>CAVXLQ010000011.1:0-127572 GCA_963762635.1 uncultured Actinomycetota bacterium
GTTGATGAAATTCGTCAGCGACCATTCTCCGTTGACCTGTAACGAAGCAGTCAGGACGCGCAGGTTCGGATAAATGACGCCGTAGAGCAGAATCAGGAAGACGAGGAGAGGAAGAAGCAGGGAAGTGACGCGGAGACGCCGGGGGACCAAGACGCGTGGACGCGGAGACGCGGGGACGCGGCGAGGAAGAACAGGCGCTACAGACGCTTTCGCCTTATCGCCTTCGTTTCCCCGCGTCTCCGCGTCTCCGTGTCCCTGTCTCTTCCTTCCCTGCGTTCCCGCGTCATGATTCGTTCGTCCCTAAAATCGTGATTCGTTCGGGAGGAAGATGGACGGCGCAGGTTCGCCGATGGCAAATCCGTCGGGGCTCAAGGTAAGAGCTTCCAGCAGGAGCCCGTTAGCGTCCAGGTGGATGCTGGTGGTCCCGCCCTCAAACGTAATCTCACGCAGGATGGCCCGCTCGATTGTGTTCTCCGCTCCGGGCGCTGCCTCTTTCGTGATGACGAGGTGTTCGGGACGGATGGCGAGCGACAATTCTTATTAAGCGGCCTTAGTGGCGTGCTCGGACGGAGCCGTTAGGGTGTAGGCCGCCGTCGATCGTCTTGAACTTTCCCATCGCCTCATCGCTGGAGGTCAATCGCCGGGCAAGGATCAAATTGTTGCGTCCGAGAAAGCGCGCGACCGGCGATTTGCGCCGGACGCTCGTAGAGTTCGTGCGGCGCTCCGGTTTGCAGGATGCGCCCGTCGCTCATCACGCTGATGCGGTCGCAGAGCGCGAAGGCTTCGTCCTGATCGTGCGTGACATAGATGGCTGTCAGTCCCAGACGCAGTGACCAAGCTCGCGCAACTCGCCGCGCGTCTCTTCGCGCAAGGCTACGTCCAGATTCGAGAGCGGCTCGTCAAACAAAAGCAGGGCGGGCTCGATGGCGATGGCGCGGGCGATGGCGACGCGCTGTTGTTGCCCGCCGGAAAGCTCCGTCACGTCGGCCCCCAGGGCCGGCCGCTGGCCATCGTCCACGCCCGCGACGAGGACTCGGCCGCCCACGCCGCCGAGGCGCTCCGCGGCCGCCTTTCGCGTCGGCGACCGCGTGCTGGACGAGAACCCGGCGGTGCTGGAGATCGTGACGGCGGCCTCGTAGGGCGCGATGTAGCCGCAGAGTTGTTGCAGGTACGCGTTGTTCCGGCACGGTGGGGGCGGCGACCTGCACGGCGGCATGCCTGAACTGCGTCAAGTTAAGCCCGGAAACCGAGCCCAATCCGACCCAGTTCGGGTGATCGCGGGCGAGCAGGCGGGGATCGTCAGCCGGGCGCAGCTGACGGCGCGCTGCTCAGTCATGGGACGGCGGCCTGGCGCTGGCGCATCATTCCCGCCCCTCCCTCAGTGATGCAGTTGGCGGTGCCGCGGCCGCGCACAGGCCCCGACGGGCGTGGCGCTCCACGGGAGCGGCCGGCTCCGCGAAGGGGACGTCACCATCAACGGCGGCTTTCCGAGCACCTCCGTCGCGCGCACGCTGCTGGACCTCGCGACCCGCTACAACCGGCGCGCTCTCGGACGCGCGCTCGCGGAAGCCGAGTTTCGGCGCGGACGCCTGCGCCCGGCGACATGCAGCGCACGCTGCGCGGCCACCCGGGCAGCGCGAAGCTGCGCGCCGCACTCCAAGTCCACGCCCGGGACACGGCCAGATGAAGAGCCAGGCTCGAGCGCAGCTTCCGCCGCCTCCTCATCGAACGCGGGATCGTGCTGCCATTGCGCAACGAGGCCGTCGGCCCGTGGACCGTCGACTGCCTGTGGCCCGACCGCCGCGTCACAGTCGAGCTCGACGGGCGCCAACACGAGCGTCCGCACCAGGCCGACTCAGACGACGACCGCGATCTCTGGCTGCGCCGCCACGGCTACGTCACGCGCCGCTACGGCAAGCGCCAGATCGATCGAGCACCCGACGACGTCGTCGCCGACCTCCTCGCCGCGCTCGGCTAAGCCGCGGCGCGCGCGCCGATAGCCTGCGCGGCCATGGTCCCCAAGGCCGAGCTCCACGTCCACCTCGAGGGCACGGCACGCCCGACCTCGTGCGCCGGATCGCCGAGCGCAACGGCCTCGAGGTGCCCGAGGGCGTGTTCGCCGACGCCGGACCGCTTCGCTTGGCGCGACTTCCTGGACTTCCTGAACACGTACGACATGGCCGCCTGCGTCATCCGCACCGGCGAGGACTACCGCGACATCACCTACGAGTACCTCGGCGCCTGCGCCGACGAGCGGCGCGGTCTACGTCGAGCTGATCGCCAGCCCCGACCACGCGCGGCAGCGTCGGCCTGACCGACGACGAGCACTGGGACGGCATCGCCGCGGGGATCGACGACGCGCGCGCGACCACGGCATCGAGGCGCGGATGCTGGCGAGCGCGTGCGCAACTTCGGCGTCGAGCGCGCGGAGCGGATCGCGAGCGAACCGCCGGCGCGCCCGCACCCGTACGTCGTCGGCTTCAACATGGCCGGCGACGAGGCCAACTACCCGGCCGGCCGACTACGCCGAGGTCTTCGGCTTCGGCGGCCGACGCCGGCCTCGGCTGCAGCGTTCATGCCGGCGAGCACGCCGGCGCCGGATCGCGTGCGCGCGGCGCTGGAGCTGCCGGCGTCACGCGCATCAGCCACGGCGTGCGCGCGATCGAGGACCCGGCGCTCGTCGCCGAGCTCGCCGAGCGCGAGATCGTCGCTCGAGGTCTGCCCCACCACCAACGTCGTCCTCGGGGTCTTCCCGAGCTACGACAGCATCCGCTTCCCGCGCTGCGCGCGGCGGGGGTCGAGGTGACGCTCGGCTCCGACGACCCGCCGTACTTCGGCGCGACCATCGGCCGCGAGTACGCGATCGCCCACGAGCACTTCGGGCTGAGCGATGACGAGCTGCTTGCGCTCACTCGGACAGCGATGGATGCGGGCTTCGCCGACCCGATGTGCGACCGACATTCGGTCCAGGTTGGTCAACGCGCTCGCGCGTCGCTTAGATTGCCGCCGTTCGCACGATCCGGGGGCGCCGGCTCCGCGAGGTGTTAAGGAGCACATGCTTCGCAGTCCATATCGGGCGATCCGTCGCCCTCATCCTGGCCGTCGGCAGCCTTGCCGTGCCGCCTGCGGCAGCGACGACGACAGATTCGGGCTCCAGCGGCGCCGCCAGCCACCGCCGCCGTCGAGCCCGCAGCCAAGAAGATCAAGGTCGGTCTCGTCACCGACATCGGCGGCCTCAACGACCGCTCGTTCAACGCGCTTGCCAACAAGGGCCTCGAGCAGGCCAAGGCCGAGCTCGGCGTCGAGGGCCGCGTGCTCACCTCGAAGTCCGAACGCCGACTACGTGCCCAACCTGTCCACGCTCGCGCAGCAGAAGTACGACCTCGATCATCGGCGTCGGCTTCCTGATGGCCGACGCGATCGAGCAAGGTCGCCGCGAAGCTTCCCGGACGCGAAGTTCGCGATCATCGACTACTCGGCAGGCCGGGCTGAAGAGCAAGCCCAAGAACGTCCGCGGGCCTGCTGTTCAAGGAGCAGGAGGCCGGCTACCTCGCCGGCTACCTCGCCGGCCTCTACGCCAAGGACGCACAAGCGTCGACCACGGTCGTCGCAGCGTCGGCGGCCAGAAGATCCCGCCGGTCGACCACTACATCGCCGGCTTCCAGGCCGGCGCCAAGAAGGCGAACCCCGGCGATCAAGACGCTCAACGGCTACTCCCAGGACTTCGTCGACCAGGCGAAGTGCAAGGAGATCGCGCTCGACCAGATCGCGCGAGGGCTCCGAGCGTCGTCTTCCAGGTCGCCGGCCAGTGCGGCCTCGGCGCGCTCGACGCCGCCAAGGAGAAGGGCGAGCAGGGCATCGGCGTCGACGCCGACCAGGGCTACCTCGGCGCGCACATCCTCACGAGCGCCCTGAAGAAGGTCGACGTCGGCCGTGTTCACCGCGATCAAGCGCGTCCAGGAGGGCACGTTCAAGGGCGGCACCGACGACGTCTTCGACGTCGAAGAACGACGGCGTCGGCCTCGGCAAGCTGTCCGCGGCCGCCAGCCGTACGCCGGCCAGGTCAAGGCGGTCCAGGAGAAGCATCGAAGCCGGCGAGATCGCCGACGTCCCGGACACGGTCAAGTAGCGAGTCGACCCGCGCACCGAGACCTGCCGCTCGAGCTGCGCGGCATCACCAAGCGCTTCGGCGCGCTCGTCGCCAACGACGACGTCGACTTCGACCTGCGGCGCCGGCGAGATCCACGCCCTGCTCGGGGAGAACGGCGCGGGCAAGTCGACGCTGATGAACGTCCTCTACGGGCTCTCAGCCCCGACGAGGGCGAGATCCGCGTCGACGGCGAGCCGGTCGCGCATCGACGTCGCCCGCGCGACGCGATCGACGCTCGGGCATCGGCATGGTGCACCAGCACTTCATGCTCGATCCCGGTGATGACGGTCGCCGAGAACATCGTGCTCGGCCGCCGAGCCGCGCAAGGGCCTGCTGCTCGACGTCGACGCGGCCGCGACGAGCGCGTGCGCGAGCTCGCCGAGCGGTACGGGCTGCGCGGTCGACCCCGACGCGCGCGTCGAGGACAGCACGCGTCGGCCAGCAGCAGCGCGTCGAGATCCTGCAAGGCGCTGTACCGCGGCGCGCAGATCCTCGTCCTCGACGAGCCGACCGCGGTGCTCACCGCCCAGGAGACCGACGAGCTGTTCGACGTCCTCGACGGCGCTGCGCGCGCGACGGCACTGTCGATCGTCTTCATCTCGCACAAGCTCGACGAGGTGCTCGCGATCGCCGACCGCGTCACCGTGCTGCGCCGCGGCAAGAACGTCGGCACCGTCGACGACCGAGGGCGCGACCGAGCGAGCGCTCGCGCGGATGATGGTCGGGCGCGAGGTGCTGCTGCGCGTCGAGAAGCCGCCGGCGAGCCCGAGCGAGCCGGTGCTGAGGTCGCGACCTCGGCGTCGACGACGACCGCGGCCTGCGCGGCCGTCGACGGGCTCGTCGCTCGACCGTCCACGCCGGCGAGATCGTCGGCGTCGCCGGCGTCGACGGCAACGGCCAGACCGAGCTGGTCGACGCGATCACCGGCCTGCGCCCGGTCGCTGTCGGGCATCCGTCGTCGTCGAGGGCGAGGACGTCACCGGCACGGGGCCCCGCGGCATCGCGCCCGCTGCGGCGTCTCGCACATCGCCGAGGACCGCCAGCGCCGCGGGCTCGTCCTCGAACTTCACGCTGGCGGACTTTCGCTTCCTGGAAGTTAGCATCCACAACGTAGAAACCGACAGGATGGTTTGAGGCTGATGCCAGCTCCGAGTCCCGGGTATGCGATCACCGTCCGCGTCGAGGCCCCGCCTCCGCAACGGCCACCGCACAGCTCTCCGCCGCCGTGAGTACGGCCGGCGGCGCGCTCACCGCGCTCGACGTCGTCGAGTCGCACGCCGATCACGTCGTCGTCGACGTCACCTGCGACGCCGTCGACGTCGCGCACGCCGACCGATCACCAAGGCGCTCGGTGACCTGGACGGTGTCAACGTCCGCAAGGTCAGCGACCGCACCTTCCTGCATGCACCTCGGCGGCAAGCTCGAGGTGACGCCGAAGGTGCCGCTCAAGCACCGCGACGACCTCTCCCGCGCCTACACGCCGGGCGTCGCCCGGGTCTGCATGGCGATCGCGGAGAACCCCGAGGACGCCCGCCGGCTGACGATCAAGCGCAACACCGTCGCGGTGGTCACCGACGGCTCGGCGGTGCTCGGCCTCGGCAACATCGGCCCGGCCGCCGCGCTGCCGGTGATGGAGGGCAAGGCCGCGCTGTTCAAGCAGTTCGCCGGCGTCGACGCCTGGCCGGTCTGCCTGGACACCCAGGACACCGACGAGATCGTCGCGATCGTCCAGGCGCTGGCCCCGGTCGTACGGCGGCGATCAACCTCGAGGACATCGCCGCGCCGCGCTGCTTCGAGATCGAGCGGCGGCTGCGCGAGATGCTCGACATCCCGGTCTTCCACGACGACCAGCACGGCACCGCGATCGTCGTGCTCGCCGCGCTGACCAACGCGCTGCGGGTGGTCGGCAAGGAGCTCGGCCGACGTCCGGATCGTGGTCTGCGGGCGTCGGCGCCGCCGGGCACGCGATCATCCGGCTGCTGCACGCCCAGGGCGCACGGACATCGTCGCCTGCGACCGCGAAGGGCGCGGTGCACCGCGGGCCAGAGGGCCTGGACGAGTTCCGTCCCTGGATCGCCGAGAACACCAACGCCGAGCGCGCTTCGACGGCACGCTCAAGGAGTGCTCGTCCGGCGCGGACGTGTTCATCGGCGTCTCGGCGCCGAACCTGCTGACCGGCGACGACATCGCGACGATGGCCGACGGACGCGATCGTGTTCGCGCTGGCCAACCCCGACCCGGAGGTCGACCCGGTCGCGGCGCGGCGAGCACGCCGCCGTCGTCGCCACCGGCCGGTCGGACTTCCCGAACCAGATCAACAACGTGCTCGCGTTCCCCGGCTTCTTCCGCGGGCATGCTGGACGCGGGCGCGCACGAGATCACCGACGAGATGCTGCTCGCGGCCGCGACCGCGATCGCCGACGCGGTCGCAGCCGGACGAGCTGAACGCCGAGCTACATCGTGCCGAGCGTGTTCGACCCCGCCGTCGCGCCGGCCGTCGCCGCCGCCGTCCGTGCAGCGGTCAGGAAACGCGTACCGACGCGACGAGCTCGACGTGCTGGGAAGCTCGTGGACATCCGGGTGACCGGAGCCGACGTCGACCGCGGCGAGCGAGATCCTGACGCCGGAGGCGCTGGCGTTCGTCGCCGAGCTGCAGCGCAGTTCGGTGCCCGCCGCGACGAGCTGCTCGCGCGCGCGCCGCGCACGACGCGACGAGGTCGGCACGCACCGGTCGGCTCGACTTCCTGCCGGAGACCGCGGCCGTCCGCGACGACGCGACGTGGCGGGTGGCCGCGGCGCCGCCCGAGGACCTGCACGGACCGGCGGGTCGAGATCACCGGCCCGACCGAGCGGAAGATGACGATCAACGCGCTGAACTCCGGCGCGCCGGGTCTGGCTGGCCGACATGGAGGACGCGAACACCCCGCACTGGGCGAACGTCGGTCGGCGGCCAGGTCAACCTGTACGACGCGGTCCGCCGCACGATCTCGTTCACCTCGCCACGGGGCAAGCGTACGAGCTGCGCGCGGACCAGCCGCTGGCCACGATCGTGATGCGGCCGCGTGGCTGGCACCTCGACGAGCAGCACGTGCTCGTGGACGGCGAGCCGGTCGGTCGGCGCGCTCGTCGACTTCGGCCTGCTACTTCTTCCACAACGCGCAGCGAGCTGCTGGAGCGGGGGAGCGGGCCGTACTTCTACCTGCCGAAGATGGAGAGCCACCTCGAGGCGCGGCTGTGGAACGACGTGTTCACCGTTCGCCGAGGCAGCGTCTCGGGATTCCGCACGGCACCGTCCGGGCGACCGTGCTGATCGAGACGATCCCGGCGGCGTTCGAGATGGAGGAGATCCTCTACGAGCTCCGCGACGCACGCGTCGGGTCTGAACGCCGGCCGCTGGGACTACCTGTTCAGCATCATCAAGTACTTCCGCGACGCCGGTGCCGACTTCGTGCTGCCGGACCGCGAACGCGGTGACGATGACCGCGCCGTTCATGCGCGCCTACGCCGAGCTGCTGGTCCGGACCTGCCACAAGCGCGGCGCGTTCGCGATGGGCGGCATGGCCGCGTTCATCCCGAGCCGGAAGGACCCGGAGGTCAACGAGCAGGCGCTTCGCCAAGGTCCGCGAGGACAAGGAGCGCGAGGCCGGCGACGGCTTCGACGGCTCCTGGGTGGCGCACCCCGACCTCGTGCCGGTCTGCCAGGAGGTCTTCGACGGCGTGCTCGGCTCGGCGCCGAACCAGCTCGACGCGGCTGCGCGAGGACGTGTCTCGGTCACGGCGGAGCAGCTGCTCGACATCACGGCGACGCCGGGCGACGTGACCGAGGCGGGCCTGCGCGACAACGTCTACGGTGGCGCTGCTGTACCTCGAGGCCTGGCTGCGGCGGCAACGGCGCGGTCGGCGATCTACAACCTGATGGAGGACGCTGCCACCGCGGAGATCTCGCGGTCGCAGATCTGGCAGTGGGTCCACAACGACGTCAAGCTCGACGACGGCGCCGTCGTCACGGCCGAGCTGGTGCGGCAGATCGTCGACGAGGAGCTGGCGAAGATCCGCGAGTCATACGGCGACGCGTTCGACGAGCAGCGCTTCGGTCAGGCCCGCCAGCTCTTCGAGCAGGTCGCTCTCTCCGACGACTACGAGGACTTCCTGACGATCCCGGCGTACGGCCTTATCGACTGAGGCGGAGCTTCGCCACACGCCGGGACGGAACATCAGGCCCGCTCGTTCGCGGGCGCGAAGACGGGTGCCGGGTCGTAGAAGACCCGGTAGTCCTCGATCAGGCCGTTCTCGTCGGTGCGGTAGATCGACACGACCGGGAGGTTGACGAGGCCGCCGTCGAGGCGCTGGTACGTCACGTTCGCCTCGACGATGGCGTCGTTGCCCTGGTACCACTCGCGCGTGATGTCGTGCCGGACGCCGGCGACCATCGTGGCGAACGCCTTGTTCGCCGCGTTGATCGCGTCGCGGCCCATCAGCGGCTCCTGGTTGCCGAACACCTGGACGGGGTCGGGGGCGAGCAGCTCGAGCATGGCGTCGTTGTCGAGGGCGTCGACGGCGGCGAACACTTCGCGGGGTCAGTTCAGTAGTCACGCGATCATGGTGCGGAATGGGCCCTGGCCAAGGACATCCCACAAGTCTGGGACTTAGGTAGCCTTCGGACGTGGGGACTCATCGAGCGAGGGCCCGCGCCCTCGAGCGGGTGGAGCGGTTGGCCGGTTCGACGGCCGACACCGACGCGCTCTGGCTCGACGCCGTCGCCGAGCTCGGCCGTGCGCTCACGTTCGACCGGTGGTGCGCGTTGCGCATCGATCCCGACTCGCTCACGGGCTACTCGGGCGTCGGGGACTACCCGATCGAGCACCATCGCGAGGTCCCCAAGCTGATCGTGCTCGACGCCGACCTCGACGAGGTCAGCAGCACCCCGGCCATGGTGAACGCCGACGCCCGCGCCGTGACCCTTCGGGAGGCGACCGGCGGCCACCTGGAGCTGGCCCTGCGCTGGCGGGAGATCTACCAGCCGCTCGGGATCGGCGACGAGCTGCGGGTGCTGGTCGTCGACGGCAGCGGCGTATGGGGATCGGTGATGTTCTTCAACAACGCTGGCGATCCCGCGTACACCGAGGACGAACGGGCGTTGCTGGGCGCGGTCTCCGGGCTGCTCGCGGCGCCGCTGCGGCGCGACGCCGTCCGGCCGACCGAGGCCCAACGGACCGAACGGCTACCTGGCGTCATGCTCGTCAGCGACGACCTGCGGCTGTACGACCAGACCACCGCGGCGCGGTCCTGGTGCGACGCGCTCGGCGCCGGCGGTGGGGTTCCCGCGCCCGTCTGGGGCGTCGTCGGCTCGCTGCTCGCGGCCGAGCGCGGCTACGCGCGGCCGGCGAAGGCCCGGGTGAGAGCGGACGACGGCACGTACGCGGTCATCGAGGCCGACCGACTCGGCGCCGGCGGGATCGCCGTCACCATCCGCCAAGCCGGAGTCGACGAGGTCCTGGAGCTGCTCGCTCGCGCGTACGGGCTGAGCGTCCGGGAGGGCGAGCTCGTCCGCCTGGTCGTGACCGGGCTCGACACCAAGGAGCTCGCCGAGCGGCTGTGCATCTCGACCTATACGGTCCAGGACCATCTCAAGTCGGTGTTCGCGAAGACCGGGGTACGCAGCCGGCGCGAGCTGGTCTCCGGTCTGTTCCACCACGCGGCGTGATCATGATCGTAATCATGAAGCCAAACAGGTGCTCTGCACCGTTCTCCCTTCATGATCACGATCATGATCACCCGGACACGGCCTGAGAGGGAACGATGGACGACCCAGTACGCCCTCGCCAGCACGTTTCGAATCAGGGCGTCCCTCTATCGATCAGGCCGGTCCGTCACGTAGGTGCCATGAAGTCAACGGGCATGTTCCAGTGATCTCGGCTTCCCGCATCGCGACTTTGCCCACGAGGGGGGCGTTCCGAGGGGTGTTGGGAGGCTCGGGAACGCCTCTTTCGTGGGTAAAGTGCGGCGCCGCTCGGTGGGAAGCGGGCGGCGGATGCTGTCGGGGTGGCCGTGGTGCTGGCGTGGCGAGGTCTGACCCAGTCACACCGCTGCGTTTCGATTGAGGGACGCCCTTTGTCGAATAGGTTGGGACCAGGGTGCCCCAGACCCGGTCGGGCCCCGGCGTGGGAGGACAGGCGATGGGTGAGCTGGACGAGGAACTCGACGACCTCCTGCGCCCGGTCGACCAACGGCTCCGCGAGCTGTACCCCGGCGACCCCGGCACGAGGCAGCCCGTGCACACCGTCTACATCCCCGCGGACCAGTACCACGGCGGCATCGTCGGCGAATGGGGCGCCGCCGCCCGCGAGCTACTCAAGACGCGCGGCCGGTTGATCGTCGACGCGACGCAGGAGCTCGGACTCGACCCGCTCGTCGTCGCGCAGGTGCTCGGCCGGGTGCGGGCCAAGCTCGAACGCGAGCCGATCGAGGACCTGCGGATCGACTTCGAGGACGGGTACGGCAACCGTCCCGACGACGAGGAGGACCAGGCCGCGACCGACGCCGCTCACGCGCTCGCCGGGGGTACGCGGACGCCGTTCACCGGCATCCGGTTCAAGTCTCTCGAGCTCGCGACGCGCAAGCGGGGCTTGACGACGCTCGACCTGTTCCTCGGCACGTTCACCCACGACTGGCCGCCGCCGCCCGGGTTCGTCGTGACGTTGCCGAAGGTGAGCGCGGTCGAGCAGGTCGAGGCGATGGTCCAGGTGTGCAAGGCGATGGAGGCCAAGCACGGGATGTCGCGGCTGTCGTTCGAGCTCCAGATCGAGCTGCCGCAGGCCATAGTCGCCGCCGACGGCTCCGTACCGGTCGCCCGGATGATCCACGCTGCCGAGGGCCGCTGCACGGGGCTGCACTACGGGACGTACGACTACTCGGCCGCGCTGGGCATCGCCGCCGCGCACCAGAGCCTCGACCATCCGGCCGCGGACCACGCGAAGTCCGTCATGCAGGTCGCCGCCGCTGGCACCGGCGTACGGCTGTCCGACGGCTCGACCAACCGGCTGCCGGTCGGTGACGAGGCCGCCGTCAAGGCTGCCTTGCGCGAGCATCTGCGGCTGGTCCTGCGCTCGCTCGCGCGCGGCTTCTACCAGGGGTGGGACCTGCATCCGGGGCAGCTGCCGACGCGGTACGTGGCGACTTTCTCCTTCTTCCGTGCGGGATTCCCCGAGGCCGCCGACCGGTTGCGCGCGTACGTCGGGCGCCAGGCGTCCGGGTTCCTGGACGAGCCCGCGACGGCCGCCGCGCTCGCGGGCTTCCTGCGGCGTGGGCTGTTCTGCGGCGCTTTGGACGACGGCGAGGTGCACGAGCGCACCGGGCTGGACGTCAAGAAGCTGGCCGCGCTCGCGAACCCGCGATGACGGCGTACGACCTCGTCCTCGGCGCCAGGCGCGCGATCGTCGACGGTGCCGAACGTGCTTGCGACCTCGGCATCCGGGACGGACAGATCGCGGCGATCGTGGAGTACGGCACGCTGCCGATGGCGATCGAGCTCGGTGCGGACGTCGTCCTGCTGCCCGGCCTGGTCGACACCCACGTCCACGTCAACGAGCCGGGGCGGACCGAGTGGGAGGGCTTCGCGACGGCGACGCGCGCGGCGGCGGCCGGCGGAGTCACCACGATCGTCGACATGCCGCTGAACTCGATCCCGCCGACGGTCGAGGTCGCGGCGCTCGCGGTCAAGCAGAAGGCGGCGCGGGACCAGGCGTACGTCGACGTCGGCTTCTGGGGCGGAGCGGTGCCGGGGAACGTCCCGGCGTTGAAGGGGTTGCACGAGGCCGGGGTGTTCGGCTTCAAGTGCTTCCTGCTGCACTCCGGCGTCGACGAGTTCCCGCCGCTGGACGCCGCGGGCGTCGAGGCGGCGATGCGCGAGCTGGCAACGTTCGACGGCCTGCTGATCGTCCATGCCGAGGACGCCTCGACGATCGACCACGCGCCGGTGCCGGACGGGCGTTCGTACGCGTCGTTCCTCGCCTCCCGACCGCCGGAAGCCGAGGACCGGGCGATCGCGCGGGTGATCGAGCTCGCCCGGTCGACGGGAGCGCGGGTGCACATCCTGCACCTGGCCAGCGCGAGCGCCCTGCCGCTCCTCGCGGCGGCCCGGGCGGACGGCGTCCGGATCACCGCGGAGACCTGCCCGCACTACCTCACGTTCGCCGCCGAGGAGATTCCGGACGGCGCGACGCAGTACAAGTGCTGTCCGCCGATCCGTACTGCCGCGAACCGCGAAGCGCTCTGGCAGGGCCTCGCCGAGGGCACGATCGACGGCATCGGTTCCGATCACTCACCGTGCCCGCCGGCCCTGAAGCGGCTGGACACCGGCGACTTCGGCGCCGCCTGGGGAGGCATCGCGTCGCTCCAGCTGGGACTGTCGGCGATCTGGACCGGTGCCCGTTCGCGCGGCTACTCGTTGGCCGACGTCGTGCGCTGGTTGGCCGTCCGGCCAGCGGACGTTGCCGGATTCCGGCACAAAGGTCGGATCGAGCTGGGGTACGATGCCGACTTCTGCGCCTTCGGCGTGGAGGATTCATTCGTGGTCGAGGCTGCGCAACTCCTGCACAAGCACCCGATCACGCCGTACGACGGCCGCCGGCTGGCCGGGAGAGTCCAGCGGACCTGGCTGCGGGGAATGGAGATCACCGAAAGCGACGAGCCGCGTGGTCGGCTCCTGGCCCGAGGGGACGCATGACCGCATGACCGAACCGCAGACGTTCTTGTCGCTGCCCGACCTCGCCTCACGGCGGCTCGGCGGCAGCGTGGTGTCCGCGAACGACGAGACGTTCGCCGACAAGGAGCACCTGATCAAGCCGGAAGCTCCGACCTTTCGGGCCGGAACGTTCGGTCCGAAAGGGCAGATCTACGACGGCTGGGAGACCCGGCGACGCCGTACCTCCGGACACGACTGGGCCGTGCTGCGGCTCGGGGTGCCGGGGGTCGTGCGCGGCGTCGTGGTCGACACGGCGTTCTTCACCGGCAACTACCCGCCGTACTTCTCGGTGGAGGCGTGCGGGTTGGAGGGGTACCCGTCCGCCGAGGAGCTCGCCTCGGCCACCTGGACGCCGTTGCTCGAGCAGTCACCGCTGCAGGGCGATACCGCGAACGCGTTCCCGGTGAAGTCGGAGACCCGTTTCACCCATGTCCGGTTGTCGATCTTCCCGGACGGCGGGGTGGCGCGGTTCCGCGTCCACGGCGACCCGATCCCGGACCCGCGGCTCGTCGACCTGTCGTCGTTCGACCTGGCGGCGCTGGAGAACGGCGGGTACGTCACGCACTGCAGCAACATGTTCTACTCCTCGCCCACGAACCTGATCTCGCCCGGACTGGCGTCGTCGATGGGCGACGGGTGGGAGACCTCGCGGCGGCGCGACGACGGCAACGACTGGGTGGCGATCCGGCTGGCCGGCCCGGGCTCGGTGTGGCTCGCGGAGATCGACACGTCCCACTTCGTGGGGAACGCGCCGGGCTTCGCCTCGCTGCGGGCACGGGACGCGCGGCTCTCCGACGACGTGGAGGGGTCCGGCTGGTTCGACCTGATGCCCCGGACGCGGCTGCAACCCGACACCCGGCACCGGTTCGTGGTGGGGTCGGATCGCGAGGCCACGCACGTCCTGCTGAACGTGTTTCCGGACGGCGGAATGGCCCGGCTCCGGTTGTACGGGGCCCTGTCGTCGGAGGGGCGCGAGGCGTTCCAGCTCCGGTGGTTCAACTCGCTGCCCGCGGCGCAGGCGGAAGGGGTGGCGGGGACGGACTGGGGGCTGACCGAGGACGAGGTGCGCAAGTTCGTCGGCGCCCGCCCTCTGACAGCCTCGGAGCTGCCCGCTCCACTGGGCGCCCTGTTCGACTCCCGCTAGGTGCCGCGTTTCGAATGAGGGCGTCCCTCTGTCGAATAGATCGATAGAGGGCGTCCCTCATTCGAAACGTCCGCGGAAGGTGCGGCGAAGGTCGGCCACCCACTCGTCGGGGACCTCCCACGGGATGAAGTGGCCGCCCTCGTCGTGCGCGGTGACGTTCACGTGGTGGTACCAGGCCGCCCGGTCGCTCGCGAGGAAGTGCTGCACGCGCTCCTCGCTGCTGGTCACGCCGGGCGGGTTCTCGTACCCGACGAACGTGATGCCGGTCGGTGCCTCGACGACGGGCCAGCGGTCGTGCTCGGGCTGCCAGGGGTAGCGGTTGTTGTTGGCGTACGTACGGATGCTGCTCGCGATCGACCCGCCGGCCCAGTAGATCGTCGCGAACGTGAGCAGGTCGTCCTTGCTGAAGACGTCCTCGAGGTCGCCGTCGGACCAGTTCGACCAGCGCTCGAGGATCCAGGCGAGCATGCCAGCGGGGGAGTCTGCGAGGCCGTAGGCCAGGGTCGACGGGTCCAGCACGTGGGCGGCGAGGTGGACGGCGAAGCGCTTCTCGAACGCGAGGATGCCCCGCAGGATCTCCGGCGGCAGATTCTCCGGCAGGGGCTTCCCGCCGGACAGGTCCCAGCCACGGTCGCCGTTGAAGAAGTCGAGCTTCAGCGCCGAGCCGATGTGGATGCCGTACAGCTCGTCCGCGTACTTGTGCCCGAGCTGTCCGGTGACGAGCGCGCCGACGTCGCAGCCGGCGGCCGCGTAGCGCTCGTGCCCGAGGGTCTCGGTCATCAACGTGTGGAAGACGTCGGCCATCCGCCAGAAGTTCATGTCCGCTTGGGGAAGCGGCGTGGAGAAGCCGAAGCCGGGCAGCGACGGCACGATCACGTCGAAGTCCTCCGACAGCTGGTCGACGACCTTCGACCAGTGCCAGAACGTCCACGGCCAACCGTGCGACAAGATCAGCGGCGTGGGTCTCGGTCCCGTGCCGGGCTTGCGCATGAAGTGGACGGGGACGCCGTTCACGTCGACCTTGTAGTGCTCGTAAGCGTTGATCTTCTGCTCGGCCTTGCGCCAGTCGAAGCCGTCGATCCAGTACTCGACCAGCGGCTGCATGACCTCGCGCCGCAGCCCGTAGAAGCTGTCCTCGTTGCCGTTGTCCCACGGCCAGTTCGTGGCCCGCAGCCGCCGGACGAGGTCGGTAAGGACCTCGTCCGGTACGTGGATCGGCTTCTGTGTCAGCTGTGCGACCGTCACGCCAACGATCTTATGGCGTCCCCGGCGCCGGCCAGGTTGGCGAGTCGCATCTCGGAGTACTTGCGGCTGAGCACGACACCTTGGGCCCCGCCGGCGAACGCCGCTTCCGTGGCGGCGCGTACCGACTCGGGGGTGCACTGGGTGAGCTCGCCCTGTGTCGCGTCCCAGTTGAGCGTGCCGACGTGGGGCGACGGCTCGAGCCGTTCCTTCGGCTGTCCGACCGGGATGTCGATGTCGATACCCGGATAGATGTTGCTCTGCCCGCCGACACCTTCGACCGCGCGGGCGGTCTCGCGGCGTACGTAGTCGGCCGAGAAACCGCTTTGCGGCAGGGATTCGTAAGCACCCTCGTCGATCTGCAGCAGCTTGAGCATCAGCGGGTAGACCTCGTCGGGCTCCGCGTCGGCGAAGAGGGCGTTGCAGATGTTGCCGATCCAGGTGTGGTAGCGCGGCCCGGCGCAGTTGTTGTAGATCACGACCTTGATGAAGTCGCTGAACTTCGCCATCTCCGCGTAGTCCTGGTCGGCGCGATAGAACGGGCTGAACGAGATGTTGTGGTAGACATGCCAGCCCACTTGAATGTCTGGCGCGCAGGCCTTGGCGACGCCGTAGATGTCGCGGTAGAGGTTGCGCTGGCTCTCGGTCCAGACCGTCTGCCAGGCGAGCAGCTCGGGATAGGTGAGGAGCAGCCGCCAGAACGTGACGAACGCGCCGTCGCGTGGACGTTCGCCCTTGCCTACCTTCTGGTTCCAGTCGACGGCGGCCCGATAGCCCTCGACGGCGCGCTCGACGTTGATCCCGCGGTCCCGGGCGAACGCCTTGCAGTGTTGGCAGAAACAGCCGATGTCGTGGACCTGGACCGGACCCTGCATCAGCGCGTTCAGCGGGCCGGCGCGCTCGGAGCACCAGGCGAGGCCGTCGAGGTCGTAGTTGCTGGCGTAGTCCTCGACGAAGCCGAGGTGCCAGTTTCGGTAGTCGGGGTTGTTGAAACACGGCCGTGCGCCGGGGCGACCCCAGGCGTCGACTTCCAGGGTCTTGGCGAAGTTCGGGTACGTGCGGAGGTGCTTGGCGGAGCTGCTCTCCTCCATCCACGCGTACGACTTCATGCCACGTTGTTTTGCGGCGGGGAGCACGAGCTCGAACAGGTCGAGGTCGGGGTGCTCCTCGGCCCTGCCGACGGCACCGAGCGCGGTGTTGCCGTAATGCTCCGGGTGCGGCGTGGCGTAGTTGCCGCCGTGCCAGCCGAGGTCGTACTCCTGGACGCCGTGGTCGGGGAGCTCGTAGCCGGGGACCTGGCGGCCGCCCGTACCGCGGGTCCAGGTCGGGGTGGCGAGGAACAGCGCGTTGACAGCGCCCTGTCCGGCCAGTGTGTCGAGGGTTTCGTCGACGCCTTCGTCGAGGAAGGAGATCGCACCGATCTGCATCGCGACGAGAGGATCTGACAAGTGGGGTCAACCCCTTCTACGGAGAACGACGCCGCGGACGAACGCGGCCTGTCCGACGTGTTGCAGGTCGTCTGAGATCACACTGACCAGCCGGACGGCGAGGGTGACCGGGGGAGTCCAGTTCTGGTCGACCACCCTTGGAAGATCGGCATCGGTGAGCTTCTCCACCTGGGCGATCGTCTGCGCGTGCACGGCGTCGTAGTAGCCGGTGAGCAGGTCCTTGTCCGCACGTACTTCGGCTACCTCGCTGCTGCTCTGCCCGTACCCGTGGGCGTTGGCCTTGAACGGGAGCCCGAACCGCTCCTGCCACCCATCCCGTCGCCACACCTGCTCGAGGCCGAACGCGCCGGCGACGTGGTCGTCCTGGACGCGGGAGAGATGCCAGACCAACCACGAGATGGAGTTCGCGTCCTCATCGACCCGGAAGGTCAGCTCCCCGAGGTCCAGCCCCTCGACCGCCGCGTGAACCTCCTCCTGCACCCGCATGAACCCATCGACCAAGATCTCCGCACTCGTCATGCCCTCGACCCTACCCAGCGGCTCCGACAGCGAACGCGGGCTCGTGATCATGTACGTGATCATGAAGGCCAGGCGGCGTATAGCACCTGTTTGGCTTCATGATCACGTACATGATCACGGACCGTGGGTGAGACCGGGGTCCGGCCGTTCGGCTGATCGTTTCGTCCGGCATCATCCACGGATGCGCGACAACGTACGGCGGTTCGTCGAGACACCGTCCTTCCAACGGTTCATCACCGCCGTCATCGTGGCCAACGCGATCACGCTCGGCCTCGAGACCTCGCATGCCGTACGGGAGAGTGCCGGCGACATCCTGCACGTCGCCGACCGCGTCATGCTCGCGATCTTCGTCGTCGAGCTGGTGCTCAGGCTGTTCGCGTATGGCAAGTCCTTCTTCAAGGACGCCTGGAGCGTCTTCGACCTCGTCGTCGTCGCGATCGCGCTGATCCCCGCGTCCGGCCCGTTCGCCGTCGTCCGCGCGCTCCGCGTTCTGCGGGTCCTGCGCCTGATCTCCCAGCTGCGCTCCATGCGCCGCGTCGTCGCCGGGCTGCTCACCGCGATGCCCGGCATGGCCTCGACCGGCGCCCTGCTGGCGTTGATCATCTACGTGGCCGGCGTCATCGCCACGAACCTGTTCGGCCGGGCGCTCCCGGAGAACTTCGGCGACCTCGGCACCACGCTCTTCACGCTGTTCCAGATCATGACCGGCGAGGCGTGGCCGGACATCGCGCGCGACCTGATGCAGACCGTGCCGTTCGCGTGGATCTTCTTCGTGATCTACATCCTGATCTCGAGCTTCGCCGTGCTCAACCTGTTCATCGCCGTCGTCGTCAGCGCGATGGAGGAGCAGATCGCCGACGAGCGGCGGGCCGAGGAGGCCGAGCACGACAAGGCCGAGATGGAACGGGACCAGCTGCTGCTCGACGAGGTACGCGCGCTCCGCCGCGAGCTCGCCGAGCTGCGCGAGCACGTGTCAGAGCGCGCGTAGCTCCGCGGCGCGGTCGATCACGCGTCTCAGTACGGACTTCGTCGTGGCCAGCTCCTCGGGCGCGATCCGCGCGTAGAGCTGGGCGCTCGTCGCGGCCGACACCGCTTGCAGCCGTTCGTACTCCTCGGCGCCGGCCGCGGTGAGCTCGGCCTCCGTCACGAGCCCCCTCGCCGCCAGCGTGTCGAGCTCGGTCCTTGCTCCGTTGGCGTCGAGTGCCAGCTGGCGTTGGGAGACGAGGAACTCCAACAGCGCAGGCCGCGTCCACGGCCCGCGAACCGCGAGTACGCGCAGGACGACGAACTGCCGTGCCGTGATGCCGGTGCCTCGCAGCTGATGGTCGAGCAGCGCGTTCACCGCGCCGCTCGCTTCGGAGATGTCCTGTCCGCTGAGAGGTGGTGCCTGGGTCATGGCTGGTCTCCTAGGAGGTCTCGCAGGGTGTGGACGAGCTCGCCGTAGCGCTCGCTCTTCGGGCCGCCGATCGAGGCGGTGAGCTGCTCGTGCAGGGAGCGGACGATCGCGACCGCCTCGCGCGCGGTGTCGATCCCGCGTGGAGTCGGCTCGAGCTGCACGGCACGCGGGTCGCCCGGATGGGTGCTGCGCCGTACGAGCCCGTTCTGCTCGAGCGCCCTGGCCAGCTTGGAGACGTAGATCGGCTCCATCCCGGACACGTCGGCCAGCTCGCGCTGGCTCGGCTTGGCGCCGGCGAGCGACTGCCCGTAGAGCGTGGCGAGCAACGAGTACTGCGCATGCGTCAACCCGAGTGGCGCGACCGCCTTGTCCACGGCGGCGCGCCACTTGTTCGTGAGGCGCCACAACAGTGCCCCCGCCGTGGGCTCGCGCTCCGGCTTGATCATGCCGATACCGTACATGGCAACTATAGCCATGGCAACTATCGCGAGCCCTAGCCCGAAGCCGCGATCTCCGGGTCAGACCTAGAAGAGAGTGAAGCCGCCGTCGATGACGACGATGGAGCCGGTCATGAAGCTGGAGGCTTCGCTGGCGAGGAACGTGACTGCCGGGCCGAGCTCGTGGGGTTCGCCCCAGCGCTTCATTGCGGCGGGCTCGACGCAGGTGGCGCGGAACTCGGGTTGGTCGACTGGCGACTGCTCGGTCAGGAAGTAGCCCGGCGCGATCGCGTTCACGCGCACCCCGTGCGGCGCCCATTCGGCCGCCAACGCGCGGGTCAGCTGGTGCACCGCCGCTTTCGACGCGAGGTAGGCCGGCTGCCAGCGCGGCTGGTTGACGATGAACGCGGACATCGAGCCCACGTTGACGATCGTCCCCGGCATCCCCGCCGAAACCAGCCGCGAGCAGACCGCCCGCGAGCAGTGCCACACGCCGTCGAGGTTGGTCGACAGCACGTCCGACCAGTCCTCCGGCGAGGTCTCCAGAGCCCGCCCGGGGATCGAGATGCCCGCGTTGTTCACCAGCACCGACACAGGAGCGCCGAGCGCTTCCGAGACGGCGGAGACGGCAGCATCCACCGACGAAGCGGAACGTACGTCGGCGGCGGTGGCGAACGTACGAATCCCCAACGCGGCAAGAGATTCCGCAGCCGAAGCAACGGCAACACCGTCGCGGGCCACGAGACCGACTGCGGCGCCCGCCTCGCCCAGGGCGCGGGCGATCGCGAAACCCAACCCCCGCGACCCACCCGTCACCAAGGCGACGCGACCAGCCAACGAGAACGTGTCGAGGACGCCCATCAGAGCGGGATGTTTCCGTGCGAACCACGCGCCGGCGGTGCGGCGGCCAAAGCCGCGGCCAGCGAAGACCGCGTCACAGCAGGCGAAATCATCTCGTCAACCACCCCAATCGCTCGCGCCTTCTCGATCCCACCGGCAAGCAGCTCGTGCTCGGCGGCCAGCTCAGTCTCCACCTGCGCGAGCACCTCGGGCTCGACCCGCCAGCTTCCGCCAGTGCAGGATCCGCACAGCGGCGACGGCACCCATCACCGCGATCTCCGCCGAGGGCCACGCGAACACCCGCGTCGCGCCGAGAGCACGCGAGTTCATCGCGATGTACGCGCCGCCGTACGCCTTCCGCGTGATCAGCGTGACCCGCGGCACCACCGCCTCGGCGAACGCGTGCAGCAGCTTCGCGCCGCGCCGCACCACGCCGTCCCATTCCTGGCCGGCACCCGGCAGATAGCCCGGAACGTCCACCGCCACGATCAACGGGATCCCGAACGCGTCGCACATCCGTACGAACCGCGCCGCCTTCTCCGCCGACGTCGAGTCCAGACACCCACCCAGCCGCAACGGGTTGTTCGCGATCACGCCCACCGACCGCCCACCAAGGCGCCCGAGAGTGGTCACGATGTTCGGCGCCCACCGCGGATGCAGCTCCAAGCCGGACGAGTCGTCGAGCAACCGCGAGACCAGGGGATGCACGTCGTACGCCCGCTTCGGCGACTCCGGCAGAACGTCCGACAGATCCGTGTCCACCACCGAGGACACGGCCAACGACCCCTGCGCCCCCAACAGCGCGGCCAGCCGCCGCCCCTCCGCCAAGTCCGAGGCCTCGGACGAGGTCACGACATGCACGCCCGGTGACGAAGATCCGCCCCACCGCGTGCAGCGACAGTGCGCCCTCAGCCAGCCGAGCCCCGCCGCAGTGCCACAACCCGATGATCGGCGCGCCAGCCGCCAGCGCGTGGTCGTACGCACGCACCACCACCGAGCAAGCGGCGTCGCCCATCGCGCCGCCCATCAGCGTCGCGTCGGAGCAGAACGCCACCACCGGCAGGCCGTCGACGGTTCCCGTCACGGCCACCAACCCGCTGCCGTCCTCGGGTGTGAGGAACGTGAGGCTGCCTGGGTCGAGCAGCGCGGTGAGCCGGTTGCGTGGGTGGCGCGGGTCCTGCTCACGAGCCCCAGTCGGGGCGGGGGTGTGGGTGATGGTCACCTCAGACCGTACGGAACGCGATGACCAGGTTGTGCCCGCCGAAGCCGAACGAGTTGTTGATCGCGGCCAGGGTCCCGGTCGCGGGGAGCTCGCGCGGCTTGACCGCGACGTCCAGGTCGATCTGCTCGTCCTGCTCCTCGAGGTTGACCGTCGGCGGCACCACGCGGTGGTGCAGCGCGAGGATCGTGGCGATCGACTCGACCGCGCCGGCAGCGCCGAGCAGGTGGCCGATGCCGCCCTTGGGCGCGGTGACGACGATCTTCGAGGCGTGCTCGCCGAAGACCGCGCGGATGCCGACGTTCTCGGCGATGTCGCCGACCGGAGTCGACGTCGCGTGCGCGTTGATGTGCACGATGTCCTGCGGCGTCAGCTGAGAGTCCTTGAGCGCCTCGCGCATCGCCGCCGCGTTGCCCCGACCCTCCGGGTGCGGCGCGACGATGTGGTGCGCGTCGCCGGACGCGCCGGTGCCCGCGACCTCGCAGTAGATCCGCGCGCCCCGGGCCCGCGCGGTCTCCTCGTTCTCCAGCACGAGCATGCCCGCGCCCTCACCGAGCAGGAAGCCGTCGCGGCCCTTGTCGAACGGGCGGGACGCGTGCTCGGGGTCGTCGTTGCGCCGCGAGACCGCCATCATCGCGCCGAACGCCGCCAGCGGCAGCGGGTGGATCGCCGCCTCGGCGCCTCCGACGAGCGCGACGTCGGCCTTGCCGGCGCGGATCAGCTCGACTCCGTGCCGGATCGCCTCGTTGCCGGACGCACACGCGGCAACGGGCGTCTGGACGGCGGCCTGCGCGCCGAACTCCAGGCCCACCCAGGCGGCGCCACCGTTCGGCATGATCATCGGGATCATGAACGGGGTGACGTGTCGGGGGCCCTTCTCCTTCAGCATGTCCCAGGCGGTCAGCAGGCTGATCACACCGCCGATGCCCGACGCGACCGAGACCGCGATGCGCTCGCCCGGCACGTTGGCGTCGTACAAACCCGCGTCCTGCCACGCCTCACGCGAGGCGATCAGCGCGAACTGCTCGAACCGGTCGAGCTTGCGCGCCTCGACCCGCTTCATGACCTCGGCCGGCTCGACCGCGGCGCGCGCGGCGATCCGCGAGGGGAGGAGCGAGAACTCCTCCTCGGTCAGCTTGCCGCCGTAGGAGCGCCCGTCGAGCATTCCCTTCCACGTCGACGGAACATCGCCGCCGGCAGGGGTCGTCGCCCCCACGCCCGTCACGACAACCTTGGTGCTCATCGGGATCTCCTCCGGTGCTCGTCTTTCTTGGTCGCGGCCACGGCTCGCGAAGTTTCGCTGCGTCTGTCAGTGTCTGACCGAAGCTCACGTTGGGCTGCTTCAGCCGAGCCGTACCGCGACGTTCAAAACTGAGGTCGAGTGCCGGGTGAGGATCGACCCACCCGGCCCTGACGTACGTACGAAAGAGCGAACTAGCCCTGCGAACGCTCGATGTAGGCGACGGCGTCACCGACGGTCTTGAGGTTCTTCACCTCGTCGTCGGGGATCTTCACGCCGAACTTCTCCTCAGCCGCGACGACGACCTCGACCATCGACAGCGAGTCGACGTCCAGGTCGTCGGTGAACGACTTGTCCAGCTGGACGTCTTCGGTCGGGATACCCGCGACCTCGTTCACGATGTCCGCGAGCCCGGCGCGGATCTCCTCGGTGGTGGCCATGTGCCTTGGTGCTCCTTCTTCGTCGGATGTACTTCCGCGCCCATTCCTTGGACCCGGGCGATTAGGTAGCGAGACTAGGGGATTGTGACGACCTGGGCCGCATAGACCAGCCCCGCGCCGAACCCGATGAGCAACGCGGTATCGCCGCTCTTCACCTCGCCGGTTTCCAGCATTCGCTCCATTGCCAAGGGGATCGACGCCGCCGACGTGTTGCCCTGCTCGGCGATGTCGCGTGCGATCACCACGTGCTCTGGGAGTTTGAGCGCCTTCACCATCGCGTCGGTGATGCGCATGTTCGCCTGGTGCGGGATGAACGCGTCCAGGTCGGCCGCCGCGACACCGGCGCGGTCGAGCGCCTCCTGCGCGACCTTCGCCATCGAGTACGACGCCCACCGGAACACGGCGTTGCCCTGCATGACGAGGTACGGGTACGCGCCCTCGTTCATCGCGGCGTCCCACGCCACAGGCTGCTCGATCGTCTTGTCCTGCGAGCCGTCAGAGCCCCAGACGACCGGCCCGATGCCCGGCTCGTCGGACGGACCGACGACGGCGGCGCCCGCGCCGTCGCCGAACAGGAACGCGGTCGTCCGGTCGTCGGGGTTCGCGATGTCGGAGAGCCGTTCGACGCCGATCACGAGGACGTACTCGGCGGAACCGTTCCGCACCATGCCCTGGGCGAGCTCCACGCCGTAGCAGAAGCCCGCGCAGCCGGCTCCGATGTCGAACGCGGCGGCGTCGTCCGAACCCAGGTCCGTCGCGATCGCCGGTGCGATCGCCGGCGTCTGGATCAGGTGCGACACGGTCGAGATGAGGACACAGCCGATCTGGTCGGGGGAGATGCCCGCGTACGCGAGCGCCTTGCCGCCCGCCTGCACGGCCATCCAGCGCACGGTCTCCTCAGGCCCCGCGACGCGGCGGCTGATGATGCCGGACCGGGTCCGGATCCACTCGTCGGAGGAGTCGATCCGGTCGACGATCTCGGAGTTGGGGACGACCCGGGCGGGTCGGTAGCCACCGACGCCCAGGATCTTGGCGTTGTCTGCTCCTCGTACCGGGCGGATCGCCGCCGTCACGGGGTCCCCACCCCGGCCGGATGCGGGTGCAACCGGACGATGGGTTGGCCCGGTGAGACGGGATCGCCGTCCTCCACGAGCCATTCCACGATCGTGCCTCCGTGCGGTGCCGCCACGGGGAGGTCGTCCCGGAGGCTGTGCACGCTGCCGACCAGAGCGCCGGGTTGGAGCTCGGTGCCGGTAGACGGGTTGTCCTGCGCGATGCTGAACGTGCCCTTCACCGGCGACACGAGCAGTCGCCAGGTGGGGTTGCCCTCCAGCGGGCTGCGTTCACCGTGCTTCTCGACGAACGCGCGGGCGGCGTCGAGCTGGTCAGGGGTCTTGAGCGCGAACGTCTCGACGCCGCGCAGCGCGCGCCGGGCGATGCCGGTCAGCGTGCCGGCGGGCGGGATCTCCAGCATGCCGGTGACGCCGAGGTCCTGCATGGCCTGCATGCACAGGTCCCAGCGCACGGGGGAGCTGACCTGCTTGACGATCCGGTCGAGCACCTCGCGGCCGTTGTGGACGACGTGGCCGTCGCGGTTGGACAGAAGCCGCGTGCGGGGGTCGTGGGTGCTGATCGCTCGGGCGTACCCACCGAGCAGCTCCACCGCGTGGTGGACGTAGTGGGTGTGGAACGCTCCGGCGACCTGCAGCGGGACGAGCCGGGTCTTCGCCGGCGGGTTGGCGCTGAACTTCTCCAGGTCCTCCAGCGTGCCGGCGGCGACGACCTGGCCGGGACCGTTGTTGTTCGCGGCGGTGAGGCCGTGCTTCGCGATCGCGTCGAGGACCTCTTCGGGATCGCCGCCGAGCACGGCCATCATCCCGGTGGGGGTCTTCGCGGCCGCCTCGGCCATCGCCTTGCCGCGCTCGCGTACGAACACCATCGCCTGCTCGGCGCTGATCACGCCGACACCGGCGGCCGCGGTGACCTCACCGACGCTGTGGCCGGCCGCGAGGTCGATCCGGCGGAACGCGTCCGCGGACGGATGGGGGAACAGCGACAGGGCCGCGACGAGCCCGGAGGCAACGAGCAGCGGCTGCGCGATCGCGGTGTTGCGGATCGTCTCGGCGTCGGCCTTGGTGCCGTAGTGCACGAGGTCGATGTCGCAAACCGCCGACAACCAACGCATACGTTCGGCAAAGGTGGGGTCCTCGAGCCATGGTTCGAGGAAGCCAGGGGTTTGCGCCCCTTGCCCGGGCGCTACGACGACCAGCATGCCTTCCACGATCGCAAGTGAACGAGGGGTAACGGGCATCCTGAGGACACGAAGATTTGCGGCGGGTTGCTGTCGGGTTCCTACAAACGCGCTTCCGGCGCCTGCTCCTCGGGAGCGAGCAGCCGGCCGAGCGTGAGGGCGATCCGAAGGGTGTAGGCGTGCCGCGGATTCGACGGGGCGTAACCGGTCAGCTCCGTAATGCGCCTAAGCCTGTAACGGACGGTGTTGGCGTGGACGAACAGCAGGCGTGCGGTCGCCTCGACCGAGCCGCCGGTCTCGAAGAACGCGGCGAGCGTCTCCAGCAGCACCGGTCCGGTAGCCGCGAGCGGGGCGTAAACGTCGCGTACGAGCTGCCTCCGGGCGTGGCCGTCTCCGGACAGTGCGCGCTCGGGGAGGAGATCCTCGGCCGCGACGGGGCGCGGTGCGTCCGTCCAGGCCGGGGCCGCGCGGAGGCCGGCGATCGCCGTTCGCGCGGAGGTGGAGGCGGCCAGGAGGTCGGCGACGATCGTTCCGAAGACGACCGCGCCCTGGCCGAAGTGGCTGGCGACCCGGCCGGCGGATTTTTGTGGATCTTCTACGCCACCGAGGATCACGACCATACGGTCGCCCTGGACGCCGGTGAGGACGTCGAGGCCGGCGTGCCGGCCGTCTCGGCGCATGCGGGCGACGACCGACTCGGTGTCGCCACCGGGGGTGCGGCCGACGACGACCAGCACCTGGCTCGACTCCGACCAGCCGAGCGCGGCGGCTCTGGACCGGATGGCCTCGTCGGCCTCGCCGCGCAGGATCGAGTCGACGATCAGCGCCTCGAGCCGGGCGTCCCACGCGCCACGCTGCTCGGCCGCCCGCGCGTAGACGGCTGCCGCGGCGAACGCGATCTCGCGCGAGTAGAGGAGGACTGCCTCACGTACGGTCGGAACGTCGTCTTTCGGGACGATGTCGACGACCTTCTCCTCGACGACCTCGATGCCGATCCGGATCATCTCGACGGTCTGGTGCAAGGTCACCTTGCGCGCGATCTCGCGCGGCGCCGTACCGAGCACGTCGGCGGTCACGATCGGGCCGGGGCCGGGCTCGCGGAACCAGGCGACGAACGCGGCGATGAATGTCTGGGCGACCAGGCCGATCCAGGACCGGTCCTGAGGGTTCATGCCGCGAAACCAGTCCAGCCGGTCCTGCATCCGGTCGATGGTCGCGGAGGCGAGCATGCCGGAGGCGCGTTCCAGATGGGCTGCGGTCGTCGCCCGGCTCCTCGGCATGCCGTGGAGTCTGCCATGGGAGGGCACGTGGGAACCGCTTCATGGTGTCGTCGCGTCTCTTCTGCGGTACGGGCGGGCGCCGGCGTACTGGGGGTCGGCGGCGCCCGCTTCATGCCTCCGCACGTGGTAGACACGTGCCTGTGAACGACGTTCTGCCTCCGATCCGGCAGCTGCAGCGGATCGGGTTCCTGCTCGAACGCAAGCGCGAGGAGACGCACCGGGTCCGGGCGTTTCGCAAAGCGGCGTGGGCGTTGCAGAAGCTGTCGCCGAAGGAGCTGGACGCGCACCTCGCGGCCGGCACGGTGACGGACGTACCCGACGTCGGCAAGACCACGGCGAAGGTCGTCATGGAGGCGGCCGAGGGCAAGACCGCCGAGTACCTGGCGAAGCTCGAGTCGGTCGTCGGCCCGCTCGTCGCCGGGGGAGACGCGCTGCGGGCGATGCTGCGTGGCGACCTGCACACCCACTCGGAGTGGTCCGACGGCGGCAGCCCGATCGAGGAGATGGCGGAGACCGCGATCGAGCTCGGCCATTCGTATCTCGCGCTGACCGATCACTCGCCGCGGTTGAAGGTCGCGAACGGTCTGTCCATCGAACGACTCCGCGAGCAGCTCGACGTCGTGAAGCGTGTCAACGCCGAGTTGGCACCGTTCCGGATCCTGACCGGCATCGAGGTCGACATCCTCGAGGACGGCCGCCTCGACCAGTCGCCGGAGATCCTCGCCGAGCTCGACCTCGTGGTCGCGAGCGTCCACTCGAAGCTCCGGATGGACTCCGAGGAGATGACGCGGCGGATGGTGATCGCGATCGCCAACCCGAACGTCGACGTGCTCGGCCACTGCACCGGCCGCCTCATCACCGGCGGTCGGGGGACGCGGCCGGAGTCGACGTTCGACGCCGAGATCGTGTTCGAGGCCTGCCGCCGCTTCGACGTCGCGGTCGAGATCAACTCACGACCGGAGCGCCTCGACCCGCCGAAGCGACTGCTCCGGTTGGCCGAGGAGACCGGCTGCGTGTTCGCCCTCGACACCGACGCGCACGCGCCCGGACAGCTGGACTGGCAGCCGTACGGATGCCTCCGCGCCGAGGAATGCGGTGTCCCGGGCGACCGGATCGTCAACACGATGGAACTCGACGACCTCTTGGCCTGGACCGAGCAGCACTCCGTCGACTAGGGGGTCGACTAGGGGGTGGACTAGGGCTGGAACAGCTTCCACTGCCCCTCGGAGACGACCTCGGCGGTCCCGTCGACCACCTTGACGGCCGAGTCGTCGTCGATCGCGTACGTCGGTGCGGGAATGTGCGCCGCCCACTTCTCCGCGTTGGCCAGGGAGGCGTCGGGATGGTCCGGGTGCTCGTAGTGCGGGATCACCGCGAAGTCGACGAGTCCCGCTCCCTGTCCCGTGACCAGGATGCGGTCGACGTCTCCCTCGGGCGTGGCGAAGACGATCTCCTCCGACTTCAGCGGTTCGTCGGTCCCGCGGGGCTGCTCGGTGTAGGTCTCGACGAACGTGGACGTGGCGGCGATGCTCCCGGCGCTCACCCCCACGTACACGGCTTCGGAGCGGAGCGTCGGCAGGAGGTCCGTCAGACCGGAGCGCCGCATCCAGCTGGCGAGGAACAGCGGGTCGCCGCCCCAGAACAGCAGCGCGTCGGCGTCCCGGACCGTGGGCACCCAGGCAGCTTCCTCGATGCTCGGAAGCACCGAGAGCTCCAGGATCCCCAACGACTTCCACCCCAGGTCACACATCGGCGTCGGGCCCTTGCGGCTCATCGCCTGCCACGCGTAGCGGGACCCGCCGGGAAAGGGGTAGATGGCGGTGGGGACGAAGAGGGCGTTGGACTCGGAGATCGGCTTGCCCAGCAGGTCGACCAGCGCGTCGTTGATGCTGCTGTTGTGGATCCCGCTCGAGGTGAGGAGAGCTCTCACGTTCCTACCTTCCTAGTGCTTCGTCTTCGTCGCCGGGTACCAGCTCTCGCCGACCGGCTTGCCTTCCAGGTTCCAGCTCCACGAGATCGTCGGGGTGATGCGCAGGTAGACGCCCGGCCCGACCATGCCCGTCCGTTCGAACGGCTGCTCGGCAATCCCATAGATCCGGATGCCGCGCGCGATGAACGGGTCGAAAGAAGGGTGGTCGTCGACGACCACCGCGACCTTCGTCCTGCCCGCGGCGAGATTGCGGAACTTTCGGGTCTTGACGATCCCCGGCGGCCCACCGACCCAGAGGTACGTGCCGTCGTACTCCAACGCGACCGGCGTCACGTCCGGCTGCCCGTCCTCGCCGAGTGTGGCGAGCCGGGCGAGCCCGTGCTCACGTAGATAGGCGGCTTCGTCCTCGCTGAATGCCATGACGTTCTCCCTTCGACACTGCTCACACGAACAGGGTCCGCCCAGATCGACAGGGGTCAGGTGAGTTTCAGCAGAAAGCTGATCCCCGGCCTGCCGCTGAGCGTGACGTCGCCGGTCGGCTCGAAGCCGACGCGGGCGAGGATGACCCGCGAGGCGGCGTTGTCGACCGTCGTCTCCGCCTTCAGCGAGGTGAGCCCGTACGACTTCGCCAGCTCGATGACCTCGCGTACCGCGGCGGTCGCGAGGCCTCGGCCAGCGGCGTGTTCGGCGATCCGATAGCCGAGCTCGGCCGACCGGTCCTCCGTCACGTAGGCGAGGTTGACGCGACCGACGATCGAGCCGTCCGGCTCGACGAGGACGTGGAAGTAGTCCGACCCTGCCTCCTGGAACGCGAGCAGCCCGCGGTGCCGCTGGTCGAAGTTCGCGAAGTACGCGTCGCCGCGGTCGGGGATGGACGCGGCGAAGTACGAGCGGTTCTCCCGTTCGAACGCGAGGAGTGCGGGGGCGTGGTCGGCGCGGAGTCGCTGGAGCTCTGGCACGGGGAGAAGGCTACGAGACCGGTCGTCCGCCGGTAAGGTCACCCGAAAGGTAGGCGAAGGGGAGCGATGATCGGCAAACAGGGCAGGGTCACCGGGACGATCGGGCCGGGTCTCGTCGGCGAGGTGATGCTGTCCATCCGCGGCGGGGTCGAGGCGTTCTACGCGTACTCGAGTATCCCGGGCGAGGAGTTCGGGCTCGGCGACTTGATCGTCGTCGTCGAGTATCACGCTCCCCGCACGGTGTACGTTGCCGCTTCGGCGTGATGGGATCCAAATCCATCGCTGACGCGTCGTAGGCCCCATCAGGGGAGGATCTGGCGAGGGGAGCCGGTTTCAATGGAGTGGTACGTGCTGTTGGGCGTCGCGGCGGGAGCGATCTTGGTGGTCGCGATCCTGTTCCGAACGATCTGGAAGGTGGCGGAGCCCAACGAGGCGCTGATCATCTCGGGTCTTTGGGCACGCAGCAAGAACGCCGACACGGCGGAGAGTTTGATCTTCAAGATCGTCACGGGTACTGGCACGCTCGTTCTGCCGGGCTTCCAGACCTCGCGCCGGTTGCTGCTCGACTCGCGCGCGGCGACGCTGCAGGTCGGCTGTGTGACCAAGCAGGGCATCCCGGTGCAGGTCCGTGGTGTCGTCATCTACAAGGTCGGGGACGACTTCGCGTCGATCGCCAACGCCGCAAGGCGATTCCTCGACCAGCAGGACACGATGGACGCCAAGATCCACGAGCTGTTCGCCGGTCACCTGCGGTCGATCATAGGCAACCTGACGGTCGAGGATCTCGTTCTCAACCGGGAGCGGCTGACGTCGGAGATCCGTGGCTCGTCGGCGGACGAGATGAGCAAGCTCGGCCTCGTGGTCGACTCGCTGCAGATCCAGGAGATCGACGACACCACCGGCTACATCGCCAACCTGGGCAAGCCGCACGCCGCCGCCATCGCGGCGCTGGCGCGTGCCGCCGAGGCGCAGCGCGACCAGGAGGCGACACTCGCCGAGCAGGCCGCGAACGCGGAGAAGGCCGCCGCAGTCCGTGCGAGCCACATCCGGCAGGCGGAGTACCAGGCCGAGGTCGACCGGGCCGCGGCGACGTCGAAGCAGGCCGGTCCGTTGGCCGACGCCTCGGCGAAGCAGGACGTCATCCGGGCCGAGACCGAGGCCGCCCAGCTCGCCGCGAACCTGGCCGAGCAGAAGCTGCAGTCGGAGGTCCGCAAGCCCGCGGACGCCCGGGCGTACGAGACCCGGACGATCGCCGAGGCGGACCGCGACGCGCGGATCTCGGCGGCGCAGGCACAGGCGCAGGAGACCGAGCTGCGAGCCCAGGCCGACGCGACCCAGGTGAAGACGGCCGCGACCGCCCAGGCCGAGGCGACCCGTATGCGCGGTGAGGCCGAGGGCCACGCGACGCGGGCGACCGGTGAGGCCGAGGCGGCCGCTACGCAGGCCAAGGGTCTGGCCGTCGCGGAGTCCGCGAAGGCACAGGGCCTCGCCGAGGCCGCGTCGATCAAGGCGCGCGCCGAGGCGCTCGCGGAGAACCAGGACGCGGTCGTCGCCCAGCAGCTGGCGGAGAAGTGGCCGGAGATCGTCAAGGCCGGCGCCGGCGCGTTCAGCAACGTCGACCACATGATCGTGATGAACGGTGCGGACGGCGTGTCGGACCTGCTGACGAAGGCGCTGACGATGGGCGGGACGGGCCTCGGGCTCGCCAAGCAGATGCTCGACGCGATGAGCACGACGAAGGACAAGGACAAGGCGGTGGAGAACGGCAAGCCCACCGAGTCGATCCTGTCGTCGACCATCGAGGCCCCGCCGGTCATCCCGCCGGCACCGCAGTCCTAGACGTCTGCCGGGGGTTCCCTCTCGAGGCGGTCGCGTTACCCGTTCGGCCCGGTTAGGGTCGGCGGGACGCGCCACACGGGAGGGGACCCTTTTCTATGACTGCTCAGGTTCGGCCTGTCTTCGCGGACTCTTTCTACGACGTACCGAGCCAACGGCCGCGGGTTGCGATCGCGGTGCCGACGGTGTCGGTGCGGAACCAGCAGGTGCTGTTGCAGGTCGAGGAGGAGCTCCTCGGCGGGGTGCTGCCGGTGCTGTGCGACGTCGAGGCGAGTGTGTCCCTGCACGCCGAGCAGCGCGGGATCCACATGTCGCGGATCGAGAACGCGCTGCAGTCGGCCGGGGTGGGTTCGTTGGTGGCGAGCGCGGTGTCGATCGCGTCGCGGATCCGTTCGACGCAGGAGCAGGCTCGGGCGTCGGTCCGGCTGTCGGCGCGGGTCCCGGTGGGGACGACGACGCGGGTGAGCATGCAGCGGTCGCCCGACACCGTGGAGATCTTCGCCCACGCGGTGGCCGGCCCTTCGCCGTCCGTCGGGCTGGCGTTGGCGGCGACGAACATGACGGCCTGCCCGTGCATGCAGGGATATGCGCTGACCGACCTGATCGGCGAGCTCGACCTGTCTCCTGAGCGCGGGTTGGAGCTGCTCGAGCGGGTGCCGATCGCGACGCACAGCCAGAAGGGCAAGGTGCGGCTCGGAGTGGAATCGTCAGCGGTGGAAGGGCTTCCGGGCTACCAGCTGCTGTACGACGTACTGGCCGCCAACACGGCACTGACCCAGGAGCTGCTGAAGCGACCCGACGAGTACGAGCTCGTCAAGCGCGTCCACCTCGCCCCACAGTTCGTCGAAGACGTCGCCCGCGCGGTGGCGAGTGGTACGGCCTCAGCACTCGACGTCGGAGGATTCACCCTGCCTGGGTTGACGATCGACGTCCAGGCGGAGAGCTACGAGTCCATCCACGGCCACGACATCAGCGCCCACCTCACCGCCCCCGCCACCGACCTCCTGCTCCGCGCCCAACCCGCGTGATCATGATCGTGATCATGAAGCCAAACCGGTGTATATGACCGTTCCGACTTCATGATCACGATCATGATCACGGGGTGGGCTAGGTGGTGTCGCGAGAGGTGCCGCGGGCGTAGAGCCAGGCGAGGCCGAGGATGATGCAGCCGTACAGGACCTGCTTCACCGGCTCGTCCACCGTAAGCAGGTTCAGCATCGTGTCCAACACCGCGAGGATCAAAGCGCCGAGGATGGTTCCCGTGTAGCCGCCGATGCCGCCCAGGATGGACGTCCCGCCGATCACCGCCGCCGCGACGGAGGGCAGCAGGAACGAGCCGGCGAGCTGGAGGTCGACCGACCCCGACCGGCCGCCGATCAAGATGCCCGCCACCGCGGCCAACAGCCCACACGCCGTGTAGACCGCCGTCTCGACCTGCCACACCCGCACCCCAGCGAGCCGCGCCGCGACCCGGTTGTCGCCGACCGCGTAGATCAGCCGCCCCAACCCGGTCCGGCGCAACCCGAACACCAGAACACACCCGAGCACCAGCCACACCAGCAGGTTCCACGGCACGAAACCGACGATCGTCCCGCGCCCCAGCTCCAACACCAACGGCGACATCCGCGTCGCCCCCGACAGGAACGACTGCGACCCCACCGTCAGCAGCCCCGTCAGGATGCCGGCCATACCCAACGTCATGATCAACGGGTTGACGCGGAACACCCCGACCGCCAGCCCGTTCACCAACCCCACGACGAGTCCCACGGCGAGCCCGGCAAGGATCGCGACCAAAGGACTCCCGGAGACCGACAGCACCCCCGTCACGTACGCCGCCGCGGTAGCCGTCATAGCCACCGACAGGTCGATCCCGCCGGTCAGCATGCACAACGTCTGCCCACCCGCGAGCAAGGCCAGCGGCGCCGTCACCAGCAACGTGTTCCGCAGCTGCCCAGCCGAGGCGAAGCTGGAGTCGATCAGCGTGTTCGCCACGACCAGCAGAACGAGAATTCCCAACAGGGCAAGCAAAGAACGGTCCCCGGAGATCACCCGGGCGACAAACCCACGCTGCCGCGCATCCACGTCGGTCATGCCGGCTTGCCCCTTCCCAGCCGGAGCCAGCCGCCCACCATCACGACAACCACCACGACCACGCCGCCGACGACCTGGCCGTACGAGGGATCCACGCCGAGCCCCAGCATGATGTTCGGGATCAGGTACAGGCACCACACCGCGATCACCGGCCCGACCAGCCCGCCGATGCCACCGGTCAGCGCCACGCCGCCCAGCACGATCGCCGCGACCGAGGCCAGCGTCGACGTCACCGCGATCGTCGCCTGCGGGCTGCCGCCGGCGGTGAACGCCGTCGACGCGAGTCCCGCGAGCCCGCAGAACAAGCCCGACACCGTGTACGAGATCACCTTCGTCTGCAGGGGATTGACCCCCGACAGGAACGCCGCGTTCGAGTCGCTCCCCACAGCGAAGATCGCGATTCCCGCCTTCGAACGACGCAACGGCAGCCAGATCACCAACAGCGGAACGACCAGACAGGCGAGCGCCGGCCACCACGCAGTACCGTCCGCGCCCAACACCAAAGCCTGGAAGCCAGGGGAGGCCCCACCACCGGGCGACGGCAGCACGAAGAGAGCCACGCCACCGAGCACGAACGAAGTGGCGAGCGTGACGATGATGTCCGGCACCTTCGACACGTTGATGATGAAGCCCGTCAACGCCCCGATCCCGGCCGCCACGGCGAGACAGCCCGCCGCCACCAGCAGCGAGCCGCCGAACGACGTGCCCTCCATGAACCGGGCCGACAGGCAGTTGATCAGCACCAGCATCGCGCCGACCGACAGGTCGATCCCGCCGCCGATCACCACCACCGACTGCGCCATCGCCAAGTACGCAAGGGCAAGCGTCGACGCGAGCAGCGTCTGGATCTCGAACGCACCGAACGTCGGCACCTGCGTGATGTTCCAGACGAGCAGCAGCGCGAAGATCACCGCGACCGCGCCGGTCCACGCCGAACGCCGAAGAGTCCGCGTCATGCCTGGTCCGCCAACGTCTCGGCCAACCCGTGCGCGGAGTTGAGCAACGTCGCCTCGTCGGCCTCGGCGGACGGCATCTCGGCGACGATGCGCCCGCCGTACATCACCAGGACCCGATCGCACGCCAGCGGCACCTCGCGCAGCTCCGAGGTGAACATCAGGACCGACCGCCCGGCCTCGGCGAGCTCCCGGAACAGGTCGTAGATCTGGTGCTTCGTGCCGACGTCGATGCCGCGCGTCGGGTCGAAGCAGAGCAACGTGTCGAAGCCCGCCACCAGCCAGCGCCCGATCGCGACCTTCTGCTGGTTGCCGCCGGACAGCCGCTTCACCTGCGCCTGCGCACGCGTGTCGATCGACAACCGCTTGATCGCCTCGGACACCTTCTGCCGTTCGCGATCGGCGTTGATCCAGCCCCACTTGCCCGGCCGCGCGTACGTCGGCGTCGCTAGGTTCTCCGCGACGGGACGCTGCGGCAGCAACGCCTCCAACCGATCGCCGGGTACGAGCGCCAGCCCGCGCCGGATCGCGTCGACCGGGTGCCGAGCGGACAGCGGTTGCCCGGCGACGACGATCTCGCCACCCGACGCGCGCCGATCCCCGGAGAGCAAGGCGAACAGCTCGTCCTGCCCCTGCCCCTCCAGCCCGGTGATGCCGAGCACCTCGCCCTTGGCGATGGAGAACGAGACGTCGCGCACCCGATGCCCGTCGGACAGGTTGCGAACGGACAGGGCCGGCTCGCCGGGCAGAACCTTTCGCGAGGGTGCGACCTTGGCAGGCTCGGTGACCGCGAGCGCGGCCCGTTCACCCAACATCCCGGCCACGATCCGCTGCTCCAGATCCTCGGCCCGGTCGTGGGTGACGACGTTCCGCCCGTCCCGCAGCACGGTCACCCGGTCGCACAGCTCCTGCACCTCGAGCAGCCGGTGGGAGATGAACAGCACCGACCGGCCGTCGGCCTTCGCCCGCGCGATCGCCCCGAACACCTGCTGGGCATAGTCGGCGGGCAACGCCGCGGTGATCTCGTCCAGCAGGATCAGCCGAGGGTCGTGCGCGAGACTCCGCGCCAGATCCAGCATGCGCAGCAACGGCAAGGCCAGCTCACCGGCCCGCGCGCCGAGGTCGACGTCGCGGATCTCCAGCAGCTCGAGTTGGCGCCGGAAGCCCGCGTGCGACGTCCCCGTCAACTTCAGGTTGTCAGCGATCGTGAGGTCGCGCGCGAACGCCGGATCCTGGAACACCGGCGCCAACCCGGCCGCCCGAGCGTGGGCCGGAGACCGTAGCCGTACGCCTTTGCCGTCGACCGCAACGGAACCGGAGTCCGGGCGGAGCACGCCGGTGAGGATCTTCACCAGCGTGCTCTTGCCCGCTCCGTTCGCCCCGACGAGGCCGTGCACCTCACCGCGCTCGACGACCAGGTCGACCGAACGCAACGCGACGACCGACCCGTACCGCTTGGCGATCTCGCGCGTCTGCAGAAGGGGGCTCTCCGTCACTCCCCGGGACCCTTGCACGCGAACAGTTGCTCCGGCGTGTAGTCCGTGTGCGGCTTCACCTCGACCTGCGAACTGTACGTCGGGTCGCGGTCGGGGAAGTAGTTCTTCTCCAGCTCGGCCTTGGTGGTGTCGTAGTCCCAGACCTGCGGGGTGAGGGTGGTCTCGCGCGGGACGTCCTTGCCGTCGAGGACGTCGATCGCGAGCGAGGCGCCCACGCCGCCGATCGTCGCCGGGTTGGTGACGGCCGCACCACGGACGCCCTTGTCGTACTGGTTGAGCAGCTGGTTGAGGAACTCGTTGTTGTCAGCGCCGACAACCGGTACGGGCGGCTTCTTCAGCGTCTGGAAAGCGTTCACCACGGTGTAGTCGATGCCGGACGTCCAGATGCCGTCGACCTTCGTCGAGGTGTTCAGGACGTCGAGCGCCTGCTGGCCGCCCTTGGAGAAGTCCCAGCCTGTGAAGACTTCCTTGACGATCTTGATGTCGGGGTACTTCGCGAGAGCCTCGGTGAAGCCCTTGTGCCGGTCGTCGTCGGCCGGAACGCCCGCGATGCCGCGCATCTCCACGACGTTGCCCTTGCCGCCGATCGCCTTGGCGAGCCATTCGCCGCCGAGCCGGCCGTACGCGACCTGGTCGTTGGTGGCGACGTGGGCGGTGGGCTCGGTCACGGCCTGGTCGACCGAGACGACCACGATCCCCTTCGCGGTGGCCTGCTTGATGACCGGGTTGAGCTTCTCCCGGTCGGACGGGTTCACGATGATCGCGTTCACGCCTTGGGAGATCAGGCTGCGCAGGTCGGCGATCTGCTCGGTCGGCCCGCCGTTGCGGTTGGTGACGACGACCTTGCTGACCTTCTTGCTGGCCAGCGACTCCGCCTTGACGGCGCAGATCATCTCCTCCCGCCAGCCATTGCCGACGAGCGTGTTGCTGACGCCGATCACGTACTTCTTGTCGCCACTGCCACTGCCAGAGCCGCTTCCACCGCCGGTGTTGGTCGAGCCGCCACCGCCGCCGCTGCATGCCGCCGCAAGCGCCACAACAGAGACCGCGAAAACCGCACTCAACGTCACCCGGCGGGAACGACGGGTACCCTTGTCCATCTGCAGCCCCTCCTCCTCGGTGATCGCCAAGACTAGTGGTTGGACGACCCAGAAAAGGAAGGTTGGGAGGTTAGAGAACCTCGTTGCCGTACATCTCGCCCAACGGGTCGGCTATCAGCTCTACCCGGGCCCCGTCGGGGTCGGTGAAGTAGATGGACGTGCCGCTCTCCTCGAGATACTTGATGCCCGCGTCGTCGAGCCGCTGCTTGGCCTGCGCCCACTGGTCGGGCTCCATCGAGATGCACAGGTGGTGCAGGCCGCCGAGCACCTCCGCGTACGGGCCGAGGTCGAGTCCCGGAAAGTCGAAGAACGCCAGCAGGTTGCCGTGGCCGAGGTCGAAGAAGAAGTGGTTCGAGCCGCGATAGTCGCGGTTCTCGAAGATCTCGGTCAACGGAAATCCGAGGATGTCCTGATAGAAGCGGACCGTCTGTTCAACGTCCGAAGACAACAGCGCGATGTGGTGGACTCCGCGCGCGGACGAGGAACGTTCGGCCTTGATATAAGTCGTGCGAATACGGTCCCGCTCGGACTCGATGCGGTCCAGATCGATCTCTGTCATGGCTGCACCTTAGATCCGGAAGAACAGGTTGCAGAACCGATCCAGAACATCGCGGTCGCCCTGGTACGTCCCTGCGTTCGTCCGGCCGTACGCGGTGAGCACGAAACTCGCCGGGTCGAACGCGATCACGTTCTCGACGCCGTCCAGCGTCCCGGGCTCGAAGGCAATGCCCTGATCGGCGATCGTCGCCAACGTGTCGCCGGCGTTCGCGCCCGAGGTGATACGGATGCCGACCGTGTAGGGCTCGCCGGGGGAGACCGCGCAGGTGTACTGCCAGAGCACGAAGCACAGCGGCACGAGCAGGTCGGCGGCCTCGCTCTCCAGCCCGTGCGCGCGGCCGGTTCCCTGGCGGATGTCCCAGCTGTGGACGGCGTAGTCGACGACCTGGAAGATCGGGTAGAACGCGGCCGGCAGCGGGCCCATGTACTTGTGCGGCACCAGCAGCTCGGACCATTCCGCGTCGGTGAGCTCGCCGGCGAGGCCGAGCATCCGGTCGCGGTCGGCGCGGAGCCGTTCGAGCAGCTCGGCCTGCGGCACGTCGCGGTGGTCCTGGGCGCCGGCGTCGACGTGTTTCGCCATGTCCGTCAGGCCAAGGGGGTCGGCGGCGGTCCCGTTGCCGCGGGCGGCGTCGAACGCGGTGAAGTACGCCTCGGTGGTGTCGACGAGGTGACCGATCACGTCGCGTACCTGCCAGTGCCCGGCGCCGGTGGGTGCCTCCCAGGCCGCTGGGTCGGCGGCCAGCGCGAGCATGCCCTCGGACTCGCGGCGCCAGACCCGGCCGATGTGCTCACGACTGCCTGAATCCATGAAGTTCCAGCTCATGATGCGACCTCCTCCTGCCGCCAGCGTCGCCCTCGGCCGGGGCGATGGCCATCCCGCGTTTGAGGGGGTCGTTCTGGGGCTCGGTCGGGCTCGTTCGAGCGTACCGTGGGCCCATGGTCCTGGCGCCGTCGTCTCCGGTGCGCCGTGGCCAGCTGCTGGCGGCGGTCGAACGGCTGGCCCACGCCGAGCTGGACGGCGCCGTCGTCATGCGCCGGCTGGCCGACTCGCTGCGGTCCGCGGTGCCGTCTCAGGGGTTGCTGTTGTTGCGGACCGACCCGACCACGGTGCTGCCGACCGAGGGCGTCGTCGAGGATCTGCCGCCGGCGTTGTGCAAGCCGTTCTGGGACAACGAGTTGCTCGAGCCCGATGTGAACAAGTTCGTCGCGCTGGCGCGCAGCGAGGTGCCGGCGGCGACGCTGGTCGAGGCGACGGACGGTGAGCTGTCGCGCAGCCATCGGTACGGAGCGATGTACGAGCCGTTGGGGATCACCGACGAGCTGCGGGCGAGCCTCACGACGCGGGACGGCTCGTGCTGGGGGATCGTGCAGCTGGCTCGGACGGGTGGTTCGACCTTCACTGCTTCCGAACGCGATCTGCTGGCCGCGGTGGCGCCGCTCGCGGCCGAGGCGCTGCGGTCCGGCTTCCTCTCCGCGCTACCCGTTCGGCCGCGGCTGGCGGGTCCGGCGCTGGTGATCCTGGACGCCCAGGGCGAGATCTCGTCGATCACGCCGGAGGCCCGGGAGTGGCTGACCGAGCTGACCGACGGGACGGCGACGCCGATGCTGCCGGTGCCCGAGCCGGTGTACGCGGTGGCGGCCCGGGCGTTGGCCGTACGCGACGGGCTCGGCGCCGCGCCGGCGTGCGCGCAGGTACGGACGGCCGGGAGCGGCTGGCTCCACCTGCACGCGAGCTGCCTGGAGGGCACGGCCGGCGTGGCGGTGGTGATCACGCCCTCGCAGGCGCCGGATCTCGTTCCGCTGTTGGCTTTGTGCTACCGGCTGACGCATCGGGAGCAGGAGGTGCTGCGGTTCCTGGCGCGGGGGATGACGACGGTGGAGATCACCCGCGGGCTGGGCATCTCGGCGCATACCGTTCGCGACCACATCAAGGCGCTGTTCGCCAAGGTCGGCGTGCGCAGCCGGGCGGAGCTGGTGGCGCGGATCTTCGCCGAGCACTACTTCGACCGGCTCGAGGCGAGCGTCGAGCGCCTCTAGGCCGCCGGGCTCAGGGCTCGCGGTGGAGAAGAGCGCGGAGCCATCGCTCGGAGGTGGCGACGTGGACCAAGCTGGCCGCCCGTGCCTCCTCGGCGTCGCCGGCTTCGATCGCGGCGTAGATCGCCTCGTGTTGTTGGAGGGTGAGCTGAGCGGAGCCGGCTTCTTGCACGCCTCGCCAGATCCGTGCGCGGAGTGTCTTGCTCGACAGCCCCGTGAGCAGGGTGGCGAGCGTCGCGTTTCCACAGGCAGCGGCGACCCGGTCATGGAAGGCGGCGTCCTGAGCCGTCAGGTTCTCCTGATCCGACATCGAGGCGCGCATCGCCTCGAGGATCACGGTCAGGTCGTCGAGCAGGTCGGCGTCGGCGCGGGTGGCGGCGAGCGCGGTGGCCTCGGCCTCGAGCACCCGCCGGACGTGCATGACGTCGGCGAGGTCGTCGTCCTGGAGGAGCTGGACCGCGAAGCCGATGCCTTGCAGGACGAGCTGAGGCTCGAGGCTGGTGACGTAGGTTCCGTCACCGCGGCGTACGTCGAGCACGCGGGCGACCTGGAGAGCCTTGACCGCTTCACGGACCATGCCGCGGGACATGCCGAGCATGCTGCACAGTTCGCGTTCGGCGGGTAGTCGTGCCCCTGGCCGCAGTTGGCCGGACACGATGAGGCTCCGGAGCTTGGCGATCGCCTCGTCGGTGCGGCCAGGCGAGACCCGGTCGAGGTCACCGGTCGAATCGGCGTGCGCCCCCGGGCCGGAGACGTCTAATGTTTCCACTCCGTTGCCTCCGAGGTGTTGACACGTGTGGGCCACCGGTCGAATATGGCACAACATTGGTTAGATGTTTAGGCCTTGGACGCGGGACCGGGAGTACTCATGTCGGTCGTCGACGAACTCGTGACGATCGATCCGGTGTCTGCCGACCGTTCGCCCAACGCTAGCTCAGGCTGGGCCCCGCTGCATGCCGACGTTCGGCAGGGGTTCAGCCGGTGATCCAGAGACCACGTCACGCCCATCACCTGCGCTGCCGCCCGTCTACCTAGAGCGAGTCCTAGAGCGGCAGAAGGCGAAGAGAGAGCACACGAGTGCGGTGCCGCGTGCCTGGAGTGCGCCCTCGCGGAGGACGAGAAGGGAGCGGAGGAGCGATGCCGACGGTTACGGCGGTCAAGGAACCAAGTCAGGACAAGGCGTTCAACGTCGTCAACTACGTCGTTCTGTCGATCTTCCTGCTGGTGGTGCTCTACCCGCTCGTGTTCATCGTCAGCGCTTCGATCAGTTCGCCGATCGCGGTGTCGAGTGGCGAGGTGTGGCTATGGCCGGTGGACATCACGTTCGACGGGTATCAAGCGGTGTTGGAGTATCGGACGATCGTCTCCGGGTTCTTGAACTCGCTGTTCTACGCGGGGGTGGGCACGATCATCAACGTCGCGTTGACGTTGCTCGCCGCGTATCCACTGTCTCGTCGGGACCTGTACGGGCGGAACGTGCTGATGTTCTTCTTCGCGTTCACCCTGCTGTTCGGCGGTGGGCTGATCCCGACCTACCTCGTGGTGAAGGACCTCGGCCTCCTCGACACCAGGTGGGCGCTGATTCTCCCTACGGCCATGGGTGTCTGGAACATGATCATCACCCGGACCTTCTATCAGGTGACGATCCCGACCGAGTTGCACGAGGCCGCCCGGATGGACGGCTGCAACGATCTCAACTTCTTCTGGCGGGTCGTGATCCCGCTGTCCAAGCCGATCATCGCGGTGAACGCGCTGCTCTATGCCGTCGGCCACTGGAACCAGTTCTTCAACGCGCTGATCTATCTCACCGATCAGACGTTGTTCCCGTTACAGCTGGTGCTCCGCGAGATCGTCATCCAGAACCGCATCGATCCTGCCGCGATGCTGGATGCGAGTGAGCTGGCCCGGCGGCAGGAGCTTCGTGACCTGTTGAAGTACTCGCTGATCGTCATCGCCCTGATTCCACCGTTGATCGCCTATCCGTTCGTGCAGAAGCACTTCGTGAAAGGCATCATGATCGGCTCGCTGAAGGGATGAGGACATGGCGACCCTGATGAACGAACGCCAGCCTCAGGCCCGGAAGGTCCGGCCGAGCCCCGGCGGCCGGCGTCGGGCGGCGAAGCGGGCGGCCAACCTCCGGCAGATCAAGAACAACTGGCAGCTGTACGTCATGCTGATCCTGCCGGTCGCCTACATGATCGTCTTCCACTACTGGCCGATGTACGGCGTCCAGGTCGCGTTCCGGAACTTCAACCCTGTCGACGGGATCACCGGCAGTCCGTGGGTCGGGCTCGAGCACTTCGTGCGGTTCGTCGACGCGTACCAGTTCTGGCCGCTGATCGAGAACACCGTGTTCCTGCACGTGTACGAGCTGGTCGTTCGGTTCCCGTTGCCGATCGTCCTCGCGCTGGCGTTGAACCACGTTCGCGTCCGCTGGTTCAAACGCAGCGTGCAGATGATCACGTACGCGCCGCACTTCATCTCGACCGTGGTCGTGGTCGGCATCTTGTTCCTGCTGCTCGACCCGCGGATCGGGCTGCTGAACAACCTGCTTGGACTGTTCGGCATCGAAGGCGTCAACTTCATGGGCGATCCCGGCATGTTCCGGCATGTCTACGTGTGGTCCAGCGCGTGGCAGAGCATGGGGTTCTCGGCGATCATCTACCTCGCCGCGCTGTCCAGCGTGCCGGCCGAGCTGCACGAAGCCGCGGTGGTGGACGGGGCCACGAAGCTCCAACGGATGTGGTACATCGACCTGCCGAGCATCATGCCGATCGCGGTCATCCTGCTCATCCTCGACGTCGGCTCGATCCTCAGTGTCGGCTTCGAGAAGGTGCTGCTGATGCAGACGCCGTTGAACATGGGAACGGCCGAGGTCATCGACACCTACGTCTACAAGGTCGGTCTGCAGTCCCAGGTTCCGCAGATCTCCTACGCGGCAGCCATCGGGTTGTTCCGCGCGGTGATCGGGCTCGTCCTGCTCCTCATCGCCAACACCATCGCCCGCCGTTTCGCCAAGTCAAGCCTGTGGTGAACAACCTCGTAGCAGGAAGGAACACACGATGACGCAGCAGACCACGCACGGGGATCAGTCACCTGGCCAAGGGCGATCGCGTCGCGAGTTCGTGCTCGGCGCCATGGGCGTCGGCTTGGCGGCCGCCACGAGCGGCGGCCTCCTCGCCGCCTGTTCCGGTGGCAAGGGGGGTGAGGGTGCCGCTCCGGTCGAGGACGCGGCGGCGGTGAAGGGCGGCCCGAAGACCACGCTTCGCAAGGACGTCATCTACCCCGACGGGTACGTCGGGCCGATGGCCGCCGACAAGGGCAAGATCGTGGTCGGCAAGGAGAAGGTCACGCTCAAGGTCGTCGTCCCCAAGAGCATCAATGTGGCGGACTGGAACAAGAACGCGATGACCACGTGGTACGAGGAACGCACCGGTGTGCACGTCGAGTTCCAGGCCGTCGGTGTCGACGGACAGCCGGCGGAGACCATGACGAAGGTGAACGCGATGATCACCGCCGGGGAGATCCCCGACATCTTCATGAACATCAACTTCTCCAACGCCCAGCTGCTCCTCTACGGGCAGCAGGGCCTGTTCCTTCCGCTGGAGAAGTACATCGCCGACTACGGCGTGGAGATCAAGAAGGTCTACAAGGACTATCCCGAGACGGAGAAGGCCATCACCGCTCCGGACGGTCACGTCTACTCGATGCCGTACGTCAACGACTGCTACCACTGCGCCGGCGGCAACCAGCGGATGTGGGTCTACAAGCCATGGCTGGACAAGCTCGGCCTGAAGAAGCCCCAGACGCTCGAAGAGTTCCGGGACATGCTCGTCGCGTTCAAGACCCGCGACCCGAACGGCAACGGCAAGAACGACGAAGCCCCGCTGATGGGGGAGTCGACTCAGTACTTCACGAACTACTTCATGGGCTCGTTCCTGTACGCGCCGGCCGACCCGTGGCTCGCGGTCGACGAGAGCGGCAAGGTCGAGCTGGTCGCCAGCAAGGACGGGTGGCGAGAAGGCCTGCGCTACATCAACAGCCTCTACAAGGACGGGCTGATCGCCAAGGAGAGCCTCACCCAGAACGTCGACCAGCTCCGCCGCCTCGGTGACAAGAAGGGCGACCGCATCCTCGGAGCCGTGCGTGCGTGGGACTGGGGCTCGTTCCTCACCATCGACGACGACTCGGCCGACGCCGCCTGGCGCGACTACGAGACCGTCCCGACGCTCGAAGGCCCGGACGGCACCCGCATCGCCACCTGGTCCTACTACGAGCCCGGAACGGGCGGGTTCGTCGTCACCAAGAACTGCAAGAACCCCGCGGTCGCGACCATGTGGGCCGACGGCCAGTACGAGCTCGAAGCCCAGATGCGCTCCTACTCCGGCGACCTCGGCAAACACTGGCGCTGGGCGAAGCAGGGCGAGATCGGCATCAACGGCAAGCAGGCGATCTGGACCTCGCTCGGCACCTGGCCGCCGCCGGACGGCACCTGGTGGGGCCAGAACGGCACGAACTACCGGTCCAACGACTACCGGCTCAGCGAGGTCGTCGACCCGGTCAAGCCGACGTTCGAGAAGCCGCTGTACGAGAACACCAAGAACGACTACTTCCCGTACAAGCAGCCCAAGGAACGCCAGCTGCCAAGGCTCTATCTCAACGAGTCGCAGGCCGCGACGGCCGCCGAGGTCGCGACGAACCTCACCAACCACGTGAACGCGTCGAGTGCGCAGTTCATCACCGGTGCGAAGAACATCGACAACGACGCCGACTGGCAGGCGTACGTCGACACGATCACCCAGATGGGCTTGGAGGCCTACCTCGCCACCTACCAGGAGGCCCTGGACACGTACAACAAGTGAGCCGAGCACCTCGAGAATGTCAGTCGACCCGCGTGGGAGAGCGTCATGGTAAGCGTGGAAATCATGCCCGGTCCGTTCGAGCCGAGCCTCGACTCGTTGCGCCAGTTCGAGTGCCCAGCTTGGTTCAGGGACGCGAAGTTCGGCATCTGGTCGCATTGGGGTGCGCAGTCCGTCCCCATGTACGGCGACTGGTACGCGAGGAACATGTACCTCGAAGGATCCGACCAGTACCGTCACCATCTGCGGACCTATGGTCACCCCTCCAAGGTGGGATACAAGGACCTGGTGCGGCTCTGGCGGGCGGAACGGTTCGATCCCGAGGGCCTCATGGACCTGTTCGTCAAAGCCGGTGCGAAGTACTTCGTCGGCCAGGCGATGCACCACGACAACTTCTTCAACTACGACTCCCGAATTCATAGCTGGAACAGCGTTCGGCTCGGCCCGGAGAAGGACATCACCGACCTGTGGCGACGAGCCGCGGTCTCGCGCGGGTTGCCGTTCGGGCTGACCGAACATCTCGGCGCGACGTTCTCGTGGTCGCGGGTGAACAAGGGCAGCGACCGGGCTGGGCGGCATGCCGGCGTGCCGTACGACGGAGCCGATCCGGCGTTCGAAGATCTCTACCTCGCCAACCAGCGGCACTACGATCCGGCCGCGCCGGGGAGCCTCGACCCCTGGTACACCGACGACGAGAAGTGGCATCAGCGCTGGCTGGAGATCATCAAGGAAGTCATCGACCTGTACCAACCCGATCTGCTCTACTCCGACGGGCCTCTTCCCTTCGGCGATGACCGCTACGAGGCTGGGCTCCTGGCAGTGGCGCACCTCTACAACGTCAGCGCCGCCCACAACGGCGGAGTCAACCGCGCCGTGTACAACCAGAAGGACCGCCGCCAGGAGATCTTCTCCGTCGGTGTCCTCGACATCGAGCGAAGCCAGGAGCCCGAGATCAGGCCGTACCCGTGGCAGACCGACACCTCGGTCGGCGACTGGTTCTACAACATCAGGGACGTCTACAAGACGCCGTCGCACGTGATCGAGATGCTGGTGGACATCGTCGCCAAGAACGGCAATCTCCTGCTGAACGTTCCGCAGCGGCCCGACGGGACGCTCGACGAGGAATGCGTCCACCTGCTCGAGGAAGTGGGTGACTGGCTCGAGATCTGCGGTGAGGGAATCTACGGGACGCGGCCGTACCGGTTGTCCGGCGAAGGGAACAGCCAGGTACGCATCAAGGGATTCAGCGAGGATCCGGTCGACTGGACCGGCGCCGACCTTCGCTTCACCCAGAAGGCCGACACGATCTACGCGTTCCAGCTGCGTTGGCCGGACGACGGACGTACGGTCGTCCGCAGCCTCGCTCCGGAGGAGCGCGTGACGTCCGTCCGACTCCTCGGAGCGGGCGAGATCCCGTTCCAGGTGGCCGAGGGCGTCTTGGTGGCTCGGCTTCCCGAACGGAAACCTGTCGAGGGTGTCAACTGCCTCGCCATCGATCTGGCCGCACGGAATCGGTGACACAGCCGACGGAGGAAAGATCCCACCTGTCATGCATCGGTGAGGGGCCGCTATGCCGCGCATCACCTCGGTGGAGGTCGTCGACGTCCGCTTCCCCACGTCGCTGACCCGCGACGGGTCCGACGCGATGAACAAGGACGGCGACTACTCGGCGGCGTACGTCGTCCTGCACACCGACGAACCGTCGTTGTCGGGGCACGGCTTCACGTTCACGATCGGGCGGGGCAACGATCTGTGCGTCGCCGCGGCGGAGTACCGGGGGAGGCCACTGGTCGGCCGGGACGTCGACCACCTGTGTGGCGACCTTGGCGGGATCTACCGCGAGTTGCAGTCGGACACCCAGCTGCGATGGCTCGGCCCGGACAAGGGCGTCATCCATCTCGGGCTGGCCGCGGTCATGAACGCACTGTGGGACCTCGCCGCGCGGCGGGCTGGCGTACCGCTGTGGCGGCTGCTGTCGGAGATGTCACCCGAACAGCTCGTCGACGCTGCCGACCTGCGGTACCTCGGCGACGTCCTGACCCGACCTCAGGCCGTCGCGTTGCTGGCGCGGCAGGAGGAGGGCCGCGGGCAACGGATCGAGGAGCTCGCGGCATCGGGATACCCGTGCTACACCACCTCGGCCGGGTGGCTCGGCTACTCCGACGACAAGCTGCGCCTGCGGTGCGAGGAAGCCGTCGCCTCGGGCTACCAACACGTCAAGCTCAAGGTCGGCGCGAACCTGGCCGACGACATCCGCCGCTGCGGGATCGCCCGAGAGGTGCTCGGCCCCGAGGGCCGCCTGATGATCGACGCGAACCAGATGTGGGAGGTGCCCCAGGCGATCGAGTGGGTCAAGGCACTGGCCGAGTTCGACCCGCTGTGGATCGAGGAACCCACCAGCCCCGACGACGTCCTCGGCCATGCCGCGATCCGCAAGGCGGTCGCCCCGATCGGCGTCGCCAGCGGGGAGCACGGCATGAACCGGGTGCTGTTCAAGCAGATGTTCCAGGCCGGCGCCCTCGACTACTGCCAGCTCGACGCCGCTCGCCTCGGCAGCGTCAACGAGGTCCTCGCGGTCTATCTGCTCGCGGCGTGGTTCGACGTACCCGTCTGCCCGCACGCGGGCGGTGTGGGCTTGTGCGAGCTGGTCCAGCACCTCTCGATCTTCGACTACGTCGCCGTATCGGGGAGTCTCGACGGCCGGGTCACGGAGTACGTCGACCACCTGCACGAGCACTTCGTCGACCCGTGCGTCGTGCTGAACGGGGCGTACGTCCTGCCGGGTCGGCCTGGCTACAGCGCCGAGATGTACGCGGAGTCCCTTCGCACGTACCGGTTCCCGGACGGCTCCTACTGGACGTCACCCGACGATCGGCGGATCGGGTGACGACGGCCTACGGCTGGCGGCCGATCATTCCGAGGAGCCGGTCCTGGAGGCTGGCGTCCTCGGCGACGTCGACCTCGGGACCGAAGACCTCGACGCCGGGGCCGAACGCGTCCGGCGTCCGGTACTGCTCCATCAGCTCGGCCGGGATCGCGCTGGTGCTGGCCCAGAGCCGTTCGACGTCCTCGGGGTGCATCGCCTCGTCCTGACCTGTGGCGCGGGCGAGATCCCAGCCATGCAGGACGAGATCGTCGCTCACCACCCCGTCGACCTGCTGCGCGAACGTCATCGAGCCGGTGGGCGTCTCGACCGCCTGGTCGGCGACCTCGGGGTCGTCGAGGAGGTCCTGAACTGCCTGGCGCGCGGCCCGAAAGTCGGCCAGCCGATCGCCCGTGGGCTCGGGCGCTTGGCGGCCGAGCGGCCTGAGCATGTAGCCGTGCATGGCGATCAGATGGTCGACGACATCGCCAGCCGACCACTTCTCACAAGGCGAGGCGTTGTCCCACTGATCAACCCGAACAGCGGCCACCTTCGCCTCAAAAGCATCAGCCCGCCGCCCGTACCGCTCCACGATCTCGTTCATGCCCCCATCTTGGGCGACCGCGCCGGGCCGTGACACGCGTACGCGCCACCTGCCTGCCACGTACCCGCCACGTGTCGCTCAGCCCGGCCGACCTGGCAGGAGGAAGACCGGTGGCAGTACTTGCGAACGAGACCGGACCTCCGTCGCGCGCTCGCAGTCGCCGGTGACCGTGCAGCGGACGATGGCCGTCCGCCCGGACTTGCCGTCGGTCCCACCGTCGAGCACCAGCAGTAGGCGGTCGGCCGACTCCCACACGACCTGCCCGAACGTGTAGCTCTGCAGCCGTGACACCAACCGTCGCTCGGTGAGGTCGTAGACGAGGAGATCCATGGCGTGCACGGACGTGGCGTCCTGGGGAGTGGAGTCGACCTGAGCCGTGGCGTACCGGCCGTCCGGGGAGATCGAGGTCACCGTCCCGGGGCAGCGTTCCCAGAGCACCTTGGAGCGATCGTCCAGCCCGACGACGCGGCCGCAGTGCGACTGCTCGGACGGCACGGTCACCGCTACCAGTCGTTGCCCGTCGGTGGCGCCGACGCTGCCAATCGGACCGACCGCCGTCTTCGTCCCGGTCTCCGGATCCCACAGGTACGACGCGTCGAGCACCTCGGCGTCGTTCAAGACAGCGGTGTAGAGGACCTTCTCGCCGACGAAGCCGACAACTCTCACCAGCGTCGGGACGTCCGTCTCAGCCTTGGCGGCCCCGTTCTCGGTGTCGAAGAGGGTCAGCGTGAAGCCGCTGCCGGAGGTCATGGCGACCGTACGTCCATCCGGAGAGACGAACGGATCCTCGCCCGGCAGGGTCCGCTGCAGCCCACCGTTCTTGTCGAGCAGCCTCGTCTCGTGAGTGGTCGTCGGCCTGTCCTCGCAGCAGAACTGGTACGTGAGGTAGCCGTTCCGGGTCACGAAGTACGAGTCCTTCGCCCCAAGCCGGATCTCGCCGAGGTCGGCCTCGACCGCTCCGTCATGGAGGGTGTTCGACTCGAACCAGGGGATGCTCGGAGCTAGCCCGCGCGGCAGCTCGTCCGGGTCGATCGTGACGGTCCTGGGCGCCGGTGGGTGGGTCTCGGCGGGCTCGAACGACTTGTCCGGCGAGCCCAGTCCGGACAGGCCGAGGCTGATCGGGACGGCGACGACCAGCAGGGCCGCGGCGATCATGCCGGTCACGCGGCGGCGACGGCGGATGCGGGTGGCGGCGCGGTGGGCTTCGTGGGCGAAGCGGCGGGTCGGGGCCTCGACGCTGTCGGCGTGCCGGTCCAGCGTCGACGTGAACAGATCCTCTGGGGTCGCCATCAGCGCACCTCTTCCGCGTTGTCCCGGTACCGCGTACGGAGGGCGGCGATCGCTCGGTTGGTCTGGCTGGCGACCGTTCCCGTCGAGCAGCCCAGGATGTCTGCGACCTCCGCCGGGGTCAGGCCCTCGTAGAAGCGCAGCACGACCACCGCCCGTTGGCGGGTGGCAACGCACGCACCAGGGTCCAGACCTCGTCGCGGTCGGCGAGGTCCAATGCCGGCGCGGCGGCCGGCTCGGGCACCGTCGACGTCGGGCGTTCGGACCGGCGCCAGGCTCGGCGCCACCAGCTGTTGTGGACGTTGACCATCGCCCGCCGGACGTACGCGTCCGGGTCCCGCACCCGCGACCAGGCGAGGTACGTACGGGTCAACGCCGTCTGGACCAGGTCCTCGGCCTCGTGCCGGTCACCGGTCAGCAGGTAGGCGGTCCGGAGCAGGGCGTGCTGGCGGGCAGCGACGTAGGCGTCGAACGACTCGGCCCCCGTCTCCGCCACCAGCGTCCCCCTCTCCGCGTGCGCGTTCACACAGAGGAAGACGCACCGAGAAGGCAGATGCTTGCACGGACTGCGACATCAATGCTCGTGGTCGTGCCCGAGCTGCCGCCGCGCGGCCTCGGCGTCCATCTCGCGGAGCGACGCCATCCGCACCCGAGCGTCGTCGTCCAGCGGGGTGTAGACGATCATCCGCGCCTCCGGCGGGACGGTGAGCGCCATGCTCGTGGTCATCATCCGCACCTCGCCGATCCCCGAGTGCCGGAACACCTTCACCCGCGTCCCCGGCGACGCCACGTCGTGGTTCGCCCACATCCGGGCGAACTCAGGACTCGCCTCACGCAGATCGCGCACGTACGACGTCCACGCCGGCTCGCCCACGTGCCGCCCGAAGACGGCGCGGAGCTGGGCCACGAGGCGGGGGAGCTCCTCGGCCCGGTTGACGAACGGGTTGCAGCATCCCGGCCGCGTGAACAGCAGCCGCAGCACGTTGCGATCCGTGCGCGAAGGGTCGCCGAAGCCGCCGAACAGCCGCCGGTACATCTCGTTCGTCGCCAGCACGTCGAACCGCCCGCTGTAGACCGCGGCCGGCATCTCCGTCAGACCCTCGACGATCAGCCGGACCTCGTCCGGCAGCTCGCCCAGATCGTCCGCCGCCAGCGCCATCGGCACGCCCGCGAGGTGGTACAGATGCGCGCGCTCGTCGGCGTCGAGCTGCAGCGTCCGGGCCACGGCGTCGAGCACCTGCACGCTCACGTTGATCCGCCGGCCCTGCTCGAGCCAGGTGTACCAGGTGATGCCGATGCCGGAGAGCTGCGCGACCTCCTCGCGCCGGAGCCCCGGCGTACGGCGCCGCGGACCGGGCGGCAGGCCGACCATCTGCGGGGTGATCCGGGCGCGCCGGGAGCGCAGGAACGCCGCGAGCTCGGTACGTACGGCACGCCGCGGGCGGCGTTCGGCGAGATCGACGACGGTCACACGCTCCATCCTCGCCCGCGTCGCGCAACCGTGCCAGGTGCTGCCAACACCAGCATCAGCGGACTCCTGTTCCTAGTGCCAGCCACCGAGGAGGGTCGGGCACATGACCGACCTCCGCACCAAGCCGGCCGCGGGACCGACCCGAACGAACCGCGGCTGGCTGCTCGCCACGATCCTCACCGGACAGTTCATGGCCATCGTCGACGTCACGATCGTGAACGTCGCCGTCCCCGCCATTCGCACCGATCTGCAGTCCTCCGGCGCCGGCCTCCAGCTCATCGTCGCCGGCTACACGATCACGTACGCCGTCCTGCTCGTCACCGGCGCCAGGCTCGGCGAGGTCCTCGGCCAGAGCCGCGTCTTCTTCGCCGGCCTCGGCCTGTTCACCCTCGCCTCGCTGCTCTCCGGGCTCGCGCCCACGACCGGCCTGCTGATCGCGTTCCGCTGCCTGCAGGGCGCCGGCTCCGCGCTGATGGTGCCGCAGATCATGAGCCTCATCCAGCGCACGTTCCCCGGCGAGGAACGGCCGCGCGCGCTCAACCTCTACGCCGCGGTGATCTCGGCCGGCGCTGTCGTCGGCCAGGTGCTCGGCGGACTGCTCGTCGCCGCGGACCTGTTCGACCTGTCCTGGCGTGTGGTCTTCCTGCTGAACGTGCCGATCGGCCTTGCCCTGTTGGCGATCGCGCCGCGGCTGCTGCCGAAGCCGGGTCCGCGCGCGACCCGTTCGCTCGACCTGCCCGGCCTCCTGACGCTCTCGCCGGCCGTGCTGCTGCTCGTCCTGCCGCTGGTGCTCGGCCACGAGCAGGGCTGGCCGGCGTGGACCTGGCTCAGCCTGGCAGGCAGCGTGGTCATGGCGGTGGTGTTCGTCCTTGTCGAACGTCGTGTCTCGGCGCCGCTGCTGCCCGCGCGCGTGCTGGGCGCCCGCGGCCTCGTGCCGGCGATCGGGGCGCTGTTCGTGCTGATGGTGATCTACGCGGGCTTCCTGTTCATCACGGCCGTGCACCTGCAGGGTGGGCTCGGGTACAGCGCGCTCGTCGCCGGGCTGTTCTTCGCTCCCGGCGCGTTGGCGTTCGGCGTCCTCAGCTTGCAGTGGAAGCGCCTGCCGGCCCGGTGGCACGGCCCGATGATCCCGGTCGGGCTGGTGCTCGTCGGTGCGGGCTACGCGTGGACGGCGGCGACGTACGTGGGTGGTCGTCAAGCCGGCGTTGGCACCGTGCTCGCGTCGATCCTGCTCGGTGCCGGGTTCGGGCTGTCGTTCTCGCCGCTGATGGCGCGCGCGTTCGCGAACGTGCCGCTGCCCGACGCCGCGGACGCGAGCGGAGTCATGTCGACGGTGCTGCAGCTCGGTCAGGTGATCGGCGTGGCGACGTTCGGAACGTTGTTCCTGAGCGTGCTCGCGCACCGTTCCTCGGCCTCGGCGGCCACGATCACGCTGGTCGCGATGGCGTGCGCGGCGGTGGTCTCCGCGGCCTTCGCAATGCGGGTGATCTCCGCCCAGAAGGACGTTCCCGCGAGGTAAATTTCTGCCATCTTCAGCGATGGAACTTGACAAGAACCTCCCACTCGCGGTTCAACATCGGCAGGAGGTGCTGCCATGGGCACGTGGCTGCGGACTGTCGTGGTGGGACTCGTTGTCGGAGTGAGCATGGTTGCAGTGGCGCCGGTGTCGGCCGCCGAGGAGCAGGGCGCCTGGCCGACCGACTTCCACGCCTGGTCGAGTCGTACGGACTTCGCTCGCGCCGAGCTCGGCCGCGGCGTGATCCTCGGCGCGGACGGCGCGGGCTCGGTCACGCTGGCGAGCGGCGCTTTGCAGGGAACGTGGACGTCGACCTGGTACGCGACGCCGACGGACTTCTCCGAGCTCGTTCCGTCCTGGCAGGCCGACACGCCTCCTGGCACGTTTGTCGAGATCGGGCTGCAGGCGCGGACCTCGACGACCGAGAGCCGCTGGTTCGTCATGGGGGACTGGGCATTCGACACCTCCGTGATCCAGCGGCGGTCGACCGACGGGCAGTCGGACACGGTCGGGCGGATTCTCACCGACACGTTCCGTTCGCGTACGGCGCCTCCGGGCGGACAGCCCGTCGCGTACCGGCTGCGGGTGACGCTGCACGGCACCGCCTCGGCGAAGCCGGTCGTGCGGCAGCTCGGCGCGACGACCTCTCGGAAGGGCGCGCTGCCGGCTGTCGCGAGTACGCCGTTGGCGAACGCGGCCGTCGAGCTCGCGGTGCCCTCGTTCTCGCAGACGATCCACAGCGGCGAGTACCCGGACTTCGGCGGTGGCGGCGGCGTGTGGTGCAGCCCGACATCGACCGCGATGGTGGTGAAGTACTGGCAGACCGGACCTTCCGCCGCGGACCTGGCGAGCCTGCCGCCGGACCCGAAGTTCGACGAGCGCGGCCGGCACGACCCGGAGGTCGCGTGGACCGCGCACCAGGTGTGGGACTACGTGTACGAGGGTGCGGGGAACTGGCCGTTCAACACCGCGTACGCGTCGGCCTACGGGCTGGACGGCTCGGTGCGGCAGTACTCCACGCTGCGCGGGCTCGAAGCGTGGGTGCGGCGCGGTGTGCCGGTGGTCGTGTCGATCAACTGGAACAACAACGACGCCGACCTGACCAACAACCTGGACGGCTCCTCGATCACCGAGACCGACGGGCATCTGATGGTGGCGGTCGGCTTCACCGCTTCGGGTGACGTGATCGCGAACGACCCTGCGTCGCCGTCGAACGCGGCGGTACGGCACGTGTACAAGCGGGCGCAGTTCGAGCGCAACTGGCTGCGCGCGTCCAACGGCACGACGTATGTGATCAAGCCTGCTTCGATCTCTGGCTGAGTTGTCCACAGGTCTCGCCTTGGTGCCCGCGTTTGTCGGTGGGACCTGAAAGGATCCTCCTCGTTAGGCCTTTGAACGGGGAACGGGGACGGTCGATGAGACGCTTCGGGTTGTTCGGCGCGCTGTGTGCGCTGCTGGTCGCTACGGGACTGCCGCTTGGCACGTCCGCGGCGGCCGATCCACTGCCCGCGCCTTCGTGCAGCGTCTGGGTCGGCCCGGAGGAGGTCGTCGCCTCGGACGCCACGCGCGACTCGCTCGGTTTGAAGGGCTGGGCGGACTCGGCGTTCGGTGTGCTTCGGGAGACCGACGGCAGCTACCGGTTCCTCGGTGTGGCGGCGCTGATGCCGAGCGGTCCGCTGTACCAGAGCATCGCGGTCACCAAGGGCACGTTGGCCAACCCGGTCGCCGGTGGTGTCGCGTCGTTGAAGGGTGTGGCGAACGTTCCCGTCGGCTACCAGTACGCGGGCGGCGGTCCGGTCTATCGCGACCCGTCGAGCGGGATGGTGTTGCAGCTCGTGCACCTGGAGCGCTACCAGCCTGGTGGGAGCTTCTACTCCGAGCTGGCGCTCGGCCGGTTCGATCCGGCTTCGGGGCAGACGACCTTGCTCGGTGTGGTCGCGACGCCGGACATTCCGTTCGAGACGACCTCGGCGAACAACTGGTCGGCCGATATGGGCGCTCCAGCGTTCACGGTCTACGGGTCGTACATCTATCTGCACTTCCCGGACTACCTCACGACGCCGGAGGGGCACTACGCCTCGACCGCGCTGTCGGTGGCGCGGGCGCCGCTGGCGGACGTGCTGGCCGCGGCGCGGGACGGTCGGGTGGTGACTTGGTTCAAGTACCTCGACGGAGGTTGGGCGTCGCCGGCCATCGGCGGATCGTCGACCGACCTCCGGCCGGGAGAGCGCGGCGCGTGGCACCCCAACGTCGTGCGTCGGGCCGCTGGCGGGAGCCTGCTCGTGCAGGGCGTCTCGCCGCGCGAGATGGTGCTGTCGACGTCGACTGACGGGATCACGAAGTGGTCGACGGCGGTGCCGTTGTTCCGCGACCCGGACAAGTTCATCGCCTACCCGACCGTGGTCGGTCTGGGGACCAACCCGGCCGTGATCGGCAACGACTTCTACGTCTACTACCTGCAGTGGGAGCAGCCCCAGCAGGACTGGGAGCACGCGCGGATCCTGCGGCGGTACGTCCGGTGCACCGAGGGCCGGACGATCGGTGACGTGGGTCTGGTGCGGCACGTGGGCACCGACGGGAAGCACCGCGTGACGACCACGCCGCTGCTTTCGCCGGGGATCGCGCCGGAGCGCGGTGGGCTGTGGTACTTGCGCGGCGCCGCCGCGCCGGGGACGCGGCCCGTATACGAATGCCGCGCTGGTGGCTACTTCCTGTCCACTGACCCCGCTTGTGAGGGTGAGGCGAACGCGATCGTCTCGACGCAAGGCTGGATTGACACCGCACCCTCAGCGGGCAAGTCGGCCTTGTATCGCTGCCAGTTCACGTCGACGAAGGACTCGTTCGTGTCGATCGACCCTGGCTGCGAGTCGCCTTCGGCAACGCAGCAAGGGTTGTTGGGGTATGCGCGCGGGACGTCGAAGGTGGTGTTCTCGCGGTTCTACAACGGGCGCGAGCACTGGGAGACGACCGGCCCGGTGACTTCGGCGTACGGACTCGAGTACCGGTGGCTGCTGGAAGGTGCGGCGACCTCCGGGACGACCGCGCTGTACTCGTGCTCGTACGACGTGCCGGGCGGGGTCAACCACTTCGTCTCGTCAGACTCCAAGTGCGAGGGCCAGCGAGTAGGCCGCCAAGAGGGCTGGATCCACAACGCCCCGCCCGCCGGTCGCCCCTCGGTCCCGCTCTACCGCTGCTACTGGCCGGCGAACTACGACCATTTCCTGTCCACCCACAGCGATTGCGAGGGTGTGGCCGGAGTGCGCCGCGAGGGCCTGATGGGCTACGCCGAGACCTCTTGAAAAGACTCGCGCGGAAGCCACACCAGACCAGGAGCGCGGTGAACGTCCGAGACCGGCCCGGCGATGCCAAGAGTCGAGTCGGGGGTTTGCTCCAAAAGAGTCCGACAGACGAGGTGCCGGCCGCCAGGGCGACAGGTTCGGGAACGCAGTCCACGCCACGCAGGCGGTCGCAACCCCATATGCCCGGATCGTTCCGCGCTGCCTGTCCCAGGCTGGCACTAGGCTGACGCGATGCCTACGCGCCCGCCGTTGTCGGCGTTGCTCTCGCAGGTGCTGATCTCGCTCAGCCTCGCGTTCGAACGAGCCGGGGCCGGGAAGCCTCCCCTGCCTGGGTTGGAGATCTGGTCCAACCTGCTGCGCTGCGTCGACGACGACGGCATCGTCGAGGGGGACCTTCCGGAGGCGACGCGGCTGTCCAAGCGAGCCGTACGCTCGCGGGTCGGAAACGCGATCCGGCAGGGCTGGCTCAGAGTCGAGAGCGGCAAGCCCGGAACCAAGAACGCCCTCTTGAGACCGACCGTGCGAGGCCAGGAGGTGCGGCAGGTCTGGCCAGGACTGTCGACCGAAGCGGTGGCCGGGTGGGCCGCTCAGGCAGACGCGGAGGCTTCCGTCCTCGACGCGTCCCTGCGGGCGCTGGTCGGCAAGCTCGAGCTGGAGCTGCCGCACTTCCCGGCGAGCTACGGCGGGGTCGACTGGAGCGTCACCGGGAACGGTGGCCAGGACTGGCGCCCGGTCCATCGGGCGGACGGCGACACCACGACCGGCCTCCAGTTGCCGGCGCTGCTGTCGCAGGCGCTGATGGCGTTCACGCTCGAGTACGAGGCCGGCGCCGGCATCGCGAGCTGCCTGTCGCTGGACGCGAACGTGATCCGCTTCCTCGGCGCCGAAGGGCGCCCGGTCACGGTCCTGCCCCGGCAGCGTCGCGACGGGCTGGACACCATCGAGCGGCACGGGTTCGTCGAGCGGTACGACGAGGGAAGCACCACGTACGTGCGCCTCATCGCCCGCGGCCAGGAAGCCCACGACCGCTACGCGTCACGCCTCGAAGCGGTCGAGCGGGAGTGGGCCGAACGCTACGACCTCGCCGCACTGCGCAAAGCCCTCGAGGCGATCGTGCGACGCCTCGAGCTCGACCTCCCACATCACCCGATCGGACTCTTCGACCCGCGCACCGGCGTGATGGTCTAGCTCGGCTTGGTCGCTCGCAACGAGTACGTGACCGGCAGGTCCTGCCCACCCATCGGCAGTCGGTACCAGCCGTCCTCGTCCCGCACCATGACGCCGAGTCGGTTCTCCTTCTCGTCGCGGAGGAACTCCGTGAGCGCGTCGACCTGGAAGCCCGCACGGATCGACGCGGTGACGACCTCGCCGAGACCGTACGGGTAGCCGACCGAAGCCTGCGAGAACGTCGCCGAGCCGTCGGCGTACGTGCCCTCCCACTGGTCGCGCTGCGGAGCACCGCCGAGGTAGGTCGAGCCGAACACGACCGGCGAGGTCGAGTCGGTCATCAGGAAGATCGGATGGACCTCGACGATCACGAGCCGCCCACCGGGTCGAAGGGCTCGCAAGGCGCCACCGAACCAGGCGGACAGGTCGGCGATCCAGCACAGTGCCCCGTACGACGCGAACACCACGTCGAACCGCCCGTCCAGCTCAGCAGGCAGCTGCTGGGCGTCGGCCTCGACGAACGAGGCCTCGAGGCCCGCCCGCGTGGCCAGGTAGCGCGCGTATCTCAGCGCTGCCGGGGAGAAGTCCACGCCGGTCACCCGGGCGCCCTCCCGAGCCCACGACAGCGTGTCCAGCCCGAAGTGACACTGGAGATGCAACAGGTCGAGCCCGTCAACCGGTCCCAGCTCGGCGAGCGCGATCGACGTCAGCGCCGAGTCGCCGGCGAGGAAGCCCTCGACGTCGTACATCGACGTGTCCGTCGTACTCGTGTGCAGCTCGGTGAGCTGGTCCCACAGCGACCGGTTCAGCTCCAGGTCCGGGTCGTTCTCGCTCATGGCGCCTTCTCCACGGCGAGGCGGAGGCCTAGACCGATGAAGATGCCGCCGATGACGCGCTCCTGGATCCGGCGGATCCGCGGCCGGCGGAGGAAGGCCGCGACCTTGCCGATCAGCGTCGCGACCAGGCTCATCCACAAAGCCCCGTTGGCGAAACTGATCAGCCCGAGCAGCAGCGCCTGGGGGAGGAGAGCACCAGGACCTCCGCGTACGTCGGCGAACTGCGGCAGGATGCTCAACCAGAACAGGGCGACCTTCGGGTTCGTCAGGCTGGTGAACACGCCCAGCCCGACGACCCGGAGAGCAGACGGCGCGATCGGCGGCGCCTCGTCCTCTGCCGCGGCGGAGGCCTGGATGATCTGCCCCGTCGACGTTCCGAGCGCGGTGAGCACGCCGTACCGCGTGCCGTACTTGACCGAGTTCCGCATCACCAGCGCGGTGTCGATGCCCGGCACCATCGTGATGACCAGGTTGATCGCGGCGAACGCGGCCAGCTCACCTACTCCCATGTCGGCCAGGCTATCCGGCCGCGGGACGGTACCGGAGCCAGACGACGCCCGACTTGTACGAGGTCGTCGAGACCAGCTGCAGCCGCACCGGTCCGACGCCGTCGTAGATGCGGGGCCCGCTCGGCCACAGGGTGGGCGAGACCCAGAACCAGAACTCGTCGACCTGGCCCAGCCGCACCAGCTGGTCGGCGAACTCGCCCGCCTGCGAGACGATCAGGTTGCCGGTGTGCTGCTCCTTCAACTTCGGGATGGCGACGTCGAGACTGCCGTCGAGCAGCGTGGCGTTCCACTCGAGCGGCCCGGACAGCGTGCGCGACGCGACGTACTTGGGCATGGCGTTCACGCGTCCGGCGAGGTGACCCATGGCCGGATCGTCGCCGAGGTGCGGCCAGACGGCGGCGAGTCCTTCGTACGTCTTACGTCCCAACACCAGAGCGTCGGCCAGCACGAGCTGCTCGAGCGACGCGTCGGTGCTGTCGTTGTCGAGCTCGAGCCAGGTCTCCGGGGACGGCGACTCGAACGCCGCGTTGGCGGCGACGGAGGTGTGCAGGATCAGCTTTCCCATGGGTGTTCAGCCCTTCTGGACGTCGTAGACGAGGTGGGTCACGCGATCGCCCTGCACGACGCGCGTCGGGTTGCCGAGCATGATCTTCTCGGCCAGAGGTCCGCTCGTGTAGAACGGGCGACCGGAGCCGAAGATCACCGGTACCAGGTTGACCACGATCTGGTCGATCAGTCCCAGCTGCAGAGCCTGAGCACCGATCTGTCCGGCGGCCACGTCGAGGATCCGTTCGCCGGCGAACTCCTTCCCGGCGGCGATGGCCGCCTCGACGCCGTCGACGAACGTGAACGGGGCCTTGCCCTCGTGCTCCCAGTCCTTCGGCGGCTCGTGTGTGACCACGAAGACGTGGTCGCCCGCCGCGGGAACGCCGTTCCAGCCGTTCGTGAGGTCGAACAACCGGCGGCCGATCACGACCGCGCCGATGTCCGGGTACAGCTCGCGCATGAAGTCGGCCGTCGCCTGCGAGGTCGTCGACGACTCCTCCGAGCCGGGGAGCGTCCAGCTGACATCGCCGCTGAGGTAGTCGAACAACGGCCCGACCTCGTCGTTGTCGTCGGCCATGAAGCCGTCGAGCGAGACGGCGGCGGACGACATGATTGCCTTGCCCATCTCCGGATCCCTCCTTCTTCTCGTTCGTCAACGAAGGTAGGAGCCGGAGCGGGTCGGCCGCATCGGTCGAATGACTGGCGCTGAGTTGCGCGAGGCTACAGGTCGAGCTGGGCCAGTTCGGCACGGCGACTGATGCCGAGCTTCGGGAAGGCCCGATAGAGGTGGTGCCCGACCGTCCGCGGGCTGAGGAACAGCTGCGCGGCGATCTCGCGGTTGCTCAGGCCCAGCGCGGCGCGACGGACGACCTGGAGCTCCTGCGGGGTCAGCTGGGTGGTGGCCTCGACCTCGGGTACGGCGTCGCCGAGTGCGACGAGCTCGGCACGTACGCGGCCCTGCCAGCCCTGCGCGCCGATCTGCCCGAACGTCGCGTACGCCTCGGTCAGCTGGGCGCGTGCCTTGCTCGGTTGGCGGTGGCGGCGCAGCCATTCCCCGTACGACAGCTGGGTTCTGGCCCGGTCGTACGGGCCGGACTCGCCAATCGCCAACGCTGCTTGGAAGTTGGGCTCCGGCTCGGTGCTGAGGAGGGCCTCGCAGCGCAGCACGAGTGCCCGCGCGACCGGGCTCTCGGTGTGCTTGGCCCAGGCGTCGAGCCGCGGCAGGTAGCGGCGCGCCCTGGCCTCGTCGCCTACCCGTACGGCGGCGTCGACGTGGTCGGGGATCGCGCGGATCGTCACGTCCCAGCCGGACGGGCCCTCGCAGACCGCCTCGAGTCGATCGAGCGCGGCGGCTGGCGCCTCGGCCATCAGGTCGAGGAGGGCGAGCGCCCAGTTCGCCTGCGCGGCGGACATCCGGTGCTGCCGGCGGTCGGCGAGGACGGTGGTGGCCTGCTGCCGCGCCGCGTCGGTGTCGCCGCGGACGGCGGCGAGCCACGACGAGATCGAGGTGAGGACGACGACCTGGAGGTCCTGGCCGAGCTCGGCGCCGAGCTCGATCGCCTCGGCGACGCTCGACTCGGCGTCGGGGAGCTTTCCGCTGACGAGCTGGGCGAGCGCGACAGGCTCGTTCGCGTACGGCATCCAACCCACCGCGCCGGCGTCGCGGAGCTCGGCGGCCTGCGCTTCGAGGACGGCGGTCGCTCGAGCGTCCGCGCCGATCAGCACGCCAAGGAAGCCGGCGAGCATCCGCCCGAGGCTCTGCTCCACGTCGGCCGCGGTCTCGAGCAGCGTGCGCATCGGCGCGACCGCGGCCTCGACATCGCCGCGCAGCAGGTCGGCGAGCGCCACCAGGGCGTCGGCGAGGCGGGCGGACCGTCCGCGCAGGGTCCGGGCCTGTTCGGCGCAGCGGCGGAGCAGGGTGACGTCGGCGGCGTCGCGGGCGCACCAGGTGGCCTCGGTCAGCATCGCGACCGCGCGGCCGGGATCGGTCCGCAGGATGGGCTTGGCGGCGCTGAGGGCGAGCGCGCTCGCCTCGGCGGGGGAGCGGCGTTCGTACGCGACCTGCGCCCGGACCCAGCCGGCCTCGGCCGCTTCGCCGAGGCGGACGGTCAGCGTGGAGCCGGCGGCCGCCAACTCGTCGGCGCGGTCGAGCTGGCCGGCGTCGTACGCCGCGCGGGCGGCGGCGACGAGGCGGGTGGCGCGCTGGTGGCGGTCGGCGGAGAGCTGCGCGGCCCGTTCCAGTGCTCTCGCTGCAACGGCCGGACCGCCGCGGTCGAGGGCGCGCTGTGCGGCGCGTTCGAGCTCGGCGGCGGCCTCGTCGTCGGTCCCGGTGGCCGCGGCGGCGAGGTGCCAGGCGCGCCGGTCGCGATCGCGGGGGTCGGTGAGCGCCTCGGCGTGCGCGGTGTGGGCGGCGAGCCGCTGGGCGTACGGGGCGTGCTGGTACGCGGCGGCCCGGATCAGCGGGTGCCGGAACGTCACGCCGTCGGTGCTGACGCTGACGAGCCTGGCGCGTTCGGCTGGTTCGAGGTCGTCGGCGCGCAGGCCCTGCCTGCTGGCGGCGAGCGCCCACGAGGCGCCGTCGTCGGAGGCGGCGAGCAGGAGCGCTTGGCGGGTGCGTTCCGGGAGGTTCTCGAGCTGGCGGCGGTAGTGCTCGTCCAGCCGCCCGGCCGCCGGCAGCGGCGCGACCGGGGCGGGGAGGTGGTCGGTGGTTCCCGGGGCGAGCTCGACGATCGCGAGCGGGTTGCCTTCGGAGTCGGCGAGGACGCGGTCGGCGACCTCGTTCGACAGGGCGGTGATCGTGGCGAGCAGCTCTCTCGACTCGCTGTGGTCCAGCCGGCCGAGGGTCAGGCTCTCGAGCCCGGCGGGCGCGAACGGCCGCTCGCCGTCTCGGACGGCGAACACCGTGCCGACGGCGTCGTTGTGCAACCTGCGGACGGCGAACAGCAGCGCCTCGACCGACGCGCTGTCGAACCACTGGACGTCGTCGCACAGGCACAACAACGGGCTGTCGCCGGCGAGCTCGGAGAGCAGCGTGAGGGTGGCCGCGCCGACCAGGATCCGGTCGCTCTGGGTCGTGCTCGCGCCCATCGCGGTCCGCAGCGCGTCGGCCTGCGGACCGGGCAGCGCGTCGATGCGATCGGCGTACCGGCCGAACATCAGCTGCAGTGCGGCGAACGGGATCTCCGCCTCGGACTCGATCCCGACGACCCGGATCACCCGCATGCCCGCGGCCACGCTCTCGGCATAGTCGAGCAGCGCGGTCTTGCCGATCCCGGCCTCGCCGCGCAGCACGAGGGATCGGCTCCGCCCGTCCTTCGCGTCGGCGATCAACCGGTTCAGTCGCGACCGCTCGATCGCACGCCCCACCAACACGCGCGCAGCGTAGTGCCCACCCGCTCCTTTGCCCACCTGGCCCGCGCGGACGGCGTCAGGCGTGTCCTGGGCTCTGCCCGGTGATGCGCAGCCGGACGGCGGCCGCATGGGGGGTGCCCATCCGCTCGTACTCCGCCAACGCGGCGCGCCATTGCTCGACGGCTTCCGGGCGACGGTCCAGGTCGTGGAGCGCGCACCCGAGTCCGTCGTACGTGCGTGCCGTCTCGGTCGGGGCGCTGACGTCGGCGAGTACGGTGAGCGCCTGCTCGTGGAGCGCGACCGCGGTGCCCGCGGATCCGGATCGCCGACGGGCTTCGGCGAGGCCGTTCAAGGCTTTCGCGATCATGCGTGGGCTGCCGAGGTCCCGGGCCAGTCGCAGCGCCTGCTCCTGGTAGTCGACGGCTTCCGTGATGGCTCCGAGTTCGGCGCGGGCCAACCCGAGGTTGCTCAACGCGTCGGCCTCGCCTTCCCGATACCCGAGCTCGCGGTAGAGGTCCAGAGCACGCACATGGTGCTGCTCCGCCTCGTGGAACTGCCCGTTCAACCGATAGGCGCAGCCGAGCTCGTCGATATCGTTCGCCGCCGCGACCGTGTGGCCCAGCACCTGGTTCATGGCGGCCGCCCGGGTGTGGTGCTCGATCGCGGCGGGGTAGTCGCCGAGCGAGGTGCTGACCAGCCCGAGGGTGCCTAGCGCGGCCGCCACGAGCAGCTCGTGGTCCGCCTCCCGCGCCAGCGCCAGGCAACGACCCAGCTCCTCCGCCGCACGGTCGAACTCGCCCAACCGCCAGTGCGCGATACCGACGTTCAGGCTGGCACTTCGTACGACGAGGTCCTCGCCGCAGGCGCTCGCGATCTCCAGCGCCCGACGGAAGTGCGCGAGCGCCTCACGGCTGTGCCCGAGCCGGTCGCAGGCGACGCCCAGCCTGCGCTGGGCGGCGCAGGCCGCGACCGGATCGTCGGTGCCCGCCGCGTATCCGTGCAGGAGCTTCGCGTCGTTGTGGTAGCCGCCTCCGTCCAGGTGATGGGCCAGCGCCGCGGACACCGCGACCGCGAAGTCGTCCCGGCCGATCTCCATGGCCCGCCTGGCGCACGCGATCACGTTCGCACGGTGGGAGCCGAGCCAGTCCGAGTCGAGGCCGCCGTCCTCCACGCCAGGGATCGCCGCGATCCCGGCAAGGTGGTGGTCGAACAGCCGGTCGAGCGCCGCGGCCCGGACTGGCGGCGCGTCGATGTCCGCGGCCAGTTCGGCGGCGTACTCCCGGAGGAGGTCGTGGAAGGTCCACCGCCCCGCGGCCTTCCGCTCCAGGAGGTGCCCGGCGGTGAGCCGGTCGAGGAGCAGGTGCGCGAGGGGGGCGTCGAACTTCGCGAGCACGGCCGCCTCCAGCGCGTCGAAGTCGGCGCCCGGGTGCAGCGCGAGAGCCCGGAGCATCCGCGCCGCGTCCACATCCAGTGCGTCGTAGGACCACGAGCACACCCCGCGCACGCTCGTCGCCGGGTCACCGTCTCTCGCGTCCAGCACATCCAGCCGCGCCGAGACATCCACCAGTTCGGCCGCGAGCTCGGCGAGGGAGACCAGCCCGTGGTCGCGGACGGCGCGATCGCTGACGATGCTGACCGCCAGCGGCAGCCGGCCGCACCGCTCGGCGATCTCAGCCGCGGCTCGCGGCTCGAGCTCGATGCGGTCGGCACCGATCGACCGGGCCAGCAGTTCCGTCGCCTCGCCGGGTTCGAGCGGTCCGACACTGACGCGGCGCGCGCCTTCGCGGGTGGCCAGTCCGCGGAGCTGGTCACGACTCGTCACGACGACGAAGCACCCGGGCCCGGGTGGCAGCAGCGGCCGCACCTGATCGGCGGACCGCGCGTTGTCGAGGACGATCAGGAGCCGTCGTCCGGCGAGCAGGCTGCGGTACAGCGCCGCGCTCGCCTCGAGCGTGCTCGGGACGCCGTCCGCGTCGGTCCCCAGCAGGCGTATCCAGTCGTCGAGCACGGCCCGGGGATCGGCCGGTGGTGTCGGCCCGAACCCATGCAGGTCGACGTAGAGCTGGCCATCCGGGAACCGGTCGCGGACCCGGTGCCCCCAGTGGACGGCCAACGCGGTCTTGCCCGCGCCCGCCGCGCCATCGATGATCACGATCGCCGGGCCGGCCGCCAGCTCGCGATCCAGCCGGTCGAGTTGGCCGGCCCGGCCGGTGAACGTTGCCCTGGCCGGTGGTAGCTGCGCCGGACGAACCCCGTCCGGCATCGCCGTACCCCGGCGGTAGTGCGCGATCAGCTCGTCGCGACGGCCCGGATCGAGACCGAGCGCCGCGGCGAGTGCCTCCAGCGAACCACGACGTGGCCGCGTGACCCGGCCGCGTTCGATGTTGCTGATGTTGCGAACGCTCAGACCCGCTCGTTCGGCCAGCTCTTCCTGGGTAAGCCCGGCGACCCGCCGCGCCTCGGCGAGAACAGACCTCGTACCAGCCATCAAACCTCCCCCGACCCTCGCGCGGATTGTAGGCCGAGGAGCCAACGGTGGGGAAAGTTGCCGGCGAAACTGCCGGTTCAGTTCATGGTGTTCCCGCCGGGCTCGCGGTTGCATCCATACCGGTCTCGCCGAACGTTCGGGGGCCTCAGCTAGAGGAGGGAAACGATGGTGAACTTCGGTTGGAAACTGGGGGCCAGGATTGCCGCCGTGACAATCGCCCTGGTCGCGCCGTTGGTGATCACAAGCTCGGCGTCAGCCAGTCCCGCCACAACGGAGACGACATCGAGTTCGGTCTCGGCAGTGGCGACTCTGGCAGCGCCGCCAGCGGGTCTGCCGTGCGTCTCCACCGCCGGCGCGAAGGCCTGCTACGAGGATGCGGCCGACAGGTGGTGGGTCTACGACTCCCTCAGGGATTTCGCTTCGGCTGACGCACGGTGGGAGGTGTACCTCAATGGCAACTACGTCCGGGGCGGCATTTGTCGGAACAGCCACGGTGTCGGTACGTGGGGCTACTGCACAGAGAGCTACGGGGAGGACCGGAGAGTCGTGTGGCAGGCGCGGGTCTATGACGACTCGGAGAACGTCCTCATTCGAACGTCGGGCTGGCGTTGGGCCAACGCGTAGCGCGTACCACAACCACGATCGGAGACTCATGAAGAAGTTGATGGGCACTGCTGTGGCCGCGCTCACCTTGGGGATGGGCTTGGTCGGCCTGAACGCCGGCACCGCCGTCGCCGAGGGCACGCGATGCCACGGCACGCAGGTCGTCACCTGCACCTACATCGTGTCCCGCGGCGGGCACAACGTCGCCGCACGCGCCTCCATCACCGACGCCGCCAACGACGGCCACGCGTTCCGGGTCAAGGTGGAGTACCTCCACCTGCAGCGACGCGTGAACGGTGGCGCGTGGGCGGCCGTCAAGTGGAACCAAGATCTTGACGGCTGGAAGGACAACTTCGACGACGCCGACACCAGCGTGTACACCTGCGGGCCTGGCACGGAGGTGCGCTCCGTCGCCACGTTCACCTGGACGGGCGGTGCTCCCGAGAGGCAGTACGGCAAGCCCACGCCCTGCGGCCCCCGCCTGCCGTAGGGACCTGGTGGTGTCGGACGACTTGTTGGACGGATTGCGGCTTAGAGGCCGAGATCTGTCCAACAACTCACGGGTCTGGTCGACCGGCCTGCTCGGTTGAGGACGCCCGGCACCGGCAACCTTCGGCCACCTCCGGCCACCTCCGTCCACAGCTCCCGCGACTTCCCTCACTGAACCGGGGTCTCGCGGGCTCTTGCCACGCTGCACAACCCCAGTTCGGCGAGGGACGTGCACGATCCTGTGGAGAACCAGCCCGGAGTTCACGGCACCCAGGCGACATACCGGCCTGATCGATAGAGGGCGTCCCTCATTCCCAACGTGCGCTCGCGGCTCAGGCGTCGCCGCCCTCCTGGGCGACGTCGCGGACCGCGGTCGGGTCGTCGATCTGGTAGCGCTTCACGGCTTCCGCGACCGTCTCGGTCTTCACCTCGCCGCGCCGCGCGAGGGCGGCCAGCGTCCCGACGACCACAGACTGCGCGTCGACGTTGAAGTACCGGCGCGCCGCGGCCCGGGTGTCGGCGAAGCCGAATCCGTCCGTACCCAGCGACGTGTAGTCGTCCGGGCACCCACCGAGCGATCTGGTCGGGCACCGCCCGCATCCAGTCGCTGACACCGCGACCACCGGGCCGGGCGTGCCGTCAGCTTCGCCGTGACGTACGGCACCTGCTGGTCCTCGTCGGGGTGCAGAAGGTTCCACCGCTCGGCGTCGACCGCGTCGCGGCGCAGCTCGTTCCAGGACGTCACCGACCACACGTCGGCCGCCACACCCCACTCGGCGGACAGCAATCGCTGCGCGTCCAGGGCCCAAGGCATGCCCACGCCCGACGCCAACAGCTGCGCCCGAGGCGTCCGCTCGTCGGCCTCGCCGTCGAACGGCGCGTACAGGTGGATGCCGTGCAGGATCCCGTCCACGTCGACGTTCTCCGGCTCCACCGGCTGCGAGATCGGCTCGTTGTAGACCGTCAGGTAGTAGAAGACGTCCTCGCCGTGCGGGTGTTCCTCGGTCGACCCGTACATCCGCTGCAAGGCGTCCTTGACGATGTGCGCGACCTCGAAGGCGAACGCCGGGTCGTACGCCACCGCTGCCGGGTTGGTCGACGCGAGCAGCTGCGAGTGCCCGTCCGCGTGCTGCAGACCCTCACCGGTCAGCGTCGTCCGCCCAGCGGTCGCGCCGATCAGGAAGCCGCGCCCCAGCTGGTCGCCGTACGCCCACATGAAGTCGCCGGTCCGCTGGAACCCGAACATCGAGTAGAAGATGTAGACCGGGATCATCGGCTCGCCGTGCGTCGCGTACGAGGTGCCCGCCGCCAGCACCGAGCCCATCGCGCCAGCCTCGGAGATGCCCTCGTGCAGCAGTTGGCCCTTCTCCGACTGCTTGTACGACAGCAACAGCTTCCGGTCGACACCCTCGTAGGTCTGCCCGAACGGGTCGTAGATCTTGGCCGTCGGGAACATCGAGTCCATGCCGAACGTACGGAACTCGTCCGGCGCGATCGGCACGAACCGCGCGCCGATGCCCTCGTCCTTCATCAGGTCCTTGAGCAGCCGGACGAACGCCATCGTCGTCGCGACCTTCTGCTTGCCCGACCCGCGTTTGAGCTCGGAGTACGCCGGGTCGCCGGGCAGCTTCAACATCTTCGGACGTACTCGACGCTCGGGCAGGAACCCGCCGAGCTGGCGGCGACGTTCGCGCATGTACGCGATCTCGTCGGAGTCCGCACCCGGGTGGTAGTACGGCGGCAGATCGTTCTCGTCGATCGCCTTGTCGGAGATCGGCAGGTAGAGCCGGTCGCGGAAGCGCTTGACGTCGTCCTTGGTCAGCTTCTTCATCTGGTGGGTCGCGTTGCGGCCCTCCAGCGCCTCGATCGTCCAGCCCTTGATCGTGTGCGCGAGGATCACGGTCGGCTGGCCGACGTGATCACGCGCGGACTTGAACGCCGCGTACACCTTGCGATAGTCGTGCCCGCCGCGCGACAGCTTGCGCAGGTCGTCGTCGGTGAGGCCCTCGACCATCTTGCGCAGGCGCGGGTCGGCGCCGAAGAAGTTCTCCCGGATGTACGCGCCGGTCTCGACGGAGTACGTCTGGAACTGGCCGTCCGGCGTCGTGTTCATCTTGTTCACGAGCACGCCGTCGACGTCCTGGGCGAGCAGCGGGTCCCAGTCGCGACCCCAGATCACCTTGATGACGTTCCAACCCGCGCCGCGGAAGAACGACTCGAGCTCCTGGATGATCTTGCCGTTGCCGCGGACCGGACCGTCGAGCTGCTGCAGGTTGCAGTTGATGACGAACGTGAGGTTGTCGAGCTCCTCGCGCGCGGCGACGCCGATCGCGCCCAGCGACTCGACCTCCGACATCTCGCCGTCACCGAGGAACGCCCACACGTGCTGCTCGGACGTGTCCTTGATCCCTCGGTTCTGCAGGTAGCGGTTGAACCGCGCCTGGTAGATCGAGTCGACCGCGGTGAGGCCCATCGAGACCGTCGGGAACTCCCAGAAGTTCGGCATCAGCCGCGGGTGCGGGTAGCTCGACAGTCCGCCGCCGAGGCCGTGCGAGACCTCCTGGCGGAACGCGTCCAGGTGGTCCTCGGTGAGCCTGTCCTCCAGGAACGCGCGGGCGTAGATGCCGGGGGAGGCGTGGCCCTGGATGAAGACCTGATCGCCGCCGCTGGGATGGTCCTTGCCGCGGAAGAAGTGGTTGTAGCCGACCTCGTACAGGCTCGCCGCGGACTGATAGGTGGCGATGTGGCCGCCGACCTCCAGGCCCTTGCGGTTGGCCCGCGACACCATGATCGCGGCGTTCCAGCGGATGTACGCGCGGATGCGGCGCTCGACGTACTCGTCGCCGGGGAACCACGGCTCCTTGTCGGGTGGGATCGTGTTCAGGTAGTCGGTGCTGCGCAACGCTGGCACACCGACTTGCTTCTCCCGGGCACGCTCGAGCAGACGCAGCATCAGGTAGCGCGCCCGTTCCTGGCCGCGCTCGTCGAGTACGGCGTCAAGCGATTCGATCCACTCACGGGTCTCGTCAGGATCGATGTCAGGGAGCTGGGTGGGGAGACCATCTGTGATGATGGGCCTACGCTCTGCTCCGGAAGCCACGGCGGTCCCTCTTTCTCGTCGTTCTCTCGCTCCCATACTCTCCCGTCGGCGCGACAACGTCACGTCCGTGTGCGGAGCGCGGGCGAGGGCGGCACCCACCCTATGCGGTGGGGGTCGACGACGCCGACCCGACGCTCGCTAGCCTCGGCGGTCATGCGCAGTGAGCTGGTCCAGGTCCGAACGGGTTCTCGCGAACGTGTCGTGGATCTCACTCGTGAGTGTGAACGCTTCCTGGCCTCCGCCGCGGCGGGTGGCGACGGGCTGCTGCATGTCTTCGTTCCGCACGCGACGGCGGGTGTGGCGATCATCGAGACCGGCGCGGGATCTGACGACGACCTGCTGTCGGTGCTCGAGGAGGTGCTGCCGCGCTCGTTCGGCTGGTCGCACCGGCACGGGTCGCCGGGGCATGGCCGCGACCACGTGCTGCCGGCCTTCGTCGCCCCGTACGCGACACTGCCGGTCCTGGGCGGGCGGCTGGAGCTGGGGACGTGGCAGCGGGTCTGCCTGGTGGACACGAACGTCGACAACCCCGAGCGCGGAGTCCGGCTCTCGTTCCTCGCCGGCTGAGGCTCAACCAGCCTTGCGGGTGAACGTCAGGTGCGTGACGCCGCTCGGCGAGGGCGTGGACTCGATCGTGTAGTCCTTCTCGACGCCCTCGAGGTTCTCGCCCCAGAGGCGCACGCCGCGGCCGAGCAGGATCGGTACGACCACGACGTGAAGGTGGTCGATGAGCCCGGCGGCGAGGAAGTCGCGGATCATGCTGGGACCGCCGCCGATGCGTACGTCCTTGCCGTCGGCGGCCTTCTTGGCGGTCTCGAGCGCCTCGGCCGGCGAGGTGTCGAGGAAGTGGTACGTCGTACCGCCCGCCATCTCGATCGACTCGCGCGGGTGATGGGTGAGGACGAAGACCGGGGTGTGGAACGGCGGGTTGGGACCCCATGCGCCCTTCCAGTCCGGGTCGTTCTCCCAGCCGGGGTGGCCCCACTTGCCGGCACCCATGATCTCGGCGCCGATTCCCCGGTCGGTCTCCTGGACGAACACGTTGTCGACGCCGCGGCTACCGCGGGTCCGCTGCCACGACTGGGTGGCGAACATCCATCGGTGCAGGCTGTCGCCGGCGTGGCCGAAGTGGAGCTCGGCGCTCTGTCCCGCACCGGTGCCGAAGCCGTCGAGGGAGATGGCGAAGTTGTGGACACGGGCGAGCGACATGGCGGTCCTTTGGTCGATGAGTGCTCTTGATCATGGCCGCCTGCTGGCATGCCGTCCAATGCCAAGTCGGGAACGGTTGCATAGATAAACTTGATCGATGTTGAAGGTGACACACCTGAAGGTGCTGGACGCGGTCGCCCGCCACGGATCGGTGACGGAGGCGGCGAAGGAACTGCACTATTCGCAGCCGTCGGTGAGTCACCATCTGGGGCGCCTGGAGGTCGCGACGGGCGCGAAGCTCGTCCAACGCGTGGGGCGGGGGATCCGGCTCACGCCGGAAGGGGAGCTTCTGGCGCTACGGGCGACCGAGATCCTTGGCCGCCTCGACGCCGCGGCCGTCGAGCTGGCCGCGCGCGTGGGGCTTCGGGCGGGACGCGTACGCCTGGCTGGGTTCCAGACGGTCCTCAGCACGCTGGTGCCCCGGGCGGCCACTGAGCTGGCCCGGCTCTACCCGGGGATCGAGCTGAACCTCGTCGACGCGCTCCCGTCCGAAGGGCTGGCGATGCTGCGGGCCGGGCAGGTCGACGTGGCGTTGATCTTCCGGCACACCGGGATCCCGCTGGAGGAGCAGAGCCTGCGGCTCACCCACCTGCTGGACGACCCGCTGTACCTGGTGAGTAACCGGCCCGACCAGCGGCTGGAGGACCACCGCGACTCCGCCTGGGTGGGCGGGTGTGAGCATTGCCGAGCCGCCACGGTCACGGCGTGCGAACGCGCCGGCTTCTCGCCCCGCTTCGCGTACTTCTGCGACGACACCGTGGTGTCCCAGGCGCTGGTGGGAGCCGGCCTGGGGGTGGCGATCCTGAACGGCCTCGCCCTCCAAGCCCACCAAGCGCCGGGCATTCACGCGACCCTGCTGGCCGACCAGCCCCGCAAGATCTACGCAGCGACATACGGAGACCCACCCGACCCGCCCGCCACAACCGCGCTGCTCGCCATCCTCGCCTCGCAGCGACTCGACTGACGCCGGCAACCACGCTCGGCGGGTTCGGCTTCCGGGGGCCGAGGACGACCCGTCCGGCCGAAGGCCGCCTTGGTCGCCGCAGGGCCACCCGAAGCTGCCGAGCACCGGGACCCGATGCCCGCTAGGCCGTCCACGGCCGACGTGGTGCGAGCGGTCGCTGGGGCGTCCATGGGATTGGCAGGCGGGATCACAACGCTCGGCGGGTTCGGCTTCCGGGGGCCGAGGACGACCGTCCGGCCGAAGGCCGCCTTGTCGCCGCAGGGCCACCCGAAGCTGCCGAGCACCGGGACCCGATGCCCGCTAGGCCGTCCACGGCCGACGTGGTGCGAGCGGTCGCTGGGGCGTCCATGGGATTGGCAGGCGGGATCACAACGCTCGGCGGGTTCGGCTTCCGGGGGCCGAGGACGACCGTCCGGCCGAAGGCCGCCTTGTCGCCGCAGGGCCACCCGAAGCTGCCGAGCACCGGGACCCGATGCCCGCTAGGCCGTCCACGGCCGACGCGGTGCGAGCGGTCGCCATGAGCACGGTGGGGCCGGACGGGATCGAACCGCCGACACTCGCGGTGTAAACGCGATGCTCTACCACTGAGCTACGGCCCCGGGAGGATGGACCAGATCTTCGGTCCGACCGGTAAGCGTACAGGTCAGGCGTCGAGCGATCCCAGGGCGGTGAACACCTCGGTGACGTCGCGTGCGTCCGCCAAGGCGTTCACCACCTGCCACCGAACGACGCCGGCGCGATCCAGGACGAACGTTCCACGCAGCGCGCAGCCCCGTTCGGCGTCGAACACCCCAAACGCCCTCGCCACCGAGCCGTGCGGCCAGAAGTCCGACAGCAACGGGAAGGTCAGCCCCTCCGCGTCCCCGAACACCCGCAGCGCGAACATCGAGTCGCACGAGATCGCCACCAGCGACGCCACCCCCTGAAGCTTGGGCAGCGAGTCCCGCAAGGCGTGCAGCTCACGGGTACAGACGCCGGTGAAGGCGAACGGATAGAAGACGACGACCACCGGTCGTTCGTCGAGTAGCGAGGCCAAGGAGACCTCGCCGCCGTGCTGGTCACGAAGGGTGAAGTCCGGCGCGGTCGTTCCGACCGCCAGGCCGGGCACTACCGCTTCGGATCGCGCCGGGCCCTGGGCAGCGCCAGGCGCGTACCGGACCAGTCCGGCGCTACCGGGACGCTCGAGGTTGTCGAAAGCCCAGCGGTGGGGGCAGCCTCAGCGATGTCGCTCGGGTCGACGTGGCCGTCGCGGCCGACCTTCGGCGTCAGCAGCCAGATCACGCCGCCGTCGCCGGTGAGGTACGTCGTCGTGCCGATCAGCGCGTCGACCAGGTCGCCGTCTTCGTCACGCCACCACAACACCACCGCGTCGACGACCTCGCCGTAGTCGTCGTCGACCAGTTCGTTCCCGGTGATCCCTTCGATCGACTGGCGGAGCTCCTCGTCGGAGTCATCGTCCCAACCGATCTCCTGCACCACCTGGCCCTGCTGAAATCCCAGCCGCTCGGCCGGCCCAGACTGGCCTGCGGCCTCGCCTGCGGTCGCACTCACGACGTCCGTCCTCCTGACTCTCACTCGCACTGGCGGCTTGCCGGTCCCGCCGGGTGTTGGCGGGTAGTCCAGCGTGCCGAGCCTCTCCTACGCAAGCTGACGGTGTGTCGCGCCTTCGGCCCATCCCCTGCGTGGGTGCGACTAAGGGTGGCAGACAGGCAGCCTCCGATGAAGGAGAACCGGACGTTTCGGCGCGGCTTATCGCTAATCGTGTCGGTCTTGGCGCGTTTCAGCCCTCCAAGTCCGAGTCCAGCAGCCCGGCGTCGTGGGCCAGGAGGGCGATCTGGACGCGGTTGTTGAGCTCCAGCTTGGCCAGAATGCGCGAGATGTGGGTTTTCACCGTCGGCACCGACAGGTACAGCTCGCCGGAGATCTCGGCGTTCGCCTTGCCCTGGCCCACGGCGACGGCGATCTCGCGTTCGCGCTGGTTGAGCACGGACAGGCGGGTACGGGCCTCCGCGCGCCGGGCGTCGGCCGGCGCGGAGGCCACCCGCGAGATCAGCCGGGCGGTCACGGCAGGGGACAGGACGGGCTGACCCGCGGCTACCCGGCGTACCGCGTCGACGATCTCCGCCGGCGGCGTGTCCTTGAGAACGAACCCAGCCGCACCCGCCCGCAAGGCCCGTAGCACGTGTTCGTCCGCGTCGAACGTGGTCAGGACGATCACCTCAGGCGAAGAAGGCCGCGAACGCAGCGCCTCCGTCGCCGTCAGACCGTCCATCGTCGGCATCCGGATGTCCATCAGCACCACGTCCGGCGACAGCGAAGCAACAGCAGGCAGGACCTCCGAGCCGTCGCCCGCCTCACCGACCACCAGCAGGTCGGGAGCACCGCCGAGCATCATCGTCAGCCCGGCACGCAGCAACGGGTCGTCGTCGACGATCAGCACCCGCGTGACGCTCTCCCCGTTCATGCGGGCCAGGGTAGCCAGGCCGCGAGCCGGAACCCGCCGTCGGCGGTCGGCCCGTACTCCAGCCGCCCAGCCACCAGGGCCGCCCGCTCGGCCAGCCCGAGCAACCCCTGACCGGAACCGGCGCCCGGAGCGGCCGAGGACGACGGGTTCAGCACCTCCACCGACAACCCCGTCCCCGGCGACCCCGCCAGCAGCACGGTCACCGGAGCCGATGGCGCGTGCTTCCGCGCGTTCGTCAACCCCTCTTGAACGATCCGGTACGCCGTCCGCCCCAGCCCGTCCGGCACCGTCCCCGACACCGACGAGCGCAGCTCCACCACCGACCCCGACCGCGAAGCCTCCGTCACCAGCCGATGCACATCCGCCAACGTGGGGGTCGGCAGTTCACCGGCCACCGAGGAACGCAGGACGCCGATCACCTCGCGCAGATCCTGCAACGCCTGATGAGCGCTCGCCCGGATCACGCCAGCGGCCTGGGCGATCTCCGATGGCGGCGCATCGGGCCGGAACTCCAAAGCCCCCGCATGCACGCTCAGCAACGACAGCCGATGTCCGAGCACGTCGTGCATCTCGCGCGCGATCTCCTCCCGCGCCCGGGCCTGCGACTGCTCGGCCCGCAGCTTCGCCTCCGCCTCGGCCCGTACGGCACGTTCCTCCAACGACAGAACGAGTTGCCGCCGGTGCCGGATGAACAACCCCCACCCCACGACACCGAACGTCAGCACCGCGTTGAACGCCACCACCACACCGAGAGGATCGTCCGGCTGCCGCCCGACGAAGCTGTAGATGACGAGGAACGTCGCGAAGCCCGCCATACTCCCGCCAGCAACCAGCAAGGTCGTCTTGACAGGCCGATAGAGCGCCACGGTGAACAAGGCGACGAGCTGAGCGCCGTCGACGACGTCGCCGATCGAGGACAACGGGATCAGCGCGACCGCGACGCCGACCGGCCAGCGGCGGCGGAACCAGATCGCTGCCAGCCCGACGATGCCGAGGATCTGTTCGAAGAACATGACCGACTCGGGTACGCCCTCGTCCTCGAGGATGCCCAACCAGACCAGGCCGTACGCCGCCGCGAGCGCGAACAGGCCGAAGTCCGCAGTCCAGTCGCGCCAACCACGGCGGCGGCGCGACGGCACGGACTCGGTCATGCGCCGAACGCTATCCGCCTTCACCGCTTTCCGGTGCGATCGCTGCCGGAGAGAGACCGACGTCGGGCCGCCTCATACTTTCGTCAACGCCCGTACGGGAACGGGCGACCAGTTCCGCGCGGATGTCGCTCTTCAGCACCTTCCCGACCTTCGACCTCGGCAGGTCGGGCCACACGAACAGCTCCTTCGGCGCCTTGACGCTGCCGAGCAGGTGTTTGGCGAACCCGAGCAGCTCCTCCGGAGTCGTGCCCTGTCCCGCGTGGAACTGCACGACGGCGGTCACCTGCTCGCCCCACTTCTCGTGGGGCAGCCCGACCACGGCGCAGTCGCGCACCGCGGCGTGCCTCATCAGGACCTGCTCCACCTCGGCCGAGTACACGTTGTACCCGCCGCTGATGATCATGTCCTTCGCCCGGTCGACGATGTAGAGATAGTTGTCGTCGTCGAGGTAGCCGATGTCACCGGTGTGGTGCCAGCCGCCGCGGCCAGCCTCGGCCGTCGCGTCCGGGTTCTTGTAGTAGCCCGCCATCACGAGCGGGCCGCGGACGACGATCTCACCGCGTTCGCCGTGGGGGAGATGACGGCCCGAGCCGTCGACGATCGAGACCTCGGTGAGCGGCGTGGGCCGTCCGGCGGACGCCAGCCGTTCGGCGGCGACGGACCCGTCGGCGCGCAGGTGGTCGGCGGGCGCCATCGTGGAGATCATCATCGGCGCCTCGGTTTGCCCGAACAGTTGGCCGAGCACCGGCCCGATGCGTTCGATCGCTTCGCGTAGCCGGGCGGTGGACATCGGCGCCGCGCCGTACCAGAGGCACTGCAACGACGACAGGTCCGTCGTGTCGAGGTCGGGATGGTCGAGCAGCATGTAGATCAGGGTCGGCGGCAGGAACGTGTGCGTGATCCGATGCCGCGCTGCCAGGTCGAGGAACCCGTTGAGGTCCGGCGAGGACATCACCACGATCTCCCCGCCGAGAGTCATGACGGGGAAGCAGAGGACCCCCGCGGCATGCGTGAGCGGGGTGAGTGCGAGGTAGCGCGGCCTGCCGTCGAACGGGTAGCTCATCAACGTCAGCGCGGTCATCGTCTCGATCGCGTGCCCGGTGAGGACGACACCCTTCGGCCGACCAGTCGTACCACCAGTTCCGACGACCATCACGACGTCGTCCACCGGCTCGGTCCGGGCGGGCTCGGGCGCCGGATCGGCCAGCCACTCCTCGAACGGGATCGCGCCCTCCGGCGTGCCGTCGAGACACACCAGCGTGACGAGCTTCGGCAGCTCGGCCCGGATCTCCGCCACCAGCGGCGCGAAGGCCTCTTGGAAGATCAGGCACGAGCAGTCGAACAGGTCGAGCAACTCACGGTTCTCTCCCGCCGCGTTGCGCGGGTTGATCGGGCACCAGACGGCGTTCGCGCGCGAAATGCCGAACACGCACGCGAACGCCGTCGGGTGGTTGCCCGACAGGATGGCCACCTTGTCGCCAGCACGGTGACCTGACCTGGCGAGCGCCTCGGCCACACGCCATGACAAGTCCTCTACGTCCGCGTAGCTCAAGGACGTGCCGGACATCGTCAGGCAGGGAGAGGAAGGGCCGAGGCTTGCTCCTTTGTCGAGATAGTCCGTGAGTCGCACGACGCCTCCGTCACGCGTGGACGTCGAGGATCGGCTGCTGCACGAGGCCGAAGCTGCGCAGGACACCCAGGAGCTCGCGATGGCCGAACGCCTGACAGGCCGAGGCGAAGCCGGCCCGGCGCGGTGACTGGAGCAGCAGCGAGAACGCGGCGTACGCCTGCATGAGAGCGGTCTGCTTGTAGTTGCAGGTCCCGTGGATGACGCAGTGCGCGCGGCCAGCGGGCCCGGACGCGTGCACCGAGTCGAGCGACGTGTTGATGCGCTGGTTCTCCCGCGGCGGCATCTCGTCGCGAACGGCCGCCGCCTGCTCGTGCAGGACCCTGAGCTTCTCGTCGTCGGGCAGGTCCTTCACCTGCTCCAGCACGGCCTGGACGATGAGCGGCACGCCCTGCATGAGGGCTCGGTCGAAGACTCCGCCGAGGGCCTTGACGTTGGCGACCCGCGGATCGCGCTTGAACCACACCGGGTGCGAGGTCCCGCCCCACGGCAACGCGAGACCGACCTCGTGCTGGCCCGGCACCATCACGTCGTAGAGCCCGGCATCGGCCGGCCACTCGACGTACTGGCCTTGGACGAGGTGGTACGCCTTCGACATCGCGGCGTTGACGAGGATCGTCTGGGTCGACGCGACCGTCGGATAGCCCTTCCAGAGCACAAGAATGTCCAACGTGTCCAGGCCGGGCGTCTCGAGGCAGAGGTTCGCCGCGATCTCGCCGGTGGTGTACATCTGCGCGACGCCGGGAGAGAGCAGCAGGCCCTGCTCGGCCATCTTCGCGCCGTACCGCTCGTCGGAGGCGATCAGCCAGTCCTGTTCGCCGGTGGTGTCGAGGTAGTGCGTTCCCGTACGCAGGCACGCCTCGACGACCTCGTGGCCGTACTCGGCGAACGGGCCCACGGTGTTGCAGACGACCGACGCGCCCTCGAACAGCTCGCTGAGGGACTCGACCTCGTGCGCCACCTCGACCACCTCGTAGTCGACGGTGTCCAGGCCGGGAACCTGGTCCAGGGCCTGTTGGATCCGGGTCTTGTCGCGGCCGGCGGCGGTGAACGGGACGTTGTACTCGCGGAGGTACTCGCAGATCAGGCGGCCCGTGTAGCCGGACGCACCGTAGACGACGACGGGTTTCGTCATGGCTGACGCCTTTCGCTGAGGGGTCCGGTCACATGCCCATGCCGCCGTCGACCGGCAGGCCAGCGCCGGTGACGAAGCGGGCGGCGTCGGAAGCGAGGAACACGACGGCGTCGGCCATGTCGGAGACTTCGCCGAGCCGGCCGGACGGCGTCAGGCCGATGACCGTTCCGATGGCTTCCTCGACGCTCCCGAACAGGCCGAGCTCGACCACGTCGGTGGCGAGCCGGTTGCCCATCTCGGTCGGCACCAGGCCGGGGTAGATGCAGTTCACGCGAACGCCGAAGCCGAGCTTGCCGGACTCCATCGCGGCCACCCGGGTCAGCCTGTCGACGGCCGACTTGGTCGCGGAGTAGATGGCGATGCCGGGGAACGCGATGGTCGCGGCGACGGAGGCGATGTTCACGATCGAGCCGCCGTTGCCCGCCGGACCGCCGGGCCGCATCGCCCGGAACGCGTGCTTGATGCCGAGCGCGGTGCCGAGGACGTTCACCTCGAGCATGCGACTGATGTCCTTCGGGTCGAGATCGTGGACCAGGCCGGAGATCTCGATGCCGGCGTTGTTGACGACGATGTCCAACCCACCGATCTCGGCGATCGTGGCGGTGATCGCCTGCTCCCACGCGGCGTCGTCGGTGACGTCGAGGGGGACGAACGCGGCGGTGGCGCCGGTCTGCTTGAGGGCGTCGGCGGTCTCCCTGCCACGGTCTTCGAGGATGTCGGCGATGGCCACGGCCGCTCCGGCCCGCGCCAACGCCTCGGCCATGCCGGCACCCAGGCCCCGGGCACCTCCGGTGACGAGCGCGAACCGCCCGGTCAGGTCGTAACCAGCCATGGACATCTCCTCCTCGAGATGGGGCCGATCGGGCCCTCAGCGTCGTCCAAATTTGGACAGTCGTCAAGAGTTATCTTGACGACTGTCCAAAGAATCTTGGCCAGCTAGACTGATGCCGTGACCGAGGCGAAGGAGCGCACCCGCGAGCGGATCTCGCGCCGCCAGGTGGACAAGTTCGCCGAGCGGCGTGCCCAGCTCGCCGAGTCCGCGTTGCAGACGCTCGCCGAGCTCGGCTACGCCCGGACGAGCCTGCGGGAGATCGCGCAGAACTCGGAGTTCTCCCACGGCGTGCTGCACTACTACTTCGCCGACAAGGTCGACCTGCTGACGCACTGCGTCCGGCAGTTCGAAGAGGTGTGCGTGACGCGGTACGACGAGCTGGTCGCCCGTGCGACCAGCGCCGACGAGCTCCGCGACGACTTCGCCGCGGCGATGGCCGGGACGCTGCGCGCGGACGCCCGGATGCACCGGCTCTGGTACGACCTGCGCAACCAGAGCCTGTTCGACGAGTCGTTCCGCGCCGACGTGCTCGAGATCGACCGGCGACGCGAAGAGATGATCATGCACGTGGTCGGCCGCTACGCCGAGCTGACGGGTCGGGCGCTCGCGTTGTCCTCGGCGGTCACGTACGCGATGTTCGACGGCCTGTTCCAGCAGCTGCTGTTGCGGCATCTGGCCGGAGCTGACGACGCTGCGACCAGTCTTCAGGCCGAAGTACCCGTGCTGTTGGCGAAAGTCGTGGCCTGACGGGGCACACCGCATACTTTGGTCGGCGGGATCGATGCCGACGGACGATGCGAGGCCGGTCCGTTCGTTCGTAGCGTTCCCGGCATGAGCGAGACCGTGGTGTCCCAACCCGCCTGGATCTATCCCGTGGGCTTCGTCGGCCTGGCCGGGCTCGGCGTCGGCGCCGGTATCGGGCTGAAGTCGATCGCCGGCTGGGTGGTGTCGCTGCCCTGGGCGCCGTTCCAGGGACCGCTCGAGGCGCTCGAACGGATTCCCGAGCCATACACGTCGATCGGCCTGCCCATCGTCGGCGGTCTGGCCGGCCTCGTGCTCGCGGTCCTGATCGCCTGGGATCTCGCGAAGCTGACCGTGACCGACGACGAGGTGACGATCTCCCGTGGTGGTGAGGAACGTAGGTTCGCGCGGGCCGCGGTCGGCGCGGTCTTCCTGGACGGCAACCACCTCGTCCTCCTCGCACCGAAGGGCGACGAGCTCGCCCGCGAGTCGGTCGACCTTGACAAGGCCAGGTTGACAGAATCGTTCACCGCGCACGGATTCCCTTGGCGTGAAGGGGATCCGTACGAGGCCGACTTTCGCATGTGGGTGGCGGACCTGGAGGACCTGCCGGCCGGTGCCAACGCTCTGCTCCGAGCGAGAGAGCGTGCGGTCGACCACGGTGACAAGTCGTACGCGAACGAGATCCGTACCGAGCTCGCCAAGCTCGACGTCGTCGTCCGCGACTGGAACAAGCGCCAGTACTGGCGCCTCACGAGGGGACTCAAATGAGGAAGCTTGCCCGCCGGAGCGTGCTCGCGATGGTGCCGGCAGCGTTTCCACTCGCCGCGGCCGGTCGGCGGAACACGTTCGCGATCACCGACGCCCGGGTCTTCGACGGCCGTCGGGTGCTCGAGCGCGGCACCGTTCTCGTCGTGGGCGGCCGGATCGCGGCCGTGGGCGATTGCCCCGTGCCACCAGGAGTCCGCACGTTCGACGGTGCAGGAAAGACCGTGCTGCCGGGGCTGATCGACTCGCACGTCCACACCTACGAGGAGGCTCGCCGCGACGCGCTGCGGTTCGGCGTGACGACGGAGCTCGACATGTTCGGCGATCCCACTGTGCTCGCCGAAGCGAGGCGGGACCGCCGCTCCACCAGGAGAGTCGAGCGAGCGGATCTCTGGTCGGCGGGCAACGGCGTCACCGTTCCCGGCGGTCACCCGAGGGGCCAGGACGTTCCGCGCCTCACACCCGGCGACGACCCGTACGCGTTCGTGGCCGCGCGGGTCCGCGAGGGCTCGGACTACGTCAAGGTCGTGCTCGAGAGCCGCGCGGACTTCAAGACCCTCACGCCCGCGCAGGCCAAGGCGGTAGTCACCGCGGCGCACCGCCACGGGCGGATGGCGGTGGCGCACGCGGAGTGGACGGGCGACGCGAAGACGGCGCTCGACGCCGGCGTCGACGGCCTCGTGCACGCGATCTCCGACCAGCAGATCGACGACGCGTGGGTACGGCGATTCCGCCGCACCCGGACGTTCATGGTGCCGACGCTGTCGGTGTACGACTGCGGCGCGGGAGCGGACTCGCTGATGGCCGACGAGCGGATCGCGCCGTACCTCTCCGAGACCCAGTACTACACGCTGCTGCAGCGGAACCCCCGCTGCGACGGCGGCTGGCTCGTCGACGCGCAGGCCAACATCCGCGAGCTGCACCGCGCCGGCGTACCCATCGCCGCGGGCACCGATGCGCTGATGCCGGGCACCGCATCGGGCGCGAGCATGCTCCACGAGCTCGCCCTCCTGGTCGGTGCCGGTCTCACTCCGGTCGAGGCACTCACGGCGGGAACGTCCATGCCAGCAAGGCTCTTCGGCCTGCGCGATCGCGGTCGCCTCGCGCCAGGACGCAAGGCCGACCTGATCCTCGTCGACGGCGACCCGACGCGCGACATCGACGATCTCCGCAACCTCGTGACGATCTGGAAGAACGGCTATGAGGTAGATCGCACTCCGCCTCCGCCCGCCGGGGAGTGATCTGCGAGATCATGGTGGCTTGACGGAGGGTGCGGAAGCGAAGCCGGTGCGGCGTGGGGTGATCGCCGCGCTGGCGGTGACGACCACGATCGGGTACGGCGTTCTCTACTACGCGTTCTCGCCGATCCTCGACCCGATGGCGGCCGAGCTCCGCATCACCACGACGGTCGCGGCCGGCGCGCTGACGCTCGCGGTTCTGGTCACCGCGACCATGTCGATCCCGGTGGGTCGCTGGCTCGATGCGCACGGCGGCCACGGGCTGATGACCGTCGGCGCGGTCCTCGGCGTGATCGCGGTGCTCGCCTGGTCGCAGGTGCAGAACGTGGTCCAGCTGTACGGCGCGTTCGTGCTCATCGGTCTCGCGTCCGCGATGCTGCTCTACGCCCCGGCGTTCGCGGTCGTCGTCGCGATCACCGCGCCGGAACGTCGGGCGAACGCGCTGCTCACGATCACGCTAGTCGGCGGGCTCGCGAGCACGATCTTCATCCCGTTGACCGGCCAGCTGATCTCCGCGTTCGGCTGGCGTCATGCGCTGCTGGTCCTCGCCGCGATCGTCGCCGGCCTCAGCGTTCCGCTGCACGCGATCGCGCTGCGCCGTACCCGTGCGCCGCGGACCGAACGCGCTCGCGCGAAGTCCTCGCCGACCCGCGTGCTGTCCGACGCCGGCTTCTGGCTGCTGGTAGTCGCGTTCGTCCTGCAGAACGCCGGCCAGTCGGTGATCGCGGTCTACCTGGTCACGTACCTCACGCGGATCGGGCACGCCGCGACCGTCGCCGCCACGCTCGCCGGCCTGCTCGGGATCCTGTCGGTCACCGGCCGGGTACTGACCACGGTGGCGATGAGGCGTTGGTCGATCACGGCGATCGTCACCGGCGTGTTCGCCGTCCAGGGCGTCGCGACGGCGCTGCTGCCCTTCGCCGGCCGCTCGGTCGCCGGAGCGGCGGCGTGCATCGTGCTCTTCGGGTTCGGCTTCGGCATCGCGGCGATCGCGATCCCGGCCATCCTCGTCGACCGGTACGGCGCCGTCGGCTACGGAACGATCGCCGGCACCCTCGGCACCCCCGTGTCCATCTCCCGCGCCCTCGCCCCGCTCGGCGGCGCCCTCGTCGCGACAGCCCTCGGCTACGACGCCCTCGTGATTCTCGCCGGCCTCGCCACTGTCGCCTCCGGCCTCAGCATCGGCTGCCTGCGCTGGCTGCCGAAGAAGGCCTAGCCGCGTTCGCTCTCCGCCAGAGCCGCCTTCGCGGCCTCGTCCTCGCCGCGCAAGGACAGCGCGAGGATCAGCGCCGCGAGACCTGACGCGCCGGCCGCGGCCCAGAAGATCGGGCCGAGGTGTTCCGAGCCCAGGCCGCCCAGCAGGCTGCCCACGATCCGGCCGGATCCCATCACCAGCATCGAGTACAGCCCCTGCGTGGTGTGGCGGATGGTGTCGGGCGCGCGCCGGTCCAAGATCACCCGTGCCGCGACCATCGAGCAGACGATCACCGCGCCGTGCACGATCTGCGTACCGACCACCACTCCCGCTGTCGGCACAGCGGCGAGCAGGACCAGCCGCAGGCCACCGACCGCGCAGCCGAGGACCATCAGCCAGCGCCAGCCGAGCCACTTCACCAGCACGCCGAACGCCGCCATGTACGCGAGCTCGATCAGCACGCCGAGGTTGACGACCAGTCCCAGATAACGCGCTGGGATGCCCGCCTCCTCGGTCGCGAGCAGTGGGTAGTACGTCGAGTACGCCGCGATCGACACCTGCAGCAGGAACATCGCGACCATGAACCACGCCGTGTCCGGCCGCTTCAGCAGCTCGCCCGCCGCGCGACCGAGCGTACGCATCGACGCGAGCAGACCCTCGCCCCGTTCGTGCGCCGGCTCGGTCGCCGGCAGCCAGAACGTGACGACCAGCCCGACAATCGCCAATCCCGCTGCCAGCAAGGGCAAACGGCCCATCGACCCCTGGCGGTCGAGCAGGAAGTACAGCAAGATGCCGGGCACCATGAAGCCGAACGTGCCCCAGATCCGCACCTTGTGATAGCTCACCTTGGCGATCCCCGGCACCGCGCGCTGGGTCGCGAAGAACACGCCGTCCAGCAACGGGCGAACGGGTTCGCGCACGATGTTGAACGCCACGTACAGCACGAGGATCCACAGGTACCCGCTGGAGAACGTCAAACCGACGAGGACCACCGCGGACAGCAGGAGCAGCGCGAGCAGCAGCCGGTCGGCGCGGACATACGCGTCGGCGAGGAACGTGATCGGCGACGGCGACAGCACCGCCGCCGCGCCCGCGACCGCGAACACGATCCCGATCTCCGCCGCGGACAGCCCGTGCTCCGTCGCGAGGAACACCGACATGAACGGCAACAGCGCGCCGTCCACGGCGTAGACCGTGATGTAGTTCGACTTGATGACGGCGAGCGGCCGCCGCTTCAGCCAGCCGCTCACCGGGAGGATCTTGAGCTCATGCGGTCGGGAGCTCCGCAGGAGTGACGGCCGAGCCCGACTCCGCCGCCTCGTAGAAAGCGCGGCAGACAGCGAAGTTGCGCCACGAGTCCTCGACGCCGCCGAGCACGGTGTCCTCGCCGCGGAACGCCTTCACCAGCACGTCGGTGTCGTCGCCCCACATGTTCTTCGGGTTGGCCTGGACCCACCCGTCGAGGTCGGACGCCGCGCCGGCGAGGGAGAGCTTGCCGGTGATGCTGTCGAACGAGGCGGCGCCCTCGGTGCCGACGATGCTCCAGTACGTACGCCCCACGCCGGGCCCGGTCCAGGTGTCCTCGATCGTCGCGACGACACCGTTCTCGAACTCCACGATCGCGTGGCCGTAGTCCTCGAACGGGAGCTTGGGGTGCTTGTAGTTCGTGGCGAACCCGCTCACCTTCGCGACCTCGGCGCCGAGCATCCAGCGCATCTGGTCGATCTGGTAGATCGAGTGGTCGATCCAGCCGCCACCGGGAGCGCGCCCCTCGGCGGTGAACCAGCCCGGGTCGGTGGCGTCCGGCCAGCCACGCGGCAGGCCGCCGGTCCACATCGCGAAGCTGGCGTTGATCAGCTGGCCGAACTTGCCCTCCTTGAGCAAGGCGTACAGCTGGGTGTGGTTCGCCGACGCGCGGGACCGGGTCTCGGAGCCTACGAAGCGGACACCGGCCGTACGGACGGCGTTCAGGATCGTGGTGGCTTCCTCGAGCGTGTTGGCCATCGGCTTGATGGACAGGATGTGCTTGCCGTTCTCGGCCGCCGCGACGCAGAGGGAGGGGTTGTGCTCGGTACTGCGGTACGCGGCGATCACGTCGACGTTCGGGTCGGTGAGGAACTCCTCGCCGGTCGTGGAGACGCGTTCGACGCCGACCTTGCCGGCCACCTCCTGAGCTCGAGCGGGGTCGAGGTCGGCGATGCCGACGAGCTCGACGTCGGGATGGGCGGCGAACGACTCGGCCAGGGGGATCGCGGTGTACCAGTGGTCAAGACCGATGATCGCGACACGTAGTGGGTCAGACATAAGCTCCATCCGATCATGGCGGCTCAGTGCCGGGTGCCGGTGTGACCGGCACTGGACACCTGCCATCGTGTGCTCGCAGAACCCGCAACGATGAGGGTTTAAGAAGCAACGTTTCGAATATTGTGACGGAGGGCTCCTCGATGACGGAAGAGGGCAACCGGCCGATGCGAGTCGGCATGCTCGGCGCGGGCATGATCGCGACGGTCGGGTACGGCATCCTGCCGAACCTGCACCACATCGCCGACAAGGCGGAGGTTGTCGCGATCGCGGACCCGGTGCTGGAGCGTGCCCAGCAGGCGGCGAAGGACTTCAACATCCCCGCGGCGTACGCGACGCTGGACGAGCTGTTGGACAAGGCCGAGCTCGACGCGGTGGTGAACGTGACGCCGATCACGTACCACGGCGAGACGTCGTTGAAGATCGTCCAGGCGGGCAAGCACCTCGCGACCGAGAAGCCGCTCGCCGCCACGATGGACGAGGCGGACGCGATCATCGAGACGGCCGCGGCGAACGGCGTGACGATCGTGTCGTCTCCGCCGGACATGATCGACCCGGTCTACCAGGAGGCTCAGCGGCTGCTGGCCGAGGGCATGGTCGGCAAGGTCGCGTTCGCGCGCGTCCGGTCGTCCCACGGCGGCCCGGGCGGGTCGATCCACGGCTGGCCGATGGACCCGTCGTGGTTCTACCAGCAGGGCTCGGGTCCGTTGTTGGACATGGGCGTGTACGGAATCCACGAGATCACCGGGCTGCTCGGGCCGGCGAAGCGCGTCGTGGCGTTCTCCGGCATCACCGAGCCGACGCGTCACGTCCGTGGTCCGGGGCCGTTCTCGGGTCTGGAGATGGAGGTGACGGCGGACGACAACAACCTGTTCATGCTCGACTTCGGGCAGTCGACGTTCGCGGTCGTGGACGGGTCGTTCAACGTGCTGGCGTCGAAGAGCCCGAAGCTCGAGATCTTCGGCCGCAAGGGCGTGCTGAACGTGTTGCCGCACGGCAGCTCCGACCCGCTGGAGGTCTTCCGTACCGACGTCATGCCCGGCGTCGACGGCTGGGCGGCCCCCGGCGGCTGGTCGCACCTGCGGGCGCGCCAGACCTGGTGGAGCAACCTCGGCCGCGGCATCCTCGTCGACCATCTGGTGGACTGCGTCGCCTCGAACGTGAGGCCGGTGCTGTCGGCCGAGCACGCCCGGCACGCGCTGGAGATCATGATCAAGGTGTCCGAGTCGTCCCGCTCCGGCCAAGCCCTGGACCTCACCACCTCGTTCTGACGTATGGCACGTATGGCACTCGGGCAGGTAGACTCGGACTCATGACGAAGACCACGGTCTACCTGCCCGAGGAGCTGAAGGCTGCCGTCAGCCGCGAAGCCGAGCGCACTCACACCTCCGAAGCCGAGGTCATCCGGTCAGCGCTCGAACGGGCGCTTGGAGTCGACGAGTCGCAGGTCGAGCCTGGATTCGGCCTCTTCTCCGGTCCCTCGCTCACGGTCGAGGAGATGGACGAGGCGTTCGCCGAGGGGTTCGGCATCCGTTGATCGTCTGCGACACCAGCGGCGTCTACGCGGCATACAACAAGGACCAGACTGGTCATGCACAGTGCGCTGCCATGATCAGAGCAGCAGCGGGCAAGGTCATGCTGAGTTCGTACGTCTTGACCGAGCTCGACTACCTCCTCCGCACCCAGCTCGGCGTCGCCGCCGAGGTCAGGCTGCTCCGCGATATCCGCGGCGGCGTCTTCAAACTGGTGAATCTCGAGCTGGACGAGCTCGACCGTGCCACTGATCTCATCGAGCAATACGAGAAGCTCAACCTCGGACTTGCCGACGTCGCCAACGTGGTCATCGCTTCACGCTGGCGCACGACGAGGATCCTCACCCTCGACGAGCGTGACTTCCGCATCATCCGGCCCTTGTGGGGCGAAGCGTTCACTGTCTTGCCTGCTGACTCGTGAGGTCGCGGAGGGTGTCGACGATGAGGTCGACGAGCTCCTTGTCGTCGGGCAGCGCCTCGTCGAGGACGCCGAGGAGCGAACTGACGGCGGTCTCGTCGTCGGCCTGAGCCAGCTGGGTCAGCTCCGACGCGCGCGGGTCGCGGACATCCACGCCCTTCCGCAGGTGCGCGATCCAGCCGGCCAGGGCGACCGCGCCGGCCAGCGGCACGACGCCGGCTGCCCGCGCCTGGGTCACCACCGGCAGGATCCGGATCGGGAGCTTCAGCGAGCCGTCCATGGCGATCTGGGACAGGTTGTGGCGGATCCGCGGGTTCTCGTATCGCTCCAGCAGCGACGCCCGGTACGGCGCCAGGTCGGGAGATGAGAACGGCAGGAACACCGACGCCAGCTCGAACCAGGACTCCACCCAGTCGCGGCACACCGGGTCGGCCACAGCGTCGGCCACGGTCGCGTGACCGCGCAGCGGAGCCGCGTACGCGAGCAGCGAGTGCGACCCGTTCAGCAACCACAGCTTGCGCTGCTCGAACGGCGTCACGTCGTCGACGAACCTCGCGCCACCCGTCTCCCAGGCTGGCCGGCCGGACGGGAACGCGCCCGCCAGAACCCACTCGGTGAACGGCTCCGTCACCACCGGCGCCGCATCGGCGAAACCCGTCAGCGAGGCGACCTCGGCGACATCCGAGGCGGTCGTCGCCGGCGTGATCCGGTCGATCGTCGTCGACACGAACGACACGTTCGACGAGATCCACTCCGCCAGCGACGCCGACACCGCACCCGCCAGAGTGACCACCACGGACGCCACCGTCGGGCCGTTGTCCAACAGGTTGTCGCACGGCACGACCGCCAACGGGCCGGCGTCCGAGGCCCGCCGAGAGGCCAGCGCCAGCACCAGCCGGCCCGGCACCGTACGCGCGACTCCGCCTGGGATCGATGCCACATCCGCCGCGATCGACGGGTCGGAGAGGTCGAGCGACCCGGACGGCGAACGCCGGTACGCCGCCTCGGTGACCGTCAGCGTCAGCACGCCGACCTCCGGCGACGCCACCGCCTCCGTCCACGCGCCGAGGTCCGCGCCGTCGTACGCACCCGACAACGACGTCACCAGCTCGGCGCGGTCGCCGGAAGCCGACCGCACCAGCAGGTGGTAGAGCCCGTCCTGCGCCGCCAACGGCACCGCGGCGTCCGGCCGCCGCCCGGTGAACGCCGCGATCCCCGCGTCGCCGGCCATGTGCGTGTACCAGGCCTGGTGCGCCCGGTGGAACGCACCGAGCCCGAGGTGCACGTGCCGGACCGGCAACGCAGGCGTGGAACGGACAAGCGGAGACGCCATCTAAGCCACCCTGAAAGTTTCGGCCGGCAACCGGTACGCGAGATCGCGGGCCGTGTCCAACGCCTCGTCCTCGGGCAACCTGTGCTCGGTGACGAGCCGCGCGAGGTACGAGCAGTCCAACCGCCGCGCCATGTCGTGCCGCGCCGGGATCGAGCAGTACGCGCGCGTGTCGTCCACGAAGCCCGCGGTCTTGTGGAAGCCCGCCGTGTCCGTCACCGCCTCGCGGAACCGGATGATCGCGTCCGGCGTGTCCGTGAACCACCACGGCGCGCCGACGAACACCGACGGGTAGAAGCCCGCCAGCGGTGCGATCTCGCGCCCGAACACGTCCTCGTCGGTCGTGAACAGCACGATCCGGAAGTTCGGATGCGTCCCGTACCTGTTGAGCAACGGCCGCAGCGCACGCGTGTACTCCGCCGCCTTCGGCAGGTCGCCACCGACGTCGCGGCCGTACGTCTCGAACGTCGCCGTGTGGTGGTCGCGCAGCACGCACGGGTGCAGCTGCATGACGAGCCCGTCGTCGCACGCCATCCGCGCCATCTCGCTCAGCATGTGCCGCCGGAACATCTTCCGCTTCAACGGTTCCGCGGTTCCGGCCACGCAGGCCGCGTAGATCTTCTCCGCCTCGGCGAGCTCGAGCGGCTGGCTCTGCGCGTCGTCGGCGCCGTGGTCGGTCGCCGTTCCGCCGTTCGCCTTGAAGTACGCGCGGCGCTGCTCCAACGCGGTGATGTAGCCGGCGTACGCGGAGGTGTCCTGGCCGGAAACCTCGCCCAGCTTGGCGATTCGCTCCGTCCAGTCGGGTCGCTCGGGGTTGAGGTACGCGTCAGGACGGAATGTCGGAATCACGCGTCCCTTGAAATCGGCGTCCTCGGCGAGCGCGCGGTGCGGCGACAGGTCGTCACACGGGTCGTCGGTCGTCGCGAGCACCTCGATGCCGAAGCGCTCGAAGAGCGCGCGCGGCCTGCAGTCGTCGCTCGCGAGCCGCGCCGCGAGCTGGTCGTACAGCACGTCCGCGTTCTCCGCCGACGGAGGCGTGCGGATGCCGAAGACCTCGACGAGCTCGGCCTCCAGCCAGTAGCGCGACGGTGTGCCACGGAACGCCCACCAGTGTTCGCAGAACGTCCGCCAGATCGCGCGCGGATCGGCGCTGTTCGCACTGCCCGGGGGCACACCGAGCTGGTCGAACGAGACACCGTGCGCGTGCAGCAGGCGGGTGACGTAGTGGTCGGGAACGACCAACAGGTTCGCCGGATCGGGGAACGGCTCGTCGTCCACCAGCAGGGCAGGGTCGACGTGCCCATGGGGCGACACGATCGGCAGGTCGGCAACCTCCTGGTAGAGGCTCCGCGCCACCGATCGGATCGAGGGGTCGGTCGGGAACAGCCGGTCTGGATGGAGCGTGATCTCGCTCATCCCGTCCTTTCTGCGCTGGGTGTGCGGGTGTGCCGGCTTGCATCGCTGGAAGCCGGAGCGGGCCCGGTCGAATCGCGAATCGTCAATCTGGTCGGAAGAATCACTTGCCGGCGCGACTCGGCGGAGTCGCCGGCCAACGCGGCGAGGAGGAGATCGACGGCCGCGCGGCCGGCGGTCTCGATCGGTGCGGCGAGAGTCGTCAACGGTGGATGGCAGAAGTCCGCGCCGAAGATGTCGTCGTTGCCGAGCACGCTGATGTCGCCGGGCACCGAGATGCCCCGCGCGTGCAGGCGCCGTATGACGCCGATCGCCAGCAGGTCGTTGAACGTGACGACCGCCGTCGCCTCCTCGAGCAGCACCGCGTCGGCCGCCGCGACGCCGGCGTCGACGGTCGGCGGGAGTGGGCCGATGCGTACGAGGTCGACGTCGAGCCGGCGACACGCCGACTGCAGCGCCCGCCAGCGGCTCGCGTCCGACCACGACGCCCGCGGCCCGCCGAGGTAGACGATCTTGCGGTGGCCGAGCGACACCAGGTGCTCGGTCGCGCGGCGCAGCCCGTGCGTGCTGTCGATCACCACGCCAGGCACCGGTGAGACGCGCCGGTTGACGAGGACCACCGGCCCCCTCGCATGTGCCGCGCGGAGCTGGCGGTCCGAAAGTCGCGACGACGCGAGCACGAACCCGTCCACCGCCCGGAACAACCGGTCGACCAGCGTGGCCTCGACCTCGGCGGACTCGTCGGTGTCGGCGAGCACGATCGTGTAGCCGGCCGCCGCGGCCTGGCGTTCCGCGCCGCGGATCAGGTTGAAGAAGAACGGGTTCGTGACGTCGGGGATCAGCAGGCCCAGCGTGGTGGTCCGCCCGGAGGGGAGGGCCCGGGCGATCGGGCTGGGGCGGTAGCCCATCTGCTCGGCGATCTCCAGCACCCGGGCGCGGGTCGCGGCGTTCACCCGTTCGGGCCGGGAGAACGCGCGGGAGACCGTCGACGCCGCGACACCGCACGCGGCGGCGACGTCGTGGATCGTCGGCGCGCGACCTGGGCGACCTGGTCCGGCCACCGGTTCAGGCGCACTTCGTCGTGATGCCACCGGTTGCCTCCCTTCAGCTCTCGCGAGCCCGATGTCGGACACTCTGGCCGCAGCCGTGCCGTGGCGATGGCATGATGTCGACACAGACTGGCAATCGGTTGCCAAAGTTGCAACAACCAGTGTGACCGAGCACTCCGCAGAAAGCAGGATAGTGTCTGGAGCAAGAGTCGGTAAGCGCTTGCACAGACCGAGCGCGTGAGGAGCCGAGACCTAACGATGTGGACGTTGTCCGGATTCGCAGACGAGATCGATCCCGCGCCGGAGCTGCAGTTCGAGGTGTTGACCGGACTCGGCATCCGGCATGTGGAGTTCAGAAGTGCCTGGGGGACGAACGTTCTCGACCTCAGCGACGATCAGATCGCCGAGACCAAGCGGTTGCTGACCCAGTACGGAGTCGCGCTGTCCGCGGTCGGCTCGCCGATCGGCAAGGTGTCGGTCGCCGACGACTTCGACGAGCACCTGTCGAGGTTCGAGCGGGCGATCTGGGTGGCGCACGAGCTGGGTGCCCCGTACATCCGGATCTTCTCGTTCTATCCACCCACCAAGGGCGAAGACCCCACGCCGTACCGGGACGAGGTGCTGCGCCGGATGTCGGCGCTCACTGACCGGATCAAGGGCGAGGACCTCGTGCTGGGGCACGAGAACGATCTCCAGCTGTACGGCGACACGCCTGACCGGGCGCTCGATCTGATCGAGTCGGTCGGGTCGGAGCAGCTGCGCCAGGTCTGGGATCCGGCGAACTTCGTGCTGTCCGGCGCTCGTCCGTTCACCGACGGGTTCGCCAAGCTGCGTCCGTACATCGCGTACCTGCAGATCAAGGACGCGGTGGCCGAAACCGGCCAGGTCGTGCCGGCGGGGGAGGGCGACGGCGAGATCGCCGAGACGTTGCGCGCGCTGAAGGACGACGGGTTCGACAGCTTCTTCTCGATGGAGCCACACCTCGCGAAGGCCGGGCACGCCGGTGGGTTCTCCGGTCCGGAGCTGTTCGCCAAGGCCACCCACGCGTTCACAGGTCTACTCGACGACCAAGGGATCTCCTACCAGTAGCGAAGGGACTTTCGATGCGGTTCGGCATCATCGGCTGTGGAGTCATCGGAGCTCTGCATGCCCAAACGGTGGACTCGCTGGCGCCGCGGGCCGAACTGGCCGTCGTCGTCGACGCGATCGAGGAACGTGCGCGCGAGCTCGCCGCCAAGTACGACGTCGAGGCCTCGACCTCGGTCGAAGACCTCCTGGCGCGCGACGACATCGACGCCGTGACGATCTGCACGCCGAGCGGCGCGCACTCCGACGCGGCGGTCGCGGCGATCGAGGCCGGCAAGCACGTGATCATCGAGAAGCCGTTGGACATCCGGCTCGACGCGGCCCGACGCGTTCTCGAGGCCGAGAAGAAGTCCGACCGCACGGTGATGGTGGTGAGCCAGCACCGGTACGACGTCGCGAGCCGAATCGTCAACGACTCCTTGCAGAACGGGAGGTTCGGACGCGTCACGTCCGCGAACGCGATCATGCCGTGGTGGCGGAGCCAGGGCTACTACGACTCCGGCGACTGGCGCGGAACGTGGGAGCTCGACGGCGGCGGCGCGCTGATGAACCAGGGCATCCACACGATCGACCTGCTGGCCTGGTTCATGGGCGAGCCGGTCGAGGTGACCGCGTACGCCGAGCGGCTCGCGCACGAACGCATCGAGGTCGAGGACACGGCTGTCGCGATCATCCGCTTCGCGTCCGGCGCGCTGGGCGTGGTGCACGGGACGACGGCCGCGTACCCGGGCGGCGCGACCCGCGTGCACGTGCACGGCGACCGCGGCTCGGCGATCATCGACCACAACAAGCTTGTCTACTACCACGCGGCCGAGGGCGACGGCGAGGAGTACGCGTACGGCGCTGGCGGCAAGGCCAACCAGGTCGAGGCGATCCTCGAGGCGTACGGCCCGCCCGAGGAGGGCGACGGCATGCCTGCCGTCGCGGGGCTGTCGACGACGTCGCACACGACGCAGTTCAAGGACTTCCTGGACGCCGTGGAGCAGCGGCGTCCGCCGTTCGTCACCGTCGAGGCGGCGACGAACACGCTCACGTTGATCCGCGCGATCTACGAGTCGGCCCGTACCCAGCAGCCCGTCAAGGTCAAGGAGCTCACCTCATGAAGTTCGCCGTCTTCACCGCGAGCCTGCCGGAGTGGACGCCGGAGGAGGCCGTGACCGAGCTGGCGCGGCAGGGCTGGGACGGCGTCGAGTGGCGGGTGGTCGACCAGAAGCCTCCGTCTGGCGATGCCGGCTTCTGGTCGGGAAACAAGTGCACCTGGCCGCTCTCGTCGTTCACCGAGGACGTGCCGCGGATCAAGTCGATCACCGCTGCCGCTGGGCTCGGGATGCCGTCGATCGGCGCGTACGCGCGGTCGGACGAGGTCGCTGATGTCGAGAAGCTGATGGCCGGCGCTGCCGAGCTGGGTGTCTCGCAGATGCGAGTGCCGGTCGGGAAGCCGGGCCCCGAGGGCTACAACGCGGCGTTTGATCAACGGCGCAAGGAGTATCACGTCATCCAGGAGCTGTCGCGGCAGTACGGCGTGAAGGCGCTGATCGAGCTGCACCACCAGTCGCTGGTGTCGTCGGCTTCGGCTGCCGCTCGCTTCGTCGAGGGCTTCGACCCCGCGCACGTGGGCGTGATCCACGACATCGGAAACATGCTGCGCGAGGGTTTCGAGTACGACCCGTGGAGCTTGGAGATTCTCGGCGACCACCTGGCTCACGTGCACGTGAAGAACGCGGTGCCGAAGCCTTCGCCGGTCGAGGGTGAGAACCGGACCGTGTGGAACTGGGAGTGGGCTCCGATGCGCCACGGCGTGGGGAACTACGACCAGCTGTTCTCGGCACTGGCCGCGATCGGCTACGACGGTTGGCTGTCGGTGGAGGACTTCTCGACCGAGGTGCCTTTGAAGGAGCGGGTCGAGGACAACTTGGCGTATCTGAAGGAGGTCCAGGCTCGCGCGTTCTCGTCGTGAGCCTGCCCGATCCGCTGGCCGGAGTCGCGTCGGTCGACGACTGGCGCGACCGTCGGCGCGAGCTGTTGGCGCTGTTCGAGACGCACGTGTACGGACGGCGCCCGGCTGGTGCCGTGGCGGTCGACGTCCCGTTCGAGCTGCGGTTGCCCGCGGCCTCCGCTGGACCCGTGCCGGTGTTCCTCGGCCTGCGCTGGTCGCACGACTCGTGGCCTTGGGAGCTGGTGACGTCGCGCGGGTACGGGCTCGCGAGCGCGGTCTACACCGACGTTCGGCCGGACGCCTGGGACGGGCAACCGCGTGCTTCGGATGAGTGGGGCGCGCTCGGCGAGTGGGCCTTCGCGCTCAGCGGACTGCTGGACCGGCTCGCGCTCGATCCGCGCGTGGACGCGTCGCGGGTCGCGGTGATCGGGCACTCGCGCCTCGGCAAGGCGGCGTTGTGGGCCGCGGCGCAGGACGAACGCTTCGCCATGGCCGTCAGCAACTGCTCCGGCTGCGGCGGCGCTTCCCCGTCACGGCGGGACGTGGGCGAGTCGGTGGAGGCGATCACGACGGGGTTCCCGCACTGGTTCGCCCCCGCGTTCGCGCGCTACGCCGGTCGAGAGTCCGAGCTGCCGGTCGACCAGCACGAGCTGCTCGCGTTGATCGCCCCGCGCCCGGTGTTCGTCGGCAGCGCAGCCTCCGACACCTGGGCCGACCCCGAAGGCGAGCGCCTCAGCGCCGAAGCCGCCGCCCCCGTGTTCGACCTGTTGGGAGCGGACCCGCCCGCGTACCACTGCCGCGAGGGCGGCCACGCCTTGCAGCTGGACGACTGGGAGCGCTACCTGGCGGCGGCTGACAGCTGGCTCAAGCCGGCGTAGCGAGGCCGGGTGAGGCGGAGTTGTTCCACGGATCTCGGCTTAGAGCCCGAGATCCGTGGAACAAGTCGCGAGCGTGGGCGGGTGTGGCCGGGCGAGCGAGGAGGGTGGCGAACGAGGCCGGTGGGGATCGCCGGGGTCAGTGGTGGGCAGGCGGAGCCTGCCCATGGTGCCTGCTCATTGGCCGCCGAGAGGCTCCATGTCAACGGGTCAGGTCGCGAAGCGACCTGATCTCGGCGCAGGCGAGACGCGAAGCGCCCTTGACATGGAGGGCGGCCAATACACTCCCGGCGATCCCCACCGGCCGAGAGAGCAACCCGCACGAACGAGCCAACATCGAGCAGTGGGCGAGTGGCAGCCGCCGAGCAGGGGAGTTGAGCGGTGGCTAGCCTGAGCGGATGCCGAGTTTGGGCGAGGTTGTCGCCGTTCTGGACGAGCTGTACGACCCGTCGTGGGCGGCCGACTGGGACGCTGTCGGGCTGGTCTGTGGTCACCCGGACAGCGAGGTCACCAAGGTGCTGTTCGCCGTGGATCCCGTTCAGGCCGTGGTCGACGAGGCGCTCGAGTGGGGCGCCGAGCTCGTCGTCACGCACCATCCGTTGTTCCTCCGCGGCACGCACAGCGTCGCGGCCACGACTCCGAAGGGGCGTGTCGTTCACGACCTGCTGACCCACGGCGCCGCGCTGCACGTCTGTCACACCAACGCGGACTCGGCGAACCCGGGCGTGTCCGATGCGCTCGCCGACGTCCTCGGCCTCACCGAGACGCGGCCGCTCGATCCCCGTACCGACGACCCGAACCTCGGCACCGGCCGGATCGGCAAGCTCCCCGCACCCGAGTCCCTCCAGGCGTTCGGCGACCGCGTCGCGAAGGCGCTGCCCGCGACGGCACACGGCGTACGCATCGCCGGCGACCCCGATCGGCAGGTCCAGCAGATCGCGGTCTGCGGGGGAGCGGGCGACTCGTACCTCGCCGCCGTTCGCGGCATCGGCGTCGACGCGTACGTCACCGCGGACCTGCGGCACCACCCGGCATCGGAGGCTTCGGAGCAGGTCGGCGCGCCTGCGCTCGTCGACGTCGCGCACTGGGCGAGCGAGTGGCCATGGTTGGCCGTTGCCGCTGAGCGGTTGCACCGTAAGCTCGCGGTAGCCGGCACCACGGTGGAGACCCGCGTGTCGACACTTCGCACCGACCCATGGACCGTCCGCGCGTCCACTGACGAGGAAGGGATGGCCCGTTGAACGCCGATCCGTCCGTACAGCTCCGGCTGCTCGACGTTCAGGCCATCGACGCCAAGCTGGACCTGCTGGCTCACCGGCGTGCGACCGTGCCCGAGGCCGTGACCGCGCAGGAGCTCGCGGCCGAGCACAACGCGGTCTCCGACTCGCTGGGTGCGGTGGAGACCGAGCTCGCCGACCTCGGGCGTGAGCAGCGCAAGGCCGATGCCGATGTGGAGCAGGTACGCAGCCGGCGCGAGCGTGACGAGAAGCGGCTGCAGGCCGGGCAGGTCGGCTCGCCGCGCGACCTGGAGAACCTGCAGCGGGAGATCGAGTCGCTGACCAAGCGGCAGTCCGACCTGGAGGACGCCGAGCTCGAGGTGATGGAACGCCTCGAGGAGACCGGCAAGCGGCAGCAGGAGCAGCTCGCGCGGCAGGCCGAGATCGCGGGGAAGCTCGCGACGGCCGAGCAGGCGCGGGACGCTTCGTACGCGCAGATCGACGCCGAGATCGATGGTTCCCGTACCGAGCGCGCACTGACCGCTGAGGGGATCGGCGCGGACCTGCTCGGCTTGTACGAGAAGCGCCGGACGCAGTTCGGCGGCGTGGGCGCGGCGGCGTTGCGGCATCGGCGTTGTGAGGGTTGCCGGATGGAGATCAACGCGAGCGACCTGCAGAAGTTCGCCGCGTCGCCGCCGGAGCTGGTGCTCCGGTGTGAGGAGTGCGGGCGGATCCTCGTACGTACGGCCCAGTCGGGACTGCCGGGCGCGTGAGGCTCATCGTCGAGGCCGACGGGGGTTCCCGCGGCAACCCGGGTCCGGCCGCGTTCGGGGCGCTCGTACGAGATGCTTCGACGTTCGAGGTGCTGGGCGAGATCGCCGAGTCGATCGGCGTCGCGACGAACAACGTGGCCGAGTATCGCGGTCTGGTCGCGGGGCTTCGGCTGGCGCGGGAGCTCTCTGCTTCGGCGCCCGTCGAGGTGCGGATGGACTCCAAGCTGGTCGTCGAGCAGATGGCTGGGCGATGGAGGATCAAGCACCCGGAGCTGCGTTCGCTGGCGGAGTCGGCTCGGGAGTTGCTGCCTTCGTCGGTGACCTGGACTTGGGTGCCGCGCGAGCAGAACGGCGCGGCGGACGCGTTGGTGAACCAGGTGCTGGACGGCGGCGAACCCGTGTGGGGCTTGTTCGCCGACCACGCGCCGGACGTGCAGGCGACCGAGCCGGCGGGCGATCCGGTGAACAAGCTGGTCGGCTGGGGCGACGTCACCGGACCGCCGACGCGCACGATCCTGTTGCGGCACGGCGAGACCGAGCACACGATCGAGAAGCGGTTCAGCGGTACGGGCGGCGTGGATCCCGCGCTGACCTCGCTCGGCCGCGCTCAAGCCGAGTCGGCCGCCGCCGCGTTGGCGGCGGGGCCGATGATCGACGGGATCGTCCACTCGCCGCTCCGGCGGGCTCGGGAGACGGCGGAGATCGCCGGCAAGGTGCTCGGGCTGGAGCTGGTGCCGGAGCCGGGATTCGCCGAGGTGGCCTTCGGGACGTGGGACGGCTTCACGTTCGCCGAGGTGCGCGAACGGTGGCCCGACGAGTTGTCGGCATGGCTCGCCTCGCCCTCGGTCTCACCGCCCGGCGGCGAGTCCCTGGAGTCGGCCGACGCTCGCGTCCGCGCCGCGCACGCCGATCTGCTGGCGGCGTACCCCGGCAAGACCGTGCTCGTCGTGGCGCACGTGACGCCGATCAAGCTGCTGATCCGCCACGCCCTCCAAGCCCCGCTGCCGGTCGTGTTCCGCATGGAGCTCGCGCCGGCGTCGATCAGCGAGATCCACTGGTACGCCGACGGGTTGTCGTCGCTGCGCTCGTTCAGCGTGTCGACGCATCTGCCGGAGATCACCGATGGTTAGCAAGTTCGGATAAGCCGGCGGCGTGTCCGTGCGCCTAGGCTCGCGTTCATGATCACTCACGTGGGCATCGCGGTGATATACGTCGCCGACCAGGACGCGTCGCTGAGGTTCTACGTCGACCAGCTGGGCTTCGCTCTGGTCCGCGACGAAGAGATCTTCCCGGGCGCCCGCTGGCTCGAAGTCCAGCCGCCGTCCGGCCAAACCACCATCGTCCTGTCCGCCGCTGCCGCCTTCGACAAGAAACCCGGCGAGGGCGCGTTCCTGCACTTCGTCTGTGACGACCTCGACACGACCGTGCGCGACCTGCGCGCGGCCGGCGTCGAGGTGACCGACCCGGAGTCCCAACCCTGGGGCACGTTCGCCAAGGCGACCGACCCCGACGGCCATCAGGTCCAGATCAAGCAGGCCTGACTCTGCCGGACAGCACCAGCAGTCCCGCCACCGAGTCGGCGGCGCGGAGCTGTCCGTTGGCGATCAACACGGGAACGTCCGCAAGGGCGATCCACTCGCGCTTGGCCGACTCGATCCCGTCGACGGGTTCGCCGACGTGCTCGGCGTCGTCGGTCCAGTAGACGTGCGAGGACGCGTCCGAGATGCCGTTGGCGGTGTCCACGCTGACGAGGTGGCGGAGGAGGCCGGTGGCCTTCCAGCCGGTCTCCTCGAGCAGCTCGCGCGCGGCAGCCTGCTCCAGGCTCTCGCCAGCTTCCGCACCGCCTCCGGGCACCTCCCAGGCCCAGGTGTCGGTGATGAACCGGTGCCGGTACAGCAGCAACACCTCGGCTCGTGCGTTGAGCGCGATGCACATCGCGGCTGGGCGCTGCCTCATGACCGTGTGCGTGAGGTGGCGGCCATCCGGCACCTCGACGTCGGCAACGTTCACCGTCACCCAAGGGTTGGCGTAGACCGTCCGCTCACCGTGGTTGATCCATCGCACCCCGAGGCCCTCTCACGCCGGCTTGGTCGCGAAGACGAACGCGCGAGGGAGGAGCTCGTCGGGGTCGGGGCCGCGGAGGAGGCGGGCCCGTTCGGTCAGGCCTGCGACGCGCATGGCTTCGGCGACGCGATCGGCTGGGCGGAGGTGGTAGTCGAGGGCTACCTCGTGGCCGTACGCGTCCGTCCGATGGACCTGCTCGTCGCCGGTGAAGAAGACGACCAGCACCTCGCCGCCGGGGGCGAGCACTCGGGCGAAGCCGGCGAACAGCTCCGGCAACACCGCGTCCGGCACGTGGATGATCGAGTACGACGCCACGATCCCGGCCACCGACTCCGGCGGCAGCGAGAGCGACGTCATCGATCCCACGTCGAACCGCAGCCCTGGATTCTCCTTCCGCGCGTGCGCCACCATCTCCGGCGACAGGTCGATGCCGAACGTGTCGACACCCAACCCGTGCAGGAAGGACGTCACCTTGCCGTGGCCACACCCCAGGTCGACCACCGGCAACCCACCACCGGCGGCGCGCGTGTATTCGGCGAACGCGCCGAGCATCGCGCGCTCGAACGGCAGCCCCGCATAGTCCTGCCGCGGGTCCTTCGCATACTCCCCAGCGAACGTGTCATAAGCGGTCCTTGTCGTCTCGAGAAACCCCTGCTCGGTCATCGAGACCAGACGCTAGACCCACCCACCGACAAGTCGCGGCCAACCGTAAACCACCGCTGATCTGCCAACAGGTCATGGAACTTCCCTACAACCGTCACGTGAGCCCGGTCGCAGTGAGAACGTTGTCATCGGGAATGGGAAGGGGGAGGAGACCCACCCATGTCCCAGCCAGATCCGTACCCGTCCGACCAACGGCCATGGTGGACGGGCAGCGTCCAGCCGCCCACCCCACCACCGCCGCAACGTCCGCCGCACGCAGCGAGGCGTCCGCGCCGCTGGCCGTGGATCGCGGGCATCGTCGCATCCCTGCTCGTCGGCCTGCTCATCGGATCCGCTGCCGGCGGCACCCCGGCGGCAACGACCAAAGCGGCGGCCGATCCCGCACCCGTCGAGACCGTCGAGGTCGAGGTCCCCGGACCCACCCAGACCGTCGAAGTGCCAGGACCCACGGTGACCGTGACCGTCACGCCAGCCCCCGAGCAGGCCGAGACGCTGGTGACCGCGTTCGCGGGCGACGGCACGTACGTCATAGGCGAGGACATCGAGCCGGGCCGGTACAAGTCGCACCCCGCCATCGAAGGGGCCGGAGTTTGCTACTGGGCAAGGCTGAAGTCGACCGACGGTGACCTGGACTCGATCATCGCCAACCAGCTGGGTGAGGGCCCGCAGACCGTCACGATCAAGAAGTCCGACGAGGCGTTCGAGACCAACGGCTGTGCGGACTGGGTCAAGACCGACTAGCCCGCCACGCGCTGCAGCTGCCAGCGTTGACAGTTGGCGCCCCAGTAGTTCCACACGCGTACGTCGATCCGAGGCACCGTCGCGCACGTGTCCACGTCGAGCGCGCGCCCACCGACCTTCGAGGTGATCCGGAAGAAGCCGCCCGGCAGCGCGTCGAGGTACCAGCGTTGGCAGTCGCCACCCCAGTACGGCCACTGGATGACGTTCGCGTGGTTGTCCGGCGAGCACCCCGCGACGTCCAGCGAGTCCCCGCTACTCGCGTTGGTGATCTTGTACGTCCCCGTCCCGTCGTCGAGGTACGTCACGTTCCACCGCTGGCACACGCTGCCCACGTCGTGCCACACCGACACGTCCGCTCCGTCGTCGGGCACGCAGTCGAGCACATCCAGCGTGTTGCCGAGGTTGTTAGCCGGCGAGATCTTGTACGTCCCGTTCGCGACAGGCGCGACGCCAGGATCGCCAGCAGGCAAGGGAATGCTCTGCCAGGACGCGGACGGCACGCCGAAGGTTGGGCGTCCCCGCCGCGTCGAACGTGACCTTGTCGATTCGCAGCGAACGATCCCCACCACAGCTTCCGTACGGTGCACCGCTCGAGCTCGTCACCGCGTGATACGCGTTCCACACCTCCGTGCCGTCGGGCGACGGGAAGAACGAGTTGTGCCCGGGCCCGAACACCCAGCCCGCGTCGTTGCGCCGGAACACCGGGTTGGGCGACTTCGTCCACGACGACGTCGACAGCGGGTCGCTGCCGGTCAGCTCCAGCAGCCCCAGCGCGTAGTCCGGCGTCGAGCAGCCGCTCCCGGAGTAGACGACGAACGTCCGGTTGCCGCGGATCAGCGCGATCGGCCCCTCGTTGACCAGGCCGTGGCGTTCCCACGCGTACGTCGGCGCGGACAACGTCGTCACGCCGCTGGAATGCGTCCATGGGTTGCTCATCGACGCGATGTAGAGGCTCTGCGGGCTCCCGTTCAGATGCCCCGACCAGACGTGGAACAGCCGCCCGTCGTTCAGCTTCAGGATCGTGCCGTCGATGGAGAAGTCGTTCTGCGTCCCCAGCTTCGCCTTGAACGTGTACGGCCCCATCGGATCGGTGCCGGAGCTCTCCAGCACGAACATCCGGTGGCTCGCGATGTCTCCGGCCGCCGCCGCGGTGTAGTAGACATACCAACGCCCGTTGAGGAAATGGAACTCCGGCGCCCACATGTCGCAGCACCGGCCGGCGGTGCCGTCCTGCCAGACGGTGACGGCCGGCGCGGTGGCGAGGCCGGCCACCGACGTCGAGCGGACGAGGATGATCCGGTCGACCGCGGTGTACGTGAGGTAGTACGCGCCGTCGTGCCGGAACATGAACGGATCGGCCGTTCCGTCCCGCAGCGGGTTGCGCACGGTGTTCGGCGGAGCGGCCTGCGCGCTCGGCACCTGGACGGTCAGCAGGAGCATCAAGGCGCTCAGCACCAGGACGAGAAGGCGGTAGGAGCGTCGCATGAGGCTGTCTCCGTTCACCCGAGAAATCGATATCAACGTTGTAAACCCAGAGGGACACGCCTGGTAAGAGGTCGGCACCAAATGGCCAAGACCACTTCCACCTAGTCTGTGCATCGTGCCCAGACGCCAGATTCGCCTTGCCGCTGCCGATGGAGGCGAGGTCCGGGCCGGGTTGGCGCGGATCCGCGAGGAGCTCGACATCGCTCCGGAGTTCCCGCCGGAGGTCCTCGCCGAGGCCGACTCCGCCAGCGCGGCTGACGTGCCCCGTACCGACCGGACCGACCTCCCTTTCGTGACGATCGACCCGCCGGGCTCGATGGACCTCGATCAGGCGCTGTTCGTCGAACGCGCCGGCACGGGCTTCCGCGTGCACTACGCGATCGCCGACGTGGCCTCGTTCGTCCGGCCAGGCGGAGCGATCGACCTCGAGGCGCATCGGCGCGGCGTGACGATGTACGGGCCGGACGTCCGTACGCCTCTGCACCCGCCGACGCTGTCCGAGGGCGCGGCGTCGCTGCTGCCCGACGGCGACCGGCCCGCGATCGTGTGGACGATGGAGGTCGACGCGACCGGCGAGGGCACCGCGGTGGAGGTGTCGCGGGCGCTCGTGCGCAGCCGCGCGCGGCTCGCCTACGCCGAGGTGCAAGCGTCTCTTGACAACGGCACTGCCGAGGAATGGTTGGTGCTGCTGCGCGAGTTCGGCCTGCTGCGCGAGCAACGCGAGCGTGACCGCGGCGGTGTGACGCTGCCGATCCCCGACCAGGAGGTCGTGCAGTCCGGCGACGGCTGGACGCTGCGGTACCGCGCGCCGTTGCCGGTCGAGGGTTGGAACGCCCAGGTGTCGTTGATGACCGGCATGGCGGCGGCGCACCTGATGATCGAGGGCAAGATCGGCGTGCTGCGTACGTTGCCGCCCGCCGATCAGCGCGACCTCGAGCGGCTGCGGCGTACGGCCAAGGCGCTGCGGGTCGCGTGGGCCGACGGGGTGACGTACGCGGAGTTCATCCGCACGCTGGACCCGAAGGAGCCCACGCACGCGGCCCTGTTGACGTCGTCGACGGTGCTGCTGCGCGGCGCGGGCTACACCTCGTTCTCGGGCGACCTGCCGGAGCAGCCGCGGCACGCGGCCCTGGCGTCGGAGTACGCCCACGTGACGGCGCCGTTGCGGCGGCTGGTCGACCGGTTCGCGCTCGAGATCTGTGTCGCGCTGTCGGCGGGCCAGCCGGTTCCGGAATGGGTGCGCGCGGCGTTGGAGACGTTGCCGAAGGAGATGAACGAGGCGGACCACCGGTCGCACAAGTACGAGCGGATGGTGCTCGACCTGGTCGAGGCGGAGCTGCTCAAGGGGCACGAGGGCGCGACGTTCGACGGCGTGGTGGTGGACGTCGAGAAGGACGGCTCCCGCGGCGTCGTCCAGCTGCAGTCGCCGGCTGTCGAGGGCACGTTGGTGGGAACTTCGCTGCCGTTGGGCGAACGGGTCACGGTGCGGCTGGAGGAGGCGAACGTGGCGAAACGCTCGTTGCGCTTCGTACTGGCCTAGACTGACCCGTTGGACGAGCCGGCCGGGCGGTCGCGTCGGGGCACTGCGGTGCTCCGCCGAGGAAAGTCCGGACTCCGAAGGGCAGGGTGGTGGGTAACGCCCACCCGGGGCGACCCGCGGGACAGTGCCACAGAGAGCAAACCGCCAGCGGCCCTCGCGCTTCGGTGCGAGGGTGCGGGTAAGGGTGAAACGGTGGTGTAAGAGACCACCAGCGCCTGGGGTGACTCAGGCGGCTCGGTAAACCCCACCTGGAGCAAGGCCAAGAAGGACCGTGAGGTCCGCGCAGGCGTTCGAGGGCTGCCCGCCCGAGCCTGCGGGTAGGCCGCTAGAGGCTGTCGGCAACGGCAGCCCGAGAGGGATGACCGCCTACTACAGGATCCGGCTTACAGGCCGGCTCGTCCACCTGACCCCGGGCGGCATCAGCCGCCCGGGTCACAGGCGGTCCCTAGTCGGCGAGCGTCCAGTACCCAAGGGCCCGGAGGCCGGGTGCGTAGACGACCTGAGTCGCGTTCTTGGGAGCGTCGACCGCGAATCGTCCCTGCGTTTGTTCGCCTGGATTCAACTCGGTGGCGTTGAGACTTCCGGAATCGATGATGTACATCGATCCGGAGGTCTGGTCGTAACGATTTCCCTCGGCATCTACGACGTAGAAGTCGAACGGATTGATGGAGAAGGCCTCGGAGCCCAAGGCCTTCGCCTTGACAGTGAAGATCAAGAACTGGCCATTCTCCGGCGGATCGGTGTATTCGTTCTGAGCCTTGGTCGACGTCTCGACGTTCGACACGGTGATCTCGCCGCTTTCGGCGCCGTCCTCGGTCACCGTGGCCTTCTGGCCGATGGCGAACGACTGGACCTTCTCGGGCGCCGGCTCGTCGTCGACAGGTGGTGCCACGTCGTCGGCGGACGGTTCCGGCGCGCTGGTTGGCGCTTCGGTCACGACCGTGGTCGGCTGATCGAGGCTCGACAAGTCCTTGCCCAGTTGGTCGACGGCGCCGAAGAAGAGCGTGATGCCCCAGATCCCGACGGCCATCGCGGCCATCAGAGGCGGTGACGCCAACGATGGTCGTCTTCAGGTTCGTGGCGCGGCGGCTCCGAATTCTACCGACGCCGACAAGGCCGAGAATGAGCCCCGTAAGACCGAGGATCACGGCGACGAATCCCGTGATCGGCATGATGGAGAACAACAGGCCAATGAGACCGAGGATCAACGCGACGATGCCGAACCCATTCTTCGGCGGCGGCGGTTGCGGTGCTGAGAATGGTGCCATTGGTTGTGGAGTCCACCCAGGCGGAGGCGCGGGTGGTTGGTACTGCTGAGTCATGAGAAATTCCCTCCCGATTTCCGAACACGGTCTCACTGTGAGTGAAGCCGTGGAGGAGATGTGAGGAAATTCCAGGAGATTTCGGAAGCTCAGTGCTTATTTACGTCGTCGTCGAAATACATCCCGTCCTGCTCCGCGCCAGCCCAGCGGCGACGGAGCCGAGGGGTCTCGAGCCCGGAGCGCGCCGTCCGGGCCGAGCCCACCGGCGCGACAGCGGACAAGCGTGAGGTACGTCGGTTGTCTCACCATTCGGCCGCTTGGTGACATCGGGCCCCAAATTCGTCACCGGCAGAATCGTGACGGAATCGGACAAGCTCGGACAGCCCAGCAAGAAACTTGTCCACAGTCTGTCGCCGCATCTTCACAGTTCGCCAGCGAGCGGGTTGAATCTGTGCCACGCTCGGCGCAGGCATCATCACGGTCTGCTGTCGGGCACCCCTAGTTCTCGGCGGCAATCGAGGGGCGGGGGAGTACGGCCAACACGTGTCTGGGGAGTCACCAGGGGGCACACATGAAAGCCGCAACTGTTCCACTGATTCAGGTCCGGGCTATCCGCGGGGGTGGGCGGTCATGAACGTGAACAAGATCGTTTCCGCGCCATGGGCGCGAGTCACTCGCCGTCGGACGCTCAAGCGTCGACGGCCTGCCGAAGCGCCATGGCGAATCGAACGTATGTTCGATAAGCTGTCCTCCGGTCATCCGGAGGGCGGAGTGGTGACGGATCGGTACGCGGTGCGCGAAACGGAGTACGGCTTCGGCATCTGGGACCTGAGCGAGAACCGTTGGTGGATCCCGCGCCTGGAGATGACCCAGCAGGACGCCGAGCAGATCGCCGCAGAGCTCAACAGCCGCGAATAGCGAACGACGGGCACGCGGAAGAGATGAGCCGGGCACGCCCGCGAAGAGATGAGCCGGGCACGCCCGCGAAGAGATGAGCCGGGCACGCCGTGCGCCCTGAGCGGGTCCGCGGGGGAGGTGTGGGAAGCTCCCCAGGTGCGGATCCGCGGGGCGACGGTGTGGCCTGTGCTGGTCCCAGCGGTCCTCGCGTGCGCGCTGTTCTGCTGGCGGCTCGGCACGCCAGCGCTGTGGCTGGACGAGGCCGCCACGGCGCAGGACGCCGGCCGGTCGCTGAGTGACCTGCTCGCGTTCCTCACCGAACGCGACCTGGGCCTCGGCGCCTACTACCTGGGCATGCACGCCTGGACCTTGCTCGGCAGCGCCGAGTGGTGGCTGCGGCTGCCCTCGGTCATCGCGATGACGGTCGCCACCGCGTTCGTCGCCGACGTCGCACGGCGCAGTTGGGGGACCCGCGCGGCGTACGTCGCCGGCCTGGTCTTCGCGCTCGCCCCCACCGCGAGCCGGTACGCCCAGGAAGCGCGTCCGTACGCCCTCGCCATCGCACTCGCCGTCCTCGCCTGGTGGCTGCTGCACCGCGCGCTCGAGGACGGCGGCAGGCGCTGGTGGATCGGGTACGCCGTCGCCGTCGCGTGCCTGGGTGTCGTCCAGCTGCTCGGCCTGCTCGTCCTCGTCGCGCACCTCCTACGGGCCCGCGAACGCCTCAGCACGTGGTTGCTCGCCACCGCGGCCGGCCTGCTCGTACCTGCGGTCCTCGCCGTCTTCACGTTCGGACAACGCGACACCGTCGCCTGGATCCCGAAGCCGACGTTCGCCAGCCTCGGCGAGGCGTACGCGGAGCTCGCCGGCGGTCCCTGGCTGCTCGCCGTACTCGCGGCGCTCGCCGTCATCGCCATCGCCACGTCGCCACGCATCACAACGGTCGCGACGGCAACCTGGTTCGCCGCAGCACCGATCCTGCTCGCGGGCATCGGCCTGCTGACGCCGCTCTTCCTCGGTCGCTACCTCGTGGTCTGCCTGCCCGCCCTGGCCCTCCTCGCCGGCGCGGCCATGGCCAAGGCCCCGTCGTGGGCGGCCGTCGTCCCCGTAGGACTCACAGCGGCCCTCGCAGCGCCTCAGCTCGTCGGCATGCGCGCGGTGGACGGTCACGGCCCCGACGTACGCCAAGCCGCGCGCACGATCGAGCAGGGCTGCCAACCAGGCGACGGTATCCAGCGCACCGTGACGACGATCCAGACCATCCCGTACTACCTACGCGACGCGCGCTGCCGCCCACGAGACGTCGAAGGCCCACTGCCCACGGACATCCAGAGGCTCTGGATTCTCCAACCAACCTGGGAGAACGGTCCACCCTCAGGCAGCACGGGTCTCGAGCGAGTCCAGGAAACGACCGTCAAAGGCCTTCGCGTCACGCTGTGGCGGCGTCCCTAGGGAACGGTCAGCAGCTCCGGCCCCGACTCCGTCACCAACACCGTGTGCTCGAACTGAGCCGTCCGGCTGCGGTCCTTCGTCGTGACGGTCCAACCGTCGTCCCACATGTCCCACTCGTGCGTGCCGAGGGTCAGCATCGGCTCCACGGTGAACGTCATGCCGGCCTCGATCACGGTGTCGAACCGCGGCTCGTCGTAATGCGGAATGATCAGACCCGAGTGGAATGACGTACCGATCCCGTGCCCGGTGAACTCGCGGACGACGCCATAGCCGAAGCGCTTCGCAAAGGACTCGATCACCCGGCCGACGATGTTGACCTGACGCCCGGGCCGAATGGCCTTGATGCCCCGCAACGTGGCTTCTTTGGTGCGTTCGACCAGAAGCCGGTTTTCCTCGTCGACAGAACCGACGTAGAACGTCGCATTCGTGTCTCCGTGCACCCCGCCGATGAATGCCGTGATGTCGATGTTGAGGATGTCGCCGTCTTCGAGCGGGCGCGAGTCGGGGATGCCGTGACAGATGACCTCGTTGACCGACGTACACAACGACTTCGGAAAGCCGCGGTAGCCGAGGGTCGACGGGTACGCGTCGTGCGCGAGCAGGAAGTCGTGCCCCACCTGGTCGAGCTCGTCGGTGGTCACGCCAGGCTTGATGCTGCGTCCGACCTCCTCGAGCGCCTGCGCGGCCAGCCGACTGGCGATCCGCATCCGTGCGATCGTGTCGGCGTCCTTCACCTCCGAACCGCTGAACGGTGCGGGCGACGGCTTGTCGACGTACTCCGGGCGCGGAATGTGCGCGGGAACCTTACGTCGCGGCGAGATCGCGGCGGGGGAGAGTGCGGCTGCCATGATGACTGCGAGTGTACGTGAGCCCTTGCTGGGAACCCTCAGGTGCAGGAGGCTGAGCACATGAGTAACGAGACCGAGCAGTGGTACTTCTGCCTGGTGCACCACACGGTCGAACCGTTGGGTGGGTGCAAGGCCGCCGACCGGCTGGGCCCGTACCGCACACGGGAAGAGGCGGAACGCGCGCTGGAGAAGGTCGCCGAACGTAACGAGTCGTGGGACACCGACCCACGCTGGAACGACGACGAGCCGCAACAGCAGTAGCTAGGAACAAGACGAGGGTGTCGCCACACCTGCCTCGCGTGGCGACACCCTGATCTACGTGACGTCAGGCCTTCTTGCGGGCCCTGGTCGTCGTCGTCCGCTTGGTGGCAGACGCGGCGCGCGAGGTGGTCCGCTTCGCCGGTGCACGCTTGGCCGGAGCCTTCTTGGCAACGGTCTTGCGCGCGGTCGTCCGCTTGGCGGTCGTCTTCTTTGCCGCAGCAGTCGTCTTCTTCGCGGCGGTCGCCTTCTTGGCGGTCGTCGTCGTCCGCTTCGCGGCGGTCTTCCGTGCCGTCGTCTTCCGCGCCGCGGTCTTCTTGGCCGGAGCCTTCTTCGCTACGGTCTTGCGGGCGGGAGCCTTCTTGGCAGCGGTCTTCTTCGCTGTCGTCTTCTTCGCTGTTGCCTTCCTGGCGGTGGTCTTCTTGGCCGGAGCCGCCTTACGCGCCGCGGGTCTCTTCGCGGTCGCGGTCTTCTTGGTAGCGGTCGTGGCTGCCGAACGCTTCACTGCAGTCTTCTTGGCTGCAGCCTTCTTCGCCACGGTCCGCTTGGCCGGCGACTTCTTAGCCGCGGCCTTGGTTGCCGTTTTCCGTGCTGGCACCGCACTGCCTCCCTAGGAAGGGACAACCGACTTTTCGCCGGTGTTCTGCTATGACGAGGATAGTCACCTCACCACGTTGTATCAGTGGATCTTTGCAACATCGGCGCGTCACGTAAATAGCAAAACGCAAACTTGTTTGTTGCGTGTTGTCGACGTGACCTGCGCGAACGACGTCGTCAGAGGGTGTGCGGAAGGCTGGGTTGACAGTACGACAATGCGCAATTCACTAACAAAACAAGGGGAAACTCAATCACTCAAGAAGAGCAATGCGTCAACGTGAAGGCCCGGAGATGAGGTCGAGGAGACGTCCGAGTCGTGCGCGAAAACTTTGCCGACCGTACGCGATCGGTTGGCCCGCGGCGAGGCTCACGAGGTGTTGCGCACCTTCGAACGTGAGCAACGTGTCGTCGTCCGTCGGCACTTCCAACACCTCGTTCGCGAGCGACGAGAGCTCGCGATCGCCGGTGTCGAGCGCGAACACACTCGCACCCTTGCGACGTACGTCGTCGACACGTTCGAGCAACGGAACCGACGCCGATTTGGCAACCACCACGAGGGATTCGCCGCGTCGCGTTTCCGACAGTCGATCGAGTCCGATCGCGAGATGCGGTGCGGCGTCGTGCGGTGGGTTCCAACGCACCAACGTCGGCTTGAGCTCGGGGATGTCGTTCAACCGCGACTCGTCGTCGAGATGTGCGGTGAGATGCCACGGTTCGTCGGTGGGCGTACCGAAGAGCAGCAGACCGCCGGGTGTTCGCGTGTTGACGCGCATCGCGCGTGCGAACTCGACCGTGCGTTCCACCCATCCCGTGCCCGCGAGCACGTCGCGGAGCAGCTCTGCCTGACGTACGTCCATAGACCTACGGTGCCACACCGCACCGCACAACCGACAGGGACCGATTCCTCGCGCACCGATCGCGAGTCAGGACGTACATGGATCACGCCGTACGCTTGAGCGGAATCGTTGGCCGGGAGAAGGGCGCGAGGGTGAAGTACGGATACAAGGCTTCCGCGGAACAGTTCGGTACGCGGGACTTGCTCGACTACAGCTTGCATGCCGAGCAGCTCGGGTACGACATCGTGTCGGTGTCGGACCACTTCCAACCGTGGCGCCACACGAGCGGGCAAGCACCGCTCGTGTTCAGCTGGCTCGGAGCGCTCGCGTACGCCTCGAAGCGCGTCACGATGGGCACGAGCGTGCTGACGCCGATCCTCCGCTACCACCCGTCCGTGGTCGCGCAGGGCTTCTCCACGCTCGAGCAGTTCGCTCCTGGTCGCATCTTCCTCGGCGTCGGCACCGGCGAGGCGATGAACGAGGTGCCGGCGACCGGCGCGGAGTGGCCCAGCGGCAAGGAACGGCGTGCGCGGCTGACCGAGGCCGTCGAGCTGATCCGCAAGCTCTGGACCGAGGAGCGCGTGACGTTCGAGGGGGAGTACTACCGCACCGAGAAGGCGACGATCTACGAGCGCAGCGAGGTGCCGCCGCCGATCTACGTCGCGGCGTCGGGTCCGTTGGCGGGCTCGTTGGCCGGCCGAATCGGCGACGGGTTCATCGCGACGAGCGGCAAGGCGTCGGAGCTGTACGAAGCCGTACTCGGCAAGGTGCGCGAGGGCGCGGAGAAGGTCGGCAAGGACGCCTCGAAGCTGCCGCATCAGATCGAGATCAAGGTGTCGTACGACAAGGACCTCGAGTTCGCGAAGGAAGCCACGTACTGGTGGGCCGCGCTCGGTCTGACCCCGGAGCAGAAGCAGGGCGTCGAAGACCCGGTCGAGATGGAGCGCCTCGCCGACGAGGACCCGTCGATCGCGCAGAAGCGCTTCATCGTGTCGAACGATCCCGACGAGGTCGTCGAGCGGATCCAGCGGTACGTCGACCTGGGCTTCACCGAGCTGGTGTTCCACGGCCCGGGCAACGACCAGCCCCGCTTCCTCGAGGCGTTCGCGAAGGACGTCCTCCCCAAGCTGCGCGACCGCTGGTCCTAACCCCGGCCCGCGAGTTGTTCCAGGGATCTCGGCCTAGAAGCCGACATCCCTGGAACAACTCGCGGGGCGGGCGTGGTGGTGGGTGGTGACGCGGGAGTTGTTGGACGGATGTCGGGATAGAGGCCGAGATTCGTCCAACAACTCGCGGGTGACGTCCTGCCCAAGCTCCGCGGCCGCTGGTCCTCACCGAGCCGCCCGCTGCTTCGAGTGATCATGATCGTGATCATGAAGCCGAACTGGTGACATACACCAGTTTGCCTTCACGATCACGTTCATGATCACCGCTCGGTGGTCCGGTGGTGGCGTGGAGTTGTTGGACGGATGTCGGGATAGAGGCCGAGATCCGTCCAACAACTCGCGCGTGACGTCCTGCCCAAGCTCCGCGACCGCTGGTCCTCGCCGAGCCGCCCGCTGCTTCGAGTGATCATGATCACCGCTCGGTGGTGGCGGTGGTGGCGCGGGAGTTGTTGGACGGATGTCGGGATAGAGGCCGAGATCCGTCCAACAACTCGCGCGTGACGTCCTGCCCAAGCTCCGCGACCGCTGGTCCTCACCGAGCCGCCCGCTGCTTCGAGTGATCATGAACGTGATCATGAAGCCGAACCGGTGACATACACCAGTTTGCCTTCACGATCACGTTCATGATCACCGCTCGGTGGTTCGGTGGTGGCGTGGAGTTGTTGGACGGATGTCGGGATAGAGGCCGAGATCCGTCCAACAACTGGCGGGGGGTGCTCGATCGGGCAGGGTGTCGGGCGGAATGCGCGCCGCGCGGCGGGTGGGCTGCCAGGATGTGTGCGTGGATGCTCTGCGACGCGTTGCCCCGTGGGTCGGCATCGTGCTTCTGCTGCCGTTGCTGATCCCGTTCCTGGTCAGCGGCCTGGTCATGCCCAGCTGGGCGGTCATCTTCTTCGTGGTCGTGTGGGTGGTGCTGGTCGTCCTCGCCGTCTACTTCTTCCGGCGCCGGCCGCTCCTCGTGTTGGCGATTCCGTTCGCCGGCTTCGTGTTCTGGCTGGCGTTCTGGCTGATCGGCGCGACCCTCTTCGACTGGACCGCCTGACAGGCGAGGTTTCGGTAGGAAGTTCCGCTGGAAAGAGTGGTAGCGAAACCCGGCACCACTCATCCGTGAGGAGCGAACATGCGTAAAGCCCTCGTACCTCTCGTCGTCGCCGTGGTCGCAACACTGCCGTTCGTGGTGGGCATCCAGCCCGCCCTGGCCGTGACGAAGATGAGCCATGCCCAGGCCACCTCGGTCTTCAGCTCGGTCGGCATCACCTGGTCGTCGAGCGGTGGGTGCTCGGACCGCAACAACCCGACCTGCACGTCGTTCGACCAGATCAACGACTCGACGGTGTACGGCGCCCGCACGCTGAAGACGTCCAGCGGCTGCGCGATCAACCTCACCGGCGGCACCGAGACCGGTCACGCCGGCGGGACGTACAGCCACTGGAACGGGTACAAGGTCGACTTCTCCAAGGGCACCTGCGTCGGGAACTACATCCACAACACGTTCACTCGCATCGCCGACCGCGGTGACGGCGCCGCGCAGTGGCAGTCCGGCGCGGGCAACATCTATGCCGACGAGGGCAACCACTGGGACGTCACGTACCACAACTGCGGCGGTTGCTAGAAGGAGTGTTCCTCGCCCGGGAACGTCCCCTCGGCAACGTCGCGGGCGAACGCCTGAGCGGCCTCGTCGAGGACTGAGGCGAGGTTCGCGTACTGCTTGACGAAGCGCGGCATCGGTCCGGTCCGCAGCCCTGCGAAGTCCTGCCACACCAGCACCTGGGCGTCGCAGTGCGGACCGGCGCCGATGCCGATCGTCGGTACGCGCAACGTCGCCGTGACCTCCTGCGCGACCGCGGCCGGCACCATCTCCAGGACGACGGCGAACGCGCCCGCGTCCTGCACCGCGACGGCGTCCTCGACCAACCGCTTCGCGGCGTCGGACTCCCGTCCCTGCACGCGATAGCCGCCCAGCGCGTGCTCGCTCTGCGGCGTGAAGCCCAGGTGCCCCATGACGGGAACCCCGGACTCCACCAGCTTCGCGATCGCCGGCAGCACGGGACGGCCGCCCTCGAGCTTCACCGCGTGCGCGCCGGCTTCCTTCATGAACCGCGCCGCGGTGAGGAACGCCTGCTCCGGTGACGCCTGGTACGAGCCGAACGGCAGGTCCGCGACGACCAGTGCCCGCCGAGCCGAACGTACGACCGCGCGGGCGAGCGGAATCAGCTCGTCGACCGTGACCGGGAGCGAGCTGGCGTTGCCGTACACGTTGTTCGACGCCGAGTCGCCGACGAGCAGCACCGGAATGCCAGCCCGGTCGAAGATCTCGGCGGCGTACTGTTCGTACGCGGTCAGCATCGCCCACCGCTCGCCGCGTGCCTTCAGCTCCAGCAGATGGGGGATCCGCACCCGCCGCGGAGCCGCGCCACCGGCACCGGTGCCGTACGGGGCGGGAGTCTCGCTCATGCCCCCATCCTGGCACCTCAGACCCGCGTCAGGCCTCCGAGCGGTAGCAGGGATCGCTCGGTCGACACCCAGCCCGAGACCACCGCGTCGAGGTTGGGCAGTGCCGACTCCTCGATCGCGAACGCTCGTGTCGGGGTGCTCGCGCCGAGCTCGACGAGCAGCGGCCGCAGGTGGACGTCGGCGGTCAGTCGATGGATCGGCGCGGCCGCGACGGTGAACGGAATGGCGACGACGCCCTCGAGCGCGCGGCCGTCGTAGCGGTCCAGGAACGACTTCAGCAGCCCGGTGTAGCTGGCCTTGTAGACCGGCGTCGCCACGATCAGCACCCGCGCCGTACGTACGGTCTCCAGCGCCGAGTCGACCTCGGGGGAGCCGTCGAGCACGGCACCGCCGAATTCGGCCAGGTCGACGATGGTCGGCGCGGTGCCCAAGGCCGTGGCCAGGGCTTCCGCCGCCGCGCGCGTGCGTGAAGCGGGTCGTGGATTGCCGGCGAGAACGACGACGCGGTGCCCGTTTTCGTCGTGAACGTGGGGGATCGGTGTGGTCACGGAAACTCCAATGCCATCTCAGCAGACGGTCTTCCCTAGTAATCCTACTGATTTAGTGGGTAATCTCGAATGCATGTCGCAGGTGGTTCTCCTCACGCAGCGGCGCGAGATCGATCAGATGCGCGTCGCCAGCGCAGTGTGTCGCTGACGCCACACGTTCTCTCGTACCCCACCACCTTCCACGCCCCTTCACACGCCACAGGAAGCGACTTCCCCATGCGTGCACGACCTGCTGCCCTCCTCGTGCTGCTCGCAGTGCTGGCGATCGCGAGCGCCTGCGCCAGGACAGAGGCCGATTCACCAACCAGCACAGCGAAACTGGACACGCCCCTCGCCGACACCGTTCCGAACGGCACCAAGCTCATCGTCGGCGACCCGCAGACCAAGGTCGCGCTGAAGCTCGCCGGACTCGACAAGTTCAGCTTCGACATCGAGTTCGCGAACATCTCCGGCGGACCCCAGACCACCGAGGCGTTCCGCGCGAACGCGCTCGACATCGGCGCCGTCGCGGACATCCCGCCCATCCACGCGACGTGGACTGGGCTGAACGTCCGCATCGTCGCCGCGCAGTACCGCAAGGACCCGATCAAGCACCCGATCTACGAGCTCGGCATCGCTCCCGGCGTGCGGGTGAAGACGCTCGCCGACCTGCGTGGCAAGCGGATCGCGTACAGCCCCGGCCAGGCACAGGGCGCGTTGATCCTGCGCGTCCTGCAAAAGGCCGGACTGCAGAAGACCGACGTCAAACTCGTCGAACTGCCGAGCACCGGCGACGTCTACCCGAACTCCCTTGCCAGCAAGCAGGTTGACGTCGCTCCGATCGGCGGGACGAACGTCAAGCGCTACCTCGCGAAGTACGGCAAGGACGGCGCGACCACGATCCGGCACGGGCTGCGTGACGATCCCGCCCTCTTGTACGCGCGAACGTCCACGCTCAGCGACCCCGCGAAGGCCGCGGCGATCAAGGAGTACGTGCGGGCCTGGGCGCTTGCCCAGGTGTGGATCGACGCGCACCCGAAGGAATGGATCGAGGGCTACTACGTCAAGGACCAGGGCCTCAGCGTCGAGGACGGCGAGTACCTCGTCGACGCCGTCGGCGACCGCGACATCCCGGCTTCCTGGTCCGACGCGATCGCCCGGCACCAACAGACCATCGACCTGCTCGCGAAGGAGACCGGAAACCCCGTGATCAAGGCCGAAGACCTCTACGACCGCCGCTACGAGAAGGTCGCGGCGGACGCGATCAAGGCAGGTGGGGGAACGTGACCGCGACTCTCACGACCGCCACTCGTCCTGTCGACATCGCGCCAACGACTACGAGGCGGCGCCGCCGGCTCGGGCTGGGAACGGCGATCCCGTTCGGCCCGGTCGTCGGCCCCCTGCTGCTGCTCACGATCTGGTCGGCGGGCTCCGCCACCGGCCTGATCGATCAGCGGATCCTGTCCGCGCCCTGGACGGTCGTCACGACCGCGGGCGAGCTCATCGCCGACGGACGGCTGCAGTCCAACCTCGCGATCTCCACCCAGCGTGCGTTCCTCGGTCTGGGGATCGGGATCGTGGCGGGGACGGTGCTCGCGCTGATCTCCGGGCTGAGCCGCTGGGGCGAGGCCGTTCTCGACGGGCCGATCCAGATCAAGCGGGCGATCCCGTCGCTTGCCCTGCTGCCGTTGCTGATTCTGTGGTTCGGCATCGGCGAGACGATGAAGGTCACGACGATCGTGCTCGGCGTGTTCGTGCCGGTCTACATCCATACGCACAACGGTTTGCGCAGCATCGACTCGCGCTACGTCGAGCTCGCGCAGACGGTGGGGTTGCGGTACTCCGCGTTCATCCGGCGGGTCGTGCTGCCCGGCGCCTTGCCGGGTTTCCTGCTGGGCTTGCGGTTCGCCGTGGTCGGAGCGTGGCTGTCGCTGGTCGTGGTCGAACAGATCAACGCCACCAGCGGAATCGGCTACATGATGGAGCTCGCCCGTACGTACGGCCAGACGGAGGTCATCATCGTCGGCCTCGTGCTCTACGGCGTGCTCGGCCTGCTGTCCGATGGCTTGGTCCGACTCGTGCAGAGGAGGGCGCTGGCATGGCGACGCACACTGGCGGACTGACCGCGACGCGGACGCGTGAGCTGGTGCGCGGGTTCGGCGACCGTGCCGTGCTGAACGGGCTGGACCTGGACATCGCGCCGGGGGAGTTCGTCGCGTTGCTCGGACGTTCGGGCTCGGGGAAGAGCACGTTGCTCCGGGCTCTGGCTGGACTCGACGACTCGGTGACGGGCACTGGTGACGTCTCGGTGCCTTCGCAGGTGTCGGTGGTGTTCCAGGACTCGCGGCTGCTGCCATGGCAACGCGTCCTTGACAACGTCGTGCTCGGTCTCGACGGTCCCGACGTTGCCGGGCGGGGACGCTCGAGCCTCGCGGAGGTGGGGCTCGCGGGTCGTGAACGGGCTTGGCCCAACGAGCTCTCCGGCGGTGAGCAGCAACGGGTCGCGCTGGCCCGTTCGCTGGTACGTGAGCCCGAGCTGCTGCTGGCCGACGAGCCGTTCGGCAGCCTCGACGCGCTGACCCGGATCCGCATGCACGACCTGCTCCGACAACTCTGCGAACGGCATCGCCCCGCCGTCCTGCTCGTCACGCACGACGTCGACGAAGCCATCGTGCTCGCCGATCGCGTGCTGGTGTTGGACAACGGGCGGATCGGCGCCGAGTTCTCCGTCGATCTTCCGAAGCCACGCGATCCGGCCGACCCAGGGTTCGCCGAGCTGCGTACGTCCTTGTTGTCCCAGCTGGGCATCGAGAAAGAGCAACCATGACGAAGAAACTGCTGCATCTGAACGCGTTCCTGATGAGTACCGGCCACCACGAGGCTTCGTGGCGGCTGCCGGAGAGCAACCCGTACGCGATCACCGACATCAGCCACTATCTGAACCTGGCCCGGATCGCCGAACGCGGGAAGTTCGACTCGGTGTTCTTCGCCGACGCGCCGGCTCTGTTCAGCGAGGTCGGCCGGCGACCCTCGGGTTCTATCGAGCCGACCGTGCTGCTCACCGCGATCGCGGCGGCGACCGATCGGATCGGGCTGATCGCGACAGCTTCGACGACATACAACGATCCGTTCAACCTGGCCAGGCGATTCGCCTCGGTCGACCACGTGAGCGGTGGTCGGGCCGGCTGGAACATCGTGACGACCGCGTCGCCGGACGCCGCGAAGAACTTCGGGCTCGACGACCAACCGCTGCACGCCGATCGGTACGAACGCGCGACCGAGTTCGTTGACGTGTCACGCAAACTGTGGGACTCGTGGGAGGACGACGCCACGCTGGCGGACAAGGTTTCCGGCGTGTGGGCCGACTCCTCGCGTGTGCACCCGATCGACCATGTGGGCAAGTACTTCAAGGTGCGCGGGCCGCTCAACGTTCCGCGTTCGCCGCAAGGGCATCCGCTGCTCGTCCAGGCTGGCTCGTCGGAGGACGGGAAGCAGTTCGCGGCGACGTACGCCGAGGCGGTGTTCACGGCACACCAGACGCTCGGTGACGCGCAGGCGTTCTATGCCGATCTGAAGGCGCGGGTCGTTGCGTTGGGGCGTGATCCGGACAGCGTGAAGATCCTGCCGGGCATCGTTCCTGTACTGGGTGCGACGGAGGTCGAGGCGCGCGAACGGGAGGAGGAACTGGACCGGCTGATCGTGCCGGAGTACGCACGGATCCAGCTGGCGAAAACGTTGCGCGTCGCGCCGTCGGACCTGCCGTTCGACCGCGAGCTGCCGGCCGACCTGCCCGACGAGGACGAGATCGAGGGTGCGAAGAGCCGGTACACGCTGATCGTGACGTTGGCGCGGCGCGAGCGGCTGACCGTACGGCAGCTGATCGGTCGGCTGGGTGGCGGGCGCGGGCACCGGACGTTCAGCGGGACGCCCGAGCAGGTCGCCGATGCGCTGGAGTCGTGGGCTTCGCAGGGTGCGGCCGACGGGTTCAACGTGATGCCGGCGGTGCTGCCGTCCGGCCTGGAAGCGTTTGTCGAGCACGTGATTCCGATCCTGCGGCGGCGGGGTCTGTTCCGTACCGAGTACACAGGGCAGACGCTGCGCGAGCACTACGGCCTGCCGCGGCCGTCGAGCCAGTACGAGCGCGTTCTGCAGGAGGTGTCCTCGTGACGAGTACGGCTGACCTGGGTACGTCGATCGACGCGGAGCGGTATCGCTCGGTCTTCCGCCGGTACGCGGCCGGCGTGGTGGTCGTGACCGCCGACGCCGGAGGCGGGCCGGCGGGGTTCACCGCGACGTCGCTGGCCTCGATCTCGCTGGACCCGCCGCTGGTGTCGTTCGCCTTGTCCACAGGGGCGTCGAGTTGGCCGACGATCGCGGCCGCCTCGACGGTGGTGGTGAACTTCCTGTCGGTGGGGCAGCATGGGCTGGCGCGACGGTTCGCGACGAGCGGGATCGACCGGTTCGCGGCACCGACTTCGTGGTCGCGGCTGCCGTCGGGGGAGCCGGTGCTGGACGAGGCGGTCGGCTTCCTGCACGGCTCCGTACGGCACCGGTATCCGGTCGGTGACCATCACCTGGTGGTCGCGGAGGTCACGCACGCGACGCTGGCCGACCATCCGCCGCTCGTCTACCACGAAGGCGGGTACCGCACGGTGGCCTAGCTCGTCAGCCGCGGGTCACACGGATGTGGCCGAACGTCGAGTGGCCGGTGATGCGGATGACGGGGCCGTCGTCGCTCGACGCGGGGGACTCCGGCAGCGTACGTTTGCCGAAGGTCGCGCTGCCGCCGTTCCCTACCAGGCGTGCGTTGTCGGGGATGCGGATCTCGACCTTGCCGAACGCGGAGTTCGCGACGATCGTGACGCCGCCTGCCGGGATGACCGCGTGGCGCAGGTCGAGGATGACGGCCCCGAACGCCGCGCGCGCCTCGAAGCGTGGCGGCACCTCCCACTGCCCGACGCGGCGCACCTTGCTGAACAGAGCCTTCGCCCGCTCGTCCGGTGCCACCTCGATCGCCGTACCTGCCGGTCGCACGGCCGGCAGGTCGCGGGTGATCGGGGCGAGCTCGCCGACGGTCTTGGCGGCGAACACCGCCTCCAGCCGGTCCTCGTGCTCGGTGGGACTCAACCGCCCGGTCGCGAGGGCTTCGCGAAGAGTGTCGGCGACGCGGTCACGATCCTCGTCCGACGCGCGCAGTTCGGGCGAGTCAGAAGGCTGCATGGTCACCTGCCGCAGGATAGACGGTCAGGCGGGGATCATCCTCGCGATCACGGACTCGGCAAGGGTCGGGTCGGGGCGGACCTTGCCGAGCTCCTGCCACAGCGTCGTGCCGCGTACCCGCAGCGACAGCGCGGTGGCGCACCAGGCCGGAGCCCAGCCCAGCTCGAGACACCAGGCGCCCCAGCCGGCGTCGCCGGAGCTTCCCCAGTAGGCCCAGCGGTCGAAGTCGAAGGAGCGGAACCAGCCGCCGTCCAGCTCGGGCCGGCCGCTCCGGGTCTGGATCCGGACCAGATAGTCGGCCAGCCTGTCGGTCCCCGCGCGCAGCCGGGGATCGTCGAGCACCGCCGCGGCCTCGTGCAGGCCGAGCAGCGCGAACCCGGTCGTGTACAGCTGGTCCGACGCCGAGTCGCCGGTCTGGAAGATGATCGGCTCCTCGGTGGTCCCGTACTCCTCATTGGTCTCGGCGACCTTGAACAGCGCGATCCCACCGGCCTCGACCTCCGCGATCCCGCCGCTGCGATCCTGGTGGCTGAGCAGGGCGTCGACGACGGCGGCCAGCCAGTCGCGGACCTGATCCGTCGGGTCGACCCGCAGCTGCCAGGCCAACGGCAGCAGGACCCGAGCCAGCTCCGTCACGTCGTTGCGGCGCCACCCGCCCGGGAACGCCTCCATCATTGTGGACAGTCCGGCGCGGGCCCGTTCGAGGAACGGCTCGTAGCCCGTCGCCTGGTAGGCCCACTGGTAACAGGCCCAGAGGTACGCCTCGAAGTGCGCGCTCTGGTTGACCACGTTCCCGTCGAAGTAGTGGCGCCAGCCGTTCTCGATGAGCTGCGGCAGGTCGATCCGGTCGCCGCGGTGGCCGGTCCGGCTGGTGGTCCGGAAGTTCGCGGTGATCGCGGTGAGCAGCTGCTCGTCCCAGTCGCTGTCGCCGAGTGCCGACCTGGTGGACAGCCAGGCCAGGATCACCCGAGCGTTGTCGTCGCCGTAGTTCGCGACCTCCCAGGCCGGAAGGCCGGTGCCCCAGCCGATCAGCCCGTACGCCGGATGGTCGGGATCGGCCCGATCGCCGCCGCACAGGCCGGACGGGCCGCGCAGGTACTCGATCAGGTTCCTCGCGAGGTCGCTGTCGGCTGGTGTGCCGTCGAGGGCGAACGCCATCGCGGTCTCGGCGATGCAGTCGGCCCGGAGCGCCATCCGGGCCTGTTGCCGGCCGTCGGGCTGGATGCCGGTCGAGTAGCCCTCGGCCACACCCCAGCTGCCGTCGCCCTGACCGGCCGGCAGCCGTTCGATGTCCGCGGTCTCGCTGTCCCGCATCAGCCGGCGGACGGTCTGTTCCTGGTCGTGCGTGAGCAGCATCCGGGACTCGCGCAGCCACTCCTGGTAGGCGGCCACCGCGGCTGTCTCCGCCTCGTCCGGCAACGGTTGGTCGCGGTCGTAGCGCGGCGTCACCTCGGCGGTGCCGGTCAGCGCGAGCTCCGGCCGCGTCGGGTCGCAGGATGCGCAGGATCCCTTGCCACAGGGCGATCCAACCCTGGTACGGCTCGTACCGGGCCCGAACGAACCGGCTCAGCTGGGTGGTGGCGACCAGGATCGACGTGTCGGGGATCCGGTAGAGCAGCGAGTGTGCCGACTCCGGGAGACCGAAGACCGCGGTGTCGAAGCCGGCGACGTGAGCCAGCCAGAGCAGCGTGTCGGGCTGGCGGCAGGGAACGTAATGGCAAGCGTGGGCGGCGAGCAGGCCGAGCTTCGGGCCGAGCCGCGGATCCTCGACGACGACCCGTTCCAGCACGGCGGCGACGGGCTTGGCCTCGAGTCCGGGCAGCTGGTCGGGGAACTCGACGAGGACCGACAGTCCTTTGTCGGTCGCGGCGGTGACCAGTTCCGGCGGGAACACGGTGCGTCGTTCCGGGTAGCCGTCGGCGAGCACGAGGACGGCGTCCCCCGGCTCGGCGGCCGCGATCGCTTGGGCCGGGTCGTCGTAGCGCGGCGGCCGACCGTCGTCCGACGCGATGGCGCGGTAGAGATCGTTGTCCGCTGTGCAGCAGAACAGGAAACCGGTCATGACCGACCACGCTACGGCCCAGTCGCCCCGCTCCGTCCGATCATCAGGTCCCTCCCGGGGCACGTCCGAGTCGAACGTCCAACCGGTCGGGAGCCGGACGCCGATCGGGTAGACGGTGAGGCCGGTGCGGTCGACGTGGAGACGGAGGAAGTTCTTGTACGCCTCGTTGGCGCAACCCGCGTACAGCTCGTTGCTGTTGACGCGAAAGTGGTCGGCGATCCACAGGTACACGGCGACCACGAGCGGACCGAGGAGGGCACCCACGGCGGCGCCGAGGACGGCGCGCATCCAGGGGTCGCCGGCGGCGACCCCGCTCAACTGCAGCAGCAGGTCGACGACTGCGATCACCACCGCGAGGTGCAGCACGGTATGCAGGGTCGCGGCGGCTCGTTTCCGGCGGCGCGACACCTGCGCCCCGGCGGTGAAGGCGTAGAGGGCAGCGAACACGAGCAGCCCGACCAGCGTCACCGGGAGCAGCGCGGCGACGGTCTGCAGCCGCCCAGCCGGATCGAAGATGCGGTCGGCCGGAACGGCCATGGCCACCAGCGCGTAGGCCGCCGCGGTGACGAGGAAGAAGCCGTGGTTGCGGTAGATCTGGGCGACGATCCGCCCACGTAGCCGACGGGACTCGTCCTTGCTCGGGAACACGTGCTGGAGCTCGAACTGCTTGGGGGCGTCGTCCGACCCCGTCCCGGAGGTGTCCGGGGAAGGGTGGCGGACGGGTGTGTCCAGGTGGTGGGTGGGCGCGAGGTAGGCACCTCCTCCCCCTGCGATGATCTTGCTCTCGTCGTCGGCGGCGGTGTAGCGGGCGTAGAGGTGCAGGTCGCCGGACAGGGTCAGGCGCAGCGCGGCACGATCGCCGATCACCGTGCGCTCGAAGTACTCGAGGACGTCGGGAGCGGTGGGGTCGTCGTGGTGCGTGGCGGTCCAGGTCGGCTTGGCCGCGCAGAGCACGATCTGCGCTCCCGGCTGCAGGGCCCGGGCGCGCTCTTCGAAGTAGTCGAGCTGGCCGGTGTCGATGTCGGTGCCCAGCGCCACGTCGACCGCCCACAGGTGCCAGTTGTGCGGCAGGGCGAGGGCGAAATAGCTGCGCGTCTGGGCACTGCGCCAGCCACCGATCCAACGGCCCTGACAGAACTGCTTGACGAAACTCGCCAGACCGTCGTACCAGTCGTGGTTGCCCGGGATCGCGAACAGCCATCGGGGATGCCACGTCCACGGCAGCACGGAGCGGAACGGGCCGACCAACCGGTTGCGGTACTCCTCCATCGTCGCGAACGGGTAGGCCTGGTCCCCGCCCAGCACGAGCACCGCACCCGCCCGCGTCTCGTGCACCCCCGTCGGGCCGCCCCCGCCGGGTCCGGCAGGTTCAACCGGTCGCATGCTGCCAGCGCGGCGATCGTCGTGGTGGCGTCGAACCCGTCCCCGGAGTCGGCGACGTAGTCCAGCCACAACTCGTCGGTGCCGGTGAAGTCGAACCCTTCCGCGGTCTCCGTCAGGCTCCAGCGGCTCGCCGACGCGGCTCCGCCGACCGGGCGGTCCGGGGATCGGAGGCCACCGTGGGCCGCGCCCGCCTGTGTCGCCTCCGGAAGGTGCGCGTGGGCGTCCCGCCGGTCGAAGAACTCGGCGAACTTGGTCGACAACGCCACCTGCACCGCAATCAGCATCAGCAGCTTCGGCTCCAGCCAACGGGTCGGTACCTGCGGAACGAACTCGATCTCCTGAGGGGTCGCGGAGGTGGGCCGCTTGGCCGGTGGCTCGCCAGGATCCGGGCGCAGCAACCCGTGCGGCCAGAGGTGGCCTCGATCCGAAGACCCGCCCACTGCGGACGCTCCCGCGGGCTCCTCACCCAACCCGCCGCTGTCCACGGGCACCCCCGGTCTGCTCGATGCTGAGAGCGGGCGATCGCCCGAACCGGGTCCTGTCGCGCTTCCTCACGCGCATGGTGTTACCCAACGCCACTCCGATGCCACCGTCGCTCTCAGCACCGTCGGAGGCGCCATTCGGCGGCAACCTCTCCAACCCTTTGTCGACGGTGCTACCGCAGAGGCCTTTACGACTGCCGAGCACACCGGCTCCGCTGCCGAGACGCAATTTGCTCGTGCGACCATGGCAGCATGGCCGGGCGGGGACGAGCACCGCGTAACTACCGCGGCGCGGTCGGCTGGGGTCTGGCGACCGCGATCACTACATTCCTCCCGATACTAGTCGGGCTCCTCACCGCGGATGGCGACGTCTCGACGAGCATCTACGGCTTCGGCGCGCTGGCTGCGATCGCGGCGGCTGCCGTTGCGACATACAAGTTCGTCGACGACGAGAAGTATCAGACGTCGCTTCGTATCGCCGTACACGAAATCACACATTCGCGCGAGCAGCTCAAGTTGGAGCGGGCCGACACACAGTTGACGCTGGCCTCCGTAGGGTCAGGGTTGCTCGCTGTGGTGGAACGCAACGACGACGACACGTTGACGACCTTCATCAACTTCCTGCTGACCTCACTGCACGACAGTTTGCGCGATCGTGGGCCGAGCCGGGTCTACTTCCTCCAGAGCCATGTTGTGGCGGTACCGGACGTCGCGCCAGGGTCCGGCGGCGCGACCCAGAACGCCTCGTTCTCCCCCAAAGGCGCAGTCATCGGTCATCGGGGCACCCAACTCACGTGGGCCATTGCACCCGGAACGCCCGACGAGAAGGTCGCGATCGACATCCTGAGCAGGAACCCGCCGTGGCGTGACGGCTCCTTGCTTGTGGCAGACGTCAGCGACCCCGTGTGGTCGCGTTTCGCCGAGCTCAAGCCGCCGGACTACGACGACGAGGATCCCGAATACGGGAAGCTCAAGAGCTGGTGTCGCTTCGCCGTGATCGGGGCTACCCGACAACTGGGGCTGCTGTGCGTGGACGCCTGGCGCCCGAACGCACTCTCCGGGCCCGAGGACGAGAGCCTGATCGAGGCCTTCGCGACACTCCTCGCCGCGGGCCTGGTCCTCCGAGCGGGGATCACCACCTCGCTCGCCGCGGCCACTCGATCGGCGACCAAGACGAATCGAGGGCCGGCAAGGTCATGGCCTGGCCGCCGCGCCGATCAAATCGGTCACCTGCTGGAGTCGCGATCCGACGAGACGAAATGATCGCCGTCCCGGCTGCCGCTCACCGCGTCGTCGGCTTCCCGCGCCATGCGCGAGCGCAATTTCTTCTTTGCGGCTTCCAACGTCTCGCTCACGACACCTGAACCCGTGAGCAGACCGAGCGCGATTGCAGCCGGGTCCACAAGAAGTACGGTACACCGCGTACAGGCCGATGTACCGCCTCGTCCGGACGGCCCAACTCCGGCTCCGGCCAGGAACACGCACGTCCCCGCCGCAGATCGACCAGCGAGGCGCTTGAGGGCCCGCTGAAGGGGCCGATCCGAGAGCTCCCGCGTGGTCCGACGTGATGCGCGGCGAAGACTGCTCACGGGAGGAGCCCAGGATGCAACCACAGCCCGGCGTACGAGTCGGCCGCGTCTACGACGAGCGCACCGCACAGGACGGCACCCGAGTGCTGGTCGACCGGCTCTGGCCGCGCGGTCTGACCAAGAACCGGGCCGACCTCGACGAGTGGTGCAAGCAGGTCGCCCCGTCGCCGGCGCTGCGCAGGTGGTACAGCCATGACCCGGATCGGTTCACCGAGTTCGCCCACCGATACCGGCTCGAGCTCGATGATCCCGAACGGGCCGAGCACCTCCAGCACCTGCGCGATTTGGCACGCCAGCAGACGCTGACACTGCTCACGGCCACCCGGCACGTCGACATCAGCGAGGCCGCCGTGCTTGCCGACCTGCCTCGACCCTGAAACGAGGACAGGCTGGTGACGTGATCATGGTGGTCAGCTTCCGCGGGCACGGGAGGATGGCCGGGGTGCGCGTCTACGCAGAGGGCACTGCACGCTCCACCAGCCCCTGCCCCTACACACGGTTGACCAGCTCGACCACGCTGTGATGGCGGCAGCCACCGGGTCGCCGTGGTCGTGTCCGATGCCGTGCGAGCCTTCGAGCAGGGCCGGCGCCACAGTCGAGCAGGTCGACATCGACCTGCCCTACGACCAGCGCGAGCTCAGCGACTTGTGGTGCCGGCTGATCATGCCGTTGACACCCGGCCGCCGCGATTCCGGCGGGGTTGGTCGACGGGTTACCCGTCGGCATGCAGTTGACCGGCCGCCGCTACGCCGACGCGGACGTCCCCACCGCGAGCGCGGCATTCGAGCGCGTCCGCCCCTGGTACGACAGCTACGCGCGCTGCGGCGAGCGCTCCCGACTGAAGAGTTTGCGCAGTATCCGATGTCGGCGGGAACCGATCCGCTCGCTGGCGGAACCTGTGGGACCCGACATCATCACCACGATCACCCCCCGCAGCGGGATCGGTAAACGATGCGTGTCGAAGCGCTAGGAGGTCGGGGCGTGCGCGTTGGCGTAGACCGCCTGCTCGAATCCGACGAGTAGTTCGATCACGCGCTGATCGAAGAACGGCAGCACCTGGGTGAACAGCGCTGCCCCGACTCCGCTACGGCGGTCCACCCAGAAATAGGTGTTGAACAGCCCTGCCCAGTCTCCGGTCCCGGCGCGCCGCATGCCGTCGAGGTCCTCCTGCACGAGGTGGAAGCCCAGGCCCCAGCCCTGCGGTACGGGTAGCCTTGGTACGTCATTGAGAAGTTCCGGAACGAATGAGCGCATGACCTCGGGCAGCGCGATTCCGCCCAAATGGTCAGTGAACGCCAGCTTCACGGTGTCAGAACGCAGGATCCGTGCTCCGTCGAACGTACCTTCCGCCAACAACATGGACATGAAGCGGCCGTAGTCCGTCGCCGTCCCGTAGGAGCTGGTCCCGGCCAACCGGATCTCGGGTGAGGTCGGGAGTTCGAATCCGGAGAGAACCAGGCTGCCGTCGACCGTTCGAGCGTGCACGGGCATGAGCCGCGCCCGCTGCTCAATACTCGGGCTGAATGTCGTGTCACTCATGCCCAGCGGTTCAAATACGTGCTCGGCGAGATACTCGTCGAGACCCTGGCCGCTCACCGCTTCGACCGCCAGGCCGAGCCAGTCAGTACTGACCCCGTACTGCCATCCCGTGCCCGGATCGAACAGCAGGGGGGTGTAGATGCTGGCCTTCGCGCCGCTGAGAACATTCGGCGTGCCGGTGACGGAGTGGTATCGCAGCAGGTCCTCGCTACCGAACCAGTACCCGTGGCCCGCGGTGTGATTGAACAGCTGCCCGATGGTGGCCTGCGAGGCGGGTGGGCGCAGCCGGGGCCGGTCACCGTCGAACCCCTCGAGAACCTGCAGGTCGCCGAAGTCGGGCAGGATCGAGGCGACCGGCTGCTCGAGCCGTAAGCGGCCCTGCTCCACGAGCTGCAGCGCTCCGACGCTCGCCAGTGCTTTGGTCATCGACGCGTAGCGGAACATGGTGTCCGGTGTGACCGGAGTTGGGTCCTCGACGCTGCGCCGCCCGGCCGCGCCGTCGTACAACACCCCGTCACGGCTTACGACCACCGCCGCCACGCCGGACACAGACCCCGACGCCACGCCGCGTTCCAGCAGCTCATCGATCCGCCGACTCTCCAACGCGGTCATCCCGCCCCCTTGCGGTCCGTCCCCTGCCCTCGTCAGCGCCCGTCAGCACGAGTAAGCCGTCTCGCCCGCGAAGTTGCGTGCGTGGTCGATCAGCTCGCAGTCCTCGGCGAGGGCTGCGGCAATCGAGCTCCAGTCGCGCGGGTTGAACCCGTCGACCGTGCGGAGGTGGCTGTCGGTGTTGCTCATGGCGCCCATCTCTTCTCACAGGGGTGGGAACCGTACGCCCTGCGAAAGGACGGCGGCAGCCACCAAGAGGCCCATCACTGCGCTCCCGATCCCACCCGGCAGGAGCATGCCGATCGCCCGTCTGGATTGACTGCGTGGGGAAACCGAGTGCCAAGCGAGAAGTGATCCACTAAGCATCCCCGGAAGCAACAGGAAGATAATGCGCTTCCACCCCGTTGGAGTGCTCAACATCACCCACCGCAGCGACGCCTTCCCCCCGCGTACAACTACAGCTCGGCGGAAATGCGCAGCTCAAAGCCACACTAATGGTATTCCCGATCATCGATCGATCAAGTGACGCCGCTTCCGAGGCGGACGAAATCCGAGTCACATTCTACTTCGTAATCTCCCGTTACCTAGATCGTAATGTAGTGTTCTTTGTCCGAGCATCGAGAACGCTGACCTGAGATGATCGGACAGCCAATCAAGGAGAAAGCTACTAGATGAATTCCCGACCAACCGCCACTCTGGCATCAAGGGCCGGAACCCGTTTCGCTCGGCCGTCGGAGAGGCGGTCGCGTCGGACCCGGCGAAGGGGGTCGTAGCGTCCATCGGAGCGTCGGGACGGCGCAGCCTGAAGCCGATCTGGTGAGCCTCGGCGCGGTCGTCGCCCTCAGCGCCGCACTGATCGTCGGGGCCATGCTGCGGACCGGCACTCCCGACGGCAATACGCGTCGGCCCCGTCAGTTCCGGCGGCCGTGACCACGCCCGCCGCGCAAGCACCGGCGAAGAGCGCCCCCATCGACCGGCCCATCGCCGCGCAGACAAGCGCTCCGGCCACACCAAACACCGACACCGGAACCCCGGTCAGCACCTGGGACAAGGTCGCGCAGTGCGAAAGCGGCGGCAACTGGGCCACCAGCACCGGCAACGGCTTCCACGGCGGCCTGCAGTTCACCACATCGACCTGGCGTTCCTTCGGCGGCTCGGGTGTGCCACACAAGGCCAGCCGACCGAGCAGATCGCTGTCGCCGAACGCGTGCTCGACGCCCAGGGCTGGAAGGCCTGGCCCGCCTGCTCCCGCAAGCTCGGCCTGCGCTGATCATCCCGCTCGCTGCCCCTCCCGGGCGCCGTCCGGGAGATGCCGAGCAGCCCGCCGCGCCGACACCCACTTCCAAACCGTGAGGCGTGGGATCCCTGCCGACCGACACCGAACTTCCCGACGCTGCCATCCGTCCGGGCTCGTAGGGCGGGAACAATAGCGGCGTGGCCAACGTGTCGCCCGAGGAGCCGGGGGGCAGACCCCCAGCGCCGGGAACAACGGGACCGGACAGCGTCGTCGTCGGCCGTGCGCCGGTGGCGGGGGTGGCTGGCCGACGAGCGCGAGGAGGCAAGGTGTACCGCGACCTGGCCTCGCGCCGGTCCGGTGAGGAGCGGGAGATCCTGCTGCGGTTGGCCGAGGCCGAGGAGCGGCACGGCCGACCCACTGGTCCGACCTGCTCGGCGACGACATCGGGCCTGACCGCCGCGGGGCACCCCGGATGCGCCTGCTGGCGTTCCTGGCCCGCAAGTTCGGGTCGGTGTTCGTCCTCGCGCTCGCGCAACGGGCGGAGACCCGATCGCCCTACCACTTCGACGACGACGCGACGGCCGCCATGGCCGCCGACGAGCGGATCCACGAGGAGGTCGTCCGCGGTCTGGCCGTCCGCGGCCGGGCCCGCGTGTCCGGCACGTTCCGCGCCGCCGTGTTCGGCGCCAACGACGGCCTGGTCAGCAACCTCTCCCTGGTGCTCGGCGTCACCGGGGGCGGCGCGTCCACCACCACCGTGCTGCTGACCGGACTGGCCGGGCTGCTGTCCGGGGCGCTGTCCATGGGCGCCGGCGAGTACGTCTCGGTCCGCTCCCAGCGGGAGCTGCTCGCGGCGTCGGCCCCCGACCTCTCCGACGCCCACACCGTGCTGCCCGTCCTCGACCTCGACGCCAACGAGCTCGCGCTGGTCTACCGGGCCCGCGGCGTCCCCGCCGACGAAGCCCGCCTACGCGCCGACGCCGTGCTGCGCAGCAACGACCCGGCCCGGTCTGCGACCCCCGACCCCGGACGGGAACGAGCGCCACGAGATGGTGGGAACCGGGCTCGGCGCCGCACTCTCCAGCTTCGCGTTCTTCGCCTCAGGCGCGGCGGTCC
>CAVXLQ010000012.1:0-798864 GCA_963762635.1 uncultured Actinomycetota bacterium
CACCGCGGTGACGCTGACGGTGCTGGGGCTCGCGGCGCAGCTCATCTATATCGCGGTGCGCTTCAAGGGCGCGCAGTGGGGCACCGCCGCCACCGTCGGCGTGTTCCACGACGTGCTGCTGACGATGGGCGTGCTGGTGCTGACCGGCTACGAAATCACCCTGAACGTCATCGCCGCGCTGCTGACGCTCGTCGGCTACAGCGTCAACGACACCATCGTGGTGTTCGACCGGGTGCGGGAGAACATGAAGCAGCACCGCAAGGACAGCTTCCCCAAGATCCTGAACGACGCGCTCAACCAGACGCTGTCGCGCACCATCATCACCGCCGGCACCACCTTCCTCGTGGTCCTCGGCCTCTACCTCTTCGGCGGCAGCGTGATGCGGGGTTTCGCCTTCACCATGCTGGTCGGCATCGTGCTGGGAACCTACTCTTCCCTGTACGTCGCGACGCCCCTGGTCGCCTGGTGGCAGAGCCGGCAGGACAAGCAGAAGGCCTGACCGGGCGCAAAAAAAACGTGGCGGCGCCCAGCCCGCTTCCGGCCCACTAGGCCCGGAGTATCATCGAAACAATGAGCCGCACCGAAGAGCCGCTGTTCACCGACCTGCCGCTTTCGGGCAGCGCCAAGCCGCCGCACGATCGGCGGAAGTTCATCGGCTCGGTGGCCATCCACACCATCGCGGTGACGGCACTGGTGATCATTCCACTTCTCTCCCACGAGGAGCTGCCCGACACCACCGACCCGTTGCGCATCCTCATCTTCAACCCGCCGCCGGCCGCCGCCATCTCGATGCTCAAGGGCTCGGAGTTCGGCAAGAAGGAGGAGGCGCCGAAGAAGGTCGCGGAGAAGCCGGTCGAGAAGCCGAAAGAGCCCGAGGTGAAGCCCGAGTTCGTGGCGCCGAAGGAAACGCCGAAGGAAGTGGTGAAGGAAGAGCGGGTCGCGGCCGCCGACCAGTTCGGCAGCGAGACCGGCAGCAACCTCGGCAACATCCAGGGGCTCGAAGGCGGTATCGACGCGGGCCAGGTGGGCGGCATCGTCGGCGGCGACCCCAACGGCTGCGTCGGCTGCACCGGCGACGGCCCGGTGATGGACTTCGACCGGCCGCCCAAAATACTGAAGCAGACGCAGCCGCGCTTTTCGCAAGAGGCCTTCGTCAAGAAGATCGAGGGCGTGGTGCTGGTGCAGCTCACGATCGACGCCGACGGCCGCGTGGTGGCGGCGCGCGTCTTGCGCTCCATTCCGGCGCTCGACGCCCAGGCGATCTCGTGCGTCAAGGAATGGATCTTCTCGCCGGCGATCAAGAACGGCAGGCCGGTGAAGACCGTCGCCAACGCCAACGTCACCTTCCGCGTTTTCTAGGGAACCTTTTCGGAACCCGTTGAAGTCCAACGGTGTCTTTGAGATGGAAGCGCTCCCGGTCTTGACACCTTGAAAAACCGGGGATTACAATCCCAGCCTTCGTGACAGCGAGGAAAGCGTAGCGCTCCGCGGAAAGCGAGGCAGGTAACGATGCAGCAGCAAAGGCTTTTCGAAGATCTGGTCGATTCGGACGTCCGCGGCCACAAGACCAAGCAGAGCCGCATCCTTCCCATCTCGCTGGCGCTGCACGCAATCGCACTCATCCTGCTGGTGGTGGTTCCCATCTTCAGCAAGGAACAGCTGCCGGACCCGACCTCGGTCGTGAAGGCGTTCTTCGTCGAGCCCGCGGCCGCTCCGCCTCCGCCTCCTCCGCCTCCGCCGCCGGCCCCCAAGGCCCCGGTGGTGCAGCAGAGGCCGGTGCCGACCGAGGTGCCCAAGTTCATAGCGCCGGTCGAGACGCCCGACCGAGGTCAAGCCCGAGGCGAGCATGGACCTCGGCGTCGAGGGCGGCGTTGCGGGCGGTGTCGAGGGCGGCGTCGCCGGCGGCGTCGTCGGCGGCGTGGTCGGCGGCCTTCCCGAAGCGCCGGCGCAGGTCACGGAGCCGATCCGCGTCGGCGGCCAGATCAAGGAACCCAAGAAGCATCAAGCGCACCCAGCCGGTCTATCCGGACATCGCCCGCCAGGCGCGGGTGCAGGGCGTCGTGATCATGGAGTGCGTGATCAGCCCCAAGGGCACGGTCACCACCTGCAAGAACCTGCGCGGCATCCCGCTCCTCGACCAGGCGGCGCACGACGCGGTGATGCAGTGGACGTATTCGCCGACGCTTTTGAACGGCGTTCCGGTTCCCGTCATCATGACGGTCACCGTGAACTTCAAGCTCAACTAACGAACGCTTATAAGCTAGCCTCATCACGGACGGACAAGACCAGGAGGACGCATGGGTCATTCAGTATTTCGGAGATGTGGATCAGCATGGGCGTGGGTCGCAAAGGGCGTTGTCTTTACGCTCCTGATCATGTCCATCTATTCCATCGCAGTCATGTTCGAGCGCTGGTGGACGTATCCGCGCGGCGACCGCGCAGTCGCGCAAGTACGCCCCCGAGGTCGCCCGCCTGCTGAAGCCGGGCAAGATCAAGGAAGCGATCGACGCGTCGCGCGGCGCCGGCGTGAAGCAGTCGCACCTCGCCAAGGTGCTGGTCGTCGGGCCTGCAGGAATGGCAGTACCAGCAGGAGATCCGGCGAAGCGAGCCGCGACAAGGACAGCGCGGTCGACGCCGCCAAGCGCGCCATCCAGCGCGCCACCGCGGTCAACATCGCCGACCTCAAGCGCGGCCTCTCCGGCCTCGCCACCATCGGCTCGACGGCGCCGTTCGTCGGCCTGTTCGGCACCACCTTCGGCATCATCAACGCCTTCCAGGGCATGGCGCTCACCGGTTCGGGCGGCATCGCGGCCATCTCGGCCGGTATCGCCGAGGCGCTCATCACCACCGCCTTCGGCCTGTTCGTGGCCGTGCCCGCGGTCTGGGCGTACAACTACTTCGACCGGCAAGGTCGAGAGCTTCGGCATCGAGATGGACAACTCCAGCTCCGAGCTGCTCGACTACTTCATCAAGAAGGCGGCCTACAGTAGCGGCCGCTCGCGCGGGCTCCCTCGTTCCTCCTGGGGGAACCCGCAAGGCGGGCGGCAAGGAAGACTAGGAAGAGGTAATGCCATGTCCATGGCCGTTGGCGACAACAAGGGCGGCGCGATCGCCGACATCAACGTCACGCCGATGGCGGACATCATGATCGTGCTGCTCATCATCTTCATGGTCATCACGCCCATGCTGCAGAAGGGCGTCGACGTGAAGCTCCCCGTGGCTGCCAACACCAAGGAGAAGAAGGACGAGCAGAAGACGATCCACGGTCGCGGTCAAGAAACGACGCCAACCACCGGTGTACCTCGGCGGCAAGGTCGATCCCCAACCCCGAGACCGAGCTGGCCGAGCAGATCAAGGCACGCCTCGAAGAGGCGACCGAGGACCAGAAGATCGTGCTACCTGAAGTGCGACGTCAGAGCCTCGACTACGTGCGAGGTGCATGAAGGTCATGGACCTGCTGCACAAGGCCGGCGTCGAAGACATCGCCCTCATCGCCGACAAGAAGGTCCAGGGTTAAGCGATGGCCCACAAGAAAGAAAAGGCCGTCCACGCCCACGAAGGCGGCAAGGTCTCGGCCGGCGCCGCCAAGTCGGACATCAACATCACGCCGCTCATCGACGTCATGCTGGTGCTGCTCATCATCTTCATGGTGGTGACGCCGCTGTCGCCAGCGCGGGCTCGACATCGCCCTGCCCGCCGACAACAAGGACACCACGCCGCCGCCACCGAACAACAACCAGACGGTGGTGCTCGACATCGACGCGAGCAGCAACCTGAGCGTCAACAAGGCGCCGGTGACCAGGGAAGAGCTCGAGGGCCGGCTGCGCGACATCTTCCAGACCAAGTCCGACAAGACGATGTTCGTGCGCGCCGACGGCAAGGTGAAGTACGGCACGGTGGTGGACGCGATGGACTCGGCCAAGGGCGCGGGCGTCGAGCGCATCGGCATCATCAACGACGAGGCCAACGCCGCCGCCGCCGCCGCCAACCAGCCGCCTTCGCAGTAGTCATCGACGGATTGGCGGTCGTTCGCGTCCAATCCGTCGATTTCCGTTAGTCCGTTCCCCAGGCGCTTGCTCATCATCGACGGATTGGCTGCCGTTCCCATCCAATCCGTCGATTTCCGTTAGTCCGTTCTTCTCGTTCCCCGAGCGCTTTGCGTCCGCATCCGTTCCGATCTGCTGCTACTGCGCCCGGACGCATTGCGTGGATCCCTCGGTCGCAGCGCAAGCGTTGAGCTCCTCGGGGAAACGATTGGGCCTCACAGTCCGAGCTTCCTGAACCGCTCGGCGTCTTCGCCCTGCACCACGTCTTCCACGTCGTTCAACGGCCGGATCTCGATCTCGGCATCCGCGTTCTCGCCCATGGGGTTGGGGAAGCGCATGGCCCATTCCATGGCTTCCTCATGCGACTTCACCTGGATGAGGGTGTAGCCGGCCACCAGCTCTTTCGCCTCGGCGAATGGGCCGTCTATGACCGTGCGGCGGGCGCCCGCATAGCGGATCCTCGCGCCCCTGGAGGACGGCTGCAGGCCCGAGCCGTCGAGCAGCACCCCGGCCCTCGCCAGCTCCTCGTGGTAGGCCACCATGGCGTCCACGAGCGCCTGCTCGGGCATCTTGCAGGCCTCGGAGTCGGCGCTGCCCTTGACCATGATCATGTAGCGCATCGTTCCCCCTCATGGACCCGTCGAATGGGAGAACAGCAGATCGACAAACGGGCTACCGCCTGGGGAACGGCAGGACAAACGGCAACGGACTACCGCCTGGGGAACGGCAACGGCCGCAAACAACGGCAACGACAACAGGGAAGCGTCTAAAAGCAGATCGGCAACGGAAATGGCACGGGCTTCGCCCGTGCCATGACGTTAAGAAGCGGGCGAGGCCGGTTTCAGCGCCGCCTGCTGGGCGGCGGCTTCCTGCTGCTGCTTCTTCAGCTCGATGCCGAGCTTCTGGTACTTCTCGGCCTCGTCGAGATAGCCCGTGCGCTGACGGGGGTCGGTGGTGGCCGAGGCGCGCACGCGGTAGAGCAGGTTCTTGAACACCACCGCCTCGAAGTAGTCGGGCTTGAGGGACAGCGCCTTGTCGGCGTACTCGAGGCCGGCGACCGCGTAGGCGTCGCGCTGCTTGGGGTCGAGCGAGGCGTCGCGGTAGGCCTTGTCCCAGTAGAAGACCGCCACCTTGTGGAAGCCGCCCGGATCCTGCGGTGCCAGCTCGGCGCAGGCCTTCAGGGTGGTGATGGCGTCCTCGAAGCGCGAGGTCTTGCCGTCGGCGTTGCGCCCGGACGGGTCGGACCAAAGCGGCTTGTTGTAGAAGCCGGCGACGTGCGAGCAGAGCGCGGCGTCGTTCGGATACAGCTCGCGGATCTTCTTGTAGACCGATTCCGCCTCGGCGGTGCGCTCGAAACGCTCGTAGAGGTTGGCCATCGCCAGCAGGAACTTGGCATCGTTGGGGTTTTGCGACACCAGCTGGTTCGCGTACTCCACGGCGCTGTCGTAGTTGCGGTACGGGTCCTCGGCGTAGATGCCGGTGAGCGCCGCCAGCGCGTTGGCCTTCACCTGCTTGTCGTCCTCGGTGGTGCCGGCGGAATTGACGACGCTCTTGTAGCCCTCGATGGCCGTATCGAGGCGCGACTTGTTGTCGGGAATGTCGGTGCGGCCGGGCCGGTAGAGCGCCTGGTAGGAGCTCGCGCGGTAGAACGCCGCCGGGGCGTTCGCCGGCTCCAGCTCGAGGGCGCGGTCGTATTTCTCGATGGCCTTCCGGAAGTTTTCTTCCTTGTAGAGCTTGTTGCCATCCTTCAAGGCCTGGCGCGCCTGGATGCTGGAGCAGCCGGCGAAGCCGATGGCAGCAACGATCAGGAAGGAGAGACCCGTCAAGGAGACACGGTGCTTCATCGGTCTTACTCCCGAAAGAGATTGAATCGAAAGGAAGTTATCGCTGCGAAGTGGAAAAGCTACAACATCTGCTGGAAGGGCGCAAGAAGTCAGGCGGAGGCGCCCAGGGCAGAGAGCAGCAGCGACGACACCGCGAACAAGGCGACGCCGACGAACACCACCGCCGCCATGCGCAGGCCCCGCTCCTCGTTCACCTCGGGGATGAGGTCGCTCGCCGCCACGTACAACGTGACCCCGGTGGAGAGCGGCAGCGCATAGCTGACGGCCGCGGCGAAGTAGTGCATCCCCAGGACGCCCAGCAGGGTGGCGCTCGCCAGCACCCAGGTGGCGGTCCAGGCGCCGCGATTGCCGCGGCCCGAAGCCAGGGCAATCGAGGCGACCGTGAAGCCCTCGGGAATCTTGTGCAGCGCGACCGCCACGAAGATCAGCACCCCGAGCGACATCGAGACCAGGAACCCCGAGGCGATCGAGACGCCGTCGAAGAAGGTGTGGATGGTGAGGCCGGCGAGCGCCGACGACGCGACCGCGGGGTTCATCATCACCTCGCCGTGTGTCTCCTCGCCGAAGTGGAAGTGCGGTGCGATCGTGTGCTCGAAGAAGTGCACCAGGAAGTAGCCGCCGAGCATCAGCGCCGGGGCATGCGGCGACAGCGCCATGGTCTCGGGCAGCAGCCGCAGGAACATCGCCGCCAGCATGAAGCCGGCGCCCAGGCCGATGAAGTACTTCAGGAACATCTCGTTCCAGTGCTTGCGGCGCGCGACCACGCCAGCCGCCGAGACAGTTGGCGGCGGCGGCCGCGGCGCCGAGCAGCAGGCTCGCGGCGAATGGACCGATCTCCGCGCTCAGCGGGGCCTTCCCTCTTTCAGGCGACCGGCTCGGCGAAGCGTTCGCAGAGGTCGACGAGCGTCTTCACGCCGAAGCCCATGGCGCCCGCCTCGTAGTACTTCCAGTCCTTGTCGCGGAACATCGGCCCCGCGATGTCGAGGTGCGCCCAGGCGCGCCGTCTCGGGCACGAACTCGCGCAGGAAGAGGCCGGCGGTGATGGCGCCGGCGAGGCCGCCGGCGGCGATGTTGTTGATGTCGGCGTACGGCGTCTTCAGCGACTCGCGGTACTCCTCGACGAGCGGCAGCTCCCAGAACGCCTCGCCGTGGTTGCTCGCCCGAGCGGATGATGCGCTGCGATCGAGCTCGCGGTCGGTGCCGAGCACGCCCGGCGACGCTCGGGCCCGAGCGCGCGCACCACGGCGCCGGTGAGGGTGGCGATGTCGACGATGTGGGTGGCGCCCTCCTCGCCCGCGCGGGCGAGGCCGTCGGTCAGCACCAGGCGGCCCTCGGCGTCGGTGTTGTCGACCATGATCGACTTGCCGTTCTTGGCCGTGAAGATGTCGCCCGGCCGCTGCGCGTTCGCGTCGGGCAGGTTCTCGGCGCAGCACAGGATGCCGACGCACCTTGACGTCGCGGCTGCGAGGCGGCCCGAGCGCGCGCATGGTGGAGAGCACCGCCGCGGCGCCCGCCATGTCGCCCTTCATCTCCCACATGCGGTCGCCCGGCTTGAGGCTGATGCCGCCCGAGTCGAAGGTGATGCCCTTGCCCACGAGGGCGAGCGTCTCCGCCGGACGCCTTGCGCGGCACGTGGCGCAGGATCACCATGCGCGGCGGGTGCGCGCTGCCCTGCGCCGACGCGCAGGAGGCCCTCGTAGCCGCGCGCCTTGAGCCGCGCGGGGTCGAGGACCTCGATCTCGAGGCCGACCTCCTTCGCGATCTCGGCCGCGCGCTGGCGAGCACTTCGGGGGTGACCACGGCGCCCGGCTCGTTGATGAGGTCGCGCGCCGGTTGACGTTCTCGGAGACCCAGGCGTAGCGGGCCTTGCGCGCCTCGGCGTCGGCCTGGTGGTCGGGGTGGGCGAACGACCGTGAGCTGCGCCTCCTTCGCGAGGAACTCGTCCTTCTCCTGCTTGTAGCTGGTCGAACGTGTAGGCGCCGATGACGGCGCCCTCGACCGCCTTGCCCACGAGCGGCGCCGCGTCGGCGGCGTTCACGCACGACGCCGACGCGCGCGAGCCGGTAGTCGCGGGCGAGCGCAGCCCGCGCGCCGTGAAGGTCTTGACGTTCTCCCAGAGGTTCCAGCTCTTGAGGCTGGGGCTCCAGTAGGCGACCAGCGCGCGCGCGGTCGGCCCCTCGGGCAAGGTCGCGAAGTACTCGCGCTTCAGCGTCTTCGTCCCGGAAGCCGGTCGCGGCCCGCTCGACGTGGCGCGCGCACGCCGGGTCGTCCACCACGTGGAGGGTCTTGTGCGGCGTCGAGCACCACCACCAGCAGGTCGAGCCGGGTCTGCGGACACGGGCCGCGAACGAGAGCTTGATGTTCATTTATTTCCAATCATATCAGCCGGTTTTCTTCCGCCCTCGCCGCGCCGTCATGTAGAGCGCCAGGCCGAGAAGGCCCAGGCCCAGGATGATCGCGCCGGCGAACAAGCCCACCGTCGACAGCAGGATGCTGCGCTCGCCGATGAGGGCGCCGAACTCGAGGGGCCGCCGCGCAGGCCTCGGCAACGTCTGGCGCCAGCAGACGATGTTGCCGCGCTCGACGCCCGTCGACCGCGTTTTGTGCTCGAAGACCTTGCTCGGCAGGTGGAAGCGCACGGCCATCAGGCCGTCGATCGCAGCGGCGGCGGCGCCGGTCCGCGCGGCGGCGGGCCGCTGCCAGATGCCGTAGAAGTCGCAGCCGCTCGCCTTCGCGGCCAGGGCGAGCGCTCGAAGTCGGGGAAGGCGGGCGAGCCGCGCAGCGCGTTCACGTCCTTGAAGTCGCGCGGAGACGAAGAGGTAGGGCCGGCCGCCGCGGCTGGGTGATGGTCACGCGCTCGGACCGAGAGCCCCGGCCGCTCGAAGAGCGCGCGCGCCGCCTCGCGCGCGTCGCGCTCCGGTGTCGCCCGGCGCGCGCGAGCCCCTTGAACGCGGCCCACAGCTCGGGGCGGCCGGTGACGTTGACGGTGCCCGAGCCGTCCACGCGCAGCCAGAACTCGTGCTCGTACTCGTAGGTGACGCAGCCGCGAAGGGCACGCGGCGAGGAGACAGGGCGACGGCCGCGGCGGAGCCCGCATGGGCGCGGGATTCTACACGATCGACACGAGTCGCCCGCGGATGGCCCGGCGCCAGGCACGGTCCACCTGATCGACGGCAGCGCGCAGTTCCACCGCGCCTACTTCGCGATCCGCGGCCTGGCCACCAGCCGCGGCCTGCCGACCAACGCGACCTACGGCTTCACCACCATGCTGCGCAAGCTCTACCAGGACGAGAAGCCGGAGTGCATCGGCATCTCGCTTCGACCTGCCCGGCGCGCACCTTCCGCCACGAGCGAGTACACGGAGTACAAGGCCACCCGCCGGCGAGATGGACGACGACCTCGCGGTGCAGCTGCCCGTACGTGCGCCGCGTCTGCGAGGCGTTTCGGCCTGCCCGATCATCGAGCTGCCCGGGCTTCGAGGCCGACGACGTGATCGCGACCCTGGCGCGCCAGGCGGTGCGCGCAGGGCTTCAAGGTCGTGGTCGTCTCCGGCGACAAGGACCTGCTGCAGCTCGTGCACCGACGACGTGCTGGTGCTGAACCCGGGCCGCGAGGGCTCGGGCGCGACCCTCTACGACCGCGACGGTGGTCGAGGAGAAGTTCGGCGTGCCGCCGGAGCGCGTGGTGGACGTGCTGGCGCTCGTGGGCGACGCGGTCGACAACGTGCCCGGCGTGCCCGGCATCGGCGAGAAGGGCGCGCGCGACCTCGTCCGCGAGTACGGCTCGCTCGAGGCGGTGCTCGAGAACGCGGGCAAGGTGAAGCGCGACGGCCTACCGCGAGGGCCTGCTGGAGCACCGCGAGGACGCCGCTCCTGTCGAAGCGGCTCGTGACGCTGCGCGCGCGACGTGCCGGTCACGCTCGACCTGGAGGCGCTGATGCGCCGGCGCGACCCGACCGGGCGCGCGCGCACGCGCTCTTCACCGAGCTGGAGTTCGTGGCGCTCGCCAAGGAGTACGCGCCGGAGACCGGCGCCGGCCGCACGCACGCACGCTCGTGCTCGGACGAGCGAGGCCCTCGCGGGCGCTCGTCGCGGAGGCGCGCGGCGGCCGGGCAGGTCGCGCTGCTCCGTCGTGCGACTCGCGCGGCCGCTGCGCGCATGCAGCGCCGTCGGCGGTCGGCATCGCTGGCCTGGCGCGACGGGCACGCCGTGCTACGTGCCGCTCGCGCCACTCGCCGCTCGGAGGTGCCGGCCGGGCTCCCGCCGCCGGTGCTCGAGGCCCTGCGGCCGCTCTTCGAGGACCCGGCGGTCGCGCAAGCTCAGCGCGCGCGGCAAGCTCGACCACATCCTGCTCGCGCGCGCGGGCGTCGGCCTGCGACGGCCTCGCGTTCGACGTCGCCGTGGCCGCCTATCCTGCTGAACCCCGGCCGCGCGCAGCGCAGCGCTCGAGGACCTGGCCGCTCGAGTACCTGCGGCGAGCGGCCGGCCAGCGTCGTCGAGCGCGCTCCTCGAAGGGGGCGCGCGAGGCTCAGCCTCGACGCCGCGGCCGCCGCGGCGCGCCCAGGAGGCGGACCTCGTCCTCGCGCCTGGCGGACCTGCTCACGCGCGCGCCTCGAGGAGGAGGGCCTGCGCCGACGTCTACGACGAGATGGAGCTGCCGCTGGTCGCAGGTCCTGGCCGACATGGAGCGGGCGGGCGTCAAGATCGAACGTCGCGCTTCCTGGCCGAGCATGAGCCGCGACATGGAGAGCGCAGATCACCGGCGCTCACGCGCGAGATCTACGCGCTGGCCGGCGGCGAGTTCAACATCAACTCGCCCATCCAGCTGCGCGAGATCCTGTTCGACCGGCTGGGCCTGAAGTCGGCGAAGAAGACGGCCAAGACGCGCGCCGCCTCGACCGCGGAAGAGGTGCTGGAGGAGCTGGCGCAGCACCACGAGCTGCCGCGCAAGATCCTCGACTACCGCGCGGTGCAGAAGCTGAAGTCGACCTACGTCGACGCGCTGCCCGCTGCTCGTCAACCCGCGAGACCGGCCGCATCCACGCGTCGCTTCAACCAGACGGTGGCGGCGACCGGCCGGCTCTCCGTGACCGACCCCAACCTGCAGAACATCCCGATCCGCACCGCGGAGGGCCGGCGCATCCGCGAGGCGTTCGTGGCCGAGCCCGGGCACCTGCTGCTGTCGCGCGGACTACAGCCAGATCGAGCTGCGCGTCCTGGCCCACCTCTCGAAGGACCCGACCCTGATCGACACCTTCCGCCGCGGCGAGGACGTCCACGACCGCACCGTCGCGCGAGATCTTCGGCCCGCTCTCCGCCGTGCCGCGCCGACGAGCAGCGCCGCATCTCGAAGATGGTCAACTACGCGCTGCTCTACGGGAAGACGGCCTTCACCCTGGCCAAGGACATCGGCGTGCACGCAGAAGGAGGCGGAGACCAGTTCATCCAGGCCTACTTCGCGCGCTACCCGGCGGTGCGCGCGCTTCATCGACGAGACGATCGCGCGCGGCGCGCAAGACGGGCATGGTGCGCACGCTGCTGGGCCGGCTGCGCCGCCTGCCCGACCTCAACGCGCAAGAACTTCCAGGTGCGCATGGAGGCGGAGCGGCAGGCGATGAACACGCCCGTGCAGGGCTCGGCCGCCGACCTCATCAAGAAGGCGATGATCGACCTCGCACCGCGAGCTGCGGCGCGGCGAGCTGGCGCTCGCGCCTCATCCTGCAGATCCACGACGAGCTGCTGCTCGAGGTGCCGGAGGGCGAGAGCGAACGAGGCGATGCGCGCTGGTGCAAGGACATCATGGAGGGCGCGCCTGGCGCTCGACGTGCCGCTGGTGGCGGACGCGCGCCTGGGCGCCAACTGGGCGGAGGTCCACTGACGCTCACCGGGCTTCGCGGCTGCTACAATTGCAAGGCTGTGCCGCTCTACGAGTATCAGTGTCCGAAGTGCGGGCTGTTCGAGCTGATCCGGAAGTTCTCAGACGACCCGTCACGAAGTGCCCGACCTGCGGCGCGCGGTGGTAGAAGCTGCCTCCGCGCCCGCCATCCAGTTCAAGGGCACCGGCTGGTACGTCACCGACTACGCGCGGCAAGGACGAGGCGAGCGACGGCAAGTCCGAGGCCGGCAGGGCCAAGTCGGACGAGGCAAGTCGGGCGAAGGCAAGTCCGAAGGCGTCGAAGTCGAGGCGACGCCAAGTCCGAATCCAAGGACTCCGCAGCCAAGGCGGCAGTCCGACACCGAAGGCGTCGACGCCGGCACGACCACGACAGCCGCCGCCGCCAGCGGCCAGAAGTCGCGGCGACAGCTACAGCTTCAGCGCCCTTCAGGTACTCGCGGAACGGCCCGCCGAGGTCCTCGCGCTTCAGCGCGAACTCGACCGTCGCCTTCAGGAAGCCGAGCTTGTTGCCGGCGTCGTGGCGCATGCCCTCGAAGCGGTAGCCGTAGATCGGCGCGCTGTCTCGCGCAGCGTGCGCAGGCCGTTCGTGAGCTGGATCTCGCCCGCCCCGTCGCGCGGCGTCTTCTCGAGCGCGTCGAAGATGTCGGGCGTCAGGATGTAGCGGCCGATGATGGCGAGGTCGTCGGCGCTCTCGGCCGCGCGGCTTCTCGACGAGGTCGCGCGATGCGGTACGACGCGGTCGCTCGTCCGTCCTCGGCCCGCCGTCGATGACGCCGTAGGCGGAGATCTCGTCGCGCGGCACCTGGTGCACGGCGATCACCGGGCCCTGGTGGCGCTCGAAGACGTCGATCATCTGCCTCATGCAGGGCACGGCGCTGTCGATGATGTCGTCGCCGAGCATCACCGCGAACGGCTCGTCGCCGACCAGGTCCCGCGCCATCAGCACCGCGTGGCCGAGGCCGAGCGCCTCGCCCTGGCGCACGTAGGAGACGTTGATCATGTTCGAGACCGCGCGCACCTGTCGAGCAGGTCGGTCTTGCCGCGCTCCTCCAGCATGCTTCTCGAGCTCGTAGGAGACGTCGAAGTGGTCCTCGATCGCGTTCTTGCCGCGGCCGGTGACGATGATGATGTTGGTGATGCCGGCGGCCACCGCCTCCTCGACACGTACTGGATGATCGGCTTGTCGACGAGCGGCAGCATCTCCTTGGGCTGCGCCTTGGTGGCGGGCAGGAAGCGCGTGCCGAGGCCGGCAGCGGGAAAGACGGCCTTGCGAATCTTCATCATGCGTCCGATCGCTAGCATCGCGTCCGAGGCATCGTGACATCATCGAGAACGGCATGCTCGACCTGCAGCTGGGTCGTCGAGAACGAGCAGCGTGTGCGCGATGCGGCTGCTGGCGCGCGGCCTCGACCTGCTCCGACGAGCCGGATCCGCTGGGCGCTCGACGCCGAGCGCCGCGCGCACTGCAGGAGGTCGAGCAGCTGCGCCACGAGCAGCGCAAGGCGGGGGAAGAGATCGCGCGGCTCGGGCGCGCGCAAGCGAGGATGCGTCCGCGCTCAAGGCCGAGATGAAGGGCGTCGCCGACGGATCGGCGCCCTCGAGGCGCGGCTCGCGACGTCGAGAGGCGCATGCGCAGGAGCTGCTGCTGGCATCCCGAACCTGCCCGACGCCAGCGTGCCGGTGGCGACGGACGCGGCGGCCAACGTCGAGGTGCGCCGCGTGGGCGAGCCGCCGCGCGCTTCGCGTTCACCCCGAAAGCGCACTGGGAGCTGGGCCCGGAGCTCGGCATCCTCGACTTCGAGCGCGCGGCGAAGATCTCGGGCGCGCGCTTCGCGGTGTACATGGGGCGCGGGCGCGCGGCTGGAGCGCGCGCTCATCGCAGTTCATGCTCGACCTGCACACGGGCGAGCGCGGCTACACCGAGGTGATCCCGCCCTACCTGGTCACCGCCGAGACCATGCAGGGCACGGGCCAGCTCCCGAAGTTCGAGGGCGGACCTCTTCAAGACGCGCGGCGGGCGACCGCGACCTCTACCTCATCCCGACGGCGGAGGTGCCGCTCACGAGCGCTGCACCGCGACGAGATCCTCGAAGGCGCCGACGCTGCCCATCCGCTACGTGGCCTTCACGCCCTGCTTCCGCTCCGAGGCGGGCTCCTACGGCAAGGACGTGCGCGGCCTCATCCGCCAGCACCAGTTCCACAAGGTCGAGCTCGTCAAGCTCACCGACGCCCGAGACCGTCGATGGCGCGAGCTGGAGTCGATGGTCGCGGACGCGGAGGAGGTGCTGAAGCGCCTGGGGCTGCCGTACCGCGTGATGGTGCTGTGCCACGGGCGACATGGGCTTCAACTCGGCCAAGACCTACGACCTCGAGGTCTGGCTGCCCGGGCAGGACGCCTACCGCGAGATCTCGTCCTGCTCGAACTGCACGGACTTCCAGGCGCGGCGCGCGAACCTGCGCTACCGCGCCGGAGCCGCAGGGCCAAGCCGCGCTTCGTGCACACCCTGAACGGCAGCGGCCTCGCGGTCGGCCGCACGCTCATCGCGGTCCTCGAGAACTACCAGCAGGAGGACGGCTCGGTGGTGGTGCCCGAGGCGCTGCGCTCCTACATGGGCGGCCTCGAGCGGATCACCGCGCCGGCTGCCACCTAAAGCCCGCTCCTAGCGGTCCTTGAACTCCTTGTAGAGCCGCGTGTGGCGGGTCTCGAGGCGGCTGCGCGACGCCGTCGATGAAGACGTGCGGTGACCTCGGTGCGGTGGTCCATGATGTCGCCGGTGGCGAGGAACAGGTTGGCGTCCTTGCCACCGTCGAGCGAGCCCATGCGGTCGGCGACGCCCGAAGATCTCGGCGGGCGATGAGCGTGATGGCGCGCAGCGCGGCGTCCGCCGGCAGCCCGTAGGCGCGGGCCATGGCCGCCTCGTAGGGCAGGTTGCGGGCTGGACGCGCTGTCGCGTGACGATGGCGAAGCGCACGCCCGCCGCGTGCAGCGCGGCGGCGTTGGCGTAGGCGGCGTCGTAGGGGTCGGACTCGCGGCCGCGGCAGCGCGGTCGACGGTCAGCAGCACCGCGCACGTCCTTCTTCTTGAGCACGTCGGCGCAGCGCCAGGCCTCCAGCCCGCCGGCGATCATCAGCTTGAGCCTGCGCTCGCCGGCGAACGTCGACCGCGCCGCGGATGTCGTCCTCGTCGTCGGCCCGCATGACCATCGGGAGCGCGCCGCGGCGCCACCGGAGCCAGCGCCTCCATCGGCAGGTCGGCGCTTCGGGCGCCGCCCGGGCCGCCCGAGCGCCGCGCCGTAGGCCTTCGCCTCCTCGAGCAGGTTGCGCCAGGCGGTCGCAGCGTCCTTCTCCTGGTTCTTCTTCTTCGTCCTTGACGCCGCTCCTCGAGCGTCTGCAGCTTGCGGCTCGTCGAACAGCGTCGTCGATGTCGAACGCGCGGCGCGCCCGCTGGGGTAGACGATGTGCATGGCCACGGGCGCCTTCACGGTGAGCGCGTCCGGCGTGGTGCCGGCCAGCCGGATGAGCGCGCTCTGGCCGGAGATGAGGCCGCCGGCGGGCGCCGCCAGCGCCGCGGTGACGCCGTTGGCGCGCGCGACCGGGATCAGCTCGCTGTGCGGGTTGCAGCGCCGACCCAGGCCTTGGCGTGCGGGTTGACGTCGCCCGACCTCGGTCGTGTCCACGGAGGCGGCCACGCTGCCGATCTCGGTGAGGCCCAGGGTGGTGAGCCCGTCGATGAGGCCGGGGTAGACCGTCTTGCCCGCGGCGTCGATCGACGGTCGCGCCCGGCGGGACGGCGCAGGTCCTCGCCCACCGCCGCGATCTTGCCGCCCGCGATCAGCACGGTGCCGCGTCTCGAGCGGTCGGGCCCGTCGACCGTGCACGACGCGGCCGCCCGTGATGGCGATGCGTGCCGTCCGCCTGCGGCCGGGCGCGGCGCCGGCGGCAGCGGCGAGCAGCGCGACCAGCGCGCCAGCGGCGCGCGCTTCACCGGCGCACCCCCGCCGGCGCCGCCGTGGCTCGTCGCGGCGAGGTCCTTGCGCCGCGGTCGAAGTACGACGGTGCCGTCGACCAGCGTCTGCTCGACGCGCGCGTCGGGCGAGAACGGATGGGCGCTGAAGATCGCGAGGTCGGCGTCCTTGCCGACCTCGATGCGAGCCCACGCGCTTGTCGACGCCCAGCTGCCAGGCCGGGTTGAGGGTGATCATCTTGAGCGCCTCGTCCTCGCTGACCCCGCCGTACTTCAGGCCTTGGCCGCCTCCCAGTAGAGCCGCCGGGCCAGCTCGTCGGAGTCGGAGTTGAGCGAGACGTTCACGCCCTTGCGCGGCCATGATCGCGGCGTTGTAGGGGATGGCGTCGAGCGCCTCCATCTTGTAGGCCCACCAGTCGGAGAAGGTCGAGCCGCCCGCGCCGTGGCGGGCGATCTCGCTGGCCACCTTGTAGCCCTCCAGCACGTGCTGGAAGGTGCGCGATCTTGAAGCCGAACTCCTCGGCCACCCGCATCAGCATCAGGATCTCGTCGGCGCGGTAGCAGTGGGCGTGCACGAAGATCTTGCCGTCGAGGATGTCGCGCAGCGGTCTCGAGCCGCAGGTCGCGTCGCGGCGGGGCCGGGCGGTCCTTGCTCGCCGGCCCGCGGCCGCCAGCCTGCGCTCGTACTCCTGCCACTCCTGCTGGTAGGCGCGGGCCTCGTCGAACGCGTCGCGGAGCACCGCCTCGACGCCCATGCGGGTGCCGGGGTAGCGCGGCCGCCGCCGGGCACACCGAAGTTCGAGCGCTTGGGGTTCTCGCCCAGCGCGAACTTGATGCCCCGGCGGCGCCTCCTTGAAGAGCAGCTCCTCCGGCGGCTTGCCCCAGCGCAGCTTGATCACCGCGTTCTGGCCGCCGATGGCGTTGGCCGAGCCGTGCAGCACGTTGAGCGGCGGTGACGCCGCCGGCGAGCTGCGCGGTAGATGTTGACGTCGCGGTGGTCGATGACGTCCGCGACCCGCACCTCGGCGGTGACGATGTCGGTGCACTCGTTGACCGCGCCCTCGATGGCGGTGTGCGAGTGGGAGTCGATGATGCCCGGGCGTGACGAAGCTGGCCGGCGGCGTCGATGACCGTCGCGCCCTGCGGGCACGGCGACGTCCTTGCCGACGGCGGCGATCTTGCCGTCGCGGATCAGGATGGTGCCGTTCTCGATCGTGCCCTGGCGGCCCGCACGGTGAGGAGCGTCGCCGCCGATGATGGCGGTGACGGTCCGCGCGCCTGGGCGGCGGAACTAGCGCGGACGTCCAGGCAACGGCGTCCTCTGTCCTCGGCGTCGATCCTTGGACGCCTTGGGCGTCGTCAGCCTTGTCGGGGGCCTTGCCGTCGGCGCTCTTCGCGGCATCGGCTGTCCTCGGGCTCGTAGAGCTCGTCCGTCCACGAACACCATGCTTCGCCTTCGTGTCCTTCGCGAGCGGCTCGCCGCGTCCAGGCCACGACGTTTGCGATCTTGCCGGCCTCGAGGCTGCCGAGCCGGTCGGCGACACCGAGCACCTCCGCCGGCGCCAGGGTGATGGCGCGCAGCGCGGCTTCGCGCGGCAGCCCCGCGCTCGATCGCCTTGCGGACGCCGGCGAGCGAAGTCGCGGCGCGTGGCCGGAGACGAGCGCGAACGAGACGCCCGCCCTGTGCAGCGCGGCCGGGTTCTGCTCGGCCTCGGCGATGTCTGGCGGCTCGCGCTCGACATCGCTCTGCGTCGAAGGCGCCGGCGGGCATCGGCGGGTCGAAGTTGACGCTCACCAGCAGCGGCAACTTGCTTCGCCTTCACGAGGTCGCGAGGTGCGCGGCCTGCATGGCGCCGGCGACGATCACGCTGATCTTGAACTCGTCGCGCAGCGACAGCGCGCGCCGGACGTCGTTCTCGCGCCGTCGCGGTGACGACCAGCGGCTCCTTGCCGTCGATGACACGTCCTGCCAGGCGGCGAGCCCCGGATCGTACGCGGGGCGCTTGCGGCCTTTCGGCGCGCGCTCGTAAGCCGCCCACTCATCGCGGTAGTGCGCCGCGTCGAGCAGCGCCTGGCGCGCGTACGCCATCGTCCCCATGAGCGAGCCGGGATAGCGCCCGCTGCCGACCGTGGCCATGTGCAGGTGCTGCGCGAACGGCTGCAGGACGACCATCGACTCGGGCCGTTCGCCCGCGGTGTTGATGAAGCACGCTCTGGCCGGGGAGCACGCCGTCCTCCGGCACGACCAGGGCGCTGGTGATCGCCGGCGTCGCGCGCCTTCGCGGCGTCCGCGATGCGGATGCGGTCGAACACCATCGCCGCGGGAGCCAGCGGGCCGGGCCCCGGGGCGGCCGCCTGGCCCTGGCCGGCCGTGCGCGGCGGCGACGGCGCCAGGCCCACCTTGCCGAATCCGTCGATGAAGCCGGGGGTGATCGTGAGTAGATACTGCTGGATCCACGGGAGCATGCGGTTGCCGAGCAGGCTGTCGTAGATGACACGCTCGGAAGCGGCCAGGCGTGGCCGTACGCGGTGTACCACCAGACCCAGTCGCCGCGCGCCTTGAGCGCGGAGACGATGCCGGGCAGCTCCGGCTTCGGCGCGGTGATGACGAACGCCCACGCACGAACGAAGTCAAGCAGCTCCTGGCTCGGCGGGTCGGTGAGCGTGAGGACGTGCGCGATGTCGGGAGCGATGCCGTCGACGAGGGTGAACAGGTCCCGGACGTTCGCGGTGTGCTGGGGCGCCGGCTCGTCGGCGAAGTAGAAGTACGCGCGGTCCGTGAGGCCCTTTGCCCGGAGGCCGTCGACGACCACCTGGAGCTTGTCGGTGTCGACGTCGAAACCGGCCTCGTTGGTGCCGGTCGCGTAGAGCGGTGCGCGGAACTTCCGGACGCGGGGGTCGGCGACGAACTCGTCGAGCCGGTCGAGGTACTCCGCCGGCTCGAGGTCGGGCCCCGGGCCGGGTGGGAACCCGGCCGACGCCGCCCCCGGGGTTGCCGCGGAACGGGATGTCGTTGGTGTTGAGCCGGAACCCGGTCTGGAAGTCGTAGTACTTGCGCATCATGGCGTCGTACGCGGGCGTGCCAGGTGAGGTTGTGCGCGGCGCCGACCTGTGGGTACCAGATCGTGCAGGCGGTGTCGAAGCTCGGCGCGTCCGGGACGGTGAAGTTCCAGACGTCGAGCTGGAGCGGGACCGTGACGGGAGTGTCCCCGCCCGAGAGCGTGATCGTGCCGGCGTACGCGCCGGGTTGTTGGTCGGCGGGGATCTCGACGGTGAGCCAGAGCGCGGCGTTCTGGCTCGGGGTGGCGGTCACCGTGCCGCCGGGGCTCAGCGGCACGAGCACGTCGGGGTACCAGCCGGGTCCGTACTTGGAGTTCTCGGTGGCCTTCACCTCGACGTAGCGCTGGCTGTAGAACGTGACGTTCGCGGCGGGGATCGTCGCGCCGCCGGGGCCGGTGAGTGCCGTCACCGTGGGGGTTACGGCCGTGCTGCCGGATGCCGTACGCAGGATGATCTGGCCGGACTCGTGCTCGTTTCGCGCTGCCTGCAAGGAGATTCTGGTGCCGCGATCGGCGGGGAACGTGCGGTCGCGGCGGACCTTGTCGGTCGGCTGCGGAAGCCGAGGTCACGGTGCCGGCCGCGTACGCCGGCCGCGGCGCGAGCAGCGGAGGGGTGGCGGCAACGGCGCCGATGTCGGGCGGCGAGCCAGCCGATCAGCTGACGGCGACTGAGGTCGTTCACGTTCTCGGACATGCGACCCCTCCCCGGGAATTACGACGGAGTCTGTAGATATAGCTCCGCCGCTCCTCGGTCGTAGCGAAGCATGCGTCCGATTCCCGCCCCGTTGGCAGCAAGGCGCCACGGCCGTCCGATCGGACGGGCGGATTGCTGCCAGGGATCTCGGCCTCTAAGCCGAGATCCCTGGAACAACTTCACGGAGTGCCCGCCGCTGGACGGGTGGATGCCATGAACGTGTCGGCTGGACTTGTTGGACAGATCTCGGCCTAGAGGCCGAGATCTCTCCAACAACTCCCGGGCGCCCCTCTGCCGAGGAGGTTCGGCTGGACCCATCGCCGATGCCGTCCCGTCCCGCATCGTGACTTCACCCACCAAGGGGGCGTTCCCAGCACACCGGACCAACGCCGGGAACGCCCTGCGTGGGTAAAGTGCGCGCCGCGACGGCGGCAGGCGCTAGCTGGCGGGGCGCGCCAGGGGGCCGAGCGGGCCCGCGCCGGTGGTGGAGCAGGGCAGTGTCCACCTGCTCGAGCGCGAGACAGACCGCGCCGAGGGCGGCGGAGTCGGCTCCGAGCGTCGAGCCGCGTACGGTCGGCGGCCGCAGGCAGAGGAGTTGGAGCTTTCCCTTTTCCAACATGGGCAAGAGCAGCTCGGTGTGTGCCGACATCGAGCCGCCGAGGACGACCACCTCGGGGTCGATCATCGACGCCGCCGCAGCCGCTGGGCGACGCCCAGCTCTCGTACGTAACGCCGCACGGCCACGAGCACCTCGGCGTGGCCCTGGCAGCGGCGACGAGCACATCGGCGACGTCGTCGTCGGTCGGCCCACCGGCCGGCGAGGCCTTGCAGAGCTGGAGATACTCGATCGCCGACTCCCACTTCAGCACCCGGTGCATGGACAGGTCGCCGGCAGCGGAGCCGAAGCCGCGATGCGGGCGGCCGCCGATCACGAGCCCGAGTCCGGTACGACGTCCCGCCTGCAGCAGCACCAGGTCGTCGACACCGACACCCACGCCGCGGCGCTGCTCGGCACGCGGCGAGCCAGGCTGTCGTTGTCGACCACGACCGGCCCGTGGAGGACGATCTGCGCAGCTTGCCGGCCAGGTCGACGCCCGCCCAGTCGGGGATGGACGCGGACAGCAGGACCTGCCCGTCGCCGTCCACCCATCCCGTGCTGCCGGCGACGGTCGCCCAGACCCGATCGGGCGAGACCTCGCCCTGCCTCAGGCAGTCGCGGTCGCGTTGATCGCCTGAAGTCGCTTGTTTCGTGGCAGATACGGCTGCGGGTCCGATGCCGGAGCGAGGCGTGCACGGTGCCGTCGAGATCGGCCAGCTGAACGCGCACGTTGTGCGCGCCGATGTCGAGGCCCAACACTCGGCCGGCGTCGGCGCGGAACCCGTACCGGTGCGCCGGGCCACAGCGGCCCGCGACGACAGGCGCCTTCTCGTCAGCCAGCCGTTGCCGACCAGCCCGCGCACGACCTCCGCCACGGACGCGCGGGCGAGCCCGGTGCGTTCGGCGATCTGCGCGAGCCGCAGCTCCCCGCCCGCGCGCACGGTGGCCAGCACCGCGAGCTCGTTGATCCGCCGCAGCCTCGCCAGATCCGCGCCGTTGGTCGTCATGACCCGCCATCTTAACGACGGAAGCTGTCAATATTGCCGCAGGACTCCGCCGCGCCGCTGATTTCGGTGGACTCTTTGCGGCGAGCAGAGGTCCACTGTAAATGCTTGACGGCGACACCGGCCGGTACCTACGGTCTGAGAAATCGTTTGCTCAGCACTCGTCCCAGGGGTCGCCGTGGTCGACGAACGTGCAGGTGCAGGGACCGATCTGTCGCGCCGGACGTTCCTCGGCGCCTCCGGCTTGGGTGCGGGGGCGGCGGCGCTCGGGCTCGGGGCGGGTGGCACGGGTGGCACGGCCTATGCCGGGGTCGCAGCGTTCGCGGACCGGGGCACGCCCACCGAGTACACCGGTGCCGCGCTTGGACGGATCGGGATGCCGGTCGGCGGTGGCTGCAGTGGACAGGTCTACCTCGCTGGCGACGGCCGCCTGTGGGCGTGGGACATCTTCAACCAGGCGAGCAACCCGATCGGCAGCGGTGCGCCCGAGGCGCACTACGCCGCGCCGCTGACCTCGACGACGTTCCCGTCCCCGTTCAAGCAGGGCTTCGCGATCAGGACGACCGCGAACGGCACGACGAAGACGCGCACCCTCGACGCGACCGCGACCGGCTTCAGCGACGTGACGTTCGTCGGCCAGTACCCGATCGGCCGCGTCACGTACACCGCACCCGACAGCCCCGTCGAGGTCACGCTCGAGGCGTTCTCGCCGTTCGTCCCGCTGCAGACGAACGACTCCACGATCCCCGCGACGGTCATGGCGTTCACCGTCCGCAACACCAGTGCCAGCGAAGTCGATGCGACGCTGCTCGGCTTCGCCGAGAACCCGGCCTGCCTGTTCAGCCGCGCGCAGCAGCCCACCAGGCTGCGCGCCACCGCGTACTCCGGCAGCCAGCTCCGCGGCGTCGAGCACACCGCCGTTCCCGACGTCGCGCCGGTACGGCCGGACATCGTGTTCGAGGACTGGGAGCGTGACACCTACGCGCCGTGGACCACGACCGGCGACGCGTTCGGCCCCGGCCCGGTGGTCGCAGCCAACGTGCCCGAGCACATGAAGCGCTTCGGCGATCTGAACGTCACGGGCACGCGCTTCGTCACCTCGCACAACTACCGGCTGTCGAGCAACACCGACGTCGCGGACTCCTACCAGGGCACGCTGACGAGCCCGGAGTTCACGATCGAGCGCAGGTTCGTGACCGCGTACGTCGGCGGCGGCAACCACGCCGGCACGACGTGCGTGAACGTGCTCGTCGACGGGCAGGTCGTCGCCTCCGCGACCGGCGCCGACACCGAGGTCGTCACCGCCAAGGTGCTCGACGTGACCGCGCATCAGGGCAAGCGGGCGCGCATCCAACTCGTCGACCAGCTCGCCGGGCACTGGGCGCACGTGAACGTCGACAGCATCGTGTTCGGCGACCGAGCCGACGTGCTGTTCGAGGACTGGGAGAAGAACGACTACGCCGGCTGGACCGTCACCGGCAACGCGTTCGGCTCCGGGCCGGTCAGCGCGGTGAGCGTGCCGTCGAACGTGCGGCGCTTCGGCGACCTCAACCTCAGCGGCACGCGGTTCGTCACCTCGTACAACTACCGGCTGGCCGGCGATCCCGACGGGCACCAGGGAACGTTGACGAGCGCTCCGTTCAAGATCACCCGGCGGTACGTTTCGGTCGGCATCGGCGGCGGCAACCACCCCGGTACGACCTGTGTGAACGTGCTGGTAGGCGGGCAGGTCGTCGCCAGCGCCACCGGCGCGAACAGCGAGCCGATGGTGGCGCAGCAGCTCGATGTCAGCGCGTACGAAGGCAGGACGGCGCAGCTCCAGGTCGTCGACGCGGCCACCGGCCCGTGGGCGCACCTCAACTGCGACGTGATCTGGTTCACCGACTCCGCGGACGTGCTGTTCGAGAACTGGGAACGCACGAACTGGGACGGTTGGACCGTCTCCGGCAACGCCTGGGGCCCGCGGCCGATGACGCCGGAGGAGATGCCCGAGTGGTACCGGCGCGCGTTCGGCGAGATCAGCGACCTGAACGTGTCCGGCGCGAGGTACGCGACGTCGTACAACATCAGCTCGCCGGACGCCGACGGGTTCCAAGGTACGTTGACGAGCCGTACGTTCGCGGTGACGAAGCGGTACGTGACGGTGTGGGTAGGCGGTGGCCCGCACAAGGGCAAGACGTGCGTGAACGTGGTCGTCGGCGGTCAGGTCGTCGGCACCTGCACGGGACAGGAGATCGAGCCGATGCAGGCGGTGTCGATGGATGTCGGCCGCTGGATCGGGCAGAACGCGCAGATCCAGCTCGTCGACTCCTTCACCGGCGGTTGGGGGCACCTGAACGTCGACCGGATCATCCTCAGCGACCGGCCGATCCGCAGCCAGCCGCTCGCGGACCGGACCGACGGCGGCTCGTTCTCCCTTGCGGCGTTGGACGACGCGGCCGTCGTCAAGCCGTCGATCGCGAACTGGTCTACGGTCGACGCGCTGTTCGACTCGGCTGCCGCGCCGGCCGAGGTGCCTGGCGCATCTCCCGGACTCGCGGGAACGGTGTCGGTCGCCGCGACGCTCGCGGCGGGCGCCTCGCGGACGGTGCCGTTCGCGTTCGGCTGGTTCTACCCCAACCCCGAGCGCAAGCTGTTCAGCGAGCTCGTCGACGTCGCGACGTTGCGGCACCACTACGTGACCCGCTTCGCGTCGGCACAGGCCGTAGTGCGGCACGTCGCGAGCAATCTGCCGCGGACCGAGGCTCTGACCCGTGCGTGGGTGAAGTCGCTGTACGCGGACTCGACGCTGCCGCACTGGTTCGTGGAGCGGACGTTCGCGAACACCTCGACGGTCGCGACGATCACCTGCTATCGCTTCGAGTCCGGTCGCTTCTACGCCTGGGAGGGCTCGTACTGGGGCGTCGGAACGTGTGGCCACGTGTGGAACTACGCGCAGGCGATCGGCCGGATGTTCCCCGAGCTCGAACGGGACGCGCGGGAACGGGTCGACCTCGGCATCGCGTTCCGTCCGACCGGCGAGATCGGAAACCGGGGCGAGTGTTGGGACCCGTCGAGCTCGTTCGCCGACGGGCAGTGCGGAGTCGTGCTGCGGATCTTCCGCGAGCACCAGATGACCGGTGACAACGCGTTCTTGACACGGGTGTGGCCGAAGGTGCGGACTGCTCTGGAGTTCCTCGTGACGGCGCGGGATGTCAACGGGGACGGGATCTTCAGCGGGAGCCAGTGGAACACGTTGGACACCGACTGGTTCGGCGAGGTGCCGTGGCTGAGCGGGCTGTACGTCGCGGCCCTGCGTGCGGGTGCGGCGATGGCCACGGAGCTGGGCGACACGTCGTTCGCGCAGCGCTACACGACGCTGGCCGAACGGGGGACGGCGTTCATCGATACCCAGCTGTGGAATCCGACGTACGGCTACTACGTGCAGCGCGTCGACCCGGCGCATCCGAACAACATGAACGCCAACCGGGGTTCGTACATCGACCACATGTACGGGCAGACGTTCGCGCGGCAGCTCGGTCTGCCCCGGGTGATGCCCGCCGACAAGTCGCGCACCGCGCTGTCGCGGGTGTACTCGCACAACTTCCTGCCGAACCCGGCGGGGAGCCGGGATCCCAACTTCGGCGCCGGGCGGACGTTCAGCATGCCCGGCGAGCCGGGAATGATCATGGGCCGTTGGCCTCACGGGGGAGCGAACCAGACCGGTCAGGGCTGGCAGGTCACGTACTTCAACGAGGTGTGGTCGGGACAGGAGTGGCAGTTCGCCGCCCATCTGTTCGACGAGGGTCTTGTCAATGAGGGGTTGACGCTGTCGCGGGCGGTGTACGACCGGTACCACGCCTCGAAACGCAACCCGTACAACGAGATCGAGTACGGCGACCACTACGCGCGGGCGATGATGAGCTACGGCACGTACCTGTCGGCGTTGGGTTACGAGTACCACGGCCCGCGCGGGCATCTGGGCTTCGCGCCGAAGCTGACTCCGGAGGACTTCGCGGCGGCGTTCACCGCGGCCGAGGGCTGGGGACTGTACCGGCAGACGCGGGTCGGGCGGCAGCAGCTGGGGACCGTGGAGCTGCGGTTCGGAAAGCTGCGGGTGTCGACCCTGGCGTTCGAGACGGCGGGCACCGTGACGGCGGCGGTCGTGCGTGCCGGGGGAGCGGTGCGCGAGTCGACGTTCGCCGTGACCGGCAACCGGGTGGTCGTGACGTTGGCGACGCCGGTGACGCTCGACGCGAACCAGGCGTTGATGATCAAGCTGGACGTCGATCTGACCGTCGGCTAGCCCGCCATAGCCGCCAGGCTCTTCCTCGCCTTGGCCAGGGTCACGAGTCCGTACGCGGTGAGGAGCGGCTTGAGCGGGGCCCACTCACCGAAGCGATAGTCGGCGGCCCGCACCAGCCGAGCGGCGAGGTCGGGCCGCTGGCGCTGGACGTAGAGCCGTGCCTTCAGAGCGTGCAGCGGGTTGGACACGACCTTGATCCGGTCGGCGTCCTCGAGGAACGGGATCGAGAACTCGACGTTCTGCCAGGTACTACGCGACTTCGTCTCCACGACGACCTCGCCGGTGTAGCCGCATTCGTCGGTCGCGTAGCGCGCCATCAGTTCCGCCTCGTGCGGCCCGCCGCTGCACACGAGGCGCGACGACGGCGCGCTCCGGTCGATCGACCGGAGGGCGGCGCGCACGCGCCAGCGGTTCAGCGCGTTCGGCTTCGCCGGATCGCGGTTGCCGTAGCCGAGCACGAGGACCACCTCGGCGCCGCCGCGGTCTGGGTGCGTCAGCTGGCGCGACCCACGCCAGTTGACGAACTCCGCCCACCCGACGACGAGCACCAGCACACCGACGATGCTGAGCAGAACGATCACCGTGCAGATCCTAATCTACATAGGTCGGATTGCTGATCTACATAGGTCGGTCACGGTGACCGACCTATGTAGATCAAGCGATCAGCCGACGGGGACGGGTGGCACGCCCGACCTCTTACCGCTCGCGAGCGACCTCCACTGCCAGTTCGTCGCCTTCGGCCAGCTCGAGCGACGTCGCCAACGTCTCGCCGGTCACCAGCGCGCGGTTCGCGTCCACCGCCGCCACGGTCTCGGCCGGCGCCGTCACGCGGAGCGCGATCCGGTCCGACACCGACAGTGCGGCGTCGCGGCGGGCCTGCTGCACGGCGCGGATCACGTCCCGCGCCACGCCCTCCGCCTCGAGCTCCGGCGTCAGCTTCGTGTCGAGCAGCACCACGCCCGCGTTGCCGGGCAGCGCGACGGCCGACTCCGAGGTGAGCGGTACGAGCCGCAGCTCGTACTCTCCTTCCCGCAAAGCAACCCCGCCAGCCACCACGCCGGAATCGGACACGGACCAGTCGCCGGCCCGGACCGCCTGGATCACCCGCTGCACCTCGGCACCCAACCGCGGACCGAGCGCACGAGGCACGACCGCAAGCGAACGTTGACAGTGCGCCGCGACGTCCACATCCAGCACCACCGACTTCACGTTCACCTCGTCGCGCAGCAGCTCGACGAACGGCTCCAACGCGGCAGCGGAAGGCGAAGCCACCGTCAACGAAGCCAACGGCTGCCGCACCCGAAGCGACGAAGCCTTCCGCAACGACAGCGCCGAAGAGCACACCGTTCGCACCGCGTCCATCGAGGCCACCAAGTCGGGATCGTCGGGCAGCTCGGCAACGGCCGGCCACGACGTCAGGTGCACCGAACGCGAGCCGGTCAGCCCGCGCCACACCTCCTCCGTCACCATCGGCAGCAGTGGCGCCGCCACCCGGCACAGCACCTCGAGCACCGTGTAGAGCGTGTCGAACGCGTCGGAATCCCCAGCCCAGAAGCGAGAACGCGACCGCCGTACGTACCAGTTCGTCAGCACGTCGAGGAACGACCGCACCTCACCGCACGCCGCGAGGATGTCGAACGCGTCCAACGCCTCAGTCATCGCCGACACCGTCGAACGCAGCTTCGCCAGCACGTAACGGTCGAGCACATGCGAGGACGACACACTCCACGACGCCGCGGCGGACTCCGCGTTCGTGTAGAGCGCGAAGAACGAGTACGCGTTCCACAACGGGTTGATCGCCTGCCGTACCGCGTCGCGGATCCACACCTCGCCGACCGCGCCCTCGCCGCCGCGCACCAGCGGCGACGACATCAACGACCAGCGCACGGCGTCGGCGCCGTACCGGTCGAACATCAGCTCCGGATCGGGGAAGTTGCGCCGCGACTTGCTCGCCTTCCGCCCGTCGTCGCCGAGCACGATGCCGTGGGTGACCGCCGTACGGAACGCCGGCCGGTCGAACAGAGCCGTCGACAGCACGTGCAGGTTGTAGAACCACGCCCGCGTCTGCCCGATGTACTCCACGATGAAGTCGCCCGGGAAGTGGTGCTCGAACCAGTCGGCGTTCTCGAACGGGTAGTGCACCTGCGCGAACGGCATCGCACCGGCCTCGAACCAGCAGTCCAACACCTCCGGCACGCGGCGCATCGTCGACCGCCCGGTGGGATCGTCGGGGTTCGGGCGCGTCAGCTCGTCGATCCCCGGACGGTGCAGATCGTCAACCGTCACACCGAAATCTCGCGAGAGGTCGGCCAGCGATCCGTACACGTCGACCCTTGGGTACGCCGGGTCGTCCGACTTCCACACGGGGATCGGCGAACCCCAGAAGCGATTCCGGCTGATCGACCAGTCGCGCGCGTTCTCCAGCCACTTGCCGAACGAGCCGTCCTGCACGTGCTCGGGCACCCAGGTGACGTCGCGGTTGAGCTCGAGCATGCGCGCCTTGAGCTTCGTCACCTCGACGAACCAGCTCGCGACCGCCTTGTAGACGATGGGCGTGTCGCAGCGCCAGCAGTGCGGGTACGGGTGCACGTAGCTGTCCTGCCGGACCAGGTGGCCGCGGGCCGCGAGGTCGCGCAGGATCTGCTTGTTGGCGTCGAAGACCTGCTGCCCCTCGTACGTCGGCGCGACGGCCGTGAAGCGGGCCTGGTCGTCGACGGTCAGCACGGTCGGGATGCCCGCCGCCGTACAGACGTCGAAGTCCTCCTCACCGTGCGCGGGCGCCGACCTGCACGATGCCGGTGCCGTCCTCGGTCGAGACGAAGTCGCCTGCCAGCACGGTGAAAGCGTGGGGCGAGTCCGCCAGCTGGGTGGTGAGGAAGTCGAACATCGGTTTGTAGCGGCGGCCGACCAGCGTGTGGCCGGGAACGGTGTCGACCAGTACGGCATCGCCGAGCTCGCGCTCGTACGCGGCGAGCCGCGCCTCCGCGAGCACGTATCGATGGCCGTCCTTCTCCACCACGGCGTAGTCGACGTCGGGGTTGACGACGAGCGCGACGTTCGGCACGAGCGTCCACGGCATCGTGGTCCAGGCGAGTGCGCGTTCGCCGGTCTCGAGCTCGAACCAGACCGTCGACGCGGGGTCGGTGCGGTCGCGGTACGCGTCGTCGACGCGGATCTCGGAGTTCGAGAGCGGCGTCTCACAACGCCAGCAGTACGGCAACACGCGGAAGCCCTCGTAGACCAGGCCCTTCGCGTGCAGCTGCTGGAACGCCCACATGACGCTTTCCATGTAGGTCACGTCGAGCGTCTTGTAGTCGTTGTCGAAGTCGACCCAGCGGGCCTGTCGATTGACGTACCGGTGCCATTCGGCGGTGTAGCGCAGCACCGAGCTGCGGCACACGTCGTTGAACGCGCCGACGCCGTAGTCGAGGATCTCGCGCTTGGACGTGAAGCCGAGCTCCTTCTCCGCGTAGACCTCGGCGGGCAGGCCGTGGCAGTCCCAGCCGAAGCGGCGCTCGACGCGATGCCCGCGCATCGTCTGGTAGCGGGGCACGATGTCCTTGATGTAGCCGACCATCAGGTGGCCGTAGTGCGGCAGCCCGTTGGCGAACGGTGGGCCGTCGTAGAAGACGAACTCGTTGCTGCCGTCCGGCCCGGCCTCGCGCTGGTCGATGCTGGCCTGGAACGTCTGGTCGGCCTGCCAGTACGCGAGCACGTCGCGCTCGACGTCGGGGAACGACGGACTCGGGGTCACCTGGTCGTCGTCGCGGTGTCGCGGATAGCTCATCGGTCTGTGCCTTCGTCCTCTGCCCGTTCGCGTCCTGGGCGAGGACGAGCCGAAGCCCGCGGTACCACCTCGCTTGCCTCCTCGCGCTCGGTGCACGCGAAGGCCGCTCGTGTCGGCTGTGACGGGCCGTACCCGTCCGGTTCTACTGAGCGCCGCTCGCGCCGTTCTTCCGGAGGCTCACCGGTGATAGCCGGGTCGAAGCCTGTGCCACCACGATAGCGACCGCCGTCCAGTCGATTTGCAGCAAGCTGCCTACGCGTTGACCCGGCATGGCGATCTCCACACCATCGAGAAGCATGAGGCTGCGAACGATCTTGCTGACCGCGCTTGTCCTGCTCGGCCTGGCGGCACCACCGGCATCACCGGCGGAGGCCGCGGCGGCGCTCCCGCGGATCGACGCCTCGGCGTTCCAGCTCGTCGCGGGGTCGACGTTCGCGACGTACGGCGAACGGATCGCCGCACTCGAGACCAACCCTGCGCTCGCGCCGGTGGGTGTCTCGGCCGTCCTGGCTGCGGCGAACCGGCAGGGGCGCGACCTGTGCCACCCGACGTTCATGACCGCGTCGCTCGGTCCGCGCGGCTTCTGCTGGGCGGACGGGGAGGACGACACTCCCCTCATTGTCGCGGATCCGGATCGCTCAGTTTCGCCGCACGCCACCGTCTGTCTGGCGGCGACCGGATGTTCTCTTGGGGCTTCCTCGACGATCCGGACCGCGAGGGGCAACGTGTGGATCCCGCAGGGGATGGACGTCGACGGCTCGAAGGTCGTCGCGAGCTGGCACTACTCCGACGACTCGGCGATCCGGGTGTCGTTCCTCGACCTCGCCACGCTGCGCTACCGGCACGTGCTGCTCGTCGAGCCGACGTCGAACGGCAACTTCGCCGCGATCGCCGGCCATGGACACGGCCTCTACCTGAAGGGCAACACGCTCGTCGTCGCGACCGGTGGCTCGGTGCTGCGGGTGTTCGACCTCACCCACATCTGGCGGACCGACACCTCGACGGCCGAGGTCGGGCTGGGCTCGGACGGGAAGTTCCACGCCCGCTACCACGCGTTCGCGCTGCCGCAGACCGGTGCGTTCTGGTACGAGGGCGGTGGGTGCGCGAACGTCTCCAGTGTTCGGCCGTGCTTCGCGAGCCTGGCGCTGGACCGCGCCGGCTCGTCGTTCGTCGCCGTCGAGCACGAAACCCGCGGCGGCGGCCGGATCGTCCGCTGGCCGGTGTCGTCTTCGGGCCTGCCGCTGCTCGGTGCGGACGGCCGGGTGCACGCCACCGAGGCCTTCGCCTCACCGGTCTGGGGCATGCAGGGCGCGGTCGCGGTCGGCGGGTATTTCGTGATCACCGGCGTGTGCCCGGAGTACGCGGACAACATCGGCGACGGCGTCGACTACCCGAGCTGCCTCCATCGCGGCGTCGGCGGCGAGTCGACCTCGGTCTGGACGAAGGCACCGAAGAACACCGAGAACCTGGCCTACTGGCCGGCGACCGACCAGCTGTGGTTGATGAACGAGCAGCTCCGCGAACGCGTCACCGTCCACGTCACCTGGCCGGGCTGACCGTCAGCGAAGGGTCACCGCGTACGGCACCCCGTGCCCCTTGCCGCGGATGTCGACCGTCAGCGGTGGCGCGGAGATCTCGTCGGGTAGGCGGATCACGCTGGTCGTCGGGGTCAGGTCCGCGGTGCAGCCACCGCCAATCGGCTCGTCAGGCCGGACTGTGACGACGAGGTGATGCCGACCGAAGGGTGTCACGTCGACCGGTTCAGTGGGGCATGCACCGCTCCCGGCGACGACCACCGCGAGGCGCCCGTCGTCGGTGATCCACGCGCCGGGCCGCCCGTCCTCGCTCAGCTGTCCGCCTCGGGTCTGCTCGACGACGATGCTGGGCGAACACGACACCGTGAACGCCAGGGCAGCGAGCAGGAGAGGAACGCGCATGGCCTCACAGTCTCAGGTCCGGGCCGCCGCCGCTGGTGGCGGCGGCCCGCTCCTTACGACGCTCGCGGTGCCCGAGGGGTTCGCGTGCTACCAGCGCGGGACCCAGATGTCCTGGCGGACGAGGTGGTGGTCGGAGGTGTCGTTCAGCCTTGCCAGCGGCGAGTCGGCCGTGGGCCAGAAGACCGCGCCGTCGAGCGGGTACAGGCCGGTCGACGGGACCACGTAGTCGACGCGCAGGTTGCCCGGCGCGTTGTCGCTGAAGTCGCCGGTGTCGAACTTCGGGTCGGTCTTGTGCCCCACGTTCGCCCCGCCCTGCAGCGCGGCGGCCTCGGTGCCGCCGGCCGACGACGGCTGGGGGTCCTGGACGCGCGGCTTGTCGAGCAGCTGCTGGATCGCACCCGGGATGCTGTCGCCGTCGAACGGGTCGGAGTTGTTGTCACCCGCGACGACGAACTTCGCACCGCGCTTCAGCCCGCCGCGCTTGCCCTTGTCGTCGTAGATGTACTTGCCGCGCCCCGGCGTCACGTAGTCCGCCATAAGCCGGATCTCGTCGGCGTTGCGCGTACCGTTCCGGTCCTCCGCTCCGTCGAACACCGGCGGGGTCGGGTGGCTGACGAGGAAGTGCACGGTCTGGTCGCGGATCTCGATCGGCACGTCCCAGTGCGACTTCGACGAGAGCCGGAAGATCTTCAGCGCTTCGGGGGAGTAGTAGTCGTGGGGCGCGGGCGTCGCGGGGTCGTCGGGGAGCAGCGCGCCGGGCATGTCCTTCCAGCGGAACTTCTGGAACGTTCGCACGTCCCGCTTGTCGATCGGGTACTTCGACAGCACGAGCATCCCGTACTGGCCGGGGAAGAAGCCGAAGCCGTACGCGTCGTCCGGCCCGTTCGGGTTGCCGTCCCGGTTCAGGTCGATGCCGGTCGGCACTCCGGTGTTGACGGGCGCGGTGTAGGCGTACCTGTACGTGATCGCCTTGGCGCCGTTCTGCGAGCGCTCGAGGTAGTTCTCGCGGAACAGGTCGGCGGCGACGTTGTTCGCGACGTAGTCGAACTCGTTGATCAGCAGGACGTCGGGCCGGTTCAGCTGGACGACCTCGGCGACCTTCTTGGCCTGCGCGTTGTCCGGCGTGGACAGGTCGGCGACCAGCTGGCCGGCGGCGGCGCGGTTCAGCGAGGCGTTGAACGTCGCGAACCGGACCTTCGTCCCGAACCAACCGCTCGACGCCTCGGCGGGCGCGGCCAGGAGGGTGCCGCCGAGAGCGGCGATCGCGGTCGCGGCGACGAGCTGACGGATCTTCATGACGAGCCAGGTTGCCACGTTCGGGCGACATTCGGGTGAGGACCGCGTGAACGGCTAGCTCTCTGGCGGCAGGCCGAACGCCGTGAAGTGCTCGGCGCCGACGAACGAGGTGACCTCCGCGATCTTGTCGTCCCGCAGGGTGAGGACGTCGATCGACCAGGCGCGGTGCGGGCCTTCCTCGCCGATCGGCTGCAGGTAGCAGGCGATGGCGGGTTGGCCGTTCGCGCTGGTGACGACGTGGCGCCAGGAGCCGCAGACGAACGGGACCTTCGTCGCGAACTCGAGCACGGCGTCGAGGCCCTGGTACCAGCAGCTCAGCGGCGGCATCGACCAGGTGACGTCCTGGCTGACCAGCGCGACGAACGCCTCGGCGTCGCCGCGTTCGAGCGCCTCCGCGAAGCCGTTGACGATCTCCTTGAGGCGGGCGTCGTCGAGCTGCCTCGCCGTCTGCTGCTGGCTTCTCGTCGGCACTCTCTCGGCGACGAGCTTGCGGGCGCGTTGGAGGGCTGAGTTCACCGAGGCGGTGCTGGTGTCCATCACGTCGGCGATCTCGGCGGCGGAGAAGTCGAGCACCTCGAACAGCAGCAGCGCGGCGCGTTGGTTGCCGGGCAGGTGCTGGAGGGCGGCGACGAACGCGAGCTCGACGGCTTCGCGTTGCTCGACGTTCTCGTCCAGACTGGCGTCGGGGTAGGGGCCGAGCCAGGCGACCTCGGTGTTGGGCTTGTCGTCGAGGACGGTGACGGTGCTCGACGGGCCGAGGTCCATCGGCAGTGCGCGGCGCTCGCGTCGTTCGACGGCGTCGAGGCACGTACGCGTGGCGACCGTGTAGAGCCAGGAGCGCAGGGTGCCGCGGCCCTCGAACCGGTCCAGCTTCCGCCAGGCGCGGATCAGCGCGTCCTGCAGCGCGTCGTCGGCGTCGTGAACGGAGCCGAGCATCCGGTAGCAGTGCGCGTGCAGCTCGCGACGCAGCGGCGCCACCAGGCGGTCGAACGCCTCGTCGTCGCCGGATCTGGCGCTTTCGAGGTCGGGATCCGCGGTTTGCCCGAAGAAAGTTTCGCCCACGCGATGATTCTGCCTTGCCGGCGGCGGTCCCACTGTTCGAGAGGGCAGGATCGCCCTTGAACCTTTGAAGGAGACCTACGATGAACGACTCGATTCGTAGCGGCACCATCCCCGTCGCTGGCGGTCAGCAGTACTACGAGCTGCGGGGCAGCGGCCCGCTGGTGGCGCTCGTCGCGTCGCCGATGGACGCCTCGGCGTTCGCGCCGCTGGCGGACGACCTGGCGTCGGACTTCACCGTGCTGACGATCGACCCGCGCGGGATCGGCCGCAGCCCGCTGGACGACCCCGACCAGGACTCGACGCCGGAGCTGCGGGCCGACGACCTGGCAGCGCTGCTCGCCCACGTGGCGCTCGGCCCCGCCGCCGTATTCGGCTCCAGCGGCGGCGCCGTGACCGCGCTGGCGTTGGCCGCCCAGCACCCGGGGGTGGCCCATACGGTGATCGCGCACGAGCCGCCGGTGAACTCGCTCGTGCCCGACGCCGCCGCTGTGCACGCGAAGACCGAGGAGATGATCGATCTGTACGAGGCGGGTGACCCGACCGGTGCGTGGCGGGAGTTCCTGGCCTCGGCGAACATCGAGCTGCCCGGCGACGTCTTCGAAATGATCTTCGGCGGCGAACGCGACGCCACCCGCGCCGAGGAGGAGCGGCGCTTCTTCCGCCACGAGCTGCGCGCCACCACCCACTACCGCCCGGACAGCGCCCTGTTGAAGTCGGGCTCGGCGCGCCTGGTGATCGGGATCGGCGAGGAGTCGAAGGGCCAGCTCTGCGACAGAACGTCCCAAGCGTTGGCCGACGAGCTCGGCGTGACCCCGACCCACTTCCCGGGAGACCACACCGGCTTCGTCGACAACCCGGCCCCGTTCGCCACCAAGCTGCGCGAGGTCCTGCAGCAGGGCTGACCCAGCCCGTGATCATGTACGTGATCATGAAGGCAAACCGGCGTATAGGACGGCTACGCCTTCATGATCACGGACATGATCACCGCCCTCAGTCGGGGAGGAGCGGCACGGTTTGGTGTTGGTCGCGGCCGAGGTGGACGGCGCGGGTCAGGGCTGCCGTGCCGTACTTCTCGTGGACGTCGTCTATCGCGACGTCCAGCGCCGAGAGGTTGGCGTGGTCGAACGGCAGCTCCAGCTGCACGGTCGCGTCGTCGTCGAGGTTCTGCAGGGCCACCCCCACCAACGTGATGCCCTGGCGTTCGATCAGCGGCATGGCGAGCTCGAGCAGGCCGCGGGAGGTGTGCAGGATCTTCTCCGTCTGCTGCGTCGGCCGCGACAGCGTGTGCGAACGGGTCGCGCGGGAGAAGTCGTCGAAGCGCAGGCGGAGGGTGATCGTTCGGCACAGGCGCTTGGCCTTGCGCAGCCGGCGGGTCACCCGGTCGACGAGCCCGACCAGCGCGGCCTCGACCGCGCCGGGCGGCTTCCGTCGAGTACCCAACGCCCGTTGCGCGCCAATGGACCGCCGGCGTACGCCCACCGTCACCGGCCGGGGGTCGCGGTTGTTGGCCAGCGCGAACAGGTGATGCCCGACCGCCTTGCCCAGCATCGACGTCAGCCCGCGCTCGGCCAGCAAGGCCACGTCGCCGACCGTTACGATCCCGCGCTGCCGCAGCTTCTCCGCGGTCACCGCACCGACGCCCCACAGCTTCTGCACCGGCAACGGGTGCAGGAACGCGAGCTCTCCCTCCGGCTCGACGACCAGCAGCCCGTCCGGCTTCGCCACCCCCGAGGCGACCTTCGCCAGGAACTTCGTCCGCGCCACCCCGACGGTGATCGGCAACCCCACCTCGGCGAACACGTCCCGGCGCAGCTTCTCCGCGATCTCCCGCGGCGTCCCGGCGATCCGCCACAGCCCACCCACGTCGAGGAACGCCTCGTCGATCGACAGTCCCTCGACCAGCGGCGTGGTGTTGCGGAAGATCTCGAAGACCTCGTCGCTCGCCTTCGAGTACGCGTCGAACCGGCACGGCACCGTGATCGCGTGCGGGCACAGCTCGCGTGCCTGCCGCCCGGTCATCGCGGTCTTGACCCCGAACGCCTTCGCCTCGTAGCTCGCCGCCAGCACGACGCCCCCGCCTACCAGCACCGGCTTCCCCCGCAGGCGTGGGTCGTCGCGCTGCTCGACCGACGCGTAGAACGAGTCGAGGTCAGCGTGCAGGATCGTCGCCCTCGAGGTCACGAACATATGTTCGCATCGACCACCGACAAGCCGCGAGCCGTTAGGCTGAGCCGCGTGATCGACTGTCCAGGATGCGGCGTTTCGCTCCCACCCGACCCAGCCGCGCCGCCGTCCACCCACCTCAACACCTCGGCGGAGTGTCGGCAGGTCTACGGCGAGATCGTCTCCTACACCGCCCTCAACCAGGTCCAGCTCGGCGTCTGGCACGAGATCTGCGTCGACGCGTACCGCGCGCGGCACATCGGGCCGGAGACCGCGCCGCTCGGGATCACGTTCGCGCTGAACGGGCTCTATCTCGTGTACGAACGCGGCTTCACCGGCCTCCAGGCCCGCGAAGCCCATAGCTACCTCGCGAACCAGTTCGACGAGTGGCCGCGGTTCGAGCCACCCGCGAAGGTCGGCGACGTGACCGCGTTCGAGGTCGCGCTCGCCTCCGACCCGGACGAGCACATCGACGTCCTGAGGCGCTGGGGGAGGTCGGTATGGGACGCATGGGAGTACGCGCACGAGGCGGTGCGCGAGCTGACGGACCGTCAGCTCAATGGGTGGCGGCCAGATAGTCGCTGAGTCGAGCCGAAGCGGTGAGCATCGCCAGCCCCTGCGCGGTGAGCTTGCGCTGCCAGTCCGCCAGGGCGGCGGCCAGGGACTCGGTGCCGCCGGCCGTACGGATCTGCTGAACGACGGTCGCGATGTGCTCCAGCAGATACCCGCCCCGCCGCAGCAGATGGGCGAGCTCGGCGTCGCGTACGTCGCTCGCCCCGTACAGCCGATAGCCGGTCGACGCGTCCCGCCGCGGAGCGAGGATGCCGACCGTTTCCCAAGCCCGCAGCGTCGCCGGCGTCACCCCGAGCCGGTGCGCGAGCTCGCCGATCGTCCGCGGCCCGGCCGCCACCGCGGGGGAGGCGTCGGTCAGCTGCTCGATCGCCGCCCGTACCGAGGACAGCGTCTCCCGGTCGCGCAGGAGCTGGAGGTGCCCGCGGTCGATCACCAGCAACGCGTCGTCGAGCGAGTCGCGATGCAAGGCCGCCATGATCTGCCCGGCGGCCGCGTGCCCGTACGCGGGAATCAGCGCGAGGTAGGCACGGAGCGCCGCGGCGTGCACTCTGGTGTAGACGCGGTAGCCGCTGGCCGTGCGCGCGGCCGGAGGCAGAGCGCCGGCCTGCTCGTAGTTGCGGACCGCTTGGGTCGAAAGGCCATGCTCCCGAGCCAGGTCCGCCGGTCTCAGATTGGGCATCGGTTTGAGACTTTACCGCGAGCCGTCCGCAGCCACCGCAAGAGAAAGTCTCAACTGTCTGTTCAACGGTACGATCAAGGCATATGAGCCAGGACATTCGCGAGTTCCTCCCGCCCAAGTTCGACGTGTTGGCCCTCGGCGAGCCCACCCACCTGGAGCCGGCGTTTGGCCGGATCCGCATCGAGCTGCTCGTCCAGCTGGTCGACCGAGGCGTCCGGTCGATCGCCATCGAATCGGACCGCGTCGCCGCGTTCGCCGTCGACGACTTCGTCCGGAACGGGATCGGCAGCCTCGACGAGGCGATGAGCAACGGCTTCTCCCACAACCTCGGCGACTTCGACACCTACCGACAGCTCGTCGCCTGGCTGCACGAGTACAACCAGGGCCGACCGCCCGAGCAGCAGGTGGCGTTCCACGGCTTCGACGCGGCCACCGAGAACATGTCCGCGCCCAGCCCGCTGCCGTACCTGGAACAGGCCTGCGACTACCTCGGGCTCGACCACGACCTCGCGAGCCTCGCTGGTCCGGACGAACGCTGGTGCCGCACCGAGGCGGTCCTGGACCCGGCCGCCTCTCCCGGTGCGACGGCGGAGGCCGAACGGCTGCGTGAGCTCGGCGAGGAGATGCTGAGCTCCCTCGACGAGAGCGCGGTCGAGACCGTCGAATGGCAGCGGGCGAGGATCCGCCTCACTGCGGGTCTCGGTCTGCTCCGCTACCACAAGCAGTGCGCGGAGAAGGAGCCCGAGCAGTCCGTACGGATCTACCGGCTGCTCAGCCTCCGCGACGGACTGATGGCCCAGAACCTGCTCGAGATCCGCGACCGCGAGGCCAGGCGTGGACGCACTGTCCTGCTCGCCCACAACCGCCACCTGCAGAAGCACCACAGCGAATGGCGACTGGGGGAGATGGACCTCGGCTGGATCGGCGCCGGCGCGATCGTCGCCGCGCTCTGGGGGGACAAGTACGTCTTCGTCGCCGGCAGCCTGGGCCGCAGCGAGGCCCTCGGACTGGGCGAGCCGGAGCCCGACACCCACGAGGGACTGCTCCAGAAGGAGGTCGCGACCTGGGGTCTGACCTCGACCGACGTGCGGTCGGGTCGCGTCCGTACCGACCACGACCCGAGGACGGGGCTCATCCCGATCGACGTCGCGGCGCTCGACGGGGCCGACGCGGTCCTGCACGTCGCGAACGCCTAGGGCGAACGATGGCCGACTTCGAGCTGAGCCTGGACGAGCTGAGAGCGGTGACCGCGTTCGCGGCCGAGTGCGCGCAGGACGTCCTGGACGTCTTCGAGCAGGCCCACCCCGACGACAGCCGTCCGCGCGACGCGGTCAACGAGGCTTGGACGTTCGCCTGCGGCGGCAAGCGGACGAAGGCGATCCGCGACACCGCCTGGGCGGCGATGCGGGCGGCCAAGGAAGCCGACACCGAGGTCGCGCGCGAGGCGGCGCGGGCAGCGCTGGCGGCAGCGGGAGCGGCGTACCTGCACGCGCTCGCCAACTCCACCCAGGTCAAGCACATCCTCGGTGCGGCGGCTTCCGCGGTACGAGTCGCCGAGCTGACGGGCGGAGACAGCGCCGCGCGCCTCGAGCGCGAACGACAGCGCGCGACCCCTACGGTCGTGGCCGTGCTGAAGCGCTATCCCGCGGCCCCGCCCGGCGGCGGTCGCGTCGGTGAGCTCATCCGTGAGCTGGACGAAGCGCTTCGGCGCTAGCGATGCCGTCCAGCAGAGCGTGGAGGCCGAACGCGAAGCTGCGTTCGGTCTCCGCCTCGACGTACTCCAGGTACGTCTGCCCGGGGGCGAAGGCCGCGCCGGACTGCAGGCCCAGTGCGCGGGGGAAACGGGTGGTGAAGTCCGGGGCGACCTCGTCCAGCAGCGAGGCGCGCGAGCTCCACCACTCCTCGTCCGACACCCCAGTAGCCACGGCCGCCTGCCGCGCGTCGACGACCGAGGAGGCGTTGCCGCGGACGAAGTGCATGACGATCGCGAACACCCGACGCTGCTCGGCCGACGGCAGGCCGGAACGTTCCAACACCCCAGCCGCCGCGTCGGTCGAGGCGAACTCGCCCGGCCCGAGTACCGGCCGCGCCTGCGAGATCTGGAGCACCCACGGATGCCGCAGATAGAACGCACGCCAGTCCGTCGCCCATGCGGTGACAGCATCACGCCAAGCCAAAGCGGCGTCGTACGAAGAGGGCAGCTCGGAGAGGAGGTGGTCGTACATCAGATCGAGCAGCTCGCGCTTGCTCGGCACGTAGGTATAGAGCGCCATCGCCGTCCGGCCCAGCCGCTCGCCGACCGTCCGCATCGACAGCGCGGCCATGCCTTCGGAATCGGCGATGTCGGTGGCTACCCGGATGATGTCGTCGATGGACAGCGCGGGCTTGGGTCCGGGACTCGTGCGAGGCTCGGATGCTCCCGCGCGCCAGAGCAGCCGCATCGACCGCTCCGCCTCGCCCTGACCGGCGAAAACCACCACCCGAACTAACTCCTTACGTTGTAAGCTATAAGGCTCGTGACTCTAGCTGCTAAGGAAACGATGAGCAATCCCGCCGACAGCCATGACGTCATCCAGGTCCGAGGAGCCAGGGCCAACAACCTGGCCGACGTCTCGGTCGACATCCCGAAGCGACGCCTCACCGTGTTCACCGGCATCTCCGGATCGGGCAAGTCCTCACTTGTGTTCGGAACGATCGCCGCGGAGTCCCAGCGGCTGATCAACGAAACGTACACCGCGTTCATCCAGTCGTTCATGCCGAACGTCGGCCGCCCGGACGTCGACGCGCTGCACAATCTGTCGGCGGCGATCGTCGTCGACCAGGAACGGATGGGCGCCAACTCCCGCTCGACCGTCGGCACCGCGACCGACGCGCACACGCTGCTGCGGATCATGTTCAGCCGGATCGGCGTCCCGCACGTCGGTACCTCCGGCGCGTTCAGCTTCAACCTGCCCGAGGGCGCGTGCCCGGAGTGCGAGGGCCTCGGCAAGGTCTCGACGATCGACCTCGACCAGCTCGTCGACCGCGAGCTGTCGTTGAACGAGGGCGCGATCACCGTTCCGCAGTTCGACGTCGGCACCTGGTACTGGCGCACGATCGCCGACTCGGGGTTCTTCGACAAGGACACGAAGCTCAAGGACTACACCGACGACCAGTGGGACAAGTTCCTCAACCTGCCTTCGACCAAGATCAAGCTGGCGGACTTCAACCTCACCTACGAGGGCCTGCTGGTGAAGGTCCGGCGCATCTACTCGTCCAAGGACAAGGACGCGCTGCAGCCGCACATGCGTGCGTTCGTCGATCGCGCGGTGACGTTCGCGTCCTGTCCGTCCTGCCACGGCGCCAGGCTGAACGAGGCGGCGCTCTCCGCCAAGATCAACGGCAAGAACATCGCCGAGTGCTCGGCCATGCAGATCAACGACCTCGCCGAGTTCTGCCAGAGCATCGACGACGAGTCGGTCACCCCGCTGCTCAGCTCGCTGCGCGAGACGCTCGACAGTCTCGTCGGCATCGGCCTCGGCTACCTCAGCCTGGATCGCGAGTCCGGCACGTTGTCCGGCGGCGAAGCCCAACGGGTGAAGATGATTCGGCACCTCGGCTCGGCGCTGACCGATGTCACGTACGTGTTCGACGAGCCCACGGTCGGCATGCACCCGCACGACATCGAGCGCATGAACAAGCTGCTGCTTCGCCTACGGGACAAGGGAAACACCGTTCTCGTCGTCGAGCACAAGCCCGAGACGATCCAGATCGCGGACTTCGTCGTCGACCTCGGACCGGGCGCGGGCTCCGACGGAGGACACATCTGCTTCACCGGCGATGTCCCCGGCCTCCGCAAGTCGGACACGTTGACCGGCCGGCACCTCGACCACCGGGCGCGGCTCCGCGAGACCATCCGCGAGGCGGCTGGCCAGGTCTCCATCAAGGACGCCGATCTGCACAACCTGAAGAACGTGAGCGTGGACGTTCCCCTCGGCGTTCTCACGGTGGTCACAGGCGTCGCGGGATCTGGCAAGAGCTCGTTGATCCATGGCTCGTTGGCGAAACGGCCCGAGGTCATCGTCGTGGACCAGTCGGCGATCCGCGGCTCGCGGCGGAGCAACCCCGCGACGTACTCCGGTCTGCTCGACCCGATCCGGTCGGCGTTCGCCAAGGCGAACGGCGTGAAGCCGGCGCTGTTCTCGGCCAACTCCGAGGGCGCCTGCCCGAAGTGCAAGGGGATCGGACTGGTCTACACCGACCTCGCGATGATGGCCGGTGTCGCGTCGATCTGCGAGGAGTGCGAGGGCAAGCGGTTCACCGCGAAGGTCCTCACCTACGAGCTGAACGGCAAGAACATCGCCGAGGTGCTGGCGATGTCGGTGGCCGAGGCGCGCGAGTTCTTCGCCAAGGGTCCGGCGCGAACGATCCTCAACAGGCTCGGCGATGTGGGCCTTGGGTACGTCCGGCTCGGCCAGCCGTTGAACACGCTCTCCGGCGGCGAACGGCAGCGGCTCAAGCTCGCGATCCACATGGCGGAGAAGTCCGCGACGTACATCCTCGACGAGCCGACGACCGGCCTGCACCTCGCCGACGTCGACCAGCTGCTCGCGCTGCTGGACCGGTTGGTCGACTCCGGCAACTCGGTGATCGTGATCGAGCACCACCAGGCGGTGATGGCGCACGCGGACTGGATCATCGACCTCGGTCCGGGCGCCGGCCACGATGGCGGCGAGATCGTGTTCACCGGGACACCGCACGACCTGGTGAGTTCGGGCGGGTCGCTGACAGCCCAGCACCTACGGACGTATCTCGGTGCATAGAGGCGTGTCGCGGAAGTTTCGGTAGGGACCGGACGGCGTTCGACGATCCGCGGACGTCGCCCCTCGCCGCGTGCAACGCTGTAACCCATCGATCTTGGGGGGCCAAGGCCATGGGCATGCGGGCGAGATTCCTCGCGGCTTCGGCCGTGGTCGGCGTGGCGATCCTGCTGACGCCGACCGCGGCGAGCGCCGCCATCTCGTTGGACTCGACATTCGGCACCGGCGGAGCCGTGCTGACCGACCTCGGCGGACCGGGCAGCGTGGACGCCGCAAACGACGTGCTCGTCCAGCCGGACGGCGCGATCGTCGCAGCGGGGTGGTCGACGCCGTCGGGTGGCACCGGCGACTTCGCGTTGGTCCGCTACGTCGCGAACGGCGCGCTGGATCCGTCGTTCGGTACGGGCGGCAAGGTGACGACGGATGTCAGCGGCAGCGGCCAGGACGACATCGCTACCGCGCTGGCGCGGCAGTCCGACGGCAAGCTCGTGGTCGTCGGACTTTCCGGAAGCGGCTTCAACTATCGGTTCGCGGCCGTCCGGTACCTGGCGAACGGGACGCTCGACTCGACGTTCGGCACCGGCGGCAAGGTGCTGACCAACCTGTACAGCAGCACTATCGGCGGCGCCCGCGCCGTCGCGCTGCAGTCGAATGGCCGGATCGTGGTCGCCGGCGGGGCGTACTCGACGGCGGTCGGCTGGCAGTTCGCCACCGTTCGGTACCTCGCGAACGGGACGCTCGACTCGACGTTCGGCGGCGGCGGGATCGCGCTCACCTCGGTGAGCGCGATGGATCCGACCAACCGGCCGTTCGACCTCGCGTACGCCGTGGCGATCCAGTCGAACGGCAGGATCGTCGTCGGTGGCAACGCGGGGCGGGACTACGGGCGGGGGATGATCGGCTGGGAGTTCGGTCTGGTCCGTCTCACCGCAGCCGGTGCGCTCGACACGTCGTTCGGCAGCGGTGGGAAGACGATCACGAACGTGTCGTCCGGCCGGTCCCGGGTGTACGACCTCGCCGTCCGGTCCGACGGCCGGATCGTCGTCGCGGGCGAGTCGGGTGCGTCCCTCACCGGCGGCAACAACGACCTCACCGTCGCGCGGTACAAAGCGAACGGCACGCCCGACACCACGTTCGGCATCGGCGGCGTCGTCCAGACCGACGTCAATGGTGCTGGCAGTAACGACAGCGCCTTGGACCTGGCCCTTCGATCCGACGGCGGGGTGCTGGTCGCCGGCTGGACGTCGGTGGCCGGCCAGCTCGTCTTCGCGGTCGCTCGGTACGGGGCGAGCGGCGCGCTCGCGGAGCTCGTCCACACCGCGGTCGGCGACTACGACTACGGCTACGGGATGGCGGTGCAGTCGGACGGGCGGGTCGTCGTCGGCGGCCAGTCGTACGGGGTCAGCGGCAGCGACTTCGCGATGGCGAGGTACGTCCCTTAACCCACCTCGGCCGTTAGGGTCGTCGGCCATGACCGCTTCGTTGGCTCGTGTGCAACGGTCGCTCGGCGACCCGGCCCTCACCTATCCGCTCTGGCCGCCGCTCACCGCTCGGGTGTCCGGGCACGAGCACCGACGAGGTCGCGTACCCGCTCGAGGTCGACTATGCCTACGACGAGCTGCCTGCTGGCGATTTTGTCAGTCCTGCAAGGGGATCCGGGCTCGACCGGTGGGCGGCGCTACTGCCGCCGCTCACCGCGCCGGGCCTGGGGGAGGGCGGCACGCCGCTCGTCGAGGTCGGCGACGGCTTGTACGTCAAGGACGAGTCGCGCAACCCGACGTGGAGCCACAAGGACCGGCTCAACCGCTGCACGGTCAGCGCGGCGGTGCACCTCGGCGCGCCGGGCATCGTCGTCGCGTCGTCCGGCAACCACGGCGCGTCGGCGGCAGCGTACGCCGCGCGGGCCGGGCTCGCCTGCGTCGTGTTCGCGTCCGCGGGGATGCCGCCCGCGGTGGACTCGTTCCTCCATGCGTACGGGGCGATCGTGCTGCCGGTGCCGGCCGAGGCGCGCTGGCCGCTGATGCGGCGGGTGGTCGACGAGTTCGGGCTGCACCCGGTCAGCAACCTCACGGTCACGCACACCGGCCACCCGTTCGGGCCGGAGGGGTACAAGACGATCGCGTACGAGATCGTGTCGGACCTCGGCGACGTGCCGGCGGCGGTGTTCGTGCCGACTGGCTACGGGGAACTGGTGTACGGGGTGTGGAAGGGGTTCGTCGAACTGCGGCGGCTCGGGATCACGGCGCGGGCGCCGCGGATGTTCTCCTGCGAGTCGCGTGCCGGAGCACCGCTGGCGGCCGCGTTCGCCGCGGGCACGCCGACCGGCCGGGTCGACGTTGCGCCGAACGACGCGTACTCGATCGCCTCACCGGTAAGCGGCTACCGCGCCCTGGTCGCCGTCCGCGACAGCGGCGGCGCGCCGCTCACCTCGACCGACGCCGAGTTGCGCTCGGCCGCGGAGACGCTCGCGCACGCGGGTCTCTGGTACGAACTGTCGAGCGCCGCCGGCCTCGCGGGCTACCGCACGGTGGCAGCCGAGCTCGGCGACGGACCGGTCGTGTGCATCGCGACGTCGAGCGGCTTGAAAGACCGCGCCGTCGGCCACCACCCCGCCGCCGAGCTCGCCCCCAACTGGCCAGCGATCCGCGACCAACTCCGCTCCACCGGCCTCCCCACCTGACCCTGACCGCCCTCGCCGTGATCATGATCGTGATCATGAAGGCAAACCGGCGTATACGACCGGTCCGGCTTCATGACCACGATCATGATCACGCGGCCAGCGCACGCCTACGTGGTAGGGCCTTCTTGGTAAGCCGCCAGCAGCTCAGCCGACCAGCTTCGGTCAATGCTTCCTCCAACGTGAACACGCATTGACCACACTCGCGCTCAGTCTTAACGTCGAAAGTGAAATCTTATTTCCGCATCACGAAATTCGCTCCACGGGCCATGACGCCCGGAAGGCGAGACGGTCATGCCCTCACCTCAAGGCGGGTTACGACTCCGAGCCAAGTCGACGCGAACAAGCGACAGCTCGGCAGAAAGCGGTTTCTCGCCGTTCGACCACGGGATCAAGAAGGCGCCGCCGACAGAACGCGGTCGGCTACGGGTTCCTCGCGCCGTGGTTCGTCGGCCTCGGCCTGCTGACGGCTGGCCCCATGGTCGCCTCGCTCTATCTCTCGTTCACCAAGTTCGACCTGTTCACCCGACCGGAGTGGGTCGGACTCGGCAACTACGTCGAGATGTTCGCCCGCGACCCGCGCTACCTCAAGTCGCTTCAGGTCACGTTCACCTACGTCGTCACGTCCGTCCCCCTCCAACTCGCCTTCGCCCTCCTCCTCGCCGTCCTCCTCAACCGTGGCCTCAAGGGCCTGAACGTCTACCGCGCGCTCTTCTACGTCCCCTCCCTGCTGGGCGGAAGCGTCGCGATCGCCGTCGTCTGGCGACAGGTCTTCGACCAGAACGGACTAGTCAACAACGTCCTGGGCTGGTTCGGCATCGAAGGACGCGACTGGATCTCCACGCCGGACACCGCGCTCTACACGCTCGTCGTGCTGAGCGTCTGGCAGTTCGGCTCGCCGATGGTGATCTTCCTCGCCGGGCTGCGACAGATTCCCCAAGAGCTGTACGAAGCCGCCGCCGTCGACGGCGCGGGCCCGTTGAGGCGCTTCCGAAGCATCACGCTCCCGCTGCTGACGCCGATCATCTTCTTCAACGTCGTCCTGCAGGTGATCCAGGCGTTCCAGTCCTTCACGTCCGCGTTCATCGTGAGCGGCGGCACCGGCGGCCCGTCGGACTCCACCCTGTTCTACACGCTCTACCTCTACACGGAAGGATTCGGCAACTTCCGCATGGGCTACGCCTCGGCGATGGCCTGGGTACTGCTCGCGATCATCGCCGCGTTCACCGCCGTGAACTTCGTCATGTCGAGGTTCTGGGTCTTCTACGGCGACGAAAGAACGTGAGGACCCACGATGAGACCACACCCGAAGCGCCTCCTGCTCCACACCCTGCTCATCGGCGCCGCCATCATCATGATCTACCCGCTGCTGTGGCTGGTCAGCAGCTCGGTCAAGCCGGACAACGAGATCTTCACCCACCTCGGCCTGATGCCGCGAACGCTGGATTTCGCCAACTACGTCGAGGGATGGTCGGGATCCGGCCACCCGTTCGCCGCCTACCTGACGAACTCGATCATCGTCACGGTCGGCGCGGTCATCGGCAACATCGTCGCCTGCTCGGCCGCCGCGTACGCGTTCGCACGGATCGACTTCCGGTTCAAGAAGCTCTGGTTCGCGATCATGCTGTCCACCCTCATGTTGCCGCACCACGCGACGTTGATCCCTCAGTACGTCGTGTTCTTCAACATGGGTTGGGTAAACACGTTCCTCCCACTGATCGTGCCGAAGTTCCTGGCAACGGACGCGTTCTTCATCTTCCTGATGGTGCAGTTCATCCGTACGATCCCGCGCGAGCTCGACGACGCCGCGTCGGTCGACGGCTGCGGACCGGTGCGCTTCTACTTCCGCATCATCCTCCCGCTGCTCACCCCCGCCCTCGTGACCACGGCGATCTTCACGTTCATCTGGACGTACGGCGACTTCCTCAGCCAACTCATCTACCTCACCGACCCGGGCCTCTACACCGTGCCTGTCGGCCTGCGGATGTTCCTCGACTCCATGGGCGGAACGGCGTGGGGCCCGCTGTTCTCCATGTCGGTCGTCTCCCTCGTACCCACGTTCCTCGTGTTCCTCTTCTTCCAGCGCCGCATCGTCGAAGGAATCTCCACGACCGGACTGCGCGGCTGAGCATCGCGGTTCCGAAAGGAGTGCCACGTGACCACCAACCTGAACCGAAGATTGACGAGGCGACGGCTCCTGACCGTCGGAGGCGGGCTGGCGGCCCTCGGCCTGACCGGCTGCCTGAACCAGAGCGGCGGAGGAGGACCGGCCAGCGGTGGCAAGGTCCAGATGCGGATCAGCTGGTGGGGCTCCGCCGAGACCCACAAGCGGCAGCAAGCTGGGGTTGACGCCGTTGTCAAGGCCTATCCGAACCTGACCTTCAAGTCCGAGTACACCGACTACGACTCGTACTGGAATCGCCTTGCCACACAGGTCTCCGGCGGCAACGCACCCGACGTCTTCTCGATGAACCGGACGTATCTCAACGAGTACGCCGGCCGTAACGTCCTCGCGCCGCTCGACGACTACGCCGAACAGATGGACCTGTCCCAGATGGACAAGAACTACGTCGACCTCGGGCGGGTGGACGGCAAGCTCTACGGCATCGGGCGCGGCATGACGATCCCTGCCGTCCTCGTCGACCAGGACGTCCTGGACAAGGTGAAGCTCAAGCCTCCCGCGGACACCTGGAGCTGGGACGGGTTCGGCAAGTTCGCGCAGCAGATCCGCGACGCCGTCGGCGGGAACTTCTACGGCAGCGAGGACGGCTCCGGGAAGCTCAGCTATCTCGAGCTGTTCGTCCGCGAGCGCGGCGGCTCCATCTACGAGAACGACAAGATCTCCCTGCAGAAGCAGGACCTGATCGAGTGGTTCGAGTACTGGGCCGCGCTACGCCAGTCCAAGGCGTGCGTGCCGGCCAACATCCAGGCTGCCTACCAGGGCGGCGTGCAGAACAGCCCACTGGTCAAGGGCAGCGCGGCGATCATCCTGATCAACTCCGACGCGAGCATCAACTTCACCGGCCTCATCGACCACCGGCTCGTTCTGCTCGTCGCGCCCTCCAACGGCAAACGGATCCAGTACTTCAGCGCACCGAGCATGCTGTCGATCTTCGCCCGCTCCAAGCACAAGGACGAGGGCGCCCAGACGATCGGCACGCTCGTGACGGATCTCGAGGTCGCCAAGGGCTACGGGCTGGAGAGCGGTCCGCCGCCGTCGAAGAAAGTGCAGGACTACCTGCGCAAGAGCGATCTCGACGTGATGGAACGCCAGATGCTCGACTTCAGCGACCTCGTCACGAAGAAGTACACCGACTCGCCGCCGGACCTTCCACCCAAGGGTGCCGGCGAGATCGCCCTGCTTCTCACCCGCATCGCGGAGGACATCGCGTTCGGCAAGGTCGCCATCCCGGCCGGCGCCGAGCAGTTCTTCGCCGAATCCGAACGCATGCTGGCGAACGCCTGAGAGGACACGCATGAGCGAAAGCAGTCCGGGACGAGTACTGATCGAGGGCGACGACCTCACGGATCCAGCGGCGTGGGCAGTCCAGCAGCTGACCGACGCGCTCCGGCAAGGTGGCGTCCAGGTGGTCGACGACGACGTCGACGTCCTGATCTCCCTCGACCTGCGGGAGGATTCGGCGCTGGGCGCGGAGGGGTTCACGTTCGCCCGGCCCGACGCGAGCACGATCGTCGTGACGGCGTCCGATCCGCGTGGCCTCGCGTACGGCGTCGCCGAGCTCGCCGACCGCGTCACGTACGCCGACGACCCGCTGGCCGAGCTGCGCGCCGTCGAAGCGGCCAGCGAGCATGCGGCGACGGCCGTGCGGAGCATCCTGCGCTCGTTCTCCTGCGAGGTCGAGGACAAGCCGTGGCTCTATGACCAGGAGTTCTGGACCGAGTACCTCACCGAGCTCGCCACGAACCGGGTGAACCGGATCCACCTGGCGTTCGGCATGGCCTACAACTACGGGCATCACCCGGCGAACGACAACTACCTCTGCTTCCCGTACCCGTTCCTGCTCGACGTTCCCGGCTTCGACGTTCGCCCGGCCGGACTGTCCGACGAGGAACGAGCACGCAACCTGGATGCTGTGCGCTTCGCCAGCGACGAAGCGAAGCGACGCGGCATCCACTTCCAGCTCGGGCTGTGGAACCACGCGTACGACCAGGGCGACGGCTCCCATCCGACGTACCCGATCGAGGGCCTCACGCCGGAGACGCACGCCGAGTACTGCGGCTCCGCGCTCAAGGAGCTGCTGCGTGCCTGCCCGTCGATCGCCGGCGTCACGATTCGCGTGCACTACGAGGGCGGCGTTCCCGAACCAGGCCACGACTTCTGGCGTGTGGTGATGGGCCGCCTGCCGGAGGTGGGACGTACGGTCGAGCTCGACATGCACTCCAAGGGAGTCGACGAGGGACACCTGGAGATCGCTCGCGCCAGTGGAGGTCCGGTGCTCGTGTCGGCGAAGTACTGGGCCGAGCATCAGGGGCTGCCGTACCACCAGACGACGATTCGCGAGCGCGAGAAGGCAACGAAGGAGCCTGGCACGGGGCTGATGGCGATCACCGCGCACCAGCGGCGCTTCACGCGATACGGGTACGGCGATTTTCTCCGTGAGGGAAGCGATTTCGGTCTGCTGTTCCGGATCTGGCCGGGCACGCAGAAGGTGCTGTTGTGGGGAGACCCGACGCTCGCGGCCGGCTACGGGCGACTCGGAACCCTGGGCGGTGCCGTCGGCATCGAACTGTGCGAACCTCTCACGTTCAAAGGCCGAAAGGGCACCGGCACGCTCGACGGGCGCGACCCGTACGCCGACGCGGCGCTGCGGCTGGAGGGCAAGGACTGGCGGAAATACCGCTACACGTACCGGCTGTGGGGACGGCTGCTCTACGATCCCGACGCCGCTCCCGCGGGCTGGCGGCGGTTCCTTCGGGCCGAGTACGGCGCGGCCGCCGACTCGGTCGAGAAGTCGCTCGGCGCGGCCAGCCGCGTGCTGCCGCTGGTCACCACCGTGCACGGGCTCGGCGCGTCCAACAACGGCTACTGGCCGGAGATGTACGTCAACATGCCGATCCTTCCGGGCGGTCCGAACGCCGATCACTACGAACGCGACACCGCTGCTCCGACGACGTTCGGTGGCGTGAGCTCGTTCGACCCGACGATGTTCGCGAACATCGACTCCTACGCCGACGATCTCCTCGCCGGTCGGCGCGATGGCAGGTACACGCCCGACGAGGTGGCCTCCTGGCTCGATGCGCTCGCGGAGGTGGCCGAACGGCAGCTCGACAACGCGCGCGAGGAGGTCGACGATCCGGTGGCACCGGCGTTCCGGCGGCTTGCCGTGGATGTCATGGCGCAGGCCGGGCTGGCCAGGTTCTTCGCCGGAAAGTTCCGGGCAGGGCGCGCGTATGCGCTGTTCGAGCGGACGAAGGACGCATCGCAGCTCGTCGACGCGGTCGACGAGTATCGCCGCGCGCGGGACGCGTACGCCGGGGTCGCCGACGTGACGGGGGTCTATCGCGACGACCTGACGTTCGGCGATCTCCGGTCGGAGCACGGGCACTGGTCCGACCGGTTACCCGCGATCGAGGCGGACCTCGGCGCCATGGAACGACTGCTGGACAAGGCGAAAGCCGAGGGAACCCCGACGGTGCCGGAGATCCCGAGCCTGCCGCCGCGTGGTCCCGCGCCGTCCGTGTCACACGTTCCGCCAACCCCGTTCGCGCCGGGTGAGCCGGTCCGGCTCCTGCTCGACGGCTTCGGTGGCGAGGCGGTGCTGCACTATCGGCATCTCAACCAGGGCGAGGATTTCGAGACGGTCGCGATGACTCGTGTCGGTGATCGGCTCGAGGCGACGATTCCCGCCTCGTACACCAACTCGGTGTACGCGCTCGTCTACTTCTTCACGCTGCGGTCGGGTCAGGACGCGTGGATCGTTCCTGGCCTGGACGCGACGTTCGCCAACCAGCCGTACCACGTGCTTCGGCAGAAGGGATGATCAGCGGTGCCTAACGAACGCGCGACCGTTCCGCATGTCCTCGACGATCCGCCGCCACTGCACAGCAAGCTGCTCGAGTACGGCGAACGGCCTTACTGGTCGGCCGATGGCAGCAGGATCGCGTTCATCGAGACGAACTACGGCGATGCGTGCGAGCTCGACGTCGCGACCGGTGAGGTGCGCAATCTGACGGCGGGGCTCGGGTCGCATCACGCGTTCCTCCGGGTGCTGATCCTGTCGAACGGTGACTACCTGTTGATCGGGCCGCGGCGCTTTGTCGATCGGGACGTCTCGCGGCACGTCGAGTCCGAGCTGTGGGTGTTGGACAAGAACCTGCGCTATCCGCCGAAGCCGCTCGGGCGCCGCATCTTCGAGGGCTGCGGTGTGTCGACGTTGGAGCCGAAGCTCACGTACGCGGTGAGCGGGCGCAACGACCCTTCGCTGGGTGGCGACGACGTGTTCGAGTGTCACGTCACGTCGATCTCGTACGGCGACGACGGGCCGTCGCTGGGTGCGGACTCGGTGTTCTACCGGGTGCGTGGGATGCGGCCCGAGCCACAGGACTTCCGGCATGGGGACTCGGAGGTGGTCTTCGCGGAGTACTCACCGCGAGACTCGCTGCCCGCTCCGCGCTGTGTGCGTGCGGGGATGCCGCCTGGAGGATGCGGAGTTCCGGACGTACGTCAGCGAGCCGATGGTGCACAACGAGTGCGAGGGAATCTTCCCGTCGGGCGACTACATCTGCCTCGAGTCGTCGTGCGACGTCCCGTGGCCGCTGATGCCGCCGCGGGACCTGTGGAAGCTGGCGCTGGACGGGTCAGGGCGACGAGTGCGGATGACGTCGATGCCGGGCGACCACACGTGGAAGGCGACCAACTCCAACGTCAGCCCCGACGGTCGCTGGCTCGCGTACATGGTGAGCCTGCGTTCCGACGAAGCCGGCTACGGCCGCGGCCTCGGCCTCCTCGACCTCGCCGCCTGGGAAGCGACGCCCGAGGCCTCGAAGTGGGAGACCCCCGCCGACCGAGGAACGGAGGTGGCAGCGAAGTTCGTCGCTAGCACGGGCTAGTGCCGGGGCTTCCTGAGGCCACGCGACTTGTTCCAGTGATCTCGGCTTCTAGACCGAGATCCCTGGAACAAGGCCGCTCAGACCAGTGGTCTGGTCGATTTCCTTTACGGACACGTCGCTCGACGGTAATCGTTGACCACTTCCGCCCGTTCGAGGAGGGATCGACGATGCGTCGGCTGCTCGCAGGGTTGTTCTCCGTTGCTCTCGGCATCACCACGTTGTTCGTGACCGAGCCCGCCGCCGAGGCCCAGGCGTTCCAGGAGGGCGTCTGGACCGAGACCGCGTACGCCTCGGTCTTCCGCGACTCCTTACCGTCCGGCGACGCCGGGTCGGCGATCAAACTGGACCTGGCCCGGAACGAGTTCGAGGCCGCCCAGATCGTCCTCCGCCGGCCAGACGCCTACCGCATCACCGGCGTCACGTTCAGCGCGCTGAACGGCCAAGCGGGCAGCATCGCGGCGAGCAACCTCGCCTACAACTTCGTCGACTACCAACGCCTCAACCGCAACTCCAACAATGTCTACCCGCTGATCCGCACCGGCGCGGGCGACTACCCGGACCGGTTGACGAACGAGACCGCCAAGGACGTCGCCCCCAGCACGACGCAGTCCATTTGGATCCGCGCGTTCGCGCCGAAGGAAGCCGCCGCCGGCGTCTACAACGGCACCGTCACCGTCGACACCAACCAGGGTTCGTTCGCCGTGCCGCTGACCGTCGACCTCCGCAACGTCACACTCCCAGACTCCAAGGACGGCACGTACACGGTCGCGCTGTGGCAGCTGTTCACCGGCGCCATCTCCTGGGACGAAGGCCGCGGCGACACCGTCGACCTCTACTACGGGTTCTCGCGCTACAGCCCCGAGTGGTACGAGCTGATGGACAACGTCGCCAAGATGATGAAGCAGTACAGGACGAACGACTTCGCGATCCCGATCGTCCGGCACCTGATGGACTCAGGATCCAAGCAGAACGCCGACGGCAGCTTCACGTTCGACTGGGCCAGGTTCGACGAGGTCGTCGAGTTCATGATCAGCCGCGGTGTCGTCAAGCGGCTCGAGGGCTTCTGGATGGGCGGCTTCAACGGGGGCGGCATCGCCGGCTTCAACATCGAGACCCTCGACACCGCCGGCAAGCGCAAGTGGGTGCAGTGGAACTCCACCGCCGGCCTGAACTGGATCGACCGCTTCTTCCCCGCGCTGCGCGACCACATCCGCGCCAAGGGCTGGGAGTCGATCTTCTGGACCCACGTCAGCGACGAGCCTCAGCTCGACGCGGTGTCGAACTGGCGCGGCCTCGCCGGACGCATCCGGCAGAACTGGTCGAACGTCAAGCTCGGCGACGCGGTCTTCAACCTCGCCGCCCACAAGGAGATCATCGACTTCACCGACCTGATGATTCCGCAGACCGACGCGTACGACGCGGACCGCGCGTTCTTCGACCAGAAGCGCGCGGAGGGCAAGGAGCTCTGGTACTACGTCTGCCAGATCCCGCGCGGCAACTATCTGAACAGGCTCATCGACCAGCCGCAGTGGAACCAACGGCTGATGGGGTGGAGCGCGTACAGCCGCGGCGCGACCGGCTTCCTGCACTGGGCGATGAACAACTGGCAGTACGAGACCGATGCCCAGGATCCGAAGGGCGACGGCCACATCGTCTACCCGGACCGGGCCCGGAAGACCGTCGAGGTGTCGCCGAGGTACGAGGCGTTGCGCGACGGCGCCGAGGACTACGAGGTGCTCGCGAAGATCGCCGACCAAGGTCTCGCGCGCGGTCTCGCCACGAGTCTCATGCAGCGCAACGACAAGTACACGCCGGACACCGCGTACATGCAGCGGATCCGCGCACTCGCGCTCGACGCGGCGGCTGGCAAGCCGATCAACCCCGACCTCGCCCGCAACGCCGCGACGACGGCGTCCGCCGGCAACGGCGCGGCCGCCGTCGACGGAAACGACGGCACCGCCTGGCAGCCCGGCACCGGGACCCAGTGGCTGCGCGTCGACCTCGGCCGGCAGGCACAGCTCGACGGCGTCAAGCTCCGGTGGGGCAGCGCCGGCGTCGGCTACAAGGTCCAGCAGTCGTACGACGGCGCGCGCTGGACGGACGCGTACGTGACCGGTCCGACCGACGGCGGGACGGACTTCGTCGGGCTGAACGGCAAGGCGCGGTACGTACGCATCGAGACGGCAGCGGGGACACCTTCGCTGACGTCGCTCGAGGTGGCCGGCGCCGCACTGGCCAAGGCGAACGCGGCCGGCGGCAAGACGTACAGCCTGTCCTCGACGCCGAACAACAAGCCCGACTCGGGAATCGAGTCCACCGACGGCGTGCTCGCCGACGCCTGGGACGATGGGCGCACGTACGGCTACCAGTCGCCGACCGGGACCGTCGACGTGACGATCGACCTCGGCTCGGCGCAGGAGGTCGACAGCGCGGCGGTGCACGCGTACGAGGAGTACGTCGCGTACCGGCCCGGCAACGTGCGCATCTCCACCAGCACGGACGGAACCACGTTCTCCCAACGTGGACAGCAGTTCGCGCCGCTCGGACGCTCGGGGATCTGGTACGAGTTCGGCTTCTCGCCGGTCCAGGCGCGGTACGTGCGGCTGACGTTCGCCAAGACGTACGGCGGCGATGCGGGCGCGATGCTGCTCGACGAGATCGAGGTGTACGCGGCGGCCGGGCAGAACCAGGCCGCCGGGCGACCGTACGCGAAGGCCCATCCCGCGCCGACCGATCCCGCCTACCCGGACACCGGCGGGACCGAGTCGACCGACGGCGTGATCGCCGGCGGCTACGTCGACGGGAAGGGGTACGGCTACCACCTCGCGGCGAACGGGCAGACGATCACGCTCGACCTCCTCGTCGACCTCGGCGCCGCCAAGACGCTCAGCCAGGTCAAGGTGGCGAAGTACACCGACAGCGCTGGGCACGACTACGGGCCGGCGAACGTGAGGGTCTTCGCCGGCGACGCGCCGCTCGCGTTACCGCTGATCCGGGAGACGACGACGGCCAACGGGACCTGGTTCGAGCTCGCGACAGCGGTCACCGCGAGGTACGTCAAGGTGCAGCTCACCAAGACCAGGACGGGCGACTTCGCCGACTACTTGTTCGTCGACGAGGTGCAGGTGCTCGACGGGTCGGGCGCGAACGTCGCGCTGAACCGCCCGTACGCCAAGTCGCTGCCGGCGTCGACGGATGCGGCGTACCCGGACACCAACGGGACCGAGTCGACGAACGGCGTGGTCGCGGGCGGGTACGGCGACGGGCACGGGTACGCGTACCGGCTGGCGACCGCCGGTGCCGGCGTCACCGTGGACCTGCTCGTCGACCTCGGGGCGAGCCGCACGGTCGGGACCGTACGGTTGCAGCGCTTCGACGACGGCGGCCACGACTACGGGCCGAACCGGGTGGCCGTCTGGACCGGGGACAGCCCGGTCACGATGACGGCCCGCGGTGCGACCTGGACGCCGGACCGGGGCTGGTTCGACGTGTCGTTCGCGGCGACGAGTGCCCGCTACGTCCGGGTCCAAGTGACGAAGACCCGGACGCACGACCTCGCGGACTACCTCTTCCTGGACGAGGTCACTGCTGGCTAGTCGGGGCAGGGCGGAGGAAACAGGTGAGGCGGGCCGTACAGACCGGGCGGCCCTCCTCGTCGGTGATCGCGATCTGGTAGCTCGCCACGCTCTTGCCCAGGTGCAGCGGCGTGGCGACGCCGATCACCTTGCCCGAGGTGACGGCGCGGTGGTGAGTGGCGTTGATGTCGACGCCGAGCGCGATCCGGTCGGGCCAGGCGTGGACGGCGGAGGCGAACGAGCCGAGCGTCTCGGCGAGCACGCAGGACGCGCCCCCGTGCAGGACGCCGTACGGCTGGGTGTTCCCCTCGACCGGCATCGTCCCGACGCAGCGTTCGGCGGTCGCCTCGGTGATCTCGATCCCCATCTTCACCGCCAAGCTCGAGGTGAACTTGGTCGGATCCAGCTGATCAGTCATGCAGTTCTCCAAGGAATGAGATTCAACCGCCCGCCGACCCAACGTACCTGCCAGCACTGTCGGTGGCCGGGACTAGAGTCGCACCGTGGCTGCTACCGACACCCCCACGACCGGGTCCCGCCTGCTCCTGCTCGACGGCCATTCGCTGGCCTACCGGGCCTGGTACGCCCTGCCACCGGAGAACTTCTCCACCAAGACGGGGCAGACCACCAACGCGGTGTACGGCTTCACGTCGATGCTGATCAACATGATCCGCGACGAGCAGCCGACGCACATCGCGGTGGCTTTCGACGTGGGCCGGAAGACGTTCCGCAGCGACGTCTACACCGAGTACAAGGCCAACAGGGCGAAGACGCCCGACGAGTTCCGCAGCCAGCTGTCGTTGATCAAGGACGTGCTGGACGCGTTGAACATCCTGCACGTCGAGCTCGAGGGGTACGAGGCCGACGACGTCATCGCGACGCTCGGTAAGCAGGGGCTCGACCTGGGCTTCGAGGTGCTCGTGGTGTCGGGCGACCGTGACACGTTCCAGCTCGTCACCGACCAGCTCACGGTGATCTACCCGACCCGCGGCGTCTCCGAGGTCGCGCGGATCACGCCGGAGGAGGTCGTGCGCCGCTACACGATCCCGCCGGAGCGCTATCCCGACCTCGCCGCGCTCGTCGGCGAGTCGAGCGACAACCTGCCGGGCGTGCCGGGTGTCGGCGCCAAGACCGCGGCGAAGTGGATCAACCAGTACGGCTCGTTGGACGACATCGTCACGAACGTCGAGTCGATCAAGGGCAAGGTCGGCGACTCGCTGCGCGAGCACCTCGGCCAGGTGCTGCAGAACAGGCAGCTGAACGGCCTCGTCGACGACCTCGAGCTGCCGTACCAGCCGAGCGAGCTCAACCTGCAGCCGTGGGATCGCGACCAGATCCACCAGCTGTTCGACTCGCTGGAGTTCCGGGTGCTGCGCGACCGGCTGTTCCAGACGCTGGCCACGCCGGAGCCGGAGGCCGACGAGGGCTTCGAGGTCGTCGGCACCAAGCTGGCGCCGGGGGCGGTCGCCGAGTGGCTGTCGTCGCACGCGATGGGCGAGGTACGTACCGGCCTGCACGTGCAGGGCGCGTGGGGGAGCGGCACCGGTCGCGTGGACGGGGTGGCGCTCGCGTCGTCCGACGGCACCGCGGCGTGGGTCGACCCGGCCGAGGTCTCGCCGGAGGACGAGAACGCGCTGAAGGCGTGGCTCGAGGACGCCGAGCACGAGAAGGCTCTGCACGACGCGAAGGGGCCGATGCTCGCGTTGGCCGCGCACGGGTGGCGGATCGCGGGCGTGTCGAGCGACACCGCGTTGTCGGCGTACCTCGTGCGGCCGGACCAGCGTTCGTACGACCTCGCCGATCTGGTGTTGCGCTATCTGCGGCGGGAGCTCCGTTCGGAGGACCCGGCGGATGGTCAACTCAGCCTTGACGGTGTCGCCGAGGAGGCCGGCGTCCCGGAGATCGCGATGGTGCGGGCTCGCGCGGTGATCGACCTCGCGGAGGCGCTGGACACCGAGCTGGAGAACAGCGGCGGCGCGCCGCTGCTGCGCGATGTCGAGCTGCCGTTGGAGAAGGTGCTCGCGCGGATGGAGCAGGTCGGCGTCGCTGCCGATGTCGAGCTGCTCACCGATCTCGAGGCTCGCTTCGCCGGGCAGGTGAAGCAGGCGGCCGACGACGCGTACCGCGTGATCGGCAAGGAGATCAACCTGGGTTCGCCGAAGCAGCTGCAGGTGGTGCTGTTCGACGAGCTCGAGATGCCGAAGACGAAGCGGACCAAGACCGGCTACACGACCGACGCCGACGCGCTGCAGGCGTTGTACGTCCAGACCGAGCACCCGTTCCTCGCGCACCTGTTGGCGCACCGGGACGCGTCGCGGCTGCGGCAGACGGTCGAGGGGCTGCTGAAGACGGTCGCTTCGGACGCGCGGATCCACACCACGTTCAACCAGACGATCGCGGCGACCGGGCGGCTGTCGTCGACCGAGCCCAACCTGCAGAACATCCCGATCCGCACCGAGGAGGGGCGCCGGATCCGCGAGGCGTTCGTCGTCGGGCCCGGGTACGAGAGCCTGCTGACGGCGGACTACAGCCAGATCGAGATGCGGATCATGGCGCACCTGTCCGAGGACGCGGGGATCATCGAGTCGTTCCGTTCGGGGATGGACTTCCACGCGGCGACGGCGTCTCGGGTCTTCGGCGTCGCGGCCACGGAGGTGACGACGGAGATGCGGGCGAAGATCAAGGCGATGAACTACGGCCTGGCGTACGGGCTGTCGTCGTACGGCCTGTCGGCGCAGCTGAACATCCCGGCGGCCGAGGCGCGCGAGCTGATGGACGAGTACTTCGAGCGTTTCGGCGGCGTACGCGACTATCTGCAGGGCATCGTGGCGGAGGCGCGGAAGACGGGCTATACCGAGACCATCCTCGGCCGCCGGCGTTACCTGCCCGACCTGCTGAGCGACAACCGCCAGCGCCGCGAGATGGCCGAGCGGATGGCGTTGAACGCGCCGATCCAGGGCTCGGCGGCGGACATCATCAAGGTAGCGATGCTGAACGTCGACCGTGCGTTGCGCCAAGCCGGCTTGAAGTCCCGGATGCTGCTGCAGGTGCACGACGAGCTCGTGTTCGAGGTCGCGGTAGGAGAGCGGGACGAGCTGGAGAAGCACGTCCGCGACCACATGGGCGCCGCCGCCGAGCTGACAGTGGCCCTGGACGTCTCCGTCGGCGAAGGCCGCACCTGGCACGAAGCCGGCCACTGACCGCTGTTTCGTCCACAGGGCTTGGGCTTCTGGGGTTGTCCACAGATCGCCTCTTGACGCCACTGTAGCTCGACCGAGATCGATACCTTCGAGCATGCGTTCGAAGGGAGGATCTCGTGCCACACTTGGACAACGACACCTGGGGAGGTGGAGACGAATGTCGGCTGAGCCGGTCTACGCGACGCATCCGCTGCTGGATCACGTCGGGCCATGGAGCGAGAAGGACTTCCTGGCCCTGCCAGATTCCGAGGGCTATCGCGTCGAGCTCGACGATGGCGAGCTGCACGTGATTCCGGCGCCGTCGACCAAGCATCAGGAAGTCCTGGTTCGACTGTGGATGGAGCTCCACCAACGTAAGGCCGAGGGCCTCAAGGTCGTGCCAGGCGTCAACCTTCGACTGCGCCCGATGCGGATACTGGTCCCCGATATCGTCGTGCTCCGTCGGACCGAGGAAGTTGTCAACCGCGCGGCGGACACCGCGATGGCAGTGGAGATCGTTTCGCGCTCGGGCAAGTTCCGTGATCGCAAGGTCAAACCGATGCAGTACAGCGAGGCAGGGATCCCGTGGTATTTGCGGGTCGAGCTTGAGCCGCGTCTGGAGCTGTTCCTCTACCACCGCGAGGGTTCGGACTACGTCGAGCACGCCCGCGCTGGCGCGGGAGATCATCTCGAGATCGCCGAACTAGGCATGTCGATCGAGGTTGACGCCCTGCTGCGCGACCTGTGATGCGCACGATCGATGTGGCCGAGCGGCGGGCTCGGGTGGGTAAGCGGCAGCGGGTGGCGGCGCCGTTTCGGACCGATGACGTGGCTGAGGCGGCGCGTTCGGTCGTCGCGCTGCATGGCACCGATGCGGCCACCGTCTATCTGTCCGCGGGGGCTCGGCTGAAGAAGCCGACTGTCCAGCAGATCGAGCAGGCGCTGTACGACGACCGCACGCTCGTACGGCTGCTCGGCATGCGGCGCACGATGTTCGTCCCGCCGCGCGAGCTCGCACCCGTGATCCAGGCGTCGTCCGCGCGGGCGATCGCGGTGGAGCAGCGCAAGCTGCTGATCAGGCATCTCGGTGTCGGCAGCGGCATCGAGGACGCCGCCACGTTCCTCGACGACGTCAGCGCCAGCACGGTCAGGGCGCTCGAGGAACGCAAGGAGGCGTTCGCCCAGGAGCTCTCCACCGACGAGCCGCGGCTCAAGACCAAGCTGCGGATGGCTCAGGGCAAGAAGTACGAGGCCGAGGTCAACATCACCACCCGCATCCTGTTCCTGCTCTCCTCCGAAGGCAAGATCATCCGCGGCCGCCCGCGCGGCACCTGGCTCAGCAGCCAATATCGGTGGACGACGCCCGAGGTGTGGCTCGGCGAGCACCTCGACACGATGTCCACCGAGGAGGCGAAGGTCGAGCTCGTCCGCGCCTGGCTGAAAGTGTTCGGCCCGGGAACGATCGCCGACCTCCGCTGGTGGACGAAGTGGACCGCCGCCGACGTCAAGAAGGCACTCGCCGCGCTCAATCCGACCGAGGTCGACCTCGGCAACGGCACGATCGGCGTCGTCCTCGACGGCGACGACGCGCCCACCAAGCCCGCTGTCAAGCCGTGGTTGACGTTCCTCCCCGCGCTCGACCCGACCACGATGGGCTGGCAGGAACGAGCCTGGTACCTGGGCGAGCACGGCAAGCGGCTGTTCGACACCACCGGCAACGCCGGCCCCACCATCTGGGCCGACGGCCGCGTCGTCGGCGGCTGGGCCCAACGCAAGAGCGGCGAGGTCGTCTACCAGTTCCTCGAGGACGTCGGCAGCGAGCACGAGCAACGAGCCGAACAAGAAGCCGAACGCCTCACGAAATGGCTCGCCGACGTCCGCGTCATCCCCCGCTTCCGCACTCCACTGGAACGCGAGCTGTCCAGCTAACAAGCGATCAGGAATCGAGAAGCGCTCCTCGCGAAACCCCGGCTAGCGTCGCCGACATAGCCAAGAGACCGCGAGGAGATCCCTTATGCACAAGCGCATTCGACGGATCCACCGCTGGCTCGGCCTCATCTTCACGGTGTCCATCACGCCGTACGTCGCGAAGGGGCACGGCTAGGCCACGCAGAACTCGTTGCCCTCCGGGTCCTGCAGCACGGTCCACCGGTGGCCCCACTCGTCCTTCTCCGCGACCAAGGTGGCCCCGAGCTCGAGCAGCCGCGCCACCTCGGCCTCACGGGCGCCGCCGGTGTCGAGGTCGAGGTGCAGGCGGTTCTTCGCCGCCTTCTGCTCCGAGACGCGGATGAAGAAGAAGTCTCCGCTCTCCGCCGTCTTCATCGACAAGAACGCGTTCGGAACCCGCGTCTCGACCGTGCCGTCGAGGGCGGAAGACCAGAACTCCGCGACGCGGCCGGGGTTGTCGCAGTCGAAGGTGACGTTGCTGACACGAATTCCCATGGAAACAAGACCTTTCAGGACACCTGGCCGACGATCGGCCAGAGGATTTCGGTACGGAACTCCGCCGGATCGGCGGTCTCCGAGTAGCTGATCAGGTACGACTCCCGCACCGGCAGCTCGCTCCAGCTCGCGTGCTGCGCCACCCACGCCCCGAGCGCGCGGTAGGTGTCGGTGATCGAGGAGTACGGGCCGGCATGAACGAGCACCGCCACCCGCGTCGCGGGCAGCTCGCTGAGTACGACCGGCCCGGCCGGTGGAGTCACCGGTGAGGCGATCGGCTGGTACGCCTCGACCGGCTCGGCCTCCTCGTCGTGCACGACCGCTGGGTAGAGCGCACCCACCGGCCCCGAAGGCTTGGCCGACGACAAGGACACGGCCGAGCCGATCGCCGCGTACGCCTCACCGAGGAACGAGGCGAACTGCCGTTCGGGTACGGTCCCGCGCACCGCCAACGTGTGCCCCGCAGGCTCGTCCCGCACATGCACCGGCGTGTGCATCGACGGCTGCTCGACGCCCGCCTGCAGCTCGGTGACGATCCGCTGCGCCTGCTCCAACCGCTCCTGCATCAAGGCCTGATGGGTCGCGAGGATGCGCCGGGTGACGGCCGGGTCCCGCGCCTGCAGGATCTCCTTCGCCAGCTCGAGCGGAACGTCGAGGTCCCGCAGCCGCCGCAGGACCGCACCGTCGGTCAGCTGGGACAACGCGTACGCGCGGTACCCCGTCTGCGGATCCACCGACTCCGGCACGAGGATGCCCGCCTCGTGGTAGTTGCGCAGGGCCTTCACCGACAGCAACGTCGCTCGGGAGAACGCGCCGATCGGCAGCAGCGGCTCGGTCATGTGGGACACAGTGGGGTCTCCTCCCGGGGGAGAGTCAAGCAAGAATGGGCGGATGGGGAAGCGAGCACAAATAGACTCGATCATGAGATATGACAGACGGAGAGCGCGGTGAACGTCCGGCACCTTCGCCAGAGGGCCATTGTTGGGACCCGAGCCTGGTGGGGTTGGGGCTACGAGCATGCCGCAGTGGCGGGCGCTGAGCGCGACGCGCTCATGGAACGGGTAGCCACGCTGCTCCCTGGCCACGACCTCACCGACCACCCGCCGCCCGATCCTCGCGCGCTGTCCCTCCGGCCCCCGCGGATCCGCCACGAGCACTTCAGCGACGACGTCGAGGACCGCGCCGCCCACAGCCACGGCAAGGCGTTCCGCGACATCGCCCGCAACCTCGAAGGCAACGTCGAGAGCGTCCCCGACCTCGTCGCGCGCCCACGCACCGAGCAGGACGTGGTGGACATCCTCGACTGGTGCACGCGCGAGGGCGTCGCGGTGATCCCGTACGGCGGTGGGTCTTCCGTCGTAGGAGGCATCGAGCCGCGGTGCGCGGCCGACTATCCGGGCGTCGTCTCACTCGACCTTTCGGCCATGGACAAGGTCCTCGAGGTCGACCCCGTGAGCCGAGCGGCGAGGATCCAGGCCGGCGTGTTCGGGCCGCACCTGGAGGATCAGCTCAAACCCCACGACCTGACGCTCCGGCACTACCCGCAGTCGTTCGAGTTCTCCACGCTCGGCGGCTGGCTGGCGACCCGCGCCGGCGGGCACTTCGCCACGCTCGCCACCCATATCGACGACCTGACCGAGTCGATCCGTACGGTCACGCCGGTCGGCGTCAGCGAGTCGCTGCGCGTTCCCGCCTCCGGCGCCGGACCGTCCCCGGACCGGCTGTTCCTCGGCTCCGAGGGCACGCTCGGCGTGATCACCGAAGCGTGGATGCGCCTCCAGGCAAGGCCGACCTGGCGCGCCTCCGCCTCCGTAGCGTTCGACGACTACGTTGACGCGGTCACCGCCACCCGACTGGTCGCGCAGTCCGGGCTGCATCCCGCCAACTGCCGGCTGCTCGACGCCGCCGAGGCGTTCCTCAACGCCGGCGTCAGTGTCAACGGCGGCTTGCTCATCCTCGCCTGGGAGTCCGCCGACCACCCCGTCGACGCCGCGTTGGAACGGGGGCTCGAGATCTGCCGCGACAACGGCGGGCGAGCCGAAGAACGGAAGGACGCGGCCAGCAGCTGGCGGTCGGCGTTCCTGCGCATGCCGTACCAGCGCGACGCCCTCGTGCGCTCGAGCATGATCGTGGAGACGTTCGAGACGGCTTGCACGTGGAGCGCGTTCGGCGAACTACACTCCGCGGTCACCGCCGCCGCGTACGACGCCATCGAGCGGGTCGCCGGCCGCGGCATCGTGACCTGCCGGTTCACCCATGTCTATCCGGACGGGCCGGCGCCGTACTTCGGCGTCTACGCCACCGGCCGCTGGGGGAGCCTGGTCTCGCAGTGGGACGAGCTGAAGGTCGCGGTCTCCGACGCCCTCGCCGCGCACGGCGGAACGATCACGCATCACCACGCCGTGGGTCGGGATCACCAACCCTGGTACGCGAAACAGCGCCCCGAGCCGTTCGGCCTCGCCCTCCGCGCGGCCAAGCAGGCCCTCGACCCGGCCGGAATCCTCAATCCTGGGGTGTTCTGACGCAGCAGAAGATCGCCGTTCCGGGGATGAGCTGGCCGCGCAACGGGCTCCAGCCGTCCCAGGACTGGCGGTTGCCGTCCGGCCACTCCGGCTCGACGAGGTCGCGCAACGCGAAGCCCGCTTCGGCGATCAGCCGGACCCAGTCGCCGATCGTGCGGTGGTACTCGGCGTAGCTCGGCCGGCCAGCCGCGTCGTGTTCGACGTACGGCGCCCGGTCGAAGTACGACTGGTGCACGACCAGCCCGCGGTGGGTCGGATCGTCGAGGAACGCCCAGCGGATCGGATGCGTGACGCTGAACACGAACTGCCCACCCGGACGGAGCACCCGACGGACCTCGCGCAGCAGGGCGCCGGCGTCGGCGACGAACGGCAGCGCCCCGTACGCCGAGCACGCCGCGTCGAACACGCCGTCGCCGAACGGCAGCCGCCCGGCGTCCGCGCACACCACCGGCACGTCCAGGCCCGTCTCCTCGGCGATGCGGCGGGAGTGCTGCAACTGCCGGAGCGCCAGGTCGAGCCCGACCGGCAAGGCACCCTCCGAACGCAGCCAGCGCGCGCACTGCGCGGCCCCGCACCCGACCTCGAGCACCCGCTTCCCGGCGACGTCGCCCAGCAGCCGCGCCGACGACTCGTCCAACCCTTCGGGTCCCCACACGAAACCGGCGTCGCGCAGGAACGCGCCATGCTCCGCCTGGTACTCGTCGGCGTTCGCGTCCCACCAGCTTCGATTGGCGCGGACGGACTCGGCGTGCCCGAGTTGCGGCGTGGTCATGCCGGAAGACCCTATGCGGTCCGTTGGCCGCGGATCCGTGGCCGCGTCGAGATCGCCATTCGGCTGGCGGCAATCCAAGGACTCGTGCGGAAGCCACGCCGGAGGGAGAGCGCGGTGAACGTCCGGTAGCGGCTTTGCACTAACGGTTGGCGTCGACCCGATCTCGATGGACCAGTGACCCCAAGGAGGGACGACATGGCTAAGGCCACCTACGCGACATCCCCGTTGTCGCCCGCATCGCGCGTTGCGGCACGCGTCGCGGCACGCGTCACCGTCATTGCCGCGGCATCGTCGCTGGCCCTCCTGCTGGTCCTGCACGTCGTGCGGTCGGATCTCGCTCCGCAGTGGCATATGATCAGCCAGTACGCGGTCGGCAACTACGGGTGGCTGCAAACACTCGTCTTCGCGCTCTTGGCAATCGCCTGCGTGACGCTCTTCCTCGCCGTGCGGACGCAAGTAGGCACGATCGCCGGCAAGGTCGGTTTGGTATTCATGCTCGCGGCGGCGATTGGGCTGACCATGGCTGCCCTGTTCAACTGGGAGCACCCACTGCACGCTGTGGCATCGCTGATCGGCGTTCCTGGACTCACCCTCGGGGCGCTGCTCGTCGGCATCAGCCTTATCCGCGATCAGGCCTGGGCGCCGGCTCGACGTCGAATCTTGATCTGGACGCACCTTTCCTGGGTTGCCCTTGTTCTGTTGATGATTGCGCTCTTCACCACCGTCCCGTCCTCCGGCGAGTTCGACTCGGGGACGCTCGTGGGGTGGCCGAACAGACTGCAGTTCCTGGCCTGGGGCGCGTGGTTGATCGTGACGTCATGGCAAGTCATCGCCGTGTCAGCGTCGACCGCACGCGACGCGGACGGCACGCCGGCCTCGGCGTGAGGATCGGAGTCGTTCCGGATCGGGTGGTCAACCCGACCGGTAGGCCGCAAGGAAAATCCGTACGCCATCCGCGGCGTAGCGATCGAGCTGCGTCTCCGTGAACGTGGCGTCGGCGTCGAACATCGCCCGGTTGACCGGGATCGACAGCACCAGCCAGTTGAAGTACTGCGCGGCCAACGTCGGGTCGTCGATGCGCAGTTTGCCTTCGCGGGTCAGCCGCTCGAACAGTGCCGAGAGCGTGGTGACGGTACGGCCCGGACCCCGCTCGACGTAGGTGCGACCGAGATCGGGGAAGCGTGCGGCTTCGCCGATCACGAGTCGGCGTAGCTCCAGCAGTCGCGGCTCCTGGACGATCGAGACGAGCTTGCAGGCCAGCTCGTAGAGCGACGACTCGAGATCGGTCGTGTGGTTCATGCCGTCTTCCACCCAGGTGTAGAACGGCACTCCGACCTGATCGATGATGCGGAGCACGATCGCGGTGAACAGCTGGCGCTTGTCTGCGAAATGGTTGTAGACCGTCGGCTTCGACACGGCGGCCCGCGCGGCAACGGCATCGATGGTCGTGCCGATATATCCCTCTCGCAGGAAGGTCTCGGTGGCCGCGTCCATGATCGCGTCCCGTTTGCGGCTGGATCGCCGCCGGCCACGGCCATCCGGCGGCTCAGCCGTCCGGGCGCTCACAACAAACTCCTAGACTTGACTACACGGTTTAGTTAATATCGGTGGTTAGATCAGACCCCAGGGGGATTCGCGACATCTTGCCAGCGGAGGTCGGGCACCTGCGTCACGACCCCTTTCGCGGTGACAAGGAAGGAGCTCATGGATGTCATTCCAGGCCTATCTGGATGCGATCGAGAAGAAGACCGGCAAGATCCCGGCGAAGCTGCTCGACGAAGCCCACGCGCGTGGATTCGGACCTGACACCAAGGCTGCCGAGGTCGTTGCCTGGCTAGCCGACGAGTACGGCATTGGTCGAGGTCACGCGATGGCGTTCTCTCACGTCGTCAAGAACGGGACCCGCATCAGCGACAAGCACGTTGGCACGGTCGGTACGCACCGCGACGAATCCAACGAGTTGCGACTGGACGGGATAGCAGCGCGCTGACGAACGTTGCGGAGCCCTGGCAGGATCGGGGTCATGGCATCCGCTGCGGGCTTCTTCGCCGACTTCAGCTCCACTCCGAGCAGTTCGACCGGTGAGGCGGGCTTCGGCTCCACTCCCGGCCGTTCGACTGGGGAGGCCGACGGGATGTGCGCGTTCATCGACGCGTCGCCGTCGCCGTTCCACGCCGTCGACGAGGCCGCGCTGCGGCTGAGCCGGCAGGGGTTCCTGGAGCTGGACGAGACCGCGCGCTGGCCGCGGGAGAACGGGCGGTTCTTCGTTCGCCGCGGCGGCAGCCTCATCGCGTGGAGCACCGAGCACGCCGGCGACGCCGGCACGCCGTTCCGCATCGTCGGCGCCCACACCGACAGCCCCAACCTGCGGATCAAGCCGTACCCGGACGTCAGCCGCGCGGGGTGGCAGCTGCTCGCCGCCGAACCGTACGGCGGCCCGCTGTACAACACCTGGCTCGGCCGCGACCTCGGCCTGTCCGGGCGGGTCAGCGTACGGACGGCGAACGGGCCCGCGCTCCAGCTGCTCAAGGTCGACCGGCCGATCCTGCATCTCCCGCAGCTCGCGCCGCACCTGGACCGCGGGGTCAACGACGCGGGCGTGAAGCTCAACCCGCAACAGCACCTGAACCCGGTCTGGGGCGTCGGCACCGATCTCGCCGACTTCCACGGGTTCCTCGCCAAGGAGCTCGGCGTCGACGCGGCCGACATCCACGGCTGGGAGCTGATGACGCACGACCTCACCCCGAGCCGGCGGATCGGCCGCGAGGGCGAGCTGGTCAGCGCGCCGCGGCTCGACAACCTCGGCACGACGTACGCCGGCCTGCGCGCGATGCTCGACGCGGCGGACGCTCCCGCCAGCGCCCAGATCCCGGTGCTCGCGCTGTTCGACCACGAGGAGGTCGGCAGCGTGTCCGAGCGCGGCGCCGGCTCGACCTTGCTGCCGGTCGTGCTCGAGCGCATCGTCGCCAGCAGCGGCGGCGACCGCGAGGACCTGCTGCGCGCGCTCGCCGGCTCGATCTGCGCTTCCGGCGACATGGCGCACGCCACGCACCCGAACTACGCCGAGCGGCACGAGCCGTCGCACCCCATCCAGATCAACGGGGGACCGGTCCTCAAGCAGAACACCAACCTGCGTTACGCGACCGACGCGCGCGGCACCGGTGCGTTCGCCCTGGCGTGCGAGCAGGCCGCCGTCCCGATGCAGCGCTTCACCAACCGTTCCGACCTCCCCTGCGGCACGACCGTCGGACCGATGACAGCGGCGGGGATCGGCGTGACCACGGTCGACGTCGGCGCACCGCAGCTCGCCATGCACTCCGCGCGCGAGCTGTGCGGGGCGTACGACCCGGCGATGTACGTCGCCGCGCTGACCGCGTTCCTCACGCCGGCCGCATGAGCGAGCTCGCCAACGCCGCACGGGAGCTGCTCGGCGCCGACGTCCGGCCGCTGCCCGGCGGCTACAGCGGCGAGACGTTCCTCGTCGGAGCCGCGGGGGAGGAGTCCGTCCTCCGGCTCTACCTGCGCGCCCCGGAGCGAGCCGAGGTCGACGCCGCGCTGCTGGAGTTCGTCCGCGGCATCGTGCCCGTGCCGCGCGTGCTCGACCAGCGGAAGGCCGACACGTACGGGCCCTCGCACCTGTTGCTCGAGCTGCTGCCCGGAATCCGCCTCGACGAGCTGCTCCCGTCCGCCTCCGAGGCGACCAGGCGGGCCGCCGGCCACAGCGTCGGCCGGGTCCTCGCGAGGCTCGCCGGCATCCCGTTCCTCCGGGCGGGCGAGTTCGCCGGAGCCGAGCTCGACGTGCGGCCGTGGCCGCCCGAGGGCGGCGGCCTGCGGCCCTGGGTGGAGAGCCATCGCGACCTCGGCGCGTTCGCGCACTGGACGGCCGAGGAGTTCGACGGCCTGCTCGGCGTCGCCGACGACGCCCAGCACCTGCTCGACCGACCGGATTCTGATGGTCGCAGCCCCGGCTCGCTCAGTTTCGCCGCACGCCACCCCCTGTCAGGCGACATCCGACGTGCCGTTGGGGCTTCCTCGACGAGCCGGACTGCGACGCGCCGGATCAGCCTGTGCCACAGCGACCTCAACGCGAAGAACGTGCTCGTCGACGCGACGACAGGCGAGGTCACCGGGCTGATCGACTGGGAGTTCGCGCACGCCGGTACGCCGTACACCGACCTCGGCAACCTGCTCCGGCTGGAGACCGACGAGATCTTTTGCGTGGCCGTCGTCGGTGCTTTTGTGGCGTACGCGCCGCCTGTCGACGAGGGCTTTCTGGACCTGGCACGGGCCGCGGACCTGTACGCGATGGTCGACCTCGTAGCCCGCCGAAGCGGCTTTGACCTGGTCGAACGTGTGCACGAGCTGGTGCGGGCGACGGCGCGCACGGGGACGCTCGCCGCCGGGCGGCCGGATTGGGCCGCGCTGGCCGATGTGACCACGGCCACGAGCCGAGGCCGAAGAATGATCGTATAATCCTGGCCCGCGTTGACCCTGATCAACAGCCCCCCGTATCCTGGGAAGAGCGTTGTGGGCCTGTGCGACCTCGGACGGAGCAGGCTCGCGCTCTCATCGGTGGATTTTCCGGTCTCGTCAGCACATCGGACCGGGCTCTCTCGGCGGTGCGAACAAAAGGCCATGACGCGTGCCGTACGACGACCAGTCCATATCGGAGCCACCAACCAGATGACGAGCAGCATCGAGGCCCCGCTGTCCACAGCACCGGCCCAGCAGGAGACGCCGCAGGTAGCGGTGAACGACGTGGGTTCGGAAGAGGAATTCCTCGCCGCGATCGACGAGACGATCAAGTACTTCAATGACGGTGACATTGTCGAAGGCACCGTCGTCAAGGTCGACAGGGACGAGGTCCTGCTCGACATCGGCTACAAGACCGAGGGCGTGATCCCGGCTCGCGAGCTGTCGATCAAGCACGACGTTGATCCGAGTGACGTCGTCAAGGTCGGTGATCCGATCGAGGCCCTGGTTCTCCAGAAGGAGGACAAGGAAGGTCGGCTCATCCTCTCCAAGAAGCGTGCGCAGTACGAGCGCGCCTGGGGAACGATCGAGCAGATCAAGGACGAGGACGGCGTCGTCACCGGCACGGTCATCGAGGTGGTCAAGGGCGGCCTGATCCTCGACATCGGCCTGCGTGGCTTCTTGCCCGCATCGCTCGTCGAGATGCGTCGCGTACGCGACCTGCAGCCCTACGTCGGCCGCGAGCTCGAGGCGAAGATCATCGAGCTGGACAAGAACCGCAACAACGTGGTCCTGTCCCGCCGCGCCTGGCTCGAGCAGACGCAGTCGGAGGTTCGACAGAACTTCCTCAACCAGCTGCAGAAGGGCCAGATCCGCAAGGGCGTCGTGTCGTCGATCGTCAACTTCGGTGCGTTCGTCGACCTCGGTGGCGTCGACGGTCTGGTGCACGTGTCCGAGCTGTCCTGGAAGCACATCGACCACCCGTCCGAGGTTGTCGAGGTCGGCCAGGAGGTCACGGTCGAGGTTCTCGACGTCGACCTGGACCGCGAGCGCGTCTCGCTGTCGCTCAAGTCGACGCAGGAAGACCCGTGGCAGCAGTTCGCGCGGATCCACCAGATCGGGCAGATCGTTCCGGGCAAGGTCACCAAGCTGGTGCCGTTCGGTGCGTTCGTCCGGGTGGACGACGGCATCGAGGGTCTGGTGCACATCTCCGAGCTGGCCGAGCGCCACGTGGAGATCCCGGAGCAGGTCGTTCAGGTCGGCAACGATGTGATGGTCAAGATCATCGACATCGACCTGGAGCGCCGCCGGATCTCGCTGTCGCTGAAGCAGGCGAACGAGGGTGCCGACACTGTGTCGGAGAACTTCGACCCCACGCTCTACGGCATGGCGGCGGAGTACGACGACCAGGGCAACTACAAGTACCCCGAGGGCTTCGACCCGGACACGGGCGAGTGGCTCGAGGGCTTCGAGACGCAGCAGACGCAGTGGGAGAAGGAGTACGCCGAGGCCCACACGCGCTGGGAGGCGCACAAGACGCAGGTCGAGGCAGCCCGCAAGGCGGAAGCCGAAGAGGGCGCCACGGCAGGCGACGCGGGAGCGGGAGCTCCGTCGTCGTACTCGTCCACCGTGGACGAGTCGGCACCGGCCGAGGGCACGCTCGCCTCGGACGAGGCCCTCGCCGCGCTGCGTGAGAAGCTCACCGGCAACACCTGAGTCGCGGTAGCTGAGTAGTCAGCGGAAGGCCCCGGTCCACTCGGACCGGGGCCTTCCTCTTTGTTCCTGGCAGCTGCTGCGCGCCCGCCCCTGGCCGGTGATCATGATCGTGATCATGAAGGCGTACAGGCGTATATCGCCCTTCCGCCTTCATGATTAACGACATGATCACGCTGCTTCGTTCGCCTGGCGCCGGGGCATGCGAAACGGCCCCCGGTCCGCCAAGGACCGGGGGCCGTTTCTTTGGTGCCGGCCCGCCTCTAGCGGCGGTTGCCGAGCGCGTAGGCCATGTTGATGGCCACCAGACCGACCCAGACCAGGATCACCGCGAGGAAGCCGACCATGCCGGCCGCGATCGCGGTCAGTGGTACGGCCAGCACGATCGTCACGATGCCGAGGGCGAGGGAGCGGTCGGCGTGGTCCTTGCGGGACAGGTCGTTCGCCACCGGCGCGCGACGCTGCAGTTCGGCCGCGACGCGAGCCTCGATGGCCGAGTCGATGCGTTCCACCAGCGAGTCGACGATGGCCGGCTCATAGTCGGCTCCGAGCTCGCGCCGGGTGTGCAGTGCGGCCTCGACGTCTTCGCGGGGGATCTCGGACTGCGCCATGGTCACCGTTATACCTCCGCTCATCCGCGCCGACCACCGTTCACGTACACCACGTTGATCAACAGCACGAACGCCAGGATGGCGAGCGAGAAGAGCCAACCGATGCCGTCGACCGAGGCTGCCGCGGCGGAGATGGGGACCGCCATCACCACGCTGACGATCGCGAGCGCGAGCGACCCGTTCGGGTGGCGGTTGCGCGAGGGCGCCTGCTCCGGCTCGGGTACGGGCGCCGGCGTGCGGCGCTGCTGCAGGTCCTGCTGGACCCGGTACGCGACCGCTTGGTCGATCCGTTCCACCAGCGAGTCCACGATCGCCGGCTCGTACTCCGGCCCAAGCTCGCGCCGGGTGAGCAGCGCGGCCTCTACCTCGTCGCGAGGAACGTTCGTCTGGGTCATCCCCTCGTTATAGACCGGCACAGGTGTCGGCAGAAGCGTTGTCAGGGGGAAGTCCGGGACATCTCCGGTACATCCCCGGCAGAGGCTGTGCAGGGGCTCGACAACCAGCAACACTGGGAAGGTGCACGAGCTCGGGTGGCAGCCGGCGGGAGTCGGCCTCTTCGTTCCAGGGCGTCGCGACGACGCTCTGGTGTCGGAGGTGCGCGAGGTCGTGACGCGTCTCGGTGGGCTTTCCGACCCCGTCGTGCGCCGGTGTTCGCCGATGACCTCGCTCGCGCTGCTGGACGCCGACCCGATCGAGGTCGTGGTGGACGGCTCGGCGCTGGAACGCCCGTACACCGACGAGAAGGCCGCGTTCAAGCTCGGCGACCAGCTCCGCGAGGTGCTCGTCGCGCTCGCGATGACGCTCCGGCCGTTGTACGCGTCGATCGTGCTGGAGGCGCCGTTCCTGTCGCCGAAGGACCTGCTGGTCACGCCGGAGCCGGACCTGTTCCTCGACGCCTGGTTCGACCTCACCCGGCTGCACGTCGGCATCGCGCAGGCATACGCGGGCGCGCACGTCGAGCAGGTGGCGAACGGGCTGTACGTGTCGACGCGGGCGCCGTTCAACCCGTCCCGCTTCGACGAGCCGCTGTCCGGCAGCCTCGAACGCGCCCGCCGCGCGATGGCCCAGGTCGTCGCGCACGGGTAGATTCCTGCGCATGCTCCGCATCGGACTCACGGGCGGCATCGCGTCCGGGAAGAGCGAGGTCAGCCGGCTGCTCGACCTTCTCGGTGCCGTCGTGATCGACGCCGACGTCCTTGCCCGCGAGGTCGTCGCGCCCGGAACGGACGGCCTGGCCGAGGTCACCGCCGTCTTCGGGCCTGGCGTGCTCGGCTCGGACGGTGCGCTCGACCGGCCCGCGCTGGGCCGCGTCGTGTTCGGCGACGAGGTCGCGAGGCGCAAGCTCGAGGCGATCATCCATCCGCGTGTCCGGGCGCGGGCCGCGTCGATCGAGGCCGAGGCGACGGAGGACGCGGTCGTCGTCCACGCGATCCCGTTGCTCGTCGAGACCGGTCAGGCGCGGAACTTCGACCAGCTCGTGGTCGTCGACGTCCCCGAGGACGTGCAGGTCGAGCGGCTCGTCCGTACGCGCGGCATGTCCGAGACCGAGGCGCGCTCGCGGATCGCCGCGCAGGCGAGCCGGGACGACCGGCTGGGCGTCGCCGACGTCGTGCTGGACAACTCCGGGACGCTCGTCGACCTGGAACGCCAGGTCCGCGAGCTTTGGGACAAGCTTCAGTCGACCCAGCCGAGGGCGGCGCAGTAGAGCCAGGTCAGGAACGCGTCGGGGAGCTCGGCCCAGGTGTCGAGCGCCTGGAGTAGCCGTTCCAGCTCGTCCCTCGACGCCCATCCCTCCTCGACGATCAGGTCCGCCATGGTCGGGGCGCCGAACAGGCCGATCGCGAAGTCGGCCATCCAGCGCGTCGCCTTCGCGTCCCCGTACACCTCGGGGGTGAGCGCGTGGCCCTGGGTGCGCGCGAACCCGGCCTCCAGCATGAGCCGGCGCAGGTGGCGCGAGTAGCTCGTGTTGCCGCCCTGGTGCGCGACGGCCTTGGTGAACAGGCCCGGCGCGAGATCGAGGCCGGCGTCCGCCGGCGAGAACACGATCGTCGAGATGTCGTCGTCGGACACCGCGGCGACCCCGCCGGGGCGCAGGACGCGGCGCATCTCGGCGAGCGCCTTGATCGGCTCGCGCAGGTAGAGCAGGACCGCGTTGGAGTAGACGACGTCGAATGTCGCGTCGTCGAACGGCAGCTCGTACGCCGTTCCGACCTCGAACTCCGCCGCGAGGCCGCGCTGCTCGGCCGTCTTGCGCGCCGCCTTCACCTGCTCCTCGTCGACGTCGATGCCGACGATCCGGCCCGGCTCGACGGTCGCGGCGAGGTCGAGCGTGATCGCGCCCACGCCGCAGCCCGCGTCCAGGATGTGCAGCCCCGGGCGCAGCTGGGGGAGCAGGAACGGCAGGAACGTGCGGGCGTCTCGGCTCCCGACGTACCCCGGCTGCACCGCGGGGTCGATGACGTAGCGCTCAGGTTCCACCCGGCCGAGGGTAGTCGGGCTCCCCTGACGCCCGCTGTCAGTCATCTCAGCCTTGCGTAGCCGGTGTAGATGCAGTCCACCGTTGCCAGCTCTGGAGTGTCGTACTCGTCGAACCTGACGCCCTTCGCCCTGAGCTCGGCGACGATTTCGGTGAGGTTGTCGACCACGAACAGCGCCAGCGTGTGATCTGGAGGCTGGGGAGCCGGTGATCGCTCGTAGACGTTGATCTGGCTGCCGTCGGCAGCCTCGAACAGCAGGCCGCCAAGAGGAATCCGCCAACCGGCCGGGTCGGTGGGGCCGTGGGCGCGCAGCCCCAAGACCTCGCCATAGAACACCTGCGCCCGGGCCAGGTCGGATGCGGCATGCTCGCGCAAAGGTGGGCGCCAGCAAGTCCCCTGGGTCCGCTGTCCATTCGACGATCCTTGCAGCCGGTGGTGGTCGTCGGGATGGGCACACGGCGCGTCTCCTCGGTGTGCCCATCCCGATCAAGGGGCTACCGGACCAGTCGCGCCCACTTCCGTACCTCGTCGACGAACAGGGCTGGCTGCTCGAACGCGGCGAAGTGGCCGCCGGCCGCGAGCTTGTTGAAGTAGACGAGCTTGTCGCCGTACGCCCGCTCCGCCCAGACCTTCGGCGTCGGCACGACCTCGCCCGGGAACACGCTGAAGCCGAGCGGCACCTGGATCGGGCCGAACGTCACCGGGCCGCGGTTGGCCTCCCAGTAGAACCGCGCCGAGGACGTCGCTGTGGCCGGCACCCAGTAGGCCATGATCGCGTCGAGCAGCTGGTCGTAGCCCAGCACGCTCTCGGGGTTGCCGTCACTGTCGGTCCAGGCTGTGAACTTCTCGTAGATCCAGGACGCCTGGCCAACGGGGGAGTCGGTGAGCCCGTACCCGATGGTCTGCGGCCGGGTGCCCTGCTCGGCGAAGTAGCCGAACTCCTGGGTGCTGAAGTACTCCAGCTTCTTCAGCGCCTCCTGCTCCTCCGGCGTGGGCGGGTCGCCGACCGGCGGCTCGAACTCCGGGAAGAAGTTCAGGTGGATGCCGGCAAGCCCGGGTAGGCCGAGCCGGGCCATCTCCGCCGTGACCATCGCGCCCCAGTCGCCGCCCTGGGCGGCGTAGCGGTCGTAGCCGAGCTTGTGCATGAGCGTGTTCCAGGCCTTCGCGGTGCGCTGAAGGCCCCAACCCGCCGTGGACGGGCGATCGGAGAACCCGTAGCCCGGGAGCGACGGGACGACCACGTGGAACGCGTCGCTGGCCTTGCCGCCGTGCGCGGTCGGGTCGGTCAGCGGGCCGATCGTCCGCAGGAACTCGACCACCGAGCCCGGCCAGCCGTGGGTGAGGATCAGCGGCAGCGCGTTCGCGTGCTTGGACCGGACGTGCAGGAAGTGGAAGCCCAGGCCGTCGAGCTTGGTGCGGAACTGGGGGAACCGGTTCAGCCTCGACTCCAGCCGGCGCCCGTCGTAGTGCTTCTGCCAGTAGCGAACAAGCCTTTGTACGCGCTCCAGCTGGGCGCCCTGGGTGCGGTCGGGAACGGTCTCCCGCTCGGGCCAGCGGGTCGCCGCGAGCCTTCTCCACAGGTCCCGGAGCAGGGCTTCCGGCACCTTGAGCCGGAACGGTGTGACGGCCTCGGTGGCCGGTGGTAGGCGCAGCTCGGGCACGTCCGAGTCGGCCTCGGCCGTACCCGCGAAGCCCAGTGCGCTGACCGGTGCGGCCGCGCCGGCTACAGCGGCCGTTCGCAGCATTCCTCTTCGTGAAACTCGTTGCATGGCGGTCTCCCCTCCGCGTTGGATCGGTGCTGGGGAGGATGGTGCCAGGTTTCTCGGACAAGTCGATACGGTCATCCACATGCCCACGACGTTCGAGGCAGCTGTGGATATCTCGGCGACACCCCTGCGGGTCTGGGAGGTCTGGGCCGACGTCGAGCGCTGGCCCGAGTGGACCCCTACCGTCTCCTCGGCCTCGTGGATCACTCCGGGCGGCTTGCGGGTCGGCGCCCGAGCACGGATCAAGCAGCCGAGGCTGCCGCTGGCCGAGTGGGAGGTCACCGAGCTGATCGTCGGGGCTCGGTTCGTCTGGGTTTCCCGCTCGCCAGGCGTCGAGACCGTGGCCGGCCACGACGTCCGGCCGGTCGGCACGGGCGCCCGGGCGGTCGCGACGATCGACCAACGTGGACCGGGTGGCTGGCTGATCGGGATGTTGTACGGACGCCTCACGAACCGCTATCTCGCGACCGAGGGAGCCGGTCTGCGGGCCCGCGCCGAGGCCGTCTGAGACGTCTTGTCGGTGCGGCCGCGTACCTTGGTGGCATGCGCGCGCTGAAGGATCTCATCCGCAAGGGACCCCCGTTCAAGGTGGTCTCCGACTACTCGCCGTCCGGTGACCAGCCGGCGGCGATCGAGGAGATCACGAAGAGGGTCAATGCGGGCGAATCGGACGTCGTGCTGCTCGGTGCGACGGGTACCGGCAAGACCGCCAGCATCGCCTGGGTGGTCGAGCAGGTGCAGCGCCCGACTCTGGTCATCGCGCCCAACAAGACGCTCGCCGCGCAGTTCGCCAACGAGCTGCGGCAGCTGTTCCCGGAGAACGCGGTCGAGTACTTCGTCTCGTACTACGACTACTACCAGCCCGAGGCGTACGTACCGCAGTCCGATACGTACATCGAGAAGGACTCCTCGATCAACGACGAGGTCGAGCGCCTGCGGCACCACGCGACGAAGTCGTTGATGAGCCGGCGCGACACGATCGTGGTCGCGACGGTCTCGTGCATCTACGGCCTGGGCTCACCGGACGAGTACGTCGCCCGGATGGAGTGGCTGAAGGTCGGCGAGGAGATCAACCGCGACCAGCTGCTGCGGCGGCTCGTGCAGATGCAGTACGCGCGCAACGACCTGTCCGGCGCGCGCGGCACGTTCCGCGTGCGCGGGGACACGTTGGAGGTCTTCCAGACCTTCGACGAGCACGCCATCCGCGTGGAGTTCTTCGGCGACGAGGTCGAGCGGCTGTCGACGATGCACCCGGTGACCGGCGAGGTGGTCTCGGAGGACCAGGAGGTCGCGATCTTCCCGGCCACGCACTACGTCGCGGGACCGGAGCGGATGGAGCGGGCGATCGGCTCGATCGAGATCGAGCTCGAGGAACGCCTTGCGGAGTTGGAGAAACAGGGCAAGCTGCTCGAGGCCCAGCGGTTGCGGATGCGGACGACGTACGACATCGAGATGATGCGTCAGATCGGGTCGTGCTCGGGCATCGAGAACTACTCGCGGCACATCGACGGTCGTGGACAGGGGACGCCGCCGAGCACGTTGATCGACTTCTTCCCCGAGGACTACCTGCTGGTCGTCGACGAGTCGCACGTGACCATTCCACAGATCGGTGGCATGTACGAAGGCGACATGTCCCGCAAGCGCACGCTGGTCGAGCACGGTTTCCGACTGCCGTCGGCGATGGACAACCGGCCTTTGCGCTTCGAGGAGTTCCTGGAGAGGACCCACCAGACGGTCTACATGTCGGCGACGCCGGGCCCGTACGAGCTGGCGAAGTCCGACGGCTTCGTCGAGCAGATCATCCGCCCGACGGGGCTGATCGACCCCGAGGTGATCATCAAGGGGACGAAGGGCCAGATCGACGATCTGATCCACGAGATCCGCCTCCGCGAAGCCCGGCGCGAGCGGGTGCTGGTGACGACGCTGACGAAGAAGATGTCGGAAGACCTGACGGACTACCTGCTGGAGCAGGGGATTCAGGTGCGGTATCTGCACTCGGAGGTCGACACCCTGCGTCGCGTGGAACTGCTGCGCGAGCTGCGGCTGGGGGAGTTCGACGTCCTCGTCGGCATCAACCTGCTGCGTGAAGGTCTCGACCTCCCCGAGGTGTCGCTGGTGGCGATTCTCGATGCGGACAAGGAAGGCTTCCTCCGTTCGGGAACGTCGTTGATCCAGACCATCGGCCGTGCCGCCCGTAACGTGTCCGGCCAGGTCCACATGTACGCCGACTCGATGACGCCATCGATGCAGTCCGCGATCGAAGAGACCAACCGCCGCCGAGCGAAGCAGGTCGCCTACAACACCGAGAAGGGCGTCGACCCGCAGCCGTTGCGGAAGAGGATCGCCGACATCACCGACATGCTGGCGCGCGAGGACGAGGACACCCAGAAGCTGCTGGGCGGCTCGGGCCGCCAACAGTCCCGCGGGAAGTCCCCCGTCCCGTCCCTCGGCAGCCGCGACGACGTCGGCCGCCACGCCCGCAACCTCGTCGCCATGCCGTCGTCCGACCTGGCCGACCTGATCCAAGACCTCAACACCCAAATGCACTCCGCCGCCGAACAACTCCAGTTCGAGCTCGCCGCCCGGTTGCGCGACGAGATCTCCGAGCTGAAGCGCGAGCTCCGCGGCATGCACGAAGCAGGAGTGAAGTAGGCCGGCGCCGGTCCTCGCGGCCGATCGAGGCCTTAGCTCGACGTCGCCGACTCGACCTGGCCGCCGTCGGGCGGGAGGACTTCCAGGTCGGTGCGGTGGTTGTGGTCGAGGTCAACGGTGCTGAGCTGGTGCGGATCGATGGATCGGAACCCGCCGAGGCGGATCATGCTGCCGCCGATCATGACCTTGCGCGGCGCGGCTTCCCAGGAGTCGCGGTGGTAGGACACGCGTGCCACGGGGACGCCGCGCTCGACGAGCGCGGCGATGAGACTGGGAAGCTCCTCGACGAGGTTGCGGGTGCGGGGTTGCCAGGTTCCGTCGAACCGGTTCGGGGTCGTGCTTCCACCAAGATCGAGCCGGACCTCCCGGTCTGCCGTGGGAGCTGTTGACGCCGGCATCGTCGTGGTGGTCATGGCAGGTCCTGTGCGGTTCGGGTGTCGGGTCCGCGGGAGTTCATGCCCGGGGCATCGACGTTTCTGGCGAGAATGCGGTGCGGGTGAAGGCGGATCCGATCGTCGTTCGATCCGTCCAAACGTGGTTCGGCGACGGTGAACAGCTCGGCTCGGCCGCGGATCTCTACTCCCCGTCCGCGTTGCCCAGCTGGCACGGCTGGTGCGTCGGCATCGGCGACGGGGAGGTCATCGACGACGAACGCCATGCGGGAGTCGGCTTGGAGGTTGCGGTACATCTGGGAACGGCGGAGAGCTGGCCCACCGATCTCGATGGTGTCCCCGCTGACCGAGAAGACGACCGGACTGATCTGGGGTGCGCCGTCGCGACCGATGGTCGCTAGACGGCCCACTGGCTGGGCCGCGAGATAGTCCCGTTCGGCTTCGGTGAACGTCGTGGCGTATCCGTATCGCCCCATGGGACGAGACTGCCTTGTGTCGCCGCCGAGCGGCGGCGCGCTCGTGGTCATGACGGTTGTCCGCGAGATCTGCGACGGAGCTGCAGGATGCGCCCCGTGCCGGGGATGGCGATCAGCAGGATGCCGGCGATCGCGGCGAACAGCATGGCGACGCCGAGCGGCACTCGTCCGTCCAGCCACAGGAAGTGAAGATCGGTCCGGGCCGGGTTCTGCAGAACGAAGATCAGCAGCGCGGTGAAGGCCAGGGCCATGCCGATCAGGCTGACCCAGACGCTGCCAAGACGGGTCCGCCCGACTCGTTGCCGTTGTGGTGCCGGGGGATCGGTTGCCGGCGGGCTCGGGGCAGGGATTACCGGCGGGCTCGGGGCGTCAGTGGGGTTCGAGGTTTCGATGGGGTTCGAGGTTTCCGTGCTCATGGGGTGTCCTTGGCTTGCGCCGAACGCCGGGTGGCGGTCACCGACGTTCGGCGGACGATTCAGTGGATCGGTCAGCTCCGCGAGCCGTAGCGGTCCAGTGCGAAGAGCGCGACCGCGCCGAGGATCAGACCGATCAGCACCAGTACCCACAGCGGCATCGCACTGCCGAGGAGGCCGCCGACGATGAACGTGGCGACCAGCGCCACGGCGATCATGCGGGGGCTCATCGGTCCGCTACGTACCCGTGCGGCTGACGTACTCAGGAAGGCGTCGACCGAGGTCGCCGCCGCCCGAGTCTTGTACCCAGGTACGCGCTTGGTCGTGGGCTTCGTCGTGGGCTCGGCCGCGGGGTTCGGTGACGAATCGGACACAGGGGTGGCAGGTCTCGTCGTATCCATGGTCGCTCCTGAAGCTGCGGTATCGCTCGTAGGAGATCCACGAGCCCGCGGGGGTTTCGGCGAAGCGAAACGAGGGCGAGATGCCGGACACTCCGGATCGTCGCGTAGCCCAAACGGCGTTACGTTCAGTGAACGCCCCTTTGGCACCTAAGTCAATGCGTAGCCCTACAGCGCAGGCCTGCGCTGTAGGGCAACCGTGACCTCCTCGGGGAGAGGGTCAGTTCTTGCGGGCGCGGGCGCGGGTCTTCTCGCGGTCGGTTTGGCTGAGGGCCATCTTGCGGATCCGGATCGCGTTCGGCGTCACCTCGACGCACTCGTCCTCGCGGCAGAACTCCAGTGCCTGTTCGAGCGACAGCTCCTTCGCCGGCACCAGGCGCTCCAGCTCCTCGGCCGTCGACGAGCGCACGTTCGTCAGCTTCTTCTCGCGGCAGGCGTTGACGTCCATGTCGTCCTGGCGCGAGTTCTCGCCGACGATCATGCCCTCGTACACCTCGGTGCCCGGCTTGACGAACAGCGTGCCGCGCTCCTGCAGGTTGAAGCAGGCGTACGCGGTGACGGCGCCGCGGCGGTCGGCGACCAGCGAGCCGCGGGGGCGGGTACGGAGCTCGCCGGCCCAGGGCTCGTACTTCTCGAAGACGTGGTGCACCAGGCCCGTGCCGCGCGTCTCGGTGAGGAACTCGGTACGGAAGCCGATCAGCCCCCGCGCCGGGACGAGGTAGTCCAGCCGTACCCAGCCCGTGCCGTGGTTGACCATCTGCTCCAGCCGGCCCTTGCGCAGCCCGAGCATCTGGGTCACGACGCCGACGTAGTCCTCAGGCACGTCGATCGTCACCCGCTCGACCGGCTCCTGGACCTTGCCGTCGACCGTACGGGTCACGACCTGCGGCTTGCCGACCGTGATCTCGAATCCCTCGCGCCGCATCAGCTCCACCAGCACCGCCAGCTGGAGCTCGCCTCGCCCCTGGACCTCCCAGATCTCGGGACGCTCGGTGTCGAGGACGCGGATCGAGACGTTGCCGATGGTCTCCGCGTCGAGCCGGTTCTTGACCAGCCGCGCCGTCACCTTCGAGCCGGACTGGCCGGACAGCGGCGACGTGTTGATGCCGATCGTCACCGAGATCGACGGCTCGTCGACGTGGATCACCGGCAACGGAACGGGCGACTCGACATCGGCGAGCGTCTCGCCGATCGTGATGTCGGGGATTCCGGCGATCGCGACGATGTCGCCCGGACCGGCCTCGTCGGCGGGCACGCGGTCGAGAGCCTCGGTGATGAGCAGGTCGGTGACCTTGACCTTCTCGACCGTTCCGTCCCTCCGACACCACGCGACGGTCGAGCCGCGTGGTCAGGCGCCCCTGACGGACGCGGCAGAGCGCGAGGCGGCCGAGGTAGGGGGAGGCGTCGAGGTTCGTGACGTGCGCCTGGAGAGGTGCGCCCTCGGTCGTACGACGGCGCGGGCACCGTGGACAGGATCGTCTCCATCAGCGCGCGGAGGTCCGTCTCCTCCGGCATGCCGCCGTCAGCGGTCTGCTTGAGCGAGGCGCGGCCGGCCCGGGCCGAGGCGTACACGATCGGGAAGTCCAGCGCCGCGGTGTCGGCGTGCGGGTCGTCGAGCAGGTCGAGGAACAGCTCGTACGTCTGGTCCACGACCTCGCTGATCCGGCTGTCCGGGCGGTCGACCTTGTTGACGACGAGGACGACGGGAAGCTTCTTGTGCAGCGCCTTGCGGAGGACGAACCGCGTCTGCGGCAGCGGTCCCTCGGAGGCGTCGACGAGGAGCAGGACGCCGTCGACCATCTCCAGTGCTCGTTCGACCTCGCCACCGAAGTCGGCGTGGCCGGGGGTGTCGACGATGTTGAGCGTGACCGGGCCGTCGTCGGAGACCCAGCGGACCGCGGTGTTCTTCGCGAGGATCGTGATGCCCTTCTCGCGCTCGAGGTCCATCGAGTCCATGACGCGCTCGTTGACGTCTTGGTTTTCACGGAAGACGCCCGACTGCCACAGCATCGCGTCCACGAGGGTGGTCTTGCCGTGGTCGACGTGGGCGATGATCGCGACGTTGCGGAGGTCGGAACGAGTTGCCATATGCACCATTCTCTCTGACGCTCCGGGCGCGGCTACCATCGCGGTCGTGCAGCTGACTTACGTCCCGTACCACCTGGACCAGCACCATCCCGACCTGTCCGTCCCGTTGCCCGCCGGTGCGGACGTGACCGAGATCACGGTGGAGCTGCCCACGGGCGACGTCTTCGCCCGATTGGTGACGTTGTACGAGGCGGTGGCTGGGGCCGTCGCATCGTCGCCCGAGACGCCGGTGGTGTCGGGCGACTGCACCGTGACGCTCGCCATGGCGGCCGGCATGCTGCGCGCGGGCCTGGATCCGTCGGTGGTGTGGATCGACGCTCATGGCGATGTGCAGACGTTGGAGACCAGCGCGTCGGGCTACGTCGGCGGTACGGCGCTGCGCCTGCTTCTCGGCTACCGTCGCGCCGAGCTTCTCGACCGGCTGGGGGTCGCGCCGTTCGACGAGGACCGGGTCGTCTTGGTCGACGCGCGCGACCTCGACCCGCCCGAGGTGGAGTTCCTCGCCTCGTCGGCCGTACGCCGCGTACCGATCGAGTCGCTGACCGAGGACGCGTTGCCGGACGGGCAGCTGCTGGTGAACGTCGACCTCGACGTCCTCTCATCCGAGTCCCTCCCTGGCGCCCGCTACGTGGCGCCCGGCGGCCCGTCCGTGGCGACGTTGGTCGAGGGCAGTGCGCACGATCCTCGCCACCGGCCGCGTCAAGGGCCTGCACATCGCGTGCACCTGGGCACCCGGCCGCCCGGACCTGCAGGAGCTGCGCGGCGAGATCATCGCGGAGCTTCTTCGCGCACCCTGACGAAAACGGCTGGCGGCCAGCCCGTGGGCGCTGAAACACTTATAGGCATGGCGTTCCGACTCGACCGACTGCCCAGGGCGTCCCTCGCCCGGGCCGGTCGGTCGCGCGCCTGATCCCCGGCCTCCCGTGCGAGTGACGCCGCTTCGTCTGCGGCTCTACTCCAATCGGTAGAGAGGCCAGTCCCAGGAACTGGATGATCCGGGTTCGAGTCCCGGGAGCCGCACGATGCCCCCGTAGCCCAACGGAAGAGGCGGCAGCATGAGGTGCTGCGCGTTGCGGGTTCGAATCCTGCCGGGGGCACCAACATCGCAGGTCGGGCTTCGTCCTCCCATCGCGCTGGCTAGCGCTGTTCCCAGAGCTGCTCCTCGAGCCGCGCGGCATTGGCGTTGACGATCTCGAGGACTTCCTGCAGCTCGGCGTGCGGGCTTAGTTCGAACATCTCGGTGTCCTCGAGGAACACCGGTACGTGGCCGGGTTGGAGGTAGAAGGCGTCGCCGGCGGAGATGGTCTCCTCGTGGTCCGCGTAGCGCACGACGAACCGGCCCTTGGTCACGTAGCCCCAGTGGGGACAGGGGCAGGCGTTGTCGGGCAGGCCGGTGAGTAGCGGTGCGGTGTCCAGTCCGGCCGGGAAGGTCTCGAACTCGGCGAGCAGGTCGCCCCACTTCAGCTCCTCGGCCGTGTCGCGGTGGGCTCGCATCGGTATCTCCTCTCGTGACGAGCCATGGCCGGCTCGATGACAGGAGGGTGACCGCTGCAGGTTGGCTGGAGGTTGGCGCGATGCTGGACGGCCGGTCAGGCAGTGACGATCTCGGTGTGCACCGCGACGGTCTCGGCCGACGGTGGAACGCCGAGGTGCTCGTCCAGCGCGCCTCGACACCGTTCGTAGACCCGCAGTGCCTCGGCCCGGCTGCCCGCCGCGGCCAGGGCGCGCATCAGGTGCCGGTAGGTGCTCTCGCGGAACGGCTCGATGGCCAGCGCGTCCTCCGCGGCCTGGACGGCCTCTGCCAGCTCACCGTTCGCGGCGCAGCACACGACGGCACAGTCGAGCCCTCGTAGCTGGAGTTCCCGCAGCTGGATGCGTTTGCGCCGAACCCAGGGCCCGTCTTCGCCGAGCAGGAACGGACGCCGGCCGACGAAGTACGCGATGGTGGCCCACGGGTAGCCGCCCAGCGGATCACCGTCGGCGATCGCGGACTCCGCGCGATGCACGCCGTCAGCGGCGGCTTCGAGGTCGACCCAGACGTCATTGGGCAGGCGCAGCCGGTAGCAGCCGAACGACGCGGCCACCGCGTCCTCACCCAGGCCGGCACGGCGCAGAGCCGCGCGCAGCTTGCTGATCAGCACCGTGATGGCCTTGTCCCATACGGCAGGTGGTTCTTCGCCCCAGAGCTCCTCGGCGATCTCGTCCCTGGACACCGGCCGGGTCCGCTCGGCGACCAGCATCGCGAGGAGGACACGTCCCTGGCGGCCGGGCAGGTCGCGCTCGCCGATCAGCACGTCGCCGTGCTCGACGCGAACTTCGGAGGTCAGATAGATACGAACCGCGCTCACACACGCCCACCAACCTTTGACCAACCTGGTGCGCCTAGCGTCGCATGCGACAGTAGCCACGTCAGGAAGGCGGACGTCATGACGAAGGTCATCAAGTGCGACTGCGGCTTCGTGGTCCGGGGCGACTCCGACACCGAGCTGATCGAGCGCGGGCAGGTCCACGCACGCGAGGTACACAGCATGGAACTGACCGGTGATCAACTCCTCTCGATGGCGGAGCCCGAGGGCACGTAGCCGCCACGTCAGGCAAGGCAGGCCAGCGCGGCGCGGAGCCCTGCGGGGATCGGATGGGTCGCCGGGCAGCGGCGCCACACCGGCCTCGACCAGCTCCGCGTCGCTGAGCGACACCTCGCCGCCAGGGCCGGAGACGAGGTTTCGGGCGCCGCGGGTCACCGAGACTGGTCGCTCGTACTCCTCCAGCGCATAGAGGTTGAACCGGTACCGCCACGCGAGCCGAACGGCCGTCTCGCCTGTGTCGACCGGGCAGTTCAGGTCGTCGGCGTGCGTGGCGTACTCCTGGGCCAGGTAGAACGCCTGCTGCCAGCTCGGGTACGGCCCGACCAGCGAGTACGGTGCTGCCGTCGCCCCCGCGGGGCCCCAGCCGTTGACCGCGTCCAGGTCGGTCACACCCTCGGCAGCGGCACGGGGGAACAGGTTGGCCACCGTGCCGTCCAGCCCGGCCCGGTTGTACTCCTCGCAGAACGCCAAATGACCGAGCAGGTCGCGGACCGACCCAGTCGCTAGGTGGGTGGGGGAGCGGTGGTGTGGCGGGGGACGAGGGTGGGGGTGAGGGCGATGTGGGTCGAAGGGCGGGTTCGGTCGGCGATCCGGTCGAGGAGGAGCCGGGCGGCGTTGGTGCCCAGCTGGTGGCCGGCCTGGTCGACGCTGGTGAGGGAGATGGGCGCGAAGGCGGCGTACGTCGTGTTGTCGTAGCCCGCGACGGAGATGTCGGCGGGCACGGAGAGGCCGGCTTCGGCGAGGGCTTGGAAGACGCCCATCGCGACGATGTCGGCGCCCGCGAAGATCGCGGTGGGCCGGGGATGGCGGGCGAGGAGCTCCAGGGTGCCGCGGTAGCCGCCGTCCTGGGTGTACGTCGTCGAGGCGACCGCGATCTCGGACGCCAGCCCGCGGGAGCTCATCGCGGAGCGGTAGCCGGACGCCCGGACGGCGGAGGGCATCTCCGCCAGACGTACGCGGTCGGTCTCCAGCGATTCGATGTGGGCGATCCGGCGATGTCCGAGCGACGCGAGATGGTCGACGACCAGGGCCGCCCCGGCGAAGTCGTCGTCGGTGACCGTGTCGTACGGCAGGGAGCGCCCGTGCCGGCCGACCACCACGGTCGGCGCGGTGCCGGCGAGCCGCTCGAGCTGCGTACGGCTCGACTGCGGAGCGATCAGGATCAGCCCGTCCATGCCGCGGTCGATCATCGCCTCGATGACACCGGCTTCCTCGCGCTCGCCGTGGCCCGGTCCGAGCAGCACCTGATAGTCGGTGCCGCCGAGCTGATCGTCGACCCCGTCGAGGATGTCGGCGAAGAACGGGTTGCGGAGGTCGGGCACCAGCACGCCGATGGTGTACGTCCGGCCGCGCATCCCCCTGGCCGCGGCGTTCGGGCGATAGCCGAGCTCGGCGATGGACTCCCGCACCTTCGCCCGCATCGCGGGGCTGGCCCCGTACGCGTTGCGCAGCACCTTCGACACGGCCGTGACCGACACCTTGGCGTGCTGCGCGACGTCCACGATCGTGACTCGCCGCGGTGACGCGGGTGGCTCCACGCCAGTTCCTCCGGGTCAGCTTGGAGAACGTTACCCGGAGTGTACGGAGGTGGACGCTCCCGCGACGAGCTCCGTGTCCGGCTCGCCCTCCAGGGAAAGCACGCCGGTGACTCCAGCGGGGAGCTCGGTGTCGACCGTGAGGCTGCCGTCCTCCAAGCGCCAGCTGACCCGAACCGGGCCGTGCGGTGTGTCGAGGCCGGCCTTCGCCCAGGTCAAGCCGCCACCCGGGCGCGGCGCGATACGCACCCGCGAGTACCCCGGCTCGAGCGGCGCGATGCCGCCCACCACGCGGTGCATCCAGTCCGCGACCGCGCCCAGCGCGTAGTGGTTGAAGCTGGTCATCTGGCCGGGGTTGATCGAGCCGTCGGGCAGCATCGAGTCCCAGCGTTCCCAGATCGTGGTGGCGCCCATCGTCACGGGGTACAGCCAGGACGGGCACTCGCGCTGCATGAGCAGGGCGTACGCGGCGTCGAGGTGCCCCGTCTGAGTGAGGGCGTCGGTGATGAACGGCGTGCCGGCGAAGCCCGTCGAGATCCGGTAGCCGCTCCGCTCCGCCAGCTCGGCCAACCGCTTGCCCGCGGCAGCCTCGACCTGCGCGTCGAGCAGCCCGAAGACGATCGCCAGCGTGTACACCGTCGTGCAGTCCGACACGATCGTGCCGTCGGCGGAGACGTAGTGCTCGTTGAACGCCGCGCGGGTCCGGTCGGCCAGCCCGGAGAACTCCGCCGCGTCCTCCGTACGCCCCAACAAGGAAGCGGTCTCGGCGACGAGATGGGCGGAACGGTACAGGCACGCGGTGGCGACGACGCCCTTGTCGGCCTTGGCGTCCGCCGGCTTGTCCGGCGGGGCGTCCGGGTCGAGCCAGTCGCCGAACTGGAAGCCCGTGTCCCACAGCCCGTTCGGTGAGGTGAGCGTGCCGACCCGCCGCACGTGCGCGGCCATCGAGTCGTACTGGCGCTCGAGCACGCCGCGGTCGCCGTACGCCTGGTAGAGCGTCCAGGGCACCCAGACCGCGGCATCGCTCCAGACCGCCGTGCTGTCACGTTCCGGGAAGCCCGCGGGGTTGCGCAGGAGCTTCATGACGTCGGGGATGACGAACGGCACCATGCCCTCGTGGTGGCGCTGTTCCAGGGCCAGGTCGAGCAACCAGTCGGACAGGAACGCGTTCACGTCGAAGAGGTACGCCGCGGACGGGGCGAACGCGGCGATGTCGCCGGTCCAGCCGAGCCGTTCGTTGCGCTGCGGGCAGTCGGTGGGTACGTCGAGGAAGTTGCCCTTGGTGCCCCAGACGACGTTGCGGTGCAGCTGGTTGAGCTGCGGGTCCGAGCACTCGAAGGTCCCCGTACGCAGCAGCTCGGAGTGCACCACGACCGCCTCGACCGAGTCGGCGGTGAGCTCGCCGGGCCAACCGGTGATCTCGGCGTACTGGAACCCGTGGAACGTCTTGGTGGGTTCGAAGAAGTCGTCGCCGCCGCTGAGGATGAAGCGGTCGGTCGCCTGGGCGTCGCGCAACGGCCGGACGCCGAGCTCGCCGTCCTCGATGACCTCGGCATGCCGGATCCTGATCTCGCTGCCGCGCGGGCCGCGAACGGTGAAGCGCAGCCAGCCGACCAGGTTCTGGCCGAAGTCGACGAGCGTACGTCCCGACGGCGAGTTCCAGATCTTCACCGGCGCGAGCGTTTCGTGCCGCCGCACGGGCGGACCGACGTACGGCGTCAGCAAGGCCTTGTCGAAGTCGAGTGTGCGCGCGTTGAGCACCCACCGTTGGTTCGAGCCGAAGGTGTACCAGTCCGGGTCCCGACGGCGGGCGTCGATGGTCTGCCCGTCGTAGAGGTCGTCGGCCAGGACGTCGGAGCCGATGGCGATCCAGGTCTCGTCGCTGACGACCGTCTGCTGGTGCCCGTCGGCGAAGCCGATCTCCAGCTGCGCGATGAGGCCGAGGCGGTCGCCGTACAGCTCGCGCATCCCGGCGAATCCCAGCCGGCCGCGATACCAACCGTTGCCGACGGAGACGGTCAGCACGCTGTCGCCCTCGAGGTGCGCGGCGACGTCGTACGAGCGGTACCGCAGCCGCCACTCGTAGCTGCTCCAACCGGGGCTGAGCACGTCGTCGCCGACCGGTCGGCCGTTGATCGCGGCCTCGAAGACGCCGAGGCTGCTCAGGTGCAGGACCGCGGACTCGACGGCGCCATGGCCGGTGTCGAGCTCGATCTCCTTGCGGAACAGGGGAGCGGAGCCGAGATCGGCGTACGGGGTGATCATCGAGGCAGACCAGGAAACAGGCATGTTCACCTTTCCGCGCTTTGAATCGTTTCATCGACGAACGGCGTGGAAAACGTTGTCCGGGGTGTTTCGGCCGACGCTAGGTTGTGCGCCAGGGCTCGTCAAGAAATTGACCACTGCTGGACCGTTCGGATGTCGAGATCCCCGATCTGGCTTCTACGTCTCTCGTGCAGGAGCCAGACACGAGGAGGACGAGATGGGTACGGAGAAGCTGGATCGAGTGGCCGCCGGGCGCACGTATGCCGAGTGGTTCGCGTTGCTGGACGGGTGGGGTGCCCCGGGGCGGCCGTTCAAGGAGATCTCCACCTGGCTGCGCACCGAGCACGAGCTGAGTGCGTGGTGGGCGCAGAAACTGATCGTCGAGTACGAGCAGGCCCGCGGGATCCGGCCGGCCGGATCCCGCCCGGACGGGACGATCGCGGTCGGCACCAGCAAGACGATCGACGTCGCCGCCGAACGGGTGTACCAAGCGGTCGTTGACCCCGAGCAGCGCGAGCTCTGGCTGAAAGACCTCGACCTCACCGAACGCACCGCACGCCAGAACACGTCGGCGAGGTTCGACAGCGGAGACGGGACCAGGGTCAGCTTCGCCTTCGAGGCCAAAGGGGACAAGACCACCGTCGCCGTCGAGCACGAGCGGCTTCCCGATGCCGAGGTCGCCCAACAACGCAAGGCGTTCTGGCAGGAACGTCTCGCCACCCTCAAGTCGGTGCTGGAGAGCTAGGGGCGGAGGCGCTTCGGGAGCTTCGACACCACGGTCTCGTAGGACACGTCGATCAGCTCGCACACCTCGTCGTCGGGAATCGCCCCGTTCACCCGGACCGTGTTCCAGCCGGACCGCCCGATGTACGCCATCTTCGACGCGTCCTCCGGGTACCGGATCACGAGCTCGTCGGCCTCGTCACGGTCGCGCCCGCATTTCAGGCCGACCGAGTCCGAGCCGAGGAAGGCGAAGATCTTGTCGCCCACCTTGGCGACCGAGTCGCCCTCCCAGGGCTCGTCGGGCCAGGCGCCCGGCTTGGCGAGGCAGTAGTCGCGCAGCTCGTCGGCGTTCATGAGGCTCCCGTGGTCGCGTCCTCCCGCGAAGGCGCGGGCGCGGGCTCCGTCGTCAGGAACCACGCGGCGTGGAGCCCGAGGAGGAGGATTCCGGCGATCAGGAGGGCCTCCACCTGGCGCGGCTGCAAGCCGGTGAACGCGCTCGCCTGGGGCGCCACGGCGAAGACGATCACGAAGAGGTAGATCGGCAAGGCCACCGCCATCGTGATCCCTGCCAGCCGGATCCGCCCGTACTCGTCCCGCAAGGCCTGGGCGATCAGCACCACGCCGGAGACGCCCGCGATGCCGCACAACGCGAACACGATCCGCCACACCGCGGGGATCTCCGGCGCCACCAGCGACAGCACCGACATCGTTCCCGGCAGCATGAAGTGCAGCGCCACGACGTACGCCATCCGCCGACGGACGGGCACGCGGAACCAGTCCTTGTGCCGGTCAGCGACCACGAACCACAAGCCCAGCAGGGTGAAGCTCAACCCAGAAACGACACCGTAGAAGGCGGCGACATCCATTGACGACTCCCGTTCACTCACCACAGCGGGTGATCCCCGCACGAGCGTAGAACGACAGCCGCACCCTCGCCCGGTGTTCGGGTGAACGACTAACGCAGCGTGAACAGCACCGGAGCCGTCAGCACCCCCGAAGGCGGCACGCCCAAGGTCGCGGCGAGCACCGCGGCCGGCCCCGCCAGACCGCCACCCGGACCGAACGACAGGGCGGCCGCCGCCGGCAGGTCCTCCGAGGACTCCGGCGAACGGAACCGTTCCAGGAACCCCAGCCGAGGCACCGTACGCACCTCCACCTCCGACCGGTCCAGCCCGGAACGAGCACAAGCGATCTCCAGAGCCCGCTCCAGCCCGCCCAGCTCATCGACCAAGCCCCGAGAGTGCGCGTCGGCGCCGGTCCACACCCGGCCGCGCGCGATCTCCTCGACCCGCTCCCGCGACAGCCCTCGGTCGTCGGCCACCTTCGCGGTGAAGTCCTCGTACACCCGGTCGAGCCACTCCTCGAGCCGCGCCCACTCCGAGGGCGAGAACTTCTCGTACGACGAGAACATCTCCGCCTGAGCGCCCTCCGACACCGAGTCGAACGCGACGCCGACCCGATCGAGCAGCCCCCGCACGACAGCCTTGCCGCCGAACACGCCGATCGACCCGGTCAGCGTCCCTGGCTGAGCCACGATCGTGTCGGCAGCCATGGAGACGAAGTACCCACCGGACGCGGCAGCCGACCCCATCGACACGATCACCGGCTTGCCCGTCCCACGCGCCCGGATCACCTCGCGCCGGATCGCGTCGGACGCGACGTACGACCCGCCAGGGCTGTCCACCCGCAGCACGATCGCGTGCACGTCCGGCGCCTGCGCGGCCGAACGGATAGCCGCCGAAAGACTCTCCGACCCGATCGACGTCCCGCCGCCGAAACCGCGCCGCCCACCACGCCCGAGGTGGATGTCACCCGCGCCATGCACCACGGCAACAGCAGGGCGCCGGGAGAAGCGGTTGAACGCCGTCCGCGGCTCCATCAGCCGAGCGCGCCGGTACCGATGGACGAACCGCAGCCGGCTCTCGCCGAACGACGAGCGCAGCGACGAGTAAACCTCGTCCCGGTAGCCCAGCCTGTCGACCAGCCCGTGCTCCTGCGCCAAGGCGGCCGACAGCGGCGCGAGATCGACCAGCTCGCGCACCCGCGCCTCGGTCAAAGACCGACGAGCGGACACACCAGCGACCACCTGCTCCATCGCCGACGAAGCCAACCTGCCGGCGGCCTCGCGGTGCGCGTCGCTCATCGAGGAGGACAGGAACGTGTCCGCGGCGTTCTTGTACTCCCGCCGCCGCGACATCTGCGGCTCCACGCCCAGCTTGGCCAGTGCGTCCTTGACGAACACCGCCTGGGCCATCACACCGGTCAGCCCGACGTCGCCGGACGGCTGGATCCAGATCTCGTCGAACGCGGTCGCGAGGTAGTACGACACGGTGCCCGGCCCGAGCTCGCCGAACGACTCCGCCCACGCCACCGTGCGCTTCCCGCTCGCGGCGAAGTGCCGCACGGCGTCCCGGATCTCCTGCGTCTGCGACAGCGCCGGCGCGGAGCTGCCGATGTGCGCCACGAGCCCGCCGACCTCGTCGTCCTCGGCCGCGAGGTAGAGGCCGTCCACGAGATCGCGCAGCAACGGCCGGCGGCGCGCGAGAGCCGCACCGAGCGGATCCGTCGGCGGCGCCTCGAGGATCGGCGTGGTGAGGTCCAGTTCGAGCACGGTGGTGACCATGGAGGTCAGCCTAGGCCGGAGGGGGCCACAACCGGGCGGGCCCTGTGGACGACGCGGTCCTGGTGGGTTCCAGGTAGGCCCCAGGCGCGGCCAGTGTGTTGCTGGTCACAAAGCGCGACCCCCGAGTTGGAGGTCGGGACGGCCGTACGGGAGAATGGCGTTAACGCACGTGGAGGGGAGTATTCCTTCGCGGCGACATCGTCAGCCCGGCCGATTCTGGCCCGGTGTCGCCGGCTCCGGAAGGTGGGAGCGGAAGAGACCTCCGAGGGAACGCGCCATTCTCGACACTTCTCTCGGAGGTATGCCCGATGGACCTACACCCGTGGGTTTGGTACCTGACGATCGGCATCCTCGTTGCCGTTCTGATCATCGACATCTTCGTCATCGGTAGGCGGCCACACGAGCCGTCGATGAAGGAAGCCAGCCTCGCGATCGCCTTCTACGTAGGCCTCGCGGTGCTGTTCGGCATCGGCGTCTGGATCTTCGCCGGCGGCCAGTTCGCCGGAGAGTTCTTCGCCGGCTGGATCACCGAGTACAGTTTGTCCGTCGACAACCTGTTCGTGTTCATCATCATCATGACGCGCTTCAACGTGCCGAGGCAGTTCCAGCAGACAGCGTTGCTGATCGGCATCGTTCTCGCGCTCGTCATGCGCGGCATCTTCATCGCTCTGGGCGCCGCCGCCATCAACAACTTCGCCTGGATCTTCTACATCTTCGGCGCGTTCCTCCTCTACACCGGCATCCAGTTCGCTCGCCAGGGCGAGATGGACGACGAGGACTACAAGGAGAACGCGGTCATCCGCTGGGCGAAGACGCACCTGCCCGCGACGGACACGTACAACGGCGTGAAGCTCACGATCATCGAGAACGGCAAGCGCCTCGTCACCCCGATGCTGATCGTGATGATCGCGCTCGGCTCGACCGACCTGGTGTTCGCGCTCGACTCGATCCCCGCGATCTACGGGTTGACGAACGAGCCGTACCTCGTCTTCACCGCGAACGTGTTCGCGCTGATGGGCCTTCGCCAGCTGTACTTCCTGCTCGGTGGACTGCTGAACCGCCTGGTGTACCTGACGTACGGCCTCGCGGCGATCCTCGTCTTCATCGGTGTCAAGCTCATCTTGCACGCGCTGCACGAGAACAACCTGCCGTTCATCAACGGCGGTGAGCATCTCGAGGGCGTGCCCGACATCGGCATCCTGGTCTCGCTGGCCGTCATCATCGGCGCGCTTGGCATCACCACGATCGCCAGCCTCATCCATACCCGCAAGGTGCAGCGCAAGGAAGCCGCGGAAGAGGCGGCGAACGGTTCGGCGAACGAGTCCGCGACGCCGGCCGAGCCTGAGCAGGCGAACGACAACGACAACGAGCCGACGCGTTCGGAGCGGCCTACACCGTGAGGCGACCGGCCGACGTCAAGGTCTCCTTGCGTCGGTCGGACATCGGTGCCTCCTCGACCGGATGCCCGGTGCCGGGCGCGTGCAGGATGCCGCCATCGACTCCCGTGGCGAAGCCGACGTGCGAGATCTCCTTGCCTGGCTTGGCGAAGAACAGCAGGTCGCCGGCCCGCACCTCGTCCAACGGCACCGGCTCGGCGAAATCGGCCTGGTCCTTGGCGTCTCGGGGCACCACGCGTCCGAGTGCCCGGAACGAGATGTGCACCAGGCCGGAGCAGTCCAGCCCGAACGCGCACATCCCGCACCACAGGTAGTCCAACCCGACGAAGCTGCGCGCCTGCTCCAGCACCGCACCAGCCTCGACGGGCAGGTGCCGGCTCGCCTTCCGTACGAGGAAGCCCTCGTCCAGCCACGCCTGCCCGCCACCGGGCAGGTGGACGAGGGCCGAGCCGTCGGCCTGGGAGGCGACCGGGAGGATCGTCGCGTACGAGACGTCGTCGAGCACCGGCGCGCCACCCGATGTCTCCCGCAGCACCGTCGTCGAGGAGAGGACGACCGCCTCCTCGTCGCTCGCGGCGGGCGGCGACGTCAAGTGCGCGAGCGGCACCCAGCCCGGGTAGCCGCGCGGGTCGGCCTCGGACGGCTGCCAAGGCGCCACCACCCGGCCCCAGCCCCAGCGTTCCTCGACCAGCTCCACCGGCTCGCCGTACAGCAGCTGCGTGTCCGCGATGCCGTTCAGGGCCAGCCGCGCCGCGTTGTCCTGTGCCAAGGCCCAACCCCGCGGGTCGGGATCGGCCGCGAGGATCGGCGCGTCGACCGGACGCGGGGACTCCGGCGTCCGCCACACCGTGGTGGTCCGGACGCCGACGGCATGGGTCGCTGAGGTGGTGGTGGGAGGCACCCAGCCAACTTACCCCGCGGCCACCCACGGGTCCCGGAGATCGAAGTAACGCAGATCGGCGTAAAGAGCGCGTTCGCGTTCCCACAGCTGCTTCGCGTCCTCCGAAGGCTCCTTGCTCTCCCCGGCGCGCGCTTCGGCCTCGGACGTGAAGTACGCCGCCTCGGTGAAGCGGCCGTCGGCGTCGTGGTATGCCAGCATCGTGCCGAGAATCTCCGGACGCTCGACGGCCAGCAGCTTCTCCAGGTCCGACCAGGCCTCCGTCAGCTGAGAGCGGTCCGTCACGCGGCCCTGGATGATCTGCACGAACCCGGCCCGCTCCGACGGACCGCCGCCGAGCAGGTGGACGTCCCCGCAGTTCTGGAACGTCGCCTCGCCGTCGAGCAAGGCCTCCACCTCAGCCCACCAAGCGCCCTGCTCGGGTCGCTCGGAGTTCGACTGCGCGGACGAGGGGGAGTCGAAGCAGGCGAGCGCGACCAACGTTCCGTCGTCGGTGACGCCGCCCGTCGAGCCGACCCACCCGGTGGCTCCCGGCGAGAGCTCGGACCGCCAACGCTCGATCAACGCCTTCACGGCGGCAGCGTCCTTGGTCTGAGCCTGAATAACTTGAACGAACATCTCCGCACCTCCACGGGATAGGCCCCCGCGAGGGCACTCACGTTACGCCCGCGTCGAGTGCCGCGCTGCGTAATCGAAGGAGGTCACGCCCGCCCAGTGCCCGAACAGGTCCCGGTACAGCGTCGACGTCTCCAGCAGGCTCTCGTGCGTGCCCGCCGCCGCCCGAGACCCGTCCAGAACGAGCACCTGTCCAGCGCGCTGCGCCGAGCTGATCCGGTGAGCGATCACGATCAACGTGCCGGGCCGACGCCCGAACGCCTGCTCCGCACGTTCCTCCGCCACCGGGTCGAGGTGACAGGTCGCCTCGTCGAGCACGACGACGGGTGCGGGGGACAGGTACGCGCGAACGAGTGCGATCAGCTGCCGCTCGCCGGCCGACAATTCGCCGGGGTCGACCTCGGCGTGCAGGCCGCCGAGTCGGGCCAGCAACGGCTCCGCACCGACCGCGCCCGCAGCGAACGCGAGGTCGGTGGGGGAGACGTCGGGGTTCAGGTAGCTCACGTTCTCCAGCACGGTGCCGGCGAAGACGTACGCCTCCTGCGGGATCAGGACCCGCAACGAGGCGAGCTGCGCGGGGGCGAGCGACTCGACCGGCACTCCGCCGACCTCGACGACGCCGGAGTCCGGTCGGAGCAGGCCGCACAGCAACCCGGCGAGCGTGGACTTGCCGATGCCGCTCGGCCCGACGATCGCGAGGTGTGCGCCCGCCGGCACCTTGAGGTCGAGGCCGGACAGCACGGGCGCCGCTTGCGGTCCGTACGCGAACGTCAGCCCGCGCACGTCCAGGTCCGCCGCACCGACCGCGACCTCGGCGGGCCGCGGCGCATCGGCGGCCGAGGCACCGGTGGACAGGATTCGACCGAGCGTGACGATGTACCGCACGCCGGTGTCGCCGAGCGCGTTCATCAGCGTCCGCAGCGTCGGACTGCAGGCCGAACAGGACGTACGTCAGCCCACCGAGGATCGCGCCGGCGCTGAGCCCGCGCGACACCAGCCAAGGCCCGCCGGCCAGCAGCACGAGGAGCGGCAGCCAGCCGCCGATCGCGAAGCAGAGCGTCCGAAGCGCCGCGACGCGAGCGAGTGCCCGTTCGGCGGCGGCCTGGGTGGCGATCGGCCGTTCGACCATCGCGGCGGCCTCGTCCTCGGCGCGGCAGGCCGCGACGTCGCGGGTGCCCGCGAGCACGGTGCCGGCGACCGTGGCGAGGCGTTCGTCGGCGTACATCGACTCGCGGTGCCGGCGGCTCGCGAGCCCGAGCGTGCCGGCGAACAGGGCCACGCCGAGAAGGAACGGCGGCAGGATCAGCACGACCATCGCCGGAGCGACCGTGGCGAGACCGACCGCGACGCCGGCCGCGGTGGCGACGAAGCCGCGCACGACGACGAGCAGGCCCGCGTACGAGTCGCGCACGATCTCGACCTGCCGGGTCAGCCGCGCGAGCGCACCGTCGTCGGGCCGACCGGCGACGCCGCGACTCAGCGCGCCACCGACGACGCGCCGGACCAGGTCGTCGCGGAACGGTTCCACCAGACGAGCCGAGCCCGCGGTACAGCTGGCGCGACCCCACGGCGCCGACCAGCGAGCCGCCGACGAACGCCGCCAGCCAAGCCAGCCCGACCATCGGCCGGCCGGCGAGGAAACCCGTCGTCCAGCGCCCGCGCGACGGCGAGACCCGAGAGCGCGGTCGGCACCGCCTGCACCAAGGACCAGAGCGCGAGCAGGAGCGACGCCGGCCGGCGGATCGACCGCCACGGAACGCGAGCGGCCCCGTCATCGGAAGAGCTCCCGGTACGAGGCGTCGTTCTGCAGTGCGGCGTGCGTGCCGACCGCACGGATCTGCCCGCCGTCCAGCCAGACGACGAGGTCGGCGCGCGCGGCGGTGGCGGCCCGGTGCGTGACGATAAGCCGCGTCCGCCGGATGCCGCCGCGGTCGTGGGTCAGCGTCTGGCCGATCTGCATCTCGGTGACCATGTCCAGGCTGGACGGTCGCGTCGTCGAGGACGAGTAGGCGGTCGGCCTGCCAGGCGCGGGCGAGCCCGAGCCGCTGCCGTTCGCCGCCGGACATCGGCGCGAGCTCGAGCGGCGTGTCGTACCCGTCGGGCAGCCGGCTGACGAACTCGTGCGCGTGCGTCGAGCGTGCCATCGCCTCGACGACGACCTTGTCCTGCCGCCCGCCGATCTCGATCGTGCGCCGGATCGAGCCGCCGAACAACGTGCCGGACGTTCGAACGCGCAGCCGATCGCGTCGCGTAGCGCGTCGTGGTCGAGCTCCATCAGCGGCACACCGTCAAGGAAGACTTGCCCTCGTCCGGATCGCGCAGCCTGGCAGCGACAGCGGCCAGTACGGACTTGCCCGCCCCCGACGGGCCGACGATCGCGACCGCCGCACCGCCTTCCACCGTGAGGTAGACGCCGTCGAGCAGGATCGTGTCGTCGTCCGAACGTACGGTCACCGAACGAAGCTCGAGCCGTCCGGGTCCGGCCGGCAGCGCGCGGCTGCCGTACGTCGTGGGCTCGACCGCGAAGATCTCGGCGAGCCGGCGCGCGCCCGCGCGTGCGCGCGCCAGCTCGCCCAGCACTCCGGTGAGCGACCCGAGTCCGGCGCCGATGACCGCGTACTGACTCGCCGCGAACAGCTCGCCGGCGGAGATTCGCCCGTCAGCGAGGGCGAAACCGCCGACGGCGAGGACGGCGACGAGCACGAGCGGTCCGACGACCGCGGCCTGCGCGCCGGACGAGGCGAGGACCCGCCAGGTGCGCGGCGCCCTGCTCGTGCAGCTCCGGCAGGGAGGTCGAGCACGCGGCGTTCCTCGCGCTCGAGCGTGCCCGCGGCCGCGATCGTCCGGGCACCGCCGAGCGACTCGGCGAGCCGGGCGGCGATGTGGGCCTGGATACGCTGGTAGTCGCTCGACGATCTCCGCGGTCCGGCGGGCGAAGACGACGAGGACGAGCACGACGAGCACGACGCCGCCGGCGAACGCGACGGCCAGCCACCAGTCGATGTAGGCCAGCAGGACGAGCGCTCCGACCGGCGGAAGCTCGCGGTGATGACGAGCGATCAACGCCGGCCCGGCCTGCGCCGCCTCGACGGAGTTGCCGGACACCCGGCTGACCAGGTCGCCGGCGTCGAACCGGCGAGTGCGCGTCCGGGCCTGCCGCCAGCACGTGCCGAAGGACCCGATTCGCGCAGCCAGGCCGTGGTGCCGGCCGACGGACGCGGTGCCGGCGAACGTCGTCGACGAGATCGACACGCGACGCCGAGCGCGATCAGCCCGGCGGCCATCGCGAGCCACCGCGTGATGTCGCCGTCGAGACCAGCGCGTCGACCGTGCGGCCGAGCACGGCCGGCAGCGCGAGCGTCACTGCCGTGCCGGCCAGGCCGGCGAGGGCGAGCGCGGCAGCCATCCGCCACCCCGCCGCGCGATCGCGCCGAACGACGTCATGGCTCACCGACCTGCAAGCCGGTATGGGCGGCGAGGAACGCGAGGATGTCCGCGGCGAGCGTCGACCGCACGAGCTCACCGCCTGCGCGCCGTGGCCGACGTCGCGCTCGGTGCGCAGCAGGACCGGCCGGTCCGCTCGTGCTCGCCCACTGCAGCGCCGCGCACATCTTGCGAGCGTGCAGCGGGTCGACCCGGGTGTCGCCGTCGAACACGGTGAACAGCACTGCCGGGTAGGCGGTTCCGGCGGGACGCGGTGGTACGGCGAGTAGCCGAGCAGCCAGCCGAGCTGATCCGGATCCTCGGCCGAGCCGTACTCGCGCGCGCCAGCTCGGGCCGAGCCCGGACCGCTCGTACCGGACCATGTCCAGCAGCGGCGCGGAGCACACGGCGGCCGCGAACAGGTCCGGCCGCTGGGTGATCGCCGCGCCGACGAGCAGGCCGCCGTTGGACTCGCCGCAGGCGCCGAGCTGGTCGGGCGTGGTCCAGCCGTCGGCGATCAGCTGCTCGGCGGCGGCGACGAAGTCGTCGAACACGTTCTGCTTGCGGTCGAGCATCCCGGCGCGGTGCCAGTCGCGCGCCTTCCTCGCCGCCGCCGCGCAGCTGGGCGGCCGCGAACACGCCGCCCGCCTCGACCCAGGCGAGCACGTAGCTCGAGTAGGACGGCGTCATCGGCACGCCGAATCCGCCGTAGCCCATAGAGGATCGTCGGCCGCGGGCCGACGCTGTCCGCGACGCGCGAGGACGACCATCCGGACCGGGGTGCCGTCGGCGGACGGGTAGAGCAACATGGTGCGCCTCGACGTCGGCGCCACGACTCCGTCGGGCGTTGCCGCAGGGGGTGACCGTCGCCGGTCCGGGCGTCGAACACGTAGACGGTTTCGGGCGTGACGTGGTCGGTGTAGCCGAACCACGGCTCGTGCGCGCTGTTCGGCCGGGCGGTAAGGCTGGTCGACGGTCCCGATGCCCGGCAGCCCGATCGCGCCGACGCGCTCGCCGGTGTGCAGGTCGTGGAGGGACAGGCTCTCGCCGCGTGCCGGATGGTCGCGACGACGAGCAGCGGCCGCGGTAGCCGGAACCGTCGAGGACGGCGAAGTCGGCGAGCACACCGCCGGTCTCGGCGCGGACCAGGTCGGTCCAGCTGCTCCGGAGCGGGCTTGGCGGGGTCCGCGACGCAGAGGCGGCCGTGCGGTGCGTCGACGGTCGTGGCGAGGTAGAGCCGCCCGTCCGGAGCGACGTTGGCGACCGTCGTCCGGGGAGATTCTCCTGCACCGCTTGGAAGACCGGGCCCTCGGCGAACGAGGCGTGCAGGTCGGCCAGCCACAGCTCGTTCCGATGCGCTCGTTCCCGCGGTGGCGGAGATGACGAGCCACCGGCCGTCGGCGCTCATGCCGAGCCCGTACGACGTGGTGTCGGCGCGTCCGTTGCCGAAGACCAGGACGTCCAGCTCGGCCGGCTCGGCGACGCGATGCAGGTAGACGCGCCACGCGCTGAGATCGGGGAGCGCGCGGACGTAGTAGAACGCGTCGCCGTCGGCGAGCCAGGCGACGGGGGAGTAGCGGCACGCGGTCGATCGGTCCGTCGATGCCGTTCTCGGCGTCGACGTCGATGACGTACAGCTGGGCTCGTTCGGTGCCGGCGCTGGAGAGCTGGACGGTGACGTACCGGCCGGTGTGGTCGGGCTGCCAGTGGTCGAGCGTGGTCGTGCCGCTGGGGTCCAGGGCGACCGGGTCGAGCAACGCGGTCTCGGTGCCGTCCTCGCGCGCGACGTAGAGAACCGCGTGCTCCTGTCGAGGATCGCGGCGCAGGAAGAACGCGCGGTCGCCGCGCCACGACGGTGGCGTGACGAGCCGACCGCGCTGAGCTCGGCGATCCGGGCCTTCAGCGGCGCGTGGCCAGCCAGGCTGGCTTGGCCGTACTCGTGCCAGAGCGCGTCCTGCGCGGTCTGCCAGCGCAGGGACTCGGGGCTGGTCGGATCCTCCAGCCAGCGGTACGGATCGGGTACACGGTGGCCGAACAGGTCGTCAACGATGGGTTGACGGGCGGCATCCGGGTACCTCATGGACGAACACATCCTCCTTGCGTACGGGTAGATCCCGGGCCGGACCACATGGGGCCGACCCGGGATCCGGGCGCCTACGCTCAGTGGCAGAGCACCAGGCTGAGGTTGCTCGGGCGCCTGGAACCGCAGCCGAGCAGGGTCAGCGTGCTGCCGCCACCGTGTCCGCCGCCGTGCCCACCCGGGAGTCTCGAGTCCCTGGAGGTCGAGAAGAGCCATGTTGTTACACCACCTTTCACTGTCGTTGCTGCGGGATTCGGACCGCCCACCAGTACCGGGCGGTCCGAAGAACGGGAGGGACACCGGCGGGTCGTGCAGCGCGGTGCCCAGGGCGAACAGGACTCCGGCCGTGCCGGTCGCGAAGTCCATCGAGAGACGCAGCAGCTGGTCGCCGGGGAAGGCGAGCCCGCCGCCGTAGGGCATCGCGTGCCAGCGCAGGCCACGGATCAGCAGGTCCGCGCTGTCGTCGCCGTCCGGAAGGAAGCCGCCGCGACGTAGCGCGCCGACCATCGCGAGCATGCTGGCCCGGCCGGTGAACAGACCCGGACTGGACGAAGTAGCCGGCTCGGGCGACAGCGCTCAGGTCGCGCAGGCCGCGGTGAGGTCGTCGTCCCGCGGTGCCGGCAGGTAGCGGGCGAGGACGATCGCGATGCCGGCCGAGCCCTCGTCGAGGTACGGCAGCGTCCGCCAGCCCTGGTTGACCTGCAGCGTGCCGTCCTCGCCGCGGATGCAGCGCCGCAGGTCCTGCCGTAGACGCGGTCGTCGCCTGGTCGAGCAGCGCCGAGTCGCCGGTGTGCTCGTACGCGCGCAGGAACAGCAGCGCGAGGCCGGAGGAGCCGTACATCAGCCCGGCGCGAGGATGGTCGCCGCCGCTGATCTCCGGGACGTCGTCGGGCCCGCCGAGCCGGTCGGCGCAGATCGTCGACGATCCGGTCGGCCAGGTCGAGCAGCTTCGACTCGCCGGTCGCGGTCGCCGAGGTGGAGCAGGTTGAGCCCGATGCCGGCGAGCCCGGAGAACAGGCCCAGCTCGAGCGCGTCCCAGCTCGTGAGCGCAGGCACGTTCGACGATGTCAAGCGCGTCCTGCCGGTGGCCGAGCAGGTCGAGGACGTACGCGACGCCGTGCAGCCCGTCGTAGAAGCCGGCAGGCCCGTGTCGGCCCGGGGTCGACGGCGTGCTTGCAGCAGCCAGTCCTCGTACTCGGGGAAGCGTCCGGCACCGGTCGCGGCGAGCGCGTAGAGCACGCCGGCCGCGCCGTGTCGCGAGGTTGATGCCACCGCCCGGCTCGAACTGGGCGATGTCGCCGGGGAACAGCCGGTCCGTCGCGCTCCGGCGTGGCGCTCGCCACGATCGCCGTACGCAGCGCGTCGCGGATCTCCGGCCACGGTCGCCGCGCCGGGCATCGGCACGTCGTCGACAGGACGTGCGTTCCTTCTTGTGCCGCCCGAGGATCGTGTCCACCGCGCGCGTCGATGGCCTGCTCGGGTACCGGGAAGACGTCGCCGACGACACGGCCGAGCTGGGCGGCCTTGGCCCGGTTCATGGGCAGCAGCATGGTCGTCTGCGGAGCGAACAGGTGCAGGCGCAGGCAGGCGAGTGCGTACCTGTCGACGTCGGCGCCCTGCCGGTCCGCCGGCGGCTGGAAGCCGGGTGGGCCAGCGTGGAACGGGACTCGGTCCTCGGCGAGCGTCGACACCTCGAAGTCGATCAGCACCATGCGGCCGTCGACCGATGACCAGGATGTTGTCCGGGTGCAGGTCACCGAACACCACGCCGCGCTCGTGCAACGTGGCGATCGCCCGCTCGACGCGGTCGAGCATGCCCAGCGCCCACTGGGTGTAGCGGCGAGCTCGTCCCGTCGGAGGATCGGGGTGCGTGAGCGGATAGCGGTTGACAATGAGGCGCTGCAGCGGGCTGCCGTCGATGAACTCCTGGCACCAGGAAGTGGTGGTCGCCGAGCTGTGAAGTAGTCGAGCAGCTCGGGGACGACGTCCAAGCCGGCAAGGCGTTCGCAGGATGTCGCGCTCGTGCGGCAGCCGGCCACCGCGTCCCGGCCGGTGGCGTCGAGCCCGGCGTGCGGGCGGGCCTCCTTGAGCACGACCTGCTTGTCGGTGCGCTTGTCCTGGCCGAGGTAGACGCCGCCACCGTTGGAGAAGTGGAGCACGCTCTCGACCTGGTACGGGCAGTCCGTCGATGGTAGACCGAGTTGCGCGCGGCCAGGTGGGGTTGGAGGAACGCGGGCAGCGTCACCCAGTCGGCGGCAGAGCGAAGACCGGGCCGCGCACGTCGGGCACGAGCTCGCCGTCCGCGTTCTCGAGAGCGAGCACGCGGCTCGCCGTGTCGGCCAGGCAGTGCCGCTCCACGAAGCCGCCGTACCGGACGAAGAGCGGGCCCTCGCCGTAGCGGAGGTCGCTCAGGATGTACGGTCCCTCGACGCCTTCGAGCAGCACGTCGAGCTCCTTGAGGATGAGTCTCGCAGCTGGGCGTCGTCGGCCGGATAGATCGTCACGAGCTTGCCGCTCGAGCCACGGAACGCCGCCTTGGAGTTCAGCATGATCATGACCGGCCGGCTGCGCAGGAACTTGAACGCGATGCCGCGGGGGACGCAGTAGTCCCAGACCGTCTCGAGCGTGCGGTCCGCGTCGGGCAGGCTCGACGAGACGTGGATCTTCCAGCCCTGCTGGGGAGTTGAGGCCAGCGGGGGAGCGAAGTACAACCACGTCTCGTCGGCGTGATGGACCCAGCCCTCGGGGAACCTACGGCCCACGACGGTGAAATCCGGCTCGCCGGTCTCACCGGCGTGCGGCGCGTCGTAGAACAGTTGATCGACCAAGCAGTAGAGGTCGTACTGTTCGATGGCTTCGGGATCCACGTCCATCATCTTGGGCTGGGTCCGGATTCTCAAACAGTGCACGGCGTCACCAATCACACATGAACTCCACACTGCCCTATGTGCATTCTTCATGCCCGTTAAATAAGGATCACCGACCGAAGTGACGCCAGACGGAGAGCGCGGTGATCATCCGGTACCGGTCTGGCGATGCCAACAGTCGAGTCGCGGGTTTCTCTCAATAAGAAATCATCCCGCATGGTGAATTACGTAGCCCGAATGGGCTATTCCGCATAGCCCGAGCTGGTCAGATCCAGCCCGCGTCTCTGGCGATGCGCACGGCGTCGATGCGGTTGCGTGCACCGAGCTTGGTGATGACCGCGGACAGGTAATTGCGCACGGTGCCGGCCGCGAGCGACAGCTGGCAAGCGATCTCCGGCACGGACGATCCTTCGGCCGCCGAGGCGAGCACCTCGTGTTCGCGTTCGGTCAATGGCCCGTCAGGATTGAGCAAAGCCGACATGGCGAGCTCGGAGTCGATCACGCACTCGCCGGAGGCGACGCGGCGGATCGTGTCCGCGAGCTGGTTCGGCGGCGCGTCCTTGACCACGAAGCCGCGAACGTTCGCATCGAGCGCGCGTCGCAGGGTGCGCGGACTCGTCGTACTGCTGAGCAGCACGGTCCGGCAGTACGGCACTTCTTCTTGGAGCTTCCGTGCGGCGGAGAGCCCATCTACGCCTGGGATTCCGATGTCGAACACGATGACGTCCGGCTTGGCCTTGCGTGCCGCCGGAACGATGTACTCGGAGTTGCCGATCTCGGCGACGACGTCGATGTCGTCCTCGCCGGCGAGCAGCGCGACCAGCGCGCCCCGGATCAAGGCCATGTCCTCCGCGAGCAAGACGCGGATAGCGGTGTCGTTCACGATTGCGGGCCCCTCCCTTGGCGCCAGATTGCGGGCGTCATGCAACCCACGACCGTGCTGAAAAAAGGTGTCAGTACGACCCTGTGCCGAGCTAGGGATGATGCTCAATGAGCGATGCGAGACGACACATTGTGAGCTCCCCCTCGTTCCGCGTGCCCCACCGTGTTAAAGATGACGTTACGCCGTTAGTTACGGGTGTGATGTGGAATTCTTCGGATTCAGGCCCCGTTATCCCGAAGTTGTCTCTGTCCGGATGCGGCTAAATTGGACGATGAATGCGCGTTTGCGCAGGCCATCGGCGGTTACTCACGAGTTACGGGGGATCGCTCAGCGTGAGATTCCCCACTCCTAGGCCTGGCGTGTCGGGAAGGATGATGGTCGCCCCTTTGTAATGTATTCCACCCGTTATGGGCGATTTGGTCAACCACCACGCGGCATCGAGGTCGCACGTCAACGTCGTTCCCTGTGCCGCCGCGAGGCTCGCCGCGGCCCCCACGCCGATCGGACCTTCCATCATCGAACCAATCGTCGTGCCGACCCCGCACTGCTCGGCGAGCTCGAGCATCGTCCGGGCCTGACCGATCCCGCCGGACTTCGCCAACTTGACGTTGACGAGATCCGCCGCCCGAAGCTGGATGAGCTCGATGAGATCGCGGACGTCGTAGACGGCCTCGTCGGCGAGGATCGCAGTGTCGACCCGATCGGTGACCCACTTCAGCCCTTGCACGTCGCGGGCGTGGACGGGTTGTTCGACGAGCTCGACGTCCTGGTCCTCCAGGAGCCTGATCGTCCGTACGGCGTCGCGCGGGGCCCAGCCCTGGTTGGCGTCGAGCCGGATCTTCGTGCTGGCGCCGGCGGCCTGGCGTACGGCGCGCACTCGTTCGATGTCGGTCGCGGCATCGGTGCCGACCTTGACCTTGAGTGTGTCGAAGCCCTCCTTGACCCGTTGGGCGGCGGCCTCCGCGAGGTCGTCCGGCGTTCCGGCACTGAGCGTGACGTCGGTGTGGACGCGGTGCGCGGTGCCGCCGAGGAACCTCGGCAGGCTGACTCCGGCGCGCTGGGCGGCCAGGTCGTGCAGGGCCTCGTCGACCGCCGCCTTCGCGCCGTTGTTGCCCTCCACGGCGGTGCCGACGAGCCGGAGCAGCCGGGTGAGGTCGTCCGGGTCCTGGCCGCGAACGGCGTCGCTGAGCGGGTAAGTGACGCACTCCTCGGCGCCGACGATCGACTCGCCGGTGACGCGCCACACCTGCGGCGCCTCACCCCAACCGCGGTGTCCCTCGTCGTCGGTGATCTCGACGACGAGGGAGTCGAGCGTGCTCGTCCGCCTGAGCGCTGTCACGAACGGCGTGTGCAGCGGCGCGGAGACGCGATGACAGCGAACCTCGATGATCGGCACGAGCCCCATTCTGCCGACGGTGGCGAGCGCGCGACCTCGCGAACGCTCAGGGCCGGTACACCATCTCGCTTCCGAGCAGCCTCTCGGCGATCTCCCAGACCTCCTCGTCAGGTACGTCGCGGACCCGCAGCTCTGCCAGGGCTTCGGCGTACGCCTCGGTCGAGCAGGAGAACTCCAGGGCGATGCCGTCCGGGTCGCGGAAGTTGAGGTGGTGGCCGAGGGACATGTCCCGGATCGGGGTGTACGGCACCCCGTGCTCGCGGAGCCTCTCCTCCCAGGCCTCGAGCTCGGCTCGGTCCGCGACGGCGAAGCCGAGATGGTCGAGGCCGGTGGTGAGCTCGGTAAACTTTCCACCCTTGCCCTCCGGATGCTGGAGTACGGCGATCGTGAACCCGGTTCCCTTGTGCAGCAGGATGAATCCGTATCCGACGTCCATCACGGGCAGGAAGTCCAGGACCTCGGTGTAGAACGTGCGGCTGACGGCGGCGTCGCTGACTGTCAGGGCGAAATGATCAACCCCCCGGAACTGTGGCATGCGTCCCTCCCGGTGCGATCACTCTCGGTCTCACGGTAGAGCCGATCGCCCCGCCAGGTGGCGAAGTCCGGGTCGGTTGCCTCAGGTAACACGCCAGGGTTGGGGGAATGCTTGGCGCCCTCTCGGTCGTTGCGAGACCATGACCGCTGGTGCGGGGGCAGCCTCCATCTGCCCCCGCACCTTCGGCGGTTTTCGCCGCTGCTCCTACCTGTGTTGGGTTACAACACCAGGGTCAGCAAGCACGTGCACAGACACGTGACAGGCCCGCAGCAGTCACCACCGAGCTCGACCGAGTCGGTCTCGGGCAGCTCCTCCAGCACTGCGACGTCCAGCGTGAGCTCCGCCATTCGCGTTCACCTCCCTTCACGCATGGCGCCGGCCGCCGCGGGCACCCGTGGCGGCGTCAGGAGGTTCGTGGTCGCCATGTCACGGGGTTCCCGTGAGTCGGCGAGGAACGCGCGCAGCACCTCCAGCACCTGGCCGGCAGACGGACCGGTGAGCAGGTCGTGCCCCGCGTCCGCCAGTTCCAGGTACCGAACGCCGAAGTGCCGCGGCGTCAGTCGGGCGTACAGCTCGCGCGAGTGCGACGCCGGAATCACGTCGTCCCGCGCGCCATGGACGATGAGGACGGGGACGCGGATCTGGTCCGCGAAGTGCAGCGCGTCCCGCGGTCCGAGCGCGTCCGTGTACAGCGACCGCCCACCGAGGCGGTCCAGCAGCGCACGTACGCGTGGCCGCGCGTCCAGGTAGAGCCGCGGTCCGGACAGGAACGGTGCCAGCACCGCGCCGCGTGACCACAGCTCGGGATCCGCACCGAGCGTGAGCAGCGCCAGGTACGCGCCGTACGACGTGCCCAGCAGCAACAGCGGACCCCGCCGTGCCGCCAACGTCGAAGCCACCGCGCGGACATCGGCGAGGTCCGGGCCGCCCCAAGCACCAGCGATCGACCCGGACCCCCGCGATCCGGTCGGGTTCACCGCCACTACTGCGAGCCCCAACCCGGCCAGCTCGGTCAGCATCTGGTCCGGCTGCAGCTGCCACGCCGCGTCCGGACCGCCGTGCAGCGCGACGCACACCTTCGAAGCCGTTCGCCAGTCGCCGTACACGACCGCGTCCACCGGGCCCGACGGTCCCTCGAAGCGCTCCAGCTGCGGACCACCGCCCGGCGTCACTGCGGTGCGCAGCCCGTGCAGCATCCGGAACGGCTGCGCCGAACCCGGCCGCACCTCCGCGATCCCTGGCACGTGCAGCTGCCCGGCGAACGGCACCCGCAGCCCCGCCTCGGTCCACGACGCCGTCGCGCCCAGCGTGCCCGTGGGCAGCCGTACATAGCTCAGCTGATCGAGCCCCGGGATGAGGATCGCCAGCCGGGACGTCGACCCGTCGTCCACGCGGAACGCGATCCGCCGCGACCATGGGTCCGCGGCCAACGGCCACAGCCGCCGCCCGTCCTCCAGCCCGGCGGGCCAGGACGGTTCGCCGCCAGGCCGGCACCAGCCGACCCGATGCTGGGCGTCGGCCACGACGCGGATGTCCGGCGTCGCGAACAGCAGCCGCAGCCCGCGGTCCTCCGGCCACAGCGGCGTGACCGAGCGGGTCCGCAGGTTGACCGCGATCGCGCTGACCTTCTTGTTCTGCGCGCGGTTCAACGCCAGCCAGCGACCCGTTCCGTCCAGCCACGTGCCGCCGCCGACCAGCCCCTCGAGCGTGAGAGACGGACGGATGTACGGGTCCTCCGCGCGCACCAGCGACAGCGTCGTGGTCTGGTTCCGGAACGAGGCGACCGCCACCGCGAGGATCTGCGGGTTCGGATGCTCCAGCAGCCGCAGCCCGTCGGCGGTGATCGTGCCGAGCGAGTGCGCCCGGCCGTCCGCGCCGGCGAGCAGGATCTCGTGCTCACGTTCGGAGTCCGTCGGCTGGCACAGCAGGATGCGCCCGTCGTCCATCGGGAGGACCTGTGCGCGTGGGCCGTTCGGCCGTGGTTGCTCGACGCGGCGTGGTGGTACGGGCGGATCCAGGAGCCAGGTTTCCAATTGCCAGGCTCCCGGTCTGTCCGCCGCCAGGCAGGCGGCGTAGCGCCCGGTGGGGGAGAAACGGAAGCTCGTCCGGGTCAACATCGGGCGGCCCCTTCATGGGTCTTTTCGGTGTGCAGCTCCAGTCCGAGGAGCTCGTCGGCCATGAACGGGCGGGGCCCGCCATGCCGCAATCTGTGGAGGAAGTCGACGACTCCCGCGAGGCCGACGTTGTAGTCGGCCACGACCGCCTGGCCGGTCTCGTCCGCGGCGAGCGCGAGCCCGTCGCGCACGCAGGACCGCGCGGCGAGCAGCGGAACGAGGTCCCCGGCCCACTGTTGGTACGTCCGGTCGCCGAACATGGCGGCGGCGTCGAGCAGGAACTGCCCGTCGCCCGCGAGCCCGTGGCAGGCCGCTGGGCCGGACTGGAACCGGGCCCGGAACGCGGCCTTGGCTGCCGCGGCGGCGAGGTCGCCGAACCGCTGCTCGCCGGTGACCGCGTAGAGGCGCAGCAGGAACGTGCCGACGCCCGAGGAGCCGCTGCACCAGTGCGGCAGTCGGGTCCGGTCGGTCGGTCCGGCGGCCCACCAGGCGGTCCCGTCGGTGTCGACCTGCGCGGCGCGGCCGAGCGTCTCGCCGGCCTCCCGCGCGAGGTAGAAGAACCTCGAGTTCTTCGTCGCGTGGGCTGTCGCGAGGAGGAAGTAGCCGATGCCCGCGACGCCGTGGGCGAAGCCGTAGTGGCAGGTGCCGGCGAGCTGTGAGGCGAACGTCGTCGGGATCGGCCAGGTGATGCCGAACTCGCTGCGCTTGGCGGCGTCGAGCAGCTGGTCCGCGGCGAGCGCCGCGCGGCCGAACAGGTCCGTACGGCCCGTTCGGTGCGCGACGTGCAGCATCGTCAGGCCCGCTCCGGCAAGGCCGTGGGCGACGTCGGGGTTCGGCCACGCCGTGGGCAGCCGCTCGGCGAGGAGCCCGGCGCGTTCGACCAGCTGAGGTTCGTCGAGATCCTCGCCGGCGTCGGCGAGCACCCAGGCGGAGCCGGCGCGGCCGAAGTAGAGGCCGGGTAGGAACGGCTCCTCGTCGGGTTGCGCGGCCAGCCAGGTGGCGGCCTTGCGCGCGGCGCCGCTGACCTCGGGTTGTGCCTGGGCGCGGAGCAGGACGGACAGGATGCCGGCGGCGCCGTGTTGCACGTTCCCTGGATCGGTCTGGCCGCCGAAGCCGCCGGTGGGCCAGAGCCTCCCGCCGTCCGGCGTCATCGTCGCCACGAGGTGGGCGAGCCCGTCCTCGACGAGCCGGTCGGCGTCGGCCAGGAGCGCGGCGACGGGCAGCGGAACGACGAGCCGTTCGGCGGCGGCCGCGAGCTGCCGGTGCACGGTCGCGAGGTCGGTCCGTTCGGACGGCCGCTCGACGGTGAGCCCGATGATAGTCGGCGCGAACAGCCGTGCGGTCTCGCTGTGCGGCGCGACGGTCGCGAGCCAGTCCCGCAGCCGGTCGGACGTGGCGCGTTCGCCCGGCGGCAGGAGCGGGTCGTTGCCGGTCGCGAGCAGGAACAGCAGCATGCCGAGGCTGAACAGATCCTCGGCCGGGTCGGTCCGTACGTCGTCCGGCCCGGCGACGTGCTCGGGTGCCCGGTAGCTGGGCGTGCCGGAGCGGCGGGCGAAGGTGCCCGACGGCGCGGCCGCCTCGAGGTCGACGAGCTGGGCCGTCCCGTCCGGAGCGACGAGCACGTTCGTCGGGCTGAGGTCGCGAAGAACGAGGCCGGCGCTGTGGACCGTGCGAACGAGCGCCGTCAGCTCCTGGGCCATCGGCACCGCGATCGCGGCGGGTACGCCGGGCGCGCCGGACGCCCGCATCCGGACCCATCGCCGCAGCGGCTCGCCGGTCAGCCTGCGCTCGGCCAGGAACAGGTCGCCGTCCTGCTCGAACAGGTCGAGCACGGCAGGCACCGGGACGTACGTCTCCAGCCAGCGCAGCATGCGGGCCTCGTGTCGCAGCCGGTCGCGGGCGTCCCGGCCGGTGAGGTCGGCCTCGGCGTGCGCGCGGGCGTGCTTGACGACGGCCTCGGTGCCGGTGTCGCGATCGCTGGCGAGGTAGACGCCGCCCTTCGGCGAATGCCGGAACGCCTGGCGGACGACGTAGCGGTCTCCCAACAGGACGGCCCTCTTCCCTTGCTCCGTGGGAGATTCGGTCTCGGCGAACGGGTTGGGCGCCCACGGTGGCGGCACGAACCACGCCTCGCGTGGGTCGACCAGCTCGCCGCCGTCGGGTGCGACGAGCAGCTCCCGGTAGATGCCGTCATGGTCGAGCCGGCGGCGGCTGCCGAAGCCGCCGTACCGGTAGTGCACGACGCTGCCCGGCTGGAACGGCCGGTCGGACAGGATCCGCGGGCCGGCGAGCCCAGCGGTGCGCTCGTGCAGCTTCGCCGCCAGGGCGGCGGCTTCGGCGTCGTTCGCCGGGTAGACCGTGACGACCTTGCCGAACTCGGCGCGGCCGCACTCGCGGCTGGTGAGCCAGCGGACCGCGTCTAGCGAGGCGGCGAACTTGAACGCGACGCCGTCCCTCGCGAGCTCGGGAACGATGCTGTCGAGCACCTGTTCGACCGAAGCGGGAGTGGCGGACAGGTGCAGCTTCCAGCCCTGGGCTGGGACGTTCGTACGGGCGGGGATCGCGGCGACCCAAGGGGTGCCGGCACGGAGCTGCCAGGCGTCGAACGGGACCAACAGGGATCGGACTCGATCGGTCAGATCGAGCGGATCGTGCCTCTCCCCGTCGCCCACAGACGCCCCCTTTGCTGGCTATCCGCGTACTTGTTGTGCCTATACGACTACCAAGAGTAGACGCCAGATGGCAATATCTAGATCTTGAAGGGATATTTCGATATACGTCCGATACCGCCGGAACAGGGCGGCGCCCTGAATTGCGCCTGAAGGGGCTCTAGAGAAGGTGCCGGTCGGCCCAACTCGCGGAGCCGACCTTGGCGACGACCGCGCAGCCTTCGTCGTTGCTCAGCGTCGCGCTGACGCAGACCACGAGCGCGTACGTCGGCGCGTCGGTCGGCAGCACGAGGGCCGCGCTGTGCCGGATGTCGTCGATCCAGCCGTTCTTGTGCGCGACGGCCGTTCCCGGTGGTAGACCCTGGACGAGGTCCTCGGTGACCTCCTGGGACAGCAGGACGTCGAGCATCTCCTGGCAGGACTTCTTGCTGGCGGCCTGTCGCATGCCGATCGCGCGCATCAGCCCGGCGAGGTCCGCGGCGGTGACGAGGTTTCCGCGACCGGCGCCCGCGGCGGCGTAGTCCTGGATGCCGCGGCTTACGATCGAGTGCGTCGCGCCCGCCCGCGCCCAGGTGAGGCGGACGGCCTTGAGGCCGACCTGCTCGAGGACGAGGTTCGTTGCCAGGTTGCTCGAACGCACGATCATGCGCCGGATGAGCCAACGCAGGGGAGCGGTCTCGCCGAGCAGCGCCCAAGGCTGCGGGTCGTTGTCGTAGTCGGCGGTCGAACGGTACGTCCCCTCGCCGGCCGCCGACTCGAACTCGTCGTGCACGAGCACCTGCTCGTCGAGGTCGAGCACACCCTCGTCCGCGAGCCGGTACGCGGTGACCATGATCGCGACCTTCATCGTGCTCGCGGCGTTGTGCGTGAGGTCGGGCTCGCGGACGTACGCGGGCTCGCCGTCGAGCCTTCCGCACCAGATCGAGACCGTTCCGGGAACCTCGGCGAGCTCGGGTTCGAGGGCTGCCAAATGGGGCAGCGTGCGCGCGTCCTCGTTCGTCACGAAGGATAGTGTGACGCTAGGTTCTGGCCATGTCGTATCCACCTCAGCGTTATGCCGGCGAGACGGGCGAAGCGAGCGCGCGGCTCCGCCCCGCTGGCTCCGATCCGGACCTCGTCTATCCGAGCGGCGTGAAGGTCGACTACCTCGCGACCGGCAAGACGACCGATGGCGACTTTGGCCTGTACAGATGGAACTTCGGGCCGAACGAGACCGGTCCCGGACCGCACTTCCACCGCACGATGACGGAGTCGTTCACGCCGGGTGCGCCGCGGGAGGACGACTTCCAGGGCCTCGCCGAGCTGTACTCCGGCAAGGAGCTGTCGGAGGAAGAACGGGACGCGTTCTTCCTCCAGCACGACAACCATTCGGTGGACTAGAGACTGGGCGGCCCGTCGCGGAGCACGCCGCGGATTTCATCCACTGAAACGGTCCCCGGGTCGTGCGCGGTCAGAATCCAGGTCGCGCCGGCCTCGACGTACGGCTTGGGGTCGTCGCCGGGCTCGGGTGCGAACGCGATGTCGTACGGCTTCGTCGCGCCCGCTTCCGCCCGCAGCTCGGTGAGCTTGGCGACGGCCTCGGCGAGCTGATCGGCGTGCTCGAGGTTGACGGGGAAGAAGCCGTCGTACTTCGCGGCCCTTCGCAGCGGCCTCATGTTGCCGGGAAAGCCGGCGGCCCAGATCGGGATGCCGTTCTCCTGGACCGGGCGCGGGAGGAACTGGATGCCGTCGACCGTGTAGTGCTCGCCGTGGTGGTGGACGGTCTCGCCCGACCAGGCGGTGGTGAGGATGTCGAGCGACTCGTCGAGCTGGGCCGCGCGGACCTTGTCCTCGACGTGCTCGCCGGTCGCGGAGAACTCGGCGCCGAACCGGTCGCTGCCGATCCCGACGCCGAGCGTCAAGCGGCCGTTGCTGAGCCGGTCGAGCGTGGCGGTCTCCCTTGCCAGTTTGGCGGGGCGCCTTCTCGCCAGCGGGCTGACCATGGGGCCGATGCGTACGCGCTCGGTCGCTGCCGCGATGGCGGCGAGCGTGATCCACGGGTCGGCTACGGCCTTGACGGGCTCGCGCCAGCGGATGTGGTCCCAGACGAAGACGCCGTCCCACCCGACCTCTTCCGCCTCGGCCGCGAGCTTGGCGACGGCGACCGGGTCCGCGAGCTCGTCGAAGATCGGTAGCCAGAGGGCGAAACGAGCGGTCACGTGGTCTCCTCGGTGAGGTCGTAGAGGCGTTGAACCATGGACGTGGCGGTCCGTTCGTCCACACCCAGGCTCTTGGCGGTCTGGACGTACTGCTCGGCGGCCGCTCGGAGTGGGTCGGCTCCGTTGCTCGGCGCGGCGGCGATGACCGTACCGTGCCTGCGGGCTGTCTGCAGGACGCCGTCGGCCTCGAGCTCCTTGTACGCGCGCGCCACCGTGCCCGGCGCCAGCCCGAGGTCGGACGCGAGCTGCCTGATCGTCGGCAGCCGGGTGCCGAGCGCGAGCTGCCCCACCTCCACGAGCTGCACGATCTGATCCCGCACCTGCCGCCACGGCGGCACCCCATTGCCGGTGTCGACCACGATCCTCGGTGCTGGGCTCACGCGCTCGCCTCGACCAACCGCTGCCTGCGCCACGGACTGATCAGCCCGACCCAGCCGAACAACCCGAACAGCGCGGCCACGAATACGACCGCCTCGACCCAGGTGCTGACCGGGTCGACCGAGGCCGGGATCGGGTCGGCGAGCCCAACGACGTTTTGCTCGAAGGTGTTGATGCTCAGGACGAGGCCTGTGCACAGCAGGAGCGCTGTACCTACGCCCACGCGGACCGAGCGGATGCGGAGGGCCGCGTCGACGGCGCCGTCGTCGACGGTCGGCGCGGGCACCAGATCCCTGACTCGCCGTTCGACCAGGGTCGCCGTCCTGGTGCGCTGCTTCGGCCGACGCATGGTCTCCACCAGGTCGGTCAGGAGCATGGTCGCGACGATCGCGCCGATCAGGACCCACGGGTAGAGGTTGCGCCGGCGCTTCAGGTACGCGGCCGCGAGCTCGCCCTGAGGTTCGGTCGGCTTCGCGATTCCCCAACGTTGCAGGACGTTCTGACCTTGTCGCGGCGTCGAGCGGAGCACCCAGAGGACCGCGGCGACAGCGACTATCAGGAGGACGACTTCGACTGTGCCGAGGTTCATGTGTTCGCCCTTACGAGTGGTTGCGTGCGCCACGGGTTGAGGAGGATTCCCCAGGTGAGGAACGCGGCCACGGGGGCGATCACGAGCAGCCAGGTCGCGACGTCGTACCAGAGGAGGATGGAGGGGTCGGCGTACGGCAGGTCGGCGGCCAGCTTCGTCGCCTCGGCGTCGGGCCGGAGGGCGTTGATCGGGCGGGCCCAGGCGACCAGCCGGTCGAGCATCGTCCAGAGCAGGCCGCCGGACATGAGCACCGCGGAGGCGACGCCGACGCGGGCCGATCGGATGCGGAGCGCGGTGTCCACGTTGGCGTCGTACGTGAGCGGGCCGCGGTCGCGGGCGATGCGGACGAGGAGCAGCGCGGCGACGCCGGCGAACATCAGCGCGAGGAAACCGGCCAGGGTGGGGCCGAGGTCGGTCGGCACTTCGGCGGGGCCCAGGTCGAGATTGCCGCTCTCGAGCTGGGTGCGATGCCGTTCGCGCCAGGTGTTGGCCTCGTCGGCCCACGGCTGGATCGCGATGCCGGCTCCGAGCGCGGTGATGCCGAGGGCGAGCTGTCCGACGAGGACGGCGAGGCCGTACGGCGGGACCAGGTCGCTGACCCGCCGCGGCTCGAGGGTGGCGGTGCGCGTGGTCTCGGTGCGTTTGCGCCGGCTGGCGACGAGGTCGGTGATCAGCAGCGTGGCGAGAACGGTGGCGAGCAGGTAGCCGAGCCAGTTGGCGCTCGGGAACGTGACGAGCAGGCCGAGGAGCGCGCCGCCGACGAAGACGGCGAGCAGCACGTAGGGGTAGAGGTTGCGGCGTTGCTTGAGGTAGTCGGCGACGAGCCTGCCCTGCTCGACGGTGGGGTTCTGGACCTTCCAGCGGGCGAGGATGTGCTGCCCCTGCTTGGGAGTGGAGCGGAACACCCAGAAGAAGACGATGATGCCGACCGCGATCGTCAGCCCGAGAAGGAGATTCACGCGTTCGCCGCCACGAGCCGCTGCGTCCGCCAGGGGTTGATGAGCAGCACCCAGACGAACAGGAAGAGGAAGCCTGCGACGTTGGTCCAGTCGACCAGTCGATCAGCCGTCGCGATCCACTCGGGAACCTGGGGGAAGCCGCCGGCCAGCTGGTCGGGGAGCCGTCCGGCCGCGTCGGCGGTCAGGGCTAGGTCGTGCCAGGTGCCGTCGGCGGCGCCGACGAGGCCGACGCCGAGCAGGACCGCGGTGCCGAGCGCGACCCGACCGGAACGGATCCGCAGCGCCGCGTCGACCGCGAGATCGGTCGTCAGCGGTCCGCGCACCTGGCACAGTCGAACGACGCCGAGCGACGCCGCGACGCACACCACGAAGACCAGCAAGGCGAACCAGACCGCCCCCATGCTCGTGTCGATCGCGAGGAACTCCCAGTCGTCCAGCTTCTTCAGCTCGGCGCCGTGGATCTCGCGCCAGGCGTTCGCGGCCTTGGCGAACGGCAGCGCGGCGATCGTCACGACCGTGTAGCCGACGATCAGCAGGCCCAGAAATCCCAACGCCACCAGGCCGAACCTCGGCACCACGTCGGTGAACCGGCGCGGCGTCAGCGTCGCTGCTCGCGTCTGGTCGCTCGGCCGGCGCATCGTCGCGATCAGCTCGGCGACGAGCAGCGACCCCACGACCGAGAACAACAGCACGCCCTCCCAGCGAGCACCGTCGCCCGTCGAGAGCAACCACTGGCCGAGGATCGCGAGGCCGAAGACCACGAGCGCCACGTACGGGTAGATCTTCCGCCGCTGCAGGAGGTAGTCCGCCGCGATCCGTCCCTGCTCCTCGGTCGGCTTCGCGATTCCCCAACGCTGCAGGACTTTCTGTCCCTGCGCCGGCGTCGACCGCAACGTCCAGAAGACGACGAAGAGCGCGACGGCCACGAGGGCGATCGTCACGAGGTTGCCCATAGTCCCATCTCTCCCCGGTTTGTATCAAGCAGTTGACACAATGATGACCCGGACGTCGCCAGGATGCAAGTCGTCGGAGAGAGTGGGGGCATGTCGCACTGGGAGGACCTGCACGACGGCTGGACGTTGACGGGCGCGGGGGAGGAGGTGGCGGCGACCGTACCGGGGTGCGTGCACACCGACCTGCTTGCCGCCGGCCGGATCCCCGACCCGTACCTCGACCGCAACGAGCACGAGCTGCGGTGGATCGGCGAGACGGACTGGACGTACGCGACGACGTTCGACTGGCGGCCGGACGGTGAGGAGCAGGTCGACCTCGTCTGCGACGGGCTCGACACGCTCGCGACGATCGAGTTGAACGGTGTCGAGCTCGGGCGGACGTTCAACATGCACCGTTCGTACCGCTTCCCCGTCAAGGAGCACTTGCGCGAGGGCAAGAACGACTTGACGATCACGTTCGCCTCGGCGGCGAGGTACGCGGCTGCGCTGGAGGAACAGCTCGGCACGTTGCCCCGCGCCGGCTATCCCGAGCCGTTCAACTTCATCCGCAAGATGGCCTGCAACTTCGGCTGGGACTGGGGCCCGACGCTCGTCACCGCCGGCATCTGGAAGCCGATTCGCTTGCACAGCTGGAGCTCGGCGCGGCTCGCGGAGGTTCTTCCGCTCGTCACCGTGGCGAACGGGACCGGCAGGGTCGAGGTGTTGGCCGAGCTCGAGGCCGACACCGAACGCGCACCCGTACGCCTCACCGCGACGATCGGCGACCTGCAAGCCAGCATTGACATCGACGCGAGCGAGACGTCCGCCGACGTCGTGCTCGAGGCCGAGGACGCCGCCCTGTGGTGGCCGCACGGGTACGGCGAGCAACCGCTGTACGAGCTGACGGTCACGCTCGACTCCGACGACGGCGAGCCGCTCGATAGGTGGACCAAGCGGATCGGCTTCCGAACGGTCGAGCTGGACACGAGCGCGGACGAGCTCGGCTCCGCGTTCACGATCAAGGTCAACGGCCAACCGATCTTCGCCAAGGGCGCGAACTGGATCCCCGACGACTGTTTCCCCACCCGCGTTGACGAAACTCGCTACCGATCACGGCTCGAGCAAGCCAAGGAAGCCCACCTCGACCTGCTCCGCATCTGGGGCGGCGGCATCTACGAGCAGGACACGTTCTACGAGATCTGCGACGAGCTCGGCATCCTCGTGTGGCAGGACTTCCTGTTCGCCTGCGCCGCCTATCCGGAGGTGTCGCCGATCGTCGAGGAGATCGTTCCGGAGGCGCGGGAGAACGTCGTTCGCCTCATGCCGCATCCGAGTCTCGTGTTGTGGAACGGCAACAACGAGAACATCTGGGGCTGGTTCGACTGGGGTTGGCAGGCCGAGCTCGGCGAACGGGGCTGGGGCAAGACCTACTACCTCGAGACGCTGCCGCAGGTGGTCGCCGAGACCGACCCGACGCGTCCGTACTGGCCGGGGAGCCCGTACTCGGGCACGTTCGACCTCCATCCGAACGTCGACGAACACGGCGCCAAGCACATCTGGGACGTCTGGAACCAGGTCGACTACACGCACTACCGCGACTACGTGCCGCGGTTCGTCGCCGAGTTCGGCTTCCAGGGCCCGCCGGCCTGGTCGACGTTGACGCGTGCGGTGCACGACGACCCGCTCGCACCGGACTCGCCCGGCGTGCTCAGCCACCAGAAGGCGGCCGACGGCAACGGCAAGCTCGAACGCGGTCTCGCCGCGCACTTCACGATGCCGGAGAACGTCGAGGACTGGCACTGGCTCACCCAGCTCAACCAGGCCCGCGCGTTGACGCTCGGCATCGAGCACTTCCGTTCCCACCAAGGCCGTTGCATGGGAACGGTGGTGTGGCAGCTCAACGACTGCTGGCCGGTGACCTCGTGGGCGGCGGTCGATGGCGACGGGCGTCGGAAGCCGTTGTGGTACGCGCTCCGCAACGTCTACGCGCCACGGTTGCTCACGTTCCAACCGCGGGCCGAGGGCTTGACGCTGGTCGCGGTCAACGACACGGGGGAGCCGTGGGCCGAGGAGGTGACGATCGAGCGTCGCGGCCTCGACGGCTCGGTCCTCGCGACCTGGACCGAGTCCCTCGACCTCGCCCCGCGTGCCACCCAAGAGCTGCCGCTACCCGCCGAATCAGCCGCTGGTGCTGTCGATCGTGAGCTGCTGGTGGCCTCGACGGGTGCGGAGCGCGCGTTCTGGTTCTTCGCCGAGGACAAGGACCTGGCGTACCCGCCGGCGGAGTACGACGTGGAGGTCGACGGCCAGTCCGTCCGCGTGACAGCCCGAACCCTGCTCCGCGACCTCTCCCTCTTCCCAGACCGCCTCGCCCCCGACGCGACCGTCGACGACATGCTCGTCACGTTGCTGCCGGGGGAGTCGCACACGTTCGTCGTCCAAGGCGTTTCGGCCCTCGAGCCCGACAACCTCACCAAACCGGTCCTGCGCTGTGTCAACGACTAGGACCGCGTCACCTACGGATTGATCTGGATCTTCCGGCCAATGCCTGCCTTGAACTGCTCCAGAGCCTTCGCGTAGTCGTCCAACGGGAAGCGGTCGGAGATCATCACGTCCGGATTGAGGACGCCGGCGGTGAAGAGGTCGCCGGCGCGTTCGAAGCTGTGCAGCACGGCCATGGAGCCGGTGATGGTGATCTCCTGGTTGTAGATCTTGTACGGCTCGATGGTCGCCCGCGCGTCGTAGTTGGCCACGCCGAACTGGAGGAACGTGCCACCGCGGCCGACGCGGGTGAGGCCGTCCTGGATGGCGGGCGCCGCGCCGGTGCAGTCGATGACGACGTCCCAGCCTCGCGGGTGCTCCGGCGCCAAGGCGTCCGCCGACGTCGCCGTCGCGTCGCAGCCGAGCAGCTCGGCTGTCTCCAGCCGCTTGGCGTTCAGGTCGACAACCTTCACCGAGCCCGCGCCCGTCCGCTTCGCGAGCTCCATCATCATCAGCCCCATCGTGCCGGCGCCGTAGATGAGGTAGTGGTCGGCGAGGATCCGGGGCAGGACGTCGTACCCGCGCACCGCGCACGACAGCGGCTCGATCAGCGCGGCGTCGGCGGGGGAGATGGAGTCGGGGAGGACGTACAGGTTCTTCACCGGCGCGACCGCGTACTCGGCCGCCGCGCCCCCGGTCGTCACGCCGATGGCCGCCCAGTTCTCGCACAGGTTGCCCCGCGCGCGGCGGCAGTAGTAACACTCGCCGCAGTGCAGCGACGGGTCCGCCGCGACCTGCTGGCCGACGCGCACCTCCGTCACCGACGACCCGATCTCGACGATCTCGCCGGCGAACTCGTGCCCCGGGATCACCGGCAACGTGGGCGCGAACTCGCCCTCCAAGATGTGCAGGTCGGTCCCACAGATCCCGCAGCCCGCGACCTTGATCACGACGTCGCGCGGGCCCGGCGTGGGGTCCGGAACGGTCTCGACACTGACCTCACCGGGGGCGCTGATCACGGCGGCCTTCACGGGCGTCTCCTCATCTCGTCATGCGTACTGGCGGGTAGCCATTGACGCCTAGACTGTCATCAAGTTACGGTCTAGACCGAATAGGGGGAAGCGGGTTCAGGGGGACGAAGCCGCCGGCTGGCCTGGGACACCTGGTCGCCGGCGGCTTCGCCGTGTGTACGGGCAGCTCAGGGCACCTCCGCTCGCCGCGGCGGATCGGCGCCGGGCCGGCTGACGGTCACGGCGGCCACGCGGGTCGCCCAGTCGAGAGCCGACCCGACGTCCTCCCGGGTCAGCTTCGCCAGACCCGGCCGACTGAGCAGGTCCGCACGGGCCAGCGCGTCGAGCAGGCCCGCCATGAACGAGTCACCCGCGCCGACCGTGTCGGCGACCGTGACGGGCACCGACGGCCGACGTACGGGCTCGTCCTCTCCGGAGAGCAGCGCGAACGAGCCCTCGCCGGCGCAGGTCACGACGACCAGCGAAGGCCCGCCCGGAACAGCGATCCAGGAACGCGCGACCGCCAACGGATCCTCCGAGCCGTACACGACAGCCAGATCGTCCGAGCTCACCTTCACGAGGTCGGCGATCCCCAGCCAGCGTTCGAGCTGGACCCGGTACGCGTCGATCGGCCCGATGACGTCGGGCCGCACGTTGGGGTCGATCGTCACGACGCGTTCGGAACGCTGCGAAGCGAGGAACCGTTCGATCACCTCGCCACCCGGCGCCATCGCGAGCGTCATCGAGCCGCCATGGACGGCCGCGATCTCCGGGCCGAGGTCGCGCGGCAGCTCGTCGGGTGACCACTGCCAGTCCGCCGTGCCCGTGGAGTAGAACACGTACTCCGCGGCCTGGTTCTCGTCGAGCGTCACGATCGCGAGCGTCGTCTGTTCACGTGCCTCGACCGAGCGGCTGAGGTCCACGTCGTTCGCGGTCAGGTGCGTACGGATCAGCCGGCCGAACCGGTCTTCGCTGATCCGCCCGGCGAACTGCACGTCGACGCCGAGCCGGGCGAGCGCGATCGACAGGTTCGCCGGGCTCCCGCCGGGAAGCGCCGTGAACCGCTGCGGATCGGAGGGGTCCACGACGACATCGACCAGGGCTTCGCCGAACACAAGGACTGTCATGAGGCGGGCAGCACCACGGGCTTGATCGCCGTCTCGTCGAGCTTCGCCACCGTAAGCGCCTCCTCCACCTGCCCCAGCCCGAACCGGTGCGTCACGAGACGGTCGAGGTCGACCTCGCCGGAGGCGGCCAGCGCGATCGCGGTCGGCCAGGTGTTGGCGTACCGGAACGTGCCGGTCACCTCGAGCTCACGGGTCTGAACATGGCCCAACGGCAGGGGAATCTCGTCACCTCCCATTCCGACGAGCACCACCCGCCCGGCTCGGCCGACCTTGCGGATCGCCTCGCCGATCGCCGGCGCGAAGCCCGAGCATTCGATCAGTACATCAGGCTCGAAGTCCACGCCGGCGAGGGGTTCCGCGGTCACGTCCACGGTGGCCGTGGCGCCGAGCTCGGAGGCGACCGCAAGGCGGTGTTGACGTACGTCGGTCACCACGACCTCGGTCGCGCCGAACGCCTTCGCGGCCTGCAGCGCGACGAGCCCGATCGGCCCGGCGCCGGTGATCAACACCCGCGAGCCCGGCGCGATCCGCGCCTTGCGGCTGCTCCACACGCCCACCGACAGCGGCTCGATCAGCGCCGCGGCCTCGTCGGACAGCGAGTCCGGTACGGCGTACGCGAACTCCTCGTGCAGCGTCACGTACTCGCAGAACGCCCCGTCGACCGGCGGCGTGGCGAAGAACACCATGCCCGGGCAGAGGTTGTAGCGGCCGAGCCGGCATTGCAGGCAACGTAGACAGGGGACGCCGGGTTCGAGCGAGACCCGCTGCCCGAGCTCGTGCTTCGTCGCCGAGCTGCCGCGTCCGACGACCACGCCGCTCGGCTCGTGCCCGAGCACGATCGGCTTCTCCACCACGAAGTCGCCGATCCGGCCGTGCTCGTAGTAGTGGACGTCGGAGCCGCAGGTGCCGACGGCGGTGACCTTGATGAGCACCTCGTGCGGACCGGGCTGGGGAACGGGACGTTCCTCCAGCACCAGATCCTTGACGCCGCGCAGAACTGAAGTGCGCATATTGGTTGACACGTCACTCACCTGTCACGGCTCCGAGCGTGAGGCCGGTGACCAGCCACCGGCGTACGGCAAGCCCCGCGAGCATCATCGGGACCACCACGAACGTACCGATCGCGCACAACTGGCCCCAGTCGATGCCGGTCTGGGTCACCAGCTGGCTGGCCGCGATCGGCAGGGTCTGCGAGTTCGGGCCACTGAACACCAGCGCGAACGCGTAGTCGTTCCATGCGAAGACCAGGCACAGCACGAATGTCGTGACCAGACCGGACTTCGTCAAGGGCAGGATGACCTGCCAGAACGCCTGCCAGCGCGAGCAGCCCGCGACAAGTGCCGATTCCTCCATGCTGGGAGGGAGATCGGCGAAGAAGGCGCTCATCAACCAGATCGCGAACGGCAGGTCGAACGTGAGGTACGCGAGCACCAGGCCGGGGATCGAGTCGATCAGGCCGAGCTGCCGGAAGATCAGGAACAGCGGCAGGACGACCGCGGCAATCGGGGCCATTCGGGTCGAGATGATCCAGAACGACAGATGCTTCTTGCCGCGCATCTGCGTCCGCGCGAGCCCGTACCCGGCGAGCGCGCCGATCGCGACGGCGAGGAACGCGGAGATGCCGGCGGCGACGATGCTGTGCCACAGGTACGGCGTGAGGTTGTTCGCACCGCTGAACAGGCCGGTGTAGTTGTCGAGCGTGGGCGTGAAGAACACCTTCGGGTCGGCCGAAGTGACGTCCTGGTCGGACTTGAACGAGGACGTCAACATCCACAGCAGCGGGACGAGCGTCCAGACCAAGCCGACGGCGAGCACGATCCAGACGATCACGCGGGCCCTGCGGGTGCCGCGCTCGAGCGGGCTGGCGGGTACGGAGACGGCGCTCATCTCGTCAGTCCCTTCTGGTCGAGTAGCCGCACGAAGACACGGGCGATGACGATGCTCGCGGCGAGCATCACGAGCCCGATGGCAGCGGCGTAGCCGAGATCGAAGAAGCGGAACGCGGTCTCGTACAGCCGGACCGGAACGACCTTCGTCGCGTCGGCGGGACCGCCGTTCGTGGTGACCCAGATGATGTCGAAGTAGCGGATCGCGTCCATCGAGCGGATCAGCAGTGCCACCAGGAGGACGTTCGCGATCGAGGGCAGCACGATGTGCTGGAGGCTGCGCACGGTGCCGGCGCCGTCGAGGCTCGCGGCTTCCCTGATGCTGAGCGGGACCGACGAGAGGCCGGCGAGCGTGATCAGCGTGATGAGCGGCGTCCACTCCCAGACGTCCATGAAGACGACGGCGGCGAACGCGGAGTACTTGCCGCCGAGGATGTCGCCTTCGTAGCCGAGGGTTCTGGCGACGATCGTGTAGAGGCCGAACGTGGAGTCGGTGAGGAACCTGCCGAGCAGTCCGACGATGACCGGCGCGACGAACATCGGGAGCAACAGCAGGGAGAGCACGGCGTTGCGGCCCTTGAGGAGGCGCCAGAGGCAGATCGCGAGGCCGACGCCGAACACCATCTCGAGGCCGAGGGTGAGGAGGAAGAAGACCGCGGTGCGGAGCCAGTTCGCGGCGAGGTCCGGATCGGTGAAGAACCTGGCCCAGTTGTCCAGACCGACGAAGTCGACCGCGACGCCACCGAGCAGGCGGATCTTCGAGACGGTCATGACGAGGATCGCGATGAACGGGAGAATGCTCAACGCGGCAAGGAGAATCACGCCAGGCGCGAGCATCTTGCCCTCGAACGCGAGCAGCGGCTTCTTCGGCTTCGCCGGCGGCGCTGGCGCGGCATGTTGCGGCGCTCTCGTGACAGTGGCCATCACCACCCACCTCCGTCCACAGCTCGAAGCGACTTCACCCATCCGAACGGGGTGCCTGCGGCCGGGCAATCGGTTGCTGACCCCGGTCGGGTGGGCGAAGTGCGGGCAGGGTGTGGACAGCGAGTGGGGGTGGGGAGGGGAGTGTGCATCAGCCGGCCCATCCTCTCGCGATGATGCGGTCGAAGCGCTTGGCCGTTTCTCTCATCGCCTCCGCCGGAGTGGCGTCGCCGACGAGCATGCGCGACAGCTGGGTGTAGATCGCGGTGTCGCACTCGTTCCACATCGGGATCTTCGGGCGCAGGCCGATGTTCTCGTCCTTCCACGCCTCGCTCACCGCGGGCGCGGTGAGGATGTTCGGCATCGCGGACGGGCGGTGTTCGGCCTTGCGCACCTCGGGGAGCTCGTAAACACTCGTCCTGGTTGGCGTTCCGCCACCGGCCTTGCTCTTGAGGTTCGCGAGCTGGATCTCCGGCGACGTCGACCAGGCGAGGAACATCCAGGCGGCGCGGCGTTCGTTCGGCAACGTGTTCGCGCTGATGCCGATGCCTGTTCCTCCGTAGTGGTTGGCGGAACGCGCCGGGCCCTTCGGCAGTCGCGCGTAGCCGACCTTGCCCGGAAGCGCGGTCTCGTTCGAAGCCGCGAACTCGTGCCAGTTCGGGCACATCGCGATCCGGCCGGCGCGGAACGCGGCGCCGACGCCGTCCCAGTCCCAGGTACGGGACGCGGGGTCAGCGGACTCGAGCAGGGAGGCGTACGTCTCCGCGGCGGCGATGCCGGCGTCGTTCGCCAGCTGGCACGGGCCGGGATCGACCTTGCCGATCCGGCCGACCGTCGCGCCGTCCTCGAAGTAGTCGCCGCCGTATGCCCAGAGCAGGTTGGAGAAATCGCACATCAGCGAGTCGTGCTGTTTCGCCTGATGCCCCGTCCCGTACTGCACCTCGGACGCGTTGTCGTTGAACCACTTCGCGATCGCCGCGTACTGCTCCCAGGTGCTGTTGTCGCTAGGCATCGGGTCGAAGCCGAGGTCGTTGCCGAGCTGGTCGCCGTACTTCTCGAACAGGTCGGCGCGGTACTGCCAGATCATCGTCGGGCAGTCGTACGGGAGTGCGAACACCGCTTCGGGCTCGGAGAAACGCCCGGCGGCGTCGAGCTGGGTGCCGATGAAGTCGTCGAACCCGCCCTCGAGCTGGGGGAGTGAGTCGTCGTCGGCGAACTCGCGGAGGTCGACGAGCCCCTTCGCGTACGGCGCGAGCACCTGGTACGGGTCGGCGTACACGAGCTGGTACTGCGCCTGCCCGGACGCCAGGTCGAGCGCGACCTTCTGGACCAGCGCGGTGAGCTCGAGCGTGACGATGTTGACGCGGATGCCGGTGAGCTCGGTGAACGGGCGGAGGTTGGCCGCGATCGCGGCGGTGGGCGCGGTGTTCTCGGAGATGAAGTTGAGCGTCGTTCCGTCGAACTGCCGCCAGGGGTCGTCGCTGTTGGTCCGCTTGGCGTCGGCGTGGGAGCCGCAGCCCGCGAGGCCGGCCAGCGCGAGCCCTGCTCCGGCCCCGAGCAGTTGCCGTCTCGTGCTACGCCGAGGCCTTCTACTGAGCGATCTCATGTCTGACCCTCCTGCGAGGGAAGTGGGATTGGGTCCAGGTTGACCGTTCCGCCTGCCCGAAGTCAAGAGATTCGGGCAGATTCGAAGATGATCGGACACCAAAGTGCTTGCGACTCGGACATCGGGGTGTCATCGTGGTGCCATGTACGCGGAGGAGCGCCAGCTCGAGATCCTGTCCCGTGCGCGCGCGGCCGGGCGGGTCGAGGTGGCCGGCCTGGCCGACGAGCTCGAGGTGACGCAGGAGACCGTACGTCGCGACCTGACGGTGCTGGAGCGACGCGGTCTGGTGAAGCGCGTCCACGGTGGAGCCATACCCGTGGAGCGGCTGGACTATGAACCCCGGTTGGCGACGCGGCGGGAGCAGCACGCCGAGGAGAAGCAGCGGATCGCCCTTGCGGCGTTGGCCGAAGTGCCCTCGGAAGGCGCGGTGCTGGTCGACTGCGGGTCGACGCCGGAGGCGTTGGCGCGCATCTTCCCGACCGACCGCGAGCTGACCGTCGTGACGAACTCGCTGCCGATCGGGATGATGCTGTCCGACCACCCGGAGCTGTCGGTGTGGTCGCTCGGTGGGCGGGTCCGCGGGCGTACGTACAGCGCGGTGGACGACTGGGCGCGGCGGCAGCTGGCGGAGATCTCGGTCGAGGTGTCGTTCCTCGGCACGAACGGCGTGTCCATAGCCCGCGGGCTGACGACGCCGGTGCCGACCGAGGCCGCGGTGAAGACGGCGATGGTGACGGCGGGGAAGCGCCGGGTGCTGCTCGCCGATCACTCGAAGTTCGGGCGGGACTCGTTCTGCCGGTTCGCGAACCTGGCGGACATCGACGTGATCGTGACCGGGGTGGAGCTGGACGACGACACCACGGCGGAGATCGAGTCGGTGGGCCCGAAGGTCGTGCGGGCCTGACCTATAGGTTGGAGCCTCGTGCGGACCTTGGTGATCGGTGACCACTTCATCCCTGCCCAGTACTACGTCGACGCGTTCGCGTCGCTCGGCGGCGAAGGCCTGCTCCGGACCGTCGACTGGGCCGGCGCCAAGGGGGAGCAGCACGCGGCGCAGCAGGTGATGGAGGTGCGCGGGCCGGAGGCGGTGGCGTCACCGAAAGAGATCCTCGACGCCGTGGGCGACGCCGAGGCGCTCGCTCTGCACTTCGCGCCGATCTCCCGCGCGGTCCTCGACGCCGGCGCGGACCTGAAGGCGGTCGTCGTCGCGCGTACGGGCTTGGAGAACGTCGACCTCGAGGCGGCGACCGAACGGGGGATCGCGGTCGTCCCGGTCTTCGGCCGCAACGCCTCCGCCGTGGCCGAGCTGGCGATCGGGCTGATGTTGTCCGAGGCGCGTGACATCTCCCGCGCGGACCGTTCGGTGAAGGACGGCGCGTGGCGTAAGGACTTCGGCGGGCCGGGGCACGAGATCGGCGGCGGCACGGTCGGGCTGGTCGGCTTCGGGCACGTCGGCCGTGAACTGGCCGCGCGGCTGCGCGGCTTCGAGGTCCAGCTGCTGGTCGCCGACCCGTACGTCGCCGACGACGCGCTGGCGGAGTACGGAGCGAAGCGGGTCGACCTCGACACGGTCTTTCGCGAGTCCGACTTCGTGCACGTACTCGCGCGGCTCACGCCTGAGACCGAGCGCTTCATCACGGCCCGGCATTTCGCGTTGATGAAGCCGACCGGCTATTTCATGAATACTTCGCGTAGCCGGCTCGTGGATTATGACGCTCTGTACGACGCGCTCGCGAATGGGCGGATCGCCGGCGCCGGACTGGACGTTTTCGACAGCGAACCGATCGACGCCGACAATCCGTTCCGTGCGCTCGACAACGTCACGATAACCACCCACTTCGGCGGCGATACCGTCACGACCAACCTGCGTTCGGCGCGCCTGGTTGCGGAGGCGATCGTCTCGCTGGAGCGAACCGGACGCGTCGCGACGGCGGCTAATGCCGACGCTCTCGGCTGGCGCTAACTCCCGGGAGAAAGCTCAGGCTTGCCTTATTTCGTGCAGCCTAACCATGTTTGTTTCGATTCTCTGTTCGCACTAATCTGCGGGACATGTCGATTCTCCACGCCAAGAAGAAGAGCGGCTCGAAATTCCTGGACCTCCTCCAGGTGCAGATCCGCAACGAGTTCAACGCGCACCAGCAGTACGTCGCGCTGGCCACCTGGTTCGACGGCCAGGATCTGCCCCGCCTCGCCTCGCACTTCTACCGGCAGGCGCTGGAGGAACGCAACCACGCGATGATGATCGTGCGGTATCTCCTCGACCAGGACATCAAGGTCACGATCCCCGGAGTCGACGAGGTGAAGAACGAGTTCACCAACGCCCGTGAGCTCGTCGCGCTCGCGTTGGAGCAGGAACGGCAGGTCACCGAGGACATCATCCTGCTGGCGAAGACCGCCCGCGACGAGGGTGACTATGTCGGTGAGCAGTTCCTGCAGTGGTTCCTGAAGGAGCAGGTCGAGGAGGTCTCCTCGATGACCTCGCTGCTCGCGGTCGTCGACCGCGCCGGGGACAACCTGTTCCACGTCGAGACGTTCCTCGCCCGCGAGTCGGTCGGAGACACGGGCGTCGACCCGCTCGCCCCGCGCGCCGCCGGCGGCACGCTCTAGGGACCAGAGGCTTAGTCGGCACGGAGCTGGGAAGGCATCCCGTCATGGAGACGGGACGCCTCGATGACCTGATCGCGACCACCACCGTGCCGATGGAGCTGGAGGGCGCGTTCGACCTCTTCACCGCGGGGTTCGGGACGTGGTGGCCGCGCGAGTTCAGCTGGTCCGGTCAGGAGCTGCTCGACGAGATCGGCATGGAGGAACACGGGGGCGGGTTCCTGTACGAGCTCGGGCCGGACGGGTTCCGCCTGGACTTCGGGCGCATCGTGACGTGGACGCCGCCGCGACGCCTGCTCTTCACCTGGCAGATCGACGCCAACCGGGTCCCGCAGCCCGATCCGAGCAAGGCCAGCGAGGTCGACGTGACGTTCGGCACCGTCGACGAGGACGCCAAGCCGCAGACGCTGATCACCGTGTCGCATGGGAAGTGGGAGCGGCACGGCGACGGCGCCGAGGCGTACCGCGAGCAGTTCGCGCAGGTCTGGCCGTACGCGCTGGAGAACCTAGCGAAGCTCCGCTAGCTCGGCCCGCGAGGCGATCCCGAGCTTCGGGTAGGCCTTGTAGAGGTGGTACGCGACCGTCCGCGGGCTCAGGAACAGCTGCGCCGCGATGTCGCGGTTCGTCAGGCCTTGCGCGGCGAGCTGGGTGATCTGCAGTTCCTGCGGCGTCAACGAGGCGAACGTGTCCGGCACCGACGTCCGCGCCACCGAGGCGCCGGACGCGTCCAGTTCCGAACGAGCGCGTTCCACCCAGGGCAACGCCCCGAGCGACTCGAACAGCTGCAAGGCCGTGCCGAGATGGACGCGTGCCTCGCCCCGCTGCAGTTTGCGACGGAGGAATTCCCCGTACAGCAAGGACGTTCGGCCCCGTTCGAACGGCCTGTCGTCTGTCGCGTGCAGCGCGAGCGCCTCCTCGAAGTAGCGCTCGGCCGACGAGGGATCGAGCAACGCACGGCACCGCGCCACCAGCGCCGCGGCCCAAGCCTGATCCACGACGGCAGCCCAGTGGGCGTACGCGTCGAACGCCTCCGCCACCTCCGCGGCACGCCCGAGCCGAACGGCCGCCTCCACCAGGTCGGGTACGCAGCGCACCACCGCCGACTGGTGCCGGATCGGTCCGGAGCGCACGGAAAGCAGCCGGTCGTACGCCTCCGCGACCCGCCCAGCCCCGAGGTCGAGCAGCCCGAGCGCGGTCCGCGCCCACTCCGTACCGGTGGTCGCACCATCCGGTGCGTCCGCGGCGACCTCCGTGTCGGCGGCATAGGTGGCGCACGCGTCGGCCGAGCCCTCGATCGCCGCGGCGTACGCCAGCGCCCCGCTCGCGTACCGCACCCACATCGGCTGGCCCAGGTCCCGCCCGATCCGCACCGCCTCGCCACCGGTCACCCACGCCTCGCGGTGCCTGCCGCGGAGAACGTGCGTCAGCGCCAGCTGCCCGAGCGCCACCGGCAGCACGAAGAGCATGCCCTCGGCCCGCGCCTTGGCGACGAGCTCCAAGGCGACCTCGTTCGACACCTCGTCGCGACCGGCGATGAACGCGAAGCTCGCGACCTCGACCAGCGCGTTCGCCCCAGCCTCGGCGGCCGCCTTGCGGGCGCGCGGCAACACCTCGACGAGCGGGGGATACCGCTCGGTGGAGCGCCCGAGCGAGACCGCGGTCGCCCAGCGGATCAGCCAGGACACCGCGAGCAGTGGCTCGTCCGGAGCGAACGCCAGGTCGTCGACGAGGTCGAGCGGGCCGGCGATCTGGTCCTCGTTCGTCGGCCCGGCCCAGCCGGCGTGCGCGGCGGCGATCAGCATCCAGAACGCGCGGGCGGGCTCGGCGTCGCCGACCAACCCCGCGGCGGAGACGAGCAGGTCGTGCGCCTGGTCCAGCGTGCCGACGGAGAGCTCCGCCCGAGCCAGGACGTCGAGCAGCCGCGCCCGCACTCCTTCGTCCTGCGCGAGCGGCAGCGCCCGCTGAGCCCGGCCACGCGCCCATTCCAGTTGCCCGCTCGCGACGGCCGCCTCGCAGGCGAGGGCCATCCGGCGTACGGCGTCGGCGCCGTCGGGGCTCAGCTGCGACGCTCGTTCGAACCCGGTCGCGGCGGCCGCCTGCCCGTTCCGCGCGGCCTGCCGCATGCCTGCGTGCTCGAGCTTGGCGGCGACGGCCTCGTCGGGCGTGGTCGCGGCGATCGCGAGGTGCCAGGCGCCGCGGTCGTCGTCCCCGTTCGCCTCGGCGGCCGCGGCGAGAGCGCCGTGCGCCGCCGTCCGTTCGGTCAGCGTCGCGCCGTGGTAGACGGCGGCCCGCACCAGCGGGTGGCGGAACGCGAGGCCGTCCGCATCGACGACGACGAGCCCGCTCGCCTCGGCGGGCTCCAGCTCGGGCAACCCCAACCCGAGCTCGGACGCCGCCAGCAGCACGATCCTGAGGTCGCCGGTGTCGTCGGCCGCAGCCACCAGCAGCAGCCGCTGGCTCGGCTCCGGCAGCGCGCGGACCTGGTGGTGGAACGCGTCGACGACCCGGCTGGTGAGCCGGATCGGACCCGCCCGTACGCCTTCGGCCAAGATCAGCCGGGGCAGCTCCAGCAGCGCGAGCGGGTTGCCCTCGGTCGCGGCGACGAGGTGGTCGCGTACGGCCGTCGGCAACGACTCCCCGGCGTCGTCCAGCAGCTCCTCGGCCGCCGTCGGGTCGAGCCCGGCCAGCCGGACCTCGGGGATGCCGGGCGCCTCGAGTGCCGTCCCGTAGTCACGCGCGGCGAACAGCATCACGACGCCCTCGCGGTCGAGCCGGCGGGCCGCGAACAGCAGCGCGTCGATCGTCGCCCGGTCGAGCCAGTGCGCGTCGTCGACCAGGCACAGGACCGGCGCTTCCTCGGCGAGGTCGGACAGCAGCGACAGCACGGCCGCGCCGAGCATGAACCGGTCGCCGCTCGGTTCGCCGATCCCGAACGCGCCCTCGAGCGCGCGCCGCTGTGGACCCGGCAGCGCCTCGAGTCGGTCGAACGCGGGCCGCAGCAGCTGGTGCAGCCCGGCGAACGGGACGGCGGTCTCGGACTCGATGCCGCTCGCCCGCAGCACGCGGCCGCTCTCGTTCGCACGCTCACGGGCGTACGCCAGCAAGGCGGACTTGCCGATGCCGGGCTCGCCGCGGAGGATCAGCGCCCCGCTGCTGCCGTCGGGTGCGGCGTCCAGCAAGAGGTCGATCGCCGCCTGCTCAGCCGACCGACCACGCAACATCCCATGAAAGTACTGAACCGATGACGGATTCGGGCGACCGCCCTCGCGACCTAGCTTTCAGGCATGGTGCTGGCAGACAAGATCGCGATCGTCTACGGCGGAGGTCCCATGGCCGCGGAGGTGGTGGCCGCGTTCGCCCTGCAAGGGGCCACGGTCCACCTCGTCGCTCGAACGCGGGCCGACGAGGCGCTCGCGGGCGTCGCTCATGCGACCGTGCTGGACGTGTTCGACGAGGAGGCGGTGAACGCCCATCTGCGTACGGTCGTCGACCGCGCCGGCGGGATCGACGTCGCGGTCTGCCTCCTGGAACGTGGCGACGTCCTCGGCCTGCGCCTGCTCGACATGACCGTCGCGGACTTCACCCGGCCGCTGTTCGTCGGCGTCACCGCGACCTTCGTGACCGCCCGCGCGGTCGCCCGGCACATGGTGCGCCAGCGCTCCGGCGTGATCGTCGCGGTGAACGGACCCAGCGACTCGGGACCGGCCGACGCGGCGACCGACGCCCTGCTGCGCGACCTCGCGGCCGAGACCGCCCCGTACGGGGTGCGGGTCCGCGCCGCTTCGGCGGAGGAGATCCGGTCGTCAGCGGTCGCACTCGCCTCTCGATAAGGAAGCAGGGACCAGCATGGGTCGCGTACGGATCTCGCTGTCGATGTCGATCGACGGCTACATCTCCGGGTCGGGGATCACGCCGGAGACACCGCTCGGCCACGGCGGCGACGTGATCCGACCGGGCGGTGAGCGGTGGATGGGCGAGCAGCTGGCCGCCGAGTCGGGCGCCGCGATCGCCGGCCGCGGGCTGTACGACCTCGTCGACGGTTGGGGGCCGGAGCCGCCGTACCGGATGCCGGTGTTCGTGCCGACGCACCGGCCACGGCCCGACCGGGTGGCGGGCGAGACGACGTTCTCGTTCGTCCCCGACGTCAAGGTCGCGCTCGACCTCGCCCGGGAAGCCGCCGGCGAGAAGGACGTCTACGTGGTCGGCGGCGCGAACGTGGCCGACCAGCTGCTCCGCCTCGGCGCGATCGACCTGATCGAGCTGCACCTCGAACCGGTGCTGCTCGGCAGTGGCGTCCGGCTCTTCGACGCGCTCGGCACGCGTCTCGACCTCGACCGGGTCGCGGTCGAGGCCGGCATCCACAGCACTCATCTGCGCTATGACGTACGAAGGAGAGAGACAGCATGAAGCTTGGCCTGGTGTTGCCCAGTTCCGGTCCCGAGGCGAGCCCGCAGGCGATCGCCGCGGCGGCGGAAGGTGCGGAACGGATCGGTCTGGCGTCGGTGTGGACGTTCGAGCGCCTGATGCGCCCGGTCGGTCCCGCGAGGTCGATCGAGGGGTACGAGAACCCGCTGCCGGACAGCTACGGGCGGGTGTTCGATCCGCTGGAGACGCTCGCGTACGTCGCCGCCCGCACGTCGACGATCACGCTCGGGACCAGCGTGCTCGACTCGGTGCTGCACAACCCGCTGGTGCTGGCGCGGCGCCTCGCGACGGTCGACCAGCTGAGTGGCGGACGGCTGCTCGCCGGCCTCGGGGTGGGCTGGATGGTCGCCGAGTACGAGGCGACGGGCGTGCCGACGACGGGCCGTGGCGCTCGGTTCGGTGAGCACGTCGAGGCGATGCGCGCGGTGTGGGGACCGGATCCCGTCGAGCACAACGGGAAGCTCTATCGGATCGCCTCGTCGCAGACGGGTCCGAAGCCGGTGCACCCCGACGGTCCCGCGCTGCTCGCCGGCGCGATGGCACCCGCGGCGATCGAACGGGCGGCCCGCCTTGGCATGGGGCTGAACTCGATCATGATGACGTGGGAGATGCTCACCGACGCCGTCACGACGTTCAGGGCCGCAGGCGAGAAGGCCGGCCACGACCCAGCCGCGCTGCCGATCGTCGTCCGCGTGAACGGCGGCGTCACGCAGACGCCCACCGAAGGCGAACGCGAGCCGCTGACCGGCAGCGTGAACCAGGTACTGGAAGACCTCGACCGCGTCCGGGCGATCGGCGCCGACCACGTCTTCTGGCCCCAGACCGCACCGCTCGACGAGCAGCTATCGGTCATGACGGCCCTGATCGCGGGATGCTAGCGATCAGGGTCAAGGAAGCGAGATGACATCGCCCTGGCGACCAAGCGACACCGGGCGGGGAGAGTCGAGCTCGGCCAGGTCCTTGGCCAACACGTCGAGCTGGTCGTCGGTACGCGTCGGCGCGTGGTGGAGGAGGACGAGCTGTCCGACGTCGCAGGTCTCGGCGAACTCGAGGGCGTCGATGATCGTCGAGTGGCCGTACGCGTCGGCCACCCGGCGTTCGACGGACAGGAACTGCGCGTCGTGCAGCAGGACGTCGACACCGGACACGAGCTCCGCGGCCGCTGGATCGTGGGGGAGGGCCTGGTGGTCGGGGAGATACGCGAACGAGCGGCCTCCTCGTTCGACCCGGATCCCGTGCGTCAGCCCGCCCTTGTGCCGAATCTCAGCCACCGTGAGCGAGAAGCCCTCGACCAGACCGGACGACGAAGCAGAGACCGACCACGTTCCCTGCAGCCCCTCGGGCCCGATCGGAAACAACGGCGGCGACATCAAGCGGGACAACAGCTCCACCGGCGACGCGCCGGGAGCAGCCGGCAAGCGCAGGTTGACGCGCGCGTCCATGCGATCCACAGCAGGTGTGAAAGGCAAGCCCTGCACGTGATCCCAGTGCAGATGCGTCAGCACGACAGAGCCGCGAAACGCGTGCCCACACAACAAGGTAGGAAGATCCCGAAGCCCTGTCCCGGCGTCCAACACCAGCGAAGGAACCGACGCGCCCTCCGCCATGACGGCCACACAGCTCGTGTGGCCGCCATAGCGGACGAACGCGGGTCCCGGTGCTGGCGTCGACCCCCGTACGCCGAGCAAGACGAGCCTCACTGGACCGACTCGCTCCGGTGTCCGGTCGCGAGGTCCTCCAGCGCCAGCCGGTCGATCGACGCGGCGTCGGCTTCGGCGACGCGGATCGCCGTGACCGCGGTGACCGTCGACGTACGCCGGCCGCCTTCGAGGACCGCGCGCTCACCGATCACCGCGCCCGGACCGAGCTCGGTGATCGCCTTGCCGTCCACGTCGATCGCCACGACGCCGTCGAGCAGGAGGAAGAGCCGGTCGTCGGGCTCACCCTGCAGGATCAGGACCTCGCCGGCCTCGAGCCGCCGGATCCGCGGCTTCCGTCCGCCGCGCATGATCTTCGTCGACAGCTCTCGTTCCAGAGCCGTCTCCGCCGCGGTGACGATGACAGGAGAGTCGGACGCACCCCACGGCGTGTCCATGTCCTGGCCCATCCAGGTCATGAAGTCCGTCGTGCCGGCCTTGGAGTGCAGCGCGCCGTCCGCGTCGTACATCCAGTGCCGAGGGAACGGGCTCGCGCCCACGAGCTTGCCCTCGGAGAGGCCGTCCGAGTACAGCGTGATCGACAGCGTCGTCCACACCAGCGGCGACTGCAGGCGTACGAACGGTGCCCGGTTGATCTTGCGCGGCAGCGGCACCGACGTCCGTCCACCGGCGGTCTGCGTCAGCCGGATCCAGCCGTCACCGATCTCGCGGTCCGCTCGGATCTCGGGGAGCTTCACGTTCGTGAACGACGCGCCGAACGGTCCGACGTGCACCTTGGTGATCCCCATCAGGCAGCCGCCGTCGACGCCGTGCGAGACCACCTTGCCGGAGTCGTCGAACTCGGCCCACGCGCGCATCTGGTTGGCGAACCGGAACTTGCCGCCGACCCGCATGTCCTCCACCTCGGTATCGGTGAGAGCGTCCGGCGGCGGTTCGTCGTAATGTCCCAAACCGACCTCGAAGCCGGCTTTCATCATGCCTGTCACGGCCTCGGACGGGATCCACGAAACCGACGTCACCTGCGTCTCGACGCGCATTGTTGTCCTCCCCTTGGATGGTTCACCTGGCGTCACCATCGAACGTAGGCTTCCGGAGAGCCCTTGACGACCAGGGCAGCCACAGAACTCGGTGAGGCCAGCACCCCCACACTGTCGTCCTGGCATCCCTTCAGCTCGGCCCGATCTGAGAGTCAAATGCTGATGTGGACGCCATCACTGTGCTGCTCGCGGACGACAACCTGATCGTCCGCGAAGGCGTGCGCGCCCTCCTCGCGAGCGATGCCTCGGTCGAGGTCGTGGGGCTCGCCGCCGACTACGACGAGCTCATCGAACGAGCCATCGAGCTGCATCCCCAGGTGCTCGTCACCGACATCCGGATGCCGCCGACGTTCCAGGAGGAAGGCATCGAGGCCGCGAGGTTCGTTCGCAAGCGGCTGCCCGGTACGGGTGTGGTCATCCTCAGCCAGTACGACGATCCCGACTACGCGATCCGCCTGCTCGAGGACGGCGCCGCCGGGTATGCGTACCTGCTCAAGGACCGCATCTCCGACCCCGGGCTGCTCGGCCAGGCGATCCGCGAGGTCGCTACCGGCGGCTCGATGATCGACCCGCAGATCGTCGCCGAGCTCGTCACGCCGGCGCGCGACGACGGCGAACTGTCCGCCCAGGAAGAGGATCTGCTCCGTCAGGTCGCCGAGGGACGGCCGGTGAAGGCGATCGCGAACTCGCTCGGAGCGCCTGCCGAGGCGGTCAACGCCGAGATCGAACGGCTCTTCCTCGACCTCGCCCGCGGCGCGAGCGCCGGCCGCGAGGGCGCGTTGCGCCGGCTCCGCATGCTGCACACCGCGATCCTGCGCCGCGAGGAACAGGGCGAGACGCTGTCCCGGCTGCTGCCCAGTGGGCTGGCCGAGAAGCTCCGGAACGACCGCGGCGCGACCGAGCGCACCGAGCGCCTGGACGTCACCGTGCTGATGTCCGATGTGCGGGGCTATTCAGGGATTGCCGAGAAAACCGACCCAGTTGTCCTCGCAGGTCAGCTAAATACCCATCGTCGGGCGATGAATGGCGCCATCCTTGGCGAAGGAGGCACCGTCATGCAGTACGTCGGCGACGCGGTCATGGCGGTCTTCGGCGCGCCCAACCCGCAGACCGACCACGCCGAGGCGGCTGTCCGGGCGGCGCGCCTGATGCACGAACGGCAACGCGAGCTCGACCTGGAGTGGGCGGAGCGCGGGCTCGCCCCGTTCGGCCTCGGGATCGGTCTTGCGACCGGCGAGGTCGCGGCTGCCCTTTTGGGCAGCGACGAGCGAGTCGAGTACACGCTTGTCGGCGACACGGTCAACAATGCGCAGCGGTTCCAGGACCTGGCTCGGCCGGGTGGGACCACGGTCGCGGGGGAGAGCACCGTTCAGGCGCTTGCGGACAGCTCGCGCTGGTCATCGCTCGGGCCGCAGGCCTTGAAGAACCGGTCCGCGCCGATCACCGCGTTTCGCCTTCTACGCAAGGACGACGAATCATCAACGGAGGAAACCTGATGTCCATCGAGCTGACGAACCCCCGCCGGAGGCGGGGACCGAACCCCAGCCGGAGGCGGGGACCGAGCCCGCGCCAGACACGGGGACCGCGAACGGCAATGCGCTGGCGCCCGCCGTACGCGTCCGCGGAGCTCGCCGAACGTACACCGCCGAGCTCGCACCCGTCCGCGCGCTGCGCGGCGTCGACTTCGACGTGATGCCTGGCGAGTTCGTCGCTGTCATGGGGCCTTCGGGCTGTGGCAAGTCGACGTTGCTCAACATCATCGCGGGCCTGGACACGCTCGACGACGGCACGGTCGAGGTCGCGGGCGAACGGGTGGACGGGCGTGACCAGGACTGGCTCGCCAAGTTCCGCCGGCACCACGTCGGCTTCGTCTTCCAGTTCTTCAACCTGCTCGACGGTGTGTCGGCGTTGGAGAATCTCGTACTCCCGGGCGTTCTCGGTGGCATGAAGCGGCGGGCCGCGGAGTCGCGTGCCCGCGACCTGCTCGACCTGCTGGGCCTCGGCGACCGGACCGACCAGGTCCCCGCCGTGCTGTCCGGGGGTCAGCGGCAGCGCCTCGCGATCGCACGGGCGTTGGTGAACGAGCCCGGCCTGCTGCTCGCCGACGAGCCCACCGGTGCACTGGACAGTGAAGGTGGCTTGGAGATTCTCGAGCTGTTCCGCCGGCTGCACGACGACGGCCAGACGATCGTCATGGTCACCCACTCCGCCGACGTCGCCGCCGGGGCCAGCCGCGCGGTCAAGATGCGCGACGGTCGCGTCCAAGACGCGGGGGAGTGACCCGGCGCCATGGCAAGCAGGCACGGTAGACCCGAGCCACCGCGCTCGGCGGCTTCGGCTTCCGGGGGCCGAGGACGGCCCTCCGGCCGAAGGCCGCCGTCTGTCGCCGCAGGGTCACCCGATGCCGCCGAGCACCGCGACCCGACGCCGTGGAGGCCGCCCGCGGCCGACACGTGCGAGTGGTCGCCATGAACGCAGGTTTCGCGCTCAGCTGGTTGAGGATCGACCTGCGCCGCCGGTGGCGGTCGCTGGTCGTGCTCGCGCTGCTCCTCGCCTTCGCCACCGCGACCGTGCTCACCGCGGTCGCGGGAGCGCGGCGTGGCGCGTCCGCGGGCGACCGGCTGCTGGCGCCCACTCTCGCCGCTGACCTCGTGGTGCTGCCGAACCAGCCCCGCTTCAACTGGGACGAGGTCCGAGCCCTGCCAAGCGTCGCGGCGATCGCGACGTTCCCCGTCAGCAGCTTCAGCATCGACGGCATCTCGCCCGCCGACAACGTCAGCGCGTTTCCGCCTGGCGGAACGGAGGTCTTCCGCACGATCGAGCGGCCCGTCGTGATCGAGGGCAGGATCGCCGATCTCGCCCGGCCCGACGAGGTCATGGTCACGCCCTTCTTCGTCAAGAACTACCACCTCGGCGTCGGCGACGAGCTCACGCTGCGGCTGTTCAAGCCGGAGACAGCGGACGCCACCTGGGGGAGCTGGTACACGGGCGAGGCCGACGGACCCGCGGTGAAGACCCGTATCGTCGGAGTGATCCGCTCGCCGTGGCACAGCGACTACGTCGGCGGAAAGGGAGCGGTGATTCCCTCCCCGGGCCTCTTCGCGACCTATCAGAAGAACATCGCCGGAAGCGGCAAGGTCGTCCCGATCAACGCGCTGGTGCGGTTGAAGAACGGCACGGCCTCGTTGCCCGAGTTCCGCGCCGGCCTCGTCAGGGTGTCGGGTCGCAGCGACATCGACATCTGGGTGCAGGAGGCGTTCCACGCCAAGGCCCAGAAGACCAACGAGTTCGAAAGCCTGTGCCTGCTGGCGTTCGGGATCGCCGCGCTCTTCGCGGCCGGGTTCCTCGTCGGTCCGGCGCTCGCGCGCTACACGGCCGCGACGGTTGCCGACCTGCAGTCCTTGCAGGCAACGGGACTCACCAGACGGCTGGGTGCGATCGCTGCCAGCCTCGGTCCGGCCCTCGCCGCCGTGGTGGGTGTGACCGTTGGCGTCGGCGGTGCCGTGGCGGCGTCGCCTTTGATGCCGATCGGCGCGCCGGGGACCATCGAGCCCTCGCCCGGACTGGACGTCGACTGGCTGGTGCTCGTTCCCGGCTGGCTGCTCGCGATCCTCGCGGCGGCAGCGGGAACGGTGGCGTTCGCCTACCTCGCGTTCGCCTCGAACCAGTCCCCGGTCGCGCCGCCGCGGTCGGCGATCGCGCGCGCCGCCGCGCGACTCGGACTTCCCGTCGCCGTGGTCGTCGGGTCCCGGTTCGCGCTCGAGCCGGGCCGTGGCCGTAGCTCGGTGCCGGTGCGACCGGCGATCGTGGGCGCGGTCGCCGGGGTGCTCGGTGTCCTGGCCGCACTGACGTTCGCCGCCGGAGTATCCGACGCGGCGAACAACCCACGCCGGTTCGGCGTGACGTACGAGAGCATCGGCATCCTGGGGATCGGCGCGACCTCCTCCGTCGTGCCCAAGCCCGCGGTGCCGGACCTGCTGAAGAGCTGGGCCAAGGACCCGGACGTCGTCGGTCTCGTCGACGCCCAGATCGCGGTGGCCGAGTCGGACAAGGTGTCCGTGACGCTCTTCAGCTTCGCGCCACTCAAGGGGACGGTCGAGACAGTCCTCACCGATGGCCGGATGCCACGAGCTCCCGACGAGGTCGTGCTCGCCCCGGACACCGCGAAGGCCGCGGGTGTCCAGGTGGGGAGCGTGATCAAGCTCACCGGCAGCACGAAGAAGCAGCGGCTCATGACGGTGACCGGGATCGGCTTCGTCCCGGAGGGTGCGCACAACGGCTACGCCGACGGAGGTTGGGTCACCGGTCCTGGCTACGCGGCATTGTTCACGAACTTCAAGTACCACGGTGCGCTCCTCGATCTTCGCGACGGCGTGGACGTCGAGGCTGTGCAGGCCCGGTTGCAGAAGAACGCCGGCATCGCTGTCAAGGGCGGTGAGGAGGCGAGCTTCGAGGAACCGACGATTCCGCAACAGCTGTACCTGATCCGCGACGTGCAGGTGCTGCCGATCGCCCTCGGCGCGTTCCTCGCCGTGCTCGCGATGGGTGCGGTCGGGCATGCGTTGGCGACGGGCGTGCGGAGGCGGCGGCATGACGTCGCGGTGCTGCGGGCCGTGGGCATGACGCCGTGGCAGTCGCGCGCCGTCGTGATCACGCAGGCGTCGTTGCTGGCACTGATCGGCGTGCTGGTAGGCGTTCCCGTTGGCTTCGTGCTCGGCCGGTCGCTGTGGCGCGAGGTCGCCGAGCTGATGCCGTTCGCCTACCACCCGCCGGTAGTCCTGCTGGCGCTGCTGCTCTGCCTCCCCATCGCCGTCCTGGTCGCGAACCTCCTCGCCGCCTGGCCCGGCCACCGCGCCGCCCGTCTCCAAGTCGGCCACACCCTCCGGGCAGAGTGATGACCAGCATCAGGCCCCGCGCTCGGCGGCAGCGGCTTCCGGGGGCCGAGGACGGCCCTCCGGCCGAAGGCCGCCGTCTGTCGCCGCAGGGTCACCCGATGCCGCCGAGCACAGCGACCCGACGCCGTGGAGGCCGCCCGCGGCCGACACGTGCGAGTGGTCGCCATGAGTGCAGGGCAGAGTGATGAGCCTTCTCCTGCTCTGGCTGCGGATCGACCTCCGGCAGCACTGGCGTTCGCTGGTCGTGCTCGGGCTGCTGGTGGCGCTCGGCACCGGCATCGTGCTGGCCTCGGTCGCCGGGGCGCGTCGTGGGTCGACCGCGCTCGATCGGCTGCTCGCGCAGACGCTTCCCGCGACCGTTGTCCTGAGTCCGGCGTTTCCTGTCGACCTCGACTCGATCCGTTCGCTGCCGCAGGTCGCCGCGCTCTCGGTCTTCAACGGATACACGGGATTCGGTGTCGACGAGGCACCTGGCCAGACCGTCGGCCTGTACGTGCCTTCCGACACCGAGGCGATGCGAACAGTCGAGCGGCCAGTGGTACTGGCCGGTCGCCTCGCCGACCCGGCGCGAGCCGACGAGGCCGTTGTCACCGAACAGTTCGTGACGACGCACGGCTACGGCGTGGGAGACACCGTCACGCTCCGCCTGTTCAGCCACGAGCAGGTCATCACTGGAGTGTCTGGCGTTCCCTCCCTGATCCCGCCCCGACCGAACGGTCCGACGGTCCCGGTCCGCATCGTCGGTGTGGTCCGCTCGACCTGGTTCGGGGATCGCGTCGGGTCGACGGGCGCGCTCATCCCCTCGGTCGGTGTCTTCGAGCGTTACCGGCTGAACTTCGTCGAAGCGAAGGAAGCCGACATCGTGTACAACGCGATGGTCCGGTTGCGCGGAGGAGAGGCCGCGATCCGCGACTTTCGCCGCTCCATCGATGAGCTCGGCAGGCAGGTGAAACTGCCGACGATCAGCCTCGACGATCGTGGCGCCGAGTTCGCGCACGCGCGTGAGGTCGTGCGATTCGAGAGTGGCTGCCTGATCGTCTTCGGGCTCTGCGCGTTGCTCGTCGGTGGCGCCCTTGTCGGCCAGTCCGTCGTCCGGGCGACCCAGCGAACGGTCCTCGAGCTCGACCCACTGCGTGCCGTCGGGCTGCAACGTTCCCAACTCGTCGTGCTGGCCGGGGTGGCCCCGGCCCTCATCGCTGTGATCGGCGCGCTCGCCGGCACGGTCGGCGCGATCGCGGTGTCGGCCTGGCTCCCGTTCGGTGCCGCCGCCAACTTCGAGCCGTCGCCCGGTCCGTACGCCGACCTGACGGTGCTCGTCGTCGGTGCTCTGCTGGTTCCGCTGCTCGTCTATGCCGGCGCCGCCCTCGTCGCGGCAGCCCTGCTGTACCGGCCGACGCCGGCTCGTCGGCTGCACGGCTCGACGATCGCGCGAGTCATTGCGCGGACGGGTCTCGGCGTTCCCGTCCTCATGGGCGTCCGCCTCGCGCTCGAGCCCGAACAGATACGCGGCACAGTGCTCCGGCCCGCGGTCGGTGGCGCGATCCTTGGCGTGCTCGGTGTCGTTACGGCGACGCTGTTCGCCGCCGGTGTCGCCGACGCGGCCGAACGACCGGAGCGGTTCGGCCAGAACTACCAGGCGAGCATCGGGTTCGGCTGCTGCAGCAAGGATCTCGTGATGCCGGGGCCCATGATCGACATCGTCAAGAAGGATCCGGACGTGCTGCACGTCGTGGACACGCGGTTCGAGGCCGCGGCGACGGCGGGAGCGACGATCGTCACCTTCGGCATGCCGCTCGACGAGCGCACCCGCGCCGAGCACGTCCTCGACGCCGGCGTTCCACCGGGTTCGTCGAACGAGGTGCTGCTCGCGCCGAAGGCGGCCGAACGGCTCGGCGCGCAGATCGGGTCGACGGTGCGGCTGAGTGGAGACGCCGGTGCACGCGAGCTGCTCGTCACCGGGATCGGCTTCGTTCCGGAGACCGAGTACAACGGCTATGAGGATGGAGCCATCGTCACACCGGATGGCTACAAGGCACTGTTCGGCGGAAGTTTCATCAACCATGTGGCCTTTCTGGCGTTCCGACCGGGTACTGACGTCCAGGCGGCCGCCGAACGGATGCAGGCGAGTACGGCGAACGTGCCGGGTGCCGAACTCGGCTTCTTCTTGCCGATGCCACCGCCTCCCCAGCTAGCGGAGATCCGCACCGTACGCCTGTTGCCGATCGGCCTCGGCCTGTTCCTCGGGCTGTTCGCGATCAGCGCGATCGCCCACGCGCTGGGCAAGGCCGTTTGGCATCGACGGCGTGAGCTGGGAGTGCTGCGTGCCCTAGGGATGACGCCATGGCAGGCGCGCGGTGTCGTCGCGACGCAGGCATCGGTGTTGGCGGCGATCGGTCTGGTCGTCGGTGTTCCGTTGGGTATCGCACTGGGGCGGACGGTCTGGCGGGTCGTGGCACAGGTGATGCCGCTCGCGTACGTCCCCCCCAGCGCCTGGTGGGTCGTGGTTTTGTGCGTCCCGGTGGCGTTGCTCGTGGCCGTTCTCCTCGCCGCCCGGCCAGGAGACCGAGCAGCACGGCTTCGGTTGAGTCAAGTCTTACGGGCGGAGTGAGAGATGACGTTGTTGACGACCTGGTTGGGCATCGAGCTCCGGCGCCGGTGGCGGTCGCTGGTCGTGCTCGCGCTGCTGGTCGCCGTCGCGAGCTGTACGGTTCTGGCTGCTACGGCCGGAGCGCGTCGGGAGCAGTCCGTGCTGCCACGCCTCCTCGCCAACACCCTGCCGCAGGACGGCATCGTGGTGCCGAACGATCCCGAGTTCGACTGGGCCCCTATCCGCGCCCTGCCCAGTGTGGAGGCGGTGGGAGAGATCGCCCTCAACGGTCCCGGGATCGAAGGCATCCCCTTCGAGGAGACGAGGGAGGGCATGCCGGCCGTCGCCGATGCGGAGCTCATGTACACGATCGAACGACCGATCGTGTTCGAAGGCAGACTGGCCGATCCGAAGCGCGTCGACGAGGTCGTCATCACCCCAGGATTCGAGAAGAACTACGGCTATGGCGTCGGCGAAAAGCTCACACTGCGCGTCTACAAGCCGGCGACGATCGACGAGGCGTACGACGGCCCGGACCCGCCACCACCCGACGGTCCGTATCAAGAGGTCCTGATCGTCGGGAAGGTGCGCTCGTCCTGGTTCAGCGACGAACCCGGAACGTTCGGCTCCGTCGTGACCACGGGCGCGTTCTTCGACAGGTACAGGCCGAACCTCATCGGCGCCGTACCGTCCGTGCCGATCAACGCCATCGTCCGGCTGAAGGACGGTGCCGCGGGCGTGCCCGACTTCCGCCGGCAGCTCACCGAGGCGGTGGGGTACCCGATCGACGTGTGGAACACGGCCGAGGACAACGCCCGAACTCAGGACACGCTCACGTTCCTGGCGATGTCGCTGCTCGCGTTCGGGATCGCGGCCTTGCTCGCCGCGATGTTCCTCGTCGGTCAGGCCCTGGCCAGATACACGGCCGGCTCGGTCGCCGATCTGCTGTTGCTCCGCCCGCTCGGCCTGACCCCGCGCCAGGTGATCATGTCAGCCGCGGCACCACCCACGATCGCGGGACTCGCCGGTGCGCTGCTGGGCGTCGGCGGTGCGCTCGTCGTCTCGATCTGGATGCCGTTCGGCGACGCCGCCCTCCTCGAACCGGCGCCGGGTCTGTCCGCGGACTGGCTGGTGCTCGGGGTCGGTGGCCTGCTCGCCGTCCTCGCCGTAGCTGCCGCGGCTGCCGGCTCGGCCTGGGTCGCGTTGCTCGCCTCGTACAGCACGCGGCCAGCCCGCCGATCCATGCTCGCCGCGGCGGCCACTCGACTGGGACTCCCCGTTCAAGTGGTGATCGGAACGCGGTTCGCGCTGGAACCGGGACGGGATCGCGGCACGGTGCCGGTGCGTCCGGCGATCCTCGGCGCCGTGACCGGCGTCCTCGGCGTGCTGGCCGCGTTCACGTTCTCCGCCGGCGTGGCGGATGCGTCCAGCGGCCTGGAACGGTTCGGTCAGACGCACGAGCTACAGGCGGAGGTCGGCTGGGGCGAAGACAAACCGCATCCAGACTTGGCCAAGTGGATCGCGGAGTGGAGGGCAGATCCGGACGTCGTCAGCGTGACGGACGCGCCGTCGAGCGTGGCGGAGACTGGCGACACGACGTTGACAGTCTTCTCGTACGGCGTCCAGCAGGGCAGTCCACTGCCGACCGTCATGGACGAGGGGCGCATGCCCAGGACCGCGTCGGAGATCTCGATCGGACCGACGACAGCGAAGGAGCTGCACGCCTCGGTCGGGTCGACCTTGCAGCTGAAGGGTCTGGATGGCAAGCACGCGAGCGTGACCGTGACGGGCATCGGCTTCCTCCCCGAATCGCCGCACAGCGACTACTCCGAGGGCAGCTGGATGACCGCCGAGGGCTACGGCGCCTTGTTCGCTGAGCACGCGAAGTTCCACGCGGTGCTGTTCGACGTCCGGGCCGGGGCCGATGTCGAGACGGTCGTAGGTCGACTGTCGGGGCCGTTGCCGAAGCTGCTGAAGGGCGCGATCTATCCGCCTCAGCCACCGTTGCAGGCGGCGCTGCTCTTGGGCATCCAGCTGCTGCCGGTGTTCCTCGGAGCGTTCCTCGGCGTCCTCGCGCTCGGCGCGGTCGGGCACGCGATCGCGACCGCTGTACGTCGGCGGCGACACGAGGTGGCGGTGCTGCGTGCGCTGGGCATGACCAGGTGGCAGGCGCGCTGGATCGTGATCACGCAGGCGACCGTGCTGGCAGCGATCGGGCTGGTCTTCGGCATCCCGCTCGGGATCGCGATCGGCCGGATCCTGTGGCGGGTGGTCGCGGACATCACGCCGCTCGAGTACGTCGCGCCAGTAGCGGCACTGGCGTTGCTGCTCATCGTTCCCGCGGCGTTGATCGTCGCGAACCTGCTTGCCCTCTGGCCCGGTCGGATGGCAGCGGGGATGCGCGTCGGACAGGTCCTGAGAGCTGAATGATGAATCTGATAGCGGTGTGGGTGCGGCTGGAGGGACGCCGGCGATGGCGTTCGCTGGTCGTTCTCGCGCTGCTCGTCGCCGTCTCCGCGGCGACGGTTCTGACCGCCGTCGCCGGTGCTCGCCGGGGTGCGAGCGCGGCGGATCGGCTGCTGACGGCGACGTCGCCGGCGCAGTACGCGGTGGTCCCCAACGACCCCACGATCGACTGGGAACGGATCCGGCAGCTGCCCGAGGTCGAGGCGCTCGGGCGCGCGGTCGGCGAGGCGTTCACGATCGACGGGGTTCCGGCCGACTCCTATGCTGCGTGGGGAGTTCCGCTCGACGACCAGCTCCTGTTCACCTTCGAACGGCCGGTCGTCCTCGCCGGCCGGCTCGCGGCGGGGCCCGACGAGGCGGTCGTGACCTCGCTGTTCCTCCCGCGCACGGGGCGCGAGCTCGGCGACGAGGTGACGCTGCGCTTCGTGGAGGGACAGACGGCACGCGTGCGCATCGTCGGCGTCGTCCGCTCGTTCCTGCTGACCGAGACGCCCGGGTCGTACGGCGGGCTGATCCCGGGAAGACAGCTCGGCGGCGATCCCGCCGGGCAGGTCCAGGGGTTCGTGCGGCTGCGGAACGCCGAGGCGGACCTGCCCGCGTTCAAGGCCGGACTCACCGAGATCACCGGCCGGACCGACATCGACGTCTGGCCGTGGGTCGAGGCGCACGGGCTGGCCAAACGTACGGGGAACTTCGACGCGGCGTTCCTGCTGGCGTTCGGTATCGCGGCGTTCGCGGCCGCGCTGATCGTCGTCGGGCAGGCGGTCGCGCGCCACATCGCCGCGGGAACCGCGGAGTTCCGCGTGCTGTCGGCCCTGGGCATGACGATCGGGCTTCGGCTGGTGTGCGCGAGCGCCGGACCGTGTCTCGCGGCGGTGGCCGGCGGCGCGATCGGAGTGGCGGGTGCCGTAGTCGGGTCGCGGTGGATGCCGCTCGGCAATCCGGCGTTGTTCGAGCCGGTTCCAGGGATCGACGTGGACCCGCTCGTGCTCGGTCTCGGGTGGGTCGGCGTCGTCGTGCTCGTGACTCTCGGCGCCGCGGCGGCGGCTCGATGGTCGGTATCGGCGGAGACGTGGCCGCACGCGCGGCGATCCTCTGCCGTCGCTCGCGTGATCGCGAACTCTGGGCTGCCGGTGCCCGTCGTGCTCGGCGCCCGCTACGCGTTGGAGCAGGGGCGCGGCAGCAGCTCGGTGTCCGTTCGGCCTGCCCTCGTCGCCGCGGTGCTCGGTGTCCTCGGAGTGCTCGCGGCGTTCACGTTGGTCGCCGGGGTGGGCGAAGCGTTGACCAACCCGGCCCGCGGCGGACAGGTCTACCAGCTCCAGGCATTGCTCGGCCATCGCGGCGAGGAGCTCGCTCCGGCGGACGCGGTTCTCCGCAGCTGGTCGAACGACCAGGGCGTTCTCGCCACGACGGAGGCATGGGTCGACGTCGCGACCTCCCAGCCGTCACAGCGAACGGTCAACGTCTACACGCGGAAGCCGATCGACGGCAATGTCAATCCTGTCTTGACGACGGGTCGGATGCCCAAGGATGCCGGCGAGATCGCGATCGGTCCGCATACGGCGCGGACCCTCGATGTCGAGGTCGGCGGGAAGATCCAGCTCTCCGGAAGCAAGGGCGACCAAAGCTTCGAGGTCGTGGGAATCGCCTTCGTCCCCGAGGGTTTGGAGAACTACTATCACGACGGCGCCTGGCTCTCCGAGTCCGGCTTCGCGTCGTTGTTCAGTGCGTTCAAGTACCACCTCGGCTACGTCTCCGTTCGTCCCGGTGTGTCCGTCGACGCTGTCAAGGAACGTTTGACAACGGAGGCGCTGGAGGTCGACAGGTTGCGATCCGCGTCGTATCCGTTGGAGATCAGGGAAGCGCAGGTGTTGCCGATCGCGCTCTCGGCGTTCCTCGCGCTGATCGCTACGGGTGCGGTCGGGCATGCTCTGGTGGCCGCGATCCGGCATCGACGGTCCGAGCTGGCGGTGCTTCGCGCGTTGGGGATGAGCAAGCGACAGTGCCGGGCGACCGTGGCGGTGCAGGCGTTCGTGCTCGCCGGCGTGGGTCTGCTCCTCGGCGTGCCGCTCGGCGTCGCGCTAGGGCGAGTGCTGTGGCGGATGGTCACGAACTACGTGGCGTTGCAGTACGTTCCGCCCCTGCCGTTCTGGCCGCTGCTGCTCTGCGTACCCGGAGCGCTGCTGGTCGCCTACCTCCTTGCCGTCCTACCCGGTGAACGTGCCGCCCGCATGCGGGTCGGTCAGGTCCTGAGGGCCGAATGATGACGACCAGCATGAGCCCCCGCGCTCGGCGGCGTCGGCTTCCGGGATCCGAGGACGACCCTTCGGCCGAAGGCCGCCATCTGTCGCCGCAGTGCCACCCGGCGGCTTCGAGCACCGCGACCCGAAGCCGTGGAGGCCGTCCGCGGCCGATACGTGCGAGCGGTCGCCATAAGCAGAGAGCTGAGTGATCGCTATGGGGGCATTGAGAGTGGTGTCGGCCATCCTGGCCCTGATCTGGGTGCTCGTCGCGCTGGGGTGCTGGCGGACCAAGCGCGCCGAGCCGGCGCGCATCGCGACGCTGGTCGCGGTGAGCCAGGCCGCGGCGACGGCGTGGCCGGAGTTCGTACCGGTCGCGATGGGGTCGTGGTTGGTGGGCGGACTCGCGTTGCCGACCGGTCTGCTCGGTACGTGGATCCGACGGATCCTCGCCGGGGTGGGCTTGGCCGGGGGAGTGGCGTGGTCGTTGTCGCTGCTGCTCTCCGGCGGTTCCGTCAACGTGGGTTGGGCTTTGGCCGCAGCCGCCTTGGTCGGGTTGGTCACGTTGGTCGCGGTCGCCTGGCGGTGCTCGCGCGCCACCGTCGACCGTCGACGCGCCCTGCAGTGGGTCGCCGCGGCGGCTGTCGCGATGGCGGCCGCGGACGCGGTGATGGGTGCTTTGCACCTGTTGTTCGGCGCCCCCGCCGATCTGCTGACCTGGCTCGTCGCCGCGCTCATCCTGCTGCCGCTCGGTGTGCTGCTCGGTGAGCTGCCTCGGACCGCGCGGCACGCCGAGTGGGCGCTGATCGAGGCGATCGTCGCGGCGGGCTTGGCGTTCCTCGTCGTCGGTGTCTACCTCGTCGTTGTGCTCGGGCTGGGCCGCATGCCGGTCGGTGGCGAGCGCGACATCCTGGCGGCGTCCGTCGTTGCCGCACTCGTCTCGGCGGTGCTCGCGCTGCCCACGCGGGTACGGCTGTCGACGTTCGGTCGTTCGCTGCTGCGCCGGACGGAGGCGCCGCCGGAGGAGGCGTTGGCCTCGTTCGGCGCGCGGATGACCCGTGCCATTCCGTTCGACGAGCTGCTGCTCCAGCTCGCCGAGTCGCTGCACGCCACGCTCGGCCCCGCTGGCGCCGAGGTGTGGGTCGGTGCGGAGGGAGACCTGAGCCGTACGGTCAGCGTGCCCGACCGGCCGGTGGAGCGGATGCGGCTCACCGAGCGGGAACGCGTCGTGCTCGGCCGTACCCGGATCGCCGGCGCCAGCTGGCTGACCGTCTGGCTGCCCGCGCTGCTCGCCACGCAGCCCGTGAACGCGCCGATCCGCGTGGCGCCGGTCGCGCACCTCGGCGAGCTTCTCGGGCTCCTGGTCGTTCGGAGGTCAGGGGGTGCGGAGCTGTACGACGAGGACGAGGACCGCGTGCTCGTCGAGCTGGCCCGTCAAGTCGGCCTTGCGCTGCACAACATGCAACTCGACACCGCTCTGCAGGCCTCCCTGGAAGAGCTCCGTCAACGCAACGAGGAGCTGCAGGCCTCGCGGCTGCGGATCGTCACCGCTGCCGACAACTCGCGGCGCGAGATCGAACGCAACCTGCACGACGGCGCCCAGCAACACCTGGTCGCGCTCTCCGTCAAGCTCAGCTTGGCAGGGCAGCTGCTCGACGAGGACCGCGCGGCCGTGCTCGAGCTGCTGGAGGAGCTGCGTACCGACGTTCAGGCCACGATCGCGACACTCCGTGAGCTAGCTCACGGAATCTACCCGCCGTTGTTGCGCAATCATGGACTCGAGCAAGCGTTGCGAACAGTCACGCGGCGGGCGGCCCTTCCCTGTGTCGTCTCCGTGGAACTGCCCGGGCGCTACCCCGAGGAGGTCGAGGCGGCCGTGTACTTCTGTTGTCTGGAGGCGATCCAGAACGCGGGCAAGCACGCCGGCCCCGAGGCGACGATCACCGTGCAGATCACCGCGGACGAGTCCACACTGCGGTTCGCGGTGGGTGACAATGGTCACGGTTTCGAGTCCGTCGGCAACCTGTCCGGCGCGGGATTCGTCAACATGGCCGACCGGCTCGGGGCGATCGGCGGGCAGCTGAACGTGGAGTCGACGGTCGGTACGGGAACGTGCGTACGCGGCGAGATCCCCACGGTGTCGGTGGCTCCGGCGGTGTCGGCATGACGGCATCGGCTCGACCGGACGGGTTCGACGCGGTCGTCGTCGGGGCGGGTCCGAACGGGTTGGTCGCCGCCGTAATTCTCGCGGAGGCCGGCCAACGGGTCCTGCTCGTCGAGGGTGCCGACCGGTGGGGCGGCGGACTGCGGACCGAATCCCTCACGCTGCCGGGCTTCCTGCACGATCCGTGCGCGACCGTGGTGCCGATGACGCTGGCTTCGCGCGCGTTCCGTTCGCTCGACGTGTCGAAGGACGGTGTGGAGTTCGCGCATCCCCCGGTGGGTGCGGCGCATCCCTTGGACGGGCAGCCCGCGGTACTCGTGCGGCGATCGCTCGACGAGACGGCTGAGGGGATGGGGGAGGACGGGCGGGCCTGGCGCGCGACGATCGGCGCGACCGCGCGGGCCGGCTCGAAGCTGGTGGACACGTTGTTGTCGCCGCTCTCGATTCCGCCGCGGGCGCCGTTCGCCGGCGCGCGGTACGCGGCGCTGGGGCTGCTGCCAGCGACGGTCGTGGGCCGGCGCGTGTTCCGTACCGAGGCCGTGCGTGCCGCGTTCGCCGGCATGGCGGCGCACTCGATGCTGTCGTTGCGCGAACCGATCACCGCCGGGTACGGGATGCTGCTCGGCTCGCTCGTGCACTCGGTGGGATGGCCGGTGGTGCGCGGTGGCTCGCAGGTGCTGGCCGACGCGCTGGTGGCGCGGGTGGAGAAGGCGGGCGGTGAAGTGGTGACGGGGCAGCCGGTCCGTTCGCTCGACGAGCTACCGCCCGCCGCGCGCGGTGCTGCTCGACCTGACGCCTCGGCAGGTGCTGGCCGTGGGCGGTGACCGGCTGCCGGCCGCGTATCGGCGGCGACTGTCGAAGTACCGCTACGGGCCGGGAGTCTTCAAGCTGGACTGGGCATTGTCGGGACCGATGCCGTGGACCGATCCGGCGCGTGGCGTCGGCGGGAACCGTGCATCTCGGCGGGACGCTGGACGAGATCGCGTTGAGCGAGGCCGAGGTCGCTGCCGGGCGACACCCGGAGCGGCCGTTCGTGCTGGTCGTCCAGGCGACGGCCGCCGATCCCACCCGCGCTCCGGCGGGACAGCACACGCTGTGGGCGTACTGCCACGTGCCGAACGGTTCGACGGTCGACATGACCGACGCGATCGAGGCGCAGCTCACGCGCTTCGCGCCGGGCTGGCAGGACCTCGTGCTGGCGCGGCACTCGCGCGGGCCGGCCGAGCTCGAGGCGCACAACGCGAACCTGGTCGGCGGCGACATCGGCGGCGGCCTGGCGTCGATCGGTCAGTTCTTCGGGCGCCCGACGTACGGCCTGGCGCCCTGGAAGACCCCGGTCGAGGGGCTGTACCTGTGTTCGGCCTCGACGCCCCCCGGCGCGGCCGTGCACGGGATGGGCGGCTGGCACGCTGCCCGGCTCGCGCTCAAGAAGCTGGCTGGAGCTCGCGGAGCAGCCTGAGGGTGAGGTCGTCCTTGCGGACGTACGCCTTCGCCCCGCAGGTGCGGGCGTCGGGCGGGAGGTCGTCGTCCTCGTACGTGGACAGCAGGATCACCTGCGTCTCCGGGGCCGCGGCCAGGATGCGGCGGGTCGCCTCGATGCCGCTGATGCCGGGCAGGTTGATGTCCATGAGGATCAGACCGGGGCGCGTCGCCACGGCCGCCTCGACCGCTTCCTCTCCAGAGGCCGCTTCGCCGACCACCTGCCAACCGTCCAGCCGTCGGACGAGTGTCCGAGCGACCATCCGGAACGGCGCCTGGTCATCGACGATGAGCACCTCGACCGTCGATGTCATCGCCACTGCCATCGTCCTACCCTTCGTATGTCCCCCCGTCTGGGTGCGATTCCAGCATCCCGCTTTGGCCCGATCTGACCAAGGGCTGCAGACCCGTCGCTTCCGGGGGTGCTAGCACTACCTGTTCGCCCGAACGGTGCGATCCGTACTCTTTCGTCTGTGACCGTACGGATCGTCGTCGCCGAGGACTCTCTCCTGGTACGTGAGGGCATCGGCCGGCTGCTCGACAGCCAGCCCGACTTCGAGGTCGTCGCCCTGTGCGCCGACCTGCCGGAGCTGCTCGCGGCCGTCCCGGAGCACGAGCCCGACGTGGTGGTGACCGACGTACGGATGCCGCCCACCAACACCGACGAGGGCATCCAGGCGGCGACCCTGTTGCGGTCGACCCACCCGGCCGTCGGCGTGGTGGTGCTCTCGCAGTACGCCGAGCCCGCGTACGCGACGCCGCTGCTCGCCGCGGGCAGCGGGGGACGGGCGTACCTGCTCAAGGAGCGCGTGTCGGATCCGGCGCAGCTGGCGGCAGCCGTCCGTACGGTCGTGGACGGCGGCTCGGTGATCGACCCGTTCGTGGTCGAGGCGCTGGTCGCGGACTCCCGCCAGTCCCGGCCGTCGCCGCTGGACTCGCTGTCGCCGCGGGAACGCGAGGTGCTCGCGGGTATCGCGGAGGGCAAGAGCAACGCGGCCGTCGCGGCGGCGCTGTTCCTGTCGGAGCGGGCGGTCGAGAAGCACATCAACGCCTTGTTCGGCAAGCTCGGGTTGTCGCCCGAGCGGGACGTGAACCGGCGCGTGATGGCTGTTCTCTTGTACCTCTCGGAGGGCTAGTTGTTTTCGGAGTGGCAGGCCATGTCGATGACGACGCACGTGGCCAGGATCATGATGGGGTCCTCGCCGTCGGCGATGTCGACGCCGTAGGAGTCGGTGAACGAGAAGTACTCCTTCGACGCCTGCGCGACCGTCGTCCCGTTGCGTTGGAACGCGTACTCCAGCTCGAAGAAGTCGCCCTCGACGCTGAGACCGTTCGCGTACGGGCCCTCGATCTCGAAGCTGTGCTTGAAGAACTGCAGGGCGGGCCTCGTCCTGGATGGTGAAGTCGCCGAACGAGAAGAACCTCTGCTTCATCAGAAAGCGCATGCCGCAGAGCCTGCCGGGTGCGGCGCGTCAGCGCTACTGACAGGATGCCGAGTCGTGCGATCTCTTCTGCTTCCCGACCTGTCGGCTCGGATCCGGTACGTCTCCGTGCCTGGCGCGCTGTCCGCGGTCGTGTACGTCGGTGGGTTGGGGGCAGCGACGACGGCCGTGTTCGCCACGACCGCCGCGCATCCTTCGTTGCAGCTGGGACGGCAGTCGTTGTTGGTCGACCTGGTCGGCTCGGGGTGGAGCGACACCTCGCCGACGTTCTCCGGGACGATCGAGGACCACGCCGACTGTGTTGCCGCGGTGCTCTCCGAGCTGGGACTTCGCGACGTCGTTCTGGTCGGGCACAGCCTCGGCGGGGCTGTCGCGATCACCTTGGCCACCCGGCGGCCCGAGCTGGTCTCGCGGCTGGTCGTCGCCGAGCCGAACCTCGATCCCGGTGTCGGTGGGGTCAGCGCGCACATCGCGAAGCAGGACGCCTCCGAGTTCGTGGCGCGGGGCTTCTCGGCGTTGCTCGCGGCGATCGAACGCGAGTCGGCTTGGGAGTATCTGGCGATGATGCGCCGGTGGGATCCGCTGACGTTGCACCGTACGGCGGTGTCGTTGCTGGCCGAGCGTCGTCCGACGTTCCGGGAGCAGCTGTGCGCTCTGCCGATTCCGCGGACGTACATCCTCGGTGGGTTGTCGACCGACGAGGACTCGTCGGGGCTGGCCGAGGCCGGGGTGGAGATCGTGGTGATCGAGAACGCCGGCCACGTGATGATGGACGACAACCTCGACGCCTTCGCGGCAGCGGTTGGGGCGGTCGTCGCGGGGAGATACTGAGGCGATGGGCCAGTTCTGGGAGTCGTTCGCGGCCGCGCGGCTGATCAAGCGAGTCGCCCGGGCGAAGGTCGAGACGGACGACGGGGTCGCCCGTGTCGCCGAGCCGATCGTGTCCCTGACGAACCTCGTCTGCCGGGCGCCCGAAGCCGGCGTCCGATCCGAGGCTTTGCGGGTGCTGGCGGAGAAGTGGGAGGGGAGTGGGCCCTCGTTCCAGGCGCTGGTGTTGTTGGGGTTCCGGAACGCGACCGCGGTCGACCTGCCGCTCACCGGCCAGCGGCTGTTCAACGTTCCGGCGACGGTGACGGGCTTCGTCGTTCCGCGGGTCGTCGGCTACCTCGGCTGGGCCTGGGCTCAGGGCCACCGGTTGCCTGAGCGGTTCGAGACGTTCGCGACCCCATACCCGGCGTACGAGGTGGCGTACTGGCTCGTCGGGGCGGCCATGGAGAGCACCGACGAACAGGCCGTGGGAGACCTCGCCGGGCTGCTGGCGGGGACCTCCGATCGTGCCCTCTTGGACGGGCTGGAGGGCAGGCTCAGGGACGCCGTCCTGTCCGGGCGGCACGACCAGCTCTGGCGCCAGGGTGAGCCGACCCCACTCAGCTGGCTGCTGCGGGCGAACCCCCACCTGCCGACACCGCCGCAAGTGGTCTCGGGCGGGAGGTTGTGGGACGAGGCGCCGGTGCTCATCGCCGTGCTGCAGGAGCGGGCCGACCGGGTGCGGGCGTTCTTCGGACCTGAGCACGGCACCGGCGCGGTGAACGCTTTGGTCGCTGGTGCGTCGATGCCGGCGCCCGCGCGGTTCGTCGACGCGTGCCGGCACCTGCTGCGCGACCTTCCGCCGGGCGAGCCGCGCGAGGTCTTGTGTCGGATGGCTCTGGCTTCCCCGTCCTCCGAGGCGTGGGCGGCCGTGGCGGATGCCGGCTACCTGCCGGCATCGGAGCGGGACGGCCTGGCGTTCCTGTTCAGTACGTCGCAGTGGGAGGTCTACGACCGCGCAGACCCGACGGGGCAGCTGTTGGGGGAGTACTGCGAGACGTACGCGATGACGTACGACGGCGACTCGTACCGGCGCTGGCTCGAGGAGGCCGCCGAACGCGGCGGCCGCCCCAACCCCTGCCCACCTCTACCGCCGCCGGGTCCCCGGCACGGCGCCATCGGCAGCTGGCCCACCGACCCCGGCAGCGGCGGCGGCTTCGACGGCGGCGGTGGCTTCGGCGGCAGCTACTGACCGTTCAGGCGTCGAGGACCTGGCCGTCGCGCGTCACGACTGGGGGCGTGGACGACCAGGGGAAGTTGATCCACTTGTCCGTGCGCTTCCAGACGTACTCGGCTTTGACCTCGCTGATCGTCTTCTCGTAGATCACCGCGCACCGGGCGTCCGCGACGTGGTCGGCGCAGAAGTCGCGGACCAGCTTCAACGTCGCGCCGGTGTCCGCGACGTCGTCGGCGATGAGGACGCGGGCGCCCGACAGGTCGACGACGTTCGGGACGGGCGGGAGCATGACGGGCAGGGGGAGGCGTTCGTCCACGCCGGTGTAGAACTCGACGTTCACCACGTGCAGGTTCTTCACGTCCAGCGCGTACCCGAGGGCGCCGGCCGGGAAGAGCCCGCCCCGCGCGATCGCGAGCACAATGTCGGGCTCGTACCCGCTCGCCGCGATCTGCTCGGCGAGCTCGCGCGTCGCCTTGCCGAACAACTCCCAGTCGAGCTCTTCGCGTTCAGCCATTCCCCCTGCGCCTTTCACACGACGGGCGATCCCCGCCCCATCGTGCCGGATCGTCAGTCGCGCGTCGCGAGCACCTCCGCCACGTAGGTCGCGAGCGGCGTCGTCGGGCGGCCGATCAGCGCGCGCAGGTCGCCGGACGTGTCGCCCAGCAGGTGGTCGGCGACGGCCTGGTCCGCGACGAGGATCCGCGGCACGACCTGCTCGGGGACGCCGGCGTCGGCGAGCGCCTTCGCGTACGCCTCGGGGCTGAGATCCTCGTACCGCGTCTCCTTGCCCGCGGCCCGCCCGATCTCGGCGGCGAGGTCCGCGTACGTCCACGCGACGTCGCCGGACAGCTCGTACACCTTGCCCCCGTGCCCGTCGGTCGTGAGCACCTCGGCCGCCGCGGCGGCGTAGTCCGCGCGCGCCGCGCTGGAGACGCGGCCGTCGTGCGCGCTTCCGCGCAGGATGCCGGTGGCGGCGACGTCGGCGATGACCTGGACGTAGTTCTCGTGGTACCAGCTGTTGCGGAGGAGCGTGAACGGCAGGCCGGACGCGCGGATGAGCTCCTCGGTCGCCTTGTGGTCAGGGGCGACGAACAGCGCGGAGGTGTCGGCCCGCGGCGCGCTGGTGTACGCCAGATGCTGGACGCCCGCCTCCTGCGCGGCCTCGACGACCGCGCGGTGCTGCGCGAGCCGCTTGCCGGGCTCGCTGGCCGAGATCAGCAGCACCCGGTCGGCGCCGGCGAGCGCGGTCTTGAGCGTGGCCGGGTCGTCGTAGTCGGCTTGGCGTACGTGGACGCCGCGCTCGGCGAGGTCGGCGACCTTCTCCGGGGTGCGGACCGCGGCGACGAGTTGGTCGGCGGGGACGCGGGTCAGCAGGTCTTCGACGACGAGCCGGCCGAGTCCGCCGCTGGCTCCGGTGACGACGATCATGGGATGTCCTTCTGAGTTTGTCGAGGCCGTAGGCACTTACCGTGAGCATTGCACTAACTATTCGAAAGTGCCAACCTCGTGGTTTGTGCTGTGTAAGCTGGGGGCATGCCGTACGACGACGCCGTTGCGCACGAACAGGTCCTGGCGGACGTGTTCGCCCGCGGCTGCCCGTCGCGCGACGTGCTGGAGCACATCACCGGCCGCTGGGGGATCCTCGCCCTCGCCGCGCTGGCGAGCGGCCCGGCGCGCTTCAACGCGCTCCGGCGGCGGGTCGACGGTGTGAGCGAGAAGATGCTGGCCCAGACCTTGCAGGCGCTGGAACGAGACGGCTTCGTCCGCCGCGACGAGCAGTCCACGATCCCGCCACGCGTCGAGTACAGCCTCACCCCGCGTGGCGAGCGCACCACCAAGCTGCTGCTGGCGCTGATCGACCAGGTGGAGGACGACCTCCCCGAAGCGACCGAGTCCCAGCGCCGCTACGACGAAGCCAAGGCCGCCCGCGTCAGCTAGCGCTGGACCCGCACCGGGACGACGGTGAGGAGATCGTCCAGGCCGGCGAAGTCGGACGGGTTCGTGGTGTAGAGCGGGAACCCGTGGGCGATCGCTGTCGCGGCGATCATCAGGTCGACCATGCGGCCCCGGGGTTTGCGTCCCGCGGAGACGACGGCGGCGGTGACGCGGCCGAACTGGCGGGCTGCTTCGGCGTCGAACGGGATCGGCTCGAACTCGCTCTCGGCGCGTTGAAGGATGTCCAGCCGCGTCGCGCGTTCGGCATGGAGGTCGTATCCGGCGTTGTCGCGCACCTGATGCGGTCCGGCGGACAGTTCGGCGAGCGTGAGTGCGCTTATCGCCAGATAGAGAGGCAGGTCGGCGGGATCGATGGTCCGGCGAAGGATCAGGATGTTGGTGTCGATGAGGCCTTCGCGGTGAAAGTCATCGGGCATAGGGATCGCGCACCGAGGAGTCGACCGCTGCCTCCTGGTCGGCACGGAACGCCTCGACGTCGACTGCCGCGGCGGTCCGAGAGAGTGCCGCGAACTCGTCGCGCCCGACGAAACGCCGACGCTTACGCAGGGGGATCAGCTCGCCGATGCGGTGTCCGTCGCGCGTGACGGTGAAGGATGTGCCGTTCTCGACCGCGTCCATGATCTCCTTCGACCGCATGCGAAGGTCCCGCTGGGTGATCTCGAGCTGCGCTGACATGAGGGCAGTCTACAAGACCGGTAGCACGCGGTGCTACTGCGTGCTACCGTCCGGTCAGCCGAACGAGGTGTTCTGCAGCACGGTGGCGAGGACGAGGCCGAGGACGGCGAGAATGCTGGCTACGAGCAGCGCTCCGCCGACGACGGCACGGACCCAGAGGGGCGCGGCTTGGCGGCGACGGCAGCTGAGGTAGCCGAGGATCCAGGGGACGATCGCGCCGCCCAGCATCACCATCGGGCGACGCTACCAACCGCGGGCGCGCCACTCCGGAAGCGAAGCGCGCTCGGCGCCCAGCGTCGTGTCGTTGCCGTGCCCGGGGTACACCCAGGTCGAGTCCGGCAGCCGGTCGAACAGCTTCCGCTCCACATCGCCGAGCAGCTCTCGAAGTTGGCCTTGTTCCCACGCGTGTTCCCCACCCCGCCCGGGAAGAGGCTGTCGCCGGTGAACACGTGCGCGATGCCGTCGGGGTCCTCGTACAGGTACGCGATCGAGCCCGGCGTGTGCCCGACCAGGTGGATCGCCTCCAGCGAGCAGTCGCCGACCGGCACCGTGGCGCCGTCGACCAGCGGCTCGTCGGTCGGCACCGGGATCCCCGACACGTCGTCCGCGCCGGCGGTCGTACGGGCGGAGGTCGCCGCCACCACCGAGGCGAGCGCCTGCCAGTGGTCGCCGTGCTGGTGCGTCGTCGCCACCCGCGCGAGCCCAGCGGACTCCCGATCAGCGAGAGCAACGGTCGCCGCGTCGTTCGCCGCGTCGATCAGCACCTGCTCGCCCGTCACCTTGCAGCGCAAGCAGGTAAGCGTTGTTGTCCATCGGCCCGACCGACACCTTGGTCACGGTGAGTCGAGAGAGCTCTCGGGTCTGCGGTCCGCTGTCCTTGACTTCTCCGGTGTACGCCACGGTTCCGCACACTAGTCGAGGTGGCTCGTCGAAGAAGCAGCTCGGATGCACACCGGCCACGCAACTGACTGACAGCTCCACCTGACGAACCGGCGCGAAACTGAGCGAGCCAGGCTCGACCCATCAAAATCAGCGGCCCGGCAGGGAATCGACTTGGCGACCACGGGAGAATAGAGAGGTGACGGATCTTCCCCAGCTCATCGCCGACCGTTTGGCCGCCGCGTTCGCCGACGTGGCCGGCGAGCCCGCGGATCCTGCCGTACGGCGTTCGCGACCGGGCCGACTTCCAGGCCAACGGCGCCCTCGCCCTGGCCAAGCGGCTCGGCCGCAACCCCCGCGAGGTCGCCCAGGCCGGGTGCTCGACGCGGCCGACCTCGCCGACCTGGTCGCGAAGGTCGAGATCGCCGGGCCCGGCTTCCTCAACCTGACGCTGACCGACGACGCCCTCGCCGCGCCGGCTCGCCACCGCGGCGGCCGACGAGCGGCTCGGCGTCCCGACGTGCCGAGCGCCGGAGACGCGTCGTCGTCGACTACTCGGCGCCCAACGTGGCCAAGGAGATGCACGTCGGCCACCTGCGCTCGACGGTCATCGGCGACGCGCTCGTCCGGCGTCCTCGAGCATCTCGGGCCACGAGGTGATCCGGCAGAACCACATCGGCGACTGGGGCACGCCGTTCGGCATGCTGATCGAGCACCTCATCGACGTGGGCGAGGACGAGGCCGCGCACCGAGCTGTCGGTCGGCGACCTCAACGGCTTCTACCGGCGGCGCCCGCGAAGTTCGACGCCGACGAGGAGTTCAAGGAGCGGGCCCGCCAGCGGGTCGTCCTGCTGCAGCCGGGCGACCGCGAGACGCTGCGCGCTGTGGCGAGCTGCTGGTCGACCGAGTCGGCCGCGCTACTTCGCCGACGTCTACGACCGGCTCGGCGTGCTGCTCACGCCCGACGACAACGTGCGGCGAGAGCTGCTACAACGACGAGCTGGCCGGCGTCGTCGAGGAGCTCGCGAGCCGGGCCTCGCGGCTCGACGACGGCGCCGAGTGCGTCTTCCCGCCCGGCTTCACCGGCCGCGACGGCGAGCCCCAGCCGCTGATCGTGCGCAAGCCGCGACGGCGGCTACGGCTACGCCGCCACCGACCTGGCCGCGCATCCGCCACCGCGTCGCGCGACCTCGACGCGCACGCGGCTCGCTCTACGTCGTCGGCTCGCCGCAGCGCAGCACCTGGAGATGGTCTTCGCAGGTCGGCCCGGCAGGCCGGCTGGCTGGACGGCGTGACGACGACGCGCCGAGCACGTCGCGCTTCGGCAACGTGCTCGGCGCCGACCGCAAGATGTTCAAGACCCGGGCGGGCGACACGGTCCGGCTGGTCGACCTGCTCGACGAGGCGTCGAGCGGGCGCCGCCGCCATCGTCGAGAGCAACCCCGACCTGTCGGCGACGAGCGCAGGCGCCGTGGCCCAGGCCGTCGGCATCGGCGCCATCAAGTACGCCGACCTGTCGAGCGACCGGGTCAAGGACTACGTCCTCGACTTCGACCGCATGCTCGCCTTCGAGGGCAACACCGGCGCCCTACATGCAGTACGCCCACGCCCGGATCCGGTCGATCTTCCGCCGCGGCGAGGTCGACCCGGCCACGCTGCGCGGCGTCGAGGCCCGGATCGCCGAGCCGGCCGGAGCGCGCGCTGGCGCTGCGCCCTGCTCGGGTTCGAGGCCGTGGTGCGCCAGACGGCCGACGGCGCTGCCAGCCCCACCGCGCTGTGCGGCTACCTGTTCGACCTGGCCCAGACGTTCACGGCGTTCTACGAGGCGTGCCCGGTGCTCAAGGCGCCGACGAGGCGACCACGCTGAGCCGGCTCGTCCTCTGCGACCTCACCGCCCGCACCCTTTCGGCCGGACTCGGCCTCCTCGGCATCAGCGCGCCGGACCGCATGTAGCGGACGTCCGGCTGGAAGGATGAGTTCATGGCAGAAACCGGCAGTGCGACCCAGGAGCTCCGTGCGGCGATCGATCGCAGCGGCTACTACCCCGACGTCGTCGCGGACGCCCTGGAGACGTGCTTGGCCGGAGAGCGCGTGGTCTCGTACTTCGTGCATCACGCGCCGACGTTCGACCGGGACGAGGTACGCCGGCACATCACCGTGCTCGTACTGACCGCGACCCGCCTGATCGTGGGGCACACCGACGAGCACCCGGGCGACGAGACGTTGTCGGCGCCGTACGCGACCGCTTCGACCGAGGCGGTGCCGATCGACCGGATCAGCTCGGTGGTCGTCAACCGTACGGTCGCCAACCCGGCCGGGTACGAGCCCGGCGGGCCGGTGCACGAGGCGGTGCTGACGGTCGGTTGGGGCGCGGTCGGGCGGATCGACCTGGAGCCGGCGACGTGCGCCGACCCCAACTGCGAGGCTGACCACGGCTACACCGGCACGTTCACCTCCGACGACTTCTCCCTGCGGGTGGCGTCGGCGGCCGAGGGTGGTGACGCGGTGGCCAAGCTGCTCGGGTTCGCGCTCGAGCTCTCGCTGGCGACGCGTACCGGTCCGGCGGTCCGCATCACGCACCGGTGACGGACTTCGTCCTCCCGAGGTACGGCGACGGCGCGCTGAGCGACCTGTTGCCGTCCACGCTGACGGCGTTGTCGGGATCGTCGAACGTGCTCGGGCTGCCCGTCTCGCGGCGGTACGTCGTGCTGCTCGATCGACGGGCTGGGCTGGAACCTGCTGCTCGAGCATCCGTCCGACGCTCCCTATCTGCACTCGCTGGCCGTGCGGTCCTCTTCGTTGACGGCTGGGGTGCCGTCGACGACGGCGACGAGCCTGGTGTCGTTGGGGACGGGGCTGGTGCCGGGCGCGCACGGGGTGGTCGGCTACACGTCGATCGTGCCGGGTACGCAGCGGCTGCTGAACGCCCTGCACTGGGACGGGGTGGTCGCGCCGTTGGAGTGGCAGCCTCATCCGACGCTGTTCGAGCAGGCCGGATCGTCGGGCGTGACGGTGACGTCGGTGGGGCGGAAGTCCTTCCGCGGGTCGGGGCTGACTCTGGCTGGGTTGCGCGGTGGCGCGTACGTGGCGGCCGACTCGTTCGGTCAGCGGCTCGCCGCGACGGCCGACGCGGCGAGCCGTTCGACGCCGTCCTTGGTGTACGTGTACGACGGGGACCTCGACTGGACCGGGCACCGCGACGGCTGCCGGTCGGAGGCCTGGCGGCACCAGCTCGCGGTGATGGACGCCTTCGCCTCGCGGCTGCGCGCGGCCCTGCCGTCGGACGCGGTGCTGGTGGTGACGGGGGACCACGGGATGGTCGACGTCCCCGTGGCCTCGCGCGTGGACGTCGACGCCGTACCCGCCCTGCGCTCGGGCGTGGTCCTGGTAGGCGGTGACCCCCGGCTGCGCTACCTCTACACGCTGCCGGACGCCGCGCCGGAGGTGGCGGCGCGCTGGCGTTCCGAGCTCGGCTCGCGCGCGGTCGTCCTGCTGCGCGAGGAAGCGGTGGCCGCCGGCTGGTTCGGCGCCGTCGAGCCGCGCGTCCTGCCCCGGTTGGGCGACGTGATCGTGGCGACCACGGGGGAGTTCGCGATCCAGGTCCTGTCCGCGTTCCCCATGGAAGAAAAGCTCATCGGCTGGCACGGCTCGTTGACCGCCGACGAGATGCTGGTCCCGCTGCTCGTCGACGCTTAGATTCGCCCTGCCCCGAGGTCGAGCGCCGAACGCGATGGGGGAGGATGTCCCCTCGTGGCTGAGCTCGTGTTCTTCACCGGGACGATGGACTGCGGGAAGTCCACCCTCGCTTTGCAGACGGACTACAACGCTCGGCAGGGTGGGCGCGTGGGGCGCATCTTCACCTCGCACGACCGGGCAGGGAACGGCGTTCTCTCCAGTCGGCTCGGGCTCACGGTCGAGGCGACCGAAGTGCGGCCGGGACTTCGATCTGCTGCAGCTACTCGTCGTGAGATGACCGCCGGGGCGCGGCTGGACTACCTCATCTGTGACGAGGCGCAGTTCTACACCGCGGCGCAGATCGAGCAGCTCGCGCGGGTCGTGGACGACCTCGGCGTGGACGTGTACGCGTTCGGGATCCTGACCGACTTCCGGACCCGAGCTGTTCGAGGGCCGCGCTCGGCTGATCGAGGTCGCCGACCGGGTGGAGACGTTGCAGGTCCGAGGCGCTGTGCTGGTGCGGCAAGCGCGCCACGCACAACGCCCGGACGATCGACGGCGTGATGGTCACCGAGGGGGAGCAGCTGGTGGTCGGCGACACGCGCACGCTGGCGGTCGGCTACGAGGTCCTCTGCCGCCGCCATCACCGCCGCCGCGTGACCGCCAAGACAGCCGGCGCGGGATCGCCCGACACCCTGCCGTTCGGCCAGTCCGCCTGACCGTTTGGAATGAGGGACGCCCTGTAGCGATCTATTCGATAGAGGGACGCCCTCATTCGAAACGCTCGGATCGCACGAAGATCAACCCGTGGCGAGACGGCGCGGCTCAGTCGACCGGTGGGATGTCGGTGTTGATCACGTAGAGCACGTCGGTCCGGGCGCCGGTGAAGCCGAGCTTGCGCGCCACGGCGAGGCTGGCCGCGTTGTCCGGCGACGTCGTCCAGCTCGGCATCCGTCCGCGCGACACGATCCCGCGGCAGACGCCCGCCGCCGACGCGGCGCCCAGGCCGAGGCCGCGGGCCAAAGGCTCCGTGACGATGCCGATGTCCTCCTCGTCCTCGCCCAGGATGAACGTGCAGGCCACCGACACCAGCCGGTCGTCGACGAACCCGCCCCACGCGGTGCCACTTCCGGACAACCCGTCCGGCCCGCCCCACGACTTCGAGATCCACGACACGTTCTCGCTGAGCCCTGCGACCAGCGCGGCGTCGGCCGGGCCGAGCGCTCGGACGAACCCGCGATGCGGCAGCACCGAGGGCGCCGGCCCGGGCAGGTGCTGGATCACCCGATCCCACACCTTCAGGTCGGGGAACGCCGCCCGCAGCGCGACCTCGAAGGACGGCGCGGCCGCCAAAACCCCATGTGCGTAAGTAGAAAGAGACTCAGGCAGCGGCCCATCGGAGCGGCCGAGCAACGCCAGGTTGCCCATGACATCGACCAACACAAGCGACGGATCGGGCCAGCGGTCGACCCGTACCGTCCCGACGCCCGTGGCCAGGACGTGCTGCCCGAGCAGCCGGCGCGGACCCAGCGGCTCGCGCGCGAACCAGGGCCGCAGCGACGCCAGCTCCTGACCCGAGATCGTGATCATCCGTCGTACGGTAGCCCTCGTGACGACCTCCTCACCGCTGCGCCCAGAAGACACCGTGGTCGAGCTCACCGCGGATCTGATCCGCTTCGACACGACGAACTTCGGCAAAGGCGAGTCCCGCGGCGAACGCGAATGCGCCGAGTACGTGGCCTCCAAGCTCGGCGAGGTCGGCCTCGAGCCGACCGTGCTCGAGTCGGCGCCGCGGCGAGCGAACGTCGTCGTACGCGTCCCGGGTGCGGACCCGAGCCTCGACGCGATGCTCGTGCATGGCCACCTCGACGTCGTTCCCGCCGAGGCGAAGGACTGGACGTACGACCCGTTCGCCGGCGCGATCGAGGACGGCTGCCTGTGGGGTCGCGGCGCGTTGGACATGAAGGCGATGTGCGCCTCGATGCTCGCGAGCGCTCGGTCGTGGGCCCAGCGCGGCGCGCGGCCGAAGCGGGACATCGTGTTCGCGTTCGTCGCCGACGAGGAGGACAACGGCGAGTACGGCGCCGAGTTCCTCGCGACCAAGCACGCCGACCTGCTCGAGGGCTGTGTCGCGGGCGTCAGCGAGTCCGGCGGCATGACCAACCACGTCAACGGGATCCGCCTCTATCCGGTCGGCGCGGCCGAGCGCGGCACGATGCACCTCAAGCTCACCGCGCACGGTCGGGCGGGGCACGGGTCGCGGCCGAACGACGAGAACCCGGTCACGCGGCTCGTCGAGACCATGCACCGGATCGCCTCGTACCGGTGGCCGATTCGCCTCACGCCGACGGTTCGCGCGTACCTCGAACGGACGTCCGCGGCCCTCGGCATCGCGATCGATCTGGACGATGTCGACGGTGCGGTGGAGCTGCTCGGCGCGGCGGGGCAGCTGGTGATCCCGACGATCCGCAACAGCTCGACGCCGACGATGCTCGAGGCCGGCTACAAGGTGAACGTGATCCCGTCGGTCGCGTACGGACAGGTCGACGTCCGCGTGCTGCCGGGCTCCGAGGACGAGGTGCTCGCGACGATCGACTCGCTGTTCGCTCCGGGCGTCACGCGCGAGTTCGTCGCGCGGTCGACGGCGGTGAGCGCGCCGATCGACACGCCGTGGTTCGACGCGATGGCTTCCGCCTTGCGGGCCGAGGATCCGGAGGCAGTCGTCGTGCCGTTCTGCATGGGCGGTGGCACGGACGCGAAGGCCTTCGCGCCGCTGGGCATCGCGGGGTACGGCTTCGCGCCGCTGTACTTCCCCGAGGGCTTTCCCTCGCGCCAGCTGGCGCACGGCGTCGACGAACGGGTGCCGCTGGAGGGCCTCACGTTCGGCGCCCGCGTCCTCGACCGCTTCCTGCTGAACGTCTGAGAGGAATCTGTGACTGCTCCGGAAGACACTGTCGTCGAGCTGACGGCCGACCTGCTTCGGTTCGACACGACGAACTTCGGCAAGGGGGACTCGCGCGGCGAGCGTGAATGCGCCGAGTACATCGCGTCCCGCCTCGCGGCCGCCGGCCTCGAGCATCGCCTGATCGAGTCGGCGCCGCGGCGGGCGAACGTCGTCGTGCGCATCCCGGGCACGGATCCGAGCCTCGACGCGATCGTGGTGCACGGACACATCGACGTGGTGCCGGCCGAGGCGAAGGACTGGACGCGCGACCCGTTCTCCGGCGCGATCGAGGACGGCTACGTCTGGGGCCGGGGCGCGCTGGACATGAAGGCGATGTGTGCCTCGATGCTCGCCAGCGCGATGTCGTGGGCGGAGAGCGGCGTGCGGCCGAAGCGCGACATCGTGTTCGCGTTCGTCGCCGACGAGGAGGACAACGGCGAGTACGGGGCGGGCTTTCTCGTGGCGAAGCACGCCGCGCTCTTCGACGGCTGCGTCGTGGGTGTCAGCGAGTGGGGCGGCAGCACGTTCCACGTCGGCGGCAAGCGCCTGTACCCGATCGCCACGGCGGAGCGCGGCACGATGCACCTCAAGCTCACCGCGCACGGCCGGGCCGGGCACGGGTCGCGGCCGAACGACGAGAACCCGGTCACCCGGCTCGTCACCACGTTGAGCCGGATCGCCTCGTACCCGTGGCCGATTCGCCTCACGCCGACCGTCCGCGCGTACCTGGAACGAGCGTCCGCCGCGCTCGGCCTCCCGGTCGATCTCGACGACGTCGACGGCATGGTCGAACGGCTCGGCGTGGCGGGCGATCCCGTCGCGTCGACGATCCGGAACAGCACGACGCCGACGATGCTCGAGGCCGGCTACAAGGTGAACGTGATCCCGTCGGTCGCGTACGGGCAGGTCGACACGCGCGTGCTGCCCGGCACCGAGGAGGAGGCGCTGGCGACGATCGACTCCCTGCTCGAGCCGGGCGTGGTGCGCGAGTTCGTGTCCCGTTCGACGGCGGTGAGCGCGCCGATCGACTCGCCCTGGTTCGCGGCGATGGGCGACGCGCTGCGTGCGGAGGACCCGGGGGCCGTCGTCGTCCCGTACTGCATGGGTGGCGGAACGGACGCGAAGGCCTTCGCCCAGCTGGGCATCGCGGGCTACGGCTTCTCGCCGATGTGGCTGCCGGAGGACTTCCCGGTCGACGGCCTCGTGCACGGCATCGACGAGCGCGTGCCGATCGACGGCCTCACCTTCGGGGCGCGGGTTCTCGACCGCTTCCTGTTGGACGTGTGATGATCCCGCTCACCGGTGAGCGGCTCGCCTCGCTGCGTCCGTGGGTCGAGGCCGAGCCACTGAGCTCTCGGCGGCAGCTGGCGCAGCACGTGCTCAATACCGAAGTAGGTATGGCATCCGTCGACCGCTGGCCTTCTCCGCGGGTGGCGCTGCTCGAGCTGGACTCGAACTATGCACTGCTCGGGGATCCCGCCGCGGTGTCGGTCTCGGACCTGGCTGGGCTGCGCGGACCGGTGGTGGCTGCCGACGCGTTCGAGCCGGTGCTTCGTTCGGCGTTCCCCTCGCTCCAGCGCAGAGATCGGCTGCTGCAGCGGCTCTCCGCCGAGCCCGCCGCGGTGGCGTCGCGGGCGGGGGAGGTGCGGCGGATCTCGTCCGCCGCCGACCTCGCCGGCTACGGCTCCGCCTGGGTGGCGGCGTCGTGGGGCGGACCGGAGGGCCTGGCCCGAAGCGGCCGTGCCTGGGGCGGCTATCTCGACGGCGCGCTGGTGTCCGTGGCGTGCGCGTTCCTGCAGGCGGACGCCGAGGAGGAGATCGGCGTGGCCACCGAGCCAGCCGCCCAAGGCCTCGGCCTCAGCACCGCCTGCGCGGCGAACGTCTGCCGCGACATCCTCGCCCGCGGCCGCATCGCGACCTGGACCACGGCCGCCGACAATGCCGCCAGCCTCCGCGTGGCCGCCAAGCTCGGCTTCGGGGATCCGATCGACGACGTCCTGTTCGCGACCGCCTGACTCAGCTCAGGGCGTCGCCCACCAGTGTCAACGAAGCCGTGCCCGTGGCGGGGTCCGACACCAGCGAGACTTCGGCGCCCAGCGGCACGGTGAGCTGAGCGGGGCAGTGGCCGAAGCCGAGCTCCCACAGCACGGGGATGCCGAGGTCACCGAGGCGGTCTTCCAGCACGGCACGTACGGCCTCGGGTTCGCCGCACTCGTGCCACGAGCCCAGGGCCACGCCGGAGAGCTGGGAGAACCAGCCCGCGCGGCGGAGGTGGGTGAGGAAGTGGTCGATGCGGTACGGCTCCTCGGTCACGTCCTCCAGCAGCCCGATCGCGCCGGGCGGCGGAGGCGGGATGTCGGGGACGCCCTGGGCGGAGCACAGCAGGCTGAGGTTGCCGCCGACGGTCACGCCCTGCGCGGTGCCGGCCACCAGCGGCTCGGCCAACGGCCCGGACAGCACCGTCCCGGACACGGGCGAGAACAGCAACTGACGATGGTGGGCCTGCGCCGTCGGGTCCGAGCCGAACGAGCCCGTCCCGATCATCGGCCCGAACATCGTCGGCAGCCCGAGCCGACCCCGCACCATCTCGTGCAGCGCCGTCACGTCGCTCGATCCCACCAGCAGCTTCGGTCCGGCGGCGGCCATCGCGTCCCAGTCGAGCAGGTCGAGCAGTCGCAGGCAGCCGTACCCGCCGCGCGCGCAGAACACCGTCGAGATCGACGGGTCGCACCACGCTGCCTGCAGGTCGAAAGCCCGGTCCGCGTCGGTCCCCGCCAGGTACGAGAACGTCGGGTGCCGATCGCGTACGTGCGCCCCCTCCACGACGTCGAGTCCCCACGAGGCCAACGTCTCCAGGCCAGCGTCCAACATCTCCGGCGAAGCCACGCCCGCGGGCGAAACCACCGCTACGCGCGATCCGGCGGCGAGCCGCGCCGGTCGTTTGTCGTCTCCCATGGCTGGACATTCTGTCGGGTCGGATCACGATGGGCGCATGACCTCCTATGACGCCGACGCGTTCAACGAGTTGGAGGCAGCCGGGTGGGATCGCAAGGCCGACGCGTACGACCGGATCTGGGCCAAGATCACTGCCCGGGTTGTCGATCCGCTGCTCGACGCGGCGGTAGTGGGCAACGGCACCCGCGTGCTCGACGTCGGCACCGGCCCAGGCGGGGTCGCCGCCCGCGCGGCCGTCCGCGGCGCGACGGTGGTCGGCGTCGATCAGGCGCCTGGAATGCTCACGCTCGCCCGCGCCAAGCACCCCAGCATCGACTTCCAGCAGGCGAGCGCCGAGGAGCTGCCGTTCGGCGACGGCCGATTCGACGCGGTCCTGGCGAGCTTCGTACTGCTGCACGTCGCCCGCCAGGACCAGGCGTTGGCGGAGTTCGCCCGCGTCCTCACCGGCGGCGGGCGAGTCGCGCTGACGCTGTGGTCGCCGGAGTCCGCGGTGCACGCGGTGTTTCTGCAGTCCATGGCCAAGGTCGGCGTGCAGCTGCCCGCGAACGTTCCCGCCGGCCCGCCGATCCTGCGCCCCGACGATGAGGTCGTCGGCATGGTCGAGCAAGCGGGCTTCACCGACGTACGCCTCCAAGCCGTGCGCTTCAACGAGCGGTTCGCGAGCCCCGAAGCCTTCCGCCGCGACCTCCTGCAGGGCACGGTCCGGATGGCGCCGATCATCGAGGGCCAGCCGGAGGACGTACGGCAACGGCTCGATGTCGAGATCGACGCGTGCCTCGCGACCTACGCGAACGACGGCCAGCTCGAGCTCCCCGTCGTCGTTCAGCTCGTCGCGGGCGTCAAGCGCTGACCGGCGCTCCGTATGCGGCGAGGAAGGCAGTGACGGCGTCGTCGGCGATCTGGTCGAGCTCGGCTTCCCGTTCGGCGTCCGTCGCGCCGGGCACCGGATCGAGACCGAGCATGGCCCGATCCAACGCCGCACCGAGCAGGAGGAACGAGTAGTGCTCGGCCGCCCGCACGGGGGAGGGGACACGGAGCAAACCCCGGGAGCCGAGGGACGCGAAACCATCGGCGATCGCCGTCATCACCCGGCCGGGCACGCCGAGGTAGTAGTCGCGGGCCAGCTCGGGGAAGCGGTTCGCCTCGCTGATCAGCAGCCGGCGCAGCTGCAGGATCTGCGGACGTACGACCGCGCGGATGTGCCCGCGAGCCGCCTCCCGCAGGACGGCCGGTAGGTCGGACGCGTCGGCGATCGTAGCCCCGAGGCTCTGCGCGAGCGCCTCGGCGGACGCCGCGACGCCGCCAATGATCTCGGTGAACAGCCGGTCCTTGTCGGCGAAGTTGTTGTAGACCGTCCGCTTCGACACCGCCGCCAGCGCCGCGATGTCGTCGAGGCTGGTGCCGCGATAGCCCTTCTCCAGGAACAAAGAGGTGGCGGCTTCCACGATGGCTGCTCGCGTACGGATCCGGCGCGGGTCGTTCGCCGTGTCGCGGCGCGGACGGGAGCCGTCCCGCTGAGGCGGCGGGCCGACCCGCACCACCAGCACGTCGTCGTCGGAGGTCACGACGACCACGGTACTACACAGGGCAGTTTCTATCGGGTACTGTCCAGGGCAGTACTTCGAAGGAGGGAGAAACCCATGAGCGAGCCGAGCGCTGACCTGGCCCGACTCGACCGCCTGGTCGGCACCTGGCGTGCGTCCGGAGGTACGGGCGGCACGGTGACGTACGAGTGGATGGAGGGCCGGCACTTCCTGCTCCAGCGGGTGGCCCTCGAGCAGGACGGTCAGACGATCACCGGGCTCGAGGTGATCGGCCACGAGCACAAGTACGGCGAGGAGCCCAGCACCGACATCAAGTCCCGCTTCTACGGCAGCGAGGGCGGCACGCTCGACTACGTGTACGAGATCGTCGACGACAAGCTGACGATCTGGATGGGCGAACGCGGCTCCCCGGCGTACTACGCGGGCACGTTCACCGACGACGACACGATCACCGGCGCCTGGGTCTATCCCGGTGGCGGCGGTTATGACGCCATCATGTCCAGGGTCAAGGAGGACTGACCCCGGACGACGATGGAGGCCCGATGAACGACGACGACTGGCGCGCCAAGGCACCCGAGGTGGTCGCCTCGAACAAGTACATGGTGCTCTCGACGGCCGACGCCGACGGGTCTCCGTGGGTGTCGCCGGTGTACTTCGCGCACGACGGGCTCGAACGGTTCTGGTGGGTGTCGCGGCCGACGACCGACCACTCGCGCAACCTCGCCGAGCGGTCCGACGTCGCGCTCGTCATTTACGACTCGACCGTCGACATCGGCAAGGGCGTCGCCTTCTACGCGCGGGGGACGGCCGAGCAGGTCGACGACGCCGACGTCGAGGCCGAGATCGCATACTTCTCCGCGCGCTCGGTCGAGCACGGCATCGGCGAGTGGACGGCCGAGAGGGTACGGGACCCGAAGGAGCTCCGCCTCTACCGCGCGACCGTCACCGGCAGGTGGATCAAGCCGGCGGACGACGGCCCTGACCGCCGGATCCAGCTGACCTAGACGTTCGGCAGCTGCTGCTTGGCTTCCTCGTACGTCCCGCCGGGCGGCGTGGTGTCGGGCGCGTAGACGAGGTTGAGCACGCCGGTCTCGAACGTCTCCGAGCGCAGCAGCTTCAGCGGGATCGTCTTGCCGTCCTCGAACAGCCGCATGCCCTTGCGTACGGCGATCGGGTGCACGAGCAGATGCAGCTCGTCGATGAGCCCGGCCTCGAGCAGCTGGCGGACGATCGACACCGAGCCGCTCATGCTGATGCTGCCGCCCTCCTCGTTCTTCAGCGCGGTGACGTACTCGACGAGATCGCCCTGCAGCAGCTCGGAGTTGCGCCAGGTGAACTCGAGCGGCTGGCGCGACACGACGATCTTCCGCGCGTCGCCGAGCCGCTTGCCGAAGTCGGCGTCCTCGCCGCCTTCGAGCTCGCGCTCGGGCCAGGCGCCCGCGAAGCTGTCGTAGGTCTTGCGCCCGATCAGGAGCGTGTCGGAGGTGACGATCGTCGCGTCGACCGCGCGGCCCATCTCGTCGTTGAAGTACGGGAAATGCCAGTCGCCCGGTTCGTCGACGACGCCGTCGAGGGAGATGAACAGCCCGGCGATGATCTTCCGCATGACAGCTCCTACATGGTTTCGGGCCGAAGCTGCAGAACGGTGAACGCCGCACCTTCGGGATCGCGTACCTCAGCGACCCGACCATAGGTGGACTCGAAGGGTTCGCGCAGCACCGATCCGCCGAGAGTCGTCACTCGGTGGGCCGCCTTGTCGGCGTCCTCGACCGCGAAGAACGTCGCCCAGGTCGGCGGCTCGTCCGTCGGCGCGTCGCCGTACACGCCGCAGACGACCTCGCCGCCGAGCCGCAATGCGGTGTAGTCGAAGCCGGTCAGCCGTTCGGTCTCGTAGCCGAACAGGTTGACATAGAACGCGACCGCCGCCGCGCTGTCGCGGGTCAGGCACTCATGCCAGCAGGGCGCACCGGGCTCGCGAACGATCCGCGAACCGACGTGCAGCTTCGCCTCCCACAACCCGAACACGGCGCTCGTCGGGTCCGCGGCGACCGCGATCCGCGACTCGTCGAGGATGTCGAGCGGGCCGATCAGCACCGTGCCGCCGTGCTGCTCGACGTTCTGAACGGCTGCCTCGACGTCGTCGACCGCGAGGTATGCCGTCCACGCGGCCGGCGGGGCCGGAAAGCCGTCCGGCGACGACGTGGACTGGCCGATGCCCGCGACCGGCTCTCCGCCGAGGAGGCACATCGTGTAGCCGCCAGCCTGCGGCGGACCGATCTCGAACGTCCACCCGAACAGCTCGGCATAGAACCGACGAGCCTCGTCCGGATCCGCACTGAGCAGATCGACCCACGCGGGTCGACCGGGCGGGTAGGACGTGATCGCAGGCATCAATCCTCCATCAGTCATATTGGGCCGAGCCCGGCTCGTCGTCGAGCCTCTCAGGTGGCGCCGACAACGGATGGAGCGGGCCGGTCACAAGTCCGCGACGATTCGGCCACGGTCACTCTGCGAGACTGCGGATATGTCGCTGATCTCGGTGTCGGAGCTCGCTGCCGCCCTCGCTGGACCTACTCCGCCCGTCGTGTTGGACGTGCGCTGGTCGCTCGGCGGACCGCCTGGGCGGCCCCTTTACGACGCGGGCCACGTCCCTGGTGCGGTGTACGTGGACCTCGAGGCCGTCTTCAGCGGACCGCACGGCGACGGCGGCCGGCACCCGATGCCGTCCGCCGAGCAGGTCTCGTCGGCGATGCGCGCTGCCGGCGTACGGAACGGCTCGCCGGTCGTGGTCTACGGGCCGCCGGACGGCTTCGCCGCGGCGCGCGCCTGGTGGTGCCTGCGGTACTTCGGCGCGACGGACGTGTCCGTGCTCGACGGCGGCTACGCGGCTTGGGCGGCGGCCGGCGAGCCGGTCTCGACGTCGGCGCCTTCCGTGGAGGCCGGGGACTTCGTGGCGAAGCCCGGCTCGATGCCGTTGCTGGACGCGGAGAGCGCCGCGGCGTTGGCCCGTACCGGGATCCTCGCGGACGCCCGGGCAGGAGAGCGGTACCGCGGCGAGGTCGAGCCGATCGACCCGGTCGGCGGACACATCCCGGGCGCGGTCAGCGTGCCGACGAAGGACAACCTCGACGCCTCCGGGCTCTTCCTGCCGGGCGAGCGGCTGCGGGCGCGTTTCGACGAGCTGGGGTTGGCGAACGGTGAGCTCGGCGTCTACTGCGGCTCGGGCATCAGCGCGGCGCAGGAGGTGCTGGCGCTGGAACTCGCGGGCATCCCGGCGGCGCTGTACGTCGGGTCGTGGTCGGACTGGGTGAGCGACCCCTCCCGCCCGGTGGCCACAGGCGCCGACCCCGGCTGACCCCCTCCCACGCGACGCGCTGCCCGGGGGTGATCATGATCGTGATCATGAAGCCCTAGCGGTGATATACGCCCGTTTGGCTTCATGATCACGATCATGATCACGGGCGGGTCAGGAGGCGGTGACCAGCTGGCGGGTCAGTGCGAGGTCGGGGCGGGCGACGGTCAGCAGCTGTTCGAAGATCTCCGCGGCCTCGGCGACGCTGAGCAGGCCGGCCTCGTGGGCGGTCCAGCCGCGGTCGGCCTTGCCGTCGTACGTCGCCAGCGCGGCCGGTTGGGCGTTCTCGCGCAGGGCCACGCGCGACTCGGCCCGCGCGATCCGGTGTGCCGCGCCGCAGTCGCAGGTCGCGGCGACCTCGGGCTCGGTCAGCAGCAGGTGGGCGTCCTCGTACACCGCGAGCGTCGCCGCCGTCCCGCGGCACCGGAAGTGCAGCGCCCCGGTGCCGGGGAGCAGCGCCCAGACGTCGATCGGTACGGCGTGGCTGGGTGGGACGACGGACAGGCCGCGATCGGCGAGTACACGAGTCCACGTGGAGAAGTCCATGAGAGTGCTGTTCCTCGAGCTGGTTGGCGCTGGGTACGGCCGACTGGCCGCGGGACCGGAAGGGTCAGCGACAACAACAACAGCTCATGGAGAAACGCACGAGGAGGACTATACCGATCCTTGCTACCGAGCGCAGGGTGGATCGGGATCTGTCGACGACATCGAGTGAGGAGGACGGTCCTTGCCGCAGAGCCCGATCTCGATCTTGAAGTTCAGGATCCCCTTCGTCTCGCCGTCGGTGTAGTCGACGAGGACGCCTTCGGCCGAGGCTGACCGGTCCGTGGGGCGCTGGAGCTGGACGGCGAACTCGGTGAAGTTCTCGGGCTCGGCTGTCGTCCATGGTCCGCGCACAGGCGGTCCCGACCGTGAGGTGAAGTGGTGTCGAAGCCGAGCGCGGAGAGTGGTTCGGCCGACGAGCCCATGCGGCTCGTGCCTCGGGTCACGGTGTAGGGCCGAGTGCCGAAGGCGACGACACGGAGGTCGTTCACGACGCCGTATGGACGCACGCCGGTGATCCGGACGGTGCCCTTGGGGAGCGTGCAGACGACGTCCAGGCCGAGCGAGTACGAGACGTTCGGCTTGGTGATGGTCATGGCCATCCCGGCCCACGGGCCGCTGAGACCGTCGGCCGGCGTCGTCAACCGCACCGTGCTCGCGGTCGCACTCGTCGCCATCGAGAGGACGACCACGCACAACAGCGCGCCGGCGATCCAACTCCGTTTTACCCCCGTCATGACCGCATGTTACGGCCCTATCCCGTTGTCCGGGAAGCGTTCGCGGGGACGGGCGTGGGCGCGTAGGTGCTGTGCCGGTGGAGGGCGAGGCCGACGCCGGCGGCTAGCAACGCCAGCACGGACACGGTCGACAGGGCAGCCGGGAGGCCGAGGGAGTCGGCGAGGAAGCCGATCACCGGGGCCTGGCCGAGGATGCCGGCCGCTGTCATGACGCTCACGCGGCTGATGCCAGTCGGCCCGCCGATCGCGCCGGCGCGGGCGATGGCGATGGGGAAGGCGTTCGCGAGACCGAGGCCGAGCGCCACGTACCCGGCGATCGCCAGCGGCAGGCCGCCGCCGATCCGGCTCGACCAGGCGGCGACCAGCATGCCGACCGCGGCGAGCAGGAAGCCGCCGCTCAGCACCGGCGTCGTCCCGACGAGCCGGATCACCCGGCTGCCGACGAGGCGACCGGCGGTGATCGCGCAGGAGTACGCGGCGAACACGTACGCCGCGACCGAGGCCGACGCCCCGAGCTCCTCGCGCAGGTGCAGGGTGGTCCAGTTGTTCGCCGCGAACTCGCCCCATGCCGTGCACATCGCCACCACGCCGAACAGCAGGATCACGCCGAGGTGCGGTGTCCGCAGCCACCCCTCCGCTTTCGGCCGCGGCGTCGCGAGAGCGGGACCTGCCTCCGACCGCACCAGCATCGGACCGAACGCGGCAACGGTGACCAATCCCAGCAACGCCGCCAGCGCGAAGTGGGGGAACGGCGTGAGGTGCAGGACCGACCCGGCGGCGAGGCCTCCCACGGCAGCCCCGGTGAGCGCGCCGAGGCTGTACAGACCGTGCAGCGTCGGCATCACCGACCGCCCGAGCGCCGCCTCGACCTCGACGCCGGCGCTGTTGACCGCGACCTGGAAGACGGCTTGGGCGGCGCCGATCCCCACCAGCGCCGCGCCGAGCAGCCAAGGCGATGTGGCGAGAGCGGGCGGCACGACGGCGAGGCAGAGCAGGCAGCCGCCGATCAGGATCATCCGGCGGGTGCCGTACCGGACCGCCAACCGCGCGGCGAACGGAACCGTGGCGAGGTAGCCGATCGAGCCGACAAGCAAAACGATGCCGAGCGTCGTCCCGGACGCACCGACCTGGTCCTTGAGCTCGGGGATCCGGATCATCCAGTGCGCCGGCACGAACCCGTGCAGCAGGACGTAGACCGCCAGCGGAAAACGGCGCTGTACCGGTGCCCGCCATGACCTCATCCGCCGACGATGTCAGCGGGCACTAGGAGAACGCTGGGGAACCGGTGGGCTAGCGCTCGCGGCGGCCGCCGCCGCCACCGCCCCCGAAGAGGATCTCGTCCCAGCTGGGAACGGTCGCGCGACGGCTGCCACGCGAACGCTTGGACGGCCGACGCTGCTCGGTGCCGTTCGCGGCCTCGGCGGCCGGCTCCGCTGCAGGTGCGGCTGCCGGCGATGCGGGCTTGGGAGCCTGCCGTCGCTGCGGCCGGGGCGGCTGTGGTCGAGGCTGGGGGCGGGAAGCCGGCGGTGCCGGTACGGGGGCCATCGGGCGCGCTTCGTGGACCGGCGGGTCGTCGAGCTCCGCGACCTCGTCCGGGTCGAGGTCCGGCTCGACCGCCCGGACCGACAGCCCGCGCAGGTCGACGGTGTCCTCGCCGTCGTCGGCGTCCAGGTCGGCCTCGGCCACGAGCTCGGCCTCGGTCGGCTCGTCCGCCGAAGGCGCCGGCTCGGGAACGGGAGCCAGCCGCAGCCGATGCCCGTCCCGCGGTGTCCGCGCGGTCGGGCCCTGCAGAGCACCCGCCTCGCCAGCAAGCCAGCGGGCATCGTCGTCGGCCGGCATCACCACCCGGCCCAACGGGTCGAAGCTGAACACGGCCTGGTGCGACTCGTCCTCGATCGCGTACGAGACCGCGATCGCCCAGCGACCGTCGTCGGTACGCCACGCGTCCCACACGGGCGAGATCCGCCCGGGACCGCGTGCCGACAGGCGATCGACCACCGCGTCCTCGAGAACCTGACCGGAACCCTCGCCGCCGTGCCGGCGCAGCGCGCACTTGCGGGCCTGCTCGGCGATGTACTCGCGTTCGGCCAGCACGGGACCCGCGTACCGCAGGATCCGCTCGATCGGCACACCCGCCGCGGAGGCGATGGACTCCGAGGACTCACCGGAACGCAGCCGAGACTGGATCTCCTTCGGCCGCAACCGGCTTTCGGCCTCTTCGTCGAGCTGACCCTGCCGGGCGCGGTCGCTCACGACCGCTCCACGCAGCCGATCGTCGACCCGCAGCGCGTACTCCTCACCAGTGCCCTCGTGAGTCAGCACGAGATGGGTGCCGTCCTCGCTGAGCCGCACCAGCTTGATGTCGCGCATTGATTCCGCCTCCAGGAGTCTCGGGCCCGAGACCGATCGACTCACAGCCTGCCTTGGCGAGCGAGGCGATGCACGGCACCGCGCCGGGCCTCGGCGAGTTATCCCCGAGACCCGAGTGGACATTCAGTACAACTAGGGCACCGTCCAGGTTTGTGCGTTTGTGCCGTTGCAGGTCCAGATCTGCAACCTGGTCCCGTCCGCGGTGTTGGAGTTCGGGAGGTCGAGGCAGCGACCCGAGTTCGGGTTGCGCAACGAGCCGTTCGGCTGCGGCACCCAGACCTGCGCGTTCGTCCGGTTGCAGGTCCACAGCTGCACCTTCACACCGTCCGTCAGCCCACTGTGGACCACGTCGAGGCATTTCCCGAGCGCCGACAGGCTGTGGTCGGAACGTACGGTCCACCGCTGCGCCGTCGACCCGTTGCACGTGTAGAGCTGCACGGCCGCGCCGTCCGTCGACGAGCTGTTCGCGACGTCCACGCACTTCGACGCCAGCCCGACGACCGGACCCGACCCGCCGGGCGTCACCGTCACGTCGTACGACGGCGGCGCGTCCGCCGGCGCCGACCCCCACGACGAGGGCGACGTGCCGAGCGTGAACGCCAACGTCCCACCCGAGGCGACGAACGACTCCGACAGCCACGGCTTCGACGACGCGGCACCGTTCATCGTCATCGACTGCACGTACCGCGCCGAGTCGGAGGCGCCCGGTGCCGTGATCGAGATCGTGGCACCGTTCCCACGTCGGATGGTGATCTCGCTGAACTGCGGGCTCGCCAGCACCAGCTCCGACTGTCCCGGTACCTGCGGATACAGGCCGAGCGCCGCCCACACGGCCCACGCCGACATCTGGCCGAGGTCGTCGTTGCCTGCCTCGCCATCGGGCGTCGCCTTGTACAGCGTCAGCAACGCGCGCCGCACCACGTCCTGCGCCTTCGCCGGAGCGCCGGCGTAGACGTACGCCCAAGGGGCGTTGGCCGACGGCTCGTTGCCGAGGTACGCGTACGGCTCGTGCGGGCCCGCGTTCAGCTTGGTGAAGAACGTGTCCAGCTTGGCGACCGCACCCGCGTTGCCGCCCATGACCCCGAACAGCCCGGCGTGGTTGAACGGAACCATCCACGTGTACTGCGCGCCGTTTCCCTCGACGTAGTTGGCGTCCGAGGCCGGGTCGAACGCGCCGAACGACCCGTCGGCGTTGCGATGTTGGATCCAGCCGTTGTTCGCGAGGTTGCGCCAGCCCTGCGCCTTCGACAACAGGTCGTCGGCGACCGAGGTTTGGCCGAGACGCCGCGCGAGCGCCGACAGCGCGAAGTCCGCCGAGTAGTACTCGAGGCTCGTCGCCGCCGGACCCCAGACCCCGCCGGTGCCGTTCGGAACGTAGCCGTGCTGGAAGTACTGCACGTGCCCCGGCCGCTGTGCGTGCGAGTCCGACGCCGCGACCGCGCGCTGCAGGAAGCCGGCCGCGTCGAAGTTGGTGCCGCCGAACGCGTACATCGTCGAGCCGATCACCGACAGCGGGTCGCCGACCATCACCCCGGTGCCGCCGTTCGCGAGCGTCCAGCGGTCGAGGTAGCCGGACTGCTCGACCTGCCGGAAGAGCGACTGGCCGATGTCGGAGGCGATCTTGTTGTCCAGCAGGCCGATCAGCGGCAGCTGCGAGCGGTAGACGTCCCAGCCGGAGTACGTCGCGTACACGTTGCGCCCGGACTCGGTCGTGTGGACGACCTTGTCGAAGCCGACGTACTGCCCGTTCACGTCGTTGAACGTCTGCGGGAACAGCAGCGAGTGGTAGAGCGCGGTGTAGAAGACGCGGCGTTGGGTGTCGGTGCCGCCGCCGACCGCGATCCGGCCGAGCAGCGCGTTCCACTTCGCGCGGGAGGCGTCGCGGACCTGCTCGAACGTCTTGGTCCCGATCTCCGCCGTGCGGTTGGCGGTGGCGTTCGCGACGCTGACGAACGACATGCCGAGCCGTGCCGTGACCGTACGGCCGCCCGAGGTGTCGAAGTGCAGGATCGGCTGGGTCGGCGTCGGGGTGTCGTAGCCGGTGATCGGCCGGTCGAAGGTCGCGGAGAAGTGGACGCGGTACTTGTTGCCCGCGCCGCAGAAGCCGCCGCCGTCGGAGTAGCCGGAGATCGTGTTGCCGCTGACCGTGAACGAGCCCGACGCGTTGTTCAGCGCCCTCGCGACGTCGACCATCAGCGACGCGGGACCGGTGCCCGGGTAGGTGAAGCGGGCGACGCCTCCGCGCGTGTCGGCGGCGAGCTCGGTCTTGAGGCCGTTGTCGAACGTGACGCTGTACGTGCCGGGGCTCGCGGCCTCGTTCGCGTGGTTGAACGGGTAGTGGCTGACCAGTCCGTTGCCCAGGATGGGCATGAACGGGATGTTGCCGTAGTCGTCGCAGCCCGGGCCGGAGATGTGGGTGAGGCTGAAGCCGCGGATCCGGTTGTCGTCGTACGCGTAGCCGCCGGCCTGCTTGGTGACGGTGTCGGGACTCCACTGCAGCATGCCGAACGGCGCGTTGGCGCCGGGGTAGGTGTTGCCGGCCCCGCCGCCGTGGCCGAAGTCCGGGCCGCCGGGCTTGGTGCCGACGAACGGGTTCACGTACTGCGCGGGATCGTCGATCGTGACCGCGCTCGCGGCCGGCGCGGGCACGAGGCCGGCGGCAGCGATGATCGTGAACAAGGCGAGGAGTCGGCGCATGTCGCTACCTCCCGGTGGGCTGGGTACGACCGAGCCTGGCCTGTCGCGACTCACCATGAATAGGGCTAATCGCCTGCCTCTTGGTGCCATCTAGACTCCGGCCGTGCTGCCGGCCACGACTGTCGCGGGCGACACGTGCGAGCGGTCGCCATAGGCACAGCCATCAGGGCATCGAGCGGATGGAACGGTTCGTCAACCTCTTCGACGCCGCCAGTCTCGGGTTGTTCTGCGTCGGCGGCACGCTCAAGGCGCTGGAGTTCGGGCGCGGCCTGTACGCGACGCCCGCCCTGCTCGGCGCCACGCTGATCGTGCTCGCCGACTGGCTGGACTTCGCCGACCACCCGGCGGTCGCGCCAGTCGCCGTCGTCGCCGCGTTCGGCCTCCGGCTCGTCGCCCTGATCCGCGGCTGGAACGCCCCGGTCGCCCGAGCCGGCTAGCTGACCTGTTCGGACTCCGCTTCGGTCTCGGCGTAGCGCCGGCGTACGAAGAACGCGAGCGCCGCGGCGAGGGCGGCGCTGATGACGGGTACCGCGAAGCCGGCCTGCGCTCCGTACACGTCGATCACCCGGCCGACGACGCCAGCGCCCACGGCCACGCCGGCCGCGATGCCGGTGATCGTCCAGCTCATTCCCTCGGTCAGCCGCGACGCCGGGACGGTCGCCTGCGCCACGCTCATCGTCGACACGAGCGTCGGCGAGATCGCGAAGCCAGCCACGAACAGCACGATGCCGAGGATCACCAGGTTGCTCACGAACAAAGTCGGCAGCATCGCCAACGCGAGCGCGATCGCCCCGATCCGCAGCCGTACGTGCGGCGACTGCTTGAACTTCACCGCACCCACGATCACCGCCGCGAGCAAGGAGCCGAACGCCCAGATGGCGAGCAGCGTGCCGGCCAACGGCCGCCTGCCCTGTTCGGTCGCGAACGCGACTACGACGACCTCGGCACTGCCGAACAGCGACCCCAAGCCCGCACACACCACCATCAGCGGTCCGAGCACCGGCCAGCCCAGCTTGGCCTTCGGCGCGGAGGCGGCCGACGCGTCGGGAATCGGCGGCTCCGTACGGCGCTGGATGGTGAACAGCACGCCGCCCACCAGCCCGATGACGATCGCGGCGACCACACCCGCCGCGGGGTGCAGGCCGGTCGCGAGGAAGGTCGCCAGCACCGGTCCGACGATGAAGATCGCCTCGTCGAGGAACGCCTCGACCGAGTACGCGGTGTGCAGTTCCGGCTTGCCTGACAGCAGATGCGACCACCGCGCCCGGACGAACGACCCCACCTGCGGGGACGACGCTCCGGCCAGCGCGGCGAACAGGTGCGGCAGCGGCGTCGGCCAGCCGAGCTGGATCGACACCACCAGCACGGACAGCGTCACCGTGTACGTGACGAGCACGAGCGGCACGACGCGGCCCTGCCCGAACCGGTCGACCAGCCGCGACTGCAGCGGCGCGATGGCGGCCGAGGCGAGCACGCTCACCGCGGTCACCGACCCGGCCAGCCCGTACGAACCCGACGTCGCGGAGATGAACAGCACCAGCCCGAGGCCGACCATCGAGATCGGCATCCGGGCGACGAAGCCAGCGAGGGAGAACGCGAGACTCCCGGGCAGCGTGAGGACGGTGCGGTAGGCCTGGAACATGGTGGCTTCACCCTATTGGTGGCTGCCGACATACAGCGTGGAAATATCGAGGCATGAACGCGGTTGACGCCCTGCTGCTCGTGTCGTTCGGGGGACCGGAGAAGCCCGAAGACGTGGTCCCGTTCCTGGAGAACGTCACGCGCGGCCGCGGCATCCCGCGAGAACGCCTGGTCGAGGTCGGTCAGCACTACTTCCAGTTCGGCGGCAAGAGCCCGATCAACGACCAGTGCCGCGCGCTGAAGGCGGCGATCGAGGCGGACTTCGCCGCGCACGGCGTCTCGCTGCCGGTCTACTGGGGCAACCGCAACTGGGACCCGTACCTGGCCGACACCCTGCGGCAGATGCGGGCGGACGGGATCAGGTCGGCGGCCTGCCTGTTCACCAGCGCGTACGCGTCGTACTCCGGCTGCCGGCAGTACCGGGAGAACCTCGCCGCCGCGGTCGCCGAGGTCGGCTCCGGGGCGCCGTCGCTGCACCGGCTGCCTCACTACTTCAACCGGCCCGGCTTCCTGGAGCCGTTCGTCGACCACACCGTGTCGGCGCTGGCGGAGCTGCCGGCTGGCAGCCGGCTGGTGTTCGTCACGCACTCGATCCCGACCGCGATGAACTCGGCCTCTGGGCCGTCGGGTGGGGCGTACGTGGCCGAGCACCTCGACGCCGCCTCGGTGATCGCTTCGGCGGTCTCCGCGCGGACCGGCGCCGACGTCGGGTGGGACCTCGTCTACTGCAGCCGTTCCGGCCCGCCGAGCCAGTCGTGGCTGGAACCGGACGTGAACGACCACCTCGAGGCGCTCGCCAAGGACGGCGTGCCCGGCGTCGCGGTGCTCCCGATCGGGTTCGTCTCCGACCATATGGAGGTCATCTACGACCTCGACACCGAGGCGAGGGCGACCGCTGAGCAGCTGGAGCTCCCGTTCCGCCGGGTGCCGACGCCGGGCGTGGACCCGCGGTTCGTCGCGATGGTGCGCTCGCTCGTGACGGGGACCGAGCCGGTCGTGCTGGGGTCGATCGGCCCGCGTTGGGGGGACTGTCCGGCCGGGTGCTGCGCGAACCTCCGCGGCCCTCAACCCGCCCTCTGCGGTAACGACTGAGCGCGCCATAGGGTGGGATCGTGACCGCATCCGAGCAGAACGAGGGTCAGCCCGCTGAGCAGCCCGCGACCCCGTACCACGACCTCGACGCCTATCTCGCGCTGTCGCGTCTCGGCGGCCTCGCGATCTCGCCCGACGGCAGTCGACTGGTCACGTCGGTACAGAACCTGTCGCCGGACAAGAAGAAGTACCTCACCGCGCTGTGGGAGCTCGATCCCACAGGCGAGCGGCCGGCGCGCCGGCTCACCCGTTCGGCCAAGGGGGAGTCGAACGCGGCGTTCCTGCCGAACGGCGACCTCCTGTTCACCTCCGTCCGCCCGGACGTCGAGGCGGGGCCGGACAGCAAGCAGGACGACGAGAAGCCCGCGCTGTGGTTGCTGCCCGTTCGCGGCGGCGAGGCCAGGCCGATCGCGAACCGTCCCGGCGGCATCGCGAACGTCGTGACCGCCAAGGACGCCGGCACGTTCGTCGTCGAGTCCGGAACGATGCCGGGCACGAAGACCGCCGAAGAGGACACCGACCGGCGCAAGGCGCGCAAGGACGCCGATGTCAACGCGATCTTGCACCAGGCCTACCCGATTCGGTACTGGGACCACGATCTCGGCCCCGACGAGCCGCGGCTGTTCGCGGCCGACCGGCTCGAGGACGAGGCGAGCCGGCTTTCGCTGCGCGACCTCACGCCGGCCCCGGGCCGCAGCCTGGACCTGTCGAGCTACGAGCTGACGCCGGACGGCCGCACGCTGGTCTCGACGTGGACCGTCGACCTGCCCCGCGCCGACCGCCGTCCCACGATCGTCGCGATCGACACCGAGACGGGTGAACGTCGTGTGCTGGTTGACGATCCGTTGTACGACCTCGAGTCGCCGGTGGTGTCGCCCGACGGCCGGTTCGTCGTCTGCGGTCGCGACCGCCGGTCGACCACGGAGCTTCCGCCGTCTGTCGGCCTGTGGCTGCAGCCGTTGGACGGCTCCGCGGGTCGGGAGCTGCTGCCGGACAGCGAGCTGTGGCCGTACGGCGTGGCCTGGTCGCCCGACGGCCGCGCTCTGTTCTTCGTGGCGGACCAGGACGGTCGGGTTCCGGTCTTCCGGCTCGAGGTGGAGTCGGGTGAGCTGACTCGATTGGCCTCCGACGGCGCGTACGGCAACCTCGTCGTCGCTCCGGACGGGCTGAGCCTGTACGCGATCCGCGCCGCGATCGACGCGGCGCCTGCCGTGGTGCGGCTGGGCGCGGAAGCTGTCGACCAGACGCCGACGTACCTGCGCGGTCCCGTCGAGGCCGCGCCGCTGCCTGGAACGCTGACCGAGGTCGAGACGACCGCCGCTGACGGCGCGCGTATCCGTGCCTGGCTGGTGCTGCCCTCGGGTGCGTCCGCGGCGCAGAAGGCCCCACTGGTGTTGTGGATTCACGGCGGGCCGCTCGGTTCGTGGAACGCGTGGTCGTGGCGCTGGAACCCGTGGCTGATGGCGGCCAAGGGCTACGCGGTGCTGCTGCCGGATCCGGCACTGTCGACCGGGTATGGGCAGGCGTTCATCGAGCGCGGCTGGGGAACGTGGGGCGATGCTCCGTACACCGACCTGCTGGCGATCACCGACGCGACGCTCGAGCGCTCCGACATCGACTCCGATCACGTGGCGGCGATGGGCGGCTCGTTCGGCGGCTACATGGCCAACTGGGTAGCGGGTCACACCGACCGGTTCGCCGCGATCGTCACGCACGCGAGCCTGTGGGCGCTGGACACGTTCGGCTTCACTACCGACTCGTCGAACTACTGGCAGCGCGAGCTCACCCCCGAGCGCGCGCTCGCCTCGTCGCCGGCCGAGTCGATCGGCGCCATCACGACGCCGATGCTGGTGATCCACGGCGACCGGGACTACCGCGTACCGATCGGCGAGGGCCTGCGGCTCTGGTACGAGCTCGTGCACTCGCACACCGGCGACCCCGCGGAGCTGCCGCACCGGTTCCTGTACTACCCGGACGAGAACCACTGGATCCTCAAGCCACAAGGGGCAAAGGTCTGGTACGAGACGGTCCTCGGCTTCCTGGGTTGGCATGTCTTCGGGGAGAAGTGGGAGAGGTCTTCCCTGCTGTGAACGACTCGCTGCTCGCGTTGGCCGAGGCCGTCGCTCTCGAGGCGGGGGAGCTGTTGTTGTCGCGGCGGCTCTCCTCGGAGATCACCGTGGCGTCGACGAAGTCCTCGCCGACGGACGTCGTGACCGCGATGGACACCGCGGCGGAGTCCTTGATCCGTACCCGGCTGCTCGCTGCTCGGCCCTCGGATGCGGTGCTGGGCGAGGAAGGCGGTTCCACCTCGGGGTCGTCGGAGGTCACGTGGGTGGTGGACCCGTTGGACGGGACCGTCAACTACCTGTACGACCTGCCATCCTGGAGCGTGAGCATCGCGGCCGAGGTCGCCGGGTCTGCGGTGGCGGGCGTGGTGGTGTGCCCGCCTCTGGGTGAGGTGTGGACGGCGGTTCGTGGCGGGGGAGCGTTCCTGAACGGTGCCCCCCTCGCGGCCTCCGCTGCCACGCGGCTCGACCAGGCGCTGGTGGGAACCGGCTTCAGCTACGAGCCCAAACGCCGCGCCCTGCAAGCGGAGCTGCTGACCTCCGTACTGCCGCTCGTCCGCGACGTCCGCCGCATCGGCTCAGCCGCCGTGGACCTGTGCTGCGTGGCTTCGGGACGGCTGGACGCGTTCTACGAGAGCGGCCTGAACCGCTGGGACAGCTCAGCGGGCTTGTTGATCGCGACCGAAGCCGGCGCCGTGCCCTGGGGCTACCAGGGCGCCTTGCCCGACCGCCGCCTCACCGCCGTCGCGGCCCGCGGAGTGGCCTCGCCTTTGAGAGAGCTGCTCGACACCCACGCCGGCCCGGTCGTCGACCACGTGACGGCCTCCGACAGCTGAGAAGCTCGCGACTTCCCTTACCGAAGCGGGGTTTCGGAGGGTGTTGCCACGTTGCAGAACCCCGGTTCGGCAAGGGAAGTGCCCCGAGCTGTGGACCACCAACTGGCTGCTGTCGAAGCCACCTCCGCTCCTCACGCCTGCCACCGCCACGCTCGATCGGGCGCGGAGTTGTTGGACAAGCCACGGCTTCTAGGCCGAGATCTCTCCAACAACTCGGGAGGCTCGGGCAGTGGGAGACACGGGCGTGCGGTGTCGCCCTATCCACCTAGCTGGCGAGTTGCTGGCCACATGCCCACCGGTCCCGATCGCCGACGAGCGGTTGGAGCTCGATGTCGCGACAACGGTCGGACCAGCTGAGTTGTTGGAGGGATCTCGGCCAAGAGGCCGAGATCTCTCCAACAACTCGGAAGCTGGGGCGGCAGGAGATGGTCGAGACAGGTGGGACGGGTGCGATCGGCGAGCGGTGCCGACCCATCCACCAAGCGAGTCCGGCCCGGTCAGCCGGCGAGTTGCTGGCCACATGGCCATGCCAGGTCCCGATCGCCGACGAGCGGTTGGAGCTCGATGTCTCCGCAACGGTCGGACCAGTCGAGTTGTTGGAGGGATCTCGGCCAAGAGGCCGAGATCTCTCCAACAACTCGCGAGTCTGGGGCGGCGGGGGCTCGTCGAGTCAGGCGGGACGGGTGCGTCGGTGAGTGGTGTCGCCCCATCCACCCGGCGACTCCGGCCCGGTCTAGCTGGCGAGTTGCTGGCAGGAGTTCGATGACGGGCAGTTATCTGGCTTAGATGTCGAGCACGTTGTCTCGACAACGGTTGGACCAGTCGAGTTGTTGGAGGGATCTCGGCCAAGAGGCCGAGATCCCTCCAACAACTCTTCGCTTCGCCCGGCGCCCACGATCTCGCGCGCTAGCACCGCGGTCGTCTGCTCGAGCTTGTCGACGCCCCGAAGACCGGCGTCGCCGTGGCGCTCAGCTCGGGCGGCCACGGATCTTCGAGGTTCGTGGGACGAGTGCGTCCCGCGGGCAGCTGGGAGTGCGGGGTGGGCTGGTTTGTCCACAGCTGCCGCCACTTCACCTACCAGGTTGGGGTTGGGGTGGCTGTTGCCACGTTGCAGAACCCCGGTTCGGTGGGTGAAGTGCGAGGGTGGCTGGTCAGTGGCGAGGAGGGCGGTGATGCGGGCGAGCGTCGTGGCCCAGGGGCGGGACTCCACCACGGGGACGGCTAGGGCCGCTGCTTCGCGCGCCCACGTGGCGCCGAGGAGGGCGCTGACAGTGGCGCGGCCTCGTTGCTCGCCCTCCCCAGGTTCGCGGGTCAGGTAGTTCGCCACCAGCTGCTCGACGTCCGGCTCGTGCAGGAACACCGCCCGGACCTGGCCGTCGCCACCGGACCCGAAGCCCGCGGCCAACGAAGGGGTCAGGTAGTCGCCCTCGATAATCACGGGCCGACCCTCCTCCAGCCGGTTCGCGATCACCGCCTCCAGCGCGGGCCGCAGGACTGAAGCGACCGACAGGTGCAAGGAAGCGATCTCGGCAGCCGACATCGCCAGGCCGGACCCGGTCGTCTCCCAGTAGTGCAGCTCCGGCTGCTGCGAAGGCGTCGTCAGCGACCGTACGGCGATCACGAGATCGTCCACCTCGAGCAAGGGCACCGAAGTGGCCGAGGCGAGCGCATGCCTCACCGAACTCTTGCCGGTTCCGGACGCCCCACCCAGCAATAGCACCTGCCAGTGACGTTCCATGGAGATCAAAATCCAGCCTTCCGGCACAGTCCGAAATTCAACCGTCAAGTACGAAGCGTCACCACGACGTCACGCAGCACCACAGTGTCGAACGGCCGTCGAAAGTTCGCGCAATCCGGCCGAACGACAAGCCTCCCGGATCGGGCCACAAACGGCCGTACATATCGGTCACAACACCTACAGAAGCCATAAATCACTGCTCGAAACCGGACGCGCAGAGGAGAATCCGCGCACAATTCAACAAGAAAAATCGTTGTGAAGTCTTGCCGTGCCGGGCTCCATGGCACGACGTTGAACGTGTACTGTCCCGGCAGTGCCGCTTGATCGGCGGGCGGGGGAGCAGGTGGGGCAGTGTCCGCATCGTGCACTGTCTGTGGGTTGACCGGGAGGTGATGGTGGCCGCGACGGACCAGCTGGAAGATGCTGCTCAACAGATCCCTGAACGTCGACAACCCAAGCGCGCGAGCTTCCTCGAGCGACATGGGTACGTGGTCGGCCGCATCGTCAAGTCGTTCTTGACAATCTTCGTCGTGGCGACCGGGACGTTCTTCCTCGTCCGGCTGCTTCCGGGCAACCCGGTCGACGTCTACATCAACGCACAGATCGCGCAGTACGGCGTCTCGTACGACGAGGCCGCGAGCCAGGCGGCGGGTCTGTTCTCGTTCAACCCGAACGAGCCGATGATCATCCAGTACCTCGAGTACCTCGCCGGCCTCGTCCGCGGCGATCTCGGTGACTCGCTGCTCTCCCCGGGCACCTCGGTCCTCACGCTGATCGCCACGTACCTGCCGTGGACGCTGTTCTCCGTCGGCATCGGTCTGATAATCAGCTTCGTCGTCGGCATCGCGCTCGGCATGCTGATGGCCTACCGCCGCGGCAGCTGGCTCGACCACGTGCTCACCACGCTGGCATCCCTCACGCACTCGATCCCGAACTACCTGCTCTCGATGCTGATAGTCGTGTTCTTCGGCGTCCAGATCGCGCTGTTACCGATCACCCAGATGCGAGGCGCGTACTCGCCAGGGGTGGTGCCGAACTTCAGCTTCGACTTCCTCAGCGACGTGCTGTTCCACGCCTCGCTGCCGATCACCGCGTACGTCCTCACAACCGTCGGCTCGTGGATGCTGGTGATGAAGTCCTCCACGGTCGAGACGCTCGGCGAGGACTACGTCACGGTGGCGCGAGCACGCGGCCTCACCGACGGGCGCATCCAGACCGCGTACGTGGGACGCAACGCCGTGCTGCCCTTGTTCAGCCAGCTCGCGATCGCCCTCGGCTTCGTCGTCGGCGGCTCGATCCTGGTCGAGCAGGTCTTCCAGTACCAGGGCATCGGATTCTTGTTGTTCGAGGCGGTCAAGCGCCGCGACTACCCCATCCTGCAAGGGATTCTGCTGGTGATCACCGTGGCAGTGATCATCGCCAACCTGCTGGCCGACCTGCTCTACAGCAGGCTCGACCCGCGGATTCGCATTGCAGGCAAGGAGTGACGACGTGACTTTCGTTGACGCCGCACAGACGGACGTGGAGCCGCCCGCGCCATCCAAGCCGGGTGCGGGCGCGTTCCGTACGTTCTTCCGCTCGCTCATGCGCAGCAAGGCGGGCTTCATCGGCTTCATCGTGTTCGTGCTGATGTTCCTGATCGCCTTGCTCGGGCCGCTGTTCGTTCCCGACACGCTCTCGCTCCCGACGGACGTCACGCAGATCTACGCCAAGCCCAGCGGCGCGCACTGGCTGGGCACGGACTCCGAGGGCCGCGACATCCTGATCCAGATGATCAACGGGGGCAGGCCGGTCATCCTCGTCGGCCTGTTCGCCGCGCTGATCTCGACCGTGATCGCGGTCGTGTTCGGAGCGCTCGCGGCCTACATCGGTGGCACGTTCGACGCCATCGTGGTCACCGCGGCCGACATCGTGCTCACGGTCCCGCAGATCGTCCTGCTGGCCGTCCTCGCCGCGTTCTACAAGGTGGACAGCCCGATCGCGCTGGCGATGATCATCGGCTTCCTGTCCTGGCCGTTCCTGCTGAGAGCCGTGCGCGCCCAGGTGTTCTCGTTGAAGGAACGCGAGTACGTCGAAGCCGCCCGACTCCTCGATTTGGGCACCGGACGGATCGTTCTCCGTGAGATCCTGCCGAACATGTCGACGTTCATCCTGATGAACTTCGTCATCGGTATGACGAACTCGATCTACGGGCTGGTCGGTCTGTACTTCCTCGGCCTCGCGCCGCTGGCCGGCGACAACTGGGGGATCATGCTCAACCTGGCCTGGACCCGAGGGGCGATCTTCTTCGAAGACAGCCTTTGGTACGTCCTCGCACCCGTCCTCGCGATCAGCATCCTGCAGCTGGCTCTGGTGACGATGACGAGGTCGTTCGAGGAGATCCTCAACCCCCGGCTCCGGCACAACTGATCGCCCGTCCGTACGGCAGACGAGGAGACCGCGAGACGATGGTGCAGACCTCCCAGGCGGCGACACGAACATCGGGGTCCGGCGAGCCGGTCCTCTCGGTACGCGACCTCGTGGTCGAGTACCGGATCGGTTCCGGCTCGAGCAAGGACGCGGTCCGAGCGATCGAGGACGTGAGCTTCGACCTGGCTCCGAACGAAAGCCTCGCGCTCATTGGCGAGAGCGGCTGCGGGAAGACCACGCTCGGCCTCGCCATGCTGCGGCTGCTGCCGAAGCTCGGCGTCGTCCCGCAGGGCGAGGTCCTCTACCGGCGCCGCGACGGCAGCGTGCTCGACATGCTCTCGCTGAACCAGGAAGAGCTGCGCCGGTTCCGGTGGAGCGAGTGCGCGATGGTCTTCCAGGGCGCGATGAACTCGTTCAACCCCGTCCTGCGGATCTGGGACCAGATGCTCGACACCGTGCGGGCGCACGACAAGCAGATGTCCAAGCAGCGCGTGAAGGAACGCAGCGCCGAGGTCCTCAAGCTGGTGGACCTGGAACCGGACCGGGTGCTGAGCTCGTACCCGCACGAGCTGTCCGGCGGCATGCGGCAGCGGGTGCTGATCGCGACCGCCCTGATGCTCGAGCCGCAGGTGCTCGTTCTGGACGAGCCGACCACCGCGCTCGACCTGCTGACCCAGCGCGGAATCGTGGATGTTCTCCATCAGCTGCGCGAACGGCTGGAATTCGCGATGATCTTCGTATCACACGATTTGGGACTTGCCGCGGAGCTCGCCGACCGGGTGGCGACGATGTACGACGGGCACATCGTCGAGCTGGGCGACGTCCGCGACATCTTCTACCGACCGCAGCACCCGTACACCAAGAGCCTCATCAACGCCGTTCCCACGGTGGCTGAGGAGAGTTCGATCCTGGACGCGGTACCCGTCCTCGACGACGAGGAGGACGCCGACGTGGACCCAACGAAGGCGACGGCGACGAAGGAGGCGACCGATGGCTGAGCCGCTCATGCAGCTCCAGAACATCAGCTGCGTCTTCAAGACCCGGCACGGTGAGGTCGTCGCGGTCGACGACATCACGTTCGACCTCGACCAGGGCAAAGTTCTCTGCCTGGTCGGTCAGAGCGGCTCGGGCAAGACCACGGCGGCCAGGATCGCGTCCGGCCTGCTGAAGCCGACGTCGGGAACGGTGCTGTTCGAGGGCCACGACGTCCACGCCAAGGGCAAGGACCTCTTCACCAAGTTCCGCCGCTCGGTGCAGTACATCCATCAGGACCCGTACGCCTCGCTGAACCCGATCCGCGACGTGTTCGGCTCGCTGTCGGCGCCGCTGCGCAAGCACGGGCTGGTGAAGAACCGCCAACAGGCGTGGGACAAGGTCTCCGAGCTGCTCGTCCAGGTGGGACTGACGCCGCCGGAGACGTACCTCTCGAAGTTCCCGCACCAGCTGTCCGGCGGACAGCGGCAGCGGATCGCGGTCGCACGGGCGCTCACGCTCGGGCCGCGGCTGATCATCGCCGACGAGGCGACGTCGATGCTGGACGTGTCGATCCGGATCAGCTTGCTGAAGACGTTGACGAAGCTGCGCGAGGACCTCGGCGTCGGCTTCCTGTTCATCACCCACGACCTGGCGATGGCGAAGTTCTTCGGCATGGACGGCGACATCGCCGTCATGCACGTGGGAAAGATCGTCGAGCAGGGGCCCACCCAGGATGTGATCCGGGACCCGCAGGACGACTACACGAGGGCTCTGCTGGAGGCCGTTCCAGAGCCCGACCCCGATCTTGCCCGCCGCAAGCGGGCAGTGCGCCTCGCTGCGGCAGCGAGCGCTAGCGGTGCGGGAGGGGCCGCACCGTGATCTCTCCCGAGCTTGGCAAGGCAGCTTTCCGGTGGGCGATCTTCATCGTCGTGATCGCCGGGCTGCTGTTGCTTCTCGTCAAGCCCGGGACTCCGCAGTTCGTGATCACTGTCGTGATGTTGGCGGCGGGGGCCCTCTTCGGGGCAGTGGTCTTCGTGTTGGTGCGAATAGGGGCGCGTCGTCCCTAGTAGCGCATGGCTCGCTGGTGTCGTAAGACGCCGACTTCATTTGGAGGCGCAATGAACGCAACACCCACCCCGCCCCAGCGGGCGTGGTCCCGCCGGCAAGTGCTCGAGATCTTCGGCGCCGGTGTGGTCGGCACCATGGCACTCGCGGCCTGTGCTCCCAGCAACCAGGCGAACCCCGGCGGCAGCGGTGGCGCTACCGGTGGGGCGAAGGGTCCTGCGGAGTTCCATGGCGCGTGGCCGTTCCAGGTTCCGCCGAAGGGCCACTACAACGTCGTCGAGGGTGTGACCGACTCGCTGCTCGGCGGTGGGCCGTACATCGACCTCATCACTCTTCCGCCCGCCATGTACCTGTGGAAGGAGAAGAAGTGGGAGTACCTGATCGGTGAGAGCCACGAGCTCGACTCCGCCGCGAAGACGTTCACGCTGAAGCTCAAGTCGGGCCTCAAGTGGAGCGACGGCAAGCCGGTCACCAGCAAGGACGTCGTGTCCACGTACTGGTGTCTGCGGATCATCCGCAACGTCGTGTGGAACTACCTCGAGAAGGTCGAGGCGCCCGACGAGCAGACCGTCGTGTTCACGATGAACAACGCCTCCACGGTGGTGGAGCGGTACGCGCTGCGTCGCCAGATCTACAGCGACGCGACCTACGGCGAGTGGGCGACCAAGGCCCAGGCCCTGTTCGACGGCGGCGGCAACCTCGACTCGCCTGAGGGCACCAAGCTCAACACCGACTTCCAGGCGTTCCGCCCGGAGGACGTGATCGCGAGCGGCCCGTTCAAGTTCGACAAGGCGAGCATCACCAACGCCCAGCTGACGATCGTCAAGAACGACTCCGGCTTCGCCGCCGACAAGGTCGCGTACAACAAGGTCGTGCTGTTCAACGGTGAGACGCCGGACATCACGCCGGTCGTGCTCAGCGGCCAGGTCGACTACGCGACGCACGGCTTCCCGCCGGCGACGGAGAAGGCCTTCGAGTCCAAGGGCATCCGCATCCTGCGGCCGCCGGTGTACTCCGGCGCGGCGCTGTTCTTCAACATGGACAAGCTGCCCGAGTTCAAGGACGTCAAGGTGCGGCAGGCATTCGCGCACGCGATCGACCGCGCGGAGAACGGTGAGGTCACGCTCGCCGAGTCCGGCAAGCCCGTCCAGTTCATGGTCGGGTTCTCCGACAACCTGGTTCCGGACTGGCTGTCGGCGGAGGAGCAGGGCAAGCTCAACAAGTACGAGTTCGACCAGGCGAAGGCCACCACCCTGCTCACCGAAGCCGGGTGGAAGAAGCAGGGCGACTCGTGGCTCAAGCCGGACGGCAAGCCGGCGCAGTACGAGCTGATCTTCCACGCGGAGTTCGCCGACTACTCGGCCTGCGGCCAGAACGCGGCGCAGCAGCTCACCAAGTTCGGCATCAAGACCGAGGGCCGCGGCGTGACGTTCACGCAGCAGCCGATCGACGTCGACAAGGGCAACTTCCAGCTCGCCATCCAGGGCTGGGGTTCCTCGAGCCACCCGCACCCGCACTTCGCGTTCGTGACGGACCTGTTCACGCACAACATCCCCACCGCGAAGAACCAGGGCGGCCGGGGCATGGGCTTCGAGCTGAAGACCACGACCTCCGCGGGGCCGGTGGACCTGGAGAAGGCGGTCACCGAGTCCGGCGCCGGCCTGGACGAGGCCGCGCAGAAGAAGAACGTGGCCACGGTGGCGATCGCCTTCAACGAGCTCGTCCCGATCGTGCCGCTGTTCGAGCGGTACGGAAACAACGCCGCCCGGGAAGGCGACCGCGTGGACGCATGGCCCGCGGACGACGACCCGATCATGGCGAACGCGCCGTACGCCGACAACTTCACGATCATGCTGATGTTGCGCGGCACGCTGAAGCCGGCCTGATCGCCGGTTTCGCTCAGCACTGAAAGGGCCGGCCGTCCTCGTCTGTGACCGAGGGCGGCCGGCCTCATTGTTTTCGTTCCGCCCCGCGACGCCGCTGGGCGGAGTTATCGTGCCCGCACACGGGGATCCAGCTTTTCTCTGGCGGAGGTCGTCGTGGCGGACAAGAAGGTCGTGGAGCAGCTCGGTCAGGTTCCCCTGCTGGCAGACCTTTCCAGATGGGACCTCGGGCGCATCGCCTCGCAGGGACGAGAGGTCACGCACGCCCCAGGACATGAGGTCACCGAGGAAGGCGGCCGCGCGATCGGCTTCCACCTGGTGCTGGACGGCGGCGCGGAGGTGGAGATCGGTGGGGAGTCGCGGGCATCGTTGAAGGCCGGCGACTACTTCGGCGAGATCTCGCTCATCGACGGCAAGCCCCGGACAGCCACCGTGCGTACGGGGACCGGGGGGATGCGGACGTTCGCGCTGCAGGCGGGGGAGTTCAGCTCGATCCTGGACAAGCACCCCGAGCTCGCCCGCTCTCTGCTGCTCACGCTGTGCGGCCGCGTCCGGGAGGCCGAAGAACGAGGCCGCGAGCGCCACTAGGTTTATGGCGACCGCTCGCGCGCGTCGGCCGTGGCCGGCCTAGCGGCTTCGGGTCGCGGTGCTCGATGGCGGCGGGTGGCCCTGCGGCGACCAGGGCGGCCTCCGGCCGGAAGGGTCGTCCTCGGCCCCCGGAAGCCGCCACCACCGAGCGTGGTGGCGGCGGCCGACTCATCGGTTGCTGCCCCAGGCGACCGCTCGCGCGCGTCGGCCGTGGCCGGCCTAGCGGCTTCGGGTCGCGGTGCTCGATGGCGGCGGGTGGCCCTGCGGCGACCAGGGCGGCCTCCGGCCGGAAGGGTCGTCCTCGGCCCCCGGAAGCCGCCACCACCGAGCGTGGTGGCGGCGGCCGACTCATCGGTTGCTGCCCCAGGCGACCGCTCGCGCGCGTCGGCCGTGGCCGGCCTAGCGGCTTCGGGTCGCGGTGCTCGATGGCGGCGGGTGGCCCTGCGGCGACCAGGGCGGCCTCCGGCCGGAAGGGTCGTCCTCGGCCCCCGGAAGCCGCCACCACCGAGCGTGGTGGCGGCGGCCGACTCATCGGTTGCTGCCCCAGGCGGTCGTCCCGGCCCTGGAAGCCGCCACCACCGAGCGCTGTGGCCGGGCGGTCCTATCCCACCCGGCCACCAGGAGCTGGAACCTCGAGGCCTACCTGCGGGCCGTCGTGAGCTCCTTGCTCCCTCGTCCGCTCAGCCAGGCCTCCTTGAACGAGACCTTCGCGCCCATCCGCAGGATCGCGCCCTCGTAGATCCGGGCGCCCACGACGATCAGCGCGCCGATCGCGGCGAGCATCAGCACCAGGGCGATGGTGAGCTCCCACCACGGTGCGCTCTCGCGCGCCATCCGTACCGGCGACGCCAGGGCCGAGAACGGTGGGATCACCGCGAGGATCCTCGACACCAGGGCGTCAGGGTTGGAGTTCACGTAGAACGTGGCGAAGAACGAAGCGAGCAGCACCATCGTCATCGGGCCTGTGACGTTCTGCAGCTCCTCCTGCCGCGACACCCGAGCGGCGCCGGCGGCGAAGGCCGCGCTGTAGAACACATAGCCCAGGATGAACCACATCAGCACATACCCCACCGGCACCAGCAGGTCTGCCGTCACCTCGACCGCGCCGGTCGCGGAACCGACCCCCAGCGCCACCACGGCGATCAGCGCCAGCTGGGCGATGCCCAGGAGGCCGATGCCGAGGATCTTGCCGGCGAGCAGGGCCTTGGTCGAGATCGCCGAGAGGATCAGCTCGACCACTCGGCTCGCCTTCTCCTCGACGATGCCGAACGCGACCCACATGCAGTAACCGATGATCTGTCCGTACAGGATCAGGCTGCCGATGAACGCGATCTGGCCCCGCTGAGCGGCCTTCGGGTCGACCGGGTCGGTCGCGTCGACGGTGAGCGGCGGCACCTGCTGCGCCTCGGCCACCGTCGCCGGGTCGATGCCCTCCGCCTGCAGCTTGCCGGCCGCCACGACCTGCGCGTGCGCGGTCTGCAGCATCAGGCCGAGCTGCTGGTCCAGCTCCTCGTGCACGATGATCTTGTCGGTGGTGACGTACGCGTCCAGGTCACCGTCCGCGACCGCCGTACGGGCCGCCGCCTCGTCCGGGTAGGTCTTCTGCTCCAGGTCGAGCCCGGCCTGCTTGGCCTGGGCGGTCGCGGAAGCGGCGACCTGCGTCGCGGCCGGACCGGCGAACCCGACCTTGAACGTGTCGTCGCCCCCGAACAGCTTGGGCATGAACATCACCACGACCAGCACGACGAGCGTGATCGCGGTCGAGATCGCGAACCCGCGGTCCCGGAGGCGCTCGGTGATCTCGCGCGTGGCGACGATCCGCGTCGCCTGGCCGAACGACAGCGCGGCGCTCATGCCGACACCTCCTGGGTCTCACGCGTCTGGGGGAGCTCCACGGGCTCCGAGACGGCCTCGCGGAACAGCTCGGTCAGCGTCAGCGCCAGCGGCCGGAACTCGTGCACCGGGCCGGCCGCGCGGGCGGCGTCGAGCAGCAGCTGGTCGCTCTGGTCCTCGGCGAGCTCGACGACGAGGGCGGTGCCGTTCCGTTCGACCACCTCGACGCCGGGGACACCGTCCGCCCAGCTCGTACTCGCGCCGACGACCCGGAACCTTCTGGTCCGGTTGCGGGTCGTGAGCTCGTCGACGGGCCCGGAGGCGACGATCCGTCCGGCCTGGATGATGCCGACGGCGTCGCACAGCCGCTCGACCAGGTCCAGCTGGTGGCTCGAGAACAGCACCCCCACGCCGCGCTGGACCCGCTGGGCCAGGATGTGGGCGAGCGCGTCCACACCGACCGGGTCCAGGCCGGAGAACGGCTCGTCCAGGACGAGGAACTCCGGGTCGTGGACCAGCGCGGCCGCCAGCTGAACGCGCTGCTGGTTGCCGAGCGAGAGCTGCTCGACCCGGTCGTTCGCCCGTTCGCCCAGGCCGAACTCGGTGAGGAGCTCGTCTACCGCGGTCTCCGCGGTCGCCTTGGGCGTGCCGCGGAGCACCGCGAGGTACGCGAGTTGTTCTTTGATCCGCATCTTGGGGTAAAGCCCGCGCTCCTCGGGCATATAGCCGAAGTTGCGCCGAACGTCGGCGTCAGCGGGCCGTCCTTGCCAGGAGACGGAGCCGGCGTCGGGGGCGAGTACACCCATGATGATCCGCATCGTGGTGGTCTTGCCGGCACCGTTCGTACCGACGAAACCGAACATCTGTCCAGGCTCGACGGCGAGGGTGAGGTCGTCCACCGCCAAGCGGTCGCCATATTTCTTGGAAACACCTTGGAGTTCCAGCACGACGAAAGCCTCTCAGGGTATGTACCCTCTCCGTGTCGTCCGCGCGGACGGTTCGGGACTAGGCCCCAGGGAGGAGTGCCGGCCCCCGCCCGGCGGACGGCGTCGAAAGACCGTTCGGTGTGACGCTGGCGACACGCCGGACAAAAGTCGAGGCAACGGCCGCTTTGATAGGGCAGAATCTGCGCCCCGGAACGGGCACAAGTTCGGCCCCTCGTGCGTTACGTGCTCGACGGAAGCGACTGACCACCGCTCCGAGGCGGCTCAGCACGAGTCCACTGAAGACATCCGTACAAAGAAGTACGGTCCGCGACACCTGCCCAGCCAGGGGGATGGAAAGAAAGATGGCCACCGACTACGACGCGCCGAGGAAGACGGACGAGGAGCTCTCCGAAGACAGCATCGAAGAGCTCAAGGCGCGGCGCATGGACAAGAACTCCGGAAAGGTCGACGTCGACGAGGCCGAAGTGGCCGAGACGTTCGAGCTCCCCGGGGCCGACTTGTCCAATGAGGAGCTGTCGGTCCGCGTGCTCCCACGCCAGGCCGACGAGTTCACGTGCTCGCGTTGCTTCCTCGTGCACCACAGAAGTCAGCTCGCGTTCGAGAAGAACGGCGGGCTGATCTGCCGCGACTGCGCCGCGTAGGACCTGCTCCGGCTCGTCCTTCGTTCCGCAGCCACGGCCCGTATATCTACGCGCCTGGTGGAAGAGCGCACCGTCAGGGAGTGCGCCAACCACCGGGCGCGTCGTCATGCCTCGAAACAGCCGATTCGTCTGATGATTTGCTGGATCAGATGTTTCGTCACGCTGCCCCTGCCCTGGAGCGGATACGCCCAAACCCCGACTTTGCTGTGGGATCGGTGCCAGCCCTCGGTAGCGCGCTGGCGGCGTCCACACTCGCGCCCACGCCGCTGCCGAGCAGGACCGACCAGAGCTGCAAGAGGGCCATCCCGGAGTCCTTCGATGCCGGTTACGCCCGGATGGAGTCCGCTCCGACTGGCCGGCCGCCCGAGGGCTTGTTGGAGAGATCTCGGTCTAGAGGTCGTGATCTGTCCAACAAGTCCATCCGACACGTTCATGGCACCCACGTGACAGACCGGCCTCGTCGTCGAGTGGTGCTTCATCCGTGAGTTGTTCCAGTGATCTCGGTCTAGAGGCCGAGATCACTGGAACAGTCGGCGGACTTCAAGACACGCAGCTGCCATGGCGATCTAGACCGATGGATCCCTTGGGGACCATGGAACCCGCCAGGTCGCCCCATCAGCGCCACAGGCCACCTCGACACCACTCCGTTTCGTATGAGGGCGTCCCTGTAGCGAATAGATCGCTAGAGGGACGCCCTCATGCGAAACGTCAGCGGCTGCTGGCGGCGCTGACGGCGAGGTTTTGGCGGTCCTTGCCGTCGTTGTCGCCCTTGATGCCCGGCGGCAGCTCGCCCGTCCAGCGGCGCCAGACGGTGGCGGCTTGGCGGGTGGCGAGGAGGCGGGCTACGGCGACGCCCACGCCGCTGGCGAGGGACCAGGCGATGGCTTCCTGCCAGGTGGTGTCGGGGTCCTCGGGGTTCGCGGGCGGCTCACTGCCGGTCACGAACCGCCAGCTCGAGTCCACCACCTTCTTCGTCACGACCACCACCACAACCGTGGTGAGCCCACCGAAGATCCGCCAGCCCAGCTTTCCTGCCGCCATGAAAAGCAGTCTTCCACTTTCACCGCTCAGTTACTCGCGCCGCCTCCAAGGCAGCCGCGAGGCGCTCGGGGTGCCGCGTGGCGACGTACCAGTACGGCGTCGGGTCCGCGGGATCGGTGACCTCTACCCGCACAGCGCGCGGGACGTACGGGCGCACCACCAAGTACGCCGACGCGTCCGCCGAAACTCCCCGCAAGGCCCGGGCCTGGTCAGCGGAGAGAGCCACCACCGAGCCCACAGCCCACAGCGGCAACGTGGCCCGCCCGGCAACCAGGGCAGCATCCGACACGGCCACCCGTAAGGCGCCAAAAAAGACCAGCCCCACGACCACAAGCACAAGAGCGACAGCACTCAGCAGGTTCGCCCACAAAGCCGGCAGAGCGGCGAAGAACGCCAGCCACAACGTCCCGGTCAACAGCACCGACACGATCCACCACGACACGGGCACCCAAAGCCGCTCCGCATAACGCCCGGGCAAAGAACCGTCCACGCCCGCAAGCCTCCCACCGAAGAGCCCCCACCCGGCGGGTAGGGTCGGGCGTCGTGAGCTCCGACCCCCTCGGCCTGCACGACGTGCCGATTCTGATCCAAAGACTCGACAAAGAGCTCGAGCTGCCGGCGTACGCCAACCCTGGCGACGCCGGCGCGGACCTCGTCAGCACCATCGACGTCGACCTGGCCCCGGGCGAGCGCGCGATCGTCCCCACCGGCATCGCGATCGCGATGCCGAGCGGGTACGCGGCGTTCGTGCACCCGCGGTCCGGGCTCGCCGCCCGCTGCGGCGTCACGACCCTCAACTCGCCGGGCACGATCGACGCGGGTTACCGTGGAGAGATCCGGGTCATCGTCGTCAACCTCGACCCGAAGGAGCCGGTGGAGTTGCGCCGGGGGGAACGCATCGCTCAGCTCGTCGTGCAGAAGGTCGAGACCGCGCGGTTCGTCGAGGTGGACACGTTGCCCGGGTCCGCCAGAGGTGAAGGCGGGTTCGGGTCGACCGGTGGAGCCGACGCGCTAGCCCGCGCGAGCGCGAGTGAAGGGGTCTGAAGTGATCTTCCGCAAGGCGAAAATGCCGCACTCCGCCTCCGAGCTCGACGCCAGGGACAAGAGGCGCCGCGGACGCGAGCCGGAGCTCCAGGGTCACCACTTCCCGGAGGCCGAGAGCGAGTACGAGGACCCCAACGCCTCAGCCGACCGGGGTAGGCACCGCGCGACGCCCGACAACGGCCCGTACGACGCCGCCGACATCGACGTCGAGTCCGACGAGTGGATCAACCTCGGCGGCATCCTGCTCCGCCCGATGGAGGGCACCGAGCTCCGGCTCCAGGTCGACGAGGGCTCGCAGACCGTGATGGCGGCACTCCTCGTCGCCGGCGAGTCGGCGCTGGAGCTGCGCGCGTTCGCGGCCCCGCGCAGTGGCGGGCTCTGGGACGACCTGCGCCGCGAGATCGCGGCCGAGACGACCCGCCGCGGCGGCACGGTGACCGAGGCGACCGGACCGTACGGCGCCGAGCTCAAGGTGGTCGTCTCCGGCCGCCAGCCCGACGGCAGTACGGGGACCCAGGTCTCCCGGATCGTCGGCGTCGACGGCCCGCGCTGGTTCCTGCGCGGCACGTTGCTCGGCCGCGCGGCACAGGAGCCCGACCAGGCGGAGCCGCTGCTCCACGCGCTCAGCCACGTCGCCGTCGTACGTGGCAAGGGCCCGATGGCACCCCGCGACATGATCCCGTTGAAGCTGCCGGACCAGGCCCAGCAGCTCTAGGCCGTGTCTGCCAAAGATCGCCTGACGCGCGACACCTCGCATCCCGCCTGGCCGCGGTCCAGTTCGTCACCCATAGAACCACTATGAATTCCTCCTGCACCACGCCCAGCCGGGCGCGATGCGCCGCGCGCCATCGCGCTACGCGCGATGACCGGCGCTATTTGCCAGACACGACCTAGGCCGGATTCACCAGCCGAACCCACGTATGCTGCGTGCCATGAAGACCGAGCGGGAAGGCCTGTTCAAGCGGGCTCTCAACCGGCTCACCTCCAGTGCTGACGCGCTGGAGGCCGAGGAGCTGCAGGAGGACGTCCGGGAGTCCGGCGTCGACCCGATCCGCAGCTGTGCCGACCGGCAGCGGGTCAAGCTGCGCGGCACGCTGCGTACGGTGACGCTGCAGCCACGCGCCGGTTCGCCCGCGTTGGAGGCCGAGCTGTACGACGGCTCCGGCACGGTCACGCTGGTCTGGCTCGGCCGGCGCCGGATCATCGGCGTCGAACCAGGCCGCGGCATCGTCGTCTCGGGGCGCGTGGGGATCCAGGACGACCGCCGCATCATGTACAACCCGCGCTACGAGCTGAAGCCGATGGGGGAGTAGTCACCCGTGACAGATGCCAAGAGTGGTTCGCCCACGACCGAGCAGACCACTGCGGACACCGAAGGTGACAAGCCGAAGCAGGACGAGGACTTCTCGCTGCTGAAGGCGTTCGGCGGTTGGGGTGGGTTGCTCGACGCCGGGCTGCCCGGCATCGCGTTCGTCGGGTCGTACACCCTGTTCAACCACAACCTGAAGACCGCGATCATCGTCGCGGTCGCGCTCGGCGTCGTGCTCGCCGTGGTCCGGCTGATCCGCAAGGACCCGCTGCAGAACGTCATCGGCGGCTTCGTCGGCATCGGCATCGCGGCCTGGATCGCGCACAAGACCGGCGAGGCGCGCAACTTCTACCTGCCTGGCCTGTTCATCAACGCCGGGTACGCGGCGGGCTACCTGATCGCCAACCTGGTGCGCTGGCCGCTGATCGGCATCGCGGTCGGCTTCGCCGCCGGGTGGGGCACCGAGTGGCGCAAGGATCCGCTGCTGCTCCGGGCGTTCCTGCGTACGGGCTGGATCTGGGTCGCGTACTTCCTGCTCAAGCTCGCGGTCCAGCTGCCGCTCTACCTCACCGACCAGCTCGTCGCCCTGGGCGTCGTCCGCGTCGCCGGCGGCTGGCCGTTGCTGCTGGTCGTGCTGTACCTGAACTACGTCGTGGTCAAGGCGTCGGTGCCGAAGGAGACGTTCGCCAAGTTCAAGGCGGGCGCCGAGGCGCTGGCCGAGAAGCGCAACGGCTCCAGCGGGAGCAGCAACACCTGAGCCGCGATGTGGCACCATCGATGGCGTGACGAGTCGAGCCGCGGACGACCAGCGCCTGAAGGATCTGGTGCTGCTGCGGCGTGTGCGCGACCGGATCGACCGGGAGTACGCGCAGCCGCTCGACGTCGAGGCGCTCGCCCGCGGCGTGCACCTGTCCGCCGGGCACCTCAGCCGCGAGTTCCGGCGCGCGTACGGTGAGTCGCCCTACTCCTACCTGATGACCAGGCGGATCGAGCGCGCGATGGCGCTGCTGCGGCGCGGCGACCTGAGCGTCACCGACGTCTGCTTCGAGGTCGGCTGCCAGTCGTTGGGCACGTTCAGCACCCGCTTCACCGAGTTGGTGGGCGTGCCGCCGAGCGTGTACCGGGAGGAGAACGCCCCCGCCTCGCCCGAGATGCTCCCGTGCATCTCGAAAAAGGTGACCAGGCCGATCAGGAATCGAGAAGCACAGGCCAAGTAGTCCCAACTAGCCTGACCTGCATGGACATCAAGATTGCGTACGCGTTCCTCCCGCAGACCGATCCCGACGCCACGCTCGCCTTCTACCGCGACGTGCTCGGCTGGGAGATCCGGAACGACGTCGGCTACAAGGGCTTGCGCTGGCTCACGATGGGCCCGGCCGACCAGCCGGAGACGTCGGTCGTCTTCTACCCGCCGTCCGCCGAGCCCGGCATCACCGAGGACGAGCGCAAGACGATCCTCGAGCTGATAGCCAAGGGCAACTACGGTGCCCTCACGCTCGCCACCAGCGACCTCGACGGCGTCTTCGACAAGCTGCAGGCCAGTGGCGCGGAGGTCCTGCAGGAGCCGACCGACCAGCCGTACGGTGTGCGCGACTGCGCGTTCCGCGACCCCACCGGCAACCTGCTCCGCATCAACGCCCTGAGCTGAACGCCGCGACCGCACGTACGTAGAGGGAGAACACCGATGGCCAAGCCCACCAGGACGACGAAGAAGGCCGCGTCGGCGTCTGGCACGCACGTCGCCGACAGCCACGACCTGATCCGCGTCCTCGGCGCCCGTGAGAACAACCTCAAGGACGTCAGCCTCGAGATTCCCAAGCGCAGGCTGACCGTCTTCACCGGCGTCTCCGGCTCGGGCAAGAGCTCGTTGGTGTTCGACACGATCGCCGCGGACTCGCAGCGGCTGATCAACGAGACGTACAGCGCGTTCGTCCAGGGCTTCATGCCGAACCTGGCCCGCCCCGACGTCGACGTCCTCGATGGCCTGACGACCGCGATCGTCGTCGGCCAGGACCGGATCGGCTCCAACCCGCGGTCGACCGTCGGCACCGTGACCGACGCGCTCGCGATGCTGCGGCTGCTGTTCAGCCGGTTGGCCAAGCCGTACATCGGACCGCCCACCGCGTTCTCGTTCAACGTCCCGACCCGCACCGCGAGCGGCATCCTGACTACCGACAAGGGCGGCGGCAAGAAGGACATTGTCCGCAACGTCGTCTACCAGGGCGGCATGTGCCCCAAGTGCGAGGGCATGGGCTCGACGAACGACTTCGACCTCACCGCGCTGTACGACGACAGCAAGTCGCTCAACGAGGGCGCGCTGACGATTCCCGGCTTCAGCATGGAGGGCTGGTACGGCCGCATCTTCCGCGGTGCGGGCTTCTTCGACCCGGACAAGCCGATCCGCAAGTACAACAAGCGCGAGCTGCACGACCTGCTCTACAAGGAGGCGACCAAGATCAAGGTCGAAGGGACCAACCTCACGTACCAGGGCCTGGTCCCGCAGATCCAGAAGTCCTTCCTGTCCAAGGACAAGGAGGCGATGCAGCCGCACATCCGCGCGTTCGTGGACCGGGCGGTGACGTTCCAGACCTGCCCCGACTGCGACGGCACCCGGCTGAACGACGCGGCGCGCGGCTCGAAGATCAAGAGCAAGAGCATCGCCGACCTCTGCTCGATGCAGATCTCCGACCTGGCCGAGTGGGTCGGTGGGCTCAAGCAGCCGTCGATGGCGCCGCTGATCGACGCGTTGGGCGCCAACTTGGACTCGTTCGTCGAGCTCGGGCTCGGCTACCTCAGCCTCGAGCGCCCGTCTGGAACGCTGTCCGGTGGCGAGGCGCAGCGCATCAAGCTGCTGAGGCATCTCGGGTCGTCGCTGACCGACGTCACGTACGTCTTCGACGAGCCCACGACCGGCCTGCACCCGCACGACGTCCAGCAGATGAACGACCTGCTGGTCCGGCTCCGGGACAAGGGCAACACCGTTCTCGTCGTCGAGCACGAGCCGGAGACGATCGGGATCGCCGACCACATCGTCGACCTCGGACCAGGTGCCGGCACCGCCGGCGGCGAGGTCGTCTTCGAGGGCACGGTCGACAAGCTGCGGACCAGCGGCACGATCACCGGCCGGCACCTCGACGACCGCGCGGGCTTGAAGTCGTCGCTGCGTACGCCTGACGGCGCGCTCGAGATCCGCGGCGCCGACGCGCACAACCTCAAGAAGGTCGACGTCGACGTCCCGCTCGGCGTTCTGGTCGTCGTCACCGGCGTCGCGGGCTCCGGCAAGAGCTCCCTGATCCACGACTCGCTGGGCAAGCGCGACGGCGTCGTGACCGTGGACCAGGGCTCGATCAAGGGATCGCGGCGCAGCAACCCGGCCACCTACACGGGACTGCTCGAGCCGATCCGCAAGGCGTTCGCCAAGGAGAACGGGGTGAAGCCCGCTCTCTTCTCAGCCAACTCCGAGGGCGCCTGCCCCACCTGCAACGGCGCCGGCGTCATCTACACCGAGCTGGGCTTCATGGAGACCGTGTCGACGACGTGTGAGGACTGTGGCGGCAAGCGGTTCGACGCGTCGGTGCTGGAGTACAAGCTCGGCGGCCGCGACATCAGTGAGGTGCTCGCGATGTCGGTGACCGACGCCGAGGAGTTCTTCACCGACGGCCCCGCGAAGACGCCGGCCGCGCACGCGATCCTCGCGCGGCTCGTCGACGTCGGGCTCGGCTACCTGGGCATCGGGCAGCCGCTCACCACGCTGTCCGGCGGTGAACGGCAGCGGCTCAAGCTCGCGGTGCACATGGCGGAGAAGGGCGGCGTCTACATCCTCGACGAGCCGACCACGGGTCTCCACCTCGCCGACGTCGAGCACCTGCTCGCGCTGCTGGACCGGCTGGTCGACTCCGGCAAGTCCGTGATCGTCATCGAGCACCACCAGTCGGTGATGGCACACGCCGACTGGATCATCGACCTCGGCCCGGGGGCTGGTCATGACGGTGGGACTGTGGTCTTCGAGGGAACACCTGCCGAGTTGGTCGCCTCGCGGAAGAAGACGGTGACCGGAGAGCACCTCGCGGAGTACGTCGGTGGCTGACCCGTCTGGTTGTGGGGTAACCCGCGGTGTCGACTGTTGGCTTCGCCAGGCCGTTTTCGGATGTTCACCGCGCTCCTGGTCTGGTGGGGCTTCCGGAGGGGATCCTTATTTTCGGCGGAGTTTGCCGACGGGGCGGTTGACCTGCCGGCGGTCATCGTTCCGTCGCTCCTGCTTCCGGTTCGCGATCTCCGACGACTGCAGCTGGTACGGGACGCTGGTCACCATCACGTTCGGGGTGAACAGCAGCCGGCCCTTCAGTCGCAGCGCGCTCTGGTTGTGCAGCACCTGCTCCCACCAGCGGCCCACGACGTACTCGGGGATGTAGACCATCACCACGTCGCGCGGGCTGGCCCGCCGGATCGAGCGGACGTAGTCGAGGATCGGCTTGGTGATCTCGCGGTACGGCGACGCGAGCACCTTCAACGGCACCGGGACCGCGCGCCGGTCCCACGCGTCCACCAGCCGCTGCGTCTCCGCCGGGTCGACGTCGACCGTGACGGCCTCGAGCACGTTCGGTCGCGCTGCCCGTGCGAACGCCAGCGCTCGCAGCGCCGGCTTGTGCAGCTTCGAAACCAGGATCACCGAGTGCACCCGGGACGGCAGCATGAACTCCTCCGCCTCCTCGACCGCGATCTCGGCCGCGACCCGGTCGTAGTGCCGCCGGATGCCGCGCATCAGCAGGAACAGCACGATCATCGCGGCGATCGCGATCCACGCGCCGTGGAGGAACTTCGTGATCAGCACCACGATCAGCACCGTGCTGGTGGTGGCGAGGCCGATCGAGTTGATGATCCGGCTCCGCTGCATGTGCCGCCGTTTGGCGCCGTCCTGCTCGGTGCGCAAGAGCCTGGTCCAGTGCCGGATCATGCCGGTCTGGCTGATAGTGAACGAGACGAACACCCCGACGATGTACAGCTGGATCAGCCGCGTCACCTCGGCGTTGAACGCGACGATCAGCAGAATCGCGAAGCCAGCAAGGAGAAAGATGCCGTTGGAGAACGCGAGCCGGTCGCCGCGAGTGTGCAGCTGTCGGGGCAGGTAGCCGTCCCGGGCCAGGATCGAGCCGAGGACGGGGAAGCCGTTGAACGCGGTATTCGCGGCCAGCACGAGGATCAGCCCGGTCACGGCGGCGACGATGAAGAAGCCGACGGGGAAGTGGTCGAAGATCCCCTGTGACAGTTGGCTGATCACCGGCGCCTGGTGGTAGTCGTCGCCCACCGGCGTGCCATCCGGCCGGATCAGCTGGGTCGCCGGGTCGTCGGCCATCTTGACGCCCATGATGTTGCCGAGCACGTTGATGGCGAGGCCCATCGCGACGGCGATCGTGCCGAGCAGGAGCAGCGTGGTGGCGGCGTTCTTGCCCTTCGGCTTGCGGAACGCGGGTACGCCGTTGCTGATCGCCTCGACGCCGGTGAGCGCGGCACAGCCCGAGGCGAACGTACGTAAGATCAGGAATCCCGCGACCAGCCCGGTGAAGCCCTGCTCGTACTGCGCTTCCGGCGCCACCTGCAGGTCGGCGGTGTCCGCCGCCGGCAGGTCACCGAAGAAGTACCGGATGAACCCCCAGGCGGCCATGCCGAGGATCGCGAACATGAACAGGTAGGTCGGAACCGCGAACGCGATGCCGGACTCCCTGATGCCGCGCAGGTTCACGGTCATCACGAGGAGCGTGGCGACGACCGCGATAGTGGTCTCGTGCCCACGGAGGGGGCCGATCGCGGTGCTGACGTACTGGGCGGCGGAGGAGATCGAAACCGCCACGGTGAGCACGTAGTCGACGAGCAGCGCGCTCGCGACGGTGAGCCCGGCCGACTTGCCCAGGTTGACGGTCGCGACCTCGTAGTCGCCGCCGCCGGACTGGTAGGCCTGGACGTTCTGCCGGTACGAGGCGACGACGACCAGCATGACGAAGCCGACCGCGATGCCGATCTTCCAGGAGAACGCGTACGCGGCCATGCCGGCGAACGAGAGCGTGATGAAGATTTCGTCCGGCGCGTACGCCACGGAGGAGAGCGCGTCGCTGGCGAAGACCGGAAGTGCGACCCGCTTCGGCAACAGCGTCTCGTGCAGCTGGGTGCTGCGGAGCTTGCGGCCGACGAGCAGCCGCTTGCCGAGATCTGCGAGCTTCACAGGGGATGAGCCTAACCAGGTCCAGACCCTGGGCTGGCCAGTGCCCGCGTTGAAGGCACTGGCTCTGTCGCGCGCCAGCGCGACCGACAACACAGCCTGCGGTGTAGCGTTTCGACCTGATCGAGCACCGCGACTTGTCGACTGTCGACAACGGAGATGAAAGTAGGCGCCGTGCACGTCGTGATCATGGGGTGCGGCCGGGTCGGGTCGACGCTGGCCCGGAGCCTCGAGGACCGCGGCCACAGCATCGCGATCGTGGACCAGGTCCCCGACGCCTTCCGCCGGCTGGGCCCGAGCTTCGCCGGACGTACGGTCACCGGCATGGGCTTCGAACGCGATGTCCTGATCGAGGCGGGCATCGAGGAGGCCGGCGGGTTCGCGGCCGTGTCGAGCGGCGACAACTCCAACGTGATCTCCGCCCGCATAGCGCGGGAGATCTTCAAGATCGACAACGTGGTCGCGCGCATCTACGACCCCGGCCGGGCCGCGGTCTACCAGCGGCTCGGCATCCCGACCGTGGCGACGGTCACCTGGACGGCCGACCAGATCATCCGCCGGCTGCTGCCCGAGGGCTCCGAGCCCGAGTGGCGCGACCCGACCGGGACCATCCGACTCGCCGAGATCCACGTCGACCCGGGCTGGATCGGTTGGCGCGTACGCGATCTGGGCAGGACCTCCGGCGCGCGCGTCGCGTTCCTGACCCGGATGGGCGACGGGATCCTGCCGCAGCCGGACACCGTGATCCAGGAGGGCGACCTCGTTCACGTGATCATGCGCGAGGACAGCATCGAGCAGGTCGAAGGTGTCTTCAACTCCCCGCCGGAGGAGCAGCCGTGAGAGTCGTCATCGCCGGCGCGGGAGCCGTCGGCCGCTCGATCGCCAGCGAGCTGCTGGAGAACGGCCATGAGGTGCTGTTGATCGACCGCGATCCCAAGGCCATCAAGGCCGACGCCGTACCCGACGCGGCCTGGTTGCTCGCGGATGCGTGTGAGCTGTCCTCGTTGGAAGAGGCGCAGCTGAACCGCTGCCAGGTGGTGATCGCGGCGAGCGGTGACGACAAGGTCAACCTGGTCGTGTCGCTGCTGGCGAAGACCGAGTTCGGCGTACCGCGCGTGGTGGCGCGGGTGAACCACCCGAACAACGAGTGGATGTTCAACGAATCTTGGGGCGTCGACGTCGCCGTGTCGACGCCGCGCATCATGGCGGCCCTGGTCGAGGAAGCGGTGGCGGTCGGCGATCTCGTCCGGCTGTTCACGTTCCAGCAGGGCGACGCGAACCTCGTCGAGCTGACCCTGCCGGAGGACTCGCCGACGATCGGCAAACGGGTCGCGGACGTGTCCTGGCCGACCGACGTGAGCCTGGTGACGATCGTCCGCGAGGGCCGGGTGCTCGTACCGTCTGGGGAGACGCCCCTGGAGGGCCACGACGAACTGCTGTTCGTCTCGATACCCGAGCGCGAACGCGAGCTGCAGGAACTGCTCTGCCCGCACGACCCCGCCAACCGATAAGGATCCCCTCCGGGCGTCACGCCAGACCAGGAGCGCGGTGAACATCCCAAAACGGCCTGGCGATGACAACAGTCGACACCGCGGGTTACCCCACAACGAGACGGGTCAGAGGCCGACGTACTCCGCGAGGTGCTGCGGCTCGCCCATTGGGGCTGATCCGGCAGGATGCACCGTATGGACTTGCGCATCTTCACCGAGCCCCAGGAAGGGGCCTCGTACGCGACGCTGCTCGCGATCGCCCAGAAGACCGAGGAGTGCGGCTTCGACGGGTTCTTCCGCTCCGACCACTACATCGCCTTCGGCGGCAGCGACGGGCTGCCGGGGCCGACGGACGCGTGGATCACGCTCGCCGGGATCGCGCGCGAGACGTCGCGGATCCGGCTGGGGACGCTGGTCAGCCCGGCCACGTTCCGGCTGCCCGGGCCGCTCGCCATCCAGGTCGCCCAGGTCGACGAGATGTCCGGCGGCCGGGTCGAGCTCGGCCTCGGCACCGGCTGGAACGCGCGCGAGCACGAGGCGTACGGCATCCCGTTCCCGGACAAGCGCTTCGGCCTGTTCGAGGAGCAGCTCGCGATCATCACCGGCCTGTGGGAGTCGGCGGTCGGAAAGCCGTTCAGCTACACCGGCGAGCACTACCAGCTGGACTCCTCGCCCGGGCTGCCCAAGCCGGTGCAGCAGCCGCGGCCCCCGATCATCATCGGCGGCACCGGCCCGAAGCGAACCCCGGCGCTGACGGCCCAGTACGCGCAGGAGTTCAACGTGGCGGCCGGCAGCATCGAACGCGCCAAGCCCGCCTTCGACACCGTCCGGGCGGCGTGCGCCGACGTCGGGCGCGACCCTTCCGAGCTCGTGTACTCGGTGTGGATCACCACGGCCGCTGGCCGCGACGACGCCGAGGTGGCGCGCCGGGCCGCCGCGATCGGGCAGGACGTACCGACGATGAAGCAGCACGGGCTGGCCGGCACGCCGGCGGAGATCGTGGACCGCCTCGGCCAGTACGCCGAGATCGGCGCGTCGCGCGTCTACCTGCAGATCATGGACCTGTCCGACCTCGACCACCTCGAGGTCATCGCCTCCGAAGTCCTGCCGCAGCTCTCCTAACCGACCGCCCAGGGCCCGTGATCATGATCCCGATCATGAAGCGAAACCGGTCGTATACGCCGGTACGGCTTCATGATCCCGATCATGATCACCCGGGGCAGGCGGTCAGTTGGACTGGGCCTGCCGGAAGGCCTCGGCGGCGGCGCGGTACAGCTCTCGCAGCGCTGGGTCGGTCTCGGTGTGCTTGGCGCGATAGACCAGCAGCAGCCCGCACCGCGGGCGGTTGGTCGTGTTCGCCGTGCTCCAGTGCACTGTCTGGCAGTGATGCACCATCGCGTCGCCGGGCTCCAGGACGGCCGTGGTCACCCGCTCGGCCGGGTAGTCCTGGAGTTCCGCCATCACCATCGAGTTGCCCGGGATGCCCGAACCCTTGTGCGGCAGCAACGTGTGCGTCGTTCCGCGGGCGTACTGCACCGACCCGTTCTCCGGCGTCGCCGCGTCCACCGCGATCCACACCGTGCACATGTCCGGCGGCGACTGGCAGAAGTACGCGTTGTCCTGGTGCTGCGGCACCCCACTCCCATGCAGGGCGGGCTTGTTGAACGTCTCCGCGGCGGCCAGTTCCACCTCGCCACCGACCAGCGCCGACACCGCCGACACGATGTCCTCCCGCGAGCCCAGCGAGGCGAAGAACGGGGAGTGCACCTCCATCCGCCACAGGTTCCGGACGGACTCGCCATCCGCCTCGAAGACCACGTCACCCGCGGGCACGCCGGGGACGACGTCGCGCACATAGCTGGCGATCGCCTCCCGTACCGCCTCCACGTCCGACGCCGACAGCAACCGGGGGACTCCGACCACCCCGTCGCGCCGGTACTCCTCCACCAACCGCGCCTCGACCACGCCACACCACCTCGCTCGACCAGGAGAAACCACACGTTGCATGGCACGCCGTTCCATGTCAACGGGCCGTTGCCCATACGAGAAATCTCACTCACCCATTTCTCGGCGGCACCCAGCCGAACACTCAGCGCAGCGCCTACACTCGCAGGCGTGAGCGATCCGGGAAGGGGAGTGCTGCGCATCCTGCGGGGTGCGTCGCTGGCCCTCGCCTGCACGCTCATCGCGGTCGGCGGCCACGTCCTCGGCGGCGGCGACGCCCCGCCGGTCGGCGCCCTCCTCGCGGTCGCCGCCCTGGGCGGCGCCGCGTTCGTCGTGCTCGCGAACCGCCAGCGGACGTTCGGCCAAATCTTCGCCGCCGCGTCCGTCTCGCAGCTCGTGTTTCACGGCGCGTTCTCGCTGTCCGCCGGCGCGTACGGGCACCCAATCCACGAGCCGATCGCCAGCCTGATCCACCCGCCGATGCTGACCGGCCACCTGCTCGCCGCCGCGGCGGCCGCGGCTCTGGTCGCGTACGGCGAACGCGCCGTCTGGGCGCTGCACGAGCTCGGCCGGCTGTTCCGCCTGCCCGAGCTGGCGGTCGTCCACCCGGTCACCCCGCCGCGGCTACGCCAGGCGACCAGCCACACCGAAAGCACCCGCGAGCTCCTGCTCGCCCGCACCAGACCTCGTCGCGGACCGCCCTGCTGTCGCTAGCCCCGACAGCCAGAGCACGTCCATCACCGCGCCGCTCCGCATCACAGGATGCGCGCGTCCGCGTACGAAAGGTCACCTCATGTTCTCCAGCTCCACCCGCCGGATCGCAGCCCTCGCGGCCGCGACCGTCGCCGGGGTGGTCGCCCTCGCCGGCACCGCCTCCGCCCACGTCTCCGTCAACCCGAACGAGGCCGACCAGGGCGGGTACGCCCGGCTCACGTTCCGCGTGCCGAACGAGTCCGACACCGCCGGTACCGTGAAGGTCCAGGTCAAGTTCCCGCTCGACACCCCGCTCTCCTCGGTCCGCTACAAGCCGCACGCCGGTTGGGCGATCAATGTCGTCAAGTCCAAGCTGCCCAAGCCCGTGACGGTGGGGGACTACGACCTCACCGAGGCGGTCAGCTCGATCACCTGGACGGCCCAGTCCGGCGTGCAGATCAAGCCGGGCGAGTTCGACGAGTTCGACGTGAGCGTCGGCCCGCTGCCCGAAGAGGAGTCGCTGTCGTTCCCGGCCGTGCAGACCTACTCCGACGGCAAGGTCGTCAACTGGAACGAGCCGATGAAGGAAGGCGCCGAGGAGCCCGAGCACCCCGCCCCCACGCTCGCGCTGAGCCCCGCCGACGCTGAGGGCGACGGCCACGGCCACGGGGGAGCCGAGGCCGCGGCGACCGCGTCGCCCGTCCCCGCGACCGACCAGAAGCCCGTGAGCAACGACGCGAACGTCGCGGCGAGCGACGGTACGGCCCGCGCCCTGGGCACTGCCGGCCTCGTGGTCGGCGTCGTCGGGCTGGCGCTCGCCGCTTATGCGTTCCTGACCACGCGCCGGAGGAACGCGGCCTGATGCGGGCACTGCGACGGGCGGTGGTGCTCATCGTCGCCGGACTCGCCGGTCTGGCCGCGACGATGGGCGCCACGGCGCCTGCCTGGGCGCACAACGAGCTGCTCTCCACGACGCCCGCCGACAAGGCGAACGTCGGTGCAGCGCCAACGGGGGTGACGCTCGAGTTCAACGACGTCGTCGGGAAGAAGTTCGGGTTCGTCTCCGTCACCGGACCGGACGGCAAGCAGTGGAACGAGGGTGCCTTCCAGGTCGAGGGCTCGACCGTCACGCAGCCCTTGCGCACGCTCGGGCCGGCGGGCGCGTACACGGTCGCCTGGCGTGTCGTGTCGGCCGACGGGCACCCGATCTCGGGCACGTTCGGCTTCACGCTCACGACCGCGGGGCCGGGTTCGGCCCCGCCGGCCACGGAGACTCCCTCCAACGAACCCTCGGCGCCGGCGTCGGTCGCGTCCTCAGCCCCGCCCTCGGACGGCGGTACGTCGTGGCCGATGATGGCTGGTGGGCTCGTACTCGGCGCGTTCGTGCTCGTCGGGCTCGTGGTCGGCATCCCCGTACTCCTGCGGAAGCGAAGGGAATCGAGTGTCAGCTGACGCACGCGACGGCGACCGTTCCACCACGGCGACGGCATCCGGCCGAACCCTCATGGTGGTCGCGGCCGTCGTCCTCGGTGCGCTGCTCGTCCTCGTTCTCGCTCTGATCATCGGCGACGGCCGGCCCAAGGCCGCACCGGTCGGCGTCCCCGACCCCGGCCCGCTGACGGGCTGGGGTCTGCCGATCTCGCGGCTCGCCATGGACCTGTGCGCGATCGGTGCGCTCGGGTCGCTGCTGTACGCGGTCGTGCTCGCTCCGTCTCGCAAGGAGGAGCTCGAGGGCACGGCCGCTCGGGCGACCCGCGTCGCGGCGAACTTCGCGTGGGGCTGGCTCGCGGCCACCGTTGTCCTGCTGCTGTTGACGGTTTCGGACTTCATGGCGGCGCCGATCGGTTCGGCCGGCTTCACGACGGCCATCACGAGCGTGATCGTGGAGACGTCGCAGGGGCGGGGACTCGGGCTGGTCGCGATCCTCGTGCTGATCGTGGCTTCGTCCGCGCGTGGCATCAAGACGTTGAACGGTGCCGGTCTGCTGCTCGTTCTCGCATTGGCGGCGCTGCTGCCACCCGCGCTGACCGGGCACTCCGCCGACGCGGCCAACCACGACATCGCGACCTCCAGTCTGTTGGTGCATATCGTCGCGGCGACGGTGTGGGTCGGTGGTCTGCTCGCGGTGATCGTGTTCGCGCGCAAGGCTGCCGACGTTCTGCAGACGGCGGCGAAGCGGTTCAGCGCGCTGGCCCTGTGGTGCTTCCTCGCGACGGGCGCGTCCGGTGTGGTGAACGCGTGGGTGCGGCTCGACGCGATCCCGCAGCTGTGGGAGAGCCGGTACGGCTGGCTGGTCGTCGGCAAGTCGCTCGCGCTGATTGGCCTTGGTGCGTTCGGATTCTGGCATCGGCGGCGGACGCTCGTGGCTCTCGAGGCCTTGAAGGCGGGTGCGTTCCGGCGGCTCGCTCTGGTCGAGGTCGCGGTGATGGCTGGGGCTGTCGCCCTGGCTGTGGCGCTGGCCCGTACGCCGACGCCGGTGCCGGAGGAACGGTCCATCAGCTGGTCGCCGGGGGAGGCGATCATCGGGCGCGACCTTCCGCCGGTGACGTTCGATCGGCTGCTGACGTTGTGGCGCTTGGACATCGTGGTGCTGGCTCTCGCGTTGACCGCTCTGGTGCTGTACTTCGCCGGTGTCGTGCGGTTGGTGCGGCGCGGCGACAAGTGGCCGGTGGGTCGGTCCGTGGCGCTGGTGTGTGCTGTCCTGCTGGGCACCGTGGTGCTGACTGGGGGCGTCGCGACGTACGCGCCGGCTCTGTTCAGTGCGCACATGGTGCAGCACATGACGTTGACGATGCTGGTGCCGATCCTGCTCGCGATGTCGGCGCCGATCACCCTTGCGCTGCGGGCTCTTCCCGCTCGTGGTCGCTCTGGTGGGCGTGGTCCGCGGGAGTGGATTCTCCTTCTGTTGCACAGCCGGATCGCGCGCGTGTTGACGCATCCGGTGGTGGCGCTGTCGCTGTACCTCCTCACGCTGTACGGCTTCTACTTCTCGCCGCTGTTCGAGACCGCGATGCGGTCGCACGCGGCGCACCTGGTGATGCACGCGCACTTCCTGTTGGTGGGTTCGCTGTACTTCTGGCCGATCATCGGCCTCGACCCGATGCCCCGTCGGCTCCCGCCGTTGGGCCGGATGCTGATGCTGTTCGCGTCGATCCCGTTCCACGCCTTCTTCGGCGTGATCGTGATGTCGAGCAGCACCCTGATCGGCGGCTCCTGGTACCGCGCGCTGGCGCTGCCCTGGGCCGATCCCATCGCCGACCAGAACCTCGGCGGCGGCATCGCCTGGGCCGCAGCCGAGCTCCCGACCCTGATCGTGCTGGGCGTGGTCTTCGTCCAGTGGCTGCGCTCCGACGAACGCGCCGCCGCCCGAGCCGACAAACACGGCGCCGCCGACCTCGCCGCCTACAACGCCCGCCTCGCCGCCTTGGCCGAACACGACCGCCGCACCGCTAGCTAGGCTGACCTCTGGTCGCTCAGCGATTCAGGGATCACCTCCGACGTCACGGCCTAGCCTGGGCGCATGAGCGAGGGATCATTCGACAGTTGGTTGTCGAGCCTTCACGACCTGACGAGCTCACGTGATTCTGCGCACGCCTGGCGTGAACGCAGATATCGATTCGCTTACCGGCTTGGATCGGCGCTCGTGGGGGCGGGGGACAGTCGCCCGGCGCTTCGAGGTCCAGTGGTCTACGGAGTGTGGCTGGACTGGGGTCTGCTCTATGTAGGACAGACGATCGAAGCGGAACGTCGCCTTCGCGACCTGCCTATTGGAGAGAGCCATCATCTCGCCAACACGTTTCCGCCGGAGCTGTGGAGCTCCGTGGTCGTCATCGCCTGGACCGAACTTCCCGAAGCACGGCTGGTGCAACGAGACGTCAAGGACTGTGGCCTGGCGTTGGAGCATTCCCTCCAGGCGTGGGCGAAGCCGCTGACCAACTCCTCCCGGCGAACCCCGAACGGGAGTTGGAGGCACGTCGACTGGGCCCGAAGCTCCTCCGTCGGCGCACGAGCCGCCGCCGAGATCGGTCCGTTGTTCGAGAGCGTCAAGGCACTTTGCGACCCCGCACAGCCTGCCTAGCTAAACAAGTTTGACTACCCGCCTTAGGCGACCTAACCTGGATCTCGGTAGTAAAACTTTACTAGCGGAAGGCTGGACCCGAATGCCGACAGTGACTCCGTACGTCATGGTCGAAAGTGCCCGCCGGTTCATCACGTTCATCGACCAGACTTTCGACGCCGAGATCGGGACGCTCGTCCCGCTGGAGAAGGACCCGCAGCGGGTCATTCACGGGACGGCGCGGATCGGCGACACCACGATCCATTTCGCCGACTCGGGCGCCAACGGGGAGCAGTGCCTGAAGACGCCGGAGGAGCCGGCGCATGTGCAGCTGTGGCTCGACGTTCCCGACCCGGAGACCACCCAGCAGCGCGGCGTGGCGGCGGGGGCCAACTCGATCATGCCGGTCGCGGACCAGGGTGACGGCAACCTCTTCGGCGGGTTCGTCGACCCGTTCGGCACGCTGTGGTGGGTCACTGGTACGAAGTAGCCCGTGTCCGCGATTCGACTGCTCGTCCTGGGAGCCGTGCGCCGGCGGGGCCGCGCGCACGGCTACCAGGTGCTCGCCGACCTGGACTCGTGGGGCGCGAACGAGTGGTCGAGCGCGAAGCCCGGCTCGATCTATCACGCGCTCAAGCTCATGACGACCGAGGGCAAGCTCACGGCGTTCGACGCACCGGCCAGCCCGGCGGGGCCGCCGCGGACGGAGTACGAGCTGACGCCCGCCGGCGAGGAGGCTTATTTCTCCTTGCTACGTGGGGCATTGGCATCCCACGACGCTCGCCTCGACCTGCTGAGCGCCGCCGTCGGGCTGATCGACGACTTGCCCCGCGCGGAGGCGATCGCGCTGCTGCGTACGCGCGCCGAGGCGATGGACCAGTGGCGCGACGCGGTGCGTCGCGGCTGGACCGAGCCCGCCGACCTCGAGCAGTGGGGTCCGGTCGGCGAGGTGCTCGGCCTCTGGCAGCACACCGCCGAGAGCCGGGCGGAGTGGACGCGCCGCCTGATCGACCGCCTGGAGGGCGGCGCGTATGTCATGGCCGACGACCGCTAGGCGCAGACCCCGGTGTTGCTCCACGGCCAGTAACCCGTAGGCCACTTGTTCGGTGCGAGGTCGCGTTCGAGCGTGTTGTACCAAACGAACGACAGCTTCGCGTAGCCGCAGTCGCTCGGGTGGACGTGGTCGGAGAAGTCCTTCCGCTCCGTGCCGACGATGTGCTGCGGCACCAAGTGGACCAACTTGCCCTTGCTCCGTACGACCTTCACCACGCCGTCGTTGTACGCCTTGACGCGTGCCTTGTTCGCCGGGTCGCGGTACTGCGGGATCGTCGCGACGAAGATGTGCGCCGAGGGCCTCGCGGCTCGGATCCTGTCGATGAGCTTGGACATGCGCGCGGGAGCGTTGTTGAGGTCGTACCGCTGCGCGATGTCGTTGGTGCCGGCCATCAGCAGCACGATCCGCGGCTTGTACTTGTTCATCCAGGCGGGCACGTTCGCCGACAGCTGGTCGATCCGGTAGCCGCTGTGCCCCTCGTGGTTGTTGTCGCCCATCGTGCCCTTGCCATTGCACTTCCACTTGTCCCACTTCGGGCGCGGGCAGCTGCCGACGAAGTTGACGTTCATGCCGACCTTGCGCAGGCGGACCCACAGATCCCTGCGATAGCCGTCGATCACGACCGCCTTGCCGCTCTTGATCTGGTAGCCCCAGGTGATCGAGTCGCCGAGCGGCATCACGTTCACGAACGGCTTCGGCTTCGCCACTGCCTGGTTCCGCTCCGGCATCGCCGAAGCCGTTGCCGGCATGGCGAGCACCAGTGCGGCAAGCGCCGCGATGACCCCCGTGCGTTGCATGCTCTTCCTTTCGTCGCGCTCGATGGGACCCTTCCTGGGGGCGCGTTCCATGTCAACGAGACCCGCGCGGGCCTGTGGATAACCGCTAGCTGGATGGCTGTAGCCACCTCGCCCATGCGCGATAGGTCCGCCGGCACTGGTCGCGCCTTACCGCGCCGTTTGACGTCGTGAGTGGCTTGACCTGCAGTGTGTCGTGACACGCTCCGAATCGGCCATACCACCCGATTCGGAGCGTGCACGACACGCCGCGGTGTGCGGTTAGTGCGTGACGATCGCGAGCGCGAACGCCACGATCCCGCCGCCCACCAGACCACTGACCAACCGAACTCGCCACAAGCGACAACTGCTGAAGTGATCGGACGTGAGCCGACTCCTTTCTCCTGGCCCTTGGCGGGAGTCGCGCCGAGGCGGACAGCAACAGGCCGCGTGCGGTTCGTGCGCAGTTGGTTGACGCGTGAGTCGGTGGAGGTGGGGCCGGCTCGCGATGGACGCGCTCGAGGTGTCGCGGCCGCTGACCGGCACGCGACGGGGCGGGTGGCTGCGTGTGTGTGCCTGCTGATGCTGTCGGGTTGCCGCTGTTGGCGCGGTACAGGGCTCGGGACTCGATCCGTCGGCGATGTTGCGGGGGTGCAGTGTTGGGCTGGAGGCGACGACGATGCCGCGTACGAGGCGATGGGTTGGTGGCGTGCGAGCGCGATAGGTCGACATGATGTATCTTGATGTCGAGATACATCACAACGAGTCAAGTTAGGGAACCCTGACCCGCGTGCCGTATCGGCGTCGTGGGCAGGATGAACGCAGTCGCGACGTGGGCGAGGGAGACATCGATATGGCGAGCATCGACAGTTTCGGGGCCAAGGCGCAGCTCGAGGTCGGTGACAAGACGTACGAGATCTACCGGCTCGACAAGGTCGAGGGCGCCGAGAAGCTTCCGTACAGCCTCAAGATCTTGCTGGAGAACCTCCTCCGTACCGAGGACGGCTCCAACATCACCGCCGACGACATCAACGCGTTGGCGAGCTGGGACGCGAAAGCCGAACCCAGCAAGGAGATCCAGTTCAGTCCCGCCCGCGTCATCATGCAGGACTTCACCGGCGTCCCCGCCGTCGTCGACCTCGCCACGATGCGCGAGGCCGTGCGTGACCTCCAAGGCGACCCGGCCCAGATCAACCCGCTCAGCCCCGCCGAGCTCGTCATCGACCACTCCGTCATCGCCGACGTGTTCGGTACGCCGGACTCGTTCGAGCGCAACGTCGAGATCGAGTACGAGCGCAACAAGGAGCGCTACCAGTTCCTCCGCTGGGGCCAAAGCGCGTTCGCCGACTTCAAGGTCGTCCCACCCGGCACCGGCATCGTCCACCAGGTCAACATCGAGCACCTCGCACGCGTCGTCTTCGAGCGCGACGGCGTCGCGTACCCCGACACCTGCGTCGGCACCGACTCCCACACCACGATGGTGAACGGGCTCGGCGTCGTCGGCTGGGGCGTCGGCGGCATCGAGGCCGAGGCCGCGATGCTCGGCCAGCCGGTCTCGATGCTCATCCCAAGAGTCGTCGGCTTCAAGCTGAACGGCGAGCTCCCCGAGGGCACCACCGCCACCGACCTCGTCCTCACGATCACCGAGATGCTCAGCGAGGCACGGCGTCGTCGGCAAGTTCGTCGAGTTCTACGGCCCCGGCGTCGCCGCGGTGCCGCTGGCCAACCGCGCGACGATCGGCAACATGTCGCCGGAGTACGGCTCGACGATCGCGGTCTTCCCGATCGACGACGAGACCATCCGCTACCTGCGCATGACCGGCCGCCCCGAGCAGCAGGTCGCGCTCGTCGAGGCGTACGCCAAGGACGCAGGGCCTCTGGCACGACGCGAACACCGAGCCGGAGTACTCCGAGACCATCGAGCTCGACCTCTCCACGGTCGTCCCGAGCATCGCCGGCCCGAAGCGCCCGCAGGACCGGGTCAGCCTCACCGACGCCAAGACCGCGTTCCGCGGCGTGCTCGGTGACTACGTCGACGCCGAGAAGGTGGAGCCGAAGGGGTACGACGAGGCCTCCGCCGAGTCGTTCCCGGCGAGCGACTCGCCCGCGTACCACGGCGACAACGGAGCGGCCGACGCCGCGCGACTACGCCTCGGCCGCGGTCGGCGCCAACGGCCGGCCCAGCTCGCCGACCCGGATCAAGCTGTCCGACGGCACCGAGTGCGAGGTCGACCACGGCGCGGTCGTCATCGCGGCGATCACGTCGTGCACCAACACGTCCAACCCCTCGGTGATGATCGGCGCCGCGCTGCTCGCGAAGAAGGCCGTCGAGAAGGGCCTGAACCGCAAGCCCTGGGTGAAGACGACGCTCGCGCCGGGCTCGAAGGTCGTCATGGACTACTACGAGCGCGCCGGCCTCACGCCGTACCTGGAGAAGCTCGGCTTCAACCTCGTCGGGTACGGCTGCACCACCTGCATCGGCAACTCCGGCCCGCTCATCCCCGAGGTCAGCCAGGCCGTGAACGAGAGCGACCTCGCTGTCGTCTCGGTGCTGTCCGGCAACCGCAACTTCGAGGGCCGCATCAACCCCGACGTGAAGATGAACTACCTCGCGTCGCCGCCGCTCGTCGTCGCTTACGCGCTCGCCGGCTCGATGGACCTCGACATCTACAACGAGCCGCTGGGCAAGGACACCGAGGGCAACGACGTTTTCCTCGCCGACATCTGGCCGTCGGCGCAAGAGATCGAGGAGGTCGTCGACAGCGCGATCGCGAGCGAGATGTTCACACGTGACTACGCCGACGTCTTCGCCGGCGACGAACGTTGGCAGCAGATGGACACGCCCGAGGGCAACGTGTTCGCGTGGGACGACGCGTCGACGTACGTTCGCAAACCCCCTTATTTCGAAGGGATGCCAGCCTCCCCAGAGCCGGTCTCGGACATCGCGGGTGCGCGGGTTCTGGCGAAGCTCGGCGACTCGGTCACGACCGACCACATCTCGCCGGCCGGCTCGATCAAGAAGGACAGCCCCGCGGGCGCGTACCTCCTCGAGCACGGCGTCGAGCATCGGGACTTCAACTCCTACGGGTCGCGCCGCGGCAACCACGAGGTGATGATCCGCGGCACGTTCGCGAACATCCGGCTGCGCAACCAGCTCGCGCCCGGCACCGAGGGCGGCTTTACCCGCGACTTCACCAACGGTGGCGAGGTTTCGTCGATCTACGACGCGTCGGTCAACTACGCCGAGGTTGGCACGCCGCTGGTGATCCTGTCGGGCAAGGAGTACGGCTCCGGCTCGTCCCGCGACTGGGCCGCCAAGGGCACCGCGCTGCTCGGTGTCAAGGCTGTGTTGGCAGAATCGTACGAGCGCATCCACCGCTCCAACCTGATCGGCATGGGCGTGCTGCCGCTGCAGTACCCGGAGGGCGAGAACGCGGAGTCGCTCGGGCTGACCGGCGAGGAGAGGTTCACGATCACCGGCGTCGAGGAGCTCAACAACGGCACGACACCGCGCGAGGTGACGGTGCGCGCCGACGACAAGGAGTTCCGCGCGGTCGTCCGCATCGACACCCCCGGCGAGGCGGACTACTTCCGCCACGGCGGCATCATGCAGTACGTCCTGCGTTCGCTGCTCGCGAAGTAGCTTTCACCGAACAGCTCCACCCGCCACGGGTCCCGCTCTACATTGGCCGCAAGGCCTGTCCGAGGGGGACCCGATGGCGACAGAGGAACGCGGCGAACGCGCCGTGCTGTTCAGCGTTGCCGGACTCCGCGAGGATCCCAAAGGGGCGATCGAGGAGCTCCAGTCCACTGACTTCGGCGTGGTCGTTGTCGGCGGCGAGACCGTGGTCGTCGCCGACTCCGCGACCTTCGCGCGTCATCTGTTCGAGAGCGGTGACGCCGAGCTCGGCGAGGTGCTGGGCCGCCTGCTGCGCGAGCAGCCGAAGGACTTCGCGATCGACGTGGAGAACGGCCTTCTCGTCGAGACCTCCGGCAGAACGCGCGCGCTGACGAGATCGGACATCCGACCGCCAGGGCCTGACCCGACTCCGCCGCCGACAAGCCGGCGATTCCGCTGCACCAACGGCTCCGAGCGGCACGTCGTGCGACTCATCGGGGAACAGTCGGCGCGCAGTGCCCGAAGCAGCTTCGGGCCGGCGGTCCCTGCCCCGGCATCCTCGAGGCGTACTGACGTGATCGGTGCGGTTCTCGCGGAGGTCAAGGGCCTGGTCGACCGCCGCTTCCTGCTGACCACGTTCTTCCCGGTCCTGGTGTTCCTGCTGATCGTCGGGATGCTCTACGCCGAGATCAACGGCGGCATGGGCCTGTGGGTCAAGCGCTGGGAGACGTTGTCCGGCGGCGCTCAGGTCCTCGCCGCCGTCGCCGTGTTGGCGGGAACGTTCCTGGCGGCCTCGTTCGTGTCGAGCAATGGAATCCTGCTGATCCGCCTGTACGAGGGCTACTTCTTCGGTCGCCGGCTCTGGACGCGCGGGGTCGACCGACAGAAGGCGCGCAAGGCGCGCTTGACGGCCGACGTCGAGCTGTACTACCCGCACGACGACCTCCGGCCGACCGCGCTGGGCAACGTGCTGTCAGCGGCGGAGACGTACCCGCGGCGCGCCTATGGCATCAACGCGCTCGTCGTCTGGCCGCGGCTCTATGTGCTGGTGCCTGACAAGCTCGCCTCCGCCTCTGGGCCGCTTGACACGGTCCAGTTCCTCTGCCTGGTGTCGCTGCTGTCGACTGTCCTCGCGGTCGGTGGCGGTGCGTATGCGGCTTTCGAGGGTCTCGGTGCCGCCATCTACCTCGGTCTGGTCGCCGGAGGGCTGGTCGTGGCCAGGCTCGCGTACAGCGGTGCCGTCGAGGCCGCGGTCGAATACGGCCTGCACCTCCGCGCGGCGTTCGACCTGTACCGCAACGAGCTCCTCGTCCAGCTGGGCCGTCCGCTGCCCGCCACGCAGGAAGAGGAGAAGCGCACCTGGGCGGACGTCTCCCAACGGCTCAGCACCGGCGAACAATGGCCGCTGAGGTACGTGCGGAAGGCATCGTCGTGAACGTGGCCAAGCAGCGAGAGCTGGCGATCGTCGTCGTTCTGATCGTGCTGCTCCTCGGTCTGGCGGCTGCGATGCGCGACCAGGACAACGTGGTGCCTCCACCGCCGGTCGTCGGCGCGGACGTCCTCCGTGGGCGAGCGCCGTTGGCGGTGACCGCGACGTCGGGCACAGAGGTGGGGCGCGGCGACAAGGTGACCGTGCTGTTCTCGCCGCGGCGCGCCGGGGTCGAGGCGATCGTCCTGACCGAAGTGCCGGTGCTCACGGTCGTCGAGAACGCCTACACGCTGGCGATTCCCGTCGACGACCTGGACGAGGTCGCCGCGGTGGCTGGAGTGTCGGACGTACGCCTCACACAGCCGTACTGACGTCCCGAACGAGATCGACCAGCTCGGAAGGAAGCCACAGTACGTCGCCCTCCACCCGGACGGGCATGCGCCGCCCGTCGTCAAGGGCCGCGGTGAGGACAGGCAGGTCGCGCGCGAGGTCGGGTTCGCCGGCGAGCCCGAGCTTGTCCCGAAGCTCGACCCAGCCGACCGGTCGGCCGAAGTCGTCGGCCAGCAGGCGAAGGAACTCCTGCTCGTACGCCGGGAGCTGGTCCCAGCACGCGGCGAGGATCGCCTGGTCGAGGTCGGGCAGGTCCGGCTCCGCGGTGGTCGTTTCGCCAAGCCAGCGGGCGAACTCACGGTAGAAGGCCCCGACGTCGTCCGGGGAGATCTCGGCGGAGACCCTGCGCCACTCGTCGCCCGTCGAGCCAGCGGACCCGATGGGGAACGACTTCGAAGCGCAGAACGTGCCGAGCGCGACCTGGAACGCGCCGATCCGATCGGCGGGTACCAGCACGGACACGTTCACCCGAACGATTAAAGCGCACAACGGGGCCGGTGGTGGCCCCGTTGTGCGAGGGTCGACGGGATCAGGTTCCGTCGTCTGAGTCTTGCCGGGTCGTGCTGGACTGCGCGCGCTGCTGCTGGGTCGGCGCGTCGACGCTTGGGTCTACGTACGCCGGTTGCTGCGCCGTCGTCGAGCTGGCGCCGTAGCCGCGCGGCAGAGCCGAGACCTCGTCGGGATCCATGCCGTCGGAACCACCGCGGAGCACGATCGTCGTGATCAGCAGCAGAAGCAGGCTCGCGACGGCGACATACGCGCCGGCGCCGAAGTCGCCGACAGCGAGCGAAGCCGGGTCGCGGTCGAGCACCTCGTTCGTTCCCCACAGGCCGACCGTCGCCAACCCGAGCACGAACGTGAGCCAGAGCATCGCCCGCGACAGCGCCAACGCACCCAGCACTCCGAGCGCGCCCACGACGACGAGCGGAGCCGCCATCGACTGCCAGTACGAGACCGCCGTGTCCGTGGGCGAGCCGCCGAACAGCACCCGCACGAACGGCACTGTGTCCGCCACCCGCGAGTCGAACCAGGCCATGTACGCACTGGCCGCGATGCCGAGCGAGCCCACTGTGGCCAGCACAGCCGCCCGAGGACGTACCGTTGCCATGCCGCACCTCCTATTCGATCGCCTCACTGTGCCACGAAACGCCCCTTCGACGTTCACAACGCGCCAACGGTGCCCTATCGACCAGGCCGGACGAGCGGAAAGAGCAGCGTGTCGCGGATCGAAAGGTCGGTGAGCATCATCACCAGGCGGTCCACGCCCATGCCGAGCCCGCCAGCCGGCGGCATGCCGTACTCCAGGGTGTGCAGGAAGTCCTCGTCGAGCTGCATCGCCTCGACATCGCCGCCCGCCGCCAGCAGGGATTGGGCCGTGAGCCGAAGTCGCTGCTCGACCGGGTCGACGAGCTCCGAGTACGCCGTGCCCAGCTCCATGCCGAACGCCACCAGGTCCCAGCGCTCCGCCACCCGCGGGTCCGTGCGGTGGGCGCGGGTGAGCGGAGAGACGTCGGTCGGGAAGTCACGGTAGAACGTCGGCGCCACCGTTCGCGGCTCCACCAGCTTGTCGTACAGCTCCAGCACCGCCGAGCCGTGCGTCGCCTCCACGTCCAGCTCCACGCCGACGGCGGCGCCCAGCGAGCGCAGCTCGGATACCGGCGTCGAAGGCGAGATCGACGTTCCCAAACTCGCGCCGACCGCCGCGTGCACGGTCACGTCGGCCCACGGCTCGGCCAGATCCACCCGCACGGAAGAGCCGTCCGGCATCACGTGCGACACCTTCGTCGACCCATGCACCGCCTCGCATGCCGCGAGCACCAGCGACCGGATCAGCGGCTGCATCGACTCGTAGTCGCCGTACGCCTCGTACGCCTCGAGCATCGTGAACTCGGGGTTGTGCGTCGCGTCCGCGCCCTCGTTGCGGAAGTTCCGGTTCAGCTCGAAGACCCGCTCGGCGCCACCGACCAACAGCCGCTTGAGATACAGCTCCGGAGCGATCCGCAGGTACAGCGGCATGTCGTACGCGTTGATGTGCGTACGGAACGGCCGCGCGTTCGCGCCACCGTGCACCGGCTGCAGCATCGGCGTCTCGACCTCGAGGAACCCCATCGAGCGCAGCACGTCGCGTACGGCGGACACCGCCAGCGAACGCTGCTGGAAGATCGTCCGCGCCTCCGGCCGGATCGCCAGATCGACCGCGCGCAGGCGAACCCGCGCCTCCGGATCCGCCATGCCGTGCCACTTGTCGGGCAACGGGCGCAGGCATTTCGACGTCAGCGCCCACGAGGACCCGCGCACGGTCAGCTCACCGGACCGCGTCGTCCCGACCACTCCGGTCACGCCGACGTGGTCGCCGATGTCGACGTACTTCTTCCACCGTTCGAACGTCTCCTGAGCACCCAGGTCGTCCAGGTCGATCATGATCTGCAGATCGCCGGTGCCGTCGCGTACGGTCGCGAAGCACAGCCTGCCGAGCTTGCGCATCAGCAGCACCCGGCCGGTGATCCCGACGACCTCGTCGGTCCAATGGTCGGCAGCCAGCGAGGCGAAGCGGGTACGGATCTCCTCGATCGTCGCGGTGCGCGGATAGCCAACGGGGTAAGGCTCCACACCGTCGTCGCGTAGCCGGCGCAGCTTCGCCCTCCGGACGCGTTCCTGCTCGGGAAGGCGGCGCTCGCGCTCGGCCTCCAGCTTCGCCGAGTCCGGTGCCTCGCCCCACGGATCCCAGCCCTCGTCGAAGTCGTCCGCCGCTGCCAACCGCGGGTTGACACGGGGCATCCGACCGGCGAGGAACCCCGGAACGAAGCCCTCGACGATGCCGCAGGCCAACCCGATCCGGGCCAGGTCGCGTGACGCCGGGTAGCACAGGAAGCGTGGCATCCACTCGGGTTCGAACTTCGCGTTCGCCCGGTACAGCGACTCGATCTGCCACCACCGCGAGGCGACGAGCAACGCCTTGCGCCACACCCTCGCGACCGGACCGGCGCCGATCTGCGCGCCCTCGACGATCCCCGAACGGAACATCGCGAAGTTCAACGAGACCCGCTCGACCCGGAAGCGCGGAGCGGCCTCCACGAGCCGCGTGACCATCAGCTCGACCATCCCGTTCGGCGCCGCCGGCTCACGCCGCATCAGGTCGAGCGACAACCCGTACCGGCCCCACGGAACGAACGACAGCACCGCGTGCCGCGCGCCGGAGGTGTCCAAAGCTTCGACGAGCACGCACCGCTTGTCGCGCGGGTCGCCCAATCGGCCCAGGGCCATGGAGAATCCGCGTTCGCTCTCGGTGTCGCGCCACTTCTCGGTGTCGGTGACGATCGTCGCCATCTCTTCGCGCGAGATCTCGTCGTGTCGCCGGATCCGGCAGGTGAAGCCGGCGCGCTCGAGCCGGTTGACGGCCTGCCGCACCGAACGCATATGCCGGCCGGTGAGCTTGAAGTCCGCGACGTGCAGCACCGCCTCGTCGCCGAGCTCCAACGCATCGAGCCCGGCCTCGACATAGCACTCGGCCCCCGCCTCGCTCGCGCCCATCACGGCAGGCGCCCACGCGAAGCGGCGAGCCTCGTCGAGCCAGGCTTCGCATCGCCGCCAGCCAGTGCTCGCGCGGACCGATCGGGTCGCCGCTGGCGAGGCTGACGCCGGCGACGACGCGGTACGTCACCACGGCCTCGCCGGACTCGGACCAGATCGCGGACTTGTCGCGCCGCGTGGCGAAGTAGCCGAGCGAGTCGTTCTCGCCGTGTTGGGCGACCAGCGTACGGATGCGGCGCTCGTCGTCAGGTGTCTGGAACAGGTTCTTGCGACCTGGGCGGAACAGCACCCACGCGGCGACCAGCTGCGCCGCCGCACCGAGGATCCCGAGGGCCACGACCCCGACGTGGGCCGGGTGGTGGAACGACTCCTCGCTCTCCTCCTCGGTGAAGTAGTCGGGGTCCATCGATCCGGTGCCCCCGGCGATGTAGACGATCACCGTTTGCAACCGGTCCTCGAACGTCGTCGTCTTGCCGGGAAACAAGCTGACCACGCCGAGTCCGACGACGACGCCGAAGATCGCCATCACGACCAGCGTGAGCAGCGCTCGCCAACCGGCGCGTGGCGCGACGCGGGCATCGAACGCGGGCCGGGCGACGAGCAGGATCCCGAACGCCAACGTGAGCACGACGACGCTCAGCCAGCCGTCGCGGTTCTCGATCGTCTCGAGGATGCCGAAGAGCAGGTTCGGGACGATCAGTAGCACGACGAGGAACCACCAGGCGATCCGCTTCCGGCGCCGGACGGCGGCGGCCAGGATGCCCAGGTACACGGCATACGCGAGGTTCGGCTGGCGCACTGATCGTCGTGACCTCGATGATGTCGCGGACGACGCTCAGCGGCCCGCGTAGCGCGGGGAGGAGGGCGGTCACGGCGGAGAACAACGCCACCAACCGGAGGAACCGGGCGAGCCAGGTCGCGATCACGCTCGCGGTCCGCTCGGCCTTGGCGTTCCGCTTGGTCGCTCGCGAGCGGTCTTCGGCGCGTATCCGGGGGAGCGTTCGCCGCGACGGTGTCCCGTTCGGCGTCGTGCGTCGTCATTTCGGTGCTCATGTCCGTCCCGATCCATGCCTCGTACTCAGCTCGTCCTCAGCTGGCACTCAGCCGAGCCTGCCACAGTAGGCGTGTGCCAGGAATCCAACCTGCGCCGTACAGGGTGCTTATCCTTCCGGGGTTGGCGGGAAGTCACCCGGACTGGCGAACCGTGATCGACGGCCTCGACGCGCCCGTCGTGGAGTACGTCACGGGTGCGCTGCCCGGTCTGGATCCCTCGCCCGCCATTGCCGCGCCGGCCGCCGCGGCCGAGGCAGCGGTCCGCGGCTCACAGCTGCCGGCGATCGTGATCGCCCATTCGATGGGCTCGATGCCGGCCGAGGTGCTGATCCGGCGCGACGTCCCGGGCCTGCTCGGCGTGGTCCTCGTCGACCCGTCCGCCGAACCCTCGCCGAACCGCCTCTCCTCCTGGCTGGGCAGCTTCACCGACTCGGTGGGCGACTTCGTGGCGCAGCTCCCGATGAGCTTCACGAAGTGGATCGGCCGGCGGATCCGCTATTCCTCCGTACGTATGGACGCCTACGGGCCCGATCCGCTGACGCCCGCCGAGATCGACGAGGAGTACGGCCGTCCGGAGGCGCTCGCCGCCGCGATCCGTGGCTACGGCCGGTACTACCGCTGGGCCACCGAGCTGCCCGCCTACCGCGAGGGCCGGGCGCCGCGCATGCCGTACGGATGCTGATCGCCGCCGACTCGGTCGGGGGAGAGCGGCGCAAGCAACGCTGGCTGGCCGATCAGCTCGGTGCCGTCGCGGAGGTCGTCCCGGAGACGCGGCACCTGATCTACGTCGACCGCCCCGACGTCATCATCGACGCGGTGCGCGCGATAGCCGACGAACGAGCAGACCGCAGCCGGCAAGGCCGAGACTCGAGGGCCAGCAGGGCGACGCGCTGGATCAGTCCAGCCCGGCGTAGTTGTCCGCGAGCGTACGTGCGGAGAACACGACGAGCCCGCCGATCGCGACCGCGGCGAGGACGACACCCGTGCCGAGCAGCGGTCGGGCGAGCAGCGAACGAGCCCCGTACAGGACGAGCACGATCCCGCAGCAGATCGCGAAGCTGGACGTCCCGCTGGTGATCACGTGCGCGAGGTCGCTCGACGGCGTGGGGCAGCCGGGCGTCGACCGAGGGCGCGCAGGGCAGCGGCATCGAGGCGTCCGCGATCGTCGCGGCGCCGAACACCGCGAGCAACGCGTACCCGATCCGGCTCCACCGTTCGCGGATCGACACCGCCGCGGCGATGCCGCCGACGATCGCCAGGACGCCCGCCGAGGTGTCGCCGAGCCGGAACAGCCAGGACCACGGCTGGTCCAGCGCTGCCAGCTCGCTCACCAGGCTGTCCGGCGTCGAGGCCTCCAACCCGAGCAGCGTCGCCAACGGCCAGGTCGTGTAGAGCACGGCCGCGACCACGAGCGCCGCCGACGCGAGGGTGACCCGCGCGCGTGGCCGTTGGAGGGTGTCCACCGGCCACATTTCATCGTCGCGACGAGACCGTCGCAAATCCACGTGGCGTTTGGACGCGGAACGTTCCATGATGAGGGCCGTCCGAGAGGAGACCGGATGCCCGAGCTGCCCACGCGATTCGTCGAGATCGTCTGCGACGAGTCGGGTGCCGAGGGCGAACATCTGGTCGGCGGCGAGACCACGGTGTTCTCGCACTCGAGCATCCAGCTGACCTCGGACGAGGCGGCGGGAATCCTCGCCGAGGTCCGCGAACGGATCGGCTCGCCCATCACCACCGAGTACAAGGCCTCCCGCCTCATGCGCAACCGCGAGGTCGTCCTGTGGTTGCTCGCGGAGAACGGCCCGATCCACGGCCTGGCCAGGGTCTATCTGCTCGACAAGGCGTACTTCGTGCTCGTGCTGCTCGTCGACGTGCTGATGGGGGAGTCGACGTACTTCACCGATCTCCCCGGCTGGCCAGACGAGACAGCGCTGCGTCGAGCGCATGCCCTCCAGGACGAGGGCCCGAGAGTGCTCGGCGCCGAACGGTGGTCCGCGTTCGTCGACGCCGCGAACCGCCTGCTGCGAGCGCGGTGGCGCCGCGACACCGGCGACCCGTCCGACCCGATGTTCGCGCTGCTCGAGGAGGACCGCCCGAACGGCCTCCTGGGCGCGCTCAGGAGCACGCGCGAGAGGGCGGACGAGTACCGAACCTGGCGCGACGCCCAAGGCGTCCTCAGCACCATCGACCCGCTGATCCCGGCGGTAGCGAGGACGATCCAGCACTGGAGCCACGACGGTGCCGCGGTCGCGATCCTGCACGACGAGACGAGCGCACTCACCCCCGGTCGCCTCGCGCTGCTCAGGTCTCAGCTCCGCCTCGTCGAGCTTCGCCGGATCGACTCGGGTACCGACAGCCGCATCCAGGTCGCCGACTTCCTGGCGGGCATCGCGCGAAGGATCGCCCAGGACGCGTTGCGCGGCACAGCCGACCCCGAGGTCGGTGCGCTGCTGCGCCCGTACATCGACCTCCGGTCGCTCTGGACCGACGAGCGGAGCTGGAGCTTCCTGACCGACTCACGTCCGTAGGACGAGCGGTGTAGATCTCGCGTGCGATCGTCCGCTCGGCGCTGCCTGTTAGAGCACCTCGCGCAGCCGCTTGGCGTACTCCGCGGCCTCGTCCTCGGAGGCGTACTTCGTCCGCGGCCAGAAGAAGCCGCGCAGACCGTCGCCCTTCGTGCGCGGGACCACATGCAGGTGCAGGTGCGGGACGCTCTGGCTGACCTTGTTGTTGAGCGCGACGAACGCGCCCTTCGCGCCGAGCCCCTCCTCGACCGCGACGGTCAGCCGCTGGCCCATGGCGAAGAACGGCTCGAGCTTCTCGGCCGGCAGCTCGGGAAACGTGCCGACATGGACGCGGGGGATGAGCAGGACGTGACCCTTGAAGACCGGCCGGGTATCGAGGAACGCGAGCAGCTCAGGCTCGTCGATCACGACGTGGGCGGGAAGGTCACCGGCGGCGATCGCACAGAACACGCATGTCACCCGGCCGAGCCTAGCGATCCGAACGCCGGGTAGAGGGGAGCCGGCTCAGCGGTCGGGATCAGCCGCTCGATCCATCCAGCGAGGGAGCCCAGCCACCCGGCCGCCGCCGCCACCTCGACGAAGTCCGCGACGACGGCATGGATGCGCGCCGCGCTGTGCTGATCCGGGTCGCCTGGATCTGGCAGTTGGACGGCATGCACGATCGCCCAAGCCCCGCAGGCCGCGGCCAACCCGCGACGGTAGGTGTCGTCGTCGACCGGTCCGAGGGCGCCCCGATAGGCGGTCTCCGCGGCGGCACGAACGTCGTCGGGCAGTCGTCCCCATCGGTAGCAGCTGGGGAAGGACATACGCAGGAACGCGCCGTCCAGCAGGAGGTGCCGGAATCCAGCGAGCTCGAAGTCGAAGAACCGCACGCTATGGCTGGCGATCCTGGAGTTGTACGGGCACGCATCCCCGTTCGACAGGGCGAGGAACGGCCCCGGCTCCCGCAACGTGTGCAGCAGCTCCGCCATGTCGGCACGCACCCCCTCGCCCGCGCCACTCGCGATCCGCGTCCATGCGGTCTCGACGGATCGTTCGACCAAGCTCATCCGGTGAGCAGCCGGATCGACGGGTCCGAGGCTCGTGCGCAGCCGGTAGTACTCGTTCCCTCGCCCGACTGTGGACGCGTGCAGCTCGCCGAGCGACCGTGCCCAGTCGAGGAGCCCGGCGGTGGCCGCCACCCTGTCCGTTCCGCCCAGCAGATCGTCCAGCGAGCCTTCCGTACCGAGATCCTCCGTCACCTGCACGCCGGCATTCAGGTCGGCGCCGATCAGCTGGACTGCTACCGAACTGCCGATCGCGTGGAGAAACTGGTTCGCCGCGTAGTCGTTGAGGAAGTAGGACGGATCGGTCCGCCACCCTCCCCGACTGCGGTGCGCGCGGACTATCACGGTCCGCGGGTTGGCAGCCCCGCTGAGCGTGCAGCGGTAGACGGAGTGCTCCTCCGTCAGCGGTTCGCGGGCCGCGAAGCTCGTCGCCGTCCCCAACGCTTCCGACACCAGGGCCTCCGCAGCCGCGAGCGGCCATTCGGTCACGTGAGGTGCCAGCCGGTCGCGGCCATGACGTCCTGGGCGATCTCCGGGACCGGTCGGTTGTCTGTCGGGACGCGAACGGTGTCGGGCGAGACGGAGTCCTCCAGGACCCGGGCTCGAGCCATGCTGGTGCGCAGTCCGTCGTCCAGCTCCGAGCCCAGCTCGCGGGATCGCAGGCGACCGCCCGCGGTGGTGTCAGAGGCAGTCAGCAGTATGCGGACGAGGCGGACGTCCGGGCCCAGCGCGCGCTCGAACATGCCTGCCGCGGAAGGCATGACGCTCAACGTGTTCGTGTAGATCAGCCTGCGGTACCCGAGCGAGGCGAAGTTCGACCAGACCGCCGTCAGGTTGCGTTCGACCAGCTGGGTCCGGTCCGGATCGTCCGAAGGCGCCGGATGCACCTGCCCCATGAAGTCGCCCTCGATGATCGCGTGTGGCACCGCTGCCGCTCGCAACAGTGCCGAGACCTCCCAACCGATCGTGGTCTTGCCGACTCCCGAACGTCCACCGATGAGCAGGGCCTCCGCGCGTTCCATGCCTCCGATCCTGCCAGCCGTACGGCCACGGGACGGTGGTGTTCAGGCCGTGAACTCTGCCCTTTCCACCCCTCGGGAGACTGTCGCCAAATAGTTCAAGTAATGAAGGCAAAGGGGGAGTTCATTTCGTTGTTACCCCAAGTCTTGACGTCAAGTCTCGGACCGAGTTACCTGTGCAGGGTGACCCTCAAGCCCGGCTCCCAGGCATCGCTGCGTGCGGCGAACATCCGCCGGGTACTGGCCGCCGTACGGTCTCGCGGCGTGCTCAGCCAGGCCGAGATCGCCCGTGTCACCGGGCTCTCGCCCGCCTCCGTCTCCAACATCGTGAGACACCTCGGCGAGGCCGGCACGGTCGACGTCAGCCCCGGCGTACGCGGCGGCCGGCGGGCTCAAGAGGTGAGGATCCGCTCCGAGCAGGGCCTGGTCCTCGGACTCGACTTCGGTCACCGGCACATCCGGGTCGCGCTCGCCGACCTCCGCTACAGCGTGCTCGCCGAACGCAAGCGCGCCTGCAACGTCGGCGCCTCCGGCAGCGACGCGCTCGACGTCGCGCAGTCCCTGGTCGCCGAGGTCCTCGAAGAGGTCGGCGGCAACCCCCGCGACGTCCGAGCCGCCGGCGTCGGCCTGCCCGCGCCGCTGCCGATGGACGGCAGACTCGCGTCCTGGCCGATCCTGCCGGGCTGGGACAGCATCGACCCGCGCGGCGACCTCGGCGAACGGCTCGGCGTCGACGTGTACGCCGACAACGACGCCAACCTCGGCGCGAGGGGTGAGCTGGTCTTCGGCGCGGGACGCGGCATAGCGAACCTCGCGTACGTCAAGGCGGCGACTGGCCTCGGGGCCGGCCTCGTCGTCGACGGAAGGGTCTACCACGGGTACGCGGGATCGGCCGGCGAGATAGGGCATCTCACGATCGACGAGACCGGGCCGATCTGCTCGTGCGGCAACCGGGGCTGCCTCGAGACTCTGGTCGGCGGCCCGTTCCTGCTCGAGCTGATCCGGCACAGCCACCCGCACCTGCGTACGGTCGAGGACCTGGTGCAAGCCGCGGTTGACGGCGACGGTGGCTGCCGACGAGTGCTCGCGGACGCGGCGCGTCACATTGGCTTCGTCGCCGCGAACCTGTGCAATGTCGTCAACCCGGAGCGGGTCGTCGTCGGGGGAGACCTCGCCGCGGCCGGCGAAGTGTTGTTGGAGCCGCTGCGCGCCGCGATGCCGCGGTACGCGGTCATCTCGGTGGCGGAGACGCCGGTCGTCGCCGCCGAGACAGGTGACCGTGCCGAGGTACTCGGCGCGCTCGTCCTAGCCGCTGAGCAGGTCGACCTGCTGGGCGAACAGGCGGAGGAACGTTGGGACGGCGTGGGGACCCCCGCGCCGACAGCGGTAGCGCAGGCTGGGTCAGCCCTGCGGCAAAGAGAGGACGCACGATGGGGATGAGTAAACGCCTGATCGGCGCCGTCGCGGCGATCGGGTTGTTGGCCGTGGCCGGCTGTGGGAACGGAGGTGACACCAACAGCGGTAGCGGCGACAGCGGAGACAAGTCCGAGGTCGAGGTGTTCTCATGGTGGACCGGTGGCGGCGAGGCCAAGGGCCTCGAGGCCATGGTCAAGGACTTCGGGAAGAAGCAGCCCGACATCGCGTTCAAGAACGCCGCCGTCGCGGGTGGTTCGGGGACGAACGCGAAGGCCATTCTGGAGAGCCGGCTGCAGTCGAACGACCCGCCGGACTCGTTCCAGGGCCACGCGGGCGCCGAGCTGCAGGACTACATCAAGGCTGGCCGCCTCGAGGACCTGAACTCGTTCTACGACGAGCAGAAGCTGCGTGACTCGTTCCCGGAGCAGCTCGTCGAGCAGATCACGTTCGAGGGCAAGATCTACTCCGTCCCCGTGAACATCCACCGGTCGAACGTGCTCTGGTACAACCCGGCCGTGCTGGAGGAGGCTGGCATCGCCGCTCCGGCGAAGACGGTCGACGAGTTCATCACGCAGCTGAAGACCATCAAGGAGAAGACCGGCAAGATCCCGATCTCGCTCGGCGCGCAGTGGACCGCTGACCACCTGCTCGAAAGCGTGCTGCTCGGTGACCTCGGGGTCGACGGCTACAACGCGCTGTGGACCAAGGGTGCCGACTGGGCGAGCGCCGACGTGACGAAGGCGCTGGACCACTTCAAGCAGATCGTCGAGATGGCCAACACCGAGGCCGCGTCGACGGACTGGCAGGCCGCGGCGAAGAACGTCGTGGACGGCAAGGCCGCGTACGTCATCATGGGCGACTGGGCGGACGGCTACTTCCGCGAGCTCGGCAAGAAGCCGGACGTCGACTACAAGTGGGCCGCCTCGCCTGGTACGGACGGCACGTACATGTGGCTGTCCGACAGCTTCACGCTGCCGAAGGGTGCCCCGCACAAGGACGCCGCGATCGAGTGGCTGAAGGAGTGCGCGAGCAAGGAAGGCCAGGACCTCTTCAACCCGGCCAAGGGCTCGATCCCGGCGCGCAAGGACGCGGATGTCTCGCTGTACAAGGACTATCTCGCCTGGGCGCTCGAGGAGTGGAAGAAGGACGACCTCGCCGGCTCGTTCTGGCACGGTGTGACCGCGAACAACAAGTGGCACACCGACATCGACACCGCGGTGGGTCTGTTCCTGCAGAGCAAGGACGTCGGAAAGTTCCAGACGTCGTTGGTCGACGCCGCGAAGAACGGCGGACAAGTCTGACCTAGCGGAGCGGGGTCGCCGGACGAGCAGTAGCCGGCGACCCCGCTCGGCATGATCTGACCTTGTCCACAAGCATTTCGAGGGGAGTTGCGTCGGCGTGCGTCGGCTCCGCAACTGGGCTCCTGGCCTGCTGCTGATCTCACCGTCGATCATCCTGATCGCGGTCTTCGTGTACGGCCTGATGGGCTGGAACTTCCAGCTCGCGATGACCGACAAGCACTCCGAGGTGTCGGAGGGCAACTTCGTCGGGCTGGACAACTTCGTTCAGCTGTGGGGCGATGAACGCTGGAACCTCTCGGTCAAGCACCTCGTGCTGTTCACGGTGGTGTTCGTCGTTGGGACGTTGGTCCTCGGCTGGTTCCTCGCTTTGCTGATGGACAAGGGGATCAAGGGCGAGGGCGGTTTCCGCGCGATCTACCTGTTCCCGATGGCGATCTCGTTCATCGCGACCGGCATCGTGTGGCGCTGGCTGATGAACCCCGCGCCGCCGGAACGCGCGGTCGGGCTCAACGCCCTGTTCCAGGATCTGGGTCTCGGCTTCCTGGCCAACGAGTGGTGGCAGGACCAGCAGACCGGCATGGCCGCGATGGCGATACCAGCGATCTGGCAAATGGGCGGCTACGTCATGGCGCTGTTCCTCGCCGGTTTCCGGGGTGTGTCGGAGGACATCCGGGAAGCCGCGCGGGTCGACGGCGCCGCGGAGTGGAAGGTCTACTGGTACGTGGTGCTGCCGCAGCTGCGGCCGGTTGCCCTGTCCGCGTTGATCATTCTCGGGCACATCTCGTTGAAGGTCTTCGACCTCATCGTCGCGATGTCCGGCAAACAGATCATCACCGACGTACCCGCGGTCTACATGTGGCAGATGGTGTTCGACGCGCACGATCCGGCGAAGGGCGCGACGATCGCGTCGTACCTGTTGCTGTTCATCGCCGTGTTCATCATCCCGTACCTCATCTGGACCGTTCGTAGCGAGAAGCGGGGCTGACATGACCACGACCGTCGAAACCCTGCAGCGCAAGCCCGTTCGGCAGAACGCGCCGTCCGCCGCGCCGGTGCGCGAGACCGTTGCGCGCGTTGTCAAGTTCGCCTTGCTGCTGTTCTTCGTGCTGGTGTTCCTGATCCCTGTCTACGTGTTGCTCGCGACGAGCTTCAAGCCGTTGGCAGAGGCCGACCCGAGCACGGCGTGGATGCTGCCGACGAACTGGACGACCGAGGCCTGGAAGGTGGCCTGGGAACAGCTGTCCCCGGCGTTGTGGAACTCGGTGAAGGTCGCCGTTCCAGGTTCGCTGATCTCGGCCCTGCTCGGGTCGATGAACGGCTTCGTGCTGTCCAAGTGGCGATTCCCGTACGCGGACCTGATTTTCACGCTGTTCCTGTTCGGCATGTTCATCCCGTACCAGGCGGTGATGATCCCGCTCGTGCAGCTGATGTCGTCGGTCAACCTGATCGGCGGGATCCCGGGACTGGTGTTCGCGCACGTCGTGTACGGCATCCCGATCTGCACGTTGATCTTCCGCAACTACTTCGTGACGATCCCGGACGAGCTGATCGAGGCGGCCCGGGTGGACGGCGCCGGCATGCTGCGAACGTTCTTCTCGGTGGTGTTGCCGAACTCCGCGCCGGCGTTCGCGGTCGTCATCATCTGGCAGTTCACCTCGATGTGGAACGACTTCCTGTTCGCGGTCTTCCTGACCGGACCGGATTCGTGGCCGACGACGGTACGGCTGAACAACATCGCGGGCTCGATGGTCGTCCCGTACAGCCAACAGATGGCGGCGGCGATTCTGGCATCGATCCCGACGTTGCTCGTGTACATCTTGCTCGGCAGGTTCTTCATGAGAGGACTGATGGCCGGAGCCCTGAAGGGTTAGCTCCCTCTTCTTTCCCTTGCTTACACGTTGTTTCCTGTGGGCACGCTGAGGACGGTTTGACCGCGCCTCCATGCAGGCTGTAGTTGACAGCGAACGATGGGTGATGGCAACTGTCAAGCCGGGCTGACGTGGGGAACTTCACCACGCCGTGGCGCATCTCTCTTCGTACAAGCAGGGCAATCTAGACTCAGGGTTCACACAGCGTTAGAGCCAACGCTGAGGCGAGGAGGGATCAGCATGAGCATGCTCGAGAAGATCCGGGGACCAAGAGACCTTGACGATCTGACCGAGCGGGAGCTGGTCGCCTTGGCGCGGGAGATCCGCGACGTGCTGATCGAGACGGTTTCTCGTACGGGCGGGCACCTCGGGCCGAACCTCGGCATCGTGGAGATCACCCTTGCGCTGCACCGCGTCTTCGACTCGCCGCACGACCGGATTCTCTTCGACGTCGGACACCAGGCGTACGTTCACAAGCTCATTACCGGCCGCTACGAACGCTTCCACGAGCTTCGTCAGGAGGGTGGCCTGTCCGGCTACCCCAGCCGCGCCGAGTCCGAGCACGACCTGATCGAGAACTCGCACGCCTCGGCCGCCCTGTCGTACGCCGACGGGCTGGCGAAGGCGTACGAGCTGCGCGGCGAGAAGCGGCACATCGTCACCGTGATCGGTGACGGCGCGCTCACGGGCGGTATGGCCTGGGAGGCGCTGAACAACATCGCCGCGGCCAAGAACCGGCCGATGGTGATCGTGGTCAACGACAACGGCCGCTCGTACACGCGCACCGTCGGTGGCTTCGCCGAGCACCTGAACGCGCTGCGGACCAACCCGAAGTACGAACGTGTGCTCGAACTCGTTCGTGCCTCGCTCACGCGGACGCCGTTGGTCGGCAACCCGCTGTTCGAGGTGCTGCACGGCCTCAAGCGCGGGCTGAAGGACATCCTCGCGCCGCAGGGCCTGTTCGAGGACCTCGGCATGAAGTACGTCGGCCCGGTGGACGGGCACGACGAGGCGGCGATCGAACACGCGCTCGAACTCGCGAAGCGGTTCGGCGGCCCGGTCATCGTGCACTGCGTCACGAAGAAGGGCTACGGGTACGAGGTCGCCGAGCGCGACGAGCAGGACCACCTGCACCAGATCCGCAGCGACCAGACCGGCACCTGGACCGCGGCGTTCAGCGAGGCGCTGGTGGAGCTCGGTGCCGAACGTTCCGACATCGTGGCGATCACCGCGGCGATGAAGGACCCGACCGGGCTCGGTCCGTTCGCGGCGAAGTTCCCCGAGCGCTTCTTCGACGTGGGCATCGCCGAGCAGCACGCGGTGACGTCGGCGGCGGGTCTGGCCCTGGGTGGGATGCACCCGGTGGTGGCGATCTACGCGACGTTCATGAACCGCGCGTTCGACCAGCTGCTGATGGACGTGGCGCTGCACAAGTGCGGGGTGACGTTCGTCCTGGACCGTTCCGGCATCACCGGCGACGACGGCGCGAGCCACAACGGCATGTGGGACATGTCCATCTTCCAGGTCGTCCCGGGCCTGCGGATCGCCGCGCCGCGCGACGGCGTGCGGCTGCGTGAGCTGCTGCGCGAGTCGGTCGAGGTGTCGGACGCGCCGACGATGATGCGGTTCTCCAAGGGCCAGGCCGAGGCGGAGATCCCGGCGATCGACCGCGTCGGCGGGTGCGACGTTCTCGTCCGGTCGGGGGAGCACGACGTCCTGCTCGTCGCCGTCGGCGCGATGGTGCCGACGTGCGTCGAGGTGGCCACGCGGCTGGAGGGCCAGGGGATCGGCGCGACCGTCGTCGACCCGCGCTGGATCAAGCCGGTGGACGCCGAGCTGGTGGAGCTGGCCCGGAAGTACCGGCTGGTCGTGTCCGTCGAGGACAACGGCCGCGTCGGCGGCGCCGGTGCCGCGCTGGGTGTCGCCCTCGGCGACGAGGGCGTCGACACGCCGCTGCACGTGGTGGGGATCCCGCAGGAGTTCCTGTCGCACGCCAAGCGGCCGAAGCTGATCGCGCAGCTGGGACTGGGCGCGCAGGACGTGGCGCGCGACATCGTCGAACGGATCGCGCAGCTGGACGACGAGCTCCTCGACCCCGCACCCGAGCTGGAGACGGCACCGCTGCAGAACGAGTCCCACCCCTAGCCCCGCGCCGTGATCATGATCGTGATCATGAAGGCGGACCGGTCATATTCGCCGGTTTCGCTTCATGATCACGATCATGATCACCCGGGCAGCGGGTGGGCGCGGGGGCTTGATCGGGGTGGCCCAGGGCGGGAAGACTGCCGGGATGGCTGGCGACCTGGTAGATGCCGCGCGACGGGTGCTGGACGCGTTGGAGCGCTCGGACGTCACGGCTGTCCGCGCGCTCAGTGGCCTCCCCGACTGGGATCCCGAGCCGTGGATGGCCGACGCCTGGCAGCCGAATGTCTCCGAGCTCGCCGGGTCGGACCGTACGGTGACGAGCGTCCGGCAGGTCAGCGACGTCATGGTCCGCTTCGTCGTGGACGGCGACCGCGGCCGGGCGTACGTGAGCATGATGTTCGACGAGGCCGACCTGGTCACCGGCATCTCGATCGACGCCGACGAGAGCGACGGACGCTTCTGGGTCGTCGTGGGCTTCCAGCTTCCTCGTACCGCGCTCGAGCACCGCGACCACAACGAGCAGCGCGAGGAGCAGCGAGGGAAGCTGGAGGCGTTCTACGCGATGCTGACCAGCGGCCGGATCGGGGTCGGCGAGGGTGGGTCTCGACCACCCCGATGGCGTGACCCTTCGAGCCCGACGCAGCTGCACCTCGACGTACAGGTCGCCGACTTGGACGTCGCCGAGCGGACGGTGCTCGATCACGGCGCGAAGAAGCTCGAGGAGTTCCCCGGCTGGCGCGTGTACGCCGATCCGGTGGGGCATCCGTTCTGCCTGTATCCCGGGCTCACCGAACCCACCGACCGCGTTGGCGCGCTGGTGCGCGTGGTGTTCGACTGCGCGGATCCTCCCGTCCTCGCGCGGTTCTGGAGCGAGCTGCTGGGCATGCCGCGTCGGGTCGAGGAGTCGCCCGACCGCATCGTCCTCGCCCGCGACGACGACCAGCTGCCGATGATCGCCGTACAGCGCGTTCCCGACTACCAGCCGCCGCGCTGGCCCGACCCTGACTACCCGGCGCAGGTGCACCTCGACATCGGGTTCGACAACCGGGCCGAGAAGGAACGCCTCGCGCTGGAGCTCGGCGGGACCCTGCTCCCACCGCAAGGCGGCAGCTGCCCGGTGTACGCCGACCCGGCGGGTCATCCCTTTTGCCTCTGTTACAAGGGCGAATAACGCTCACGGACAGCATCTGACCGGTTGCGGGCTCGACATGAGGGCCTGCCTGGGAGCAAGCTGATCTTGGTGTGACACACCGATCTGCTGGGTAGGGCTTGGGCAATTCGACAAGGGGGTCGGCCATGAGTCTGTTGCGGACCAAACCGGTAGAGAACGCGATCGCCGATACGGTCGAGCCGGAACACCAGCTGAAGAAGAACCTCGGCGCGCTCGACCTCACCGTCTTCGGTGTCGGGGTCACGATCGGCGGTGGGCTGTTCGTTCTCACGGGCGTCGCGGCGGCGAACTACGCGGGCCCGGCGGTCGCGCTGTCGTTCGTCATCGCCGCGGTCGTCTGCGGTCTCGCCGCGCTGTGCTACGCGGAGTTCGCCTCGACGGTCCCGGTCGCCGGCTCGGCGTACACGTTCTCCTACGCCACCATGGGCGAGATCATCGCGTGGATGATCGGCTGGGACCTGATCCTCGAGTTCTTCGTCGCGGCCGCGGCGGTCGCCGGCGGCTGGTCGGGCTATCTGCAGAACGTGCTGCAAGGCACCCCGCTGGAGATCCCCACGGCGATCTCGAACACGACCGACGGGTTCATGAATCTCCCAGCGGGCTTGCTCATTCTGGCCCTGACCGTAGTACTCATTCTCGGCATCAAGCTGTCCAGCCGGATCAACCAGGTCGCCGTCGCCATCAAGGTCGGCGTGGCGCTGATGTTCGTCATCGTCGGCATCTTCTTCGTGAAGGCGGCGAACCTCACCCCGTTCGTCCCGCCCGCCGAGCCGAGCCAGGCCACGGGCAACGGGATGACCCAGCCGCTCATCCAGGTGCTCTTCGGAGTCGAGCAGGGCTCGTTCGGCTGGGCTGGCGTCTTCGCCGGCGCGGCGGTGGTGTTCTTCGCGTTCATCGGTTTCGACGTCCTCGCGACGACGGCCGAGGAGACCCGCGATCCGCAACGGAACATGCCGATCGGCATCATCGGCGCGCTCGCGATCTGTACCGCGATGTACGTCGCGGTCACGCTCGTTCTGACCGGCGTACAGGACTACAAGCAGATCGATCCCGACGACCCCGCACCGCTGGCGACCGTGCTGACGAACATCGGTCAACCCGGCCTTGCCAAGGTCCTCGCCATCGGTGCGGCCTGCGGAATCATCGTGGTGGTCATGATCTTGATGATCGGCCAGACGCGCGTCGGCTTCGCGATGGCGCGCGACGGGCTGCTGCCGCCCGTGCTGGCGAAGGTGCATCCCAAGTACCGCACGCCGTACGTCATCACGATCATCGTCGGCATCGGCGCTGCCCTCCTGGCGACGTTCACGTCGATCGGGGTGCTGGCCGAGCTGGTGAACGTGGGCACGCTGGCGGCGTTCATCCTCGTCAGCATCGGCGTCATCGTGCTGCGGCGGACCCGACCGGATCTCCCGCGCTCGTTCAAGACCCCATGGGTGCCGGTCCTGCCGATCATCTCGGCACTGGCCTGCTTCTACCTGATGCTCAACCTCGCGATCGAGACGTGGATCCGCTTCCTGGTCTGGATGGCCGTCGGCTTCGTCATCTACTTCGCGTACGGCCGCCGCCACTCCCGGATCGGGCGAGGTCAGGCGCCAGTCTCCACACCGCCCACCAAGTAACGAGAACGGCCCCGGACAACCGTCCGGGGCCGTTCCACGTCGTTCGTGCTCAGGCCGGCAGGCTCGCCGCCCCCACGGGCAGGAATCGCTTGCCCGTCACCTTCTCCGAGACGCCACTGCGGTCCAGGTACGGCGTGATGCCACCCAGGTGGAACGGCCAGCCCGCACCCAGGATCAGGGCGGTGTCGACGTCCTGCGCCTCTGCGACCACGCCGTCGTCGAGGATGCGCCGCACCTCGTCGGCGATCGCGGCCAGCGCGCGGTCGCGTACCTCCTCGGCCGTCGACGGCTTGTCGCCCTGCACCAGCAGCGCGCGGGTCTCGTCGTCGAGGTAGGGCTGACCCTTCTCGTTCCAGGACCACACGCCGGGCTTCTTGGCGTCGACCAGCCGCTGCAGGTTCTCCGACACGTAGTACCGCTCGGGGAACGCCTCGTGCAGTGTCTCCGCCACATGCTGCGCCACCGCGGGACCCACCAGCTGCAGCAGGACGAACGGCGACATCGGCAGCCCCAGCGGGAGCAGCGCCTGGTCGGCGACCTCGGGCGGGGTGCCCTCGTCGACATGCACTGCGTGACCTCGCCCATGAACCGCGTCAGCAGCCGGTTGACGATGAACGCGGGCGCGTCCTTGACCAGCACCGCGGACTTCTTCAGCTCCTTCGCCACCGCGAACGCCGTCGCCAGCGTCTCGTCCGACGTCGGGTCGGCCCGCGGACGATCTCCAGCAGCGGCAGGATCGCCACCGGGTTGAAGAAGTGGAAGCCGACCACCCGTTCGGGATGCGCCAGACCGAAGCCATCTCGGCGACCGACAGCGACGAGGTGTTGGTCGCGAGCATGCACTCCGGCGAGATGAGCTTCTCCAGCTCGGCGAACACCTGCTGCTTGACCGACATCTCCTCGAACACGGCCTCGATGACGAAGTCGCAGTCCGCGTAGACGTTCTTGTCGGTCGACCCGGTCACCAGCGCCTTGAGGCCGGTTCGCCAAGTCCGGGTTGACACGGCCCTTCGCGAGCAGCTTGTCGATCTCGCCGTGCACGTACCCCACGCCCTTGGTCGACCCGCTCCTGTCGAGGTCGGTGAGCACCACCGGCACGAGCAGCCGCCGCGCGAACAGCAGCGCCAGCTGGCTGGCCATCAGCCCCGCGCCGACGACGCCGACCTTCGTCACCGTGCGGGCGAGCGACTTGTCCGGCGCGCCGGCCGGCTTCTTGGCCCGCCGCTGCACGAGGTCGAACGCGTACAGGCCGGCACGGAACTCCTCGCTCATCATCAGGTCGGCGAGCGCGTCGTCCTCGGCCGCGAATCCCTCCTCGCGGGTCGGACGTCTTGCGCCGCCGCGATGAGCGTCCAGCGCCCGGTACGGCCGCCGGAGCGGCGCCACGTACCTTGTCGTCGGCGAAGAACTTGCCGCGCGCGACCGCCGCGTCCCAGCCGTCGCCGCGGTCGATCTCGGGCACGCTCGACCTCGACCTTGCCGGCGACGACCTGGGCGGCCCAGTCCAGCGACTGCTCGAGGAAGTCGGCGCCGTCGAACATCGCGTCCGCGATGCCCAGCTCGAACGACCTCGGGCCCGCGCAGCATCCGGTTGTGTGTTCAGCGCGTTCTCGATGATCACCTTGACGGCGCGGTCGGCGCCGATCAGGTTGGGCAGCAGCCACGCCCCGCCCCAGCCGGGGAGGATGCCGAGGAAGCACTCGCGGCAGCGCGACGGCCGGAGCCGCGGTCGAGACCGTGCGGTAGTGGCAGTGCAGCGCGATCTCGAGGCCGCCGCCGATCGCGAGCCCGTTGACGAAGCGCGAACGTCGGCATCGGGGCCGTCGCTGCAGCTTGTCGAACACCGCGTGGCCGAGCTCGGCGATCGCGCAGCGCCTGTTCGCGTTCGGTGACCCGCGGCATGCCGGTGAGGTCGGCACCGGCGGCGAAGATGAACGGCTTGCCGGTGATCCGCGATCGCGGCGACGTCGTCGCGCGCCAGCGCGGCGTCGATGGCGGCGTCGAGCTCGGCCAGGCCCTGCGGGCCGAGCGTGTTCGGCCGCGTGTGGTCGTGCCCGTTGTCCAGCGTGATCAGCGCCAGCGTGCCGGCGCCGTGCGGCAGCGCGACGTCGCGCGAGTGCGCGTGCGTGACGACCTCGTCCGGGAACGACCGTTGCTCAGCGTCCAGTGCTCGGCGGTCACTTCGTCGCCCTCCGCATGCGCGGGTTCTCCCAGACGACCGTGCCGCCCATGCCGATGCCGATGCACATCGTGGTGATGCCGTACCGAACGTCGGGGCGGTCCTCGAACTGCCGGGCGAGCTGGAGTCATCAGCCGGACCCCGGACGCGGCCAGCGGGTGTCCGACGGCGATCGCGCCGCCGTACGGGTTGACCCGCGGGTCGTCGTCAGCGAGACCGAAGTGGTCGAGAACGCCAGCACCTGAACGGCGAACGCCTCGTTGATCTCGATCAGGCCGATGTCGTCGATCGTCAGCCCGGCCTTGGCCGAGCGCCTTCTCGGTCGCCGGGATCGGGCCGACGCCCATCACCTCGGGGTCGACGCCGGCGAACGCGTACGACACCAGCCGCATCTTGGGCGGGAGGCCGAGCTCTCGGGCTACGCTCCTCGGCGGCGACGCAGGCAGGCGGTGGCGCCGTCGTTCAGGCCGGCGGAGTTGCCGGCGGTCACGCGGCCGTGCGGGCGGAACGGCGTCTTCAGCCCGGCGAGCGCCTCGACAGTCGTGCCCGGCCGCGGCGGCTCGTCGGCGGTGGCGAGCCCCCAGCCCGTCCTCGCCGTCGGGTCGGCGACGGTGACCAGGTCGGCTGGATCTTGCCGTTGGCGTACGCCTCGGCGAGCTTGTCCTGGCTGCCGACCGCGTACGCGTCGGCGCGCTCCCGGGTGATGTCGGGGAAGCGGTCGTGGAGGTTCTCCGCGGTCGAGCCCATCACCAGCGCGGACGGGTCGACGAGCTGCTCGGCGAGGATGCGCGGGTTCGGGTCGACGCCCTCGCCCATCGGGTGCCGGCCCATGTGCTCGACACCGCCGGCGATCGCGACGTCGTACGCCCCGAACGCGATGCCCGACGAGGCCGTGGTGACCGCGGTCATCGCGCCGGCGCACATCCGGTCGATGGCGAAGCCGGGGACGGACTGGGGCAGCCCGGCGAGCAGCGCGGCGGTCCGGCCGATGGTGAGGCCCTGGTCGCCGATCTGCGTGGTCGCGGCGATCGCGACGTCGTCGACGCGCTCCGGCGGCAGGCTCGGGTTGCGGCGCAGCAGGTCCCGGATGCACTTGACGACAAGGTCGTCGGCGCGGGTCTCGGCGTACATGCCGCCCGCCTTGCCGAACGGGGTGCGAACGCCGTCGACGAAGACGACGTCGCGAAGCTCACGGGGCATGGGTGGAGCCCTCCTCACGCAGGGTTCGGCGTGTTGCTACGTCCGATGCTACCCGCCGGTAACAATCTCCCGCCACCACCCCCGCCCGGGCTGAGCTGGTGTGCCGCGACCGAAGCGGGGGCTGGGTCGGGGGACCACTGGTCCGAACCTATTCGATAGAGGGACGCCCTCATTCGAATCCACGCACGTCTGATGGGAGCTTCCGAGGGGACTTGTTGGACGGATGTCGGGCTCTAGGCCGAGGATCGTCCAACAAGTCGCGAGAACGACGACTCCCGCGCGTGGGGCGGGCGCAGCTCAGGGGAGCGGTATTGTTATCGGGCAGAGCCGGTATAGTTATACCGGTGATCGAACTGAAGACGTCTGCCGAGATCGACCGGATGCAGGTCACCGGACAGTTTGTCGGCCAGGTGTTGGCCGAGCTCCGAGGACTCGCCGGCGTCGGGGTGAACCTCATGGACCTGGAGCATCACGTCCGCCGGCGGATCGAGGAGCGTGGCGCGGTCTCTTGTTACTGGGACTACGCGCCCTCGTTCGGTGAGGGTCCGTTTCGCAACGTGATCTGCCTGTCGGTGAACGACGCGGTCCTGCACGGCCTCCCGCACAAGTACAAGCTCCGTGACGGCGACGTGCTCAGCATGGACCTCGCGGTGAGCATCGACGGCTGGGTCGCCGACTCCGCGGTCACCACGATCGTCGGCACGCCGGCGGAGGAGGACCTCCGGCTCGTGAAGGCGAGCGAGGAAGCCCTCGAGGCGGCCATCCAAGAGGCGCAGCCCGGCAACCGGCTGGGCGACGTCTCGGCCGCCATCGCACGAGTCGCCGACGCGAACGGCTATCCGGTCAACACCGAGTTCGGCGGCCACGGGCTCGGCCGGACCATGCACGAGGACCCGCACGTCTCCAACCGGGGCCGCCCGGGCCGCGGCCTGGTGCTCAAACCCGGCCTCACGATCGCGCTCGAGCCGTGGTTCGCCCGCACCACCGATCGGATCGTGTACGACCAGGATGGCTGGACCATCCGTTCGGCCGACGGCTCCCGGACCACGCACTCCGAGCACACGGTCGCGATCACCGAGAACGGGCCACTGGTCCTCACTCGCGTCCTCTAACTGCCAGAGGTATTGACGGCGCCAGCGAGCGCTCTTACCGTCTGCGGAAGCGCTTACGCGCGTAAACGCTTACGCACCCGAGAGAAGCAACGATGGTCACCGTCCACGACGTCGCGAGGCACGCCGGTGTCTCGATCGCCACGGTCTCGCGTGCCCTGAACGACAGGTCCCGCATCTCCGTCGCGACGCGGGACCGCGTGCTCGACATCGCCAAAAACCTCGGGTACCAGCCGAACGACCTAGCCCGCAGCCTCGCCGGGATGGCGACGCAGACCATCGCGCTGCTGGTGCCCGACATCACCAACCCGTTCTTCCCCGAGCTGGTGAAGGGCGTCCAGACTCTCGCGGACGAACGCGGACACCTCCTGCTGTTGTGCCACAACGCCGACGACGGCGCGAAGGCGCGGGCCGACATCGCGATGCTCCGCCGCAAGAAGGTCGACGGCATCCTCCTCGTCGCCGGAACGCTGAAGGGCCGCGGCATCGCGGAGGCCACCAGCGACCTCCCGACCGTGGTGCTCGACCGGCGCGTGCCTGGTCTGCGGTCCGACGTGGTCACCGTCGACCATCGGGCCGGCGCGCGCAAGGCGGTCGACCACCTGCTGGGGCTCGGGCATCGCCGGATCGCGCACCTCACCGGCCCGGCCGGCGTCAGTAGTAGCAAGGAACGGCAAGCGGGCTGGCAGGAAGCGCTCCAGGCGGCGGGCATCGAGGCGGACCAACAACTGGTCGTCCCGGGCAACTTCCTCGAGGACGGCGGCTACGCCGGTGGGCGCGCGCTGATCGATCGCGGGGTCGACTTCACCGCCGCGTTCGCCGCGAACGACCTGAGCGCGATCGGCCTGCTGAAGGCCCTGACCGAGGCGGGCCGACAGGTGCCGAACGACGTCAGCGTCGTCGGCTTCGACGGCATCCACCTCACCGCGTACACAGCACCCGGGCTGACCACGGTCGCTCAGCCGGTGTTCGAGCTCGGAAGGCGGGCCGCCGAGCTCCTGCTCGACCGCCTCGAAGCGGGCAAGCCCGCCACGGACCCCCGAACCGTCGTCCTCGAGACCGAGCTGATCGTCCGAGGAAGCACGAAACAGAGGAGCTGACCATATGAGCGGGCGGTTGCGTTCGTTGCTAGCGATCTTCGTCTCGGCAGTGCTCATGACCTCGCTCGTCACCGCGTCCTCGTGGGCCGCCAGCCCTCAACCGAGCAAGGGAGTTACCGCACCAGTGCTTACCGGAACAGCCCGAGCGTCGTCGTCGGCCGACGCTGCCCACGGTCCCAGCGCCGCCCTCGACGGCAGCTTCGGTACGTCCTGGCGGGCCGCTCGCAAGGACCACCAGTGGCTGGTGCTCGACCTCGGCAAACCGCACGTCCTGAGCGCCCTCCGCCAGACGTTCGCCTCCCACGACACCTGGAGCTTCTCCGTCTCCGGTTCGCTCGACCGCACGACCTGGGCGACGCTCGCCGACTGGTCGTACGGCATCGCGGGCAAGACGTTCGCCACCAGCGTGACGGGTGCGTTCCGGTACGTACGGCTGGACGTCGTCGGCGCGGCACACGGCTCGATGCCGTCGAGTACGGAGTTCCTCGTCGAGGGCTCGGCCACCGAGGTCGAGATCACCCAGCCCGGCACGCCGGTGGAGACGAGCAGTGCGGGTGGCGGGTACGCGGGCAGGTTCGCGGTCGACCGGGACACCTCGACGTTCTGGGGCGCCGGGGCTGGCAGCCTCCCGCAGTGGCTCACCGTCGACCTCGGCTCGGCGCGGACGCTGTCGTCGGTCGAGCAGAACTTCAAGGACTACGGCAGCTGGAAGTACACGATCTCCGGCTCGAACGACAACAAGACGTTCACGACGCTCGTCGACCACGAGACGCAGCCCATCCGCGGCCAGTCGATCCGCGACACGGTCAAGGGCGCGTATCGCTATGTCCGCTTGACGATCCTGAGCACCGAGCACGGCTACTGGGCGGGCAGCACCGGCTTCAAGGTGTTCGGGCCGCTGAAGGACGAGCTGCAGAAGGTCGTCAAGCGTGACCTCGCGGACGGTACGACGGCGACGTCGTCCTCGCTGAGTGTGGGATTCGAGCCGTGGAACGCGGTCGACTCGCAGTCGTCGACGGCCTGGATCGCCGCCGACAACACGACACCGCAGTGGCTGCAGGTCGACCTCGGCCACCTGAGCACGGTCACCGGCATCGAGCAGACGTTCCTCAACCAGGACACGTGGTTCTTCCAGATCGACGGCTCGGCGGACGGGCGTACGTGGAAGCGGCTGCGGGACGAGCGCGACGGTGCGACCGGTCGTACGTTCGCGACAAACGTCAAGGGCAGCTACCGCTACGTCCGGCTCGTCGTGCCGAAGCGTTCCGCCAACGGGCGTTGGGCGAACAGCCAGCAGCTCCGCATCCTCGGCAACGGCTCGCCCGTCCGCAACCGGCGCTGGGTCGAGCGGTCCCGCCCGTTCCAGCGGTTCTATGCCAAGCACTACGTCGACAAGCTGAAGGACATCACCGCCGATCTCGACGACCTGCGCGACCAGGGCTACGGCGGCATCGAGATCGCCGCACCGTACAAGGGACCACGGACGCCGTGGGCGGGTCTCGGCGCCACGGACAACTACGCGGTGGACCCGTCGCTCGGCACCATGGCCGACTTCGTGCGGATGGTCGACCGGGCACACGAGCTCGGCATGAAGGTCGTGATGTTCGGCAACCCGGGGTACGCGAGCCCGGAGGCGCCGTTCTGGATCAAGGCGCAGAAGGACCCGAACAGCGTCGAACGCAAGTGGTTCGACATCCAGCCGGCGTACGGGCCCGAGGCCTGCAAGGCGGAGGACCGCAGGTACTGGAGCGAGCTCGCGAAGGGCTGCTACTTCTCGTTCTGGACCGACCCGTTCAAGCCCGAGAACCACATGCCTGCCTACAACTTCGGCAACCAGGAGTGGCGCGACGAGACCGCGAAGATCCTCAGGTTCTGGATGGACAAGGGGATCGACGGGTTCGGCGCGGACGCACCTCGCGCGTACCTCAACATCAGCACCGAGATCAGCAAGAAGTACCTCACCGGCGTGCTCGACAACTACGACTCGTGGACGTTCCCGGAAGGTCTGCAGCCGGACTGGGGCGGCGGCAGGCCGGGCGACCTGCTGAACGGTGTGCCCGAGCTGCGCTACAACACGATCCACGACCTGTTCGTGTCCTGGTGGGCGTGCACCGAGCAGTGCAGCCGGATCATCCCGGCGATCGAGTCCGGCAACCCGCGCGGGCTGGAGGACACGTTCAAGCAGAGCCGCGACACGATCAACCAGCAGGGCGGCATCACGATGTCGATGCCGAGCTGGGACTCCGATGTCAACGGTGACGGGACGATCGTGCCGGAACGGCTCAAGCCCGCCGACGTACGACTGCTGGAGATGGCGACGATCCTGTCGGCCGGCAACCAGTTCTACATGAACAACGGCAACCACCTGTACCTCGCCGACCGGCGAACGATCCCGACGTGGACCGAGGACCAGCAGGCGATGGTGTACAAGCTGTTGCGCGCTCAGGGAGCGACCTCGGCACTGCAGCCACGCGGTCTGCGGTATCGCGTGGAGACGAACGACGACGACAAGTACTACGCGTTCGTACGGAACGACAAGGCCGGCGGCGCCAAGGCGCTGGTGGTCCTCAACTTCCAGAACAGCGAGCAGACCGTGGACGTCGACGCCGTCAACACCGGCATCGCCGACCAGACGCCGGTCGACCTGCTCACCGGTCAGCCCAGCGACGCCAAGATCGTGGACGGCAAGACACGGATCACCTTGCCAGCTAGGGGATTTGCTCTGCTCTCCGTGCAGTGACCTGAGAGGAGCGACGATGCGCCCGTTCCGCGTTCTCGGTTTCACCCTCCCGATCGCCTTGATCGCGACCCTGCTCGTCGCGATGGTCACTGCGGGCACTGCCGATGCGGTAGGTGTGGCGAGCGTGGGGCTGCCTGGAACGCCGCGCGCGTCCTCCTCGGCCGCCGGGGCTGGCCCCGAGCGGGCGTTCGACGGCGACCGTGCGACGGTGTGGACCGCTGGCGCGGCAGGGGAGTCCTGGCTCGAGCTCGACCTCGGCGCCGACCACACGGTGACGAGCGTGCGGGCGACGTTCGCCAGCCACCGCAAGTGGTCGTTCGTGGCCGAGGGATCCGTCGACCGTTCGACCTGGCTGTCGCTCGCTGACCGTCGGTACGGCCTGTACGGCAGCCAGTTCAGCCTCGACACCACCGGCCGGTATCGCTATGTCCGGTTGAGGATCACGGCGACCGAGGGCAGTGTTCCCGCCAGCGTGCGCGAACTGACGATCCAGGGGATGCCGGAGGCGAACCTGGCGATCGGTCGTACGGCGACCGCCGACTGTTCGCTGAACGGGTACGGGCCGGAGAAGGCGATCGACGGCGACTCCTCGACGCACTGGGTCGCCTGCGACAACGCGCCGCCGCACGAGCTGACCGTCGACCTCGGTGCGGCCCGCCCGTTCACCGCGGTGGAGTACCACCTCAAGGACCAGGCCTGGGTGCAGTTCGTCGTCCTGGGCTCCAACGACGCCTCGTCCTGGACCGAGCTCGGCCTGCACACGCCGCAGGCACGAAACCCGTTGCAACGCGGCCAGGTCTTCCGGTTCGGCGTGAACGCGTCGTTCCGGTACGTACGGCTGCGGCTGACCGCGTCCGAGTTCGACAACTGGGTCGGGGCCGTCGAGCTGCAGGTCCTCGGTCCGGCCAGCCAGGCGGCCGAGCGCGACCTCGCCCTCGGCGCGTCGGCGAAGGCGTCGTCCGGCTACCAGAACCAGCCACCGGCCAAGGCCGTCGACGGCAGCGCCGCGACAGCCTGGGTCGCCGACCAGACCCCGCACTGGCAGGCCGAGCACTCTGGCGAACCGCAGTGGCTGCAGGTCGATCTCGGCAACACCGTCAGCGTGACGAGGATCGAGCACAGCTTCGTGAACAGCTCCGGCTGGACGTTCACGTTGCAGGCTTCGGTGGACGGCTCGTCGTGGACGACGATCGCGTCCGGCCCGCGCACCGGACAGACGTTCAACCATCCGGTGTCCGGCGTCTATCGCTATGTGCGGTTGACGATTCCCGGCCCGTCGACCGGCGGGCACTGGCCGAACGCCCAGTCGCTGAAGGTCTTCGGCAACGGGTCGCCGATCACGACCAGGTGGTGGGCGGACCACGGGCCGGTGATGCGCTACTACCCGAAGCAGTACCAGATCCCGTTGACTACGATCACCGCCGGCCTGGAGGACCTGAAGCGTAAGGGCTACCAGGCCATCGAGCTCGCTCCCGTGCACGAGGGTCCGCGGACGCCGTTCGCCGGACTCGGCGCGACGAACAACTACGCGATCGACCCAACGATCGGCACCATGGCCGACTTCGAGAACCTCATCGCGACCGCGCACGCCAAGGGCATGAAGGTGCTCATCTTCGGCAACGCGGGCTACTCCCACCCGGACGCGCCGTTCTTCCGCAAGGCTGAGCGCGAGCCGGGCAGCGTCGAACGGAAGTGGTTCGACTGGAAGGCCGCGCCGAACGGCTCCGCCAGCTGCGACAACAACGGCGGGACGGGCTGGTTCTTCAGCGCCACCGCGGGTCAGTGCTACTGGGTGCAATGGACGAGCGAGGGCGTCAACCTGCCCGCGTACAACTTCGGTACGCAGGAGTGGCGCGAGGAGAACGTACGCATCCTCGAGTCCTGGCTGGACAAGGGCGTCGACGGGTACGGTGCCGACGCGCCGCGCGTGTACCGCAACATCACCGACGCGATCAGCGACCGCTACATCACCGATGTGTTGAACGCGTACGACATCTGGGCGCTGCCCGAGGGCCTCCAGCCACACGAGCTGCTGGTCGGCATCCCGCAGCTGCACTACAACGTCATCCACGACCTGTCGATCACGCACTGGGGTGGCCAGATCCCCGGCTTCGGCCACAGCCGGATCATCCCGGCCGTCGACAACGGGAACCCGAGTGCGCTGGAGGACGCGTTCAAGCAGAGCAGGGACGAGGTCAACCAGCAGGGCGGCAGCACGTTGACCGCGCCGAGCTGGGAGCTGGACGGCCACCTCGGCACGAAGGTGCCGGCGGACAAGCGACTGCTCGAGATCGCCACGCTGACGACGATGGGCACGCAGTTCTTCCTGCACTACGGCTACCACCTCTATCTGCCGCACGTGGAGACGATCCCGACCTGGACGGCGCAGCAGCAAGCCGACCTTGACACGATCACCCGAGCGCCGAACGCCACCGCCTCGCTGCAGGCACGCGGCCTGCGAGCTCGCGCACACACCAACGACGACAGCAAGTTCTACGCGTACAAGCGGACCAGCAAGAACGGCGGAGTCACCTCGCTGGTCGTGATGAACTACCAGAACAGCACGCAGGAGATCACGGTCGACCTGACCGGCCTCGACCTCGCGATGGACCAGACGCCGCTCGACCTGGTGACGGGGCAGCCGGCTCCGGCGATCACGGACCCGTCGTACAAGCTCACGCTCGGGCCGCGCAGGTACGCGATCCTCGACGTCGCCCAGGCGCCCGCGCCGACCGCGTTGCCCAACGGGATCTATCGAGTCCGTCCCGAGGTCAGCAGTCCGACGTTCGCGCTGGACGTCCGCGACTGCCAGACCCAGAACGGCGCGGACGTACGGATCTGGGACTGGATCCCCAGCAGTCCTTGCCAGGACTGGCAGGCGACGTTGGTCGCCGAGCCCGACGTCTACACGATCGCCGACCGCAACACCGGACAGGTGCTCGATGTCGCCGGATGCTCCACGGCGGACGGCGCGACGGTCAACCTGTGGCCGTACGCGAGCCGGAACTGTCAACAGTGGCGGATCATTCCACTCGGCGACAAGGCGTGGCAGGTCGTCGGTGTCGGCAGCGGGAAGGCGCTCGACGTCGCGGGCTGCAACCCCAACAGGGACGCCGACCTGATCATCTACCCGTACCACGGCGCCTCCTGCCAGCGTTGGCGATTCGAGCCGCAGTGAAAACTCGGTTGAACGAACCGACCGCACTGGGGCAGCGTTCAGGTACGTGACCCGACGCCCCGATCTCATCGCCGTCTATCTGCGATGGGTCTGGGCGCGGGCCGTCCTGCACCGTGGCTGGTGGCTGGTCACCTCGGTCTATCTGGTCGTGGAGTCCGGACTGTCGCCGGCGCAGCTGGTGTTCGTCGGCGTCGCGCAGGGCGTCGTCTCGTTGCTGTTCGAGGTGCCCGCGGGCGTCGTCGCCGACACGATCAGCCGGCGTACGTCGTTGCTCGTCTCGCACGCCCTCATGGGCGTCGCGATGCTCGCGACCGGGCTCACCACCGACTTCGGGCTGCTCGTCGCGACGCAGATGCTGTGGGGCATCGCCTGGACGTTCGCCAGCGGCGCCGACGTCGCCTGGATCACCGACGAACTGGACGATCCGGCGCGGATCCCGTCGGTGCTCGTCCGCTCCGGCCGCGCCGACCTCACCGGTGCCGCGGTGGGGCTCGTCGTGATCGGCGGCCTGGGATCGTTGTTGCCGCGCGGGGTCGCGATGGTGGTCGCCGGGGGAGCGATGCTGGTGCTCGGTGTGTACGTGGCCGTGCGGTTCGAGGAGCGCAACTTCACGCCGGCTCGCTCACGCCGGTGGGCAGCTTCGTGGCAGATCCTGCGCAACGGATTCAAGCTCGTGCGGGCGAGCCGGGCGATTCTGGTGATGTTCGCGGCCACGTTCCTCGTGAACGGCGCCGACAACACCGCCCGGCTGTTCCAGCGGCGGCTCGTCGATCTGGATTTCCCGTCCTCGCCGGTGCTGTGGTTCACCCTGCTCGGCGTGCTGACGTTGCTCGTCGGAGCGCTCGTGCTCCGGCTCGTCGAGGGTCGGGTCGGCACGGTCGGCGGGGCGATCCGTTGGTACGGCCTCGCCTGCCTCGCCGGTGTCGTGGGCTTCGCGGCGCTCGCGTTCGTCCCCGAGGAGCTCAGCGGGGGTGCGGCGGTCGTTCTGGTGACCGGGATCGCGATGCCGATGACCCGCGTGATCGGGACGATCTGGGTCAACCGGGAGACCACCGGCGACGTCCGCGCGACCGTGCACTCGTTCCTCGCCCAAGCGGAGTATCTCGGCGAGATCGTGCTGGGCTTCGGCATCGCGGCGGTCGCTCAGTTCGCCGGTCTGCCCGCCGCTCTGGTCGTGTCCGCGGCGGTGCTCGCGGTCACGATCGCGCTCGTTTCGCGAGCCCACACGAAAGCCTGACAACCCTCTCAGCTTTCTCTCAGGTTCTCCTCAGGCCGGCCTCAGCGCGAACCGCCAAGCTGCTGATCATGACGTCCCCGGCAGTCCTGGCCCCGCTTCCCGCTCTCGAGGAGCAGGACGAGATCACGCTCGTCTACCCGTTGCACGGCGCCTTCGCGGTGCCGGACAAGAAGCGCGGCTACAAGGTCGTCGACGTCCAGCAGGGCATGGTCACGGCACTGCGGGACGACTCGGTCACGGTCACCAGCGCGGACGGCTTCACCCGTACGTACCCCCTGCCGGAGCTCACCCGGACGACGATCGAGGCCACGCATGGCGTCACGCTCACGCACGGTTGCCGCATCACGCTGGTCTCCGGCGTCGACGAGGGCCTGCGCGTGCTATCGGTCGACGAGCCGCGCGCGGATGGGACGCTCAGGTCCGACTTCGTGCCGCTGCCACGGGCGTAGGGCTCTCGTCGTACGCCTGGCGGGAGGTCTGGATCTCGTCGATGTGCGACTCCGCCCACTTCTTGATCGCGTGGATCACGGGAACGATCGTGTCGCCCAGCGACGTGAGCTCGTAGTCCACGCGGACCGGCACCGACGGTGTCACCGTCCTCGTCACCAGGCCGTCGCGCTCCAGGGACCGCAGCGTCTGGGTGAGCATCTTCTGGCTCACTCCGGCGATCCGCGTGCTCAGCTCGGAGTATCGGCGCGGCCCGTCCTCCAGCGCGCTGATCACCAGGCAGACCCACTTGTCGGAGATCGTGTCCAGCACCTGCCGCGACGGGCAGGCCGCCATGAACGCGTTGTACGCGACGCGTGCTTCCTCGCGGCGCTCGTCCACGGTCTGGGTCGGCATGGCTCTCCTCCGAGTACCGTACGCACTTCTAGGTGCCTACTTTCCAGAAGAGAGTAGCGAACCGTACGTTCGGTGTCGAACGACCGACGAGAACTTATGGAGGACACCGATATGACCAGCATTGTCGTGCACGACTTCGGCGGCCCCGAGGTCCTGCGCCTCGCCGACCTGCCCGTGGCCGAGCCAGGCCCGCGCGAGGTACGGATCCGCGTCCAGGCGACGGCCGTCCATCCGGTCGACCTGTTCACCCGCGCCGGCCTGACCGTGCCGGTGATCCCGCCGGAGGCGCCGCGGCCCCTGGTCCTCGGGTGGGACCTGGCCGGCGTCGTCGACGCGGTCGGCGGTTCCGTGAAGGAGTGGCAGCCGGGCGACGCCGTGGTAGGGCTGACCCGGTGGTTCGACACCGGGCGGGGCACGTACGCCGAGTACGTCAACCTCGACGCCTCGTGGATCGCGCGAGCTCCGTCGAACGCGACGCCGGAGGAGGCAGCGTCGCTGCCTCTCAACGCGCAGACGGCCGGCCAGGCGTTGGAGCTGCTCGGCCTCGCTGTCGGCCAGACGGTCGCCGTGACTGGGGCGGCCGGGGCGCTCGGCGGCTACCTCGTCCAGCTCGCCAAGGAGCGCGGTCTGCGGGTCGTCGCCGTGGCCGGCGCGGACGACGAGGAGCTGGTGCGCGGGCTCGGCGCCGACGTGTTCGTTCCGCGCTCGGACGACCTCGTCGCCGCTGTCCGGGCTGTCGAGCCGGCGGGTGTGGACGGTCTGGTCGACGCCGCGGTGGTCGGCCCGACGACGGTCGGCGCCGTGCGGGACGGCGGCGCGTTCGTCGCGGTGACAGGGGGAGTGGATCCGGCTCCCGAGCGGGGCATCCGGGTCGGCACGGTGAGCGTCAGGCCGAACGGCACGCAGCTCGCCGAGCTCGTCGCGCTCGTCGAGGCGGGCAAGCTCACGCCGCGCGTCGCCGAGGTCTACCCCTTCGCCAAGGCGGGCGAGGCGCACGCGCGGCTGGCCAAGGGCGGCGTACGAGGGCGGCTCGTCCTGAAGCCTAGCCTCATTGGCCGAGCCGGCTCGCTCAGTTTCGACTCCATGGGCGGTCGTTAACCGCCCGACATGGACCGCTTCTTCGACGAGCCGGCTCGACTAAGGTGCCTGCGTGGCAGAGACGCGCTCCGGGCCGGATCGCCCGTTGGTCCAGGCCGTTCGCTCCGAGCTGGAGGCGGCGGGTGATCCGGTCAAGGCCGGCCCGATGCAGGCGTACATGAAGTCCGAGATGGCGTACCGAGGCGTCCCGTCGCCGGGCGTGAAGCGGATCTGCCGCGAGCTGTTCGCGGCGCATCCGCTCGCCACGCGGGAGACCTGGGACGCGACCGTTCGGGCGCTGTGGGACAAGGCCACGTTCCGCGAGGAGCGGTACGTCGCGATCGCGTTGACCGGCTACAAGCTGTACCGCGGGTGGCAGGACCTCGAGGCGCTCGAGCTGTACGACCACCTCGTGACGACCGGCGCCTGGTGGGACTACGTCGACGAGATCGCGGCCCGGCGTATCGGGCCGATCCTGCGCGGCCATCCCGAGTCGGTGACACCCGTTCTGCTGCTCTGGTCACGCGACAACGACATCTGGCGGCGGCGGACGGCGATCATCTCCCAGCTCGGGTCCGGCGAGGCCGTCGACACCAAGCTGCTCGCCGCGTGCATCGAGCCGAGCCTCGGGCGGTCGGAGTTCTTCCTGCGCAAGGCGATCGGCTGGGCGCTACGGCAGCACGCGCGGGTCGACCCGGACTGGGTGCGCGCGTACGTCAACCGCCACAGTGCCGAGCTGTCCCCGCTGTCGCGTAAAGAGGCTATGAAGCATCTGCTGTGAGCGCGTCGGCCAACGCCGTCGCGGTCAGCGAGATCTGCCATTCGCGGGCGCCGTTGCCCCTGAGCACCTCGGAGACGGTGTCCTCGGTGAGCTCCTCCGGGGGTGCCCAGGCGAGCCGGCGCATGGTGTCCGGCGCGAGCAGGTTCTCCACCGGCAGCTGGTGCGTCCCGGCGATCTCCTGCAGCACCTTCCGCCCAGCCGCCAGCCGGCCGGCGGCGTGCGGGTCGCGTTCGGGCCACGACCGCGCGGGCGGCGGGCCGTCGTAAGGCGCGGCGTGGTCGGGCAGGCCGGTGTCGACGAGCGTGGAGGCTCGTTCGACCGCGGTCCACCACAGCCCCAGGTCGCGGCGGGCGGTGCGGGTCTCGTACGGCGGCAGCGCGGCCAGCTCCGAGCGGCTCTTCGGCGCCGCCACCGCGGCGGCGACGATCGCGTGGTCGGGCAGCACCCGGCCGGGGGAGACGTCACGACGCTTCGCGACCCGGTCGCGGGCCAGCCACAGCTCGCGTACGTACCCCAGCTGGCGGCGGTTGCGGACGCGGTGGATGCCGGACGTACGCCGCCACGGGTCTACCCGCGGCCGCGGCGGCGGCGCGGTGACCAGGGCCGAGAACTCCTCCAGCGCCCAGTCCAGCTTGTTGGCGTCGACCAGCTGTTGGGCCAGCACGTCGCGCAGCTCGACCAGCACCTCGACGTCGAGAGCCGCGTACGTCAGCCACGGCTCGGGCAGCGGCCGCGTCGACCAGTCGACCGAGGCGTGCCCCTTCTCCAGCCGGTAGCCGAGCAGCTCCTCGACCAGCGTCGCGAGGCCGACCTTCGGGTAGTCCAGGAGCCGGCCGGCGAGCTCGGTGTCGAACAACGTCCGCGGTCGCATGCCGATCTCGAGCAGGCAGGGCAGGTCCTGCGACGCGGCGTGCAGCACCCACTCGGTGTCGGCCAACGCCTCGTCGATCGAGGTCAGGTCTGGGCAGGCGATCGGGTCGATCAGCGACGATCCGGCGCCGACGCGGCGCAGCTGGACCAGGTAGGCGCGGTGGGAGTAGCGGTAGCCGGAGGCCCGTTCGGCGTCGACGGCGACCGATCCGGAGCCCGAAGCGAGGGCCGCTGCCGTCTCCGCCAGGGCCTCGTCGGACCGCACGACGGGCGGTAGTCCGTCGCGCGGAGCCAACAACAGCACCGGTTCGTCTGCTGCCGGTGCGGTCTCGGTCACCGCTCTACCGTAGTTGGGTGCCTGAGGGTGCTGCTGACAACGCCTGGTAGCGGCCTCGGTGGAGTGCGTACGGGACAGCTCAACGACTCCTCACCCGCCGGTGCGGAATCGCGACGACTCCGGGCGGCATCGGGGGAAGTCCGGCGGCCGTACACAGCAGCGTTCCCCACGCCTGGGCGTGGGCTTCGATCGTGTCGTCGACCGGCGTCCAGGAGGCGCGGAGCTCGATCTCCGCGCGCGCGGGCTCGTCCGACATTCCGCCGAAGCTCTCCGACGCCACCCTGGTCACGGTGCCGCTGGGGGCTTGGTAGTGCGCGCCCTCGGCGTCGAGCGCCTCGGTGAGCCAGCCCCATGCGACCGTTCCGAGCAGCGGGTCGGTGACCATCTCGGCGTCGATCTCGGCGCGGACGTACGCCACGCACCGGAACGTGCCCTGCCACGCCTCGTGGCCCTCGGGGTCGTGCAGGAGTACCAGCCGTCCAGTGGCGAGCTCGGCGTCGTCGATCACCACATCCGCGGTGATCGCGGCCGAATAGGGCGCCACTCGCTGCGGCGCCGGCACTTCTTCGACCACCACTTCGGGCCGATAGCGCGCGGTGAACAATGCCGAAACCGCCTGGCTGAATGCCTTAGGCGGAACATCTGCATCTCGTCGCGCGTCCACGTCGTGAGCCTACGTCCGGGCACCCCCAACTGACCCAGTGCGACGCGCCGAATTCGCGGTGTACCGCCGCCGAAAGTCGTGGGAGATCGGCCTGGTTGGATGGGGTGACCGGGCAGAGCGTAGCGGAACGGGTTCGCATCATTGCTTTGGGTGACATTTCTTGCACATGGGAGCGAAAGGTGAAATCCGTGGAGGTTGTGGGGGGAATCGCGGATCGATCGGTGGCGCGAAAGGGATCGGTGACGGCGAACTCCGCATTCGTACGAGCCTGTCGGGGCGACGACGTTCCGCACGTACCCGTCTGGTTCATGCGCCAGGCCGGCCGCTCGCTGCCCGAATATCGCGCGCTTCGCGAGGGTCTGTCCATGCTCGACACCTGCCAGCGGCCCGAGCTGATCGTGGAGATCACGATGCAGCCGGTGCGGCGGTACGGCGTCGACGCGGCGATCCTCTACTCCGACATCATGATTCCGCTGAAGGCGATCGGCGTCGATCTCGACATCGTGCCGAACGTGGGGCCGGTGATCGCCGCACCGGTGCGCACCATGGACGACCTCGCCGCGCTGCGGCCGCTGGAGGCGTCCGACGTCCCGTACGTGACGTCCGCCGTCCGCGACCTGGTGACGGTGCTGGGGAAGACGCCGCTGGTCGGCTTCGCGGGTGCCCCGTTCACGCTCGCCTCGTACCTCGTGGAGGGCGGGCCGAGCAAGGACCACGCGGCGACGAAGGCGCTCATGCACAGCTCGCCCGAGCTGTGGCACGCGCTGCTTTCGCGGCTGGCGGTGATCTCGGCGGCGTTCCTGCGGGTGCAGATCGGGGCGGGGGTGTCGGCCGTTCAGCTCTTCGACTCGTGGTCGGGGACGCTGGCGCCTTCGGACTACCAGGAGTTCGTCGCGCCGCACTCGCGTGCGGTCTTCACGGCTCTGTCCGACCTGGACGTGCCGCGGATCCACTTCGGCGTGGGGACAGGGGAGCTGCTCGGCCTGATGGCGGGGACCGGCCCGGACGTGATGGGCGTGGACTGGCGGGTGCCGCTGCACGAGGCGTCGCGTCGCGTGGCAGGCCGCCCGGTGCAGGGCAACCTCGACCCCGCGATCCTGCTGGCCCCGTGGCCCGTCGTGGAGGAGCAGGCCCGCCGGGTGCTGGCCTCGGGCCGCCGCGGCTCCGGCCACATCTTCAACCTCGGCCACGGCGTGCTTCCGCAGACCGACCCGGACCAGCTGGCCCGCCTGACGGAGTACGTACACGACTGGCAGGGCTAGCCAGCGGGGCTCGCGGTGGACGGCGACGGCTGGGCGCGTTCCGACCGTCCGCCGAGTACGACCAGTTCGTCGACCCAGCGGGCCACCCGTTCTGCCTCTGAGGCCTCTGCCGGGAGCGTCACGACCACGACGTCGACGCTGAGCCCCTCGTACGGGCGGTACTCGACGCCAGGGACGTCGGGCGGCTCGGCGATCGGGTAGAACGCTGTCCACGCCTGCTGGCCGGCGGCGATCTCGTGCAGCGCCTCGTGGAGCGTGGTCAGCTCCGGTCCGAGCTGTTGCCCGGGCCGGACGACGAGGTCGTGGAACGCCGGGTTCTTCTCCCGCACGGCCATCCGCAGCGGCAGCTCCTCCAGTCTCCCGGCGAACCCCGTGGGCACGGCCGCGAGCACCGGTTGGGTCCACAGCACGCGGTTCGCGAGGTCGGGCTGGACGCCGCGCACGATGGCCGCGTCGAGCGTGCCGTCGCGGACGCCCGCGAGCCGATCGGCGTGGGACAGCCGGGCCGGCTCGATCCCGTCGGTGAGCAGGGCGTGCACGCGTGGGTCGAACGCGCGTCCGATCCCCAGCCGGAACGTGTCCCGGGCGACAGCCCGAACCCGTTCGACGGCGGCCAGCGCCGCGTACGCCGTGGGCAGCAGCCGTTCGCCCGCGGCCGTCAGCCGGATCTGCCGGTGCGAACGGTCGAACAGCAGCACGCCGAGCTCCCGCTCGAGCCGCTGGACCTGCTGGCTCACCGCGGCCTGCACGATCGACAGCTCGCGGGCAGCCCGCCCGAAGCCGCCGGTCTCGGCGACCGTCACGAAGTACCTCAGCTGCCGCAGCTCCACACCCGTCACCTATCACCGGAAGTGATCAGTCACCACGACAACTGCTTCTTGGTCAGCGGCTATTCCGGCGGTGAGATCGAAGTCATGAAGCCTTAAGTGATCCAGCCCGAGGACGTCGAGATCCTCCCCGGCACCAATCCCATGCACCTGCTCGCCGACGCGGACGTCACCGACGGCGCGGTCAGCATCTCCAGTGGCACCATCGCGGCCGGTGCCGACAACGCCAGGCCTCACTTTCACCAACGTTCGTGGGAGATCTTCGCGATCCGACGCGGCGCGCTCCAGCTGCTGCTCGACGACGAGATCGTGACGGTGCGCGGCGGCGGCCTGGTCGCCGTACCGCCCGGCGTCGTCCACGCGTTCGGCGCCACGGCCGAGGAGGACGTGGAGGCGATCGTGTTCGTGACGCCGGGCGTTCAGCGGTTCGACTACTTCCGCATCCTACCGAAGATCCTCGCCGGCGAGATTCCCCAGGCGGAGCTGGAGGAAATGCATCGCACGTACGACGTGCACTTCGTTCAGAGCGAGGTCTGGGAGACGACGCGGCGGCGCCTGGCGCGCAGGTAGAACCAGGCCGGGATCGCGCCGAGCAGCGCCAGGGCGACGACGAACGGGATGAGCGCACCGACCACTGTCAAGATCACCTGGACGGTGCCGACGAACGCGTTCCAGCCGTCGGTAAGCCCGGACAGGAAGCCGAGGTTGTCGTCGGGCTCGACGTCCACCTGCTCCTTCGGAGGCGCGGAGAGCATCACGCTCAACGTCGACAGCGAGGACTGAGATGCCAGCGCCGACTGGCGGGCCTGCAACGACTCCAGCTCGGCCTCGCGCGAGGTGAGCTCGGTCTCGACCTGCACGACCTCGCCGACCGTCTTGGCCTGGCCGATCAACGCGCGCAGCCGCTCGATGCTCTTCTGCTGGCTCGCGATCCGGCTCTCGACGTCGACGACCTCGTCGGTGACGTCCTGGGCGTTGTGCTTGTCGTCCAGGACCTTCGCGCCGAGCTTTCGCACGCCGGCACGTACGCGGTCGAAGTCGGCGACCGGGACGCGCAGCACGAGCTGGATCGTGCTCACCTTGCCGTTCTCGTCGGTCGTGCTCTGCTCGGACGAGACATAGCCCTCGCCGCCGACCAGGGTGGCGATCCGGTCGTTGGCCGCTTGGACGTTCGCGACCTCGATGTGGATCGTGCCGGTACGGATGATCGCGCGCTCGCGGATCTGGATCCGCGGCCGGTTCGCCGGCTGCTTGGCGTCCGGTGCCGGCGCACCGGCAGCGTTGTCCTGCGGCGCTTTGGGCGCCGCCTGGTCGGCGCCGCCGGCGAGGGGTACGCCGGCGGAACCGCCCTCACCGCTCGACTGTCTCGCGCTGTTGGTGGCGGCACCGCTGCAGCCCGCCGCCAGCGCAAGCGCGGCAGCCCCGCAAGCTGCGGCGATCAGGAACGGTCGAGTCCTACGCATGGCATTGGCCTCCCCAGAAGCGTTCGATGCACCTCAGACGCGGGAGGGCCCCGAGAGGTTGTGCCCGGAGGTCACGACTTGGTCGCAACGTGCCAAGGTGGAGGCATGCCGCACGTGATCGTCATCGGTGCTGGGATCTCCGGCGCCGCCACGGCCTGGTTCCTGCGTCGCTCGGGCGCGGACGTCACCGTGCTCGACGGCGCCGAACGGGTCGGCGGCAAGCTGCACACGGTCGAGCTCGAGGGCATCCCGGTCGACACCGGCGCCGAGGCCATGCTGAACCGGCGCCCCGAAGCCGTCGCGCTCGCCCGCGAGGTCGGCCTCGGCGACCAGCTGACGCATCCGGCCACGACTACCGCGAACCTCTGGATCGGCAACGCGCTCAAGCCGATCCCCGCCGGCACGATCATGGGCATTCCGGGCGATCTCGCCGCGCTCGAGTCGAGCGACGTACTCACGCCGGAGGGCCTCGCCCGGGTGGAGGCCGAGCAGCTGGGCGAGCTGACGGAGGACGTGGCAGTCGGCCCGTTCGTCGCCCGACGGTTGGGCCGCGAGCTCGTCGACCGCGTCGTCGAGCCGCTGCTCGGCGGCGTGTATGCCGGCCACGCCGACCGGCTCTCGCTGGAGGCGACGGTGCCGCAGCTCTACGCGCTCGCCCGGCGCGATCCGTCGCTGCTGCACGCGGTCGCCCAGGCGAAGGCCTCCGCCCCGGCGAGCGACCAGCCGGTGTTCGCGGGCCTCGACGGGGGAGTGGGTCAGCTCGTCCCGGCGGTGCTTTCCGGCACGGAGGTGCGGCTGGGAACGTTCGTCCGCGAGCTGCATCGCACCGAGACCGGCTGGCGGCTCGTCGTCGGCTCGCGGCACGCGCCGGAGGAGCTGACCGCCGACGCCGTCGTCCTGGCCTGCCCGGCGACACCGGCGGTCGGTTGCTCGCCGACATCGCGCCGGCGGCCTCGGCGGAGCTGGCGCGGATCGAGTACGCGAGCATGGCGACGATCGCGCTGCTCTACCGCCGGATGGATTTCCCTGCTGGCGTTGAGGGTTCGGGGTTTCTGGTGCCGCCGCGGGAGGGCCGGCTGATCAAGGCGGCGACGTTCTCCTCTGCCAAGTGGGGCTGGCTTTCGGATCGTTCGGCCGACGCGGTCGTCGTCCGTACGTCCGTGGGGCGGCTCGGTGAGGAGGCGGATCTCCAACGTACGAACGAGGATCTCGCCAGCGGAGCGGCTGCCGACCTCAGCGAGGCCATCGGAATCGGTGAGCCGATCGCCTGGCACGTCGCAAGGTGGGGCGGTGGGCTGCCGCAGTATGGCGTCGGTCACAAGGCGGCGGTCGAACGGATCCGCGCCGCCGTCGTCGCACAGCCTGGGCTGGCCGTCGCGGGTGCCGCGTACGACGGCGTCGGCATCCCCGCCTGCATCGCCACGGCGCGGGCCGCCGCCGACCAGGTGCTGGCGTCCGTCGGCCAGCCGGAGAGAATGGCGACATGACCGACAGCGCTCGACCGAAGGCCCGCGAGCTCAACGACCTGATCCGCTACACGATGTGGTCGGTGTTCCGGCTGCGGGATCCGCTCGGCGACGGGGACCGTGCTGGGCTGGCCGGCGAGGTCGAGGAGCTGTTCGCCCAACTCGGGCGAAGGACGTCGTGATCCGCGGCACGTACGACGTGTCCGGCATCCGCGCCGACGCCGACGTGATGATCTGGTGGCACGCGCCGAGCTCGGACGACCTGCAGGAGGCGTACAACCGGTTCCGTCGTACGGCGTTCGGCCGCCGGCTCGACCCGGTCTGGTCCCAGCTCGCGCTGCACCGGCCGGCGGAGTTCAACAAGGGCCACATCCCGGCGTTCCTCGCGGGGGAGGAGGCGCGGCGGTACGTCAGTGTGTACCCGTTCGTGCGCTCGCTCGAGTGGTACCTGCTGCCGGACGAGGAACGGCGGGCGATGCTCGCCGAGCACGGAATGATGGCGCGCGAGTACCCCGACGTCCGAGCGAACACCGTGGCGTCTTTCTCGCTCGGCGACTACGAGTGGATGCTGGCGTTCGAGGCGGACGAGCTGTACCGGATCACCGACCTGATGCGGCACCTGCGCAGCGCGAAGGCGCGGGCGCACACGCGGTTGGAAGTGCCGTTCTATACCGGCCGGCGCACCTCGGTCGTCGAGTTGCTCGGGACGCTGCCATGAGCTGGCTGAAGCGGTTGCTCGGCGGCGACGACTCCTCGTTGCCCGGGCCGGTGACGTTGGACGTCGAGGCGCGGAAGGCTCAGCTGCACGAGCTGGAGTCGGTGCTCGACAAGGTGGTTGCCGCGATGACGGAGAACACCGAGCGGATGTCCAACCCTGGTTGGCGAGGACGCGTGTCGGAGTACCGCATGCTGTCCGGCGAGGCTCGGCTGCTGCGGGCGCGTGCCTTTTCGCGCGAGGAGATTCTCGATCTGGCGTTCGAGGTCCGGCCGGTGTACTCGGGCGATCAGCCGGACGACGTACGTGCTCTCGAGCCCTTGCAGGCCGAGCTCATGCGAGCGGCTGAGGTGTTGCGGGAAGTGCTGCCGGGGGAGCGCTCGACCTGAGCCGTGCGTCGACCGCTTCCTGCTCGGGCTCTGGCGCCGGGGTGAGCTGTGGCAGGTCTTCGAGCAACGACCGTACGGTCTCGGCGGCGTCTCCCTTGTTGGTGCCGATGACGCCGGACGGGCCGCGCTTGATCCAGCCGGCCGCGTAGACGCCTCGGATGACGGCGCCTGTGTCGTCGACCACCCTTCCTTCGACGTTCGGGAGGGTGCCGGTGCTGTCGTCGAAAGGCAGGTCGGCGAGCGGGCGGCCCTTGTAGCCGACGGCGGCGAGAATCGCCTGTACGTCAAGGGATTCCTGGCCGTCGAGGACGACCTCGGAGATGCCGTTCTCGTCGCCTCGGATCTCGATGGGCCGTCGCCAGAAGTGCAGGTGGAGGCGTCTCGGTGCGTCGGTGGGTGGGCGGGTTGCCCAGTCGCGGAAGACGGCGAGGTTGCTACGTACGCGCCGTGGGGCGTCGGGAGGGTCGTCGACGGGGATGTCGGCGGGGTCGACTCGGACGTCGACTCCTTCGAGGTTTCCCAGCTCCCTGAGCTCCAGCGTGGTGAACTTCGCCTCGACCGGGCCGCGGCGGGCGACGAGATGCACCTCCTCGACCTTGGCCTGGTGGAGGGCGTCGAGGACCTCGTCGGACACGTCGCCCTTCGCCAACCGTTCCCTGCTGGCGAGGAGGACACGGGCGACGTCGATCGCCACGTTCCCCGCGCCGATCACGGCGACCGCTCTCGCTTTGAGGAGCTGGTCGACGTCGACCGTGCAGTCGGGGTGGTCGTTGTACCACTCGACGAACGCGGTGGCGGACAGGCTGCCGGGCAGGTCCTCGCCCTCGATGCCGAGCCGTCTTCCGTCGGCGGCGCCGACCGCGTAGATCACGGCGTCGTAGTGACTCTTGATCGTGGCGAGGTCGAGCTCCGCGCCGTACGCGACGTTGCCGAGGAACCTCACCTGCGGCGCGTCGAGCATCCGGCCGAGCACGGCGGCGATGGTGCGCGTCTTGGGATGGTCGGGAGCGACGCCGTACCGGACGAGCCCGTACGGCGTGGCGAGGTGCTCGAGAACGTCGATCGAGACGGGAACGCCGGACCGCACCAGAGCATCGGCCGCATAGATCCCCGCCGGCCCCGCGCCGACGATCGCAATCCGGGCCGGCCGCTCGTCAACGGGATCGCTCACGCTTTCACAGTGCCACACCGGTCCCGGTCGAGTGGGCCGCTTCACGATCATGAGCCCTAGTGACGGCGCTGCGTGATCTCCCGAGGGGGGCTCCGCAGCGGAAGCGCCAACCCAGGCTTCATCCCGCCCGTGACGACCACAGCCTCGCCGGAGGCCGACTGTCACGACGCCCGTAGACCTCGACCTCGAGGTTGGCAGCATCGGTCAGGCCTTGAGGTCGTCGTACTCCGGGTGCTTCTCCATCCACGACCGGACGAACGGGCAGAGCGGGATCAGCTTCACGCCTCGCTCGCGGAGCTGCTCCAGCGTCCGGCGTACCAGTACCGAGCCGAGTCCCCGGCCATTGAACGCGGGCTCGATCTCGGTGTGGATCAGCGCGAGCGCCTCGCCGCGGGGCTCGTAGAAGAGCGAGCCGGCCAGCTCGTCGCCGTCGTAGACCTCGAACCGTTCCTCGCTCGGGTTGTCCTTCACCACCGCGGTCATCGCGTCTGCTTCCGAGGCTTGGAGTGGTCGCCGCCCAGCTCGTCGTCGGGCAGCAACAGGTCCGAGTCGGGCAGCTTCGGGTCCGGGATCTCCGAGTCTGGCAGGTCCAGATCGGGCTCCTCCGGCGCCTTCTTCTCTCGCTCTTCCTCCTCGGGCTCAGGGATCTCAGGAATCGTCATCGGACCTCCGTGGGTTCGAGCGGAGCGAGATCGAGTTGATGCAGTAGCGCCGGTCGGTCGGCGTGTCGTACCCCTCGCCGTCGAACACGTGGCCGAGGTGGGAGTCGCAGCGGGCGCACCGGACCTCGGTGCGGACCATGCCCATCGCGCGGTCCTCGATGTAGCTGACGCGGTCCTCGGCCGCGGGGCGAAGAACGACGGCCAGCCGCAGTGCGACGTCGAACTTCGTGTCGCTGCGGAACAGCTCGGCCCCGCAGGCCCGGCAGTCGTAGACGCCGGTGGTCTTCTGTCGGCGTACTCGCCGGCGTACGGCCGCTCGGTGCCGGCCTCGCGCAGCACGTGGTACTCCGGCAGGCGTCAGCTGCTCCCGCCACTCCTCGTCGCTCTTCTCGACCTTCGCGGTGTCTGATCCGTCATACCTCCACGCTACGCGCGTACGACCGCCCAGGCAAGCTACGAACCCCTTACGGCGCGCACGTGTAGCGCCAGAGCCGGACGACCTGGGGGTCGTGGTCGCTGACCTGGTCGTGGAAGTCGGCGTTCACGTGCACGATCTGGTACGCGCGGATCCCGCTGTCCGGCGACGGTGCCGGGGGCCAGGGTCCGGGCTTGCGGACGCCCATCAGCGAACGGCTGACCAGGATGTGGTCGAGCATCTGCGAGTTGCCCTCGAACACGTACGAGTATCGCTCCGCCGCCGGCAGCTCCTGCGGCAGGTCGACCAGCGCGTCGCCCGCCTCCAGCAGCGCGGTGGTCTCGGAGAACTCGAAGTCGTTGATGTCCCCGAGCACGACCACCCGCGCCGAGGAGTCGACGGCGAGCAGCGACTGTACGAAGCCGTTCACGAGCCGCGCCTGCTGGTGTCGCTGCGTCTCGCACCTGCGCTTCTGCGGCTGCCAGCGGCCCATCAGCGACTCGTCGCCGCCCTTGGAGTTGAAGTGGTTCGCGACCACGAACAGCTTCTGGCCGCGGAACGTGAACTCGCCCGCCAGCGGCTTCCGCGACGAGTTCCACGCCGCCAACGTCGGGGAGATCCGCCCGGGCGACTGCGTCATGGCGACCTTGCCCCGGATCTTCGTGACGCCGACGGCGACGTCGCCGAGCCACCCGGCCGGTCCACGAAACGCACGCCCCGGTCCGTACGGAACAGGAACGCGACCCGGATGTTGCCGCTCGGCTCGCCTCCGTCGGTGAGGTTCTGCGGCGTAGATCTCGCGCCACTCGTACGTGGGCCCGCCGGCAGCCGCGATGGAAGCGACCAGCTTGTCGAGCGTCTGGTCGGCGGCGACGACGCGTCCGCCGTCACGAGGGCGACGGCCCGTTCGGGCACTCCGCGCCGGTGTTGTCCTGCACCTCTTCCAGGCCGAGGATGTCGGGCGAGCCGAGGTTGTCGACGATCGTCGACGCGAGGCGGTCGAACTTCTCCGCCGGGTCGTTCGGGTCGAGGTTCTCCACGTTGAACGTCGCGACCGTGACCTCGTCGGTGCGGGGCGTGGCGCTGAAGACGTCCTTCTTCAGCCCACCCGCCCGCACGGTCGGCGCGGCTGTCGGGAAGACGCGGAACATGCCGAAGTCGTACGACAGCGGCCCGCTCACGACGCCCGGCAACGTGTCGCCCACGTTGGCCACCGGCATCTGCTGGTAGATGATCTCGTCGTCGACCGTGAGGCGCTGGGAGTTGGGCTGGCCGTACGCGTAGAGGACGCCGCCGGACGGCGTCGACGCGGAAGCGACCGTGCCACCGGGCAGGACGACCAGCTCGCCGAAGTCGTTGCGCGCCGCGACCACGCGGGCGTCGCGGACCTGGACCAGCATGCCCTCGAGGGCCTCGTAGAAGTCGACCGCGTCGCGCTGCGGGAGGAACTCGGCGCCGGGCAGCTCGATGTCCGAACGTGTCGTCGGTCCGCTGTCGGTGCTCTGCGCCGGCGCCACGCGCCCACCGGGGCCGATGAGGACCGGAGCGGGGACCGGGTTCGTCTCGGGGAGGACGGTGAACTTGGAGTTGGTGAGCTCGGTGAGGTTGAGGTTCGGCCCGGTCGCCGAACGGGGGCGGAACTCGTCGACCTTGCCCACGACCTCGACGGTCTGGCCGACGTTCGGCTTGGCGCCGGCGGCCTCGGTGTAGACGAAGATGCCGTCGGAGGTGAGCTCGTTCCCATCGCCCGCCGGGTCTTGCAGCCAGTAGCCGTCGAACTTGCGCGCGGAGACGACGCCCTTCGTCTTCACCAGCTTGGTGTCGTCGGGGGAGAGGTGCCCGGGGCCCTGGATCTGCGGGATCGTGTGCTCGAGCGGGTCGCCCGGTCCGGGATCGGTGCCGCCGGAGTTGGTCGGCGTGGGCGCGCCGGTGCTGAAGTCCGTCGCGTTGTCGTCGGTGTCCGGTCCGGCGCCGCGGCTGGACGACGTCGCGTTGGCGGTCGCCGGGGCCGGCTGGCCCTCGGCGTCGTTGGCGTTGCCGTACCCGAGGAAGTCGACGACCGCCTGGTCGGTCGCGCAGGCGTTGCCGCAGGCGAGGACAGCCGTGGAACGGACGAGCGCGAGCTTGCCGTTCGTGCCGGACAGGTTGATGGCCGTACTGGCCTGGTCCGGAGGCGGCAGCGCGGCGCCGTTGCCGGAGCCGGCGGCGAGCTGGACGAGGAACGTCTTGCCCGGCGCGACCGTGCCTTGGAGGTCGACCTTGAGGCTGCCCGAGCCGGGCGTACCGCCGCCGCCGAGGAACCCGCCGGCCGCGCCGTACTGCAGCGACAGCCCTTGGAGGCTGACCCGCTGCGTGCCGCGGTTGACGAGCTCGACGAAGTCGTTCACGTACGCCGCGCCGCTGTTGCCCCCTCCGCCGTAGACCTCGCCGATCATCAGCTCCGCGGACGCCGCGGTGGCCGGCACCGAACCCAACGCCACTCCGGAGAAACCCAGCGCGACCGTGGTGGCGACGGCCGCGAGGGGCCGGAGACGGGGAAACGGCATGGGCATACTCCTCGAACCGGACACGGGCTGACCCGCAGTTCCTACCAGCGCGGCGCTGCCTGAGGAAGGCCCGCGGGTGAACGTGAAGTTATCCACAGCGGGAGCCGACCGTCCCTGCACGACGTCTGACCACTCGCGTAACGTTCTCGCCGGTGGTTTCGACCACCGTGGTGGTGCGGACGCCGAAGGTGAACTAGGAGAAGGACGGGGAGTCTGAGCGATGACGACTCAAGTGGATCCGGGCAATATCGAAACGTTCGGTAAGTTCATGAAGGAGCTCGCGACTTACTGGGCGGAGCCGCAGGGCGCGCCCATGAAAATACTCGAGGCCGACCGAGGCTCGACGTACTTCCCTGAGCCGGGGGACACCACCGAAGGCGACCAGTGGCTCACGTCGTACAACGGGAAGCGCACCCAGCTCCGTCAGACGTTCGGCGCGCTCTATCAGTTGCTCGAGACCTTCGGTGAGGGCAGCAAGAAGATCGCCGAGAAGTACCGGAACGCCGAGGCGCTGAGCGACGCCAAGATCGGCCAGATCGATGCGATCCTCGCCCAGGAGATGAGCCCCGGTGGCGTGCCCGGACAGACCCCTCCAGGCGGGACGCCTCCCGTCCCGGCGGCTTAGGCAGGAGGTCTCACGATGGCAAAGCCCAGCCTGAACGCGATGGATCACAAGACGATCCTGACCCACCTCAAGTCGTGGAACATGGACGGTGTCGAAAGGCCCGAGCACCGCCCTGACAAGTGGTACGTCCAGCTCACGAAGGAAGAGTGGACGAAGGTCGGCGACGCGGCCAACCACATTGCCGAAGAGATCAAACGTGGCCTCGAGCGGTTGATGGACAGCGAGGGCGGTTGGAAGGGCGAGGCGGCGACCTCGTTCCGCCAGAAGGGCGAGCAGATCATCTACTTCGCCCGTCAGATCGCCCACATGGCCGACGGCCCGAAGTACCCCGAACCGACCCCGCCGCCTCCGCCGGACGACGGCAACCCGTTCCCTCAGACCGAGACCAACTCGAACGCCAAGAGCTACACGGAGAACCTCAGGCTCGTCCTGGACCAGATCGAGTCGTTCACGAACGACTCGCCTGGCAAGCTCCCGGCCATGCCGTGGTACGCCGACAACGGCGACAACAAGGGCTGGTGGGTCAAGAGCTACTCCAAGGGCGGCATCGGCGTCGACATGTACGAGGTCCGCGACGACAACACGGTCTTCAAGGGCGGCATCTCCTCGGACGAGATGAAGGGCAAGTTCGGGGAATGGCACGTCAAGACCAAGGAGGTCAGCGACGGCCCGCTCTACTCCTACACCGTGCCGGACCAGTGGGAAGATCACCAGAAGGTCTTCTACGGGTATCGGATGAACTCCGAGCAGGAAGAGACCTGCAAGACGACGGCTCGGAACTACGCCGACGCCTTGTCGGAAGCGGGCTCCAACCTGCCTACTGCTCCCCAGGCGCCACAGCTGTCGCTCAAGCCTGACGGCCCCGGTGGTCCTGGTGGTCCTGGTGGTCCTGGTGGACCGGGCTCGGTGCCCGGTAGCCCGGGCACCGAGAACCCGTTCCCCGACCCGCCGACCCCGCCGACCCCGCCGGACCCGCCGGACCCGACGGACATCCCGGATCCGGACGAGGGTAGGCCCGAGATCCCCGATCCGGATGACCCGAACATCCCGGACCCCGACGACCCGAACGTCCCGGACCCCGACGACCCGGGCCGGCCGGACCTCCCGGACCCGAACGACCCCAGCGGTCCTGGCGGACCGGATGGGCCGGGGGGCAACACCGACTCCGACGGCGACGGCATTCCGGACTGGAAGGACACCGACGACGACGGCGACGGTATCCCCGACTGGAAGGACACCGACGACGACGGCGACGGTATCCCCGACTGGAAGGACACCGGCACCGGTGGCTCCGGTGGTTCCGGCTATCCCGGCGGCGGTGGGGGTGTCGACACCGGTACTGAGACAGCGCGGGCCGGTGCGGGCACGGGCGGCATCAACGCCCCGGGCGCCGGCGGTCCTGGCAGCGGCCCGGGCGGGCTCGGTGCCGGTGGCGCCGGAGCCGGTGCGGCCGGTGCGGGTGCCGGCGTCGGTGGTGGCGTGGGCGCTGGCGGGCTCGCCGGAGCCGGGGCTGGTGCCGGGCGCGGCCTGACCGCTGGTGGCGGGATGATGCCGCCGATGATGGGTGGCGGCGGCGGTGCTGGTGCTGGCCAGGAGCAGGAGCAGGAACGCAACACCTGGCTGGAAGAGGACGAGAACGTCTGGACGGGCGACGACGATGACGACGCCCCGCCGCCGGTGATCGGCGGCTCGGTCTAGCCGACCGACGCGAAGACGTCACGAAGGCGGGGCAGGACCTCCACACGAGGCGCCTGCCCCGCCTTTCGTGCGCTAGCGTGCGAGGCATGGCGACGCCGTACGAGGAGATCGAGGTCCAAGGCCGGACCGTACGCATCTCCAACCCGGACAAGGTCTACTTCCCCGAGCGCGGATTCACCAAGCGGGACGTGGTGAACTACTTCGTCTCCGTCGGCGACGGCATCCTCGGCGCCCTCAAGCACCGACCCACCACGCTCGAGCGCTGGCCCGGCGGCGTCTTCGAAGGTGCCAAGCTCTCCACCCGCGGTGACAACAGAGGCGACGCGTTCTACCAGAAGCGCGTCCCCAAGGGTGCTCCCGACTATGTCGAGACCGTCACGATCGCGTTCCCCAGCGGCCGCACCGCCGACGAGGTCTGCCCGACCGAGATCGCGGTCGTCGCCTGGGCCGCCAACCTCGGCACGCTCACGTTCCACTGCTGGCCGGTCAGCCGCGCCGACGTCGACCGCCCCGACCAACTGCGCATCGACCTCGACCCGCAGCCCGGCACCGACTTCAAGAACGCCGTCAAGGTCGCCCCGCACCTGCGCGCCCTGCTGCAGGAGCTCGGCATGGACGGCTTCCCGAAGAGCTCCGGCGGCCGCGGCCTGCACGTGTACGTGCCGATCGAGCCGCGCTGGACGTTCGTCGAAGCCCGCCGCGCCCTCATCGCGCTCGGCCGCGAGCTGGAACGCCGCCTGCCCGACGAGGTCACGATGAGCTGGTGGAAGGAGGAGCGCGGCGAACGCATCTTCATCGACTTCAACCAGATGTGCCGCGACCGTACGATCGCCTCCGCGTACTCCATCCGCGCCAACCCGCGCGCCACGACGAGCGCGCCGCTGCGCTGGGACGAGCTCGACGACGTGATGCCGCAGGACTTCGACGTCGTCACGCTCCCGAAGCGGTTCGCCGAGATCGGCGACCCGCACGCCGACGTCGTCCGCGAGGGCTACAGCATCGAGCCGCTGATGGAGATGGTCGAACGCGACGAGCGCGACCACGGCCTCGGCGAGATGCCATACCCGCCGGACTACCCGAAGATGCCGGGCGAGCCGCCGCGCGTCCAGCCGAGCAAGAAGAACGCGGCCAACTGGGAGGACGAAGCGGGCTGAGTCGAGCGGTCACACTTCTCCGCCGGAATCCGTCAGTGGGATGAGAACACTGAACCAGGCTGAGAGAAGAGGACCTCATGACCGTTCGGATGAAGAACCCCGTCGCCTTCGTTCCCGACGCGCTGCAGGGCATCAACACGATCGTCAAGGCGACCCGAAAGGGCGTCGTCGCTCCGGCGATCCTCGAGCTCGTGCACCTACGGGCTAGTCAGATCAACGGGTGCAGCTTCTGCGTCGACTCCGGTGCCAAGTCGGCTTCCCAGGCTGGCGTTTCCGCCGAACGGCTCCTCGCGGTGGCTGCTTGGCGGGACGCGCCGTACTTCAGCGACGAGGAACGTGCGGCCCTCGCGCTCGCCGAGTCGGTGACCCGCTTGAGCGACCGGTCGGACCCGGTGCCGGACGACGTGTGGAACGACGCCGCGGACCACTTCGACGAGAACCAGCTGGCCACGTTGATCCTTTGGATCTCGTTGACCAACTTCTACAACCGGCTCAACGTGACGGTGAAGCAGCCGGTCGGCGGCGGTTGGTAGCTGCTCGGCCGGTTCCGCAGCGTGTCAACGTGGGCTTGCATCGACGGCGTGCGCGATGGTGGAGCGTACGTCTTCGGTCTCGGGGGCGCCGATCTCGAGGAACAGGTCGAGGGCCGTACGCCAATGTCCGAGCGCGGCCGACAGGTCGCCGCCGACCTCGGCCGCCATGCCCAGGACCATGAGGGCGCGCGCTTCGCCGAGCCGTTGGCCGGTGCCGCGCAGGACGACGAGCGCCTGGTCGACCGCGTCGATGGCTTCCTGGCGGTTGCCCAGAGCGAGCCGCGACTGGCCGAGGGCTGCCAGGGCCGGCCCGGCGAGGAGCCGGAAGCCGCCGCGCTGTGCCAGGGCGACCGCCTGTTCCGCGTGGTCGACTGCCGGGCCGGGATGTCCAAGGACCAGACCGCACTGTGCCAGCCCGATCAGTGCCGCGACCTCGTGCCGCGAGGCGTTGATCTCGCGGCTGAGGTCGAGGGCGAGCCGATGCGACTCGGCCGCCTGCCGAGGATCGCCCAGCCTGCGCTGCGCGGTCGCCAGCGCGTTGAGACAGTCGGCCTCGTACCGCCGATCGCCCGTCTGCCTGGACTCCGACAGCGCTGTCTCCGCGAGCCCGACGGCCTCGGCGAGGCGACCGGTCTCGGCATGAGTCACCGCGAGCGAGCGCAGGTTGTCCGCCGCCAGGCCACGGTTGCCGAGTGTGCGGTTCAGCTGGGACGCCTCGGTGAAGTGTTCGACCGCCGCGGGGAGGTCTCCCAGTAGCAGTGCGCACTCGCCGAGGCAGGCGAGCGCAGTTGCCTCACCGGAGCGCGAACGGTTCGACCGGAAGATCGGCAGCACCTCGAGATAGAGGTTCCGGGCCTGAGCCAGCCGGCCGGCCTCGGCATGGAGGTTTCCCTTGTTGATCAGCCTGCTCGCGATCAACATGGGATTCCCCGTCCGGCGGGCGACATCCAGGGCCTGACTGCTGTACGTCTCGGCGTCGTCGGGGCGGCCGGTGAGGCGACTGAGGCTTCCGAGGTCGGACAGAGCCGCGGCCTCTGCCTCCAGCCAGCCGCATCGGCGCGACAACGCAAGGGCGCGGGTCGACTGCTGCTCCGCCTGCGGGAACTCGCCCAGACGCTCGTGCAGCCTTGCGAAACTGAGCTGCGCTGCCACCAGGCCGCGGTCGTCCGCGCCCTCGGCGGCCGCAGCGAGGGCGAGAGTGCCGGCGGTCCGCCAGTCGCCGACGTGCATGCGCAGCTGGTGGTACCCCCGCAGCGAGTGCGCCAGTCCCCAGACCGAGGACGGCGGGCCGTGCTCGGAGGCAAACCGGAGCGCGACCATGAGGTTGGCGCGTTCGGCGTCGAACCAGTCGAGCGATCCGGCGGGGTCGGTGAGCACGAGCAGGGGTGCTCCGCCCTCCTCCCCGAGCGGCAGCCTGATCCGTTCGGGATGCAGGATCCGATCGGCGGCATCGGCAGTCCGGTGGTACGCGAGCAGGAGTCGGCCCGCGCCGGCCGCGAGCTCCGCCGGGGCTTCCTCCAGCTGAGCGCGCTCACGGGCGTAGAGACGCAGGAGGTCGTGGAACGCGAAGCGACCCGGCTGGGGCACGCCGAGAAGATGTGCCGCGGCGAGCCTGTCCAGCAACCCGGCCGCTACCTCGATCGGGGCATCGAGCAGGACGGCCGCGGTGGGCGCCGTGGCGTCGACGAGCGGGATCAGGCCGAGGAGACGGAAGAGTCGACGTGCCTGTGCATCGAGCGCGGCATACGAGCGTTCGAACACGATCCGAACGGCGGTGTCCTCGTCTTCGGGGATCCGGAGCAGGTCGAGCCGACGATCGGATTGCAGCTCGGCGACCTCGCTGGCCAAGGTACGGCTGGGGTCGGCCAGTAGCCGCGCCGCCGCGATCCCGATCGCCAGCGGAAGCCGCGCGCAGAGCTCCGCGAGCGCCGTTGCGGCCTCCCGTTCGGCGGCGACCCGAGCCGGGCCGAGGATCGCCGATTGCAGGTCGACCGCCTCGTCCTTCGACAGGACGTCCAGCCGCAGCTGCCCGGCACCGTCCCGGGCGACGAGACCGCTGAGCGACTCACGGCTGGTGACCAGCACGCAAGAATCGGGGCTGCCGGGAATCAGCGGCCGGATCTGCTCGGCGCTGCGGGCGTCGTCGAGCACGACGAGCATCCGCTTGCCGGCGAGGAGAGTGCGATACAGGGCCGAGGCTTCCGCCAAGGTGCTGGGGATCCGGTGGCTGGCGACGCCCAGAGCGCGCAGGAAACCGGCCACCGCCTCGAACGCGTCCACGGCGGGCGAGGCCGCGTACCCGCGCAGATCGGCGTACAGCTGCCCGTCGCCGAACTGGCCACGGACGCGAGAGGCCCAGGCCAGGGCAAGCGCCGACTTGCCGACGCCCGCGGTCCCCGTCACGACCGAGACGGTCGTCCCCGCACCGGCGCGGCTCTGCTCGGAGAGCGCACGGTCCAGCCACGCGAGCTCGCCCTGCCGGCCGGAGAATCGGCGCGGAGCCGCGGGTAGCTGCTGCGGAACCGGCGTACGTCCACCGCCAGCGGCGGACCACGCGAGCTCCGGCGCCGCGGAGAGGATCTTGCCGTGCAAGGCCTGCAGCTCGGGGCCGGGGTCCACGCCGAGCTCGTCGGCGAGAGCCGAGCGGACCCGCGCGTAGTGGCGCAATGCGTCGGCCTGCCGCCGGCTCCGGTAGAGAGCCAGCATCAGCTGGCCGGCCAGTCGCTCGTCCAACGGATGGGCTTCGGCAGTCGCGCTCAGCCCACCGAGCAGAGCCTCGTGCTGACCCTCGTCGAGGGCGATGTCGCAGCGGTCCCGTTCGGCCGCGTACCTCGCGGCCTCGAGCACCGCGCGGGCTTCCCGCGCCCACGGGGTGTCCAGGTCGCCGAGCGCGGGACCGTGCCACAGCTCCAGCGCTTCGTCCAACAGGTCTGCCGGCGAGTCGTCGGTGTCGGCCGCCGTCGAGGCCGTCGCGCGGGCGACGAGGCCGGAGAACCGGTGCAGGTCCACCGTCTCGGCGTCGAGGGTGAGCTGGTACCCGCCCGGATGGCGGTCGAGCCTGATCCGGAGGTCGGCGGCCAGGATCTTCCGGAGTCGGGAGACATATCCGGACAAGGCCGTACGGGCATGCCGCGGTGGGCGGTCGGCCCAGACGCGATCGATCAGCGCGTCGGAGGTCACCGGCCGGTTGGCGTCGACGACGAGAACGGCCAGCACGCCACGCTGCCGACGATGCCCGAGGTCGAGCGGCCGGCCGTCAAGGTAGGCCGCGACCTCACCGAGCAGGCGGAAGTCGATGCCCACCTTTCCCTTTCCGTACCGAAATGTTCCGTGCGGTCATCGGTCGCAAGAGTTCCGAAACTTTACCGAAGCCCCGTTGGCGATGCTGCCCGTTCAGCTCAGGACTGAGAAGAACGACAGGGGATGGAAATGAACGGCAGGCACAGAGAACAACCATGGCATCGACGCCGGGGTCTCCGGTTCGTTGCCCTCGCGGTGGCACTCGCGTTGGCCCTGCCCGGGATGTTCGCGAGCTCCGCTTCGTCGAACTCCACGGGCTCGTGGGGAAGCGGCACGGGCGTGGCGGCGGCCGCGGTGCCCCCAGGCGGTCTGGTCAGGAGTGCTCCGCTGATGGGTTGGACGCCGGGATCGTTCTCGGTGAGTCCGGACGGCTCAGCGCTGTACGACGTCCCGCTGTGGATGCCCGAAGGCCGCGGCGGTCTCCAGCCCAAGCTGGCGTTGCGCTACGACAGCAAGGCCGGCAACGGGCCCGTCGGCGTCGGGTGGCGCCTCGACGGACTGGCCCAGATCGCGCGTTGCGGGCGGACCCCGGCCCAGGACGGACATGCCGAGTCCGTGCAGTACACGACCGCGGACGCGTTCTGCCTGGACGGAAACCGGCTGCTGCCGGTCGGCGCCCAGACCGGCGCGGAGCGCGAGTACCGCACCGAACGGGAGACCCACTCGCGGATCGTGGCGTTCGGCATGCAGGACGGAGTTCCCGACCACTTCAAGGTGTGGGAGAAGAGCGGACGGATCCTGACCCTCGGCCAGGAGGACGCGACCAACCGCGCGCGGGTTGCGGCGTTCCAGCTGAGAGGCCTCGGCTCCACGGGACTCGAGCCGGTGTCCGACCAGCGGGTGACGGCCGGCTGGATGCTCAACCGGGTGGAAGACCGCAGCGGCAACGCCGTCACGGTGCAGTACGCCCGGCTGGAGAACGGCGAGGCCGCCCGGTGGCCGGTGGAAGCCGGGCCGTCGAGGATCGACTACGGGCCCAATCGCTCGGTGCGCTTCGGCTACGAAAGTCGCCCGGACCGCGCGGAGACGTACGAGTCGGGTGTGCACACCTGGTTCCAGCGGCGGCTGAGCAGCATCCAGATGTGGGCCGGTCCCGAGGGCGGTCAGCAGGAGATGCTGCGCACGTACAACCTGGGCTACGAGCCGACGACCTCCGACTCGGTGACCGGACGCAGCCTGTTGAGCGAGGTCGAAGAGTGCGACCGCGAGAACGTGTGCAAGCTGCCGCAGACCTTCGAGTGGTCCCTGGGCAGCTTCGACTTCGACGTACGGTCGACCAGCATCACCGACGTCCGCGGCCGGGTGATCCCCGGCGACGTCAACGGCGACGGGCGGGACGACCTGCTCTACGTCGACAGCGGGCTCAACTGGAAGATCCGGTACAGCACCGGGACCGGGTTCGGCGCGCCGGTGCCCGCGGGGCTGCCCCGCAAGCTGCCGGACGATCCCGAGGGGATCCAGACCACCGACGTCAACCGCGACGGGATGCTGGACGTCCTCCTCGAGGTGGAGACCGCCGCGCCGGGTGAACCGTCGCGTCGCGAGCTGCGGCTCTACGCCTCCGACGGGCTGAAGCTCGTCGAGTCGGTGGACGTCGACCAGGGGCGCGCGGACGACAAGCCGGACGAGGCCTACTTCGCCGACCTCGACGGCAACGGCATGCCCGACTACGTCTCGGCGACGTTCCTCAACCCGCCAGCCGACGGTGGTCGTGGGGGCTGGTACTACCGGCTGAACACCGGACAGGCGGGAGTGTCGCGGTGGCGGCCGGCCGTCCGGACGGACCGGCTCCGGTTCTCCAACCTGGGCACCAACGCCGTGGACATCGACGGCGACGGCCGGGTCGAGCTGTTCGGCTACAACCCGGACCTGGAGCGAACCGAGACCCTCGGCCTGGACGCGGACGGGCAGCTGGAACAGGTGCGTCCCAACGCCGGAGTGGCCGGACACGTCGGCGACCTCAACGGCGACGGCGTCGACGACGTCATCTACCCCTACGACGGACTGGCCGCACAGCTCAACAGCGGCAACGGGTTCGACAGCCGGACCGAGCGCGCGGCCAACTATCGCGATCCCGACCCGGACGTGGAGAACAGCGTCCGCGTGGTCGACGTCACAGGCGACGGAGCCATGGACGTGCTCGTGCTCCACAGTGCGGGTCCCGGTGACCCGGACGACGGCTCGGTCGGCGCGCATCTGTGGACCTGGAACGGCACCACCTTCGTCCGCGAGCCGCTGCGGCACAACGTCGGACGGCCGACCGGCAACGGGACCGGCACGGACTTCTTCAACGTCCAGCCGCTCGACATCGACGGCGACGACGTGCTCGACCTCGTCGCGAACGACGACAACCGGATCGTCGTGCACCGGCGGACCGGCGACCGGCCGGATCTGATGGTCTCCGCGGGGGTGTCGGCAGGCAAGCGGGTCGAGGTCGACTACGCCACGTTGGCCGATCGGGGCACGCACGTGCCCGGCACCTGCACGTACCCGCTGATCTGTGTGACCCGCGGCGGAGCCATCGTGAAGCAGCACCGGGAGACCAATCCCGAGGCGACCGAACGCTGGTCCGTGTTCGACCACACCTACACGGCGGCTCGCAACGACGTCCGCGGTGGCGGGTGGCTCGGGTTCGCCACCCACACGGTGACCGACCGGGTCACCGGTGGGGTGACCGTCACCGAGTACGACAACGTCTCCCGGATCGGCGGCCTCAGACCCGAGGTCTATCCCTTTGCCCGCTTGGCGAAACTCGTCACGACTACCGTTCCGACACCGGGCGCGCCGACGTACCGGAAGGTGGTCACCAACACCTACGCGGCGCGACGGGTCACCGGCGGCTCGTACACCGTCGAGCTGACCAAGACGGGCGAGGCGGAGGCGGAGCGGCCGGTCGGCGGCCCGTCCTTCGAGCCGTACGCGATCCGCACGACGACCAACGTCTACGACGACTTCGGGAACCTGACCAGCACCACGAACGAGGCGAACGGCGGTCGACGCACCAGCGCCACGACCATCTACCAGAACGACACCGCCTCCTGGCTGCTCGGGCTGCCGAGGAACGTGGTGACCCGCGGCTGCCTGCCCGGTGGCGGCGCCTGCGTCAACCGCACCGAGACCCATGACTACGACGCGGCCGGCCGGCGCACCGAGACCGTCGCGGAACCGGACGACAACGACCTGCTGCTGCGGAGCACCACCGCGTACGGCGACCGAGGTCAGGTCGTGTCGGTGTCGGTGCGGGGCGCGACTGGCGCTGCCAGGACGACGCGGTTCGGGTACGACGCGGACAAGCTGCTCGCGACGTCGACGACGAACGCCGTCGGGCACGTCACCAGGACCACGTACCACTCCGGTCTCGGCGTGCCGCTGAGCACGACGGATCCGAACGGTGTGCAGGCGACGATGCGCTACGACGGGTTCGGCCGGGAGCGGGAGGCCAACCGTGCCGACGGCAGCTTCGAACGCACTACCCACGTGTTCGACCGCGGCCTGTTCATCACGACGGTGGCCGCCTCCGGCGGCGGGAGGACCACGACCGAGACCGACCGGTTCGGCCGGCTGGACACGCAGTTGGCGTCCGCGTTCGACGGGGCGCTGTCCCGGGTCAAGTACACCTACAACGCCCTAGGCGAGGTTGCCGCGCGTACCCGGCCGTCGACCTCGGGGGTGTCGACGTTGAAGACCACGTACACCTACGACAACCGTGGCCGGCTGCTCAGCCGCGTCGAACCCGACGGGGCGACCGTCCGCCACGGCTACGCCAAGCTCACCACGACCACCACCGACGCCCGAGGCGTCAAGAGCCAGACAAAGGTGACCGTGGACGACGACATCGCGAGCAGGCTCGAGGACGATCCGGCCTCCACCGGCTGGCTCACGACCTCCTTCGCGTACGGCCCGTTCGGCGAGATCATCCGTGCCGCCGCGCCCGACGGCACGGCCCAGACGATGACCTACGACAGGTTGGCCCGCAAGATCCGCCACGTGGACCCGGCGTCGGGAACGACGACCTCCACGTACGACCCGTTCGGGGAGATCGCCAGCGAGACCACCGCCGTGGGTGAGACCACCCGGCTCACCCGCGACCTGCTCGGCCGGCCGACGACCATCACGTCACCGGACGGCACCGAGACTCGCACGTACGACACCGCGGCCAACGGGCTCGGCCAACCGGCCCAGGCCCGCAGCGCCGACGGCGTCCTCACCCGGTACGGCTACGACAGTCTCGGGCGACCCGCGACGTCGACCTGGACCGTCGACGGTGTCGCCTACGAGCTCGGCTACGGCTACGACAACCTCGGTCGGCAGTCCAGCATCACCTATCCGAGGATCCCCGGCGTCGCCGACCGATTCCGCGTCGAGAACACCTACAACGCCGCCGGGTACCTCCACACCGTGCGGAACCCCGCCGACGGCACCGTGTACTGGCAGGGCGTGAGTCGGACCGCCGACGGCGCGCTCGGTGTGTCGAAGTTCAACAACGGTCGCGGCACGGAGACGCGCACCTACAGCGACAGCACTGGGCTGCTGACCAGCAGCATCGTCGACGCCGAGACGCGCCTTCAGCACACGACGTACCAGCACGACGCCAACCGCAACCTGACCAAGCGCGACGATCGCCTGTCCCGCAACGAGACGTTCGGCTACGACAGCCTGAACCGGCTCGTGACCTGGGAGGCGTTCGGCGCGGTGCCCGCCACCACCTACACCTACGACACGTCCGGCAACCTCACCAGAGAGGCCACCACCGGCCGCCCCGACAGCACCGTCACCTACAAGTACGGCGAGAACGGCGAGCCCAAGCACGCCCTCACCACCCGCAACTCCGACCGCTACACCTACGACGCGGCCGGTCGGCAGATCACCGGCCCGCGCCGCACCATGACGTACAACCAAGCCGGCTTGCCGAAATCGATCGTCTGGGGCGACCCGCAGCTCACCACCACCTACACGTACGACGCCGACGGCGCCCGGGTCCGCAAGCACGATCCCGGCCAGACCGTCATCTCGATCGGAGGGATCTTCCAGACCCGGAAGCCGGCCGGCACCGGCAACAGCGAGATCCACAACCTGCACACCGTCGTCGCCAACGGTCGAGCGGTCGCACAGGTCAACCTGGTCCAGGCCGCGGCCGGTGGCCCGCTCATCGCCACCAAGCCGTGGTACATCCACACCGACAACCAGGGCACCACGACCGTGGTGACCAACCCCGCCGGGCGACGGGTCGGCACCGGGGAGGACTTCCTCGCCGAGCTCTTCTACGACCCGTTCGGCCGCCGTACCGACCGCGTCGGGATCCCCCTGGGCCGCCAACGCCACGGTGCGGTCCGCCTCGGCTTCGCCGGGCTCGAACACGAGGACGAGAACGCGTTCATCGACATGAACGGCCGGATCTACGACGCCGAGGGGCGACGGTTCCTCACTCCGGACCCGTACGTCACCGACCCGATGGCCGGGCAGAACCACAACCGCTACGCGTACGTCCTCAACAACCCTGCCACCAACACCGACCCCACCGGGTATCAGAACAACAACGGCAGCGGCAGCGACCGCGCCGTCTACACACAGCGTGGGGAAGTCGTCGAGGTCAAGTGCAAGCCGCAGTTCTGTGCCCTCCCACCGAGTCCCGAGCCTTCGGTCAACACCGGCGAGGTCCTTCGTGGCTGGGGTGGGCGCGCGGGCAGCGGAGAGATCTCGGTGGCGGACTTCGAGCGCTTCGCACGCAACTACGACGCGCTGCTCCGCGGCGAGGAAGAACGCTCCTACCAGGTGCGGCACGGACAGGTCAGCCAGTTCTACTTCGCGCTGGTACGGCAGAACCTGACGAAGCTGCTGCCTGGGCAGCTCAAGGACCTCATCGCCCAGTTGGAGGGGGAGGGGGACTGGGCCCCGGACAGCCAAGGAGCGCTGCTGCTGAACGAGGCCAAGAAGCTCAGCGGAGCGTGGGACAGCCTTCTGCAAGGCGGAGTCGTCAAGGGCTTCGAGGGGCCATTCCTGGAGGCCGGGCCGTCGGTCGTGCCCGCACCTCCGCCGGGCACGCCGCTGCAGACGAAGTCGCCTCAGGAGGTCTTCGCCGAGCAATCGGCGGTCATGACCGGCGCTGAGGGCGGCAACATCCTGGGCGCCGGTGTGTTCTGGGGCTCTGGCAACCTGCCGGCCGCGCAGATGGCGAACACCGCGTTCGGTCTGCTGAGCGAACAGGTCCAGGCGCAGAACAAGGCGCACCCAAGCCCCGACGGCACCCGAGACTCCGGCAGGGCCGGGAGTTACGTGGAACGGCCCTGATCCGGTGACCGACGTACCGAGCGTCGCGCGGCCCCGCCCGCCCACCCTGCGCGACGTTCGGTACGTGCGGAGTTCAGAGCAACCGAACTCTTGGTCGGCAGTCAGCCCCGTGATCATGTCGGTGATCATGAAGCCGAATCGGTCCTCTACGCCGGTTTGCCTTCATGATCACGATCATGATCACGAGTCGGTGGGGGAGCGGGAGTGGACGGCGGCGAGGTAGGTGGCGAGGGCGTCGCGGTTGCGAGCGAGGCAGCGGACGCGGGCGTCGAGCTGGTCGTGGTACTCCCGCAGGCTCGCGACCAGCTCCGGCGACGCGTCGAACACATGGAACGTCTCCGGGTCGTCGAGGTACGGCAGGATCTCCCGGATGATCTTCGTCGGCACGCCCGCGTCGAGCAGCCCGCGAATCTGCGTGACCCGCTCGAGCAGCGTCTCCGGATAGTGCCGGTACCCGTTCGCGGACCGCTCCGGAAGGAGCAGCCCCTGCTCCTCGTAGTACCGCAGCAACCGCGTCGGCACCCCGGTGCGCGAGGCCAGCTCACCGATCAGCATGCCCCCATCTTGCCTTGACACAAGTGTGAAGGTTCGACGATCGGTTGTTGTGATCCTGCTGCTCGTCTCCGTCGCCCAGTTCCTCATCGCGCTCGACTACTCGATCATCTACATCGCGCTCCCGAGCATCGCCGCCGAGCTCGGCCTCGAGCCGGCGCTCGCGCAGTGGGTGGTGAGCGCGTACGCGGTCCTGTTCGCGGGCTTCCTCGTCGTCGGCGGCAGGCTCACCGACCGCATCGGCCCGAAGCGGACGTACGTCGTCGCGATGCTGCTGTTCGGCGCCGCGAGCGCGGCCGGCGGGCTCGCGGGCGACGGCGCGCTGCTGCTCGCGGCAAGGGCGGTCCAGGGACTCGGCGCCGCGCTACTGCAACCGGCCGTCCTCGGTCTGATCGGAACGACGTACGAGCCGGGTCGCCGCCGGGCGCGCGCGGTCGCGGTGTGGGGCTCGGTCGGCGCCGCCGGGCTGGCCGCCGGCGCGATCCTCGGTGGCGTGCTGACCGCGATCTCCTGGCGGCTGACGTTCGTGATCAACGTGCCCCTGACGCTCCTCTGCGCCGTCGTCGCCGTAGCGGCCGTGCGTAATGCCAGCACCCAGCAGACCGAACGCATTCCGCTCCGCGCCGCCAGCCTCGGTACGGGCGCGGTCCTCGCGGCAGGCCTCGCGCTCACGCTCGCCGCCGACCAGGGCTGGCTCACCGTCCCGACCCTCGCGAGCTTCGCCCTCGCCACGGCGCTCCTCACCGCGTTCGTCACCAGCGAGCGCAAGGGCGAGAACGTCCTGATCGCCCAAGCCCTCCGCAAGATCCCGACCCTCCACCTCGGCGCGGCGGCCACCGCCCTCTACATGGCCAGCGTGGGCTCGGAGTTCTACCTCCTCACGCTCCTGCTCCAGGACGGGAAGGGCTACGGCCCGCTCGACGCCGGGCTCGCGTTCCTGCCGCTGGCGGTCCTCGTCACGGCCGGCAGCACCACCGCCGGACGGCTGATCCGCCGGCACCCACCAGCGCACGTGATGCTCGGCGGCTTCGTCGTCGCCGCCATCGGGCTGGGCTGGCTCGTGATCAGCCTCCCGGGTGACGACTACGCGATCCACGTGCTCCCCGGGCTGCTGCTGAGCGGCTTCGGCCACGGCGCGATCTACACCTCGATGTTCACGCTCGGCACCCACGACGTCCCGAACGAGCACCAGGGCACGGCCGGCGCCCTGCTGACCACCTCGCAGTACCTCGCGGGAGCCCTCACCATCGCCGTCCTGACCATCGTTCTCGGCCCGAACCCCACCGACACCCAGTTCCGCGCCGCCTTCCTGCTCACCGCCGTGGCCGCGGGCGGGGGAGCGGCGATCGCGGCGAAACGTACTGGACACCGTTTTCCGGACTTGTCTACGGTGGACCCGGCAGCCGCACGTCGGAAGGACCACAAAGGGAGATGACTGTCATTCGACATAACGGTGGCGGTTGATTTCAGATCAACCTCAGCCGGAGAGTGCCGCGAGGACCTCCGGCCTTTCACCTTGTCGAAAGTCAGAAGGGGCTCCCCGCTTCCCGCTTAGGCGGTGATCGCTGCCCGGTCCGAGGTACAACCGACATTCGAAAGCGGTCTCACCGTGACGACTGATCACGTGATCTTTGCACACGATCTCACCAAGACCTACACGTTCCACCAACAGACCGCCGGCCTCGCCGGCGCGCTCAAGAGCCTGGTCAAGCGCAAGTACGAGACCAGGCTGGCGGTCGACCAGATCTCGTTCGGGATCGAGCGCGGCGAGGTCGTCGGCCTGCTCGGCCCGAACGGCGCCGGCAAGACCACCACGCTGAAGATGCTCTCCGGCCTGCTCTACGTCACCTCCGGCGAGCTCCAGGTCCTCGGCTTCAAGCCGTCCGACCGCAAGCACGACTACCTCCGCCGCATCGCGCTGGTCATGGGACAGAAGACGATGCTCTGGTGGGACGTGCCGGCGATGGAGAGTCTCCTTCTGCACAAGGACATGTACGGCCTGTCCACGAAGGAGTTCGAGCGGAACGTCGACGAGCTCGCGGAGCTGCTCGACGTGAAGGAACTGCTGAACGTCCAAGTACGCAAGACCTCTCTGGGCGAGCGCATGAAGCTCGAGCTGATGGCCGCGCTCGTCCACGGACCGGAGATCCTGTTCCTGGACGAGCCGACGATCGGTCTGGACGTGGTCGCGAAGGCTCGCGTCCGCGAGTTCCTCGCCGAGGTGAACAAGGTCCGCGGCACCACGATCCTCGTCACCAGCCACGACATGGACGACATCGAGGCGCTCTGCTCGCGGGTGATGATCATCGACCACGGGCGGCTGCAGTACGACGGCGGTCTGGAGGAGCTCGTCCGCACGACCAGGCCGCGCAAGCTCGTTCGGGCGACGTACGCGGACCCGGTCGACAGCGCCAAGCTGGCGAGCCTCGAGGGTCTCACCGGGATCGACGGCGACAACCGCGTCGTGAAGCTCGAGGTCGAACGCGAGCGCACCGGCGAGCTACTCGAGCGGCTCACCAGGCTCGGTCCGCTCATCGACCTCGACGTCGCCGACGCGGACATCGAGGAGATCATGCGCGACCTCTTCTTGCGGGAGGGGAAGCGATGAACACGTTCGTTCGCAACGCGCGCGTCCTCCGCAGGATGACCGCGAGCGACCTCGCCCAGGCCACGGTCTACCGCGGCGCCTGGGTGATGTTCATGGTGGCCAACATCACGGTGCCGATCATCTCGTTGCTGATCTGGCGAACGGCGATCGCCAACGGCGCCAAGCTCCCCATCGACGAGAGCTACGTCACGACCTACTTCGTGCTGTTGAGCTTCGTCACCATGGCGACCTCGTCGTGGCTGACGGGCTTCCTCGCGAACGACATCCGGCTCGGGAAGCTGTCGAGCTGGATGGTGCGGCCGGCGTCGTTGCTGGTCGGTTTCGTCGCGAACAACCTCACCGAGAAGATCCTCAAGACCGTCGCGCTCGTACCGATGATCGGCGCGCTCTGGTGGATCTTCCGCGACTCGATGAACATCCCCGCGGGTGTCGGCCGTTGGCTGCTCTTCGCCGTCAGCGTCGCGCTCGGCGCGACGCTGGTGTTCGCGATCGACATCCTGATCGGATCGCTCGCGTTCTGGATGGACGACGTGACCGCGCTCGCGCAGGCCCGAATGACCATCGCGAACGTGCTGTCCGGTGCGGTCGTGCCGCTCGCGTTGATGCCGGACTGGTCGCGAGATTTCGTCGACTTCCAGCCGTTCCGGTTCACCGTCTCGTTCCCGGTCGAGATCGTCGCCGGCAACCTGTCGAGCTCAGATCTCCTTGTGGGACTGGTCGTTCAGCTCGGCTACGTGGTCGTCTTCGGCGTGTTCGCCCGACTCGTCTGGATGAGTGGGCTCAAGTCGTACTCGGCGGTGGGGGCGTGATGGATCGCAACTGGCTGGCCAAACAATGGCGGCACCTGAAGCTGTGGCGCCGGTTCTTCGCCCAGGCCGTCGTCCGTGAGACGCAGTTCCGGGCGCACTTCGTCAGCACCCTGGTCGTCTCCGTCGTCCAGCTCGGTCTCGGGATCGTCCCGATCCTGCTGCTGTTCGGCTTCACCTCCGACGTCCGTGGCTGGTCGCAGGCGAACGTGATCGTGCTCGTCGGGATCTTCCAGATCGTGACCGGCCTGATCGCGGCGTTCGTCGCGCCGAACCTCCACCGGATGACGAGATATCTCACCGAAGGCGAGCTCGACATCGTGCTCGTCCGCCCGGTGTCGAGCCAGTTCTACCTGACGCTGCGGTGGATCAACGTCGCGGAGCTCGGCGACGTCGTGCTCGGCCTGGCCGTGCTCGTGTTCGGGCTGGTCTACTCCGGCGCGAGCCCGACTGCGGGGGAGATGCTGCAGACGGTCGTGCTCGCGGGCTGCGGGCTGGTTCTCCTTTCGAGCGTGTGGTCGGCGATGTCGTACCTCGCGTTCTGGCTGCAGTCGGTGAACCCGATCGGCAACATCTTCATCGAGCTGCTGGAGTCGGGGCGATACCCGCTGGCGTTCTTCCCGGTCGGAGTGCGCGCGTTCTTCACGTTCGCGTTCCCGGTCGGGTTCGCGTCGACGTTCCCGGCGCAGGCGATCCTGGGAGAGCTTGGCTGGTTACCGGTCGCCGGTGGCGTGGCCCTCTCGGTGGTCGCGGTGGTGCTCGTCCGGGCGTTGTGGCGGCTCGGTCTGAGGTCCTATGCGAGCGCCTCCAGCTGAGTTTTGTCTGTCAAAGATCGCCTGACCCGCGATTGTCTTGGGCGGTCAAGCCGAACGTTCCGCGCCGGCCGGGTCAGTGGAACGGATCATGGCGGTGAGCTTTGGCGACTCGGGCGAGGGCTGTTGCGTGCTGATGGGGTGGTAGCCCCAACTCTCGTACAGTCTCTGGACTTTCCCGTCGCCGGCAGCGGGATTGACAAGCAGCGACACGTAGGCCTCCTGCCGGCCGCTGAGGAGCGCGTCGTGAATTCTGCGGGCGGTTCCTGTGCCTCGCCAAGGCACCCGGACCATGATCTCTTTCAGGGCGACGACGGGGACTTGGGCAAATCGGTCGGGCGCGGGTGAAGTCATGCGGGTCCACCAGCGGTTGCCCGGTTCGATCGTGTTCGCATAGGCGTAGCCCACGGGATCGGTGCCGTCGTAGGCGATCACGGCGGTCCATCCGGGTTCGGAGCCGTGCCGGTCGAGGCGCTCGCTGAACGCGGAGATGCGATAGTTCGGGTGGTTGAGTAGGTCGGCGCGCACGTCGGCGTAAATGTCGATGATCGTTTGCCGTACCTCGGCGATGTGGGTGAAGCGGCGAAGCTCGACCGTCACGTGGGGATCCTCAATGTGTCGTGAATGTAGGACGTCCAGGCCTGGATTGCGACGTCCCCTGGAGCGATCAGGGCGCGTCCGGCCATCGCCTGACGAAGCGACGTGTTCGCCATGCCCACGGTAGAGGCGACGGCAACGGCGGCCCGCCAGCTCGGCCCCCAGACGGATCCCTGCGGCATCACCAGCTGCATCACCCGTGATCGCGCTCATCGCGATCACACCCGCAACCACGACCGCCAACCAGCCATGCCGGACCGGCCAAGACGCCGCGCGTCCCTTGCTGCGGAAGCCGCCGCTGTTTGGCAGACACGACCTGTTTGTCGATTCGTGCCGACTCGAACGTCATCGCTGGTGACACGATAGGCACGACTTGGAGGTACGCCGTGGAGTTCCTGATCCTGCTGTACGGAGACGAGAAGGGCGAGGAAGCCCTGCCCAAGGAGGAGCTGCGGGCGATCACGCAGCGGCACCACGAGTACGGCGCGCTGCTACGCGCCGAGGGCAAGTTGGTCTACGGCACGGGCCTGCGGGGGAGTGACAGCGCGACCACGCTTCGGCGAGGGAACGGGCAGATCACCGACGGCCCGTACGCCGACACCAAGGAGCAGATCGGCGGGTTCTACCTCGTCGAATGCGCCGAACTGGACGAGGCGATGGAGATCGCGAAGAAGGTGCCGGACAGCCCGGGGCTGACGCTCGAGATCAGGCCGACTGGCGGGTGAGCATCGGGTCGGCGGCGGCGGTCGAGCAGGCGTTCCTCGAACACTGGGGGCGCCTGCTCGCGCTGCTCGTCCGGCAGCTGCGCAGCCTCGACATCGCCGAGGAGGCGCTGGCGGACGCGTTCGAACGGGCGGTGCGGCACTGGGCCGCGGACGGCGTACCGGACCGCCCGGAGGCGTGGCTGCACACCGCGGCGAAGCGGCGGGCGGTCGACCTGATGCGGCGCGAGCAGACGTTGGTGCGGAAGCTGCCGTTGCTCACCGTCGATGCCGTGGACTCGTCCGATCCCGTTGACCTGTTGGACGTCGAGGTCGAGGAGGATCCGTCCACGATCCCGGACGAACGGCTTCGCATGCTGTTCACCTGCTGCCACCCGGCGTTGGCGCTGGAGTCCCGGATCGCGCTGACACTGCGGATGGTGGCGGGGCTGACGACGCCGGAGATCGCGCGTTCGTTCCTCGTGTCGGAGCCGACGATGGCGGCGCGGATCACGCGGGCGAAGAAGAAGATCGCCTCGGCCGGCATTCCGTATCGCGTGCCGTCCGATGCCGAGCTGCCGCCGCGGCTGGGCGGGGTGCTGGCAGTGCTCTACCTGGTGTTCACCGAGGGGCACTCGGCGTCGTCGGGGCCTTTGCCGGTGCGCGGGAACCTTTGCGACGAGGCGATCCGGCTGTTGCGCGTGGTGGTGTCGTTGCTGCCTTCGTCGCCTGAGCCGCTGGCCCTGCTGGCGTTGACTCTGCTGCAACACTCGCGGCGGGACGCGCGGACGGACTCGGCCGGTCGGCTGGTGTTGCTGGCGGATCAGGACCGGTCGCTCTGGCATCGTGCGGAGATCTCCGAGGGGGTGGCGTTGCTGCGCCAGGCGGCCGCGTTCGGGGCGGTGTCGCCGTACCTGCTGCAGGCGGCGATCGCCGCCGAGCACGCCTCGGCCCCGACGGCAGCGGAGACGGACTGGCTGGCGATCGCCTTGCTGTACGAGGAGTTGGAGGCTCTGACGGGATCTCCGGTCGTCCGCCTGAACCGCGCGGTCGCCGTGGCCGAGACCGCTGGCCCCGCACCCGCGTTGGCCTTGCTGGACGGCCTGGACGAACGCCTCGGCGCCTACCACCTCCTCCCAGCCACTCGCGCCGACCTCCTCCGCCGCCTCGGCGAGCCCGAAGCCGCCCGAGCCGCCTACACCAGGGCACTGGAGCTCGCCGGCAACGCCGCCGACCGCGCCTTCCTCACCCAACGCCTCGCCGAGCTCGACAAACCTTGATGGTCCCCGGGCACCAGTGCGGGATATGGCCTGGGACGTTTGGCCGGTGACGACCTGGTTGCTCACCCAGCTTGCCGGCGAACTGCCCACCGTCGTTGTCGCGTCGGTGGCGGCGTTCGGGCTCGCGGTGCTGTCGGCGGTTGCCGGGTTCGGCGGTGGGGTTCTGCTGCTGCCGGTGTTCACCGTGTTGTTCGGGCTCCGCGCCGCGGTCCCGATGCTCACGCTGACGCAGCTGTCCAGTAACGCCTCGCGGGTCTGGCTCAACCGACACGAGCTGCGCTGGCCGCTGATCGGCTGGTTCGCGATCGGTGCCGTGCCCTGTGCCGTCGCCGGCGGAATCCTGCTCGCCCACGCCCCGCTTGCGCCCCTGAAACGCGTCCTCGGAGTGTTCCTGATCGGGGTGGTGATCTGGCGGCGAGTTCGACGGCGATCTCGGACGCCGGCGCCTCCCGTCTTCGCCGCGGTCGGCGCCGGCTCAGGGCTCGGTTCAGCGTTGCTCGGCTCGGTCGGCCCGCTGACGGCACCGTTCTTCCTCGCTGCCGGCCTCACCCGAGCCGCCTACATCGGCACCGAAGCCGCTAGCGCGTTGACCATGCACCTCACCAAGCTCGCGACCTACGGCGCCGGCGACCTTCTGACCCGCTACGTGCTCCTCTACGGCGCCGTCCTCACCCCGGCGACGCTGCTCGGCGCCTGGCTCGGCAAGAAGATCGTCAACCGCGTCGACGACCGCGTCTTCGTTCTCCTGGTCGAAATCGGCCTGCTCGCCGCCGGCGTACTCTTCCTCGTCGGTGGCTGAAGCCCATGGCCGCGCAACGCGCCGTCCCGGCAGCGAGCAGGGGTGCTCGCTGCCGGGGGCCGGAGCTCGACCGTGCCGGCTAGGCCGGGTCGCCGTTCGCGACCTTCTCTAACGTCTCCGGATCCTTGTGCTCGATCAGGTGCAGGCAGGGGACACCGAGCTTGCGGCGGGCCTTCGAGGTCCAGTCCAAGTGGAAGAACTCCGCTACCACGTGGGGCCGCGTGAGGATGACCACCTCGGCGGCGCTGCGATCTCGTACCGTCTCGAACAGGGCCTCGACCGGGTCCTTCGACGTCACGTGCCCGCTCGCATCGCAGCCGTGTGCGTGCAGTACGTCGACGCTCTTCGTCAAGGCAGCCTTGCTGCGTTCGACGATCTCCCGTTGGATCTGGGCGAGGTCGACGTCGGGGAAGTTCAGCGCCGACGTAGCGAGCACCTCACTCGCCGCGATCGAACCGAGCGCCGACTCCACCCGAGCCGAGGCGTCCTCGACCGGGATGATCACGTGCACATGCGCGGGTTCGTTCGAAACCGAGTACAGCTCCGCGACCTGGTGCGCGTCGACGTGGGATATGGGTTTCTCGATGAGGAGAACGATGTCGTACAAGGTGCACCTCCTCCGTGCATCCGTGCAGTGGCGCTCATCGTCCCGCGCCAGCCGGCCGTTGGGAAGCCAGAGCGTACTGCCTTGTCCTTACCGATACCCAAGAATCACCGTTGACCCTGCCAACGAAGTCCATCGAAAACGATTTCCAAGGTTCTCGCCTTCACTTCGTGGTCCCAACCGGCGTGTTCGGCGGCTCGCGAAGCTCCGATCAGCAGTGGGTAGAGCTCGGCGACCCGGACGTCGGCACGGACCGCGTGGGCCTGCTGCGCGCGGCGCAGGAGGGTGGCCAGCGCCGTACGCAGCCGGTCTCCGGCCGGTGACGTCGCGACCTGGACGTTGACGCCCGCCTGGGTCAGCGCGTCCACGATCGCGTTCTTCGTGGCCGCCTCGTCGACGACCCGGGTGAAGAACGCGAAGAACGCCCGCCCGGCGTTCTCCGCGGTGACCGACGCCTCCGCCTCGGTGGCGAGCCGGTCGATGCGCTGCAGGAACACCGCCTCGAGCAGCGACTCCTTGGTCGGGAAGTGCCGGAACACCGTGCCGATGCCGACGCCCGCGGTCCGAGCGATCTCCTCGGTCGACGCGCCTGTTCCCTGCGCCTCGAACACCGCCTCGGCCGCCGCCAGCACCTTCCCGCGGTTGCGTTGGGCGTCGGCGCGCAGCGGTCGGTCCGGCGGCATCGGCTCATCGCCTCCCGTCCGTTGACAAACGGAGTCACCACTCCGTAACGTCGATCTGGAGTCTTCACTCCGAATTCTAGCTGGAGGTGTCCGATGTCCGCGCTCACACCGCGTGAGGTGTTCGACCAGCAGCACCAACGCGTGCTCGCCCGCGACATGAACGGCCAGGCCGACCTGTTCGCCGCCGACGGGGTCTGGGAGTTCCCGTTCGCGCCAGCCGGGATGCCGAAGCGGCTCTCGGGCCGCGACGCCATCCGCGCGTGGTCGGTCGCGGCCGTCGAGGCGCCGGTCCGCGCTGGCCGGGTCCTGACGAGCTACGACGTACGCGCTCTGCACGAGACTGCTGACCCCGAGGTGATCGTGGTCGAGTTCGACCTGTGCGGCGAGGCCGCGGGGACGCCGTTGCGGCTGCCGTACATCCAGGTGTTCCGGATCCGGGACGGCGAGATCGCGAGCCTGCGCGACTACTTCAGCGCGGAGACCGTGGCGGCGTTGTCGGAATGAGCCATGATGGGGCGCATGCAGCTTCCCGTCATGCCGCCGGTATCACCGATGCTGGCGAAGCCGATCAAGCAGATTCCCCAGGGCGAGCACAGCTTCGAGCCCAAGTGGGACGGGTTCCGGTCGATCATCTTCCGGGACGGCGGCGAGGTCGAGGTCGGCAGCCGGAACGAGAAGCCGATGACGCGGTACTTCCCCGAGGTCGTCGAGGCCGTCCTGGCGAACTTCCCCGACCGTGCCGTGATCGACGGCGAGATCGTCGTGGACGACGCGAGTGGCCAGCGGCTGGACTTCGACGCGCTGCAGCAGCGCATCCACCCGGCCGCGAGCCGGGTGAAGCTGCTCTCGGAGCAGACGCCGGCGCGGTTCGTCGCGTTCGACCTGCTGGCGCTGGGTGACGAGGACCTGACCGAACGCCCGTTCGCCGAGCGCCGCGCCCGGCTCGAGGAAGCGCTGGCGAACGCCAAGCCGCCGATCCACCTCACGCCGACCACGACGGACCGGGACGTGGCCGACCGCTGGTTCCGGCAGTTCGAGGGCGCGGGGCTCGACGGTGTGATCGCCAAGCCGCTGGACTGCCTGTACGAACCCGACAAGCGGGTGATGTTCAAGATCAAGCACGAGCGCACCGCGGACTGCGTCGTCGCCGGCTACCGCGTGCACAAGAGCGGAGAGGACCGGATCGGGTCGCTGCTGTTGGGTCTCTACAACGGCTCGGGTGACCTCGCGAGCGTGGGCGTGATCGGCGCGTTCCCGCTGGAGCGGCGCAAGGAGCTGTTCGTCGAGATGCAGGAGCTCGTGACGACGTTCGACGACCACCCCTGGAACTGGGCGAAGCAGGAGGAGGGCGCGCGGACGCCGCGGAAGAACGAGTACAGCCGGTGGAACAACGGCAAGGACCTCTCGTTCATCCCGCTGCGGCCGGAGCGCGTCGTCGAGGTGCGGTACGACCACATGGAGGGCGTGCGGTTCCGGCACACCGCGCAGTTCGTGCGGTGGCGCGAGGACCGTACGCCGGAGTCGTGCACGTACGAGCAGCTGGAGGAGCCGGTGCGCTTCGACCTCGGCGAGGTGCTGGGGCTGAAGAGCTGACCGATGAGTTTCCGCGTGGGAGTCGTCAGTACGGGCGACCACTGACCGAAGGAGACTCATGGCGAAGCTGCTGTACTCGGCCGCGATGTCGCTCGACGGGTTCATCACCGGCCCGGACGGCGACATGTCCTGGCTGGGCGAGTTCGACGGCCCGAACCCGCTGATGGACGACCTCGTCCCCCAGATCGGCGCGATCCTCGCGGGAGCGGGCACGGCGCGCGGCGACAACCCGAACGCCGGCGACCCGGACAAGGAAGGCGCCTTCAGCGGCGCGTACCACGGGCCCGAGTTCGTGCTGACCCACAAGCCGCCTTCGCCACCGAAGCCGGGCGTGACGTACGTCGGCGACCTCGTCTCCGCGATCGTCGCGTCCAAGGAGGCGGCGGGCGACAGGTACGTGAACGTGCTGGGCGCGAACGTGGCCAAGCAGTGCATCGAGGCCGGCGAGCTCGACGAGATCCTCATCCTGCTGCTCCCCGTCATGCTCGGCGACGGCGTCCGCCTGTTCAGCGAGCCGGGCGGGCGCAAGGTCCGGCTGGAGCACGTGACCCGCAGCACGGTCGACCGCGCGACGAACCTCTGGTACCGCGTCGTCTACTAGCTGGTGCTGTCTGCGAGCTGCCGACGTCAACTACTGATGCGTTGACGGATGCGCGCGTTTCCCGTCCGCTCCTAGCGTGCTGGTCAGGTGATCCGCGCCGGAAATCTCCGCTTGCGGTGTCGGATCCGGCCCGAGGCGTTCGTAGCAGGGGTGAACGTCCACCCAAGCAGACGGGATCAGAAAAGTGACTACTGCAAGCACAAGGCCCGGAGCCGGGCGGCGGGAATGGGTCGGGCTGGCTGTGCTCGGCATTGCCACGTTCCTCGTCGCGATGGATTTCTCCGTGCTGTACCTGGCCGTTCCGCACCTGACCGCCGATCTCGCGCCGAGCGGCGTCGAGCAGCTGTGGATCGTCGACATCTACGGCTTCCTGATCGCCGGCTTCCTCGTCACCATGGGCACCATCGGTGATCGGATCGGCCGGAAGAAGCTGCTGCTCATCGGCGCCGCCGCGTTCGGCATCGCCTCGATCGTGGCGGCGTTCTCCACCAGCCCGGGCATGCTCATCGGCAGCCGCGCGCTGCTCGGCGTGGCCGGTGCCGCGGTCACGCCCAGCGCGATGGCCCTGGTGAACGGCATGTTCACCGAGCAGAAACAACGCACCCGCGCGCTCGCGATCTACACGGCCTGCTTCATGAGCGGCATGACGCTCGGCCCGCTCGTCGGCGGCGTGCTGCTGGAGTTCTTCTGGTGGGGCTCGGTCTTCCTCGTGGCGGTGCCGGGGATCGTCCTGCTGCTCGCGTTCGGACCGGCCCTGCTCACCGAACAGAAGGCAACCAACGCCGGCAGGCTGGACCCGGGAAGCGTCGTGCTGTCCCTCGCCGCGATCCTGCCGTTCGTGTACGGCCTCAAGCAGCTGGCCACCAACGGCTTCGCGTGGTTCCCGGCAACAGCGCTCGTCGCCGGCATCGCCACAGGTGTGGCGTTCGTCCAACGGCAGCGCCGTCTCGAGCACCCGCTGCTCGATCTCCAGCTGTTCGGCAACCGCACGTTCCGCAACACGGTCGGCCTGTTCTTCGTGACCGCCGTGGTGGGCGCCGGCACCCTGCTGCTCGTCACGCTCTACCTGCAGAACGTCATCGGCCTCACCCCGTTGGCCGCCGGCATGCTCCTGCTCGTGCCGAACGTGCTGATGATCGTCGCCAGCCTCACCACGCCGCCGCTGGCCAACCGCGTACGGCCGGCGTACCTGATCGCGGGCGGCCTGTTCGTCGCGGGCATCGGCTACCTGATGTTCACGCTGGCCGACGCGACCTCCGGCCCCTGGCCGATCTTCCTCGCCATGTGCGTCGTCCTGTTCGGCACGGCCCCGCTGGCCGCGCTCGCCAACCACTTCGCGATGGGCGCCGTGCCGCCGGAGAAGGCGGGCTCTGGGGCGTCGATCGTGCAGACGACCACCGAGTTCGCGATCGGGTTCGGCATCGCTACGCTCGCCACCTTGGGGACCTTGGTCTACCGCGGCAACGTGGAGGGCGCGTTGCCCACGCAAGCCGCGGACGCCGCCCGCGAGGGCATCGACCGTGCGGTCGCCGCTGCCGCGACCCTGCCGGCGGAGCAGGGTGCCGACCTGCTGGCCGCGGCCCGCGACGCGTTCACCGCGGGTCTGCATGTGGTGGGCGTCGTCAGCGCCATCTTCTACGCCATCCTGGCCGTCCTCGCCCTGCGCGCGTTCAAGCAGGTGCGGAACTCCTACGGCGGCGATTCTCCAGTCACAGAAGGACAAACTACCGAAGAACGAGAGAAGGTTGCAGCATGACCACCGATCCCCACAACGCCGCCCGACCCACGATCGTCGACCGTGCGACGTTCCAGGCCGAGCTCGACCAGCTCCAGGTACGGGAGAAAGCCCATACCCGGGAGGGCGACGCGATCGCCGCCGCCCGACGCAGGCTCCCGATGGTCGAGGTCGACGCGCGGACACCGCTGATCGGTCCCAAGGGAGAGACCCCGCTGATCGACGTCTTCGAAGGCCGTTCCCAGCTGGTCGCCTACTACCACATGTGGCACCCCGGCAGGCCGGCCGCAGAGCAGTGCGAGGGCTGCACGTTCAACACCTCCCATGTCACCGAGCTGAACTATCTGCGCTCGCGCGACGTCAGCTACGCGGTGCTGGCCGAGGGGTCGTACGAGGAGGTCGCGCGGTACCGCGAGTTCATGGGCTACCCGGCTCCCTGGTACTCGGTGCCGGCGGACTCCCTGGCCAAGCTGGTCCCGCACTTCGGCATCCTGGCGAGCTATCTGCGCGACGGCGACCGGGTCTACGAGACCTGGTGGACCACCGGCCGGGGCGACGAGGTGATGGCACCGTCGTACGCCCTGCTGGACCGGACCGTCTACGGCCGGCAGGAGCAGTGGGAGGACTCGCCGGAGGGCTGGCCCCAGGAGTGGCCGGTGCGGGGTGGACAGTTCCGCGCCGACCACGGAAAGGGACGCCCGACCGCCCAGCTGTCACGGATCGAGGAAGGCCGCGACGACGACCTCGGCCCCGTGCCGGACGGTGTGACCCCGTGCACCTGTGACCTGCACCAGTAACTAGCCGCGGAGCCAGCGGTAGAAGAGGAAGCCGTCCTCCTCGGCGAGGCTGGCGAGCACCAGGCCGGTGACGCCCGGCAGCGGACCGTTCATGATCCGCAGGGCGTCGCCGGCCTCGAGCATGGGGGAGACCGTCAGGCAGTGCTCGTCGACCAGGCCCGCCGCGACCAGGCCGGCGAGCAGCCGGGGCCCGCCTTCGCACAGCACGTGCGGCAGGCCTCGGGCGGCGAGAACGTCGAGCGCCTCGCCCAGATCGACCCGTTCGTCCCCGGTCGTCACGACGTCGACCCGCGAGGCGAGCTCCGCCAGGGCATCGGGTGAGGCGGAACGGGGCGCCAACACGATCGTGCGCCCGTCGGCCAGTGGTTTGTCCGGCAGGTCGAGCGACCGGGTGACGATCGCGAGCCGGGGCGGCTCGGCGAGACCCAGCGCGGCACGCAGAGCCGCGTACTCCGGCCGTACGCGCATCGGCCCGTATCCCTCGGTCCGAACGGTCTCCGCACCCACCAGGACCACGTCGGTCAGCGCGCGGAGCAGGCCCATCACCCGCCGGTCCGCCGGCCCGGAGATCGAGCCGGACCGGCCGTCCGGGCCCTGCGCGGCGCCGTCGACCGTGGCGATCATCAGCGACCGGATCCAGGGGCGGCCGGCTGGCAGCGCGTAGAGCCGGGCCAGCGCGTCGTCGTCGAGCTCCACCTCGGGCTCGGGCGGGATCACCAGTCGCATACGTCCGATCCCATCAGACACGCACGACCGAACGTGACGAGAGGGCGGACGACACGCATCGGTGGCGTAAATTGGCCCGTATTCGCTGCTCGCCGACGAACGGAACACCCCATGGCCAAGCGCATCTCCGACCGGCTCCGCCTCGCACCAGGGCCGGTCGACCTCGCATCCATCCCGACCGACGCGACCCCGGGCTTCAAGGGGAACAAGACGGACGGGCAGAAGGCGCTGGTCGAGCTGGCGCCGACCCTGGGGGAGTTGCAGGAGAAGCTCTACGCCGAAGGGCGCACCGGCGGTCAGCGCAGGGTGCTGCTCGTTCTGCAGGGCATGGACACGTCCGGCAAGGGGGGCGTCCTGCGCCACGTCGCCGGTCTGTGTGACCCGCAGGGTCTGCACATCAAGGCGTTCAAGGCTCCGACAGCTGAGGAGCGCAAGCACGACTTCCTCTGGCGGATCCGGGCCGAGCTGCCGCCCGAGGGCTACATCGGCGCGTTCGACCGGTCGCACTACGAGGACGTGCTGATCGTTCGCGTCCACGATCTGGTGCCGCGGGCGACCTGGTCGCGCCGGTACGCGACGATCAACCGCTTCGAGCAGCAGCTCGCGGACAAGGGCACCACGATCATCAAGTGCTTCCTGCACGTCTCCAAGGAGGAGCAGCAGGCGCGGCTCGCGGCCCGGCTCGACGACCCGACCAAGTACTGGAAGTACAACCCCGCCGACGTCGACGAGCGCGCGTACTGGGACGACTACCAGGAGGCCTACGCGGCCGCGCTGGAGAAGTGCACCAGCGACTCCGCGCCCTGGTTCGTCGTGCCGTCGGACCGCAAGTGGTACCGCAACTGGGCGATCACCAACCTGCTCATCGAGCACCTGCAGGACCTCGACCCGAAGTGGCCGCTGGCGAGCTACGACGTGGACGCCGAACGGGCCCGGCTCGCGGAGAGCTGAGGCAACCGTGCGAGGCTGGCCAGCGCGAGGAACGAGCAGCTGAGCGGAGCCGAGCATGCGTAGGTGGAGGCGCCGGCGCCTCATCGAGGCCGGGGCACTGGTGGTCATGGGCGCGGTCGTCGGCCCTGGCTGCAGCCGCGAGGACGCCTCGACACCGTCGGCCGCCGACACGCCCGCTCCCGCACGCACGACCCCGGCTGCCACACCGACGCCGACACCGACGCCGACTCCTGAGGAGCACCAGGCCGTGACCCCGTCGCCGGAGCCTGACCAGCAGCTGCTGCGCGGCATGTCGTTGGAGGAGAAGGTCGGGCAGCTGTTCGTGCTGTTCGCGTTCGGTCCCGACGCGGACCGGGCCGACTCCCGCAACACCGAGCTCTACGGCGTCGCGACCGCCGAGAAGATCATCGAGAAGTACAAGCCGGGTGGGTGGATCTACTTCACCGCGCGCGACAACGTCCAGGACCCGGCGCAGGTCGCGACGCTGTCCAACGACCTGCAGCGCGTCGCCCTCGCGACCGGCGCGAAGGTGCCGCTGCTGATCGGCACCGACCAGGAGCAGGGGCTGGTCGTACGGATCGGGCCGCCGGTCACGATGTTCGCGGGCAACATGGCTCAGGGCGCGTCGCGCGACCTCGCCGACGCCCGGACGGTCGCGGCGATCACCGGCCGCGAGCTGCGCGCGATGGGCATCCATCAGGACTACGCGCCGGACGCGGACGTCAACACCAACCCGGCGAACCCGGTGATCGGTGTCCGCTCGTTCTCCTCCGACCCGTCCCTCGCCGCGGACCTGACGACGGCGATGGTGAAGGGCTTCCAGCAGGACGCGAAGGTCATCGCGACCGCGAAGCATTTCCCGGGACACGGCGATACCAAGGACGACAGCCACTTCGCGTTGCCGGTAGTGAGCCACACCCGTGACGAGTGGGACCGGCTGGACGCGCCGCCGTTCCGCGCGGCGATCGCGGCCGGCATCGACTCGATCATGACCGCGCACATCGTGCTGAAGGCCCTCGACCCGTCCGGCGACCCGGCGACGCTGAGCAAGCCGATCATCACCGGCGTGCTGCGCGGCGAGCTCGGCTTCGAGGGCCTGGTGGTGACGGACTCGATGGAGATGGCGGGCGTACGGGAGAAGTACGGCGACGCGGAGGCGGCGGTGCGCGCGATCGAGGCGGGCGCCGACCAGGTGCTGATCCCGCCGGCGCCCGAGCAGGCGTTCGCCGCCGTGCTGAAGGCGGTGCGGTCGGGGCGGATCAGCGAGAGCCGGATCGACGAGAGCGTGTCGCGGGTGCTGGCGTTGAAGTCCGCGCGAGGGATCGTGGACTCGCCGTACGTCGAGGCGTCGTCGGTGAAAGCGGTCGTGGGCACGGCGGAGAACCGCGCGGCGGCGCAGCGGGTGACGGACAAGACGACGACGGTCGTCCGCAACGATGCCGGGCTGCTGCCGTTCGCGCAGCCGCCGAAGGACGTGCTGGTGGCGGGCTGGGGTGTCGCGGCCCGCAAGCTGGGCGCGCGGTTGGAGGCCCGCGGGTCCTCGGTGTCGGTACGAGAGACGGACGAGGACCCGAGCAGGGGAGCGATCGCCGACCTCGCGGACAAGGCGCGAGGGCGCGACCTGGTCATCGCCGTCACCACCCGCGCCTGGTCGTTCCGGGAGCAGCGCGCGATGGTCGCCGCGCTCGTGGAGACGGGGAGACCGGTCGTCACCGTGGCCGTGCGGGACCCGTACGACGCCGCGTCCTACGACTCCGAGACCCACCTGGCGACGTACTCGCACTCCGACGTCGCGATGGAGTCACTGGTCCGGGTGCTGCTCGGCGAGGTCGCGCCGCGGGGCAAGCTGCCGGTCGCGATCCCCAAGAACGGCGTCGCGCTGTACCCGTTCGGCCATGGCCTCACCTGGCGAAGCGGCGGGTGAGGAAGACCCGGGTTCGGCCGTTCCACTCCTGGGTCACTCCGTCGGCGAGCTCATAGCCGTGGCGCTCGTAGAGCGCGATCGCCGGCGCGTTCTGCTGGAGCGTGCGCACGACGCACGCCGTCGTGGCCGCGGGAAGTTCGCCGTGCAGCCGATCGACGAGCGCTGAGGCGAGTCCGATGCGGCGTGCGCTGCTGGCGACGCCGAGCTCGGCGAGGTACGTCGTGGTCGAGAGGTCCACGCCGAGCGCGCTCTCGTAGTCGTCGACCTTGCCGTACGTGCTGATCGGCAGCGCGACGAGGAAGCCGACCGGCTCCTCGCCACGGCGGGCGACGTACGCGTGTGTCGCTCGCTCGACGAGCGGCGGGAACCACTCCGCCGCCGCCGCGACCTCGCCCGGCCGGTAGTCGTACGGCGGGCTGTCCTGGATGACCTGAACGAGTGCGGTCAGCGCGTCGTCGCTTGCGACCGCCACGCTGATTTCGACATCGGTTTCCATACCGAACAAGCTACAGCGGCGGCCAGGTGGTGGTCGCGCGGGTGAGGTCGATCGAGTCGAGCTCGGCGAAGCAGGTGCCCTTGGTGAAACGCACCGCGTTGCGGCCGGCGTTGAGCGTCACGGTCTGGGCGGTGACGGTCCACTTCTCCCAGCCGAAGGGTTGGTACGTCACCGTTCGGCCCTGCGCGCCGTTGACCGTCATCGTGTGCGTGCACGGCGTCGCGATGCCGTTCCCGCCGCGGATGAACAGCCGCCAGGTACCGGCGTAGGGCGCGTCGACCGCGAACTCGGCGTAGCTGTCGACGAGGTCGATCTTCCCCGCCTTGCCGTTGTTCGACGCGTTCACGGTCGTGAGTGCCTGCGCGTTGCGGAACGTCGCGAGCTCGGCCTCGTACCGGATGACCGGCGACGACACCATCGCGCCGTACCAGCGGTACGCCATCTTCGTGTTGCCGCTGTGCGTCAAGTGGATCTTGTCGGCCGCGACATCCGTTGCCAGCAAGGTGCTTCGCATGTCGACGAAGCGCACCTTCTTACCCTCGTCGACCTTCTTCTGCACGATGAACGGGATCGCGGCGTTGAACGTCTTCGCCCGGGCGTCGGTCGCAGGGTCGCCCATCGGGCCGACCGTCGACACGATGATCACCGCGTTGGGGACGACCGCGAGCAGCGTGTCGATCAGCTGCTCCAGCCGCGCGGGTGCCTTGGGCAGGTCGACGTTCCCCAGCACGTCGTTCGCGCCGGCGTGCAGCAGAACGACGTCCGGCTGGAACCGCTGGGCCCGGTCGGTCGCGATGTCGATGAGTTGGGAGAGGACGAACCCGCCGTGGCCCTCGTGGTCACGGTCCGGAAGCTGGGCCGGTCCCGCGTCGGTGATCGAGCCGACGAAGTCCACCGACAAACCCGCGGACGTCAGCATCTGGTAGAGATCGGAACGATAGCCGCCCGGAATGCTGCCCGCGGTCGTCGACGATCCCATCGGCATGACGCGCACCGCCGCGGCGTCGACGACGGCGGGCGCACTCCCTGCCGCCGGCCCGGCGGCGCTCACCGTCACCGTGAGAACTCCTGTTGCGACCGCTGCCAGCCATCGACGCATCCGAACCCTCCCGTAGGTCGTTGTCGAACACGTTCTAGACCACGCGTCGCGGAGACGTCTAGACCCGCTGGAGAACGAGCATCGAACGGGACAGCACGCTGACCTTGTCGCCGGCCTGGACGACGCCCCGGTCGGACAGATCGTCGTCGGCGGTGTCGAGCACCGGTTCCCACGCCGACCCGTACACCTCCGGCGGGATCAGGAAGTCCATGTCCTGCTCGGACGCGTTGAACAGCATCAGGAACGAGTCGTCGACGATCCGCTCACCCTGGAGGCCCGGCTCGTCGATCGCCTCGCCGTTCAAGAACACCCCGAGCGACTTCGCGAAGCCCGCCGTCCAGTCGCTGCCACCCATGGGCTTGCCGTCCGGCTTCAGCCAGGCGATGTCGGTGAGCTCCTCGCCGCTGCCCAGCCCGTCGAAGAACCGGCGGCGCCGGAACACCGGATGGTCCGCCCGCAGCTGGATCAGCGCACGGGTGAACGCGAGCAGGTCGGAGTCGGCGTGCCGCCAGTCGACGTAGGAGACCTCGTTGTCCTGGCAGTACACGTTGTTGTTGCCCAGCTGAGTCCGGCCGAGCTCGTCGCCGTGCAGCACCATCGGCACACCCTGCGACAAGAACATCGTGGCCAGGAAGTTCCGCTGCTGCCGTCCGCGCAGAGCGAGGACGTTCTTGTCGTCCGTCGGACCCTCGACGCCACAGTTCCACGAGCGGTTGTCGGTCGTGCCGTCGTTGTTGTTCTCGCCGTTCGCGTCGTTGTGTTTCCCGTTGTAGGACACGAGATCGTTCAACGTGAAGCCGTCGTGCGCGGTCACGAAGTTGATCGACGCGTACGGCTTGCGCCCGTCGTCCTGGAACAGGTCCGACGACCCGGTCAGCCGCATCGCGAACTCGCCGAGCGTCGAGGGCTCCCCGCGCCAGAAGTCGCGCACGCAGTCGCGGTACTTGCCGTTCCACTCCGTCCACAACGGAGGGAACCCGCCGACCTGGTAGCCACCGGGACCGACGTCCCACGGCTCGGCGATGAGTTTCACCTGTGAGACAACGGGATCCTGCTGCACCAGGTCGAAGAACGCCGACAGCCGGTCGACCTCGTGGAACTGACGCGCCAGCGTCGCGGCGAGGTCGAAGCGGAACCCGTCGACGTGCATCTCGGTCACCCAGTACCGCAGCGAGTCCATGATCAGCTGCAGCACATGGGGGTGACGCATCAACAGGCTGTTGCCGGTGCCGGTGGTGTCGTAGTAGTGCGAGAGATTGTTGTCGACCAGCCGGTAGTACGCGGCGTTGTCGATGCCGCGGAACGCGACGGTCGGTCCGAACTGGTTGCCCTCGGCGGTGTGGTTGTAGACCACGTCGAGGATGACCTCGATATCGGCGCGGTGCAGTGCGCGCACCATCGCCTTGAACTCCTGCACCTGGTCGCCGGGCTGACGCGACGCCGCGTACGCGTTGTGCGGCGCGAAGAAGCCGATCGTGTTGTAGCCCCAGTAGTTGCGCAGACCGCGCTGCACGAGCAGGTCGTCGTGCACGAACTGGTGCACGGGCATGAGCTCGACCGCGGTCACGCCGAGCGACTGCAGGTGCTCGATCATCGCGGGGGAGGAGAGACCGGCGTACGTGCCCTTGATCTCGTCGGCGATGTCCGGGTGCTGGATCGTGGTGCCCTTGACGTGCGCCTCGTAGATCACGGTCTCGTGGTACGGGTGGCGCGGCGGCCGGTCGTCCTGCCAGTCGAAGTACGGGTTGACGACGACCGACTTCATCATGTGCGGCGCGGAGTCGAGCTCGTTCAGCTTGTTCGGGTCGTTGAAGTGGTACGAGAACAGCGCCTCGTCCCAGTCGATCTCGCCCTCGACGGCCTTGGCGTACGGGTCGAGCAGCAGTTTCGAGGAGTTGCAGCGGTGCCCGCGGGAGGGGTCGTACGGGCCGCGGACGCGGAAGCCGTACCGCTGACCGGGGCCGACGCGCGGGAGGTAGCCGTGCCAGACGCCGGCCTCGCGCTCCTCGAGCTCGACCAGGGTCTCCTTGCCCTCGCTGTCGAAGAGGCAGAGCGCGACCGCGTCCGCGACCTCGCTGAACAGGGCGAAGTTCGTCCCCGCCCCGTCGTAGGACGCGCCCAGCGGGTACGGGGTACCAGGCCACACCTCGACCAACCGATGCTCCTCTCCATGCTGTCCGGCCGTGGCCGGTGAGTCTCGCATCCTGCCAGGTCCATGTTGCGGGCGCGCACCGCCTCGGTGGGGTACCCGGACGAGCTAGGAAGATGCGCTGGTCGCCTCGTATAGACGGTCGATGACGACGTCGACGATCTCGGGCGAGCCGCCCAGCGGCGCGGTCACCGCCGCCGCGCCCTCGGCCTCGGCCCAGTCGCGGATCGCGTCGGCGAAGTACCCGGGGGCGAGCAGGTACGTCACGACTGCGACCTGCCTCGCGCCGCCCCGGTAGAACCGGCCGACGGCTTCGGACACGGTGGGCTCGGCCGCGCTCGCGTACGCGGGGGTCACCGGGACGTCCTGCCGGTGGGACAGCGTCGTGGCGACCGCCGCCACGGTCGCGTTGGCCTCCGGATCGGTCGACCCGGCCGCGGCGAGCACGACGGCGTCGTAGTCCACCCCGGTCGCGGTGAGCTGGCGCACGATCGCGTCGAGGATCAGGTCGTGTGGTCCGAGCACCGAACCCAGCCGTACCCGCAGGCCGCGGAGGCGCGCCGCCGTAGCGATCCCGGGGAGGTCGGTCTTGCTGTGGTAGGCGTGGTTGAGCAGGAACGGCAGGATCGTCACGCCACCGACGCCCCGACGGTCCAGGTTGGCCAGTGCGGAACGGGGATCGGGCTCGGCGAGCTCGAGGAACGCCGCCTCCGCGATCAGGTCGTCGACCCGCTCCTCGACCGCGGCAGCGACCTCGTGCGCGACGGCGGCCGCGCGCGGATCTCGGCTGCCGTGCGCGACGAGCAGGAGTCCATCAGGCACGTCAGAACCCTAGCTGGGCCGCCACATCCACCACGTCGCCGACGATGATCACGGCGGGGGAGCGGACGCCGCGTGCGGACGCCAGGTCGGCGATCGTGGCGAGCGTTCCGAACGTCGTCCGCTGGCTCGGCAGGGTGCCACGTTCCACGATCGCCACCGGAAGTTCCGGCGACCGGCCGCCACGGACGAGACCCGCCGCCACGTCGGCCAGCGGCCCGACGCCCATCAGGAACACCAGCGTGCCGTCCAGTGGCGCGAGGCGCGTCCAGTCGATCTCCTCGCCCTGCGCCGCGACGTGCCCGGAGATCACGGTGAAGCTGCGGGAGATGTTTCGGTGAGTTACCGGAATTCCCGCGGCTTCCGGAACCGCCACGGCGCTGGTCACGCCAGGTACGACCTCACACGGCACGCCGGCCTCGGCGCAGGCGAGCGCCTCCTCGGCACCGCGGCCGAACACGAACGGGTCGCCGCCCTTCAGCCGTACGACGCGCTGCCCGGCGAGCGCGCGTTCCACGATCAGCTCGTTGATCTGCAGCTGCGACAGCGTGTGCGCGAGCGGGCCTTTGCCTGCCTCGACCACTTCGACGGCCGGGTCCAGCTCGTCCAGCAGCGCGCGCGGCGCCAGCCGGTCCACGACCACCACGTCCGCGTCGGCGAGCAGCCGCCGACCGCGCGTGGTGATCAGCCCCGGGTCGCCCGGCCCGCCGCCGATCAGCGCGACGTGGCCCTCGTTCGTACGGCGCTGCCGCCGGGTCGGAAATGCCCCGGTCTCCAGCTCGGTCGCGATCCGCGCCCGGATCGCCTGCGCCCGCCGCGGGTCGCCACCGGCCGACACCGCGACCGTCACGTCGTCCACCCGGGCCACCGCCGGCGTCCACGCCGTCGACGCGGCCGCGGCACCGGCCCGAACGCACCAGACCCGCGCCGCCTCGGCCTCGGTGGCGACCTGCTCGTCGACGGCCTGGTCGCTGGTCGCCGTGTGCACCAGCCAGGCACCGTCCAGGTCGCCCGACGCGTACTCGCGCGGCACCCAGGTCACGGCGTCCACCTGGGCGGCAAGCTCCTCGCACAGCGCCGGCGCGACCACCGTGACCAGGGCGTCGGCCGAGAGCAACGAGCCGACCCGGCGAGCCGCCACCGGCCCACCACCGACCACGACGACTCGCCTGGCGGCGACGTCCAGCAGCAGCGGGTACGCGGGTTCGCTCACGTATGGATCCCGCATTCGACCTTCGCGAAGCCGGACCAGCGCCCACTGCGGGCGTCCTCGCCGTCCTCGACGCGATGCGTGCAGGGCTCGCAGCCGATCGACGGGTAGCCGTCGAACAGCAGCGGGTTGGTGAGGATGCCGTTCGCCTGGATGTACTGCTCGACCTCGGCCTGCGTCCACCGAGCGAGCGGGGCGACCTTCACCATCTTGCGGCGGTGGTCCCAGCCGACGACCGGCGTGCTCGCGCGGGCCGGGCTCTCCTCGCGGCGGATGCCGGTCGCCCACGCGTCGTACCCGGTCAGCGCGCGCTCGAGCGGTGCGACCTTGCGCAGCTGGCAGCACAGCTCCGGGTTGCGCTTGTACAGGTCCTGGCCGAGCGTCGCGTTCTGCTCGGCGACCGTCTGCCGCGGGCGAACGGTGATCAGGTTGATCGGCAGTGTCACAGAGACAGCATCGGCCGTCCCGATCGTCTCCGGGAAGTGGTAGCCGGTGTCTAGAAACACAACGTTAACGCCGGGCACGACCTCGGACGCCAGGTGCGACAGCACGGCGTCCTGCATGGAGGAGGTGATGCAGAACCGTTCGCCGAACGTGTCCGCGGCCCACGCGACGATCTCCTGCGCGGACGCGTGCTCCAGCTCCTTGCCCGCGCGGCGAGCCAGGTCGTGGCGCTCGCGGGCGTCGGCGTCGGTCGCTGCCGGGGCGGGTGCGGTGATCGTCATGCGTGTGCCTTCAGGCCGACGTACTTGAGCGTGAACACCCGGGTGCAGCCGCGGCACTCCCAGGAGCCGTGGCCCTCCTCGGACGGGCGGAGGTCCTCGTCTGCGCAGTACGGGCAGTAGAACGGCGTTGCTCGTTCGCTCATGTGAGGGCCCCCTCTTCGGCGCGGCCGACCCATTGGGCGAACCGCTCACCTGGCTTGCGCTGGTCGAGGTAGTGCCGTACGACGTTCTCCACGTACTCGGGAAGCTCGTCCGCCGTGACCTTGTGGCCACGCAGCTTGCGGCCGAAGCCCGCGTCCAGGCCGAGGCCGCCGCCGAGGTGGACCTGGTAGCCCTCGACCTGCTCGCCCTGGTCGGACGAGCACCATCTGGCCCTTGAGGCCGATGTCCGCGACCTGGATGCGCGCGCAGGAGTTGGGGCAGCCGTTCAGGTTGACGGTGATCGGGACGTCGAGGTCGGGGATGCGCTGCTCGAGCTCTTCGATCAGCCACCCGGCGCGCGCCTTGGTCTCGACGATCGCGAGCTTGCAGAACTCGATGCCGGTGCACGCCATCGTGTGCTGCCGCCAGCCCGACGGCCGGGCGCTGAGGCCGAGGTCGGCGAGCGCCTTCACCAGCGACTCGACCTGGCTCTCCTCGACGTCCAGCACGAGGAGCTTCTGCAGCGGCGTCGTACGGATCCGGTCCGAGCCGTGCGCGGCGGCGACGTCGGCGAACTTGCCGAGCACCGTTCCGGACACCCGGCCCGCGACCGGCGCGACGCCGACGAAGTAGCGGCCGTCCTTCTGCTTGTGCACGCCGACGTGGTCGCCCGGTGTCTCCGGTACGGGCGGCGCCGGACCGTCGCTGAGCTTGCGCTTCAGGTACTCGTCCTCGAGCACCTCGCGGAACTTCTCCGGACCCCAGTCGGCCATCAGGAACTTCAGCCGCGCGCGGTGCCGGAGCCGGCGGTACCCGTAGTCGCGGAAGACGCTCGTCACGCCCGCCCAGACCTCGGGCACCTCGTCGATCGGGACCCAGGTGCCGAGCCGCTTGGCGAGCATCGGGTTCGTGGACAGGCCGCCGCCGACCCAGACGTCGAAGCCCGGTCCGTGCTCGGGGTGGTCGACGCCGACGAACGCGACGTCGTTGCACTCCGGCGCGACGTCGTGGTTGGGGACGCCGGTGAACGCGGTCTTGTACTTCCGCGGCAGGTTGGAGAACTCCTCGGCTCCCGATGTAGGTGTCGATGATCTCGCCGGATCGCGGGCGTCGGATCGATGATCTCGTTCTCAGCGATGCCGGCGACGGGGCTGGCGATGATCACCCGCGGGCAGTCGCCGCAGGCCTCGGTGGTCTCCAGGCCGACCTCTTCGAGGCGCTGCCAGATCGCGGGCATGTCCTCGATGCGGATCCAGTGCAGCTGGACGTTCTGCCGGTCGGTGACGTCGGCGCTGTCCCGCGCGTACGTCGTGGAGATGTCGGCGATCACCCTGAGCTGCTCGAGGGTGAGCTGGCCGCTGTCGATGCGGATGCGGAGCATGAAGTACTTGTCCTCGAGCTCCTCGGTGTCGAGGATCGAGGTGTGCTGGCCGGTGACGCCGGGCTTGCGCTGGGTGTAGAGCCCCCACCAGCGGAAACGCCCGCGCAGGTCGGCCGGGTCGATGCTGTCGAAGCCGCGGTGGGCGTAGATGTTCTCGATCCGCGCGCGGACGTGGAGCGGGTTGTCGTCCTTCTTGACCTGCTCGTTCATGTTGAGCGGCTCGCGGTAGCCGAGCGCCCATTGGCCCTCACCACGCTTGCGGCCAGGCCGGCTCCCTCGCAAGCGGGCCGGGTTGGCCCCTCGGGTAGGCGCTTGGTCGGGCATCGAGCTCGTTCCTCCTGCTGGATGGGCGGCAGATTCGGACAGCGCGCGGCAGGCGTACGCCGCGGTGAGCGACCGAAGGGGGATGCCGGCGCGATCACGCGCCTGTCGAGAAAACGAACAGGCGCGTCAGCGCGCCTGGAGACAGAGCATTGCGGCCATCCGCCCGAAATCGAGATGACGACGACCCACGAGAAGCGGGGTCACGGGCGGGTACATAGCCCCAGGGTCCACGAGGGGACCGTGTGGTGACAACCAAGTCGTCCAGCATCCGAGATCGCGTCTCAAATTCCGACCACGGTGGTGGGGAATGGTTTCGCGCTGTAAGGCCTGGTCAGGCTCGGTCAGAACATCCCGTTGTCGTGAGCCGCGGTGTCCGGAACGGTCTGCAGGACGTCCCAGTGCTCGACGACCTTGCCGTCGGCGTCGACGCGGAAGATGTCGATGCCGGCGTAGTCGTGGTCGTTCGGCCAGGTCTGATGGCAGTGCAGGACGACGTAATCGCCCTCGGCGATCGCGCGGACGAAGCGGACGTGCTTGCCGGGGTAGTCCGCGGCCATGCGCTCGAAGTACGCGACGAACGCCTGCTTGCCGTCGGCGACGTCGGGGTTGTGCTGGGTGTACGTCGCGCCGGCGTACCTCTCCATCGCCTCGGCCGGCTTGCACTGGTTGAACATCAGGTCGTAGAACGCCTGGACGTTCTCCTTGTTGCGCTGGAGGTCCTCGGTGCTGGTCACGCTCGCCAGCATGGCGCAGAAACGTTCGGCAACAAGTTGCCTTCGCTCGTTGGCGGGTGTGAGGATCGGTGGTCGTGCTGATCTCCCGGGACGCGGGGCCTGTCGCCCCGCTCGCTCCGTCCGCGTTCCTGCCACTTTCGCCCTCGGCTGTCGTGCTCCGGGAGGGGTTCCTCGGGCACCTGCAGTCCGCGAACGGCGAGACTTCGATCCCGCGTGGCGCCGCGCACCTGGAGCGGGAGCAGGCCTGGGCGAACTTCGACAACGTCGCCGTTGGGACACCGGATCCCAAGTACCACGGGCCGTGCTTCGAGGACGGCGAGGCGTACAAGTGGCTCGAGGCGGTCGCGTGGAACGCCGGCCGGACGCGAGATCCCGCGCAGCTCGCGTGGCTTGCCGACTACTCCGGTCGGATCGCGCGCGGCTCAGGCTGACGACGGCTACCTGAACACGTATGTGCAGAGCGGGCAGCGTTCCAGCCGGTACGAACGGCTGGCTTGGGACCACGAGATCTTCAACAACGGCGCGCTGATCCAGTCCGCGGTCGCGCAGTACCGCGCGACCGGTCGTTCGGAGCTGCTGTCCGTGGCGACCGCCGCCGCGGACCACCTGGACCGCACGTTCGGCCCGTCCAAGCGCGCCGGGCACCTGCGGCCATCCGGTCGCCGAGATGGCGCTGGTCGAGCTGTACCGGACGACGCGCGAACGCCGGTACCTCGACCTCGCGGCGTACTTCGTCGACGTGCGTGGCCAGCGACCTGCTCGAGCCCACGCACGCGTTCGGCGACGCGTACCACAGCGACCGGATCCCGGTGCGCTCCACGCTCGTGCCCGAGGGCCATGCCGTGCGTGCGATCTACCTCGCCGCCGGCGCGACCGACGTCGCCGTCGAGACGGGCGACGCCGAGCTGCTCGCGGCGCTCGAGCGGCAGTGGGAGGGCATGGTCGCGCGGAAGATGTACGTGACCGGCGGGCTCGGCAGTCGCTGGGAGGGGGAGTCGTTCGGCGATCCGTACGAGCTGCCTTCCGACCGCGCGTACGCCGAGACGTGCGCCGCGATCGCCGGCATGCAGTGGAACTGGCGGCTGCTGCTCGCGACCGGGAACCCGCGGTATGCCGACCTGTTCGAGCGGCAGTTCTACAACGCGGTGCTGCCAGGTGTGTCGCTCGACGGCTCGGCGTACTTCTACGCGAACGCCCTGCACCTGCGTGCTGGTGCCGTCGCGACGGACACGCGGATGGCGGCGGCAGGGCGGCAGGAGTGGTTCGGGTGTTCGTGCTGTCCGACGAACCTGATGCGGACTTTGGCAAGCCTGCATGGGTATCTGGCGTCCTCGACCGACGAGGGAGTGCAGCTGCACCAGTACGCGTCGGCTTCGCTGCGGGTCGGCGAGGTGTCGCTGGCTGTGCAGACCGACTATCCGTGGTCGGGTCAGGTTGCTGTGACCGTTGAGGATTCTCCGTCGGCAGCGTGGACGCTGCAGGTGCGGATCCCCGCCTGGGCTGCGGGCGCGGCGGTCCGCGTGGGCGACGAGACCTTCGTGGTCGAGCCGGGGACGTACGCGTCGGTGCGCCGGACCTGGCGGGCGGGGGAGAAGCTCGTCCTCGACCTCCCGATGGCACCGCGCTTCACGCCCGGCCACCCGCGCGTCGACTCGGCCCGCGGCTGCGTGGCGATCGAACGCGGCCCGCTCGTGTACGCCGTCGAGCAGATCGACCAGGAGGACGGCGTGCTCGTCGACGACCTCGTGATCGACGCGGACCTGTTGGACGAGCGGCGGGACCCCGCCCTGGCCGAGTTGTTGGACAGATCTCGGCCTAGAGACCGACAGCTGTCCAACAACTCGGGTGGCGTGCCGGTGGCGGTCGCGCGGGCTGCGGGTCGGCCGGTGCGGGCTGTCCCGTACTTCCTGTGGGCCAACCGCGAGCTCGGCCCCATGCGCGTCTGGCTCCCCGTCGGCTGACTCCACAGCGCCGCACCACTTCACCCACCCAACCGGGGTTCTCCCACGTGGTAACGGCCTTCCGTACCCCGGTTCGGTGGGCAAAGTCGGACTGAGTTGTGGACAGCGGGTCGGTCGCTCGATCTAGGTGGGCTGGGCCGCGTCGTCGGTGGAGGCGCGGACGACGAGCTGGCAGGGGACGTGTTCGCGGCCCGAGTGCGGGGTGCCGGCTATCGCGTCGAGCAGCCGCTGGGCCGCGAGTCGGCCGACGGCGGGGAGGCCGAGGTCGATCGAGGTGAGCGGTGGGCGGGCGCCGTTCGCGATGAACTCCCAGTTGTCGGTGCCGATCAGCGCGATGTCCTCGGGGACGCGGCGGCCGAGCTCGCGGAGGCTGTCGGCCACGCCGCGGGCGAGGATGTCGCTGCCGCAGTAGATCGCGTCGACGTCCGGCGCCGAACGCAGCAGGATGTGCGTCGCCTGCCGGCCCCACGCCTCGGTCCAGTCGCCGAACAACGGCGACGAGGCCAACGACAGGCCCGCGGCCGCCAACGACTCGGCCAGCCCAGCGGCACGCCGGCGCGAGGCGTCGAACCACTCCGACCCGGTGATGTGCCCGATCCGCCGCCGGCCGAGCCGGATCAGGTGTTCGCCGGCGAGGCGCCCGGCCGCGACGTCGTCGACGACCACCGAGCAGTCGGTGGCACGCGCGGACGGCGTCAACGCGTACACGACCGGTACGTCGGGCGAGACCGCCAAAGGCGCACGCTCGTTGGAAGTCCGCCCCGTCACGATGAAGCCGTCCACCCGCCGCCCGAGCAACACGTCGACGTAGTGCTGCTCCCGGATCGGGTCGTCCCGGCTGTCGCACAGGAACACCGAGATCCGCCCCGCCCCGAGCGCGTCCTCCGCGCCGAGCATGACGGGAACGCTGAACCGTTCGAAGCTGTCGGTCGTGATCAGGCCGACCGTGTAGCTGCGCCGCTCGAACACGCTGCGCGCCAACGCGTTCGGCCGGAAGTCGATCTCCTCCGCCGCCGCGACGATCCGGGCCCGAGTCTCCCGCGAGATCTGCCCGGTCCCGTTCAGCGCCTTCGACACGGTGCCGGGGGAGACGCCGGCGCGCGCGGCGACGTCGCGAACGGTCGCGCGCTTCTCGCCCATGGCCACCTCCAGTTGTTTCCGGAAACACGGTAGCAGCCACGATCCGAACACTCCTTGACGGAACCGCCACCCGCTGGCAGCGTGGAGGCAACATGTTTCCGGCCTTCGCCAGGAGAGTCGCCGTGCCCCGATCCGGAACCGTCCCGCGCTTTCGCGGTAACGGAGTCATCGAGTTCGAACCCCACGAGTACCGCGACCCCGGCCCCGACGAGCTGCTGCTCGCGATCGGCGCCAACGCGATCTGCGGGACCGACCGCGGCGAGTACAACAACGGCAGCAAGATCGTCCCCGGCCACGAGGCCGCCGGCGTCGTCATCGCGGCCGGCGCCGACACCACCACACCGGTCGGGACCCGCGGAGCGGTCTACCTGATGGACTTCTGCGGCAACGTGCCGCAGCTGCGAGCTCGGCGCGACGAACCAGTGCCTCGCCAAGCGCGGCGACTTCGGGCAGAACCTCGACGGCGGGTACGGCCCGTACGCGATCTCGCACGAGACCAACTTCTTCCCGATCGACGACGCGACCACGCTGCCGCAGGCCACGATGCTGCTCGACGTCATGGGCACCAGCGGCCACGCGCTCCGCCGCGCGGCGCTGGTCCGCGACGACATCGAGAGCGTCTACATCGCCGGCGCGGGCCCGATCGGCCTTGGCCTGTTGGCGATGTCGCGGATCAAGTACGGCGCCGACGTCCCGATCGTCGTCAGCGACCTCAGTCCGTGGCGGCGCGAGTTCGCCGAAACGTTCGGTGTCCGAGCGGTCGACGCGAACGACGCGGAAGCGGTCCGAAACTTCCAGCCCGACATCGCGTTCGACTCCTCCGGCAAGGGCGCCGCCCGCCAGCTCGCCCTGTCCGCGTTGAGCAAACGCGGCGCGCTGATCTGCGTCGGCCACGGCGAAGGCCTCGACCTCAACGTCTCGCGCGACCTCATTGCGCCGGAACGAGCGGTCCTCGGCAGCGAGTACTTCCGGTACGACGAGATGCCGCACAATCTCCAACTCCTGCAGGAGAATCGCGACCTCATCAGCCGCGTGATCACGCACGAGCTCCCGGTGGCGGACCTCCCGAACGCATTCGAGCTGTTCCTCTCCGGAACTACCGGAAAAGTCGTGATCGTCCAGGAGCTCGGCACATGACTCGCGTCGCGATCGTCGGTGCGGGCGGTTGGGGTGCGCAGCACGCGCGGATCTTCGCCGGCCGCGAGGACACCGAGCTGGTCGGAATTCTCGGAAGAACGCCCGAGAAGACCGCGGCACGTGCGGCCGCGTACGGCACGACGCCGTACACCGACCTGGACCACCTGCTCACCGAGGCCGAACCCGACCTGGTCACCGTCTGCCTCCCGAACGAGGACCACTTCGACGTCACGCTGCAGCTGATCGAGCGAGGCGCCAACCTCCTCGTCGAGAAGCCCCTCGTCTTCGACCTCGCCGAAGCCGACCGGCTCCTCGCGGCGGCGGACGAGAAGGGCATCTTCTTCGCGATCAACTTCAACCACCGCTACGCCGAGCCGTTCCTGCGCGCCAAGAAGGCGATCGACGAAGGCCAGCTCGGCGACCTGGTGTTCCTCACCTGGCGGTTCGGCGGCGAGGCCAACCGCGGCAAGTCACCGCATGCCAACCTGATCGAGACCCAGTGCCACGGCTTCGACCTGCTCGAGCACCTCGGCGGCCCGATCGAGTCGGTCGCCGCGCAGATGACGGACAAGACGTACGGCGCCTTCAGCACGATGGCGATCGCGCTGCGGTTCGCGAACGGAGCTGTCGGCACCTTGCTCGGAAGTTACGACTCGTCGTACGCCTATCCCGGCACCCAGCACGTCGAGGTCAACGGCACCGAAGGCCGCCTCACGGTCGACGACACCGTCCGCAGGTTCACGCTCTCGAAGGCCGGCGACGAGACCCGCCAGGTCTGGGAGGCCGGCTACTTCAACGACGAAGCCCGAAACTTCCACGGGACTTTCGACCGCCACGTCGAGGCGCTCCTCACAGCCTTCCGCGCGAAGAGCGAACCGCCGATCCACGCGCGCGCCGGCCGCCGGGCACTCCAGCTCGCCCACGCGGCGATCGAGTCGTTCGAGACCGGCCGCCGCGTGGACGTGAGCTAGCGGAAGCTCAGGCCGACCAACCCGGGATCGGGAAAGCCTTGGTGAACTCGCTCACCTCGGCACTGATCCGGTCGAGCGCGTCGCCGTCGTCCTTCTTTGCCGCCTCGACCGCGTCGTCCATCCACGCGGCGATCTGCGGCATGTGCTCCGGCGCCATCCCGCGAGTGGTGACGGCCGGCGTCCCGATCCGGATGCCCGAGGGGTCGAAGGGCTTCCGCGGGTCGAACGGCACCGTGTTGTAGTTCAGCTCGATCCCCGCCCGGTCGAGCGCCTTCGCCGCGGGCTTGCCGGCGATGTCCTTCGACGTCAGGTCGACGAGGATCAGGTGGTTGTCCGTGCCGCCGGAGACCAGCGAGAAGCCGCGCGAGTTCAGCGCGTCCGCGAGCGCCTTCGCGTTCGCCACGATCTGGTGCGCGTACGTCTTGAACTCCTCGGTCGTCGCCTCGGCAGCGGCCACCGCGATCGCCGCGGTGGTGTGGTTGTGCGGGCCACCCTGCAGACCGGGGAACACCGCGCGGTCGATCGCCTTCGCGTGGTCGGCGTCCGACATCAGCATCGCGCCGCGCGGACCGCGCAGCGTCTTGTGCGTGGTCGTCGAGATCACGGGTGCGTGCCCCACCGGCGACGGGTGCGCACCGCCGGCGACCAGGCCGGCGATGTGCGCGATGTCCGCGGCGAGCAGCGCGTCGACCTCGGCCGCGATCGAGGCGAACGCCTCGAAGTCGATCGTCCGGGGGATCGCGGTGCCACCGCAGAAGATCAGCTTGGGCCGCTCCTTCAACGCCAGCTCGCGGACCGCGTCCATGTCGACCCGACCGGTCTCGCGGACGACCCGTACTGCACCGAACGGAACCACTTGCCGGTCGCCGAGACGCTCCAGCCGTGGGTGAGGTGGCCGCCCATCGGCAGCGCCATGCCCATGACGGTGTCGCCGGGCTGCAGGAACGCCAGGTAGATCGCGAGGTTGGCGGGGGAGCCGGAGTACGGCTGGACGTTCGCGTGCTCGACCCCGAACAGCGACTTCACCCGGTCGATCGCGAGCGTCTCGACCTGGTCGACGATCTGCTGGCCCTCGTAGTAGCGGCGGCCGGCGTACCCCTCGGAGTACTTGTTCGTCAGCACGGTCCCGGTCGCCTCGAGCACGGCGCGGGAGACGTAGTTCTCGCTCGGGATCAGCCGGATCTTCTCGAACTGGCGGCGACCCTCGGCCTCGACGAGCTCGGCGATCTTCGGGTCGGACTCAACCAGCTTGGCCATGAGATCGAGTGTCATGCGATTCCTCCTGGGTCAGGACATCTTCGTATTGACCCAGGCACCCAGGCGCGCGGTGCCCGTGCTCACTACCGGACGGTGTCGCTCCCCGATGGTCGGTTCCATCCCAGCGCCAGTCGCGACGCGCCCGAGCTTAGCGTCGCGGTGTCGCGCGCTCGACGATGGCCTTCGCGTCGACGCCTACCGGCAAGGTGCCGAAAGTTCCGCCGGCGTCCACGTCCCAGTCGCGACGCGCAGAACGCGTCGGCCACCTCGGGAGGCGCGTACCGGACGAGCAGCGAGCCCTGCAGAACGAGCGCCAACCGTTCGGCCAGCCGCCGCGCCCGGAACTCCAGCGACTCCAGGTCGGCCAGCGACCGCAGCACCTCGTCGATCGCCGCGTCGAGCCGCGGGTCCGCGCCACGTGCTTCGCCGAGCTCGGTCAGGTACGCCTCGAGCGCCTCCGGCTCGCGCTGCAACGCCCGCAGGACGTCGAGCGCCTGCACCGAGCCCGAGCCCTCCCAGATCGAGTTCAGCGGCGACTCGCGGAACAGCATCGGCAGCCCGGAGTCCTCGACGTACCCGTTCCCGCCGAGGCACTCCAGCGCCTCGGCCACGAGCCACGGCGTGCGCTTGCAGACGAGGTACTTGCCCAACGGCAACGCGAGTCGCAGGAACGCCTGCTCGCCGCCGTCGACGGCATGCGCGAGCCGAAGCGCCAACCAGGTGGCGGCTTCCTGCTCGATCGCCAGGTCGGCGAGCACGTTCGTCATCGCCGGCTGGTCGGCCAGCACGGCGCCGAACGCGGACCGGTGCGCCGCGTGCCAGGTCGCCTCCGCGACCGCCTTCCGCATCTGCGCCGCCGAGCCGAGCACGCAGTCGAGGCGGGTCGCCGCGACCATCTCGATGATGGTCGCCACACCGCGGCCCTCGTCGCCGAGCAGCCACCCGACCGTTCCGTCGAACTCCACCTCCGACGAGGCGTTCGACCGGTTGCCGAGCTTGTCCTTCAGCCGTTGCAGGGCGAACGGGTTGCGCGAGCCGTCCGGCAGGACGCGCGGCACCACGAAGCAGCTCAGCCCGCCGGCTGCCTGCGCGAGCACCAGGAACACGTCGCACATCGGCGCCGAGCAGAACCATTTGTGCCCCGTCAGCACGTACGTCCCGTCACCGGCAGGCTCCGCCCGGGTCGTGTTCGCGCGGACGTCCGACCCGCCCTGCTTCTCCGTCATGCACATGCCCGCGAGCGCCCCGCCCTTCGTCGCGGGTGCCCGCAGCCCGGGGTCGTACGACCTGGCCGTCAGCAGCGGCGTCCACGTCGCGGCCAGTTCCTTCGACGCCCGCAGAGCCGGCACCGCCGCGTACGTCATCGTGATCGGGCAGCAGTGTCCGGCCTCGACCTGGTGCCACAGGTAGTAGCCGGCCGCCCTGGTGAGGTGCGCGTCCGGTTCGCCCGAGGTCCACGGCGCTCCGTGCATGCCGAAGCCGACCGCTTGGTCCATCAGCGTGTGCCACGCCGGGTGGAACTCGACCTCGTCGACCCGGTTGCCGTACCGGTCGTGCGTCCGCAGCACCGGCGGGTTGCGGTTGGCCTGGAACGCCCACTCGCGCGCCTGCTCCGAGCCGGCGAGGTGCCCGATCTCGGTGAGCCGCTCGGTCGTCTGCGGGCTCGGTTCGGAGGTCACGAACCGGGCATACGCGTCGATCAGCGCGGCGTCGTTCGCCCGGGCGTCGTACGGCGCTAGCGGCGGCGGCTGGTTCGTCACGGCATGCGTAGACCGGCTGCCTACCGAGGCGTTCTGTGGCGTTGCGGGGATAGAAGCGTCCACCCGGTTACCGTATGCCCCATGGCGGCAGAGACGGCCAGAGCAGAGCCCCCACGAGCGTTAGCCGTGGCGCGGCTGGTCCTGCGCGGCCTGACCGTGCCGTGGCGGCTGCTCAAGGGCACGGTCGCCTCCTGCATGAGGTACCGCGTCACCGGTCTCGCGGCCGAGGGCGCGTTCTTCGCGGTGCTGTCGCTGCCGCCGCTGGTGTTCGGGCTCGCCGGAACGCTCGGCTACGTCGTCGGAATTTTCGGCGCCGGGACCGTCGAGAGCGTCAAGTCGGAGATCGTCGAGATCGCCCGCCGCGCGCTGACCGAGGACAGTGTGCAGAGCGTGATCGTGCCGACGCTCGACGCGGTGCTGGATCGCGGCCGCGCGGACATCATCTCGATCGGTTTCGTGCTCGCGTTGTGGTCGGGCTCGCGGGCGTTGAACGTCTTCATCGACACGATCTCGATCATGCATGGGCAGGCGGGCAAGCGCGGCATCGTCAAGACGCGCTTGCTCTCGTTCTCCATGTACATCGTGGCGCTGGCCATCGGCGTCGTCGTGCTCCCGCTGGTGCTCGCGGGCCCGTCGATCGTCGCGCAGATCTTGCCGCCGCGGTTGGACTTCCTGAACGACCTGTACTGGCCCGTGGTGCTGATCCTGTCGACGGCGTTCGTCGCGACGCTCTACCACATCGCGGTGCCGCTCCGGTCGCCTTGGCTGCACGATCTGCCCGGTTCGGTGCTCGCGTTGGCGATGTGGATCGGCGGCTCGTACCTCCTCCGCTGGGTGCTCGGCGCTTCGATCGGCGGCGAGTCGACCTCGATCTACGGACCGCTCGCCGCCCCGATCGCGGTGCTGCTGTGGCTGTATCTGATCGTGATCACGTTGCTGATCGGCGCCGCCTTCAACGCGACCGCGCACAGGCTGCTGGCCGAGCACCAGGAACGCCGCACCTCCGCCGCTCCACCCCCCGAGCCTCAGCTGAGCGCCGCCACCGTGGACGAGCTCGACCTGGACGAACGCGACGAACCGGCCGAGTCCGATGTGGATCAACCCGCCTCGGGCGAGCCCAACGTGAGCGAGCCCAACGTGAGCGAACCCGACGTGGGCGATCCCGACCTGCGGCGCCAACACCTGCGGTAGCGGCTCCCCGCTCGTCAGGAACAAACGGTCACGACCAATTTTCCGCAGGTTCTAGACATGGAACGGTCTCGCTGGTTCGATCGCGGCCATGACATGGGGGAATCGTGGACGTGCGATCGTCGTCGCCCTGCTCGCGATCGCCGTAGGACTGATCGTTCCGTCCGAGGCATCGGCGGGGGAGTGGCCCACCACACCGCCGGCCCAGATCTGCGGCAACACCGAGATCCTGGACGGGCCGGCGACGGCGCCGCCGGGGGCGGTCACCGTGCCGGCCGGCGACAACAACGATCTGTTCTTCGACTTTCGTACACCGGACAAGACGTTCTGGTTCGCGCCCGGTGTTCACACCATGGGCAACGACGTGTTCGGGCAGATCGAGCCGGGCCCTGGGACCACGTTCGTCGGCGCTCCGGGGGCGATCTTCGACGGCCAGGGCGTGAACATGTTCGCGTTCACGCAGCACGCGGCGAATGTCACCATCAGCCACCTGACGATCCGGAACTTCAACGCGCCGCAGGACCAGGGCGTGGTGAACCACGACGGGGCGGCCGACTGGACGGTCGAGTACAACACGATCGCCGACAACAACGGCGCCGGACTGATGGCCGGCTCCAACAACACGTACCGGTTCAACTGCATCAAGGACAACGGCCAGTACGGCATCAACGCCTGCTGCGGAACGGACTCGCCCACCGGTGACATCCAGAACTGGGTGCTCGACCACAACGAGATCGTCGGCAACAACGCCGACGACTGGGAGAACCAGGTCCCCGGCTGCGGTTGCAGCGGCGGCGTGAAGTTCTGGATCAACAAGGACGTCACGGTCACGAACAACTGGGTCCACGACAACCGCGGCGTCGGACTGTGGCTGGACAACAACAACCGCGGCTTCGTCGTCGAGCACAACCTGATCGAGGACAACGACGCGCAGGCGTTGTTCATCGAGGCCGGCTATGACGCGCGGGTGCGGTACAACCTGTTCCGGCGCAACGCTTTCGTCGAGGGCCGCAGGTTCGCCGATCGCGGGAACACCTTCGCGGTCGGTGCGATCTACGTCTCCGAGAGCGGAAGCCCCGCGGGTTACGGCCTGAAGACGTCGCCGATGCTGATCAGCGAGAACTCCTTCCAGGACAACTGGGGCGGGGTCGTGCTCTGGGAGAACGCCGACCGGTACTGCTCCTCCCAAGCGCACACGCATCCGCCGTACTGCACGATCAAGACCGACCTGTACGACGACGCGCAGTGCGAGACGACCGTCGAGAACGACATCCCGGACGGCATCGACAAGTACCTCTGCCGCTGGTCGACCGAGAACATCGTCGTCGAGAACAACGAGTTCGGCATCGACAAGGCGGCGATCGGCGCGAGCTGCGTGGGCGCCGGCTACTGCGGGATCACCGGGCTCTTCTCCAACTACGGCTCGTTCGACGAGTTCCCCGGCTTCGAGATCCCGTGGCGCCTCACGTTCCTCCAGCAGAACGTGTTCCGGAACAACCACTACACGGGCGACTGGAAGTTCGCCGGCTTCGAGACCACGCGCCCCGACGGCGCCCGCGTCACCTGGCAGGACTGGACGGCACCGGCTCCCGAGATCCCGGACGAGTACACCTCGGACAACCGGCCGACGACCTTCGGCCAGGACCAGGGCAGCACCTACGCCGGCTAGGACCTCGGCTTCGTTCCGGCGCCGAGGAACATCGGCATCGCGAGCACCAGCCGGTTCTCGTTCGCGCGGCGGCGCTGGTCGGCCAACCATTCGTCGGCGGCGCTCGCTTCGACCGCCTCGGCGATCACGGCTCGTTCGGCCATCATGCCGAGGACTGGCAGCGCGAACGTCGGGTCGGTCATCAGCATGAGGCGCCCCTCGAACGAGACCTCGGCGAAACCGGCCTCGGCCAGCAGCGCGCCATAGCGACGGGCCACCCTCGGATGCGGCTGCCCGGCCGCGGTGGCGAGGACGATCGTCCGGGTGAGGCCGGCGTCGTCGGCGTCCACGATGGCCGCGTCCCAGTCCTGGGCGAGCAGGACGATTCGCCCGCCGGGCTTGAGGATCCGGTATGCCTCGCCCGCGGCGGCCGCTGGGTCGGGAAGCGCGTGGTAGAGCTTCTCGGCGCGGTAGCCGTCCACCGAGTCGTTCGCGAACGGCAGCTCCTCGGCACCGGCCTGTTCGAAGCGGGCCTCGGGGTGGAATCGGCGGGCGACCGTCAGGGCGTCCCCGCTGACGTCGACGCCGATCGCGTCGATGCCGCGGGCCAGCAGCTCGCCGACCGCGGTCCCGCCGCCGCAGCCGACGTCGAGCACGGTGTCGCCCGGCTTGGCTGCGAGCAGTGCGTACGACCGTTCCCGCAACGCGACGGCGTCCGGCTGCGCGTCGAACGCGAGGAGGAACGTGGTCAGATCGTCGATCTTGGTCTTGTTCATACGGTCGACAGTGCCTTTTGATGTCGACATGAAGTCAACAGGCACGGAGCTGACGATCGGCGAGCTGGCTGGGCGGTTCGGCCTCGGCGCGCACGTCGTACGGCACTGGGAGTCCGTCGGCCTGATCGCGCCCACCCGGCGGGTGCATCGGTGGCGGCGGTACGGCCGGGAAGCGCTCGGTCGCGTCGCCATGATCCTGATCGGCAAGCAGGCCGGCCTCGGGCTGCCGGCGATCCGGGCGATGCTCGACGCACCGGACCGGGCGAGCCGCCAACGGGTGTTGACCGAACAGCACGACCAGCTCGACCGCCGCATCGCCGAGCTGCGAGCGGCGCAGGAGCTGATCGGACACGGGCTGGCCTGCCCCCACGAGAACTTCGTCGAGTGCCCCGACTTCCAAGCCCGGATCGAGAACCGGATCGCGGCAGCCGAAGGCGACGGCGATCAGGTCCGCGCTTTCCTCACCGCCCACGCCAACACGTAGTCGGCGATCTCCTCCCAGCCGGGGGCGGCGGGCAGGAGGTGCGGCTTGCCGCCGAACTCGACGACCTCGGTCAGCGTCTGCGCGGACTTGTAGTGAGCGGCGTTCGACCACTGCACCTTCGGCGGCATGATCTTGTCCTCGCTGCCGGCGACGAACAGCAGCGGCGCGCGGTTGTCGTTGTGGTAGTCGACCCACCCGCCCTGCTTGCCCGGCGTGAGGTTGGCGAGCGCGCTCTCGAACAGGATCGAGCCCGACACCGGCACCGCGTACCGCTCGTACAGCGCGCGGGCCTCGTCCTCGGGGAGGTGCCGGTGAAGGCGTAGTTCCAGTGCTCGAAGTCGTACCGCACGGCCTTGTGCCGGTTCGCCGGGATCGTCAGCACAGCTGCGTGAGTCAGCCGCCGGCGCGAGAACCCGGTGTCAGCCCTAGACGAGCACGATGGTGTGTGGGGCCATGGCAGGGTTCCTCCCCTTGTGGTGCAGCGGCAGTACGTCCCCTCCGCTCACCATGACAGGGGAGGACCCCAACGCCTATACCTCAGAGGTGAACTCTCACCTCCAGCCGCGGAAGCGGCCGACCGAGGGTGCCGCGACCTCGAGTTCCTCCGCCTTTTCCTCTTCCACCACAGGCGATTTCGGTGCGAGTGTCGCGATCCGCAGCGCCGCGACGAGGTCGCGGTAGAGGTCGTCCCGCTCCAGCAGCTCGAGGTGCGTGCCGGTCGCGCGCACCTTCCCCGCGTCCAGCAACACGATCTGGTCGGCGTCGATCACCGTCGACAACCGGTGCGCGATCGTCACCACCGCACCGCGGGCGGACAGGTCGTGGATCGACTGCTGCACCGCGGCCTCGGTCAGCCCGTCCAGCTGCGCGGTCGCCTCGTCGAGCAGCAGGATCTCCGGGTCGGACACGAGTGCGCGGGCGAGCGCGACGCGTTGCCGTTCGCCGCCGGAGATCGCGGTCGTCGAGAGCACGGTGTCGAGCCCGTCGGGGAGCGAACGTACGCGTTCCTCCAACCGCACGGCCCGCAACGCCTCCCAGAGCTGCTCGTCGGTCGCCTCCTGATGCGTATAGCGGAGGTTCTCCGCGAGCGTTCCCGGAACGAGCGGCGTGTCCTGCTCGACGTACACGATCCGCCGTCGCAGGCTCTCCAGCGGCCATTGTTCCAGCGACAGCCCGTCCAGCTCGACCGTCCCGTGCTCGGGGTGCAGGAACCGCAGCATCAGCGAGAACATCGACGTCTTGCCCGCACCCGACGGCCCGATGATCGCGGTGTGCCCGACCCGCTGGACGTCCATCGTGACGCCGGCCAACGCGGGCGCGCTGTCCGGGCCGTACCTGGCGGTGACGTCCCGGAACGACAGCACGGTCCCGTTGACCGGCTCGGGCTCGGCCGCGAGAGCGTTCGAGGGCTGGTCCTGCTCGACCTCGAGGCCCTGGATCTCGCGGATCCGCGACGCGGCGGCGATGCCCGACTGCAGGCTCGTGACCACCTGGGACAGCTCCATCGCCGGCCCCATCAGCTGGAATGCATACAACAGGAACGCGACCAACGCCGAGATCGTCAGCGCGCCCGCGGAAACCCGGTACGCGCCGATGCCCAGGATCAGCATGATCGCGAGCGAGATGCCCGCGCCGACCGCGGTCCACGCCACGGCCTCGATCCGCACCGCGCGCACGCTCTGCCGCTGCGACTCGGCCGCCTCGACGAGGATGCGGTCGGACTCGCGCTGCTCGGCGCGGCTGGCCTTGACCGTACGGATCGCGCGCATCGCGCCCTCGAGCACGCCGCCGAGCCGCCCGATCGCGGCCTGCGCCTGCTCCTGCGCCTTGGACAGCTTCGGCATCAGCAGCGCCACGATCACCGCGACGCCGACCAGCGTGGCGACCGTCGTGCCGAGCAGCACCCAGTCGAGGACAGCCATCAGCACGAGCGCGCCGATCAGGCCGATCAGGCCGTTGACGAGCGTGACGATGCTGGACGCCGCGGCCTCGCGGAGCAGCACGGTGTCGGAGGTGACGCGGGTGACGAACTCACCGTTCGAACGCCCGGTCAGCTCGCTGATCCGTACGCGGAACAGCCTGCGCACCATCGAGCTGCGGGCTTCGTAGATCACCCGCTCGCCGAGCTGGCCCAGGATGATCCACTGGATCAGGCCGAGTCCGGCGCCGAGCACGAGCAGCGCGGCGAGCACGCCCACGACCGGGGCGATCGGGGCGTTGGTCGAGAGCCCGTCGAGCACCTGTTTGGTGACCATCGGGGTGGCGAGCGACATGCCGGTGACGGCGATTCCCAGCACGAGTCCAAGCAACACGACCGCGCGGTGCGGTCGTACGAACGTCCAAAGCACTCGGAGGTTGGCGAACCTCTTTCGGTCATCCTTCTGCGATCCCATGACCGCAGAATATCATTTTGGGACACTAATGTGCCAATGAGAATTCTGCTGGTTCCGTTAGAGGTGACGATGGACCTATATTGGTGCCCGTGAACAGGTCAGAGACAGCCGAGTCGGGGACGCGGGGGCGCACCCGACGGGCCATCGTCAGTGCATCGGTGTCGGTGCTCGGCCGCAACCGGGCCGCGACGCTCGCCGACATCGCCGACGCCGCGGAGGTGGGACGGAGTACGTTGCACCGCTACTTCGCCGACCGCGACGAGCTGGTCCGCGCGACCGTCGAGGAGTCGTTCGCGGCGATCGGCCGGGCGATCGAGGAAGCGGCGATCGCCGAGGGGCCGGCCATCGACGCGCTGCGCCGGCTGGTCTCGGGCATGGTCGAGGTGGGGGACCAGCTGATCTTCCTGTTCGGCGACTCGAGCCTGCTCGACCAGTACGCGGCGGAGACCGGCGACGACCCACGCGAGCCCGACGCCGACGAGGTCGCCGTGATCGCCCTGATCGAGCGCGGCCAGGCCGAGGGCACGATCGACCCGAACGCCAACCCCCGTTGGATCTACGGCGTGCTGTGGGGCATGGTCTACACCGGAGTCGAAGCGGCCAACGAGGGCACCTTGCCCCGCCACGGCATCGGCGCCGCCGTCATGCGCGTGATCGAGCGCGGCATCCAGCCCTGACGATCACTCGCTCGTACGCACGGCCGCGAACGCCCTGGCCAACGGCCCGTCGTCGCCACGCAGCGCCGCGAGCGCTCGACTCGCGCGGCTCTTGACGGTGCCGGTCGAGCAGCCGAGCTGGTCGGCGATCTCCCGCTCGGAGAGCCCGCCCCAGTAACGCAGCACGAGGACGACGCGTTGTTTCGGGGGCAACGCCCGGAGCGCCGCGAGCACGACTCGAGCCGTGTCGCGCGCCTCGTACTGGTCGTCGCCCAGCCGCTCCGGCAACGTCGCGGTAGGGACCTCGCCACGCCACAACCGGCGCCTCGCCCGCGACGCGGCCCGCACCATGACCTGCCGGGTGTACGCCTCGGGGCTGTTGCCGGGATCCAGCCGGTTCCACGCGCGGTACGTCTTGACCAGCGCGTCCTGGGTGAGGTCCTCGCCGTGCCCGTGGTCGCCGGTGAGCAGGACCCCGAAGCGGACGAGGGCCGCGTACCGCGCGTTCACGAAGGCGGAGAACGTTGGAGTCGTCATCGCGACGCCAGCTCGTCCACGAGGTCGGCCGAGGCCCGGACCCTTCCGCCGCGGGAGGAGATCACCTCGGCGCAGTCACCCCAGACGTTGATACTCACTTCGGTCGCGTCCTTGGGGTTCTTGCCCTGGAAGCTGAGCGTCGCGGCGGTGCCAAGGTCGCCTTGACGCGGGCAGGCCGGTTCGTTCGCTGCCGGAAGGTCCGTGAGCCCGGCGAGCCGGCTGACCGCTTCGTCGACGTTCTCCAGGACGGTCGGTCGGGCCAGGTCCCGCGGGTCGGTGGTGACGATGATCCGGCCCGCGGTCGGGGCGTCCGGGAGGACGAGCTTGGCCGGCTCCGGTGTCGTGGTCGTGATCGACGCGACGATGTCGGACAGCTCGGCCGGAGAGGCGGCCATGGAGAGCGTGACCCTCGACCACGGAACCAGCAGGGTGCGATGTGCCTTGTCCCCGCTCTCCTCTCGCGGGGAGGCCCAGGCCGGCTGACCGCCAGGGAGCAGGATGTGCTCGTACGTCTCCCGTGCCGTCGTCGCGGGTTCCCAAGGGAAGACCTCGACGATCGGCTTCCACTCGTTGCACGGCCCGGCCGCGCCGCCCGGGAGCGCGTGGAGGTTGACGAGCAGGCTCTTGGGTTCGGTCTCGCAGTAGGTCGTCGTGTCGGGTTGGGCGCCGGTGTCGTCGCCGGTCACCAGGTGCCAGCCGCCGGGGACGGGGAGCGTGAGCCCGCCACTTCGTACGGCGCCGTCGACGACCGTGGGACGCGCGGGACCCACGGGAGCCGGCGGTGTCGCGGGAGCCGAGGGTGTCGCGGCAGGCTGGAGGTCGCCCTGGGACCACCAGCGGCCCGGGCCGACGACGCCGGCGGTGACGACCAGCGCGGTCACGGTGACCACGCTGGCCAGGCCGCCCACCAGCTGCCGCCGGCGTCGGTCCCGGTGCGCCCGCCGCAGGACCGCCTGGGCCGGATCGCCGACCAGCGGCCGCACCTCGGCGGCCGCGAGGTCCAGGAGCTCCTTGACTCGCTCGGTCATGTCCTTCGCCCTCCAGGAGAACGGTGCGGTGGTGTTGGTCCGTCCTGCAAGAGGCATCGACCGTGGCGTTGGTTCCCTTTCTCGTCCAGGCGAGCTCGTGACCCCGCCAGCGTCGCGCCAGTAAGGGTTGGCATGCTCTGCGGGTGGACGGGGGCCGCATCACCTATGCCGACATCTTCGCCGTGCGCGAGTTCCGGGCTCTGTTCGCCAGCCGGACCCTGTCGACCATCGGCGACTACCTCGCCCGCGCAGGTCTGGTCATCGCGGTCTACAACGAGACCAAGTCGACGGCGCTGCTCGGCATCACGTTCGCGCTGACGTCGCTACCGGACCTCATCGGCGGTCCGGTCCTCGCCGGCCTCGCCGACCGGTTCCCGCGCCGCGCGGTCATGGTCGCCGCCGACTTCGCACGAGCGTTTCTCCTGCTGATGATGGCGATTCCCGGCGTACCGCTGCTCGGGCTCTGGGCGTTGCTGTTCGTCGTTCGCCTGGTGGACTCGCCGTTCCTCTCCGCGTACCACGCGACGATGTCCGTCGTGCTGCCCGGCAAGCGGCTGGTGAAGGGAACGGCCGTCACGCAACTCGTCAACCACGTCTCGTACACCGTCGGGTACGGCGCCGGCGGCATGATCGTGGCGCTCACGGGACTGTCCACGGTGCTGATGGTGAACGCCATAACGTTCACGCTGTCCGGTGCCGTCATCCTGCTCGGCGTGCTGTCCCGTCCGGCGACCGCGGTCGGCGGTCAGTCCTGGCTGGGGTCGACGCGTGCCGCGACGCGCTTCATCTTCACCCACCCCCGGCTGCGGCTAGTCATGTTCTTCACGCTGCCGATCGCCGCGACGCTGGTGACGGAGACGCTCGCGGCTCCGTACGCGGCACAGCTCGGCCAGGGGTCGTTCGTCGCTGGGCTGTTGATGGGTGCGGGTCCGGCCGGCATCGTGCTCGGGCTCTGGTTGCTCCCTTGGCTCGTGCCGGACCAACGCACGGTCCACGTTGTCGTGCTGTCGACTCTCTGCTGCGCTCCGCTGGCGTTGTTCGTTCTCGTCCCGGCGGCCTGGCTTGCCTGTGTGCTGATCGTGGTCTCCGGGGTCGCGATGTACTTCTGGATCCCGCTCGCCACCGAGTTCACGCAGACCGTTCCGGACGAGATGCGCGGCCAGGCGGTCGGGCTGCTCACCACGACGATGCGGGTCACCCAGGGCATCGCGATCCTGACGTTCGGACTCGTCGCGCAGTACGCCTCGCCGGCGACCGTCATCGCGGTCGCCGGCGTGGTCGGAACGGCCATCGCGATCGCGCTGGCCGTGGCCTGGGCGCGGACGCGCGAGGTCCCGGCGCCCACGTCCTAGCGGTGCCGGTAGACCGCGACCACCTCCACCTCGATCAGCCAGCCTTGCACCGCGAGGTTCGCCAACCCCATGGACGCCCTTGCTGGACGGGCGAGGTTCGCGTAGATCGGGTCGGTCGGTGTGCCCGTTCCCATCGGCACCTTGATGGTCTTCCCGCTCTTCAGGTCGACGTTCGCGTAGAACTGCCGGTACGCGCGGTTCCAGCCCGCGTAGTCCGCGGTCGGTGCGCCGGGCGGCGCCATCAGGTACGCCTTCATCGTGATCACGTCGCGCGGGGTGACGCCGGCCGCGTTCAGGTTCTCCGAGATCTTCGTGAGCACACTGAGCGCCTGCGCCTCGGTGACCGTCACGCCGGCGGGCAGCACGCCGCCGGGGAACAGGGACAGGTCGACGTAGAACTCCGGTGTGCCGGGCGTCGCGCCCGGGTTGCCCGCGGTCGGGCCGAGTCCGCTGCTGAAGTACGTCGAGACGTGCCTGCCGACCGCGACGCCATCGGCGATCGACGGGTTGCTGTTGCCGGCGGGCAGCATCCGGCGCACCTCGTACGGACGCGGCTCGTACGACCCCGCGCCCGCCACGGTCGCCGTGCCGAGCACGGCGGCGGCGAGGCAGGCCGCGACGAACACTGAACGCCTCATCGGCTCATCACCCTCTCGTGGATCTCGCTGGCGACCTTGCGCGCGGAGTCGAACGCCCCTGCCTGCCAGGCGATGTAGTAGCTCAACCAGTCGCCGGCGAAGTACACGTTGCCGGCCGGCTTGTTGAGCAACGAGTACTCACCGCTCGTTCTCGACGGCCAGCCGACCCAGCCGCCCTCGATGTGTTTGGTGCGATGCCAGGCGACGGAGAACGACGACGCGATCTCGGTGCGGTACTTGTCGCCGTGGATCTTCACGCCCTGCGCGACGGCCCGGGTGAGGCGATCGGCGGGGCTGAGTTGCCCGTAGGTAAGGGCATTCGCGCCAGTGTTGTAGTAGCCGACGACAACGCCACGCTTGCCGTGGAAGCCGTGTGACGGGTACCAGACGTGCGCGAGGTCCATGTCGGTCTCGGTGATGCCACCGTAGATGCGTTCGTCCTCTTCCCACCAACGACGGCGGTACTCCAGGCCGATCTTCCCCACGGGGGTTGCGGTCGGGAACGCCAAGGCGGCCTTGACGGCGGTGCCGAGGTTGTTCGGGATGCGGGCGAGGATGTGCGGTGGAAGGGCAGCGACGCAGAAGTCGGCGGTTGCCTTGCGTTCGCGGCCTTTCTCGTCGCGGTACACGACGTCGACGCGGTTCTCGTGGTTGGTGATGCTCTGGACCTCGGCGTGATACGTGATGCGTTCGCGGCCGACCTTCTCGGCGAGTGCGTACGCGATGCGGTCCATGCCGCCGACCGGTTGCAGCATCATCATCGCCTGGTCGTAGCCGAACTCGAAGGAGAAGTATCGTCCTACCTGGCTGGCGAAAACGTCAGTCAGCGAAGGTGGGGGACCGACGACCGTTCCGGCCTGGTCGCCCGCTCCTGGCTCGACCGAGTAGCCACGACGATCCGTTCCGGTGTAGGCGAATCCCTGCGCCTTCGTCCCGATTGCCCCGTAGCTACGGAGGAAAGTGAGCAGCCGTTCCTTGTCGTCGCCGGTGAGGCGTGCGTCGAGCGCGCCGAGGTCGGTGGCCTTCGCGAGCAGTTCGGAGACGTACCCGTACACGTCGGCCTTGGCGGCGCGGTAGCGCACGCGCTTGCCGCTCATCGCGCCGCCGTTCTCGTTGTAGATGAAGGCATCCGCGTTCTGGTTGACGAACGTCTCGAGCTCGACACCGAGCTCGCGGCAGTAGTCGAGCGTGACCATCGACTGCGCGATGCGCGCCGGTCCGGCATTGAGGTACTGGCCGTTCCCGAACTTCGCGCGTTGCAGGTGTCCGTCGAGATCGCGATCTTCGGTTCCACCGCGAACGGTCCAGTTCCTGCCGCCCGGACGGCCTTTGGCTTCGAGGATCTGGCAGCGGTAGCCGGCCTTGCGGAGCTCGTAGGCGGTGGCTAGTCCGGCGATTCCGCCACCGAGAATGAGGACACTCTTCGTCGAACGTCCGGTGAGAGTGAAGTCTGCCGCGCTCGGCGGCTTGTAGTCCGGCACCGCGGCCTCAGCCGGTGTCGGTGCCAGTCCGAGTGCGCCCATCGTCTCGTACAGAACGCCCGCGCCGCCGGCTACGCCGACCGCGCGGAGGAAGTCACGACGCGTTCCTCCGCTTGCCATCTACGGCCCTCCCAAATCGCTGATGGCGTTCAGATTGAGGTCGTCGCGTTGCGCTCGTGTGTCGCCGTCGTTCCGCCCTGTTGACGGCGTGGCCGGTCCCGGAAGGCGTAAATGGCCATGACAGGGGGTATCGAGGGGACTTACGCTTGGGTAACACGAATGCGGAGGAGCGCAGAGGAATCATTGGTGATTCGGCAGTTCTTCCAGGTCGACCCGTGGATCTTCTTCTTCTCTCAGTAAGGAACAACTAGACGTGTATGAACGTGCGCGTGCCTACGTCCGCCCGGTGGCGCTTCCTGTCAGCCACGGACCTGACGCCACGACTTCGCTTTTCGCCGACGCTGTCGTAGAGCTCGTCTCCGAGGAAGCGTCCTCGTCCGATCCGGCCGAGCTGGTCCGCTGTCTGAGCGGGCGAGTGCGATCCCTCGCTTTGAGCGAGCCAGCCTGGGTGGCCCGGTTCCTCCCATGGCTGCGGATGTCCTCGGTGGTGTCCACCTGGTCCCCCGTACCCTTCCTGGCCCTCGAGGCAGCCCAAGTGATGCTGCGCTCAGGCCGCGACGCCTTGGTGCGACCGCTGGTGAGCGCGGTCCTGCAACGCGCCGACGAGCCAGGGCTGGCAGTGTCGTACTGGCGCTCCTCCTTCGGTCCGGCACTACCGGAGCCGGTGCGCGAGGGAATCGCGGACGCGGTCGTACGCCTGTACGACGAACGAGGCTTCCTGTCCCACGGCCGCCACGGACTCCCCTTCGGAACTGTCCTGGCAGCGGTGGAGGCTCCGCCTCGTACGGTGGCCCAGGAGGACCTCTTCGAGTACCTGTCAGACGGAGCAGCGGGCCCAATCCCACAAACCCTGGCAGTCCTGAAGGCCAACACCTGGCTCTGGGGAATCCCCGCAGAAGAGCGCTGCGAACTGCTCGCCGACTGGGGCGACTCGGCCTCGACCATCCTGACCGGCGCCGGAATGACCTGGACCTCAGTCCGCTCATGGCTATCCGCACCGATGGACGCGGCGTCCTGGGAAGCAGTGGTCCCGATGATGGACTACAGCGACCTCGTAGCCCACCTAGCCGACTTCGACGAAGCCGGAGTCAGGGGAGTAGCAATCGCGAGCCGCCTCGCGGACCCCCTGGAGATCGCGCTAGCGGACCGCCCACGTACGGCCCTGCTAAGACTCGTGAACCCATCAGAACGCTGGCTGTGGTCCCTCCGAGAAGCACTGAAGCTGTGCCTGACCCACCCGAGCGAACCGGAGCCGCTAGCCCTGATCGAAGCAGCGCGCCAAGGAAGCTGGCCGTTCTAGCCTCGGAGAATTCGCAGGTCAGAGCACTTGTAGTACGGACCGGCGCGGAGCTGCCGAGATTGCCGGCGCCGTGGCCTGATTCCTGTACCGGATCAAGATCCGGCCAGAGTGGCGCTCGCGAAGAAGGTCGACGGCATGGCGTGCTGCAGTTCCCAGGTGATGGCGATGGGGCGCTCGCCCACGTGATTGACGTAAGAGGCAGGCCCCAGGAAGACGTATGGCGCGGTATCGAACTCGCCCTTGTGCTCGATGCGGCAGAAGAGAAGTACCGTGCTCGAGCCGCCTAGATAGCGCTTGCCGGTGGGCGAGGCGACCGAGGTGGTGCTTTGCGATTCCCAATGAAACAAGGTCGGGCTGATCGGGTAGTCGCGGTACATGGTGGTGGGGGAGTAGTCGGCCTCGGACTTCTTCAAGGTGACGAAGAACGCGTCGACGTTGCAGTCCCTCGCGAGTAGGCGACGCCCTTGCATCATGCTGATTGGTTTCCGCTGCGAGGGTCGCGTAGTCGAGGGCGGCAAGGATCTCCTCGCGCTGGTACGAGGCGTGGACGCGGAGCGGCACGTCGGCCAGGGATCCGCCTTGAGTGGCAGCTGCGTCCGTGGCGGGTCTCGTCGAACACTAGGTCGATGACTGCGCCGAGTCTCGGCGGCGACGGCGTGCTCGGCGCGGATGGCGGCGAGGCCCTCGTCGTACGATCGCGAAGCCTCTGCCAGCTGGGGAACGCCGAAAAGAAGAGCATTCGCGCCAGCCGTTGCTCGAGCTGGCGCAGAGCTTGGCGTACGGGGACATCTGAGCTCAGGAGTCGGCGGTAGCCGGCCGCACGCAGGCTCGTCGTCGACGTGGGCGAAAGCGCGGATCCGCTTGAGCAACTCCTCTTCGCGATGCGTGCCGACGGGTGTCGGAAGGCCGGCGTCTCGGCGAAGCTGGGTCCAGGACCGCTGACCGCGGCGCAGGATGTCGGGCAGCTCGATGCCGGACTCATGCACGAACGTCTGCGAGGTCGAGGTCGCCGTAGGAGCGCAGTTCCGCGGTTATCGCACTTCCAACTGTTCGCGACCTGGGTGCGAAGGTTGTCGAGGATCAGCGTCTGGGCCTGCCGATCCATGCACGATCTGGCAGCCGGACGGCAGGAACGGGAACCCTCGTTCGATCTCGCGCTCGAGGCCTCGCCGTGTCTCGCCGGTCAGCGCGCGCAGCTTCTTGTCGAAGCGGAACTCTGGCGGTGGTGCCCGACGAAGTCCAGGACGGTCAGCACGGCCTTGTCGGCGCGTGCGGCGAAGTCCGCGACCGAGCTGCTGGAGGAAGACGGTAGCGCTCTCGGTCGGCCGAAGGAACAGCACCGTGTCGACCTCGGGGAGGTCGAGGCCTTCGTTGAAGAGGTCGGCGGCGAAGAGGACGTTGACTCGCCGCGATTTCGAGGTCATCGAGTGCGCGTTGGCGCTCGGCCGCGGGTGTGTCCCCGCTGACCGCCAGAGCCGGGATGCCGGCCGCTGTGAACGACTTGGCCATGAAGTGCGCGTGGGCGACGCTGACGCAGAAGCCGAGGGCCCGCATCGAGCCCGGGATCGATGATCTTGTCGCGCAGTTGCCGCAGGACGATCTCGGCCCGCGCGTGGTTGCCGGTGTAGACGTGCGACAGCTCGCCTTCGTCGTAGCGCCCCGGCTCCAGCTGATGCGCCGCAGGTCGGTGCCGTCGGCGACGGCGAAGTAGTGGAACGGGCAGAGCAGGTCCTGTACCGAGCGCGTCCCAGAGCCGCAGCTCGGCGGCAGTGCGCCGTCGAAGAACTCGGCGCGGACGTCGATGCCGTCGGCTCGCTCGGGGGTAGCGGTCAGGCCAAGCAGCTCGCTGGGGTGACAGGTGGTCGAGGATGCCGTCGGTAGGTCGGCGCGTGGGCGTGGTGGAACTCGTCGATGACCACCACGTCGTACGCGTCCGCAGGAATGTTCGCAACGCCGTACGACTGCAGCGACTGAACGCTGGCAAAGACATGATCCCACCGCTCGGGGCGTGCGCCAGCGACGTACAGCTCACCGAAGGTCGGGTCGCCGAGGACCTCCCGGTACGTCCGTAGCGACTGCTCGAGGATCTCCTTGCGGTGCGCGACGAAGAGCAGGCGTGGTCGGTCGCCAGGCGTTGACCCGCACAGCCGGCGGTAGTCGAGGGCGGCGACGACCGTCTTGCCGGTCCCGGTAGCGGCGACGACCAGGTTGCGGTGACGGTCATGCACCCTGCGCTCGACGGCCAGTTCGTCGAGCATCTGCTGCTGGTAGGCGAACGGGCCGAACCTCGAGCCCGGACAGGCTGATCGTCACCCGGTCGTGCTGCCGTGCGGCCCGACGCTTCGGCGAGGGCATCGTCAAGCCGGTCCCGGTCGCGGTCCGGGTCGTACAACTCGAAGCTCGGTGTCGTTCCAGTAGGTATCGAAGGTGCCGCGGAACTTGTCGAGCAGCGCAGGGGTCGCGACCCGGGACAGCCGGACGTTCCACTCGACCCCGTCGAGAAGCGCGGCACGAGAGAGGTTTGAGGAACCGACGTAGGCCGTGTCGAAGCGGGTCTGGCGCCGAAACATCCAGGCCTTGGCGTGCAGGCGGGTGCGGGCGTGTCGTACTGGATTCGCACTTCGGCGCCCAGCTCTCGGACGAGCCGATCGAGCGCAGGCCGTTCGGTGGCGCCCATGTAGGTCGTGGTGATGACCCGAAGCGGGACGCTTGGCGGCGGTGCAATCGTGCGAGCTCGTCCTCCAAGAGGCGGAGACCGTGCCACTTCACGAATGCGCACAGCAGGTCGACCTCGTCGGAGGTGTCGATCTCGGCGCGAAGTTCCGCGGCGAGGTTCGGCTCGCCGACGTTGTTGGTCAGGAGGGCCGCGTCGGAGAGAGGCGTCTTAGGCCTGACAGATCCGATGTCGATCACGCCGGGACCGGGTGGTCGTGCTAGCCGACGTAGCTGTCGCGCCGGCACGTCGACCGTTGCAGCAGAATCCTCGAGCAAGACAACCAGGTCGTTGAGGAGCTGGATCCGGCCACGGGGATCGGTCCGGCCTTCCAAAGCACGGAGGGTGAGCTGGTAGATGTGCCGTGCCAGCACGTGCGACTGGTCAGCCGGGTCGACGTTCGCGAACTCGGGACGAAGCTCGGACTCAGCGTCGAGGGCGGCCAGCGTCCCGCTGGTGACAAGATGCTCATGGAGTCCGGGCATCAGAAGCGGCTGTTCAGTCACGGGCCAAAGCTCTCACGGGGAGCGGCCAGAACACCCAGCAACTCGGCCATCAGTCAGCGCGTGGCGCATCGCAGAAACGGGTCGACCCGAGTTTGTGATGGGGCGGGCTGACAAAATAAGGGTGACCAGAACCTTGGCCACCCTTATTTCGCAGAGTGTTCCCGCCTCAGTGAGGGTTCAAAGAAACCCTTCTGATCTGCGGAAACGGGTGGGCGATACTGGGATTGAACCAGTGACCCCTACCGTGTCAAGGTAGTGCTCTCCCACTGAGCTAATCGCCCTCGCAAGCGAGGTGGAGACGGGATTTGAACCCGTGTACACGGCTTTGCAGGCCGTTGCCTCGCCTCTCGGCCACTCCACCGTGGTGCCCTGGGGCGTAGTGCCCCAGACCCCAAGGCATCTCCGAGCGGACGACGGGATTCGAACCCGCGACCCTCACCTTGGCAAGGTGATGCGCTACCAGCTGCGCTACGTCCGCATCGCGCCAACAGTTCTCCGGCGCGTTGAGAACTGTAGCCGATCTGGTCGCGGGCTGAAACTCAGGGTCCCGCGTGTCGATCACCGTACGGGATCCAGGTCGGCGCAGTCGCGCAGTTTTTCGTACGTCTCCAGTAGTTCGCGCGCTCGTCCGCCCGTCGCGAACTCGGGGAGTCCGGACGGCGTGACGACGCCCGGGGCCCACTCGGAGTCGGTGACCTTGCCGTCCGGGCGGATGGTGACGGTGAGGACGCCGGTGCGTGCGGAGACGTTGGTCTTGCGGGAGTACCAGATGAAGTTGCCGAGGCCGTACGACACGAACGTGTCGCCGTGCATCCCCGAGCCGAGCTGGATGTGTGCGTGGCTGCCGACGATGATGTTGGCGCCGGCTTCGGAGACCTTGTCGGCGAGCTCGCGTTGCAGGTCGGTGGGGCAGCCTTGGTACTCGGTGCCCCAGTGCAGGTAGACCACGACGAGGTCCGCGTCCTTCTTGGCGTCGCGGACGGCGCGGACGAGACGTTCGGGGTCGAGCGCGACGGCGATGCCGGGGGAGTCGGCCCCGGCGGTCCAGTTCTCCGTCGTCGGGTCGCGGAACGCGTCGGCGCCGAGGACCGCGACCTTGGTGCCGCGGATCGTGGTCTCGTACGGTTTGAAGGCTTCTGTCCTGTTCTTACCGACGCCCACGACGGGGATCGCGCCGTTCTCCTTGGCCTCGAGCGTCTCTTCGAGGCCGTCCGGGCCGTAGTCGACGCCGTGGTTGTTGGCGACGGTCACGACGTCGACGCCGGCGTTCTCGAGGGCCTCGAGCGCGGTCGGCGGGGTGCGGAATCTGAAGCGCTTGTCCTCGGGCGATCCGCCGGTGGCGATGGCGGTCTCGAGGTTGACCATCGTGAGGTCCGCCTTGGCCGTGTGGTCGCGGAGGCCGCGGAGGGAGTTCTCGGGGTCGTCGAGCAGCTCGCGTACCTGCTCCTCGAAGTGCACGTCGCCGGCGAACGCGAACGTGAGCTCGTCGGCTGCCTTCGGCTGGTCTGGCCGCTTCGAGGGGGTGGCTTTCGCGGGGGCCTCGGGCTTGGGGGTCGAGGTCTTGGACGGGCTCGTCTCGGGCGTGGGCGACGCCGATGTCTTCGTCGGGTCGGGTTGGACGTTGACCGGATCCTGGAGGCATCCGGTCAGCGAGCTAGCCGCGAGACAGCCGAGCAGAACCGCCGTCGCGGCGGGGCCTGGCCGTGAGGGGCGCATCTCGGAAGGGTAGGAGCACCTTGCGCGGCGGCTGACCGTAGGGTGGTTTGTGACGTGATTTGTGACGTCCCGCGAAGATGTGGAGAGAGCCCTGATGTCCGCGATTCAGATGTGGGTCAACGGTCGGCTGGTCGTCGACCCTCACGCGGCGGCTTTGTCGCCGACGGACCACGGCCTGACCGTGGGCGACGGGGTGTTCGAGACGCTGAAGGTGACCGATGGGGTGCCGTTCGCGCTGACCCGTCACCTGGCTCGGCTGACGCGGTCCGCCGTTGGTCTGGGCTTGGCTGAGCCGGATCTGGACTTCGTGCGGCGTGGCGTCGCCGAGGTGCTCGCCGCCTGGCCGTCGTCGACCGGGCGGCTGCGGATTACGGTGACCGGTGGGCCGGGCCCCCTGGGGTCCGAGCGTGGGTCGGCTGGGCTGACGGTGGTCGTGGCCGTGACCACGTTGGCGCCCTGGGTCGCGTCGACCGCGGCGACGACGGTGCCGTGGGTGCGGAACGAGCGCGGGGCTCTGGCGGGGCTGAAGTCGACCTCGTACGCGGAGAACGTGGTGGCTCTCGCGTACGCGCAGGCTCGCGGGTCCTCGGAGGCCCTGTTCGCCAACACGGTCGGGCAGGTGTGCGAGGGAACGGGCTCGAACCTCTTCGTCGTCCTCGGCGGCCGTTTGCTCACCCCACCGCTGACCTCCGGCTGCCTCGCCGGCGTGACCCGCGCCCTGGTGTTGGAGTGGGCGGGCGGCGAAGAGGCCGACATGCCCATGGCCGCCCTGGAGTCGGCGGAGGAGGTCTTCCTGACGTCCACGACACGCGACGTTCAGGCCGTACATACGTTGGACGGCCGAGCCCTGATCGCGCCGGGCCCGATCACCGCCAAGGCTCTGGAAGCGTTCCAGCGCATGGCCGCCGACCACGTCGACCCTTAGGAGTGCGTGAGCCACTCGGTGTAGAAGATGCCGAGGCCGGCGGCGACGAGGATGCCGCCGATGATCCAGAAGCGGATCACGATCATGATCTCCGGCCAGCCCTTGTGCTGGTAGTGGAACTGGATCGGCGAGCTCCGGAAGATCCGGCGTGGTGTGCCGGTGAGGCGTCGGGTCAGCTTGAAGTAGCCGCGCTGGATGATCACCGACGCGTTGGCGGCGACGAACAGGCCGCCGATGACGACGAGGAGCAGCTCGGTCCGCGTCATGATGGCCAGCCCGGCGATGACGCCGCCGAGCCCGAGGGCGCCGGTGTCGCCGATGAAGATCCTTGCGGGGTTGCAGTTCCACCACAGGAACCCGCCGCACGCGGCCGCGAGCGAGAACGCGAGCACGGCGAGGTCGTACGGGTCGCGCGCCTGGTAGCAACCGGGCAGCGCCGCCGCGACGCAGCCCTGGTTGAACTGCCAGACGCAGACGATCGTGTAGCCGGCGAAGACCAACGTGCAGGTCCCCGCGGAGAGCCCGTCGAGGCCGTCGACCAGGTTCACGCCGTTCGACGTGGCGGACACCATGAACAGGGCCCAGAGGACGAACACCACCGCGCCGAGCTGGACGCCCGGCATGTCGCGGACGAACGAGAGGAACGTCGACGCGGGGGTGAGCCCGTGCTCGTCGGGAAGCTTGATGGCGAGAACGGCGAACACGACGCCGATGAGCACCTGGCCGATGATCTTCGTCCGGCCGCGGAGCCCGAGGTTCCGTTCGCGCGTGATCTTCACGTAGTCGTCGAGGAACCCGACCGCGCCGAGTCCGACGAGCAGGAACAGGCCGAGCAAGCCGGACGCCGAGGGCCCCACGCCGACGACGAGATGCGCGACGAGATAGCCGATCGTCGCGGCCGCGATGACCGCAGACCCACCCATCGTCGGTGTGCCCTGCTTGACCTGGTGCTCTTCCGGCAGGTCGACGTGGATGGGTTGCCCGAGGCCCTTGCGTACGAAGAACTTCGCTAACAACGGAGTCAGCACGAGCGCCAACACGAGCGACACCCCGCCGCCGAGAAGGATCGCCTTCACCCAGCCGTCAACTCCTCGAGCACCCCGCCGCTGATCCGCGTCGACGATAGCGAAGCCCTCGCGCGCACGTCCCTCGACCCACGCCGTAGGTGCGACCTCAGGTGTTTCTGCTCGAGAGGTGCGGCCGTCGGACGGCCATGCCCGTGGTGGCCCGCATACCGAGTCCCTCGTAGTACGGGCGGAGCTCTTCGTCGCAAGTCAGGTCGACCGAGTACAGCTGCTCAGCCGAAGCAAGCAAGCGTCGCAGGCGAAGGCCAGCCCACGAAGAAGCCACGAAAGTCGTCCTCCACCAGACCCGCCACATCGCCGCCGTAAACGATCACCGAGCATCGTCCCACGCAGGCCCGGCTACAGCCGCGCCAACTTGCGGGCCACGAGTCGCTCACGTACGCGCCAACAGCAACCCCGAGTCGTTCACATACCCACCGACAGCAACCACCAGTCGCGGGGTCCGGGGCTCACGTGCGCGCCGACGGCAACCGCGAGTCGCGGGTCCGGGGCTCGGCCCCGGGGGAAACGACAAGGGCCAGCGGGGAAGCGGCGCAAGCCGCGACCACACTGGCCCCATGGGCCTTGTGGGCGATACTGGGATCGAACCAGTGACGCAGGGTGTCAAGCGACACTGGACTCCACCTCGCGTTTCGCCTTCTGACGTGCGGATTCCCTGTACAGTGACGCGTGACAGACGTTGACAGGAACGGCCACGGATGTACCTTGGATCTGGCACGTAACTGGCACGAGAGGGGTTGCGACGCGGTGGCGAAGCGGTACTTCGGCAGCGTCCGGAAGCTGCCGTCCAGGCCGCTTCCAGGCTCGCTACACCGGCCCGGACGGGCAGCACGTACACCGCGCGATCGGAGACGGTAAGTCGCTGACCTTCGACACGAAGGGCGACGCCGAGGAGTGGCTGTCGCTGCGGCACTCCGAGATCCTGCGCGACGCGTGGCGACCGCCGGCGCGAGCCCGAAGTCGGCGCCGACACCCTGCGCGCGTACGCCGAGGCCTGGCTGGTCGGAGCGGGACCTCGAGCAGACGCACGGCGCGAGCACTACGCAGCAGCTCCTCGACGACCACATCCTGCCGACCTTCGGCGACCTGCCGCAGTGACGCGGCGCTCACCCGCCGCGGCGCGTGCGGTACCTGGCACTCCGCGCTCGAGGTCCAAGCACCGGGCCGACCGCCCGCGCGCACGCCTACGGGCTGCTGCGTACGGTCTGCGGCACCGCGGTCGACCGACGAGGTGATCGCCGGCCAACCCGTGCCGGGTCCGTGGTGCTGGGCAGACGAAGCGGAAGGTCAAGATCCGGCCGGCCAGCCTCCCCGAGCTCGAGGCGCTCGTCCTGGCGATGCCCGCCCGCTACCGGCTGATGGTGCTGCTCGCCGCGTGGTGCGCGCTCCGGTTCGGCGAGCTCGCCGAGCTCCGCCGCTCCGACGTCGACGTGAAGAACGGGGTCGTCCACGTCCGCCGCGGCGTCGCCCGGACGAAGAGCCGGGCGTGATGGTGAAGGACCCCAAGTCCGAGGCCGGGCAAGCGCGCCGTGAACATCCCGCCGCACCTGCATGCCGCTGGTGAAGGAGCACCTCCGCGAGCACGTCGCTGGCCGGCCGTGACGCGCTGCTGTTCCCGCCGCCGGCAACGCCGCCGAGCACCTGGCGCCGTCGACCCTGTACCGGGTGTACTACCCGGCCCGCGAGGCAGCAGGGCGGCCGGATCTGCGCTTCCACGACCTGCGCCACACCGGCGCGACCCTCGCCGCGGCGACCGGGGCGACGCTCGCCGAGCTGATGGCGCGCCTCGGCCACTCCACGCCGGCCGCGGCGATGCGCTACCAGCACGCGGCGGCAGGAGCGCGACAAGGTGATCGCCGCGGCGCTGTCGAAGCTCGCAACCGCCGGCCAGGTCACCGACATCACCAAGGCCCGCGCCAAGCGGGCGAAGACTTCCCCGCGGGCATCGCGGGGGTAGACAAGGCGGGACCGGCGCAACGACTCCACCGCTGGCCGGTCCCTCGAACGGAACCCTGCAAGGAGGGACCGATCGTGACCGAATCATCGCACCCACCCCACACGACCGCGCCGAAGCACGCCTGTACGACGTACCCGGCGTGGTGCGTCGGCGTCGAGCCCGGCCACCGCCGGCACATCGGCGACTTCGTCCAACTTGGCGACGCCTGGCACGTCGTCATCCAGGCCGAGCGGATCGGCTCGGAACCGCGCGTCGAGATCGGCCGCTACGGCGATCCGCTCGTGCTGCTCACGGCCGAGGAGGCTCGGCAGGTGGCGGTGGCCATGGTCGAGCAGGCCGACGTGCTCACGGGCCGGGAGGGGTGATTCCCATGGGGGGGAACACCATCCGCGAACGGCTCGACGACCTGCAGGAGTGGCTCGCTGACGTCCGGTGGCGGCTGCGCTGGGTGCGTAACTGGCGCGAGCACGTCCTCGACGTGTGGCGGATGAGGGGCTACCGCGACGGTCGGCTGATGTGGCAGGCGGTCGCGGACCGGCAGGGCTACAAGGACGACCTCCGCGCGGCGTACGACGCGGGTCACGACGCGGCGTGGAGCGCGTTCACCGACGCGATCGAGCGGATCAAGCGGGACTCCGCGAACGAGATGTTCAGCACGCACCCGGATCTGCTCGAGCTCGACCACGGAGGGGAGGGTTCGTGATCACAGCTATCCGCATCAGCATGGCGCTCGCCGAGCTCGGTTGGCTCTTGGCCGCCGCGTTCGTCGCGGGCGTCGGCGTGGCCGTGCTCGTGGCGGTGCTCCGACGCCGCTGACAGCGCATAGTTCGGAAATTCCGAACGTGGACACGCGAGTGAGAGCCGCCCTGGTGCCTTCCACGGCCAGGGCGGCTCTCACGTCTAGGGGAGGCGTCCTGACCGCTTCAGCCCGTCGAGCGACGCAACGAGCCAAGTCTGTAGCTCGCGCTGCGAGCCGATCGGGGCGTTGGCGTTGAGCTCGAGCGTGACGTAGGTGTCGCCGCCGCCGTGGGCTCTGGTCTCCGCGGCGGACAGGACGCGCTCTGGGTGGCCGGTGCCGTTGTAGGCGAGGGTCAGGCCAGGGTCGAGGTACCCGCCGGTGTCGTAGCCCTTCAGCCCGTTGCCGCCGCGCCGGTACGACTGGGTCTGCGCCAGCGCGGACGCCGACAGCTGCACACCGCCACCAGGCAAGGGGATGCCGTGGATGTGGCGCGACCACGGACCCTGCGAAGGCGTGCGGATCCAGGCGGCGATGCCGGCCGCCCGCAGAGCGTTCTGCATGCGGACCGTGGTCGGCGAGCCGACGTCGACCGCGTCCTTGTTGTGGGTCGTCCCTGAATAGCTGGTCGTCGGCCGGAACCCGCCCTGGCTGACGTACATCGTGGTGCCGGCGAGCTGCTCCGCCTTCATCAACCGCGCGATCATCGCATGCGTGTAGTGCTTGCCGCGCCACGAACCGACCGCGCTCGAGCCGCCAGGGAACGGGCCGCCGGGGGTGCCCATGACGGCGCCCGCGGCTTCGGTGAACCAGTCCTTCAGTTGGCCGGAGACCTGCTTCTCGAGCGCTGCCCACATGTTCGCGGCGGCGCCGGCGTGCTCGAGCGCGGTCGCCATGCCGGGTGTGGAGAACGAACGGCTGATGGTGTCGCTGTTGACCCGGCCGCCGGCGGCGTAGCCGTGGATCATCTTGCCGGAGTTGATCGCTTCGAGCAGCGCGGCGTTCTCCCGCGCGTCCTTGGCGTTGACGACGAACTCGTCCTTCGACGCCCAGATCGGGATGTCGTCAGACGTGCTCGTGCCCGGACCGTCGAGCCAGCCGCCGCGCGCGTAGCCGTCCGCCTCCTGCCGGCGGTTCTTGCCGGACGTGGAGCGACCCTTGTACGCGATGACTTCCTTGGGGATCCCCGACGAGTCGAGAATCATCTTGAATTTAACGGTCTTCGGCTCGATCCGGTCGATCGTGTCCTCGAGGTCCTTGGCGTTCGCGGTCGCTTCCTTGAGCCCCGGTGCCGTGTAGTTCGTGACCTGCTTGACAGGGATACCGAGCTGCTTCGCGATGTACTTGTCGACGTCCTTGCCGTTGTAGCCGAGGTTGACCGCCTCGGTTTGCAGGGTCTTGATGTGCTGGCCCATGACGGCGCTGGCGTCCTTGAGCGCCGCTTCCTCATCCTTGGTCTTCAGCGACTTCTCGTACGTCGCCTTGGCAGCGTCCTCGGCGGCCTTGATGCCTTCCAGGAGAATCTTCCGGTTGGCGTCGGCTGCGGCGCTGGATCCCTGCAGGGTGAGCGCGTTCTTGCCGTGCTCTTCCTTCAGCGTCTTGACCTCGTCGGCCATGCCGCGGATCTGATCGCGGAACGCGATCGACGACTCCTCGACGCTGATCTGCTCGCCGTTCAACAACCGCAGCGAGTCGTACAAGGCTTTCGTCGCCTGCTCGACCTCCGCGATGTCCTTCGCGGTGTCGGAAGACGTCTCGCCGTACGCCGCGGTCCAGGTGGTGGCCTCTTCGACGGCCGACTTGTAGGTCATCGCCGACGTCGCTGACCCCTTGGACGCCTCCGCCTCGAGCCGCTTCGCGCTGATGGCCGCCTCGAGCTCCGCGTTCTGTCCCTTGACTGCCGCTCGGACGTCATCGACGGCGCCCTCGACGCCGAGGTTCGCCGAGAGGTTGTCCAGCGCCGCGGCGCCGTTGTCGTCGAGGCGGGCCGTGGCGAGGTCGAGCTGCCTGTTCAGCTCCGCCTGCGCGGCCGAGTTGCCCAACACGGAATCGGTGACGAGGTGGAGGCTGATGCCGAGCGAGTCCGCGGCGGCGAGGACCTTCGAATCGGCGAGGTTCTTCGCGACGAAAGCCCTTGTGCTGTTGGTGACCGCCGCCGACTGGTTGTCGAGGGTGTCGCTGAGCTCCTGGATGCTGCTTGGTTCTTGCTGCTTGGCGCATAGTGGAGAGCACGACGCTCAGACGGACAGTGGCGAACGCGGAGGCCGCTTGGCGCTAGTCGCGGCAGGTTTCTTGCGAACCTGCGAAGGCTCTTGTTACGAGACTCGCGGAGGTCGGTGATCGTCTTTTAGACGATTCTTGCGGGTCGCTAGCGACGCACGAGAGGCGCGTGGTACGGCGGATCCTGGCGACGGCGAGCAACTGCGGTCTGCACGTGCTGTGTGGGCAGACGCGCTGAACGCGTTCGACGAGATAGAGTTGTACGCTCTGCAACGGCGCGGCGCAGCGAAGCATGTCGAGCCGCGCTGACCGGACTGGATCAGGTGATATATCGAGGGAGCCTTGCAGGCGCTCGATGTCGCAGCCACAGGTTGTGCCATCTTCGGTGGTCGGCGGTCTCAGGCGGCGTACCCGGAGTCGTTGACCTTGTCGATCCACTGACTGGATGCCGGCGGCGCCCTGGTTGTAGAGGACGTTCGCGGCGCGGACGGCATCGGAGCCGAAGATCGTGCGCCAGGGCGGCGTCACGCTGAGCCTGGTCGAGCCCGCTGAAGCTTGTCCTGCAGCTGCTCGGCAAGGTACGACGATGCCGACGAAGTTGCCCTGACGCGTCGTAGGCGTTGATGCCGAGCTCGCTCCATCGTCGGCCCGGCGTGCTTCCGATGCGGGTTCGGGAGCGCGCTGGAGCATCGACTTGAAGCTGGTGCCGGCATCGCGAGCCGATCAGGCCAGCTGAGGCGAACGCGGCCAGGGTGCCGGTGGTGTCCTCGATAGAGCAGCCCGCATCTGCGAGGCGACGAGACCGGCCTGCTTGAGGGCGATCGCCATGTCGGAGACTTCGCCCTGCGCCTTGCCGGCGCCGGCGGCGAGCAGGTCCGCGATGTGCGGGATGTCTTTGCCGTAGAGACCGAACTGGGTCATGGCGGTAGCGGCGGTCTCAGCAGCGTCCGCCACTCGAGGCTGCCAGCGGCAGCGAGGTCGAGCGCGCCCGAGAGGCCACCGCCGAGGATGTCTTCAGTGGACACGCGGCCTTGGGGAGGTTCTCGAGCCGCGGCGCTCAGTGGCGGAGAACGCGGTGCTGTCTTGCCGGCCTGGAGCGCAGCTTCCGGAGCTCGTCCATCGATGCGCGCGTGTCGCGTGGCTTGACGCGGACATCGCTTGTCGAAGCCGGCGAAGCCCTTCACGGCGAGCGGGCGCGGCGACGCGGCGAGGCCGAACAAGCTCGCACCAGCGCTCAGGTCGGACATCAGACTGGCGCTGCTTGTGGGCCTTCTTGGCCGCGTCGTCGAACGTCGCGCCGGTCACCTGACCGGCGCGCTTGAGTGTTCCGCGACGTACTCCTGGTCCTCGAGCAGCAGGCGTACGGAGATGTTGCGGGAGCCAACCGCAGGGACCTAGAAGGTCGGCGTGACCAGGCCGGTGCCGGCGATCTTGCCCAGGCCGTTGGCGTAGCGCTGGAAGGTGAAGGCGAAGTAGCCGTAGACCACCAGCAGCACGCCGAGGTTCGCGGCCTTGGTCTGCTCGGCGCGGATGAACAGCGGCGCGTTCGGGTCCTCCCACAGGTGGAACTCGTTCTTGCTCGCCGAGGTAGATCTCGTCCTCGTTGGTGCCCGCGCCGAGGTTCGTGGCGACGTTGTTGTCGACGATCACCGGCGTGCCGTTGGGCAGCACACCGCGCACACCCGAGCCGTAGCGCTCGGCGTAGTTCGCGCCGAGGGTCTTCGTCGGCGATGCCGGGCTGGCTGATGAACGGCCACTTCGATGCTCACTGGCGTTCTGCATCCAGTACCAGCGACGCGAGTGCATGACCGCGATGTGTCGCGCCGGACGCGACGTCGAGCAGCGCCGCCTCCACACCGCGGCAGTGCTCCGAGGATCTTCGGGTACAGCTCCGCCGCCGTCGGGCGTGGCGTCGGTGTAGGCGACCGCCGTGGCGACCGTTGGTCAGACCGGTCGTGGCCAGGTTGAGCAGCGTTGCTGTCGAGCGTTGGCGTGGCGTACCGCTTGAACAGGTCCTCGATGACCGATGTCCTCGATGCCAGGCCGCGGTCGACGCGCCTGCCGGGACACGGTCTGCTGGCCGGCCGCGGTGCTGAACGGTGACCGTGAGCAGCGTGTCGTCGTAGTCGGTCTCGGACACCGCGGTCGTGCTCTGCGGACTGGTCAGCGCCACGGAGGTGCCGGTGGTGACCGCGGCCGATGTTGACGGTCATGCCGGCTGGGCGGCAGGTCGTGGTGGTGTGCACGCGTCGGCGAACGGACGAGCGCCGGTGGTCGCCATCGGGGCGAACATGTCGATCAGGTACTGCGGCACGACGAGGCCGGTGAACGCGCCGGTGCCGACCGCGCGGGTGCAGCTGCGGCGCCGCGCTCGACGGTCTCCTCGCGGTGGTGACGCGCGAGCCGCTCCGAGGCGCCCGGATCCCCGAACAGGTGCTGACGCGCGACGTCGCTCAGGAACTGGCGGCCGGTCTTGTCCTGCGTCAGCTCGGTAGGTGCGCTCTCGGCGCCGACGCGGCAGCGACACCGTCGTACGACGGCATGCGGGCGTTCGTCGGCTTGACCTCGCGGGCCTGGCGGTCGTTCTCGAGCTCCTCGAGTGCGATCGTGCGGAACTCGCCGATCTTCGCCTCGGCGGCCTCGATCTCGTTGGTGAGCGTCGAACGCTTCGCCAACAGCTCGTTGACGCGGGCCTCCTCGGCCGGCACCAGGTTCGTTCGGCCTGAAGCTTCGACGGCGTCGACGATCGACGCGACTTCGGCTCGGATCTGTGAACGGGAACGCTTCGCCGTCGCCAGCTTCGTCTCGGCATCACGCAGAAGGTCGGTGATCGTGGGCATCGGTAACACCTCGTCTGTGAGAGGTGCCTCGGCGTAGAACCACGCGCGACGCCGGTCTGAGTGCCGGGGTGCGCCACAGGTTCGTTACGCCGGGTTCGATCTGCCCGGTTCGCAACTCGCGTAAGGCGGTTGGGTTGGGAAACGCTTCGAGCTTGGCTTGGCTCTGATCTGGCCCCTGCCGAGCTCTCCGCGCCGCTATCGATCTGACGAAAGGAATCGTCTACCAGCAAGCCTAGCCGTCGTCACCGACATCGGACGCCAACGCAGCCGGCGAGTCTGGCACCGGTCCGCCCGGCAGCTGCAGATTCGGCCACAGGACGTCGACACCGACCCGCTTCGCCGTCGCATCAGCGACGCTCGCGAGCAACGCCTGACGGCGAGCGTCCAGATCAGGTGGCAGGCCAGCGAACTCGTTACTGCACGCCGAATCCAGCCGCACCGACAGGAGACCAAGCTCCGCGGTCGACAGCGCGTCACGCTCGAGTAGTCCGGCGAGCTCGCCCTCGACGATCGCGAACCAGCGGCGGATCCACTGTTCGTTGCTCGTCATGATGAACCTCTTTCTAAGAATCTGGACAGGCGGAAGACCGCAGTCGGCGAGGCCTCCCCCTCCGCGGACCCCGTACCGGGGTGCAGATGGGGGTACCCCCCTGTGGTGGAAGTGGAAAATTCGATAGATAGACCGGCGGAAGATTGCGGTCTTCTGGCTGTCCTGGCCCCGAAAACTCGGTGCTCACGCGGCGTCGCCCGCGCCGTCGAGCCAGCGGTGACGCCGGCAGTAGGCCGAGCCTTCGACGGGGACGCGCTCGCACTGCTGCTGCGCTTCGTCGTCGTAGACGAACTCGCATTGCTGGTCGTACATCGGGTTCTCCTGTCGGATGCGCCGGATCTTCCGCGCGTGCCGTTGCCGCAGTCCGTGCGCGCGCTGCTCTTCGAACGCTTCTCGTTCGGCTGCTCGGTTGCTCACGGCTCAACTACCTGTGAGCCGTAGGTAGTTGACGCATCAACGGCGTGGACCTCAGTTGACGATGTCTCGCTGGTAACTGCCAGCTCGGCCGCGCGCAGGCAGACGTCGCGCTCGCGTGCACCGTCGCCGAGTTGGCGCGTGCACGCTGGAGCAGTCCGAGTCCGAGGTCTTCTCGCCAGCTGAGCTTGGCTGCGCCTTGCGCCACTCGTTGTCGTCCTTGTCCGGTGGTTCTCTTCTTCCCAAGATCAAAGTCTTCATCGACGGCATGGACTGCGAGCCTGTGCCGTTGGCTACTTCGCCCGCGCGCGATTGATCTCTTTGATCTCTTTGATCTCTTTGATCTCCTGGGCCAGACGGTGGTCGGGGCATTAGCGTCGGATCGTCGGGGCTTTCTCGTCGGATCGTCGGGGCTTTCTCGTTCGCCCGAACATCAATGGCCCGACTGTGGTCGGGGCTTTCCCAACCCTGATTGGGCAGACCGTGGTCTGGGCTTTCCTCGCTACGTTCGTACCGCGACGGCCGTCGCCACTCATCCGGGATCCGGTAGTGCGTCTGCTGGCCGCGGTACGCGAAGACCGGCCGACCGACGCTGTTGAACACGAGGTTGCCGGCTCGATCGGCGGCCTGGACGCGGAGCTCGTACCCGCGCCAGAGGCGCACAGAGCGCGCGGCGCACGCGTCCTCGGACATGCCGGTGAGCTCCGTCAGCTTGTCGCGGCCGGGCCAGCCAACACCTGTCGAATCCCGGCAGCTGTTGGCAATGACGACGATGCACGAGACGTTCGGCGGGAGTGAGATCCGGCGGCGCGTGCGCGAGTGCACGCAGCGCGAGCCTCCAGCCCAACTCAGGCCGCCTCCCCGCCCGTGGGGATCGGGCGGAGGATGCGGTCGACGTCGTCGAGGTCGACCTTGACCAGCGTGGGTCCGACGCGATAGGCGCGGAGGGTGCCGTCCGCGATGCGCCGGCGGACGGTTCGGGGGTTGACGTCGAGGATCTCGGCGACCTTGTTGATCGACGCGAGGCGACGGTTCTGTCGGGCGATGGCGGGCCGGACTCCTGGGGCCGGCGAAGCTCCGCACCACCCTCGACCCACTGCGGGTCAGCCAGGACGGGGAGCTCCCCGCATCCGCTCGCTGGGTCAAGTCCAGGGACTACCTGTCACCCAAGCAGTAGATGCGGCCGCGCCACGGTGCGATCTGCCGCTCGCGCGTGTTACTGGGAACGAGAGTACACGGCTGACAGCCGATGTCGCGGCACCCCACGCTGGTCGTAGCGGACTGGCACGCTGCTGGCACGAAATGAAAGAGCCCCGGCGGAAACCGGGGCTGACCTGCGCAAACGTGGGTGGGCGATACTGGGATCGAACCAGTGACCCCTTCGGTGTGAACGAAGTGCTCTCCCGCTGAGCTAATCGCCCGGGATGGTGCCAGAGAACTTTATCGCATCGCTTCAGTCGGCGAGGGAGCGGACCCAGTCCGCGATGGACAGGACTGGGGCGGGCCAGCCGAAGGCCGCGACGTACGCCCAGACGAGCAATCCGGCGGCGACGATGACGGCTACGGCGATGAGGATGTTGCGGCGGCGCACCCGCGGATCCAAGGCCTTGTCGGCCGCCAGCTTCGCCTTCTCGCGGGCCCAGTGCAGCAGTCGTTCGGCCCAGGAGAACTCGGTTGCCAGGATCGCCAGGCCGAGGAGAAGCGCGAGCCAGCCGGGGCCGGGGGTCACGAACATGATCAGCCCGGCGACCACGAACAACGCGCCGACGACGAAGACGCCGATGCGCCAGGTGAGGTCGAGGGGCTTGTTGTTCCGGATCCTGCCGCGGACGCGTACGTGCAGCCTCGGCCGCGACGGATCGGGCGGCGCGGGCGGGGCCGTCGGAACGGACGAAGAGTCGTCTTCATGCATTGACGACGCGGCCTCCCCTCAGTTACTCTGCGTCACCGTCGCAAGTGAGTGAATCCCAGTCTGACACTGCCACGCCGAAGCCGCCGAGGCAGGTTGGCAGCGAGTTGATCAAGACCCCAGATTGATTACGAAAGGTGATCTCGTCTCATTATGTGAGAAGAATCATGGTGCGAATCGGCCAGAGTAGGACGCACCGCCCCACGCCGGTTTGGGTGTTTGGGCAAGGTGAGAGCAGACTCTCGCGCTATGGCTTTCCCGCCGGTTCCGCCCCACCCACGGAAAGGCCCCCAAGCAGAAATGGAAGCTGCCGCCAGCACGGTGACCCATGCATTGCCCCTGCGCCTGATCGACGGTTCCGGGGTCGCACTGAAGCTCACCGCCGAACTTCGTTACGACGCGACTGACCCGTACGCGGTCGACGCCATGTTCCAGACCGGTGAGCCCCGCGGAGTGCGATGGGTGTTCGCCCGGGAGCTGCTGTCGGAGGGAATCTTCCGCCATAGCGGCGAGGGGGACGTGCAGGTCTGGCCGTTCGTCGACAACCACGGTCGGGCCACGGTGCTCATCGAGCTCCGGTCGCCCGACGGCCAGGCTCAGCTCCAGGCGCCGGCCGATCGGCTCAGTGCGTTCCTGCAGAGCACGTACGCGATCGTCCCGCGCGGCGCCGAGAGCGACCACATCGATCTCGACCTGATGGTGTCCACCCTCCTGGGAGAGTCCGACACCACGGCGTGAGCCTTGGCGACGAGTTCCTGCTTGCGACACCCCCGCAGTGAGAACGTTCGTGAACGAGATCACGCGTGGAAATGTCTTAGTCACCGATTGTGATGTTTGCTGCGGTCCGTCGGGTTCGTGAGCTGCCGCTGAAGATCGTCGCGGGGCATCTCGGACCAAGCCGCCGAACGGCCCATCCGGTTACTCGCCGCACATCCCGTACGTCCGCTGCGCCGAAATCCGTTTGCGGCGCGATGTCCTCGAGTCCTACTCATGGGGCATGCCTGGGTCGCAGCGACGCGACGCGTGGACGGTCCGCGCGGGTACGACGCTGACGGCGACGTGGAGGATCAGGTGCTCGGCAAGGTCGAGAACTCCACCACGTACATCATCCGCGTGGGCGCCGAACCAGCCGGCCGCCTGCGCGTGGTCCGAACCCCCGAACGCTGCCACCTCGCAGGCATCCAGATCCACCCCACCCACCAAGCCCGCGGCATCGGCACGTCGGTGATCACCTCGGTGCTCGAGGAGGCGCGCGAACGGAACGTGCCGGTGGAGCTCGAGGTCGCGAAGGACAACCCCAACGCCGAACGCCTCTATGTCCGCCTGGGCTTCCGGCGCTTCGGCGAACAGGGCAACGACTACCTGATGACCACAGCCGAGGCTCGAGGATGACGGTGGCCGCTTGGTCCAGGCCAGCGCCCTAGGTCACACGCCGACTTCGCTGATCCAGTTCTCGCGGAGGAGGACGCAGACGGCGTAGGGGGCGTCGTCTTGTTCCTCGGTGGAGCCTTCGACCAGGCCGCGGCTGCGGATCTCGCCCGCGTACGTCATGCCGATCCGCTCCATGACGGCACGGGAGCGAGCGTTGTGGCGGATCGTGCAGGACACCACGGCGCGCATCCCCAGCACGTCGAAGGCGTACGCCAGCCCAGCGCGTCCGAGCTCCGACGCGTAGCCCTGGCCCCAGAACGGGCGTCGCAGGGCCCAGCCGATCTCGAGCCAGTTCGCATGCGCGACGAACGGTTCGGGACTCTCGTGCGCCTCCCGCACCCACGGCTCGTCCGGCAGGAACGCGTAGAGCTGGCCCCAGTCGTCGTCCACCGGCGTCCGCGCCACGCCGCCGCGGCCGATCACCTCGCCGGTCGCGCGGGAGTAGGCGATCCACTTGTGCGCGCCTTGCAGGCGCCACGAGTCGCCCATCGACTCTGCCCGCCGCTGGGCTTCCTCGAGGCTCGGCGGCGCGTGGTCGTACCAGGACGCCACCTCGTCGTCGTTGTGCACGAGCCACAAATCGTGTGCGTTCGCCGGGCCGACCGGTTCGAGCCGCAGCCGCGTGGTCAGCATCAGCTCCCCGTCACCCCGTCGGTGAGCTCGCGGATGGCGTCCAGATGCCCAAGGTGGCGGGCGGTCTCCTCGATCAGGTGACAGAGGATCCACCGCAACGAGACGAGCTCGAGGCCGGGCGGGGCCCAGGCCTCGAGCTCGGACAGGTCGTGTGCCGCGGCGATCGAACGGGACCGCTCGCACTGCGCGTGGTACTCGTCCAGCAGCTGCGCGAGCGGAACACCCGACACCGCCCAGGCGTCCACGGACGACGCCGGACCGCCGAGGAAGCTGTGCTCGAGCCACCCGTACTCGACCCACCGCAGGTGCGAGACGAGACCCGCGACCGTCGTCAGCGGCGAGGGCAGCAACGAGCGATACGCGTCAGAGTCGGAAAGCCCGGCGCACTTCACCCGTACGGTCGCGCGCTGCCAGTCGAGCCAGCCGGTGAGCATCGCCCGTTCGTCCGCGTCACCGACGGGACGGATTCGTGGAGAGGCCATCGCCACGAAGCTTACGGGCTAGGCGGTCATACCCGGCGGGATGTGGTCGAGGACGACGCGCAGTTCGACATCGTGCTCGAGCAGCGCCTTGCACGCCGCCAGCACGTAGCTGAACCCGCCGGTGGACCCGGCGACGGTCTCCGCGATCTCCTCCGGAGTCCCCTTGTGCCCGGTCTCGGTCACGACGACGAACGTGCCCTTCTCCCACGGGTTGAAGACGAACTCCACGGTCGTGCCGTCGCTCCAGTCGATCACGAGTCGACGGTCGGGCTCGAACTCGCGCACCACGACCGGCGACATCAGGTCGTACATCTCCCACCGCCACTCGACTTTCGCGCCGGGCTCGAGCGGGCCGGTGCTGTGGGTGAACCAGAACCGCGTCGTCACCGTCGGGTCGACGAACGCGCGGAACACGTCCGCCGGCGGCCGCCGGATGCCCATGTGGACCTTCACGGTCGGAACAGTCATTTCCAGAACCTCCTTATTTTGAGGCGGATTGGGGAAGAGGCTCCCCCGTCTCCAGGAACGTCTTCAGGTGGGACAGCAGATTCGGCCAACCGGCGTTGTTGATCTCGCCACTGATCGCCTTGTGCATCGTGCTGTCCGGATCGAAATCGTCGTGGGTCACGGTGAGCTTGACGGACCCGTCCACCGGCTCGATGTCGAACGTCACCCTCGATTGCTTCTCCTTCAGGTACTGGGAAAACTCGGCGTCGGACCAGCCGAAGAACTCCTGATGCTCGGGTTGGAAGCCGTGCCAGCTGTACGAGAGGCGCCGGTACGGATCGGACTCCAGTACGATCTGCCCGACGTCGCGGTAATCCTCGTCCGGCGCGAACTGCCACGTCACCGGCGATCCGACCTTCCAGTCCGACCCGAGCGCGTTGCCACCCCAGTATTGCCGCGTGAACTCCGGCTCGGTGAGCGCGCGCCAGAGCCGTTCCGGCGTCGTGTTGATGTACGTCGTATAGACGAAGACGGGACTCGTCATCTCGGGTTTCTCCAATGCCTTCTGTAGATCGGCGAGCGCCCCGGCGCGGGCCCGGTCGTACTGGCTCAGCCACCGGTCGGCGATCGCGTTGATCGGCGCCGCGTTGAGGAAGTGCAGCTTCTCCCGGCCGCGCCACGAGGTGGTCACGATGTCGGCCGCCTCGAGGATCGCGAGGTGCTTGCTGACCGACTGCCGCGCCATGTCCAGGCCCGCACAGAGCTCACGCAGGGTCTGCCCGTTCTTGGCGTTGAGGCGATCGAGCAGCCGCCGACGGCTCGGGTCGGCCAGCGCCCGGAACACCTCGTCGTCCATCTCGCCTCGCTCGAATAGGCAGCCGTTCAGCTGCATATGAGCTTAGGCAGCCTTTCGGTTGCATGTCAATCCACGCTGAGCTCTTTCGGATGCGGCAGGGGGTGATCGGCCGCGGCGGCGTGGCACGCACGCCGGTGGGCGACGACTAGGTCTCCTCCGGCGGCTGAGGTCTGGCGGAGTGGGTAGGAGCCCAGGCATGTTCGAGGGCTTCGAGACGTTCGATCTCGCCACGTCCGCGACGACGATCCACGGGCGGTGCGGGGGGAGTGGGCCGGCTCTGCTGTTGCTGCACGGGATTCCGGAGACGCATCTGATGTGGCATCGGGTCGCGCCGACTCTCGCTGAGCGGTTCACCGTCGTGGCGACGGACCTGCGCGGGTACGGCGACAGCGGGAAGCCGACGAGCACCGATGACCACGCGCCGTACGCGATGCGGGAGCTCGCGATGGATCAGGTCGAGGTGATGCGGGTACTGGGGTACGAGCGGTTCCACGTCGTGGGCCACGATCGGGGTGCGCGGTGTGCGTACCGGATGGCGCTCGACCATCCCGACGCGGTCGACCGGCTCGCGGTGCTCGACATCGTGCCGACGCTCGACGCGTTCGAGCGGACGGACCTGGAGTTCGTCCGCGGCTTCTGGGTCTGGTACTTCCTCGCCGCGCCCGAACCCGTTCCGGAACGCCTCATCACCGCTCAACCGCAGGTGATCGTCGACCACATGCTCGACACCTGGGCCGACAAGCCGGACGCGATCCCACCAGAGGTACGGGCGGAGTACGTCGCGAAGTTCGCCGACGAGGAGACCGTGCACGCGATCTGCGAGGAGTACCGCGCCGCCGCGACGCTCGACCTCGAGCACGACCGGGCCGACCGTGGAACGAAGAAGATCCGCGCCAAGACGTTGGCGCTGTGGAGCAAGACGGGCGGCGTTTCGACGTGGCCGGATCCCTTACAGGTATGGCGAAACTGGTGCGACGACGTCACCGGCGAGGCCCTCGACTGCGGTCACTTCCTCCCGGAGGAGGCGCCCGACGAGACAGCGAGGAAGCTCGTAGAGTTCCTCGCATGAGGGACGTGGTGGGGGAGACGCAACAGACCTACGACCAGATCGCGGCGGAGTATGCCGAGCACAAACGCCGGCCTTATACACCGCTGACGAGGTACTACGACGCGTTCGCCGCCCACCTGCCGCGCGGTAGCACGGTCGCCGACATCGGCTGCGGGCCGGGCGAGGAGGTGCGGCTGCTCCGCGAGTACGGCTTCACCGCGTTCGGCTTCGACTTCTCCGCCGGCCAGCTGCGGGCCGCCGGGATCGAGGGTCTGACGCAGGCCGACATGCGCGACCTGCCCATCCGGACCGCTTCGGTCGATGGTGTCTGGTGCCAGGCCGCGCTGCTGCACATCCCGCGTGCCGAGGTGCCGACAGTGCTCGCCGGGTTCGCCCGGATCGTCCGGGACGGCGGCCGGCTCCATCTCATGGTCGCCGAGGGCGACGACGAACGCTGGGAGCAGGCCTCCAACTACGCATCGGATCGGCAGCGCTGGTTCACCTATCACCGAGAGCCGGAGCTGACGCGGCAGCTCGCGGAGGTGGGGTTCGCGGTCGACGAGGTCGATCGGCACCGGTCGAACCGCGAGTGGCTGATCCTGGGCGCTGCCCGACGAGCGCGCTGAGCCTGTCCGCCGCTCGGCGCCGGGTACGGTCGGGAGCATGAGCACACACTTCGACCTGGTGGTTCTGGGCGCCGGCCCGGGTGGATACACGGCGGCGGTGCGCGCCGCGCAGCTCGGGTTGCGGGTGGCGGTCGTCGAGGAGAAGTACTGGGGCGGCGTCTGCCTCAACGTCGGCTGCATCCCGTCCAAGGCGCTGCTGCGGAACGCCGAGCTGGCGCACCTGTTCACCCACGACCGGGACACGTTCGGGATCCAGGGCGAGGTGACCTTCGACTACGGCGCCGCGTTCCAGCGCAGCCGCACGGTGGCGGATGGCCGGGTCAAGGGCATTCACTTCCTGATGAAGAAGAACAAGATCACCGAGCTCGACGGGCGCGGTACGTTCACCGACGCGAAGACGCTGCGTGTGGCGCTCACCGCCGGAGGCGAGGAGACGGTGACGTTCGACCACTGCGTCATCGCGGCCGGCGCGACCACCAAGCTGCTGCCCGGGACCAAGCTCTCCGAGCGCGTGGTGACGTACGAGGAGCAGATCCTCAGCGACCAGCTGCCCTCCAGCATCATCATCGCCGGCGCGGGTGCGATCGGCGTCGAGTTCGCGTACGTGCTGACGAACTACGGCGTCAAGGTGACGATCGTCGAGTTCCTCGACCGGATGGTGCCGACCGAGGACGCCGACGTGTCGAAGGAGCTGGCGCGGCAGTACAAGAAGCTCGGTGTCGAGGTGCTGACGTCCACGCGGGTCGACGCGATCGACGACTCCGGCGCGCAGGTCGCGGTGACCGTGACCTCTTCGGATGGTCAGCAGCGCGTTCTGCAAGCGGACAAGGTGTTGCAGGCGATCGGCTTCCAGCCGCGGGTCGAGGGGTACGGGCTCGAGGCGACCGGCGTGGCGCTGACCGAGCGCGGCGCGATCGCGGTGGATGGGCGCGGTCGTACGAACGTCCCGAACCTCTATGCGATCGGCGACGTCACCGGCCTGCTCATGCTGGCGCACGCGGCCGAGGCGATGGCCATGATCGCGGCGGAGACGATCGCCGGCGCGGAGACGATGGAGGTGGACTTCGCGATGATCCCGCGGGCGACCTACTGTCAACCGCAGATTGCCTCCTTCGGCTACACCGAGGCGCAAGCGCGCGAGGGTGGGTACGACGTGCAGGTGGTGAAGTTCCCGTTCACCGCGAACGGCAAGGCGCACGGCCTCGGCGACCCGGTCGGCTTCGTGAAGCTCCTCAGCGACGGCAAGTACGGCGAGCTGCTCGGCGCGCACCTGATCGGCCCGGACGTCACCGAGCTGCTGCCGGAGCTCACGCTCGCGCAGCAGTGGGACCTGACCGTGCACGAGGTCGGCCGGAACGTGCACGCCCACCCGACGCTTGGCGAAGCGGTCAAGGAGGCGATCCACGGGCTTGCGGGCCACATGATCAACTTCTGACCGAGATGACTGACACTTGACACTAGAGAGTCTAGTTTCTAGTGTCGGTGTCATGACCGACCCCATCGTGGCGGCGGCGATCGCCGAGGCCGAGCAGACCGGTCAGCCCGTGGCCGAGCTGTCGCTCGACCGGATCGCCAAGCGGGCTGGGGTGTCCCGGTCCACGATGTTCCGCCGGATCCGCAGCCGGCAGGCGCTCGAGGAAGCCGTACGTGCGGCCGGCGTCGACCCGGGCAACAAGCAGGCGGTCCGCGAGCGCGCGGTACACGAAGCCGCGCGGCTGATCGTCGACGAGGGCGTCGGGGCGCTGACCGTCGAGGAGGTCGCCCGACGGGTTGACTGCGCGGTGACTTCGATCCACACCCAGTTCAGCGGCCGGGACGGGCTGCTGGTCGCGGTCTTCGAGCAGTACGCGCCGCTGCCGACCGTCGCGGCCCAGATCGGCGACGACGACGAGCGATTCCGCCACCTCGACACAGGCGTAAGGGCCATCTACACGGCGATCTTCGGCGCCTTCGCCACCGACGGCGGCGTGCTCGAAGCCCTCGTCGCCGAGGCGCTGGCTAAGCCGAACGGTGCCGTCATGCGGCTCGTTCGCGAGCACACGGTGCCGCGCATCGTCGACAGCGTGGGGGAGTGGTTGCGCGCGCAGATCGCGAACGGCAGCTGCCGCGACCTCCCGTTGACAGAGCTGATCCCGCTGCTCGTCGCACCCCTGACCGTGCACCTGATCGTTCGCCAACACGGCGGCGATCAGACAGACCCGGAGACGGCGATCGACACGTACACGACCGCCTTCTATCGCGCCGTCTCACCCTAGGAGAGGAGCGCACGATGCGAGCTGTGATAGTCACCGGAACGTCAACGGGTATTGGCAAAGCGACCGCGCTCATGCTCGACCACCAGGGCTTCCACGTCTTCGCTGGCGTACGCAGGCAAGAAGACGCCGACGCCCTCCAACGGCAGGCGTCCGAACGACTCACCGCCATCCACCTCGACGTCACCGACGACGAGTCGATCCAGGCCGCGCGCGAGCTCGTCCAACAAGCGGTCGGGCCGGACGGCCTCGCCGGACTCGTCAACAACGCCGGCTCGACGGTGCCCTGTCCGGTCGAGTACCTGCCGATGGAGGAGTTCCGGCGCCAGCTCGAGGTCAACCTGTTCGGCCCGTTCGCGCTCGTCAAGACGTTCCTGCCCCTGCTGGAGAAGGGACGCGGACGGATCGTCAACGTCACCTCCGCGGGTGGACGGATCGCCATCCCGTACATGGCCACCTACTCGGCGAGCAAGTTCGGGCTGGAAGGCCTGAGCGACACGCTGCGGATGGAGCTCGGCCGCCTCGGCATGCACGTGTCGGTCGTGGAGCCCGGGGGAGTCGCGACTGCCATGCGCGGCAAGCTGATCCGCGACACCGAACGATGGGTCGGCTCGTTCCCGAAAGCGGGCCGCGAACGGTACGGCAAGCTCGTCGAGACCATGGCGCGGCGCGTCGACGCGCACTCCGAGCACGGGTCGCCACCGGAGGTGATCGCGCGCGCGATCCTGCACGCGCTGACCAGCAGGCGGCCGAAGACGCGCTACGCGGTCGGTGCCGGCGCGAAGCGGCTGCTCACGCTGCGCAGGATCCTGTCCGATCGGATGGTCGACCGGATCATGTTCAAGACCATAGGCGCCGCCTGAGCCCAAGCTGTGCCCGAAATGTCCCCGTTCTGAACTATCGTCCAGTGCGTCGCTGACCTTGCGCCAGTGCCGGCGCACGATCGGAACGGGGTCGAATTCCTCCCATGAGATCCTCTTGGCGAGGCCGCGCGGTGCTGGGCGCCTGCGCGGCCGTGGCGTTGCTGGCGAGTGCCTTACCTGCCGCGGCGTCGAGCGCCGCACCGCCCGTCGTCGCGACCGAGAGCGGCCTGGTCCGCGGCGCGACGAACGATGGCGTGCGGACGTTCGACGGCATCCCGTACGCCGCTCCGCCGGTCGAGCAGCTGCGCTGGAAGGCGCCGCAGCCGGCGGCGTCGTGGCACGGAGAGCGTGACGCGACGCAGGCTGGAAGCCCTTGCCCGCAAGGCGATTTCGAGGTCCCCGGCGGCAGTACGAACGAGGACTGCCTCTACGTCAACGTCACCACCCCGGCGGCGAAGTCGGCCAAGAAGCGCCCCGTCATCGTGTGGATCCACGGCGGCGGCTTCATCGAACGGTGCCGGCTCCTCGTACACGCGAAACGCCTTGCCAGCAAGGGCGATGTCGTGGTCGTCACGATCAACTACCGGCTCGGCATCTTCGGCAACCTCGCCTATCCGGGGCTGAAGGACGGCGGCACGTTCGGCCTGCTCGACCAGCTCGCCGCACTGAAGTGGGTGCGCCGCAACGCGTTGGCGTTCGGCGGAAACCCGCTGAATGTCACCGCGGCGGGGGAGTCCGCCGGGGCGATGAGCATCTGTGCGTTGCTCACCACGCCGCGGGTGAAGGGCGCGTTCGACAAGGCGGTGATGGAGAGCGGCAACTGCCTGCTGAGGTGGACGAAGAGTACGTGGTTCCCTGGGCTGGACGAGTTCACGCCGTACCTCTCGGCGAAAGACGCGCACGAGTTCGCGCTCGAGGGTGCGAAGGAGCGGGACTGCGCCAGCGTCGAGTGCCTGCGCGGGAAGTCGGTCGAGGAACTGCTGTCGCTGGAGATCCCGTTCAGCGCGCCGGTGTACGGAACTCCGTTGCTGTCGCGCGATCCGGCGGTGGCGCTCCTGGCTGGGAGCGTGCAGCGGATGCCCGTGCTGTCCGGCGGCAACCGCGACGAGGGCAACGGGATGGCCGCGGCTCTGCAGCAGGCCGCTCCGCTGACCGAGCAGGCGTACCAGGACCTGCTGGTCGACTCGTTCGGCGCCGCGGCGCCGAAGGTGGCCGCCGCGTACCCGAGCAAGGACTACTACTCGCCGAGTGCCGCGTTCGGTGCGGTCGCGACGGACCGGGCGTGGGCCTGCCCGACGCTCGAGGGCAACCGGCTGCTGGCGGAGCGGACGCGGACGTACGCGTTCGAGTTCGCCGACCGGACCGCGCCGCACCTGGCGCCGGCTCCGGAGGGTTTCCCGGTGGGCGCGGCGCACGCGAGCGAGCTGCCGTACCTGTTCGACCTCGGCGGCCGTCACCTCCTCACCACGGCAGCGCAGGAGAAGCTGTCGGCGCGGATGATCCACGCGTGGTCGACGTTCGCCCGAACCGGGCACGCGACCTGGCCGCGGTTCCGGGCCTCGGCGGACCTGCCGTACGTCCAGTCGCTCGACCACGACCCGCGTGGCGCGGACCTGGCGAAGCGGCACCGGTGTGACCTGTGGAGCACCATCCCGTAGGCCGCACCAACGGCCGTTCGTGCTTCTCTGGGAGCACTCGAACGCGCCAGCGGAGCGCCATCCGGCCGCCTGGTCGCCCTTCGGCTACGTTGTGTGGCGACCAGTCGGACGGAGAGGTTGCGCACGTGGGACATACGATCGGGATCGACCTGGGGACGACGTTCTCGGCGGCGGCCATGGTCAACCAGTTCGGCAAGCCCGAGATCATCATGAACCGCGATGGCGAGAACATCACGCCGTCGGTGGTGATGTTCCAGGGCGAGATCCCGATCGTCGGAACGATGGCGAAGCGGTCCGCCGCGACCTCGCCGCTGGACGTCGTGCAGTTCGTGAAGCGGTCGATGGGCGACCCGGCGTGGCGCTTCGAGACCTCGGGCGGGACGTCGTACCGGCCGGAGGAGATCTCCGCGATCATCATCAAGCGGCTGGCCGAGGACGTGGAGCTCGCCTTGGGCGGGTCGGTCACCGATGCGGTGATCACGGTGCCCGCGTACTTCGACGACGCTCCGCGGCGGGCGACGATCGACGCCGGGCGGATCGCCGGTCTGAACGTGCGGCGCGTGCTGAACGAGCCCACGGCGGCGGCGTTGGCCTACGGCGTCGACACCGCGGTCGACGGGACCGTACTGGTGTACGACCTCGGCGGCGGCACGTTCGACGTGACCGTGATGCGGGTCGGCGGCGGCGAGTTCGAGGTGCTGGCGACGCACGGCGACCGGAACCTCGGCGGGTTCGACTTCGACAACCTGCTGATGCAGCTGCTGAACGAGCGGTTCGTGGCCGAGGGTGGCTCGTCGCTGCTCGACGACGACATGGCCGAGGCCGATCTGCGGGACAAGGCGGAGATCGCCAAGCGGAGCTTGACGTCGGTCGAGCAGACGCGGGTGGTGCTGGCTGCTGCGGGTGTGTCGAAGGTGCTGACATTGACGCGTGCGGAGTTCGACGACGTGACGTCGTCGTTGCTGTCGCGTACGCGGGACATCGCGTCGATGGTGGTGGAGGACGCGGGGCTGTCGTGGGCTGACGTCGACCGGGTGTTGCTGGCCGGTGGGTCGACGCGGATGCCGATGGTGCGTTCGATGATCTCCTCGTTGGCGGGACGGGATCCGGAACGTTCGATCAACCCGGACGAGGTGGTGGCGCTCGGGGCGGCGATCCAGGCCCATCTGGTGGAGCTGGACGACGCCGACGCCTCCGGCGCGTCCTCCGACAACCTGCCCGTGCTGGCGTCGTCGGTGACGCGGCCGCGGATCCGGGACGTGACGTCGCAGGGGCTGGGGGCTTTGGCGATCAAGCGGTCGAGCGACGACCCGGAGGACATGGAGAACGTCGTGATCATCCCGGCGAACTCGAAGATCCCGGCGAAGTCGGCGCAGACGTTCGAGACCGTTCAGGAGAACCAGACGCGGCTCAAGGTCGAGGTCACGCAGGGGGACGACACGGACCCGGCGTACGTGCGGACGATCGGCGAGCAGGTGCTGGACATCCCTTCGTATCGGCGCGGTGCTCCGTTCGAGGTGGTGTACGCGTACGACATCGACCAGACCGTGTCGATCGCCGTGAACGACCTGACGTCAGGCCAGCCGGTGGGCGCGTTCGAGGTGCACAACGTGGCGAACATGTCCGAGTCCGAGGTCTCGGCGGCCACCGACCGGATGCGCTCGCTGGACCTTGCCTGAGACCATCTGGGACGTGGCGGACTTCTACGAGCTGCTCTCGGTGTCGCGGTCGGCGACCCCCGAGGAGATCCGTGCCGCCATCACAGCCCAGCGCCGCATCTGGGTGCGGCGCCAGTCCAGCCCCGACCTGGAGCGCCGGGCCGAGGCTGAGCAGCGGGTCCGCGACGTCGACGCGGCCGAGCGGACCCTGCTGAACGACGGGCGGCGACGGGAGTACGACCAACAGTTCCAGCCATCGCAGCAGCCCCCCGCGCCGACAGAGCTGCAACCGCAGCCGGAGAAGGGTCCGAGTCGGGACTGGTCCGATTGGATCGGCTCCATGGACGAGCTACGGCACCTTCAGCGGGGTGAGTCATACCTCGACGAGGGCAAGTGGGACCTGGCCATCGCCGAGTTCGAGTTCGTGCTGGAACGCGATCCGAGCGAGCCAGATGCTGCCCATGGACTGGCCGCCGTTGCCTTGGCTTCGGGCCGTATCGAGGAGGTCTTCGGGCCGCTGGAGGACGCGATTGCCGCGAACCCGGACGACGACGAAGCCAAATACAAGCTGGCGACGGCGCTCTATGACTCGGCGATGGTGCTCGTCATGGACCAGATCGAGACGAAACGACAGTGGCGGATCGTCGGCAACCGCCTGCGTCGCATCGAGCGGCTCGGGCTGAAGGACGCGCGGACGAAGGTGTTGACGAGCCGACTGCGCGGGCTTCGTATGAGTGCTCGTCGACTACGGTGGGACCTGGTGATTCGCCCTTGGCGTTATCTGGTGCTGATCTTGGTCGCGCTCGCCCCCGTCCTCATGTTCCAGACGTTGCTCAGCTTTGTGCTGCTCAGCGGCCCCCTGCTGCTCGTGGTCGTGACGGTCTATCTCGTCAGGCATCGACGTTGGGGGTGGAAGAAGTACCCTCGTCGGCCTGTTCACCAGCGCTATCCCCACCGCACGAATCCGCCCTCCTCTCCATATCCCTTTCCCTATGAGCGGTGAGGGATACGACGGTGGCTGACTTCTACGAGCTGCTCGACGTCCGGCGGTCGGCGACGCCGGACATCATCCGGGCTGCCATCACCGCGCAACGCCGAATCTGGGTGCGGAGGCAGTCCAGTCCGGATCCGGTGCGGCGTACTGAGGCCGAGCAGCGCGTCCGCGACATCGATGCCGCTGAGCGCACTCTGCTCGATCCCGAGCGGCGGCGGGCCTATGACAGCCAGGGGCCGGCGCCGGAGCCTGTTCGGACGGAGCCGACCCAACCCCGTACCGAGACGACGCGGCAGCCGCCACCGCGGCCGACCACTACGGGCAGTGTGTCGGAGGTCGGCTCTGCCGCGTTCCACATCCGCCGGGGTGACCGGCTGCTCGACGAGGGCAAGTGGCCGCTCGCGATCGCGGAGTACGAGGCGGCCCTCGAGCGGGACCCGGAGAACATCGATGCGATCGAGGGCATCGCGCTCGCGTACTTCCGTTCGAACCGCGTCAACGAAGCGCTCAAGGTGCTCGACAAAGCCCTGGCCGAGCAGCCGGACAACGAGAACGTCAAGCTCACCATGGTGAACGCGCTCTACCAGTCCGCCCTCTCCGAGCTGGGCGACGACCAACGCATCACCTCACGACGCGAGCTCAGCGTTGTCAAGAGCAGGTTGCGCCGCATCCGCAAGGTCGGCGCGACCGACCGCCACACGCCGATGATGATCGCGCAGCTCAAGGACATTCTTCGCGCCGCCCGTAAGGCGAGATGGCGGCCGAGCTTCAACAAGAAGTGGTACGCGATCCTGCTCACCGGCTCGCTGCTGCTCGCGGTGTCGCAGCAGACGACGTTCTCGTACGTCATGGGCGGCCTGTTCTTCGCCGCTTTCGTCGCCCTGTACGTCGTCCGCCACCGCATCCCGAACTGGCGTGTAGACAGGAGAAACACCAACCGATGGCGCTGACCGAACCCGGGGACGAGCTGCAACGTCTCGCTACGGAGGTCGCGGAGCTTCGCGACCTGTTCCAGCGACGGTTGCTGGACGACCGTTCCAAGCAGGTGATGTACGACGAGCTGTACGGGCAGCTGAAGTTCGCCCAACAGGGGTTGGCCGAACAGTTCATCGCGCCGATGGTCCGCGAGCTCCTGCTCGTCGTGGACCGCCTCGACTCGCTCACGGCCGCAGTCCCCAACGAGTCTGCCGACCTGCTGGACTCCGTCCGCGCGGAGCTGCTCGAGGTGCTGCTCCGGCGGGGCCTCCGGACCGTCGACGCCGAGGGCGAGGCGTTCGACCCACGGCTGCACGAGGCGGTCGAGCGGACGCCGGTGACCGACGAGGCCCAGGTCGGCCGGGTGCTCGCCGTACGCCGACCTGGTTACCAGCTGGAGGACCGGCTGCTCCGCCCCGCCCAGGTCAGCGTGGGGTATCGCGCGAACGCCTGACCCGCGGCGGTCTCGCGCGGATAATCGCAGGCATCGAACCGATCGAGGCGGCGCGCGCCGCGTTCGCGAGCCGCGACTGGGTGTCCGCTCGCGACGGGTACGCCGCCGCGGGGGACTCCGTGCTGCTCGGCGAGGATCTGGCCCAGTGGAGTGAGGCCGCCTGGTGGATGGGTTTGGCCGACGAGTCGCTGGAACGGGCCGAGCAGGCCTACTCCGCCTACCTCGACGAGCGGAACCAGCCGCGGGCGGCGTACCTCGCGTTCGATGTCGCCTATGCCCACTTCCTCAAGGGCGACGAGGCCGTCGGCGGCGGCTGGCTGGGCCGGGCCGAACGGTTGCTCGCCGACGAGCCCGAGTGCGTCGAACACGGCTACCTGCGGTACTTCCACGTCGAGGCACTGCTCGGCGGCGACGACCACGAGGCGACGCTGGCGGCGGCGACGGCCGTCCAGGAGTTCGCGGAACGGCACGGCGACCGCACGCTCGCAGCCGCCGGCGTGGTCGCCGAGGGCCGCGCCCTGATCCGTCTCGGCCGAATGGCCGAGGGTCTCGCCGCCCTCGACGACGCGATGCTCCGGGTGTCGAGGCGCGACCTCGCGCCGGGGTTCACCGGCAACATCTACTGCCACCTGATGGCCGCCTGCCACGAGCTCGGTGACCTCAAGCGCGCCGGCGCGTGGACCCAGGCGACGTCGGTCTGGTGCGACGAGGTGGGGCCGGCGGTGCTGTTCAAGGGCATCTGCCGGGTGCACCGCGCGCAGGTGCTGCAGACCCTCGGCGCATGGGACGAGTCCGAGCGCGAGGCCCGCACCGTCTGCGAGAGTGTCGCGTCGTTCTCGTCGGCCGTCGCCGCCGAGGGGTATTACCAGTGGGGCGAGATCCTCCGGCTCCGTGGCGACCTCTCCGCCGCCGAACAGGCGTACGTTCGCGGGCACGGCTTGGGGCGGGATCCTCAACCAGGGTTGGCGATGCTGCGACTCGTCCAAGGTCGGACCGGCGACGCCGCGGCCTCGATCCGGTCGGCGCTGGCAGGCGTTCCGCGCGACCGGCTCGGCCGGGCGCGGTTGCTTGCCGCGCAGGTGGAGACCGCTCTCGCGTGCGACGACGTCGCGCTCGCCTCCGCGGCGGCGGAGGAGCTGGCGGAGATCGCGGCGACGTTCCAGAGCTCGGGGCTGACCTCGGCGGCGCTGACCGCCCGCGGCGCGGTCCTGCTCGCCCGCGGTGAGGCGGGAGAGGCGTTGCCCGTTCTGCGGTCGGCGTTGACGAGCTGGCTGGCGGTGGACGCGACGTACGACGCGGCGAAGGTCCGCAGCCAGCTCGCCGCCGCCTACCATGCGCTCGGCGACGAAGACCTTGCCCGGTTGGAGATTCTGGCCGCCGAGGCCGTCTTCGCGAAGCTCGGCATCCACCGTTCCTCCCCGGACGGCCTGTCCCGACGGGAGATCGAGGTGCTCGCCCTGATCGCCGCGGGGCGGACAAACCGGGAGATCGCCGCCCAGCTCGTCCTGAGCCACAAGACGGTCGCGCGCCATTTGTCCAACATCTTCACGAAGATCGACGTCTCGTCGCGGACCGCCGCGGCGGCATACGCGTTCAAGAACGGGTTGGCGTGAATGGGTCGGACGACCCATCGACGGCCAGTCTGGATGGGGCTTCGGCCCGATGAGCATTGGCCCGAGTCGGGCCTAGCTTCACTGGCATGACGAAGACCTTTGACGAAGAAGTGGCGGGCGCGTTCGCCGCACGCGTGATGGGCATGGCGTCCGACGCCGCCGTGGTGCTGCAGATCAGCATCGGCCACCAGACCGGGCTGTTCGAGACCATGGCGGGCCTTCCGCCGACGACGAGCGCGGAGATCGCGGCCAAGGCCGGGCTCACCGAGCGCTATGTCCGAGAGTGCCTGGCGGCGCTCGTCGCGGGTCGGGTGGTGACGTACGACCCGGACGCGCGGACGTACGCGCTGCCCCCGGAGCACGCGCACTCCCTGACCACCGCGGGCGGGCCGGAGAACCTCGCCCGCCTCACGCAGTTCATCACGCTGCTGGCCGCGGTCGAGGAGCCCGTGGTCGAGGCGTTCCGGACCGGGGGTGGCGTGCCGTACTCGGCGTACCCGAGGTTCCAGCGGCTGATGGCCGAGGACAGCGCGGCCGTCCTCGACGCGTCGCTGCTGTCGGACGTGCTGCCGTTGGTCGACGGTCTGCCGGCGCGGCTCGCGGCGGGCGTGGACGTGCTGGACGTCGGCTGCGGTCAGGGGCACGCGGTCAACCTGCTGGCGCGGGCGTTCCCCGCCAGTCGGGTGACCGGGTACGACCTGTCGCCCGAGGGGATCGCGGCCGGTCGGGCCGAGGCCGCCGCGTGGGGGCTGGCGAACGCACGGTTCGAGGTGCGGGACGTTGCGTCGCTGGGCGAAGAGGGCGCGTACGACCTGGTCACGGCATTCGACGCCATCCACGACCAGGCGTTCCCGCGGCAGGTACTCGCGGGGATCGCTCGGGCGCTGCGGCCGGACGGGGTGTTCCTCATGGTCGACATCAACGCGTCGAGCCGTCTCGAGGAGAACCTTGACGTGCCCTGGGCACCGTTCCTCTACACGGCGTCGACGATGCACTGCATGACGGTGTCGCTGGCCCAGGGCGGCGAGGGGCTCGGCACGATGTGGGGCCGGCAGCTCGCCTGCTCGCTGCTGGCGGAGGCCGGGTTCGCGTCGGTGCGGGTCGAGGAGATCGACGGCGACCCGTTCAACGCCTACTACGTCGCCCGGCGCTGAAATGGGCAACGTCCGCTAGCGATCTGGGTAGCTCTTGCCGTCGTCGGCGACCCGGCGGGTCGGGTGTGATCGGGGTATGGACCGCACACGTGTATCCGGAATCGCCGCCCTGCTTGGTGGCGCGGCTCTGTTCGCTGACATCGCGCTCGGCCTGTTCGACGGCCTCGGGCGCGGCTATTACGCCGTCGCGCTGGCAATGACGCTCTGCCTGGTCGTCGCCGTGCTCGGCTCGTTCGTACCGGGTCCGCTCGCCATCGTCGGTACGGTCGTCGCGCTGGCCGGGCTCGCGTTGTGGGTGGCGGAGTACGGGGCGAAGCTGCTTGTGGCGGGGACGACCTTCGGGGACGGGTTCGACGTCGGCGGCTCGATGCTGCTGGCGCTCGGCATGCTCGTGCTGGGTATCGCCGTCGTACGGTCTCGCCGGACCGGCGGCTGGCAGCGGTGGGCGCCACTGGTCGGCAGCGTCTACTTCTTCCTGTCGATCATCCCGCAGGTGACGCTCACCGAGTCGGGCGCGAACGGCGTACTGCTCGGCGCGTGGGGACTCACCTGGGTCCTGCTCGGCGTCGCGCTGCTCACGGCCGGGGCGGGTGAGCGGCGACTCGTCGGCTGACGTCGCGAGACGGGCGGATACGATCGGGCCGTTCGACCCATCTCTTGTCTTTTGTCGAGGAGTCATCGTGTCCGAGTTCAGCGTCACCGTCATCCGTAGCGGCGAGCGTGCCGAACGGGAGACGACGACGGGCACGACGGCGGGGGAGCTGTTCCGCGAGGACCGCTCGGTGATCGCGGCGCGGGTGAACGGCGAGCTGTGCGACCTCGCGTACGCGCTCGCCGCCGGCGACGAGGTCGAACCGATCGAGATCTCCTCGGCCGATGGACGTGCGATTCTGCGGCACTCCACGGCGCACGTGATGGCTCAGGCCGTTCAGGACCTCTTCCCGGAGGCGAAGCTCGGGATCGGGCCACCGGTCGAGAACGGCTTCTACTACGACTTCGACGTGCCGACGCCGTTCACGCCCGAGGACCTCGAGCGCATCGAGACTGCGATGCGGCGGATCGTCAAGGATCGCCAGCGGTTCTCGCGGCGCGTGGTGTCGGACGCGGAGGCGCGCGAGGAGCTGGCCGCGGAGCCGTACAAGCTCGAGCTGATCGGCCTCAAGGGCGGCGCCTCGTCCGACGACGGCTCGTCGGTCGAGGTCGGCGGCGGCGAGCTGACGATCTACGACAACCTGCGCGGTGACGAGCTGGCGTGGAAGGACCTGTGCCGCGGGCCGCACCTGCCGACGACGCGGCACATTCCGGCGTTCAAGCTGATGCGCGTCGCGGCGGCGTACTGGCGCGGGTCGGAGAAGAACCCGCAGCTGCAGCGGATCTACGGCACGGCGTGGGAGTCGAAGGACGCGCTCACCGCGCACCTGGAGATGCTCGCCGAGGCCGAGCGGCGCGACCACCGGCGGCTCGGCTCGGAGTTGGACCTGTTCTCGTTCCCGGAGGAGATCGGGCCGGGGCTCGCGGTGTGGCACCCGAAGGGCGGGATCATCCGGCGGGTGATGGAGGAGTACTCGCGGAAGCGGCACGAGGAGGGCGGGTACGAGTTCGTGTACACGCCGCACCTGACGAAGGCCGCTCTGTTTGAGACCTCGGGGCACCTGGAGTGGTACGCCGACGGCATGTACCCGCCCATGGAGCTCGACGAGGGCCAGCGGTACTACATGAAGCCGATGAACTGCCCGATGCACGTGATGATCTTCCGGTCGCGGGGGCGGTCCTATCGCGAGCTGCCGTTGCGGATGTTCGAGTTCGGGACCGTCTACCGGTACGAGAAGTCGGGCGTCGTGCACGGTCTGACGCGGTCGCGTGGGTTCACGCAGGACGACTCGCACATCTTCTGCACGCCCTCGCAGCTGCAGGACGAGCTGGCGTCGTTGCTGGACTTCGTCGTGGGGCTGCTGCGGGACTACGGGCTGACCGAGTTCACGGCCGATCTGTCGACGCGGCCGGAGAAGTTCGTCGGCGAGATCGCGCAGTGGGACACCGCCGAGGCGGCTCTGGAGGAGGCGCTGAAGCGGGCTGACATTCCGTACACGGTGGCCGAGGGCGAGGGTGCCTTCTACGCGCCGAAGATCGACGTTCACGTGAAGGACGCGATCGGGCGGAAGTGGCAGCTGTCGACTCTGCAGGTGGACTTCCAGCTGCCGGGGCGGTTCGGCATCGAGTACCAGGCTTCGGACGGGACGCGGCAGCAGCCGTACATGATCCACCGGGCGCTGTTCGGGTCGGAGGAGCGGTTCTTCGGGATCTTGTTGGAGCACTACGCGGGCGCGTTCCCTCCCTGGCTCGCGCCCGTGCAGGCCGTGGCGATCCCGATCGCCGAGCGGCACGAGTCGTACCTCGCCGACGTGGCCCGCCGGGCGCGGGATCGCGGGATCCGGATCGAGGTCGACACGTCGGACGACCGGATGCAGAAGAAGATCCGGAACGCCCAGACCCAGAAGATCCCGTACATGCTGATCGCCGGCGACCGCGACATCGAGTCCGGCGCCGTGTCCTTCCGCTACCGCAACGGCGAGCAGAAGAACGGCATCCCCGTGGACGAGGCGATCACCGAGATCGTCGACACCATCGAGCGCCGCCTGCAGATCTGAGCTCGCCCGCAGTGATCATGATCGTGATCATGAAGCCAGAACGGTGATATACGCCGGTTTCGCTTCATCATCACCGACATGATCACCGACATGATCACGGGCGCGATTCGTCCACAGGAGCCGTTCGGGCGCGATCGTCCACAGATCGCGTCCGAGGGCGCCGCTGTGAGCCGAAGTCGGCAGATGCTGGCTGGATGGCGCACTCCCTTCCTCCCGAGCTTTCGGCCTTGGTCTCCCATCAAGCCGACGTGATCAGTATTGGTCAGCTGCATGAGTGCGGCTTCGACCTCGACTTCGCGGCTGCGCGGGTCCGAGCTGGGCGGTGGCGACGGCTCTTGCCGCGGGTGTACGCCACGTTTCCCGGGCCACCGGGTGCCGATGCGAAGACCTGGGCCGCGGTGCTTTACGCCGGGGTCAGGTGCGACTCTCAGCCACGAGAGCGCGGCATCGGTGTGGGGTCTCGTCGACGGCCAGCTCGATTCAGTGCATGTCACGATCGGCGTCGACCGTCGAGTGGCGAGTGTCGGATGGGTTCGGATCCACTACGCGCACAGGCTCGACCAGTCCAGGCATCCGACGATGGTGCCGGCTGTGACGAGGATCGATGACACTGTTCTCGATCTCATCGACGCCGCGGGAACGCGTAGCGAAGTGTTGTCATGGATCACCCGTGCCTGCCAGCGACGTCGGACCACGCCGGAGCGGCTCGCGCTGGCACTGGACTCACGCAAGAAGATTCGGTGGCGCGAGTTCGTACAGAGCGTCCTCGCGGATATCTCCGACGGAGCGGAGAGTCCGTTGGAGATCGCCTTCGTCCGCCGAGTGGAGGTACCGCACGGACTGCCCAGCGGACAGAGGCAGCGTCATCGCCGGATCGGCGGTAGGTCGCAGTGGGTCGACGTCGAGTACGAAAGATTCGAGCTCATCGTGGAACTCGACGGGCGCATCGGTCATGTCGAGGATGGCGCGTTCCGCGATCGGCTACGCGACAACCTTTCGACAATGCGCAGCCGCAGCACACTCCGATACGGCTGGACCGACGTCTTCGACAACCCCTGTGCGGTCGCCGACGAGATCGCGGTCGTCCTCCGTCGCAACGGCTGGACCAGCGACCTCACTCCATGTGATCCCACCTGCCGCCTCCGCCCCGCCGCGTGATCATGATCGCGATCATGAAGCCAAACCGGCGTATACGACCGTTCCGTCTTCATGATCACGATCATGATCACGGCGGGCGGGCCGGGAGGTGGGTTCGGTCAGTCGAGGGCGACGGTGAGGTCGAGTTCGATGAGCTGGCCGGTGAAGCCGAGCTGGGCGACGCCGAGGAGGGTGCTGGCTGTGGTGAAGGCGGCCGCGAGGGGGGACTCGTTGAGGCGGGACCAGACGGCGGCTAGTTGGGATGTCTCCGGGCTCACGACGTAGATCAGCGACCGCACCACCTGCGAAGGCGTCGCGTCGATGGCCGACAGGGCGGTGAGGGCGTTGGTGGCGACCTGCAGGGTTTGCGCCTCGTAGTCGCCCGGGCCTACCAGCTTGCCGGAGGCGTCCAGCGGGCATTGGCCGGCGAGGTACGCGGTGCGGCCGGCTTCGACGATCGTGATGTGGTGGTAGCCCGGCGTCTCGTGCAGGGTGGGCGGGTTCAGACGGGAGATCCGAGAAGTCACGAGCCGCAAGTCTGCCCGACTAACGCACGCCGGTCAGCGTCAGGCTGAGCTCGTCGGCGTACCCGCCGGACTGCGTGAACAGCAGCACGACCCGGGCCCAGCGCGTGTACGGGGGTACGGTGCCTGTCGCGCGGCGCTCGACGAAGCCGGTCGCCGGACTGAGCACGACCAAGCCGGTCGGGTCGCCGCTGCGGCTGCGGAACTCCAGCGACAGCCGTGCCCCGCCCTGCTGGCCGGCGCACCCACCGAGCCAGCCCGAGAACGAGAAGCGCACCCGCGCCTTGTCGATCCCCGAAGGGTCCGGCAGCACGATGTCCTGCGCCAACCGGGTCCGCGGAACGGGACCGCCGCCGAAGAACTGCCGCCCCCGCGCCGAAGGCCCGGGGTCGAGCGGAGCCCGGATAGCCAGCTCCCGCGTCGTACCGGACGACCGTGGCCTCGCCGTCGAGGACGTGCCAGCCGGGGATCGACACGACCGCGCCGCCCGTACCCCCGGGTCCGTCCTCCGCGCCTGGGTTGGCGATCAGGTTCGGCGTCGCGGGGAGCTCGGCTTCGACGACGAGCCCCGCCGTTCTGTCAGCCGTCATGCGGACATCTCAGCACGAACGCGGCACGCGCCATGCAAGCACGGATGTACGGCAAGAGAACAGCAATGCGCAAGTGGTCGACGCGGATTGGCCGGTGCCGGCAGGATGGGGGACGGGACCGACGCAGGGCCAAGGAGGCAGATGTTCGACTACGACCTGCTCGTCATCGGGTCCGGCCCGGGCGGCCAGAAGGCCGCGATCGCGGGCGCGAAGCTCGGCCGCCGGATCGCCGTGGTGGAGAAGAAGCACATGGTCGGCGGCGTCTGCATCAACACCGGAACGATCCCGTCGAAGACCCTGCGCGAGGCGATCCTCTACCTGACCGGCCTCAACCAGCGCGAGCTGTACGGCCACTCGTACCGCCTCAAGGAGGACATCACCGTCGGTGACCTCTCGGCCCGTACGCAGCACGTCATCGGCCGCGAGATCGACGTGATCCGCAGCCAGCTCGGCCGCAACCACGTCGAGATGCTGCTCGGCACGGCGTGCTTCGAGGACCCGCACACGGTCGCGATCACGGCAGCCGACGGAGGCGTACGTCGCATCACCGCCGAGCGCTTCGTGATCGCGGTCGGCACCCGCCCGGCGCGCCCCGACACGGTGGCGTTCGACGGCAAGAACATCGTCGACTCCGACCAGCTCCTCGACATGGACCGCATCCCCGGCTCGATGGTCGTCGTCGGCGCCGGCGTGATCGGCATCGAGTACGCGTCGATGTTCGCCGCGCTCGGCGCGAAGGTGACGGTCGTCGAGAAACGCGAACGCATGTTGGACTTCTGCGATCTGGAGATCGTCGAGGCGTTGAAGTACCAACTGCGGGACCTCGCGGTGACGTTCCGGTTCCGCGAGACGGTGTCGCGGGTCGAGCACTCGAACGGTGCGACGCTGACGATTCTCGAGTCAGGTAAGCGAATTCCGGCCGACACGGTGATGTACTCCGCCGGTCGGCAAGGTGTCACGGACTCGCTCGATCTGGAGAAGGCGGGACTGTCCGCCGACGACCGCGGCCGGATCAAGGTGGACGACTTCTACCGGACCTCGGCAGACCACATCTACGCGGTCGGCGACGTGATCGGCTTCCCCGCGCTGGCGGCGACGTCGATGGAGCAGGGCCGCCGCGCGGCGTACCACGCTTGCGACGAGCCCGTCGTCGGCGAGCTCGGCAACCTCCAGCCGATCGGGATCTACTCCATCCCGGAGATCAGCTACGTCGGGATGACCGAGGAGGAGCTGACCGAGTCGAACGTGCCGTTCGAGGTCGGCATCTCCCGCTACCGCGAGCTCGCGCGCGGCGCGATCCTCGGCGACTCGTACGGGATGCTCAAGCTGCTCGTCCACGCGGAGGACCGCACGCTGCTCGGCGTCCACGTCTTCGGTACGGGCGCGACCGAGCTCGTGCACATCGGGCAGACTGTGATGGGGTGCGGCGGCACGATCGACTACCTCGTGGACACGGTGTTCAACTACCCGACGCTCGCCGAGTCGTACAAGGTCGCCGCGCTCGACGCGATGAACAAGATGCGCGCGGTACAGAGGTTCTCGCTCGTCCAGCCTCCCCGCGAGGCTCCGTAAGATCAAGGCGTGGCAGACGAGCAGGCAGACGCGTTCGAGCGCCTCTGGACTCCGCACCGGATGGCCTACATCAAGGGCGAGAACAAGCCCAGCGGATCCGGCGCAGGCGACGGCTGTCCGTTCTGTGAGATCCCGAAGCTGACGGACGCCGACGGGCTGGTCGTGACGCGCGGCACGGCGGCGTACGCGGTGCTGAACCTCTACCCGTACAACTCCGGCCACCTCATGGTGCTGCCGTACCGGCACGTCGCGGACTACACCGAGCTCACGCCCGAGGAGACGCTGGAGCTGGCGGACCTGACCAAGCGCGCGATGGTGGCGCTGCGGAAGGCGTCCGGCGCGCAGGGGTTCAACATCGGCATGAACCAGGGCTCGGTGGCCGGCGCCGGCATCGCCGCACACCTGCACCAGCACATCGTGCCCAGGTGGGGCGGCGACACGAACTTCATGCCCGTCGTGGGCCGTACGAAGGTGCTGCCGCAGCTGCTCTCCGACACCCGGACCCTGCTCGCGGAGGCCTGGCCCAGCTAGCTGGGGCTTGACCTTGACGGTACGTCAACCCCTCATGCTGGCGGCATGATTCGGGTACAGGGGCTGGAGAAGTCCTACAAGGAGCTGCACGTCCTGCGGGGTGTCGACTTCGCGGTCGAGCGGGGGAGCATCTTCGCCCTGCTCGGTTCGAACGGAGCAGGCAAGACCACGATCGTCCGGATCCTGTCCACCTTGCTCAAGGCCGACGCCGGCAAGGCCAGCGTGCACGGGCTCGACGTCGCCACCGAGGCCGCGCGCGTACGTGAGTCGATCAGTCTCACCGGACAGTTCGCGGCGGTCGACGATGTCCTTACCGGGCGGGAGAATCTCGTACTGGTTGCCCGGCTGCGGCACCTCGACGAGCCGGGCGGGATCGCGGACGGGTTACTGGAACGGTTCGCGTTGACCGAGGCGGGCGCCAAGAGGGTGGCGACGTACTCCGGCGGCATGCGCCGGAGGCTGGACATCGCGATGAGCCTGATCGGGAGCCCGCTGGTGATCTTCCTCGACGAGCCGACGGCCGGGCTGGATCCGCAAGCCCGCATCGAGGTGTGGGAGACGGTGAAGGCGCTCGCCGTAGGCGGGACGACGGTGCTGCTGACGACGCAGTACCTGGACGAGGCGGAGAAGCTGGCCGACCGGATCGCGATCCTCCATGAGGGAAGGATCATCGTGAACGGCACGCTCGCCGAGCTCAAGCAGCTCCTGCCACCGGCCAAGGTCGAGTACGTGGAGAAGCAGCCGACCCTCGAGGACGTCTTCCTCTCCCTCACCGGCAGCGCGAAGGAGCCACGATGACCACCCACCTCCTCGGCGACACGACCGTCCTGCTCGGCAGGTCGCTCCGCCACATCGCGCGCAGCCCGGACACCATCATCACCACCGCGGTCATGCCGGTCGCGATGATGCTGCTGTTCGTCTTCGTGTTCGGCGGGGCGATCGACACCGGCTCGGTCCCGTACGTGAACTACCTGCTGCCCGGCATCCTGCTCATCACGATCGCGTCGGGCATCGCGTACACCGCGTTCCGGCTCTTCATGGATCTCGAGAGCGGGATCTTCGAACGGTTCCAGTCCATGCCGATCGCGCGGCCGTCGGTGCTGTGGGCGCACGTGCTGACCTCGCTGGTCGCCAACCTGATCTCGCTCGTGGTCGTCGTCGGCATCGCGCTGGTGATGGGCTTCCGCTCCGGTGCCGGCGTGCTGGCTTGGCTCGCGGTCGCCGGCATCCTCCTGCTGTTCACGCTGGCGTTGACCTGGATCGCCGTCATCCCCGGCCTGACCGCCAAGTCGGTGGACGGCGCGAGCGCGTTCTCGTACCCGCTCATCTTCCTGCCGTTCCTCAGCTCGGCGTTCGTGCCGACCGACACCATGCCGGGGCCGGTACGCGTCTTCGCCGAGAACCAGCCCGTGACCTCGATCGTTGACACCATCCGCGACCTGCTCACCCAACAGCCGGTCGGCAACGACATCTGGGTCGCCCTCGCCTGGTGCGCCGGCATCCTCGTCGTCGCGTACGTCTTCGCCACGATGTCCTACCGTCGCCGGGTCGGCTGAGAGGGCAGGATCGGAACCATGCTGACGATCGGTCAACTCGCCGCGTACGCCGGCGTCACCATGCGGGCCGTACGGCACTACCACCAGATCGGCCTGCTGCCCGAGCCGGAGCGGGACGAGGCGGGGTACCGGCGGTACGGCGCCAAGGCCGTCGCCTCCCTCATCCGGATCCGCACGCTCGCCAGCGCCGGCGTCCCACTGTCGGAGATCCGCCCGATGCTCGACGCCGACGCGGCGACGTTCGCCGAGACGGCCGAACGCCTCGACTGCCAGCTACGCGAGGAGATCGAACGGCTCGAGACCAGCCGCAAGCAGATTGCGCAGCTCGCCGCCGGCGACAGCCTGGCGCTCCCGCCTGTGGTGGTCGCGTACCTCGATCGGCTGCGGGAGCTCGGGGCTTCGGAGCCGCTGGTCGAGGCCGAACGGGACGGGTGGATCCTGGTCGCCGCCCGGTGGCCCGATCAACTCGGCGAGGTCATGGCGTCGAAGTTCGCGCAGCTCGACGACCCGCGGGTCGTCCGGCTCTACCGCCTGCTGACGGAGCTGGGGGAGAACGACGCCGGGTTCGACGACCCGCGGTTGGAGGAGGTCGCCGACCTGATGGCCGCCGGGATGGCCGAGCAGGCGTCCACGCCGGGGGAGGCGGAGCAGGGCAGCGTCGACCTGCTGTTCGACCTGCTGGACTCCCTCGCGATCGAGTCCGACCCGCGCGCGCTGCGCATGCTGGAGCTGTTGCGCGAACGTGGCTGGGGCAGCTGGACCCGGACCCGACCCGAGCGGCTGCCGGGCTTGTCAGGGTGATCAACCATGGGTAACGTACAACCACATGGTTGTACGTCAGAAAGAGGAGAGCGAGGAGTCGCTCAACCAGCTCTTTCGCGCCTTGGCTGACGGCACGCGCCGGGACATCCTTGCGCGGTCGGTGACGGGAACGCCGTCGGTTTCCGATCTCGCCGCACGATACGAGATGAGCTTCGCCGCCGTGCAGAAGCACGTCGCGGTGCTCGAACGCGCCGGTCTCGTCGAGAAGCGTGCCAGCGGTCGCGAGCAGCGGGTCTCGACCAACCGCACGCGGCTCCAGCGCGCCGGTGAGTTGCTCGACTCTTACGAAGCCATCTGGCGCCAGCGCGTCGCACAGCTCGACGAGGTTCTCCAGGAAGGCGACTGACGATGCCCATCACCTCCGTCACCAAAGACCCGGAAGAGCTCACGCTCACCGTCGTGGCCGACTTTCCCGTTCCACAGAAGAGACTTTGGGACGCCTGGGTCGACCCGCGGCAGCTCGAGCGCTTCTGGGGCCCGCCCTTCGCGCCTGCCACCTTTACCCATCACGACTTCCAAGTCGGCGGTCGCGCCGAGTACTTCCTGACCGGGCCGAACGGAGAGAAGTGGAAGGGCTCGTGGAAGTTCACCGCGATCGATCCCATCGACTCGTTCGAGGCGCACGACGGTGAGGGCAACGTCGAGGACGAGAACCTGCCGGCGGCGATGACGTTCGCCTTCGAAGCAACGCCGACGGGATCGCGCCTGACCTGCGTCACGCGCTTCGAAAGCGTCGAAGCCATGGAGCAAACGGTTCCAGGCATGGAAGAGGGACTCCGCGCGGCACTGCCCCAACTCGACGCCCTGCTAGCAGAGGACTGAATCACCATGAGAAGTCTCAAGATCATCGAACACATCTCGCTCGACGGCGTGATCCAGCACTCCCACGACGACGACGGCTTCCCGTACAGCGACTGGACCGCTCCCTACCGGAGCCAAGCTGGCGGGGAAGCCGTCATGGCCGAGCATGGCGACAGCTTCGACCTGCTGCTCGGCCGCCGCACCTACGACATCTGGTCGGACTTCTGGCCGACGCTGCCGGGCAACCCGATGGCGGACCGCATCAACGCCGCGACGAAGTTCGTCGCCACCCACCGTCCGGAGAGTCTCGAGTGGGGCCCGGTCGAAGGCCTTGGGCCCGACCTCGTCGAGGGCGTTCGCGGGATCAAGTCCCAGGACGGCCCGGACCTCGTCGTCTCGGGGAGCTCCACACTGACGTCGACGCTGCTCGAGCACGGGCTGGCGGACGAGCTCCTGCTGATCGTGTATCCGGTCCTGATGGGTACCGGCAAGCGCCTCTTCGTGGAAGGGACGCTGGCGCAGTCGCTCGAGCTCGCCAGCACGACGACGACGCCGTCCGGCGCCAGCGTCAACAGGTACAAGCTCGCCGGGCCCTTGCCGAAGGCCGGTTAGGCCTCCAGCTCGTCGGTGAACGCGGGCGGCGGGGCCTGCAGGTCGTACGCCTTGAACAGCGTCGCGTGCTTGACGCCCATCGCCTTGCCGTTGATCGACGCGAAGTACGGCAGGAAGTCGCGAGGCGCGGGGTGGTCGGGGAGGGCCGCGAGGTACGCGGTGTGGGCCTCCAGCGAGGCGATCCCGCGCTCCATCGGCTCGCCGGTGACGTCCACGCCGTGCGTCGCGGTCTCCGGCGGGAACGCGGGCATGAGGATCCAGCGCACCTTGCAGGGTTCGAGGCCCTCGTCGGTGATCTGCTCGGTGAAGACCCAGCGGTTGTCGGCGTCGCGGATCGCGTCGATCGTCGCGAGCCCGGCCGCCCGGTGGTCGGCCATGTTGAAGCCCATCGGCGTCTCGATGTCGTAGCCGCTGGCGAAGACGACGTCGGGCCGGAAGCGCCTGATCTCGCGGCAGATGTCGCGGCGCAGGTCGAGCCCGTACTCCAGGACGCCGTCCTTGTGCTCCAGCACTGTCAGGTGCTTGACGCCGACAGCCGCGCAGGCCGCCTGCTGCTCGCCGAGGCGGATGCGTGCCGTCTCCTCGGGCGGGTTCGGCATGCCGGCCTCGCCGCGGGTGAGCAGCAGGTAACCGACCTCGATGCCACGCTCGACCCACCGCGCGACGGCGGAGGAGGTGCCGTACTCCGCGTCGTCGGGGTGAGCGACGACGCAGAGTACGCGCGTGAACGTCTCTTCAGGGAGCGCTGGAAGCAGTTCTGTCACCCGGACAGGTTAGACGCTCCTACGGGGTGAACGAGTACACGTCGGTGTTCCACACCTGGCCAGGTCCGACGCCGCCGGTGCACTGGAAGTCCCAGCCGTTCACGATGTAGAGCTTGCCGCGCACGGTGCCCGCGGAGTGCCGCTTGATGCGGGTGAGCTTCTCACCGGCCGGGTCGAGCTGCTTCCACGCCTTCGTGGGAACGTCGAACCGCCACAGCTCCTCGGTCGGGTTCTGCGGGAACGGTGCGCCACAACCCGCTTCGCCACCGGGGATGTCGCCGCCCTGGACGAGCAGCGTGCTGCCGAGAACGCCGGCCGCCGCGTAGTTGCGGCCGGGCTCGATGCCGATGACGGCCGGGCCAAGGCTGCTCCATTTGTTGGTGGCGAGGTCGTACGTCCACGTGTCGTTCAGGACCTCGAACGTGGGCGGCGGACCTTCCCCGCCGTACAGCGTGAGGCTGCCGTTCACCGCGACGCCGCCGGCGTGCGCGACGTGCCGGCTGGGCGGGCTGCCGTCCTTGCCGTTCGGGATCAGCTCGGTCCACGTCTTCGCGGTGAGGTCGAACGACCAGAGGTCGTTGACGGTCGAAAACGTCTGGTCGATGCCGCCGAACACGTAGAGCTTGTTGTTCGCGTACCAGAGCGTCGCGCCGGACCGTGCTGACGGACCGCTCGGGAGCTTGGTCCAGGTTCGTCCGGACAGCGCCCAGAGGTCGCCGAAGACGCGGAACTCGCTGCCGTCGTTGGAGAACTGCGATCCGCCGAACAGGTAGTACTGCGTCCCGCTGCTCGCCGCCGACGCGAACGCGCGAGCTTCCGGCCACGGGCCGATGCCTGGGGTGATCTGCGACCAGGAGTTGTCGGCTGTGTCGAGGGCGTACAGGTCGTTGTAGAAGACGTTCTTGCCGGTGCTGAAGTCGTCGTTGACTCCGCCGAACACGATCAGGGACGCGCCGGCGCCGGCGACGGCTGGGACGGATCGTTCGGACGGGCCGGTGCCGGTGGTGGCGACCTTGGCCCAGGTGCCGTCGGCCGCGAGCTCAGGCCCGGGCTCGGTGGCGCCCGCGGTGGGTGCTGTGAGGATGCCCAGGCCGAGGCCCAGACTGAGAACGAGCATGGTCAACTGACTGCGTAAACGCATGGCGTACCCCCGCCGATTTTGTGCCGCGTCTGTCAGGAGAGGACATGGTGACACGGGGGCGGGCAATCGATGTCTCGCGCTTCCGGGTTCGGACAGTTGCGAAACTTAGTGAGCATTTCCATGCAGCAGCCGCGCAGGTTCGGGCGTTCAAGGTGCGAGAAGGGGGAGCCTTGGACGAGACAGCGAGCTTCGAGGAGTTCGTCGCGACGCGCGCACCAGCGCTGATGCGGTACGGCTACGTGCTGACCGGCAACCCACACGACGCCGCCGACCTGATGCAGGAAGCCTTGCTGAAGGTCCGCTCCGCGTGGTCGCGCATCACGGCCGCGCGGGCGGCCGAGTCGTACGTACGCACGACGATGGCGCGGCTACACATCAGCACGTGGAGGCGGCTGCGGCGCGAGCGCTTGGTGGCCTCGGTGCCGGAACGAACGTACGAGGGCGCGTCCTTCGAGGACAGCTCCGGCCTGTGGGAGCTGCTCACGACGTTGCCGCGCCGACAGCGCGCCGTGCTCGTGCTGCGGTACTACGAGTCGCTGACGGACGAGGAGATCGCCACTGTGCTGGGCATCTCGCGGTCGACCGTACGCAGCCAGGCGTACCACGCGCTGACGAAGCTGCGGGTCTCGTGGACGGCCGAGAACTCCACCCCGACGAGCGCGAAGGGAGCTGAATCATGACCGAGCAGTTGGAGCAGGAGCTCGAACGAGTACTGCACGAAGCGGGCGACGCCGCGCCAGCTCCCGAACCCGGCCTGCTCGCGCGGCTCGACGAACGCGCCCGCCGCCGGCGCCGCGTACGGATCCAGACTGGTGCAGCCTGCCTGGCCGCGGCGGCGGTGGTGACCACCATCGCGGTCGTGAGCGGTGCGCTTCGGGTTCCGAGTGCCGCGCCAGAGCCAGCCGAGTCGCCGAGCACGTCGGTAGTCCAGGCTTACAAGCTGCAGAAGTCAAGGCCGGCCGAGCAACTCTGGCCCGAGGCCGTCCATCAGGTCCCGACGGAGCTTCCGGACGGTCGATCGATCGACCCGGTGACCTTCCTCGATCGGGGCACACTGCTCGTCACGGCATGGTCGAAGGTCGAGGGGCCCTCTGCGCTCCTCCGTTACGACCTGGCGTCGGGCGCGACAAGCAAGATCATCGACATCACCTCTCGGGGACAGCCCATGCGTCAGGGTGTCGCCGTCACCGGTGGGTGGATCGTGTGGTTCACATCGGAGCTGGAGTTCTGGGGTGTCCCGCTCGCCGGAGGTGTTGCCCGGAGGCTGACGGTCTCGCCAGAAGCGGCCGAACGTTTCGTGGTGGATTCCGGAAAGATCTACTGGACAACCAACGACGCAGACGGCCCGATTCGCGTAGCACAGATTGGTGGTCAAGCGGGGGCTCTGCCCGACAGCGACGGGAATCGCATCGTGTCGTGGCCCTGGATCGGTGGGCCTCGGCCGGGGGCGTCCGACGACTTGGGGGGCGTCGTGTTCTACGGCGACCTCCGTAATGTCCGGACGGGGGAGACGCGGACCACCAAGCCCCTGTCGGGAAATTGGAGCTGCAATCTCACCTGGTGTGTCGGGTCGGTTGGCGACTCCGGCTGGGCCGAACGACGCGACGGATCATCGCGCCGACAAGTGCCCGTGATCGAACTGAGCCATGGCCTCGATCGGACAGTGGCACCGGACCGGGACCGTTTCGTGGTCAACCATACCGATGTCTTCGACCTCGAGACCGGGAAGCACGGCAGGCTCGCCCATTGGGGTAACGGGTTTGCGCCGCGGTCCGATGAACGGCTGCACCTCAGTCCTACGAAGGACGGCAACGAGGTGATCGACCTCGCGGCGATCGAATAGGGCGACATGCGAAGCGGGCCCTCCCCGAGAGGTGGGGGAGGGCCCGTTTCGCCTTGGTGGCTTAGTGAGCGTCGTCCTCGGCGAGCTCCTTCTGGAGCTTCTCCGCCACGTTCGACGGCATCGAGTCGTAGCGGGCGAACTCGCGGGTGAAGGCGCCTGAGCCGTGGGACATCGAGCGGAGATCTGTTGCGTAGCGGGTGATCTCGATCTGTGGCACCTCGGCCTTGACCATCGTGCGGCCCCGGCCGACCGGTTCGGTTCCGAGGACGCGGCCGCGGCGGCCGGACAGGTCGCCCATCACCGAGCCGACGTAGTCGTCGTCGACTAGCACCGACACGAGGTCGACGGGCTCGAGCAGGTTGACCTGGGAGGACTTCGCGGCCTCGCGCAGGGCCAACGAACCCGCGGTCTGGAACGCCATGTCGGAGGAGTCCACGCTGTGCGCCTTGCCGTCGTACAGCGTCACGCGGATGTCGACGACCGGGTAGCCGGCCGACACACCGCGTTCCATCTGGGCCCGAATCCCCTTCTCTACCGAGGGAATGAACTGCCGCGGCACCGAGCCACCGACGACCTTGTCCACGAACTCGAAGCCGGATCCGCTGGGCAGCGGCTCGACCTTGATGTCGCAGACGGCGTACTGGCCGTGGCCGCCGCTCTGCTTGACGTGCCGGCCCTTTCCTTCGGCGGGCTTGCCGAACGTCTCACGCAACGGCACCCGCAGCGGCACCTGGTCGACCTGCACGCTGTAGCGGTTCGCGAGCCGGTCGAGAACGACGTCGGCGTGCGCTTCGCCCATGCACCACAGGACGAGCTGGTGCGTCTCGGCGTTGTGCTCGATCCGCAGCGTCGGGTCCTCCGCGGCGAGCCGCGACAGCCCGAGCGACAGCTTGTCCTCGTCCGCCTTCGCGTGCGCGGTCACCGCGATCGGCAACAGCGGCTCGGGCATAGTCCAGGGCCGCATGAGGAGCGGTTTGTCCTTACTGGACAGGGTGTCCCCGGTCTCGGCCTGCGTCAGCTTGCCGATCGCGCAGATGTCGCCGGCGACGGCGTGGTTGAGCTGACGCTGCGTCTTGCCGAGCGGCGCGGACAGCGAGCCGACCTTCTCGTCGACGTCGTGGTCCTCGTGACCGCGGTCGGCGCCGAAGAACTCGGAGAAGTGCCCCGACACGTGCAGCGTGTCGTCGGGCCGGATCGTTCCGGAGAACACGCGGACGAGGCTGATGCGGCCGACGTACGGGTCGGACGACGTCTTCACGACCTCGGCGAGCAGCGGGCCGTCGGGGTCGCAGCGCATGCCGTTCACGGTGGCGCCGGCCGGTGTGTAGACCTCGGGCATCGGGTGTTCGAGCGGCGAGGGGAACGCGCTCGTCATCACCTCGAGCAGCTCGGCCAGACCGGCTTGCGAGGTCGCTCCGCAGACCGGGATCAGCGGGAAGAACGAGCCGAGCGCGACGGCCTTCTCCAGGTCGTCGATGAGCTGCTTGTCGTCGAGCTGCTCACCGGACAGGTACCGGTCCATGAGCGTCTCGTCCTCGGACTCCTCGATGATGCCCTCGATCAGGGTGCCGCGGGCCTCCTCGGCCTCGGCGGCCTGGCCCTCGCTGGGCTTGCCCTCCTGCCGGGCGCCGCCGGAGTAGTCGTACAGCTTCTCCGAGAGCAGGCCGAGCAGTCCGGACGGTGCGCCGTCGTCGGCGTTGACGGGCAGGTAGAGGGGGAGCACCTTCTCGCCGAACGTCTGCTGCGCCTGGGCGAGCACAGCGGGGTAGTCGGCGCGCTGGTGGTCGAGCTTGGTGATCACGACGGCGCGGGGCATGCCGACCGCTGCGCACTCCTGCCAGAGGTTCTTGGTGGCGCCGTCGATGCCGTCGGCCGCGGAGATGATGAACAGCGCGCAGTCGGCGGCTCGTAGGCCGGCGCGCAGCTCACCTACGTAGTCGGCGTAGCCGGGCGTGTCCAGCAAGTTGACCTTGACACCCTGGTGGACGAACGGTGCGAGCGACAAGCCGACGGAACGTTGCTGCCGTTGCTCGGCCTCGTCGAAGTCCGACACCGTCGAGCCATCCTCGACTCGCCCGGGACGCTGCAAGGTCCCGGTCAACACGAGAAGGGCCTCTACCAAAGTTGTCTTTCCCGAACCGGAAGGGCCGACCAGCGCGATGTTGCGGACTCCGTCGGGCTGATCGGCCGTCGGTGCCTTGCCGGCAGCTCCAGCTGGGGTGTGCTGTCTTTCCGCCATGGGCTTTCGCCTCCTCGCCAGGGCACAAGAGCGTCTCCGCTCTCGTACCGGGCGCGCCCCGGGGCGGTTGGCCGCCGACCCGGCGGCGCCCTGGAAGATGTGGTCTCCCACCTTCCACCCGGCGCGGGGGGTGACACAAGGGCGGCGGGCCGGATGACTGTCCGTAGCCAAGACCTGAACTCGAGGCGACGAACGGCGACGAGCACAGCGGAGCAGCTGCCGGACCTGCGGGACGAGTCGGCGTTCACCGCGCTGGTCGAACGTCATCGCGGTGAGCTGCGGGTGCACTGCTAACCGGATCGTCGGCTCACTGGAGGACGCCGAGGCACCCAAGTACGAGCTGCGGCTCGGCCGCCTGACGTACGAGATGTTCGTCGGGCGCTGGCCGACTTCCCTGACCCAACTGCGGTTTTGCCACGTGGCAACAGACCCGAAAACCCCGATTGGGGTAGGGAAGTGGCGCTGGCTGTGGACAGGTGGACGGGCTGCCCGGGGTGATCGGCTAGACCGAGACCAGGTCGCAGACGAAGATCAACGTCTCGCCGGGCGCGATGACGCCGCCGGCGCCGCGATCGCCGTACGCGAGGTGGGCGGGGATCACGAGCCGGCGGCGGCCGCCGACCTTCATGCCCTGAACGCCCTGGTCCCAGCCGGCGATGACCTGGCCGACGCCGAGCCGGAACTCCAGCGGGTCACCGCGGTCGTAGCTGGCGTCGAACTGCTCACCACTGGAGAAGGCGACGCCGACGTAGTGGACCTGGACGGTGTCTCCGGCCTTGGCGACCGGTCCGTCGCCTTCCTTGAGGTCGGTGATCTCCAGGTCGGACGGCGGCGGGCCGTCGGGTGCGTCAACCTCGGGCTTGTCCATGCTTCTCCTCGACAGTCGGGGTCGCTCGTCGCGACGAGCGACCACGTTACCGAGACCGAGCCCGAACGCGTCGTTGGGACGCGCGGCCAGTAGCATCGCAGCCCTAGTGGCCCGAGACCCCTGACGGCGAGCGCGCATGCTGAGACGGTTCCACCAGTTCTGGATTCGACTGCTCACTCCGGTCGCGAAGTTCTTCCTGCGCGTCGGCATCGGGCCCGACGTCGTCACCCTCGTCGGCACGCTCGGCGTGATCGGCGGGGCGATCGGCTTCTACCCGCGCGGCGAGTTCTTCTGGGGCACGATCGTGGTCACCGCGTTCGTGTTCTCCGACATGGTCGACGGCCTGATGGCTCGCATGCAGAAGCGCGAGTCGAACTGGGGCGCGTTCCTCGACTCGACCCTCGATCGGCTCGGCGACGCGGCGATCTTCGGCGGGTGGACGCTCTGGTACGCGACCGGCGGCGACAACTACTTCCTGGCCTGCGTCTCGCTGTACGTGCTGATCATGGGCAGCGTGACCTCGTACGCCAAGGCCCGCGCCGAGAGCCTGGGCATGACCGCGAACGTGGGCATCGCCGAGCGCGCCGACCGGCTCGTCACCGCGCTCGTCGCGTGCGGGCTCACCGGCCTCGCGATCGACTTCGAGATCCCGTACGGCGACCTGCTGCTCCCGATCGTGCTCTGCGCGCTGGCCATCGCGAGCACGGTCACGGTCGTCCAGCGGATCTTCACCGTCCGCCGCCAGGCGCTGCAGCCCAAGCCGAACGAGGCGAACGAGCAGGAGACCCGGTGAGCAAGCTCACCGACACGCTCGTCTACACCGCGTTCGCCGCCGGCTGGTCGGCCGTCCGCAAGCTGCCCGAACGCTTCGCCCTCAAGGGCTTCGAGGTGGCGTCCGACTTCGTGTGGCGGCGGCGCGGCAAGAGCGTACAACGGCTCGAGCGCAACCTCGCCCGCGTCCGCCCGGACGCCACGCCCGACGAGCTGCGGCAGCTGTCCAAGCTGGGCATGCGGTCGTACCTGCGCTACTGGTGCGAGACGTTCCGGCTGCCCGACCTCTCCACCGACGAGATCGTCGAGCGCGTGGTCGTCCACGGCGAGACCGGATTCCGGGAGGCGCTCGCGTCCGGCAAGGGCGTGATCGCCGCTCTGCCCCATCTCGGCAACTGGGACCTCGCCGGCGGGTGGGCCTGCGCGACTGGCGCACCGTTCACCACGGTCGCCGAACGACTCAAGCCGGAACGGTTGTTCGACCGGTTCGTCGCCTACCGCGAGCTGCTCGGCATGGAGATCCTGCCGCACGACGGCGGCGGTGAGGTGTTGAGCGTGCTCGGCGACCGGCTCCGGGAGGGGAAGTTCGTCGTGCTCGTCGCCGACCGGGACCTGTCCGAACGGGGCATCGAGGTCACGTTCTTCGGCGAGCAGACGCGGATGCCGGCCGGCCCGGCGGCACTCGCCGTCCGGACCGGAGCGGTACTGGTGCCGGCCACGCTCTGGTACGAAGGTCCGCAGCTGCACATACGGTTCCACGACCCGATCGAGCGACCCGCTGGCCGGCAGCCGATCGTGGCGATGACCCAGGCGCTGGCCGACGTGTTCGCAGGGACGATTGCCGCACATCCGGAGGACTGGCACATGTTGCAACGACTCTGGCTCGCCGACCTCGACCGGACGCGGGTGGCCGTCGGATGAAGATCGGGCTCGTCTGCCCCTACTCGCTCGACGTCCCGGGCGGCGTCCAGAACCACGTACGCGACCTCGCCGAGGTCCTGATCGAGCTCGGCCACGACGTCTCGGTGCTCGCGCCGGCCGACGACGACACGCCGATCCCGCCGTACGTCGTCTCCGTCGGGCGCGCGGTGCCGGTCCCGTACAACGGCTCGGTCGCGCGCGTGGTCTTCGGGCCGCTCACGGTCGCGCGGTCGCGGCGGTGGATCCGCGAGGGCGACTTCGACGTCCTGCACATCCACGAGCCGCAGAACCCTTCGCTGTCGCTGATCACATTGTTCAATGCCGCCGGCCCGATCGTCGGAACGTTCCACACGGCGATGCTGCGGTCGCGGTTCATGAGCGCGGCGTCGTCGATGATGCGGCCCGCGCTGGAGAAGATCAGCGCGCGCATCGCGGTGAGCGAGCCCGCCCGAGCCACGCTCGTGCAGCACCTCGGCGGTGAGCCGGTGGTGATCCCGAACGGACTGTTCGTCGACCGCCTCGCCGAGGGCCGGGCGCGTCCGGAGTGGCAGGGCGAGGGGGGCACGCTCTCGTTCCTCGGTCGGCTGGACGAGCCGCGCAAGGGCCTCGCCGTGCTGCTCAAGGCGTTCCCGGCGATCTGGAAGGCCGTGCCCGGAGTGCGGCTGCTGGTCGCGGGCAAGGGCGACATCGAGGAGGCGCGCGAGCTGCTGCCGGAGGAGTGCCGGTACGCGGTCACGTTCCTCGGGATGGTCGACGACACGGCGAAGGCCGACATGCTGGCGAGCTCGGACATCTACGTCGCGCCGCAGACCGGCGGTGAGTCGTTCGGCATCGTGCTGGTCGAGGCGATGGCGGCAGGTGCGCCGGTGCTCGCGAGCGACCTGGACGCGTTCCGGCTCGTCGTGGACGGCGGCCGGCTCGGCTCGCTGTTCGGCGTGGGCGACTCCGACGGGCTCGCGAAGGCGGCGATCGAGCTGCTCGCCGACCGCGACCGGCGGATCGACCTGCGTGACGCGGCGCGGTTCGCCGTACGTCGCTATGACTGGTCGAACGTCTCCAAGGAGATCGTCGCCGTGTACGAGATGGTCGCCGAGGGGCTGCCGCGGGTGGGGGAGGACACGTCGCGATGACCTGGGTGTTCATCGTCGTCGCGGTGGTCGCGATCATCGGCGTGTACCTGTCCTGGACCGCTGGGCGGCTGGACCGGCTGCACGCGCGCGTCGACGGCTCGCTGGCCTCGCTGGAGGCGCAGCTGTTCCGCCGGTCGGGGGTCGCGATCGAGGTGGCGACCTCGGGGCTGCTCGACCCGGCGACCGCGATCCTCGTCGCCGACGCCGCGAACCGGGCCCGGTCGGCGCCGGACGACGAACGTGAGGTCGCGGAGTCCGATCTGTCGAAGGCCCTGGCGGCGGTCTTCGCCGAACCCGAGGTGGTCGCCGAGCTCGCCGCGGAGCCGGGCGCGAACCAGCTGCTGTCCGAGCTCGGCGCCGCGTGTCGCCGGGTGGAGATGGCGCGCCGGTTCCACAACGACACGGTCGCGTCCACGCGCGTACTGCGGTCGAAGCGGCTCGTGCGCTGGTTCCGGCTGGCCGGGTACGCGAAGCTCCCGGACATGGTCGAGCTCGACGACACCCAGCCGGCCGGCCTGCCGCTCTGAGCCAAATAAGACTCGTGCGGAAGCGACGCCAGAGGGAGAGCGCGGTGAACGTCCGGCACCGGTCGTCCGGCACCGGTCGTTCGACGCCGACGGTCAGCGCTGGAGTGGCCGCTGCGGACCACTCGCCGACGCGGTCGTGGACCGGTTCGTCTCCTGGCTGCCCAACGCGACATACCCGATTCGGTATGGCTTGCACAGCAACACGGCGTTCGGACTCGGGAACGCGTTGGGCTAAGCGGACGGGTTCGCACCCCGGCTACGGGACCTCATCCACACGACCGCCCTGGTCGAGGCGGAGCTGATGTCCCGGGTGCTTCCCCGACCCGAGTTTCGTCCCGTGGTTCGACGCGTTCCTTCCTCGCCTGAGCGAACGCGAACCCGCTGCCCTCTTCGAGCCTGCTGTCGTCGCGGACAGCACCGACGGCCAGAGCCGATCCAGGCGTGGACATCGCGCACGCGGCGATGCGACGCCATCTCGACGCCGTGCTCCCACATGTCGTGGGCGACGACTACCTGGTCGAGCATTGGCTGGTCGCTTACGCCGTTCTCATGCTCAGCTAGCCCCCGTGACAACGATTCTCGCCTCTGCTGCGTGGTTGTGGATGTGAGAGAGGAGGCGGGCATGACGCGCGAGCCGGTCCGCCTTGCCTCGACGTTTCCTGTCGACGGGGATCGGGACGAGCAGTTCGCGGAGTTCGTGTCGGCCGCCGGCTCGTACCTGCTGCACACCGCGGAGCTGTTGTCCGGCGACCTGGCCCGGGCGCAGGACCTGGTGCAGGCGACGTTCGAACGGACGTACCGCTCGTGGGGTCGCGCTCGTGACGGCGACCCGTGGGCGTACGCCCGCCGCGTCCTGGTCAACCTGCGCATCGACGGCTGGCGCCGTACTCGCCGCGAGCTGCTGGCGGCACCCGGCGATCTCCCGGTCGCCACCTCGCCCGACCACGCGGCTGCTGTCTCGGCGCGTGCCGCGGTGGTCCGAGCGCTCGCCCAGCTGCCGGTAGCGCAACGGCGCGTGGTCGTCCTGCGGCATCTGCTCGACCTGACCGAGCCCGAGGTCGCGAACGAGCTCGGGATCTCGGTCGGAACCGTCAAGTCCCACAACGCCCGCGGGCTGGCCCGCCTGCGTTCGCTTCTCTCGGAGGGTGATCAGCAGTGAGCACACCCGACGATGTCGTCACCCGCCTCCGCGAAGGCGCCCACGAGGTCCCTCGCGTCCCGATCGACACTCCTGGCGTGGTCGCGTCCGCCCGGCGGGCGCTGTTCCGTCGCCGGCGGCGCCAGGGCCTTGCCGGAGCCGTGGTGGCCGGGCTGGTCGCGTTGACGTTCGTGGGGCCGGTGCACGTGCCGGGCGTCGGCACCGTAAGCATGCCCGGCAGCTACCAGGTGCGCTCCGGGCTGGGCCTGCAGGACCCGTCCACACCGCCGTGGCCGATCGTCGACCTCGACGAGCTGCTCGGCACGTTCGTCACGCGGCCGCCCTCGCCGGCGAAAATGGCGCGGGAGGTCGCGAGCCTGCAGCGGCACGTCCTGCCGGTCGTGGAGCAGCTGCAGGCGACCTGGTACGAGGACGAGGTGTGCCACATCGTCGAGTACGAGCGGGGCACGTTCAGCGACGACGGGGCGTGCGGCGGGCGGCCGGGGGAGCGCCCGTTCGACGACACGGCGCGGGCCGATCTGGACCGGATCCTCGAAGCGGTGAAGCGGAGTGGCGTACGGACGCACGAGCTGCTGCGCGCGACGTACACCGAGGACGGCTCGCCCGTGACCGTCGCGTTCGACCGCCCGGGCGGTGGGATCGGGTGGAACTTCGCGTACGTGTACTCACCCGGCGGGAAGCCGGAGGAGTGGTCGTCTGCTCTGGGGCCGGTCACCGTCACACCGATCGGGACCTCCGGGTGGTGGTTCGAGAAGTCGCCGGACGACTGAGCGGTCAGCCTTTGGAGAGGCGGTGGCCTTCGGGCCGTTCGAGGTGGACGCCGTCCTCCAAGGACTGCTTGATCAGGCCGGCGAAGAAGAACGCGGCCCCGGTCGCGAACCCCGCGACCGAGATGACGATGCTGAGCAGGGCCTCACCTGCGCTCATGGCGGCTACGTGGTGGAGGCCGTCGAGGAAGAACCAGACGAAGAGCCCCGCGACACCGGCCGCCGCGAGCGTGAACAGCGCCCGCTGCCAGCGCTTGCGTACGGTGGCCGGGACGCTCGCGACCTTGACGTCGATCCGCAGGCCGCAGACCTCGCAGTCGACCGAGGCGGACGTCCAGCCCTCGGCCGGCCGCCGGACCGGGATCGGCGTCAGCCCGTAGCGGGTGACGATCTGCCGGCTTCCGAACCTCGTGAACTCCTGGTGTACGCCGAGCGTGTGCGCCAGCCGGATCGTCGGATACTCACCGAGCGGGATCCCCATGGAGGACAAGCCTCCCAGAAGGGGCGGCCGATCATGAACTCTGCGAAGATCAGCGGCCATGAGTCCGCCCGACGTGGAGTACCTGCGCCTGCTCGCCGACAAATGTGCGCACCTGGTGGCCGAACGGTCCGACCGGCCGTTGGACTGGTCGGTGGAGAGCCTTGCCAGGCTCGACGAGGTGTGCGCCGAAGTCCTCGAGGAAGGGCTCGAAGGTGAGCGCCTGGACCTGTGGTTCCAGCTCATCGGCGCGTACACCGGCGAGGTCGTCGTCAGGGCGTATGGCGGCGAGTGGATCGAGCACGAAGCCTCGCCCGGAGCGCCGGCGGTCAGGGCGCTCGGCGTGACCGCGTTCCCGTTCGCGGTCACCTCCAAGATCTTGGCGGGTGAGCCGGACAAGAGCCTGGCCTCGTTCGCGCGCGTCCTGCCAACAGTCGCCGAGCACGCGAACGAGGACTGAGAAGGGTCCACTTATCGACCGGGTGGCTCTCAAATGGTCTGGGAGCCCGACCTAGAATGGGGGCATCAGACCCGACCACTTCTAGCGTGAGGTACATCGTGACTGACGACCAGACCGCTCCCGTCACCGGCACTGCCCAGGTGAAGCGGGGCATGGCCGAGATGCTCAAGGGCGGCGTGATCATGGACGTCGTCACGCCCGAGCAGGCCAAGATCGCCGAGGACGCCGGCGCCGTCGCCGTGATGGCGCTCGAGCGCGTGCCGGCCGACATCCGCGTTCAGGGCGGCGTCGCGCGGATGAGCGACCCGGACATGATCGACGGCATCATCGGCGCCGTCTCGATCCCGGTGATGGCGAAGGCGCGGATCGGCCACTTCGTCGAGGCCCAGGTCCTGCAGGCGATCGGCGTCGACTACATCGACGAGTCCGAGGTCCTGACGCCGGCCGACGAGGCGCACCACATCGACAAGTGGAAGTTCACCGTTCCCTTCGTCTGCGGCGCCACCAACCTCGGTGAGGCGCTCCGCCGGATCTCCGAGGGCGCGGCGATGATCCGTTCCAAGGGCGAGGCCGGTACGGGCAACGTCGTCGAGGCGACCCGGCACATGCGCCAGATCCGCAGCGACATCCGCAAGCTCGGCACGTACGACGAGACCGAGCTGTACGCCGCCGCCAAGGAGCTGCGCGCGCCGTACTCGCTGGTCAAGGAGGTCGCCGAGCTCGGCAAGCTGCCGGTCGTGCTGTTCACCGCGGGTGGGCTGGCGACGCCGGCCGACGCGGCGATGATGATGCAGCTCGGCGCCGAGGGTGTGTTCGTCGGCTCCGGCATCTTCAAGTCCGGCGACCCGGAGAAGCGCGCCGCGGCGATCGTCAAGGCGACGACCTTCTTCGACGACCCCGACGTGCTCGCGAAGGTCTCCCGCGGCCTCGGCGAGGCCATGGTCGGCATCAACGTCGCGACGCTGCCGGAGAGCGAGCGGCTCGCCACCCGCGGATGGTGACGCCCACGATCGGTGTGCTCGCCCTGCAGGGCGACGTGCGCGAGCACGTCCGCATGCTCAAGGCGAGCGGCGCCGACGCGGTGCCCGTACGGCGGCGCGAGGAGCTGCTCGCGGTCGACGGACTCGTGCTCCCGGGTGGGGAGTCGACCACGATGATCAAGCTGATCGAGGCGTTCGAGCTGCTCGAGCCCCTGCGCAAGCGGGTCGCGGACGGGATGCCGGCGTTCGGTACGTGCGCGGGCATGATCCTGCTCGCGGACAAGATCGCCGACGGGATCGCGGGCCAGCAGACGATCGGCGGCATGGCGATGACCGTGCGCAGGAACGCGTTCGGGCGCCAGGTCGACTCCTTCGAGGGTGACCTGGCGTTCACCGACGCGGTGGCTGACGACGCCGCGTTCCACGCCGTATTCATTCGCGCGCCGTGGGTCGAGGAGGTCCGCGGCGACGCGCGGGTGCTCGCCCGCGTGGCGACCGGAGCGGCCACGGGTAGGATCGTTGCCGTTCGCCAAGGTCACCTGCTTGCGACGGCCTTCCACCCCGAGCTGACCGGCGACCCCCGGGTACACGAGTACTTCGTAGGAATCGTCAAGGAGGCGTAGTCCGCCATGTCCGGCCACTCCAAGTGGGCGACCACCAAGCACAAGAAGGCGGTCGTCGACGCCAAGCGGGGCAAGCTCTTCGCTAAGTTGATCAAGAACATCGAGGTTGCCGCCCGCGTCGGCGGCGGTGACCCCGGCGGCAACCCGACCCTGTACGACGCCATCCAGAAGGCGAAGAAGTCGTCGGTCCCCAACGACAACATCGACCGCGCGGTCAAGCGCGGGTCCGGCCAGGAGGCCGGCGCCGCCGACTGGCAGACGATCATGTACGAGGGGTACGGCCCGGCGGGCGTCGCACTGCTCATCGAGTGCCTCACCGACAACCGCAACCGCGCGGCCGGCGAGGTGCGGGCGATCACGACCCGCAACAACGGCTCGATGGCCGACGCCGGGAGCGTGTCGTACCTGTTCACCCGCAAGGGCGTCGTCGTCGTGCCGGTCGAGCAGGAAGGCAAGAACCTCTCCGAGGACGACGTGCTGGGCGCGGTGCTCGACGCGGGCGCCGAGGAGGTCAACGACCTCGGCGAGGCGTTCGAGGTGATCTCCGAGCCGACCGACCTGGTGGCCGTCCGTACGGCGCTGCAGGACAACGGGATCGACTACGACTCCGCCGAGTCCAGCTTCATGCCGAGCGTGTCCGTGCCGCTCGAGGAGGACGACGCGCGCAAGGTCTTCCGCCTGGTCGAGGCTTTGGAGGACTGCGACGACGTGCAGAACGTGTATGCCAACTTCGACGTTTCCGACGAGGTCATGGATAAGGTCGGCTAGACCGGCTCTGAGCTGCACGAACGCGGGCCCACCGGCTCTCGGTGGGCGCGCGTTCGCATAGCACGATGCGGTCCTCTCGGGTAGGAACGATCGTTCCGATAGAGGTGTGTACCAGTTTTGCCGAAACTCTTGACGGCGCTTGGTACGGAAATTACGGTCTTGGCCAGAACCAGGGGTGGGCCTCCCTGCATCACCGCACTTTCTCGACCGAGGACGTCGTCCTCGGTAGCTCCTTCTGCACTGTGACAAAGGAGTTCCGTGGTGAAGAGAATGCTTTCTGCCCTGGGCACAGCCGCCGCGCTGGCCGTCGCACTCCTGGCCGGTCCGCCGGCCCACGCCGTCCCACCCACGCCGACGTTCCCCGCCACGATCGAGGGCTACGCGGCTCGACAGCTCTTCGAGAGCTGTCTCTCCTACGTCGAACAGCCTGGCGTCGCCGACTTCAGCAACTTGCTCAGGGCGGAGTACGGGCGTGCGGACTGGGGAATCCACCGCGCCTGCAGCGAGCCCGGAAACAGCGAGCACAAGGAAGGGCGCGCGCTCGACTACCCGTTCAACGTCAACAACGCGACGCAGAAAGCGCAGGCCGAGCAACTGCTCGCCTGGCTGATGGCCACCGACCAGTACGGCAACACGCATGCGCTGATCCGCCGGCTCGGGATCATGTACATCATCTGGAACGGCCGCATCTGGTACTCCTACCGGGCGTCCCAAGGCTGGCAGGACTATGACGGTGCCAGTCCGCACACCGACCACATCCACTTCAGCTTCGGCTGGCCCGGCGCGCGCAAGCAGACCACGTGGTGGACGTTGGGCGGCTCCCCGGGTGGTCCCGCGGAGAGCGTGAACGGCGACCAGTTCGACGACATGCTGGCCGTGACTCCGGGGAACGAGCTGCGGATGTACCCAGGCCGCGCGACCGCGGTCTTCGGCCAGTCCGCGCCGATCGGTCCGGGATGGACCGACGAGGTCTTCAACCGGCTCGGCACCTCCGACGTGGACGGTGACGGTCTGGGTGACATCGTGGCGACGACCGCGGCCGGGAGGTTGAACTACTGGCACAACAACGGGAACGGGACGTCGTTCTCGAAGTCGACGAACGAGGGCTCGGGTTGGGACGCGTTCGAGTGGGTCGCGTTCGTCGACATCAACGGTGACAACAAGGGCGACATCGCCGCCCGTGACGGTGACTTCCTTTACTGGTGGCGCGGTTCGGGCAACGGCACGTACGCCACGAGGGTGAAGGTCGGCGAAGGCTGGGCCGGTGTCACCAGGTTCGCCGGTGGTGACGCCGACGGCGATGGCGACGGGGATCTGTGGGGTACCGACGCCGCGGGCAACCTGTTCTTCTGGCGGGGTAACGGTGCCGGCGGGTTCGCCACCAAGCTCGACGCGGGTTCGGGGTGGAGCGGCTACAGCCCGTTCAACGTGATGGACCTCAACGGCGACGGCAAGGCCGACCTCGTCGCGGTCAAGGGTGACGACCTGTACCGGTGGACCGGCAAGGGCGACGGCAAGCTCAACGCGGCCGGCGATCCGATCGGCTCCGGCTGGACCGACTACCGCGTCGCCACCTACTGAACCCTCCGCCACTCTCACGAGGAGTACGTCATGTCGACGTCCCATCGTTGGGTCGGTGCTGCCCTCGCCTTGGCCAGCATCGTCGCAGGATCCAGCCTGATCGGCTCGAACGCCGTAGCCGCATCACCTGACAGCAAGGTCGTGACGTACCAGGGCTACCAGGTCTCGGTGCCGAGCTCGTGGCCGGTGCTCGATGCCCAGCAGACGTGCGTACGTTTCGACAAGCCGGCCGTCTATCTCGGCCACCCGACCAGCCAGGAGGCCTGCCCGGCCGGGCTGATCGGCCGCGACGCCGGGTTGCTCCTCGAGCCGCTCGACCAGTCGTCCGCGGACCGGCCAGGCATCTCCCGCGCGAAGGCAGGCACTGCCGTCGCACCGGCGGCAGCGTCCGCGAGCGGGACGCTGCAGGTCGCCGTCGAGAGCGCCGGTGTGCTCGTGACGGCGGCGCACGGTTCGTCGAACGAGGCGGCCGTACGGTCGATCCTCGCCACCGGCAAGCTCGTCGCCGGCGCGAAGGCGCGGTCCCTCGCCGCTGCGAAGTCCGCGGTGGTCACGCCGATGGCGGCCGTGGTCGCGCCGGGGAACTACCTCGGCAAGGGCTTCGACGCGTGCGCGGCGCCCTCGCAGAGCACGATGAACGCGTGGGCGAACTCCTCGCCGTACAACGCCGTCGGCATCTACATCAGCGGCATCCAACGCGGCTGCGCGCAGCCGAATCTCACCGCCACGTGGATCACCAACCAGCACAACGCCGGTTGGAAGTTCCTCCCGCTGCACGTGGGTCTGCAGGCACCGTGCGGAGGCCACGCACACAAGATGTCGGCCAACGCGACGACGGCGCGAAGCCAGGGTCGCTCGGCAGCGGTCGAGTCGGTGAACGCGGCGAGCGCGCTCGGGATCGTCGCGGGCAGCGTTCTTTACAACGACATGGAGGGCTACGCCCGCGGCGGGTCCTGCACGACCGCGGTGATGTCGTTCCTCGCCGGCTGGACCGACGAGCTGCACGCTCGCGGCTATCTGTCCGGCGTCTACTCGAGCGCGAGCTCGGGCATCGCCGACCTGGTCGCGAACTACAACAGCAGTACGTACACGCGGCCGGACCACGTGTTCTTCGCGTGGTGGAACAACGTCGCGAACACCGACGGCGGCTCGTACATCCCCGACAGCTACTGGTCGAACCACCAGCGGATCCACCAGTACGCGGGCGATGTCACCGAGACGTGGGGCGGCGTGACGGTCTCGATCGATCGCGACTACTTCGACACCGCGAACGGTGGGGGAGGGACGACGGGCAAGCCGGCGGAGAGTGTGAACGGCGACCGGTACGACGACATGTTGGCGATGAGTCCGACGGACGAGTTGCGGATGTATCCGGGTCGGTCGGACGGTGTGTTCGGTGGTTCGGGTCCGATCGGTCCGGGGTGGTCGGAGGCGGCGTTCGACCGGGTCGGTGTCTCCGATGTCGATGGTGATGGTCTGGGTGACATCGTGGCGACGACGCCTGGTGGGAGGTTGAACTACTGGCACAACAACGGGAACGGGACGTCGTTCTCGAAGTCGACGAACGAGGGTTCTGGTTGGGACTCGTTCGAGTGGGTCGCGTTCGTCGACATCAATGGTGACAACAAGGGCGACATCGCCGCGCGGGATGGCGATTTCCTTTACTGGTGGCGCGGTTCGGGCAACGGCACGTACGCCACGAGGGTGAAGGTCGGCGAAGGCTGGGCCGGCGTCACCAAGTTCGCCGGTGGCGACGCCGACGGTGACGGTGACGGGGATCTGTGGGGCACCGACGCCGCCGGCAACCTCTACTTCTGGCGAGGCAACGGTGCCGGCGGGTTCGCCACCAAGGCCGACGTCGGGGGCGGGTGGAGCGGCTACAGCCCGTTCAACGCGATGGACCTCAACGGCGACAACAAGGCCGATCTCGTCGCGTTCGACGGCGCCGGTGATCTGTTCAGGTGGCTGGGCAAGGGCGACGGCCACCTCAACTCGGCCGGTCCTCGCGTCGGCTTCGGCTGGACCGACTGGCGCATCGCCAGCTACTGAGCAAGGGGAGACCAGGATGAGAAAGTCCTTTGCCGCATGGGGAATCGCGGTCCTGCTCGCGCTGAGCGGAACGCTGATACCCACCTCGACGGCGGCGGCGATACCGGCGCCGCCCAACTTCGAGCTGCCGTTCCCCTGTGGTGAGGAGTGGAACGGCAGGACGTATCCCAGTCATGGCCACGGAAGCGAGAACAGCTATCCGCTCGACCTGAACTGGGGAGTCGGCGAGGCAGACCGAGGTAAGCCCGTGCACGCGAGCGCGGCCGGAGTCGTGCGCTACAGCACGGCAGGAGTGATCTACCTCGTCCACGGCAACGGTTGGGAGTCGGAGTATCGCCACCTCGACGAACGGGTCGCGCCCAACGGCGCTCAGGTCGCCCAAGGGCAGCTGATCGGCAGGGTTGGCGACGTTGGCAACGCGACCGGACCACATCTGCACTACGCGCAGGTGTACAACGGCGTGGAGCAGCACATCGTCCTGCACGGCGAGCGGATCACCTACAGCCAGGCCAGTCCCGGTCCGATCTACAAGAGCTACAACTGCGGCAGCGCGAGCCGTCCGGCCGAGAGTGTGAACGGCGACCGGTACGACGACATGTTGGCGATGAGTCCGACGGACGAGTTGCGGATGTATCCGGGTCGGTCGGACGGTGTGTTCGGTGGTTCGGGTCCTATTGGGCCGGGGTGGTCGGAGGCGGCGTTCGACCGGGTCGGTGTCTCCGATGTCGATGGTGATGGTTTGGGTGACATCGTGGCGACGACGCCTGGTGGGAAGTTGAACTACTGGCACAACAACGGCAACGGGACGTCGTTCTCGAAGTCGACCAACGAGGGCTCGGGTTGGGACTCGTTCGAGTGGGTCGCGTTCGTCGACATCAACGGTGACAACAAGGGCGACATCGCCGCGCGGGATGGCGATTTCCTTTACTGGTGGCGCGGTTCGGGCAACGGCACGTACGCCACGAGGGTGAAGGTCGGCGAAGGCTGGGCCGGCGTCACCAAGTTCGCCGGTGGCGACGCCGACGGTGACGGTGACGGGGATCTGTGGGGCACCGACGCCGCCGGCAACCTCTACTTCTGGCGAGGCAACGGTGCCGGCGGGTTCGCCACCAAGGCCGACGTCGGGGGCGGGTGGAGCGGCTACAGCCCGTTCAACGCGATGGACCTCAACGGCGACAACAAGGCCGATCTCGTCGCGTTCGACGGCGCCGGTGATCTGTTCAGGTGGCTGGGCAAGGGCGACGGCCACCTCAACTCGGCCGGTCCTCGCGTCGGCTTCGGCTGGACCGACTGGCGCATCGCCAGCTACTAACGCATAACGGTGCGAAACCACCCGCTCGCCGATCCGGCGGGTGGGTGGTTTCGCGTCCGCATGCGGACGCCGGGGTGGACTCCCGCGCGGCGATGGGCGAACGTGGCCCGCGGTTGGGACGGGGCAGGTCGATTCGAAGGAGTTTCTTCATGCCGTCGTCCCGTCGTGCACGGGCGTTTGTTCGCGCCGTCCTCACCGCTGCCGCCGTCCTGGGGCTGACCTGCGCATTGGGCGCCAGCGCAGTCGCGGCGCCGCCTCGGCCGGTCGCCGACAGCAAGCTGGTGACGTATCGCGGCTACCAGGTCTCGGTGCCGAGCTCGTGGCCGGTGATCGAGCTGGCGAAGCAGAAGGTGTGCGTACGGTTCGACGAGCCGGCGGTCTACCTCGGTACGCCGCGCTACCAGGAGACCTGCCCGGCCCACCTGGCCGGCAGCGACGCGGGCCTGCTGATCGAACCGCTGACCAGCGCCTCGTCGGCGCGTCCTGGGATCGTTCGTACGAAGGCCGGCACCTCTGTGGGCGCGGCGTCGGCCGGGATGCGGCAGGTCGCGGTGGAGAGCGCGGGCGTGCTGGTGACGGCGTCGCCAGGGGCGGGCACCGTCCTCGGCACCGGCAAGGTGGTCGGGGGCGCGACGCCGAAGAGGCTCGCCAAGAAGGTCAGGCCGATGGCGTCGGTGATCGTCGCTCCCGGCACCGCCAGCGGCAAGGGCTTCGACCAGTGCGCGGCGCCGTCGCAGGGCACGATGGACGCCTGGCTGAAGTCGTCGCCGTACCGGGCCGTCGGCATCTACATCAGCGGCGTCCAGCGGGCTTGCGCGCAACCGAACCTGACGCCGACGTGGGTCGCCAACCAGGCCAGCCGCGGCTGGAAGTTCCTGCCGATCCACCTCGGGCTGCAGGCGCCGTGCCGCGGCTTCGGCGCCCGGATGTCCTCGACGCCCTCGACCGCGCGCAGCCAGGGCCGCTCGGCCGCCATCGAGTCGGTCGGGGCCGCCGCCAACCTGGGCATCGTTCCCGGCAGCGTGCTCTACAACGACATGGAGTCGTACAACCGCGGCGGCTCCTGCAGCACCGCGGTGCTGAGCTTCCTGGCCGGCTGGACCGACGAGCTGCACGCTCGCGGCTACCTGTCCGGCGTCTACTCCAGCGCCTCGACGGGCATCGCCGACCTGGTCGCGAACTACAAGAGCTCCGCGTACACGCGGCCGGACCACGTGTTCTTCGCCTGGTGGAACAACGCCGCGAACACCGACGGCGGCTCGTACGTCCCCGACAGCTACTGGGCCAACCACCAGCGGATCAAGCAGTACGCCGGCGACGTCACCGAGACGTGGGGCGGTGTGCGGATGGCGATCGACCGCGACTTCCTCGACACCGCGAACGGTGCGGCCGAGACCGTGAACGGCGACCGGTTCGACGACCTGCTGGCGATCGGACCGGACGGCGCGCTGCGGCTCTATCCGGGCCGGTCCGACGGGACGTTGGGCTCCGCGTCCGTCGTGGGCACGGGCTGGTCGACGGCGTACAACCGGATCGGCGTCGGCGACAGCAACGCGGACGGGTACGCGGATCTCCTGGCGACCTCGGCCGACGGCCGGCTGCACTACTGGCACAACGGCCGGAACGCGACGTTCTCCAAGCTGGAGAACGCCGGGTCGGGGTGGAACGCGCTCGAGTGGTTCGCGCTGGTCGACCTGAACGGTGACAACAAGGCGGACGTGCTCGCGCGGGACGGTGGCAACCTGTACTGGTATCGAGGGCAGGGCTCCGGAACGTTCGCGACGCGGGTCCAGGTGGGGGAGGGCTGGTCGAACTTCGCCCGGTTCGCTGGCGGTGACGCCGATGGCGACGGTGACGGCGACCTGTGGGGCACGACTACTGCTGGCGCATTGTGGTTCTGGAGGGGCAACGGGGCTGGCGGGTTCTCCGCCGGCGTCAATGTCGGCTCGGGCTGGACTGGCTGGGGTCCGTTCAACGTCCTGGACGTGAACGGCGACCGGCGGGCCGACCTGGTGGCGGTGCGGGGCAGCGACGGCAAGCTGTTCCGCTTCAGCGGGCGGGGCGACGGGACGGTCGCGGCGGCTGACGACATCGGCACGGGGTGGGCTTCGTACCGGATCGCTACGCACTAAGCGCATTGGCTGCCGGATCGCGTTACCGTGGAGTCCGTGCAGGGGGGCGTGGACGAACGCGTGGCCGAGCAGGTGCGGCTCGGCGGCTACACGCTGCTCGAACGCGTCGGCGAAGGCGGCATGGGCTTCGTCCACCGGGCGGTCGACGCGCAGAGCAACACGGTCGCGGTCAAGCTGCTGCGCCCGAACGTGGCGAGCGACGTGGAGAGCCGGCAACGGTTCGCGCGCGAGGCCCGCGTGCTCGCGCGCGTCCGGGGCGACCACGTGGCCGAGGTGATCGACTCCGACCTCGCGGCCGAGACGCCGTACCTCGTGACCCGCTTCGTCTCCGGGCCTCCGCTGCACGACGTCGTCGCCAAGCAGGGCGTGCTCTCCGGCGCCGACCTCGCCGACCTGGCCGGGGACCTGGCCGACGCGCTGTGCTCGATCCACTCGGCCGGCGTCGTGCACCGCGACCTCAAGCCGGGCAACGTGCTGATCCACGACGGGATCGCGGTCGTGATCGACTTCGGCATCGCGCAGATCGCCGACGAGACGCGCCTGACCATGCCTGGAATGGTGTACGGGACGCCCGGGTACGTCGCACCGGAGGTCCTGTCGGGTGGCGCGGTGACACCCGCGGCGGACATCCACGCGTGGGCGACCACGGTGACGTTCGCGGCGACCAACCGCGCGCCGTTCGGCAAGGGCGGGCTGACGACGATCGCGTACCGGGTGCTGAACGACGACGTCGACCTCACCGGCTGCCCTCCGTGGCTCGTGCCGGTGCTGCGACGGTGCCTGGCGAAGGACCCGCTGGACCGGCCGACGGCCCCGGAGCTGCTGCTGTGGCTGGAGGAGGGCGAGGAGCCGGACGACGTTCGGAAGTACCCGGCTGGACGGATCCCGACCGTCGTGGTGCCGGTGCGGCAGCCGGTGGAGGACGGCACGCCTCAGGCGGGGCCGGAGATCGTGCAGCCGTACGACTGGACGCGGGAGCCGCCGAGCCCGACGCGGCAGTACACGGCGGTGGCGCCTTCGGCCGCCGCAGCTCCGTCTCCGTCGACTGGGCAGCTTCCCGTTGCAGAGCCGTCGCCGCCGGTCAAGGCGCAGAGTGGGCCGTTCAACCTGGCTCGAGCCGACCAGCGGAACCTGCACCCGGTCGTGACCGTGCTGCTGTTCGGAACGCTCACGGCGCTGGCCGCGACGCTCCCGATCGTGGCGCTGGTCGCGCTGGTGTGCTGGCTGCTCGGCGTACGGATGGTCGACCGGGCCACGCTGCAGCTGGAACGGCGCCGTACCGGCAAGGGCCGCCGGCGCTCGGACGGCTGGGCGGTCGCGGGGGCGATGCCGTGGCACGGGACCCGTTCGCTGCTCTTCACCACGCTGACGCTGCCGGTCGCGCTCGCCGGAGCCTTCGTCGTCGCGGCGATCCTCGTCCTCGGCATGCTGGCCGGCAACGTCACGCCCCCGCTCGCGCTGGTCACCGCGGTCGGCGCCCTCGGCACCGCCGCCCTGGCCTGGTGGGGCATCGAGGGGGAGAGCGTCCAACGCGGCAGCCTGCGCGTGCTGAACACGGTGCTGAAGCCGCGCTGGCTCGCCATCACCGTCGCCGCGCTGCTGAGCGTGGCGATCATCGGCCTCCTCACCCTGGCGACGGTCGAACCGGTGAACCCCTGGCCGTTCGGCGAGTTCCACCTCCCCGGCCGCCTCGGCGACCTCGTCGGCAACTGGATCGGCGCGCCTACCCAGTCCGGCTGAACCCGCCGGTTAACCTCCGAACAGGTGTTCGGCAGAGGGAGGCGTGGGTGCGGGTGCTCGGGGTCGACCCCGGTCTGACGCGGTGTGGGCTGGGCATCGTCGACCAGGGGGCACAGCGCAAGCTGGCGCTGGTGGCCGTCGACGTCGTGCGCACCAGCCCCGACTCCGACCTCGCCGTCCGGCTGTTCGACGTCCAGCATGCGGTCGAGCACTGGCTGGACGAGCACAAACCCGACGCGGTCGCGCTCGAGCGGGTGTTCAGCCAGCACAACGTTCGTACGGTGATGGGAACGGCTCAGGTCAGCGGCGTCGTGATGGCCGCCGCGGCCAAGCGCGGCATTCCTGTCGTCCTGCACACGCCGAGCGAGGTCAAGGCCGCCGTGACCGGCAACGGGCGCGCGGACAAGGCGCAGGTCACGCACATGGTGACGCGGATCCTCCTGCTCGAGAGCAGCCCCAAGCCCGCGGACGCGGCGGACGCGCTCGCGCTCGCGATCTGCCACCTGTGGCGCGGCCCCGCGGCGGCCAGGCTCGCGGCCGCGCAGAAGGCCGCCGGACCCGTTCGTACGCAGTGGAAAGTCCCGGGAGGTCGGTCATGATCGCGTTCGTCAAGGGGAAGGTCGCCTCGGTCGGGTACGACTCCGCGGTGGTCGAGGTCGGCGGCGTCGGCTTCGAGGTACGCGCGACACCCGGCACGCTGGCCGAGCTCCGCGTCGGCGAGCCCGCCACGCTGCCGACCAGCCTCGTCGTACGCGAGGACTCCCTCACGCTGTACGGGTTCGCCGACGAGGACGAACGGACGGTGTTCGAGCTCGTCCAGACCGCCAGCGGCGTCGGGCCGCGACTCGCGCAGGCCATCCTCGCCGTCCTGAGCCCCGACGACATCCGCCGCGCTGTCGCCACCGACGACCTCGTCACGCTCACCAAGGTCCCCGGCATCGGCAAGAAGGGCGCGCAACGCATCGCGCTCGAGCTCAAGGACCGCCTCGGCGCCCCCGTCGGCACCGGTACGCACACGTCCAACGGCCGGCCGAGCATGAGCGCGGCGGCCGGCTGGCGCGACCAGGTCCACGCCGGCCTGCTCAGCCTCGGCTGGTCGACCCGCGAGGCCGACGCGGCCATCGACGCGGTCGTCCCGATCGCGGAGGACCAGCTCGCCGCCGGCAAGGTGCCCGACGTCGCGACGTTGCTGAAGGCCGCGCTCCGGACGTTGTCGAAGGCGTGAGATAACTGGACCCCATGACGCAGTACGACGAGGGTGTGGTCGCCGCCGAGGCCTCCGACGACGAACGCGTCATCGAGGGCGCCCTGCGGCCCCGCACGCTCGACGAGCTGATCGGGCAGAATCGCGTCCGCGACCAGCTCGGGCTCGTCCTCGAGGCCGCCCGCTCACGCGGGAAACCGCCGGACCACGTGCTCCTCTCCGGACCGCCCGGGCTCGGCAAGACCACGTTGGCGATGATCATCGCCAACGAGCTCGCCACTCCGTTGCGCATCACGTCCGGCCCGGCGATCCAGCACGCCGGTGACCTCGCGGCGATCCTCTCCTCGCTGTCCGAGGGCGAGGTGCTGTTCCTCGACGAGATCCACCGGATGAGCCGCCCCGCCGAAGAGATGCTCTACATGGCGATGGAGGACTTCCGGGTCGACGTCGTGGTCGGCAAGGGACCGGGCGCCACCGCGATCCCGTTGGAGATCCCGGCGTTCACGCTGGTCGGCGCGACGACCCGGTCGGGGCTGCTGCCGGGACCGCTGCGCGACCGGTTCGGGTTCACCGCGCACCTGGACTACTACGAGACCAGTGAGCTGCAGCAGATCGTCCACCGTTCGGCCAAGCTGCTGGACGTTCCCGTCACCGACGACGGCGCGCACGAGATCGGCGCCAGGTCACGCGGAACGGCACGGATCGCGAACCGCTTGCTGAGAAGGGTCCGCGACTTCGCCCAGGTGCGCTCCGACGGCATCGTCCGCGAGGACACGGCCCGCGCGGCGTTGGCGCTGTTCGAGGTGGATGAGCAGGGCCTCGACCGGCTCGACCGCGCGGTGCTCGACGCCCTCTGCAAGCGGTTCGGTGGGGGACCGGTCGGCCTCGGCACGCTCGCGGTCGCCGTAGGGGAGGAGCGGGAGACCGTCGAGGAGGTCGCCGAGCCGTTCCTCGTTCGCTGCGGCTATCTGCAACGCACCCCGCGCGGCCGGATGGCCACACCCGCGGCCTGGAAGCACCTCGGCCTGGCCATCCCCGCGGACAGCGCCCACGCGCCGAGCCTGTTCGACGTCGAAGACTAGTTCCAGGGGAAGGGCGCCCGGTCGGGCTCGACCCACGTCTCCTTCGCCCCAGCGAGCGTGGACGGCTCGTACCACCGGGTCAGCAATCGCTTGTCCAGCAAGGCGGTGTGGTGCGCGACGAAGGCGTCGAAGTCGTCACCGCCCGTCTCCTCGACGTGGAAGGCGACCGCCTCGACCCAGACCCGACTCACGGTCGCGTGGTACTTCTGCGGCGCACCGGCGTAACGTGCCGTCCGTTGGATGCCGAAGCTGACGAGGTCGATCGCCTCCGGCATGCCACACCGTCGAACCGCCAACCAGGTCAGGTGGATGTGCTGGCGATGCCCGAAGCGGGGCGCCTCGGCCATCACCTCGGACAACAGCTCGTCGAACACCCGCGGGTCGCTCATACACTCCACGCTGACGACAGAACGAGGGCCGGTCAACGGCATTTCGGGAACGACCCCGGACCCGGGTACGTTCATCCAGGTCACGCGGTTAGACTCCGCCGGTGGCCACTCTGCGTGGTCACTCCATGTCGAGGGCGCCTTAGTCGAAGGATCGCCAGGGAAGGAACACCCGCGAGATGCGTGCCGAACAGATCAGTACCTGGGCCGCCCAGTCCTCCGGTGGCGGAGGGTCGTTGTGGACCCTGTTGCTTCCCGTGCTCCTGCTGGCCTTGTTCTACTTCGTGGCGATCCGCCCGCAGCGGCGTCGGCAGCGTGAGATGCAGAACATGCAGGGCCGCGTCCAGCCCGGTCAGCAGATCGTGACGACGACCGGCATGTACGCGACGGTCGTCGCGATCGAGAACGACGCCGTCGTCCTGGAGGTCGCCCCGGGCGTCCACTCGCGCTTCGTCAAGCAGGTCATCGGGCGGGTGATCGACCCGGCCGCCGACGCGCCGGCCGCGTCGACCGAGTCCACCGACACCACCGCCGCGGACGCGACGGACCCGGTGACGGACCCGGTGACGGACCCGGTGACGGACACGGGCACCAAGACCGCCGACGACAAGCCAACAAGCACCAAGCCGAGCGACTCAGCCTCGAGCTAAGACAACGGGGGACAGGACAAAGTGGCAACGACGACCAAGAGGCCACATCCCTGGCGCGCGCTCCTCGCGCTGTTGGCCGCTCTGGTGGTCGGGTTCGTGGTGATGGCCCTGCTGGGCGTATGGACTCCGCGACTCGGCCTCGACCTGCGTGGTGGTACGTCCATCACGCTTACCGCCCGCCCGGCTGCCGGGCAGGGCGCGATCACGCCGGATCAGCTGAACGAAGCTGTCGAGATCATCCGTAACCGGATCGGCGCGATTGCCGAGGCCGAGGTCACGACGCAGGGCAACGAGCACATCATCGTCGAGGTGCCCGGCGTCGGCCGTGACGAGATCGTGCGTCTCGTCGGACAGACCGCGCAGATGCGGTTCCGACAGGTGCTCGCGGTGCAGGCGGCGAACGTTCCACCCGCACCGACCCCCACCGCCACGGCCACCGGACCGAGTCCGAACCCGACCGCGACCGGCACGGCCTCGCCGCAGCCGAGCGTGACCCCGTCGGGTACGGCGACGCCGCAGCCCACCGCGACCGCGACGAACGCGAGCCGTACGGTGCCGAGCGCGCTCCTCGCGCAGGGAACGGCCTCGCCCAGCGCCACGGCGTCCACCCCCGCCACTCCCGCACCCTCGGCGTCGGGCACTCCGTCCCCGGCAACGGATCGGGTGCAGATCTCCACGACGCCGGCGAACGAGGCGCAGCTCGCCGCGCTGGCGAAGTACAAGTGCGACGACTACGACGCCGCCAAGGACAACCCGAACGAGACGCTGCTGACCTGTGACCGGGACGGCAACGAGGCGTTCGTGCTCGGCCCGGCGATCATCCTCGGCTCGGAGATCGCCGACGCGTCGCCCGGCCTGCCGCAGCAGGAGATCAACTGGCAGGTCTCGCTGAAGTTCAAGGACGCGGGCCCGAAGAAGCTCGCGCAGGCGAGCCGCGAGATGTACCAGCTGCAGCCGCCGCTGAACCAGTTCGCGATCGTGCTCGACGGCAAGGTGATCTCGTACCCGAACTTCCAGGAGCCCATCCCTGGCGGCGAGGCGAGCATCACCGGCAACTTCACCCAGGTGCAGGCAACCGACCTGGCGAACGTCCTGAAGTACGGCGCGCTGCCGTTGGCGTTCGAGGCCAGTGAGGTGTCGACGGTGACGCCGACGCTCGGCGCCGACCAGCTGACCGGTGGTCTCACCGCCGGCGTCATCGGCCTCGGTCTGGTCGTCATCTTCTCGTTCCTCTACTACCGCGGTCTCGGCATCGTCGTCGTGGCCTCGCTCGGGGTCGCTGCGGCGATGACGTTCGCGTCGGTCGTGCTGCTCGGCAAGGCACAGGGCTTCACGTTGACGCTCGCGGGGATCGCCGGTCTGATCGTGGCGATCGGTATCACCGCGGACTCGTTCGTCGTCTTCTTCGAACGGTTACGAGACGAGATCCGAGACGGCAAGACGCTGCGCAGCGCGGTCGACACCGGGTGGATGCGAGCCCGGCGTACGATCCTCGCCGCCGACTCCGTGTCGCTGCTCGCCGCGATCGTCCTTTACCTGTTGTCGGTCGGCAACGTCCGCGGCTTCGCGTACGCGCTCGGTCTGACCACGATCATCGACCTCATCGTCGTGTTCCTGTTCACCAAGCCGCTCGTGACGTTGCTCAGCCGGACGAAGTTCTTCGGCGAGGGGCACCGCTTGTCCGGCCTCGACCCATCCCGGCTGGGTGTCACCAAGGCCAAGATGACTGGTGCGTTCGGTCGCCGCACGCCCGCCCCGAGGGAGGCCTGATGTCCCGCCTTGGAGAGCTTGGCACACAAGCTCTACACCGGTGAGGTCTCGATCGACTTCATCAAGCGGCGCAAGACCTGGTACCTCGTCTCGGTCGCGATCATCCTGATCTCGGTCGGCGGGCTGTGGCTCAAGGGTGTGGACTTCTCGATCGAGTTCCGCGGCGGTGCCGACTTCCAGGCGCCGGTCACGACGAACAACGCGAGCGAGCGGATCGTCGGGGTCGCGCGAGGCCGTTGCCAAGACGGGGTTGGCCGAAGATCCGATCGGTCACCGCGGTGGGCAACAACCGGCTGGACATCCAGACGCCGCCACTCGACGCGACCGAAGGTGTGCCGAAGGTCCGGCAGGCGATCGCGGACGAGCTCGGCATCGACGAGGAGGACGTCAACTACTCGTTGATCGGTCCGAGCTGGGGTGGGCAGATCACCGCGAAGGCCTTGCAGGCCCTCGGGGTGTTCCTCGTCCTCGTCATGGGCGTGATCTGGCTGTACTTCCGCGAGTGGCGCATGTCGGTCGCGGCGATCGTCGCCCTGATCCACGACCTGGTGATCACGGTCGGCATCTACGCACTCGTCGGCTTCGAGGTCACACCAGCAACCGTCATTGGTGTTCTGACGATCCTGGGTTACTCGCTGTACGACACGGTGGTCGTGTTCGACAAGGTCCGGGAGAACACCCGGGGCCTCGCGGCGAGCAGCCGCGTGACGTACAGCGACGCGGCCAACCTCGCGGTCAACCAGACGCTGGTGCGGTCGATCAACACCTCGATCATCGCGCTGCTGCCGGTCGCGGGCATCTTGTTCATTGGCACGTTCGTGCTGGGTGCCGGAACGTTGAAGGACCTCTCGTTGGCCCTGTTCATCGGTCTGGCCGCCGGTACGTACTCGTCGATCTTCACCGCGACGCCGTTGCTGTGTGACCTCAAGGAGCGCGAGCCGGCGATGAAGGCTCTGCGCCGGCGGGTCGAGCAGCGGCAGCAGAGCGGGTCCGCGAAGGCCGCGAACGCCGAGCTCAAGAAGCCGTCGGGCGCCGTCGCCGAGTCGGCGGAGGCCGAGGGCGAGGGCGAGGGTGAGGCTGGCGGCGAGCGGCCGCCGGTCAAGGTCGGCCAGTCGTCGACCGGCTCGCGTACGCAGCCGCAACGCAAGCCGCGGTCCACCCGTTCGTCGCGGCGGCCGAAGGGTCGCCGGTGACTCACGTCGCGTCTCCGGAGCCCGCGGGCGACATCGCCGACCTGGTGCGCGCGCGGATCCGGGACGTGGCCGACTACCCGAAGCCGGGGATCGTCTTCAAGGACATCACGCCGCTGCTGGCGGATCCCGCGGCGTTCCAGTCGACCGTCGAGGCACTCGGGGCGTCCTGGCTCGGGGCGTCTCCCGCGGTGGACAAGGTCGTGGGAATCGAGGCGCGTGGCTTCATCCTCGCGGCTCCGGTGGCCCTGGCTCTCGGGGCGGGCTTCGTACCGGTCCGGAAGGCGGGGAAGCTGCCGTCCGCGGTGCTGAGCCGCTCGTACGCGCTGGAGTACGGCGAGGCGACACTCGAGGTGCACCGGGACGCGTTCGAGCCGGGGGAGCGGGTCCTGGTCGTGGACGACGTCCTGGCGACGGGCGGCACGGTCGAGGCGACCACGGCGCTGATCCGCGAAGCCGGCGCCGAAGTCGTCGGCGTGAGCGTGCTGCTCGAGCTGGCCTTCCTGGCCGGCCGAGCGCGGCTGGAAGGGCAGGACGGGTTCGACGTCCACGCCTTGCTGACCGTCGAGGACTGACCCGGCTGTCGAAATCTGGAGGTCGGCTCCGACGTCTCAGGCGACACCACAGCACGGAGACCCTGAGGAGACACCATGAGCGACTTCCAGCCCCGACTCGGCGCCGTGACGCTGTTCGCCGAGGATCTGGCGACCACGAAGGCCTTCTACACCGACGTCTTCGGCCTGCCAGTGGCCGGGGAGGACGAGGTCTCCGTCGTGTTCCTCTTCGGTGACACGATGGTCAACGTCCTCCAGGCCACCGAGGCGCCCGAGCTCATCACGCCGGTCCCGGTCGCCGGCCCGGACACGGGCGCACGTGTGCAGTTCACCCTCCATGTCACTGACGTGGACGCCACCTGCGAAGACCTCACCCAACGCGGCGCCAAGCTGGTCAACGGCCCGATGGACCGGCCCTGGGGCATCCGGACGGCCGTGATCGCCGACCCTGCCGGGCACCTGTGGGAGATCGCCACCAAGGCGTAGACGGGCCCCGTCCGGCGACGGATCGTGACCGGTTATCCACCTGGCGGCAGCGTGCGTGACAGCTCTCAGGTCACTCCCCGTACACTGAGGTTTCGGCGTTACGAGGAGTGCCTGTGGCCGATGACAGAGTCTCGACCGCGCCGGCGCGTGACGACAAGGAGCGTCCGCAGCCGCGTCCGGTCAGTGCGCCCGGCACCGGGTCCAGCGTCGCGGCCGCCCGAGCGGCCGCGACTCGCGTGGTGCCCGCGCCACCTGCCGAGACTCCGCCGGCCCCGACTCCGGCCGCCCCGGAGGAGAGCGAGCGCAAGCGCGAGCGGCGTGGCCGTGCCAACGGCGGCGGCACCACGTTCGCCGAGGGTTCCCGTCCGCGTACGTGACCGCCTGGCCAGGCTCGGGCGAGGCACCAGCAGGGCAACCCGGCACTCGAGCCGCTGTTCCGGATCGTCCGCGCGACCCACCCGCGCGCCGACCTGAGCCAGATCGAGCGCGCGTACGTCACCGCCGAGCGCTACCACCGCGGCCAGTCCCGCAAGAGTGGCGACCCGTTCATCACCCACCCGGTCGCGGTCGCCACGATCCTCGCCGAGCTCGGCATGACCGCGCCGACGCTGTGTGCCGCGCTGCTGCACGACACGGTCGAGGACACCCCGTACACGCTGAACGAGCTCAAGGCCGACTTCGGCGACGAGATCGCGATGCTCGTCGACGGCGTGACCAAGCTCGACAAGGTCAAGTACGGCGAGAGCGCGCAGGCCGAGACCATCCGCAAGATGGTCATCGCGATGGCCAAGGACATCCGCGTCCTGGTCATCAAGCTCGCCGACCGGCTGCACAACATGCGGACGCTGCGGTACGTCAAGCAGAGCAGCCAGGAGCGCTCCGCCCGCGAGACGCTGGAGATCTACGCCTCGCTCGCCCACCGGCTCGGCATGAACACGCTGAAGTGGGAGATCGAGGACCTCGCGTTCGCGACCCTGCATCCCAAGCTGTACGACGAGATCGTCCGCCTCGTCGCCGAGCGCGCGCCGTCCCGCGACGAGTATCTGGCGAAGGTCGTCGACCGCGTGCAGGCCGACGTCCGTGCCGAGAAGGTCAAGGCGACGGTCACCGGCCGGCCGAAGCACTACTACTCGATCTACCAGAAGATGATCGTCCGCGGCCGCGAGTTCGGCGAGATCTACGACCTGGTCGGCATCCGGGTCCTCGCCGAGTCGGTCCGCGACTGCTATCAGGCGCTCGGCGTCATCCACGCGCGATGGAACCCAGTCCCTGGGCGGTTCAAGGACTACATCGCGATGCCGAAGTTCAACATGTACCAGTCACTGCACACGACAGTGATCGGGCCGGAGGGCAAGCCGGTCGAGATCCAGATCCGTACGTTCGCCATGCACCGTCGGGCGGAGTACGGCGTCGCGGCGCACTGGAAGTACAAGGAAGAATCCAACAAGGGCGTCGAGACCGACCGCTCCGCCGGGCCGAACGACATGGCGTGGCTGCGGCAGCTGCTGGACTGGCAGAAGGAGACCGAGGACCCGGGGGAGTTCCTCGAGTCGCTGCGGTTCGAGATCAACTCCACCCAGGTCTACGTGTTCACCCCACGCGGCGACGTCCTGGCGCTGCCCGCCGGGTCGACGCCGGTCGACTTCGCGTACGCGATCCACACCGAGGTCGGGCACCGCTGTATCGGCGCACGCGTCAACGGTCGCCTTGTGCCGTTGGAGAGTGAGCTCGAGAACGGCGACCTGGTCGAGGTCTTCACCTCCAAGGCCGAGGGCGCCGGGCCGTCGCGCGACTGGCTGACGTTCGTTCGTTCGCCGCGGGCACGCAACAAGATCCGGCACTGGTTCACCAAGGAGCGCCGCGAAGAGGCGATCGACCAGGGCAAGGACGCGATCGCCCGGATCCTGCGCAAGGAGGGCTTGCCGCTCCAGCGCATGCTCACCCACGACCAGATGGGCGCGGTCGCCCGCGACCTGCGCTTCTCCGACGTGTCGGGCTTGTACGCCGCCGTCGGCGAGGGCTCGGTCACCGTCCAGGCCGTCGTCCGCCGGCTCGTCCAGGCCCTGGGGGTGGACGAGCAGGAGACCGAGGACCTCTCGGCGGCCGGTGCCGTCCTGTCGCCGGAGGCACGGCGCAAGGAACGGTTGCCGAACGGCGACTCCGGCGTGGTCGTGAAGGACGTCTCGGACGTCTGGGTGAAGCTGGCGAAGTGCTGCACGCCAGTGCCGGGCGACGGGATCGTCGGCTTCGTGACCCGCGGCGCCGGGGTCTCGGTGCACCGGGACGACTGCGTGAACGTGACCCAGCTGCAGGCGCAGCCGGACCGCATCGTTGCCGTCGAATGGGCCCCGACCGCGCAGTCGCTGTTCCTGGTGCAGATCCAGGTCGAGGCGCTGGACCGGGCGCGGTTGCTGTCCGACATCACGCGAGTGCTGTCGGACCAGCACGTGAACATCTTGTCGGCCTCGGTGGCGACGACTCGGGACCGGGTGGCGAAGAGCCGGTTCACGTTCGAGATGGGCGACCCCAAGCACCTCGGCCACGTGCTCCGAGCGGTCCGCGGCGTAGACGGAGTCTTCGACGCGTACCGCCTCACCAACTGACTCGTGCAGAAGGCCCGTGATCATGAGCGTGATCATGAAGGCGGAACGGTCGTATACGCCGTTTTGGCTTCATGATCACCGTCATGATCACGGGCGGTTGAGGGGTAGGGGTCAGCGACCGGAGCGGGTCAGCTCGGCGGTCTTCGGGCTGGCCTTGCGCTGGCCGGGGATCCGGACCGCGGGGCGAGCCGCGGCTGCGGCACGGCGCCGGTTCATCCAGCGGCGCCACGCGGAGGTACGTACAGACAGTCCTGCGTGCCGCCGGGAAGCTTCCGCTGCCTCGGTCAGTTGGCGCAGGACGAACATCTCATATCCGCCGTTCACGGCGTTTCACTCCTTGAAGAAAATTCATCAGACGATCTGATTTCTCTTCAAGACTACGGGCAGGCGGACCGGACGGGCGAGCCATTAACCAACGTCACATCCAGGCCAATACCACGCACGAACAAGTGGTTATCCGGAGAACTCGTCCAAGGTTTTTTCGGCCTCCGCGAGCCACTCCCGGCGGGCCTCCAACGCCTCCGAGGCCTGCCGTTCGGCCCGCGCGTCGCCACGCGTCTGGGCCGCCGAAAGCTGCGACTCCAGCTTCGCGATCGACGCCCGCAGCTGCGTCACCGTGTCGTTCACCCGCGCCTGGGTCTCCGGGTTGGAACGGCGCCACTCGTTCTGCTCCGCCGCGCGTACGGCCTCCTCGACCCGCCGCAGCCGGGACTCCACGGTCCGGATGGACTCGCGTGGCACCCGTCCGACGGCGTCCCAGCGCTCCACCAGCGAACGGAACGCCTCCCGCGCCGTCCGATGGTCGCGCACCGGCAGCAGCGCCTCGGCCTCGACCAGCAGCGCTTCCTTGGCCGTGAGGTTCGCGCGGTACTCGGTGTCCTGCTCGGCGAGCGTCGCGTTCCGCGAGGTGAAGAACCGGTCCTGCGCGGCCCGGAACCGCTTCCACAGCTGGTCCTCGACATCACGAGGCGCCGGGCCGGCGGCCTTCCAGCGCCGCATCAGCTCGCGGAACCGCCCGGACGTCGGGCCCCATTCGGTCGAGTCCGCCAGGCCCTCGGCCTCCGACGCGATCTCTTCCTTGACCGTACGGGAGTCCTCGCGCTTCGCGTTCAGCTCCGCGAAGTGCTGCTTCCGCCGCCGCGTGTACGCCGTCCGCGCCGAGGAGAACCGATGCCACAGCTCGTCGTCGGTCGACTTGTCCAGGCGGGGGAGCGCCTTCCACTGGTCGAGCAGCTCGCGGAAGCGCCCGACCCCACCACGCCAGTCCGTCCCCGTCGAGAGCGTCTCCGCCTCGGCGGCGATCGAGGACTTGGTGTCCTTCGCCTCGTCGAGCTGCCGCCGGCGCTCCTCGCGCCGCGCGGTCCGCCGTTCGGCGACGATCTTCTCCAGCTCGTCCAGCCGGGCCAGCAGCGAGTCCAGGTCGCCGACCGCCTGCGCGGTCTCGACGTTCCGCCGCTCGCGTCGCACCGCCTGGTGCGCGTCGTCGGGCGCGAGCACGCCCGACGTGATCCGGGAGCCGAGGAGTTCGACCTCGAGCGCGATCGCCTCGTACTTGCGCTTGAAGAACGCGAGCGCGCCCTCGGGATCGCCGACCTGCCACGATCCCACGCGACGCTCACCAGCCGCAGTGCGCACGAACACCGTTCCGTCTTCGGCGACTCTGCCCCAGCTGTCCTCTGCGGTTGCGCTCACTGCTCGCTCCTGGTCGACAGATCACTTCTTGGTGATCTTGACATCCTGAATCACTACGGCGGTCTTCGGGCTTCCGACTCCCGCCACCGGGCTGGTGCTCGGCGTTACCCCACCTTTGGCGATCTTCTCGACGATGTCGAGCCCTTTCGTCACCTTCCCGAAGACGGTGACGGGTCGATCGAACGTCGAAGCCTTGCCGTACGTCACGAGGAACTGGCTTCCGCCGCGGTTCAGGTCGCCCGCCATGACGAGGCTGCCCGCCGGTACGGAAGCCGATTTCTCGTTCTCTCCCGCGAAGATGTACCCCGGCCCGCTCGTCGGCGTTCCGGTCAACGAGCCGCACCGCAGGTACGAGGAGGTGGCCGGCGCGGTGGCGAGCTCGGTGCAGTTCGTCTTGTCGAACGCGTTCTTCACCGCGAGGAAGTCGAACGAGTTCGTCGAGCACGGCGCGGCCTTCGGGTCGAGCGTCGCGGTGATCGTGCCCTGGTTGGTGACGATCGAGGCGACGTACGAGGCCGCGAGCGTGGGCTTGGTCGGCGGCAGGCCGACCTCCTTCTGGTCCGCGCCGGCCTCGGCCTGGTAGAGGCACTCGCCCGCCTTCGGCTGCGGTGCCGCGACCGGGGTGGTCGTAGGCGCGGTCGAAGGAGCGGAGACCGAGGGCGAGGGGGTCGGCGTGGCCGCCTGCGACGGCTCGTCCCGGACGAGCAGGTAGACGCCGTACCCAGCGGCGGCGACAGCGACGACGCCCACGACGGCGCCGATGATGATGGCTCGCTGCCGGACCTTGCGCCGATGGATGGCGCGGGCCTCCTGCTGACGCTCCCACTTCTCGCGTGCCAGCTGACGCTGGCGCTGTCTCCTACTGACCACGTGGGCGACCTACTCTTCGGCGGAGGAATATGGCTCGATAGGAGGGTCAGTCTAAGCAAAGAGCCGAAAAGCCGTCGTAAGGACGGCAGCCCCGCCTCATCCGGTTAGCCGGGCCGGAAACCTGCTGGGTACGCTCGGTCCTGCCGCACCCCCCATTTACTAAGGATCCTTAGTGTTCGTCGCCGGCTTCCCCACAGGAGGCTTCGCCGCCAACTGTTACGTCCTGGCGACCGAGCCCGGGGCGGAATGCGTGGTCGTCGACCCCGGCGAGGACGCGGCGCGTGCGGTGGCCGAGGTCGTACGGGAGAACAAGCTCAAGCCGGTCGCCGTCGTCCTCACCCACGGCCACCTCGACCACATGTGGGCCGTCACGCCGGTGTGCGGAACGTACGACGCCACCTGCTGGGTGCACTCGGAGGACCGGCACCTGCTCGCCGACCCGCTCGCCGGGATCTCCCCGCAGTGGGCCAGCTCGATCCTGGGCGACGGGGAGAAGTTCGAAGAGCCCGACGACGTCCGTGAGCTCACCGACGGCGTCACCCTCGAGCTCGCCGGCCTGCGGTTCGTCGTCGACCACACCCCTGGCCATACGAGGGGGTCGGTGACGTACCGGACGCCGTACGCGGACGAGGAGATCCCGGAGCTGATGTTCTCCGGGGACCTGCTGTTCGCCGGCTCCATCGGGCGCACCGACCTGCCGGGCGGAGACCATCCGTCGATCCTGCGCAGCCTTGCCAGCAAGGTGTTGCCGCTCGACGACCGGATCGTGGTCCTGCCCGGCCACGGCGACCAGACGACCATCGGCCGAGAGCGCCAGACCAATCCGTTCCTCACCGGGTTGGCAGTGCCCGGCGAGGACAGAGGAAAGTTCCATTGAACGCGACCTATCAAGGCCCCAAAGGGGTTCCTGACTACTTCCCGCCCGACTCCCGCGCCTTCAAGGCGGTACGCGACGCGCTGAGCCGCTCCGCGGAGCTGGCGGGCTATGACTACATCGAGATCCCGGTCTTCGAGGACACGGCCCTGTTCGTCCGCGGTGTCGGGGAGTCCACCGACATCGTGAACAAGGAGATGTTCACGTTCGACGACCGCGGCGGCCGCTCGCTCACGCTGCGGCCGGAGGGAACGGTCGGCGTGCTGCGCTCGATCGTCGAGCACGGCCTCGACCGCGGCCAGCTGCCGGTGAAGCTCTGGTACGCGGGGCAGTTCTTCCGCGCCGAACGCCCGCAGGCCGGCCGGTACCGCCAGTTCCACCAGGTCGGCATCGAGGCGGTCGGCGTCGACGACCCCGCGCTCGACGCTGAGGTGATCGCGATCGCCGACGAGGGCTACCGCGCCCTGGGTCTCACCGACTATCGCCTCGACCTGACCTCGCTCGGCTGCAAGAACTGCCGGCCCGTCTACCGCGAGCTGCTCGTCGCGTTCCTCGAGAGGCTCGACCTGGACGACGAGACGAAGCGGCGTGCGCGCATCAACCCGTTGCGCGTGCTCGACGACAAGCGCGAGGCCGTCCAGAAGCAGCTGACCGACGCGCCGCTGATCGTCGACCACCTGTGCGCCGAGTGCGCCGAACACTTCGCCGCCGTGAAGAAGAGCCTCGAGCTGCTCGGGGTGAAGTACGAGCTCAACCCGCGGCTCGTGCGTGGGCTGGACTACTACACCCGTACGACGTTCGAGTTCGTGCACGACAAGCTCGGATCGCAGTCGGCGATGGGCGGCGGCGGCCGGTACGACGGCCTGATGGGCGAGCTCGGCGGGCAGGACCTGTCGGGCATCGGCTTCGGGCTCGGCACCGACCGGACGTTCCTCGCCTGCAAGGCCGAGGGCCTCGAGGTCGGCAACACCGCGCGTTGCCAGGTGTTTCTGGTGCCTCTGGGTGACCAGGCCCGGGAGCGCTGCGTAGTCCTCGCCGGCGAGCTCCGCGCACTCGGAGTCAGCGTCGACCTCGCGTACGGCAGCCGGGGGCTCAAGGGCGCCATGCGTGGCGCCGACCGAGCCGGCGCCGCCTTCGCGGTCGTGATCGGCGACCGCGACCTCGAAGCAGGCAGCGGACAGCTCAAGGACCTCGGTTCCGGCGAACAGATCGAACTTCCGCTCCCCGACATTGCCCAACAGGTGAAGGAGAAACTCGGGTGATCCGCACCCACGAAGCCGGCGTCCTGCGCGCTGAGCACATCGGCCAGACCGTGACGTTGACCGGGTGGGTGGCCCGTCGCCGTGACCACGGTGGCGTCGCGTTCGTCGACCTGCGGGACGCCTCCGGCGTCGCGCAGGTGGTGATCCGGGACGAGCAGGCCGCGCACGGACTGCGCCAGGAGTACTGCCTTCGCGTGGTTGGCGAGGTGAGCAGACGCCCAGCGGGCAACGAGAATCCCGGCCTGCCCACGGGCGAGATCGAGGTCGTCGTCGACACCGTCGACGTGCTCAGCGAGTCGGGACCGTTGCCGTTCCCGGTCGAGGAACATGCAGTGTCTGCCCCGGGGACGACCTCGGACCCCGGGCATTCCCGGGTGAACGAAGAGATCCGGCTGCGGTACCGCTACCTCGACCTGCGCCGTCCCGACATGGCTGCCAACCTGAGGTTGCGCTCGCGGGTGACCAAGCTGATCCGCGACGTGATGGACGAAAACTCCTTCCTGGACGTGGAAACGCCGTACCTCACCAGATCGACGCCCGAGGGCGCGCGCGACTTCCTCGTGCCCGTACGGCTGCAGCCCGGCAGCTGGTACGCGCTGCCGCAGTCACCGCAGTTGTTCAAGCAGCTGTTGATGGTCGCGGGCTTCGAGCGTTACTTCCAGATCGCGCGCTGCTTCCGCGACGAGGACTTCCGCGCCGATCGGCAGCCGGAGTTCACCCAGCTGGACGTGGAGATGTCGTTCGGCACCACCGACGACGTGGTCGCGCTGACCGAGCAGCTGATCGAGCGGATCTGGCGCGAGGTGCACGGTTACCAGGTGTCGTTGCCGATTCCGCGGATGACGTACGCGGAGGCGATGCGGCGTTTCGGCATCGACCGGCCCGATCTGCGCTTCGGTTGCGAGCTCGTCGACTTCACCGCGTACTTCGCGAACACGCCGTTCAGGGTTTTCCGGGGTCCGGGGTCGTCCCCGGGACAACAGAGCGCTCCCAAGGGTGACGACTGGCACGTCGGCGCCGTTGTCATGCCGGGAGGGGCGAGCCAGGCGCGGCGCGAGCTCGACGCGTGGCAGGAGTGGGCACGGTCGCGCGGGGCCAAGGGCCTGGCGTACGTCCTCGTCGGCGAGGACGGCGAACTGGGCGGCCCAGTGGCGAAGAACCTCTCCGAGGAGGAGCGGGCGGGGCTCGTGGCGCACGCCGGCGCGAAGCCGGGCGACTGCGTGTTCTTCGGCGCCGGTACGCGCTCGGAGGCGCTCGGCCTGCTCGCCGCGACGCGGCTCGAAGTGGGGGAGCGGTGTGGCCTGATCGACCACTCCCGTTGGGAGTTCTGCTGGGTCGTCGACGCGCCGATGTTCGAGAAGGTGGTCGCGGACGACGGCACGACGACGGGGTGGACGGCCATTCACCACCCGTTCACCGCGCCGACACCGGAGTGGGTGGACCGGTTCGACAAGGAGCCGGGAGAGGCGCTGAGCCAGGCGTACGACATCGTGCTGAACGGCACCGAGCTGGGTGGCGGGTCGATCCGTATCCATCAGCAGGATGTGCAGCGGCGCGTGTTCGACGTGATCGGCCTGTCCGAGGAGGAGGCGACGAGCCAGTTCGGTTTCCTGCTCGACGCGTTCCAGTACGGTCCGCCGCCGCACGGCGGAATCGCGCTCGGGCTGGATCGGCTGTGTGCGTTGCTCACTGGCGCGGAGTCGATCCGCGACGTGATCGCGTTCCCGAAGACGGCTTCCGGCTCGGACCCGTTGACCGGTGCGCCGTCGCCCATCACCACCGCGCAACGCCGCGAGGCAGGCGTAGATGCGGCGCCGAAAGTCCCTTGAGCCGTAGGGCATCCGGTCTTCAACGATTTAGCGTGGATGAAATGTTTCCATTTCGTTGTCCGACCGGAAATGGAGTAACGGGCCTCTGTACTGGGAGTAAGCGCGGACGGTCGCGAGATCGGCACGGAACGTAGCGCAAAGCGTTTACAAATCGTGACCTCACCCGCGCTGTCGCGTCAGATGGCTTCGTCTATCGTCAAGCAGCGCGTGTAGGTGGCATGCGGCCCGCTTCTCAGGGCTCGCACGTATGCGAGAAGGGCGACCAACCAACCGATGGCGGACCCAGCACTGCTCGAGAACATCCCGACCGAACCGGCGACCCCGGAACGACGGACTCTGAAGAGCAAGTCCCCCACCCAGATCGCGCTCGAGCGACTGCGGCAGGACAAGATCGCCATCATCTGTGCCGTCGTCGTGCTCATTTTCATTCTGATCGCGATCTTTGCCAACCTGATTACGCACCTGACGGGGACGGACCCCTTCGCGACGAACCAGGACCTGATCGACGAGTACGGCTTCCCGACGATCAACCCCAGTGCCGCACACCCGTTCGGCCTCGAGCCGCGGCTCGGCCGCGACCTGTTCGCCCGCTGGGTGCACGGTACCCGTCCGTCCCTCCAGGTCGGGGTTCTCGCGGCGGCGCTCTCGACGGTCATCGGAACGGTCATGGGCATGCTGGCGGGGTTCGCCGGCGGCTGGATCGACCGGGTCATCTCCTGGATCATCGACTTCCTGCTGTCGCTTCCGCTGCTGCTCTTCGTGATCGCGATCGGCCCGGTCGTCGCGACCCGCTTCGGCAACGACGCCGAGACGGTGTCGACGGTTCGGCTCTGGACGCTGATCCTGGTCTTCGCATTCTTTGGCTGGACCGGTCTCGGACGGCTGATTCGTGCGCAGGTGCTGTCGTTGCGCGAACGCGAGTTCATCCTGGCCGCCCGGGCGATCGGCGTGCCTCGCCGTCAGGTGCTGTTCCGCGAGCTGCTGCCGAACCTGACCGGACCGATCATCGTGTTCCTGTCGCTTTCCATCCCGGCCTACATCTCGGCCGAGGCGGGCCTGTCGTTCCTCGGCATCGGCCTGGTGGAACCCACACCGTCCTGGGGTCAGACGATCTTCCAGGCGCAGAACTACTACCAGACGTACCCCATCTATTTCTGGCAACCAGCGCTGGGCATTCTCATCCTCGTGCTGGCCCTGAACCTTCTTGGCGACGCGATCCGCGACGCGTTCGACCCCAAGACACGTCGGTAAGTCAACGCCGACTGGCAATGAGAGAGGCAGGAAAGATCGAATGCGATTGAGATCAGCCGCAGCGGTTGCCGCGGTGCTGACGCTCGGCATCGCCGCAGCATGTGGTGGGGGGAGCACGCCCTCTGACCGCAACCAGGGTTCGCAGAGCACGGCGACGGCCAAGCCGGCCGGCGGCGAGTTCGACGTGATCCTGAACGAGTCCGCCAAGGGGCCCGCCCCCGAGGTCGAGGGTGCGCAGCAGGGTGGCACGGTCACCGTGCTCACCGCCGCGGCGCCGGAGACGTTCGACCCGACGCGTTCGTACTACATCGACACGTTGAGCGTCGGTCGTCTGATCCACCGGACGCTGACCGCGCTGTACCTCAACGAGGACGGCAAGTACGAGCTCGTTCCAGACCTCGCGACGGACCTGGGCAAGGCGAACGCGGACTTCACCGAGTTCACCTACAAGATCAAGCCCGGCCAGAAGTTCGAGGACGGCACGCCGATCACCTCGAAGGACTTCGCCTACGCGGTGAAGCGGTCGTTCGCGACCGAGGCTCTCGCTGGTGGTCCGACGTACCAGCAGATCTACTTCCTGGACGGCGACAAGTACAAGGGCCCGTTCCTGTCGGCCGCTCAGGGCGGTGGCGAGGACTACGCCGGCGTCGAGACGCCTGACGACGAGACGCTCATCGTCAAGATGGCCAAGCCCTTCCCGGACCTGCCGTACTACCTGACGTTCCCCCTGTACTCGCCGATCCCGCAGGCGAAGGACACCAAGGAGAACTACGGCAACAAGCCCGTGTCGACCGGCCCCTACAAGGTCAAGTCGTACCAGAAGGGCAAGAGCCTGATCCTGGACAAGAACCCGAACTGGGACGCCAACTCCGACCCGGCGCGGCACCAGTACGCCGACCAGTTCGACTTCAAGTTCAGCCAGGAGCCGTTGAAGCTCCAGGAGCAGCTGATCGCCGACAACGGTGTGGACAAGACGTCGATCACGTATGACAACGTCGACTCCTCGCTGCTGCCGAAGATCCAGGGCAAGCCCGACGTGGAACCCCGCCTGATCACTGGGCCCGGTACCTGCACGACGTACGTGTACATCGACACCACGAAGATCACCGATGTCGAGGTGCGCAAGGCGATTGGTGTCGCCTACCCGTACGAGAACGTCCACAAGGCGGCTGGCGACAGCCCGCTGACGTTCCAGCCGGGTACGACGACGTACTCGCCGGTCGTCCCCGGGTGGGCGAACTTCGACGTCACCGGCACCGGTGCCAAGGGCAACGGTGACCCGGAGCGCGCGAAGGCGATGCTCGAGAAGGCCGGCAAGCTCGGCTTCGAGCTCTCGTACCCGTACTCGCAGGACAACCCGATCGCCGTCAACGTCTCGCTGGCGCGCCAGAAGGGTCTCGAGGCCGCGGGCTTCAAGGTGAAGCCGATCCCCATGCCTCGCGAGCAGGTCCGTGCCGCGCTGGACGACCCGAAGGCCGCGATCAACCTGCGTCCTTCCGGTTGGTGCCCGGACTGGCCGTCCGCCGCGACGATCTTCCCGGCGATCTTCGATGGGCGCCTCATCGCGCTCAACCCGACGTCGCTGCCGAACAAGTCGCTGCTGAACGAGAAGGAAGTCAACGACGAGATCGACCGGATCTCCGCGCTGCCGATCGACGAGGCTCCCGCGGAGTGGGCGAAGCTCGACAAGCTGATGATGGACAAGTACTACCCCGTCGTCGCGGTGGACTACGCGAAGAACGCGTTCCTCACCGGTTCCGGCGTCGGTGGAGTCGTCAACGACGCCTACGCGGGCGGACCTGATTTCTCCAAGCTGTTCGTCAAGAAGTAGGCACCAAAGGGGTGGGGGACCGGCGACGGTCCCCCACCTCCCCTACCAACATGTCCAGGCCGCAGCACAAGGTTGGTAAACATGTTCGGGTACATCGTTCGGCGCGTTCTGGCCGGAATCACCGTCATCCTGGTGGCAATGGTCGCCGCGTTCGTGCTGTTCTTCGTTGGGCCCACCCAACCGGAGTACGCGATCTGCGGAGACCGCAACTGCACGCCCGACCGCCTCGCGGACATCCGTACCAGCCTGGCGCTCGACGAACCCGTCATGAAGCAGTTCACCAGCTACTTCGGTGGCATCTTCACCGGTCGTGAGATCAAGACCGGTGGCTTCACCAAGGAATGCCCCGTCCCGTGTCTCGGATACTCCTACGTCGCCAACGACCCGGTGACGAAGCTGATCGTCGAGCGCATCCCGGTGACGTTGTCGGTCGCGTTGGGCGCGATGGTTTTCTTCCTGCTCATCGGCATCACGACCGGCGTGTACGCGGCCATCCATCGAGGGACGATCCTCGACAAGCTTCTGGTGGGCGGATCGCTCGTCTTATCGGCGTTCCCGTACTACATCGTGGCCTTGCTGGCGGCGATCTATCTGTCCATCCAGTACGAGATATTCCCGCGCGGCGGCTATGTACCGTTAACCCAGAATCCGTGGGGATGGTTCAAGGGCCTGCTGCTCGCCTGGTTCGTCCTCGGCCTGGTCTACGCGACCCAGTACGCGCGATATACGCGAGCCGCGATGGTGGAAGCGTTGGGCGAGGACTATGTCCGGACCGCGCGGGCCAAGGGACTGAGCCGGCGGAAGGTGTACTTCCGGCATGCGCTCCGGGCGGCGCTGACGTCCGTGGTCACGATCCTCGGCCTCGACCTCGCGTCGCTGTTCGCCGGCACGATCTTCACCGAGCGGATCTTCGACGTGCAGGGCCTCGGCATCCTGGCGTTGAACGCGTTCAACGTCGGTGACCTGCCGTTGATCATGGGCTCGGTGCTGTACGCCGCGATCATCCTGGTGGGTCTGAACATCCTGATCGACATCGTGTACAGCTTCCTCGATCCCCGAGTCAGACTGAGCTGAGCTGAATCCATGACTGAAGCCACCACGAACGGGCGACCGTTCCTCGAGGTCGAAGACCTCACTGTCCGCTTTCCCACCGCCGACGGCGTCGTCGCTGCCGTCCATGAGCTCAGCTACAAGGTCGAACTCGGCCAGACCCTCGGAATCGTGGGGGAGTCCGGGTCGGGCAAGAGCGTCTCGAGCATGGCGATCATGGGCCTGCACGACGCTAGGCGTACGAAGATCGACGGCCTGATCCGGGTCGAGGACACCGACATCATCGGCCTCGAGGACGAGAAGATGCGCCGCATTCGCGGCAACATGGTCTCGATGATCTTCCAGGATCCACTGTCGAGCCTGCACCCGTTCTTCTCGATCGGCGACCAGATCTCCGAGGCGTACCTCTCGCATCACCCGCGTTCCAGCAAGTCCACGGCCAAGAAGCGCGCGATCGAGATGCTGGACCGCGTCGGCATCCCGCAGGCGAACAAGCGCGTGGACGACTACCCGCACCAGTTCTCCGGCGGCATGCGCCAGCGCGCGATGATCGCGATGGCGTTGGTGAACGACCCGAAGCTACTGATCGCGGACGAGCCGACGACGGCCCTGGACGTCACCGTCCAGGCGCAGATCCTGGACCTGCTGCAGGACCTGCAGCGCGAGTTCGGGTCGGCGATCATCATCATCACGCACGACCTGGGCGTCGTCGCCGAGATGGCGGACGAGGTCCTGGTCATGTACGCCGGCCGGTGCGTCGAGTACGGGGCGGCGAAGGAGATCCTGACCCACCCCGAGCATCCGTACACCTGGGGCCTGCTCACCAGCGCCCCACACCTCACCGGTGACCCGGACCTGCGGCTCACGCCGATCCGGGGCAACCCGCCTAGCCTCATCGACCTACCGAAGGGCTGCTCGTTCGAGCCACGGTGTCCGTACGCCAACCGGCTGCCGGACAACCGGGCCGCCGAGGTCATGCCCGAGCTCCGCCCGGGCGGGCGCGGACGCGGACACTTGGTCCGTTGCCATCTGCCCAATCCGGAAGAGATCTTTGTCAACGAGGTTCAGCCGCGGCTCTGATGAGGGACGATTTGTCGATGAGCGACGTGAAGACGGCACCCGCCGCCACCGGAGTAGAGCCCACGGGCGACGCTCCGCTGCTCGAGGTGACCGATCTGGTGAAGCACTTCCCGGTCCGGTCGAGCGGCGTGCTGCGCCGGGTCGTCGGTCAGGTCCGGGCGGTGGACGGGGTCTCGTTCTCGCTGCAGGCCGGTAAGTCGCTCGGCCTGGTGGGCGAGTCGGGCTGCGGAAAGTCCACGACGGGCCGGCTGCTGACCCGCCTGCTCGACCCGACGGCTGGCGCGGTGAAGTTCCTCGGCCACGACGTCGCGACGATCTCGCAGAAGAAGATGCTGCCGTACCGGCGCGAGATCCAGATGATCTTCCAGGACCCGTACTCGTCGCTGAACCCGCGGCACACGGTCGGCGCGATCGTCGGAACCCCGCTGCGCGTGCACAACATCGTGCCGCGCAACAAGACGCTGGCGCGCGTGCAGGAGCTCCTCGAGGTCGTGGGCCTGAATCCGGAGCACTACAACCGGTACCCGAACGAGTTCTCCGGCGGCCAGCGGCAGCGGATCGGTATCGCCCGTGCGCTGGCCGTACGCCCGAAGCTGATCGTGGCCGACGAGCCCGTGTCGGCGTTGGACGTGTCGATCCAGGCGCAGGTGATGAACCTGCTCGAGGACCTGCAGAAGGAATTCGGGATCTCGTTCATCTTCGTCGCCCACGACCTCGCCGTTGTCCGGCACTTCTGCCCGGACGTCGCGGTCATGTACCTCGGCAAGATCATGGAGATCGGGCCGCGGGACCGGCTCTACGAGCAGCCGCACCACCCGTACACCCAGGCGCTGCTGTCGGCCATCCCCGAGGTGTCCGCGGCGACCGTCGGCACGCGCCGGGCGCGGATCCGCCTCTTCGGCGACGTCCCATCGCCCATCGACCCGCCCTCGGGCTGCCGCTTCCGCACCCGGTGCTGGAAGGCCCAGGACATCTGCGCCGAAGTCGAGCCACCGTTGACGACGCTGGTCACGGGCCACCAGGTGGCCTGCCACTTCGCGGCGCCGCCCACCGTGGAAGACGCCAAGGCCAGCCAGATCGCCGCCGAGGTCGCGGCGGCCGGAGACGGCGAAGTCCCCTTGGGCGCCATCGTCCCGTAGCCACCCCCACCCACCTCGCCGTGATCATGACGGCGATCATGAAGGCGGACCGGTCGTATACGCCGGTTTGGCTTCATGATCGCGATCATGATCACCGGGAACGGGACGGACCCGGCTTCATCCGAGCCACAAGAAGCCTGGGGCAAGCAAGCGACGGAAGGGCCCGGCTTCATCTGAGCGGCAAGAAGCCGGGGGTCCACAAGAAGCGCAAGCACGGCAGCAGACCTCGGGGTAGGCGGCCGTTCCCCGGACACCTGTTCCGGGGGGCGGGGGCGGCGCGCTAGAAACTGGTGGCCGGGCCGGGGCGGGTCAAGGGCCGCTCCGCGGTCGCGAAGCGACGCCTCTCTACACCCGCGCGAAGCGCCCAGCTGAGAGGCGCCCTTGACGCGCCCCGGACCGGCCACCACAATCAACGGCCGCCACAGTCCCCGACAGTTCCCAAGCCTCGCAGAGCGCAAAGTCCGACACCGCACCAGAAGAGCTCCAGATGCTCAGGGATCTTCGAGAAGAAGAGCCGCGAGTTTCGCCAACTGAGTCGCCCCTAGTCGACGCCCGACTCCACATGCGCGAGACTCTCGCGACCCAGCCCCAGGCATCTTGTGGTGCAGATGAAGCCGGACCCACCCGTCCACCGTGATCATTAGCCTGATCATGAAGCCAAAACGGCGTATACGACCGGTCCGCCTTCATCAAACAGATCATGATCACGGGGCACGCCACACCAGTCGCACCCGCCACAGTCCCCGAGAGTCCCAAGCTTCGCAGAGCGCAAAGTCTGACACCGCGCCCGAGAGCTCCCGACACACAGGGATCTTCGCCAAGAACGAGCCGCGAGCTTCGCCAACTCGGTTCGACGCCGACTGTTTGGTCGGGTAACTCTCGTGAACCCCAGCCCCACGCCCATGTGCCGCAGATGAAGCCGGACCCACCCGTCCACCGTGATCATGAGCGTGGTCATGAAGCCAAAACGGCGTATACGCCCGGTCCGCCTTCATCAAACAGATCATGATCACGGGGCACGCCACGCCAGTCGCACCCGCTACTCTGACCAGCCGGCTGAGCGGGTGACCGTTCGAGCTGTGTCTGCTGGTTGCTCCACGGCGCGTCCCTCGTACTCCGTGGCCAGCACGATGTGGGTGTTCATCTCGCCGTGCTCGCCCAATCGTTCGAACAACCCCTCCAGGTGCGACATCGACGTCACGCGCACGCGCAGCATCGAGCAGGAGTTGCCGCTCAGCTTGTGGATCTCGACGACCTCGGGGAAGTCGTTCGCCCGGGTGGTCTTCAGCAGGCAGCGGCCGGTGGCGCAGCGCATCTGGACGAAGGCCGAGAGGGGTTGGCCGGCGGCCGCAGGGTCGACGTCGGCGCGGTAGCCGGCGATCACGCCGCTCTCTTCGAGGCGGCGCACGCGTTCGGCGACGGCGGGTGGCGAGAGGTTGACGCGCACCCCGAGCTGCTTGAACGACAGCCGTCCGTCCTCCTGCAGTTCGGCGAGGATGCGCCAGTCGGTCTGGTCGAGCTCTCGACTCATCTTGGTCCCCAAACGCGTTCGAAAGGCGAGAGCCCCAGTACACCTTTCGCATCACCGGTATGCAAGCCCGAACGCCTTTCGTTGCCCATTCAATCGGCGCTTCGACTTACCTATCGTCGATGGCATGATTCCGCGTCTCGTCCTCACCGCCGCGTCGATGAACGTCGCCATGGTCGCCGCCAGCGCGATGAGCACGCTCGTCGTCGCCGACCGGATCGGCGTCGGCGCGGGCGGACTGCCGAACACCGCGGGCGTCCTCGGCACCGCCGCCGGCGCGCTGGCGATCGGGTGGCTCACCAAGCGACGCGGCCGGGCCGGGGCACTCCGCGCCGGCTACGCCGCGGCAGCCGTGGGCGGCGGACTCACGATCCTCGCCGCGTCAGGTGCCTGGCTGGGTTGGCTGTTCGCCGGCATGGCGCTGCTCGGCGCCGGCAACGCGTCCGCGCTGCTGTCGCGGTACGCCGCCGCGGAGCTGGTCAAACCGGAACGTCGTACGACCGCCATGGGCGCCGTCGTCGGCGCCGGCGCGGTCGGCGCGGTGCTCGGGCCGCTGCTCCTCGAGCCGTCCAAGCACCTCGCGATCAACGGCGCCGAGGCGACCGGCCCCTTCGTCATCGCCACCATCGCCGCCGCGCTCGCGTTCACAGTGACCATCGGTCTCCGCAACGCGAACCCAGAAGCCCTGTCCCCGTTGGAGAAACTCCCGACCAAGTTCGCCCTCAGCCGCGGCGTACGGATCGGCGCCGGAGCGATGCTGATCGGCCAGCTCATCATGGTCGTGATGGCGACCGCCGTCCCCGTTCACGCCGACCACCAAGGCCAAAGCATGGCAGCGCTCGGCGTGATGCTGTCCGTCCACATCGCCGGCATGACCGTTCTCGCTCCACTCACCGGCTGGTGGATCGACCGTTCCGGACCCCGACCCGCCTTGCTGGGTGGGCTGTTGATGATCGCCGTCGCCGCGATGCTGATGGCGTTCGGCCACGCGTTCATCCCCGCGCTGTTCGTCCTCGGGTACGGCTGGAACCTCTGCTACCTCGGCGGCAGCGCGGTCGTCTTCCGTTCCGTCCCGGCGGGAATGTCCCGCAGCAGCGTCGAGTCCGCGCTCGAGGCCGCCGTTTGGGGCGTCTCCGCACTCGCGACGACCGCGTCCACGTGGCTGTTCGCGCAGGGTGGGTTCGGACTTCCCGCCGTCCTCGCGCTGATCTTCATCGCCGGCGCCTTCGCCCTCATCAGAACAACCGATCGGAGGAATCCCTCATGTGGCCAGCAGGATCCAACCTCGACGGCCAGCCCCGCCGCGCGTACGACGACCTAGTGCTGTCCCTAGCGCAGCCTCGGCCGCCCCGCCTGAACGAACGTCTCGCGATCACCCTCATAAGGCTCGCGGACCGCCTGTCCCCGGCTCACTCCTCGCCGGCAAGAATGCGGCGAATCCGGTCCAGCCGTTCCGCGAACGCCTTCTCCGCACCCCGCTGCGTCGGCTCGTAGTAGCGGCGCCCCACCACCGAGTCCGGCGCATATTGCTGGGCGACCACACCTCGTGGATCCGCTTGTGAGTAAGCGTAATCGGCGCCATGACCGAGCTTCTTCGCACCGCCGTAGTGCGCGTCGCGAAGGTGCGCGGGAATGGCGCCGATCTTGCCGGCGCGTACGTCGGTGAGAGCGGCGCCGATCGCCTTGACGACCGCGTTCGACTTCGGCGCGAGGCTGAGGTGGATCACCGCGTGCGCGAGGTTGATCGCGGCCTCGGGGAATCCGACGAACTGGCAGGCCTGGTGAGCGGCCACGGCGACGCCGAGCGCGGTCGGGTCGGCCATGCCGATGTCCTCACTCGCGAGGATGACGAGCCGGCGAGCGATGAACCGCGGGTCCTCGCCGGCCTCGACCATCCGCGCGAGGTAGTGCAGCGCGGCGTCGACGTCACTGCCGCGGATCGTCTTGATGAACGCGCTCGCGACGTCGTAGTGCTGGTCACCGTCGCGGTCGTACCGTACGGCCGCCTGGTCGACCGCGGTCTCGAGCGTCGGCAGGTCGACGACAGTGCCGCCCTTGGAGACCGTCGCGCCGGCGCCGGCCTCGAGGTAGGTGAGCGCACGGCGGGCGTCGCCGCCGGCCATCCGGATCAGGTGGTCCTCGGCGTCCTTCTCCAACGTGACCTGGTTGCCCAGCCCGCGCTCGTCCTCGAGCGCACGGTGAACGACGTCGCGGATGTCGTCGTCGGTGAGAACCTCGAGCCGCAGCAGCAGACTTCTCGACAGCAGGGGAGAGATGACGGAGAAGAACGGGTTCTCGGTGGTGGCGGCGACGAGCGTGACCCAGCGGTTCTCGACGCCGGGCAGCAGCGCGTCCTGCTGGGCCTTGCTGAACCGGTGGACCTCGTCGACGAACAGCACCGTCTCGATGTTGCGCGTCAGAGCCCGGCGGGCACCGTCGATGACCGCACGGACGTCCTTGACCCCGGCCGTCACAGCCGACAGCTCGACGAACTCGCGGTTGGTCTGCAGGCTGACGATCGCGGCGATCGTGGTCTTGCCGCTGCCGGGCGGACCCCAAAGGAGCAGCGACATCGGCTGGTCGCCCTCGATCAGCCGTCGCAGCGGGGCGCCCTGGGCGAGCAGCTGCTTCTGGCCGACGAGCTCGTCGAGCGTCCGAGGCCGCATCCGTACGGCCAGCGGCGCCGCGATGTGGTCGGCGCCCGCGAGGCTGCCCCCGCCCTGCCGCGCCTGGTGGGCGGGCCGGCCAGGAACCTCGAAGAGCGCGTCGTCGGTCACGTCGTCGAGCGTATCCGGAGCCGAGTTGTTCCAGGGATGTCGGCTTCTAGGCCGAGATCCCTGGAACAAGTCAGCGGTTGTCGGGCTAGAGGCCGGCGGCGGCGCGGACCAGCTCGTTGTGGCGGAGCTGGAGCTGGGCGGGGTCGTGCTGGCCCATCGTCGGTCCCGGAGCGACGGCGGTCGCCAGCTGGCGGGCACGGGTCGGGTCGGTGCGGGCGATGATCGCGAGCAGCTCGTACTCCTCGATGCCGTCCCTGGTCGCGTCGTGCCGCAGGGTGCCCATGACGGTGTTGTTGATCGGGTCGGGCCACACGATCGTGGTGTCGCCGGGCGGGACCTGGAGCCCGGGGTCGTACACGCCGTGCTTCCAGTTGCTGTACGCCCAGTGCAGCGTGCCGGTCACGCCGGCGCCGAAGTTGTACCACTGCAGGAAGCGCGACCGGGCCAGCGGCAGCTCGATGAACCGGTTGAAGTAGTCACCTCGCGGCACCTGGCAGACGTACGTCCAGACCTCGTCCCCGGCAGCTTGCCGGGCGCGGTAGTAGGCGGGGTTCGACGCGTACAGGTCGAGCTGCGGCACGTACACGCTCAGCCTGCCCTCGAACGTCCCCGCCGGCGCGGCGGTGAAGTGCGGCGAGGTCAGCCGCATGCCCGGCGCGTACGGCTGGATCAGCTCGTCGTGCGCGCGCCGCATCGTGGACCACTCGGACTCGAACTGTGGCTCGTCGCCGAGCGTCATCCACCACTCGTCCCACCACCCCTTCTCCACCAGGTGCTGCTTCAAGGCCGGCAGGTACTGGCGGGCGAACGCCTCCGCCTGGCCGCCGAACGGCAGCTGCGCCCGCACCGTCTGTCCGTCGTCGTTCCTCAGCCCCCAGACGTCGTAGGTGTTCGCCCGCTTGAGCAGAAAGCACTCGCCGAGCAGCCGCTTCGTGACCCCCTTGCGGAGGAGGAAGCCGACGACCTCGTCGAAGCGGTCCCAGTCGAACGTCACCGTGCCGTCCGCCGCGACCGTGCTGCCCGCGTCGAAGAGCAGGTCGATGGTCGGCACCCACTGGACGTTCATCCGATGCTCGCGCAGGTCGTCGGAGAACTTGTCCATGAGGGCCCACCACTCGTCGCTGTACTTGCGGATCCCGGGATAGAACCTCGCCACCTGGTCCGGCTCGCCCTGGAAACCGAACAGGAACGTGTAGTTCGCGTAGCTGAACGCGCCGTCCTCGGCGTTCGGGAGGGTGACGTCCGCGACCTCGAGCTCGATCGGGATCGCGCGGTCTCCCGCGGTGGTGTTGACGGTCGCCGTGCCCCGGTAGGTGCCGGCGGGCGTCGATGGCGGCACGAAGACCGTCACCGAGATCGGCTGCGTGGTATTGCCGGGCACACTTCGCGTCGCGTCGTTGCGGAGGTACTCGGGGAAGTAGGCCGGCGCTGTGCGGGCGGTATTCGTCAACCCGGGCGAGCTGTTCGCGATGAAGGCGTAGTCGACGTACTTCGACCGCAGGTTGCTCGCGGCGATGCGGTTGCCGCCGCTGACGAGGTCGGGCAGCGTCACCGACGTGATGTCGAACGCGCCGTTCGAGCGCAGGGCGAGCTGGCCGAACTCGTACTCGTTCCGCGCCGCCACGAGCTCGATCGCGTTGCCCGACGCGGCGGTGCGCTGGCTGTCCTTGAAGACGCTGACGAGCGAGCTCTCCGTCCATACCTGCGGCGGCTCGGCGGGCGTTGGTGTGACGGTGAAGTCGTCGCCGTAGGCGGTGTTTCCCGCGGTGTGCTTGAAGAAGTAGATGCGCGCGGTGGTGTTGGTCGGACCGGTGGTGAAACGGACCGAGCCCTGGACGTACGTCGGGGAGGTGATCCTCACATTGGCTTCGGTCCCGCCGTGGTGCTTGACGCCGATCCAGGCTTCCTGGCTGTTGGTCTTGGCCCATCCGGTCAACGTGTACGTGGTATTCGCGGACAGGCCGGTGACCGTCTGCTCGACCGCGCTGTCGCCGGGGCCGGACAGTCGCGCCGCGTTCCGACCGGTGCGGGGTTGCTCGGCCACCACCGCCGCGTTGAACGGTGCCCACGGACTCAGGCCGTTCTCGAAGCCACCGTTGACGACGCGGTCGGTGGCGAGCGAAGCGGTCGGCACGACCTCGAAGTCGTCGCCGTACGCGGTGTTCCCCACGCTGTACTTGAAGAAGTAGATCAGCGCACTCCGGGCGTTCGGACCGGTGGTGAACGTGAAGGTGCCGCGCGCGTAGGTCGTGGAGGTCAGCTTGACGTTCGTCTCGACACCGCCGTGGTTCTTGACGCCGAGCCAGACCTCCCTGGAGTCGGTCTTCGCCCAGCCGCTCACCGTGTACGAGGTGCTCGGCAGCACGTCGACGACCTGCTCGACACTCGTCTCGTCCGCCGACAGCCGCACCGCATGCTGGCCACTGCGCGCGTTGCCCGTCACGACGTCCGCGCGCAGGCTCGACCAGAACCTGCTGTCGCCGTACTCGAAGCCGGGGTTCGCGAGCAGGTTGGCGGCGGCGATCGCCGGCGTCGCCGGGACGAGAGTGCCCAGCAAGGTGAGGGCGGTTACCACTGCGATGACCAGGGCGCGACGTTTCCGAGCAGGCATGAGCGACCTCACGGGTGTCGGGAAGGAGTCGGAAGGAGTCGGTGCGGTAGGTCAGAGCATCGCTGTCGGCGCCTCGTTCGGGCTAGCAAGCTCGTTCCGGAAACTTGTAGTCTCGTGACCCATGGTGCTCGCGCTCCGGTACGAGAACGACGCGCTCGGCCGGCCGTTCCACGTCGGCGCGTACCGGATGGTCCCGGGCAGGAACGACTCGTTCCCGCACCGGCATATCGACTTCCACGAGATCATGGGCGTCGTCGACGGGACCGGCGAGCACCTGCTCGAGACCGGGGCGGTGCGGCTCCAGCCGGGTGACGCGGTGCTGGTCCGCTCGTCCGACGTGCACTCGATGCGCGGCGATCCGCCCGCGGGCCTGGCGATCCTGAACGTCACGTTCCCGACCTCGGTCTGGCAGGGCTTCCTCGACCTGACCGATGTCGATCCTTCGCGTTCCTGGGCGACGGCGAAGCAGCCGCCGCTGTGGCGCCTCCCGTCGTCGGAGTCGGAGTCGGGGGCGGTCGTCGCGTTGTTCGAGGAGGCGTACGAGCGGTACCAGACCTCGCAGTCACTGCTCGACCTGTTCCGCTTCTGGCTCGACCTGTTCGCGCTGGTGCTGCCGTCTCGGGCGGACGACTCGGCCGCGTCGGGCCGCCCGCCCTGGCTGGTCGCGGTCTGCCGCGCGATGCGGCGCGAGGAGAACCTCCGAGGAGGCGTCCCGCGCATGCTCGAGCTCGCCCGGGTGTCGGCCGGCTACCTGTCGCGGTCGATGCGTACGCACTACGGCACCACGCCGACCGCGTTCGTCGTGGACATCCGGCTGGAACGTGCGGCGGCACTGCTCGCCGACACCACCGAGCCGATCGCCACGATCTCCGCTCGCTGCGGATTCTCGAGCCAGTCCTACTTCAGCCGCTGCTTCGCCGCCGCCCACGCCATGGCACCCCGCGAGTTCCGCCAGTTCGCCCAGCGCGGCTTCGTGCCCTAGGCCACCGCGATCAGGGGCAGCGGACGAAGGGGGACGATTCCTCCGCAAACCTCGTACAGGACGATGCGTAGGAGACCCGCCGACGCCTGGCGGGAGGCCATGCGGGGGGAGCGGCAGGGGCGGCACGGAAACCCTGCGTGAGCGAGATAGGTTGAGGGGTTATGACTGCCGGTGAAGTCGCGGGGCTGATTGCTGCTGCCGCACTGCTCCTCTTGGTCGGGTTGCTCGCCTACCCGATTCTCAAGCTGGGCAAGGTGTTGGACGAGACGCGCCTGCTGGTGCGCGGCGTGTCGGATGAGACCGTGCCGCTGCTCGGTGAGGTCACCACGACCGTGACGACGACGAACGCGCAGCTCGAGCGGGTCGACGCGATCACTTCGAACGCCGAGACGCTGTCCAGCAACATCGCCGGGATGTCGTCGCTGTTCGCCGCGACGCTCGGCGGGCCGCTGGTCAAGATCGCCGCGTTCTCGTACGGCGTCCGCCGCGCGCTCGGTGTGAACGAACGCAAGGACATCGAGCGCCGCGTAAGAGCTGACATCAAGGCGAAGAAGACCGCCCGCCGACGAGGAGCGCCCCGATGAAGAGACTGTTCTGGTTGGCGGTCGGCGTGGCCGTCGGCGTCGTCGTGGTCCGCAAGCTGAGCCAGCGCGCCGAGTCCTTCACGCCGCAGGGGCTCGCCGAAGCCGTTCAGGGCCTCGGCAAGCAGATCAAGGCGTTCGGCGAAGAGGTACGTGCCGGCATGGAGTCCCGCGAGGACGAGCTGCGCGACGCACTGGCGCTGGGGGAGCCGCACCCGAACGGCCACTCCGGTCTCGACGCCGACGCCGCGGCACGACTGCATCGCAACCCCGACGCGCACTGGCGGGAAGGAAACTAGCCAGCATGGAGACCGCGGAGATCCGCCGTCGGTTCCTGTCGTTCTTCGAAGAACGCGGTCACACCGCCGTACCGAGCGCCTCGCTGCTGCTCGACGACCCCAACCTGCTGTTCGTCAACGCCGGCATGGTGCAGTTCAAGCCGTACCTGCTCGGCCAGGAGACGCCGCCGTACCCGCGCGCTACCAGCGTGCAGAAGTGTGTCCGCACCCTCGACATCGAGGAGGTCGGCAAGACCACGCGGCACAACACGTTCTTCCAGATGAACGGCAACTTCTCCTTCGGCGACTACTTCAAGGAACGCGCGATCGAGCTCGCGTGGGACCTGTGCACGCGCCCGGAGAACGAGGGCGGCTTCGGGCTCGACGAGTCCAAGCTCTGGGTTTCGGTCTACCTCGAGGACGACGAGGCCGCGCGCATCTGGACCCAGAAGATCGGCCTGTCCCCGAATCGCCTTGTCCGCATGGGCATGGCCGACAACTTCTGGTCGATGGGCGTCCCCGGCCCCTGCGGCCCGTGCAGCGAGATCCACCTCGACCGCGGCCCGGAGTACGGCCCCGACGGCGGGCCCGAGTTCGACATCGGCGGCGACCGGTTCCTCGAGTTCTGGAACCTCGTGTTCATGCAGTACGAACGCGGCGACGGCCCGGGCAAGGAGGGCTACCCGATCCTCGGCGAGCTCCCCGCCAAGAACATCGACACCGGCATGGGCCTGGAGCGCATGGCGTTCCTGCTGCAGGGCGTCGACAACAACTACGAGACCGACGAGGTCTATCCGGTCCTCGACCGCGCCGCCGACCTCGCCGGCCGCAAGTACGGCGACGACCACGACACCGACGTACGCCTGCGCGTCGTGGCCGACCACGTCCGGTCCGCGCTGATGATCGTCGGCGACGGCGTCACCCCCGGCAACGAGGGTCGCGGCTATGTCCTGAGACGGATCATCCGCCGCGCCGTACGCCAGATGCGCCTGCTGGGCTACGAAGACCACGCGATGCCCGAGCTGCTCCCCGTGAGCCTCGGCCGGATGAAGAACTCCTACCCCGAGCTCCAGCAGGAGTGGGAGCGCATCCACACCGTGATCTACGGCGAGGAGGAGGCGTTCCGCCAGACGCTCCGCAGCGGCACGCAGATCTTCGACCTCGCGGTCGACGAGACGAAGAAAGCCGGCGGCGCCAGCCTGCCCGGCGCCCAGGTCTTCCAGCTGCACGACACGTTCGGCTTCCCGTTCGACCTCACCCTCGAGATGGCGGCCGAGCGCGGCCTGTCCGTCGACGAGGAGGGCTTCCGCCGGCTGATGACCGAGCAGCGGCAGCGCGCCAAGGACGACGCGCGGTCGAAGAAGACCGGGCACGCCGACCTGTCCGCGTTCCGCGGCATCGCCGACAGCCTGGGCCGTCAGGTCGAGTTCACCGGCTACGACGAGGTCGACTCCGACGCGAGCGTCGCCGGTCTGCTGATGGACGGCGCGCCGGTGAACGTCGCCCGCGAAGGCGACACCGTCGACGTGGTCCTCGACCGCACGCCCTTCTACGCCGAGGGCGGCGGCCAGCTCGCCGACGAGGGCCTGATCGAGCTCGCCAACGGCGCGCTGATCGAGGTGCACGACGTCCAGTCGCCGTTGACGGGGCTGGTCGTCCACCGCGCGAAGGTCGCCAGGGGCGAGGTCGTCACCGGCGCCGCCGCGCACGCGGCCGTCGACATCGAACGCAGGCGGGCGATCTCCCGCGCGCACACCGCGACTCACATGGTGCACAAGGCATTCCGCGAGGCCCTCGGTGAGAGCGCCGCGCAGGCCGGTTCGGAGAACGCGCCGGGACGGTTCCGCTTCGACTTCACGTCGACCGGTCCCGTACCGCCGGCCGTTCTCGCCGAGGCGGAGGAACGTGTCAACGCGCTCCTGCTCGCCGACCTGGCGGTGACCGCCGAGGTGATGCCGATCGCCGAGGCGCGGTCGATGGGCGCGATGGCGTTGTTCGGTGAGAAGTACGGCACCGAGGTTCGCGTCGTGTCCGTGGGCGACTGGGCGCGCGAGCTCTGCGGTGGCACGCACGCAGGACGCTCCGGCCAGCTCGGCGTCGTCAAGCTGCTGGGGGAGTCGTCGATCGGCTCCGGCGTACGTCGGGTCGAGGCACTCGTCGGCGCGGACGCCTACCGCTTCCTCGCCCGCGAGCACGTCCTCGTCGCGCAGCTGTCCGAGGCGCTGAAGGCGCGTCCGGAGGAGCTGCCCGACCGGGTCGCCGGCATCGTCGAGCGGCTGCGGGTCGCCGAGAAGGAGCTCGAGCGCGTACGCGTCCAGCAGGTGCTGGCCGCGGGCGGCGACCTGGCGGCGAACCCGACGGACGTGTTCGGCGTCGCGTACGTCGGCACGGTCGTCGAGGGCGCGGGCGGCAACGACCTGCGCAAGCTCGCGCTCGACATCCGCGGCCGGATGGCGACCGACCGCCCCGCGGTCGTGACCGTCGTCGGTACCGCGAACGACCGTCCGTCGGTCGTCATCGCGCTGAACGACCAGGCCCGGGCCTGGCGGCTGTCCGCCGGCGCCCTGGTCAAGGTCGCCGCCGGCGCACTCGGCGGCAGCGGCGGCGGCAAGGACGACGTCGCGCAGGGCGGTGGCACCGATCCGAGCAAGGCGTCCGACGCCATTCGCGAGGTCGAACTGGCCATCGGCGCCAAGGTGACGAGCGGCTGAGGCAGGGCCAAGGTGCGCACTGGCGTACGGCTCGCCGTGGATGTGGGCACGGTCCGAGTCGGGGTGGCACGAAGCGACCCGTCCGGACTACTTGCGGTCCCGGTCGAAACGGTGCGGCGCGGCGACGGTGACCTCGAACGGCTGGCCACTTTGGCCGCCGAGTACGAGATCCTCGAGGTCGTCGTCGGTCTGCCGCTCCTGCTCTCCGGGAAGGAGGGACCGTCGGCGCAGGCGGCGAGGGACTTCGCCGGTGCGCTCGCCGGGCGTGTCGCTCCCATCCCGGTGCGGCTCGTTGACGAGAGACTGTCGTCGGTGAGCGCCCAGCAGGCCTTCCATGCCAGCGGCGTGGACACGCGCGGTGCCCGCGGCCGGCTTGACCAGGCCGCCGCCGTGGTTATTCTGCAGAGCGCCCTCGACGCAGAACGGAGCACAGGGAATCCGGCCGGCGAGGTCGTACCAGGGGGCACAGAATCACAAGATAAAGGGACGAACGTGACCGGACCGAAGCGGTGAGCGAAGCTCACGAGCAGGGTTCGGCGCGCCACCGGGCTACCAGCCCTGGACGCCGGCGCGCGACTCCTCCACCGCCGCAGGACGACGAGCTGAACCTGTTCGGCGATGGCGGCGAGTACCGCGACGACCCTGTGCCTCGCTACCAGTCGGACGCGCTCGGGGAGTACCTCGCCGAAGAGCTCGAGGCCGGTCACCCGGTCCAGGAGTCCGACTACTTCCGTACGAACGAGCGGCGCTCGTCCCGGTCCGAGGACGTTTCCGGCTACCTCGCCTCCGACGACCCTGGCTACCCGAGCACTCCCACCGAGCCGCAGCCGTACCACGATCCCTACCGCGATCAGTACCGCGACCCGCTCGTCGACCCGTTGACGCAGCCCGCGCACGATCCGCTCAGCGAGCCGCACGACCCGCTGACCGATCCGCTCGCGGGGCACGGGGGTGGGCAGAGCCACTACGCCGACAACGGCCTCTACCGCCAGGCGGCGTCGGACCCGACGCCCGAGCCAGCCCCCGAGCGCACCTGGCTGCCGGAGCCCGAGCCCGAGCCGGCAGCACCGCCTCCGCCCCCCGTCGAGGACAGGTACGCGGGACGTCGCGCGGCCCGCCGCGACGACGAGCCGCTCGGCTTCTTCGGTGGCGACGACGACCAGAACCCGCCGCCGGCCGCGCCGCACGGCCGCGCCGCGACCCCCGGTGGCGGCGACCCGAAGGTGCTGGCGGAGGACGCCGGCCTCACCGACCTGGGCTTCGGGAGGAGTGGCCGCGTACGGCATCGCCGGTTCCGCGGCTGCCTCGCGGTGCTGATCGCGCTGGCCGTGCTCGGCGGTGGCATCGGCTTCGCCGTCCTCAAGGGACAGAGCTTCCTCGTCGGCAAGCTCACCACCCCCGACTACAGCGGTGCGGGGAGCGGCAAGGTCACCATCGAGGTGAAGTCCGGCCAGACGTCCACCCAGATCGCCGCGACGCTCGAGTCCAAGGACGTGGTGAAGAGCGCCAAGGCGTTCACGACCGCGGCCAAGTCCGACCCGCGGTCGCGGTCGATCCAGCCCGGCTTCTACAACCTGCGCTCGCAGATGAGCGCGGCCGCCGCGCTCGGCCTGCTACTCGACCCGAAGTCGCGGGTCCTGGATCGGGTGACGATCCCGGAGGGCCTCCGGCTCAAGGCCATCCTGGACACGCTGGCCAAGCAGACCAAGCTTCCGCGCGAGGACTTCGACGCCGTGCTCAAGAACCCGGCCGGGTTGGGTCTGCCGTCGTGGGCGAAGGGCAAGGCCGAGGGCTTCCTGTTCCCCGCCACGTACGACATCGACCCCGGCACGACGGCCGAGACGCTGCTGACCCAGATGGTCGAGCGGTTCAACGAAGAGGCCAGCGCGGACGGGCTCGACATCGCCAGCGGCGCCAAGACCGTGGGCCGGTCGCCGTACGAGGTCATGGTCGTCGCCAGCCTGGTCCAGGCCGAGGCGCGCCGCCCGGAGGACTTCGGCAAGGTGGCGCGGGTCATCTACAACCGGCTCGCCAAGGGAACGAAGCTGCAGCTGGACTCGACCGTGCACTACGCCGTCAACAGGTTCGACAAGGTGTCGAGTACGGCCAAGGACCGGGCCAGCACGAACCCGTACAACACCTACAAGTACGTCGGCTTGCCGCCGGGTCCGATCAACGCGCCGGGTGAGGACGCGCTGATCGCGGCGCTCGAGCCGACGCCTGGCGACTGGCACTTCTTCGTCACGGTCAACCCGGACACGGGCGAGACGAAGTTCGCCGTCGACGGCGAGCAGTTCGAGCTGTACGCACAGCAGTTCCAGCAATGGTGCCGAGACCACAGCGGGCGATGCTGAGCTCTTCGCAGCATCACTGTGCGGTCCTGGGCAAGCCGATCGCGCACTCGTTGTCGCCGGTGCTGCACCTGACCGCGTACGCGGAGCTCGGGCTGGACTGGGCGTACACCGCGCACGAGGTGGACGAGGCCGGGCTGGCCGCGTTCGTCGACGGTTTGGACGCCTCCTGGCGTGGGCTGTCTCTGACGATGCCGTTGAAGCGCGCGGCGATCCCGTTGTGCGACGAGGTGGACGAGGTCGCGCGCACGGTCACCGCGGTCAACACGCTGCTCATCGACGAGAACGGCCGGCGGCGCGGCACCAACACCGACGTGCCGGGCATGGTGGCGGCGTTGCGCGAACGCGGCGTCGACGCGGTGGAGTCCGCGCTGGTGCTGGGCGTTGGCGCGACGGCCTGCTCGGCCGTCGCCGCCCTCACGTCGCTCGGCGCTACGACGATGACGGCGGTCGCGCGGAACGCCGCGACGGCGGGTGAGCTGCTGGCGGTCGCGGAACGCTGCGGCGTCGAGGTCGCGCTGGTGTCGTTCGACGACCTCGGCTCGGTCGACGCCGTCGACGTCGCGATGTCGACCGTTCCCGACGCCGCCTCGGCGGTGGTCGCCGACACCGTGGTGAAACACGCGAGCACGATCTTCGAGGCGCTGTACGACCCGTGGCCGACGACGCTCGCGGCTGCGGGGGAGCAGGCCGGCCGGATCGTGGTCGGCGGCCTCGACCTGCTCGTGCACCAGGCGGCGTTGCAGGTCGAGCTGATGACGGAACGTACGCCCGCGCCGCTCGCCGCGATGCGTTCCAGCGGTATCGCCGCGCTGCGAGCAAGATGGGATCGTGACGAACGAACGGGGACCTGACCGCAGGACCGTATTGCGCCTCGCGGCGCTCGCGGGCGCCACGATAGCGGCGGGCTGCGGTAGCAAGCCGGGCAACGGTGGGGCCGACCTGCCCTCGAAGACACCGACGAGCAGCGCGCCGAACCCGCAGGGTCCGACCCCCACGCCGGTGCGGCCCAGCGCCACCCCGACATTCTCGACCTCGCCGGTTCCCGCACCGACGGCGACCGGCCCGGTCGCGACGGCCCGCGCGACCGCACCGGCGGCGTCGGACTGGAACGCGTTGGCCAAGGGGCTGCGCGGCGACCTGCTCCGCTCGGGCCCCGCGTACGACACCGACCGCAAGCTGTTCAACCCGCGCTTCGACAACGTGAAGCCGAGCGCTGTCGTGCGCTGCGCCGAGCCCGCGGATGTCGCCGAGTCGATCGCGTTCGCGCGCAGGTACGGCGTCCCGATCGTGTCGCGCAGCGGCGGCCACTCCTACGTCGGCGCGTCGACGCGCGCGGGCGGGCTGGTGCTCGACGTCCGCCCGATGGCCGGCATCACCGTCGGCACGGGCACGGCGCGGATCGGTGCCGGCGCACAGCTCGGGTCCATCTACTCCGTGCTCGGTGCGCGCGGCCGCGTCGTGCCGGGCGGCACCTGCCCGACGGTCGGGATCGCGGGTCTCGCGCTCGGCGGCGGCGAGGGCCTGGCCACCCGCAAGTTCGGGTTGACGTGCGACGCGATCCAGTCGCTGCAGCTCGTCACCGCGGACGGGAAGATCCGTACGGTCGACGCCCACCACGACGCCGAGCTGTTCTGGGCTTGTCGTGGCGGTGGCGGCGGCACGTTCGGCGTGGTGACCGCGTTCCAAATGAAGACGTTCCCCTCGCCGACCTTCTCCTCGTTCCGCGCGACCTGGTCGTGGTCCAACGCCGGTGCGGTGCTGCGCGGTTGGCAGAACAGGATGCGTGCCGTCGGCGACAGCGTGTGGGCAAACCTGCACCTGCAGACGACGTCGGGCGGGAGCCGGTCCGCGGTGGTGTTCGGCGTGACGTTCGACAACGACCCGACCGACCAGCTCGCCAAGCTGGTCGCGGCGGTCGGCAAGGACCCGAGCGGAACGTCGATCAAGCGCAACCGGAAGCTCGGCCCGCTCGGTGGCTCGGACCGGGTGACGTTCTTCGCCGGCAGCGACGTCCTGAAGGCGCCGATCCCCGCGGCCGGCATCGACGCCGTCCTCGCTGTCGTCAACCGCGCGGTGACCGCGAAGCTGCAGGCGGACGCGATCTTCGACCCGCTCGGCGGAGCGGCCGGACGAGTCGGGCCGGACGTGACCGCGTTCCCGTGGCGGTCGGCGTTCGCGACGATCCAGTGGTACGCCGAGCCCGGCCGGACGACCACGGCGGCAGCGGAGAAGTGGGTTCGCGAGAGCCACGCCTCGGTCCGCGCGTCGTCGGCCGGCGCGTACGTCAACTACCTCGAGCCGGCGCGACCGGGCGGCTCCTCGTACTTCGGCACGCACCTCAAGCGGCTGCGGGCCGCGAAGGCGAAGTACGACCCGGGCAACGTCTTCCGCCCGGGCTACGTACTCTGACCTTCGTGAGTGACGCGACCCCGCTGAAGCTGTTCAACACGATGGGACGGCAGGCCGAGGACTTCGCCGTGCCGGCGGGACAGCGCGTGGGCCTGTACTCCTGTGGACCGACGGTCTACGCCGATCCGCACCTGGGCAACATGCGGCCGTACGTGTTCAGCGACACGCTGCGCCGTGTGCTCGCGTGGAAGGGCTACGACGTCACGCAGGTCGTGAACATCACCGACGTCGGGCACGCGGTCGGTGACGGCGACGAGGGCGAGGACAAGGTCGAGCTCGGGGCGCGGCGCGAGGGGCGCACGGTCCAGGAGGTCACCGCGCACTACACGCAGGTCTACTTCGACGCGATGGCCGCGTTGAACGTGCTGCCGGCGCACGACTACCCGCGCGCGTCGGACTACGTGCCGCAGATGATCGACTTCGCCCGGGAGATCGAGTCGAACGGGTTCACGTACGCGCTGCCGTCCGGGCTGTACTTCGACACCTCGCGCTCGCCGTCGTACGGCGCGCTCGCGCTGAAGCCCGCCGAGGGCTCGCTCGAGGGTGCCCGCGTGGCGACCGTCGAGGGCAAGCGGAACGCCGCGGACTTCGCCGTGTGGCGGACGGATCCGCCGGACTCGCCGCGCATCATGCGCTGGGACTCGCCGTGGGGACCGGGCGTGCCGGGCTGGCATCTGGAGTGCTCGGTGATGAGTATCGCCTTGCTGGGAAGGCATTTCGACATCCACACCGGGGGAGTGGACCACCGCGAGATCCATCACCCGAACGAGATCGCGCAGAGCGAGGCGTACCTCTCCGAGGGCACACCGTGGGTGCCGTTGTGGATGCACAACGAGTTCCTGGTGTCGAACGGACGGAAGATCGCCAAGTCCGGCGGGAAGATGCCGACGCTGGCGGAGTTCGCGAGAACGTCGCACCCGTTGGCGTTCCGGTACTTCCTGCTGACCGCGCACTATCGCAGCCAGCTCGACCTGACCGACGCCGGCCTGTCGAGCGCGGCGGGTGCGTACCGACGGCTGCTCGCCCGGGTCGCGCCGCTGCGGCCGCTGCCTTCGGTGTCCACGTACGAGGACGCGCGGGCCAAGCTGACCGGCCCCGCGCTGGAGTCTCTCGAGGAGCTCGACGCCGCGGTGTCGGACGACCTGCATACGCCGCGTGCGTTGGCCGTTCTGCATGGAGCGCTGCGTTCGGACGCGCTGTCCGACGCGGAGAAGGCGGTGCTCGCGGGTGCCGCGGACCTCCTGCTGGGTCTCTCGCTCGACGAGCTCGACGCCGGAGTGGTCGACGTGACGGAGTCGGCGGGGGAGCTACCGGTCGAGGAGATCGAACGACTGGTTGCCGCTCGTACGGCTGCCCGCGCCGGGAAGGACTGGGCCGAGGCCGACCGGCTCCGCGGTCAGCTGACCGAGCTCGGCGTGACAGTGACCGATACCGCGGACGGGCCGGTCTGGCAGCCCGGCTGACGATCGACAAGACACGGGGAGACGAGCCTTGCAGCAGCGCGACGTCAAGATCAACGACATCACCGTGCACGTGCGCGAGCAGGGCGAAGGCCCGCTCGTTCTGATGCTGCACGGCTTTCCCGAGACTTCGTACTCCTGGCGCCATCAGCTCGACGGGCTCGCGGCCGCCGGTTTCCACGCGGTCGCGCCGGACCAGCGTGGGTACGGGGCATCCGACCGGCCCGACGGCATCGACCAGTACACGATCTTCCACCTGGTCGGCGACGTCGTCGCGCTGATCGGTGAGCTCGGCGAGGAACGAGCCGTCGTCGTCGGTCACGACTGGGGATCCGCGGTCGCGTGGCACACGGCGCTGATGCGCCCCGACGTCGTCCGCGGAGTGGTCGGCGTCAGCGTGCCGCCGCTCCCACGTCCGACGATTCCGCCGCTGACGCTGAGCAAGCAGCGGTTCGGAGAGAACTTCTACCAGAACTACTTCCAGGAGCCGGGCGTCGCGGATGCCAGCCTGGGCAAGGACGTCTCGGCCACGCTGCACCGGATCTTCGGCGGCGAAAGCGGTGCCGGTGGTGGCGCGCGCGACACGTTGCCGTCCTGGCTCACGCAGGAGGACTTCGCGACGTTCGTCGACGCGTTCACCGCGAGCGGCTTCACCGGCGGCCTGAACTGGTACCGCAACATCGACCGCAACTGGGCGCTGACCGCGGCCTGGGAAGGTGCCAAGATCACGCCGCCGTCGCTGTACATCAGCGGGGAGAACGACGTCGTGCGCACGTTCTACGCGATGGACGACCGGGCGAGGGCGATGCTGCCGAACCTGCGCGGGGTCGTCGACGTACCCGGCTGCGGCCACTGGACCCAGCAGGAGCGGCCCGAGGTCGTGAACGAGGCGCTACTCGACTTCCTGCGCGGGCTGTGAGACCGGCGCGAGCAAGGCGAGCGCCGCCTGGACCGACACCTCCAGGATGTCGGCGGGTCGACCGCCTTCCTCGACGGTCGTCGCGATCAGCTCACGCAACCCGCCGAGCAGGATCAGCGCGAGGCCGCGGTCCACGCCGCCGGGACGGGTCGCCCGCCAGGCCTCCGTCGAGCTCAGCACCTGCACCATCCGTACGAACGCGTCCATCATCTCCCGCTGCAGCGCACGCCCCGGGATGCCGAGCGCGGGGATGTCGCGGATCCAGCTCACCACGATCCACGGTGCCGACTCGGCGTGCCCGATCCAGGCCTCGATCGCCTGCCGTACCTGCACCTGCCACGACGCCTCGGGGGAGACCGCGGCCTCGATGCCGCGGATCATCTCCACGTTCGCCTCGTTCAGCAACGCGATCAGGCACTCGGCCTTGCTGCCGAAGTGCTCGTAGAACGTACGCCGCGAGGTCCGGGCACGACGGACCACGTCGGCCACGGTCGTCTCCGGGTAGCCGATCGCGACGATCGACTCGCCCAGGCCGTCGAGCAGCCGCTGGCGATAGGGTTCGCCGGTTCGCAGGAGCTGGGTCGTCATCTTCGTCACCGTCGTCGAGGTCTTGTGCCGTGCTGGTACATCAGCGTACCGTCCCTGGTACGCGACCGTACCAGGTTGGAGTTGGTCCATGACGACGCTTCCACCCAGTCCGTCCACGCCGCGCTTCGTACAGGCGATCGCGACGCTCACCCAGCCGCATCGCGGCATGCGGAAGCTGCGAGAGCGGTACGGCGACGCGTTCACGATCCACCTCCCGCCGTTCGGCGACGCCCCGGTGATCAGCAACCCCGCGGAGATCCGGCAGCTGTTCCAGGCCAGCACCGACGTCGCGGAGACGCTCGAGCCGAACCTCGGCCGCGTGCTCGGTCCCGGCTCGCTGTTCGCCCTGAAGGGCGACGACCACCGTTCCCAGCGCAAGCTGCTGATCCCGCCCTTCCACGGTCGCCGGCTGGCCGCGTTCGAGCAGCTCGTCGAGGACGAGACCGTTCGAGAGCTGGCGACCTGGCCCGAAGGCCGCCCGTTCCCGGTCCTGCCGTCGACCGCGCGGATCACGCTGAACGCGATCCTGCGCGCCGTCTTCGGCGCCGACGGTGCCGAGCTCGAGGAGCTCCGGGACCTGCTGCCGCGCATGGTGGCCCTCGGCTCGAAGCTGCTGTTCCTGCCGATCCCGCAGGGCGGCGGGCGCTGGAGTCCGTGGGGCCGGTACCGCGCCGCGCGCCAGCGGTACGACGCGATCGTCGACCGGCTCATCGACAAGGCCGAACGGGACGAGCACCCCGACGAGCACCTCGACGAGCGCAACGACGTGCTCGCGATGATGCTGCAGAGCCGGTACGAGGACGGCTCGGCCATGTCCCGAAGGGATCTCGCCGACCAGCTGCTCACGCTGCTCGCCGCCGGCCACGAGACGACCGCGACGACGCTCGCCTGGCTGGTCGAACGACTCCGCCGGCATCCGAACGTCCTGCACGACCTGGTCGCCGAGGTGGACGCCGGCGGCAAGGAGCTGCGCGAGGCCACGATCATCGAGGTGCAGCGGGTCCGGCCGGTCATCGATCTCGTCGGCCGGCATATCAAGTCAGAGATGCAGCTCGGTCGCTGGACGGTGCCGAAGGGACGCAACGTGCTGGTCAGCATCGACCTCATCCACGACGACCCGGCGGTGTTCCCCGACCCGCGCGCGTTCGACCCGTCGCGGTTCCTGGGCACGAAGCCCGACCTGCATCACTGGATCCCGTTCGGCGGTGGCATCCGTCGCTGCCTCGGTGCGGCGTTCGCGTCGATGGAGATGAACGTGGTGCTGCGCACGATGCTGCGCGACTTCTCGCTCGTGCCGACGAGCGAGCCGGACGAACGGTGGCGCTCCCGCGGCGTCGCCAACGCGCCGGCGAAGGGCGGCATCGCGGTCGTTCATCGCCGCGCGACCCGGGTGCTGCCCAACGACACAGCGTCGACGACGGGAGCGCGTTCGTGACGGAGAAGTTGGTCGAGGTCGGGCGCGGCATCACGTTGGCGTACGACGAGCTCGGCGATGCGGAAGGCGATCCGCTCCTCCTGATCGCCGGTTTGGGACAGCAGCTGTACAGCTGGCCCAAGCCGTTCTGTGTCGAGCTCGCCGACCGCGGCTTCCGGGTGATCCGGTTCGACAACCGCGACGCCGGCCGGTCGACGCATCCGCGGTTCCGGCCTCCGACTCTCGGCGCGATCATCATGGGGCGTTGGCCGGACGGGCAGTACGACCTCGCCGACCTGGCCGACGACACCATCGGGCTGCTGGATCAGCTCGGTGTCGCCGACGCCCACCTCACCGGCATCTCGATGGGCGGCATGATCGCGCAGACGGTTGCCGCACGGTACCCGCGGCGTGTTCGTACGTTGACGTCGATCATGTCGACCACCGGTGCGCGTTGGATCGGGCGGCCGGCGCTGTCGACGTGGCGGCTGATGCGTGGCCGCGCCCGTTCTCGCGCCGAGGCCGAGGCCCGCGCCGTACGCCTGTTTCGGCATATCGGCTCGCACGGCTTCCCGTTCAACGAGGAGTACGTACGGGAGCTGGCCGGCGGTGCTTGGGATCGCGATCCGTCGTCGGCCGGAGTGGGCCGCCAGCTGGGCGCGATCTTCCGATCCGGCGACCGGACCGCGATGCTCAGAGACGTGACCGCGCCGACGTTGGTGATCCACGGCGACCGCGACCGGATGGTCAACCCCACCGGTGGTGCGGCGACGGCTCGTGCGATCCCTGGCGCGCGGCTGGAGACGATCCCCGGCATGGGGCACGACCTTCCCCACGCGGCGTGGCCGAAGCTGCTCGATCTCATCGACGACCACGCCAGGAGGAAGAGCGATGCCACCGCGTAGGACCAGTGTCACCGGCCGGCCGGTCATGATCACGGGCGCGGCGTCGGGCATCGGCCGCGCGTTGGCGCAGCGGCTGTCCCGGTTCGGGTCGCCGGTGGCCATCGCGGACGTCGACGAGGCGGGGCTGAAGGAGACCGCGTCGTCTCTGGGCGGCTCGTGTCCTGACCCGGGTGCTGGACGTACGCGACTCCGACGACGTCCATCGCTTCGCCGCCGAGGTACGGGAATGGCTTCCCGTACCGCTCGCGGCCGTCTTCAACAACGCCGGCGTCGCCGTCACCTCGTCTCTGCTGGAGGCCGTTCCGGAGGACGACGAGTGGCTGTGGAACATCAACTTCCACGGCGTCGTGAACGGAACTCGCGCGTTCCTCCCGTTGCTCGTCGAGCAGAACTCGGGGGCGATCGTCAATACGTCGAGCGTCTATGGGCTGGTCGGTGTGCCGTACCAAACCGCATACTGCGCTGCGAAGTTCGCCGTCCGCGGCTTCACCGAGTCGCTGCGGCAGGAGTTGCGGCGCACTGGCGTACGTGCCGTGACGATCCATCCCGGCGGCATCACGACGAACATCGCCCGCAACGCCCGCATACGCAAGGACCCGACGGGCCTGGGTCGGACGAAGGACCAGCTGGTGGCGGAGTTCGACGCCGTGACGATGACCTCGCCGGACAAGGCGGCCGAGATCATCCATCAAGGGATGGAACGCGGCAGGGCGCGGATCCTGATCGGCTCGGATGCCTACCTGATCGACGCGCTGTCCCGCATCGCACCGACGCACGCCTACCAGGCGATCATGGCCGTCCAGAAACGCCTGTGGGCGACGAAGGGGAAGGGCCGGTGACCCACTTCGATGTGGTGATCGTCGGCGCTGGCCTGTCCGGCATCGGGGCGGCGCATCAGCTGCAGGCCGCGTTCCCGCGTCGTACGTACGCGATCCTCGAGGCGCGCGACGCCATCGGCGGCACCTGGGACCTGTTCCGCTACCCGGGCGTGCGCTCCGACTCGGACATGAACACGCTCGGGTATCGGTTCCGGCCGTGGACCGACGCGAAGTCGATCGCGGACGGCCCGGCGATCCTGCAGTACGTCCGCGACACGGCGCACGAGGCCGGGGTCGATCGTCATGTGTGGTTCGGACATCGGGTCGTTCGCGCTTCCTGGTCGACCCAGGACGCGCGCTGGACGATCGAGGCCACGCACGAGGGCGAGCCGGTCGTGGTGACCGCGTCCCTGCTGTACATGTGCAGCGGCTACTACCACTACGAGGCCGGCCACCAGCCTCCGTTCCCCGGCATCGAACGGTTCGGTGGCCCCGTGGTGCATCCGCAGCACTGGCCGGAGGATCTCGACTACACCGACAAACGGGTCGTGGTGATCGGCAGCGGCGCGACGGCCGTCACTTTGGTGCCGGCGATGGCCGAGCGCGCCGCGCACGTGACGATGCTGCAGCGGTCGCCGTCGTACGTCTCGACGCTGCCGAGGGAGGACGCCCTCGCGATCAAGCTCCGCCGCTGGCTCGGTCCGCGCCGGGCGTACTTCTTCGTGCGGTGGAAGAACGTGCTGATCAGCACGTTCTTCTACCAGCTGGCTCGGCGCCGGCCCGATCGCGTGAAGGCGCTGCTCCGCGACGCCGCCGTCAAGCAGCTGCCGCCCGGCTTCGACGTGGACACCCACTTCAAGCCGCGCTACAACCCGTGGGACCAGCGGCTGTGCTTCGTGCCGGACGGCGATCTGTTCCGGCCGTTCGCCGTGGCCGAGCTTCGGTGGTGACCGACGTCATCTCGGAGTTCACGCCATCGGGCGTGCGGCTGGCTTCGGGCGCCGACCTCGACGCGGACATCGTGGTCACCGCGACCGGGCTGCGGCTGCTTGCGTTCGGCGGCATCGAGCTGGTCGTCGACGGGCGGGTCGTCGAGCTGCCGAAGACCATGGCGTACAAGGGCATGATGCTCAGCGACGTGCCGAACTTCGTGTTCACGATCGGGTACACGAACGCGTCGTGGACGTTGAAGGCCGACCTGGTGTCGGAGTACACGATCGGATGCTGCGCCACCTCGACGCCCGCGGCTACGACCAGTTCGCGCCGGCGAACGAAGATCCGACCGTGTCCGAGCGGCCCCTGCTGGACTTCCAGGCGGGGTACGTACTCCGGTCCATCGACACGTTCCCTCGGTCGGGGTCGCGCGCTCCGTGGCAGCTCGGGATGAGCTACGCGCACGACCTGATCCGCTTGCGGCACGGGCGGATCGACGACGGGACGATGCGGTTCTCCCGCCGCCCTCTAGGCGGGCGCGAAACGGTGCAGGACCACGCCGGAGTCGAACCGCTCGGAGGAGATCGGTCGTAACGGCAGTCGCCTGGTGAAGAACGGCCTGCCGGCTCCGAGGAAGACGGGGTGTACGAGCAGGTGGTACTCGTCCATCGCGCCGATCGACGCCAGCGCGTCGACCACACTGAGGCTTCCGTACATGACGATGTCGCCGTCGTGCTCGCTTTTGAGCTTGTCGACCGTCGACTGGTCGACCGACTCCAGCCGCTGGGTGCCCTCCCATGCGGCGATCTTGCCGCTCTTCGACACCGCGTACCGGGTCAGCGCGTCGAGCCGGCGCGCGTACGTCCGGGTCGCCTCGTCCTCGTTCGGGTCGGTGGCGGCGTTCGGCCAGTAGCTCGTGAAGTCGGCATGCGTGCCGCGGCCGAGCAGCAGCGCGCTGGCGTTGTCGACGTAGTCCTGCTCGTACCGCATCATCTGCTCGTCGATCTGCAGCCAGTCCATCTCACCATTGGCGTCCGCGACGAAGCCGTCGAGCGTGATCCATACCGACGCGACGATCTTTCCCATGTCTGACTCCTCTTTATCGGGGGTGGCGCTAGCTCGGTGGTGTCATCGGTGGACCGACCATCCGCGTAGCGCGGCCGGCCTCGGACCACTCGGGCAGCCGAGCTTGGAAGCTGAGCTCGCCGGACACGACGTAGAACGCCTCGGCGTGCGTCGGATGGACGTGTAGCGGTGGGCCGCTCATGCCGGGATCCATGATCATCTCGACGACGCCGACCGTGCCTTCGCCCTCCTCGGCGTTGAACAGGATCCGCAGTGCCTCGCCGGCAGGCCTCCGCACCATCCCGGGCATGCTCGTCATCGGTGCCTCCGCTTCTCGTGTCCGGGCCAGGCTGCCACGGATCGCTGGCGCCTCACTGGCACTGTCCACAAGCGGCGCCGGCCGGGGTGGGCGAGATCGCGTAGGCTCGCGGCCCGTGACGGTCGGGCTGGTGCTCCTCGTCGGCTGCGTGCTCGCCGGCGGGATGTCCGGTGTCCTGATCCCGGCCTGGATCGCACGGCTGCCGGAGCCCGACCTGCCCGACGGCGAGACCAAGGTCCCGTACAGGCAGCTCGCCGCCTGGCCGCAGCTGCACCTGGTCTCGATCCTGTGTACGGCGTTCGCCGCGGCGATCCTGGCCTGGCGGCTCGGCCTCGACCCCGTGCTGCCGGCCGTTCTCTACACGGTCTTCGTCGGCGTGCTGGTCTCGTACGTCGACATCCGCGTCAAGCTGCTCCCGAACGCCGTCGTGCTCCCGTCCTACCCCGTCGTCGCCGTCCTCCTGCTGATCGCCGCGTTCGCCACCGGCGGGTGGGACCGGCTGCTCTGGGCAGCACTCGGCGGCGCCGGCCTGTGGGGGTTCTTCGCGCTGCTCGAGCTGATCTACCCGGCCGGCCTGGGCTTCGGCGACGTCAAGCTCGCCGGCCTGCTCGGACTCACGCTGGGCTGGTACGGGATCGGCCACCTCGTCGTGGGGGTGTTCGGCGCGTTCGTGCTCGGCGGCCTCACCAGCCTCGTGCTGATGGCGGCCAAGCGTGCCGGGCGGAAGACCGCGATCCCGTTCGGCCCGTTCCTCGTCGGCGGCTGGTTCGTCGCGCTGCTCGCCGCGGGCGACCTCGCCCGCTGGTACGTCAGCAACCGCTGAATGGGAGAATTGGCACCATGCTCCGCTGGCTTACCGCGGGCGAGTCGCACGGCTCCGCCCTCGTCGCGATCCTCGAAGGTCTCCCCGCAGGCGTCCAGGTCACCTCGACCGACGTCGCCCACGAGCTCGCCCGTCGTCGGCTCGGCCACGGCCGCGGCGCGCGGATGTCGTTCGAACGCGACGACCTGGAGTTCCTCGGCGGCGTCCGGCACGGCGTGACGATGGGCAGCCCGGTCGCGCTGCGCATCGGCAACACCGAGTGGCCGAAGTGGGAGCAGGTCATGTCGCCCGACCCGGTCGACGAAGCCGAGCTCGACGCGCTCGCCCGTAACGCGCCCTTGACCCGACCCCGTCCGGGCCATGCCGACCTGGCCGGCATGCAGAAGTACGGCTTCGAGGAGGCGCGGCCGATCCTCGAGCGGGCCAGCGCCCGCGAGACCGCCGCCCGCGTCGCGCTCGCCGCGGTGGCGCGGCAGTTCCTCGACCAGGTCCTCGGCGCGAAAGTGCTGAGCCACGTCGTCGAGCTCGGCACCGTACGCGCCCCGTACGGCACGCTCCCCGGCCCCGACGACCTCGAACGCGTCGACGCCGACCCGGTCCGCGCGGCCGACCCGGCGACGAGCGAGGCGATGGTCCGCGAGATCGACACGGCGAAGAAGGAGGGCGACACGCTCGGCGGCGTCGTCGAGGTCGTCGTGTACGGGCTCCCGCCTGGCCTCGGCAGCCACGTGCATTGGGACCGCCGGCTGGACGCGCGGCTGGCCAGCGCGCTGATGGGCATCCAGGCGATCAAGGGCGTCGAGGTCGGCGACGGCTTCGAGCTCGCGCGGACTCGAGGGTCCGCCGCGCAGGACGAGATGGAGCTCACCTCGGACGGCATCCGGCGTACGTCCGGCCGCTCCGGCGGGACCGAGGGCGGCATGTCGACCGGCGAGGTGCTGCGGGTCCGGGCCGCGATGAAGCCGATCTCGACGGTGCCGCGCGCGCTGCGGACGGTCGACGTCGCGACCGGCGAAGAGGCGCGTGCGCACCACCAACGTTCGGACGTCTGCGCTGTGCCCGCGGCCGGTGTGGTCGCCGAGGCGATGGTGGCTCTGGTGGTGGCCGACGCGGTGCTGGAGAAGTTCGGCGGCGACTCCGTCGCTGAGACGCGTCGCAACGTCGAGGGTTACCTCGCTAACCTGAAGATCCGTTGATGGCGCCGCGCGCAGTCCTCGTCGGTCCGCCCGGGTCGGGGAAGTCGACGGTGGGCTCGTTGCTCGCCTCTCGTTACGGGGTGGGGTTTCGGGATACCGACTCCGATATCGAGGCCTCGGCCGGTGCGACGATCGCGGACATCTTCGTGACCGAAGGCGAACCGCATTTCCGTTCGCTGGAACGTGCCGCGATCGCTGCCGCGCTGTCGTCGCACGACGGAGTCCTGTCGCTCGGCGGCGGCTCGGTGCTGGACCCGACGACTCGCGCTCTGCTGGCTGGGCAACGCGTGGTGTTCCTCGACGTGTCGTTGACGGACGCGGCGAAGCGGGTGGGCCTGGACAACTCGCGGCCGCTGCTGTTGGGCAACGTGCGTGGGCGGTTGAAGCAGCTGATGGACGCTCGGCGGCCGCTCTACGCGGAGGTCGCCACGGTCGTGGTCGACACCAGCCGCCGGACACCGGAGGACATCGTCGACGAGATCAGCAAGGCGCTCTCGTGACGGCACGGATCCCCGTTGACGCCGCCTCGCCGTACGAGGTGTTGGTCGGGCACGACCTGCTGGGCGAACTGCCCGCGCTGCTGGGGAACTCGACCCGCCGGGTCGCGATCGTTCACCCGATCTCCCTTGCCCCGTTGGCGAAACGGATCGGCGACTCGCTGGCTGGCGTCGAGGTGCTGCCGATCGTGGTGCCCGACGCCGAGGACGCGAAGACGGCATCCGTGGCGGCCGAGGCGTGGTCGCTGCTCGGGCATGCGGGCTTCACCCGTTCGGACGCGATCGTCGGCGTCGGCGGGGGAGCGACGACCGACCTCGCTGGCTTCATCGCGGCGACCTGGTTGCGCGGCGTTCGCCTCGTGCAGGTTCCGACGAGTCTGCTCGGCATGGTCGACGCGGCGGTCGGCGGCAAGACCGGCATCAACATCCCCGAGGGCAAGAACCTCGTCGGCGCGTTCCACGAGCCGGCCGGCGTGCTCTGCGACCTGTCGACGCTCGCCACGCTGCCTTCCGATGAGTACGTCGCGGGGCTGGGCGAGGTCGTGAAGTGCGGCTTCATCGCCGACCCGGTGATCCTCGACCTGATCGAGTCGGACCTCGCTTCGGCGGTGCTGCCGGACAGGCCGCTGACGCACGAGCTGGTCGAACGTTCGATCCGCGTGAAGGCCACGGTGGTCTCCGACGACCTCACCGAGTCCGCCGCGCTCCACGGCGGGGGGATGGGCCGCGAGGTCCTGAACTACGGGCACACGCTCGCGCACGCCATCGAGCGCGTCGAGCACTTCCGCTGGCGACACGGCCGGGCGGTGGCGGTGGGCATGGTGTTCGTGGCCGAGCTGGCCCGGCTGGCCGGCCGCCTGGACGACGAGACCGCGGACCGCCATCGCACGGTGCTGACGGCGCTGGGCTTGCCGACCTCGTACGACGGCGACTACGACGCGCTGCTCGCCGGCATGCGCGTGGACAAGAAGACCCGCGGTGATCTCCTGCGGTTCATCGTGCTCGACGGCCTCGCCAAGCCCGGGCTGCTCGAAGGCCCGTCCGACGAGCTCCTCCGCGCCGCCTACGCCCGCCTGATCGCTGCAGAGAACTGACAACCTCGCCACCACAGCTCGGCGGCTTCGGCTTCCGGGGTCCGAGGACGAACCCTTCCGGCCGAAGGCCGCAGTCTGATCGCCGCAGGGCCACCCGAAGACGCCGAGCACTGCGACCAGAAGCCGCTAGGCCGCTCGCGGCCGACGCGTCGCGAGGGTCGCCATGAGCTACAGCGCTTTGACGAACTTCTGCGCGTCGGCGATGCCCATGCCCGTTTCGTCGCAGACCAGCCGGATCGCCTGGACTTCCTGACCGTCGGCCATCAGCTTGCGGGCCCGGTCGGCCAGGTCCGGCCGGTGGAGGCGTTCCGCGACGATCTCGCCCTGGACGAGCGGCGCCGGGCGGTGGCCGGCCTCGATGGCCTCGACCAGGTCCTTCGCGTCCTTCAGGCCCAGGCCGGTGACCTCGCGCAGCTCCTTGATCGCCTGGATCTTGCGCCCCGCCGTACACAGCTCGGTGATCCGGGCCACCAGGCCGGGACTGAGCGGCTGGCGCATCAGGGCCTCACGCCGCGGGTCGGGGCCGCTGGGCACCTCGGCGCGCGCGCGGTTCGAGGCCCGGACGCCGATGAGCACCAGGATCACGACCGCCGCCACGGCGAGGACGATGAGGACATCGGTCACGGGCTGAGCGTAGCTGGCCCTAGGCTGGCCACGTGCGAGTCCTCGTTCTGAACGGTCCCAACCTCAACCGACTCGGCGTCCGCGAGCCCGACGTGTACGGGCACGAGACGTTCGCCGACCTGGCCGCCGAGTGCGCGAAGGTCGGTGCCGAGCTTGGGCTGGAGGTCGAGGTACGGCAGACGAACGACGAGGGCGAGCTGATCGGCTGGCTGCACGAGGCCGCTGACCTGGAGACTCCGGTCGCGCTCAACCCCGCGGCGTTCACGCACTACTCGTACGCGGTCCGAGACGCCTGCGCGATGCTGACCGCGCCGCTGATCGAGGTGCACCTGTCGAACCCCGCCGCGCGCGAGGAGTTCCGGCACACGAGCGTCGTGGCAGGCGTCGCGACAGGCACGATCGCCGGCTTCGGCTTCGACTCCTACCGCCTGGCGCTGCGCGCGATCGCCGCGCTTACGGCGCCTCGATAGCGAGCACGTACCGGCTCGCGGGGTAGAGCTCCATCCCCGTCTCCTCGCGGAGCACGCCGATCGCCTCGACGGTCTTGCCGGACTTGCGCAGGACCTCGACCCGGGCACGCAGGTCCGGTGACACCGTGATGTCGTTCGGGTCCACCGGCGTCGCCGGCATCGGGGGAGGCGGGGGAGGCGGCGGGATCGTCGGGACGGGCTGCTGCGCCTGCTGCGAGGTCCACCACGGCGGGGGAGGCGCTACCCGCGGAGCCGGCTGGGCCGCCTGCGCTGACTGGAGGGGGCCCTGGTTCGGTGCCATCTCCGGTGAGCGGAGCCCCTTCTGTGCCTTCACGTTCGCCCGCCCGCGCAGGATGGCGACCGCGATGAACAGCACCGGAATCGCCAGTCCCAGCAGGGTCGGCGCGTAGATTCCGGCGACGACCAACACGGCGAAACCGCCGAGGACCGCGACGGCGATGGTGGCGGGGGACCCGTTCCGCATGGCGGAAGCCTACTGAGACTGTCCACAGGCGGCGCGGATCGACTTGCGATGCGTGCCGTGTCGCGTGAGGGTGGAGCACGTGCCGACCGCCAACCAAGCCGCCCACGCCGCCCACGCCGCCCGCCGCGACGCGCTCCGAGCGACCCTCGCCGAGCGCGACGTGCCAGCTGCCCTCGTCACCCGCCTGCTGAACGTCCGGTACCTGACCGGCTTCACCGGGTCGCACGGGCTGCTGCTCGTCCGCGCCGACGGCACCGACGTCCTCGTCACCGACGGCCGCTACCGCGACCAGGCCGCCACCCAGACCGACGGCGTCGAGATCACCATCGAGCGCGCGCTGCTTGCTCCGGTCTCGGGCTGGCTGACCGCGGGGAACGTCGGCCGGCTCGGCGTCGAGACCCACGTCCTGACCCTGGACGAGCGCGCGACGCTCTCCGACGGCGTCGAGGTCGTCTCGCTCGAGCGCGCCGTCGAGAAGCTCCGCTACACCAAGGACGACACCGAGCTCGACCTGCTCCGTACGGCCTGCGCGATCTCGGCGCGGGCGCTCGAGGGGCTGTTCGAGACGAGGCTGAGCGGCCGTTCGGAGCGGGAGATCGCGCGCGACCTGGAGAGTCGTCTCTACGCCGAGGGGGCCGAAGCGCTGGCGTTCGGCACGATCGTGGCCAGTGGGCCGAACTCCGCGATCCCGCACCACTCGCCGACCGATCGGGTCGTCGAGCGCGGCGACTTCCTCAAGATCGACTTCGGGGCTCGGCACGCCGGCTACCACGCCGACTGCACCCGGACGGTCGTCGTCGGTGCCGCGCCGGCGGCGTGGCAGCGGGAGCTGCACGAGCTCGTACGTTCGGCCCAGCAAGCCGGCCGGGAGGCGCTGAAGCCCGGCTCCGCGCTCTCGGCCGTCGACGCCGCGGCGCGCGACGTGATCGTGGCGGGCGGCCAGGGCGGCAACTTCACGCACGGTCTCGGGCACGGCGTGGGCCTGGAGATCCACGAGGACCCGTTCTTCGCCGCGAACGCAACGGGTACGCTTGCAGATCGCACTCCTGTCACCGTCGAGCCGGGGGTTTACCTTCCGGGGCGCGGCGGGGTCCGCATCGAGGACACGCTCGTTGTTCGCGATGGCGAGCCGGAGCTGCTCACACCGACGACGAAGGATCTCGTCGTCCTGGACTAGCGAAAGAAAGAAAACGTGGCGACGACGAACGACCTGAAGAACGGCATGGTGCTGAACCTCGACGGCCAGCTGTGGAGCGTCACCTGGTTCCAGCACCACAAGCCCGGCAAGGGCGGCGCCGTCGTACGGACGAAGCTGAAGAACGTGCTGTCGGGCAAGGTGGTCGACAAGACGTTCAACGCCGACGTGAAGGTCGAGGTGGCGAACGTCGACAAGCGCGAGATGACCTACCTCTACAACGACGGCCAGTCGTACGTGTTCATGGACGGCTCGACGTTCGAGCAGCTGCCCGTGCCGCCCGAGACCGTCGGCGAGGCGTCCCACTTCATGCTCGAGAACCAGACCGCCACCGTCGCGGTACACGAGGGCAACCCGCTCTACATCGAGCTGCCGGCCTCGGTCGAGCTCACCGTCGAGTACACCGAGCCCGGCCTACAGGGCGACCGTTCCACCGGTGGCACCAAGCCGGCGCGGCTGGAGACCGGCTACGAGATCCAGGTCCCGCTGTTCCTCACCACCGGCGAAAGAGTCAAGGTCGACACGCGCTCCGGCGACTACCTCGGCCGGGTCTGACTTGCCCGCTAGGTCGAAGGCGCGGAAGCGAGCACTGGACCTGCTCTACGAGTCCGAGGCGCGCGACCTGCCGCCGGTCGAGCTCCTCGCGGAGCGGCTCTCCGACGCCGACCCGCCGGTGCCGGAGTACGCGGTGACTTTGGTGGAGGGCGTCGACGCGCACGCCTCGCGCATCGACGAATTGCTGGCGGAGCACGCGGTCGGCTGGACGCTGGACCGCATGCCGGCCGTCGACCGCAACATCCTCCGCCTCGGTGCGTACGAGCTCCTTTACGCGCCGGACATCCCGGACCCGGTCGCGATAGCCGAAGCGGTCGAGCTCGCCCGCGACCTCTCGACCGACGAGTCTCCCGCCTTCATCAACGGTTTGCTCGCCCGCCTGCTGGAGCTCAAGCCCACGCTCGCCGTGTAGCTTGCCTGGGTGCCAGCTGATGTGATCGCCTTCGCCGGGCTCGCGATCGTTCTCGTGATCATCCCCGGACCGGCCGTCGTCTTGACCATGAAGAGCGCGATCGCGCACGGCCGGCGGGCGGCTGTGGTGACCGCGCTCGGTGTGCTCACGGCCGATCTGGTTTGGGCGACGGCCTCGGTCGTCGGCCTCACCGCGCTGCTCGTCTCGTCGCAGGTCGTCTTCGACGCCGTTCGCATCGCCGGGGCCGCGTACCTCATCTACCTCGGCGTCAAGCTCCTGCTCACCCGCGACCTCGGCGCGCTCGACGCGACTGGCGAGCCGGCCGAACGCAGCCAGCTCGCCAGTCGTCGCGCGTTCCGCGAGGGGGTCGTCTGCGACCTGTCCAACCCCAAGACGGTCATGGTCTTCGCGAGCGTCATCCCGCAGTTCATGCACAGTGGAAGCTCCGGAGCCGAGGCGTTCGTGCTCGGAACGGTCTTCGCGCTCTGCGGCTTCCTTTCGCTGCTCGCCTACGCGTTCCTCTTCGGTGCCGCTCGCGGCCTGGTCCGGAACGCCCGCCTCACCCGCAACCTCCTCCGCGGCGGAGGCGGCGTGCTGGCCGCGTTCGGCGTCGGCCTGCTCGTCGAGCGTCCGTCACAGTGACGAGAGCTTGATCGCGTTCGCCATGGCGTGAGCGCCCGCGTCACTCGGGTGCAGATGGTCGCCGGAGTCGTACGCCGGCAGCAGAGCGTCGAGGTTCGCCGGATCGCGCAGCACCTTGTCGAAGTCGACGACCGCGTCGTACCTTCCGCTCGTCCGGACCCAGCTGTTGAACGCGTCCCGGACCGCTTCGTGCTCGACGGTGTCGTACATCGGCGTGCCCTTCATCGGCAGGATCGTCGTGCCGATGATCTTGACCCCACTTTCGTGCGCGGCCCGGATCAGCTCGCGCTGCCCGGCGATGAGCGCCCGCGCGGTCGCGACCGGCGGCGTGGCGCAACCGAGGTCCAGGCCACCGGTGCCGATGTCGTTGATGCCGAGCAGGACGACCACCGTCTGGACGTCCGGTTGCTGGAGCACGTCGCGGCTGAACCGGGTCCGACCCGAGTCCGCGAAGCAAGGCACGTCGGTGAGCAACAGGTTGCCGGAGATGCCGGCGTTGGCGACGGCGAGCTTGTGGCGCTGGTGCGACCGGGCGATGCGTTCGGCGAGCTCGTCCGGATAACGGTTGTCGGCGCCGCTGGTGGTGCCGTACCCATCGGTGATGGAGTCGCCGAAGAGCACGACCGTTCCGGAGTGCCGGGCGGCCAGAACGTCAACGCCAGCGAGGAAGTACGTGGCGTTCGACGTCTCGGTGAACGCGCCGGCGCCGGCGTCCGAACGGTGATCGCCGTTCGCACGATAGGTCCGGTCGAGCCCGAGCTCGTGGAACGTCGCCGGTCCGGTCGGCTCGCGCAGGTAGAGCGTGACCGTGAGTTTCTCCAACGCCCGCACGGGGATCAGCGCTGCGTCGGAGGCCGTAGCGCGACCCGCGGGGATCGTGGTGGCCGTACGGCCACCGAACGTGAGGCGCCGGATCGATCGCTTGTCCACCGCGGCCCCGACCGAGGGGCGGGCGATCGTCGCGCCCGCCACCTCGAGCGGCTTGCTGCCGTACGCGTTGCTGAGCCGGATCCGTACGAGCGACCCGGTCGCCGTGACGCGGACAACCTGGCGGACGGAGTGGTTGGCGAAGCCGTCGAGCGACCAGTTCGGCCCTTCGAAGCCGGCGAACGCGGGCTGCGGCGAGGCCGTCCACGCGGTTGTCCATCCGTGTGCCTCGGCGGGCATCGCCGCGGCGCCGACGACCAGGATCGTCGCCGCCGCGGCAAGGGTGAGGCGCTTCACGCCGCCACCCAGATCGGTGCCCAGTTCTCCAGCTCGTGGTACCGCCGCAGCTCGGCGATGCCGGCGAGCGTGCCGCACCACGCGGCGTACGGCGTCCGCGGCGTGCCGAAACCGCTCTGCACGAACGTCAGCCGCGTCTCGCCCTCGGAGCCGTCGAGCTCCCAGGTCGAGATGCCGTTCGGGCCCCAGTCGATCGACATCCGGCGGTTCGGCTCGAGGTCGACGATCTTCGCCGGGTGCGGGTTGTCGAACCCACCCATCGCGAACCGTCCGCCGACCTCCGGCTCGATCCCGACCGGGAACCCGAACCACTCGCTCGCCTTCTTGTCGTCGATCAGCGAGTCGTACACCTCGGCGACGGGCGCGTGGATCGTGATCTCCTGCCGGAGCTCGGGTGTGGTGAAGTCGACCCTCGCCGTGATCTTTCGGCCGGCAACGTAGTCGGCGAGGTTGGCGAGGGCGAGAACCCAGTACGTATAGAGCACGCCGATGACAGTCGCCTCAGCCATGGCTTCCTGCGGGTCGACGTGCGTCTGGGTGAGTGTGACGATCGTCTTGTCCGAGGCCTCTTCGGCGAGGCTGATCTCGGTGGTGGTCTCGACGCCGTCGAGCAGCCAGCTGAAGCGCAGGCTGGTGTCGTCGGCGTGGACCAGCGTCTGGTTCGGCGCGTCGCCTTCGGGCGTGTAGCGGCCCCAGAACTCGAACCGGGTGGGGAGTTCGACCTCGGCGTGCTCGGCGAGCCAGGTCTCGAGCGCCTTCTTGTCGGTGAGCGCTTCTCGTACGACCTTGAGGGGCGCGTCCAGCTTGGCGCGGATGGTCATGGGGTCAGTCATTGTCGGTGTCTCCCTTGGGATAGCAGGCGAGGGCGAGCTTGAAGGCGTCGCCCTCGGCTCCGCCATAGCGGGTGAAGAGGGCTTGCAGCATGGTCTGAAGGTCGTCAAGGAACTGTTGACGCTCCTCGGGCCGGATCCTGATGTGCCCGGCGATGCCGATCGAGGGCAGCTCCTGGTCGCGATCCAGGGCGCCGACGTCGGCGTGGACCTCTTCGGTGAGGTCGAGGAGGTAGTCGAGGCTCATCGCGTCCTGGCTCTGCCGGTCCCCGCCGAGCCTTCCGACGAGGCGGGGCGACAGCCAGTACGAACGCGCGGTGGCCTGATAGATGCCCTCGTGGATCGCGCGTACCTTCCGCTCGGCCACCTGCTCGACCAGTCCAGCATCGACCAGGCGCTTCACGTGGTAGTAGACGCGCTGAGGGCTTTGGCCCAGCCGATCCGCGAGCTCGTTGCACGTTCGCGGCTCGGCCAACTGCCGCAGCACCTCGATGCGCTGCGGCTTGAGCAGGGTCTCGGCCTGCTCGATCCGGTCTAAGTACAGGACGTCTCTCATGGCAAGAACGAGTTTGTTTATAAAATCTGATTTTGTCAATGGTCGGTAACCATCTTCGCCGGTCCGCCGTCTCGTTGGTACGGGGCGGGAGAGGTGCCGATGATGCGGTGGCTTGGGGCCGGGCTCGTCGTGGCGATCATGGCGCTCGCTTCGACCATGCCCGCACTAGCTGCCGTAGACCCCGTGGAACCCGACTGCGACGCGGGATCGCTCGCCGAGGCCACGGTCGCCGCGACGCTGGAGCTCCAAACCGACGAGTCGCCGGTCAAGGCGGTCACCCAGACGACGGTGACCGTTCCCCGGACCTGGCAGCGCTCGACGGACGTCCTCTCGGACGTGCGCGACCCCCGACGGGCGGAAGCGTTGGCCTGCCTGTTCGGTCGAGCGGCGCCCACCGTCCCGGTCGTACTCCCGACCGTCTCGGTCAAGAACTCGACGCTCACCCTTCGGCTTCGGACCGAGCGGTTGCTGGGGCGCTCGAGCCACGAGCTGGGCTTCTGGCAGCTCCAGGTCGAGGGGGACCGTTGGGTCGTACGGTTCGCGCCCAAGGCGCCAGGTCTGCGGCAGGCCCGGTGGTCGAGCGTCGAGCTCGTGACCGGTGAGTTCAGGCTGGCGCGGGTCTCGCCGACGCCGACCGATCGGCCGGACGACCAGCACCTCGCATGGCAACCCAACGCGGATGAGCATGGGCCGCCACAGCAGATCGAGGTGGAGTTGCGTCCCGACTTCCGGCTTCGGCTAGGGAGTTGGCTCTGGGCGCATTGGGAGCTCACCGAGATCCTGCGCTATCTGGCCGACATCGCGCCGTTCCTGATCGGGATCGCCCTCCTGCTGCCACTCCTCAGACGGGCGGCGGAGCAGGAGCCGCCGCCCGCCAGCACCGCGGTGGCGTTCGCGTTCGCGGCCGTGCTCGGTGCGGATCTCCTGGTCATAGGACTCTTTCTCGTCCGGCTCGTCGTCCGGTTGGAGCACTACGTGCTGGCCGGGGCGGGCTTTGTCCTGATGCTGATGCTCGCGATCAGTTTCGGCATTCCGCGCCTGCCGCGTTCCTGGCAATGGTGGTCGTTCGGCGCCATTCTCCTAGTGGGACTGGCGAACGGCGCCCTCGTGTTCTGGCTAACCGAGGAGTCCAGCGGTGTTCTCACAGCGACGGTCGCCGCCGGCGCGGTCGGTATGACGCAGGGACTCTTCGGCCTCGCGGCGGTGGCCGGTGTCACCTGGTCGATCCTCTCGGCGTACGACGGAAAGGCCGCCAGGTACGCGCGGACGATCCTCCTCGCGTCGGCTGGTCTCGGCGCGGTCGCCGTGATCGGTCAAGCTGTGCAACGAGTCCTGCTCGCGCTCGACTGGTCTGCGGACTGGGCATGGGCCATCGAGCGCGGTGTCGATCACTCCGAGGGTTTGCTCACCTTGTCGTGGGACCTGGTCGCAGAGACCCGGTTCTGGGCTCTGCTGCTCGTCGCACTCCTGGTTGTCCTTCGCACGATGGCAAGAGCAGACGTTCGGCTGATCGCGTTCCTGTTCATCACGGGCACGGTCAGCTGGCCGGACTGGTACGGGCTCATCCCGCTGCCGGTGGGCGCGTTCGTTACGTACTTTCTCCTGCTGGCGCTACTGAAAGTCAGCCGGAGGTGGGCAATCGCCCCCTCGGCCATGGAGGAACGTGCACGTCGCGAGCTCATCGCCGACGCCCTCGATCTGGAGGCAGCCGGTCGCCGGCCAGACGCGGATCGTCAAGCCCTGCTCGCCAGATACCGCGGGCTCCGCGAGCGGGCGGGTCTGGGCAGGAACGATCGGCGCGAGCCGCTCGACGTGGCGCTCGCGCAAGGCCCGGGGCGAACGTGGTGGGAGAACGGCGTGATCTGCGGACGCGCGACCGCCCTGGTCTCGATTCCCTTCGCCGTTGTGTATCTGGCGCTGGCCTGGCGAAACGCATCGACCGAGTTCGCGACCAACTCGTTCGCCGTGATCAACCTGTTCGGTCAGCTCGTCGACGAGGTGTCGTTCTGGCTGACGCCTGGCCTGGTCCTGGGCTTCCTCTGGCATGTCCTGCCCGGTCGCCGTGGCTACCTCAAGCCACTGACCTTGGTGGCCGCGTACGGGCTCGGCGCCGCGGTCGTCCAGCTCAGTACGGGGCAGGGGAGCGAAGGTGCGTTGACGATCCGAGTCCTCAGCCTGTTCGTCGTGCTGACCGTCGCCGCCAGCTGGGCCGACACCCGGCAGCTGCGGCACCAACGGATGCCCTGGGAGGGGAGGTTCGCGGCACTCATGGCCGCCTATCGACTGCAGCCGACCGGCGGCACCATCGTGCTCGTGATCACCCAGCTCGCCGCGCTCGTCGGCATCTACCAACAGCTGCGCAGCGGTATCGAACCGTTCCTCCCCACGCCAACACAAGGAACCGGAAACCGTGAAGGTGAATGAAGGCCGGCCCTGGGCGAGGGCCGGCCTTCCTGGGTGGACGCCTTGGGCGCCACCGCGCGCTGCCGGAGTTACCAGGCTCGGGCAGCGACGTTCGGTTACTTGCAGTTGTAGTGCGGCGCGCGCTTCGGCTCGACGTCGTACTTGCTCGTCTGCCAAGTGATCGCGGCGCCGGCGCGGAGCTTGAAGAAGGCTTGCTTGAACTTCTCGTGCACCGAAGCGGAGTTGATCCGCAGGATGACCTCGTCGTTGTACATCGGCGACTTGTTGTTCATGTTGTGGCTGCCAGTGACGACGATCTTCTGGTTCGGTTTGCCGTCGAAGAAGCCGTCGATGAGCAGGTTCTTCTGGTGTACGCCGCACTGGGTGCCGCTGAACTCGCGGACCTCCGGCCCGTGGTAGTTCACACGATCGGGCGGGAGTGCTTCGGGCCGCGCCAGGAGGTAGTTCAGCACCGTCTTGGGTTCCGCGCGCTTGGCCACCGAGATCTCGTCCGCCACGATCTCGACGTAGCAGCCCTGGTTGTCCAGCTCCCAAAGCCGTTTGGCGATCGCGATCCCGTTCGCTCCCGCGATCTGCATCTGCGCGGCCCGCACGATGGTGTGGTGCTTGCCTGTCGTGCCGCCGGACGTGTTGCCCGTGCACCGAACGGAGTTCAGCACGTCCAGGTAGACGTTGCCCGACTTCCGCGGCGACACGTTCAGGGCGAACTTCCCGTTCGACGGCGAGTACCGCGAACGGAACGTCGAGTAGTAGTCAGAGTCACTGGCACCCGGCGCGCTCGCCGCGGAGAGGTCGTCGAAGTACGCCTGATATTTCGAGTACAGCCAGGCGTCCGGCGTGATGTACGCCGTGTTCCACATGTTGGTGCCGGAAGGGCCGTTGAGGTTGGCGCTGGTCTGCATGACGACGTTCGAGGTGCCGCCGGTCTTGCCGAAGAGGAAGAACTTGTTGTGCATGATGTGCTTGCCCATGCACGAGGAACCCTTGTTGTCGGCGTCTAGATCGGGCTCTCCGCAGTGCTTGATCCAAGATCCGGACGGAGCGTCGGCGATGGCGCTCTTGATCGTCTTGTAGGGGGCCAAGCCCGCATCGAGTCCGTCGGCCAGGATCCGGACCCGGACGTTCCGCTTCAGCGCCTCAGCCAGCTCGTTGGCGACTGCCCGGTCGTTGACGTGGTAGGTCGCGATCGTGATGTCGGTGTCCTTGGCGCCTCGGATGAGCTCCAGGAGCCGATCGTGGATCGCGAACTTGCTGGCGGCGGAGTCCGGGTTGTTCTGCAGGACCTCCTCGGTCACCGCACGTTCCTCGGCCGCTCCGGCTGTGACCGCGCTCGTCACGAGCACGATGGCCGCCGCCGCGGCGACGGCTCCTTTGGCTAGGTCCCGTGGTCTCATGGCGTACGACCGTACGGACCGCCCTTATCGGCCCGTTATCGAAACCTCATAACGACCCCATAAGCCCCTCTCCTACGGTCGGACGCGACCAAACCGAGAGGGGACAGCGTGAGAACCAAGCGGCTGATCGTTGCGTTGGCGGGTGCCCTGGCGCTCACCGGCGGGGTCGGTGCCGCGCAGGCCGAGGTCTCGACCGCGGAGCTGGACTGCCGGGAGACGGCCGACGCGTACAAGGACAAGAACAGGCTCTATCTCTACGCCGAGTCCTACTGCAAGGGCGGCAACGACGCCTGGGCGCCGGCCACCGACGACGACAACTACGCCGACGACAAGGGCCCGATCAAGAAGTTCAACAACAAGACCGACTCGATCGTCAACACCACCAAGAAGAACATCGCCTTCTACAACGAGCCGAACTTCCAGGGCGACAGCTTCTGCCTCCGCCCGGGCAACTACATCCGGCGGCTGTACGTCTACGGCGACGGCGGCGGCACGAACGACTGGTGGAGCAACAGCATCAGCTCGCACAAGCTGGTGAACGAGGACGGCTGCGACCGCTGGTTCGGCTGGCTCGTCTAGTAGAAAGATTCCAAACCGGGCCCTTCCAGGTCGAGATGGACGCGCCACCTTGACTACCCTGCTGTGCCATGGGGGCAGCGGAGGTGCGGGTCCTGGGTCCGGTGGAGCTTCTGCTGGACGGGCGGCCGGTCGACCTCCGGGGACGGCGGTCGCGCCAGGTGCTGGCCGCGCTCGCTGTCGACGTGGGCCGTTCCGTCTCGGTGGACCGGCTGGTCGACCTGATCTGGTCCGAGCAGCCGCCCAAGTCCGCCCGGACGCAGGTCTCGATCCAGATCTCCGCGCTCCGGCGCGCGCTCGGTGAGGCAGGAGGGGGCTGCATCGAGACGACTCCCGACGGCTACCGCCTGCGCGCCGAGACCGTACGGGTCGACGCCGTACGGGCGGATCGCGCGCTGCGGGAGTCGCGTGAGCTGGACTGCGCCGAGGATGCCGTCGGACGCCTTCGCGAGGCACTCAACCTGTGGCGCGCCGAACCGCTCCTCGGGCTGACGACTCCCGGCCTCGAGGCCGTCGTGCGCGGCCTGGGAGAACTGCGAACGACGCTCGCGGACGAGCTCTACGACGCCGAGCTCAGGCTCGGCAGGCACCGCGAGATCGTCCACGAGCTGCGCGCGCTCGTGGAAGAGGAGCCCCTGCAGGAACGGTTCCGCGAGAAGCTCATGACCGCGCTCTGGCGGTCCGGTCGCAAGGTGGAGGCGCTCGAGGCCTACCAGACCGGCCGGGACCTCCTCGTCGAACAGCTCGGCATCGAGCCCGACCCGCGGCTGCGCGAGCTGCACCAGGCGATCCTCTCCGACGACCACGCCGCCGAGCCGGTGGAGCCCGAGCCACCGGCAGCGGCAACGCCGGCCGAGGTGCCGTCGACCTCGCCCACGTTCACCGGACGTGAGGAGGAGCTCGCCAAGCTGCTGGGCTCGTCCGCGCGTCGCCTCGCCCTGAACGGACCGGGCGGCGTCGGAAAGTCCTGCCTGGCTTGGCAGGTCGCGGACACCCTCGCGACGGAGCATCCCGACGGTCAGCTGTACGTCAACCTCCACGGCGCGACGCCCGGCGCGGATCCGTTGCCGCCGCTGGACGCCCTGCGGCGGTTCCTGCGCTCGCTCGGCCTGCCCGACCGCGAGATCCCGTCGAACGAGGACGAGGCAGCCGCGAGGTTCCGTACCCTCACCGCCGGTCGTCGGCTGCTTGTCGTCCTCGACGACGCGCGCGACGGAACGCAGGTTCGCCCGCTCCTCCCCGCGGGCCCGGACGCGACCACGATCGTCACCAGCCGCACCGTGCTCGCCGACCTCGAGGACGCCGACCACCTCGCCGTCGGCGGCATGGACGACGTCCGCTCCGTCGAGCTGCTGGCCCGTCTGGTCGGTGCCGACCGCGTCGCCGCCGAGCCCGACGCCGCCAAGGAGGTCGTCCGGCAGTGCGGACGGCTGCCGCTCGCCGTCAAGATCGCGGGAGCACGCCTGATCGGCCGACCCGACTGGAGGTTGGCGACGTTCGCTGGACGGCTTCGCGACGAGCGCAACAGACTCGACGAGCTCCAGTACGGCGACCTCGCCGTCCGCGCCAGCCTCGCCGTCGGCTGGCAAGGCCTGACCGACACCGCGACCAGGCTGCTCGCCCTGATCGGGACGCTCGAGGTCGACGACCTCGGGCTCGCCGCCGCTGCCGCCCTCGACGGCCGCCCAGCGCCGCGGGTGCATCGCGACCTGGACAAGCTGGTCGAGGCCCGCCTGCTCGAGCCCGGCACCGGACCCGACCGCTACACGGTGCACGACCTGATAAGGCTCGACGCCCGAGAACGCTCCGCCCAGCTGGACAAGACCGAACGGGACGACGCCGCCCAGCGGCTGGTGCATTTCTACGTCGCGAGCATGCGTACCGCGTCGAGGCTCTACGCGCCGCATTCGGACTGGCGGGTGACCACCGGCGTCGCCGACGACGAGCTGCGCGCGAGCGGCATGGCGTTCGCCGACCGGCAGGCGATCATCGACTGGATCCGGGCGGAGAGTGGGAACCTCGTCCGGCTCGCCCACCGCGCCGCCCGCCTCGACGGCGGCGAGCTGGTCGCGTACGCCGTGGCACTGCACGTTCCGGTCGGCAGCCAGGGCTACTGGCAGGAGCGGCGCGAGATCTACGAGCACGTACTGGCCGAGAAGGCGGCGGACGTCGCGTACGTGCAGCGCGACCTCGGGCTCGTCTGCAACCACCTCGGCCTGCTCGACCGTTCACGGGCCGTCCTGGAAGACGCGGCGCGGACGTTCCGCGAACGCGACGACGCCTATCTGGAAGCCGACACGCTCGTCCTGCTCGCCGAGGCCGACGGCGACGTCGACCACCTCCGCCGCGCGAGGGCGCTCTCGCACCGGTTCGACGACTACCGGCTCGAGGCGAACGCGCTGGTCGCGATGGCCGAGCTGCTGGCCAAGGAGGGCAACTACGCGGACGCGCGCACCTGCCTCGACCAGACCCTCGCCCTGTACCGCACCCACGGCAGCACGACCGGCATCGGCCGCGCGCTGGGCAAGTTGGGGGAGCTCTGCCAGCGGTTCGGGCACCTCGAGGACGCCGCCGAGTTCCTCGCGGAGGCCGTCGAGGCCTGCCGGAACGTCGGCATGAGCCTGCGCGAGGCCGCGCGCACGTGGGACCTCGCCGACGTACTGAACGACCTCGGCCGCACCGACGCGGCACGCCAGCATCGGGACGCGGCCATCGAGCTGGGTGTCCGGCTGGGCGCGATCGCGCCGGAGCAGGTCGACGCCCTCCGCGCCCAGAACAGACCACCCCGGCCGGCGTCGCTGCGCTCCGACCCGTGAGCACGTCCTAGTAAGGACGGTGGTCGAGGAGCCTCAGACCGAGGTCGGTGACCGTGTGCGCGACCTCGGGGCCGCGACGCACGGTCCGGAGGAGACCGGCCTTACGCAGCGCCCGGGCATGTTCGCTCGCCGACGACGGGGAGAGGCCGACGCGGCGGGCGAGCTCGGTCGTCGTGCAGCCGTCCGCGACCGCCAGCACCCGCGCCCGGCTCGTGCCGAGCAGGGCGGCGAGCGTCCGGTCGTCCGGGCTGGACCACAGGTCGACGGCGTCCTGCGGCTCCGGCGCTGCGGGGTAGACCAGCATGGTCTGCTGCCGGTCCTCGATGTCCCGGAACAGCACGGCGTACGGCCCGAAGAACATCGACGGCACCAGGAGCAGCCCGCGCCCACCCAGGTGGCAGATCGTGGGTGGCCCCGGACGCCCCGCCACGGCGCTCGGCACCTCGAGGACCGGCGACTCCCACCGGACCCCGTACCGGCTCAGGCCGGCGAACACGTCGGCGATGCCGCCGTCGAGCACGCTCCGGCCGGCCCGTTCACGCTGGGCCTGGAGGTACACCGACAGCCGCGGCCAGTACGGAGCGACCGCGATCTCGTGGTATTCCGACACCGCGCGGACCAGGTCGTGGTGCGCGCCGCGACGGGTGTCCAGCAACGGGCGGAGGGACTGCGGCACGCCAGCGTGCTCACGGGCGAAGCTCGCGACCTCGGCGTCGAGAACGCGCGGCGCGGACAGCAGGCAGCCGAGCCCCTCGGCCACGGTCGCGGTCCGGCCCGCCACCGTCACGAGGTCGAGCATCGGCCGCGCCGGCACCATGCCGCCGAGATGACGCGACGCTCGGGTGAGACGGCGCCGGGTCCGTTGCCGCCAGCCCGGCAGGCGCCCCTCGCGCAACGGGATGAGGCTGAACAACGTCTCGGCCAGCGGATCGGGGGCGGCCACCCGTGTCCGCGCGAGGTCGTCCGAGGTGAACCAGATCTGCACCGCCATGGGCCCACGATCGGTCATCCGGCGCCATAGCGCCACCGGTTCCGACCTGGGCGTTTCGTGCGGCACCGAAAGGCGCGGCCGCCCGTCGCCGGCTCGCTCACACTGACCGGATCCATTGCATCCGTGTGAGGAGTTATGACGTGAGAAAGCTTGTGGTGGGGGAGTTCATCTCCCTCGACGGTGTCGTCGAGGCACCGGAGAAGTGGCACTTCCCGTACGTCGACCAGGGGATGACCGACGTCCTGGCGGACCTGAACGGCCAAGCCGACACCATGCTGCTGGGGCGGGTGACGTACGAGACGTTCGCCGCGGCGTTCGCGAACGCGACGCCGGGGGACCCAGCCGGGGACCAGATGAACGCGTTCTCCCGGGTGGTCGTCACCTCGACCCTGAAGAAGCTCGAGTGGGCCGGCTCCACGGTGCTCACCGGGGACGTGGTCGAGGGTGTCGCCGCGCTCAAGGAGCAACCGGGCCGGGCGATTCTGGTCACCGGCAGCACGACGCTCGTGCGGGCGTTGCTGCGGGCGGGGCTGGTCGACGAGCTGAACCTGCTCGTGCATCCGATCGTCCTGGGCAAGGGCGATCGCCTGTTCGACGATCTCGACCAGACGATCCCGCTGAGGTTGGAGAGTTCGGCCGCGTTCGGCAGCGGCGTGGTGCACGCCGTCTATCGGAAGGGCTGAGCGGCAAGACCCGAGCCGCCGCCACCTCTCGCGTTCAGGTGGCGGCGGTGCCCTCGGCTCGCCGGTCTCGGACGTTCACCGCGCTGTCCGTCTGGCGCTACCTCAGGCCGGTGATCCTTATTCTTCGTCAGTAACGGCCTCAGCGGCGTCGGCGTTCAGCACGCCCCAGGCGACGAGCCGGTCCGCCAACACCGAGGGTCGCTCGTCGTAGATCACCGCGAGCGTCCGCAGGTCGTCCTTTCGGATCGACAGCACCTTGCCGTTGTAGTCGCCCCGCTGCGCTTGGATCGTCGCCGCGTAGCGGGCCAGCGGCGCCACTTCGACGCCCTCCAGCTCACCCAGGCGTTCGAGATCCAAGACCAGCTTCGGCGGCGGCTCGGCCGCCGCACCCAAAGGCCCGACACCGGGCAGCAGCTCCGTAATCGGCACGCCGTAGAACTCGGCGAGCTCGGAGAGCTTCTGTACGGTGACGGCCCGGTCGCCGCGCTCGTACGAGCCTACGACGACGGCCTTCCACCGGCCCTTGGACTTCTGCTCGACCCCATGGAGGGAGAGCCCTTGCTGCTGCCTGATGGCGCGGAGTTTCGCCCCCAGGGACCTGGCGTAGTCGGTCGGCATCCGTGCCTCACCCGTTCTCAAGCGTCCACACGAGGGACAGTGCGGACGACGCCCTGTCCACAACGATCACGGAGCGTGACGGTAACTCGTTGTGGCCGCCAAGTCAAGCCGACGCCACGAAGAGTATCGGAATCGAGTCCCGCCAGGCGCGTTGCTCCGGAGGGTCGAAGTCCCGATTTGGTCACCGGCTGATACTGTCAAAGCCGGTCCTACCCCCTTTAACGACCCGTCCAGCGAGGCGGGGAAGGAGGTTCGGCAGTGGCTGTCGCTGCCCACCATCAGCCGGAACGCTCCGTGCGCGCCGTCCTCGACGAGGACGACATCTCCCGCGCGTTGACACGCATCGCGCACGAGATCCTCGAACGCAACAAAGGGCCGAAGGACGTCGTCCTTCTCGGCATCCCCACCCGCGGCGTCGACCTCGCGCGACGGATCGGCGAACGCATCGCCGCCGTCGAGTCCGCGGCGGCCCAGGGCGCCCTCGACGTCACGATGTACCGCGACGACCTGAGGATGCGCCCCACGCGGGCCCTCGAACACACCGACATCCCCGACGGCGGCGTCGACGGCAAGATCGTCGTGCTCGTGGACGACGTTCTCTACTCCGGCCGTACGATCCGCGCCGCGCTCACCGCGCTGGACGACATCGGCCGGCCGAGAGCGGTCCAGCTCGCCGTCCTCGTCGACCGCGGCCACCGCGAGCTGCCGATCCGCGCCGACTTCGTCGGCAAGAACCTCCCCACGGCCGCTGACGAACGCGTCACGGTCCAGGTCAAAGAGCGCGACGGCAAGGACATCGTCGCGATCGTCAAGGAGGGGGAACCGAAGTGAAGCACCTGTTGTCCGCCGGCGACCTCAGCCGCGACGAAGCGCTCCACATCCTCGACACCGCCGAAGAGCTGCGAAACCTCGCCGACCGCCCCATCAAGAAGCTCCCGACCCTGCGAGGACGAACGGTCGTCAACCTCTTCTTCGAGGACTCGACCCGCACCCGCATCTCGTTCGAGGCGGCCGCCAAGCGCCTGAGCGCCGATGTGATCAACTTCTCAGCCAAGGGCTCGAGTGTCGCCAAGGGCGAGAGCCTCAAGGACACCGCGCTCACGCTCGAGGCGATGGGCGCCGACGCGGTCGTCGTACGACACTGGGCGAGCGGCGCGCCGCACCGCCTGGCCGGGACCGGCTGGATCCGCGGATCCGTGCTCAACGCCGGCGACGGCACCCACGAGCACCCCACGCAAGCGCTCCTCGACGCGTTCACGATGCGCCGCCACCTCGGCAGCCTCGAAGGACGCAGGGTCGCGGTCGTCGGCGACGTCCTGCACAGCCGGGTCGCGCGGTCGAACGTGCTGCTGCTCGCCACGCTCGGCGCCGAGGTCACGCTCGTCGGCCCGCCCACGTTGCTGCCGGTCGGCGTCGAGGGCTGGACCTGCGACACCAGCTACGACCTCGACAGCGTGCTCCCCAAGACCGACGCCGTGATGATGCTCCGCGTCCAGAAGGAGCGGATGAACGACGCGTTCTTCCCCAGCGCCCGCGAGTACAGCCGCCGGTACGGCCTGGACTCCGCGCGGATGGCGATGCTGCCCGACCACGCGCTGGTCATGCACCCCGGCCCGATGAACCGCGGCATGGAGATCTCCGCCGACGTCGCCGACTCCACCCGGTCCGTCATCGTCGAGCAGGTCACGAACGGCGTCGCCGTCCGCATGGCCGTGCTCTACCTGCTGCTGGCCGGAGCCCCAGATACCCAGGAGGACTCGTGAGCTACCTGCTGAAGGGCGTACGTCCCCTCGGCGGCGACCCTGTCGACCTGGTGCTGAACGACGGCGTGATCGCCGAGCTCGGCACCGGGCTGAAAGCCGACGTCACCATCGACGCGGGCGGGCTGATCGCGCTGCCCGGCCTCGTCGACCTGCACACCCACCTGCGTGAGCCCGGGCGGGAGGACGCCGAGACCGTCGAGTCCGGCACGCTCGCGGCAGCGCTCGGCGGCTTCACGGCGGTGTTCGCGATGCCCAACACCGAGCCCGCCGCCGACACCGCCGGCGTCGTCGAGCAGGTCTACCGGCTCGGTCGCGACTCCGGCTACTGCGACGTGCAGCCGATCGGTGCCGTCACCGCCGGACGCGCGGGCAAGCAGCTCGCCGAGCTCGGCGCGATGGCCGAGTCGGCCGCCCGCGTACGCGTGTTCTCCGACGACGGCGACTGCGTCTCCGACGCCGTGCTGATGCGGCGTGCGCTGGAGTACGTCAAGGCGTTCGACGGGGTGATCGCCCAGCACGCGCAGGAGCCGCGGCTCACCGAGGACGCCCAGATGAACGAGGGCGCACTCTCCGGCCAGCTCGGCCTCCGCGGCTGGCCGGCGGTCGCCGAGGAGGCGATCATCGCCCGCGACGTCCTGCTCGCCGCCCACGTCGGCAGCCGCGTCCACATCTGCCACGTCTCCACGGCAGGCTCGGTCGAGATCCTGAGGTGGGCCAAGAGCAAGGGGTACGCGGTCACCGCCGAGGTCACGCCGCACCACCTGCTGCTCACCGACGAGCTCGTCGCGAGCTACGACCCGGTCTTCAAAGTCAACCCGCCCTTGCGCACCGCCGAGGACGTCACCGCCGTACGCGAAGCCCTTGCGGACGGGACGATCGACGTCGTCGCCACCGACCACGCGCCCCACCCGGTCGAGGACAAGGAGTGCGAGTGGCCGGCCGCCGCGATGGGCATGGTCGGCCTCGAGACCGCGCTCGCGGTGGTCCAGCAAGCCATGGTTGACACCGGCCTGCTCGACTGGGCTGGGATTGCCGAACGGATGTCCGCCAACCCGGCCCGGATAGGCCGCTTGCAGGGCCATGGCGGCACCCTGGAGCCCGGAGCAGCCGCGAACGTGACCTTGTACGACCCCAGCGCTCCTTGGGCCGTAGAACCGGCGAATCTGGCCAGCAAGTCGCGCAACACCCCGTTCGCCGGCCGCACGCTGCCCGGCAAGGTCGTCGCGACGTTCCTGCGCGGCCGCGCCACCGTGCTCGACGGGAAGCCCGCATGAGCGCGCTGCTCGTCCTCGAGGACGGCCGCACGTTCCGCGGTGAGGCATACGGCGCCGACGGCGAGACGTTCGGCGAGGCGGTCTTCGCGACCGGCATGACCGGCTACCAGGAGACGCTCACCGACCCGTCGTACCACCGCCAGGTCGTCGTCCAGACCGCGCCGCACATCGGCAACACCGGCGTCAACGACGACGACCCGGAGTCGCGCCGGATGTGGGTTGCCGGGTACGTCGTCCGCGACCCCGCCCGCGTCCCGTCCAACTGGCGCGCGCAAGCCAGCCTTGACAGCGCGCTGAAGCGCGACGGCATCGTCGGCATCAGCGGCATCGACACCCGCGCGCTCACGAGGCACCTGCGCGAGCGCGGCGCGATGCGGGTCGGCATCTCGACGGTCGAACGCGACCCCGACGCCCTCCTCGCACGCGTCCTCGCCTCGCCGGAGATGGTCGGCGCGGCACTCGTCGACGAGGTGACCACTGAGCGACCGTACGTCTCCAAGGCCAACGTCGACACGAGATTCCGCGTCGCCGCGATCGACCTCGGCATCAAGGACATGACCGTGAAGCGGCTCGCCGAACGAGGCATAGAGGTGCACGTCCTGCCCTCGACCTCCACGCTCGACGACGTGCTCGCGGTCGATCCGCACGGCGTGTTCGTCTCGAACGGGCCGGGCGACCCCGAGCCGCTCGACCACGTCACCGACCTGATCCGCGGCGCCCTGCGCGCCGACAAGCCGTTCTTCGGCATCTGCCTCGGCAACCAGCTGTTCGGCCGGGCGCTCGGCTTCGGCACGTACAAGCTCAAGTACGGCCACCGCGGCATCAACCAGCCCGTGCAGGACCGGTCGACCGGCAAGGTCGAGGTGACCGCGCACAACCACGGGTTCGCCGTCGACGCGCCGCTGTACGAGGCGACGACGACCGAGTTCGGCAGCGCTGAGGTCAGCCACGTCAACCTCAACGACGACGTGGTAGAGGGCCTGCAGCTCAAGCGGGACGGCGAGGTCGTCGGCTTCTCGGTCCAGTACCACCCCGAGGCCGCGGCCGGGCCGCACGACGCCGCCTACCTGTTCGACCGCTTCGTCGACCTCATGACGAAGCGTGGAGGGAAGGCCTGATGCCCCGCCGTACCGACATCGCCTCGGTCCTCGTCATCGGCTCCGGCCCGATCGTGATCGGTCAGGCCTGCGAGTTCGACTACTCCGGCACGCAGGCGTGCCGCGTCCTCCGCGACGAGGGCCTGCGCGTCATCCTCGTCAACTCCAACCCCGCCACGATCATGACCGACCCGGAGTTCGCCGACGCCACGTACGTCGAGCCGATCACCCCGAGCACGGTCGCGAAGGTCATCGAGCAGGAACGTCCCGACGCGCTGCTCGCCACGCTCGGCGGGCAGACCGCCCTCAACACCGCGGTCGCGCTGCACGAGAACGGCACGCTCGCCAAGTACGGCGTCGAGCTGATCGGCGCGTCGATCGAGGCGATCCAGCGCGGCGAGAACCGCGAGTCGTTCAAGCGGATCGTCGAGGGACTCGGCGCCGCGGTCGCGAAGAGCAAGATCTGCCACACGATCGAGGAGTGCCTCGCCGCAGCTGCCGAGCTCAACTATCCGGTCGTGGTGCGGCCCTCGTTCACGATGGGCGGCGCCGGCTCCGGCATGGCGCACGACGAGTCCGAGCTCCGCCAGATCGGCGGCCTCGGCCTGCAGCTCAGCCCGACCACCGAGGTGCTCCTGGAGGAGTCGGTCCTCGGCTGGAAGGAGTACGAGCTCGAGGTCATGCGCGACCGGGCCGACAACGTGGTCATCGTCTGCTCGATCGAGAACGTCGACCCGATGGGCGTGCACACCGGCGACTCGGTGACGGTCGCGCCGGTGATGACGCTGACCGACCGCGAGTACCAGGACATGCGCGACGTCGCGATCGGCGTGATCCGCGCGGTCGGCGTCGACACCGGCGGGTGCAACATCCAGTTCGCGGTCAACCCGGCCGACGGCCGGATGATCGTGATCGAGATGAACCCGCGGGTCTCCCGTTCCAGCGCGCTCGCGTCGAAGGCGACCGGCTTCCCGATCGCGAAGATCGCGGCGAAGGTCGCGCTCGGCTACACGCTGGACGAGATCCCGAACGACATCACCGAGGAGACGCCGGCCTCGTTCGAGCCGACGCTCGACTATGTGGTGGTGAAGGTGCCGCGGTTCGCGTTCGAGAAGTTCCCGCACGCCGACCAGACGCTCACCACGCACATGAAGAGCGTCGGCGAGGCGATGGCGATCGGACGCAACTTCACCGAGGCGCTGCAGAAGGCGCTGCGCTCGATCGAGAAGCGCGACGCGGTGCTGACGTGGGCGGGGGAGCCGCGGCCGAAGGAGGGGCTGCTGACGCTGCTCCGTACGCCGCACGACGGCCGGTTGAAGAACCTCGTCGAGGCGATCCGCGCGGGTGCGACGGCCGACGAGCTGTTCGAGGCGACACAGATCGACCCGTGGTTCCTCGACCAGCTGTTCCTGCTGCACGAGATCGCGACCGAGATCGCGGACGCGCCGCAGCTCGATCCTTCCCTTCTGCGTAAGGCGAAAAGGCACGGCTTCTCCGACGCGCAGATCGGTGCGATCAAGTCGATGCGCGAGGACGTCGTGCGCGGCGTACGGCACGCGCTCGGGATTCGCCCGGTGTTCAAGACCGTCGACACGTGCGCGGCGGAGTTCGCGGCGAGCACGCCGTACCACTACTCCAGCTACGACGAGGAGACCGAGGTCCAGCCGCGGGAGAAGCCCGCGGTGATCATCCTCGGCTCGGGGCCGAACCGCATCGGGCAGGGCATCGAGTTCGACTACTCCTGCGTGCACGCGGCGATGGCGCTCGCCGAGGCCGGCTACGAGACCGTGATGGTCAACTGCAACCCGGAGACGGTCTCGACCGACTACGACACCAGCGACCGGCTCTACTTCGAGCCGCTCACGCTGGAGGACGTCCTCGAGGTCGTCAACGCCGAGTTGACGGCGGGTCCGGTCGCGGGCGTGATCGTCCAGCTGGGTGGGCAAACGCCCCTCGGTCTGGCGCAGCGTCTGGCGGACGAGGGCGTGCCGATCGTGGGCACGTCGCCGGCGGCGATCCACCTGGCGGAGGACCGCGGCTCGTTCGGGCACGTGCTCGCCGAGGCGGGGCTGCCGGCGCCGAAGCACGGCACCGCGACGTCGTACGTCGAGGCGAAGCAGATCGCCGACGAGATCGGCTATCCGGTGCTGGTGCGCCCCTCGTACGTGCTCGGCGGCCGGGGCATGGAGATCGTGTACGACGACGAGGCGCTGGCGTCGTACATCGCCCGCGCCACGGCGATCTCGCCGGAGCACCCCGTGCTGGTCGACCGGTTCCTCGACGACGCGGTCGAGATCGACGTCGACGCGTTGTACGACGGCAAAGAGCTCTTCCTCGGCGGTGTGATGGAGCACATCGAGGAGGCCGGCATCCACTCCGGCGACTCCGCGTGCGCGCTGCCGCCGATCACGCTCGGGTCGGAGGAGATCGACCGGATCCGCGCGTCCACCGAGGCGATCGCTCGCGGGGTGGGTGTGCGCGGGTTGCTAAACGTCCAGTACGCGCTCACCAGTGACGTTCTCTACGTGCTGGAAGCGAATCCGCGTGCCTCGCGAACGGTGCCGTTTGTCTCGAAGGCGACGGCGACTCCGCTCGCCAAGGCGGCCGCCCGGGTGATGCTCGGCGCGTCGATCGCCTCGCTCCGCGAGGAGGGTCTGCTGCCGTCCGACCGCGACGGTGGCGCGCTGCCGCCGAACGCGCCGATCGCGGTGAAGGAAGCCGTGATGCCGTTCAACCGGTTCCGCACCGGCGACGGTCGTACGGTCGACACGCTGCTCGGCCCGGAGATGCGCTCGACCGGCGAGGTGATGGGCATCGACGCCGGCTTCGGCGTCGCGTTCGCGAAGTCGCAGGCCGGCGCGTACGGCGCGCTGCCGTCGTCCGGGCGCGCGTTCGTGTCGGTCGCCAACCGGGACAAGCGGCACATGGTGTTCCCGGTGAAACGCCTTGCGGACTTGGGCTTCGAGATCCTCGCGACCGAGGGCACGGCCGCGGTGCTGAGGCGCAACGGCGTCCACGCGACCGTGGTCCGCAAGGTCACGCAGGGTCCCGGTCCGGCGGGCGAGCCGACGATCGTGCAGCGCATCGTCGACGGCGAGGTCGACCTCGTCGTCAACACGCCGCGCGGCACGACGTCCGGCGGCAGCCCGCGGATCGACGGCTACGAGATCCGTACCGCCGCGATCATGGCGAATATCCCGTGCATCACCACCGTGCAAGGGCTTGCTGCCGCGGTGCAGGGGATCGAGGCGCTGCGTACCGACAAGATCGGCGTGCGCTCGTTGCAGGACTGGGCGGCGGACATGCGGACGGAGACGCCGTGAGTCCGACGCAGGTCCGTGGCAAGGTCGTCGCGACGCGTCGGGTCGGTGCGTACCACCACCTGACGATCGCGGCGCCGGGCCTCCCGGAACGCACGCGTCCGGGCAACTTCGTCGCGTTGGCTGTCGGCGGGCCGCAGACGTCGATGCTGCTGCGGCGGGCGTTCTCGATCTACCGGGTGAGCTCGCAGGGGCCGGCGGGTGGGACGGTCGAGATCGTGGTCGGTGTGCACGGCAAGGGCACCGAGTGGCTCGTGTCGTGCCGGCCTGGCGATGTGGTGGATGTCGTTGGGCCGTTGGGCAAACCGTTCGCGCTGCCGCAGGAGCCGGTATCGTGCGTGCTCATCGGCGGTGGGTACGGGAGCGCGCCCTTGTTCATGCTTGCCGAGGGTCTGCTCGCGCGCGGCTGTCGCGTGCAGTTCGTGCTCGGCGCGGCGACCGAGGCGCGGCTGTTCGGCGCGCTGGACGCGAAGCGGATGGGCTGCCCGGTCACGGTGACGACCGAGGACGGCTCGGCCGGCGTCCGCGGTCGGGTGACCGACGTGCTGCCGGAGCTGGTGCGGCGTACGTCGTCGGAGGTGCTGTACGCGTGCGGGCCGATGGGCATGCTCAGAGCCGTGTCGGAGGTGGCCACGGCCGAGGGCGTGCACAGCCAGTGCGCGGTCGAGGAGGCGATGGCCTGCGGCATCGGCGTCTGCATGACGTGCGTGCTGCCGGTGATCGGCGCTGACGGGGTGACGCGGATGACGCGTTCCTGTGTGGACGGTCCGGTCTTCCGGGGGACGCAGGTGCGGTGGTCCGACGTCGGAACCGTACCCTCCGACACGCTCGGGGCGCCGAAGGTGGGTGCGCACTGATGGTGACGCTGGAGCCCGATCTTTCCACCCAGCTTGGTCATTGGGACCTACCGAACCCGGTGATGACCGCGTCTGGATGTGCTGCCGCCGGGCGCGAGCTCGCCGACTTCTTCGACCTCACCGCTCTCGGCGCTGTGGTGACGAAGTCGATCATGGCTTCGCCGCGATCGGGTCGGGCCACACCGCGGATGGCCGAGACGCCGTCGGGGATGTTGAACTCGATCGGCCTGCAGGGACCGGGCATCGACGCGTTCCTCGCGAACGACCTTCCCTACTTGAAGGATCTCGGCGCGCGTGCGCTGGTGTCCATCGCTGGTGGGGCAGTGGGGGAGTACGCCTCGTTGGCCGCGCGGCTCGCTCCCGAGACCGGGGTCGCGGCGGTCGAGGTCAACATCTCCTGCCCGAACGTCGAGAACCGCGGACTGGTGTTCGCCTGCGACCCCGCGGCGTCCTCGGAGGTCGTCGCCGCCGTACGTGCCGAGCTGCCGGCGCGCGTGCCGGTGTTCGCGAAGCTCTCGCCGGACGTCACCGACATCACCGCGATCGCCCGTGCGTGTGTCTCCGCCGGGGCCGATGGGCTGTCGGTGATCAACACGCTGCTGGGCATGGCGATCGACACGACGACGATGCGTCCGGTCTTGGCTGGTGTCACCGGCGGGCTGTCGGGGCCGGCGATCCGGCCGGTCGCTGTGCGGTGTGTCTGGCAGGTGCATCGGGCGGTGCCGGAGGTGCCGATCATCGGGATCGGCGGGATTCGTACGGGGCTCGACGCGCTGGAGTTCGTGCTCGCGGGCGCGTCGGCGGTGCAGGTGGGGACGGCGACGTTCGGCGACCCGTCCGCTCCGGTCCGGGTGCTTAGTGAGCTTCGGGAAGCCTTGGCAGCAAGGGGAATCAAGCGTCTCGCGGACGTCATCGGCGCCGCGCATCGACCAGTGGAGGATGCCCGATGATTGATCCGTTCGGCGCTCGCCTACGCAAGAACTTGGACCGCTTTGGGCCGCTGTGCGCCGGGCTCGATCCGCACGCGGCGTTGCTCGAGGCGTGGGGACTGCCGGACACGGTGGACGGGCTGGAGCGGTTCGCTCTCGCGGTGGTGGAAGCGGTGGCGGGCCGGGTCGCGGTGGTGAAGCCGCAGTCCGCGTTCTTCGAACGGCACGGTTCTGCCGGGATCGCCGTGCTGGAGCGCGCGATCGACGCACTGCGGGCCGAGGGGACGCTGGTGCTGCTGGACGTGAAGCGCGGCGACATCGGGACCACCATGCAGGGCTACGCGGACGCGTACCTGAACGAGAAGTCCTCGCTGTTCGTCGACGCGATCACGGTCTCGCCGTACCTCGGCTTCGGGTCGCTGCGGCCCACGCTGGACACGGCACTCGCCAACGGGGCTGGGGTGTTCGTGCTCGCACTGACGTCCAACCCCGAGGCGCCGGAGGTGCAGGCGGCGCGTACGCCGGACGGGCGAACGGTGACGGGCACGATGCTCGGGCACATCGCCGCGGAGAACGCCGGAGTCTCGCCGCTGGGCTCGGTCGGCGCGGTCGTGGGAGCGACGGTGGGCTCGACGGGGGAGGACTTCGCCGTCAACGGCCCCTTGCTCGCGCCGGGGATGGGTGCACAGGGCGGCACGGCCGACGGGCTGCGCGCTGTGTTCGGCGTGGACGCGTTGCGGAACGTACTGCCCTCCACGTCACGCGAGCTGCTCTCCGCCGGCCCGTCGGTGTCGTCGCTCCGTTCGACCGCCGCCAGCCTGAACGACGCGTACGCCGCCGTCCTCCGCTGACGGTGCGTCCGCGCACTTTACCCACGAAGAGGGCGTTCCCGAACCCTGGCAATCGATTGCTAACGCCCCCTTGGTGGGTAAAGTCGCACCGGTGACGATGGTGGGTGGGGACAGCGGCGTGCTCGAGGTCGTGGTGATGGTCGTCACGGACCGTCGTGGCCGGGTGGTGATGCAGCACCGGACCGAGGACGCACCGACCAGCCCCGGGTTGTGGTCGCTACCTGGTGGGGGAGTCGACCCAGGGGAGTCCGCGGTCGCCGCGGCCCATCGCGAGCTGCTGGAGGAGACTGGCCTGAGTTGCGACCTCTCGTTCACTCGCGTGTACGAGCGGCCGTCAAGCAGCGGGAGGCACCAGCTCCGCATCCACGTGTTCACGGGAACGACGGGCGCGCGCGACGAGGACATCGTCCTCGGCGAAGGCCAGGCGATGGTGTTCCTCCCGCCGGAAGAGGCCTGGCAGAAAGACCTCACCCGCGTAGCCCGCGAGGTGCTCCCGCAGCCGACCCCCGCGGGCTCGGCCACTGCCGCGACCAGCGGTGGCTCGGTGACCGCTGCCACCACAGCTGGCTCGGCCGGTGCTGCCACCACAGCTGGCTCGGCCAGTGCTGCCACCACAGCTGGCTCGGCCGGTGCTGCCACCACAGCTGGCTCGGCCGGTGCTGCCACCACAGCTGGCTCGGCCGGTGCTGCCACCACAGCTGGCTCGGCCGGTGCTGCCACCACAGCTGGCTCGGCCGGTGCTGCCACCACAGCTGGCTCGGCCATTGCCGCGACCGGCGGTGGCTCGGCCATTGCCGCGACGGCGGTGGCTCGGCCATTGCCGCGACCGGCGGTGGCTCGGCCACTGCTGCGGCGGTGGTGGTGGCTTAGCCACCCCTGCCACCCCTGGTGGCTTAGCCACCCCTCCCATCCCTGGTGGCTCAGCCGCTGCCGCGGGCGCTGGTGGCTCAGTCACTGCTCCCACCCTGGTGGCTAGGTGCGTTGTCCACAGCTCGTCCGACTTCACCCACTCAACCGGGGCTCGGCCCCGCGTTGCCACGTTGCACAACCCCGGTCGGTGGGCGAAGTGCGGGCAGGCCACCCCGCCCATCCCTGGTGGCTCGGCCACCCCTCCCATCCCTGGTGGCTCGGCCACCCCTCCCATCCCTGGTGGCTGGCCACCCCTCCCATCCCTGGTGGCTCGGCCACCCCTCCCATCCCTGGTGGCTCGGCCACTGCTGTCACCCCTTGTGGCTAGGTGCGTTGTCCACAGCTCGTCCGACTTCACCCACTCAACCGGGGCTCGGCCCCGCGTTGCCACGTTGCACAACCCCGGATCGGTGGGCAAAGTGCGGGCAGGCCACCCCTGCCACCCACTGGTGGCTCGGCTATCCCTGTCACCATTCCTGTCATGACAGCTAGCCCAGCCACCCCTGATCTGGATGGGGTGCAGCGCGAGGTCGCCATCGTCGTCGTGACCGACCGGACCGGGCGGGTGCTCATGCAGCACCGCTCGGACGATGCTCCGATCAGCCCCGGCCTCTGGACGCCACCCGGCGGGCACCTCGATCCCGGTGAGGACGCGACGGTCGCCGCGCACCGGGAACTGCTCGAGGAGACCGGTCTGCGCTGCGACGACCTCCAACTGGTCGACGTACGCGAGCTCGTCTCAGGCGACGAGAAGCTCGTCCGCTACCACATCTTCACCGGCACCACCGAGGCCCGCGACGAGGACGTCGTCTGCGGCGAGGGCCAGGCGATGGTGTTCCTCACCCTCGACGAGGTCGCCGCCAAGGAGCTGACCATCATCGCGAAGGCCATCCTCCCGCTCGTCACATCCGCGGCCCAGCGTTCGTCAGTGCGGTGACGGGCGAGAACGAAGGGACCACCGTGGAGCAGCAAGGCGAGCTGGCGCAGCGGTTCGAGGAGAACCGATCGCACCTGCGGTCCGTCGCGTACCGCATGCTCGGCTCCCTCACCGAGGCCGACGACGCGGTCCAGGAGGCCTGGATCAGGCTCAGCCGCAGCGACACCGACGACGTCGACAACCTCGGCGGCTGGCTCACCACCGTGGTCGCGAGGGTCTGCCTGGACATGCTCCGTTCGCGCAAGGCCCGCAAGGAGCAGCCGTACGAGACGTTCGTTCCCGACCCCATCGTCAGCCTGAACGAACGCACCGACCCCGAGCACGAAGCACTCCTCGCCGACTCGGTCGGCCTCGCGCTGCTCGTCGTCCTCGAGACGCTCCCGCCCGCCGAGCGGCTCGCCTTCGTTCTGCACGACACGTTCGGGCTGCCGTTCGACGAGATCGCGCCGATCGTCGACCGGACCCCGACGGCCGCCCGGCAGCTCGCGAGCCGCGCGCGGCGGAAGATCCAGGGCGCGCACCTGCCCGACCCCGACGTCGCCAAGCAGCGCGAGGTGGTCGAGGCGTTCCTCGCCGCGGCACGCACCGGCGAGTTCGAGAAGCTGCTCGAGATCCTCGACCCCGACGTCGTCCTCCGCGCCGACTTCGGCACCGCACGCGTCGCGACGCTCGTCCGCGGCGCGCATGAGGTCATCACCCAGGCCAGGCTGTACGCGGACAACGCGCAGTACACGCGCCACGCCCTCGTCAACGGCGTCCCCGGCTCGGTCGCGATCCGCAAGGGCCGCCTCACCGCCGTGTCGTCGATGACGATCGTCGACGGCAAGATCGTGCAGATCGACATCCTCGCCGACCCCGAACGGCTGAAGCAGGTCCAGATCTCAGGCCTGTAGCGCCGGCGGAGAAAGTCTGAACGTTCTTTCCTAGCCACCCGGGCGGCCGTGCTGAATACTGGTCCAGACCTGAATTCGTACGGGGTCCGAGAAGAGGAGCGCTCGATGGGAATCGCGCGTCGAGGGATCGCGGTGTTCGCGGCAGCGGCCGCCATGGTCGGAGTCGGCTCGGGTACGGCCTCGGCCGCTGAGGTCGACCCCTGGCCACTCGTCTGCAGCAGCAACGTCGGCTGCACGACCTGGGCGAAGGGTGGCGCGGTCGTCTGGGGCAACCGGACGGCCGAGGTCAGTGGCACGCTGCACGACAGCAGTGCCTCGCAGTACGAGTGGGCGACGATCTACATCGACGCCTTCGCCGGGTCGACCAAGATCGACTCGACCACGCGGACCGCGAACAACGAGGACAGGCCGTTCCGCTTCTACATCGGCGACCCCGACCTCGTCGGTGGCATCGACCGCGTGCGGATCCAGGTCTGCGCGCACTTCCCCGCCACCTGGCCGTTCCAGGAGTGCGGCCCGCAGCACAACGAGTTCAGGGGTGAGCCGATCTAGCCCCTCCGGTCAACGTGTATAGGGACTAACGCCGTTCGACCTCCATCTCCGCGAGCTGGAGCCGGTACGTCGTTGCCGGCTCCTGCACGGGGACGCCGAGCTTGGTCGCCGTCACCCGGACGTACCGCAACGTGGTCAACGGCACCGAGAACGACTGCGGCCCGAAGACCCGCTGCCCGCCCGCGTAGTTCGTCGCCGTGTGCAGGAACGTCCACGGCCCGGTCGGCCCGTTGGACGCCGCGAGCGTGAAGTCCACCGGGAAGCCCGCGCCCTCGGCCGCCTGGTCGTCGCGTGGCCAAAGCCTGACGTGGTTGAACGAACGAGCGCTGCCGAGATCGACCTGCACCCACTCGAGGTGGTTCGGGTCGGCGTACCCGTTCGACGTGAAGCCTTCCGTCGGTCCGTCCGCGTTCGCGGTCGCCAGGCTGTGCCGCATCGTGTCGACCAGCCGCACCCGGCCCCAGCCCTGCGCGGGAGACTCGTACGACGAGCTCGACGAGACCGTACGCCCCACCACCAGATCGTCCACCGGGGCTGGGAAAACCGGCAGTCCCTCAGAAACGGGCTGGAGCGTCAGCAGCGTCACCGAGTTCGGCGGCAGGTTCACCGGACCGGCGAACGACGCCGTCGGCGCGATCACCTGGTCCTGCACCCGCACCGGATACTCGTGCGGTCCCGGGCGCTGGCTCCGCACCCCGGCCGACCAGTCGGCGTAGTAGTTCCCGTTCGCGGCGTCGACGACCGTACGGACCGCGCGGAACGTCTGGTTCGCAGCCAGGTAAGGCAAATCGGTCAACGAGAGGTCGATGCGCGAAGCCGCGGAGGTGTGGTTCCACATCACCACCGCGACGCGGTTGTGCGCGGGGTCGCGCGTCGCGACGCCGTACAGGCTGCGATCGGCAAGCCCGCCGGAAGCCGTGAGTCGTTCCGGCCCGAGCTTGCTGTACATCTCGAACACGTTCGCGACGGCCTTGCGATGCCCGTTCGCCGTGAGCATGCCGAGGTCGCCGTAGAAGCCGGCGGTCGGCTTCCACCCCTCCATCGGGCTGAAGTAGTACGCGCCACCGAGCGACGGGTTGTCCAGAGCTCGGCTCAACCGGCGGGCGGTGTACGCGGCGTTGGCGTTGGTGTCCGAGCCGTTCCCGGCGTTGCCCGTCATGTTCGAGGTGCTGTTCCACTCGTTGATCAGCAACCGTTTGGCAGGGATGCCCCGGGAGCTCAGCAAACCCTGCGCCGTCGAGACCGTGGCGAAGTCGATGTCGGCGAAGCCCGCTCCGCCGACCTTCGCGGTCGGGTCGGCGTCCTTCACCGCTTGGGCGGACGCCTCGTACATCGCGTTGTACTGGGCCATCGTCCCGGTCCAGAACCACTCCGGCTCGTTCCAGATCTCTCAGTCCAGCCCGGTGATGCCGAGGCCCTCGTAGTGATCGACGACGGCGCGAACGGTAGCCGCCCACTCCGCCAGGTTGTCCGGCGGCGCGTTCCACGCCGGCCCGAGCGCGCCGGGCATGGCATGGCAACAGTGTGCGGATCGAGGCTCGATACCGAAAAGCATTGACCACGGATGTGAACGCGGCGTGCCTGTTCGGGTCAAACCGGACAGTGGTCGGTGTCCGCCAGCGGCGAATCCCAGCATCTTCTGCATTTGGGTCATCTGTGCTCGTCCCGCGACTTAACATCGCGATAGGGGATTGCTTTCTGTACGAACAATTCGGGCAGTTCGTGCGATTACTAGGTCTTTTGGGGCGAGGGGGTTTCACGGTGGGTTCACCGATGTCTTGGCGAGGTGTGTCCGGAAGAGGGCTCGCTGTCGCTGTTGCCGCGTTGGCTACGACGGTGGGGTTTGCGGCCCCGGCCGTCTTCCAACCTCGAGTCGAGTCAGCCGTCGCTCCCGCCGCGACGTTCCACCAGGTGGTCACCTGGGGATCGGCGCCGCAGAAAATGACGAATTCGTTCAACACCCAGACGTTCCGGATGATCGTGAAGACGAGCGTCGCCGGTAATAACGTGCAAATTCGACTTTCAAATGCATTTGGTACCCGGGCGATCACGTTCGGCAGTGCCTATCTCGGGCGACAGGGATCCGGGGCGTCGGTGGCGTCGGGCTCCAACCGGCAGCTGCGGTTCGGTGGCTCGTCGTCGGTGGTGGTCCCGCCCGGCTCCTCGGTGCTCAGCGACCCGTTGTCGGGAACGGTGGCGGCCAACACCAAGCTCGCGGTGAGCCTGCACGTCGTCGGCAACGTCGGCCAGGTGACGGGCCACGCGGTGGCGAGCCAGGTCTCGTACGTCAGCGGCGCCGGCGACTACTCCTCCCGTTCCGACGGTGGGCACTTCACGCCGATCCCGAACTGGTTCTTCGTCGACGGGGTGATCGTGACGACCTCGTCGACCATCGGCACGGTCGTCTGCCTCGGTGACTCGATCACCGACGGCACCCGTTCGAGCCAGAGCCTGAACCGCCGCTATCCGGACTACCTCGCCGCGCGGCTCCAGCAGCAGCACTCCACCCGGAACGCCGGAGTGGCGAACGTCGGCATCTCCTCGAACCGCCTCACCGGCGACGGCACTGGCGTCAGCGGCCTGGCCCGGTTCGACCGCGACGTGCTCGCGCAGCCGGGCGTGGAAACGCTCGTGTTCATGCAGGGCATCAACGACATCCGCCTCGATGTCGCGACGCGTCCGGAGCAGCTGACAGCGGCGTACCGCCAGGTCGTGGCGCGAGCTCACGCGCACGGGATCAAGGTCATCGGCGGGACGCTGATGCCGTTCTACGGCGACAAGTTCTACTCCGAGCGGCGTGAGTGGCTCCGCCAGCAGGTGAACCAGTGGATCCGGACCAGCGGCGCGTTCGACGCGGTCGTGGACTTCGACAAGGCCACCCGCGACCCGGTGTTCTCGAAGCGGCTGCGGCCTTCGTACGACTCCGGTGACCGCATCCACCCGAACGACGCGGGCTACCAAGCGATGGCCAACGCCATCGATCTGAGCCAGATCAGGTAACGACCGCGAGGCGGGTGTGGGGAGTGGGCCCCGCACCCGCTTGGTGGCTGTCAGCCGTGAGAGTCTGGCCGGCATGTCTCTCGCCAGCGCGGATCTCGCGGCCTCGATCAGTTCTCTCGCCGACGTCGCGGGCGCGGCGATCCTCGAGGTCTACGCACGTTCGGACCCCGGTACGCGCGAGAAGGCCGACCGTACGCCGGTCACCGAGGCCGACCTGCAGGCGGAGCGCCTGATCATCGCGGGCCTGCGCGAGCTCACGCCGGACGTCCCGATCGTGGCCGAGGAGAGCGTCGCGGCCGGTGACATTCCGGAGACCGACGACGGCCCGTTCTGGCTGGTCGACCCGCTGGACGGCACGCGCGAGTTCCTGTCCGGCAACGGCGAGTTCACCGTGAACATCGCGCTGATCGAGGCCGGCGTGCCGGTGCTCGGCGTCGTCCACCTCCCGGTGCAGGCCACGAGCTACCTCGGCGGCGCCGGCGCGGCGACCGTCGCGAACGGACACGGGCGACGAGACCTCGGGGTCGTCGAGGCGAACGAGGCCGGCTTCCGCGTGCTGGTGAGCCGCAGCCACCTGGACGCGGAGACCGAACGCTGGCTCGCCGACGTCCCGGTCACCGAACGTATCTCGGCCGGTAGCTCGCTGAAGTTCTGCCGGATCGCCGAGGGTGACGCGGACCTCTATCCACGGTTCGGGCGGACCATGGAATGGGACACCGCCGCAGGTCAGGCCGTGTTGCTGGCTGCCGGAGGGTCGGTCACGACGGCGTCCGGAGCGCCGCTACGCTACGGCAAGCCCGGGTTCGCCAACCCGTCATTCCTCGCATTCGGGGCGACGGCGCCTCAGACGCGCGAGGACGGGAGACCGGGCAACGGGGAACCTGACCTCACCTACGGAACGTCGTAGTGCGCGCCGTACGACATTCTCCAGAAAGGGCACAACTGTGAAGCGACGCACGGGGGCACTGCTCCTCGCCGCTGGCCTGAGCCTGGCCGTCCTGACCGCTTGCGGTGGCAACAGCGGGACGACCAACACGGGCAGTGGCGACAACTCCGGCAGTGGCAGCAACGGCGGCGGCGGTGACGTCAAGGCGTACTGCGCCGCGGTCCGCGACGCCGGCACCGAACTGCTCAAGCCGGCTCCGGCCGGCGAGAAGAAGGACCTCTCGACGACGTACCAGAAGATCGCCGACGTGGCTCCGGAAGACATCAAGCCGTCCTGGCAGACGCTGGCCGACCAGATGAAGGTCCTCCAGGAGGGCCTCAAGATCGACCCGCAGGCCATCGCCACGACGGACCCTGCCGACCTCGAGGCGCAGCAGAAGAAGACCGAAGAGGCCAGCACGAAGATGCAGGAGGCCATCACCAAGGTCTCCGAGGACACGAACAAGCGCTGCGTCAACGCTTGATATTCGTAACAGAACGTACGGGGGCGTCCGGGTTCCGGACGCCCCCGTCGCATGTGTCGGCCGGCTCTGCTTCGATGATGCCGGTCGGCCGAGTAGCCTCACGAGCGAGGCTGGCTAAAATCGCACAGCCTCGTGCGAGATGCTCGAGACAGATGCCGACACGAAAACGCGACAACTGCACACAGGCCGACGCCAGACGCGTAAGAATCTCCCTTGCCCTGCCCGTCCTCACGCCCCGAGGTGACCGTCCGTGCCGCTTCCTCCCCTGACTCCCGAAGCTCGTCAAGCTGCCCTCGAGAAGGCGGCGCAGGCCCGGCGGGAGCGAGCCGAGGTGAAGAACCGCCTGAAGCACTCCGGCGCATCCCTGGGCGAGGTGGTCAGCCAGGGCCGCAACTCCAACGAGATCATCGGCAAGATGAAGGTCCTCGACCTCCTCTGCGCCATGCCGGGAGTCGGCAAGGTCCGCGCCAAGCAGATCATGGAGCGGATCGGCATCTCCGAGAGCCGCCGGGTCCGCGGACTCGGCGAGAACCAGGTCGCTTCGCTCAAGCGCGAGTTCGGCGAGTCCTGAGCCGCTAGCCCAAGAGAACCTGAGCACGAGGCGGTACGAAACGGCGATGACCGGATCAGCGTTCTACGAAACGGCGGGTGCCTCCCGCCTCACCGTGCTGGCCGGGCCGACCGCGGTCGGCAAGGGCACCGTCGCCGCCGCGATCCGCGCGCACTACCCCGAGGTCTGGATCTCGGTGTCGGCGACGACGCGGCCGCCCCGCCCAGGTGAGGTGCTCGGCACCCACTACTGGTTCGTCGACGACGCCGAGTTCGACCACATGGTCGAGAGCGGCGAGCTGCTCGAGTGGGCGGTGGTGCACGGCGTCCACCGTTATGGGACGCCGCGCCGGGCCGTCCTCGAGGCGCTCGAGGCCGGCCGGCCCGCGCTGCTGGAGATCGACCTGCAGGGCGCGCGCCAGGTGCGGGAGACGATGCCGGAGGCGATGTTCGTGTTCCTCGCGCCGCCGCACTGGGACGAGCTCGTCCGCCGGCTGGTGGGGCGGGGGACCGAGGCGGCCGAGGAACAGGCCCGCCGGTTGGACACCGCGAGGCGCGAGATGGCGGCCGAGCGGGAGTTCGATGTGACCATTGTCAACACCGACGTCCCGACCGCTGCCGCGGAGTTGGTATCCTTGATGTACTCCCATACGACAGCACCGGAGGCCTGAGCTTGTCCGGCACCCCAACCACGGCCGAGGGCATCACGTACCCGCCCATCGACGACCTACTGACCAAGGCTGACTCGAAGTACAAGCTCGTCTTGTTCTCCGCCAAGCGCGCCCGTCAGATCAACGCCTACTACGCCCAGCTGGGCGAGGGCCTGCTCGAGTACGTGGGTCCCCTCGTGGACACCCACGTCCAGGAGAAGCCGCTCTCGATCGCGCTGCGCGAGATCAACGAAGGTCTGCTGACCGTCGAGGACATCGAGCCGACCGAGACCAACCCGCCCGCGGCTTCCTGAGCCTCGGCACGCGACAACCGAAGACGTACGATGCCCGCCACCACCCGAGCAGCTCGGGTGGTGCTTGGCGTTTCCGGCGGGATCGCCGCGTACAAGGCCGCGAGCCTGCTCCGGCTGCTGGTCGAGGCGGGGCATGCGGTACGCGTCGTGCCGACCGCCGCGGCCCTGAAGTTCGTCGGCGAGGCGACCTGGTCGGCGCTTTCGCACGAGCCCGTCCACACCTCGGTGTGGGAGGACACGCACGAGGTGCCGCACGTGCGGTTGGGGCAGACCGCCGACCTGGTCGTGGTCGCGCCCGCCACCGCTGACCTGCTCGCTCAGGCGGCGCACGGCTCGGCCTCGGACCTGCTGACCTCGACTTTGCTCACCGCGCGGTGTCCGGTCGTGCTCGCGCCCGCGATGCACACCGAGATGTGGGAGCACGCGGCCACGCGGGCGAACGTCGCCTTGCTGCGGTCGCGCGGAGTGCTGGTGGTCGAGCCCGCCGAGGGGCGGCTGACCGGTGCCGACACCGGGAAGGGGCGGCTGCCGGAGCCGGAGGCTCTGTTCGACGTCTGCCAGCTCGTTCTGGCGCGGGGTGCTGCTGGCTTGTCGCAGGATTTGGCCGGGCGCCGGGTGGTCGTGTCGGCTGGTGGCACGCGGGAGTTCCTGGATCCCGTTCGGTATCTCGGCAACCGTTCGTCCGGCCGGCAGGGCTACGCACTGGCTCGTGCCGCGGTCGTGCGCGGCGCCTCGGTGACCTTGGTGTCGGCGTCGTCGCTGCCGGAGCCGGCGGGCGTGAAGGTCGTCCCGGTGGTGTCGACCCGGGACATGCGCGAGGCCGTCCTGTCGGCTGCCGAGTCGGCCGACGCGGTCGTGATGGCGGCGGCGCCGGCGGACTTCCGGCCTGCCGAGTACGTCGAGCACAAGATCAAGAAGGTCGACGACGTCTCGGCGCCGACGGTCTCCTTGGTGCAGAATCCCGACATTCTGGCTGAATTGGCGCATAACCGACCATTCGCCGGGATAGTCGTCGTGGGCTTCGCGGCGGAGACCGGCGACGCTTCCGGGTCGGTGCTGGACCACGGCCGCCGCAAGCTCGCGCGCAAGGGCGCCGACCTGTTGGTGGTCAACGAGGTCGGCGCCGGCAAGGGTTTCGAGTCGACGGAGAACGAGGCGGTGATCCTCGGCGCGGACGGCTCCGAGACCCCTGTCCCGCTGGGCTCGAAGGACCTCCTCGCCCACCGCATCTGGGACCTCGTCGCCGCCCGCCTGCCTCAGTAGCAGCTACGCCCGGCCCGCTCGATCGGCTTCGCGGATCGGCGCGCCCGCGTGGTGGAGGTGCCGCAAGGCGATGGCGTACGACTCGACCAGGCTGGTCTGCTCGTACGACACCCCCAACTCCTCGCAGTACCCCTGCACGATCGGCTGCGCGCGCCGCAGGTTGGGCGTCGGCATGTTCGGGAAGAGGTGGTGCTCGATCTGGTAGTTCAGACCGCCGAGCGCCACGTCCACGAAGCGCCCGCCGCGGACGTTGCGCGACGTCAACACCTGCTTGCGGAGGTAGTCGAGCTCGGTCTCGCCGGTCAGCGTCGGCATGCCCTTGTGGTTCGGCGCGAACGTGCAGCCGAGGTACACACCGAACACGGCCTGATGCACGAGCATGAAGACGAGGGCCTTCCCCGGTGAGAGCACCGTGAACAGGACCGAGACGTACGCGACCAGGTGCAGCACGAGCAAGATGCCCTCGATGCGACGGTTCTTCAGCGAAGGCCGGAACAGCGCGCGGATGCTCGACACGTGCATGTTGAAGCCCTCGAGCGTCAGCAGCGGGAAGAACAGGAACGCCTGCCACCGCCCGATGAAGCGGGGGACCCCACGCGAGGACCGGGCCTGGTCCTGCGACCACACGAGGATGTCGGGCGCGACGTCCGGGTCGAGGTCCTCGTGGTTCGGGTTGGCGTGGTGGCGGGTGTGCTTGTCCATCCACCAGCCGTAGCTCATCCCGATGCCGAGGTTGCCGGCGACGATCCCGGCCCGTTCGGACGGTCGCCGCGTACGGAACACCTGCCGGTGCGCGAGGTCGTGCGCGACCAGGGCGACCTGGGCGAACACCACGCCGAGGACGACGGCGAGGAGCAGGTTCCACCACGAGTCGCCGAGCGCGACGAACGCGGCCCAGGCGGCGACGTAGGCGCCGGCCACCAAGCTCAGGCGGAGAACGTAGTAGCCAGGACGGCGGTCGAGGAGGCCTGCGGCTTGAATTCGCCTGGTGAGCTGGGCGAAATCGCTGCCGCCAGTTGTGGGCTGCGTGGGCTGGGGCTGGATGTCGGTAGCGGTCACGACACCTAATCCTGGGCACGAAGTCGACCACGCATAATCCCGCCTGCTAGCCGGTTCGTACGGGGGTTAACCCCCTCAGGGTTTGCCCTGATGGGGACATTGGCCGAGGTCGGAAATCCGGGTGTACGGGACGAATCCGCCGACTAGCATCGCCCCCGGGTGGAGGTGTGTCATGAACGTGGGGGCCGACTCGGCAATCCTGGTGGTGGTCGCGATCATCGTCGCGCTCATCGTCGGTAGCCGTTGGCGCATCCTGACCCGCGCCCGCGCCGACCTCGCCGGCGCGAAAACCGGCATCGGCAAGGCCCGCGACGCGCGCAACACCGCCTTCAAGAGCGTCATCCTGCCCGTCGCCATCATCGGGCTCTTCGTCTACGTCGTGCTAGCGAACCTTCGCTAGCCGCCGTTCGGAACGTCGCTGCCGCGCCACCGTCGGATCGAGAACGGGAACGGCGTTCAACAGCTCGCGCGTGTACGCGTCCGAGGGTGCTGAGTAGACGTCGTTCGCCTGCCCGAGCTCCACGACGAGCCCGCGCTGCATCACCGCGATCCGATCGCTGACCTGCCGCACCACCGCGAGGTCGTGCGACACGAACACCACCGACAGCGAGAACTCCGCGCGCAGCTCCTCCAGCAGCTCCAACACCTGCGCCTGCGTCGTCACGTCCAACGAGGACACCGGCTCGTCGCACACCAGTACCGACGGCGACGCCGCCAACGCCCGCGCGAGCCCGACTCGTTGCCGTTGTCCGCCGGAGAACTCGTGCGGGTACGCCTCCGACCGCGCCGGATCCAACCCCACCCGATGCAGCAGCTCCCCCACGCGGTCACCAGCAGCCCGCGCCGAGGTTCCCTGCACGCGGAGCGGTTCGGCGATCGCGTCGCCGATCGTACGGCGCGGGTTCAGCGACGACGCCGGGTCCTGGAAGACCATCTGCACGGTCCGCCGCCGCTCCCGCAGGGCGGCACCGGACAGCGACGCGAGGTCCGTACCGCCGAGCAGCACCTGACCCGACGACGGCCGCAGGAGCCCGACCAGCATGCGCGCCAACGTCGTCTTGCCCGACCCCGACTCGCCCACGATGCCGAGCGTCTCGCCGCGCCGTACGTCCAACGACACACCGGCCACCGCCTGCACCGGCGCGCCTCGACCGAGCAGCCGCCGCGGCCCCGGAAAGGTACGCCGAACGTCGACCGCCGACAGCACCGGCTCGCCACCCGACGCGACGACAGAACGCGGCACGTCCACGCGAGGAACGGCGGCCAGCAACCGTCGCGTGTACGGCTCGACAGGCCGCGCCAGGACAGAGGACACCGGCCCACGTTCGACCGCGAGCCCCGCCTCCATCACCAGCACCTCGTCGACAGACCCCGCCACCACACCGAGGTCGTGCGTGACGAGGACCAGCGCCATCCCCAGATCGGTGCGCAGTTCGTCAAGCAGGTCGAGGATCTGAGCCTGTACGGTCACGTCCAGCGCGGTCGTCGGCTCGTCCGCGACCAGCACCGAGGGGCCGCACGCCAACGCCATCGCGATCAGCGCCCGCTGCCGCATCCCGCCGGACAGCTCGTGCGGATACGCGTCCACGCGCCGCGCGGCATCGGGGATCCGCACCCGATCGAGCAGCGTGACGGCACGTTCCCGCGCAGCACGCCGCGACGCACCGGTGTGCAGCCGGAACACCTCGCCGATCTGGTTGCCCACACTGAAGAACGGGTCGAACGCCGACAGCGGATCCTGGAAGATCATCGAGATCTTCGAGCCCCGCAGCCTCCGTACTTCCTCGATCGGCGCCGACAGCACAGGTACGTCCGCCACGTCGATCTCGCCCGACACAGAGGCCGACGTGCCCCGATGCAGACCGAGCAGAGCCAGCGCCGTCGCGGTCTTCCCCGACCCCGACTCACCCACGATCCCCAGCGCGGCGCCAGGCGCGAGGTCGAACGACAGCCGCTCCACGGCGACCACACCAGGGAACTCGATGCGCAGCTCCCGGACCGACACCACCGGCGAGCTCATGTGAACGTCACCCGCCGATCCACCAACGCGTACAGGAGATCCGCGACGAGGTTCGCCACCACGATGAAGAAGCCCGCGAGCATCGTCACGCCGACGACGACGGGCAGGTCGATCTCCGCGACGGACGAGATCAGCAGATGCCCGAGGCCTGGGAGGCCGTAGACCTTCTCGGTGATGACCGCGCCGCCGAGCAGCCCACCGAGGTCGAGCGCGACCAGCGTCACCAGGGGAGTGAGCGCACTGCGCAGCCCGTGCCGGCCGATCACGCGGCCCTCGGACAGCCCGTACGCACGAGCGGTGCGGATGTGGTCCTCGGCGAGCGTCTCCAGGATCGCCGTGCGCGTGATGCGCGTGTAGACGGCGGCCTGCGCGACCGCGATCGTGATCCACGGCAGCAGCAGATTGCTGAACCACAGCGCCGGATCGGTGGTGAACGGCACGTACGTGGGGAACGGCAGCCACTGCAGGTACGCGCAGACCAGCATCATCAGCAGCAACCCGAGCAGGAACACCGGCGTCGCCATCCCGCCGAGCGTGGCCGCCATGATCGCGCGGTCGATCGCGCGACCGCGACGCAACGCCGACAGCACGCCGCCACCGACGCCCACCGCGAGCCAGAGCAGGAGAGAGCCGATCGTGATCGAGATGGTCACCGGCAACCGGTCGAGGAGCAGCGACACCACGGGCTCGTCGGTCTGGAACGAGAAGCCGAGGCACGGCGCGGGGCAGTGGTCCACCGTCGGCCCGGAGCTGAAGTCGCGGCCGACGAAGATGCCGCCGAGGAACTCGCCGTACTGCACGTACGCGGGGCGGTCCAGGCCCATCTGCTGCGCGATCACCGCGACCTGCTCGGGCCGGCAGCCCTTGCCGCACGCGAGCTGCGCCGGGTCGGCGGGGGACAGGAAGAACAGCCCGAACACCACCGCGGACAGCACGAACAGCACGACGACGGCGCCGAGCAAACGACGAACGAGGAAGCCCACCACGGTTACGCGCGCCCCCTCACGCGCGCCGCGGCGCGCGGGTCGAGCGCGGTGCGCAGGCCGTCGCCGGCGATCGTGCAGACGAGCACGGTGACGAACAACAGGCCACCCGGGATCAGGACGTACATCGGGTCAGCCGCGGAACCACGTCGTCGCGGTCGACAACATCTGCCCCCACGACGAGGTCGGTGGGCGGACGCCGATGCCGAGGAACGACAACGCGGCCTCCGCCACGATGTTGCCCGGAACGAGCAGGGCGGCGTACGTGAGCACTGGCGCCATCAGTCCCGGCACGATCTCCCGCCGCGCCACCCGGGCCGGATGCGCGCCGGCCAGCTGCGCGGCGGCGACGTAGTCGGCCGAACGCAACGTCAGCGTCTGCCCGCGGACGACGCGCGCGATCCCGCCCCAGCCCGAGCACGCCGAGGACGAGCACGAGCAACACCGGTCGCGGGAAGGAGCTCGGCACGATCGCGAGCAGCGCGATCGCGAACACCAGCGAGGGAAACGCGAGGATCAGGTCGATGAACCGGCCGCTGACCGCGTCCAGGAACCGCCCTCCGAGCCCAGAGATCAGCCCGACGACGGTGCCGATGAGTACCTGCAGAACGGTCGCCGCCGTCGCGACGCCGAGTGACACCTGCGCGCCGTACACGACTCGCGCGAACAGGTCGCGTCCCGTCGTCGGCTCCACTCCGAGCCAGTGCTCGCCGCTGATCCCGCCCCACGGGCCGACCGGCACGCCGCCGCGCGCGGAGTCGATCAGCTCGTGGTGGAACGTCGTCGCGTCCTGCCCTTCCAGTGCGGTGAGCAGGGGCGCGGCGAGCGCGACGAGCACGAGCAGCCCCACGACGACGGTCGCGGCGACCGCGCCGCGGTTGCCGGCGAACCGGCGGAGGACCGAACCCGACCTCGGGGGCGGCCTCCGCCGGTGTCTCCGGCGCTTGGACGGTCTCGCTCACTTCACCGACATGCCGGTGACGTCGTACTTGCCGGTCCAGTCGCTGACGAACGCGTTCTTCACGTTCTTGCCGAACAGCGACAGGTCCTTGCCGTGGTACAGCGGCACCGTCAACGCCAGCTTGCCGATCCGTTGCGTCCAGCGCGCCGTAGCGCGGCGCGGCCGCGGACAGGTCGGTGAGCTTGTTGATGGCGTCGAACTCCTCGTTGACCTTCGGGTCGTTCAGCTGCGCGAGGTTGTAGTTGCCGCCTCCGCGAGGATCTGCCGGCCGTCGAAGATCGGCTGCAGGAACGGGCCGCCGGACGGCCAGTCCGCACCCCAGCCGAACAGCGAGGCTCCCGGCGACTTCGCCGGCACCTCGACGGTCTCGCTGAACGCGTCGTCCTCCGGCGTTGAGCTTGACGGTGATGCCGGCCTGCTTCAACGCGTCCTGGACGGCGGCGGCGACGCTCGGGGCCGTCTGGTGTCGTCGATGTTCCGTGCGTGAGCGGGACGGTGAGCCCGTTCGGGTAGCCGGCCTGCGACGAGGAGCCGCCTTCGCCTTCGCCGGGTCGCCGTTCGGGCCGGCGGGGAAGTAGTCGTAGTGCTGGTAGCCCCAGCGGCTTCTGCGTCGGCAGGAACGTCGTCGCCGGGTCGGCGAGCGACTGCCGCCGACCGCGTTGATCACCGACTGCCGGTTGATCGCGTACGAGATCGCCTCGCGCACCCTGGAGTCGTCGAACGGCTTCACCTTCGTGTTGAACGCGATGTAGTCGGTCACGGGAACTCGCCCTTCGCGACCCGCTTGTGCAGGTTCGGGTCGGAGTCGACGCGAGCCAGCTCGGCCGGTCCGAGCTCGGTGTCGGTGGTCACGGCGTTCGCGTCGTCGCCGCGCGCTGGTCGCGAGCCGCTGGTTGATGACCGCCGCGTCGAGGCCGGAGGTGATCTCGATCCGGTCCGGGCAGGCGAGCCGCTGGGGGTCGACGTCGCGCGACCAGTGCTCGTTGCGGGCCAGCACCAGCAGCTTGTTCTTCTCGTAGCTCTCGACCTTGTACGGACCGCTGGAGACCGGCTGGTTCTCGTACCTCGTGCCAGTGTCCTTCGCCTTCGGCACCGGCGCGAACTGGGTCGCCGTCGCGAGATAGGGGAAGTCGCCCTCGGGCTTGCGCAGCTTGAACACGATCGTCTTGTCGTCCGGCGTCTCGATCGCCTTGATGCCGGCCGGGTCCTTGTACGGGCCCTGGTAGCTGGCGGCGTCTCCAGCCAGTCGCGCAGGTACGGCGCGCCGCCGGGCAGCTCCGGCGCGAACGAGCGCTCGATGCCGTACTTGACGTCCTTGGACGTGATCGGCGTGCCGTCGTCGTACTTCAGGTTGTCCCGCAGCGTGGTACGTCCAGGTCTTGGCGTCCGCGCTCGGCTTGCCGGTGTCGGTCGCGAGGTCGGGGACGACCTTCGTCCCCTCGGCGCCGCCCTCGCGGTTGCGGGTGGTGAGCGTGCGGAACAGCAGCGACGGGATGTTGCCGCCGCCGGAGGTGTAGAGGCGGGCGGGGTCGAGGTGGGTGATGTCGCGCTGGTTCAGGACCTGGAGCGTGCCGCCCTGGCAGTCGTTCGGGTCGAACGCCGCGTCGTTGGTGGTGCCGCCGGGGCCATTGCCGTTGCCGCCGCAGGCCGCGGCGACGAGGGCGAGCAGGGCCGCGACCACGGGGAGAGCAAACCGTCGCCGACGGGTTGTTTCGCGCATGGAGAGGATCCTTCGGGTCGATCCGGTGACAACCGGACTTATACAGGGAGACGCACCCTCACGGGAAGTGCCTGGACGAGTGCGGAGCGAAGGCGTGATCAGCTACACAAGACGTCGGCGACCGTGTGCGCATCCATCGCGAGCAGCACGAGGACGTGGCTCGTCGAGGGCGCGATCGAAGCGGTCAGCACGACGGTGGACCCTACCTCGCGAATCCCTACGAGACCAGGAGAGTTCCGTCACCCTCCGGCGCTACACCGAGGCTGGCTCCTCGGACCGACGTCTCCGGTGCCACCTCGTTCGTACGGTCCGGGCATGGTCGCTCTCCTGCGTGCTCCGTTCACCCCGTACGTCTGGCGGCGCTTCGCGTACGCGCTGCTCGCGCCGCTCGTCGGCCTGTTCGCGCTCGGCCTCGCGCTGGCTGGACGGTACGGCGCCGCCGGGCATCTGCAGCGCGCCCTGGTACGGACGTTGCTGGAGGTGCCGCTCGACGAGCCGCGGCCATGGACCGCGCCCGGCGGCCGTCCGTTCCTGCACACCGTCGTGAGCCTGCCGCTGAGCCTCGTCGCGTTCGTCGCGACGAAGTACGTTCTGGTGGGCGTCGTGCTGAACGTCCTGGACCCGGTCCCGCTCGTGCTGTTCGTCTACGCCGGGTCGGCACTGGTCTGTGGACTGGTGATGTTGCAGACGCGGCTCGCGCGCAAACTGCTGGTCACAAAGGGCGAGGTCAGGACCACAGTGTTTGTGTGATCGTTACCACACCTACGCCTGAAATCAGGAAATATCTCGTTGCACCGATGAGTTCTAGAGGGTTCGGTAGTCAGTTCTGGCGTAAGCCAAAACACCGTAGCTTCGAGGGGGCTCACCACCATGCCAGTTGACGTCGTGGAATCGACGGGCGACAGACCACTTGCCGCCGACGCCGGTGAGGCGACGCCGGAACGAATGAGTCCCCGCGACCGCACCGTGATCGCGGTCATGTTGGTCTCGACGTTCGTCGTCTTGCTGAACGAGACGATCATGAGCGTTGCTCTGCCCGTCCTGATGACCGAGCTGAACGTCACCCCGGCCACCGGTCAGTGGCTGACTGCCGGATTCCTGCTCGCGATGGCCGTGATCATCCCGATCACCGGCTTCCTGATCCGCCGGGTCCCGACCAAGATCCTTTACGGCACCGCGATGTCGCTGTTCAGCCTCGGAACCTTGCTCGCCGCGATCGCGCCGGGCTTCGGCGTGCTGCTCACCGCGCGGTTCATCCAGGCCAGCGGTACGGCGATCATGATGCCGCTGCTGATGACCACGGTCATGACGCTCGTTCCGCCCGCTCGCCGCGGCGCGGTGATGGGCAACCTGTCGATCGTGATCTCGGTCGCGCCGGCGATCGGACCGACCGTGTCCGGCATCCTGCTCGACCTGCTGAGCTGGCGCTTCATGTTCTGGACCGTGCTGCCGATCGCGCTCGTCGCGATGTTCGTCGGCATGCGGCAAGATGGTGAACATCGGCGAGGCGACCAACGACCGGATCGACGCGCTGTCGGTCGTGCTGTCGGCGTTGGGCTTCGGTGGTCTCGTCTACGGGCTGAGCAGTGTCGGTGAGGCCGCGAACTCGGAGCCGTTCCTGCCGCTGTGGGTGCCGTTCGTGGTGGGCGGTCTCGGCCTGGTGGCGTTCGTGTGGCGTCAGCTGGTCCTGCAGCGCGACGACCGTGCGCTGCTCGACCTGCGGGTGTTCCGCTCGCGTACGTTCGTCGTCTCGTCCGCGCTGATGGTCGTGATGATGATGACGCTGCTCGGCGCCGTCGTGATCCTGCCGATCTACCTGCAGAACGTCCTGCACCTCGAGCCGCTCAAGACCGGTCTGCTCCTGCTGCCCGGCGGTCTGATCATGGGTCTGCTCGGACCGGTGGTCGGACGCCTGTACGACCGGTTCGGTGCGCGCACGCTGCTCGTTCCCGGATCTGTGCTGACGAGCCTCGCGCTGTGGGTGACGCTGTTCTTCGGCTCGACGAGCTCGCTGTGGGTGGTGCTGGCGTTCCACCTGATGCTGAGCGTGGGCCTGGCGTTCGTGTTCACGCCGCTGTTCACCTCGGGGCTCGCGGCGGTCGAGCCGAAGCTGTACTCGTACGGCTCGGCGATCTTCGCGACCATCCAGCAGCTCGCCGGTGCCGCCGGCGTGGCGCTGCTGGTGACCGTGCTGAGCCTGGCCGCGGCTGGGCTGGCCCGGACCGGCTCGTCCGAGGTCGAGGCGACCGCGGGAGGCGTGCACTCGGCGTTCCTCGTGGCTGCGATCCTGTCAGTGTTCGCGATCGTCGGGGCCGCGCTGATCCCGACGGCGAAGAAGGAGGGATAGCGCATGTGCCGGAACATCACCGTGCTTCGTGGCCTCGAGCCGTCGGCGACGCCTCAGGAGGTCCAGGCGGCGGCCACGCAGTACGTGCGGAAGGTCAGCGGCGTGACGACCGTGACGGACTCGACGCGTGAGGCGTTCGACGAGGCCGTGGCCGCGGTGACGGAGGCGACAGCCAAGCTGCTCGCGACGCTGCCTCCGCGCCGCAACCCGCCGACCACCATCCCACCCCTGCGCCGCCCCGAAGTCCAAGCCCGCATAGCCGCCCGCTCCGCCCTCCGCCGCCCCTAGGCGTCGCACCCGCCGTAGGGCCTTGACCGGGCCCTACGGCGGCGGAACATTGAAGTAGAGCTGGCCGACGAGGTCGTTGACGATCGGGGCCGAGTCGGCGGCGACGCCGTACCGGGCGACCACAGTCCGGAGCGAGTTGTCCGTACCGACGCCGGCCCAGCACCACGCGTTCCGGCCGTCGCTCTGCAGCGGATACTGGCGGAAGGCTCCCTGCACGCCGCCGACGAAGTAGGGCGTCTGCCCGGTGGCCGTGCCGAAACCGGCGCAGCTGGGCTCGGTGTCCAAAGCCGTCGCGATCACGTCGGGCATGGGTTGTCCGAGTAGCTCGGACGGGAGCGGCGCGGTGCGTACCGTCACGGTCTCCCGGTCCGGCCGAGGATCGGAGAGTCGCACCTGTCCGAGCACGTCGTCGTCCAGCTTCCAACCGCGGGGACGGCAGGCCGAGATGCGGCCCGCGGATTCGTAGGAGCCGACGTACGTCGCCGCTGTGCTCGACCGCGGTGCGGTCGTCGTGGCCAGCAACCGGTCGTCGAGCCAGACGTCGAGGCGGTACTCACCGCGACCCAGGCAGGCGACATCGAGGAAATAGCGCTGGCTTGGGTTGTCCACTGTCAGCCGGTCGATCGCGACGAGGTGCTGCCGCTGCTGCCAGGGGTCGTTCGGGCCAGCTCGGAAGTAGCCGATCCAGGAGACCCGTGACCGTGCGGGAAGATGAGTCGACTGGTACGTCATCGCGAGGGCCCAGCCGTTGACGACGAGCTTCAGCGCGGAGATCTTCGCGTCCGCTCCCGCCGGGTTCGCGCCGGGGGAGACCTGCTCCGCCTGCGCGGCCACGAGCAGTCCCTGCAACTCGCGCACGAGCTCCGCCCGGTGCGGCTCCATGGACGCGAGGATCTCCAGCGTCGTGTGGGAGCTGGCGTACAGCTCCGCCTGCTCCACCGGATCGGGCCTGCTGCCCGCGCGGCGGATCATCTCGGCGTACGACTCTCGCGCCTCTGCCTCCCGTCCCTGGGCCGCCTGGACGAGCGCCAGGTTGGCCCACGGCAGCGGCAGGCGGTCGTTCGACGCCAGCGCCCGCCGGGTCAGTTCCTCGGACTCGGCGTACCGGCGGACGTGGAAGAGGTTCGCGCCCTGGTTGACCAGCGACATGTAGTCCGGCACCGGGTTCAGGTCCAACGCCCGGTCCAGATCCGCGATCGACTGCTTCCGGGACTCCTCGTCGGCGAGTGTGAACGTGTAGGTGTTGAGCTCGGGGCTGTCCGCGACGTCCGCGGCGGTCGCACGGGCCCGGTAGGCGAGTGGGTAGTCGTCCCGCAGGCGGATCGCCTCCGAGTACGACGCGATCGCCTTGTCGTACTTGCGCAATGACATCTGCTTGTCGCCCTCGGCGAGTGCGCGCAAAGCTCCGTCCGGTGTGACAGTCGGTCGCTGGACCGCCGCCGCGACGCTCACTCCCGCGGCGAAGAGCGTGATCACGACGGCGGGGACCAGGACCAGGATCCGGATCCGCCGCGCCAACGTCAGTGACAGCCCGAGCAACGAAAGAGCCACCGCGAGCAGGGTGATGCCGAGGATGTACCGGTCCGCCTTGGCGCCCCAGGCCGTGGCGGTCTCCCGCTGGGCGTCGGCTCGGAGCGAGGTGACGCGCGGCTGGTAGAGGCGTTCGACGGCGTCGCGGCTCACGTCGTCGTAGTGGATCGCGTCCGTGTCCTTGATCGCGAGGTCGGTGAGCGCCTGCGACGACTTGTCCCACTCGTTCGCGGCGGCCGTGTAGGCCGCCAGGCCAGTGAGCGACGACGCCGCCCGGGCCGACTCGGCCCGCTGGCGCAGCGATCGGGCCTCGGCGTCGCTCCCGGCGAGTTCGGAGATCTCGGCGAACGCCGCGCCGTACCCGGCGAGGGCGGTGATCGACGCTTGCTGTGCTTCAGCCGACAGCCTCCGCTCGTTCTCGCTGGCTCGACTCGCGGCTAACGCCAGCAGGCTCCCGAACAGCACCAGGAACGCGGCCGAGCACGCGAGCACCTTCTTGAACGGCGTATCGAGGACCTCGATCTCGGGGATCTCGATCTGGGCTTCGGGAACGGGCATGTCCTCAGCCCCCGACCGCGGCGTTGACGACCGCCCCACCGAACGCGACCGCGTACCCGGCGACAGCCGACACCAGGACGGCGGTGCGCCACCTCGGCCGGACGACTCGGCCGACGGTGAGCAACAGGACGAGGACGAGCAGGACGACGACCGCCACCATCGTGCGGATGCTCTGCGCGTGTCTCGCGTCGGCGACTCGCGCGGTGTCCGCGGGCTGGTCCTTCTCGATCGCCTCGTACGCCTCGTAGCCCTTGATCGTCTCGAGCCGGCGTTCGCTGTCATACGTCGCGGACGACCCGGCGCCGCTCATACGGTTCAAGTCGAAGTTCGTCACCGGGAGCGCGCCGGCCAGACCGCGGAGGACCAGCGCCTCGGCCCGGAGCTGGGCGGCTTGGGCGCTCTCGCCGGCAGTCTGCGCCGCCGTTGCCTGGGCCTCCATGGCCTCGGCCTCGGCGAGCGTGCGGCGGTAGCGGTTGGCCGCGGCGGTTTCGGCGTCGACGCGGATGGCGGCCACCATCTGCTGACGTTCGAGCTGCAGCGTCTCCAACGTGGCCTGGCCGCGTGCCTCGGCGGCCGCGTCGTCCTGCCGCACGGCGAAGTACGTGAGCAGCGCCGCGGTCAGCGTCACGATGCCGATAGCGACCGCGACGGTACGTTCCCAGTCCGCCAGCAGCCGGGCGAGCGGCCACCGGCTCGGCCGGACCACGACCGCCGGCTCCTCGGCTGGCGGCGCTACGACCCCAGGAACATCGACCATGATCCAATGTCGGCGCGGGCCCAACCTGCGTCCATGGCCCAACGTGATCAGATCCTGACCCTCCACTCAGCCGAACGCGGCGGCGGCTTCGGTGAGGGCGCGCACGAGGGCGGCGGTGGCGGGTGGGTCGGGTGGGTCGCCGTACGTCGCCGCGTAGATCTGCCGGGGCGGAACGTCGAGCCGCGTCGCCGTGATCGCTGGGTGCCGGTGCGCGCGCAGTGCCAGGCCGGGGATCGTGGTCACGCCCATCCCCGCCACCACGAGGCTCTGCATCACGACCATGTCGTCGGTCGTGGACACCAGCCGCGGCGAGAAGCCGGCGTCCTCGCACAGCTCCACCAGATGGAGCCGGCACCGTTCGCAGCCTCCGATCCAGCGAGCGTCGGCGTAGTCCGCCAACCGCGAGCCACCGTCGATCGTCAACAGGTACAGCGGATCGTCGACCAGATGCGTCAGCCGAACGCTGGAGTCCTCGGGCGCCGTGTCGTCGTACCGGAAGATCAGCGCCACCTCGACCTGACCCGAGCGCAGCAGCTCGACCGCCTCCTCCGGATGGACGTCCACCAGACCCAGCTCGAGCGCCGGATGCTGACGCGCCAGCAACGCAGCAGCCGAAGGCACCAGCGAGCTCATCACCGAGTTGAAGCCTGCCAGCCGCACCCGACCGGCGCCGAGACCGACCAGGGTCGACAGTTCGGCGGACGCCGCGTCGACCCGGCCGATGATCTCCACCGCCCGATCGGCCAACAGCAGACCGGCCGACGTGAGCCGGATCCCGCGGCCGACCTTCTGCAACAGCCGCGCGCCCGTGTCCGCCTCCAGCCGAGCGAGGTGATGGCTGATCGACGGCTGTGTGTAGTGCAGCTCCTTCGCCGCCGCGGTCACCGAACCGTGCCGCCGGACCGCCTCGATGACGCGGAGCTGGACGAGAGTCACCATCCATAGAGTCTATGCATGGGTTCGCGAAAGAATTGACATTGGACCTATCGATCGCGCGGCCTCACGCTGGAGACATGACAACGTTCGCGATCGCCGCCCTGGTCCTGATCATGCTGCCGGGTCCCGACCAAGCGCTCATCACCCGCAACGCGCTGGTCGGCGGTCGCGCCGGCGGCGTGCTCACCATGCTCGGCGGAGTCCTCGGGGTCTCCGTCCACGCCTCCGCCGCCGCGTTCGGGCTGTCCGCCCTGCTGCTCGCCTCGGCGCAGGCGTTCACGGTCCTGAAGATCATCGGCGCCGTCTACCTGCTCTGGCTCGCCGCGCAGATGATCTGGTCGGCGCGGCGTTCCCGCCGGACGCCAGCGAACGACGAGCCGGTCGCCAAGCGGCAGCGGGGTACGGCATACCTCCGCCATGGCTTCCTGTCGAACGCGCTCAACCCGAAGGTCGCGCTGTTCTTCGTCACCTTCCTGCCGCAGTTCCTGTCCGCCCACAGCGGCAACCCGCGAGCGGAGGCACTCCTGCTCTCCGCGATCTTCGCCGCGCTCTACCTCGGCTGGTTCGGCCTCTACATCGCGGTCGTCGAGCGCCTCGGCCGCTGGCTCCGCCGCCCGCGCGTCAAGGCCCGCATCGAGCAGGTCACCGGGCTGGTGCTGGCCACGGTCGCGATCCGCTTGGCGACCAGCACCAACCACTAGCGCTAGTTGCTCTTGCGCATCGCCTGCATGCCGACGGCCAGACCGAGCACCGCGAGAGCACCCGCCGCGAGAGCACCCGCACCGATCGTCGAAGCGTCGAACGAGCCGTTGAACAAGGCGCGTTCGGCGTTCACGACGTACGTCAACGGGTTGAACCTCGACATCGTCTGCAGCCAACCCGGACCGTTGTCGATCGGCAGCATCATCCCCGCCAGCAGCAACAACGGGAACAGCAACGTCTGCTGCACGGCCCAGAACAGCCACTCCTGGTTCTTCGCCGCCAGCGCCAACGTGTACGACAACGCGCCGAGGCCCACGCAGAACACCGCGAGCATCACCAACCCGAGCAGCACACCCAGCGGGTTGGCGCGGAACCCGAACGGCAGCGTCACGAGCACGATGATCAATGCCTGAACGAACATCGGCACGATCTCCTTGAGCGCCCGCCCCACGATCAGCGCCGACCGTCGCAACGGCGAGACCAGCATGCGCTCGTGCGCGCCCGTCATCATCTCGTAGAGCAGGTTGGAGCCCGTCGCGGACGTGCCGAACAGACACGACATCACGACGATGCCCGGAACGAACCACTGCAGCGCGCTCTCCCCGGCGATCCCGTCGGGCAGCAGGGGAGTGAACAGGGCAAGGAAGAACAGCGGTTGCACCATGGTGAAGATGACCGAGAACGGATCACGCAGCACCGGCTTCAGCTCGCGGTTGAAGACGGTCGCGGTGTCGGTGACGAACGTCGTACTGCTCATGCCTTCTGCTCCTGCTCTTCGCTCGCGCCGGCGGCGGCGCTGGTGTCTTCGCGCAGGCTTCGCCCTGTGAGGTTGAGGAAAACGTCGTCGAGGGTGGGTCGCGCGACCTCCACGCTCGCGACCGGTAGGCCGCCTTCGTCGAGCGAACGCAGCAGCTTCGGCGCCAGCGCCGCGCCGCCGTCCGCGACGATCGTCACCACGGCCTCGTCCTGCGTGAGGTGCGCGCCGTCGAGACCGATCCGCCCGACCGCGTGCCGTGCGTCCTCGGCGTGGTCGAACGTCAACGTGATCTTGTCGCCGGCGTGCTCCGACTTGAGCTTTGCCGGGGTGTTGTCCGCGATGACCTTGCCGTGGTCGATGACGATCACGCGCTCGGCCAGCTGGTCGGCTTCCTCGAGGTAGTGCGTGGTGAGCACGATCGTCGTCCCGTGCTCGGCGCGCAGCTTCTTGATGTGCTCCTGCAGGTTGGCCCTGTTCTGCGGGTCGAGACCGGTCGAAGGCTCGTCCAGGAACAGCAGCCCCGGTGTGTGGATGAGGCCCATCGCGATGTCGAGCCGCCGCCGTTGGCCGCCGGACAGCGACGAGACCACGCGGTCGGCGACCTTCTCCAGGTCGAGGGAGGCGACCAGCTCGTTCGCCCGTGCCTTGGCCGCGGCGCGGGACATCCCGTACGCGCGACCCTGCACGTACAGCTCGTCCCGCCCGCGCTGGCTGTGCCCGGCACCGTTGCCCTGGCCGATGTATCCGATCCGGCTACGGACGCCGCGCGGGTCCTTGGCGACGTCGAGCCCAGCGACCTCGGCGGTCCCGGAGGTCGGCGGGATCAGTGTGGTGAGCATCCGAAGCGTGGTCGACTTGCCGGCGCCGTTCGGTCCGAGCAACGCGACGAGCTCGCCGCTCTCCACGTGCAGGTCGAGGTCGCGAACGGCCTCGACGGTTTCCTTCTTGACGGTGAAGTGCCTGGTCAGGCCTACGGTGTGGATCATCGTGGTGGTCATGAGCCGATCAACTGCTCCTTCGGGGCGGGGATCGAGAATCGTACCGTACAACGTACGGTTCGCGGTCTCGTATTCCGGCTTTCGCCGTTCTGATTTCGAGGCTAGGTACCATTCCGGCCAGTATTCGTCCTCAATTCACACGAGACTGGGGTTATGGCGAACACGAGCTCCCGGATGCTGCAGCTGCTGTCCCTGCTGCAGAACCACCGGTTCTGGGCGGGCAGCGAGCTGGCCGGCAAGCTCGACGTGAGCGAACGGACGCTGCGTCGCGACATCGACCGGCTGCGCGAGCTCGGCTATCCGGTCGATGCGAGCCGCGGCGTGGCCGGCGGGTATCAGCTGCGGTCAGGTGCGGCCATGCCGCCGCTGTTGCTGGACGACGAGGAGGCGGTCGCGATCGCGGTGGGTCTGCGGACGGCCGCTAGTGGGGCTGTGGACGGGATCGAGGAGACGTCGGTCCGCGCGCTGGCGAAGGTCGTGCAGGTGATGCCGCCTCGGCTGCGGCGCCGGGTGGACGCTCTGCAGACGTACACGACCGTTCCTGCCGGCAACGGCCGCGGGCCGCGGGTGGATCCGATGGCGCTGACCGTGCTCGCGCAGGCCTGCCGGGACGACGAGCGGCTGCGGTTCTCGTACTCCTCGCACGAGGGTGTGGCGACCGAGCGGCTGGTCGAGCCGCATCGGCTGGTCTCACTCGGGCGGCGCTGGTACCTCGTCTGCTGGGACGTCGAGCGCGCGGACTGGCGGACGTTCCGGGTGGACCGGCTGCGCGAGCCGCGGTCGACGGGGACGCCGTTCCGCCAGCGGCCGCTGCCTGGGGGAGACGCGGTCGCGTTCGTACGGTCGCGGCTGGCGTCGGTGCCGATGCAGCATCGCGTCGAGGTCGTGTTCCACGTGCCGTACTCCGAGCTGGAGAACGCGGCGTCGGAGGTCGGTGGGACGTTCTCGCCGATCGACGACACGTCGACCCGGATGGTGATGAACGTCGACGAACTGGTCTGGCCGTCGATGGTGCTGACGGCGATGGGGCACGAGTTCTCGGTGGTCTCGCCGCCAGAGCTGGAAGAGCTCGTGCGCGCCACCGCCGCCCGCTTCGCGCGTGCGGGTGACCGCTAACCTGCCGGCGTGCGCTTTGGGACACCGGACGAGGTCGGCCTGCGATCTGAACGCCTCGCTCGGATGCGGGAGATCCTGGCGGCACGGCTTCCGCCGGGTGCGGTGCTGCTGGTCGCGCGCGATGGCGTGATCGTCGAGCACTCCGCTGTGGGGGTGGTGGCGACGCACGGCGCCGACGGTGCGTTGCTGCCTTCTGGTGAGCGGCGGGCGGCGCGTACCGACACCATCTACGACCTTGCGTCGATCTCGAAGCTGTACGTCGCTGTGGTCGCTCTGCAGCTCGTGGAGGAAGGCTCGCTCTCGCTGGACGCTCGGGTGGCTGAGTACCTTCCTTCGTTCGTCGTCGGTGAGCGTGCGACCGTACGGCAGCTGTTGGCGCACTCGGCGGGGTTGCCGTCGGGGCGCAAGCTGCATCCGTATCGCTCCTTGGAGGAACGGCTCGCGGCGATCTACGGCGTGGACGCCGAGGCTGAGCCTGGCACGCGGTACAAGTACTCGGACCTGTCCGCGATCATCGCGGCGAAGGTGCTCGAGGCGGTGACGGGATCGTCGCTGGACGCCCTTGTCTACAAGGGGATCTGTGAGCCGTTGGGGTTGGTCGACACTCTGTACAACCCGCCTCCCGCGTTGTGGGAGCGGATCGCGCCGACGGAGATCCAGCCGGACCGTGGGCTGATCTGGGGCTCGGTGCACGACAGCACGGCGTGGCTGCTCGGTGGTGTGGCCGGGAGCGCGGGTGTGTTCTCGACGGCATACGACCTGGCCGTGTTCACCCAGACTCTCCTGGCTGGTGGGCTGCCGTTGCTGTCGGAGGCGTCTGTCAAGGAGATGTTGACAGACGCGAACGCGGGGATCGGGCCGCGGAGCCAGCGCGGGTTGGGCTTCGATCTGGTGCGGGAGTCGTTCATGGGGGAGTTCGCCCGGCCGGGGGTGTGGGGGCACACCGGCTTCACGGGAACGTCGGTCGTCGCCGATCCTGTGTCGGGGGCGTTCGTGATCGTGCTGTCGAACCGCGTCCATCCGACCCGGGAGACGCCGCGGGCGAACCCGATCCGCGCCGCCATCGCGACCGAGTTGGCCCGCGCTCTGACCTGACTTGCTCCGACTTGCGTTCGAACGCATGTTCGATAAGGTGGTCGCATGCGATGGGACAACCTGCGGCAGCCGGACCTACCAGGACAGGAGGCTCTGTTCGGCGTCGACAGGTACATCACTCGCACGTTCGACACCCCGGAGTTCCGCGGGATGACGTTCTACGAGGTGCGCGCCAAGTCGATCATCAACAAGGTGCCGGGGATGTCGCGGGTGCCGTTCTCGTGGACGATCAACCCGTACAGGGGATGCAGCCACGCGTGCGTCTACTGCCTGTCCGGTGACACGCTGATCCTGATGGCCGACGGGCGGACCAAGCCGTTGGCGCAGGTCAGGACCGGCGACGTGGTGTACGGGACCCTGGACAACGGCAAGGACCGGCGGTTCGCGCTGACCGAGGTGCTCGCGCATTGGGCGACCACCAAGACGGCGTACTTCGTCCGGCTGGACGACGGGACGGAGCTGATCGCGAGCGGCGATCATCGCTTCCTCACGCCCTCTGGGTGGAAGTACGTCGCGGACGATCCGGGCGTCTACGAGGGCCGTCCGTTCCTCCGGCCGGGGGAGCCGATGAGCGGGCTCGCGGTGGGGACGGACGCGGCCGAGCTCGACCTCGTAGGCGCGCAGGTCGCGGAGTCGTGCGGCCGGCGGGTGCACACGGTCAAGCCGGTTGGCTCGGAGCAGCGGATGTACGACATCACCACGGGCACGGGCGACTTCGTGGCGAACGGTGTGGTGTCGCACAACTGCTTCGCGCGGCGCACGCACGAGTATCTGGACCTGGATGCCGGCGCGGACTTCGACAGCAAGGTGGTCGTGAAGATCAACGCGCCGGAGGTGCTGCGGCGCGAGCTGGCGGCGCCGAAGTGGACGGGCGAGCACATCGCGATGGGCACGAACGTCGACTGCTACCAGCGCGCCGAGGGCCGGTACAAGCTGATGCCGGAGATCCTCGGGGCGCTGCGAGACGCGCGGAATCCGTACTCGATCCTCACCAAGGGCACGCTGCTGCTGCGGGACCTTCCCCTCTTGCAGGAGTCGGCGGAGGTGACGGACGTGTCGGTGGCGATCTCGGTGGGCTCTGTCGACGCGGAGCTGTGGCGCACGGTCGAGCCGGGTACACCGAGCCCGCGGGCGCGGTTGGCGATGTGCTCGACGCTGACCGACGCCGGGCTGAAGTGCGCGGTGTTGATGGCGCCGATCCTGCCGTACCTGTCGGATTCGCCTGCGCAGCTGGAAGAAACCGTGCGCGCGATCGCCGAGGCGGGCGCGGCGAGCATCACGCCGATCGTGCTGCACCTCCGGCCGGGCGCGCGCGAGTGGTACCTGGCGTGGTTGGAGCGTGAGCACCCGTCCCTGGTGCCGCGGTACTCACGGCTCTACGGCGGCGGGTCGTACGCGCCGAAGGCATATACGTCGGAGATCTCGTCGCGGGTGCGGGAGCTGGCGAAGCGGTATCGGCTAGGTGCCCTCGGACCCGGTGAGGCCCGTCGGGTGCCAGCTCCGCCGTAGACTTCCTTGCTCGCCACCCAGCCACGCCGGCCGGCTGATCTGATCCAGGCGAGGAGCGAGCACATCGGCGATGGCCAGGTCGTCATGGAGCCATCCGCCCGGACCGAGCCGCCCATCGATCCCCACCCGTCATCGGCGCCGAGCCAGCCACTCCCGGACGGCTTTGCTCGCCATGTGGACAAATCTCACTTTCTGTAACCCGCAGGCGGTCCTCGCTGCCTAGGCTCGCTACCCTGGAAGCGCGGTGCGCGCCACGCGCCCTCCTGAACCGCGCGCCCTGGAAAGGACGGCCGTGTCCCGTCGACTGTTCACCTCTGAGTCGGTCACCGAAGGTCATCCCGACAAGATCGCTGATCAGATCAGCGACTCCGTCCTCGACGCCCTGCTCAAGAACGACCCACTCAGCCGGGTCGCCGTCGAGACCCTCGTCACCACCGGCCTGGTCGTCGTCGCCGGCGAGGTGACCACGCAGACGTACATCGACATCCCCACGATCGTGCGCGAACGCATCCTCGAGATCGGCTACGACTCGAGCCAGAAGGGCTTCGACGGCGGCTCCTGCGGCGTCACCGTCTCGATCGGCAGCCAGAGCCCCGACATCGCTCAGGGCGTCGACTCCGGCTGGGAAGAGCGCACCTCCGGCTCCGTCGACCCGATCGACCGCCAGGGCGCAGGCGACCAGGGGATGATGTTCGGCTTCGCCTGCGACGAGACGCCGGAGCTGATGCCGCTCCCGATCCACGCCGCGCACAAGCTGTCCAAGCGGCTCGCCGAAGTGCGCAAGAGCGGCACGCTCCCGTACCTCCGCCCGGACGGCAAGACCCAGGTCACCATCGAGTACGACGGCGACCGACCGGTCCGCATCGATACGATCGTCGTCTCCAGCCAGCACGCCTCGAACATCGACCTCGACGCGATGCTCGCCCCCGACATCCGCCAGCACGTCGTCGAGCCCGTTCTCGCCGAACTGGCCGTCGACCACACCGGCTACCGGCTGCTCGTCAACCCCACCGGGCGGTTCGAGATCGGCGGCCCGATGGGCGACGCCGGCCTCACCGGTCGCAAGATCATCATCGACACGTACGGCGGCTACGCCCGGCACGGCGGCGGCGCGTTCAGCGGCAAGGACCCGACAAAGGTCGACCGGTCTGCCGCGTACGCCATGCGCTGGATCGCCAAGAACATCGTCGCCGCCGGCCTCGCCAAGCGCTGCGAGTGCCAGGTCGCGTACGCGATCGGCAAGGCCCAGCCGGTCGGCTTCTACGTGGACTGCTCCGGCACCGAGGTCGTCCCGATCGAGACCATCGAGAAGGCTGTCCTCCAGGTGTTCGACCTGCGCCCCGCCGCGATCATCCGCGACCTGGACCTGCGCCGGCCGATCTACTCGCGGACCGCCGCGTACGGGCACTTCGGCCGCGACGAACCCGACTTCACCTGGGAGCGCACCGACCGCGCCGACACGCTCCGAGCAGCCGCCGGCCTCTAGTCCAGACAGTCGGCGGCACCGCTACTCGGGACGCCACCTGTCCGCGAGAAGCACGGACCACGTCGTCGCTGTGTGTCTCCCCCGGGGGACGACCCCCGGACCCCCGACGGCCTAACCTCGGACCATGATCGAGGAGGACGGCGGGCAGCTCGCGCTGCTCAAGACCAAGGTGCGCAAGACGCGCCCGGTCGCGCCGTCGCGCCCCGCGCCGGAACGCCCGATCGCCAAGGTCGTCGTCGACACCCCGCTCGCGCACCTGGACCGGACGTTCGACTACGTCGTGCCCGAGAAGTTCCACGACGACTGCCAAGCCGGCACCCGCGTACGCGTCAGGTTCGCCGGCCAGGACCTCGACGGCTTCGTGCTCGACCGTCTCGACGACACCGACCACCAGGGCAAGCTGCTCCCGATCAAGCGCCTCGTGTCACCCGAGCAGGTCCTCGCGCCACAGATCGCCAAGCTGGCCCGCGCCGTCGCCGATCGGTACGCGGGCACGCTCTACGACGTCCTCCGGCTCGCCGTCCCACCCCGCCACGCACGGGTCGAAGCCGAGGAGCGCAAGGAGAAGGAAGAGCAGGAGCAGGAACGACCAGCGCCCGGCCAGTGGGCCGCGTACGAGACCGGCGCGCGCTACCTCGACGCGCTCGAACGGGGCGAGAACCCCCGCGCCGCCTGGACCGCCCTCCCCGGCGAGGACTGGCCGCGCTGCCTCGCCAAAGCCGCCGCCGCGACGCTCGCCTCCGGCCGCGGCGTCCTGCTGATCGTTCCCGACCACCGCGACGCCGCCCGCCTCGACGAAGCCTGCAAGGAAGAACTCGGCGACGGCCAGCACGTTCTGCTCAGCGCCGAGGTCGGCCCCGCGATGCGCTACCGGCGGTTCCTCGCCGTCAGGCGCGGCGACGTTCGCTGCGTCGTCGGAACGAGAGCCGCCGCCTTCGCCCCGGTCAGAGACCTCGGCCTGGTCGGCTGCTGGGACGACGGCGACGACCTGCACGCCGAGCAGCGCGCCCCGTACCCGCACGTTCGCGAGGTTCTCCTGCTCCGCGCCCACCAGGAGAACACGGCCGCGATCATCGGCGGCTTCGCGGTCACCGCCGAGGGCGCGCAGCTCGTCGAGACCGGCTGGGCAAGGCCACTCGCAGCCGCCCGCGACGTCGTCAGAAGGCGCGCGCCGCGCGTCGTCGTCACCGACGACGCCGACCTCGCCCGCGACCCCGCGGCCCGGGCTGTACGCATCCCGCACCGCGCGTTCGAGATCGCCCGCGACGCGCTCGGCAAAGGCCCAGTCCTGATCCAGGTCCCGAGGGCCGGTTACCTCCCCGCGCTCGCCTGCCAGGACTGCCGCCAGACGGCCCGTTGTACGAACTGCCACGGTCCACTCCAACGCGGCGCCCCGGGCAGCCCGCCGGCGTGCGGCTGGTGCGGACGAGCGGCCGTCGGCTGGGAGTGCCCGCACTGCGGCGGCCGTACGCTGCGCGCTCCCGTCGTCGGCGCGCGACGGACGGCCGAGGAGCTGGGCCGCGCGTTCCCACGCTTCCCGGTGAAGACCTCCGGCGGCGAGAAGGTCCTCACGAAGGTGTCGAACGAGCCCGCCCTCGTCGTCGCGACCCCGGGCGCCGAGCCGGTTGCCACCGACGGCGGGTACGCCGCCGCGATGCTGCTCGACACCTGGCTGTTCCTCGCCCGCGCCGACCTGCGGGCCGGCGAGGAAGCGCTCAGGCGTTGGTTCTCCGCGGCTGCCTTGGTCAGGCCGGGCGACCAGGGCGGCTCGGTGATCGTCGTCGGGGATCCCGCCGGCACCGCGATCCAGGCGCTCGTCCGGTGGAGTCCCGACGGGTACGCGAGCCGCGAGCTGGTCGAACGCCAGCACGCCGGCTTCCCGCCCGCCGTCCGGCTCGCGACCATCGAGGGCCCGTCCGAGGTCGTCCAGGATCTCGTCGATCTCGCCCAGCTCCCCGAGACCGCGAGTGTGCTCGGTCCGGTCCCGGTCGAGTCGTCGGACGACGAGGAGCTGTTCCGTACGGTCATCCGGGTCCCGCGAGCCCAGGGCGGCGCCCTGTCCGCCGCGCTCAAGGGCGCGCAGGGCGTACGCAGCGCCCGCAAGTCACCCGGCAACGCCCGCGTCCGCATCGACCCGCTCGCCCTCGCCTAGCTCGGTCGGCTCCGGCCACGACTTAGGTAGGGTCAGATCACGTGACCACACCGATCAAGGCCGTTGTGTTCGACGTCGGCGGCGTGCTGCTCGACTGGAGTCCCTACCACCTCTACCGCAGCCTGCTGCCGGACGACGCGGCGATCGCGGCGTTCCTCGCCGAGGTGACCACGCACGACTGGAACTACCAGCAGGACGCCGGCCGCCCCTGGCCCGAGGCCATCGCCGAGCTGATCGCCCAGCACCCGCAGCACGAGGCGTTGATCCGCGCGTACGACGAACGCTGGGCGGAGATGGTGTCGGGCATGCTCGACGACACCGTCGCGATCTTCCGCGAGCTCAAGGCGAAGGGCCTGCCGGTGTACGGCCTCACGAACTTCTCCGAGACCAAGTGGCTGATCGCCGCGGCGGACTGGCCGGTCCTGCAGGAGTTCGACGGAGTCGTCGTGTCCGGCGTCGAACGCCTGGTCAAGCCGGCGGCGGAGATCTACGAGCTGCTGCTCGACCGCTTCGGTCTCGAGGCCAGCTCGACGTTCTTCACCGACGACGTGATGCACAACGTCGAGGGCGCGCGGGCCGTCGGCATGGACGCCGAACAGTTCGTCGGCGCGGCCACCCTGCGCGAGCAGCTCGTGGCCAGGGGAGTCCTGACCGTCTAGGTCCGTACACTTGCTGGACCCCCTGGAAGTCAACGAGGAGCAACGCGTGGCAGTGCAGCCCATCCGCCTGTTCGGCGATCCCGTCCTCCGCACCAAGGCCGAGCCGGTGGCGTCGTACGACAAGGAGCTGCGCAAGCTCGTGCAGGACCTCACCGACACGATGCTCGCCGCGCCTGGCACCGGTCTCGCCGCGCCGCAGATCGGGGTCGGCCTGCGGGTCTTCACGTACAACGTCGAGGACGTCGTCGGCCACCTGATCAACCCGCAGCTCGAGCTGTCGGAGGAGGAGCAGAACGGCCTCGAGGGCTGCCTGTCGATCCCCGGCATCAGCGTCGACTGCGTCCGTGCCATGCGCGTGCGGGCCAAGGGCTTCAACATGTACGGCGATCCGGTGACGATCGAGGGTTCGGAGCTCCTCGCCCGCTGCCTCCAGCACGAGACCGACCACCTGGACGGCGTGCTGTTCCTGGACCGGCTCGATCGCGACACCCGCAAGGAAGCGATGCGGCTCATCCGCGAGGCCGAGTGGTCCGGCCAGGCCGCGCCGGACGTACGGGTCTCGCCGCACAGCACGTTCGGGCGAGCGCTCTAGATGCGGTTGCTGTTCGCCGGCACGCCCGAGGTCGCGATCCCGTCGCTCGAAGCCTTCCTGGCGAGCTCGCACGAGGTCGTCGCGGTCCTCACGCGGCCTGACGCCCCGTCCGGTCGCGGCCGGCACCTGCACCCCTCGCCGGTCGCCGAACGTGCGGCGGCCGAAGGCATCGAGGTCCTCAAGCCGCCGAAGCCGAACGACGAAGCGTTCAAGGAACGGCTCCGCGAGCTCGCCCCGGACTGCTGCCCGGTCGTCGCGTACGGCGGCCTGCTTCCTCAATCAGTGTTGGACGTTCCGGCGCAGGGCTGGGTCAACCTGCACTTCTCGCTGCTGCCCGCGTGGCGTGGCGCGGCGCCCGTGCAGCACGCGATCCGTACCGGCGACGACGTCACCGGCGCGTCCACGTTCCGCATCGTCAAGGAGCTCGACGCCGGCCCGGTCTTCGGTGTGCTCACCGAGCCGATCCACCCGACCGACACCGCGGGTGAGCTGCTCGACCGGCTCGCGATCTCCGGCGCCAAACTGCTGCTCGACACCATCGACGGCATTTCCGCCGGCACGCTCGAGGCGCGGCCGCAGCCGGCCGAGGGCATGACGTACGCGCCGAAGCTGAGCGTCGAGGAGTCCCGCGTCGACTGGTCGCAGCCCGCCTTCGCGGTCGACCGGCTGATCCGTTCCTGCACACCCGCGCCGGGCGCGTGGACGACGATCCAGGGCGACCGGCTCAAGCTCGGGCCGGTTCTGATCCAGCCCGAGCTGCCGCAGCTCGCGCCGGGGGAGCTGTCGGTCGAGAAGTCGCGCGTCCTCGTCGGCACCGGCACCACGCCCGTCCAGCTCGGCGACGTCCAGCCGCTGGGCAAGCGGCTGATGCCGGCGTCGGACTGGACCCGCGGCCACCGCCTCGAACCCTCCGATCGCCTCGAGTAATGCCCCCACAACGACGACGGACCCGCGTCGACAGCGCCCGGCAGACCGCGTACGAGGTCGTGCACGCGGTGTCGGTACGCGACGCGTACGCCAACCTGGCTCTCGCCGCGGCTCTGCGCGACCACCGGCTCGACGCGCGCGACGCGGCGTTCGCGACCGAGCTCGCGCACGGCACGCTCCGGCATCGCGGCGGGTACGACGAGGTGATCGGCCGCTGCGTCGACCGTTCGTTGAACCGGGTCGACCCGGCGGTGCTGGACGTGCTGCGTCTTGGCACGCATCAGCTGCTCGGGATGCGGGTGCCGGCGCACGCCGCGGTCGCGACGAGCGTCGATCTCGCGCGGTCGGTCGCTGGGGTGGGGCCGTCGAAGTTCGTCAACGCGGTGCTGCGCAAGGTGGCCGCTCGGGACTCCGACGGTTGGCTCGCGGTGACCGCGCCTTCGTACGACGACGACCCCGTCGGCAACCTCGCCGCCCGGCATGCCCATCCCCGTTGGGTGGTCGACGCTTTCCTGTCTTCGCTGCGCGGCTCGCTCTCGGAGACGGCGGCCGTCTTGGAGGCGGACAACGAGGCGCCGCGCGTGACGCTCGCGGCGTGGCCCGGCCGGTCGACGGTCGCCGAGCTGGTCTCGGCCGGCGCTTCGGCAAGCCCGTGGTCGCCGTACGGCGCCTTGCTCGAGAGCGGCGACCCGGCGGGGCTCGCCGCGATCGCCTCGCGCCGCGCCGGGGTGCAGGACGAGGGCAGCCAGTTGGTCGCGCTCGCCCTCGCCAACGCGCCGCTCGACGGTCCGGACCGGCGGTGGCTCGACCTGTGCGCGGGGCCCGGCGGGAAGGCCGCGCTGCTGGCCGGACTCGCCGCCGAACGTTCGGCGCAGCTCGTCGCCGTCGAACGGCAACCGCACCGCGCGCGGCTCGTCTTCGACGCCTTGGCTGGGAACGCCGAACCGACCCTGACGGTGTGCGCGGACGGCACCGTTCCGGCCTGGCCGCTCGGCTCGTTCGACCGCGTTCTCGTCGACGCGCCGTGCACCGGACTCGGCGCGCTTCGACGCCGGCCGGAGGCGCGGTGGAGGCGGCAGCCAAAGGACGTCGCGGGGCTGCAGGAGTTGCAGATTCGCTTGCTGCACAGCGCATTGGCGTCCGTACGACCGGGTGGGCTGGTCGCGTACGTGACGTGCTCGCCGCACGCCGCGGAGACGCGCGAGGTGATCGCGAAGACGTTCGCCGGACGAGCCGACGTCGACCGGATCGACGCGCGCCCGCTGCTGCCGGGAGTGCCCGATCTGGGGCCTGGACCGGACATACAGCTATGGCCTCACAGGCACGGAACAGACGCGATGTACCTTGCTCTCTTACGAAGGACGCTGTGACGCGTTAGTGACGGTGGGTGGTTGGGGGAACCATGGCCGGTCGACATCTCGCACCTTCGGTTTCGCCTGCCATCGCGCCGCCGGTCTCCGCGGCGTCCGACCGTCCGGACACGCTGGCGGTCGGGGCCGCGTTCATCGTCTTCATCGGCGCGCTGGTCATCGGCGCGGGCATCCCGCAGCCGGACGCGCGGATGGAGCTGCCGGGAAGCCAGATCGCGGGCGTCTACGTGCCGGACTACGTGTTCCCGGGGGAGGGCTTCGGGTCGTCGGACCTGCTCTTCCCTCTCCTGCCCATCGTGGTCGGTGTGCTTTGCGGGGTGCTGGCGTTGGTGCTCAACCGCCCGATGCTCTCGATCGGCGCCGGGGCGCCTGCGCTGTGGTTGTTCACCGTGGGGGTGTGGCAGGGGATCCGGGCGGGCACCGACGAGCAGTACCTCTCCGGCCACATCGGCATGGGCACCATCATGCTGCTGGCCGGCTCGATCCTGATGATCGCCGGAGCAGTCCTCGCCTTCGAACCCCACCGCCCCCGCGGCCGCCGCACCCGCTGACCCAGCGCTGGCAGCTGGACACCGCCACCACGGCTGGACAGCTGGACACCGTCACCGCAGCCGAACGGACACCGTCATCGCAGCTGGGACACCGTCATCGCAGCTGGACAGCTGGACAGCTGGACTCGCAGCTGGATGCCGTCATCGCAGCTGGACATCGCCATCCCGCACAGCGGCCGACTTCGAGTGCGCACTCTTCCTGCGCGGGGCGCTGCCCAGCGGTCAGCTCGATGGCCAACTCTGGGTCGCCCCGGGGTTGATGGGCCGCCCTCCATGTAAGGGCGCTTCGCGTCTCGCCTTCGGCGAGATCAGGTCGCTGCGCGACCTGACCCGTTGACATGGAGCCTCTCGGCGGCCCGGTGCAGGTCGTTAAGGGCAGGCTCCGCCTGCCCACCCTGGCCCCGGGGCGACCCGATTCTTGGAGCTGTCGTCGAGTTCCAATCGTCGCTCGCTTCGGACCACTCACCTTGCCGGTGACTCCCCTTTGCCCTCCTGGGGTGGGCGTTTGCCGTCACATCCCGGATTAGCACGGAGACTTTTGGTCGCTATAGCGCTCATAGTTTCCACGCTAAACGGATCCGTCACTACGTCGAGCTGGGTCAGGCCGGCATCTCGTCGTCGGTGTCGAAGAGGTGGAGGCGGTGGGCGGCTGCGGCGGCTTCGCCGCGGCTGGCCACCCCCAGCTTGGCCATGATGCGCGAGACGTGGACGCTTGCCGTCTTGGCCGAGATGAACAGCTCCGCGGCGATCTGGGGGTTCGTCCGCCCCGATGTCACCAGGCGCAGCACCTCGAGCTCGCGCGCGGTCAGGCCGAGTCGCTCCAAAGCGCTCGCCGTCGCGGGCGCGTCGACTGCCGTGCTCACGTCGAGGTGCGCGCGAGCCGCCAAGCGGTCGACCGCGAGCCGCAGGGGCCGAGCCCGCAACAGGTCAGCGATCTCGCCGGCGCGTTCCAACCGCTCAGCCGCGGCGGAACGATCACCACCGAGCAACGCGGCCTCGGCGGCACGCGTCAGAGCCCAACCCTCGTCGTGCGGCTGCGCCCCCGCCACCCACGCCGACGCGACCTCGTCCCAAGCGACCTGATCGTGCGAGCCCCGCGCCCAGCCCAGCTCCGCGAACACGGTCAGCTTTCGCGCCGTCTCCAGCACCCCGACCGTCTTCAACTTCGAAGCCCGCAGCTCGATCTTCGCAGCCGACTTCGCCGCCCGCTTGGCGGTCATGTCGTCGCGCAACGCGCGGGACCGCAACGTGCACACGGTGACGGTACGGGCGCCGATCTCGAGCAACGGCCAGATATAGCGCCGTGAACGCAGGAAGCGCTCGTCGTTCAGCGGCTCGTCGAGCGCCGCGAAGACGTCGTCGATCCGCCCTTGCGCCAACGCGACCCAGGCCTCGAGACGCACCATCGGCAGATGGTCCTGCGCGTCGGTCTCCCGCCCCTCGAACAGCGACCGGACCGACTCGAGGTCCCGTACGCCCTCGTCGACGTCACCCCGCGCGACCCGGACCAGGCCGCGCAACGTCAACAGCAGTCCCAGGTTACGCAACGGCGGATCCAAAGCGATCGCGTCGTCCATGATCGAGACCGCTTCGTCCCACTGGCCAAGGGAAACCAGCGGTTCCGCGACGTTGATCGCGAGGAGGGCCCCGTGCGTACGGGCGAATCCGAGCTGCCGCGCGTACTCCATCGCCTCGTGCGCGACGTCCGCGGCCTTCTGGTGTTCGCCGAGGCCCTCGTACATGTCCGACTCGTTGATCGCGAGCGGCAGCCACAGCTTCGGCAGCTCGGACTTGTCGAGGATCTGGCGTGCTTCCAGGATGCGGGTGGTCGCGGCGTCCCGGTCGCCGAAGTGGTCGTACGCGCAGGCGAGCGTGATCAGCGCGCCGAGCTCACTCTCGACATCGCCGACCGCGCGAGCCACGGCGAGCGCCTCCTCGCCGTAGGCGCGGGCGTCGTCGTCCAACGGGATCGCGACCTGCACCTTGGCGAGATCGCCGAGCACCCTGGACAGGATCGGACCCGGCGGCAGCGCGCGGACGATCTGCTCGGCCCGTCGCAGATCCTCCTCGAAGCCGGTCTTCCCGAGCGCACGCAGGCCCTTGGCACGGCGCGTATAGAGCAGCGCGGTCAGCTCGGGCTCGGCCGCCGGCTGCACCTCGGCGATCGCGGCGTTGATCAGCGACATGCCGCGCTCGTTGTCCCCACTGTTCCAGGCAGCCGTGATCGCCTTGTCCAGCACGTGAACGTGCGAGAGACCCAGCTGCCCGGCGGGATCGTTCACCCGATCCCAGAGTTCGAGAACGCGTTCCAACAGACCGAGACGTTCGGCATGCGCGGTGGCCTGTTCGGCCTCACCGGCCGCGACCCACGCGGCCTGGAACGCGCGCTCGACATCCCACGCGGCGTACCAATGCCGTGCCACCGCGGCCGCCCGGGTGCCCTTCGCCAAGCCGTCCTGCTCGGACAGCTTGGCGGCGTAGCGGGCATGCAGCCGCGTCCGTTCACCGGGCAGCAGATCGCCGTACACCGCCTCCTGGATCAGCGCGTGCCGGAACTGGTAGCCCTGGTCGTCCGGAACGAGGATGTGCCCCTCGACCGCCGGCCGGAGCGCGGCCTCGAGCTGGTCCTCGGTGTGCTCGGTGACCGCCGCCAGCAGGTCGTGCTCGACGCCACGGCCGCCGACCGCGGCGACGCGCAGCAGGTCCTGGCTCTCCTCGGGAAGGCGCTCGACCCGCGACAGCAGCAGGTCGCGCAGCGAGTCGGACAGCCGCGCGGGGCGGAACTTGCGCGCCTCGCCCCGGTTGCAGCAGACCAGCTCCTCGACGAACAGCGGGTTGCCGTCCGTACGGTCGTGAATCGCCTCGACCAGAGCGGAGTTCGGCTCCGCGTCGATGATCGCCGCGATCTGCTCGCGGACCTCCGCGCGCCCGAACCGATGGAGCTCGATCCGGTCGACGGAGCGCGAACGGTCCAGCTCGGCGAGCAACGGACGCAACGGATGGGTGCGGTGCAGTTCGTCGGAGCGATAGCTGACCAGCACCAGAACGGGAACGACGCGCAGGCTCCGGACGAGGAACACCAGCAGGTCGCGCGTCGAGGCACTCGCCCAGTGGGCGTCTTCGATGGTGAGGACCAACGGCCGTTCGCGGGCGAGGTCCTCGACGAGCAGCAGGACGTGCTCGAACAGCTGGGCGCGCGCGGTCTCGGGATCGATCGCCGGGGCGGACGGATCGTCGAGGTCCGGGAGCAGGCGAGCGAGGATCTGGGCGCCGCGGCCGGCGCGCTGGGCGATCGCCGGTGTGCCGAGCTCACGAGCCAGGTCGCGGAGTATGCCGGTGAACGGGGCGTACGCCACGGCCTCGCTGCTGAGCTCGAAACACTCGCCTGCCAGCACGCGCGCGCCGGCCGAACGTGCCCGTGCCGCGAACTCCTCGACGAGGCGGGTCTTTCCTACTCCCGCCTCACCGCCGAGGAAGATCGCGGTCGGGCCGTTCTTCACACCAGCGAGAGCCGCGTCGAGATCGGCGAGCTCTCGCGACCGGCCGATGAAGGCCGGGCTGGAGACCATGTCTGGCACGAGGTCAAGGATGCCATCTGGAGTGGGCATGTTCGTCTGCTCAGCCACGGACTCGTCCGCCTCCGACGAACTCGTGCTGCTGCTGACCGGACCGCGGACCGCGCTGGGCGGGGACCAGTGGGCGGTTCGTCACCCGTGTGAGGAAATGCGTGGCCTTCGTGAAGGCTCGGCGGGCCGCCTTCGCGCGGTTGTGGGCGGCGGCTTCGGCGTGGCGCTGGGCGATGGTGGTGCGGGCCAGGTCGGTGATGATGAAGCTGTTCATCTCGGTTCTCCTTTGGAAGGTCCGCGTTTCTGCGGTAGTTACAGATTCGCCGTAAGGCCCCTGGGTGCACATGAGGCAGCTGCCGCATCTTGGGCCGCTGGGGCCTTACCTGGCCGGCCTTATCGGCGCTGACCTGGGGAAAGAGGCGCGTAAGGCGGGTAAGGCGGACGGCACGCCGGCAGCGCGGATCAGGCACCGCGAGGCCGTCCTGGTCTACTGTGACCGGTGGGGGGAACCTGAAGGATCGAGGTTCCTGGCAGTGGCGGACGTACCCCTTTCCGGTTGGGACTGGACCGTGGGAAACCTCCTACGCGTCGCCCAACAAGTGCACGTACGGCTCTGGACGGAGCTCGTCGGTCCAGATCTCACCTCTCCGCAGTACGCGCTGTTGGTCGTGGTCTCGCACGAGCCCGGCATCGACCAGCGGTCGGCGGGCGAGCGGGCCTCGCTCGACAAGGCGACGATCGCGGACCTGATCGCCCGCGTGGTCCGGCACGGCTGGCTGCGGCGGGCGCGCGATCCTGCGGACGCGCGGCGCAACCTGGTCTCGTTGACGCCGGCGGGCTGGCGGGTGTTGCGCGAGGCGACGCCGGTGACCGAGGAGGTCCAGGAACGGTTGGCCTCTCCGGTGCCGGCGGAGGACTTCGAGCTGCTGCTGGACCTGCTGCGGACGATCACGCACGTCGAGCTGACGCCGCGGCCGTGCGGGCAGCTGGTCGAGATCGTCGCGGGGCATCACCGGTTCGTGATCCCGGAGCTGCCGGCGGTGCTCGGTCACCTGATCCGGCGGACTCAGCAGGCGCACGAGCGGCTGTGGAGCCACGAGGTCGACGGGCTCACGTCGTCGCAGACCGCGTTGTTGTCGGCGATGGCGGAGGCACCGTTCAGCGACCAGCGGTCGCTGGGGGAGCGGGCGCACCTGGACAAGGCGACCGGCGCGGAGATGATCGCCCGCCTGATGCGGCGTTCGCTGGTGTCGCGTACGCGAGACGTCCACGATGCCCGGCGCAACCTGCTGACGCTGACGCCCGCGGGTGAGCAGGCGCTGCGCGAGGTCGCACCGGGCGTCCTGCGCGTGGAGTCGCTGCTGACCGAGTCGCTGGACGCGAGGCGGCAGGACCGCTTCCGGCAGCTGCTCGGCGCGGTGGCCAGGATGCCCGAGTCCTCGCACCCCGCCCGGCTGGCGGGTGCGTCCCGGTGAGGGTCCCCGGCTCCTAACCCGGCGACAGCCCCTCGAACGTCGTCGGGCCCTCAGCCGCCGCCCGGAGGACGCTGCTGCCGTCGCGGAGGACGGGGTCGCCGTGGCCGAAGCAGACCGTCTCCACCTCGAGTCGCGCGAGGCGGCGGAACGAGGCCGTGGTCTGGTCGCCGTCGAGGTTGAACGTGCCGCGCAGCACCTGTCCGTTGACCTCGGCGATCACGTCGCCGGTGAACAGCAATCGGTGGTGGGGAAACTCGATGCCGATGCTGCCCTCGGTGTGCCCCGGCACCGCGTGGACGACGGCGCCGTCCCCGATCGCGAGCACGTCGCCGTCGTCGAGCTCGCGGTCGACGCGGACGGGGCGGACCGGTTCGCTCGGCAGCTGGCCGGCCACGACGGCGGTGAAGAAGGCCTGCTCGGTCGGGCTGAAGTTCGGCGAGGGACCCTCGCGGACGCCGGTGATGTACGGCGCGTCGGCGTGATGGGCGAGGATCGTGGCGTTCGGCCAGGTTGCGATCTCGGCGGCCGACCCGACGTGGTCCTCGTGGAAGTGGGTCAGGACGACCGAACGTACGGCATCGAGGTCGAGACCCCAGTCGGCGAGCGCGTCCGCGATGGCCGTAGCGCTGCCGACCGGGCCGGTGTCGACGAGCGTGACCTCGTTGCCGTCCCGCCACAGGTAGGCCTGGACGAAACCGAAGCGGACCAGGCGGAGCCGCGGCGACAGGTCGTGGACGTCCATGCCTCGCACCCTATCCGGGGTTGGCGTTAGCGCCGGATCTGTGTCATGATTCGAACACCCGTTCGTACGACCTGCCCAACGTCAGCGACTCGGACGAAGGACAGGCATGACCGATCGGTTCGCAGTGAGAACGACCGACCGCGGCTTCGGGGTATGGGACGCGGCGGTCAACGGATGGCACGGCAAGCAGGACATCGCCAAGGACGAGGCTGTCCAGCTCGCCGGGAAGATGAACGCCTCGGTGGTCGCGCGGCAGACCGCTACGGGCGCGGGCTCGCGGAAGGTGTCGCCGGCGCGGCAGGTGCTGGTCCAGGTGCGGGACACCTGGTGGCCAGGACGGCTCGACTGGTGGGTGCGCGAGAGCGACGGCTGGCACGGTCGCGTCCGGTTGGACGCGAACGGGGCGACGAGCTGGTATCCCTCGGACGCGCTCCGGCAGGCCGGCGACGAGCCGGACGAGGGCGGGTCCGGCCGGGCGACGGGGAGTTCCGGATCGGGACCGTCGACCGGCACGACGGGCACCGCTGGCGGGCCCTCGAACGGGCCCGCGAACGGCTCCGGCAGCCCGCCTGGCGGGACGCCTACGCGAGGCGTCGACCGCGGTGGTGGAGCGCCTGGGAGCCCGGCGGCGCAAATCCGGCGAGTCGGTCGTCGGCGCTCTCCGGCGGACCTGTACCGTACCGGGGATCATCGGTCGGCTGGTCGTGCAGGTGGGGGCCGCGATAGGGGAAACAGGCTCGACACAAGTGGCGTGTCGACGTGCCGATTCCGGCTGCTGCCGGACCCGGCCAAGCCAATCCGAGAACGCAACGAGGTTTGCTGCCCACAACGGGTGATCATGAGCGCTAATCCGTGCTATAGAACCAGTGTGCGCGTCCTCCGATCCCGGGCCAGGATCGACCGGCGTTCGCGTCCTCGTAGTACGGGTATGAAGGATGCGGGGAGGAACAGACCGAGATGACAGTCCTGGTCGGCACCGAGGATGGTCTCTACCGCCTGGACGGAGGTTCACTGGCCCCACTGTCCGGGCACCCGGTGACCGCGCTGACGCACGACGACGGAACGACCTTGGCCCTGGTCGACCGACGACAGGTGTGGCGGGTGGCGAATGCCGCTGCCGAGCTCGTCGTCGAGTCACCGTCGCCCGAACTCCGATTGACCTGTCTGGCCACGACAGCGGAAGGCGTACTCGCCGGCTCTACCGAAGCCCGGCTCTTCCGCCTCGACAACGACGAACTGCAAGCGATCGAATCGTTCGACGACGCTCCAGGCCGCAAGGCTTGGCACACGCCATGGGGTGGACCACCGGACGTTCGGTCCATCACCGTTGACGATTCGGGCGCGTACTACGTGAACGTGCATGTCGGTGGGATCATGCGCTCGGACGACGCAGGGGCGACCTGGCACCCGACGATCGACCTCAACGCCGACGTCCATCAGGTCACTTCTGTCCCAGACACAACTGGCCGGGTGTTCGCCGCGACCGCTCGTGGGCTCGCGGAGACGCAGGACGCCGGTGAGACCTGGGAGTTCGGCGTGAAGGGGTTGCACGCCTCGTACTGCCGGGCAGTGGCGGTCAGCACCGACAACGTGCTCGTCTCGAGCTCGGTCGGCCCGTCCGGCGGGTACGCGGCGCTCTACCGCCGCCCACTCGCGGCGAGCGCCGACGAGGCCTTCCAACGGTGCAGCGCCGGACTGCCGACCTGGCAGCCGGGCAACATCGACACCGGTACGGTCGCCGCGGTCTCCACCACGGTCGCCTTCGGCACAGCACTCGGCGACGTCTACCTGTCGGAGGACTCTGGCACGTCGTGGAGCCGGGTCGCCAGCCACCTCGCCCCGGTCCGCGCCGTCCTGGTCGAGGCCGAGGACTGACGCCGGGTCAGGGAAGGACGTTCCCGAACGGGATCCGTCGGTCGAGCAGGCACGGACGGAAGAGCTCGGCGGTGGGCTGGGCGATGCGGGCGCCGGTGGCGCGGTCGCGCTCTTCCATCCGGTCGGCGAAGTCGCGCCCGCCGCGTTCGCGGATGACCTCGTTCTGGCTCACGTGGAGCCGGATCAGCCGCGACTTGTCCGCCACGATGTCGGGAGACAAGGGCACGAAGTGCGTGCCCTCGAACCCGTACCCCTCGCCCGGCGTCATATGGAAGATGCCCGGCGCCCGCGACAGCGCCGGGCTCGAGGTGGCGATCGACGCGATCTCGGTCATCAAAGCGGCGTGGCAGGTGATCTGCGCGGTCGTCACGTGGTCCTGGTTGTACTCGGCCGGGTAGTGCGTGAAGATCAGCTCCGCGGACAGCGCGCGCAGCGTCTCGATCAGCCGCATCCGAACGTCAGCGGTGTCGAAGAGGAACTCGTCCGGTTCGTCGAGACAGACGTACGTCCCACCGAACGCGTCGGCGACCGACTGCATCTCGGCGGCCCGCACGGCAGCCGTGGAAGTCAAGGGGGCGTCGGGCGTCCAGGACGCGCCACGGTCGCCGTTCGTCAACACCACAAAGGAAATCCGGTCGCCGCGTTCGCGATGCAGACGCAGCAACGTGCCGAGACAGTTCATCTCGTCGTCCTGATGCGCGGTCACGCAGACGATGTTCATCCGTCTCCTCGAGGCAGTTCCGTCATCGCCAGCGACATGCCGCCGTCGACCCGCAACGTCGCGCCAGTGACGTACGCGGCGCCGGGGGAGGCGAGGTACGCGACCGCGGCGGCGATGTCCTCGGGCAGACCGAGCCGGCCCCACGGATGACGTTCGCCAGCGAGCCGGAGCTCGTCGTCGGTGTAGAACTCGCGCTCGCCCGGCGTGTCGATCCAGCCCGGCTCGACGAGGTTGACGGTGATGCGGTGCGGGATGAGGTCGCGGGCGAACGTGAGGGCCATCGCCCGCAACGCACCCTGCGCGGCGTTGTAGCCGGCCGCCCCCGTGAACGGCAACGTGGCGTGCAACGACGAGATGACCACGATCCGCCCGCCCCGCCCGGCCTCGATCATCTGCTGAGCAACGAGCTGCCAGTACGTCAACGCTCCCTTGACGGTGCCCGACAAGGCGCGGTCGAGCTGCTCGGGCCGCAACGAGAGCGTCGCCGCGTGCTCCTCGTGCGCGACCGCCGACACCGCCACCGACACCGGTCCAAGCGCGGAACGGATCTCCGCCAACGCCGACGTCATCCCGGACGTCGCGTCGGCGACGATCCCCAACGCGGTATGACCATCCTCATGCAACGAAGCGACGACCTGTTCGACCGACTCGGCAGCGCGGTCGACCACCGCGACCGCGAGGCCAGCCTCGGCCAACGCGCGAGCACAAGCGGAGCCGATGCCACCCGCCCCGCCGGTGACCACAGCAACGGTCATGCGACCCGATACCTCTCCACGATGTCCTCGTCCACCGAGACGCCGAGCCCAGGACCCGACGGCACCAGCACGTGCCCATCCTCCATCGTCAAGCCCGTCACGAGCGAGGAAGCGACCGAAGCCGACGACACGTTGTACTCGACGAAGACCTCACCCGGCAGCCACGCGTTCACTTGCAGAGCACAGGCCGTGAGCAGGTGCGACGTCCATGCGTGCGGCACGACGCGGACGCCACGATCCAACGCCAGTGGCACGATCCGTTGCAGAGCGGTGAACCCGCCACAGCGGGACAGGTCGGGCTGAACGATCGACACCCCGCCGTCTCGTAGCAGCTCGGCGAACTCCGACACCCCACCGAGCTGCTCACCCGTGGCGATCCGCACCGGCGCGTCCCGTCCCAGCTGGGCGAGGTCGCCCGGCCGGTCGGCCGGTAGCGGCTCCTCCACCCACGTCAGGTCGAACTCCTCCAACGCGGCAACGAACCTCGTCACCTCCGCGAGATCGCCCGAGATGTAGCCGTCGACCATCAGCCGGACCCCCGGACCGACCTCCGCGCGAGCGGCGCCGATGCGCTCCCGGTCGAGAGGCAGGTCCCGACCGTACGGGCCCCAGCCGAACTTGATCGCCCGGAACCCGCGATCGACGTACCCGCGCGCGGCCGCACGCATCTCCGCCGGCGTCTCGCAGAACAACGTGCTCGCGTACGCCAGCACCCGGTCACGCCGCCGACCGCCGAGCAGGTCGTACACGGGCCGCCCCGACAGGCGACCCGCGATATCCCAGACAGCGAGGTCGATCCCGCTCATCGCGTGCAGCGCCGGGCCGCGCCGACCGTGATACCAGCTGTGCTGGTACATCCGGTCCCACAACGCGACCCGGTCCCACACGCTCTGTCCGACCACCGCGTCGCGCAGCCCGGCGCAGAACGCGGGAATGTGCGGTCGGGCCTCGACGATCGCCTTCACCACCCACGGATGCGAGTCGACATCGGCGTAACCGACGATCCCGGCGTCGGTGCTCACCCGAATCAGACAGCTGTGCCGCGGCCCCGACCATTCGCCATCGGGCAGCCGTGTGCCGTACTCCGCACCGCTGTCGAGAATCAGCACCTCGACGTCGGTGATCACCGCATCCGTCATGCTTCACCCTAACCGTGAGAGAACACGACATCCGTGTAGTAGTTCCGGTTGTTGAACGTCGAGGTCGGGAAGTTCCCTTGCCCGACAGCGAAAACGCCTCCGTTCGCGGGCGCTCGCAACGAGCCGTTGAGGCGCTCGGTGGCAAAGCCTTGCTCGGTGGCGGACCAGGCGCCGGTGGGGGAGCTGTAGGAGACGGTGACGGTCTGGCCCGCGACGATCTGGACCGGGTTCGCGAACCGTACCTCCTGCCAGCCGGACGCGGACTCGTTGGTGAACGTCGCCGACGCCAGCCGCTGGCCCATCCCGTTCCACACCGAGCCGACATGCGTGCCGGTGTTGTGTGTGCCCTTGAAGAACCGGACGCCGAGCACGCGCCCGTTGGCGGACGAGGAGAACTTCACGCCGATCTCCAACGACTGCGGGTCGGTGGCGCCGAGCGCGGGTGCGTCGCTTCGGTTCCACAGCCCGTACGTGTCCGGCATGAACACGACGTCCGCCCAGTAGTTCGTGTTCTCGAACGACTCGTTGGGGAACAGGTTCAGGCCGTACTTGAAGACGCCGTTGCCGCCGTCCGCGCCGGTCTGCAACGCGTGCAGCACACCGTTGTCGATGCTCGCGCCGAAGTACGGCCGGTTGTAGCCGTAGATGCCGAGTCGCGTGTTGTACGAGGCCACGTACGTCGTGTCGGCCTGAATCCGCACAGGGGAAGCGAATCTGACCTCCTGCCAGCCACTGACCGACTCACCGGTGAAGGTCGCCCGCGCGAGGTTCGCTCCGCCTCGCGACCACAGGTTGCCGGTATGCAGGCCGAGATCGCCAGGCGACTTGTAGAACTTGACGCCGAGCACCTGCCCGGGCACGTCGCTGCGGAACTTCACACCGAGCTCGAGCGGCCTGCCTTCCATGACGTACTCGTTGTTCGGACCGTCCTCGTCGTTCCAGATCGACCGCGGATAGAAGATGTTCGGCTTCAACGCGGTCGTGAAGCCCCACACGTGCGGCGGGGAGATCACGTTGCCGGCCGCGTCGCGGGCCGAGAGGTTCATGTGCGTCGACACACCGTACGGCCACGGGCTCGTCGTCGTGAACGTCGCGATCTTCGTTGTGGGGTTGTAGTTCACCGTACCGGGATAGCTCGTTCCTTCTGGACTTCCGTTGGTGAGAAGGAGAGAGCTGGCCACGATCGGGTCCTGGAACTCGACCGTGACGACGCGCCGCGGCCAGACGCTCCGCGCGCCGTTGACGGGGGAGACCCGGCGCCGCATGGTCGGGAAGCCGGGTGCCCGACCCAACGCGCTGCTCAACGCGGCGAACCCGCCGGCGTGCGTGGGGAACGGCTTCGTCGACCCCCACAGGATCTGGGCGAACGAGCGGAACGCCGGCGCGAGCCGGTCCGACTGCAGCGCCTCGAACTCGGTGTCCAACGTCCACAGGTGAATCTTCGCGCCGAGCAGGGCGGTGCTGTTGTCGGAAACAGTGTGCCCCGCTTGGAAAAGTCCGACGCGCCAGTTGTCGTAGATGTTGGCCGCGCTCGGGTAACGAGAGCCCGGGTCGTAGTAGAGGAAGTCCTGGTTGGAGTTGTGCAGCTTGTAGCCCTCATCGATCAAGCGCTGTGGGGTCTTCCGGTTGTCCCACTGGGTCCAGTGCTCGATGACGACATTCTTGTCGATGGGAACGGTGGCGTTGTCGAAGATGCCGTCGTTCCAGATCCGCATGGTCTTGCCGGCCGCGCGCACGGTGTCGTTGAGGTCGTTGACGAAGCCGTAGTGAATGTCTGCCGCGACGGCGCCGGAGCCGAAACGCCGCCTTGCCTCCGCGAGCAGCTGGGGATAGTTGTCGTAGCTCGAGCCGAGCAGGTACTCGTCCGAGCCCAGGTGCCAATGCGGGCTCGACGGGAAGTCGCCGATCAACGACGAGGTGAGCTGCTGGGCCCACACGGTCGCGGCGGGCTTGCTGAGGTCGAGGCTGCCGGTCCGGCCCGGGAGCTGCAGATCGGGACGCTCGGCGAGCGGCAGGTACATGTGGTCGGGCATGTTGTGCTGCGGGATCACCTGAACGTTGAAGCGGGCGGCGAGATCGCGGATCGCCCTGACGTCGGCCGCGTTGTCCAGGCCGTACCCGGTGTAGATCCAGAGCAGGTTGAGCTTGAGATAGGACAGCTCGCGGACCTGACCTTCCCACCACTGCAGGCTGAACTTCTTCGCCGAGTTGGCGACGAGGAAGCCGCGCTCGGGGTACTTCGGCCAGTCCCGCGCGACGCCCGCGTTGACCGTTCTGGTCTGTCGCAGCCACTGCACGATCGTCCGGGTGCCGTTGAAGACGCCGCGCTTGGCGCCACGGACCTGCATCGAGGCGCCGACGGCGAGCTCGTAGCCCTCGTCGCTCGGCCCCGGTGTGGGTGCGGTCAACGTGAGCAGGATGTCGCCGGGTTGCGGTGCCGGCGTCGCCTGCTCGACGACCTGTGCCGCGATTCCGGTGACGCGCCGCAGGTCGTCGGCGAGAACGTCGGCGGCGTTCCTCAGCTCGCCCGCCTGGGCGGAGGCGAGCAGGATGCGCGTGCCGGCGGCGAACGTGTACTGCCCCGCTGCCTCGGTCCAGGACTGCAGCGTGGGAATCGTCGCCGGCGGCGCACCGGCCGCGCGGGCGACTCCCTGGCTGGCCAGTACGGATCCGGCGGCGACGCCGCCAGCGAGTGAGAACAGCCTCCTGCGTGGAAAGATCGTCATCCCTACCCCCATTGATAGTGACGCCCACACCTATGAGTTATCTACGAAATCTCGTAGATCGATCTCTTATTGCGATCATAAGGTGAGCAGTCAACTCGTGACAACGGCACGTTGGTGCCACGGCGAGTGCAGGGATGAACAAGAACGCGCAGCAATCGATTGCGCGGATTCAGTGGGGGGTCGGGACTGTGAGTGGGTGCTGTCGAGGTAGCCGGTGCTGCCCGTTTCGAATGAGGGCGTCCTCACTCGATGAGGCCGGTCCGTCACGTGGATGCCATGAAAACCGGGACTTGTTCCACGGATCTCGGCCTCTAGACCGAGATCCCTGGAACAACTCACAGGCGAAGCAGCCCCGGCCCATGCACGGGGAGCCCGTTGTTCTCGCGAGTTGTTGGACGACTGTCGGCGTAGAGGCCGACAGTCGTCTAACAAGTCCCCCCGACCCAGTTAGTCCTCGCCGCACCAGCTCCGCGGGCACCTCGACACTCGCGCGAAACCTAGTCGCGCAGGAACGTCATCAACGCGTCCGTGGCCGGGGGCAGCTGGTGCCCGACTTCGGGCAGCAGCGTCACGTCGGCGTGCGGTACGGCTGCCTCGAGCCGGCGCTTCGTCGTGGCCGAGTCGAGCAACCGATCGTGGCCGCCGACGAGTGCGTTCACGGGCATGGTCAGCCGCCGCAGCTGCTCGTCGGTGAAGGCCGGCAGCTGTCCGCGCGGGCTGAAGTGCTCGTTGATCAGCAGCATGTACTCGGCGTCCTCGGCCGGCGGCTTCGTGCCGACCGCGTACTCGAGCGTGCGCGCGCGTCCGCGTTCGCCGAACGAGAGCTGCAGGATCGCGTACGGGAGAATGCTCCACAGCTGCTTGCCGATGCCCGACGGGCAGCGCAGCGCGAGGCGCGAGACCCGGTCCGTCCGGCGGATCGCGAAGTCGAGCGCCATCCAGCCGCCGAGCGACTCGCCGACGAACGCGGCGGCGGTGACCTTCAGGCCAGCGAGGACAGCATCGAGCCAAGCGGCGTACGCGCCGGAGCCGTACGCGGGACGGCTCGGCGCGCTGAGGCCGGGCTCGCCGATGAGGTCGATCGAGTAGACGCGGAACTCCGCCGCGAACGTGGCGATCTCGCGGAGCCACCGCGCGGAGTTCCCACCGGAGCCGTGCAGGACCACGACCGGCGGCGCGTCGACGGGGCCGCCCGCGATCACGAACGTGTCGCCCTGCCTGGTCGGCAGGACCAACGACTCGTGCGGCACCGGCCAGAGCTTCAGGAGCTCGCGGTAGCGCTGCTCCAGGATCTCGGCGCTGGCAGGAGTCTTGTAGATGCTGTTCACGAGCTCGACGTTAGAGCACCGAGACGTCCGGTTCAGACTGGTTTGCCCTATCGGGCATGGGCGACCGGGTGTGCGAGGTCGTCGTTGTCGACGACCACCGTCGCGTGTCGTTCGGGGGAGGCTTCGGCGAGATAGAGCTGCTGGCCTTCGACGTACCGCCGGTTCGCCGCGTCCTGGGGATCCGGCGGGCTGCCGTCGCGCACCGCCATCCGGGCGAACGACGTAGCGAAGTCGACCCGGAGGAAGACGGAGAAATCCCAACAGGCACGGAGTTCTGGGCGATGCAGAAAGATCCCGTCGAGGAGGAGCACCGCGGACTCCGGCGCGGTCTCGGCAGCCTGAGCGACCTTCGAGTCCGTACGCCAGTCGAACACCTGCGTCCGGTACGAACGAGAGCCGCCGGGCCCGAGCGGATCCACCAGCACCGACCGCAGCTGGTCGTAGTCGTAGGAGTCGCGGTAGTACCCCTCCGGCGACGTCCGCCCACACGTCCACCGGTCGGCGCGCGGCCGGTGGAACCCGTCCACGCTCGACCGGATCACCGGCCGACCGGCGGCCTCCAGAGCGGAGCCGAGCTCGTCGCCGAAACAGGTCTTGCCCGCACCGTCGACCCCGTCCACCGCGACCCGTACGGGATGCGGCTGCGACGAGACCGGCGATGCGGGCGGCGAGGTCCGCGAGAAGGTCAGACCGAGTCAGGTCAGTCGTCCTTGTTCGAGCCGTCCGGCAGCAACACGCTCAGCAGGAAGCTCACGACGCCGACGATGATCGCGCCCCAGAACGCGGGCCACCAGCCGTCGACCGTGAACGGCAGCTCGAGCTTGCCGGCGATCCAGCCGAGCAGCAGGAAGAGCAGCGCGTTCACCACGAGTGAGATCAGGCCGAGCGTCAGCACGTAGAACGCGCAGCCGACGGTTTTGATCAGGGGCTTCAGGATCGCGTTGATCAGACCGAAGATGATCGCGATGACGACCAGCGTAAGGATCCGGTTGCCGGTGGAGGAGCCACCGAGGTCGACGCCCGGCAGCAGCGTTGCCGCCCAGAGCGCGACCGCGTTGATCACGACGCGGATGAGAATGCTCACGAACCTGATCTTGGCATGTTCCGGCCCCGAGTCGCTTCCGGGCCATCCCTGGTGTTTGCGACTGTCCGCTCTGCGGCAGACAGGACGGGTGACCGCCCTGGACAACCATGAGCCCCGCCGAGCGCAACCGGGGCCGCAGCGTCGAGAATGTCGATCATGACCGTCGACGTCGTCGCGATGCTCGCTTCGATGCTGCGTATCCGCGCGTTCGAGGACCGGATCTCCGACCTGGTCAACGAGGGTCGGATCCACGGCCCGGTGCATCTCGGGCAGGGCCAGGAAGCCGTCGCGGTCGGGGTCTGCGGCGCGCTTCGCGAGGGCGACACGATGACCTCCTCGCACCGCGGCCACGCGGCGGTGCTCGCGATGGGCGCGCCGGTCGACCGTACGTTCGGCGAGCTGCTCGGCCGCGCGGGCGGGCTCTGCGGCGGTAAGGGCGGCTCGGCCCACCTCGCCGATGTCAGCGTCGGCGCGTACGGCTCGATCGCCACCGTCGGCGGCCAGTTGCCGATCGCGTGCGGGCAGGCCCTCGCCAGCCAGTACCTGCGCACCGACACGGTCGCGGTGACGTTCTGCGGCGACGGGGCGACGAACACCGGCACGTTCCACGAGAGCCTCAACCTCGCCGCGACCTGGCGGCTGCCCGTCGTGTTCGTCGTCGAGAACAATCACTACGGCGGCTACAGCCCGCTCACCTCGACCACGCCGATCGAGCGGCTCGCCGACCGCGCGGTGTCGTACGGCATCCCGTCGGTCTGGGTCGACGGCAACGACGTCCTCTCCGTCCGCGACGTCGCCGACGAGGCCGTCGAACGAGCTCGCGGAGGCTCCGGTCCGATGCTGATCGAGGCCGACACGTTCTTGCAGCGTGGGCATCTCGGCATCGAGGCGACCGACACCCGACCGGAGGGTGAGCTCGAGTTCTGGATGGCGCGTGACCCGATCAACCGGCTGGCGCGTACGGTCGTCGGCGCCGGCCGCGCGAGCGTGGACCAGCTCGCGAAGATCCGCGACCAGATGCTCGCCGAGGTCGACGACGCTTTGAGTACCGCTTTGTCATGGCCCGAACCAGACCCGAAGGAGCGATTCGACAACGTATGGGCGTGACTGGAGCCGAGGCCGTCGCCCGGGCGCTCGCTGACGAGCTCGCTGCCGACCCCACCGTGATGGTGTTCGGCGCCGACGTCGCGGCGGCAGGTGGGCGGGCGGGCACGACCGCGGGGCTGCTGGAGACGTTCGGGCCGGAGCGGATCCGCGACACCTCGCTCTCGCCGAGCGTGGTCGTCGGTGCCGCTCTGGGTGCGGCGACGCTCGGCGTGCGGCCGGTCGTCGACCTCACGACCGCGGGTCTCGTTGGTCTCGGTTTCGACCAGATCGTCAACCAGCTAGGCAAATACCGCTATCAGACCGGTGGGCAGGTGACCGTTCCCGTCACCCTCCGTCTGACGACGGGCGCGGGCACGGGGGCTGGTCCGCAGCAGGCTCAGGCCGCCGAGAACTTCTTCCTGAACGTTCCCGGCCTCCGCATCGCGGTGCCCGGGACGGTCGCCGATCTCTACGGCTTGCTCCGCTCGGCGATTCGCGACGACAACCCGGTGCTGGTGTTCGAGCACCAGAACCTGTACGAACTCGCCGGCGACCTCGCGACCGATGCGCCACTCGTACCGCTGGGCGCCGCCGACGTAGCGCGGCGCGGGTCGGACGTGACGATCGTCGCGACGCAGCAGCTGCGGCACCGGTGCCTGGAGGCGGCCGACATCCTGGCCGACGAGGACATCGAGGCGACGGTGATCGACCCGCGCACGCTGGTGCCGTTCGACGACGCCACGATCGCGCGCAGTCTCGAGGAGACCTCGCGGCTGGCCGTCGTGCAGGAGGCGCCGCCGAACGGGAGCTGGGGGAGCGCGCTGGTGGCGCGGATGCTGCAGGCCCACTTCTTCCTCTTCGACGCGCCGCCGCTGCTGATCGCTGCGGACGAGACTCCGGTGCCGGCCGCCAAGCCGTTGGAGTCGGCTTGGGTGCCGAGCGTCGACCGCATCGTTCGAGAAGTCCGCAACCAGGTACAAAGCTGAAGGGCTGAAGCCGGTATCGACGACGAAGAGCTCGAAGCGCTGCTGAAGAACGACCGCTATCCGCGCTCAGCGACGTATCCGGCCCGCTGGGTCGTCGAAGGAGCGATGGGCCCGAACCCGCTGTGGCAGGCCGAGGCGTTGAACGACGTCATGCCGCTCGAACCGGGGATGCGGGTCCTCGACCTCGGGTGTGGGACGGCCTTGTCGTCGATCTTCGTCGCGAAGGAGTTCGGCGTCGAGGTCTGGGCGACCGACCTGTGGATCAAGCCCGACGACAACCTTCGCCGGGTCGATGAGGCCGGGCTGCGCGGCCAGGTCCACCCGATCTTCGCCGAGGCGCACGCGTTGCCGTTCGCCGAGGGCTTCTTCGACGCGGTGGTCAGCTTCGGCGCGTACCACTACTTCGGCACCGACGACCTCTACCTCGGCTACGTCGCCCGCCTGCTGCGGCCCGGTGGCCTCCTCGGCGTCGTGGGTCCGGGGCTGGTCGAGGAGTACGAGTCGCTGCCGCCGCCGCATCTCGAGGCGTACTGGAAGTGGGACTTCTGTGCCTGGCACAGTCCGGGTTGGTGGCGCCGGCACTGGGAGAAGACCGGCCTGGTGACGGTCGAGGTCGCCGACCAGCTCGACGACGGATGGCGCGACTGGTTGCGGTGGAACGACGCCTGCGACCGGTTCCGCGGCAAGCCGGAGTGGGAGGCCGAGATGCTCCGCCTCGACGCCGGTCGAGCCCTGGGCCTCACCAGAGTCGCGGCACGTACGGTCTCGTAAAGCCTGGACTTATATAAGTAGACGTTGCTAGAGTCTGGCGCATGCACGCGTTCGATGTCCTCGGCGACCCTGTCCGGCGCCGGATCCTGGAGCTGCTCGCGGACGGGGAGCAGACCTCCGGACAAGTCAGCGCGGTGATCCAGGACGAGTTCGGCATCTCCCAACCGGGCGTGTCCCAACACCTGCGCGTCCTTCGCGAGAACGGGTTCGCGACCGTACGAGCGGAGGGTACGCGCCGGCTCTACGCCGTCGACGCGGCGCCGCTGCAGGAGGTCGACGTGTGGCTCGACCGCTTCCGCGCGTTCTGGAACCAGCACCTCGACGCCCTCGGCACCGAGCTCGCCCGCGGCAAGCGCGAGCGACGCCTCAAGGCCGAGAAAGACCAAGCAGACAAGGACAAACCGAGATGAACGACATCCTCGACGCCGTCAACGCCGTGACCCGTTCCCTCCGCGGCAAGACCATCCCCGCGGGCGACGGCCGGGCGATCATCCTCGAGCGCACGTACGACGCGGAGGTCAAGGACGTCTGGGACGCCCTCACCTCCGCCGAACGCCTGGCCCGCTGGTTCCTGCCCGTCGAGGGCGACCTGCGGCTCGGCGGCAGCTACCAGCTCCCGGACAACGCGCACGGCGAGGTGCTGGAGTGCGAGCCGCCGCACCGGTTCAAGCTCACCTGGGTGTACGGCGCGAACACGACCGACAAGGACATCAGCGAGGTCGAGGTCCGCCTCGAGCCCGCCGGCGACGCGACCAAGCTCGTGCTCGAGCACGCGGCCGTCGTCCCCGACGAGCTGTGGAACCAGTTCGGCCCCGGCGCCGCCGGCGTGGGCTGGGACACCAGCCTGGTCGCCCTCGCCTGGCACCTGCGCGGCGTCGACTTCGACCCCGCGACCTGGGAGGCGACGCCCGAGGCGAAGCAAGGCTTCACCCGAGCCGCCGAAGCCTGGGGCGAAACCTCCCTCGCCGCCGGCGAGGCAGAGGACCTCGTCGCGAAGCAGGTCGCCGGCACGACCGCCTTCTACACCGGCGGCTGAACGACCCAGGTCCTTGTCGGTGGCCACGGCTACCGTCTGTGGGGCCGGGGTGACGCTGCGGGAGGAGCTGAGGGTTCATGATCGAGCTGAAACGGTGGCGCAGGTTCGGGAATGATCGCCTCTACGTCCGCGACGGCACCGGCGTCGAGGTCGGCTGGGTGGACCTCAAGACGGGCGAGCAGTGCGTCGCGGACGCCGACCTCTGGAACACCGATGTGGATCTGGCCGTCGCGGACTGGATGTCCAAGTACGCTCCGCGCACAGTCCCGATGCCAGCCTCTGCGGGTACTGCGCCTGCTTCGAGCATCGCGAGTACCGCCCTTGCCGGACCACCAGAGTCCGCGATGGTCGATCCGGACTGGCGCGACTTCGCGACCACGCGCCCAGGCGCGGCGGCGATGTCCGCCGCCAGACAGCGAACCACGATCTGGACTCGCCTCGGCAGGGCTCTGGGGCTGCGCACCCAGGACCGGTCATGGCGGGTCGGCGCGGCCGGAGAACGCGCCGTGGCTCGCACCTTGGCGCTGTTCCGACCGCTCGGCTGGAAGGCATTGCACGCGGTTCCAGTCGGAACCCGAGGGGCTGACATCGACCACGTGGTGATCGGACCTGGCGGCGTGTTCTCCATCAACGCCAAGCACCACCGCGGAGCCCACGTCAAGGCTGGCCGTCAAGTGGTGTTCGTCGCTGGACAGAAGACTCGGTACGCCCAGAACTCCCTGCACGAAGCGGCGCGGGCGTCACAGCGACTTTCCCAGGCCCTCGGCCGACCCATCGACGTGGAGCCACTCATCGTCATCGTCGGTGCCCGCAGCCTCAAGGGAAACCGCGCCGACGGCGTCCAAGTACTCACCAGGACAACCCTCGCCTGGACACTCCTGTTCGCCAAGAGACGCAACACCAGGCGCGAAGTCGACGAACTGTTCGAGATCGCTCGCAGATCCACGACCTGGCGCTCGAACCCGGCCTAGGCAGGCGAAGGCTCAACGGAACCGGACCCGATCCACGGACCGGTGTGTCGCTAGGACCGTGACAGGTCGAGCGTCCGTTGCGCCGACGGGAGCCGGCGTCCGATGGCCGGAAGATGTCAGCGACGGTGTGCGGCGTCTGTTCGACCGAAACTGACCGCCATGGACGTCGACGAGATCATCCCGCAGGTTCCTGGCGAGCCGACTGGATTCGAGCTCGAGACGACCGACCTGGCCTCTCAGATCCGCGGCATCGGCGCCGTTTAGCTGTGGCGATTCAACCGCCTGAGGACGAGTACGGGTTCGCTGACTGGTTGTTGAGCATCATCGACTGGCCGGACACCGACGAGGACATGACCCGTGCGCTTGGCGATGGTTGGGATCGGGGGGCGGACTGTGTCGCCACCACGAGGGTGGACGCCGAAGGGGTGAACACCCGGGTCGCCGGGGGGTGGCTGGACTATGCGGGTGGTGCGTTCACGACCCAGTTGGCCAGGTTGATTTCCGGGGCGCCGGGGAACATGGGCGAGCTCGAGCTGGCGATGCGGAACCAGGCGAGGAGTTGTCGCTCGTTCGCCGATCAGGTGGAGTACGCCAAGGCGCAGATCGTGATGGAGTGGGCGGTGAACCTGGCCGCCATCGCGGCGACGTTCTTCATGCCCGCGGGGATCGGGCTGGTGGTCGGCGGGATGCTTCGCAAGGCGATCGTCGACATGGTGTCGAAGCGGCTCATCACCATGCTGACGACGGTGGGGCAGCGGATCGGGAGCATGACATTTCCGCGGCTGGTGGGGACGTTGGCGCAGAAGCCGTTGGTCAAGTTCGCCGTGGGCGGGGCCGTGCTCAGCGCGCCGGCCGAACACCTCAAGGAGCAGATGGAAGAGCTGTTCATCACCGCTGGCGCGTTGACGAGGTCGGGCAGATGGGGGGACGGCGACTTCGCCGAGCAGCAGTTGGAACACACCTCGCTGGCGACCGCGGCCGGGACGGCGGCGAACCCGACGGTGCGCAATACCGTCGGCCGGGTCTTCGGTGGTGCGGTGGACTGGCTGGGGTCGAGGCTGCATGTTCCCGACGGTGTGCGCAAGCATTTGGTGATCGCGGCGACCTCGGGTTCCACGAACGGGGTCACGTCGCCGATCGGTAGCCATTTCGCCACCATTGTGCTGAGTCCGGAGCAGGTGTACGACCGGAGCTTGGTGTCCGCGGTCGCCGACGGATTCGTGGACTCCGCCATCGGTTCGATGCTCCGGAGCAGCCCGCAGGCCGCGGCCCAGGATGCCGGCGTGGCGTTGCGTCGCGTCGGCAGCACGATGCCTCCTGGTCCGCCTCACATCCCGCCACCTCCACCGCCACCGTCGCCGCAGCTCCCGTCGGCCCCGTCGGTCCCGGAGCCCGGGCCGAACGGCCGGGTCCCGGCGCCGACTCCGCTTCCGGACGGTCGAACCCCTGCTCCCACACCCAGCCCGAATCGGCTACCGACACCCGCTCCCACACCGACCCCCGCTCCCACACCGACCCCCGCCCCCACCCCGGCACCGGACGGTCGGGCTCCTACCGCGCCCGGGCCGGGTCGTACGCCCGCGCCCAGCCCAGACGGCGACACTGCTCCGGCACCGCGCCGCACTCCCGGACCCGCACCGAGCCCGGACGGCGACACCGCCCCGACACCGCGCCGCGCCCCCGCACCGAGCCCGGACGGCGAAGGGACGCCGACGCCCGTTCCGGACAGCGAAGGGATGCCCACGCCAGCTCCCGAGACGACGCCCACCCCGACACCGTCGGACGGTGCTCCCCTCCCAGCGCCGTCCGACAGCACGCCCGCCCCCGAGCACACCCCCGAACAGCAGCACGCGTCCGAGCAGCAGCTGGTACCCGCCAACGCCAGGGCCGAACCGATCGTCGCGGAAGCGGACGCTCATGCCGAGACCGGCGAACCGGCCGGCACGGTGGGCGAGACGGTGGGGGAGACGGGGACGGCGGCGGAGGGAGCGCAGGCCGCCGACACGTCGACACCGACCATTGCGCACCAGACCGGCTCCGAGCCGGGCCCGGCGGCGGAGCCCGCGGCCGAGGTCACGACCCCGACCACGACGACACCAGCCGCGGCACCTGCCACACCCACCTCGGCGACGGGCACGGGCCACACCACCGTCGCGAGCAGCCCCACCGTCAGCACCAGCGTCCCGGCCTCGAGCAAGCAGTCGCCGGCGTCACCGGCGTCGGACGACACCACCGACACCCCCGAGGTCAGTGCCGAACCCATCCTCGGCACGCTCGTCGACTTCGTCCCAGCGCCCGACGCGGCGTCGTTCCAGGACAAGCGGCTCGGCGACCCGCCCACCGTCGACGGCTCGGTGCGGCTCAACCCGCTCAACGGCAGCCTCTACCTGAGCGACCAGGCCGTGATCGCCGCGACCGTCCGCAACCAGACCCCGGAGCTGGGCGGCCTGCTGGGCCAGTGTGCGATGCTCCCGCTGACCCCGGCGCTCCTCGGCCGGGTCGACCCGAGCGAGCACACCCAGCTCCAGGCGCTCCTCGACGATCCCACCGTGTCCGCCGGGTACCTGCCGTCGCTGGGTCTCCTGATCCGCCCCGGCCACCAACTGACCGACGTCGTCCCCGCCGTCACCGACGCTCTCGCCCTGGCGACCGAGCCCGATGGGAGATCCGATGCCACCAACGCCCACCAGATTCCTGGTCACTCAGGTCTTCGACCTGGAAGGCCGGAGGGGTCTGCTGACGAGCGGCAAGACACTCGAAGGGAAGGTCCGGGCGGGAATGGTCCTGCGGGACGAGTCGGACCGGCGGGTACGGATCTTGGCGCTGGAGTTCCTGTCCCCGCGAGACGTGGCGACCGGCGAGGTGACGATCCTGCTGGAACGGACCGATCCGAGTCCAGTACGGCCCGACGCGGTGCTGGCGGAGGTCGAACCGACCAGCTAGCGGGGTCGTTCGACGGAGGCTCCGTACCCGTTCTGGCCTATCGGCGGGAGGGGGCGGCCGAGCGTACGAACGCCGCGGTGCTCGAGCGGCCCAGCCACACGCGGGTTCCGGCGACTCCGCAGGTGGTCAGAAGGCTGGCGGCCTATCTGCTCGCGCATGTCGACCTGAGTGGAACTGTGCTGGCCGGGATGACTCCGGCCGATCTCGCCGACGTGGAGTGGGTTGTTGTCACCGATCCCGCGGAGCTGGCGGTTCTCGATGCGGAGGGCCGTTCCGCGGTCACCACCCTCAACGTACGTGGCCAGATACAGGTTCGGCTCGGACCGGCCGCGTTGGACAACCTCGCCTTGTTGTCCAAGATCATGCTCCACGAGCTCACTCGCGTCCGGCAGTTCCAGACCCGGCCAGCCAGCGAACTCGACCCGCACAGCCAGGACCTGCTCGACGAGGCCGTCACCGCCCGCCGAGCAGCCACCACCATCAACTGGGACACCCACACCATCACCGCCGACGGCACCATCACCGAATGGCGGGCACCAGGCGGCGACGACCTGGCCGTGGCCGAGGCAGGGGATCGCGTCGGTGCGCCAATGCAGACCCTCGCTGACCAACGAGCCGCCGTCGTGAGTCTTGCGTTGGCGAAGGAGTCGGCCGACCGGGAGTTCGAGCGGGCCCGGGACGGACGGGCTAGCCCGGAGGTACTGGAACACCTGCGGGATGTGGCGATTCTCGCCGAGGGCGACCTGAACGTTGGGCTGGCCGCGGCCACCGCCGAGTGCGACGCCCAGATCGAAGCCGTCGAGAACGTCGTGAGGAACGCGGCGGCGATCGATGTCGCGGAGCACGCGGTCGTCGCGGCGAGAGAGCAGTTCGTCGAGGCCGCACGGCAGGCACGTGAGGTCCGAGTGGCCGGGGACCGGCCGAGTGCTGAGGTGACAGCTGCCAAGGCGGCCGCGCGAGGCGCGAAGGCGATGCTGAAGGCAGCCGAGAAGCACCTCGCCGACGCCGAGCGGGCCGCCGATGGGCGGCAGGCGACGTTGATCTTGACGGGAGCCGATGGCGTCAGCCGCCTCGCGACCATTTCGAACGTCGATGGCACGATCAGGCTCTTCGATCCCGCCGGCGCCGAGGGCGGCCAGATCGTTGCTGTGCAGGCGGTTGTCGTCAGCAGAGAAGGGACCTGGATACCGTTCACCGGTGAGCCGTTGGGCTTGCACAGCAGCTACCACGCCGCTGGTGCCGTCTCGCCCGAGCAGTGGATGCACCTGCCCGAGCACCAGCGGGCCGAGTTCCTCGACCGACTCGTCCTGGAACGCCCACCGCCGCGAACCTCGGCTGATTCCGGACTGCGTCAGATCCAGGAGAACGTCCAGGAGATCCGCGGCGACCTGCCGCCTGGCACGGCGATCGAGGCGGTAGGCAACTCCTGGTACCTGATCACCACCGCGGCTGGATCGCAGGTGCTCCTGGGCGCGCGGCGCGGCGAGCTGAACGGCGACAGCGCAGGCACAGCGCCGATGGTGAACGGCGCGGGCACAGCGCTGATGGCGGCCGGAGGCCGCCCTTGCTTCATGACCACGATGACGCGGGCCTCCGGCCGCGCCGTGATCGACGAGTTCTTCGACGAACCCGCCAACGCGAGCCTCGCGGCCGACCGCGACGAGGCGCTCTTCGAAGGTCAGGTTGCCGGCCTCGTCATCCGGATCGACGAGGGCGTGCCGGTGGCCGGCGAGCCGCTGCATCGCGCCTTCGGCGTCGAGGATGTGATGGCGATCGAGGCCCATGTCTCCGCCACAGAGGTGCGGGCCAGGCTCCGGCAGTTCCTGAAGTGGCGAGCCGCCCGCGACGACGCGGCGATCAGCCCATGGACCTGGTGGCGAGGCCTCCAGGCTAGACAGCAGTGGCTCAAGGAGCGGGCCGGCGAGTTGGGGCTGTGGCATCGTGCGCCGGCGGTGGCCGGCCTTCAGACGTTGCTGAGACGGAGCGGCTATAGCGACGTGGCCGGCGTCCCTGAGACGTTCGGTTCCACGCGACAGGCCAGACCACGGCTTCCCATGACGGTGGATCGATTCTGGGTCGCCGAGATCCTGCCGCGCTTGGCCGCTGGAGCGGGCGCGCTGTGGATCGAACCGGTGCGCGACGACCTGTTCACCGTGCACTGCCGGGACGGCAGGACATTCACGATGGCGGTCGCGATCGACGGGAAGGTGAGCCCCGCAGGCAGGGCAGCCGACATCATCATGCGTTTCCCCTCGGCGATCGAGGTGTCGGAGGGCGAACGGATGTTGGGCGGCCAGGTGTCGCGAGCGGTGCGGATGGACGCGCTGGCGAAACTGTCAGGGGCCACCTTGGAGGAGGTGGCCGACCAGGCCATGGCTGGCCAGCTCGGCCCCGACATCCTGGTGATGCACTCGCTGAGTGAGCTGGTGACCGACGATACGGAGCCGTCCCCCAACGACTACGACTCGGTCGGCTGGTGGTCGGCGCATCGTCAGCAATACGACCGGGCTTCGTGGCGCGAGAAGTCGGCGTTGCGGCGGCGCGCAAGGGAGCGCGCACACGATGAGGGGCTGCTTCGCTCTCTCGCGAGACTGGATGGCAGTCCGGACTACGACCGCAAGATCGAGGCGTTCCGGAACGCCTCGGCTGAGCTCGGCTGTTCAGACCTGGTTGGGTATGTCGAGCAGCTGAACGGTGTCCGGCCGGCCGTGCGGCCGCTCGCCGAGGTCGGCGCCGACCGGCAACGGATGTACCAGACGCGGTTCGACGCAGTCGCCGTGCGAGATCTGGAGCGATGGCTAGAGCCCCGGCTGAGGACAATCGGTCTGGGCACCATCTACGACGGCGCGCAGATCCATGTGGTCAACCTGACCGATCAGAGCCCCGTGCTGTCGGTGGCAGTTGAATCGGCCGATCTGGAAGGCCTGCACTGGGAACTGTTGCATGGACACGGTCCGGGCGCATATGTCGTGTCGATCCAAGACGGCCTTGACTATTGGCGTGGGAAGCAGGCGCTGCTGACGGCCTTCTGTGTTGCGATCGAGCAACACACTCGTCCCAGAGCGGATCCGGTGCCGATGCGCGTGCTGCTCGCGTTGGCGTTGTGGAAGCACCACCTCGACCTGGCACAGGGACAGGAAGGCGTAAACGCGGTACTCAGGTCAGACCTGCGTGCGTACTTGCGCATGCTGGACGACGACCCCAACGTCGACCTCGCAGCGTTGCCAGCCGAGGTAACCCAGTTCCTCAACGAGGCGACCAGAGTACGCCGCGGCGCCAAGCACCGCGAGTTGGTCGGGTCCCACGAGCAGGAGTTCCTGGCCAGAATCCGGGCTGGTCGGCCCGTTCCTTCTCGCATCCCGTCCATGCCGCGGTACACGATTTCGGAGGTCGTGCAATGGGTTCCGATCTCGTTCGTCATGGGCGGGCTCGGCGTAGCCGCTTTCGATGTACCGGTTTGGCAGGCCGCGCTCGGTGTTGCTTTGTCGCTTCCGCTGGCGTGGGCGCAGACGATCCAGAAGTACCGCACGGACCTCGGTTTCGAAGTCGAGCATCTCAAGACGATCGACGCCAAGTCTGCGAACGAGGAGCGAGCGAGCAGAGAGCACGCGGAAGCGGTCGGTAGGCAGATCGAGGCCGAGCTGCTGCCCATCCTCGAGGTGATCGGGGTCACTCTGCCCGAGGCCACGCAGGGCCGACGCAACGATACCGACCTGTGGGTGCGCCGGGCCGCCGATCCGCCGACCGGAAAGACGTCGTTCAAGTACCAGCTGATCAAGACCAACATGCCGTTGCTCTTCTGGGGTTCTGTGCAGGCGCTCATCAACGCTGGCTTGGCCGCGGGCCAGTGGAGTCTCGCGTTCGCGATGGTGTTGATGTTCGTACTGCAGTTCCTGACTTTGGCGAAGGCCGAGACGGCGCGCGGCGGCTTCATCATCGGGCGCTGGAACCGGCAGCTGGCCTTCGAGGCCTACCTGCGCGAGGAGCGTCGCGCCGCCGCTACGACCGCGTTTCGGCTGCGGCGCTCCGTTGCTGACGTGTGCGAGTCGTTCGGCGTTGTCGTACCGCCTGCCCGGCCGGTACCAGGTCGCCGGTCGATCGACGACTTCGTCAGTAGGCCAAGGCACCCACACAGCCCGTCCCGGACCACGACCTACGGCAACAAGGTCTACAACCGTGGCCTGGGCTGGGGCGTACCGAACATGCTGGCAGCGGGCGCGTTCGCCCCCTTCGACGCCCCGGTAGCCTTTGCGACGGCCTGTGCCGGTCTCGGCAACGCCATCGTGTGGCCGTTCGCGGAGGTGGACATCGAACGCACCACCGAAGACCGGATGGTGTATCTCGCCAACCAGCAGACCGACCACGCGGAGGCCGGCAGCAGGCAGGCGACCGACGAACAGCTTCGGCGAATTGCCGTCGAGTTCCTGATCTTGCTGCTGGTGCCTCGACAGCAGTCCAAGGCCGGCCTCGACGAGACATCGCCGATCCCTGGCATACCAGTTGTTCCAGGTGGAGTCTTGCCCCAACTGCTGGCCGCATACTTGCCGAACCGCGGGCGGTTCATAGCGGCGGCATCCGGGCCCGGCGTCGCCGAAGCTGCGATGATGTCAGGCGGCCTGTTCACCCCGCTCGCTGCGACCAGCGAGGGCGTGGAGGCCATCGTCAGCGCCGCCGTCTTCACGATTCTCACTAGCGGGGTCGGTTCCCTCGCCAGTATCTATTACCTGCTGGAAGGTCCCATAGGACTGCAGGCGCTGACGGCCGCACAGGCCCTCTACTTCCAGCTGCAAGAACTTGCGCGGGACGACGCGGCCTTCAAGGCCTACGTCGACGACCTCGTCGGGCGGCTCAGGCAAGGGTTCGCCGCGGCTGGCGCTTCTCGAGGCCCGGCGTTGGCGTATCCGCGGCAGGATGGGGAGCTGTCGAACGCCGAGGCTGCCGCGGCGTTCTGGGACACGGGTGAGCGTGTCCCGGCGTTGGGTTTGGGCACCGTGGACGCGGTTGCCGGCGGCGCGATGGGTCTGCGTGCGTTGTGTGGGCAGCTGTTTGCCGCTGGTATGACGGACGTCGATCTGAACCATCCGGACTATGCGAACGTACGGATCGCGGTGAACGGTAATCCGGAACAGTCGGCCTATCTGGATGCGAACCATCGGTTGGCGGAGACCACGGTGACCGGCGTTCTCTACGGCCTCGGAGCGTGTCTGACTTCGCGGCGGGCTGTGCGGGTGTCGTTGCACGAGTTGAAGCGGGCCAGCCAGGTGCTGCGCCTGCGGCAGCAGCGCGACGGGGTAACCGATGAGCATGATCTGGGTTTGCATGCCGAGGCCCTCGCGGCGCAGCTCCTGGTTGAGAAGTTGGATCTCATCGAGCAGGAACTGACGGGCCGAACCCTCGTCGAGATCGCCGCCAGCGATGACTGGCAGGTCGTGACGATCGGCGATGACGGCGTGGTGCGGGTGGTGGATCCGAACACGGGGGTGGTGACCGCGCCGTTCGTACGGACCGTGTTGGAACAGGAATGGTCGGCCGACCCGGGGGCGATGGAACGGGCCGTCGGCGCGGGCCGGTGGCAGGGGTTGATCAAGCTGGGCGAGGATCGGGTCGTCAGCAACGAGCAGGCCGCCGCCGTATGGGAGACGGTCGAAGACGCGTTGCGTGGCGCTGGAGAGGGGGCGACGGCGGGGCTGGCGGTGCGGCTGTCGGATGGTCGCGCGCTGACGATGGCTCTGGAGTTCGACGGCAGGCAGGCCCGGGACAAGGGTCCGCATGCGGAGGCAGTCAGGCGGGCCATCCGCAACGGCGAGGTCACCGCGGTGGACCTGATGGTGATGAACCGAGCTGGTGAGCCGGTGCCGTTGCCTGGAAGGCGGCCTCGCGGTGTGTTCAGCACCGTACCGTTGTCCGACCCCTACCTGGCGGCGTTGGCGAACGCGTTGCAGGCGGAGCAAGCGAAGGCAGGGCAGCAGACTGGACGGAATCGAGCCGACGGATCGCTGAACGCGGTGGTGGGTTCCTGGGAGTGTACGTCGCTGGGTGTGCACGTCGGGGGTGTGGGCGTGGTCACCTCAAGGCATCTTGCGGGGTTCGCTGCTGCCGGTGTCAACGCACTGATGGTAACCCGGCACGAGTTCTCCGAACCGGGTGTGCCACAGCCGCCGACCCAGGTGACGACGGTAGATGGTGCGCAGGCGATCCAGGTCGCTATGTCGGAGGGATTCAACACGATTGAGGACTTCTACAGTCGAACCGAGGATTGGTCCTGGACGGTAGGTGAGTCCTTTGTCAACCCGTTCGTCGACTTCATGGTTGAGAACGGCTATCTGCCCGACGCGGTGATCGTCCATGACCACCTCGCCACCAATGGTTTAGTGAGGGCCGCCAGGGCGATGGGCGTGCCGGTGGTGAGTGTGACCCATTTTCTCGCGTTCGTCGAGAACAAGGGCAGGGTCAGCCCGTGGCAGTACGTCACGGAGTCCTTTGCGCTGCGGCATGCCGATGCGCGTATCGCGGTCTCCAAGATCATCGCGCACGCGGCGGAGTTCGCGAATGGTCTGGCGCAGGGCGCGGTCAAGGTGGTCGGCAATGGCGCCGATCTGACGATGTGGAACCGCGACAACATCGACACCAGTCCCGAGACCCTTCAGCGGGTCCGCGCGACGATTCCCGCCGTCGCTGCCGACAAAGCGGTGGCGTATCTGCTCGAGCGACTTGGTCCAGCGGAGGAAGCCGCCGCGGCACTCGGCATCGCGGCTGGGGAGCAGGCTGGCGCCGACTCCACGCTCGACGCGGTAGCGGAGCGCGCCGAGCGGGTCTTGGCCGCTCTGGGCGACTTCAGGCCGCGCGACGACGTCGACAGGGAGGCCGTACGTGAGGCACAGACCCAGTGGAGGCACGTGGCGGTGGCGGCGGGTCACGCGGCGCACGCCCGCGTGGTTGCGGTGGAAGGCTTGTCCGCTGAGGCGGAACTGATCTACTTCGTCGGGCGGCTGGAGGAACGCAAGGGTATTCATGATCTGTTCACCGCGATGTGCGCTCTCCTTGCCGAGCGCCCCAACGCTCACGTGGTCCTCATCGGTGAGGGCGGGTACAAACCGACCCTCGTGGACCTGATGCATCGGCTGGAAACCAGCGGCGACGAGCGAGGTCGTCGGCTTCTTACCGGCCGGGTGCACTGGCTCGGGAAGAAGCCCCCAGCCGAGTGCGCGCAGACAGCGGTCGCGTGCGACATCGCGGCCGTGCCCAGCCATTCCGAGGGAGACCCCCTGGTCGCCAAGGAGCTGGCCGCCGCTGGTGTGCCGCAGGTGGCCACGTATGACGTCGTCCCGTTCATCGTGGACGGCGTGACGGGCTTGTCGGTGCATGTCGGCGACTCCGCCGAGCTCGCTGTCGCGCTCCGCAGACTGCTGGAGGACAAGGTGTTCGCCGGCCGGCTCGCGGAGGCAGCCCGAGCGGACCTCCTCCAAAACCACACCTGGCCCGCCATCGTCGGCCGGGTCATCGAGGTCCTGCGGGACGCGATCCGCCAAGGCCCCACGCGCACCCCGGTCACTCCCTACGTACCGACTACCTGCAACGTCCTCGACGTCGCCCGGATCTACGTAGCCACCATCGACCCGACTGGCTGGACGCTGACGCACACAGACGGCTCCGCCCACCCCACCGACCCCACCGAACACCCCCAAGGCCGGATCCCCGACGGCGTCACCGACCGCGGCATCTTCTGGAACATTTCCCTGACGGACGGCGCCACCCAGCTGGCCCACACCGTCCATCACAACGGCCGAACTCTCCATGTCGACAGCACCACCAACCTCACCCTCACCGTCACGGGCACTCTCGGCCACGAAATCCAATACATCCTGACCCGACCCGCAAGCCCCGACACCCCACCCACTCTCACCACCTCACCCACCCCACCGGTGCCAACCACGCCCGCCCTCACCAGCGACACACCGCCACCGGACGCCGCCGACATCTTGCGCGGAGAGGTCTTGGCGGTGGCGGCCGACGCCGCGGACTGGCTGCGCGGACAGACGGGTGCGGCAGGAGACATTCCAGCCGGGCCTGTCGATACTGGATATCTCGAGCGGACGATCGGTAACGGGGACGCACGCTTCCAAACACCGGGCGAGCAGGACGAGGTCGTCGACGTCTACAGCCTCGTCGAGGAGCGGTTGCGTCACGCGGGGGACAGGTCGTACGCCGTGATCGCTGCGCGCTTGTCGGATGGGACGACCCGTGTGATCGCGGCGAGGTCCAACGGTTCCGCTGGTATCGAGTACTTCGATCCACGGAGCGGGACGTCGGTGCCTCAGCCGATGGTTCGATCCGAGGACATCGATCGAGTGGGGTTCCTTGTCGTCGATCGCGAGGGCAAGCCGGTCCCGTTCGCCAACCTGCCACGCGAGAAGACCTTCAGCACCGAGCCCATGACCGCGCCGTACTTCGCGGCGCTGCCCGGTCGGGCGCGGGTCGAGCCTGGCGGGACGATCCCGATCCTGCAGGTCGCCTGGGAGTTCGTAGCGATCGAAGGCGGTCTCGGCATCGTCATGGCCAATCTCCTTCCGGAGCTCGCGCGCTCCGGATGCGACGTGACGATCCTGACCCGGCAGCCTCTGGTCGAACGCGACGAGGACCCCGTTCCAGGAACAGAGGTGCGGACGGTCGATGGCGTACAGGCAATCGTGACCGGGCTGCGGGACGGAGCACAGTACCGACGGGACTATCGCCGTGACGATGTCGTCTGGTGTAGGTCCACCGAGGACGACATGGTCAACGCCTTGTACGACTTCATGCAACGGACGGGGAAGCGGTTCACCGTCGTCCAGGGCCACGACTGGGTCACCACCCGGGCGGCGCAGGTGCTCAAGGAGGCGTTCGGCGAAGACATTCGGTTCGTGCTCCACATTCACGATGTCGTGGTGGGGCGGTGGTTGGGTTCGGTGCGCAATGCGCTCGTGGCGTCGAAGTACGTGCAGGAGTGGACGCGCGCACGCTTTGCCGATGCCGTGATCGTCAACTCCGACCACAACAAGGCCATGGCCGCGTGGGTCGATGAAGTCCCTCTGGAAAGGATCACCGTCATCCCCAACGGCGTCGATCTGCGCGCGCAGATCGTCGACCGTTCCGGCATCGATCGCGGCCAGGCTCTCCGCGACTTGGGGTACTCCGACGATACCTACCTGGTCTTCGCCTGGGGACGGCTGATGGGCGTCGAGCCACCGCTGGCGGAGCACCTGCCTCCGTATGACCCGAAGGGCGTCACGTACGTCATCGACGCGATGGCGGCCTTCATAGCTGCCATCCCCCACGCCCGGCTGATGATCTCCGGCGCCGACTTCGGTGGACAGGAGGCCCTGCAGGCTCAGATCGACCGGCTCGTCGCGGATGGTCGGCTGAACGAGGGCGACGTGCGCCTCGCAGGCCGACTGTCCGACGAGGACCTGCGCAAGGCGAAGGGCGTGGCGAACCTCGTCGTCGCGGGTTCCCCTTACGAGGGTTTCGGGCTCACTGTCCTCGAGGCGGCTGTCGCTGGTGCGCCGGTGGTCGGCACCCGGGTGTTTGCCTCCATGGTGGACAAGGTGACCGGCCGGATCGTGCCGGCGATGGATTCCGAGGCCTTGGCCGTCCAGATGATCGCCGCCGCGCTCAACCCGGACGTGACCGCGCGGTGGGCCGGGAACGCGTTCGCGCAGGCGACCAGCGACAAGTTCGACTGGCCCACCATCGCGCGGCGAACAGTCGCGGAGGTCTACCGTCGCGTGCTGGAGGCCGATTCCCGACCCGTCGTGGTCGGCACCCCACCGGCGATCCCGAGCAATGGCAACGTCTTCGACGTCGCCGAGGTGTCTCTCAGGGTTACCGAAGGCGACCTCACGGGATGGACGCTCAGCTACGCCGCCGGCTCGGCAGATCCCTCGCTGGAGGGCCGCACACCTCACCGCGTCGACGATGGGATCGCCTACTGGAGGGTGCCGCTCGCCGGCGGCGCGACCGAGCTGCATTATCGCCTGCACCACGGCGACGAGACGCTCGTCGTCAACGGGCGTACAGATCTGGTGCTTGGTGTCGACACCGGCAGAGGCACTCCGGGGCACGAGGTGCGGCACGACACCGCCAGCCCTGGCACCACAACCACCACCGAGCAGCCCGAGCCGCTGCCCACCGAACAGCAGGTAGCGGCGTCACGGGCCGTGCTCAGCGATGCCGACATCGCCGCGCGGGGTGTGGCCCAGGCGGAGCTGCTCGCGCTCCTACCCGTGCCTTTGCCGGAGGGCATCGGCTGCGTCGAGGCGGTCCGGTTCGCGGTCGAGACCGCCGCGCGAGCCACGTACGGTCTTCCACCCGACACGACGAGGCTCGACGACTTTGCTCGCCAGGCCGCGGTCGAGGGTCGGCTCCGGCCGAGTCTGGCGGGTGGGGAATGGCTGGTCGACGCGTTCTACGCCACCAGCCCCACCGAGCTGGACCTGAGCGGCAACCTCGCCGACACCGGCTTGACCGTCGGTGACCTGGACGAAGAGGGCCGTCGCGGCGTCACCATCGCTGAAGCGGTGATCCGGGCGACCTACGCCAACGAGACCAACCGCGAGGTGTTTTTCGTCATCCAGACCACGAGCTTCGACCAACTCACCGACGCGTTCGCCACGCATCGCTGGCTGGTTCGCCGAGGTAGAGATGGCACCATCTACTACCTCGACCCCCACCCGGCTGTGCAGGCGGCTGGGCGCGACTGGCTCTACCTGCCGGGCCGGGAACCAGGCCAAGCAGGAGTGGTCGCCGTCGACCTGCGCGCGGTCGAACCCGACCCGGAGAACCCCGGCACGGTCCGCACTGTGCCGCTGCCTCTGGAGCCAGTCACCACTGCCAGCCGACGACCCGACCCCCAAGGCCTCGAGCCATTCGGACCGAGCGCCGGGGCTGGTGCACCTGGACCGACCGGCGTGGTGGACTTGATGCACAACGTTGTCCGGGACTATGCGTGGGGTTCGACAACGGCCATCCCCGAGTTGATCGGGGTGGAGCCGGACGGGCGTCCGCAGGCCGAGATGTGGATGGGTGCGCACGAGTCGGCTCCGTCGGTGCTTGCGTCCGGCGGGTCGTTGTTCGAGCTGGTTTCGGCGGACCCGGTCGGGGTGTTGGGGGCGGAGACAGCCGAGCGGTTCGGGGGCCGGTTCCCGTTCCTGGCCAAGATTCTGGCGGCCGCCCAGCCGTTGTCGATCCAGGCGCACCCGTCGGCGGTGCAGGCTCGTGAGGGGTTCGCCAGAGAGGAGGCTGCCGGGATCCCGCGGAACGCGCCTGAGCGGAACTACCGGGACGGATGGCCGAAGCCGGAGATCCTGGTCGCGCTCGGACCGTTCGACGCACTGGTCGGGTTCCGGCCGGTCGCGCGGACGGTGGCCCTGCTCGACGCGTTGGGTGCTTCCGCGCTGGATCCGTTGACTGACCTCTTACGCGCCGGCAACCTTCGGGACGTCTTCACCCAGGTGATGGGCAGTGACCGGGACGCGATCCGCCCGCTGGTCGCCGCGCTGGGCGACGCCTGCCGCCGGTACGACGGCGACACGTTCGCGCTCGAGGTGGAGACGCTGGGCCGGCTCAGCCGGGACTTCCCCGACGACCCTGGGGTGCTGGCCGCGCTGCTGTTGAACCGGGTCCGGCTGGAGCGGTTCGAGGCGATCTACCTGCCGGCCGGCAACGTGCATGCCTACCTGAATGGGTTGGGGTTCGAGGTCATGGGCAACTCCGACAACGTGTTGCGGGGCGGCCTGACCCCCAAGCACGTCGACGTGTCGGAGTTGGTGTCGGTGGTCGACTTCGAGCCGTTGACCGACCCCGTGCTTGCTGGGTCACCCGGGCTTCGCGGCATGTCCACGTACGAGACGGGAAGTGAGTACTTCGCCGTCCGGCGGGTCGACCTGGACGACGGTGCGCCAGTGGTGGTCGACGCCAGTGGTCCGCGGATTGTGGCGTGCCTGGACGGGACCATCGCCGTCGACACCGGCGGGGAACCGGTAGAACTGGCCGCCGGCCAGTCTTCGTTCGTCCGGGGACCCGAAGGCCCATGCACCTTGCGGGGTCACGGCACGGCGTTCGTCGTGTCCGCTCCCGAGCCAGAGGGGCCGTCCGAACAGCACCCGGGTCCTGAGCCTGATACCGAGCCGACGATTCCCCGCGAGCCTGCGCCTGCGTCCCAGGTAGGAGAGGACGACACGACGGAGGACGACAGCCCCGTCCGTCGCGCGCTCCGCGGCGAAACTGTGCCAGGCCCAGCTGACGTCGCCGGCACTCCTCCGGCCGACTTCGTGCCGAGGGGTGGCGTGGACCTTCGACCAGACCCGGCTGCGCTGGCGCGGGTTGTCCATGTCGTTCGTGGCACGAGCCCAAGGGTTGCCGATGAGGACATCGGCGTTCTCCGGGAGTTTGGTCGCGGGCTTCTCAGCGAGAGCCAGCAGGCTGTGCTCGAGGCAATGTTTGTTGACGGCAAGTCCCGGAGCGCGGCTGCGAACGATCTCGGTGTTTCGCCCAGGCATGTCAGCAACACGCTGACCAGAGCGAGTTCTATGGCGAGGGACTTGCTGTCACGGGGAGGCGTCCATCGGGAGCTTCGCCTTGACGTGGCGGCGTTGGGAAACGTCGCCGAGTTGATCGAGCGCGCGACCCACCGCACTATCGCCCCCAACGTCCAGGCCGAGGCAGCGGCATTCGCCTGGCTGATCCGTGACCTGACCTCGCATGAGCAAGACCTGATGACCCAGCATTTCGTTCGGGGTCGGCCGTTGGGGAAGCTTTCGAGTGGTAGCGGTGTCGATGTGGGGACGCTCCAGACGCGCATCGAGCACGTCGTCGAGGAGATCCTGGCCGGCCGGGTGGAGGTCAGTCTCGCGAGCACCGCGGCAGGCACCTTGGTGGAACCGGCAGAAGGTCCTGTCCATGACTCGGTGAGCGACGCCACGGCGGTGGCGCGGGTCGCCGCGGTGGTACGCGGCGTTGTCAGTCCGAAAGTAGCTGAGGTCGATAAGGACGTCTTCCTGAGGTTTGCCAAGCTCCTCGGCCCCGGCCGAGCAAGAACGCTGACGGCGATATTGGTGGACGACCAACCCCGACTCGAGAGCATGGAGACGCCGCGCGGCGTGTCTGAGGGTCCTGTGATCCACGCCTTGGCCATGGCGCATCACATGCTGATGTCGATGCTGCTTGAAGGTCACGGTCTGGCTCGATACATGATCGATTCCGACCCCGATCCCGACGTTGAGGCGATGTTCGAGCGGCTGCTCGTGGTCAGCGGCCTGACGACCGATCAGCGGGAGATCGCGCGAGTGTGGTTCGTAGATCGCCGGACCGTGAGACAGATTGCGGGGGATCGTGGTGTCGGCGTCCAGATGGTGCGCACGGCACTGTTCGAGGCGTGCCGACGGGTTGAACCAGTCTTGATCACGATTGAACAGATCACCGGCAGTGCGCGGCAGGCACTGGACAGCGTGTGGAGCCGGATGGGGGAAGCCGACACGCTGGCGAACGACCTTCGGACGGCGGGGCACGGCTCGGCTCCGGGATTCAAACGATTAGTGAGTGCATTCCTGGAACTAAGCGGTCAGATCGACGAGTACTGCATGATGTATCCAGATGATGCGCACGTGTTCCGCGCCCTCGACCCGCTCGAGTTGGCAGAGCACACCTTGCCCGGCGATCCACAGAGTGGGCCGGTCGACGTAGCCGATCACGCGCGGATCATTGCGAAGATTCTGCAGATCGAGCAGGTACTGCAAGGCCCCGAGCTGTACACCGGCCTTACTGCCATCGTGGACGATCTACGCGAACGTTTCGGCGATGTGGAGAACTGGCCGCAGCCGATCGTTTTGGACATCGAGCGGCTGGTGGCGGAGGGACGGCTGGGTGACCCGCCACCCGAGACCTTCCTCCACAACCTCGCCGTCGCGGCCGTGATCTTCGACCGCAAGGTGTGCATATCTGGCGCGAGTATGCCGCTGCTGGAGAAGGCCGTACGGGTTCTGCATGGCCTGACACTGGCAACCTTGCCGGACTGGGACGTGGAGTCACAGAGCATCTCTGCCGCGCCACAAGGTCTCCCAGCGGCTGGTGCGCCCGAGCGTCTGGTGAGACGCAAGCTGGAGCGCGTCACGGCGGCGTTCACAAGCGAGACCGACTTCCTGCATGGCGCCAACCAGCGCGCCGCTTCGACGGGGCAGTCGCTCACTGAGGAGGGCTCGCGCCGCGTGCTGCTGCCCGACCGCCGCCGGATGCTTGCAGCGTTGGTTGGCGGGGAGGAGTCGGACCAGCTGTCGATCGACCGGTATGCATTCGAGAACTATCTGACTTCAGAGGAACAAGCATTGCTGAGTAGGCCCGCTCTGGATGAGTCTGGCCAGGATCTACTGACTCGGGCAGACGAGCATGCGCGGCGTCCGAAGGAGGCTCGATCGGCCAGGGGTAGCTCTCTGGTGAATGCAGAGGATCGGGTTGAACTTGAGAGACTGGCGGATCCGCGTGGGCTCAACAATGTCCCTGAACATCTCGCCAGCTTCGCTATCCTGGATGTGGTCGATCTCGGCCCACAGCCAGTGCCCTTGTCGGCCGCGCAGCGGTCCGCTCGGATCTGGCAGGCAGTCGAGGAGATCGGCTCATTGCAGGACGCCGTCTTTAGCTACCTCGAGCAGCACATCGAAGCCCCGCCGCGGCTGAGATCATTGATGCGCGATGTGGATCCGACCAATGGTCATCGCCTTGTGCCTCATCAAATGACGATGAATCCGGTCACCAAGGAGTTTCGCCTGCTCGATCTTGCAGTCCTCATAGTAGTGATCAGGCGATTCTGCCCGGATCTGGGGGACGGCGGGAACTGGCCGATCCCGACCCCACTGGGGGGTAAGACCCAGCAGAACATCGCGGATCCAGTCAGCGAGTACATCGATGAGTCGACTCGCGCGGGAGCGACCTACGTCCTCCTACCCGATGACATGGGAATCGCACTGGCCGCGGACCGGCCGATGACGGAGGTGCTGCTGGACTTCGTCAAAGCCTTGATCGTTCGGGCGTACGGCGATCGGACGGGTGGGAGTGAACCCGCCAGGAGCGAGTCCGCTGGAACCAGCCGGCAACGTGCCGTGACCATCTTGCGCGCGGCCTGGCAGAACCTCAGGGCCGTGCTGTCCGGCCTCGTCGCCGATCTCGAGGCGCGGGGAGAGCTGCGCGAGGACGCCATCGCTCGCGTAGTACCGGTCGACTACGCGCTGATCCTCGAGCCTGGCCCCCAGTTCGACGCTGTCGAGGTCGTCTACCGGACCTGCCTCCCGCCAGCGCTGCAAGCCGTCATCTCTTTGCGAGAAGCCTCCGATCTGCTTTCGCCCGAGAACCCTGATTCCGGTACGCATACTGCTGAGGGTCCAGCGAGAGGGCCTAGGGAGGGTACCGGGGGCGCTTCCTCCGCCGGAGTCGCACTCGACCGTTACTCCGCCCAGCCGGACACGGGTCCTTCGCCGGCGCCAGCGCCGCGTGAGTCCCACGATCAGGACGCGTCTCCCGACCGCATCGGGGACGTACCAGACGTGCCGAGCATCCCGGACACCCAGTCCGGACTGGCTGATCCCGCGACTGTCGCCGCCTACGTCGCGACCATGAGGGAGCTGGAACGCGACTGGGCCGGGCTGCCGCTGTCGGTCCGGGTGCAGCGCATCGCGGGCGCGGTCAACGCACAACTGGCCAGCCACGCCATACCGTCGGTGGGGCTCCTTCCAGCTCGAAGACTGCGCCGGGAAGTGGATGGGGAGTTCGACAGCGGCACCTGGCGGGTCAAGATCAAGGAATCGACGATGCTCGCAAACGATCCGGCGTCGTTCGCCAATGTGGTCGACTGCGCTTACCACGAGGCACGGCACGCAGAGCAGGCATTCCTGATGGCTCGCCTGATGGCTGGCCAAGGTGCCGGTATCGCGGAGGTCCTTTGGACGCTGCACATCACGAATACAGAGGTGCTGGCAATGGCGGTGGACAATCCACTGGTCGCGGGCTCCGCAGAACACGACGCTGCCGAGAGATGGCAGGAAAGTGCCGTCGGCGAAGGCACCAATGCCAGGAACAAGCTCTTGGCATTCGAGCTCCCGGCGGCCCGCAAGATGTACGCACAGGCAAAGAAGATCTACCTGAAGAAGAGGTTGGACAGGTCGGTCGCCTACGCCGACCGAATGAAGCTCTACCAGAATGTGCTCAGCGCCAAGAAGGAGCTGGGGAACCTTTACGAGCGGTATCGTGCGCTTCCGGAGGAGGTGGACGCTTGGGCCGTCGGAAACGCCGCGTGGCGTTCCTTTGGCCGCCCCGCCGAGCCGCAGTCGGACGACATCCCGCCGCCACCTCTGATCCTATGAACGTTGCTGAGCGCACCTATGCCTGGGCACAGGCGGTCAGCCGCCTGCCCAAGCGCACCATCGAGGCGCTCGCGGCGGCGTTTCACCTCGATCCCACCACGTTGGTCCACCGTGGCTACCAAGTCGAGGCGTCCACGCCTCCGGGCGTCGAGCAGGTGGTGTTCGTCCCAGGACGAACAGCGGGCGAGATCGCCTACGTCGAACTCGCCGTCGACACGAGCATCGACGAGCTTGCCATGACGTTCGGGCCTGGCCGGCAGCTCCCCGCCAGGTCGCACGGAGGTGGAAGGGTGGCGTTCGACGGGATCTTCGGGCTCACCGTCGTGGCCGGCACGTACGGAGACCGCGTGCACTCGCTCACGTTCATCCTGATGGACTAGGCCGTAAGTGGTGCTGGTGAGGCTGGCTCGATCGGAGTCCGCTTCGCCGACCCGGCACGAGCTAGCTCGTCTTCGCCCCAGGGCTCGCGTGCCTCGTCGAGGTAGATCGCTCCGTGGGCGACGAGCGTCTGCATCGCGCTCAGGCATTGGTTCAGGACGCGTTCGGGATCGGTCTGATCCGGATCGGCCTGCTCGGTGCGTCGGCCGGCCTCGGCGAAGATCTCACAGGCGTGCCACAGGCTGTCGCAGGTATGTCCGAATCTCCATAGCTCGTACGTGAAGCTGGGCACTTTCGCCGCCGGCTTGGCTCCGGGCAGTCCGATGCCGTAGAGCAACGGTTCGTCAGGTGTGTTGCCGATGCCGATCAGCAGTGACCTGATCCGGATCACCTTGGCGAACTCCACCGCCTCAGTGGTACCGGGCGTGACCTCGACCACCAGATCTTTGCCGACGAGCTCGTCGAGGCGCCGTGCGGCGTCCGGAATGCCGGCCATCCGCGCGGCGCCTCCGACGGCCTGCAGCGTCCACGGCGCCATGTTGACGCCCTCGGGCAGGCCGTGGGCCAGTGCCCACACGCCGAGTTGTTCGTTGCCGTCGAGCTTGTACATCTCCCACCCCACGCGCAGCACGTGCGACTCCAACTCGGCTCCGGCGGAGGGGTAGAAAGCACCAAGGTAGTGGCCGATCGGGAAGACCAGCGGTTCTTTGTGGCCGTTGCTGGTAGCAGCCATTTCGTCAATCCTCACGACTGGAAGCCCTGCGATGTCGAAGCGAGAGGTCGGTCAAGGTTTGGAGGAACACCGATCCTGAAGTCGATGTCGAGACAAGCGGCTTTGCCAATCAGAAGGGCATGGATCGCCCTGAGGAAGCCGGTGAGAAGCACATTCGGGTCTGTGCTCTCCGGATCCGTGGAGTTGGCGCGGCGGGCGACGTCGACCGCGCTCTGGCAGGCCGCCCAGAGCGTGTCGTCCATCGCCGACCACTGCCACAGGTCGTAGATCGGATGGGTGACCTGGAGGATCGGTTGGCCGAGGAAGCCGATGCCGAACAACCACGGCTCTTCCGCGGTGTTGCCGAGGCCGAGCATGAGCGGCACCACCCGGTGGGTCCTCGCGAAGTCGAGTGCCTGCTCCGTCGCGGGGGTGACCTCGATAAGCAATCCTGTCTCGACCAACTCATCGACGACGTCGATGGCACTTGTGAGACCCGTGACTTTGGCGAGTTCTTCGACCGACCGCCGGGTCCACGGCACCTCGTTCGCGACCGCCTCGGGCGAGCCGTGGGCGAGTGTCCACACGGAGAACTGCTGACTGGTCAGATCATGGAACGTCGCGCCACGGCGGACCTGCTCCACGACCTCGGTGGACTCGAGACCGTGCTGGGCGCCCACATGGTGTCCAACGGGAAAGAGCAGTCGTTCGGCGCTGTCGGTTCCGGGCATGGTTTCGGCTGGCTCCTGCGATCGGTCAGCTGTGTTGATGGCCACCTCGCGAGGCTAATCACGAGTGCACCCGCTGACTGCCCACGTCCCATTCATGCCATGGCGCTTGCACCTCGGCATTGCCATCTACAGTCGCGGTATGTCGTTGACGCCGATGTGGACCGGCTCCGGAGTACGTGGATGATCACCCGCGAAGAGGCTGGGCAGATCGCCGAGAAGTGGGTGGCTGAGAGTGCCCCGCCCGACGTACCGCTGGCCGCGATGGTGCATGAGTTCGACCTTGGATACGTCGTCTGGGGACGGCAACCACCCGGCTCCCCTCCGTTGGTCGGGGCGGGACGGGGGATCATCGACAAGGAGACCGGCGATCTGTCGGTCTGGCCCTCCTTGCCGGTCGAGCTGGTGATCGGGCAGTTCCGGAGGCGACGTGCGGATCAACCTCCGGCGCCGCGGACCAATGACCCGGCCGTTCAAGCTCGCCGCGATCTGCGGCGTGTGGCCACCCCGGCGAACGTCACCCATCTGACGCTTGCCGACCGGCAGCTGGTGGTGCGGAGTGTGAAGGGCGACGTCGAGCCTCACCACCATCGCCTGGTGCGGGAGTTCCACGCCAGCGGTCTGGTCCCCGAGCACCGAGCGAGGGGGTACGACCGCTGCTCGGAGGCAGCCGCACTCTCCGACGCGCTCCACGCGGAGGACGCTCGCCGGACCGCCACGGGCCGATCGCCGATCACGGTGGAGCAGGCACGAGCGGAACTCTTCGCCGGCGCCGGCGTGGTGACCTATCGGGTGCGTGAGCGTGAGGATGCCGTGGCCGGTCAGGTGGGGCTGCCCTGCGTCTCCTGCGCGCTCCTTGCCCGCTATCTCGGTCTCGAGTTGAGCCTGCCGCGGACCCTGGACCACTCAGACCTCCCGCCAGACCCGTCGGCCCCAGAAGTCGCTGAGGTGCTCGGCGAGGCGGGTTGGTCGCGGGGACGGCGTACCGACGAGCAGACCGCGCGAGCGGTCCGCCTGATCTGTGATCAGGTCGGGCGGAACGGTGCCCGCATCGAGGTCTTCGACGCGGCCACCGCGGTCCTGACCGAGTACGGCGGCCTGTCCGTCGTTCAGGCCGGCCCTGGACGTGAGCTGCGGCGCCGGCCGTTCGCGCTGGATCCCACGCTGGTGGCCGTCACCGCCGAGACGCTCGCCGACTTCGGGAGCCTGCTCGGCACCAGGATGTTTCCGCTCGGGATGGAGGGCGACCATGATTCGGTCCTCGCCATTGACGAGTTCGGCCGGATCTTCGCGCTCGACCACGCCGGTGAGTGGTACCTGGGCGACTCGATCGAGGCAGCGCTCACCGTGCTGGTGAGCGGCACTCAACCCCCTCGCATCGACGACAACGGCCGCTGGTGACACGGCGTCTTCATCCAAACCGGCCGCGGGAGCGAGCATGATCAGCTCATGTGGCATGACTTGTTCGCTCTCCCGATCGGCATCGACGAGAAGGTTCTCCGTACGGTCGCGGTCTACTTCGGCATCGCGATTCTGCTGAGGCTCGCCGGCAAGCGCGATCTGGCGGAGCTCAACTCGTTCGATCTCGTGGTGATGTTGCTGCTCTCGAACGTGGTGCAGAACGCGATCATCGGCGACGACCTGACCCTCACCGGTGGGCTCATCGGAGCGGTGGTGCTGATCGCCGTGAACGCGATCGTCGTACGGCTCACCAGCTGGTTCGAACCCCTGCACCGGCTGCTCGAGGGCACGCCTACCGTGCTCGCCAGCCATGGGGCGTTCGACAAGCGAACGCTGGCACGACTCGGGCTCCGGCGGGGTGACATCGCCGCCGCCGTACGGCGGCAGGGCGCGAACGACGTCGGCGATCTCGACCAGCTCACGCTCGAGCCGGGCGGCGCGCTGGTGGCCGATCTCAAGCCCGAGCTGCAGCCGGCGACGAAGGGCGATATCGCCGCTCTGCTCGCCACAGTGGAGCGTCTCGAACGAAGGCTCGACGCGCGCGGGTAGGCTCGGACTCTTGCCGTCGGAATCCAGGCGGCGATCCCGACGAGCCCGGGGGTAGACCTCAAGGTGGGGCGTACGACGTCCAGCGCGCAGGACGAGATCGACAAGGAACAGCAGTACGTCGACCGTGTATACGTGCGCCTCGGCGGCATGGTCGAGCGTGCCGCGGCGGTCGGCCAGGAAGGCCGGCAGCGCGGGCTGCTCGACTACACCGGCGAAATCAAGGAAGACGACTACCGCAGCCTGTTCGAGCGTGACGTGCTCGTCGACCACGCGGTCCGACGGCTCGCCGTCCTCGACGCGCAGCGCGAGGGGCTGGTGTTCGGCCGCCTCGACCAGCTCGAGGGTGTCGTGCGGTACGTCGGCCGTATCGGCGTTCGCGACGAGGAACAGGAGCCGCTCGTCCTGGACTGGCGCGCTCCCGCCGCGTCGGTGTTCTACCAGGCCACGCCGGTCCGGCCGCAGGGCGTGATCCGGCGCCGCGTGCTGCGCTGCCTCGGCCAGCGCGTCACCGGGGTCGAGGACGACCTGCTCGACCCGGACAACGCGCCCGAGGATCTGGTCGTGCTCGGCGACGGCGCGCTGATGGCAGCCCTCACTGCCGCCCGCGGGCAGCAGATGCGCGACATCGTCGCGACCATCCAGCAGGAACAGGACCTGATCATCCGCGCGCCTTCGTCCGGCGCGACGCTGATCGGCGGCGGCCCGGGGACGGGCAAGACCGTCGTCGCCCTGCACCGCGCCGCGTACCTGCTCTACACCGAGCGCCGCCGCATCTCCGGTGGCGGCGTGCTCGTGGTCGGGCCTTCGTCGGTGTTCATGAGCTACATCGAACGCGTGCTGCCCTCGCTCGGCGAACACGAGGCGACGCTGCGGTCGCTCGGCGAGCTCGTCGACGGCGTTGCCGCGACGCGCCGCGACTCGTCCGCCGCGGCCGCTGTCAAGGGCTCCTTGCGCATGCGCCGCGTGCTCGGCCGGGCCGTCCGGGACGGCGCGCCGGGAACGCCGCAGGAGTTCCGGATCTACGCGGGCGGGCTGATCCGACGGCTGAACGTTCGAGACCTCGACCGGGTGCGGAACGACGTCCTGCGCCGCGGGGCGCAGCGCAACCGCGGTCGGGCCGAGGCGACGCGGACGTTGCTCGCGGCTTTGTGGAGCCAGGGACCTTCTGGACGGAGTCGTTCGGAGTTCGACGACGAGGTGGAGAACTCGGCCGCCTTCGGTGCGTTCCTGGACGCGTGGTGGCCGATGCTGTCGCCGTCGGTCGTCTTCGGGTGGCTGGCTGACCCGGATCGGCTCGCCCGGTACGCCAAGGGGGCTCTGTCGCCTGCCGAGGTGTCGACGCTGCTGGCCTCGTGGGACGGCGCGAAGGAGCCGTCGGTCGAGGACGTGCCGTTGCTCGACGAGATCGACTCGCTGCTCGGCGAGGTGCCGCGGACCGGGCCGGAGCGCGAGCCGTGGGACGACTTCGGCGACGTACCGGAGCTGGTGTCGGCGTTCGAACGCCAGGTGCGGCCGGAGCACTCGGTGCGGAACGACGGGTACGCGCACGTGCTCGTCGACGAGGCCCAGGACCTGTCGCCCATGCAGTGGCGCATGGTCGGCCGGCGCGGGCGGCACGGGAGCTGGACGATCGTGGGCGACCCGGCGCAGAGCTCCTGGCCGGACGCTCCGGAGGCGACTTCGGCGCTGGATGCCGCTCTGGGGCGGCGGGAGCGGCGCCAGTTCACGTTGCACACGAACTACCGCAACTCGGCCGAGATCTTCGCCGTAGCCGGTCGCGTGATCCGGCAGGAGTTCCCCTCGTTGGAACTGCCGCACGCCGTCCGTGCGACAGGCTTCTCGCCCACCCATGTGGTGGCGGGGGAGTCGGAGCTCTCGTCCTCGGTTAGCGCCGCCGTGGAGTCGCTGCTGGGCGAGGTCGCTGGAACTGTCGGTGTGATCGTCCCCACCCATCGTGTGGAACCGGTGGCTGACTGGCTCGAGGGCGTCGACCCCGACCGAGTCAGCATCGTCACCGCCCTTGCCAGCAAGGGCCTGGAGTACGACGGCGTGGTCGTCGTCGAGCCCGCCGAGATCGTGGCCGAGAGCACGACAGGCATCCGCACGTTGTACGTAGTCCTCACGAGAGCCACCCAACGGCTCATCACCGTTGGCGCGGAGGGCACTTGGAGCGGTTGACCTCCCGGGGGAGCGGCGGATAGCGTTTCCCTCCCGGAGCGACGGGGTGGGTTCCTTCGAACCCTTGGAGACCTCCGGTGTCTACCGCCTCCCTGCTTCGCCGCCGTGACGTTCTGCTGCTCCTGCTCGGTCAGGTGTCCGGCCAGCTCGGTGCCCAGGTCAGTGCCGTCGCGATCCCACTCCTCGCCGTCCTCGCCTTGCAGGCGACCCCCTGGGAAGCCGGCCTGCTCGCGGCATCGGGGACGGTCGCGTTCGCGCTGATAGGACTGCCCGCTGGCGCCTGGGTCGACCGGCTGCCGCGCCGACCCGTCCTGGTCGCGGCCGATCTCGTCCGCGCCGCGACCCTGCTCGCGATTCCGATCGCGGCGGCCCTCGACGCGGTGTCCATGGGGCTTCTGCTGGTGGTCACCTTCGTCGTCGGCCTCGCGCGAGTGTTCTTCGAGGTCGCGTACCAGGCGTACCTGCCCGCGGTCGTCGGCAGCCCCGACCTGCTCGCCGGCAACGCGGCCCTCGAGACGGTTCGAACGACCGGACAGATCGCCGGTCCGGGTCTGGGCGGTTGGCTGGTCGGCGTCGCCGGCGCCGCGAATGTCGTCCTCGTCCAGATCGCCGCGTTCGCCACGTCCGCCCTGACCCTGCTCGCCATCGGCGCGCGCGAGCCTTCCCGCCCGCGCAGGCCCCGCGCCCGACTGCGTACGGAGATCGCCGAGGGACTCCGCTTCGTCCTGCGCACACCACCGCTGCGCGGAACGCTGCTCGCGAGCGCGGTCAGCAACTTCGCGTTCGCCATGGCCTCGGCTGTGAGCTTCATCTTCATGGCTCGGACCCTGCGACTGGACCCGACGGCGATCGGACTGCTGGTCGGCGCGGGCGCCGTGACGGCCATGGTCGGCGCTGCCTTCACCCCGCTGCTCGCTCGGCGAGTCGGCAGCGCCCGGATCATCTGGCTCGCTCTCGCCGTGACCGGCCCCCTCGCGGCACTTGGCCCTCTTGCCCAACCTGGCCTACTGATCGGGGTCTTCGTTCTCAGCCTCGCCGCCGGCGAGCTGGGACAGATCGTCTACGCCATCGCCGCCAACACGCTGCGCCAGCAGGTGTGCCCGAACGAGCTGCTCGGCCGCGTCGGCGCGAGCATGCGGGTCCTCGTCATGGGTTGCTTTCCGGCCGGCGCGCTCGTGGGCGGACTGCTGGGCGGCACGATTGGCGTCCGGGGGACGTTGTGGACAGTCGGCGGTGTGATGCTGCTCGCATCTCTGCCTCCGTACGTCACCCTCCGCCACGTACGGGACGTGGAGGAGCTAGCAGGATCAGCTCGGTGAAGTACGCTCAAGCAAGTTAGCGTCAACAGGGGATGAGCACAGTGACCGAGCAGGCTCAGGAAGTGGACACCACGACCGAGAAGGTGTGGACCGTTCCCAATATCCTGAGCTTTCTCCGGCTCCTCGGCGTCCCGCTGTTCCTCTGGCTCGTGCTGGGCCCGAAAGAGGACGGTTGGGCGTTCATCGTCCTCGGTCTCGCCGGCATCACCGACTACCTCGACGGCCAGATCGCCCGGCGAATGGGGCAGATCAGCACACTCGGGAAGTTGCTCGACCCGTTCGCCGACCGGCTGTACATCCTCGCGGTCCTTGTCGGCTTGACGATTCGCGACATCATCCCGCTCTGGCTCGTCGTGATCATCCTCGCGCGCGACGCCATGATGCTGATCCAGATCCTCATCCTGCGCAGGAACGGCTACGGCCCGCTGCCCGTCCACTTCCTCGGCAAGGCGGCGACGTTCGCCCTGCTGTACGCGTTCCCGCTGCTCCTGCTCGGCGACGGCGACAGCGTCTTCTCGATGCTGGCGAACGTGTTCGGCTGGGCCTTCGCGATCTGGGGCACCGCGCTCTACTGGTGGGGCGGCATCCTCTACGGCGTCCAGGCCCGCACCCTGCTTCGCGCCGACGCCACACGGAGAGAAGTCACGTCATGAGAGCTGTCGTCATGGCAGGCGGTGAGGGTACGCGCCTTCGGCCGATGACGACGAGCATGCCGAAGCCGCTGTTGCCGGTCGTCAACAAGCCGATCATGGAGCACATCCTGCGGCTGCTCCGCAAACACCGGCTGAACGAGACCGTCGTCACCGTGCACTTCCTCGGCTCGATGGTCCGCGCGTACTTCGGCGACGGCGAGGACCTCGGCATGCACCTCACGTACGCCACCGAGGAGAAGCCGCTCGGCACCGCCGGAAGCGTGAAGAACGCCGCGGACGCGCTGAAGGACGACACGTTCCTGGTGATCTCCGGCGACGCCCTCACCGACATCGACCTCACCGCGCTCGTCAACTACCACAAGCGCCAGGGCGCGCTCGCCACGCTGTGCCTGACCCGCGTACCCGAGCCGCTCGACTTCGGCATCACGATCCTCGACGACGACGGCCGCGTGGACCGGTTCCTGGAGAAGCCGACGTGGGGGCAGGTGTTCTCCGACACCGTCAACACCGGCATCTACGTGATGGAGCCCGAGCTGCTGGACTACGTCGACGAGGACGCCTCCGTCGACTGGTCCAGCGACGTGTTCCCGCGGCTGCTGAAGGAAGGCGCGCCGATCTACGGGTACGTCGCGGACGGCTACTGGGAGGACGTCGGCAGCCACCGGAGCTACCTGCAGGCCAACCACGACGCGCTCGCCGGCCGGGTCGAGCTGGAGATCGACGGTTTCGAGGTCTCGAAGGGCGTCTGGATCGGCGAGGGCGCGGACGTGTCGCCGGACGCGGAGCTCAAGGGGCCGCTGTACATCGGCGCGTACGCGAAGGTCGAGGGCGGCACGGAGATCCGCGAGTTCACGACCGTCGGCGACAACGTCGTCGTCCGTGAGGGCGCGTTCATCCACCGTTCGGTCATCCACGACAACGCCTACATCGGGCCCCACACGAACCTGCGCGGGTGCGTCGTCGGCAAGAACACCGACGTGATGCGCGGCGCGCGGATCGACGACGGGGCGATCGTCGGCGACGACTGCGTGATCGAGGAGGAGGCCGTTCTCCATCCGGAGATCAAGGTCTATCCGAGCAAGACGATCGAGGCCGGCGCGGTCGTCAACACCAGCGTGATCTGGGAGTCGCGCGGGCAGCGCGCACTGTTCGGGCCGCGCGGGGTGAGCGGGATCATCAACGTCGAGATCACGCCCGAGCTGGTCGTACGGCTGACGAGCGCCTTCGCCACCACGCTGCGGAAGGGCGCGACCGTCGTCACCGGACGCGACGGGTCACGTGCGGCTCGAGCGCTCAAGCGTGCCGCGATCGCCGCGTTCACCTCGAGCGCGATCGACGTGAACGACCTGGAGATGACCGCGACTCCGGTCGCTCGCCTGGAGACGACGCGCAGCAACGCGGCGGGCGGTCTGCTGATCCGTACGTCCGCCGGCCGGCCCGACTCGGTGGACCTGGTGTTCCTGGACGAACGCGGAGCCGACCTGTCGCAGGCCGACCAGCGCAAGGTCGAGCGGGTGCTCGGGCGGCAGGAGTTCCGGCGCGCGTTCCCCGGCGAGATCGGCGACCTGACGTTCCCGTCCCGCACGGTCGACACGTACACCCAGGACCTGCTGCGCAGCGCGGACATCACCGGCGTCGCCGACGCCGACCTCAAGGTCGTGATCGACGCCGGGCGGGGAACGGTCGGCATGGTGCTGCCGACTCTGCTCGGGAAGCTGTCCGTCGACGCCTACCTGGTGAACACGGGTCTCGACGAGCGGACGCCGACGGAGACGTCGGAGCAGCGTTCGGCGGCGGTGTCGTTGCTGGGCGAGTTGGTGGCTTCCTCGCGGGCCGCCTTCGGGGTGCGTTTCGACCCGCTGGGCGAACGGGTCTCACTCGTCGACGAGAAGGGGTCCGTGATCGACGACGAGCGCGCGTTGCTCGTGTTCGTCGACCTGGTCGCGGCCGAGGCTTCCGGCGGGCACGTGGCGTTGCCGGTGACGACGACGCGCGTGGCCGAGCGGGTGGCGGCGTACCACGGGGTGGAGATCCGCTGGACGACCACGGCCTCCGACGCGCTGGCGACGGCGGCGGGGGAGCCGGGCCTGTTGCTGGCGGGCGATGGCCGGGGTGGCTTCGTGGTGCCGGAGTTCTCCAGCGCCGTCGACGGCTTCGCCGCGTTCGTCCGCTTCGTCGGCCTGGTGGCCCGTACGCACCTGGCCCTGTCCGAGGTCGACGCCCGCATCCCCCGAGCCCACGTCGTCCGCCTGACCGTCCCCACGCCTTGGGCCACGAAGGGCGCCGTCATGCGCTCGGCCTTGGAAGCGGCGGAGGGTCGGACGGTCGACACGACCGACGGCGTACGCGTCGTCGAGGACGACGGCTCCTGGGCGCTGGTGCTGCCGGACCCGACCGAGGCGGTCACGCGGGTGTGGGCCGAGGCGGCGACCACCGAACGGGCGACGGCGCTCGCGCACCGCTGGGCGGACCTAGCGACGCGTGCTGGTCGCTAGGCCGTGTCTCTCAACTATCGCCTGGCGCGCGACACCTCGCATCCCGCCTGGCCGCGGTCCAGTTCGTCACCCATACAACCAGTATGAGTTCCTCCTGCACCACGCCCAGCCGGGCGCGATGCGCCGCGCGCCATCGCGCTACGCGCGATGACCGGCGCTACTTAAGAGACACGGCCTAGCCAGACGACGTCGCGGCCGAACGAGAAGAGCTGGAGCGCCAGCGAGAGTCCCATCAGCGCGATCATGACGGGCGCCGGGACGACGCCGGCCGCGGCCACCACCAGCACGATGCCCTGCATGGCGCCGATCCACTTGCGCATCCGGTTCACCGGCAGCGGCGCGTTCAGCCAGGGCATCGCGTAGCCCGCGGCCACGAACAGGTAACGCATCAGGCCGATCGCCAACCCCAACGGGCTCAGCGTCACGGCCACGTAGATGCTCACCACCAGCGCCAGGAACGAGTCCGCCTCCATGTCGAAGCGCGCCCCGAACGACGACGCCGTCCCCGTACGCCGCGCCACCCGTCCGTCGACCGCGTCCAACGCCAGGGCCACCGCCGCCAGCGACACCAGCAGCGGCACCGACACCGGCCCGCGGAACGACTCCACGATGAGAGTTGTCACCAGCCCGACGAGCAGTGTCCGGGCCTCGGTCACGTGGTCGGCCGGTCCAAGGGCCGCACGCCCCGAGCGGCGCAGCCCCACGATCAGCAGGACGGCGACGACTACCGCGTACGTGGTCCCCGCCACGCCGGCGACGACCCCGAGCCCCGCCGCCATCAGCGCGGCGAGCAGCAGGGTCTGGGTGGCAGCCCAGGCAACCGGCCCGGTCCAGATCGACGTCATCCCCCAAGCTTGCCGGTCTTTCGGCCCGGGGGTGTCAGCTGTGGCACGACTCACCCTCTGAACACGCGCCGAGCCCCAGACCGGTTCGATCAGGCAACTAGGACGACGTCGAGCTCAGCGTCTTGCGGCGGTTCCAGCCGCGGACGGCGCACCAGGCGCCACCGCCCAGCAGGGCCGCCGCCGCAAGGCGGGTGCCGGCCCACATCAGCACCTCATTGTCCGCGTCGGCCGGCCGCAGCACGAAGACGATCACGAACAAGGCGGCCACCCCAGCCGCCAACAACACGGCGCCACATGCGATCAGCACCGACGGGTGAACCCGCGACTTCTCGTCCCCGTTCATGTCGTCAATGGTAGGTAATTCCGGATCCATCCTCAGTAGTCCAAAGGTCTTGACGTCATGACACGAAAGTCATGAAACGATGACCCCCATGGCCGGTGCGGAGCGGGGGAACGCCACGTCACCGGGCATCCCTGCCCAGATTCCCGAGCAGCGGCATCCCGAGGCGGAGACCCCGACGCAGCCACCACGCCGACCAGACGAGTCCATGTCGCTCATGCGCGAGCTCGTCTCCCATGCCCTCGACGACGGATACGCGTCGGCGGCGGCTCGGCGCGACCCGAACAAGCCGAAGAAGAAGCGCCGCGTTCCCGTCTTCGTGATCGCGATCGTCCTCTTCGGCCTGATCATCACCGTCGCCGCGATCCAGACGAGGCAGTCCGCGCCCGCGGTGGCCAAGGAGAAGGCGGAGCTCGCCGAACGGATCAAGACCGAGACCGAGCGCGTCGACGACCAGCGCGCACGGGCGGAACGGCTGCAGCGCGACATCAACCGCATGCAGAACGACGCCCTCGAGTCCTCCGTCGGCGGCCAGGCGCTGCGCGAACGGCTCCAGGCTCTCGAGACGCTCACCGGCACCGGCCGCGTCACCGGACCCGGCGTACGGATCATCGTCGACGACGCCCCGATCGACGAGGTGTCCGGCGGTGAGGAGTCGCCGAACAACCGGATCCTCGACCTCGACCTGCAGCAGCTCGTCAACGGCCTGTGGGCCTCGGGCGCCGAGGCGATCGCGATCAACGGCGAACGGCTGACCGTTCTCACCGCGATCCGCGGAGCCGACAAGTCGATCACCGTCGACTACCGACCACTGGCGAGGCCGTACACCGTCGAGGCCATCGGCGACCCCGCGACGCTCGAGGCTCGCTTCGCCGAAAGTCCCGGCGGCGTGTGGCTCCACAACCTGAAGGCGGTGCAGAACATCCGATACGAGACCCACACGATCGACGAGATCGCGCTACCGGCAGACTCTGGCGCACAGCTTCGCTACGCCCGTACGGAAGGCGCCTCCCGGTGATCGCCACTCTCGGTCTCGTGGTCGGCATCGTCTTGGGCCTGCTCCTCCAGCCCGCGGTGCCGCTCTGGATGCAGCCCTACCTGCCGATCGCCGTCGTCGCCGCGCTGGACGCCGTGTTCGGCGGGCTGCGGGCACTGCTCGACGGGATCTTCGACGACAAGGTGTTCGTGGTCTCGTTCATCGGCAACGTGCTCGTCGCGGCGCTGATCGTCTACCTCGGTGACCAGCTCGGCGTCGGCGCGCAGCTGTCGACCGGCGTGGTCGTCGTCCTCGGCATCCGCATCTTCTCCAACGTCGCCGCCATCAGGCGAAGACTGTTCAAGGCCTGACCATGAAGATCACGAACCCGGCCTGGAGGCGCCTCGTCCGAGCGTTCCGACCGCACGTGTCGCGGTCGCAGATCGCCGGCGCGGTGCTGCTCGCGCTGCTGGGGTTCGCGGCCGCCGTGCAGGTGCGGGCGTTGCGTACGGACACTGGCTACCCGGGAACGGCGAGCCGCACCGAGCTGATCCAGGTCCTCGACGGCCTGCAGCAGAAGTCCCGTTCGCTCGAGTCGGAGATCAGCGAGGCCGAGCAGGTCCGTGCCAGGCTCACGTCGGACAAGGACAAGACGAGTACGGCGATCGAGCAGGCCGGCGAACGCGCCACCACGCTCGGCATCCTGGCCGGAACGCTGCCGGCGGCAGGCCCGGGCATCAAGCTCACGATCAACGGGAGCGGCGACGCGATCACCGCGGCGCTGATCCTGAACACGATCGAGGAGCTCCGCGACGCCGGTGCCGAGGCGATCGAGATCAACGACCAGATCCGCGTGGTCGCGAGCAGCTACATCCTCGACGGCCAGGGCGGCATCGTCGTCGACCAGTCGCTGATCCCGCCGCCGTACACGATCGAGGCGATCGGCGACCCGCGCACGCTGGCCACCGCGATGCGCATTCCCGGCGGCGTGGTCGACTCCGTCGACGACAAGGGCGGCCACGTCCAGGTCAGCGAGCTCGACGACACCGCGATCAACACCCAGTACCGACCGAGGCAGCCGCGGTTCGCCAAGCCGGCGCCCGAGGACGAGGGCGGCGACTAGGTATGCGGCGAGAAGAACCGTTCCCAGAAAGGCCCCAGCAGTGACGTATCCCGACGACCTCAAGTACACGAGCGAGCACGAGTGGGTCCGCGAGCCCGGCGAGTCCGAGGGGAGCGTCCGGGTCGGCATCACGAACTACGCGCAGGACGCGCTCGGCGACATCGTGTACGTCACGCTGCCCGAGGTCGGCGCGAAGGTGACCCGCGGCGAGGCGTGCGGCGAGCTCGAGTCGACGAAGAGCGTGAGCGACATCTACGCGCCGTTGACCGGCCAGATCGTCGCCCGGAACGAGGCCCTGGACACCTCGCCGGAGCTGGTGAACAGCGACCCGTACGGTGAGGGCTGGATGTTCGAGCTGCAGACGTCGAACGCGGACGAGCTCGACGATCTGCTGTCGGCGGCGGACTACGAGTCCGAGGTCGAGAAGGGCTGAGCTCTTCTCTGGTCCCACACAGTTGAACGCCGGAGTTGACCACCGTTGACGACGACAATAGGTTTCCCAGATGCCTAGACCTCAAGTGCGGGTCAAGGGTTCGGTCGTGCCGGTGCTCGAGTAGGTCTTGTAGGAGGAGAGAAACACATGGTGGTCTGCGCGCATTGCGGGCATGAGAACCCGGAGGGCAGCCGGTTCTGCTCGCAGTGCGGCCGAGCACTCGGGGAGGAACGTCCCTCGGAGCAGACGGCGACGATCGCGCCGGTGGTGGTCGACCCGGAGTTCGACCGTGCCGAGGCCGAGCTCGCCCCGCAGGAGCAGGCGGCGGTCGACGCGCTTCCTCCCGGGTGCGCGCTGCTGATCGTTCAGCGTGGCCCGAGCGCGGGCAGCCGGTTCCTGCTCGACACCGACCTGGTGACGGCCGGCCGGCATCCGGACAGCGACATCTTCCTCGACGACGTGACGGTGTCGCGTCGGCACGCGGAGTTCCGCCGTACGTCGGACGGGTTCGCGGTGCACGACGTCGGCTCGCTGAACGGCACGTACGTCAACCGCGACCGGATCGACGAGGTCGTGCTCGCCGGTGGCGACGAGGTCCAGATCGGCAAGTTCCGGCTGGTGTACTTCGCCAGCCAACGTGGCGGCTTCGGAGTCGCCTCCGCCGACAGCAGTGGTGCGGAGGGCACTACGTGAGCCGTGCGGCGTCCGCTCGGTCCAGTGGGTCCAGCAGGTCCAGCAGGTCCAGCAGCACCTTCTCGATCGGGGAGGTGCTCTCGCAGCTTCGTCCGGACTTTCCCGATGTGACGATCTCGAAGATCCGGTTCCTCGAGGCCGAGGGGCTGATCGAGCCGCAGCGGGCTCCGTCGGGGTACCGGAAGTTCGGGCACCACGACGTCGAGCGGCTGCGCTTCGTCCTGACGGCCCAGCGCGACCACTATCTGCCGTTGCGGGTGATCAAGGACCATCTGGACGCGCTCGACGCCGGGTTGGAGCCGCCGGCTTTGCCGGTCGGTCCGCCGCAGGTGCCGCGGGTGGTGTCGCCTGGGGAGTCGCATCCCTCGTCGGAAGCGTTCCGGAGCGACGACCGGGAGCTGCGGTTCTCGCGTTCGGAGCTGCTGGAGGCGGCCGAGGTCGAGGACGCGTTGTTGACGCAGCTGGAGTCGTACGGCCTGGTGTCGCCGCGTACGGGGCGGGAGCCGTACGACGGGGACGCGTTGGTCATCGTGCGCATCGCTGGGGAGCTGGCTTCGTACGGCGTCGAGCCGCGGCATCTGCGCGCGTTCAAGACCGCGGCGGACCGCGAGGTCGGGCTCTTCGAGCAGGTTGTCGCTCCGTTGCTGCGACAGCGCGGAGTGTCGTCGCAGGGCCGGGCCGAAGAGGTCACCCGTGAGCTGGCGGCGCTGTCCGTACGACTGCACGCGACTTTGGTCAAAGTCGGTTTGCGTACTGGTTCATAGGGTCGCCGGCTTCCGGGTCGTCCTCGGGGGTAATGTGGTCGATATGCGGGAGCTCGACGTGGTCGGTGTCAGGGTCGAAATGCCGTCCAACCAGCCGATCGTCCTGCTCCGGGAGGTCGGGGGCGAACGGTTCCTGCCGATCTGGGTAGGTGCCGCGGAAGCCAGCGCGATCGCCCATGCGCAGCAAGGGATCGTTCCGCCGCGGCCGCTGACCCACGACCTGTTTCGGGACGTTCTCGTCGCGACCGGTCAGGAGCTGACCGAGGTACGGATCACCGATCTGCGCGAGGGCGTCTTCTACGGCATCCTCGCGTTCGCGTCCGGCGTCGAGGTGAGCGCCCGGCCGTCCGACTCGATCGCGCTGGCCCTGCGGCTCGGCGTGAAGATCGTCTGCGCCGACGAGGTGCTGACCGAGGCCGGCGTCGCGATCCCGGACGAGCAGGAGGCCGAGGTCGAGAAGTTCCGCGAGTTCCTCGACCAGGTCACCCCGGACGACTTCGACAATCCCGCGCAATAGCTCCCGCCGAACGTGCGTTCGAGCAGGTGAGAGGCACCTCGACCTCAAGTTGAGGTTGCGACACGACACGCCGCATCCCGCGTTGACCCACCCGCCGGACCGGCATACCGTGACGACGAAACCTCTTGATGTAACTCCACGCACGTAAGTACCAAGAAACGCCGCCGCGGCAGGGTGCCCAGGCGGAGATGGTGGGAGGCCGGCGTGAGCAGCACGGGAGACCAAAGCGGGCTAGGTGCCGCTACGACCGCGCCTGGAATGACACAGCCAGAACGTACGGACGCCATCGTCGCGGCCGGTGAGCAGGGACTGCTCTTCGGCCCGGAGGACGGCATGCCCGACTCGCCCTCCGACGACATGGGCTACCGGGGTCCGACCGCCTGCTCGGCGGCGGGCATCACGTACCGCCAGCTCGACTACTGGGCCCGCACCGGCCTGGTCGAGCCCACGATCCGGCCCGCCTCGGGCTCCGGGACGCAGCGGCTCTACTCGTTCCGCGACATCCTGCTGCTGAAGGTGATCAAGCGGCTGCTCGACGCCGGCGTCTCGCTGCAGCAGATCCGCACCGCGGTGACGCACCTGCGCGACCGCGGCGCCGAGGACCTCGCCGGCGTGACGCTGATGAGCGACGGCGCGTCGGTCTACGAGTGCACGTCGCCGGACGAGGTCATCGACCTGCTCCAAGGCGGTCAGGGCGTGTTCGGCATCGCGCTCGGACGGGTGTCCCGCGAGGTCGAGGGCACGCTGGCCGAGCTGCCGGGCGAACGCACCGACGGCGGCGACTCCTCGGCCGACCCGCATCCGAGCGACGAGCTCGCCCGACGCAGGCAGTCCCGCGCGATCTAGAACTCCGCACCGCCGACACGCCCTCGCCGACAGATCGGTGGGGGCGTGTTGCTGCCCTGGTACCGTTGATCACGCCACAGATCCCGTGTGGGAGAGTCCTCGTTTCGGCGGGGCGCCGAAGGGGCAACCATCCCCGGAACCTCTCAGGCCAACGGACCACATGGACGAGGCGACTCTGAAGCGCGTTGCGTGACAGAGGGGGAGCGAACCTATAGACGCTAGCCGTCGAAGGGATGAGCCCCATGGTCGCCTTTGCCGAACGCCACATCGGCCCCTCGTCCGAAGACCGGGCGAAGATGCTTGCCGCCACCGGCTACGGCTCACTCGACGAGCTCGTCAACGCGGCCGTTCCCACGAACATCCGCACCGACCGGCCGCTCTCGCTTCCTTCCGCGGCCAGTGAGGCGGAGGCGCTGGCCGAGCTGCGCGCGTACGCCGATCGCAACCTGCGGCTCACCAGCATGATCGGTCTCGGCTACTACGACACCGACACACCCGCGGTGATCCGTCGGAACGTGCTCGAGAGCCCTTCGTGGTACACCGCGTACACGCCGTACCAGCCGGAGATCAGTCAGGGGCGGCTCGAGGCGCTCGTCAACTTCCAGACGATGCTGACCGATCTCACCGGGTTGGACGTCGCTGGTGCTTCGCTGCTCGACGAGGCGACCGCGGCCGCTGAGGCGATGACGCTGATTCGGCGGACGAACCGTACGAGCAAGAGCTCCCGGTTCGTGGTCGACGCCGACGCGCTGCCGCAGACGATCGCCGTCGTCGAGACTCGCGCCGAACCTCTGGGCATCGAGGTCTTGGTCGCCGATCTGTCCGGTGGGCTGCCGGAGGGTGAGTTCTTCGGCGTCCTGCTGCAGTATCCGGGAGCGAGCGGCGCGCTGCGCGACCACGCTGCCCTGGTGCGCGACGCGCACGAGCGCGGTGCCGAGGTTGCCGTCGCCGCCGACCTGCTGGCGCTGACGCTCGTTCGTTCGCCGGGCGAGCTCGGCGCCGACGTCGCGGTCGGCAACACGCAGCGCTTCGGCGTGCCGCTGATGTACGGCGGTCCGCACGCCGGCTATATGGCCGTACGCAAGGGGCTCGAGCGGTCGCTGCCCGGGCGGCTCGTCGGCGTCTCGGTCGACGCGGCGGGCAAGCCCGCGTACCGGCTCGCGCTGCAGACGCGTGAGCAGCACATCCGCCGCGAGAAGGCGACCAGCAACATCTGTACCGCGCAGGTCCTGCTCGCGGTCGTCGCCGGGATGTACGCGGTCTACCACGGTCCGGCGGGGCTGAGGGCGATCGCTACGCGAGTGCACGAACGGGCGACCACGTTGGCGGAGGGCCTGCGCCGTGGCGGTGTCTCGCTCACGAGCGAGCACTTCTTCGACACGGTCTCGGCGTACGTCCCGGGCCGTGCCGCCGAGGTCGTCGCGGCCGCCCGTGACCGCGGCGTCAATCTGCGCTTGACGGACGCCGACCATGTCGGCGTCGCCTGCGACGAGCTCACGACGCTCGCGCATGTCGAGGCGGTGTGGGAGGCGTTCGGCGTCGGCCCGTACTCCGAGCTCTCCGGCGCGGTCGCGATTCCCGACGCGTTGCGGCGGACGAGCGCGTACCTGACCCACCCGGTGTTCGACCGGCACCACTCCGAGACGTCGATGCTGCGGTACCTGCGCGCGCTCGCCGACGACGACTTCGGGCTCGACCGCGGCATGATTCCCCTGGGCTCGTGCACGATGAAGCTCAACCCGACAACGGCGATGGAGCCGATCAGCTGGCCGGAGTTCGCCGGCATCCACCCGTTCGCGCCGGACGAGGACACCGAGGGCTACCGCGAGCTGATCCACCAGCTCGAGTCGTGGCTCGCCGAGGTGACCGGGTACGCGGCGGTGTCGGTGCAGCCGAACGCCGGCTCGCAGGGTGAGCTGGCCGGGCTGATGGCGATCCGCGCGTACCACCGGGCGCAGGGCCAGCCCGACCGCGACCTGTGCCTGATCCCGGCGTCCGCGCACGGCACCAACGCGGCGTCGGCGGTGATGGCCGGCATGCGTGTCGCGGTCGTGGCGACGGCCGAGGACGGGACGATCGACCACGCGGATCTCGAGGCGAAGGTCGAGCAGCACCGCGACCGGCTAGCGGCGATCATGATGACGTACCCGTCGACGCACGGCGTATACGAGTCGGACGTGCGCTGGGTCTGCGACATCGTGCACGCGGCGGGCGGGCAAGTCTACGTTGACGGCGCGAACCTGAACGCGCTGCTCGGGCTCGCGCGGCTCGGTGAGTTCGGCGGAGATGTCTCACATCTCAACCTGCACAAGACATTCTGCATCCCGCATGGCGGTGGCGGCCCCGGCGTCGGACCGGTCGCCGTACGCTCGCATCTGGCGCCGTACCTGCCTGGGCATCCCGTGCTCGGGTCGGAGTCAGCGGTGGGGCCGGTGTCGGCGGCGCCGTACGGCTCGGCGGGAATCCTGCCGATCACGTGGGCGTACATCCGCATGATGGGCGGGCCGGGGCTGAAGGAAGCGACGGAGACCGCGGTGCTCGCGGCCAACTACGTCGCGACGCGGCTGGGCCCGCACTTCCGCGTGCTCTACACCGGCCGCGGCGGGCTGGTCGCGCACGAGTGCATCATCGACCTGCGGGACCTGACGAAGTCTTCCGGCGTCACGGTCGAAGACGTCGCGAAGCGGCTGATCGACTACGGCTTCCACGCGCCGACGATGAGCTTCCCGGTGGCGGGCACGTTCATGGTCGAGCCGACCGAGTCGGAGGATCTGGCGGAGCTGGATCGCTTCTGCGACGCGATGATCGCGATCCGCGGGGAGATCGACCGGGTCGGCTCGGGGGAGTGGCCTTCGGACGACAACCCCTTGCTGAACGCGCCGCACACGATCGAGATGATCGCCGACTCGTCGTGGTCGCATGCGTACTCGCGGGAGGACGCGGCCTACCCGGTCGCGACCTTGCGCCGGCGGAAGTACTGGTCGCCTGTACGGCGGATCGACCAGGCGTACGGCGACCGCAACCTCGTCTGCGTCTGCCCACCCCCGGACGCCTTCGCCGAGTAGCTAGGCCTTCTTCTTGTACTCGGCATAGCGGCGGAGCATGTGGCTGGCGTCGGCGTCCACGAACGCGAAGAAGTCGCGCGTCTCCTCCAGCCTCTGCCGGCTTGCCTGGTCCGATGACGCGCGGAGGGCCAGGCCTTGGTCGAGCGTGTCCAGCGCCATGCGGAGGCCGCCGAACTGGATCCGCAGCACCTGGCTCCACCCGCCTGGCGTGACTCGGTAACGGTGCTGCCGGTTGGGCGCGGGGACGCGTTCGACCAGGCCGGCTTCGACCATCTGGCGGCTGACCGTGCTGATCGACGCCTTGCTGACCTCGAGCGCTTCGGCCAGCTCGGTGAGCGACGGGTTGGGCGGGTCGCAGATGAGCAGGAACCCATAGATCCGCCCCATCGTCCGCGCGCCGCCGAACCGCTCCATCACCAGGCCCATCCGGTCGACGAACCCGCCCTCGTCCGCGGTCAGCTCCATACCTGCAGACCATACAGTTCGTTCAGCACGTACTGAACGCGGCGACCGTGGCCACCACACCTCCTGTCATTCGAATCGGACCTGGTGGTGCCGGACGACTTGTTGGACGGATTGCGACTTAGAGGCCGAGATCTGTCCAACAACTCGTAGCGTGGTGCGCGGGTGACCAGCGGTGCGAGTGCCGTCGGCGTCATCGCCGCCACCCTCGCGGTGCTCGGCGTCCTCGACGCCAAGCACAAGCGCGTCCTAGCGAAGACCTAGTCGGGGCTCGCGTCGTGGACGAGGATCGCGGCCTGCACCCGGTTCGTCAGCGAAAGCTTCGCCAGCGAACGACTCACATGGGCCTTCACCGTCGCCTCGCTCATCGTCAGCTCCCGCCCGATCTCCGCGTTCGACAGGCCCCGCGCGACGGCGCGGATCACCTCGTACTCCCGCTCCGTCAGTTCCGACAGCCGCTTGCGCGCGACGTCGGCGCGCGCCGGCTCGCGGTGGGCGAACGACGAGATCAGCCGGCGCGTCACGGTGGGCGCGAGCATCGCGTTCCCCGCGTGCACGGTACGAACGGCGTCCGCGAGATCCTTCGGCGGCGTGTCCTTGAGCAGGAACCCCACCGCGCCGGCCCGCAACGCCTCGTGCACGTACTCGTCGAGGTCGAACGTCGTCAGCATGATCACCTTCGGCGGCGACTCCGACGCACGCAGCTCCGCGGCGGCGGTCAGGCCGTCCATCCCCGGCATGCGTACGTCCATCAGCACCACGTCCGGCCGATGCCGAGCGACCGCCGCGATACCGTCCGCGCCGTCTCGCGCCTCGGCGACCACGACGATGTCACCGGTCGCCTCGAGGATCATCCGCAGCCCCGAGCGGACCAGCGACTCGTCGTCGACGACCAGGACGCGGATCATGCGGGATCTCCTACGGGTTGATCGGCAGGAACGGCGGGCAGCGTCGCGCGCACGACGAAACCGCCATCGGGACGAGCCTCAGACGACAGCGAGCCGCCGACGAGAGAGACGCGTTCGGCCAACCCCACAAGGCCAAAACCGCTCGCCGGCATCGGTGTCGCACCACCAGGCTCGTTCGAGACGACGACCTCCAACTGCGAAGGCGTGTAGGTCAGCACCACCGACGCGCGCACCGCGCCGGCGTGCTTGTGCACGTTCGTCAGCGCCTCCTGGACGACGCGGTACGCGGTCCGTTCGACCGTCACCGGCAGCGCGCGCACCGAACCGACGTTCTCATGCCGCACCTCGATGCCGACCGAACGGGACTGCTCCAACAGCCGGTCGAGGTCGTCAAGCACGGGTTGCGGGGCGAGCGTCTTGTCCGCGACAGGATCCTGCGAGCGCAGAACGCCCAACACCGTACGCAGATCCGCCAACGCCTCGCGCCCGGTCGTACGGATGAGGTCGGCCGTCTCCGCGGTCTGCGGATCCTTCGCGCTCACCTCTAGCGCGCCGGCGTGCAGCACGATCAGCGAGACCCGGTGCGCGACCACGTCGTGCATCTCGCGCGCGATGCGGGCCCGTTCCTCGGTTCGCGCCCGGTCCGAACGGGCGGCCTGCTCGCGTTCGGCCCGTTCGGCGCGTTCCCGGAGGGACTCGACCAGCTGGCGGCGCGCGCCCACCCAGAGCCCGGCGACGAGCGGCAGCCCGACGTAGACCAGCAGCGCGATGACGGCGTTCGGGAGGTACGACATGTACTCCCGGTATCCGCCGATCGCGAAGCTCACCACGGCGGCGATCGCCGACGCGACACCGGTCGCGGCGACGTAGACGCCGAGCTCGAGGCGGCGGCGGAACGTGGACCCGACGTAGTACGACGCCACCACCAGGGCCGGCCAGATCAGGAAGACGATCCAGCCCAGCGCGGCGACGACGAACAGCGGCCAGAGCCGGCGCCGCGCGAACAGCACCGGGGCGCCGCACACGACCCCGATCAGGCCGGACACCACGGCGGGGAGCTCGATGCCCTGGTCGTTCAGGTTCTCCAGCGCCAGGACCGAGGCGAGCACGACCAGACCCGCAGCGATCAGCGGCGCGGCGCGGTCGAACCAGCGGTTCGCCCACTCCAGCACGCGACCACCGACGGGCGGCGTGGTCTGCAGGTCCATATCGCGAGCGTAGGTGGGGAGTCCCCTGATGCGCCAACTCGAAGGATCAGGGTCGTTTGCAACTAAAGTTTCAGCTCGCGGAGACGTTAGGGCGACGTCAGGTCTGCACTCCGGCGGAAGGCTGAGGGCATGACCGACGCCATCCTCGCCTTCGTTCACGACGCCATGGCCTCGCCGTGGATCTACGCCGTGATCCTCGGGCTCGCCCTGCTCGACGCGTTCTTCCCCGTCGTGCCGAGCGAGACGGTGGTGGTGACCGCCGGCGTGTTCGCGGCGTCCTCAGGCGAGCCGGTGCTGCTGCTGGTCATCGTGGCGGCGGCCGCGGGGGCCTTCCTCGGCGACCACATCTCCTACTGGATCGGCCGGTCGGCCGGGCATCGGCTGCTCAGCCGGATCAAGCCCGGGACAAAGCGGCGAGCGGCGTACGACTGGGCGACCCGAGCGCTGGAGGAACGTGGGGGACTGGTGCTCGTCGTCGCGCGGTACATCCCCGGCGGGCGGACGGCTGTGACCCTGACGATGGGCTCGACGGCGTACCCGGTGCGGCGGTTCGCGTTCTACGACGCGATCGCGGCGATCTCCTGGGGCGTGTACGGGGCGCTGATCGGCTACCTGGGTGGGATGGCGTTCGAGAACGACCCGATCAAGGGCGTCATCCTCGGCGTCGGGCTCGCGATCGGCGTGACCGTGGTGGTCGAGGTGGTGCGGCACGTGCTGAAGAAGCGGAAGGCGGTCGCCGCGCCGGAGGTCGAGGCGCTGCCGGAGCCCGCCGGTACTCAGCGGTAGCGGACCCGCAGCAGCTTCTGCCTACGCTGCCGGCTGGTGGTTCGGATCTGCTCGTCGAGGGCCTGCTCTTCGATCTCGGCGTGGAGCTGCTTGACATAGTCGCTGGCGGACATCTCGGGCTCCCTGGCATCTCGTTCGGTCGCGTCGGGTGGTAGACCTCTCGCGCCGGCGGAACTCATCGGTGCGGGAGGGTTGGACTGTGGCGACCTACGTACTCGTCCACGGCGCCTCCCACGGCGCCTGGTGCTGGGAGCTCGCCTTCCCGCTCCTGGAGGCGCGTGGCCACGAGGTCGTCACGATGGACCTGCCGATCGAGGACGAGTCCGCGGGGCGCTCGGAGTACGCGGCGTCTGTGGTCGCGGCGGTGGGGGACCGGCCGAGCGTCGTGCTGGTGGCGCACTCGCTCGGTGCGGTGGTGGTCCCGGAGGTGTGCGCGCGGGTGCCGGTCTCCTCGGTCGTCCTGCTAGCCGCGATGGTGCCGGCGGTGGGTCAGACGGGGTTCGAGCTGTTCACCGAGATCGCGGCCGAACGGGAGGGCGCGGGGGACGGGGTGGACTACTTCTACGAGGACGTGCCCACCGACCTCGCCGCCTCCTCCCGCGCCCGCTGGCGTAGCCAGACCGCGAAGGCGCTGGAGGAGCCGTGGCCACCGAACGCCTGGCCCGCGGTCCCGACCAGCTATCTCCTCTGCCGCGAAGACCGCCTGCTGCCAGCCCCGTGGCTCCGCCGCGTCGTCCTCGACCGTCTCGGCCTCGTGCCCGAAGAGATGAACGCGCAGCCATTCGCCCTTCCTCAGCCGGCCCGAGGACCTGGTCGACCACCTGGAACGCCTCCGTACCGCTCGCCCCAGCCGTTAGTTGCCGGTCTTCTTTCCTGGTGCCCACCCCCTGGGGTCTGTTTGTATGGGCGCCGACCTGTGCGAGCAATGGACACCCAGACGGGGGAACGACAGTGAAACGTGCCTGGAAACGGACGGTGGTGGGAGTCGCGGTGGCTACCGCGGCCCTGATGGCGCCCCTGGTCGCCACCTCCTCCGCGGCGCCGGCGGCTGAGGCTCCCGCGGTGGCCTACACACCGCGGTCCGGTCCGATCGGCCAGCACCCCACCGAAACCGGGGCGCAGTCGAGCCCGATCCGCCGCGCCATCCTGGACAACATCGCGCACACGCCGGCGCAGCAGACGATTCGAGTGGTGGCCTGGAACTTCGACGACCAGGGGATCACCACCGCGCTGATCAACGCGCACCGGCGCGGGGTTCACGTGCAGGTTCTGGTGTGGGACCGCAACTGCGGCAGCGGGACGGTCCATCTGCGTGCCGTCCTGGGGGTCGCTGGCGACGCGAGCTTCTTCACCTGCGTCAAGAACTCCGCTCGCGGGCCGGAGGGCAAGGGGCAGTTGCACCAGAAGTCGTTCACGTTCTCCCGGACTGGTACCGCGAACCACGTTTCGCTCGTCACGTCGTACAACCCGACGGACCACGCGAACAAGAACCAGTACAACGTGGCTCTGCAGTTCGTGAACAACCAGACCATGCACGACGACCTGAAAGCGCTGTTCGAACAGCAGCGGACCGATCGCCCCCGCGCGGCGCGGTGCCAGACCGCGACGCCCAACGACGGCAGGCTCTTCCAGCACTTCTTCGGTGCCGGCTACGGCGTGATGGCCTACCCGCTCGACTGCATCGCCGAGGACCCCCTGCTCACCCGGCTGCGGACGATCCCGAACCCCGACCAGGCGGTGATCCGGGTAGCGACCTCGGGCTTCACCAACGAGCGGGCCAAGCGGATCGCGAACGAACTGGTGCGGTTGCGTAAGGCGGGTGCCTGGGTGAAGGTCATGCACACCGCCGGCGCGGGACCGGTGGTGAGGGGCATCCTCGACCGGGGCGGGGTCACCCGGCTGGACACGCAGACCTGCGGCGGCGCGCCAGCGAACGACGTCAGCTTCAACCACTCGAAGATGCTGCTGGTGAGCTACCTGTCGGGCGGGACGCGCACCTATCGCAGCTGGGTCGGGTCGGACAACATGGCCGACAGCTCGATCAACTCCGACGAGCTCATGGTCCAGGTTTCTCAACAGGCGCATTACGCGGCCCTCGCGGACTTCTTCGACTTCACCTGGCAGCGCGAAGCCGCCCAGTGCTGATGACTTCACCCACCAAGGGGGCGTTCCGGACCGCTACGGGCACCCTCCGAACGCCCCCTCCGTGGGTGAAGTGGCCATGCACTTGCTAAGCGGAGACACTCCCCGCTAAGGTCTGCGCCATGCCTGACCTGGTCGAGGACCGCCTCGCGATCACCGAGCTCATCTCCCTGCACGGCCATCTGTTCGACAACGGCGAGCTCGAGCGGCTGGACGAGCTCTTCACCGACGACATCCGTTACGACGTCTCCGACGTCGGCGGCGGCGTCCTCGAGGGAATCGACGGAATCCGCCGAGCCGCCATCCAGCTCGGCGATGCCAATCCGGTCGCCCACCACGTCACCAACGTCCACATCACCGACCTCAGCGACAACACGGCGCACGTGAGGTCCAAGGGCCTCGCCGTCATGACCAACGGCACAACGGGGAGCGCCACGTACAAGGACGAGGTCGTCCGTACGAAAGCCGGCTGGCGCCTCGCCCGCCGCACGGTCAAAGTGCGCCGCGTACCCCTCCGGCCGTAAACCACTGGTCTAGCCCGATTCCTGCCATCGGCTTGTCCTCCTACGCCCTCACCGCCGGTAATGAGAGCGCTATGCCGGCGTACGGGAGGGTGAGGCGATCATGCTCGGATTGCGGCGACCATCGGCCATCGTGGCCACGCTCGCACTGCTCGCGACATTTCTGTTGATCTCCAGCGCATCAGCCCCAGCGGCGCCGGCGGATGCCCGGGTCACGAGCGTCTGGACCGCGTCGTCGTACGAGAACGCCTTCCAGGACACGCTCCCGCCGCCCGGCGCTCCAACGACCATCAACCTGATAGCCGCGCGGAACGAGTACGAGGCCGCGCAGCTCATGCTCAGAAAAGACCAGCGGTTCACGATCGACAAGGTCGCGCTCACCCATCTGACGAGCGGCGCGAACACGATCGCGGCAACCAACCTCACGTACCAGTTCGTCGAGTTCGAGCACCTGAAGGCCAACTCGACGTTCGGTCCCCGCGACCCCGTCAAGGACCTCGTCCGCAAGGCCCCAGGCGACTTCCCCGACGCCCTCTCCAACGAGACGAGCATCGAGGTTCCCGCAAGGACGACGCAGCCGATCTGGATCCGCGCGTACGTTCCCAAGGACACCAAGCCCGGCCTCTACAAGGGCACGGCGACGGTCCAGACCGACCAGGGCAACAGCACCGTCCCGATCCAGCTCGACGTGCAGAACGTCACCATCCCCGACGCCAAGGACAGCACGTTCACCACGAACTTCTGGCAGATCCTCTACGGCGCGCTGTCCTGGGACGAAGGCGCCGGCGACACGATGGAGATCTTCTACGACCACAAGCGGCTGAGCCCGGAGTGGTGGGAGCTCATCACCAACATCGCGAAGAACAACAAGCAGCACAGGCTGAACACCGTTCCGCTGAACGTCGTCCAGCTCCTCATCGGCGGCGGCACGACGATGGACGCCGACGGCAAGTACGCGTTCGACTGGAGCCTGTTCGACAAGCTCACCCAGACGTTCGTCGACCAGGGCGCGATCAAGCGGCTCGAGGGCTTCTGGATGCACGGCAAGGCGTACTACCGCGACTACTGGCAGATCGAGATCGTCGACAAGGACGCGAACGGCAAGTACGTCAGGGGATGGGAACGCGTCGAGTCGGCGAAGGCGAAGAACTTCGTGGACCAGTTCGTGCCCGCTCTGAAGGCCCATCTGGAGAGCAAGGGCTGGGCCGACAAGTGGTGGATGCACGTCGGTGACGAGCCGAACGGCGCCGCCGATGTCGCGTCGTACAAGAAGGTCGCGAGCATGATCCGCGAGCACTGGGCCGACGTGCGGCTGTCCGACGCGACGTTCAACCAGGGCTCGGTCGAGGAGCTCGAGCCGATCCAGTCGTTCCTCATCCCGAACGAGTGGAACCTCGACGACCACCAGCAGTACTACATGGACAAGATCGCCGCGGGCAAGGAAGTCTGGCTCTACAACTGCAACATCCCGACGAAGATGTACCTCAACCGCTTCATCGACCAGCCGGTCTACCACCAGCGGTTGACGATGTGGTACGCGTACTCGCTCGGCGTGACGGGCTACCTGCACTGGGCGTTGAACAACTGGCAGTACCCCATGGACCAGCAGGAAGTCAGAGGCGACGGCTGGATCACCAAGCCGGACAAGAAGAACAACACCATCAAGTCGACGATCAGGCTGGAGTCACTGCGCGACGGGCTCGAGGAACGCGAGCTGCTCGAGCAGGTCGGCAAGCAGCATCCCGATCTGGCCAAGGGGATCGTCGCCAACCTCGTGCAGCGAGCCAACCGGTACTCCGGCGACACCGCTTCGATGGAACGTACGCGTGCCGAGCTCGTCCGCGCGGCGGCCGGCAAGCCCGTCTTCGCCGCCGACCTCGCCCGCACCAAGCCGGCGACGGCGTCGACAGAGGCCGACCGCTTCGAAGCCAAGAACGCCGTCGACGGCAACGCGAGGACGAGCTGGCGTTCGGCCCGCGCGGACTCCGGAGCCCAATGGGTACAGGTCGATCTCGGCAAGCAAACCCAGGTTGACGGGGTCAGGCTTGCCTGGGGGCCGACGTACGCCAAGGGCTACCAGGTCCAGCTCTCCTACGACGGCGCGACCTGGACGGACGCGTTCTCGACCACCACCGGGAACGGCGGCGAGGACTTCGTCGGCCTCAACGCGAAGGCCCGCTACGTCAGGCTCAAGGCAACGACGAGCAGCGCACCCACCGCCGGCTACACGCTGGCCGACCTCGAGGTCGGCGGGTTCGCGCTCGACCGCGAGAACCTCGCGGCGGGCAGGCCGTACACGAAGTCCGCCGACCCGGCAGCCGACCACGGCGACAGCACTGGGCGGGAGTCGACGGACGGGATCCTCGCCGGCCACTACAGCGACGCCCGCGGGTACGGCTACAACATGAAGCCAGGCGACGACAAGACCGTGGACGTCACCGTCGACCTCGGCGCGGCCAAGCAGGTCAGCAACGTGAAGATCCACCGCTACGAGGACTACGAGCAGACCTACTCGCCCGACAAGGTGCGCGTGTTCACCAGCAAGGACGGCACGACGTTCGTCCCGAAGGGCACGTTCGCGGCGGCCAACGGACCGAACGGGCTCTGGTACGACGTGACCTTCCCGGACACCTCGGCGAGGTACGTCAAGGTGAGCTACGAGAAGAAGTTCGCCGAGGGCGCGGACGCCTTGTTCCTCGACGAGATCGAGGCGTACGGACCCAGCACCGCCGGCCTGGTGAACTTCGCCGAGGGACGGCAGTACACGAAGTCCGCCGAGCCGGACGACCCGTACTTCGCCGACGCCGACAACCGCGAGTCGACCGACGGCGTGATCGCCGGCCCGTTCACCGACGAGTACGGATATGCCTTCTACGCTGGCAACAACGAGACGCGCAACGTGTCGTTGACGCTGGATCTCAAGGGCCTGAAGGCGCTCAACCTCGTGCAGCTGAAGGCGTACGACGACGGCTTCCACCAGTACTCACCGGACGCCGTGCGCGTCTACACGAAGGCGGACGGCGGCGACTTCGAGTTCCAGGGCGAGGCCGCTTGGCCGATCGGTTCGTGGTTCGACATCCCGCTGACCGACGTCAAGGCACGTTACGTGAGACTGGATTTGTCCAAGGCAGACGGGAAGTTCGCCGACTATCTGTTCCTGGACGAGGTCGCGGTCTTCGGCGACCCCGCCCAGTCGACGACGGACCTCGCGGCGGGGCGCGCCTACACCGCGACCACGAAGTGGCTCGACCCGTCGTACGCGGACAGCGGCGGCGAGTCGACTGACGGTGTGCTGGCGGGGCACTACTCCGACGGCAAGTCGTGGGCGTACGTCGCCCAGCCGGACGAGACGATGGATCCGGAGATCACGTTCGACCTCGGCCAGGCGCGGACGTTGAGTTTGGTCAACTTCCGTGAGTACTTCGACGGCGAGCACAAGTACGCGCCGGACAAGGTCGTCGTGTTCACCAGCACGGACGGCACGACCTGGACCGAGAAGGGGTCGGTGACGAAGGCGGCCGACCGATGGTTCTCGGTCGGGTTCACCGAGTCGTCGGCGCGCTACGTGAAGGTGCGGGCGATCAAGACGTACGGCTACTTCGCGGAGTACATCTTCGTCGACGAGATCGAGATCTACGGCCGTTAGAAGGAGACGGACTCGGTGCCTGCCTCGTTGAGGCGCCGCAGCAGCTCGGGCTCCAGGTGCAGCTCGACGCCCGCCAGTTGGGCGTCGAGCTGCTCCACGGTTCGCGCCGCGCTGACCGGGATCACGACGGGGTCGGACTGCAGCATCCAGGCGACGATCACCGCGTACGGGTTCGTTCCGAGCTCGTCCGCCACCGTGCGCAAGGTCCGCATGCGTGCGGCGTTCGTGGGGTGGTCGTAGTCGAGCGGGAACGTCCGGTCGTCGTTCCAGGTGTACGCGCCGTTCATCGCGGGCTTGTAGCCGAGCAACGTCAGGTCGGTTTCGACCCGGGCGTAGTCCTGCAGCTCCGGCGTGATCACGTCGATCTGCGCCTTGTCGGGCCGCGGCCACAGGTACGTGTGCATCTGCTGGACGCAGCTGTAGCGGGGGAGTCCGTTCGCGCGCGCGTGGGCCCGGGCCCGTTCGAGCCGCCAGAGCGCGGTGTTGCTGCAGCCGACGATGCCGACCTTGCCCTCCTGCACCAGCGCCGCCATCGTCTCGACGGTGTCCTCGAGCGGGACCGCGCGGTCGTCGATGTGGGCGTAGTAGAGGTCGATGCGCTCGACGCCGAGCCGGCGCAGGCTGCCCTCGACACTCTCCCGAATCGCCTTACCAGCAAGGCCAACCCAGTGTTCGGGGTCGGCGCTTCCTGGCAACGAGGTCAGCGCGCCGTTCTTGGTGGCGATCACGATGTCGTCGCGGTTGCCACGCGCCTTCAGCCAGCGGCCGATGGTCTCCTCGCTCTCACCACCCCGCGCGCCGGGATGCCACTGGTTGTAGCAGTCGGCGGTGTCGACGAGAGAGCCGCCGGCCTCGGCGAACCGGTCGAGGAGCGCGAACGACTGTTCCTCGTTCCAGCCGGTGCCGAACGGGATCGTGCCGAGGTTGAACGCGGACACGGAGAGCTTGCCGTGCTCGTCGCCGAGGGTGAGCTGTCGCATGCCTCGAAGCTAGTCAGCACGGCAGGCGACAGCCCGGTCCACTCGGCGGCAGCGTCAGCAGACCAATCAGTCCGTCGACGACTGGCTGGCCTCGAACCCCGACAGCCGTTCCAACGCCTTCACCAGCGCGTGGTTGCCCTCCGCGCCCAGGCCCTCGCGCTCGAGCGTCCGGTACAGGTGGAAGACCGTGCTCGTCGCCAAGGCCGGAACGCCCAACGAGTCCGCGGTCTCCAGCACGAGGCGGAGGTCCTTCTGCTGCAGGTCGAGCCGGAACCCGGGCCGCCAGTCGCGCGCGATCACCTGCGGTCCGCGGTTCGCGAGCATCCACGACCCCGCCGCGCCACCGGTCACCGCGGTCAGCGTCTTCTCCAGGTCCAGCCCGCCCGCCTTGGCGAACACCAGAGCCTCGGACACCGCGAGCATGTTCACGACGACGAGGATCTGGTTGACCAGCTTGCAGATCTGCCCGGTGCCGACCTCGCCGAGATGCGTGATCGTCTTGCCCATCGCCTCGAGGTACGGCCGGGCGCGTTCGACGTCGTCGGCGGCACCGCCGACCATGATCGACAGCGTGCCGTTCGCGGCGCCCTCGCTGCCGCCCGATACCGGAGCATCGACGAACGAGACGCCAGCCTCCGCGAGCCGGCCGGCCCACGTACGGGTCGCGGACGGGCTCACCGTCGAGCAGTCCACGACGAGGGAGCCCTTCCGCAGCCCCTCGGCCAGCCCGTCGGTGTCGAACAGCACGGCCTCGACGTCAGGGGTGTCGCTGACGCAGACGAACACGACCTCACATTGCTCGGCCACCGCGTGAGGCGTGGCGGCGGCCACGGCACCCTTCTCGACGAGCGGCTCGGCCCGAGCCGCCGTACGGTTCCACACCACGACGTCGTGCCCGGCCTTCAGCAGGTTGCCGGCCATGCCGGCGCCCATGATGCCGAGCCCGACGAACCCGACCGGCCCACTCATGACGCGGCCTTCGGGGCGAGGTGCTCGGCGAGGAACGCCAACGCCGCCGGGTAGGCGTCCAGCTGGTTCGCCTTCTTCTTCAACCCGTGCCCCTCATCGTCGTAGACCCTCAACTCACACGGGACGTCCTGCTTCCGCAACGCCTCGGCGATCTGCTCCGCCTCGGACAGCGGCACGCGAACGTCGTTCGCGCCATGGATCACGAACAGCGGCGCCCGCATCGCATCGACCCGAGACAAGGGCGACGCCGACTCGAGGAAGTCGCGGTCGTGCTCGAGCGAGCCGTACTCCCGCTCCCGGTGCGCGCGCCGGAACTCCGAGGTGTTCTGCATGAACGTGACGAGCGACGCGATGCCCACGATGTCGACGCCGGCGGCCCACCGTTCGGGCTGGAACGCCAAGCCGGCAAGGACCATGTAGCCGCCGTACGAGCCGCCGTACAGGGCCGCCCGGCTCGGGTCGAGCCCCGCGGAAGGCAGCCAGTCGTGCAGTGCTGCCAGGTCGGCGACCGAGTCGAGCCGCAGCCGGACGTCGTCGAGGGAGTACCAGCGCTTGCCGTACCCCGTCGAGCCGCGCACGTTCGGGACGAGGACGGTGTGGCCCTGCGCGACCAGCGCGGCGGTGACCGGCGCCCACATGCGCATCGACTGCCCCTCCGGACCGCCGTGCACGATGATCACGACCGAGCCGTCGGCGTCGGCGGGCCGGTAGACGAAGACCGGCACCTGCTCGCCGTCGGGCGTCTGGACCCGCACCGACTCCGGCTCGACCAGCACCGACGGCAGCTCCATCGAGCCGGGCACGGCGCTGACCGTGGTCTCGCCAGAGCCGACGTCGTGACGTACGACGCTGGGCAACGCCCGCGGCCCGCTGCAGGACAGCGCGAGGTACGTGGCGTTCGGCGACCACCGCGGCGGGAACCAGTCGACCGCCAGCGTCCGGCCGATCCCGACGTCGAGCGTGCCGACCTCGGCGCCGGTGACGACGTCGTGGAGCGAGCCGCGCAGCACGCCGTCGTCGTTGGTCGCGACGACCATCCGCTTGCCGGTCGGCGCGGCCCAGGCGACGAGGTCGTGCTCGTCGTCGGCCAGCACCTCGGTCCAGGTCCGGCTGTCCAGGTCGTAGTGCCGGATCGCGGTGAACTCGCGGTCGGCGTTGCTCGCCACCAGCAGGCCGGAGGAGTCCGGCAGCCAGGTCACCGACTCCTGGTACGTGGGGTCGTCGGCGCCGGTGAGCTCGAGCAGCGTGCCGTCGGCGGTCGAGACGAGCACGAGCTGTAGGGAGTTCGCCGGTCCGCCCGGCAGCGTGAACGTGACCCACTTCTCGTCCGGCGACGCGGCGGCGTTCATCACCCAGCCGCCGCCGTCGTACAGCACGCGCTCGTCGCCGGACTCGAGCGTCCGGCTGACCAGGTCGAAGTCGACGCCGTTGCGGCGGTTCGTCGTGTACAGGATGCGACCGGGCCTGGCCTCGGCCAGCTGATGGATCCAGCGCGGGTCGTGGACCAGGGGACGGAGCTCGGGGAAGCCCGTCGCGCCGTCGTCGGGGATGTCGAGCTGCGAGAGCTGGCCGCGTTCGTTGCCTCCGCTGTCGTGCTGGACGACGACGCTTCGCGTGCCCGGGAGGTAGCGGCCGGAGGCGCTCTCGCCGAGGTCGGTGAGCTGCCGCCACGCGCCGTCGGTGCCGATCTCGTACAGCTGCAACGAGCCGGTCGTGTCGGTGCTGGCGAGCACCCGCCCCTCGTCGTCGACGTCGTACACCCAGACCGCGGGCTGGCTCAGCAGCTGGCGCAGAAGCGCGTCGTCAGAAGGCATATCGCGACCGTAGCAAGACCTGGTGGCCCCAGCCGAGACGGATCCCTGGAAAACATCAGATGACTGGGGCAGGATGGAGATGGTTTCGCAATCCGGGATGAGGAGTCAGGACCGATGGCAGAGCCAATCTTCAGCGGCGTCGGGGTCGCCTTGCTGACGTTCTTCGACGAGTCGGGCACGGTCGACGTGGACGCGACGATCGCGCACGCGCGGAAGCTGGCCGGCTTCGGCGTCCGTGCGGTGCTCGTCGCGGGAACGACGGGGGAGGCGGACACGCTGACCGACCCCGAGCGCGAGGAGCTCATCGCCGCCGCGCGGTCGGCCCTGCCGGACGACGTCACAGTGATCGCCGGCGCGAGCGGCGCCTGGGCACGGGCCGCCTCGGCGCGAGCAGTGGCCGCTCGGAAGGCCGGCGCGGACACCGTTCTGGTCGCACCCGCGCGTGGCGGAGTGCAGCTGCAGGGATTCTTCGACGCGGTGAGCGACGCCGTGGGGGAGACCTCGCGGGTGATCGGCTACCACAACCCGGGCCCGCTCGGCGTGCCCGGCATTCCGGTGGAGACGCTGTCCGACCTGCCGATCGGCGGCGTGAAGGACTCCTCGGGCGACCCCGGGCGGCTGCTCGATGAGCTGGACACCTGGGACGGCCAGGTCTACGTGGGGTCGTCGGCGATCCTGAGCTTCGGCGGCCCGCTCGGCGCGGCCGGCGCGCTGCTGGCGCTGGCGAACGTGGTGCCAGAGGAGTGCGTCCAGGCGTTCGACGGCGACGCGAAGGCACAGCGCGCCCTCACCCCGCTGGTACGCAAGGTCCGCCAGTCCGGGCTCACGGCACTCAAGGCGGCGACGGCCGAACGGTTCGGAACGTCGACCGTACGGCGGCTCGCGCTCTAGGCGTCGCGGTCGCCACGTTCCGCATGAGGGCGTCCCTCATGCGAAGAGGCCGGCCATCGCACCAGGTACCCACACCCGTGAGTTGTTCCAGGGAACTCGGCCTCTAGACCGAGATCCCTGGAACAAGTCCGAGCTCCCGCTTCGGCTCTCCCACCGCTGGTCACGCGCACCACGCCACGAGTTGTTGGACAGATCTCGGCCTCTAAGCCGGAATCTGTCCAACAAGTCGGCGGCAGCGAGGTCGACCTTTGCCGCGCTGCGGAAGGGTGATCATGCGCGGTGCGGCGGAGAATCCGACGATCGACCTGGAAGCGATACCCGGCTGACTCGCCAAACCAGCAGCAGGAGCGGCAGCTGGGTGACGCCGTAGACCAGGTGGAACAGGTAATGCCACACGGTCTGCTCGGGGTCGAACGGCAGGATCCCCAGCGGGAGCACGCTGAGGATGGCGCCGCCGAGGAGCTGCAGCAGCGCCCAGACGAGCGTGGCCCACCGGGCTCCCTTGCGAGCGGGAGTGAACCAGAGCGCGAACAGCACCGCGTAGACGACGGTCGGGAACAGCGTCTCCGGGCTGAGGAGCGTCTGCCCCGGCAGGTCGGCGAGGTTATGCACGACGAAGCCGAGCCAGCTCAGCAGGAAGCCGCCTATAAGCAGCGGGAGCCTTATTCCCTCCACGGTCGCGACGCTAGCGGTCCGAGCCTCGTCGGTGCGTGCGTTCGGCGGTCACCGTGCCCGAAGAGGCAGGCGCACCTTCACAGGGGCTTGGATGGTGCCCCCATTCGAAGAGGCCGGTATGTCAATGGGTACCACGAAAGTCGGCGCACTGGGCAGCGCCTAGCTGCAGAACACGTGCCCGTGATCGAACAGCTGCTGACATTGGTCGGTACGAGCCGGAGCGGGGCGCCCTCCGCCGTCATGCAGCAACAGCGTCGTCAACGTGAGCGCGGACCAGGCGCGGCCGGTCGACGAGGTGATCCCGCGGGCGTCGAGGGACCGGCAGACGCTGGCCAACGCCTCCCCGGAGAGCGCGCGTTGTGTGGCCTCGCGGATCACCTCAGCTTCTTCGTCCACGATGGTGGGGTCGCCGGAGGCGGCCCAGCCGTAGGGGCGGCGGTGACCGCTGGCGTGCGGCTTGCCGGCGTAGGCGGCCTGCCGCTGCTGCCTCTTCTGGCGCTCTGCCTTGTGCTCCGACTCATGCCGCGCCGCAGCGCCCAGGGTCCGCGCGACCATGCGGCCCGTCGGGGTGGACAGGTCGATCTCGCCGGTGCAGGTGGCCAGGTCAACGCCGTGCCGGTCGTGCAGATCGATCACGTCCTCCAACTCCCGGGGAGAACGTGTCAACCGGTCGACGTGCCAACACACGATCGCATCAACCCGCCCGGCGCGAATGTCGGTCAGCAGCCGCTGCCACTGCTTGCGGGGCTTCTTCGCATACGCCGACGTGTCGTTGTCGTCGTAGACCCCGACCACGTCCCAGCCTCGGCGGACACAAAGCTCCCGGCAGTCTTCCTCCTGCCGCGCCACACCGAGGCCGGCGCCCTCGCGGTCCATCGAGATCCGCACATAGATCGCCGCCCGCACCGGACGGCCCTCTGGATCCGGCGCGCTGGCGGTGCGGCGACGCTCCAGCTCGAGCGCGCAAGGTCGATGCCCCCTCCCGTTGTCATGGCTGGCGATGGAGGAGAACGCGCAGCCATCGTTCCGAGGTCGCGACGTGGACCATGCAGGCCGCGCGTGCTGTCTCCACGTCTCGGGCCTCGATAGCCGCGTAGATCGCTTCGTGTTGCTGAAGCGTGAGCTCGGCGGATCCCGCCTCGTTCACGCCGCGCCAGATGCGAGCCCGCAGCGTCTTGGTGGACAGCCCGGTGAGCAGGGTGGCGAGGGTCGGATTGCCGCACGCGGCCGCGACGCGGTTGTGGAACGCGGCGTCCTGCGCGGTCAGCTTCTCCTGCTCGGTGAGCGAAGCGCGCATCGCGTCGAGGATCTGGCTCAGGTCGGCGAGCAGGGTGGAATCGGCACGGGCCGTGGCCAATGCGGTCGCCTCGGCCTCGAGCACGCGGCGCACGTGCATGACATCGGCGAGGTCGTCGTCTTGGAGGAGTTGGACGGCGAAGCCGATGCCCTGCAGCAGGAGCTGCGGTTCGAGGCTGGTGACGTAGGTTCCGTCGCCGCGGCGGACGTCCAGCACGCGGGCGACCTCGAGCGCCTTGACGGCCTCGCGCACCATGCCGCGGGACATGCCGAGCAGATTGCACAGGTCGCGTTCCGGGGGAAGCCGGGAACCTGGCTGGAGTTCGCCGGACACGATCAACCCGCGGAGCTTGGCGATGGCCTCGTCCGTGCGGCCGGGGAGTGGCCGATCGTGGCCACTGGACGCGTCCGCCTGACTACTGAGCTCGTAGACGTCCAATGTTTCGGCCTCATTTCGTAGCGAGCGTTGACAGCGGCTCCTCGCCGTTCGACTATGGCACAACATTGGTTAGATGTTTAGCGCCCTCACAGTCGCAGACCCCCGCGGAGCCGCCGGCCAAGGCGAACGTTCGCCTACGACGCGTCATCGAGTGGCAACCGAGCCGACCCGGACCTGGAGACCCGAATGACCATGACGTTGCAGCGGCCACCGCAGCTCGGTGGCCGGTCCCGTGGTCGTCGCCGAGAACCGCGGCCGGGCCTGCGAGGGCTGAAGAAGAGCCTGCGACACCACTGGCAGCTGTACCTGCTGATCCTCGTCCCGCTCATCTACTTCGCGGTGTTCAAGTACGTCCCGATGTCGAACGCGGTCCTTGCCTTCAAGGACTACAACGTGATTGCCGGCATCTGGGGCAGCGAGTGGGTGGGCTCGAGGAACTTCGAGCTGTTCTTCCAGAACCCGGTGTTCTGGAGCCTGGTCAATAACACGTTCCTCCTGTCCGTCTATACGGTGGTCGCGAGCTTCCCGATCGCGATCATCCTGGCGCTCGCCCTCAACGAGGTGCGCCAGGGGTTGTTCAAACGCACGGTGCAGATGGTCACGTACGCGCCGTACTTCATCTCCACCGTCGTGGTCGTGTCGATGACGATCCTGGTGCTGGCTCCGAGGCTCGGCATCGTCAGCAGAGGGCTCGGCTTCTTCGGTATCGATGCGATCGACTTCCTCGGCGATCCGTCGTACTTCCGGCACATCTACGTGTGGTCAGAGATCTGGCAGACGGCCGGCTACTCGGCGGTGATCTACCTGGCCGCGCTGGCCGGGATCGACCCGGCCCTGCATGAGGCGGCCAAGATGGACGGCGCTGGGCGGCTTCGACGGATCATGCACGTCGACCTGCCGGGGATCATGCCGACTGCGGTGGTGATCCTGGTGCTCGGCGTCGGCAACATCATGGCCATCGGGTTCGAGAAGGCCTTCCTGCTGCAGAACCCGCTGAACCTCAGCCACTCCGAGATCATCGCCACCTACGTCTACAAGACAGGCCTGCTCAACGCCGACTTCGCTCTCGCCACCGCGGTCGGCCTGTTCAATTCGGTGATCAACCTGTTCTTACTGCTGTTCGTCAACGTCATCGCCAAGCGAGTCACCGGGAGCGGACTGTGGTCTTGAGGACGCACGCCGAACGGGTGCAGAAGATCCGGGAGCCCCGTACCGACAAGATCTTCATGGTCTTCGTGTATCTCCTGCTGGTGGCTTTCCTCGCGGTCATTCTCTTCCCCCTGCTGTACATCGTCGCGAGCTCCTTCAGTGATCCGGAGGCCGTGTCGTCCGGGCAAGTGATCTTGTGGCCCGTGGATTTCACGCTCCGCGGATACGAGGCGGCACTGAGCAATCCGCAGGTGATCCAGGGGTACCTCAACTCGTTGTTCTACACGGTGTTCGGCACCTTGATCAGCGTCACGCTGACCATCGCGATCGCCTATCCCATGTCGCGCAAGACGTTCGTCGGCAGGAACGTTGTGATGAGCCTGGTTCTGTTCACCATGCTCTTCACCGGGGGTCTGATACCGACGTACCTGGTGGTGCAGGAGCTGGGGATGCTCGACACCAGGTGGGCGCTGATCATCCCGCAGGCGATCGGGGTCTGGCAGGTCATCATCGCCCGGACCTACTTCCGCACCGCGATCCCGGACGAGCTCTCCGACGCCGCCCAGCTGGACGGCGCCAGCGATCTGCGGTTCCTCTGGTCGGTGGTGCTCCCGCTCGCGAAGCCGATGATCGCCGTCGTTGCCCTGACCTACGCGATCCTGCAGTGGAACTCGTATTTCGACGCGCTCATCTACCTGAAGAACCCCGATCTGTTCCCGTTGCAGCTCGTTCTGCGCAACATCCTGATCCTCAACACCTTCAGTGGTGGAGCCGTGGACGCCTCCCTCATCCTGCAGCGCCAGCAGCTGGCCGAGCTGCTCAAGTACTCCCTGATCGTCGTCTCGAGTGTCCCCGTCCTGGTCATCTATCCGTTCGTCGCGCGCTACTTCACCAAGGGAATCCTGATCGGTGCCGTCAAGGGGTGATCCCTTGCTCCACCTGACCCAGCGAGGAGAGAGAAGAATGCAAGTCCACCACAGAGTCGTCAAGTCCGCGGTGGCTGCGGGGGTCAGCCTGTTCCTGGTCGGCATCGCTGCCTGCAGTGGAGGATCCGGACAGAACGAGCAGGGCAAGCCGCTTCCCACCGTGACCGGCAACCCGGCTGTCACGCTCGACGTCTTCGCACCACAGAGCGCCGAGACCAACCTGGCCAAGAACGACTTCACCAAGAAGATGAACGAGAAGTTCAACATCACCTTCAAGTGGCAGACCACCACGTTCGATGCCGGTCCGGCCAAGGAGAAGCGCCAGATCTCGCTGGCCAGCGGTGACTACCCGGACCTGTACCTGCTGATCCCGTGGGTCGACCAGTTCACTCCGACCGAGCTGCTGAAGCTGGGCAAGCAGGGCGTCGTCGTACCTCTGAACGACCTGATCGACCAGTACGCGCCGAACATCAAGAAGGCCCTCGAGGCCGAGCCGGAGTGGAAGGCGATGGCGACCGCGCCGGACGGCAAGATCTACGGCATGCCGCAGTGGGTCGACTGCTACCACTGCTCCTACCAGGGCAAGCTGTGGATGAACACGGCGTGGTTGAAGAAGCTCGGTCTGGAAATGCCGAAGACCACCGAGGACATGGTGAAGGTGCTGCGGGCGTTCAAGACGCAGGATCCGAACGGGAACGGGAAGGCGGACGAGATCCCGCTCAGCGCGAGCGTGCGGACCGCCCCGATCTCGTACTTCATGAACGCCTTCATCTACAACCCACAGGGCGCCAGCGGCTACAACAACTCGACGCTGGTACTGAACGACGGCAAGGTCGACCTGCAGGCCAACAAGGACGGTTGGCGTGAGGGTCTGGCGTACCTGAACTCGCTCTACAAGGAAGGCCTGATCGACAAGGGCGCCTTCACGCAGAATCCGGACTCCCTGCAACGACAGGGCAACAACGCCAAACACGTCGTCCTCGGTTCGAGCACCGTCCTGCACCTGGGCGAGGCGGTCACCATCGGGTTGTCCGACGGTCGCGACAAGCAGTACGACGCGGTTCCGCCGCTCACCGGACCGAAGGGCGTGAACCACGCCGGGTACAACTTCCCGAGTGCGCCCGGCGCGACGTTCGTGCTGACGAGCAAGGCGACGCAGGAGGAGCAGATCCAGGCGATCAAGCTGCTCGACTACATCTTCACCGACGCGGGGCAGATCAACGGGCAGTTCGGCAGCGAGGGCAAGGCCTGGACGAAGCCACAGCCCGGAGACGTCGCGCTCGACAAGTCACTGGAGCCGTCGTTCAAGCAGATCCCGCAGAAGCCCGGCACGCCTCCGCGGAACTCCGGGTGGGGAGCGATGGCGCAGTACAACAACACCGAGAAGTTCCGGAACTCCGAGGCGATCGCCACCGACATCTACAGCCAGCCCGGGTTCGAGCGGCGGTTGTTCGAGGCGACCAAGCTCTACGAGGGCAAGGAGGACAAGGCGCAGATCTATCCGTTCTGGAAGGTCTGGATCGACCCTTCGCTCGCCAGCGAGGTCGCCACCTTGCAGATCAACCTCGACAACTACGTTCAGCAGAACGCCCTGCAGTTCATCACCGGCTCGAAGAACATCGAGACGGAGTGGGACGCGTACGTCAAGGGCCTGGAGGGCCTCGGCCTGAAGCGCTTCCTCGAGATCCAGCAGGCCGCCTACGACAAGGTCAAGGAGTAGGCGACGGCGGAGCGTTCGAATCAGGGCGTCCTTGTGGCGAAGAGGCCCGTAGGTCAGCTGGGTGCCATGAAGGCGCCGACGTTTCGAGTCGAGGGCACCCCGGTCCCATAGACCGGTACTGGGGTGCCCTCATGCGAAACGGCGTCTAGGGGCGGGTGGCCTTGACGGCGTTGACGATGAGCTGGTTCCGCGCGTTCTGACCCAGTGGGACGGTGGTGTGCACGCCATCCTTGATGTACAGGTTCGGCGTCAGGCGCGACGGCATTGCGGCGAGGAACTCGGCCCAGTGGACGATGCGCAGGTTCGGGTGCCGCTTCTGGGCGTCGGCGAGCTGGAGGTTGATCCAGGCGCTGTTGCGCTGGTCGGCGAGCTGGACCGCCGCCGGCTTGGTGGTCCGCGCGACCTGGACGTTCACCCAGATGACGATGCGGCTCGGGCCGACGATGGTCATCGTGCGGTCGATCTGCGTGGCGAACCCGGGCGGGTCGAAGATGTCGTTCGAGCCGGTCGCCATCAGGATCCGGTTCGGCATGCCGTACGTCTGCGCCCACGAGGCGAGCGCGTCGACGGCCGGAGCGGTGGGACGGCCCGACCAGTTGTGGACCGCGATCACATCGCCGGTCTGGTCCAGCAGCCGCTCGGCGAGCGCCCGGCCGTCCTGGTAGGCGATGCTGTCACCGAACATGTACAGGCCGTCCCGGTCGAGCACAGGGCGGATCTGGGTGAGGGTCGAGATCGCTCTCGAGCTGTTCGACCAGTCGCCGATCGGCCCCGAGCCGTAGTCCTCGGCGAGCGCGGTACCGGTCGTCATGATGGAAGCTCCCACTGTGGCTGCACCGGTCACGAGGACCTGGCGTCGAGTCAGTCTCATCCGTGTCCCCCTCGTCGATGAATACTGGATCGTACCTGTATGCCGTTCGGCCGGAACAGGATCGATCGACCCTTGCGGGCGCCAGCGGGGCGCCAGCAGCGCTTGGCATCGTTGGCCGCCGTGGAACGAGAAGAACTACGGCAGGCGATCGAGGCCGGTACGGTCACGCTGATCGACGCGCTGCCCGCGGGAGCGTACGGCCGGCGGCATCTGCCCGGTGCGGTGAATCTGCCGATCGAGCAGCTGGAGACCGACGGGGGCGTCGGGGTGCTGCCGGCCAAGGACGACCCGATCGTGGTCTATTCGACGGACCCGACCTGCGAGCGCGCGCCGGGCGTGGCGGAGGAGCTGCGCGAGCGCGGGTACACGAAGGTCTCGCTGTACGAGGAGGGCATCGAGGGCTGGGTCGCCGCCGGCCTCCCGCTCGCCTCGTAGGTGCAGCCAGCACCACCACCGGCTGTGCAGTGCGCGGGATCGATCGGTCCCGTTCCGTCGGCTTAGCTTGCGGGCATGGGACAAACCTTCTTGGTCATCGTGCTCTGGGTCCTCGCGGTCGCGGGCATCGCCGGCAACGTGGTCGCGTCACTGGACGCCATGGGACCGCTCGTCCAGCTCGGCTTCGGCATCGTCGCCCTGGCGTCCATCGCCGGCCTGGTGGTCATCAACGTCCGCAAGCGTCGTGCCCGTCAGCAGCTTGTCGAGTGACCGAGGCGGCCGGATCCGGCCGGCGAAAACGTCGTGCGAGCACGAACGAGACGTGCCTAGCGTGCCGCTATGGATGAATACGCGGCGCTGGAGGCCTGGAAGTCCGTCGTTGGCGCGGCCCAAGTCGAGCCGATGGACAAGGTGCACAGCCCGATCTGGAAGGTGACGGGCGAGGACGGCAGGGAGTGGGTGCTCAAGCAGCTGCCGGAATGGCCACCCGGGGTCGGCCCGGTCGAGGAGTACCGGGTCCTGTGCTACCTGCAGGCAGGCGGACTGCCCGTGGCAACGCCCGTCGTCACCGACGACGGGCTCATCGCGTACAACGCCGACAACCTCGGCACCGATCCGAACGAGAAGCAGCCGACTGGCGCTCACGCGTTCGCTCTCATTCCCCTTCTCCCCAACGATCCTGAGCTGCACGAGCGACCGGAGCTGGCGCAGACGATCGGCCGAGGAATCGGCCGGCTCGACCGCATGCTCGCCGAGTGCCCGTGGCACGTGACGTCGTTCACCGACGACCCCGCGCCGGACACGTTCGGCGACGACTACGCCAAGCTCCCGGCGGAGCTGCGTGCCTTGGTCGATCCGCTCCGAGACCTGCTCTGGGCCGCGCTCGCCGACCTACCCAGCCAGCTCACCCACGGCGACTGCAACGTCGGCAACGTCCTTGTCCACAACGGCGAAGTCACCGGATTCATCGACCTCGACCACCTGCCGCACGGCCCACGAGTACGGGACCTCTGCTTGTACCTCGGCAGCCGCCTCGTCCACCAGATCATCGGCGGTGATCCCGATGCCATGGCCACGGTCCTGAGCCATTACGTCGGCGGCTATCACTCCATTCATCCCTTGACCGAACGCGAGCTGGCTGCCGTCGTACCGCTGATGCTCACGACCCTCGTCGGTGGCGCAGGCTGGTGCCTCCACGGCTGGGTGCCCGATCCCGCCGGCTACCAACGAAACTTGCGGGCGATCGTATGGATCACGTCGCGCTACGAGCGACTGGTGAACGTTGCCGCTCTCTGAACGCGGCAAGCGTCGTGCCCGTCAGAGCGCCTTGTCGAGTGACCGGCGGATGTAGTCCATCGTCCGGTCCAGGTCGGCCGCGAAGGCTGGGTTGACCTGAGCCATTCCGACGAACCACAGGCCGAAGGCCACGTCGCGCGTGGCGATGAACGCGTCCAGGTGCGCGAGATCGGGCAGGGCGCGGCGTTGGCCGTACCCCTCGAGGAGGGCCGCGCGGTACGCGGGGTAGTCGTCTCTGTGGCGGTTGTCCCACAGGGGCACCGCGAGGTCGTAGAGCCAGTAGCCGAATCCGCAGTCGTCGAAGTCGATCAGCCGCACCGCGTCGCCGTCGAACAGGGCGTTCTCCAGGTGCAGGTCGGCGTGGATCAGGCCGAAGGCGTCCGGCTGCGATCCGAGCTCCGCCATGAGGGTACGCATCCGGCGCGCGATCTCGTCGAACTGCGCGCGCACCGGCGGCGGGAGCAGGTCCCAGCAGCCGGCCGCGGACACGCCGCCGTACTCCATGGTGTTGCCGAAGAACGTCTCCCAGTCCCACCGCATGCGGACGAAACCGGAGGGCGGAGTCCACGCCGACGCGTGATCGTGCAGACGGGCCAGGATGCCACCCAGCCGCCGGAAGTGCACAGGCCGCGGGTTCTCCGCCCGCATGCGTCCGTTCTGCCAGCCGAGGAGCGAGCAGACCCGGTCGTCGGCGACGGCGGTCCACTGCCCGCTGCGGGCGCGGATCGGCGTCGGCACGCTCAGGTCCGTGTCCTTCTGCAACGCCGCCAGCCAGTCCAGCTCGGATCCGACCGCGACCCGCGAGTCGACGCCAGGACCGTGCCGGTTCGGCCGGTGCACCCGCAGCAGGTACCGGCCGTCGGGGGAGTCGACCCGGAACGTGGTGTTCTCGCCGTGCGCGATGAACTTCAGGCGTGGCTCGTCGACCGGGAAGTCCGCGAGCGCGCGCACGGCAGTACGACGGATGCTTGCCACCTGCGCGCGCTTCGACTCCAGTTCGGGCATCCGCGCACCGTATCGCCGACGCTCCGGCCGCCGCCATCGAGTTGATCGGCGGCCGGACGCGGAAGACCTAGCTGGCTTGGCTCACGCTCGACATGTTGAAGTCCGGGATCCGCAGCGTCGGTGCGGCGACGCGCGGGAAGTAGTCGCCCCACTCACGCGAGAACGCCGGAACGGTCGCGCCGCACTCGGTGAACCGGCTCAGCAGGTCGATCGGGCTCTCGTTGAACCGGAAGTTGTTCACCTCGCCGACGACCTCGCCACGTTCGACGAGGTAGATGCCGTCGCGCGTGAGGCCGGTCATCAGCAGCGTCTGCGGATCGACCTCGCGGATGTACCACAGACACGTCAGCAGCAGCCCGCGCTCGGTGCGCGCGACCTGCTCGGCGGTGGTGCCCGTCGCGCCCGGCAGGTCGAGGATGAGGTTGTCGACGAACGGCGTCGACTCCAGCCCGGTCAGCTCGGCCGAGTGCCGCGTGGTCGCGAGCGCCGCCAGCGAACCGTCCCGGATCCAGTCGACCCGACCGAGCGGCAGCCCGTTGTCGAACGTGCTCTGCGCACTCGTCGACCGGTGCGCGACGACGAACGGCGCGCACTCCAGCCCGTGCTGACGGGGGTCCGAACGCATCGACAGCTGCGTCGACGACAGTCGCTCGCCGACGCGTGTTCCTCCACCAGGCTTGGAGAAGACGGACTGTCCCTCCTGCGCGTCACGCGCCGAGGAGCGCCAGTACGTGTAGATCAGCAGGTCCGCGACGGCGGCCGGCGGCATGATCGTCTCGTACCGGCCGGCCTCCAGGTCGATCCGGCGCTGGGACCAGCGGAGCCGCTTGCGGAGCTCGTCGTTCAGCCCGAGAACGTCGACGTCGGTGAAGTTGCGCGTTGCCTGCCCGACCCACGCCGAGCGCGAGCGGTCGTTCGACTTACCCGTCCAGGTCACGTAGCCGGTCGGCTGAACGTGCCGCAGCCGCAGCCCGGTCGAGGAACCGAGGTAGGTCGTGGTCACGTCGTGCTCGACGAAGCCGAACAGGAACGTGCCGTCCGTACGTGCCGTGCCGAACGTCTCGCCAAGTGCCGGCGCGAACGAGTCGAACACGCGGATCGACGTCTCCACAGGCGGATCGGACCAGTCGACGGACGTCGGTCCGTCGACGAGCGGGCGCGCGTCGGGAGCGTCGTCGCTGTCGCGCGCGATCTCCTCGGCCGTACGGACGAACGTCTCGAGCTCGTCGAGGTCCACGCTGCTGCGGCTCACCACACCGGAGGAGACGCCGGTCTGGCCGTTCACGATCGCGATGACGGTCAGCTTCCGGGACAGCGAGACGCCGTTCGTGGTGAGCGTGTTGTTTGCCCAACGCAGGTTGGCGTTCGACGACTCTTCGGCGATGACGACGCAGCCGTCGGCCTTCGACAGCGCGAGCGAGCGCTCGACCGTCTCCTGCAGGGTGAGGATCTCCTTCACAGCTGGACTCACCGACCCGATTCCTGGCTCGTGTTGAGGATGCGTACGCCACGGAACAACGCCGACGGGCATCCGTGACTGACCGGAGCGACCTGTCCGGGCTGGGCCTTGCCGCAGTTGAACGCGCCGCCGAGGACCCACGTCGAGGGACCGCCGACGGCCTCCATCGAGCCCCAGAAGTCGGTCGTCGTCGCCTGGTACGCGACGTCGCGCAGCTGCCCTGCCAACTTGCCGTTGACGATGCGGAAGAATCGCTGTCCGGTGAACTGGAAGTTGTAGCGCTGCATGTCGATCGACCACGACTTGTCGCCGACGACGTAGATGCCGTTCTCGACTCGGCCGATCAGGTCCATCGTGGTGGGTCCGTCAACCGCGGGTTGCAGCGACACGTTCGCCATGCGTTGCACGGGAACGTGGCTCGACGAGTCGGCGAACGCGCAGCCGTTCGACCGGTCGTACCCGAACAGGCGGGCGATCCGGCGGTCGAGCTGGTAACCGACGAGCACACCGTTCTTGACGATGTCCCACTGCTGGGTGGCGACGCCCTCGTCGTCGTACCCGACCGTCGACAGGCCGTGCTCGACGTTGCGGTCGCCGGTGATGTTCAGGTGCTCCGAGCCGTACTGCAGCGAGCCGAGCTGGTCCGGCGTCGCGAACGAGGTGCCGGCGTAGTTGGCCTCGTACCCGAGCGCGCGGTCCAGCTCGGTCGCATGGCCGATGGACTCGTGGATCGTGAGCCAGAGGTTGGACGGGTCGACGACGAGGTCGTAGTTACCGGGCTCGACACCCGGCGCCTTCAGCTTGGCGGCCAGCAGCGCGGGGATCATCGCGAGCTCCTGGCTCCACGCCCAGCCCGTGCCGGTGAGGTACTCGTACCCGCGGCCGGCCGGGGGAGCGAGCGTGCGCATCGAGTCCATCCGCCCGGTCTCCGGGTCCGACGCGAACGCCTCGACCTCCGGGTTGACGCGCACCCGCTGCTGCGTGGTGACGGTGCCGTGGCTGTTGGCGAAGAACTTGTTCTCGCGCACCTGGCCGAGGCTCGCCCGCACGTGGTTGACCACGTCGGCGGCCATCAGCCGGCGGCTCCACTCGGTGAGCTGCCCCACCTTGTCGGCGTCGGGGACCGTGAACGGGTCGATCTCGTACGCGGACACGTACGTGACGTCCGGGTAGACCGGCTCGTCCGCCAGCTCGATGCGCTCGGCGTTCATCCCGGAGGCGACGCGGGCGACGTCGACCGCCTGGTCGGCGATGCGGACGGCCTCTTCCCTGGTGAGGACGACGCTGGAGGCGAAGCCCCAGGTGCCCTCGTGGATGACGCGGACGGCGAAGCCCGTGTCCTCGCCGTCGCGGCTGCCCTCGAAGACACCGTCGCGAACGGAGATGTGCTGGTCGCGGATGCGTTCCAGCCGGAAGTCGGCGTACTCGGCACCCTGTTGGCGGGCTCGGCTCAGCGCGGCGTCCGCGAGCTCCCGGAGGGGGAGGTCGAGGAAGCTCCCATCGATCTGATGCTGCACCCGCCTGAGCCTACCCAGTGCTGAAGGCGACGTTCGCAATCGTCGGGGACGTTGGCTCTTTCGACCCGCCGGCTGGCTCGACCGTGACGCCGAAACCGCTCGCGCCTTGGACCGCTTCGTCCATCACCCGGACGACGCGGCCGGTCTTGTCGTGCTCGACGACGCCGGCCGAAACCGCCTTTTTGTCATGGATCATCCAGAGCTGGTAGTCCTTGCCGCTGGGAGCCGCGGGCAGCCGGTCGAGGACCACGACCGCGGCGTCGTCGCCAGCCGAGGCGACGAGCGTCACCGTTCCTCCACCTTGTACCGCGCCGTGGAACGTCCGCGAGTCCGGCGCCGCCAACACCGAGGCGACCGCGTCCCGTTCCCGCTCGGCCTGCTGTGCCGCCTGCACCTGGACGACGCTGATGCCGGCCGCTCCGGCGAGCACCAGCGCGGCGGCGGCCACCAGCCAGGTACGGCGGGCGGGCCGCGAGGGCTGCCGGATCGGTACGACCGGGGGAGGGAGCTGCCGGGTCTTGCGCACCTCGGCCAGCACCCGCGACCTCAACGCGGGCGGCGGCTCCTCGACGGCCACGGCGCCGAGCCGGGCGCCGGTGAGCCGGAACTCGGTGACGTCGGACTGGCAGGTCGGGCACGAGGCGAGGTGCGCCTCGAACGCCGCCCGCTCGTCCGGCGGTAGCGCGTCGAGGGCGTACGGACCCGCGAGGCTGTGCACGTCAGCGTTCATTTGGACACCTCCCCGGCGACGCCCAAGCAGTCGCGCATTCTCACCAAACCATCTCGCATCCGGGTTTTGACCGTCGCGAGGTTGGCGTCCAACAGCTCGGCGACCTCCCGGTAGGTGTAGCCGCGGTAGTACGCGAGCGTCACCGCCTCCCGCTGCAGATCGGTCAACGTGCCCAGGCACTGCCGGACCTGCTCGTGCTCGAGCGTGGCGGTCACCTGCTCGACCACCTCGTCGTACGGCGGCGTCTCGTTGCCGGCCGCGGCCCGGCGTTCCCGGTCCGACGACGCCTGCTCGCTTCGGACGCGGTCGACCGCCCGGCGATGTGCGAGCGTGAGCGCCCAGCTGTGCACCGAGCCGCGGGACGGGTCGTAGCGCGTCGCCGTACGCCACAGCTCGACGAACACCTCCTGCGTGACCTCCTCCGCCTGCGCCGGATCCCGCAGGAGCCGGCGCACCAGACCGAAGACCTGCGGCGCGAGCTGGTCGTACAGCCTGGCGAACGCGCCGTCGTCACCGCGGGCCACGAGGACGAGCAGGCCGTCTGGACCGTCCGGCGGCGGCTGCGCCGCTCGGCCACCAGGGAGTCCGGTCAGCCCAGGCATACGCGAGGTCACCTGAGCGCCGCGGCGGCGTAGGCCGTGGGCTTCTTGGCGGCGGAACGATCGACCGCCTTCGCGAGCGAGCTCATGTGCGCCTCGAACTCCTTCCGCGCCGCGGGTGCGGGCAGCGTACCGCCGGTGGCATGGCGCATCTCGCGACTCCCGAACTCGGTGCGTGCTGGGCATCATGAGTTCGTCGCCGTGTCGCCCGCGGATTGGTCTTCCTACGACAACATTTGCCGGACCGCCTCGCCGAGGACCTCGGCCGCGTCTTCGCGGGGTGGGTCGTCGGTGCGCCAGGCGATGAAGCCGTCCGGCCTGGTGAGGACGGTGCCGTGCTGCCAGCCGGTCTCGTGGGTTGTCGCGAGCCGTGCTCGGCGCGCCGCGTCGGCCCAGTCCTCGTTGTCGGTGACGAGGGCGAGGCCGTGGGCCCAGAGGTCGACGGTGGACGTTCGCTCGTCGAGCCAGACGTGGGGGAGGCGGGTGCCCTTGGTCGCCGTGGGCTGGCGGGGGTCGTCGAACGGCGGCCCGGCGTAGGTGTAGCCGAACTTCAGCGTGAGGTCGTCGACGAGCTCGGCACCGTTGTCCTCGATGTCGCTGCCGAACCATGCGCGGCCGGTCGCGACGGCCTGGTCGACGGTCTTGTCGGCGATCGGGCGGCGTTCCCGGTCGTAGCTGTCGAGCAGGCTTGTGTTGGCCTGGCCGTGCAGGACGTACGCGAGCTTCCAGGTGAGGTTGGCCGCGTCCTGGATGCCGGTGTTGGCTCCGTACGCGCCGGACGGCGGCATCACGTGGGCTGCGTCGCCGACGAGGAAGACGCGTCCCTGCCTGAACGTGTCGGCCACGGCGGCGGTGGGCTGCCAGGCCTGGACGTCGAGGATCTCCGTTGCCAGGTGAGGGATTCCGGTGGCGGCTCTGGCGAGCTCGATGCAGCGTTCCTCGGTGAACTGCTCGACGCTCTCACCCTTGGCGGGGTCGAAGCGTACGTAGAGGTTGAGCAGGTCGCCGACGACGCGGACCATGCCCTCGTACTCGTCGTTGTTGATCTGGCCGATGGCGAAGGTCTTGTCCTGCAGCGCGTCTCCGAGGTCGGCACGGACCATGATGCTGGCGACGTACTCGAGGACGCCGATGCCGTGGCGGCCGATGCCCAGGGCCTGTCTGATGCCGCTGTCGTTGCCGTCCGCGGCGATCAGGTAGTCGGCGCGGATCGTCCGCTGCTCGCTGGTGTCGCGGTCCTCGATCTCGGCGGTGACGCCGTCCTCGTCCTGGCTGAACGTCAGCAGCTCGGTGCCGAAGCACAGGTCGGCGCCGTTGCGTTCGGCGTGCTCGCGGAGGACCTCTTCGAGCTTGTCCTGGGAGAGAACGACGTCCTGGCTGGGGCTGATGGTGTCGTCGGCCTTCTCGAGATTGGGCGGGTCGATCCAGCGGTAGTTGTCGCTGGCGAGGCTCTCGGCCCAAAGGATGCCGGTGCCGTCGATCTGCCACGGGTTGGCCCCGCGTACGGCGTTCTCGATGCCGGCGGCGCGGTAGTACTTCCAGCGTGCGGGCGTTGTAGCCGGGCGTTCTGGGGTGGATGGAGGTGGTGCGGTGGCGTTCGACGAGCGTGGGGTTCACGCCGTGCTTGGTAAGGAAGAGGGCGGTGGACAGGCCGACGAGGCTGCCGCCGACGATGAGTACCTGGGTGCGTTCCACTTGGTGGGGTCAACTCCTCGAGAGCAGCCTTTCGAGCTCGCTGCTCAAGTCGTGGTCGAGTCCTGGTGGGCGCATGACCATGCCGAGAAGGGCGTGGACGATCAGTGATGCCGTTCGCTCTGGGTCCATGTCCGATCGGAACCGGCTGTCACGCAACCAGCCGGCGACGCTCTCGTGCCAGCCCCGGTGCCACTCCAGCAGCAGGTGGCTGATGGCTTCGTCGTCATGGGAGAGCCAGATCAGCTCGTGCAACAAGCGGAAATGACCGGGGTCGTTCCTGGCCTGCTCGGCGAGCCCGTCGATCATCGTGCGAAGCGCTTGCTTTCCGTCTCCGCGTTCCTGGTCGAGCTCGAGCGGCATGAGCATGCGTGCGGTGATCGCGTATGCGATGACGGCGCGGACGAGGGCTTCCTTGGTGGGGAAGTAGTAGTGGAGCGTCGCCACCGTGATGCCGGCCTTCGCGGCAACCTCGCGCGTACGAAGATTCGCCAACCCCTGTTGGCGCATCACCTCGTACCCGGCGACAACGAGCCGCTCCCGCCGTTCCTCCGAACGCGGTCCCGGCCTCGCCCTCTTCACGGTCATCCCACGCGCCTTTCGATCAGTTGATAGAAACGACGCTATGTCGAGATTGGCGGCCTGTCAATCAACTGATCGAATTCACGCGGCGGGCGCCGGACACGACGAAACCCCGCCCGGAGGGGTCGGGCGGGGCTTCGTTGTTACTTCAAGAGGGCCGGATCAGCCGAGGAGGAGCTTCTCACCTGGGAAGATGAGGTCGGGGTTGCCACCCACGAGGCTCTTGTTGAGCTTCGCGAGCTGCTGCCAACCGCCAGTGACCTTGTTCGCGCGCGCGATCTTGGACAGCGTGTCGCCGCCCTTGACCACGTAGTTCGCACCCGCGGCGGCCTTGCGGTTCGCCGGGGACGTGCGCGTCGACTTCTCCTCGGACCTGCTCGACTTCCGCTCCGTCGAGCGCGAGGTCCGCTTGCTGGACTTCTCGCGGTCGTCGTTCTTGTTCTCGCTGGAGTCGCTGCTCTTCTTCTTCGACTTCTTGGGCGCCTCGGGCGTACCCGGGTCACCGCCCTTGTCGCTGCGGCCGAGGCCCAGCTTGCGCGAGCAGGCGGGCCATGCGCCCCAGCCCTGCCCAGCGAGGGTCTTCTCGGCGATCGCGATCTGCTGCATCTTCGTCGCCTTGTCGGCGCGCGAGGCGTACTTCGTGCCGCCGAACGCACGCCAGGTCCCCTTGGTGAACTGAAGACCACCGTAGAACCCGTTGCCGGTGTTGATGTGCCAGTCTCCACCGCTCTCGCACTGAGCGAGCCGCTCCCAGGTGCTGACGCTCGCTGCTTCGGCGGGAACTGCCATGCCCATGACGGGCACGGCCACCGCAACGCCGCTGACGGCGGCGACGGTGGTGATGCGCTTGGCGGTCTGTTTCGAGCGGCCTGCGCCGCGGTGCTTCCCCTTATAGGGCATGCTGATCCGATCCTCTCGGCGCCTGCGGAGTCAGCTGTCGGATTCGGGCGAGAGGTGTGCCCGGCCACCCGTAGGTGGCTTCACCCCTAGGACTCCCACGAATGGGGGCCCGGTGGTGGGTCCTCCGTCTCCGCCCTGCATGTACTCGTAGGTTGTGGTCCGCCGGGCGGAGTTCGGCGAGACGGGCCACAATCGCGCCGCCTCCGTGGCGCGACCGGACAGACGCTACCTCGTGACCTTTTCGTTAACAACCGGGGGCAAGTCGCATGTGGAAATCGTGGTCACGTCCGTCCGTCTCGCTCCTGAGCATCGCTAAGTGCATCGAATAGTCCGATTTGGCCGGAGTCGTCCTGGGCGTTCGGCGGCCGTCCCCAGGTCGCCTCGAGCACCGTGAAGCCCTGTGCGCGGGCGGCCGAACACACCTCAAAATCGTCGTCGACGAGCAGCGCGACTCGGCGTGTCGTGGCGATTCTCTTGAGGATTTCGACCTTTGTCATCCGGGCGGGACGACGGTCGTTCGGCCGTCGCAGCAAGAGCTCTCCGGCCGGGACGCCATGTGTCGAAAACCACTTCTCGGTGTCGCGGCGGCAGCGTTCCGGCCGCCCGGACAAATAGGTCACGTCGTACCGTTCCGCCAGCTCCTGCGCGACGGCGAGCCCTTCCGGGAGCGGCGGATCGTCAACGGCAGCGGCGAAAAACGCGTCCCAGTCCTTCGGTCGCTTCGCTACGTAGTGCAGTCGGTGCGTGACATCGGCGAGGACACCGTCGATGTCGACCACGGCGACGGCTCGAGGTTCGGACATGAGGAAAGAATCCCAGGTCCTCAACCGGTCAGCCGCTCCCGGTCATCGAGCAGCAACAACGGAAGTGCGTTCGACACGACCCCGACAGGGTGGCGGAACGACCGGTGCCACAGGTCCTCCTGGAACGGGTACGTTCCCGCCAACTCCTCATCGGTCAACGCGGCGGCCCGCAAGATCCCCGAGATGCCACCATCTCCGCCCACCAGGCCGACAGAGGCGGCGGGGTCGGATCCTCGGCGCCGATGACCGCGGCCTCGATGACCGCGCTGATCAAGGCCGCGTTGGTGTGGAACACGAAGTAGACGTCTGCGCGGCGACCTTGGCCCGCCGGGCGATCGAGGCGATCGTCGCGCCCTGGTAGCCGTTCGCGATCGACAGCCCGGAGGCCGGCCTCGTCTCTACCGGGTACGGCGTGGCCAGCGTGCTCTCCGGCGTCTCCCTGACGCTGGTGGGCATCGCGGTGTTGCGCACCAGGCACGCCACCGGGCTGCTTCGAGCGATCCCGTTGCTGATCGGCGTCTGGATGCTGCTTTTCGCCTTGCTGTGCTGGGCATTACGCGGTGCTTCACACGTACTTCGTGATCCAGGCACGGACCTCGGCGAGCAGGTGCCGCTGATGAGCGGCCTCGACGATCGCGTGTCCCTCACGCGGGTAGGTGACCAGCCGCACGGTCGCGCCATGGTCGAGTAGCGCGCGGTGGAAGCCGGTTCCCTGTCTGAGGGGGACGCGGACGTCGCTCTCGCCGTGCAGGATCAGCACCGGCGTCGTCACGTTCTTCGCGTACGAGATCGCCGACCGGACAGCGGTCTCGTGCGGCCCCGGCCCGTCCCACGGACGGTCGCCGCCGAGCGTCGCGGAGAACGTCGGGATGTCGCTCTCCACCACCATGCCCGCCCAGTCGGTCACGCCGGCGCCGACGATCCCGGCCTTGAACCGGTCGGTGTGCGAGACCGCCCAAGCCGTCAGCATGCCGCCACCGCTCCACCCGCCGATCGCGAGCCGGTCCGGATCGGCGATCCCGCGCGAGACGGCGGCATCCACAGCGGCGATGACGTCGCCGTACTCCGCGCCGCAGATGTCGCCGCGCACCATCGTCGCGAACGTGTGACCGTGGCCGAATCCGCCACGGAAGTTGGGCATCAGGACCGCGTACCCGGCTGTCGCCAGCCACTGTCCCCAGCCCATCGGGTTCTCCAGCTGCGGTGACGGGCCGCGCCGGATGTACGGTCCACCGTGCGGGATCACGACCGTGGGCAGCGGTCCCTCGCCCGCGTTCGGCGGGAGGAGCAGGACGCCGTCGAGCTCCAGCCCGTCGTGCGAACGCCAGCGGAACTCCTCGACGGACGCGAGCTCCACTTCGTCCAGCGAGTCGCCGTGCGAGCTGACTCGGCGCACCGCGTCCGGCGGGCCGGCCCAGACCTCGCGGGTACGGTCGCGGGCCGGGCAGCTGTAGGCGATCACCGCACCGGCCGGCGTCTGGCGTGCGGTCACCCACCAGGGGAGGTCGGGGACCTCGCCGACCACTTCCGCGGCGCCGCTCTCGAGGTCACGCCACTCCAACCGCGTGCCGAGCCCTTCCGCGACGACGATCAGCGCGCGTCGTTCACCCGGGACAGCTCCCGTCGCGAGCGTGCTGCAGAACAGATCCGACAGCTGCGACCCGACCACCACGGGATCGCCGCCCTCGGCATCGACCGCCCACACGGTCGATCCGGCCTGGGGCGTCGGCTCGTGGTAGGCGGCGAACGCGATCCGCGACCCCTCGGCCGGCCAGACGAGCGCGGTGGGATCGGCCGCGGTGCAGAGGTGTCGCGGCGGGCCGCCGTCGATCGGGCAGGTGGAGATCGTGCTCAGGTTGGCGTCGCCCAGCACGATCTCGGTGGACGAGGCCGCGGCGTAGGCGAGCCGCGTACCGTCCGGCGACCAGGTCAGAGCCGCGACGTGGACGTCACCGGTCGGGAGCTGGTTGACGTCGCCGCTCTCGACGTCGACGACCCAGAGCAGCCGGAGCGGCTGCCGTTCGCCGTGTACGGACGGGTCGTCCCGCTCCTCCTCTCGACGCTCGTCCTCGTCGTCGGGTTCGGCGACGGCGAGGAACGCGATCCGCGCACCGTCCGGCGACCACTCGTACGCCTCCACGCTCTTGTCGCGCACGACCAGCGGCCGCGCCTCGCCACCCTCAGCCGACAGGACGTACAGGCCGTTCGTCCCGCGCTCCTTGCGGTCCGACAGGAACGCGATGCGCGAACCGTCGGGCGACCAGCGCGGCGACAGACTCACGTCGCCGTACGTCCAGCGGCGCGGCGGAGTGGAGCCGTCGACAGCCCCGACGAAGATCGCGGCCTCGCCACGCTCGTCCGGCTTGCCGATCGGGCCCGCACTCCAGGCGACGCGCGTGCCATCGGGGGACAGATGGACCTCGGTCGGCAGCCAGAGGGCCGCGACCTGCTCAGCGGTCAGCACTAGACGTACCTCTCGATCCAGGCGCGGACCTCGGCGAGCAGGTGCCGCTGGTGTGCGGCTTCGGAGATGCCGTGGCCTTCCCGCGGGTACGTGACGAGCCGCACGGTCGCGTCGTGGTCAAGCAGCGCGCGGTGGAAGCCGATCGCCTGGGGGAGCGGCACCCGTTTGTCGTTCTCTCCATGGAGAATCAGCAGCGGGGTCGAGACGTTCTTCGCGTACGAGATCGGCGACCTCTTCGCCGCCTCGTGCGGCCCGGGGCCGTCCCATGGACGGTCGCCGCAGAACTCGGACTCGATCCCGCCGATGTCGCCCTGCAGGACCATGCCACCCCAGTCGCTGACGCCGGCACCCATGATCCCGGCCCTGAACCGGTCCGTCTGCGTCACGGCCCACGCGGTCAGGAAGCCGCCCTGGCTCCAGCCGCCGATCGCGAGCCGGTCCGGGTCGGCGATGCCGCGCTCGATCGCGGCGTCGACGGCCGCCATGACGTCGCCGAACTCGTCACCGCCGACACCGGCGCGGGCGAGCTCGGCGAACGCGTGCCCGTGGCCCATTCCGCCACGGTAGTTGGGCATCAGTGCCGCGAAGCCGAGCGTGGAGAGCCACGCTCCCCAGGTCCACCAGCCGAGGACACCGTTGCGATCGACGCGACCGTACGGGCCGCCGTGCGGGACGACGATCAGCGGGTACGGGCCGTCTCCTGCGTTCGTGGGTCGGAGGAGGACGCCGTCCAGCTCCAGGCCATCGGCGGACTGCCAGGTGAAGTCCTCGAACGGACCGACGGAGACGTTCGCGATCGGTTCGTGGTGGTCGCTGACCAGCGTGAGCGCTCCGGGCCGGCCGACGCGTACCTCGTGGCCCGAGGCGACCGCGAGCACCAGGCCGTCGCTGGTCATGCGGGCGGCAGTCTCGTTCGGCCAGCAGTCGAGCGCGGTGACGAGCTCGGCCGCGCCCGTGTGCGGGTCGCGCCATTCCAGCCGGGTGTCGAGGCCTTCGGCGACGAGGACGAGGGCCCGGTGTTCGCCCGACACCGCGGTGGCGATGGCGGAGCAGTACGGGTCGTCGAGCTTGGAGCCGATGACCCGTGGGTCGCCGCCGGTCGGGTCGACGGCGAGGACCGTGAGACCGCCCAGCACCGAGGCGTTGTGGTAGCTGGTGAAGACGATGGGCGCGGCCTCGTCGGGCCAGTCGATCGTGCTCGCCCAGGGCGCCGGGCCGAGCCGTTCGGGTTCGCCGCCTTCGAGGGCGATCACGTACAGCGCGTTGGTCCCGGTCTCGTCGAGCTCCGGGTTCGTCCGCGCGGTGTAGGCGAGCTTCGTACCGCTGGCCGACCAGGCGATGCCCTCGACGTGGACCTCGCCGGTGGCGACCTTCGTGACGTCGCCGCTCTCGACGTCGACGAGCCAGAGCAGCCGGAACGGCAGCCGCTCGCCATACACGGACGGGTCGTCGCGTTCCTTCTCTCTGCGTTCGTCCTCGTCGTCGGGTTCGGCGACGGCGAGGAACGCGATCCGCGTACCGTCCGGCGACCAGGCGAACGTCTCCATGTTCTTCTTGCGCTCGACGAGCGGTCGCGCCTCGCCGCCGTCGGCCGGCATGACGTAGAGGCCGTTCGTCCCGCGCTCCTTGCGGTCGGAGAGGAACGCGAGCTGCGTGCCGTCGGGCGACCAGCGCGGCAGCCGGTCGGCGCCGCCGTACGTCCAGCGCCGCCCCGACCCCGCGACTCCGACGTCGGCCACGAACACCGCCGCCTCGTGGTGCTCCTCCTCCTTGCCCATCGGTCCCGCGCTCCAGGCGACTCGGGTGGCGTCGGGGGACAGGTCGATGGACTGCGGAATCCACAGGCTGGTCAGGAGCTCGGCGGTGAGTTCGGTCGACATGCACCGATCCTCGCCTATCCGTGCAACCGGCCGAGGAAGTCGCGGGTCAGGTCGACGATCTCGGCCAGGTGTGTCTCGATCGCCCAGTGGCCGGCGTCGGGGAGCAGGTGGAACTCGGCGTCGGGCAGGTCGGCGAGGTACGCGCGGCCGGACTCCTCGGGCATGTAGCCGTCGTTCGGTCCCCAGATGATCAGGGTCGGCGGCTGGTGCTCCCTGAGGCTCGCTCGGTACCTGGGGTACTGCTTCATGCTCTCGCCGAGGTCGAGGAAGAGGTCGACCATCTGCTCGCGGTTGCGGTCGAGGATCGGCCAGGAGAGCTGCCACAGGTCGGGGCTGATGCGTTCGGCGATCTCGGGTGAGACCTCGCCGAGGACCTCTTCTTTCAGGCCTTCGAACGTCACGTTCTTGGCGAGCTGCTCGCGTCGTTCCGGGCTGGGGTCTGCCCAGAACTCCTTGAGGGGTTGGTACTTCGGGCCGAGCGCATCCTCGTACAGGTCGCCGTTCTGGATGATCAGGCCGGCGATGCGTTCGGGATGTCTGGTGGCGAGGTCGAAGCCGACGTCGGAGCCGTAGTCGAACACGTAGAGGACGTACCTCTCCAGGCCGAGGACCTCGGTGAACCTCTCGAGGACGTCGGCGTAGGTCTTGAACGAGTACGCGAAGCTGTCTCGCGGCGGAGTGGCGCTGTAGCCGAAGCCGGGGTAGTCGGGTGCGACGAGGCGCCAGCGGTCGCCGAGGGCGCGCATGAACATGCGGTACTGGAACGACGATGACGGATAGCCGTGGGGGAGCAGCACGACGGGCGCGTCGGGCGGGCCGGCCTGGCGGTAGAAGATCTCGATGCCGTCGACGTCGACGGTGTGGTGGGTGACCGGTACGAGAGGCGACATGGCTGGACCATGCCCGGTGGTCGTCGATTCATCCACAGCCGGCCGATTCTCCGAGTTGTCCACAGACTGCCGCTCCGGCCACCCGTTCATGCTTCCCAGGCGCGAATCTTGAGGCCCATCCACCGGGAAAGGAGCCCCGAGATGAGTAACCGCGACGGCCCCTGGGCGTGGCACCCAGGTCCTGTCGGTTCGCTCGGTTAGCGTGCGAGGAACCATGGCAGTCACCTTTCTGCACTCGGCCGACTGGCAGCTCGGGATGCTTCGCCGTTTCCTGGGACCAGAGGCGCAGGCGAGGTTCGGCCAGGCTCGGATCGACGCGATCGAACGGATCGGGCGGGTCGCGACCGAGACCGACGCGGCGTTCGTCGTCGTGTCCGGTGACGTGTTCGAGGCCAACCAGGTCGACCGGCAGATCGTGCGTCGCGCCGGGGAGGCGCTGCGGGCGATCACCTGCCCGGTCTTCCTGCTGCCCGGCAACCACGACTCGCTCGAGCCGGGCTCGGTCTGGACCAGTCCCGCGCTGACCCAGGCGCTGCCCAGCCACGTCGAGGTGCTCACCGACGGGCGACCGCGGACCCCGGTCCCCGGCGTCGAGGTGATCGGCGCGCCCTGGCGCAGCCGGCGGCCCGAGGACGACCCGGTCGGCGAGCCGGCCGCGGCGCTGCCGCCGCGCGGCGACGGGCTGCGGGTTCTGGTGGGCCATGGGCGGATCGACGGGCTCGTGCCCGGCATCGTCGACGGCGAGCTGGTCGACCTCGACAAGGTCGAACGAGCGGTCCGGGAGCGGCGGGTCGACTACGTCGCGCTGGGCGACCGGCACTCGGCCACGTCGGTCGGCGACACCGGACGGATCTGGTACTCCGGCGCGCCCGAGGTTACCCGGCCCGAGGAAGAGCTGCCCGGCCAGGTCCTCCGCGTACGCCTCGGCGAGGACAGCTGCGACGTCCAGCCGATCCAGATCGGCACCTGGCGGATGCACTCGCACGTGGTCGAGGTCGACGACGGCGCCGGGCTGGACGCTCTGGCGAACTGGTTCGGTGACCAGCCGGACAAGGCACGGACGTACGTGCGCCTCGGCGTCCGCGGCAGCCTGTCGGTGACCGGCATGGCGCGGCTCGACATGCTCGTCGACGCGCAGGACGAGGTCTACGCCGCGGTGCAGCGGTGGCCGAAGCGGTGGGACGTGACGATCCGGCCCGACGACCTCGCGCTCGACCGGCTCGGCGTCACCGGGCCGTCGCGGGCGGCGCTGGATGAGCTGCGCATCGCCACCGGCAACGGCGATGCCGAGGCCGCGGACGCCCTCGCGCTGTTCCATCGGCTGGTGGGCGGTGTCGCATGAGGCTGCACCGGCTGGCGCTTCGTGACTTCCGCGGTGTCGAACGCCGCGAGCTGACGCTCGCCGACACCGGCGTGACCGTCGTCGTCGGGGACAACGAGACCGGCAAGTCGAGCCTGCTCGAGGCCTTGGCGCTGCTGTTCGACCTGCCCGACGACTCCAAGGCCACCCGGCTGCGGGTCGTTCAGCCGGTGGGCCGCGACGTCGGCACCGAGGTCGAGGCGGACCTGTCGCTCGGGTCGGTCCGCATGCGGTATCGCAAGCGCTGGTTCCGGCAGCGCGCGACCGAGCTGTCCGTTCAGCCCGGCAGCCATTCCTGGATCGGGCGTGAGGCGCACGACGAGGCGCACCGACTGTTCACCCAGCACGTCGACGCGACGTTGTGGAACGCGCTCGTCGTCGGCCAGGGCGACGCGCTCGTCGCCCCGGTCGCGGGCAACGTGGCTCCCCTCCTCACCGCGTTGGACGAGGCGGCTGGCGGCGAGGTCGACCATGGCGCCTCGGTGCCGCTGGTCGAAGCGGTTCAGCGCGAGTACCTCCGCTACTTCACCCGCCTCGGCCGCACGACGGGGGAGTACGCGACGGTGATCGCCACACATGCCGCCGCCGAACGAGCCGCCGCGACCGCCGACGCGCGGCTCGCGGAGGTCGAGCAGGACGTCGAACGAGCCCAACGCCTCGCCCGCGAACGGTCGGCACTGCTGCACCGCATCGCCGAGCATGCGGCGACGGTCACCTCGTTGGAGACACGTCGGCAGCAGACCGCCGAGCTGGTGACGGCGGCGGAGCTGGCACGTACGGCGGTCGAGCTCGCCTCCGAACGCCACGCCGCCGCGACCGGGCTGGCCGAGCGTCGAGTCGTTCTGGTGAAGGCTGCCGACCGACGGGCGAAGGCGGCGGCAGCCGCGGCCGTCCAGGCGCGCGACGCCGCGGCGGCGTTGAAGACCGCCGAACGCGAGCTGGACAAGGCGACTTCGGCGCTCCGGAAGGCGCGCGAACGGCACGCGTCCGCGCGCGCCGACGCCGACGAGCTCGACCGGCAGGTGTCGCGGCAACGCGACCGCGCCGATCTCGCCGAGCTGGACGCGACGCTCACCGCCGTCCAGGACGCCTACGCGGCCGAGCGCGCCGCGAACGCCGCGCTCGAGCAGAATCCGGTCGACGAGCTCTGCCTCGACCGGGCCGAGTCCGCGCATCGAGCCGTGCTGGTGGCGCGTTCGGCGTTGACGGCCGGTGCGCCGAAGGTCGAGGTTCGCCGGCTCGGTGCCGCCGAGGTCGCGGTCGGCCCGGACCAGGTGACGTCGGAGCGTTCGATCACGGTCGACCGCACGGTGACCGTGGCTGTGGACGGCGTCGTCGAGGTGCGGGTCAGCCCGGGCGACGGGGTTGCCGGACTCGCGGCCGCGTTGGCCTCGGCGGAGCAGGCCGAACGCGTCGTGCTCGCCGACCTCGACTGCGTCGACGTGGAGACGGTCAGGGAGACGGCGAAGAGGCGGGCGACCGCCGTACGCGACCTGCAGGCCGCCCGGAAGCGGCTCGCCGAACGGCTGCGTGGCTCGACGATCGAGAGCCTGATCGCACGTCAAGCCCAGCTTGCGGCGCGGTTGGAGGAGTCGGCCGAGTTCGACGGGATGCTGCCGCTCGAGCTCGACGACCTGCGGACCGATCTCGGCGAGGCACGCACGGTCGAGGCCGAGGCTGGCAAGGTCCTCGCCACGGCCGAGAGTGAGGAATCCCAAGCCCGTAAGGCTTTTGAGACCGCGAGCGGCAACGCCACGGCGACGCGAGTACGAGCCGAGCAGGAGGACGAGCGGCGCGACGACGCCGTCTCCGCCCTCGCAACGGCCCGCGACGCACAGGCCGACGACGTGGTCACGGAGCTCCTGCGCTCGGCGACGGCGACGCTCGCGGAGGCGAACGCTTCGTGCGGCAAGGCCGAAGCGGCGCTCGCGGCGAGCGGCGCGGATCGGGTGGTGGCCGAGCTGGCCGCGGCAGTCGAGTTGCGGAACCAGCTGGCCGAGGAGGCCGAGGAACTGCACGGCGAGCTGCGCCGGATCGAGGGCCGGCTGGAGATGGCCGGCGCGCAGGGGCTGGCGTCCGAACGCGACCGGCTGCAGGCCGAGTTGGCGCAGGCGGCCGCGCGGCGTTCGGTGATCGAGCGGCGCGCGTTCGCGGCCCGACGCTTGTCGGAGACCCTCGCCCGGCACCGCGCCGACACCCGCCGCCGGTTCGCGGCACCGTTGCGCGACCAGGTGGAGTCGCTCGGCCGAGAGCTCTACGGCCCGTCGTTCACGGTGACACTGGGGGAGGAGCTCGAGATCGCCTACCGTCAGATCGAAGGCGTCCAGCTCCCGGTGACCTCCCTCTCGACCGGAGCGCGCGAACAACTCGCCATCCTGGTCCGCTTGGCCATCGCCGGCCTGACGGCCACCGACGGCACCGGCGTCCCCGTGATCCTCGACGACGCCCTCGGCTGGTCCGACCCGAGCCGTCTCAAGTCCATGGGCACCCTGCTCGCCAAGGTCGGCGAGTCCTCCCAAGTGCTGCTCCTGACCTCGGTTCCGGACCGCTACGCCTGGGTGCCGAACGCGAAGGTGATCCGCTTCTAGGTCAGCGCTGGGGAAGGGTGTTGATGACGTCGACGACCTCCTGCGTCAGGCTCATCGCGACGCCTTCGTCGGTGATCTTGGTGACCGGGTGGAACTCGTGCGCGTGCCACCAGTACACGTCGGGGCTGACCGGGTTGTCCTCCGTGGCGTAGAGGCTGGTCGCGACGTGCGCCAACCTCTCGATCGAGGACAGGAAGCCCTCGACGCTGGTGACCAGGTACGTCGCGAGGTGCCGCCGGCTCGGGACGGCGACCAGGGCGCCGCCGGGTCCGACCTCCGCCTCGAGCCAGGTGCGCGCGACCCAGGGGACGTCGCGGGCGAGCACCGCGAGGTACGGCGAAGAGCCGGCGAACAAGGTGATCCCCTGCTGGGCTTCGCGGGCCTCGTACGGAACGCGTCCCAGGTTCCTGGCCGCCGCGTCCAGCATCGGTTGCAGCCCGCACGCGGCGATCACCTCCGCCTGAGCGACCTCGTACGACTCCGGGTGGTCCTCGACGAGCAGCTCGACGATGCCCGGAAACACCTCTCGGTGGTAGATGTCCTCGACGATCTCCGCCGGCAGGTTGTCGTAGTGGTAGAGCTGCAGGTGTGCCCTGGCCAGGATGTCGTCGGTCGGTCCACCGGCCAGAGTCGGACCCCGGCTCTCAGCGGCGGCGAGGATGTCGTACCTGCGGTTGATCGCGTCCAGCCACTCCTGCTCGGTGTCGAGCCGCGCCAGCTCGCGGGCCAGGCTTCCGAGCGCCATCCGGGTCCCGTCCTGCCGCACCAACCACTGGCCGTCCAGCACCAGCTCGTTCCCGCGCTCGGCGGAGACCTGAAAGCACAGCCGGTGCATGTGCTCCGCCTGCCGCCGCGTCAACGGCGGATAGTCCACGCTCGGCTGATCCGGGTCGAGATCGCTCATACCCAGCAAAATACCGACAGTCTCCAACTGGTCCGCTTCTAGTCGAGCGCCACCCGTTCGGGGTGGGAGTAGAGGACGAAGCGTTCGCCGCGGACGAAGCCGGCGAGGGTCATGCCGAAGCGCTTGGCCAGGTCGACGGCGAGGCTGGACGGGGCGCCCACGGCGGCGACGAACGGGATGCCGGCGGCCAGCGCCTTCTGGGTGATCTCGTAGCCGGCCCGTCCACTCACCATCAGCACGGTGTCGGTGAGCGGGAGCTTGTCGTTCAGCAAGGCCCAACCCACCACCTTGTCCACGGCGTTGTGCCGCCCGACGTCCTCACGCGCGCACAGCAACGTGCCGTCGGCGGAGAACAGCCCGGACGCGTGCAACCCGCCCGTCCGCGTGAACACGTTCTGCGCCTCGCGGAGCCGATCCGCCAACGTGTGCAGGAGTTCCGGCTCGATCACCGGCCCCGAAGCCACCGGCGAGCAACCGCGCAGCTCCAGCTCGTCGAGGCTCTCCTTCCCACACACCCCGCACGCCGACGTCGCCGCGCCATAACGCGGAGCGGGCAGGTGCTGCGCCGGAACGTTCAGCTCGACGGTCACGACGTTGTACAGCTGCTCCGGCGTCAGTTCCGGATCCACGCAGTACGCGACCCGCCGCACGTCCGCTGACGAACCGACGATCCCCTCCGACGACAGGAAACCCGCGGCGAGCTCGAAGTCGGCCCCAGGCGTCCGCATCGTCACGACCAACGACCGCGCCGGCTCACCGGGCGGAGCGAGCCGGATCTCCATCGGCTCCTCGGTCGCCAGCTGGTCGTCGCGATACCGCCCGTCCGACCCGTTCACCTCGCGCACCCGTACGCGCACCACCGTGCCCGGCCGCTTCCGTCCCACCGTCAGCTCGTCAGTCACAGGACTGACCCCTGCTCCGGCAGACGCAGCACCGGAAGGTTGCGCTGGATCTCCTCGCGGTTCGGCTCCAACCACGGCGGCAGCCGCAGGTGCCGGCCCAGCTCGAGCAGCGGCTCGTCCACCGCGAACCCCGGCGGATCCGTCGCGATCTCCAGCAGCACGCCACCCGGCTCACGGAAGTAGATCGAACGAAAGTAGTTCCGATCCAGGATCTGCGTCACGTTCAGCCCCTGCTCGACCAGCTCGTCGCGCCACACCTCCTGCGCGGCGTCGTCCGGCGCCCGCCAGGCGATGTGGTGGACCGTGCCGGCGGCGACCAGACCACGCGGCGCCGACGGATCCGACACCAGGTCGACCAGAGCGCCGGAGCCGCCAGCCCCACCGTCGGCGGAGAACCGCACCCCGTCGCCCGACTCACCGACGAGCCCGAACCCGAGATCGTCGGCGAACAACCCGGCCGTCTTCTCGTGGTCGTCCTCGGTCAGCGTCACCGCGTGGAGCGCGCGAACGGCGTACGTGTCGCCCACCGGCCCCTTCGTCCACGGCACACTCCGGCCGTCCTCCTCGTGCTCGACCAGCTCGACGATCAGCCCATCGGGATCGTGCAACGACAGCGCGACCTCCGAGCCGCGGTCCTCGATGTCCGACGTCGCGATGTCGAGCTGAGACAGCCGCGACCGCCACCAGCCCAGCGAGCCCTCCGGCACCGTGAACGCGGTCCGCGTGACCTGCCCGGTGCCATGCACGCCCGGTTTCGCGTTCGGCCACGGGAAGAACGTCAGAATCGTGCCCGGCGTACCGACCTCGTCGGCGTAGTAGAGGTGGTACGTGTCGGGAGCGTCGAAGTTCACGGTCTGCTTGACCAGGCGCATGCCGAGCACGTTCAGGTAGAAGTCGGCGTTGGCCTGCGGGTCGGTCGCGATCGCCGTGACGTGGTGCAGGCCCGCCGGACGAACTGTGGTCATCGCGCCCTCCGGTTGGTCGACACCACCCATCTTGCTCCTTCGGACGCGAAAACCGCATGACTCCGCCGGCCCGTGCCGCCTACCATCACGCCCGTGATGAGACATCTTGGCTAGTGCGGTCTAGACCGCACTGCCACGCCTGGGTGACCGTCGGGAGACGTCCACCCTCACATGCTGTTGCCGCGGCTTAGGAAGGGCCGCCGCCAGCCTCTTGTCGTCTCTTCACCGCACCATGCCTTCCTGGAGCGCACCCATCATGGCGCCTCTGCACATCGGCCTTCAGCACCCTGTCCTTCGCGAGCTCTTGACGCTGCGCAAGAACGAAGGCCGCACCACACCTGACCGCATCGTCGTCGAGGGAGCTTGGGAGCACGAACAGCTCCTCACCAGCGGCGCCGTCGTCGAGTCGTTCTTCTGGTGCCCGGAAGCCTCGCTGAGCGAGCGGGCCCAGCAGTTCGCCGCGGAGACGAGCACCACCGCGCTCGCGTCGTACCGGATCTCCGAACGGGCGCTCGCCCGGCTGACCCGACTGGGCCGGCCGGACGGGTTGGTCTCGATCGCACGGCTCCCCACGTGGTCGCCGTCGGAGTTCCGGTTCGGCCGGACCGGGCTCGTGCTCGTGGCAGACGGAGTCGAGTACGCCGGCAACCTCGGCACGCTGATCCGTACCGTCGACGCGGCGCGCGCCGACTGCCTCGTCCTCACCAACCGGCGCGCCCGCCGCAGCCACCCCAAGGTGCTGTCGGCGAGCCGCGGGATGGTGCTCAGGACGCCGGTCGTCGAGTTCGACACGGTGTCGGCCTCGGCCGCCTGGCTTCGCGAGCACGGCTTCCAGGTCCTGCTCGCGGATCCTGGTACGAGCGTGAGCTACCGGTCCGTCGACTACGCCGCAGCCCCCACAGCGATCGTGGTCGGCTCCGAGGGCTCCGGCCTGCCACCGGAATGGCGGTCACAAGGCTTCGAAGCCGTGTCGATCCCCATGCTCGGTCGGGCCGACTCGCTCAACGTCGCCCTGTCCGCCGGCATCTTGCTGTTCGAGGCGAGGGCCCGCAAGAACGGCTGGTAGGAAGGATCCCCTCCGGACGCCACACCAGATCAGGAGCGCGGTGAACATCCTGTACCGGCCCGGCGACGACAACAGAGTCCGCGACGACTCGCTCGACCAATAAGGATCCCCTCCGGACGCCACACCAGACCAGGAGCGCGGTGAACATCCTGTACCGGCCCGGCGACGACAACAGTCGACTCGCCCAATAAGGATCCCCTCCGGACGCCACACCAGATCAGGAGCGCGGTGAACACCCTGTACCGGCCCGGCGACGACAGTCGACTCGACCAATAAGGATCCCCTCCGGACGCCACACCAGACCAGGAGCGCGGTGAACACCCTGTACCGGCCCGGCGACGACAACAGTCGTCTCGCGGGTCTACCCAACGGATCGTCAGTCGTCAGATCCGGCAGGAGCCTCGGCACTCTCGGCTGAGGAGAGCGTCGATGACGATGCTCTGCATGTCCTCGGTGTTCTGCGCCTTGAACGCCTGGCCGCCCGTCGCGTCGGCGAGCTGCCGCAGGACGGCGATATCGGCGTCCGGGCCGAGACCCACGAGGATCACCTGGATCGGCTTGTCCGCGGTCGTCTCGTTCCGGAGCTGCCGGACCAGCGTCTCCAGGGTGGTGTTGGAGACGTTGTCGTCCTTGCCGTCGGTCAGCAACACCATCGTGTTCGACCGACCGCTCTCGAAGTTCTGCCGGGCCGAGCGGTACGCCGCGAGCACGGTGTCGTAGAGGCCCGTGCCGCCGGCGACCTGGCGTGGCAGCCCGTCCAGAGCCTTCTCGGTGTTGCTGCGATGAGCGGGATCCAGCGCCTCCACCGGGACCAGCTGACGGTAGTCCTCACCGCTCGGGCCCAAGTTCTGCGAGAAGATCCACATACCGAACTTCGCCGAGTTCGGGTAGTACGACAGTGCCGTCTTGGCGGCTTGGCGGGCGAGCTCGATCCGGGTCGATCGACTGCCTTCAGCCTTGCTGCCCATCGTCCCCGACACGTCGACGACCGTGAGCAGCCGCGGGTCGAGCGTGACGGCGGCCCACGTACGCAGGATGTCGTCGGCGTCGGTCGGTGCCAGCACCGGCTTGAGCTCGGGCGGCAGCTTCACCGCCTTCGGGTCCGGTACGGACTTGGAGACCGCGTCGCGGAAGCCGGCGTCGTGGATGATCTTCTTCCCGGCCTCGCTCTCGGCGTACCGGATCAGCGTCTTGCCGGCCTCGATCGTCGGGTCGAGCTCGACGTCCTCGTTGCCGAGCATCACCGCGTAGATCGGGTAGTCGAACATCACCGTTCCGGTCGTCGGAACGACCGCCGCGAGGTCGGCGTCCGGGTTCGCCTTCGCCGTCTTCAGGTACTGCTGTTCGGACGTCGGTACGGCGTGCTTCAGGCCGGTCGACGCCCGGCCGAGCTCCTCGGTGAGGTCCTTCACCCGGTCCTGCGCGCGCTCGATGATCGTGCGGCCGATGCGTTCGCGGGACTCCACCCGGTCGCCGCGGAGCGTCCGCCGGATCCCGAGCAGCGCCTGCAGCGTGGTCATCGACTTGTCCGGGTCGGCGAGCGCGATCTTGCCCTTGGAGGTCAGATCGGCCCAGTTGCCGGCGATCGGCCGGAGCTTCTGCGCCTCGCCCTTCGTGGCCGCGACCACGAGCGGGGACAGTGCCATCGACGCCTTCATCGGCAGCAAGCGGTCGCCGAGGACTCCGGTCCGGCTCAGCCACATCTCCGAGTCGGGGATCCACAGGTTCGGCGTGTCGGAGTCGTCATCGCCGTTCGCGAGCAGGTTGAAGACCTCGATCGAGGGGACGCCCCGGACCGTGAACGACAGGCAGATGTCGTTCACCGCGGCCTTGTCGTCGGTGATCTGCTTGGCGATCGCGCGAACGGGTGCCTCGAGCTCTGGCGTGACCGAGATCGCCACCTCCTGCGACCCCGTGCAGGTCGGGCGCTTGGCGACGTTCTGGTTCTTGTCGAAGACCTGGACCGCGACGTACGCGATCAACACCACGCCGAGAATCGCCGCAGCAGCAGCTAGCACGCGACCGTGGCCGCGTAGGCCACGGCTGGGCGCACTGTAAGCCTGACGATCCGGTGTAGGCCGATCGGGTCGACGAGGCCCGTTTGACGCGGCATGACGTCCGGGCATGTGGGTACAGTCCTCCAGTTCCCCCCTGTACGACGCGCCGAGAGTACAGGAAAGTGACACTCCGTGGTCAATGGGGTGAATCTGTGCCCGATTGACTACACGGCGTCATAGCTGCCGGTCAAGGCGGTAAAACAGCGCACATTGAGGACATCTGGGACAGCCCGTTTTGGCCGTGGTTAACAATATGCGTCGCCTCTGCGGCATCACCACGGGTTCGACCGACCTGTCTCAGACCGGCCAAACTCATCAATTCAGACACTTCGCATCTCGCCCTCAGCAGCCACTGGCGCACTGCCGCCGAAGTAGGGCGTCGATGATGATGCCCTCCATGAACCGTGGGTCCGCGGCTTGATAGGCCCGGCCGCCCGTCGTCGCGGCGATGCGCTGGAGCGTGGCGACATCGGTGCCCTTACCGACGCCGACCATGATCAGCTCCACCGGACGGGCCGGGTCGTTCAACCGCTTCAGCTCGGCCAGGAGCGGCTCGAGCTTGAGCTTGCTTCGGTTGTCGTCCTTGCCATCGGTGATCAGGACGACGGTGTTGAACCGGGACCCGTCGAAGTTCGAGCGGGCGGTCTGGTACCCGGCCAGAATGGTGTCGTAGAGCGCGGTGTTCCGGCCCACCCGGTCCGACAGGCCGGCGATCCGGCTCGTCAGCGTGGCCCGATGGACCGCGCCCAGCGGTTCGATCCCGGTGAGCCCGATGTGGTCGACCCCTTCCGGCCCGAGGCCTTGGGAGAACGCCCAAAGGCCCATCTCCGCCGTGTCCGGCAGGTAGGTCATAGCGGTGCGGAGCGCGTCCTCGGCGAGGTCGATCCGCGTCTTCAGGCCGGCCGACTCGTTCATCGAACCGGACACGTCCATGATCGCGAGCATCTTCGGCTCGATCGTCATCGCGGCCCAGCTCCGCAGCACGTCGTCCGCGTCGAAGTCGAGCGGGTTCAGCACCTTGAGATTGCCGGTCTTCACGTTGGAGTTGGGCGGCGCGAGGTCGCGGTAGTCGCGGAAGCCGGCGTTGTGGATCGTGCTCCGGGACCGATCGGCGTCGACGTACTGCAGCAACGTCGCGCCGGCGTTGTTGATCTGGCTGCGCTTGCCCTCGTCACCCAGGATGGCGAGCAGCGGGTACTCCATCAGCACGGTTCCGGCGGTGGGGACCGTCTGCACGATGTCCGCGTCCGGATGGACCTTGAGGTAGGAGAGCACCTGCTGCTCGGTTGTCGGGATCGCCGACTTCAGGCCGCTCGGGTCCGCGGCGCGGTCGAGCTGGCCGGCGAGATTCGCGACCCGGTACGGCGTGTTCCGGACGATCGTGCCGCCAAGATTGCGCCGCGCCTTCTCGGGCGTGTCGTTCGGCGAGGACCGACGTACACCGAGCAGGGCCGAGAACGCGGTGCCCGAGGTCTCCGGGCTGCTGAACATCGTCGGCGCCGAGCCCGCGAGCGAAGCCCACGAGGCCTTCTTCGACGCGAGCTGCGCGGCTGTGGCTTGGCTCGATGCGAGGACGAGTGGTGATGCCGCGACCGACGGGCTGAGCGAGGTCACGCGGCCTGGAGGGATGCCCGTACGGTTGATCCACTCGATCGTGTCGGGAATCCAGAGCTGGGGAAGGTCTCGCGGCTCGGGTTGGGCCAACTTGCCGAACGTCTCCGCCGGGTCCTCTGCCCGTACCTCGAACACCAGGCAGGCACCGCCGATGGAGACGTTGTCGTCGGCGATCTCGTCGGCGAAAGCGCGGACGGGAGCCACGATCTCCGGTGCGGCAGCGACATCGACCCGGAACGTGCCCGAGCAGACGTCGTCGCGCGCGGAGGCGGGACGGTCGAGCGCGCGGGCGCCGATGAACGCGATGAGGACAACCGCCAACGTCCCGCCCGCGGCCGCGAGAAGACGGCTCGGTCGAATCGTTCTGCGGCGGGCGGCGCCTGAATGGCGTCCGGGCATCGTGACGTTCCTCCCCACTGACCCGATTGCTGCCCCCGCAACGCTGGGGAGCGTATCCAAAATGACGCTCAGTGGCCATCTTCAGCGGAAGGTGCCGTGGCGACTACAAGGTGTTACGAATAGGTCCAGGAACTGGGCAGACAACGCCGCGTGACCTCTCGGCAAACGCTGGTGGGCCGGTCCGGCCAGCGTGCGTGTTGCCGAGCGTACTCACTCCGGCCGGCTTCTCCCGCTGCTCCGGCGCAGCAGGATCGCCATGGTGAGCAGGAGAACCGCCAGCACGGTCATCACCCAGCCCACGTTGTGCAGCCCGTCGTCGCTGAGATCTTGCTCGAACACGATGCCCAAGACGCTCGTCGACATGATCGCGCCGAGGTAGCGGAACGTCTGGAACAGCCCGCCCGACGACCCGGTCCGGTCCGGCGGGCTGGCCTCGTACAGCGCGGTCTGCAGGCCGAAGTTGTTGAACCCGTTGGGGATTCCGAGCAGCAGCGCGATGCCGACGAGCACGATGATCGGCGTGCTGCTGTTGATGCCCTGGATCAGCAGAGTGGCGGCGAGCACGACGGCGGTGCCGAAGACGAGGGCGGTACGTGAGCTGCGGCTTCGTACGACGCGCGCCGCGATCGGCACGGTCAGCACGCCCATCGCGGCGATCGGCAGGACGAGCAGGCCGACCTCGTTCGCGCCGAAGCCTCTGACGGACTCGAGCCACATCGGGAGGCCGAAGAACACGCAGTAGAAGATCAGGTTGGTCAGGCCCTGCTGGAGCAGAACCGACGTCAGGGCGGGGTTGGCGGCGAGGCCGCGGACGTCGAGGAACGGCTCGTCGACGCTTCGTTCGCGGACGACGAGCAGGGTCGCGAGGACGGCGAACGCGGCCAGCAGCCACCAGCGCGGCTGGTCGTCGAGGTAGAGCAGGAAGACGAGCAGGCCGCCGAGACCGCCGGTGAAGAGGGCGATGCCGGGGATGTCGACGGTGATCTTCGTGGTCGGCCGGGCGTACTGCTCCTTGGGGAGGAAGCGCAGGCCGAGGATCACGCCGGTGATCGTGAGCGGGATGTTCACGAGGAAGACCGCCTGCCACCCGGCGAACGCGACGAGGAACCCGCCGATCACCGGCCCCAGCGCCGCGCTGGTGGAGGCGGCCACCGTGAGCGCTGCCATCGCGCTCGCCGGCGGCCTGGTCGCCTCGGGTCCGTCAGCCTGGCGGAGCAGGACGAGCGCGGAGGGGAACGCGGCCGACGTACCGATCGCCTGGACGACGCGCAGCCCGACCAGCCACCAGAACCCGGGCACGAACGGCGCCAGGATCGAGGCGATCGCGACCAGGACCAGCCCGCCGACGAAGAGCCTGCGCGCCCCGAACAGATCCGCGAACCGTCCCATGAGCGGCTGCCCGACCGCCGCCGCGAGATAGAAGCCCGAGACCAGCCAGCTGGCAGTGGCCACGCCGACCTCGAAGTGCCGCTCGAGGCCGATGAGCGCGACCGCGATCATGGACGAGTTGAGCGGGTTGAGCACGGTGCCGAACGCGAGCGAGACGATCAACATCGTCGGAACGCCGAACCGGTCGCGAGGCACGCGATCATCCTTCCGCTGACCACGAGCTGAGACACATGGGGTCTGCAGGCCACCCTTGCCCACCTGGCCAGCTCGCTCGGCCGACCATCGGCCGACCCGCCAGCGCCTCCATCTGTCTGCCCCGGCCATCGCCGTGCGATGGTCGCCACCCGCACCATCACCGCCGGCCATCGCCACCTCAGCCACCACGGCCACCTGGCAGCAGCCGCGGTCCGGTCTGCCTGGTGATACGCGCCTGTTAACAGACCTGTTGACAGCGAGGTAGACTGTCCTCGTGCTGCGCGTGAGTGACGAGACTCGAGAGGAAGTCCTGCGGATCGCCCGCGAGGACTACGGCGGGGTGTCCGCGGACGAGACGATCAGGCGGCTCATCGACGAGCACTGGGAGGCGATGGCCGTCGCCGCTGTGCGGGAGTTCCGGGAGGACGATCCGCGGGGCTGGGCCGACTATGTCTCCGAGGCGGAAGAGCTCGCCAAGGCTGACGCGCCGATCGCTGACGGCTGGTGAGTCCGCCGGTCGAGCCGGGGCAGGTGTGGTTCGTCGACCTCGAGCCCATCCGCGGCCATGAGCAGGGCAAGGATCGGCCGGCGCTGGTCGTCTCCTCGCGCTTCCATCTCGCCCTCACCAACGCCGAGCTGGTGACCGTTCTGCCGCTGACCTCCGTCGAACGCCCCCGCTGGCTGCACCGCGTCCACGTCGCGAGCGCGGCGAGCTGGGTCATCACCGAGCAGGTCCGCACGATCTCGGTGGCGAGGTTCCGCAGGTACGCCCCGGAGATCGAGCTCGACGAGGCGGAGCGCGCCACCGTTCGCCGCATCCTCTCCAGAATGATCGACATCTAGTGAGAGCCGGCCTACGAGACAAGACCAGCCGCGCACGAGCCAGCCTGACCCTCCTCGGGCCGGCGTTCGTCGCGGCGATCGCGTACGTCGATCCCGGCAACGTCGCCACCAACGTCACCGCCGGCGCCACCTACGGCTATCTGCTCGTCTGGGTGATCGTCGCCGCCAACCTGATGGCCGGCCTGGTCCAGTACCTCTCCGCCAAGCTCGGCCTCGTCACCGGCCAGTCGCTGCCCGAGGCGGTCCGCGCCAGGCTCCCGACTCCGGTCAGGCTCGCCTACTGGGGCCAGGCCGAGCTCGTCGCGGTCGCCACCGACGTCGCGGAGGTGGTCGGCGGCGCGATCGCGCTGCAGCTGCTGTTCGACCTGCCGTTGGTCGTCGGTGGCGTCATCACCGGCGTCGTGTCGATGGCACTGCTCGCGATCCAGGACCGGCGCGGGCAACGACCGTTCGAACGTACGGTCACCGCACTCCTCCTCGTGATCGCGATCGGCTTCTTTGCCAGCCTCGTGGCCTCCCCGCCCGACCCCGGGGGAGTGCTGGACGGGCTCGTGCCCCGCTTCGCCGGAGCGGACAGCGTCCTGCTCGCCGCCGGCATGCTCGGCGCGACCGTCATGCCACACGCGGTCTACCTGCATTCCGCGCTCGCCCGCGACCGGCACGGCCGACCGACCGGCGCACGCCTCAAGCAGGTCCTGACCGCGACCCGCATCGACGTCGTCCTCGCGATGATCCTCGCCGGCAGCGTCAACCTCGCGATGGTCCTCGCCGCCGCCAGCACGTTGAGCGGACGCGAAGGCGTCGACACGCTCCCCGGCGCGCACGCGGGGCTCGAGCAGACGCTCGGCGTGGTCGTCGCGACGTTCTTCGCGATCGGCCTGCTCGCGTCCGGTTTCGCCTCCACCTCGGTCGGCTGCTACGCCGGCGCGGTGATCATGCAAGGCCTGCTGCGGAAGCGAATCCCTTTGCTGGTAAGACGATTGGTCACACTCATCCCCGCGCTCGGCATCCTCGTAGTCGGCGTCGAGCCGACCTGGGCGCTCGTCCTGTCCCAGGTGATCCTTTCGTTCGGCGTTCCGTTCGCCCTGATCCCGCTCGTGTGGATCACCGCCACCATGAACGAGAACGCCAACCACCGAGTCACCACGATCCTCGCCAGCATCGCCGCGGCGCTGATCATCGTGCTGAACGTCGCGCTGATCGTCCTCACGCTGGCCGGCTGAGCCCCTCCGCGTAGATCCGCGCGATCACCGCCTCGATCTCCGGCTCCTGGATCGACAGGTCGAGCAACGGGTACCGCTCGGCCACCGCGGCGACCAAGGGCGCGGCGCTCGAAGCGGCGGGGAACGCGAGCCACTGCCGCGGTCCGTCGACCTTCACCACCCGCGCGCCTTCGATCGAGACCGGGCCCTGCGGTTCGGCGAGGTCGACGACCAGCGTCCGTTCGCTCTCACCCCGCTCGTGCAGCCCGTCCAGCCCGCCGTCGTACACGAGCTGCCCGTGGTCGATCACCATCACCCGCTTGCAGAGGTGCTCGATGTCGGTCAGGTCGTGCGTGGTCAGCAGCACCGTCGTGCCGGCCGTGGCGTTCAGCTCGCGCAGGAAGTCCCGCACCCGCGCCTTGCTGACGATGTCGAGCCCGATCGTCGGCTCGTCCAGATAGAGCACCTCGGGGTCGTGCAGCAACGCGGCCGCGATGTCGCCGCGCATCCGTTGTCCCAACGACAGTTGACGAACGGGTACGTCGAGCAGGTCGCCGAGGTCGAGCAGCTCGACCAGTCGCGAGAGGTTCGAGGTGTAGCGCGCGTCCGGGATCTTGTAGATCCGCCGGAGCAGACCGTACGAGTCACGCAGCGGCAGGTCCCACCACAGCGTGGTCCGCTGCCCGAACACCACGCCGATCCGCCGGGCCAGCGCGATCCGGTCCCGCGACGGCTCGATCCCGGCGACCCGCAGCACACCCGACGACGGAACGAGGATGCCGGTGAGCATCTTGATCGTGGTCGACTTGCCGGCACCGTTCGGCCCGATGTAGCCGACCATCTCGCCGCGCTCCACCGCGAACGACAGCCCGGCGACGGCGTGCACCTCGGACTTGGCGCGACGGAAACGGCCGGATTTTCGCCGTACGACGAAGGTCTTGGCGACGTCTTGCAGCTCGATCAGGGACATGTCAGCTCCCGGTGCTTCGGTAGTTGCGAACGCCGGCCCGCCAGGCGAGCGCGGCGACGGCGGAGAGCAGGAGGGCGGCGACCGGCGACGCGAACTGGAACGCCGTCGGCAGGCCGAGGGGGTCGGGATGGCTGAGGATGTACAGGGATGGCATCCAGTTGACGAAGCCGAGCGGGATCACGAAGAGAGCGAGCAGAACGACCTCCCGCGCGAAGATCGTTGGCGGGTACTGGGTGAGGAAGTTTCCCCCGTACGTAAAGGCGTTCGCGACCTCGGCCGCGTCGGTGGCAGCGAACTGGAACGCGCCGCCGAGCACGAAGATCGCGCTGAAGATGACCGTTCCGCAGACCACCATGACGATCGTCAGCAGGACTCGGTCCCAGGTCCAGTGGAGGTCGAGCACGGTGATCGACCAGCCGAAGATGACGACCGCCTGGATCACGCGGCCCAACCGGTGGATGCCGAAGTTGTCGGCGGCGGACTGGATGAACACGGGCACGGGCCGGATCATCATCACGTCGAACTCGCCGGTGCGGATCTTCCGCCCGATCCGTTCGCTGTTGCCGACCAGCAGGTCCGCAAGCCCCATCGCGACGCCGGACGCGCCGTACAGGAATGCGACCTCCGCGAGATCGAAACCGCCGAGCTGTGGCGTGTGGCTGAACATGATGAAGATGACGACGAAGTCCAGCCCCGTGATGACGAACTGGCTCCCGACCAAGAGCAGGAACGAGCCGCGGTAGATCAGCGCCGAGCGGATCCAGAGGATCGACATCCACCAGAACGCGCGGAGTCCGTCAACCACCTTGGACCACCACCTTCGACGTAGCGACCGCCGTGATGGCGCGTCCGATGAGAAGGAGGACGAGTGCCCAGGCTGCCTGGAATCCGAACGACTGCAGCACCTCGACGCCCTGATGCTTGCCGAGCAGGATGTCGACGGGGATCTGCAGGACGCTGGACCAGGGCAGCAGCAGGGCTGTCTGGGCCAGCACGTCGGGGAAGAGCGTGAGGGGGAGGAGCATGCCGGACATGAACATCCCGACGAGCCCCGCCGCTGTCTGGATCCCGCGCAGGTCGAGCAGCCAGAACGTGAACAGCGTGACGATGTAGCGGATCGCGAAGCTCACCACGAGGCCGAGGACGACCGCGACGAGGAACGCGAGCCAGGTGATCGGGTTCGCTGGAAACGCAAGAGGAAAGATCAGCGCACCCACGATGGTGGGTGGGATTCCCCTTGCCAGAAACTGGAATCCTGCTCGCCCGAGATCGGCGGCGAACCACCACGTCTGTAGGTCGACAGGCCGGTAGAGGTCGATGGCGACGTCTCCGGTGCGGATGCGCTCGGCGAGCTCGTCGCCGAAACCGCCGCCGAACAGCGCCATCGGCGCGAGCAGCGACTGGCCGATGAAGACGTAGGTGAGGGCTTCGGCGGTGTCGTACCCGCCGAGCCCGGGTCTGGCCTCCCACAGCGCGATGTAGGTGTAGGCCATGATGAATCCGAAGATGGTGTTGGTGAACGCTCCGGCAGCTGTTGCCGCGCGGTAGGTCGAGTACCGGCGAAAGCTTCGCCAGGCGACCGCCGCGTAGAGCCGCATGATGCCTCCTTTCGTGGAGTCGGAGTGTGTGCGGGCACGCCGAAGTTCCCCCATGCCAAAGGGCAGGGGGGTTCTCGGTGGTGCAAGGCGTCACTGTGCCCCGGAAGAAGGGGATCCGGGGATTTGTCGGCCGGTCAGGATATCCAGAACGGTGGGGGAGCGCGACCCGATTAACGTGGGTTGAGGGTTCTGGCGTCGGGCCAGACGACGCGGAGACCGTACGGGGTGCCGTTGAGCCGCTCCGGCGGCTGGCTGTTGACGGGCTCGCGGCCGACGAGCTGGCCGCCCTGGGCTTGGTAGAACGCCTGGGCTCGGGTGTTCTGCTCGAGCACCCACAGGTAGAAGGTGGGGCGGGCGGCGTGCGCGACAACGCCCTCGGCGGCGCGAACCAGGAGAGCGCGACCGATGCCGGACCGCTGCCGGTCGTGCATGACGTGCAGGTTGTCGAGGAGGCTGCCGTACTCCGCGTCGTGGTCGAGCGCGACGTGCACGAACCCGGCGAAGCCGAGCTCGTCCTCGGCGATGACCGTCACAGCGCTGGTGGGATCGGCGAGCCGACCCGCCCACACCGTCCGACGCTCGGTCTCGAGGTCGCCGTCGAGGTACGAGTCGGCGAACGCACCCCGATAGAACCGCCGCCAGCTGTCGGCATGCAGCAACGCCACCGCCTCGGCATCGCCCGGAGTGGCGGGACGGAACGTGACGCTCATCGGCGTGACCTCACATGCGACTGGCGGTGGCGGGTGGCGGCTGGCGATCGACTTGTTGGACAGATCTCGGGATAGAGCCCGAGATCTGTCTAACAACTCGCCGACGCTCCAGTTGGCTGCTGGTGGTGGTGGTGGCTGGTGGCTGGTGGCGGGTGGTGGGTGGCGATCGACTTGTTGGACAGATCTCGGGATAGAGCCCGATATCTGTCTAACAACTCGTCGACGCTCCAGTTGGCTGGTGGCTGGTGGCTGGTGGCTGGTGGCTGGTGGCTGGTGGCGGGTGGTGGGTGGCGATCGACTTGTTGGACAGATCTCGGGATAGAAGCCGACATCTGTCCAACAACCCGCTGCCTGGCGGGCGGGCTAGGCGAGGCCGAGGGCGGCGCGGGGGTCGGAGTCCAGCAGGTGGTCGATGGTCGACGGCTCGATCCACGGCAGGCCGGCCGGCTTCATGTCGCCGAGCGCCAGCAACCCCGCGATCGCCTCGGCCGGTGTCCAGACCGGGTAGTCCGAGCCGAACAGCAGCTTGTCGACCACGCCCCACTCCTGCGCCCGCACCAGCGCGTGGAAGCCGTCCTGCGGCCGCGCCCAGTTCGCCGACACGTCGGAGAACACTCGCCGGTTCTTCCGCAGCACGACGATCGTCTCGCGCTGCCACGGATGCCCCAGGTGGGCGATGATCTGCACCAGGTTCGGGTACCGCCGCGCCACCTCGTCGACCACCAGCGGCTGGCTCACCGACAGGTCCCCGACGGGGCTCGGCGTCGCGCCCATGTGCCAGAGCAGCACGAGCCCGTACGACAACGCAGCCTCGTAGAACGGGTCGAAGCGCGCGTCCCGCGGGTCGAACAGCGCCAACACCGGGTACAGCTTGATCCCGCGCAAGCCCCGAGCGACCCCGTCCGCCATCTGCTCCAGCACGTCGGCATCCGTCGGGTCCAGCGCCATGAAGCCGATCGTCTCGGTACGCGTCGACTCGCAGAACTTCGCCACGAAGTCGTTCGGCGTCCCGACCCCGGCCGCCGTCGCGCGCAGCCCGAAGACGAACGCCGCCTTCACCCCGCGCATCGCCTCGTCGTACGCCTCGGGCGTCACGTCCACCCAAGGATCGCCGTAGACCGGCTGCCAGTGGTCGTGGTACTCGCAGCCCCAGTGCTCCTCGAGAAGACAGTGCGTATGAACGTCGATCACGACTTGCCACCCTGTTCAGCCGGCAACAACGACTTGTACGTAATGCTCAACACCGCAACGAGATCCGCGTCCGCAGCCATGTCCGCCACGGCCTCGCGCAGTGACTCCAGATACCCCGCGTGCCGGTCGTTCACGAACTCCGCCGCCGGACCCGCCACGCTCAACGCGGCCACACCGACGTCCGCGATCGGCACCGGCACCGCGAGGCAGCGCAGACCGATGCTCCACTCGTTGTCGTCGAACGCGTAGCCACGCCGCTGGATCTTCCGCAGCTCCTTGGTCAGCTGCTCCTGCGTGGTGATCGTCGCTTCCGTCCGCGGCGGGTACGGCTCCTCCGGCGTGTGCAGCCCGATCCGGTCCGTCGCCACGTTCGCCAGCAGCACCTTGCCGAGACCCGTGCAGTACGCCGACGCCCGCGAGCCCGCCATCGCGGTGAAGCGGATCGGCCGGTCCGGCTCGTGCACGCACAGGTGCAGCACCTGGTCGCCGTCGAGGATACCGAGGTTCGCGGTGTGCCCCGTCTTCTCCGACAGCGAAGCGAGGTACTTGCCGGCGGTCTCCGACACGTCGAGGCTCGCGACGTACGCGGTCGACAGCGTCAGCACCTTGTGCGCGAGCCGGAACGCCGGACGCTCGTCGACGCGCACGATGAACTCCGCCTCGGTCAGCACCGCGAGCAACCGGACGAGCGTGCTCTTCGGCATCTTCGTCCGCCGGTGGAACTCGGTCAGCGTCATCGGCTGCGGCCCGTTCGCCAGCAGCTCGAGCAGCGCGAGGCCTCGCGCCAGGGCGTGCGCGTGATAGTTGGCCGAGGCTGGCCGTTCGTCGTCGACCACCGCGGTTGGCCCGGTCCTGACTACTCGTGCCACGACTGTCTCCGATCCTCTTTGAGCCTCAGCACCACACCGGCCGGCGTCGACGCGTGAGCCTCGTTGTGTACCACAACCGACCCGTTGACGATCACGACTTCCACGCCCTCGGGATAGGCATGCGGGGTGACGTAGGTCGAACGGTCGGCGAGCCGCTCTCGGTCCAGAACGACGACGTCCGCCGCGTACCCCTCCGCCACCATCCCACGGTCGAGCAGCCCGATCCGCTTCGCGGGCAGCGACGTGCACTTCGCGACCGCCTGCTCGAGCGTCAGCCGGCCCGCGCCGACGTAGTCGGTGAGCAGCCGCGGATAGCAGCCGTACGAACGGGGATGCGTCAGCCCCTCGCCGGTCGGACCGGCGGCGTCGAGCGCGAACCCGTCCGACCCGACGACCGCCGCCGGATGATGGAGAACGGCGAGCAGGTCGTCCTCACTCCGGCCGCCGGCGATCATCGTCGCGGTCGGATGGGCGGCGACCAACGCGCGTACGACGTCGGCACCGTCCCCGTCGAGGTCGGCGATCGTCCGTCCCACCAGCGAGTCCGGGACACCGGTCGCGAGCGTGATGTCGGTCCACTCCAGCGGATGGTCGTCGAGGTCGGGCAGCAGCTGGGCGAGCACCGTGCTGCCGGCGAGGTACGGGTAGACGTCGACTCCGACGTCGATGCCGCGGCCGCGCGCCTCGTCGATGCGGTCGAGTGCCAGCTTGACCTTGCCCCAGTTGCGCCGGCCGACGGCGACGAGATGCGAGATCTGCGTCCGGCAGCCGGTCAGTTCCGCGACCCGGACCGCCTGCTCGACCGAGGGAAGCAGTTCGTCGGCGTAGTCGCGGAGGTGCCAGGCGAAGAGCTTGTCCGCCGCCGCGACGGTCTCGCCGATCGCGGCGAGCTCGTCCTCGCCGACGTCGTGGAGCGGCGCGTACGCCAGACCCGTCGACGCTCCGGCGGCGCCCGCGGCCAGCGCCTCGGCGAGCAGGCCGCGCAGCCGGACGAGATCGCCACCACTGCTGAGACGCAGCGGCACATGGGCGACGAGCGTCGCGACGTTCACCGCCGGACCCGCGGCCGTCAGCGCGGCGACGTACCCGTCGAAGTCGGTCCAGCTCCACGCCACCGCGGGATCGCGGTCGAGGAAGCTGACGGCGTTCCGCAGCTCGCCCGCGTCGCCGGCGAACGGGAACGTGCCGAGCCCGCAGTTGCCCACGACCTCGGTCGTCACGCCCTGCTGTACCTTGCTCGGCGCGGCGGGGTTGCTCAGCAAGGTCACGTCCGAGTGGCTGTGCAGGTCGACGAACCCGGGCGCGACGACCCGTCCGGACACGTCGATCGTCCGCACCGCCTCACCGACCGAGCCGACCGAGCCGACCGAGCCGACAGCGGAGATGCGCCCGCCGGTGATCGCCACATCCGCCGGCCGGGCGGGCGCACCCGTGCCGTCGACCAGCAAACCCCCGCGCAACACCAGGTCCGTCACGAGCCAGGCCTCCCGGACGAGGTGGCGAGCACGTCGATCCGTTCCGGGTAGTGGCACGCGCTCGGGTGCCCGTCGCCCAGCCGGTCGATGAGCGCCGGCTCCTGCCCGGCGCACAGCTGGTCGGCCTTCGGACAGCGCGTACGGAACCGGCACCCCGAGGGCGGCTTCGCCGGGTTCGGCACGTCGCCCTTCAGCAGCACGCGCTCGCGTTCGTCTCGTCCCACCGGATCCGGAACCGGAACAGCGGACAGCAGCGCCTGCGTGTAGGGATGCGTCGGCCGCTCGAAGATGTCCTGACGGGTGCCGATCTCGACGATCTTGCCGAGGTACATCACCGCGACGTCGTCGCAGATGTGCCGCACCACCGACAGGTCGTGGGAGATGAACAGGTACGCCAGGTCGAGCCGTTTCTGCAACTGGGCAAGCTGATTGACGACCTGTGCCTGGATCGAGACATCGAGCGCGGACACCGGCTCGTCGAGCACCAGCACCTTCGGGTCGAGCGCGAGCGCCCGGGCGATGCCGATGCGCTGCCGCTGCCCGCCGGAGAACTCGTGCGCGTACCGGTTGGCGTGCTCGGGGGAGAGGCCGACGAGCTCGAGCAGCTCACCGACCCGCTGCTTGCCGCCGTCCTTGTACCGGCCGTGGATCCGCAGCGGCTCGGCGACGATCTCGTGGACGGTGAGCCGCGGGCTGAGCGAGGAGTACGGGTCCTGGAAGACGATCTGGATCTCGCTGCGCAGTCGCCGGATCGCCGCCGGATCCATGGACGCGAGGTCCGTGCCCTGGTAGACGATCCGTCCCGACGTCGGCGGCAACAACCGAACGAGCAGCCGCCCGGTCGTCGACTTGCCACAACCCGACTCACCGACGAGACCCAGCGTTCGCCCACGCTGCAAGGCGAAACTCACATCGTCCACGGCCTGCACCGCGCCGGTCTGCCGCCGCAACAGCCCCTTGCGGATGGGGAAGTGCTTGACCAGGTTGTGCGCTTCGAGGATCGCCTCGCTCATGCCGACGCCTCCTCGGGCTGCTTCGCCGGCCTGAGCTCGGCGTGGAAGTGGCAGGCGCTGAGCTGGCCGGTGGCGGCGACCTCGAGCTCGGGCCGTTCGGTACGACACCGTTCCCGTCCCTGGCTGACCGCGCAGCGCGGATGGAACGCGCACCCGGACGGTACGTCGATGAGGCTCGGCGGGCTGCCGGCGATCGGCTTCAGCTCGTCGGTGTCCTGGTCGAGCCGGGGGAGGCTGTCGAGCAGGCCGCGCGTGTACGGGTGCCGCGGGTTGGCGAAGATGCTCTTGACGTCGCCGGTCTCGACGATGCGGCCCGCGTACATCACCACGATCCGGTCCGCGAGCTCGGCGATCACGCCGAGGTCGTGGGTGATGAGGATCGTCGCCGCACCGGTCTCCCGCGCGGCCTTGCGCAGCAGGGCGAGCACCTGCGCCTGGATCGTGACGTCGAGCGCGGTCGTCGGCTCGTCCGCGATGAGCAGCGCCGGATCGTTCGCGATCGCCATCGCGATCATCGCGCGTTGCCGCATGCCGCCGGAGTACTCGTGCGGATACTGCCGGAACCTCGCCGGCGGATCCGGAACGCCCACCAGCGCGAGTAGTGCGACCGCCCGTTCGCGGGCACCGGCCGCGCCGAGGTTGGCGTTGTGCAGGTGCAGCGCCTCGGTGATCTGCTGCCCGACGGTGATGACCGGGTTGAGCGCGGTCATCGGGTCCTGGAACACCATCGCGATGTCGTTGCCGCGTACGCGCCGCAGCTCCTTCGGCTTCATCCGCAGCAGGTCCTTGCCACGGAACCCGATCGTGCCGCCGGTGATCTTGCCCGGCGGCTGCCGGATCAGCCCGAGGATGCTCATCGCGGTGACGCTCTTGCCCGAGCCGGACTCGCCGACGACGCCGAGCACCTCGCCGGGGAACACGTCGAAGCTCACGCCGTCGACGGCACGGACGACACCGTCGTCGGTGTCGAACTCGACACGAAGGTCGCGGATCTCCAACAGGGGTTGGTCGTTCATCGCCTCACCCCTGCCTCGGGTCGACGGCGTCCCGCAGGCCGTCGCCGACGAAGTTGACCGACAGTACGGTGACAGCGATCGCGATGCCCGGCGGCAACCAGAGCCACGGCATCGTCTGGACGAGCGTGAGGTTCTGCGCGTCGATCAGCATGTTGCCCCAGCTCGCCTGCGGCGGCTGCACACCGAGGCCGAGGAACGACAGCGCGGCCTCGACGAGGATCGTTCCGGCGACGGTCAACGTCCCGACGACAGTCACCGGCGCGAGAACGGCAGGCAGGATGTGCGCGCCGGATCAGCCACCAGTTGCTCGCGCCCACCGCGTTGGCGGCGAGGATGAACTCGTGCTCGCGCAGGGACAACGTCGCGCCGCGTACGACGCGGCCGGTGACCGGCCAGCCGAACACCCCGATGGCCACGATCAGCGTCACGATGCTCGGACCCAGAATGCCCGCCACGACGAGGATCACGACCAACGACGGCAGCGACATCATGATGTCCGCGAACCGCATGATGACCGCGTCGACCCAGCCACCGAGCAGCCCGGCGATGGCGCCGAGCAAGGTGCCGAGCACGATCGCGATCAGCGACGCGGACAGCCCGATACCGAGTGACACGCGGCCCGCGAAGATCGCGCGAGTGAAGACGTCGCGACCGGAGGAGTCCGTACCGAACAGGTGCTCCGCAGACGGCGCCTGGCGGAACGCGCGCAGGTCGACCGCGTTCGGGTCGTACGACGAGATCAACGGCGCGAACACCGCCAGCGCGACGACCACGATCAGCACGACCGCGCCGGCGACGGCGATCTTGTTGCGGAAGAACCGGCGTACGGCCATTCCGCCGGGGGAGCGGCTGCTGATCCCGCGCGGTACCGCCGACGCGGCGGTCAGGTCGGCGCCGGTCATCCGAGCCGCACCCGAGGATCGACGACCGCGTACAGTAGGTCGGCGGCGAGGTTGCTCGCGATCACCAGCACCGAGATCACCAACGCGAACCCGGTGATGACCGGATAGTCCTGCGCGTTCGTCGCGGACACCGCGAGCTGGCCCATGCCGGGCCAGGAGAACACGGTCTCCACGACCACCGCACCTCCGAGCAGGTTGGGAATGGAGAGGGCTGCCACGGTGACGAGCGGGATCAACGCGTTGCGCAACGCGTGACGCACGATCGCGCGCAGCCGGCTCGCTCCCTTCGCCATCGCGGTGCGCACGTAGTCGGCGTACAGCTCACTGAGCAACCCGCTGCGGACGTACCTCACGTACGGTCCCGCGCCGGCCAGTCCGAGCAGGACGGCCGGCATCGCCAAGTGCCGCAGGATGTCGAGGCCACTGCCGTCGTCGGGCGACGACATGCCCGACGAGGGGAGCACCTGCAGCTTCAACGAGAACACATAGATCGCCCCGATGCCGAGGAAGAACGTCGGGATCGAGATCGCGCCGAGGCTGAACGCGGCGGTCACGTAGTCGACCATCGAGTTGCGTCTCAGCGCGGCGAGGATGCCTAACGGGAACGCGAGCAGCCACGAGATCAGCAGCGCCGTACCCATCAGCAGCACGGTGGGTCCGATTCGCTCGAGCAGCATGCCGGTGACCGGACGGCGGAACTGGAACGACGAACCGAGGTCGCCGGTCACCGCGTCGCCCAACCACGTTCCGAACTGGACCACCAACGGGCGGTCCAGTCCGAACTCGTGGCGCTTCTGCTCGATGAACTCCGGGCCGGCCGAGCCGCGTACCTCCGGCGGGATCATCACGTCGATGGGGTCGCCGGGAACAGCGCGGACCAGAATGAACAGCCCGACGCAGATCACGAACAACACTCCGACGTTGGTGATCAGCCGCCTGATGAGGTACGCGCCCATGTGCTCTGTCTACCTCGAGTTCCGGTTCGTCGAAGCAGCCTGAATGACACATCCGCACCGTGATGCTGGACATGGGCGAAACTGAGCGAACCGGAAGTCGAGCATGAGCCTCACCGTGCGTTGTCGTCGATCGTCCACTCCGCAGCGTTCCAGAAGATGCCGGTGAAGTCACCGGTCGCCTTCACGCCCTTGATCCGGTTGCTGGTCGCCCAGATCGCGTCCGGGTCGAACAGCCACAGGTAGGAGACCTCGTCGTTCTCGATCTTCGCGGCCTGCTGGTACAGCGCCATCCGCGCGTCGCGATCGAGCGTGGCGTTGGCCTCCTCCATCAGCGAGTCGACCTGCTTGTTGCAGTAGCGCGGGATGTTGCCGCCGTTCGGGATCCAGGTCTGGCAGCTGATCGGGACGCGGTCGTTCCACGGCTCGACGACGTAGTTGCCGCCGCCGAACAGCAGGGCGTCCTTCGGGGGCAGGTCAGGCGTCTGGATCTGGTTCAGCTTCGCCTTGATGCCCACGGCGTTCAGCTGGCTCTCGACGATCGTCGCCGCGGCGTCACGGTCGCGCTGGCCGGGGATCCAGTTGATCGTCACGGTCTGGCTGGAGTCCCAGCCCGCTTCCTTCAGCAGCGCCTTGGCCTTCTCCGGGTCGTACGCGTACTGGTTGACGTCGGCCGGCAGCGCGTCGCCCATGAAGACACTGTTCTGCACGGTGCCCTTGCCGGCGAGGATCGTGTCGACCATCGACTTCCGGTCGACCGCGTACGCCATCGCCTGCCGGACGCGCTTGTCCTTGAACCGCGGCTGCTGCAGGTCGAAGGCGATCCGGATGAAGCCAGGCCCGGGGCCGGACGAGACCGTGATGCCCTTCATCTGCTCGACCCGCTGGAGATCGGTGGGGGAGATCTGGACGATGTCCATCTCGCCGTTCTGCAACGAGGCGGTCGCCGCGTCGGACGTGACCGGCTTGAGGAACATCTTGTCGATCGCGACCTTCGTGCGGTACTTCGCGTTCGCCTTCACCTCGACGTACTGGTCGGTCTTGTACGTGACGAACGTGAACGGGCCGGTGCCGACGGTCGGGTTGCTCCAGAACTTGTCCTCGGCGAACTTGTCGATCGCCACGTCCTTGAGCGGGGCCTCGGGGAAGATCAGATAGACCCCGACCTGGGCGAGCAGACCGACGTTGGCCTTCGTGGACTTGATCACGAACGTGTTGTCGTCCGGCGTCTGGAAGCCGGACACCGTCGGGGCCTTGCCGCTCTGGAACGCGTCGATGCCCTCGACGCCGGCGAAGTTCAGCGCGTACCCACTGCCGGACTTCGCGTCGGCGAACTTGTGGAACGTGAAGCTCACGTCCTTCGACGTGAACGGAGTGCCGTCGCTCCACACCACTCCCTGGCGCAGGTTGAACGTGATCGTCTTGCCGTCGGGGGAGATCGCCCACTTCTCCGCGAGCTTGGGGATCAGCTCGTACTTGTCGTTCGTCCCGAGCAACGGCTCGAAGATCGTCGACATCACGAGCTGGTTCGCACCGGCGGCCGGAGCGGCGGGGTAGAACGTGGTCGGCTTCTGGTACAGGTAGACGTTCACCGTCTTCGAGCCTGCGGCCGCACTGGGGTCGCCGCTCTGCTCACCACCGGGATTCGTGCCGCCGGCGGTCGGGTCGGAGCAGGCCGCGGCGACGGTGGCAACCAGCACGAGTCCGGCCGCTGCCGCCGCTGCCCTGCGGAGGAGGGTCCTTTTCATCTCAGCCCTTCTTGATATTCAGGCAACGCGGTTGGTCAAGGTCCCGAAGTCGACTCCGGAACCGGTGATGCTGACCGACACCTCGTCGCCGGACTTGAGGTAGTCCCCCGTGGTCGAACCGACACCGGCCGGCGTGCCGGTGAGAATGACGTCGCCCGGCTCCAGCGTCATCAGCCTGGAGGCGTGAGCGACAAGCTCCGCGACGTTGAAGATCATGTGTTTCGTGCTGCCCTGTTGGCGGATCTCGCCGTTGCGGCGCAGCTCGATGAGGAGATCCTGCGGGTCTGGGATCTCGTCCGCGGTGATGAGGTACGGGCCGACGGGCGCGAAGCCGTCCAGCCACTTGCCCGCGAGCCAGTCGAAGAACCAGACGGCCTTGTCGTCGGTGTCCCTCGGGTAGCCGTAGTCCATCGAACGCGCGGAGACGTCGTTGCTCGCGGCGTATCCGGCGACGACGTTCAACGCGTCCCGCTCGTCGACATCCCTTGCCTGCTTGCCGATCACGACAGCGAGCTCGGCCTCCCAGTCGACCTCCTGGCTGACCTTCGGGTACGGGATGTCGTCGCCCGGGCCGATCAGCGCGGTCGGCGGCATCAGGAACAGGCGAGGGGAGATGCGGGAACGATCGAGCGGTTCGCCGCCGGACTCGAGGACGTGGTCCTGGTAGTTCGCCGCGACCCCGAGCAGCTTGCCCGGACGCGCGATCGGGGTGACGACCTTGACGTCCGCCAGCTTGTGCGTCGCCCCCTGCGGCGGGGTCCAGGTCGCGAAGTCGGGCTCCTGGGCGAGCACCTCGGTCAGGTCACCGGGCCCGAGCTCTCTGACCTCGTCTTCGCCGACGAGCTGGCCGTGGTACCTCCGGCCCTCGCGCTCGAAGCTCAGCAGCCGCACTCAGGACACCTCCTCAGGTTTCGAATCAGGGCGTCCCTCTATCGACCTATTCGAATGAGGGACGCCCTCATTCGAAACCTCGGTCGAGCCGTCGAGGTGGATCGGGATGCCCTTGGCGATGGACTCTTGCGCTGCCTCGACGACGAGCTGGGCGGCGAGCGCGTCCTTGGGACCGACCGTGGTCGGCCGTCCGGACTCGATGGCCGAGCTCAGCTCGTCGAGCATGCGCGTGACCGTGCCCTGGCCCAGCCAGCGTTCTTGTCTGCCGCCTGCGTTTCGCACTGTCAAGGCTGGCTTGGCAGCGTCGATCAGCATGACGCCGTGCGAGCCGCTGACCCGGTACCTGTGCACGGCGAAGCCCGTCTCGTCCGGCGTCGCGGTGCGGCCGACGGTCAGCGTGGCGGTGACGTCGTGGTCGAGGTCGAGGCAGACGACCGCGAGGTCGTCGGGGGAGTCCTCGTGCCAGAACGTACCGCCGGTGGCCCAGACCTTGCGTACGGCCAGGCCGGTCATCGCGCGGAGTACGTCGATCGGGTAGAGCGCGAAGTTGACGAGCTCGCCGGCGGGGCAGGGGTCGCCGCCGGCGACGAGGAAGTCCGCCTGCACGTTCCAGGGAAGTCCGATCCGGCCGCCGGCGATCGCCGCGCTGGTGGACTGGATCGTGGGGTGGAACCTCAGGTGGTGTGCCGGCAGGCAGATCTTGCCGGCCTGCTCGAACGCTTCGTCTATCGTTCTGAGGTCCTGGGCGGAGCTGGCCATCGGCTTGTCGACGAGGGCGTGCTTGCCGGCGTTCGCGACCTTGGTGAGGGTCTCGACCCGTTCGTCGAGCGGGACGCAGACGCTGACGAGGTCGACCTGCTCGGAGGCCAGACCTTCTGCCATCGTTGGGAATTCGACGATCTCGAAGCCCGGGTGGGCTTCGAACGCCGGCGCGTACATCTGTCGCTGGTGGTCCTGGGTCGGGCCCAGTCCGGCGTTGCCGGCGAGCAGGACGCGGATCACGCCGCCTCCTCGAGGTGGACCGGGAGACCAGTCTGGATGGAACGTTCGGCGGCGACACCCATCGCGACCGCTCGCCGGCCCTCGTCCGCGGACATCGCACCTGGCTCGCCGTTGATCGCGGCGAGGAACGCCTCGAGCTGAGCTTGGAAGCCGTTCGTCGACACCGGCGGGATCTGGCTGGTGCCTCGTTCGTCGATCACGAGCGAGGACTCGCCGTCCCACGGGAGCGCGAGCTCGCCCTCCGTTCCCGCGACCAGAACGTCGCGGTGTCCGATGTTGGCCGGGCGATGGCCTCGGCTCATCTCGCAGATCGCGGTGGCTCCGTTCTCGTACTTCAGGACCATCTCGAGGTAGTCGTAGACGCCGAGCGTCGCGCCGGTCTGCTTCTGACCGCGGACGTAGAGCGTCGCGGGCTTCTCGCCGAACCACCAGGTCACGAGGTCGAGCAGATGGACGCCGTTGTGCAGGCTGTGGCCGCCGGACTTGACCGGGTCGATCATCCACGCGCGCCAGTCCGGCCAGATCCAGCCGCCGAGGATCGCGAACCGCGCCAGGACCGGGCGGCCGATCGTTCCGTCGTCGATGGCGGCCTTGACCGCGCGGGCGTAGTCGTAGTGGCGGTGGGTGTGCGCGGCCATCAACACCGTTTGCTGGTTGGCGAAAGCCTCGACCAGCGTGGTCGCGTCCTCGACGGTGGTGGCGAGCGGCTTCTCGACCAGCATGTGCTTGCCGGCTCTTGCGATCTGCTGTCCCAGCGCGGCATGGGTGTGGTTCGGGGTGCAGACGATGCAGGCGTCGACCTCTGGCCACGCGAGGGCTTCGGCGAGGTCGGTGGCCCAACGGGCACCGCCGTTCGCGTGTGCCGAGCCGGCCGCTCGGCCCGCGTCGACGTCGACGATGCCGGCCAGCGTCGCCGTGCTCGCGGCCTGGATCGCGCGGAGGTGCTCGTTGGCGATCGCGCCGGCGCCGACCACGAGCACGCCGGTCTGCTCGGGTCGACTGTCGGGAGTTGCGGAACCACGTTCCATGTCACGACATGATCGGAGTGACCTGGGGTGCTGTCAAGAATCTGGGCTGCGTTTCAACGCGGTCGTGATCCGATTGACACGACCCGTGGCCCCACCTATGGTCCGGAGTTGGAACAGCATTCCGTGTCGTGCGAACGGGAACGTCGGAGGACCAACGGTGACCAACGCCAAGCCCCGCGGGCAGAGCCTCTACGAGGAAGCGTGCGAGGTGATCCCCGGCGGGGTGAACTCGGCCACGAGGTACATCGGGGCGCCCTATGCCTTCACCGAAGCCGACGGTGCGTACATCACCGACGCCGACGGTGCCCGCTATGTCGACTACCACGCGGCGTTCGGGGCGATCCTGCTCGGACACAACGAGCCACTGGTGAACGACGCGGTGCGTTCGTCGTTGTCCGGCGTCGACCTGATCGGTGCCGGCGTCACGCCGACCGAGGTCGAGTTCGCCCGTTTGATCTGCTCGGTGATTCCTTCCGCGGAGATGGTCACGAACGCGATGAGCGGCTCGGAGGCCACGGCGCACGCGATCCGGCTGGCGCGGGCGGCGACCGGACGGTCGTTGATCGTGAAGTTCCAGGGCGGCTATCACGGCTGGCACGACGCGGTGGCGCGGAACGTGATCTCGCCTCCCGACTTGGCCTACGGTCTGGATCCGGTGTCGGCGGGGATCCTGCCCCAGGCGCTGTCTTCGACGTTGATCGCCGAGTTCAACGACCTGGCTTCCGTGCAGGCCTTGTTCGCCGCACACCCGGAGCAGATCGCCGGGATCATTCTGGAACCGATCCCACACAACGTGGGAGCGTTGCTGCCGACGCAGGAGTTCGTGACGGGGCTGCGCGCTCTGACGTCCGCCGAGGGTGCGCTCTTGATCTTCGACGAGGTGATCACCGGGTTCCGGCACACGCTGGGCGGTTACCAGTCGGTGTGCGGGATCACGCCCGACCTGACGACGTTCGGCAAGGCGGTGGCGAACGGCTTCCCGTTGGCCGGGTTGGCCGGACCGCGCACGTTGATGTCGCGGTTCACGTCCGCCGGCGGGGACGTGGCGCTGTTGGGAACGTTCAACGGCTACCCGGTCGGCTGCGCGGCGGGCATCGCGACGGTGTCGTACCTGCGAGACAACCCGTCGTTCTATACGCGGACCGCTGCCTTGGGGGAGCGGATGCGGGCCGGCCTGCGGTCGATCGTGGACGAGTTCGGCTTCGCCGGCTCGGTCACCGGCTTCGGCTCCGTCTTCGTCCTGTACTTCATGGACGGCCCGGTCCTCGGGTATCGCGACCTGATGCGGAACAACGACAAGGCCTACCTCGAGTTCCACCGTCGCATGACCGACGCCGGCTTCTTCATGCTGCCGATGAGCCTCAAGCGCAACCACGTCTCCGGCGCCCACTCCGAGGACGACATCGACCGGACGCTGGAGGCGTCGCGCGACGTTCTCAAGGGCATGCTGCACGACGGGGTCCTCACGACCTGACGATCCGGGCCGAAGTAGGGTCGGAGCATGTCGCGGGTCCTGTTCTTCGTCTACCGCATCACCGCGTGGGCGACCGGCTGCACGTTGCTCGCCCTGGTGTTCTGGGCGATGCCGCTGAAGTACTTCTGGCACGACCCCTGGGGCGTGCAGTTCATCGGCGTGAAGCACGGGTACCTGTTCGCGTTCTATGTCGCGCTCGTGCTGGTCGTCGCGTACTCGCGGCGCTGGTCGCTCAAGCAGACCGGGCTGGTGGTGCTGGCCGGGACGATCCCGTTCGCGTCGTTCTATGCCGAATGGAAGGTCGTTCGGCTCGAACGGGCGAAGGAGCGAGCCGCGGCGCAAGAGGCGGAACCGGTCGACGAGGCGTCGCGCTGACGTCATCATGGGGTTCGTGTTGTTGGAACCAGGTCAGACCGCGCTAGTCGTCCTCTTCCCGGCGGCCGATGCGGTCGTGCAGGGCTGGCGGGCCGAGCATGACGACGCCGCGGCGCGGGGCGTGCCCGCGCATGTCACCGTATTGTTCCCGTTTCTCCCCCCGGAACGGATCGACGACGAGGGCCTCGACGAGCTCCAGGCGATCTTCAAGGCGCAGCGTGCGTTCGACGTGAAGTTCGGCAGCTGCGGCAGGTTCACCGACCTGCTCTACCTCGCGCCCGAGCCCGCCGAGCCGTTCCGCGCGCTGACGCAGGCGGTCACGGCCCGGTGGCCGGAGGCGCCGCCGTACGGGGGAGCGTACGACGAGGTGGTTCCACATCTCACCGTGGCGAACGGCGTCGACGACGCCGCGATGGACGCCGTCGAGGCCGAGCTCTCCCCGCGCCTCCCCGTGCGGGAACGGGTCGAGCACGTCGAGCTGTTCACGTTCGACGGCGCGACCTGGCGGTCGCGCCGTCGATTCCCGTTGAGTTGAGGCGGTCAGACGTTCTCGAGCTCCGGCAACCGGTCTTCGACCTGCTCGGCGACCGGCCGGGGACGGCGGCCACGGAGCAGCAGCCCAGCGGCGATGATCGCCAAGCCGACCGTCGCGACGATCGCGACCACGCCGATGGCCGGGTGGTACGTCGCGATCGGGTCGGCGCCGGACGCGATGCCGGAGGTCAGCACCGCGGTCACGATCGCCAGCACGATCGCGCCACCGACCTGGAACGATGTCTGCACCAGACCGGACGCCAGGCCCTGCTCATGGTCGGCGACACCGTTCGTCGCCTCGATGTTCAGCGCCGGGAACGCCAGCCCGAACCCGATGCCGATCAGCACCATCGTCGGCAGGATCACCGCGACGTACAGCGGGTCGAGATCGATCCGGAGGAACAACAGGTACCCCGGAACGAACGCCGCCAGCCCCAGAAGCGTGATCTTCGCCGCCCCGAACCGGTCGACGAGCTTGCCCGTCTGCGGTCCGCCGAACGCCACGATCAGGCCGCCTGGCAGGAGCGCCAGCGCCATGATCATCGGCGACCACTGCAGCGTCTGCTGCATGTAGAGCGTGGTGACGAACTGGAAGCCGACGTACGAGCCGACCACCGTCATCGCGGCGATGTTCGCCCGGACGATCGCGGAGTTCTTGAAGATCCCGAGCCGCACCAGCGGGTGCGGTGATCGCTTCTCGATCGCCACGAACGCGAAGAGCAGCGCGACGATCAGGACCAGCGTGCCGAGCGTTCGCAGGCTGAGCCAGCCGGCGTGTGGCGCCTCGACGACGCCGAACACCAGCAGCAACATCGCGCCGGTCAACGTGGCGGCGCCGGCGAGGTCGTACTTGCCGTGCGTCACCGCCTTGTCCTGCGGCACCAGCTTGATGCCGGCGATGAGGACGGCGATCGCGATCGGGACCGGCAGCAGGAACGTCCAGCGCCACCCGATCTCGGTCATCAGCCCGCCGAAGATCAGTCCGGACGAGAACCCACTCGCGCCGAACACGGTGTAGATGCTGAGGGCCTTGTTGCGGGTCGGGCCCTCGGGGAACGTCGTGGTGATGATCGAGAGGCCAGCGGGAGCGGTGAACGCGGCGCTGACGCCCTTGATGAAACGGGTGACGATCAGCAGCGTGCCGTCGTCGACCAGGCCGCCGACCAGACTCGCCACCGCGAACACCCCGATCGCGATGAGGAAGATCTTGCGCCGGCCGAGCAGGTCGGCGGTCCGTCCGCCGAGCAGCAGCAGGCCGCCGTAGCCGAGCACGTAGCCGGAGACGACCCACTGCAGGGCGCTCGTGGACAGGCCGAGGTCGGCTTGGATGGAGGGGAGAGCGACGCCCACCATGGAGACGTCGAGGCCGTCTAGGAACAACGCGCCGCAGAGGACGAAGAGGGCGCCCCACAGGCGTGGGCTCCATTTCTCCGCGTTTCCCGCCGCAGGCGCGGTAGTCGAGGGTTGTGTTGCAGAAGCCATGGCTGGGAAGCTACATGCACGTGCATTGATTGCACAAGCAAAATATTCTTTAACAGCTTGTTCACGTGCATGTGATAATCTGCTCGCCGTGACGCCTGAAGCATCCGCCGATGCCACGCTCGAGCTGGAGTGGCATCACCTGCACGCCCGCTACGCGCTGGTGTCGTGTGCGCTGGACCGCGCGCTGGGGGAGTACGGCCTCGGAGTGAGCGACTTCGAGGTCCTGGATCGCCTGGTGGCGACGCCGAAGTCACGGGTACAGGAGCTCGCGAGCTCCGTCCACCTGAGCCAGAGCGCGCTGTCCCGGGTGGTAGCGCGGCTGGAACGCGACGGCCTGGTCGAACGAGCGATGTGCCCAGACGACCGCCGGGGAATCTTCGTCGCCGTCACCGCTCACGGCCGTTCCCGCCACGCCGAAGCGGCGCCCGTTCGCCAACGGGTGTTGAACGAGCACCTCACCGGCCCCGTTCAGGAGACCCACGAAGGCTGCGTCTGCCTCTCCTGAACGAGAACGGCCAACGCCGCCCGCTGTCCTTGCGTACAGTCGCCTCATGCCTCCGGCTGAGGGGCTGGTCGGTCGAGACCGTGAGCTCGAGGCCGTCGGCGAGCTGCTGCGAGCGCTGCGCCGCGGCGTGGCGTCGACGCTCCTGGTCGAAGGCGAAGCCGGGATCGGCAAGACCCGTCTGGTCCACACCTTCGTCGACCTGGCGCGGCACGACGGGCTGACCGTCTTCCACGGGAACGCGCACCCGTTCGAGCGCACAAAGCCCTTTGGCGCGGTAGCCGACGCCCTCGAGCTTCGCCGCAGTTCCTCCGACTCTCGGCGCTCGGTGATCGCGAGGTTGCTGGTGGGTGGCGAGGCGGTCGCAGGCGGCACCCCAGACCTTCGCTACCGCGTCTTGGACGAGGTGGTCGATCTCGTCGAGACGGCATGCGCCGACGGGCCCGTCGTCTTCCTCCTCGAGGATCTGCACTGGGCCGACGACTCGAGCCTGCTTGCCTTCCGTGCGATCGCCCACCGCCTCAGTCACGTACCGCTGCTGTTGGTGGGGACGCTGCGCCCGGCACCCCGAAGCCGAGAGCTCGACCAGCTCCTCGACGAATGCCTGTCGGCGGGTGCCCGGCTGATTCCCCTGCGGTCGTTGGCGTCCCACGATGTCGATGCTCTGGTGCGGGCCCACCTCGGGCTGCCGCCGGGTCCTTTGCTGACCTCGATGCTCGACAAGGCGGGCGGCAACCCGTTGTGGCTGGTGGAGATCCTGCGATCGCTTTCGATCGAGGGATGGTTGCGGCGGAGCCCCGAGTTCGCGGAGGCGACTGCCGACGAGCTGCCGGGCTCGCTGCGCGACCTCGTCCTTCGTCGCCTCGGATACCTCCCGACGCGGACACTCGAGCTCCTCCAGCTCGCCTCGGTGCTCGGCGATGCCGTCTCCGTTCACGAACTGGCGGTCGTACGTCACCGGCCGGCCACCGAGGTGGCCGCCGAGCTCGAGGAGGCGTTTCGCTCGCGGCTGCTGGACGAGCGCCGCGACGCGGTCGTCTTCCGCCATCAGCTCGTCCAGCAGGCCATCTACGAGGATCTGCCCCTGCCCGTACGGCGGGTGCTGCACCGGGACGCGGCCGGCGCTCTCGCGGAAGTCGGTGCCGACCTGTCGAAGGTAGCGAGCCACCTGATGCGTGGGGCCGATCGAGGCGACCTGGAGGCCGTTCGGCAGCTGCGTCAGGCGGCAGCGGAAGCCGCGGCACGGGCGCCGTCCGTGGCGGTGGACCTCCTGCGCAGCGCGGCGGCGTTGCTGCCGCTCGGCCACCCCGACACGGATCTCGTCACGGCCGAACTGGCGGAAGGCCTGCAGCGGGCGGGGCAGGTCGCCGAGGCGTCCACGGTCGCCGAGGCGGTCCTCGACCGCCCGCACCGGCCAGAGGTCGACGTCCAGCTCCAACTGACGCTTGTGTCGGCTCTCTCGCTCCAGAACCGAGCCGTCGAGCTGATCCACCGTGCGGACTCGGCGTTGCGGTCGCCGGCTCTGCGGCTTTCGGACCAGGCTTTGGTGCTTACCCAGGCCAGCTTCGGCCGCATCTTCTCCGCCGACTTCGTCGGAGGTGAGCAGACCGGCTGGCGGGCGCTCGACCTCGCCGAACGCGCCGGCAGCGTGGCGATGACGGTATGGAGCCTGGGCGCGCTGTCTGTCGCGATCAAGACGCAGGGCCGCTATCCCGAGGCACGCGAGCTGGCTCGTCGAGCCGTCGCCCTGACGTTCGATCCCGTCGACAGCGAGGCCCGGCTCCGCCATCCGCACTTCTTCCTCGGCATGGCTCTCGCCGACTCCGACCATTTCGGCGAGACGCGGTCGGTCTACCAGCGCGCCATCTCCGAGTCGGAGGAACTCGGCTCGGGGTGGCTTCTCCCCGACATGCTCCTGCTCGCTGCCGAGGAGCGCTTCCTGGTCGGGGAGTGGGACGACGCCGCCGTCGAGCTCGAGTCGGCCGTACGCCTAGCTCAGCAACAGGGCCAGCGGATCTCGATCAACCAGTCGAGGGCCTATCAGGCGGTCATGGCCGCGGCTCGGGGTGACCTCCCTGCCGCGCGGTCTGCCTTAGCCGAGGTCGACGAACAGCTCACCGCCAACGAACCGTCGTACGGTGCCGAGCTGGTTGCCTTCGCGGCCGCGATGCTCGCCGAGGCCGACGGCGATCCCGCTCGGGCGCACGACCTGCTGCTCCGATGCTGGAACCGGGACGTCGAGCGGGAGATCCGCTACTACCACCGGTACCTGGCCCCGCCTCTCGTGCGACTCAGCCTGGCGTTCGGCCAAGCCGACGTCGCCCGCCGGGTCGTCGAACTGGTCGAGGCGGGGACCGTCCTCGCTCCCGACGTCGCCAGCGTGCGGAGTGCGGCGCGGCGATGCCGGGGCCTCCTCGACCAAGACCCCGCGGCGATGCTCGAAGCGGTCGAGCTGGCGCGCCGTGGCTCTCGGCTGCTCGATCACACCGGGGCGTGTGAGGACGCGGCCTCGGTGCTGGCCCTGGCGGGCCGCGAAAGCGAAGCAAGGGAGGTCCTCTTGGAGGCCCACGCACGGTACGAGGCCGTCGGCGCCCTGGCATGGCTCGCCCGGGTGGCCGCCGGCCTGCGTCGACTCGGTGTCAGATACGGCGTACGAGGGCCGCGCCGCAGGCCAGACACGGGCTGGGACAGCCTCACACCGAGCGAGCTCGCGGTGACACGGCTGGTGGCGGAAGGACTGACCAACCGCGAGGTCGGCAGACGACTGCACATCTCACCCCACACGGTGAACACCCACCTACGGCACGTCTTCCCCAAGCTCTCGGTGTCGACGAGGGCCGAGTTGGCGGGCAAGATCGCGCGCGGTCGGGGCAAGGAGATCACGCATTCGAGCGATGTCTCTTCCGGCCCGGACGTCGAGGCTGGGCGCTGACACCAGTCCACCAGAAAGGGTCAGACGCATGCAGACGATCGGCTTCATCGCCCCGCTCCTGCCAGGCAAGACCGAGACGGATCGCTCAGCGATGATCTCGTGCTGGCGCGGGGAACGGAAAGGCGCCTACGAGCACTCGCGCCGCCAGCTCGGGATCACCCGGGAAGCGATCTTCCTTCAGAGCACGCCGAACGGCGACGTCGCGGTCGTCTACTGGGAAGCGACCGATGTCGGTGCGGCCCTCAAGGGCCTGGCGACGTCGGAGGAGCCGTTCGAGCGCTGGTTCCGCGGCCACGTCCGGGAGGTCCACGGCGTGAACGTCGAGGACGGCTTCCCGCCACCCGAGCAGGTGCTGGACTTCCGTGCCTCCTGAACCGTTTGCATGCCTGAACCGTACGGTGTACGGTTCAGGCATGTTCGATGCTGCGCTGGAGTTCGATCGTCAGGTACGTGTCCTCGAAGAGCTCGACTATCCCGCGCTCGCGGGCCTCACGCCCGAGGCCTTCACCGATCTCGTCACGCCGCTCCGCGCGAAGGCGACCAAGCGAACCCATGAGGAGCCGACCCGCGAGAAGGTGCCGTTCCTCCTCGTCCTCGCGCCCGGCCTGGTCCGCCCCGAGCAGTCCGTCCCGCACCTCACCTTGGCGGGCAAGGACAAGCCCGGCATCATCGACCGGCATTTCAAGGAGGGCGAGCTCCAGAACTTCGTCCCGATCGAAGGCCTCCCCGTTCCCACGACCGGCGCCTATCTCACGTTCGAGATCGACCGCGGCCCGGACTTCCTGAACGTCACGCCCGACGAGGCGATGCCGACGATCACCGGGCGGGGGAGGACGCCGCTCACGATGGAGGAGGGCATCGCGTTCGCGACGCTGTTCCCCGAGTCGCTCGAGCCCAACAACTGCTACATGATGCCCGGCTCGCGCAGCGGCGACCGGCGCGTGCCGGCGGTCTGGATCAGCGACAAGGCGCCGAAGCTCGGATGGTGCTGGGCCGGCAACCGCCATACCTGGCTAGGTATCGCCTCCTGCGGCGACCGGGTCACGACCTCGAGGTAGGTAGAGGTTCACCGGGTACGGTGGTCAGTGTGACGACCGTTGCCTGGAACGCCAAGGAGCTCACCGTCGGCCAGCTCTCCACGAGGAGCGGGGTGGCGGTGAGCGCCTTGCACTTCTACGAGTCCAAGGGCCTGATCCGCAGCCGCCGTACGTCCGGCAACCAACGCCGGTACAGCCGCGACACCCTCCGCAGGGTCGCGTTCATCAGACTGTCGCAGCAGGTGGGCATCTCGCTCGGAGCGATCCGCGACGCGCTGTCGACGCTGCCCGCCGAGCGCACGCCGACCCGTGAGGACTGGGCCCGCCTCTCCGCCGGGTGGCGCGCCGAGCTCGACCACCGGATCCTGCACCTGCAACAGCTCCGGGACGACCTGACCGACTGCATCGGCTGCGGCTGCCTCTCCCTCGACAACTGCCTGCTCGCCAACCGCTACGACCAGCTCGGCGAGGAAGGCCCCGGCCCGCGCCGGCTCCTCGACGCCCACCCCGGCAGCTGCGCGAACGCCGTCACCTGCCAGACCGCCTAGCCCTAGCGCCGCAAGCCGTCCGAGATCACGGTCAGCACGCGCCCGCCGACCGCGTCGTCCTGGTCGTGGCGCTGCGCCGCGAGAACGGCGCCCGCGATGAGCGCGACGACGTCGGGCACCTCGACGTCCTCGCGTACGGCGCCCGCCTCTTGGGCGCGCGTGAGCAGCTGGCCGAGCGTCGACCGGAACTCCGCCTGCACCCCGCCCTTCAACGAGTGCCCGGCCAACGCCATCGGCGCCCCGGTGCTCGCCTCCAACGCGTCGCACAGCGCCCGGTTGAAGCGTGCCTGCTCGACCATCGAGGAGAAGAACTCGAAGAAGGCCGCGCCCGGGTCGGACGAGGTGAGCAGCGATTCGGACCGCGCGACGAGGTCCTCCAAGCCGCCCGCGACCACCGCTTCGAACAGGGCTTCCTTCGTCGGGAAGTGCCGGTAGACCGTTCCCGCACCGACGCCCGCGCGCCGCGCGATCTCGTCGAGCGGCACGGCGGCGCCCAGGTCGGCGAACGCCGAACGCGCCGCCTCGAGCACCCGGGCACGGTTCCGGCGCGCGTCCGCGCGCAGCGGTTTCGCGTCGGTCATGCGACCGCCACCTCCACTCGTTGACAACCGGGGCGCGCGTTCCGTATCGTCGAAACGGGGCCAACGTTCCGCATTCTAGCCACCAAGGAGACCTGCACTGTGACACCACGCGAAACCGTCGAACGCATGCTGCAGACCACGATCGACAACGCCTGGGACGACTTCGCCGACCTCTACGCCGAGGACGTCGTCATCGAGATGCCGTTCACCCCCACGGGAACGACGGCCAGGGCCGTCGGCCGCGAAGGCCTTCGCGAGCGGGTGAAGTCGTTCGGCTCGATCCGCCAGCTCACCAAGCTGGACAACCTCGTCGTGCACGAGACCACAGATCCCGAGGTCGTCATCGTGGAGTACGACCTGCACGGCCAGTTCCGCGACCAGAAGCCGTTCGTGCTCTCGTACGTCATGGTCGTCCGCGTACGCGACGGGCTCATCGTGAGCTCGCGCGACTACGGCAACCCGGTCACGACGGCCCGGGCCATGGGCATGGATGTCGACCAGTTCGCCGCGCTGCTGGAGAAGGCGGCCAGCTGAACAAGACACCCAGCGGCCTATTCGCCGGGTACGGTCGCGGGCATGGGGAAGGTCACGTACGACCAGGTCGTCGCGTATCGCCTGCACGTCAACCACCTGGTCGACCGGTTGCCGCCCGGCGAGTACGAGCGCGCCGTCCACGCCGGGCTGCAGGACACCGGTCCACGCGACGCGCTCGTCAGCCTCCATGCCCGCGTCACCGACTGTGCGTCGGACGCGTGGGAGGACGAACGGCTCGTCCAGTCCTACAGCCCGCGGATGGCCGTGTACCTGCTGCCTCGACGCGACCTCGGCGTGTTCACGATCGGCCGGCTGCCCATCGATCCCCAAGCATGTAAGGAGATCGAGGATCTCGCCGACCAGGTCTGCCGTGAGCTCGACGGCCGAGAGGTCCGCGGCGGCAGGCCGACGGACGTACGGCAGACGACCTGGACCGGGCGAGTGGTCATCCGGTGGACCGCCAGCGCGATCTTCACCCGCGAGATCCCTCCACCGGACATCGATCCGGCCGAAGCACGCCGCGAGCTCTGCCGACGCCACGTTCACGCGTTCGGTCCGACCACGCTCGATACGTATACCTGGTGGACCGGCCTTCCACCAGCGGATGCCCAACGTACGTGGGGAGAACTCGCCGACGAGCTCGCGCAAGTCGAGGTTGACGGCACCACCGCCTGGATCCTCGCGACCGACAAGTCGACCTTGACAGAAGCTCCGGAGCCCAGGGGAGTCCGCCTCATCCCCGCTACCGAGCTGAGGCTGTTCGGCCAGGACAAGACCGGGCTGTTCGTCGGCCCGGGCCTGCGTCGCAAGTCGCCCGGCGGCGACTCGTTCCACGCGCACGGCGTCGTCGTCGACGGCGAGCTCGCCGGAGCGTGGGGGAGGAGCCAGGGCAAGGTCCGCGTCCGGCTCGCCCGCGAGTTCACCGCCGACCAGCTGGCGGAGCTCGAGCGGGAGGTGCTCACGATGCCGATCCCGAACGCGACGATGTCGCTCGTTCTGGAACGTGATGAGATGCGTGCATGAGCCTGCAGACCATCCGCGCCAACGACGCCGAGCTGTGCGTCGAGACGTTCGGCGACTCCAGCGATCCCACCATCCTCTTGATCGGTGGGGGAGGCGCCTCGATGGACTGGTGGGACGCCGACTTCTGCGCGCGGCTGGCCGCGGGTGGGCGCTTCGTGATCCGGTACGACCTGCGCGACACCGGCCAGTCGACGACGTACGAGCGCGGCAAGCCCGGCTACACGTTCCCCGACCTGTCCACCGACGCGATCGGCGTCCTCGACGGCCTCGGCATCGACAAGGCGAACGTCGTCGGCATCTCGATGGGCGGCACGATCGCGCTCGGCGCCGTCCTCAGGTACCCCGACCGGGTCAGCACGCTCACGCTGCTGTCGACCAGCCCCACGGGACCGGGCTCGCCCGCGAACGGGTTGCCGCCGATCGCGCAGCCGCTGCGGAAGCACTGGGCCAACCCCGTTCCCGACCCGGACTGGAACGACCGGCAGGCCTACATCGACTACCTGGCCGCCGACACGGCCGCCTACGCCGGAACCGTCACGCTGGACGAGAAGAGCCAGCGCGACCTGATCGGCCGGGTCTTCGACCGCAGCATCGACCCGGGCGCGGCCGCCAACCACGGCGTGCTCACCGGCGGCACCGACGTCCGGCCCCGGTTGGGTGAGATCACGGCGCCGACGTTGGTGATCCACGGTACGGTCGACCCGCTGTTCCCACTCCCGCACGGCCAGGCGTTCGTCGACGAGCTGCCTCAGGCGACGTTGCTTCCGCTCGAGGGTGTCGGCCACGAGGCGCCGCCGCCGGCGACGTGGGACGTCGTCGTACCAGCGCTGCTTCAGCACACGGAGGGGAATCGGTGAGCATCGAGTTCTTGCTGACCACGTTGATCATCGTCGCGACGCCAGGTGCCGGCGTGGTCTACACGCTCGCGGCGGCGCTCTCGCGCGGCGGCCGCGCGAGCGTGATCGCGGCGGTCGGCTGCACGCTCGGCATCGTCCCGCATCTGATCGCGGCGATCACCGGCCTCGCGGCGCTGCTGCACGCGAGCGCGACCGCGTTCCAGGTGATCAAGTACGCCGGCGTCGCGTACCTCCTCTATATGGCGTGGTCGACCTGGCGTGACAAGGGCGCGTTGACGGTGGAGGAGGACAAGGCGCCGAAGTCCGCTTTGCGGGTCATCACCAGCGGCATCGTGGTCAACCTGCTGAACCCGAAGCTCACGATCTTCTTCTTCGCGTTCCTGCCGCAGTTCGTGCCCGCCGACTCGGCGAACGCGTTGCCGCGGATGCTCGAGCTCAGCGGCGTGTTCATGCTTGCCACGCTGGTGATCTTCGCGATCTACGGTGTATGCGCGGCGGCCGTACGGTCGCACGTGATCTCGCGGCCGCGGGTGATGACGTGGATCCGGCGCGTCTTCGCCGGCTCGTTCGTGGCGCTCGGCGCGCGGCTGGCGGTGACGGACCGATGAGCTCTTCGTTCCAGCACGCCGCCGAGCTGTGGCGGGACTATCCGGCGCTCGTCGCTGGTGTGGTGCGCGTCGACGGTATTTCCGCCGACGTGTCGGTGGAGGTGTCTGGTCACAACGCGCGGGCCGCGGAACGGTTGGCGAGTGCGTCGGAGAGCGAGCTGCCGGAGATCCAGGCGTGGCGGCGGACGTTCTCGTCGATGGGGTTGAAGCCGACGCAGTATCGGTGCGCGTCCGAGGCTCTGCTCCGGCGGTTCAAGAAGGAGGGTGCGCTGCCGTCGATCCATCCGTTGATCGATCTGTGCAACGCGATCTCTCTGGCGTATGCGATTCCCGTCGCGGTGTTCGATCTCGCTCAGGTGACGGGGTCGCTGGAGGTGCGGCGCGCGGTCGGCTCCGAGCTGTACCTGACGTTCGGCGGCTCGGTGGAGAACCCGGAGGCGGGCGAGGTGATCTTCGCCGACTCCGACGGGCAGGCGCATGCTCGCCGGTGGACGAACCGGCAGAGCGCTCGTTCGGCGATCCGGCCGTCGACCTCGCGAGTGCTGATCGTCGCCGAGGCTCTGCACGCTTCCGCGGACAAGGACGTTGCCGAGCTGGTCGCTTCGGTCGTGGATGCGGTCGGTGCCGCGTGGTCGGTGGCGCCGCGGTCGGCGATCCTGTCCGCCGCGGCGCCCACGTTCGACCTGTAGGGCTACTGGGAGATCCACATCGAGCTGAACCTGTCGTTCCAGTCCCAGCCGAGCACGGCCCACTCACCGTTCGGTTCGACGCCGCTGAACAGCTGGCCCGCGTCCGGCGGCGCCTCGGGGAAGAGCGTCACCCATTTGCCGGTGCGGTTCTTGACCGAGCTGACGGCGTCGTTGAGCCGGTGGCCGTTGCCGAACGTCCACGAGGTGAAGCTGCGGAACTCGCAGTAGTTGGGGTGTTGGTAAGAACGCTGTCACCAGCCGCAAACGAGTTCGCTAGGCGCTGATGGTGCTGGCGCGGTGGCGTTGGAGGACTCGGTACACGGTGGCGCGGCCGATGGTGAACAGTTCGGCGAGGTCGGCGATGGAGTAGTCGCCGGTGGCGTGCATGCGCAGCAGTTCGGTCTGCTGCTTGGTAGAGAGCTTCGGTTGTTTGCCGCGGAGCCTGCCCTTGGCCCGGGCGACGGCCATGCCTTCGCGGGTTCGCATCCGGAGGAGGTCGACCTCGAACTCGGCGAAGGTGGCCAGGATGTTGAAGAACATCTTGCCCATCGGGTCGGTGGGGTCGTAGACCTGGCCGCCGAGGGAGAGCTTGATGCCGCGTTTCGCGAGGGAGTCGCCGATGTCGCGGGCGTCGGGGACGGAGCGGGCGAGCCGGTCGAGTTTCGGGACGACGAGGGTGTCGCCGACCCGGACGGCGGCGAGGGCCTGGTCGAGGCCGGGTCGTTGGCGGTTGGTGCCGGTGAGGCCGTGGTCGAGGTAGATCCGTTCTTCGGCGACGCCGAGCTCGGCCAGCCGGTCGTGTTGGGCGGTGAGGTCTTGCTTGTCGGTGGAGCAGCGGGCGTAACCGATGAGGGTGCCGGACATGGTCGGGAGCGTACGGTTAGCCCCCGACAACTGAGATTTTCACCGGACTACCTATCTGAGACTGTGCGAGTCGCAGTGACGACATCTGGCCGGCGGCCCGGTCGAAGTGTCCGGTTGGGGTTCGGCTTCCGAGACCTCCGTGTCGGGTGCGGAAAGTTCGTTGTTGCCGCTGCGAGAACTCTGACAAGGTTCGGGCAATGGCCCCCGACACCCCCGGACCGGAGCCAGCCGCCCGTGTGCTGGCTGAACAGCTTGCCCTGGTCTGGATGTTTGCCGATCAACACGTGCTGTCCCAGATCGACGCCGAGTTTGGTCGAGTGGAATCCTCAGCAAACACTGTCGGAGTCCACTACCGGAGCGCCGTGTGGGTCGCCGACCAGCGCACCACTGCTACCAGGCGACCTGGTGTTCTTCGGCAACAGCCCAAACACGATCACCCGACGTCGGCATCGCAATCTCCAGCCCGCAGATGATCAACGCCCCCTACACCGGCGCCGTCATCCGCATCGATCCCATCGGGCATTACCTCGCCGCAGCAAGACCGTCGCAAGGGACAGCAACATGAGACCCGTTGTGACGGTGAGCACAGGGCCGTGTCGGGTACGGCGACGATCCGGGACCACGGCGGTGATCGCCCGTGTGATTGAAGCAGGCGATGCCGATGGGCGGTGCAGGCACGTCCACCCTGACTATGGTGCCTGGCCGACCTCGGTCTCACCTTGTCGAGGAGGTCCATACCGACGACATCCACGCGCGTCTTGCCGAGCTCGACCACCCGGCCAGCTGACCGCCGGTTCAGCTCGTCATCGCCGCACCGACATCGAACTCCGTGCCGAACGGGTCCGTGATGTTCGCGACCCGCCCGTAGATCATGTCGTAGGGCTCGGCCGAGGTCCCACCCGCGTCGACCGCTCGCCGCGCCGCCGCATCGGCGTCGTCCACCTGGAACAAGGTCCCCCAACGGGACTTCGTGGCCTTTGGGTCACCGGCGATGCCGCCGATCTCGTGGCCATCCGGTCTGCGCAGGAACGTGAAGTCGAGCTCAGGCATGTCCGGGTTGGCATCCAACGTGTAGCCGAAGACCGCGACGTAGAAGTCGCGCGCGGGCCCGGATTCCGCGGTGACCAGGTCGTTGCGGAGCAGGGCGTTCGGCTCGTTGACGATCTCGCAGCCGATGTGGGCACCGGCCTGCCACAGTCCACACTGCGCACCGGTGGTGTCCTTGATGATCGCCGTCCGGCCCTGGTCCAGCACGTCCATCGGGCCGGTGATGATCGAGCCGCCCGCGTCCCGCGCTCGGGCGGCCGCGGCGTCACAGTCATCCGTCGCGAAGTAGACGTTCCACCAGAAGTCCGTGGCGTCGGGATCGGGGTTCGGCCTGATGGCCGCGACGGGTCTGCCCCGTAGCAAGCACTGAGTGTAGTAGCCGAACTCCGCCGGTCCCACATCGAACTCCCAACCGAACAACGCGCCGTAGAAGGTCATCGCGCGGTCGAGATCCGGGATGCCCAGGTCGATCCAGGTCGGTGTGCCAGCCGGCTGCGTGGTGGTCAGCTCGCTCATCGTCTCTCCTTGTCGTGTCCCCATCTTGTCCCCGTCGCGTCCTTGTCGCTTCAGGCAGCGGCGATGGTGACGACGGGGTCTGACAAACCGGGCTGGACGGCCCAGTTCTCCGGTTGCTACAGCCGGCCGCAAAGTAGCTCAGCTGGAGGTGCCGGCTGAGCGGCTGCTGCGTTCCAGGGCGGGAGCCTGGGGCCTGCACCCGATCACCTGGTGATCACCGATCCGCCGGAACCGCCGGAACCGCCACGGGCTCTTCCGGACCCGATTCGGGATCCTTCGGTGTGCCGTTGTCGTCTGATCCCGGACTTGGTGCGCGGGCAGCAGCCAGCGCTGCGCGTCCGGACGGCAGCATGATGGCGATCGTCATCACCGCGACCCCGACCGCGCCAGTCGCGATCAAGAGGCTCTCGATGCTGATTACGTCCGCCAGCGGCCCGAACACGGCCATGCCGACCGGTGTGCCCAGTGCCATCACGATTGCGACATAGCTGAACACTCGACCGTGCTGCCCCGGCTCGACGGTCTCTTGGATCAGCGTCATGAACGGCGTCGAGAACAACGGCACCAGCAGGCCAAGCGTAAACATGAACCCGTAGAAGACCCACAGATTCGGGGCAACGCCCAGCAGCGTGATGAAGATCGCGAGGCCGTACGTGGCAAACAGGATCAACCCGATCCGGCTCCGTTTCGCGAGAATGGTTGCCACCAAGACACCGCCGAGCACCATGCCGACACTGAAGGCAATCTGCAGCACAGCCAGCATCCATGTCTCGGAACCGAAGCTGCGGGCGACCAGCAGCGGGGTGATGGAGCCAGGCGCTCCCGTCAGCAGGAACATGATCGCGAACACACCTACCAGCCAGCGGACGATCCCCCGCGACCAGATGCACCGCATTCCCTCCACCAGATCCTGGCGGTAGCTGGTCGCGGCCTGCGACACCCGGGTCAGTGTGGGGACGCTGACCCGGGCGAGGAACCCAATCCCGATCACCGCTGTGACCACGTCGAGGAAGAATACCGGCACGATACCGGCCAAGGCGTAGATCGCCGCCGCGACCGCCGGTGCCGCCAGCCCCATGATCGACTGGATGGTCTGGAACACCCCGTTCACCCGCATCAACTGATCGGGTGGCACGATCTGCGGGATCATCGCCTGCACGGTCGGCGTCTGTACACCGGCGCCGAGCGATCGTATGCCGACCGCGAGCAAGATGAGCCACAGATCGGTGATGCCGTTCAGCATCAACAGCGCCAGCAGCAACGTGGCAGCAGCGATCCCGGCGTCGGCCGCCATCACCAGCCTCCGCCGATTGATCCGATCGGCCAGAACGCCGCCGAAGATCGACACCACCCCCTGCGGCGCGAATGCCGCGATCACGTAGAGGGCGACGGCCAGACCGGACCGAGTCTCCAGTGTCACGTACCACATCACGGCGAACTGCACGATCATCGAACCGAACAGCGACACCGTCTGTCCGGTCAAGAACAGCGCGACGTTACGCCGCCACGGTTCGGGCACCGCTGGTGCGGCAGTCCCGGTCATGTTCTCCTCGGTCATGATCTCCTCGCCTCGTTCCGCCAGCGCAATTTGGTGCGAACTTAGGACTTCTTAGTGCTTACAATAGACTCTGATTGTGGAGGTGTCCATGCGCGGCGAACGCAGCTACGACGATCCGTGTGGTATCGCGCGGGCGCTCGACCTGGTGGGTGAACGATGGGCGCTGCTATTGGTCCGAGAGCTCGTCTTCGGGCCCAAACGCTTCACCGATGTTCGCCGGGGTTTGCCCGGGGCCAGCCAGAACGTCCTCGCGCAACGGCTCCGCGAGCTGCGGCGAGACGGCATCGTGGAACAGATCCGACTCGGGCCGCCCGCCGCCACCCGGGCATACCGCCTGACCGAACGTGGCCGCGGCCTCGAGCCGATCCTTCTGGAGCTGGCCCGCTGGGGCAGTGACCTGCCGATCACATCCGGCGCGGAATTGAGCACCGACGCATTGATGTTCGCACTCCGCGCGACCTACCAGCCACGGACTCTCTCGACTCGACGTGTCGAGTACGAACTCCAGCTCGAGCCGGACCGGTTCCGAGTTGTCCTGGACGGTCCGGAGATCCAGGTCGCCCGCGCCGCCGCGGTCCTGCCGGACGCGGTGATCACCACCAGCCCACCGATCCTGCGCGACCTGATCTATACCGGACGCCCGCTGGACCAGGCCATCGACGACAACCTGATCATGATCGAAGGCAACCGCAGGGCCATCGTCCGGCTGATCGACTCGTTCCGGCAGCCGCCGCCACCGATCGATCCCGACGCCAGCACGCCACCCTCACCTGAATGACGGCAACTAAACAAACCCACCGGCAATCAGAACACTGCAGTGGCAACCGGCCCAAGAGCGACCTGACCGCCTGAGTCGCCGCGATCGACCCCACGCTGGCTGACGCCGCGGCGTACTGCCAGACTTATCAGGTGCCGCTGCAAGCATCGGCGAACTGCGCGATCGTCACCGGCCGGCGCGGCGACACTGGGTTCCCGTAGAACTCGCCGGTCGGCTGGCCGCAGGGGCCCATATTCGGCCGGTGGCCCGACTCCCGAGACATCGCCGCGCTCTACGGCCCGGGCGCCTGAGAGCCCGCAGAACGAGACCGGTGACGGGACAGCGACGGCGAGAGGGGTGCCATGAAAGACGCGGACGGGATAGACGCGCGGACGCGTGAGCTGATCGATGGGATCGTGGCGAGCGCGGTCGAGACCGGTCAGGTGTGAGGCCGCGTTCGATGGCTGAGGGACTCCGGCCACCGACGTATCAGTCGACCATCCTCCAACGGACTGATGTCCCTGTGTCAGCTCGTCATCAGGCTGAGGCGGTGCTGCATGTTCAGCCGGACCTCGCCGTAGGGCGCGATGTGGGTCCAGAACAGCGGGGTGAGGCCGCGGTGGTCGACCTCGGTCATTTGGTCGGCCCAAGCCTTGTCGGCCAGGACGTCTTGGACCATCAGAGTGTTCACGTACACCAGCGCTGATTGCAGCACTCGCAGGCACAGCACCGACAGTTCCTGTTCGTCGCGGCGGTTGGTGGCGATGTCGCCGCCCTTGCCGAAGAAGATCACCTGGTTGCCGCCGTTCCAGGACTCGACCACGTTCAGGCCCTCGTTGATCTCGCGCTGCAGGTCGCGGTCTCGCAGGTAGCGGGCGACGAACATCGTCTTCTGCGCGCGGCCGAGTTCGATCATCGCCTGATAGGTGGGGTGGACCGCGTTGGCCTTGGTGAATCGGCGCAAGATCGCTTCCGTGGAAGCGGTGCCGGCCCGGATCGCGGTGGCGTACTTGATCATCTGGTCGTACTGCTCACCGATGACATCCCACCGGATCGGGCGGGTCAACGCGGGCGCCAGTCGCGGATAGGCGTCGGCTTCGCCGGCAACCGGCCGGTACAGCTTCACCATGTTGATTCGCTTGATCCGTGGCAGCAGGTCGAACCCCAGGAGCCGGGTTAGACCGAACCCGATTTCGGATTGTCCGTGGGAATCGACGTAGTTGCCCTCGACCTCCATCGACGTGCCGTGCCGGATCGCGCCCTCGATCATCGCCGCGACCTCGGAGGCGGAGCAGTTGATCACTTGGGAGTGGATCGCCATCGACTTCTTCTCGACGTGCCAGTAGATCAGCACCCCGCGGCCGCCGTAGCGGGAGTGCCACTCGGTGAAGATGTTCTGGTCGAACGCGCCGAAGTGGGTCGAATCGCTGGCCACCGCCGACGACCCCGCACCCCAGACCCGCTGGCGCCTGACCGCGAAGGTCGCATCAGCAATCTGGGTCGCCATCGCGCGGGCGACATCAACCGACAGGTAGCGGCGGCGAACATAGCGCAGGTCGTCTTCGGAGTGGCCGTGCTCGCCGCCGGAGATCGCGCGGATCCCGGTGTTGGTGCCGTAGGCATACACCGCGAGCAGCAGCCGCTCGGCCAGCACCTCCCGCGACAGGTCACCACGGCCGGAGGTGCCGGTGACCTGGTCGAGGCAGCCGGTGCGCAGCACGGCTTCCTTCAGCATGTCGATCAGCGGCACCGTGCCCCACCGGGTCCGGATCTCCGACTTCAACGCCCGGAGGTTCTTCGGCTCCGGGGCGGCATCCAGAGGAGTCAGTTTGATCGCGCCCTGCTTGCTGCGGTCGCGGAACTCCACCCATCCGAGCTGGTCGGCCTGATCGTTCAACGCGGCGAGCTCGGCGCGGAGTTCAGTCTGGAGTTCGTCGATGAACGCGGTCGGGTCCAGTGGCTTGCGCAACGCCGTGTAGTGCTCGAGCCGGCGCGCTTCGAAATCGCGGGGCAGGTCCTCGTCCGGGTTGCGCCACCGATCCGCGCCGACCACCCAGATCTCCTTGCAGCGCAGACGTTCTCGCAGTGCCTGGAACGTGCACACCTCATACGTGGACCGCACCACCTTGGTGCGGCCCCGATCATCAGTGCGGCGGACCAGGTCAGCCCAATCACCCAGCACGCCCTTGTGGTCCGGGACGTGTTCACCGGCCGGGTAGAACGTGAACCGGCCATCCTTGTGCCGGGCCACCAGCTCTAGCGCATCCAGCACCGGCCGGTGCGCGGTGTTGGATGAGCGGAACTCCAGCACGTCGAGCAGCTCGATCAGGCCCCGGCGGTAGTGGTTGGTGTAAGAGGCCTTCAGCGTGGTCTGCACCGTGCGGCGATACACCGGCCCCTTCGTCTTGTACTCATGCACCAGTTCCCGCAGCGTTTGCTCACCACCGGCTACCGCCGGGAACACCACTGCCCGCACCGGGTCGTCCGGCGCATCGAGTGCAGCCTCGGCGATCGCAAACAAGATGTTCTCCTTGCCGGTCACCTTCTTGAAGGCATTCACCAGCTCCTGCGTCACCCGCCGATCCGCCCGAGCGTTGATCCGGTGCACCGTGGAGATCAACAGATCGACCAAGGTGTCGGTGATCTCCCGCTCCCGGGTGTGCAGCAACGCTGCCAACAACGTCAACCGCAGCTCGACCGGATGGTCCCGCAGGTGCGACGGTGACTCCACAGCCGCCCGCGACCGCCACCCTGACAGCACCTTCGGCGCCACATCGGCGAACAACCCCGGCGGCAGCCCGATCGCGCGGACCGCGCGCAGCTTCTTGATCTCGGTCAGCATCGACTCCAGGCTCACATTGCCCGGATCCGACTTCACCAACGCCAGCACCGAATCGGCATCATCGGCCACATCTCCAGGGCCTGACACCAACTCTTCCAACCGCCCCACTGTCGCGGCCGACAGTCGACCTGCGATCCGGCACGTAACAGCGACCTCGGCTTGACGTAGAGCCGACCGCACGATCCGGTCGACACGGCCCGCGGCCGGCGGCTCGATCCTCTCCGCGCGGCACCGCACCAACAGCTGCTCGCGAACACGATCGTGCTGGCGCTCCAACTCGCATACCTCGACCGCCAGCCAGGCTGCCAGCTTCTCGGCATCGTCGACCGAGCACTCCCGAAACCCCAGCTGACGCCGGACCTGGCTTCGATGAAACTCCACCGTCCGGCCCGACCACTCATACAACCCAAGTTCGGAGGCCGCCACTCCTACCTGTCCCGCTACGAAGGCGACCACCTCGTCCGGCAGTTCCGCTCGGCCACGAGGAAACCGGCCATGCCGGCTGTAGAACTTCAACAACAGCGCGAAGCCCAGCCGGGTCGCACCACGCTTCCCGGCAACCAACGCCTGCTCATCCGCCAGCAGCGTCCAGCCCTCAACCAGCTCATCGATCTCAACCGACTCCACAGACGACATACTTCCCGAGCCCACCGGGCCAGCGAACCCGGCTCGATTGCGGCTGGTGACAGCGTTCTTACCAACACCCCTAGTTGCTGCTGCACTTGAAGTCGGCCACGCCGCCGCCGAAGCGCTCGTGCTCGAACAGGCAGACCTCGTTGGCATCGCACCTTCCGTTGCCCGGAGCCGCTGCGTACGCGGGTCCCGGGGTGAGGAAGATCGCGAGAAGCCCGAACGCCGCGGCCACCGCGAGTTTTCGTACCATTTTGCACCTCCTGGTCAGGCATGTCCCTCGTAATGTGACATGCCGTAATGGCGCGACTCTGGCGCGGTGATGGCTCGCCGCTCCTTCGGTCATTCGGCTCCGAGGAGGCTCGCGGTGGACTTCTTCGCGTACCCGCTCCGGTTGGTCAACGGCGCACCCGATAGCGCAGGTGAAGAACCCGGTTGCCCTGAATCATCACGTCGGGATCCTCCAACAGGTGCTGCGCGTCGACCGACCCGAAGTAGCGCTTGCCGGACCCGAACACCACGGGTACGACATCCATGCGCACCTCGTCGACCAGACCTGCGGCAAGCGCCTGGCCACCGACGTCGCCAGCGGCGACCTCGACCAAGCGGTCACCCGCAAGCTCCTGCGCCTTGGCCACGGCTGCCTCGACGCCGTCGACGAAGTGAAACGGCGCCTCGGGGTCCCAACCCTCGGGCGCCGGCCGGTGCGTCACGACGACCACGTGGTCGATCCCGGCCGGAGGCTTCCCGTCCCAGCCGTCCGTCAGGTCGAAGACGTGGCGGCCGGCGATGGTCGCCCCGACCTGGTCCCAGTACGGCCGGGTGTAGTCATAGGACACCTGCGACACCTTCACGTAGCCGCTCTCGTCCAACGGGACGTCTCCGTTGGACAACCAGTCGAACAGCGGTCCGGGCTGATCGTTCTCGTCCGCGACGAAGCCGTCCACCGACACCGTGCTGTACATGACCACCTTGCCCACGGGACTCTCCTTTGCTTGGGGGTGCCCGCAAAGTAGCGCGTCGTGAGCTGTCGCTCTTGTAAGAATTCAATCGGCCGGCAGCGGCCAGCCGTCCAGCGTGTGGCCGGGATGTTCGCGCAGGAACTGCCGCCGGACTTCGACGTACCGGGTCGGCGTGAGCCCGGTAAAGGCCCGGAACTCGTGACCGAAGTGGGCCTGGTCGAAGTAGCCTGCGCTACCGGCGAGGCCGGCCCAGTCGATCGGTTCGGCGGGGTTGATCGAGAACACGGTGGCGGTGAAGCGGTAGGTGCGGGCCAGCCGCTTCGGCGTGACGCCGATGAGCTCCTTGAACCGCTGTGCCAGGTGAGTGCTGCTGACACCGGCTGCCACGCTCAGGTCGCCGATCGCGACGGCCTCGCTGGTCGCCGCGATGACGCTGCTCGTATGGCGGACCAGCCCCAGGCCGGCGGTCTCGCGCAGCCGTCGCATCAGCTCCTCCTCGAGCAGCGTCAGCATCTCGTGCGGTCCGTCCGCCGTGGCCAGCCGGTCTCGCAGCTCAGCCACGGAGGGCCGGCCCCAAACCTGCTCTATCGTCACCGGCCGGTCACACAGCTCGCTCGCGGGCATCGGCAGGAACGGCGCCAGCCCCCACGGCTTGACGTGCACGCCGACTGACCGGGTCCGGAGCGGGTAGCCGAACTCCCACGCGCGGGTGGGCATGGTGACCACGCAGCCGTCGGCGTACTCGGCCGTCTCGATGTCGGTGCCGCCGCGGATGCGGAACGGCGCCCCGAGGTTGACGATGAGCAGTGCCGACGGCGCCGGCGGCAGCGTCAGCAGGGCGTACGGCGGCGCACCCTCCAGGTAGTAGAGGTCGTCGATCAGCCCGTCCAGCGGCGGTCGCGGCACTCTGGACACGTACTCCACACCCACAGCATCGCCGACACCCCGCCGGCCTCGCGCGCCGGGCCGGTCCAGCCACGCCGCCGCCAGCATCGAGCCGGCGCCGATCCCGGACGAGCGCCCGGCCGCGGAGTGAAGAGCTGCTTTCACCGACCTTCACGTTGCGGACATGGTGTGTGGGAACTGGCGTGAGCGCGGTGACGGCCGGGCTGACGGGCCTCAGCGGTTGGCGGCCAGCTTGAGGCCGAGGCCGATGAAGATGCCGCCGGTGGCGAGGTCGACGCGTTCGCGGGCGCGGGGGCGGCGGCGGAACCAGTTGCCGATGCGGCCGGCCAAGATCCCCACCGTTCCGTCCACGATGAACTCCAGCACGATGAGGATCGCGCCGAGGATCGCGAACTGCAGCCACACCTGGCCGAGCGACGGGGCGATGAACTGGGGGAGGAACGCGATCGTGAACGTCATCATCTTCGGGTTCAGCAGGTTGGTCACCAGGCCGTTGACGTACGCCTTCCGCCCCGCCATCCCCGCCGACGCCTCCGGCAAGGCCTCAGCGGCAGCACGCTTGCGGTGGCGAACCAGCTGCACACCAAGGTAAATCAGGTACGCCGCGCCGACGATCCGCACGACGGTGAACGCCACGGGTACTGCCGCGAACAAGGCCGTCAGCCCGGCCGCGGCCAGCAGTACGTGCACCGCCTCGCTCGTCGCCACACCGGCGGTCGCGAACAGCCCGGCGCGCGGGCCGCCGCGCATGCCGCAGCCCAGCACGAACAGCATGTCCGGGCCGGGCGTGATCATGGCGATGGCCGTCGTCACGACGAACAACGCGAGCAGATGCGGGTCGATCGGCATGCGAACGATCCTCGCACGCCGCACCGACACTATTCGCCTTGTGCGGTGGGGAACATGATCGGACTGAGCAGATACTGTTCACGCCCGGCCGCCGGCTCGTTGCTCATCCGCGGAACGATCGCCGCGCGCAGGTCGGCGATCAGCGCGGTCCGCTCCGACGGTGTCAGCCACAACGCGTGCTGCCGGTAGCCGACCTCGTCGAGGACGGGATCGGTCGCCTCGTCGTCGAGGTACGCGTTGTACTCCGCGGTGAGAATCGTCATAGCCAGCGCGAAGATCCGGCGGTGCTCGCTCTTGTCGACCGACGCGGCCCGCTCGGCGTCGATGACCACGCGCTCGCGCCGAAGCCGGTAGGTGCGCTCGACCGCCCCGCGCACCCGGTGCTCGCCGTCGACCTCGAGCACGCCGCCCTCGGCGAGCAGCGCGACGTGCCGGTAGACAGTCGCCTTCGACACGTCCGGCAGCCGTCCGCACAGCTGCGCGGTGGTCAGGCTCTTGCCGCCAGACATCGCGTGCACGATCCGCATCCGGACCGGGTGGACGAGCAGGTCAGCGTTGTCCATATGCGGAACGATCTCACATCTGATACCGTTCTCAAAGTTGAGAACGTGCGAACGGGAGGACGACATGGTGATCGGACAGCGGTACGAGGCGAACGGACGGCAGCTGTGGCTGCACCGCTCCGGAGCGGGCCCACCGAGTGTGGTGTTCGTCCCTGGGGGAGGGCTGGTCGGGCTGGACTACCTGCAGGTGCAGGAGCGCGCGGCCGAGCTGACCACGAGCGTGATCTACGACCGAGGGGGAACGGGCTGGAGCGACGCGATCCCCTTACCGCGTTCGGCATCCGACGTCGCGGGGGAGTTGCACGACGTTCTCGCGGCGGCGAACGTGCCGGCGCCGTACGTTCTCGTCGGGCACTCGATCGGGGCTCTGTACGCACGCCGGTTCGCGCAACGATGGCCGGACCAGGTGGCGGGGCTGGTGCTGCTGGATCCCGGGCATGAGGACCTGTTCGCCTACCTACCGCCGGGTGCGAACGAGCTGAGCGAACGGATGCGGGCAGAGGTGCCGGAGCCGACCGCCGAGCAGCTCGAGGCGGCCCGCCCCGCGGTCACCGCGCTGTACGAGGCCTGGCCCGAGCCCTTACGTACCGAACTCGTCGACCATCACCTCACGGAGTGGCGCACCGGCATCACCGAGACGGCGAACATGGAGAGCGAGCTCTACGACGAGCTCCGTGCCGGGGGACCGATGCCCGACGTGCCGATGATCGTGCTGACGGCGATGGGGCCAAACCCGTTCTGGTCAGCGTTCGTCACGCCAGGGGAGCAGCAGGCGGCGATGGACGGAATCCGCCGCCTGCATGCGGATCTCGCCGCGTCGGTGTCGAAGGGCGAGCAGCGGCTGCTCGATGGCGCCACGCATCAATATCTGCACATCGAGCAGCCGGACGCGGTTCTGTCGGCGATTCGAGACGTGCTGCCGAGCTAGCCGCGGTCGCGTTCGAGGACGACGTACACGAGCTGGCCCGTCTGCTTGACGGTCGTTGTCTTGAAGGCCGTGGGGGAGTCGAGCTCGCCGTCCGGGAACATCTTCCGGCCGGACCCGAGCAGGACGGGGTAGATCATCAGGTTGTACGCGTCGACCAGGTCGTTATCGGCGAGCAACCGGACGAGCTGCGAGCTGCCGTGCACGAGAAGGTCGCGCTCGACCTTGTCCTTCAGTGCGCTGATCTCCTCGACGGGATCGCCGGAAAGAACAGTGGTGTTGTTCCAGGTGGGATCCTGCAGCGTCTTGGAGACGACGTACTTCGGCATGCCGTTCATCCTGTCGGCGAAGCCTTCTTCGTCCTCGACGCTCGGCCAGGCCGCCGCGAACCCGTCGTACGTGACGCGACCGAGCAGGAACGCGTCGGCGGCATCGAGCTCGGCGAGCTTCAACGGCCCGAACTCGTCACCGCCGTCGAACGCCATCGACCAGCCAGCATGTTTGTACATCGTGTCAGCCGATCCGGGGTCCTCGATGATCCCATCGGCGCTGACGAATTCTGTGACTACGAGCTTGCCCATGCGGTCGATAGTGGTGACCGCGAGGGCAAGAGGTCCAGGTCCACAGCTGTGCCTTGATCATGGTCCAATGCAGACATGAAGAACTATCCGCTCCTCGACGTGCGCGTCAGCACGCCAAGGCTCGAGCTGCGCGGCGCGACCGACGAGTTGCTGGACCAGCTCGCCGAGGTCGTACGCGCCGGCAAGACGCATGCCGAGCCGGCACCGTACGACGACCCGATGTCGTTCTACGAGACCGATCCTGACGTGCGGGTCGCCAAGTGGCTTCAGGCGGTCTGGCGGCGCCGCGGGCGGGTGGAGCCCGATGCTTGGCGGCTGAACTTCGTGGTCATGGTCGACGGCCGGCCGGTTGGTGAGCAGACGATCTCAGGAGTGAGCTTCTCGACGCTCGGAACGGTCACGACGTTCTCCTGGCTGTCCGTCGATCTGCGCGGCCACGGGCTCGGGCGCGAGATGCGGGCAGCGATCCTGCACCTGGCGTTCGACGGCCTCGGGGCGAAGGAAGCGGGGAGCGACGCCTTCGTGGACAACCAAGGCTCCAACGCGATCTCGCGAGGTCTCGGTTACGAACCCAACGGGTCCGAATGGGCGACGAGGCAAGGCGAGGCCGCTTTGCTCAACCGGTGGCGACTCACCCGAGGGGACTGGGAGAAGCGCCGTAGGGACGACCTCCACCTCCACAACGTCGAGGCCTGCCACACCTACCTGCCCTTGTCCTGACCTCCTCAGATCGAGCTGAGTTGACATAATGTACATTATCGGCACTGTGTCCACACGGCTAGCCGGGGCGGAGATCCGTCACCCGCAGGCCGTACTCCGCGCGCAAACGTGCCGCTATGAGCGAACGATGACAGGCCTCTGGATCGCGCTCGACGCAAAGTAAAGCTGTCACCGAGTCACCGGGAAGTTCCGCCACCAGCGCGCCCAGGTCGAACGGGTCGAGAATCTCACGGGTGTAACCCTCGACATATCCCTCCGCCAGCGCGATCCGGTTGCGCTTGCCGACGCCCTGACGATCGTCCTCGCGGTACTGGAGCTGGCGCAGCTCGGTCGTCGGCGCCAGCTCCTTCACGTGCCGGTAGCCGATGTTCGCCTCAGCGAGCGCGTCCTGGAGACGTGCCGAGTTCGCCCACGCGTACTCAGGGCCGCGCACACCGCGGCGCTGGCGTACGTCGAGCAGCAACCCCACACCCGCGCCGGTGAGCTTCTCCAGGAAGGCCTCGGCCGTGAAGCCGTAGACGCCGACCGTCACCAAACTTGTCACGCGACGGCGGTCCCCTCGAGCTCGACCATCAGCGTGGGGATCGCGAGCCTGTTCACCCCGAGCATGGTGGTGGTCGGCGCTACCCCGGCGGCACCCAACCGCGCCGCCAGCACGCCATAGTGCTGGAAGAGCAGGTCGACGTCGGTGGTGTAGACGTTCAGGCGAACGAGGTTCGCGAGGGACATGCCGGCCTCGCCGAGAACGGCCTCCAGGTTGTCGAGGCTGAGCGTCACCTGTGCCGCCATGTCGCCGTCGTGCTGGGGCTTGCCGTCGGCGCTCATCGCGGTCTGCCCCGAGGTGTACAGGGTCCGCGTGTTCCCGGTGACGATCTCCCCCTGGTGGAATCCGAGCTCCGCTGACCAGGTCACCGGGTTGACGGCCGTACGCTCCATTGCCTGCTCCATTCGATCTTTGTCGTCCTGTGGGTCAAGCCTCCCAACGAATCACGACATCCTGTGTCGTGTTTTCTGGCTAGATTTCTCGCATGCGCGCCGACCGGTTGGTCTCCCTGGTGCTGCTGCTGCGCCAGCGCGGTCGGCTGTCCGCGACGGCGCTGGCGAGCGAGCTGGAGGTGTCCACTCGTACGGTGCTGCGCGACATCGAGGCGCTCTCCGCAGCCGGCGTCCCGGTGTACGCCGAACGCGGCCGGCACGGCGGGTTCGCGTTGATGCCCGGGTTCCAGACCGAGCTCACCGGACTGAACCACGACGAGGCACTCGCCCTGCTGGTCGCCGGGTCGCGGCGCGGCGCGCAGGCGTTCGGCCTCGGCTCGGCACTCGCTTCGGCCATGCTCAAGGTGGTCGACGCGCTACCCGAAAGCCATCGGGCGACCGCGGCCGGCGTGGCCGAACGACTGCTCATCGATCCCGAGACAGATCTCCTCTCGCGCCGGCTGGTCGCCGAGGACGTGCCTGACGCGATCGTGGCCGAGGTCCGGCGCGCGGTGTTCGCGGGGCACAAGCTGCGCCTCCACTACGCGGCCCTGGACCAGGCCCCGAAGTGGCGCACGGTGGACCCGATCGGCCTGGTCACCGTTCGCGACCAGGGTTACCTGCTGGCCACCAAGTCGGGTGCGGATCGTACGTACCGGCTGTCCCGGATCCTGGCCGCCGAGGAACTGGACGAGCCCGCCCAGCGACCGGACCGGGTCGATCTGGACCGGGCCTGGCAGGAACGCAGCACGCGGTTCCGGACCGGCGGCGACCAGGTCACCGTGCTGGTACGGGTGGACCCGGCGCGGCGGGAGGACCTGGTGGGCACCGCGCTGGCGGTCCTCACCGAAGAAGCCGACACGGACGGCTGGCTGCGGCTGGAGCTGGCGTTCCAAGACGCGAGGCACGCCGAATGGGCGGTGTGGCAGCTCGCCACGAACGCGGAAGCCCTTGCCCCGCAGTGGTTGCGTACCTCCTTGCGTGACCGCGCGGCCGCGATCGCCACCCGCTACGAGGTGTCGTCCTGAGGGTTCTCGGGCTTGTCGGTGCTGGTCGGTACGGTGCGGAGCTATGACGGTGACCGCACGAGCGCTCAACCGCGCGACGCTCGCGCGGCAGTTGCTGCTGGAGCGATCGTCGTTGTCGGTTGCCGACGCGGTCCGGCAGGTCGTCGGTATCCAGGCTCAGCAGCCGGCATCGCCCTATGTCGCGTTGTGGAACCGACTCTCCGGTTTCGATCCGGCTGAGCTGGACGCCGCGTTCGCCTCGCTGCTGGTCGTGCGGGCCAACCTGATGCGGATGACGCTGCATGCCGTTCATGCCGACGACTACGCGGCGTTCCGCGAGGCCGTCGATCCAGGACTGCGCGCTTCACGGCTCGATGACCGGTTCACGATCAGCGGGCTCAGTGCGGCTGACGCCGACGCGCTCGTGCCCGAGCTGCTGGCGTTCGTCGCGCAACCACGGACGGCCGCTGACTGTGCGGGCTGGCTCGAGCAGAGGTTCGATCGTGAGTTGCACCCGGGTGCCTGGTGGGGTGTCCGCTCGTACGCGCCGTTGGTGAGGGCGCCGACGGGTGCACCGTGGCAGTTCAACGCGAAGGTCTCCTACGTCGCCCCGCCGGCACGGCCGGTGCTGGGCGACGCCGAGGCGTCGGCGGAGGCACTGAAGGTCTTGCTTCAGCGTTATCTGGAGGGCTTCGGGCCGGCGTCGATCGCGGACATGGCGCAGTTCACGTTGGTGCCGCGCACGCGGGTGAAGGCGGCGGTGCGGGAGCTCGACTTCGAGCAGCTGACCGACGTTCTGTACGACGTACGGGACGCGCCCCGACCGAGCGAACGGACGCCGGCGCCGCCGCGGTTGATGCCGATGTGGGACAGCATTCTGTTCGCGTACGCGGATCGCAGCCGGGTCATCTCGCCCGACTATCGCAAGCACGTGACGCGCGTGAACGGCGACACGTTGCCGACGTTGCTGGTCGACGGGTACGTGGCCGGCGTGTGGCGCGCGGTCGACGACGGGATCGAGACGACCGCGTTCCATCCGTTGCCGGCGAAGGTCTGGAAGGGGCTCGAGGCGGAGGCCGGCGGGTTGTGCTCGCTGGTGTCCGAGCGGGAGCCGCGCGTGTACAGCTATTACGAACGCTGGTGGAGCAAACTCCCCCACGCCGAAGTGCGGGTGCTCCGTGGCTAAAGGAGGACTCAGATGAACGCCGCGCCGATCGTGTTGGTGCCCGGCTGGTGGTTGGGTGCGTGGGCTTGGGACTCCGTGGCCTCGCTGCTGCGAGAGTCCGGGCACGAGGTCGCCACGGTGACGTTGCCCGGCTTGGAGTCAGTCGACGCGGACCGGTCGTCGATCGGGTTGGCGGATCATGTGGACGCGATCTGTGCGGCGGTGCGGGCGTTCGATCGCCCGGTCGTGCTCGCGGTGCACAGTGGAACGGGCGGGCCTGGGTACTCGGCGACGGATCGGGTCCCGGAGCTGATCGCCTCGATGGTGTACGTGGACTCGGGGGCCGGCAACGCCGCGATCGATCCCGACTTCGCCGAGGTGGAGAAGCCGTTCCCGGGTCTGGAGGTGCTGGCTGAGGAGGAGAACCTCGACGGGATCTCGGACGAGCAGCTCGCGACGTTCGCGCGGCGGGCGGTGCCTCAACCGGGAGGAGTGTTGCGTGACTCCCCCACGTTCACCAACGACGCGCGGCTGGACGTTCCGTCGACCGTGATCTGTACGGCGTTCCCGTCGGACGAGGTGAAGGCCGCGGTCGCGGAGGGCTACCCGTGGCTCGGCGGGCTGGCCGAGCTGCGCGACGTCACCTGGGTCGACCTGCCGACCAGCCACTGGCCGATGTGGTCCAAGCCGCGCGAGCTCGCGGAGATCCTGTCACGGCTTGCTGCCGCGGAGCCCGAACCCCGCTAGCCCCAGGCCGGCGATCGCGATGATCGGACCCAGCACCGCCCACAGCGTCGAGCCCGTCATGCCGCTGCCGCCGAGGACGCCGATGCCTTGGAAGAAGAAGATCGTGCCCATGACGGCTACGAGCAGGCCGACCGCGATGAGGACGGGCTTACGCATGGTTGGGCTCCAAGTGTCGGCCTCCTACGGAGCTCCTCAGGCTATCCGGTGAGCTCCTTGCGCAGGTGCACGAGCGTGGTCTCGTACCGTACGACGGTGCCGTCGTCGTTCGTCTGGTCCCACCCGCCGGGCTTCTCCGCGTACACGACGTAGCCGCGCCGTTCGTAGAGCGCTTGCGCGCGTGGGTTGATCGTCTCGGCCGCGAGCTCGACCCGCCGCACTCCCCTGGCCTCGATGCGTCGCTCGCACTCGTCGATGAGCGCGGTGCCGATGCCGCACGATCGGAGGGTCTCGTCGACGTCGAACATCATCAGCACGCCGGCGCCAGGATCCTCCTCGTAGTCGATCGCGAGCTTGCCGACAAGCACGCCCGACGGCAGGCTGGCGGTCACGCATTCGGTGGCGCCGGATGCGACGCGGTCGAGCACTTTGGCGACGGCCTTGACGTGGCCCGGATACGGCGCCCACGGACCGGGCAGGTCGTCGTGCGTCAGGTCACGGATCGTCAACCTCAGCAGGAGATCCGGCATCCGGCGAACCTAGCAAGCCGCCTCACCGCGCGTCGACCGAATTGTTCTGTCGGAAGAAGACGCGGAGGTCGGCGACCAGGTCCTGCGGCACCTCCATCGACGCATAGTGGCCGCCGCGCGGGAACTCCGACCAGTGTTGGATGTTCGCGTTGTCCCGTTCGGCGAACTGGCGGATGGACTGGAAGTCGTCCTTGAAGACCGCGACTCCGAGGCGGCCTTGGCTGACGACCGGCTCGGGCGCCTGCCGCTGCTGCTCGTAGTGGTAGCGGGCCGCTGTGGCGTAGGTGTTGGTGAGCCAGTACAGCGTGGCCTGCGCGAGCACCTGCTCCGGGGCGACCAGGCTGGTGCCGTTGCCGAAGTTCTCGAACAGCTCGCTGTAGGCGAGCACCGCGACGGGTGAGTCGGCCAATGCGGAGCCGACGGTCTGCGGGCGTGGCGTTCATCTGGTTGTAGCCGCCGACGGACTGGAACCACTGGAGGTGCTGCAGCGCCGCGTACTCCTTCGCGCCGAAGCCGTCCATCTCCCCCGGCGCGCCGGTCGGGAACGAGAAGAGCTGCAGCACGTGCGCGCCGAGGAAGCCCTCGGGGTCGAGGACCGCCAGCGCTCGACCGACCATCGCCCCGCAGTCGCTGCCGTGAACGCCGTAGGACGGGTATCCCAGCGCGCGCATCAGCGTGTCGTACGTGCTCGCGACGCGTTCGATGGTCCACCGCCCCACCAGGGGCGTGGAGAAGCCGAACCCCGGCACCGACGGGACGACCAGGTGGAACGAGTCGGCCAGCGGGTCGATCAGCTCGAGGAAGTCGAGCACCGACCCCGGATAGCTGTGCGCGAGCAGCAGTGGGGTCGCGTCCTCGTTCTTCGAACGTACGTGGAGGAAATGCACGCGTTGGCCGTCGATCTCCGTGGTGAAGTTCGGGTAGCCGTTCAGTCTCTTCTCGACCTCGCGCCAGTCGAACTCCCGCCAGCGGTCGACCATGTGGCGCAGGTAGGAGTCGGGAGTGCCGTACTCCCAGGAGTCGTCGGGCGCGGTCGGTGCGAAGCGCGTTCGCGCCAGGCGGTCTCGCAGGTCGTCGAGATCGGCTTGCGGTACGTCGACGACGAACGGGCTCACGTCAGTCGTGAGGGTCATGTGGAGTCTCCTTGTCTCGGTCGGCTTGTTCAGTCGGCATGTCTCAGTCGGCGCGGAAGGACACAGGTCAGGAGGAGGACGACGGCGAGCAGGCCCGAGATCGCCCACAGCGTGATCCCGAACGCCTCGGTCAGCTGGGTCGCCGTCGGGTCTCCGCCGCCGAGTGGTCCGAAGAACGTGACGCCCAGGAGCGCGACCCCGATGGCGCCCCCCACCTGGACCACGGTGTTCGAGAGCCCCGAGGCGGACCCGGAAGCACCCGTTGGTACGTCGGTCAGGATGACCACGGGGAGCGGCGCGGCGACGAGGCCGAAGCCGAGCCCGATCACCAGAAGCGGTACCGCCGCGGCCCACAACGTGATGTCGCCGCCGTGTCGGTCGACCGTCCACTGCAACGCGATCATGCCGGCACACCTCCACCGCCGCGCCCGCGATCAGCACCTTGCGGCCGAACCTCTGCACCAGGACCGCGACGGCCACACCGGACGACGCGAACGCGCCGATCGCGAACGTCACCGTGGTCAGCCCGGCGCGAAGGGCGCTAAAGCCGGCCCCTGTCTGCAGGTACACGGTCCACGACAGGAAGAACAGCGCGACCACCGTGTGGAACGTCAGCTGGACTCCCAGGCCGACGACGAAGCTTCTGTACCTGAACAGGGACGGAACGATCAGTGGTGAGTCGCCTCTCCTGCTGAGACTCCGTACATGCCGGACGAGAAGCCACGTCACTGGGGCGGACGCCGCGATCAACGCGAAGTTCCACCAGGGCCAGCCCAGCTCATGGCCCTGGACCAACGGAAAGACGACGAGGAGCAATGCGAGGCAACAGATCGCGACACCGCGCAGATCGAGGCGCGCCGCGTTCTCACCTTTCGACTCGCTGATGACCGCGCTGCCCGCGGCGAGGGCGAGGAGGCCGACCGGAACGTTGATGAGGAAGATCGCCCGCCAGCCCAGTCCGAGAACGTCGCTGCTCATGAGGACGCCACCCAGGAGGGGTCCTGCCACGGCGGCCAGTCCCGCCACCGCTCCGAAGATGCCGAAGGCCTTTCCCTGTTCGTGGACGGGGAAGGTCGCGTGGATGATCGACATGACCTGCGGCACCATCAGCGCGGCTGCCGCACCTTGGAGAAGGCGTGAGCCCGCGAGCATCTCGGCGCTGACCGCGAGCCCGCAGGCCGTCGAGGCGAGGGTGAAGCCCGCGACACCCAGCTGGAACGTGCGCTTGCGGCCCATGATGTCGCCGAGCCTGCCGCCGGTGATGAGGAGCACGGCGAACGCCATGGCGTAGCCGGCGGTGATCCATTGGATCTCCGCGTACCCGGCGTTCAGGTCGTGCTGGATCGAGGGAATGGCGACGTTGACGATCGTCGTGTCGAGCAGATCCATGAAGATCGCCACCAGCATGACGCCGGCGGCGAGCCATCGCCTGGGGTCCAGCTTGGCAGCGGACGAGCCCATGATCGTGGGTGGATGCATGCGTACCCGACCCTCACTCGCTGAGGAAGCCTGTCCCGTGGCGGGCTTGATCTTTGCCGAGCGACACAAGGGGTGTCGAGACATTTCGTCTCCCGCCGAAAGCTCGGATCCAGCGGCCTTCGGGCCACTCGTGTGGGATCATGCGCGCGAGGTTCGCAGGAGGAACGATGGGCTCGGTACGGGTGCACTTCACGGCGGCCGATCTGGCTCGTACGCATGTGGTCGCTCAGCCGGATCCCATCTGGGAGCTCGTCCTTTCGGTGCACGTACTCATGGGCGAGAACCCGCGGCGGACGTTTCCGGAGTGGCGCCGTACGTTGCCCAACGGTGAGCAAAGGGACGAACTGCGCCGGATCGTGCGAGTGCTCGTCGCTCCGTTGGCGCCGCCGGGTCCGTACTTTCCCGATTTCATGACGCCTATCGAGTCGGGTGCGGGGTTCGAGTTCGGCCTCGAGGCGATCGCTCGTACGCCGCGGCGTCGGGTGCGCCGGGAGCTGGCGATGATCCGGCCGCTGCCTGGGTCTGGCGGGTGGCTGGCCGCGGTCGCCGAGGGGCGTGCGGTGACGTGGTCGGTGGTGACGTCGGCGCTTCGTACCTACTTCGACCGTGCGCTGCGTCCGTTCTGGCCGACGATCAGCGCTCGGGTGGAGTCGGAGTACCTGCGACGTGGGCGGCTTCGTGTCGCGAGCGGGGTCGACGGCATGCTGGCGAGTCTGGGGCCGGTCCTGCGGTGGGATCCCCCGGTGCTGACGGTGGAGGGGCCGTCGGATCGGGACGTTCTGCTCAACGGGCGTGGACTGACGATCATCCCGTCGTACTTCGCGACCGGGCATCCAATCATGATCTTCGACCCGGAGCTGCCGCAGATCGTGCTGTTCCCGGCCGCGCCTTCGGGAACTGCGCCGGTCGTCCCCAGCCGTGCGTTGGCCGACCTGCTGGGGCCGACCCGCGCGGCTGCGCTGCAGGCAATCGCCCGGGGATGCACGACGAGCGAGCTCGCCGCAACGCTGGGCGTCTCGGTGTCGACGGCGAGCGAGCACGCGTCGGTACTTCGGCGGGCGGGCCAGATCACCACAGCGCGGCGCGGTCATGCCGTGTGGCATGCCCTTACGCCGTTGGGATTCGCTCTCCTCCAGGGTGCCAGCGGGTGAATTCTCGTCGCGCCGCGTGCGGATCCGACCGGATCGGCAGTGGCTGAGGCTGGCATGTCACAGCGGGCGGGTCCGGAGACCCGCCCGCTGCGACGTACACGGCCGGTGTGGCGGTCGCCTCTCGGCGAGTGGCGCGACGCGACTCCAGCCGAACGGTATTCCGCGAAGGCAAAAGGTGAGGCCCGGGGACACAGACCACACCGACCGATGGGTAGAAGGTACCAACTCCAAGATCTATTCCCCACTCACTGCGCGCGCAGGGCGCGGGGAGACGTGCCGAGCTCGCGGCGGCAGGTCTTGTTGAAGGCCTGCAAGTCGCCGATGCCCACGGCGGTCGCGATCGAGGCGATCGGCAACGTCGACTCGCGGAGCAGGTGGCGGGCTCGTTCCATTCGGCGCCGGCGGACGTGCGCCACGATGGTGTCACCGGTCTCGGCTCGGAACAAGCGGGTCAGGTGGTTGTGCGAGACGCCCGCCGCCGCGGCGATGTCGGGCACGGCCAGGGGCCCGGCGAGGTTGGATTCGATGTACGCGACCGCCGCCGCCACCGCGGCATGGGGCCGATCGGAGCGGGACGGTGCCGCGAGGGAGGCCACGCGCCAGAGGGCGGCCCAGACCTCGGACTCGGTACGGCGCGGCGCGCTCGACCACGCCGCGATCGCCGACAACAGCAGCGCGGACAGCAGCGGCGTCTCGGCGCCGGCATCCTGCATGACGGGGATCGACCGCGGCTCGCCAGTCCGGCTGAGCCGCAGGTGCGCGTACAGGTGCTCCGACCGTCCCTGATACCGGTACTGCACCACCGCGCCCGGAGGCACCAGGCTCACGTGGCCCGGACGGATCGGGTACGGAGTGCCGTCGACGGTCAGCTCCGCCGTGTACCGGTAGAGGTGCAGCTGCCACAGGTCCGGCAACCGAAACACGTCTCGGGACCGCTTGACGCCGTGCAGCCCGACCCCGACGTTCGCGACCTGCGGCGGCCGGTCGAACCGGACAGCGACGGACATGGTGAAAACGTACCAGTAATGGGTGAATACAACCCACGCGTGATAGCGCGAAGCCATCTAGCGTGAGTGGTATCCGACCACCAATCTGGAGCGGCCCATGACAGCCCATCCCGCCCGCGAACACCTGCTGACCTCCGTGCAGCTCGCGCACTTCGTCTCGCACGGAGCGTTGCGGATGGACGCGATCGTTCCCGACGACCTGAACGAGCAGGCGATCGAGGTCTTCAAGGCGGGCATCCCGCACTCCCCGTACGGCACGCCGATCCCCGAGGCGTTCCCCGAGGGTACGTTCGCTCGCCGCCTGATCGAGCTGCCGCAGGTCGCCGGCGCGATCCACAGCCTGGTCGGCCCCGGGCCGACGATCGACCACCACGCGGTGCACATCCGCAAGCCGAACGAGGGACGCGCGCAGAACCTGCACGGCGACGCGATCATCGACGTACGGCTGGATGCGTTCGACGTCCAACTCATGTACTACCCGCAGAAGGTCACGCTCGACATGGGCGGGACGCTGAGCGTGCCTGGAAGCCACCTGCGGCGGACGAACGAGAGCGACACCGGCCGCTACCAGAATCTCCGTGGCCAGACGCGCCTCACCTGCCCGGCCGGGACCGTCGTGTTCCTGCATCACGGGATCTGGCACGGCGGGCGGCGGAACGACAGCGACATCGAGCGGTTCATGTTCAAGATCCGCTTCAACCCGACCGTGAAGCAGCGCCGGCTCTGGAACACCGACGACCTCAACGACCCGGCCGTCGGCGCCGAGCTGCGGACGCGGTTCCCGTGGTACGAGGGCGCGACAGGCCGGCTGGAGATCTACAACCGGGTGCGGATGTGGCGGGCGCTGACCGGGGACGACACGTTCGACGTCGACTACTGGATGACCCGCGTGTCCAACCGTCCGCAGCGCATCGTGGTGTGAAGGAGTCCTTGATGAGTGTGGAAACCCTTGTGCAGCAGCGGATTCGCCAGCAGGTGCTGGTGCTCTACCTCTCGTCGTCGGCCCTCGACGCGTCGGTCGTCGGCTGGTCGGTGTACGACGGAACCGGCGCGACATCGCCGACGACGGGTGACTCCGACGAGCCGCCGTACGGCACGGGCCTCGAGGCCCTGCTGGACGGCTGGCGCCTGATCCAGGCGTCGCCCCTCCAGCCGCCGTACCCGGGCCACGAGTACGACGTGTCGTTCCTCAAGCACGAGTTCTTCTTCGAGAAGTTGGTGTCGGTGGAATAGATCGGCGGGTTGGTAGCTTCTACCCGATCGGTCGGTGTGGTCTGTGTCCCCGGGCCTCACCTCTTGCCTTCGCGGAATACCGTTCGGCTGGAGCCGCGTCGCGCCACTCGCCGAGAGGCGACCGCCACACCGACCGTGTACGTCCCGAGCGGGGCGGACTCTCACGAGAGTCCGCCCCCGTTCTGGCGTTATGGCTGCTTGGCGATCTGATACCGCAGCACGTCTGTGCGCAGGACTTCTCCTGACACCTTGACGATGCGGACCGTGTGTTGCTTGTCGGCCAGGCCGGTGGCGGTGAAGGCTGTCCGGTTGGTGACTCGGGTCGGGTTCGCGAGAGAGACGCGGCGGACGAGGGTCCCGTCGATGAAGACGTCGGCTGAGCCTTGGTCTGGACCCAATGCGGTGAGCCAGTCGAGGCGGGTTCCGCGGAAGGTGAACGAGACGGCTGCACCGTTCGACGTCGCGTAGTGGACGTCGTTGCTGTGGTCGCCGCGGAACGAGAAGTCCAGCGCCACTTCGCCGACCGGCAGCGTCGCGAGGTACGACTTGAGAACAGTGACGACCTGCCCCGACACCGTGTAGTCGGTCCCCGGAACGAGAGCCACGCCGCCAACGGAGACGGACACGAGCTCGCCAGGGTCGCGCGCGATCGAGACAGGAACATCCGCAGGCGCCGACTTGGAGAACGTCGCCGAGCTCGGATCGAGCAGGCTCTCCTGCCGCACGTTCAGCTTGTCCAGCAGCATGAACTGACCCGACTTCTTCACCCCGCGGATCGTGTGCGTCCCGTTCGGCAGATCCGAGACGCTGTACACGACCTGCTGCACACCCCGCCCCTCAGCCTGGAAGGTCGACACCGTCTGCTTGAACTCGCCGTCGACATAGATGTCCACATCGCCCTGCGAGTTGTGCGTCTCCGTCACATAGTCGACGCCGGTCCCGACGAACGTGTACTGGAACGCGTCCCCATTCGTCTCCGTGTACTGCACGTCGTCGAGGTAGTCGCCCAACCCACGCCCCGTGCTCCGGCTCCACGAACCCGTGTAGGTGATCTGCGCGTTGTCGTTGTTCACCTCGAGCGTCCGCACCCCCGCGGCGTTCACCTTCCCCACCTTCGCCGAGGGCTTGGCCAACACGTCCAGCTTGGACTGAGGCGCGCCCTTCCGCGCCGGCGTCGCCGCGGCGCCATCCCGAACGGTCAGCGCGAGCGGCTCCGAGACCGCCGGCACCTCGCGGTTCTCGTTCCGCTTCCAGGTGCCCGAGTACGCCACCCGCAGATCGTCATCATTGACAGAGATCGACGCGTTCTTCTGCGGCGTCACCTTGAACAGCCGGGCCCCATGGATCGGCACGCCGGCAGCGTTCAATGTGGAAGAGAACGAGCCCAGCTCCTTCTTCGCCCAAAGATCCCGCACCGAAGCGCCCCCGGCGAGCCCGAGGTCAGCGAACGACACCGGCACGTCGGCATCGGCGCGCCCGAGGTTGAACACCGCGACCGTGTAGGTGCTGTCCGCGTTCAGCGAGAACCACACCTGCCGGTTCGTCTGCGTCGACACCGGCCGCGCCGGACGCCCAGCCTGGTTCACCGCGATCACCTCGCGGTTCGTCAGCAACTCCAGCCCGTACGAGTCGAGCCGCGTCATGTCGTTCCCGATATAGAACGGTGCCGCCGACACTGCCCACAATGTCGCCGCGGCGCGGCGCTCGTCGCGGGTCAGACCGTCCATCGAGCCGTTGCCGACGTTCAAGGAGTCGAGGTCGTTCCACCCGCCCGGTCCCCCGTGCCGCCACCAGTCGGCGAGCTTCGGGAACAGCCGCGCGATGTTCGGCCAGGTCGTCAGCGCCTCGCCGGTGCAGTAGCACTCGACGTCCCAGTCGATCCGCCAGCCGTTCGCGTACTGCTTCCAGTAGTCCGCGTAGCCGATGTCCAGCGCCCACGACAGTTCGAGCCAGATCTTGTGCCGGGCAAGGGCTTGCGACCACGCCTTGACCTCGTCCCGCGCGTCCAGGGACAGGTCGTTGATCCCCGACCCCGGCGTTACGCTGTCGAACTTGAGGAAGTTGATGCCCCAGGACGCGTACAGATCGGCGATCGAGTCGATGTACTTCTGCGAACAGGGGTTGGAGAAGTCGATCCGGTAGCCGAACCCCCAGTAGTCGCCTTGCTGCAACGGGCGAACGGGAAGCTGCCCGGTCGTACAACCGGGTGCCCCGTAGATCGGGAGGTCGGCGTCGATCAGTGCCTTGCCGACTCCGGGAATGCCATAGATCCCGATCTTCTGCCCGTTCGCGTGAACGTGGTCGATCACCTCCTGGAAGCCGTTGGGGTACAGCGTCGTGCTCGGCACCGGCCGTCCGTAGCCGTCGATGCCACCGTTCCAGGCCGCGTCGATGTTGAGGCGGTCGTACCCGAACCGCTGCAGCTTCTGGTGCATGGCATCGGACTGCGCCTTGATCTGGGCCGCCGTGATCCAGGTGCCTCCGTTCGGTACGTACACCTGCATGCTGTAGCTGCTCCACCCCATGTACGGCTTCGCCGCGATCGCACCCGCGGGCGGGAAGTCGGCCGCGGCCGGACCAGCGGAAGCCGGCACCGCGGCCGAGCCGAGGGGGACGAGAGCGGCCGTGACGAGAACCGCGAGCAGACGTCTGAGGGATCTGGGCATGGGCGGTGCACCTCTTTCATGGCTGGAGGAGGCGGTCCTTCACACCACCCGCAGGTCGTCGATGGCGTCGAGGTTCCAGTCGATGCCGATGCCGGGCGCTTCGGGCGGGCGGACGCAGCCCTCCTCGATCTGCAGCCGGCTGTGGGTGATCGCGCCCAGCTGCGGGATGTGCTCGACGTACATGCCGTTCGGTACGGCACAAGCCAGGCTCGCGTGCAGCTCCATCAGGAAGTGCGGCGCGACCGGCACGTTGAACGACTCCGCGGCGTGCGCCACCTTCAGCCACGGCGTGATGCCGCCGATCCGGGCCGCGTCGACCTGGACGATCCCGGCCGCACCGGCGGACAGGTACTCGGCGAACCGCTGGGTCGAGTAGATCGACTCCCCCACCGCGACCGGGACGCTCGTGGACCGGGCGAGCCGGACGTGACCGGTGATGTCGTCGGCGGGCAGCGGTTCCTCGAACCAGGCGATGCCTAGCGCCTCATAGGCGTGCGCCCGGCGCATCGCCTCGGCGCCCGTGAAGCACTGGTTGGCGTCGACCATGATCTCGAACTCGGGGCCGACGGCGTCCCGTACGGCAGCGAGGCGTTCGGCGTCCTCGACCAGGGACGGCTTGCCGACCTTGATCTTGACGCCGCGGACGCCGGTCGCCTTGGCCGCGAGGGCGTTCCGCACCAGTTCCTCGACGGACAGATGGATCCAACCGCCCTCGGTGTCGTAGAGCGGCAACCGTTCGTGGGCGCCACCGGCGAGACGCCACACCGGCTCCCCCACCCGCTTGCCGCGTAGGTCCCACAGCGCGATGTCGACGGCGGCCATCGCCAGTGCGGTGATGACTCCGGTCGTGGTGGCCCGGGTGCCGGCCAGCATCCGCTGCCAGATCCGTTCGACGTCGCGCGCGTCCGCCCCCAGCAACCCGTTGACCAGGTGGTCGCGGAGCAACGCGAGGACGGAGCTCCCCCCGGTTCCGATCGTGTACGAGTACCCGGTACCGCTGACGCCGTCGACCGTTTCGATGGTGAGCAGAATCGTCTCTTGCTTGACGAAGCTCTGGCTCGCGTCGTAGCGGACCGCCTCGGGCTCGAGGTCGACCAACTGGCACCGGACGTTCGCGATCTTGGTCATGAAGTCCCCATCGCTGGATCGGATACGGTATTGGAATCCTATTTCGACACGCTGTCAAGTAATTCGTTGGAATCGGATACGAAAAAGGGAACCTGTAGCGTGGGGAGCTTCTCGACGACGGGGAAGGTCCGAGGTGGCACAGCCGAAACCGAAGCTGGAGCGGGCGCCGCGGTTGATGCTGCGCGAGAGCGTGTACGAGTCGGTCAAGCGTCTGCTGATGGACGCCGACCTCCAGCCCGGAGCACGGCTGTCGATCGACGGGTTGTCCCGCGACCTTCAGGTCTCAGCGACGCCGGTACGTGAGGCGCTGTTCCGCTGCGAGGCCGAAGGGCTGGTCGTACGCCGCCCGAACGCGGGCTACCTGGTCGCTCCCCTGCTCGACCGGCAGGGCTTGCTCGACCTCTACGACCTCCGGCTGCTGCTCGAGCCGGTCGCCGCCGCGCGTGCGGCCACCAACGCGACCGCCAGCGAGGTGCGTTCGATGGAGGACGCCGTCGGTCTGATGACGCCGGCGGTCCACGGCGACAACTACGAGGCGTACCGCGAGTTCGCCGCCCAGGACACCACGCTGCACCTGACCATCGCGGGCGCCAGCGGCAACCCGTTGATCGCCGAGACGCTGACCCGACTGCGCACGCACACCCATACGTACCGGCTCTACTTCCACCACGGCATCGCCGAGGTCACGGTGGCCGAGCATCAGGCGATCATCGCGGCCGTCCTCGACCGCGATCCCGACGCCGCGGAGAAGTCGATGCGGGCCCACCTCGAGGCCTCGCGAACCCGGCTGCTCAGCGCATACGAGTAGGGCGCCTGGTCGTCGGTGTCGAGGTGGCTTCGGCGAGCAGGGTCGCGTACGCGGTCGCGGTCAGTGGCACCAGGGTGAGGCTCCCGTCGACGAGCGGGGCCTCGAGCGTTTTCCCTTTCTGGGTGAGCCGAACGGCGTCGACGCCGACGATCGAGGTCGTGGTGAGAACGATCTGGGCGACGGCGAGAGTGCGATCCTCCGACCGCGTGTTGCGCAGCGGTCCGGCGAGGTCGATCGTCACCGTCGTGTCGTGGACCGAGGCGACGGTGAGGTCGAGGTCGATCGGGATCGCGGTCCCGATGCCGGCGGCCTGCTCCTTCGCCGTGGGGCCTTCGAGGAGAATCCAGACCGCCCTGCGGAGCTTCTCCCCCTTCGTTCCGTCCAGCTCTGGCCGACGTACGGGCACGACCCGACCCGCGGAGACGAAGTACGTGACGGTCGTCTTGCCGGTCGGCTCTTTGGCCTGGTCGGAGGGACGTGGCGCCGTCGTTTCCAGGAGCTGGTTCGGCACCAGCGTGGGGTCGACGACCCGAGGCACCGGCTCGACCGGAACTCCGCAGCCGGCCGCGATCGCCAAGCAGGCAAGGGCAATCGCGCACGATCGGCGCGGGCTCATGAGCCGCTCCGGGGCAGTGTGAACGTGAACCTGGCGCCGCAGCCCGACGGCGGTGTGTCGCACCAGATGCTGCCGCCATGCGCGGCGATCGTCTCGGTCGCCAACGCGAGGCCGAGACCCGTTCCGGACGAGGAGTACCTGGCGACGCCGGTCGCGAACCGTTCGAAGATGCGTGCCCGGTCGGCCTCGGCGACACCAGGCCCGTCGTCGTCGACATCGACGAGAACGCGATCTGCCGTGATGCTGACGGTGACGCCGGTCGCGCCGCCGCCGTGGCGGTCGGCGTTGTCGAGCAGGTTGGAGATGACGCGTTCCAACCGGGTGCGATCACCACGTACGGTCGTCGACTCCAACGTCGGTGCGGCCAGCAGCTGGACCGACCGACCCGTGCTGACGAGCGTGTGCCGAACGAGCTCCGCCAGCGGGATCTCCTCGGTGTTGGCGGGATCGAGCCCGGCGTCGGCGCGCGCGAGGTCGAGCAGGTTCTGCATGAGCCGTTCGAACCGCCCGAGCTCCTCGGTCACCAGGCCCAGGGCTTCCCGCGAACGAGGCGGCAGCTCGTCGCGCCGCTTGTTCATCACCTCGACCGCGGCCATCAGCGTCGTGAGCGGCGACCGGAGCTCGTGGCTCACATCGGCAGCGAGCCGGGCGTCGCGCTGCAATCTTTGCTGCAACGTCTCTGCCATGCTGTTGAACGATCCGACGATCGTGGCGAGCCCGGGATCTCGCGTCGCGGGAAGCCTGCTGCCGAGCTGACCGGCCGCGATCTGCGCGGCGGTGGCCGCCACCCGATCGAGCGGTTGCATGACCGATCTGCTTGCCCAGATGCCCAACGCGACACCGCCGAGTGCGGCGACGGCGGCCCCGACGATGAGCACGGTCCCGAGGACCTTGAGGGTCTCGTCGAGCGTTTGCAGGGTGTTGATCTCGTACAGCTCAGCGTCCACAGCGGGCAACGGGACGCCGATGACGAGCTCGGGGATGTCACCGTCGGGGTTGACGCGCTGCATGGCGACGTTGCCCTCGGCGACCTCGCTGCGGATCTGGGCAGGGATGGCGTCGCGCCCAGCCTCGAGCGACGAGGCGTACCAATCGCCCTTCCAGTACAGGACAATCGCGGTCGCCGTGGGTGGTGCGAGCTTGGCGAGCGCTTCGGTGGCGTCGACGCCGTTCGTCTCGAGCTGGTCGCGGACGATGGTCGCGTCGGTGTACGCCTGCCGCTGCGCGGAGCGGTGTCGCTGCTCCACCAGGTAGTTCTGCGCGAGCACGAACGTCAGCACCGCGAAAGCCGCGGTGATGGCGGTGGCACCCAGCCCGAACGCCAGGATCACCCGCCCGCGAAGACCGAGGATGGGCAGCCTCATCGTGGGTCGAGACGGTACCCGAGCCCGCGGACGGTGACGACCAGACACGGGTTGGCCGGATCGGGCTCGATCTTGGTACGCAGCCTTCGCACGTGGACGTCGACGATGCGTTCGTCCCCGAAGTAGTCGCGGTTCCACACGGTTTCGAGCAGGCCGCGGCGGCTGAGCACGCGTCCCGGCTCGCTCGCGAGCTCGGACAGCACGCGGTACTCGGTGAGCGTGAGGTGGATCTCGCGGTCTCCGCGCCGCACGACCCCCGCTCGCGGCGAGAGCACGAGCGGCTTCGGACCGACCGAGTCGATCACGAGGTCGGAGGCTGCCGGCTCGTCGGTCGATGCCGCGCCGGCGCGACGGAGCAGCGCGCGCAGGCGCGCCGAGATCTCCTTGATTTGAAAGGGCTTCGTGACGTAGTCGTCCGCGCCGGCCTCGAGTCCGGCGACGATGTCGTGTGTATCGGTACGGGCGCTGACGATGATGATCGGAAGATCGTGATGGCGCCGAACCTCACGGATGCAGGTGAAACCGTCGATCCCGCCGAGCATGAGATCGACGATCATGAGGTCGGGCGGCATGTCCGCGACCTGTTCGAGCGCCGCCTCGGCGGAGCCCGACTCGATGATGACGTAACCCTCGTCCTCCAACCCCAGTCGTAGCGCGGTACGGATCCGGTCGTCGTCCTCGACGATGAGCAGCCGGTTTGTCACGCCCTCATGCTGCCAAAACCGACATGTCCGCATGGACAGCGGTACGGATCGTCACAGAATCTCAAAGTAGTGCGCGCTTCGACCGCAACGTCGCGCTGCCACCGTGGACGGCACCTCGTCGGAAGGAGCTGGCCCGTGGTGCTACCTGGCGACCCGAGGGACGACGGACGTGTCGTCGTTCAGCTCACCGACGAGACGTTCGTCGACGGGATCGCAAGGCTTCGTTGGCAGCTTCGGCATCTGCTGACCAGCGGGGCTCGCGTGATCGTCGTGGATCTGGCAGGTCTGCGGCAGCTGTCCTCGACGTCGGTTGCCGCATTGCTCAGTACGCATCGGGTGTGCCGGATGCGTGGGGGTGGCGTCGTGATCAGAAGGGCCAACCGGCGCACGTTGGACTTGCTCCGACGTACCGGTTTGCACCACGTGTTCGAGATCGAGACCAACGTCGATTCGCAACAGGAGATGAGGAACGCGGGATGACGCCGGCCGACGCGCGGCAGAACGTCACGGGGGGCGACCGCGCCTGCGATCCCTGCGGCCCGCTTGGCCGGTCCATTCTCACAGCGTGCCCCGGGGGTTTCGCTGGGAGCGTGGACGCGGTCGATCGGGTGCGGGCGCTGATCGGTGAACCCGCCACGCGCGGCCGGCACCTGAACGACTTTCCGCCAGTCCCCTACTTCGGAGCGCACGAGTCGCCCGGTGCCGTGTGTCGTGCGGCCACCACCGGCGTCGGGGTGGGACTCGTGCGCTTCGGGGGCGGGGAGTGACATGCCGTCGGACGAGGACGAGCGCAGAGGGCCGCGCCGCCTTCCGCCCGACCCGTACTACGACGGCTGGTGGTACCTGACGCTCCGGACGACCACTCCTGAGCCCGAGGAGTGCGACGCTTCGGACGACGACCCGGAGACCTGACGGGTTTCGCCTTGTCTAGTGGGCGATCAAGTCGAGAATCTCGTCGGTGGGACGGACGTCGCCGAACGTGCGGTAGATCGTGTACAGGGCGGCGTTGAGGTCCTGGTCGCGGCGGGCGGCGTTGCCGTCGGCGACCATGATCACGCGATAGCCGAGCGTGCTCGCATCTCGTGCGGAGGACTCGCAGCAGACGTTCGCGACGGTGCCGGTGATCAGCACCGTGTCGATGTCGCGTTCGCGGAGCTGGTCGGACAGGTCGCAGCGGCCGGGGAAGAACGCGCTGCTGGCGGTCTTCTCGACCAGGAGGTCGCCTTGTTCGACGGTGAACTCGTGCCAGAGCCGCTTCTCCAACGGGCCTTCGCCGCCGGAGTGGCGGAACAACTTCGCGACGACGGGTCCGTAGAGCTCGTTCGCGAGCGCGGTCGGCTCGGGGGCGCCGGGCAGCACCCACGCGACCGTGCCGCCTGCTTCACGGAGGGCGTGCGCGAGCCGTTCGATGGTGGGCACGATGCCCTGGCAGTGCGCGCTCTCGGCGACGAAGAACGGCACCATGTCGACGACCACCAGCGCGGTGCGGCGCGGATCGAGGGTGGTGAACGCGTGCCTTCTCCCCCGCCGTTCCTCCTGCCGGTCGTACTCGCGCTGCTCGATCATCCAGTCGTGCGTCATCGGCTCCATGCGCGCACCCTGCCATGGGCCGCCGACATCACAGCGGCGACCAGCTGGCGCCGCCGTGCCAGTGGCGGCCTGTGCGGAGGTGGGCGACGATCGCACGTTGCAGCGTGGTGTCCTGCGGCAGCTTCTCGAGGTCCGGCTTGCGCTGGCCGAAGACGAACTCCAACGTGTCGGCGTCCCCGTCGGCCAGGTCGTGGGAGTGCCTGAACCTCTGTTGGAACCGGACGATGTTCGACTCCGGCGGCAGGTAGTCCGCGAGCTGCGGATCGAGCAGCCAGGAGTAGCAGGCGGCGACGCCCATCGGCTCGTCCGGGAAGTGCCGCGGGAAGAACTCGCGCGCCGCGCCGAACGAGGCGTCGCACGCCGCCGGGCTCAACGGCCCGGAGAACTCCGGGATGTGCACCGACAGGCCGAAATCGCCTTGCCCATAAGGCAATCCGGCAGCCGACACGCTGGCGCCCGTACGACCGCCGAGCTTCACCCGTTCGAACTGGAGCCGGCCCAGGTCGTACAGCTTCCCGCGGAAGTGGTTCATCAGCCAGAACGGCACGCCCAGCCCGCCCTCGCCCGTGCGCCACCGGCGCACGGCGAGGTTGCGGCCGAGGTCGGCGAACGTTCGCCGGCTGATGTCGTCGGGGACGCCGCGCGTCTTGTGGAACGTCCGCGCCGCGGGAAGCGCCGCGACGAAGACGTAGACGTAGAAGAACCGGCCCGCCTGGCCGAGGGCGACGGGAAGCACCGGGAACGACGGCGGCCCGTCGATCGCGCCCATCGTCGTGGTCAGCTCGGCGGTCGCGCGTTCCAGCAACCACCACACGTCGGGCGAACGCTCTGGCGTCGGCAGCCTCGCGATCAACCCGTCGATGTCCTCGTGAGGTACGGCGAGGTCGAGCAGGATCGGCGCGAGGTCGTCGCGAGCGGGGAGCTGGACGGGGTCTGGCGCAGGGCGCGCTTGGAGGTGAGCGAGCCAACCGCGGGTCGACTCCTCCCCCGCGATCGCCTCGAGGAAGTCGGTCACGCACCCATTCTGCTATATGCCTTGACCGATATATAGCGGGCTGGCTATCGTCAGCGACCATGACCGCCACCGCGTTCGAGGTCGTCGCCGAACCGACGCGCCGCCGCATCCTCGACCTGCTGCTGGAGCGGCCTCGCCTCGTCGGCGAGCTGACCGAGCGACTCGGCCTCTCCCAGCCCGGCACGTCCAAGCACCTGCGCGTGCTTCGCGACGCCGGATTGGTGAGCGTACGTCAGGACGCCCAGCGGCGCTGGTACGAACTGCGCCCGGAGCCGCTGCTCGAGCTCGACGACTGGCTGATGCCGTACCGCCGGCTCTGGGCCGACCGCCTCGACGCGCTCGAGCGCCACCTCGACCAGATGCCCGACCTACCGGAGGACAGCAAGTGAACGAGTACGTGCGCACCGACGGGGACCACGACGTGCTGGTACTCGAGCGGCGTTTCGACCATCCCCCGGCCAAGGTCTGGAGCGCCATCACCGAGCCCGAGCATCTCGCTCAGTGGTTCCCGGCGACGATGGAGACCGAGCTCGCGGTCGGTGCGAAGATCAAGTTCAGCTTCGGTCCGGACGACGAGGGGCAGGACGGCGAGATCACCGACCTCGACCCGCCCCGGACGTTCGCCTACAGCTGGGGCCCCGAGCACCTGCGCTGGGATCTCGCGCCTGACGGCGAAGGATGCAAGCTCACGTTGACACAGACGTTCCAGGACCGTCCGGCGGCGGGGAGCTACGCGGCGGGCTGGCATGGCTGCTTCGCGTACCTCGAAATGGTGCTGGACGGACACAAGCCGTTCGGTGCCGACGGCGACGCGTCGACCGATCACACGATCACCGGCGACATGAGAGCCAGCCACGAGCAGTGGATCGCGAAGCTGGGACTCGACGCAGGGACCGTGGACGGGGACGGGGCGCGGTACGAGCGGCAGCTGGTCAAGGGGCCGTTGGACGTGTGGGAGCAGCTCTCCGGCGGCGTGGTCGTGTCGGTGGGCTCGGCTGTGCCCGCGGGCTTTCTCCCCGCGGGCGTGCAGGTCGGGCCGATCCTGGTGGCCGAGCCGCCCGGTGTGCTCGCGACGGCGGAAGTGCGGTGGACGATGCGCGACGGGAACGGTGGCGCGCGGCTCGTCGTGACCCATGCCGGTGGCGACGAGAAGGTGTTGGCGCAGTGGCGTGGGCACATCGAGGCCCTCGCCGCTCGGTTGGTGTGAATGGTCGACCAGGCTGTCGGTACGCCGTGGGACGATCCTGTTTGGCAGGCGGAAGCGCTCGGCTGGGTCGACGGTCAGCTCGTCAAGCTGGGCTTGCGTCGGTCTTCTTCCCCGGTGGTGCCACGGTTGCGGCCTTGGTCGGTGACTGTGCGGGTGCCTACGGTCGATGGCTCGCCGGTGTGGTTCAAGGCGACGACTTCGGAGGGGGCTTTCGAGGCTCGGCTGCTCTCCGCGTTGGCTGAGCTGGTGCCTGCTCGCGTGGTGGCGCCGCTCGCCGTGGACGGCGCGCGCGGGTGGTCGCTGACGCCGCACGTCGTTGCTCGGCCGTTGCGCGCGTTGCTCGATGCTGATCTCTCGCTGCGGCACTGGGAGGAGCCGCTTCGTGCGTACGCGTCGATGCAGCGGGCCTTGTCGTCCGCTGTGCCTGAGCTGTTGGCGCTCGGCGTTCCCGACCTTCGTCCCCTGGCGCTGCCCGCTCTGTACGCACGGTTGGGCGGGACTGGCGGCGAGCTCGCGTCGTGGTGTGCGGAGTTGGCGGCGTCGCCCGTACCGCCGTCGATCGACCACGGTGACCTGCACGACGGCCACCTGCTGGAGGACGGGCGCGTCTTCGACTGGGGCGACGCCTCGGTGGCGCACCCCTTCGCGAGCCTGCTGGTGACGTTGCGGGTGGTGTCGGAGCGGCATGCGGAACCGTTTGGATCCCCAGCCCTGCAACGGCTTCGCGACGTCTACTTGGAGCCGTGGACCTCCGAGTACGACCGCGCCGACCTGCACCGCTGGGTGACGGTGGTCTTGAGGCTCGGCGCCATCGGCCGCACGCTCAGCTGGCAGCGCATCTTCCCCGGCATCGGTCCCGAGGTACGCCACAGCCACGCTGCCCAGGTGGCAGCGTGGCTGCGACGGTTCCTGGCCGATCCCCCGCTCTGAGTTACCGGAGGCCGGCGCGCCTCGCTACGGCGACCAGGAGGTCGGGGTCGTCGGAGATGATGCCGTCGACGCCGAGGTTGATGACGCGTTCCATCGTGGGCTCGTCGTCGACCGTGTACGGCACCACCTTCAGGTCGTACTTGTCCTGCAGCACCTGGACCTTCGGGCCGTGGAAGAACGCCGGGTTCTCCTTGAGGTACCAGTCCGGCGACGACACGTTGCCCTGAGCCGGGTCGTGCACCTGCCAGTTCGACGAGACCGTCGACGCGCCGGACTTGTCCACGAGCTTGCCGAGGTCACGCAGCTTCCACCAGTCCAGCGTGCCGGTCCACGGCGACTTCACGTTCTTGTTGCCGTAGACCGCCTGCAACGAGCACTCGTCCGCGAGCGTCGCGCACTCCGCCGGGCCGTACTGCCACACCAGTGCGACCGTCTCGATCCGCGGCCGCAGCTCGCGCGCGTACTGGATCGTCCGCCAGTCGAACGACTGGATCGTCACCCGCTTCTCGAACCCGGCGTCGTCGATCGCGTCGACCAGCTTGCGCGTGAACGTGCGGTACGGGGCGGTGTCGTCGACCAGCGGGCTGATCTTCGTCTCGATGTTCAGCCGGACGTCCTTGCGCCCGCTCGCGCGCACCAGCGCGAACACCTCCGCCAGCGTCGGGATCCGCTCCCCCGGCACCGCTACCTGCTTCGGGAACTCGGGAAGCGTCTTCGAGCCGCAGTCGAGCATCTTCAGCTGCGCCAGGGTGAGCGAGTGAATCGTCTTGCCCACATAGGGAAACTCCGGGTCGCCGGCGAACGCGGGCACGGTGTCGACGCAGTGCGAGCCGTTCACCGTACGGTCGTGGCTCACGACGAGGACGCCGTTCTGCGTCACGCCGGTGTCGAGCTCGAGGGTCGACACGTCCTTGTTGGCGAGTGCGTACGCGAACGCCGCCAGCGTGTTCTCCGGTCGGACGGACCGCGCGCCGCGGTGACCCTGCACGTCGAACGGCGACGCGTACCTCTTGGGCAGCTTGAACCCGTACGACGCCGCGACCGTCCGCAGCCGGTCCGGGTAGTCGGTGATGATCCCGTCGACGCCGTCGTCGATCAGCTTCGCCATCGTCGCCGGGTCGTCGATCGTCCACGGGACGACCTTGATCCCGTTGCGGTGCGCGCTTTGGACCATGGCCTCGGTGACGTACGGCCGGTAGTCGGGGTCGCCGATCTTGCCGCCCTGCGGGAACCCGTGCACTGGCGAGAACGCGTCCGCGCCGAACGACTTGATCGCCGCGATCGGGTCGCCGCCGAAGTCGTCGATGTCGATGCCGCCGAGCCACGGCGACTTGCCGGGCTGGCCGGTCTGCAGGAAGTCGAAGTTCGTCAGCGCCACGATCGGCAGCCGCGGCTCGACCTCACGCCAGCGCATCAGCGTGCCCCAGTCGAAGCTCTGGATCGTGACCTGGCGGATCATGTCCGCCTTGCGGATCTCGCGCGCGGTGACCTGCACGAACTCCTCGCGCGGCGCGGTCTGGTCCGGTGCGCCGGCCTCGACCTTGGTCTCGATGTTGAGCTTGACGTCCTTGGCGCCGTACCGCTTGACCAGCGCGAACACCTCGGAGAGCAGCGGCATCTTGCTGCCGGGCGAGAGCACCTGGCCTGGGTGCTCGGGCAGCCGCTGGACGCCGCAGTCGAGCGTCCGGACCTGGGCGAGCGTGAGGTTCTTGATGAACTTCCCGACGTAGGGATACTCGGGGTCACCGGGTGTCGCCGGCGCGGTGTCCTTGCACTTGTTGTTCCCGGAGATCTGCCGGTCGTGCGTGACGACAGCCTGCTTGTCCTCGGTGATCTGCACGTCCAGCTCGAGTGTGCTCACCCCGAGGCGCATCCCGTTGCCGAACGAGCTCAGCGTGTTCTCCGACCGCAGCCCGAGCCCGCCGCGGTGACCTTGGATGTCGAACGTACGGCCGCTGTCGTGCCTTTTGTCCGGAACCGCGGCGGCTACCCCCGTTGCCGCAACGACCATGCCGGCCACCAGCACGAGCGCGGTGCCGGCCAAGCGCCAACGAACCATCGAACCCCTCCCCAGCTTGTCAGTTGTCCGCCGCGAACAGTCCCAGCCACGAACGGCCTGGAGATGTGCGGGAGGCGGCCTGAGCGTGAAGAGAGGGTAAGCGCGAAACCGGTCCGGGCGCGGCTTCGCGGCCTCAGCTGGTCAGCTGGCGCAGAACGTGCCGACCTCGCGGACGGCCTCCGCGCCCTCGGGCAGGAACGACCAGTACAGCTGGAAGCTCTGCGCCGCGACGGGGTAGACGTTCAGCCTCACGTCGACACCGCACGACCGGGCGTGGGCGGCGAGCCGCTCGGCGTCGGGGAGACCCTCGTCGCCTGCCGCGGCCTGGATCAGCGTGGGCGGCATTCCGCCGAGGTCGGCGCACAGGGGCGCCACGACCGGATCGTCGGCTGGGTGGCCGTCGAGGTAGCTCGCCATCCCGTAGCCCGCTCCCGCCCGGGTCCCGCACTGCGCTGGCTCGCTGCGCACCGCGTGCCGGGTGTCGACGAACGGCGTGAACAGGACACAGCGGCCGGGCAGCGGTTCACCCCGTTCCTTCAGACGCAGGAGGACGGAGAAGGCGTGCTGGGCGCCGGACGTGTCGCCGACGAAGACCACGTCGCGCGGGGCCGTGCCCTGGGCGAGCAGCCAGCGGTACGCCGCCTCGGCGTCCTCGACGGCGGCGGGGAAGACGTGCTCGGGCGCGAGCCGGTAGTCGGGCGTGAGCACGGCACCGCCGGTGGCGTCGACCAGGGCGCCCGCGAGTGAGCGGAAACCGTACGACGAGCCGGACGTGTACGTACCGCCGTGCAGCAACAGCAGCCTGAGGGCGTTCGTCCCCTCGCCGCGGGCGAGCAGGCCGGGCACGCCCAACGTGTTGACCGCGACGTACTCGACGTCGGGCAGGAGCGGCAGCAGCGCGTAGTGCCGTTCCGCCGCGGCCCGCAGCTCCTCGACGTCGGCGTACGTCAGGTCGGCGAACGGCTCGCCCAGTTTGTGGATGCGGGCGGCGAGCTCGCCGCCGATGGAGCGCGTCTCGCTGACCAGCTGGTCGACGTTCCGCAGGACGTCCGGCGCGCCCTCCAGCAAGACCTGCCCGGCCAGCGTGAGCGTGACCTCGTGGGTGGAACGGCGGACGAGGACGCAGCCGAGCAGGCGCTCCAGCGCGCCGATCTGCCGGCTCAGCGACGACTGGGAGACGAACAGTCGTGCCGCCGCTCGGCTGAAGTTGAGCTCCTCGGCCACGGCGACGAACGCGCGCAGATGCCTGAGCTCGAGGCTGCCCGGAGTCGGCTCGGTCGGCATCGGACCATCATGCCTTTGTCGGTGTTGTCGTTTCGGCATGAGGGTTATGCGCACAACGGCGTTCCGTTGTGGCTCTCGCCCAGGCAAGGTGATGATCATGCGGACCTTGTTCTCTTTCATGTCCATCAGCGCCGATGGCTACCACGCCCCGCCGGATCCCTCTCAGGAGTGGCAGACGTTCGGTGCGGAGTTCGCCGACTACTCGGTCGAGCAGCTCGACGAGATCGACACGCTTGTGTTGGGAAGGACGACGTACGAGGAGCTGGCCCCGTACTGGACCAGCGCACTGGGGTCGGGCTTCGACCCACGCATCGCCGACCGGATGAACGCCGTACGGAAGCTCGTCGTCTCGACCTCGCTGCGTGAGGTGAGCTGGCTGGACTCGCCGATCGAGGTGGTGGGTGCCGAGCGCCTCGCGGAGGAGAAGGCGGCGGCCGGCAAGAGCATCGCGATCTTCGGCAGCTCCACCCTCACGGCCGCGTTACTCCGCGACGGCCTGGTCGACGAGCTACGCCTGATGGTCAACCCCATCCTCCTCGGCGGCGGCCGGAAGCTGTTCGACGGCACCGACCCGGTGCCCCTCGACCTGGCCCGCACCCGCCCCTTCGACTCCGGCAACGTGCTGCTCACCTACCGCCCTGTCCGGGACTAGCCGACTGGCCGTGCGGGTCACGTTCGGCTATTCCAACGAGGTTTGGCGCACCGACGACCTCGTCGTGCGCATCGGCCACGTCGATCGCGAGATAGCCCTGGCACCGGCAGTTCCCGCCGGTGTTGGCTATCCAACACTCGTCGACCATGGCGAGGTCGATGGCTGGACCTGGATGGCGAGCGAGCGCATCCCCGGCGAGAACCTCGGAGAGGAAGCGTGGCCGCGACTGTCTGACGACACGAGGATCCGCGCGATCCTCGACCTCTGGGCTCGGATTCGCATTCTCCACTCGACCGATCTCACGGCCGCGCGACGTGCGGGCTGCACGACGACGCCCTTCTACGCGCTGGACGCCACCGAAGCCGGGCGTCAACTCGACGAGGTGGGCGGCGTCCTGGGTTTCCGACTAGCGAGGCGGATCGGATCGATGCTGGATGGGCTGTTCGATGCGGTGATCGCCTGTCCAGTCATCCTCGCCCACACAGACGCCTCGGCGTCCAACGCCATCTGGACACCAGACTCGCGGGCCATCCCGATCGACCTGGAGTTCGCCTGTGTCGCGCCGGAGGACCTCGACCTGGAGCACTTGTTCCGCACCCTCTACGCCCTCGACGATCCGGCAACCTCCGCAGCATTGGCCGACGTCGCTTCCGACCTCCTCACGCGCCCGGGTGCGAGCACCCGGTTGCGCGGCTACGCCGTCCTGCGAGACCTGTGGTCGCTGCGAGCCTGGGGACGCAGCACGGACTTCCGAACAGAAGCTGAAGCCGGCTTCCCGCTAGGTCACCTCCGCCGGCACGCGGCGAGCACGAGCTGGCTGGAGGACGTCCTCTGACGAGCGGCGGTCAGGACTGCGATGAGGACGTGCGGCGGGCGATGCCGGGGTAGTCGAGGATGAAGCCGTCCTTGTCGAACACGATGTCGGCGCCGAAGCCGTCGCTTTCGTAGCGGACGATCGAGGTGCCGCCGTACCTGCGCACGTGCGAGTAGCGCTGGGGCAACGGCTCGACGACCAGGTCGGGTACCGACACCCAGGGCATCACCAGGTCGACCGGCTCGACGCCGCTTTCCAACAGGCCGTGGCGGAGGACCGGCATGGTGTTCGTCAGCGGCGAGAGGCCGAGGTCGCAGTCCTGGGCGCCCTGGTACTCCTTGCCGTCACCGCCTGGCTCGGCCGCGCCTTCGAACTTGCCGGTCGCCTCGGCCGCGATCTCCCAGGTGCCGTTGCCGTCCCTGCGCAGCTCCAGCGACCGGGCCCAGCCCGCGCCTGAGGTGTGCACCTTCAGCTGTGACGTCACGTAGTCGGCGCCGGTCGAGAGCAGGTACTCCAGCCGGTACGGCACCGGGTCCGCGCCCAGCGCCAGGCCTTTGGCCGTCAGCTGGGTGCCTGACAGCTTGAGCTCGACCAGTTCCGCCCCGGCGCTCTTGAGCCACACCAAGGACCTTCGTAGATCCCCGCTCACGATGTCCTCCTCAGGGCCGGACGGCGCACACAGTATGCCCACATCGCCCGGTCGATGATCAACCGTCGCGGCGGGCAATCCCGATCGCATCGAGCAGGAACGACTGGTTCAGCGCCTCGTCCTTCCACCGGTTGTACCGGCCCGAGGGACCCGCGTGCCCGGCGCCGAGCTCGGTCTTCAGCAGGATCGGACCACCGCCGGTCAGCCGGTCGCGCAGCCTGGCCACCCACTTCGCCGGCTCCCAGAACCCGACCCGCGGGTCGTTCAGCCCGCCCGTCGCGAGCACCCGGGGATAGTCGCCCTTCGCGACGTTCTCGTACGGCGCGTACGCCTTCATCGCCGCGTACGTCTCCGGGTCCTCGATCGGGTTGCCCCACTCGTCCCACTCGCGGACGGTGAGCGGCAGCGACGGGTCGAGCATCGTGTTGAGCGCGTCGACGAACGGCACCTGCGCGAGCACGCCCGCGAACAGGTCGGGCCGCAGGTTGAGCACGGCGCCCATCAGCAGGCCGCCGGCCGAGCCGCCACGGATCCCCAGTTGAGCCGGCGTCGTCCAGCCGTCCTTGACGAGCTGCTCCGCGCAGGCGACGAAGTCGGTGAACGAGTTGACCTTCTCCAGCTTCTTGCCGTGCTCGTACCAGGCTCGGCCCATCTCGCCGCCGCCGCGGATGTGCGCGATGCCGAACGCGACGCCGCGGTCGAGCAGCGACAGGCGCTCGGTGGAGAACGAGGGGTCGTAGGAGATCTCGTACGAGCCGTACCCGTACAGCACGGCGGGGCCGCCCTGCACCCGGTCCTTGCGCCACACGAACGACATCGGGATCCGCGTGCCGTCCGACGCCGTCGCCCAGCTGCGGGCGGACTCGTACTGGCTGAGGTCGACGCCCAGCACCGGCTGAACCTTCCGGACCTCACGCGCGTCGGAGACCAGGTCGACGTCGATCGTCGACGGCGGCGTCGTCATCGACGTGTACTCCACCCGCACGACCGACGTGTCGAACTCGCGGTTGACGCCCAGCCCGACCGTGTAGATCGGCTCGTCGAACGCGAGCCGCCGCCGCTCGCCGCTGTCGACCTCGAGCACGTCCAGCTCGGTCCGCCCCTCGGCGCGCAGCGACACGACCAGCTGAGAGGCGAACGGGTCGATGCCCTCGATGCGTACGCCGGGCGTGTGCGGGATCAGGTCGGTCCAGTTGTCCGGACCGGGCGCGGTGACCGGCGCCTGGGCGACCCGGAAGTCGGGGCCTTCGTCGTTCGTCACGATCAGGAAGCGTTCGCCGTGGTGGTCGACGAAGTACTCCACGCCGGTCCGCCGCTCGGCAACGAGCCGCCACTCGCCCTCGGGGTCGTCGGCGGGCAGCACGCGCACCTCGCTGGTGATGCTCGCGCCGAGCGACATCACCAGCCACTCGCGGGACCGGGTGCGGCGCACGGACATGAAGTACGCCTCGTCGTCCTCGGTGTGCAGCAGGACGTCCGCGCTGGGGTCGGTGCCGAGCTTGTGCCGCCACAGCTTGTACGGCCGGGTGTTCTCGTCGACGGTCGTGTAGAAGACGTACTGCTCGTCCGCGGACCAGGCGGCTCCGTACCCGCAGTTGTCGATCGTGTCCGGCAGCAGCTCGCCGGTGCGCAGGTCCTTGACGTACAGGTGCAGCCGCTCGCTGCCGTCGGTGTCGGTCGCGTACGCGAGCAGGTCGCCGGTCGGCGAGACCGCGAACGCGCCGAGACTGAAGTAGTCGAGACCCTCGGCCAGCTCGTTCGGGTCGAGCACGGTCTGCTCGTCGCCGCCGCCGAGGGGACGGCGGGAGTAGATCGAGTATTGCTTGCCCTCGACCGTGCGGCTCACGTACTCCCAGGCGCCGTCGGGATACGGCACCTGCTCGTCGGTCTCCTGAGTGCGGGAGCGGAACTCCTCGTAGAGCTCGTCGCGCAGCCCGCCGAGGTGGGCGAGCATCGAGTCGGTGTAGGCGTTCTCGGCCTCCAGATGCGCGATGACGTCCGGATCGTCCTTGTCGCGGAGCCACGCGTACTCGTCGACCCGCTCGTCACCGTGATAGGTGGACGTGACGGGGCGCTGAGCCGGCTGCGGCGGCGTGTGGATCGACGGCTGGGTGACCTCGGACATCTGCTCGGACATGGAGCGACCCTAGCCGCTCGGAAACGCATTGGCATGCGCGATTAGGGCGGGTGTGAACAACTCGGGTCGGCGATCATTTTCTCCAAGCGGCCGGTCGCCGGACTCCGGCATCATGGCCGGCATGACGACGTTGTACGAGGCTGCTGGTGGCGACGAGGGCATGCTCCGCTTGGCGGCGGCGTGGCACGAACGGGTGCTCGCGGACGAGGTGGTGAGCCACGCGTTCAGCCACGGTTTTCGCCCCGACCACACCGAGCGCCTGGCCGCCTACTGGGCCGAGGCGCTCGGCGGGCCTTCGACGTACTCGGACAAGTACGGCACGGAGTCGTACGTGGTCCGCCTGCACAGCGGCAACGGTGAGCACGACGAGATGGACCGGCGCGCGATCTCGTGCTTCGACGTGGCGCTCGCGGACGTGGGCCTCAGCCGGGAGGAGCCGGTGGGCCAGGCGCTGTACGACTACTTCGCCTGGGCGACGAAGAAGAGCATGGGCGCGTACCACGGGTCCGCGAACGACGTCCCCGGCGGCATGACCATCCCGCGCTGGTCCTGGGACGGCCTCGAGAACGAGCCCACCTAGCGCCGGAGGTCAGTCCAGGTCGGACCAAGCCGTCCCTTGGGACTCCCCCGCGACGGCGTACCCGGCGTCCTCCAAGCGCTCGCGTGCGGTCCGGTCCACCCCGGCCAGTGCGCCGTACTGGCTGACCAGGATCCGACCGCCCGGCTCGAGCAGGTCGTCGACCACGTGCCGGATCAGGTCCGTGCGGCGATGCTCCGGAACGCAGTCCACCAGGGTGTGGACGAACGTGAACCGCCGCCCGTTCGAGGGCACGTAGTCGATCGCGTTGCCGACCTCGATCCGGTCCGCCCAGGCGGGATAGCGCTTGCGGGCGAGCTCGACGAGACCTTCGGCGAGGTCCACGCCGTACGGCTCGATCGCGTGGCCACGTTCGCCGGCCCAGGTCTGGATGGTCTCCATCAGCAGGCCGTTCGCGCAGCCGATGTCGAGCAGCGTCCCGTCCCGGTCGATGCCGTCGACGATGTGCTCGCGATGCAGCCGCCACCTCTCCGGCGAGCCGCCGAACCCGGATCCGCCCTCGGGGGTCGACTCACGCAGGTACGCGGGCTCGAGCAGCCGCAGGTTGTTCGCGTAGTAGGCGGCGTCGTCCTCGGCCCGGTACGAACGCGCGGCGTCCAGCACCACGCGCGACAGCACCGGGTCGGCCAGCCGGTCCGCGAGCTCCTCGGGGGGCAGCACCACGGGCTCGATGTCGGCGTGCGGACGCTCGCCGCCGTACCGGTCCCCGCCTTCCAGCCAGGCGTAGACGTGCAGTCCGTCGTCGAGGGGCGAGGAGCCGATCGGCACGACGCGCTGCATCCGGAACGCGGCGGTCTCCAACGGGATGCGCAGGCTGGAATCAAGAATCCAGTGCTCACCGGGCAACACCTGGCCGGTCGGAAGCGTGACAGACGTGGAGGTGGGGATGACAGAGCACAGGCCGTCGTTGCGGAACGGAACGAAAGTCAGGTGGCGGACGAGGGCGGGATCGGGATCTGACTCGAGTGGGGTGTACGCCATAAACCGCGAGCCTGGCAATGTTCGGCGCCGCCCGCACTCCATTTACCTCGCTATCGTTCGCCGCACGACCGACACACGAGGGGTGAAAGTGACCAAAGGCAACAGGTTTCTCGCGATCGGCGCCGCAGCGGCGCTCGTCGCGGCCGCGTTCGCCAGTGCGGTGCCCGCCTCCGCGACTGGGCCGGATCCGAAGACCCGGCAGGAGCAGTACGCCAAGGCGGCGGAGCAGTACGGAGTGCCGCAGAGCGTTCTGCTCGCGGTCTCGTACCTGGAGTCGCGCTGGGACACCAACGGTGGCAACCCGTCGACCAGTGGCGGCTACGGCCCGATGCACCTGACCGACTACGCCGCGGCGGGTGTCGGCGAGCATCACAGCGAAGGCGCCGAGGACGCGCGCGGCGACTCCCGCCGCCCGCTCGTCGCGACGAAGGCGAACGCCAAGGTCGAGCGGGCCCCGGTCGTGAAGGAGACTCTCGACCAGGCCGGCGCGCTGACCGGACGCACCGAGCAGGACCTCCGCGGCAAGCCCGCCGCGAACATCGCCGGCGGCGCCGCACTGCTGGCGGACATCCAGAAGCAGCTCGGACTCACGCTCACCGAAGACCCGGCCCAGTGGTACGGAGCGGTCGCGAAGTACAGCGGCGCGACGGATCAGCAGTCGGCCAAGGCCTTCGCGGACGAGGTGTACGGCCTGCTCGCCGACGGCGCGACCCGCGTCACCGACGACGGCCAGCGCGTCACGCTCGCCGCGACGCGGGTGACGCCCGACCAAAGCGCGCTGGGCAAGCTGGGCTTGCGCAAGGCGTCGGGTGTGGACGTCGACTGCCCGAAGTTCCTTGCCTGCGAGTGGATGCCGGCACCGTTCGGACAGTTCGGCGACCCGATCGACTACGGCAACCACGACAAGAGCGACCGGCCGACGACGGCGGAGATCGAGTACATCGTCATCCACGACACGGAGTCGACGTACGCCTCGACCGTCAACGGGGTCACGGACATCGCCAACAACGCGTCGTGGCACTACTCGATGCGCGCGCAGGACGGCCACATCGCGCAGCACATCAGGGCCAAGGACGTCGGCTGGCATGCCGGCAACTGGTACATCAACGGCCGTTCGATCGGCATCGAGCACGAGGGCTACGCGGCGCGCGGCACCTGGTACACCGAGGTGATGTACCGCAAGTCCGCGCAGCTGGTGCGGTATCTCGCGAAGCGGTACGACATCCCGCTCGACCGCGAGCACATCATCGGGCACGACAACGTGATCGGCCCGCTGAACGCGAACCTGCGCACCACGCACTGGGACCCGGGCCCGTACTGGGACTGGGCGCGCTACTTCAGGCTGATGGGCGCTCCGTTCCATCCGACGGCGCGGTCCGCGAACGGCGGCATGGTGACGATCGACCCGGACTTCTCCAAGAACCGTCCGGCGTACACCAACTGTGAGGACAACCCCGGCCCGCCCAGTGAGGGCGGCGTCAACATTCCCTGTGGTGACTGGGGCTCGTCCGCTCTTTGGCTGCGTACGGAACCGCGCGAAGACGCGCCGCTGTTGAAGGACATCGGACGCAACCCGCCCGACGGAACGAGCACGACGAACGTCAGCGACCACGGCAGCCGGGTCTCCGCCGGAACACGGTTCGCGATCGCCGATCGCAGCGGCGACTGGGTCGCGGTGTGGTACCTCGGCCAGAAGGGTTGGCTGAAGAACCCGCGCAAGGCACCGACCGTGGAGTGGGCCTCTGGCCTCGTCGTCACGCCGAAAGCGGGCAAGGAGTCCATTCCTCTGTACGGGCGGCCGTACCCGGAGGCGGCGGCGTACCCGCCGAACGTTCCGGTGCAGTCGGTGACGCCGCTGATGTACAACCTGCCTGCTGGACAGCGCTATCCGTACGCTTTCACCGTCACCAGTGAGTACTTCTGGTCCGAGTTCGACACGACGAAGAACGTGTACGTCCGGGGCAAGGACAAGTACCACCAGATCCAGTGGGGACAGCGGATCGCTTACGTGAAGTCGACCGACGTGGATGTGGTGCCGTCAGGCCCGCGCTGGTAGCGACATAGCGAGTGGCAGCCATGCCGTCAAGGAGCATTTGACAAACGCACCGTTGTCAAACAACCCTTGACGCATGGCTGCCAAGAGCATCGACCTGGATCAGATCATCGACGTCGTCGCCGAGGCGAACCCAGGCTCGGCGTTGGACCGCGTCAGTGGCGCCCGCGCGATGGCGGCTCGGCTCGAGACGCTGTCGCAGCACGTCATCGCCCAGTTCGTCGAAGAAGCGCGGCAGGGTGGAGCTTCGTGGACGCAGATCGGCAGCGCGCTCGGCGTCACTCGGCAGGCCGCACAGCAGCGGTTCGTATCGTCGGAGAGCGCTGACTTCGCGTCGGCGACGTCGCGCGGCCTTCCGTACGCCGCTCGCGCGGCAACCTCGATCGAGGCCGCTCGGGCGCTCGCCAGCGAGCACGGACACCGCAGCGTCGACGACGCCCACGTTCTGCTCGGACTGCTCGAAAACCGTACGGGTGCGGCGATTTCGGCGCTGAAGCGGCTCGGTCTGCGCACCGCGGACCTGCGCAAGTCGGCCCGGACCTCGCTGCCCGGCGACACCAAGCGCAAGACCGCCAACCCGGCGCTCGGTCGCAGCGGCGTGAAGGCGCTGGAGCTCGCCGAGCGCGAGGCCCTGCGGGCGGGCTCGGCGGCGGTCGACACCGAGCACGTGTTGCTCGGACTGCTCGGCGACGCCGACTCGGCGGTGGCGAAGCTGTTCGCCGACGCCGGTCAGGACTACGCCGCGGTACGTGCCGCGGTCACCGCGGAAGCGGTGGCGGAGAAGCCGGCGAAGAAGACCGCGAAGCGCGCACGCTAACGCGAAACACCACACAGCTTCAGTCACGAAGGGGCAGACCGCGGCGAGCGGCCTGCCCCTTCGTGCGTTCGTCGACGGTCTTCTAGTCGAAGAGATCGTCGAGGAACGAACGCTTGCGGCGCTGACCACCATGGTGCCCGTACCCGGGCGGCGGCGACTGCCGGCCATACCCCGGCGGCGGGGACTGCCGGCCGTAGTAGCCGCCCTGCTGGTTCGGATACGGCTGCTGCGGCGGGGGCGGGGGCGGCGGTGCCTGCCGCTGCTGGCCGCCTTCGTGCCAGCGGGTCTCCGCGTCCACGAGGCGCTCGAGCTCACCTCGGTCCAGGAAGATGCCGCGGCACTCCGTGCACTGGTCGACGGTGACGCCGCCGCGTTCGTACTGCCTCATCGGGCCGTGGCATTTCGGGCACATCAGTTCGCTCATGCCGTGCAACTTAGCCGATCCTTTACCTTTGTGCTTGGTGCCGACACCGAGGAAACTTCGGTCGATCTTCGTACGTTGAGGCACCGAAAGCACGCGTCCTTACCGGTGGATCGGAGCACACTGCATGGCGATGAGCCGACGGCTCTCGACGACCCTGTTCATCGCCGGCTCGATCGCCGCGGTCCTCGTCGTCGGAGCGATCTTCGGACGCGTCGGGCGGTTCACCGATCCCCCGGACTTCAACGCGCGGCCCGCGTTCCAGTCGCCCTTCGCCTGTGGCGAGAAGTGGCGGCTGTCGACGTACGCGGGACACAACCCGGAGGACAAGAAGGTCGACTTCTTCCGCATCGGCGCGAAGACCGCGGGCAGTACGGTCGTCGCGTCCGCCACGGGCGAGGTACGCCGGCTCGTCCGGCCGGGCGGTGTGAAGCTCTATCACGGCAAGGGCTGGTACACGATCTACCTGCACATGGAGAAGATCCGGGTGGAGCCTGGCGAGAAGGTCGTGGCGGGCCAGCCGCTCGGCTCGGTCGGCAAGGTCGGAACGCATGTAGAGCATCTGCACTACGAGCAGCTCTTCGACGGGGACGCGAATGGTGACGCGCCCCCGTCGGAGATCGTGACTCCGGTCGTCCAGGGCAAGCAGTACAGCCTGGACTCCGACAGACCGGCCCCGCAGCTGACGAGCAAGAACGCCTGCCCGACCAGCTCAGCGCTTAGCCCGTGGTGGGCACCCGGCGGAGCCGGGCCGCCGCGAGCACCGCGGCCGCGGCGGCGATGACCGCGGCGATCAGCGCGGCGACGTTCAGCCCACTGGTGAAGGCTTCTCGGGCCGCTTCGGGCAGGGCGACCTCGGCCGGCAGGTTGCCGCCGAACTGCGCGCGGGACACCGCCGCGGCGATGCTGCCGATGACGGCGATGCCGAGCGAGATGCCCAGATCGCTTGCTGTCGTTGCCAATCCGGACGCCGCGCCGGTCTTCTCCGGCGGCACTGAACCCACGACGAGGTTCGTGGTGAGTGCCATCGAGGGTGCGACCGCCGGATAGAGAACGATGAAGCCCGCGATGAGCAACGGGAGCCCGCCGGTGCTGCCGACCTGGGTGAGCATCAGGTAGCCGACGACCTGAACGGCGAGGCCGATCGCGATCAGCAAGCCCGGGCGGATGCGTCGGACCAGGACGGGCGAGAACGTCGACACCACGACGAGCAGTGCGGCCGCGGGCAGCACCCACAGTCCGGCCTGCAAGGGCGAGAGGCCCTCGACGAGCTGGAGGTACTGCGTGAACAGCAGGTACACGCCGCCGAGTGCGGTCGCGGCGAGCAGGAACACGCCGAGCGCGCCGCTGATGACGGGGTTGGCGAACAGCCGTACGTCCAGCAACGGATGCGGCAGTCGAAGCTGCCGGACGACGAACCACACGCCGAACGCGAGCCCGACCGCGATGGAGACGAGCGGGATCACCAGACTGCCTTGCTTGGCGAGCTCCTTGATGCCGTAGATGACCGGCAGCAGCATCGCGAGCGAGAGCCCGACGCTGAACAGGTCGAGGCGGCCGGCGGCCGGATTGCGGTTCTCCGGAACGAGGAACGGCGCGCCGATCGCGACGACGACCATGACCGGAACGGCGACGAGGAACGCGGCCCGCCAGTCGAACGCCTCGAGCAGAGCTCCACCGACGACGGGTCCGAGCGCCGTACCGACCGAGATCCCACCGGCCCAGACCCCGACCGCGACACCGCGTTGCTTGGCGTCGGTGAACGTGGCGAAGATCAGGCCGAGCGTGGCGGGCATCTGGGTCGCCGCGGCGATGCCGAGAACCGCGCGCCAGAGGATCATCATGCCTGGATCGGTCGTGAACGCGGCGAAAACGGAGACCACGGCGAACACCGCCGCGCCTCCGACGAGCAGCCGGCGGTGCCCGATCCGGTCCCCCAGCGTGCCCATCGTGACGAGCAGTCCGGCCATGAGGAAGCCGTAGATGTCGATGATCCACAGCGTTTGGGTCGGGCTCGGTCGCAGGTCGGCGGTGAGCTGCGGGATGGCGAGGAACAAGATCGTGAGCATCATGAACAGCAACATCGCGGGCAGCGCGAGGACCGCGAGCCCGAGCCAAACCTTCCATCGCGAGCCCTGGACGGGCGGCGCGCTCTCGACGCCAGACATTGGCGGTGCCTTCCTCTTCAATACCACTGGGGGGTATCTGTCGTTGATGAGTCGACGGTACCCCCGGAAGGTATCTAACGCAAGAATCCTCGCGTTAACGCGAAGCGCGTGTGGATGGCCCGATCGTCAACCAGGCAAGGGGTATCGGCCGGACAGTGGCCGCGAAATAGGGTCTCGGGCTCGCGTTAGAAGAGCGTGTGGGCGATCTCGACGATGGCGCCGTCGTCGTCGACGACCGGGACCAGGCGCCACTTGTCGAACGCCGTGCAGGGATGGGCGACGCCGAAGCACATCGCGTCGCCCACCCGCAGGTCCGACGACTCGGGGATCTCCACGAAGCCGTGCTGGTCGTTCAGGCCGGTGACCGTCATGCCCTCGGTCACCCGTTCCTCGCCGGTCGGTGCGAACGCCGACCGTACGACCGGCCACGCCACGTCGAACGGGAAGTCGCGACGGCCCGCGCCGACCAGGGCGAGCCCGGGCTCCGGCCGCGACAGCACGTACGCCCAGACGTCGATCGCCGCTTCCAGCGCGTACGGCACGCCGCCGGTCGGCAGCGGCGTCGACTCCGTGTAGAGCCCGTCGTCGTGAGTCACATATCCCCCGCTGCGCAGCACGACGGTCGCCGGCTCCTCACCGGTCAGCTGGTCGGCGACCACGTCGAAGTACGTGCTCCCGCCGGCCGACAGCAGCAACCCGTCCGGCACCCCGACCAGCTCCGTGCCGCGCACGAGCCCCTGCTGGGAAAGCTCCAACCCCAGCGAACGAATCTCCGCGCAGAACGCGCCGGCCGCCGCCAGCGCATCGGAGTCCCGGGAGTGCCCGAGCACGCCCTCGTAGCCCGTCGCGCCGACGACATCCACTGTCGAGGTCGCGGCAGCAGCGCGCGCCACGGCGACAGCCACCTCGGCCGAACGGGCTCCCGTCCGCTTGCCAGGCAAGCCGAGCTCCACCATCACGGCCAGCGGCCGCGACGCGCCTCGTGCCGTCAGCTCGCGGTCCAGCAGGGCGACGCCCTCGACCGAGTCCACGTACCCGACGAACGTCAGCCCCGCATCGGCGTTCAACGCATCGGCCAGCCAGCCGATGCCGGCCGGATCGACGAGCTCGTTCGCCAACAGCACGCGCCGCACGCCCATGTCGACATAAGCGCGGACCTGCCCGATGTGCGCCGCCGTGATCCCCCACGCACCGGCCTCGAGCTGCCGGGCCGTGATCTCCGGCGACATCGTGGTCTTGCCGTGCGGCGCGAGCTCGACGCCGTGCTTGCGGCACCACGCCGCCATCGTCGCGACGTTCGACGTCAACGCCGACTCGCGCAGGACCATCAGCGGGTACGTCAGCTCGCCACCACGCACCGTCAAACTGCGCTTGACGACCTCGTCGGCGGTGGTGCCGGGCAGCGCCGTGAAGCCCTTCTCCGCTGAGCTGATCGGTTGACCGGCGAGCTGGCGGAGGGACTGGGCCAGCACGTCCGGATCGTACGCACGGACCTCGCTCATAGCCCGACCTCTCCTCTGCGCAGGGGGCGACCGGGAGTCGCACCGGTCAGCTTGCCTTCGACGAGCACCGGTTCCCCCGCGACGAGAACGTGGTTGACACCGCCCGCGAGCAGCCGTGGCTCGTCGTACGTGGCCCGATCGCCGACCGCTTCCGGGTCGACGACCGCGATGTCGGCGACGTTGCCCACCGCCAGCGTCCCACGTCCGGCCAGCCCGAAGCGAGCGGCCGGATGACCGGACAGGTGCCAGCTCGCCTCGTTCCAGGTCCAGTCGCCGAGCTCACGCGTGTGCTTGCCGAGGAACTGCGCGAACGCGCCCCAGCCGCGCGGATGCGGATGGCCGCCGAGGTAGATCCCGTCCGAACATCCCATGTGTGCGCGGTGCCGCAGCAGCTCCCGTACGTCGGACTCCCCCGCGCCGCTCGGGGCCGGCACGATCGCGCCGACCGCCACGTCGCTGTCGAGGATCAGCTCGCAGACCGCGTCGCCGAACGACATGCCCATCCGCTCCGCGGCGGCCGCCACGGTGAGCCCCTCGGCCCACCGCAGCCGTGAACTGGCGACAAACCCCAACACAGACGGGGAAATCGTCTGCTCGACGGTCGGGAACCAGTCGCGCGCGAGCTGTGCACGTACGGCCGGGTCAGCGAGCCGGCTGAGCGTCGCGTCGACGCCGCCCTCCTGCAAGGTCGCCGGCAGCGCCTTCATCGCGAGGATCGTGTTCGCCCACAGGTGCGGGTAGGAGTCGAACGTGACGTCCAGCCCGTCGGCGATGCACTCCTCGAGCCGAGCGATCAGCCGCGACGCCTGCCCCCGGTAGTGCGAGATGTGCAGCGGAATGCCGGTGGCCTTGCCGATGTCGGCGGCCTCGGCCATCCCGACCCGCGCACCGTCGTCGTAGCTGCGCAGGTGGCTCACGTAGGGCGCGCCGATCTGGGCGGCCGGGGCGCACAGTGCGGTGAGCTCGTGCAGGTCGGCGAACACGCCCGGCACGTACTCCAGGCCGGTCGACACGCCGACCGCGCCTTCGTCGAGACCTTGCGCGACGAGCGCGGCCATCGCCGTCAGCTCGGCGTCGTTGGCGCGGACCGAGCCGGAGCCGAGAACGTCCTGGCGGACCGTGCCGAGCGGGACGAGGTAGGCGACGTTCACAGGTGTCCGCCGGTCGAAGAAGCCGAGCAGGTCGGCGACCGAGCAGCCGTTCGCGAACTCCTCCGGCGCGGCGCCGTCGACCGCCGCGAAGTAGCGCGAGACGTACGCGACGGTCTCGGCCGAGCCTGGTGCGTACGACAATCCGTCCTGGCCGAGCACGACCGAGGTGATCCCCTGCCGGAGTATCGCCTCCTGCACCTCGGGCCGGGTGAGGACCGCGTCGGCATGGACGTGGGCGTCGACGAAGCCGGGAAACAGCAGCTGCCCGGTCACGTCGATGACCGTGTGCGCCTCGGCGCCAGTCAGCTCACCGATCGCCGCGATGCGGCCGCCGGCGATCGCGAGGTCCGCACGCCGCGGCGTCCCACCCGTGTGTTCCACGACCGAGCCGCCGAGCAACGAGATGTCGTACACGTTCCGGATGGGCCTCTCCGAAGGGGGACGGATGCCGCCAGCTTAGGGGCAGGACCGCAAAGCTGAGGATCATGTCTCGTGGCCGGATTGGAACACATCTTGCAGGAAACCGGTGTGTCCGGCCAGCACTCCTCCGTCGACCCGAAGCACCACGCCGGTGATCCAGGATGCGTCAGCCGAGGCCAGGAACGCCACAGCCGCGGCGACATCCTCCGGCTCGCCGACCCGCCCGAGCGGGTAATGGTGCACGATCTCGTCGAAGATCGCGGGGTTCTCGGCGAGTCGCCGAGCCCAGACAGGCGTACGCACCGTGCCGGGCGCGACCGCGTTCACCCGGATGCCGCGCCGGGCGTAGCGCATCGCGAGGTTCTCGGTGAGGTTGTGCAGGCCGGCCTTGGCGGCGGAGTACGCCTCGTTGCCGAACGCGGTGATCCCGTTGACCGAGCCGATGTTGACGACCGAGCCCTTGGTCTGGAGCAGGTGCGGCAGCGCGGTCTGCAGGCACCGGACAGCGCCGCCGAGCGTGGGCTCGACCTGGCGCGCCCACTCCTCCTCGTCGGTCTCCTCGAACGGCACGTCGCGCGCGACGCCCACGTTGTTGACGAGCACGTCGAGCTTGCCGAACCGCTCGATGGTCGCGGCGAACGCTTCCTCGACGGATGCGCGCTGGGTGACGTCGCAGTGGATCGCGAGGCTGTCGACGCCCTCGTTCGCCAGTTCTTCGGCTGCCTGCCGGACGCCTTCGGCGTCGATGTCGAGGACCGCGACCTGCGCGCCCTCGCCGCTGAGCCGGGTCGCGATGGCGCGGCCGATCCCGTGCGCGGCGCCCGTGATCAGTGCGGTCTTGCCCTCGAAGCGGCGCAACTCAGCCTCCTGCTGGCGTGGCTCGGCCGCTGTCCGCGGCCTCGTAGATGGCGCAGAGCAGACGTACGGTGGCGAGCCCGTCCTCGGCGGACACGGCCGGCTTCCGGCCGTCGCGGAGGGCCTCGACCACGTCCCGCCATTGGGTCTCGTGGCCGATGACGCCGATCGCGGCGGGATCGCTCGCACCGCTCTTCGCGGTGCTGGGGGTGGGTGGTGGTGGGACGTCGGGGACGTCCCAGCGGACGACGTCGGCGTTCGCGAGCTCGATCGCGCCCTTGCTGGTGTAGACGACGAGCCGCGCGGGGTCGCCGGGCCTGGTGGCGGTGGTGGAGACGACGACGCCGAGCGCGTTGCTGGCGAACCTGAGCGTGGCGACGGTGGTGTCCTCTGCCTCGTTCGCGTGGCCGAGCGTGCCGTACTGGGCGGTGACCTCTTCGACGGGCCCCAGCAGCCAGTTCAGCAGGTCGACGTTGTGGACGGCCTGGTTGAACAGCGAGCCGCCGCCCTCGTTCTGCCTGGACCGCCAGGCCGCGTGCGCGTAGTAGGCGTCGTCGCGGTGCCAGTGCAGGAACGCCTCGCCGAGGATCGGCGTGCCGAGCTCGCCGGTGTCGAGCTTGGCCTTGAGGTACTGGTTCTGGGGCTCGAGGCGGCGTTGGGAGACGACGCTGACCTGTCGCCCCGTCTGCTTGGCCGCGGCGACGACCGCCTCGGCGTCCTCGACGGTGAGGGCGAGGGGCTTCTCGACGACGACGTTGCTGCCGGCGTTCAGCACGCGAACGGCCTGCTCCGCGTGGAGAGCGCTGGGGCCGCAGATCGCGACGAGGTCGAGGTCGGTGCGTTCTGCCAGGTCGTCGTGGCCGACGCGCTCGGCGTCCGGCCAGCCGAGCTCGGCCAGGTCTGTGTCGGCGCCTCCGCTGACGGCTACGAGCTCGACGACGTCCGCGAGGCGAGCGAGCGCTTTGGCGTGTGTACGGCCGACGCTGCCGAGGCCCAGGATCCCGATGCGGGCTCTAGCCACGGTCGACCGCCGACAGTAGCTGGACCGACCGGCGCATCTCCGCGTCGGTGAGGGGACGTTCGCCCGTTCGCACGAGCGTGAAGAACCGTTCGAGCACGGGCGCGAGATAGGCCTCCGCCAGCGGGACCTCGTGGCTGAGGATGCCGTGCTGCCCGATCACCTGCAGGTGGAACGGCACGCGACCCGCCTCGGTCGGCTGGACCAGGTTGACGACGACCCGGGCGTCGCCGACCTGTGCGGACAGGCTGAGGCTGCCTTGCGTGCGAGTCAGGGCGGTCGAACCGATCTCGCCGTCGACCATCGCCAGCGCCATCTCGACCGGGTGCACGCCGTAGTAGTGCCAGCCGCTGTAGGCGTTGTCCGGATCCGCGGGGCCGGTGGCGACGACGATCTCCGCGCCGCCGATCCGCTCCAGCGCTGCCTTGGTCTGGACGACCTCGTCCGCCCACCGGAGCGCGGAGGCCGACAGGAGAGGTGCCCTGGCCGCGGCGAGCATCGCGTCGGCGTCCTCGATGGTGGTGGCGAACGGTTTGTCGACCAGAACCGGCAGCCCTGCCTCGAGGAACGGCATCGCGTGCGCTCTGTGGTGCGCGCCGTCGCGGTCGGCGACCATGACGGCGTCGACGTTCTCGAGCATGGCCTCGGGCGTGGGTACGACCGCGATGTCCCCGCCCTGCTTGGCGACATCGTTCGTCCGTTGGGCGTCGGCCCCCCAGAGCGCGGCGACCCGCCAGTCGCCGAACCGGTGCTCGAGGTTGAGGTGGCGAACGATCAGCTCGACATGAGAGCTCTCCGTGCCGACGACCCCTAAGCGCATGCGGACGATCATGCCGTAACGAGGTGACATTGCTCGCTGAGATTGGTGGCCGGCGCCGGTAGTGTCACCGCTGATGACCGAGGGCACGTCTTCCGACTCCGCCGACCAGCTTCCGCCAGATGCGGCGACGCTGCGGTGGGTGTGTGCTGCGGTCGGTACGGGGAGCCTGATCGCGTCGCTCCGCGAGCTGCCGACGGCCTCGACCGCGCTGCACGCCGTCGACGTCCTCAGCGCGAACGGCGTTCTTCATCGGCTGATGCTGCGCCGCTACCACCACGTCGAGCGGCTCGCGTCCGACCCTTGGTACCTCCCGTCGAACGAGGCGACCGTACTCGGCATGCTCGAGCAGACCGACGTACCGGCGCCGCGGCTCCTCGCCGCCGACTCGACGGCCACGACCTGCGACCTGCCGACGTTGCTCACGACCCGGCTGCCGGGCGGTCCGCCCGACCAGACGAAGGACCCGAACCGGATCCTGACCGCGCTCGCGGACATGCTGCACGTCATCCACGCGATCGACCTGCCGGTGGTGAAGGCGCTGCCGGCGTACCGGCCGTACTACGACCGCAAGATCGACGGCGACCGCCGCCCGCCGACGTGGTCGCGGGAGCCGAAGGTGTGGGAGCGGGTGTTCGAGATCGTCGCCTCGCGGCCGCCGCACTTCGACTCGGGCTTCATCCACCGCGACTACCACCCGGGCCAGTCGCTGTGGACTGCCGAGCACCTCGTCGGGATCGTCGACTGGACGACCGGCTGCCTGGGCCCGCGCGGGATCGACCTGGCGCGGATGCGGCTGAACCTCGCCGGCCGGTACGGCGGCGAGGTCGCGGACCGGTTCCTCGCGCTCTATCAGGCCGGTTCCGTGGTGACCGATCATCACCCGTACTGGGATCTGCTGGACGCGGCGGACGGGATCCTCGACCTGCCGGAGCCTTCGACGTCGGACCAGCGGGTGGAGTACGCGCAGTTCGAGGAGTGGGTCGCGCGTTCAGTGGCTCGTCTCTAGGCGGAGCTGCTTGGCGAGGTTTCCCTGGTTGGCGACCTCGAGGTCCTCGAGCTCCAGCCAGTCCCGCATGCGGGTGAGTTCCTCGGCGAGCTCTCTCGCGACGTGTTTGGGGTCGTGGCCGGGCTCGACGTACGCGCTCCGCACCATCAGCGTGCCGCGGTCGCGATCGGCCTTGAGGTCGCAGCGGCCGACGAGGGTGTCGCCGAGCAGGAACGGGAGCACGTAGTAGCCGTACTGGCGACGCTCCGCGGGGACGTAGAGCTGCTGGCCGAGCGGGTTGGTGAAGCCACAGAGCGCCTCGGCGGAGACGCGGATGAACGAGTCGAACGGGCTGAGGAGCGCTCGCGCGTCGACGGTGCGTGGGATGCGCGTTCCGGGAACGACGTAGCCGGGGTTCTTCCAGCCCTCGACCGCGATCTCCTCCAGGCGGCCCTCGGCGACCACCTCCTGGAGCAGCGCGGGCCAGATCGCGCGGGCGGGTTTGCCGTCCTGGCGGACGCGGATCCGGAAGCTGTGCAGGCCGAGATGATCGCTGAGCTGGCGTCCGGTGGCGACGCCGAGCGCTCCGGCCGACAGGCAGAGCAGGTCCTTCTGCGCCCCCTCGCGGCTGGGAGCTGGCGCGGTCAGGAACTCGGTGGGGATGACGTTCTCGATCAGGTCGTACACGCGCGTGAACCCGCGCCGGCCCGCGACGCCGAGGTAGCCGCACTCGAGCAGTGCCTCCATGGCCTGCTTGCCCTTGCTCCAGCCCCACCACTTGCCCGTCCGCGAGCCCGCGTCCGTCAGCTCGGCCGCGGCGAGCGGACCGCGTACGGAGATCCGTGCAGGACGGCCTCGACGTGCTCGTCACCTTCGACCGGGGCGCCCGAGGACCAGGTGCGGCTGGTGCGCATCGCCAGCATCCGGTGGAACATCAGCGGGAACAGCCGAGCTGGCAGCAGACAGCTGGCGTGGCTCCAGCACTCGAACAGCTCTTTGCGGTCGTAGACGAGCTCGTCCAGCGCTGTTCGTGGGTAGGGGCCGAGGCGCGAGTACGCGGGCAGGTAGTGCGAACGGACGAGCACGTTCACCGAGTCGAGCTGGATCGTGAGGAGCTTGTCCGCGACTTTCCGCACGTGCGCGCGAGTGGCCTTCGCCGGCGCACGCCCGAACCCCTGCGCCACCAACGCGACCCGGCGTGCCTCGGCGAGCGACAGGTCCATGCGGAGCCAGGCTAGAGGATGTCGTCCAGGGTCACGGCGAACGTGCCGGTCGGGGTCAGGACGTACGCGCCGAGCGGGCGGATGTCGTGGAGGGCGCAGGCTCTGTTCAGGCCCTGGTACCAGCGGCGGTCGCTCTCGACGACCTGGTCTGGCCCCGGGCGGGTCACGCCGAGCAGCAGCCTGCCTTGCGGGTCCTCCGCCGCGAGCGCCTCGGCGAAGCCACTGACCAGGCGGGCACACTCCTGCACCGACGGGTGCTCCGGGCAGCCGTCGACGGCGCGGTTGACCTGCGGCCGGTGCTGCTGGTCGCAGAGCACGCCGTACGCGGTGAACGCCGTTCGCTGCACCGGTCCCACCAGCGCGTCGAAGTGGGCGCGGATCGCCTCCGGCGTCTCCAGCGCCGCCGGCTCCATCCGGTCGACGGGTACGGGTCGCACATCGTCCATGCAGGGAGAATGCCCGAATCTGCCTGTGGATTGCCCAAACCGTCCACAGCCCCGGTGTGCTAGTGGACCCGGCGAATTGAGCGCGCCGCGAGATTCCCACGATGTGGGCCGCTCGGCTCGGCCATACTGCGCACGTGGGCGACACTCCGCGCTGGGCGCGCTATCCGTTCCTGGATCATCCCGGCCCATTGGCGTTCGCCCATCGCGGCGGCGCCAAGTACGAGCCGAACGACGGCATCGAGAACTCGATGGCCGCGTTCGGCAACGCGGTCGGCATGGGCTACCACTACCTCGAGACCGACGTGCACGCGACGTCCGACGGCGTGCTCGTCGCGTTCCACGACGAGACGCTCGACCGGGTCACCGACCGGCAGGGCCGGATCGCCGACATGCCGTTCAGCGAGGTCGAGAAGGCACGGATCGGCGGCCGCGAGCCGATCGCGCTGCTCGAGGACCTGCTCGACACCTGGCCCGACGCGCGGTTCAACATCGACGTCAAAGAGGCGAACGCGATCGAGCCGCTCGTCCGTGCCGTCGAACGCACCAAGGCGCACGGGCGGATCTGCGTCTCCTCGTTCTCCGGCCGCCGTGTCAAACGGGCCCGCAAGCTGCTCGGTCCCGAGGTCGCGAGCGGTCTCGCGCCGCTGGGCATCGCGCTCGTACGGCTGCCGCTCCCCCGCGCTCTCGGCCGGCTGCTCGTCGCCGACGTGCCGTGCGTGCAGGTGCCGGTCTCGTACTACGGCTTCCGCATCCTCACCAAGGGGTTCGTCGACCTCGCGCACGCGCTGGGCAAGCAGGTGCATGTCTGGACCGTCGACGAGGCGGAGGAGATGCGCGCGCTGCTCGACCTCGGCGTCGACGGGCTGATCACCGATCGGATCGACACGCTTCGCGATGTCCTCACCGAACGCGGGCAGTGGACGCCATGATGCGTGCATGACAGACACGGGCACGGGGACAGCCGCGTCGTATCCGGACGCGGCAGAGCGCCGACGCGAACAGCGGGCGTGGTATTTCTACGACTGGGCCAACTCCGCGTACGCGACGACGGTCCTCAACGTTCTGTTCAGCCCGTACCTGATCTCGGTCGCGGAACGGGCGGCGTGCGGGCGGTCCGGTACGCCGGAGAACCCCTGCACCACCGACCTGAACCTGATCGGCATCCCGATCTCCCCCGGCTCGCTGCCGCTGTACGTGATCACCGCGTCGACGCTGCTCGCCGCGATCCTGCTCCCGATCGTCGGTGCGTTCGCCGACCGTTCGGAGCACAAGAAGAACCTGCTCGTCGGGCTCGCCTGGATCGGCGCCGCCGCGAACCTCGCCATGTTCTTCGTGGCGGGGACCAACTGGGGTCTCGGCGTGCTGCTGCTGTTCGTCGGCAACATCTGCCTCGCGTCGTCGTTAGTCGTCTACGACGCGATCCTGTGCGACATAGCGACGCCGGACGAACGCGACGGCGTGTCCTCACGCGGCTGGGCCCTGGGGTACCTCGGCGGTGGCCTGCTGCTCGTCCTGAACCTGGCGCTGGTGCAGGGGCACGACCTGGTCGGGCTGTCGAGCGGCGACGCGGTGCGGATCTCGATCGCGTCGGCCGGCGTGTGGTGGGCCGGCTTCACGATCATCCCGTTCCTCGGCCTGCGGAACCGGCCGCCCGTCGCCGTGGTGACGGTGTCGACGCGGGCCGGGATGGTGCGGCAGAGCTTCGGGCAGCTGTTCACGACGCTGCGCGAGGCCCGCGCCTTCCCGATGACGCTGCTGTTCCTGATCGCGTACCTGTTCTTCAACGACGGCGTGCAGACCGTGATCTACGCCTCGTCGGTGTACGCGTCGTCGCAGCTCGGGATGGGGCAGTCGACGCTGATCATCTTGATCTTGATCGTGCAGTTCGTGGCGTTCGGCGGTGCGCTGCTCTTCGGGCGTGTGGCGGGTCGGTACGGGAGCAAGAAGACGATTCTCGGGGCGCTCGTGATCTGGGTGTTCGTGGTGATCGCGGCGTACTTCCTGCCCGTTCGGCAGATCGTCCCGGTGTTGGTGCTGGGGGTCTTCATCGGGCTCGTGCTGGGTGGGACGCAGGCCTTGTCGCGGTCCTTGTACAGCCAGTTCGTGCCACGCGGGCGGGAGGCGGAGTACTTCTCGCTCTATCAGGCGTGCGAGCGCGGGACGAGCTGGCTGGGCACGCTGGTATTCGGGGTGGTGCACCAGCTGACCGACTCGTACCGCCCGGCGATCGTCGCGCTGCTCATCTTCTTCGTCGTCGGCTTCGCCCTGCTGTGGCGCGTCGACCCGCGGCGGGCCATCCGGGAAGCGGGGAACGAGCAGCCGGCGGTGGTGTGAGCGACCGCGGACAGCACCAAGCCGCGTCGCCGGGGGGTCGCGACGCGGCTTGGGTCTGGGTACGGCTCAGGCGCTCTTTCGTTGCCTTGGTGGCTTGCCGCCTTGCGGGCGATGCAGGTGCTCTGGGCCGATCTGTCCAGAACGCAACAGTTCGAGGCGTTCGGACAGGAGCTCTTCCAACTCGTCGATGCTGCGTCGTTCGAGCAGCATGTCCCAGTGGGTCCTCGGGGGTTTCACATTCTTGGGCTCCGGCAGGTCGCCGTCCAAACGAACGGCCTCCGCACCGCAGCGCGGGCATTCCCATACGGATGGAACTTCGGCCTCTGCGGCGAACGTCAGCTCGAAGTGGTGCGCCTGCGAACAGGTGTAACCGACCAGCTGCCGAGGCGCGGGCGTGATCTCCCGCTCGTCCTCATAGCTGGATGCTCCGAGCCTCGAGCCGCGCAGTGCGCGCTCTGACATGGACACTCCGTTCCCCCTGCAGTCTCTCGCTGGTCCGTCACTCAGGTCCAACGACCGGACACTCCTGAAGATTCCCGCTAGGGCATCCACCGAATCCTGACCATGGTCAGAGGTGCTATAAGCACCTCCTTCCGAACCTCAGGATATGGGCCGCGATGGCCTCCGCGTGGTCTTCCAGGGCGAAATGTCCAGTCTCGATGGGGTTCAGGTCGACGTCGGGCAGGTCTCGCCGGAACGGAAGTGCGCCCGACTCCGGGAAGATCGCGTCGTTCCGCCCCCACACGACCAGGGTCGGTGGGCGGCTGGTCCGGAAGTACTCCTGCCAGACCGGGTACAGCGGTGGATTGGTGCGGTAGTCGTAGAGCAGGTCCACCATGGCCTCCCGAACGCCCGGCCGGGCGAGCAGCGCCTCCTGCAGGACCCAGCTGTCCGGGCTGATCGACGCGACGTCGGCCACGCCGTGGGTGTAGTTCCAGACGAGCGCGTCCAAGGACATCGCCGCCTCGGCGATCTTCGCCCGGTTCGCCTCGGACGGGTCGGCCCAGAGCGAACGCGGGAGCGCCCAGAAGCTGTCGGGCAGCCCCTCCTCGTACGCGTTCGCGTTCTGGACGACGAGGAAGCTCACCCGTTCCGGATGACGGCTGGCCAGCCGGAAGCCGATCGGGCCGCCGAAGTCCTGCAGATAGAGCGCGTACCGGTCCAGTCCGAGCTTCTCGGTGAAGGCCTCGACGACGTCGGTGAGATGGTCGAACGTGTACGCGAACTCCATCGGGGCGGGCGCGGCGCTGTGCCCGAAGCCCGGATAGTCCGGCGCCACGACATGGAACTCCTCGGCCAACAGGGGGATCAGGTCGCGGAACATGAACGACGACGCCGGAAACCCGTGCAGCAACAACAGCGTCGGCCGGTCGCGCGAACCGGCCTCCCGGTAGAAGATCGAGGTCCCGTCGAGGTCGATGGTTCGGTAGGAAGTCATGCGAGCTCCTTGGTCGAGTACGTGCGGGTTGCCGCCCAGAACGCGAGCGCGGAAAGGCTGATGAAGGCACCGAGAACGCAGACGCCGGTCCAGCCCGCCCGCGCGTACACAGCGGTCGACGCGATCGCGCCGCCGGCGCTGCCGATCGAGTAGAAGAGCATGTACGCGGCGGTCAAGCGGCTCTGCGCTTCCGGCCGGACGCGGTAGATCAGGCTCTGGTTGGAGACGTGCACGGACTGCAGGCCGTAGTCGAGTGCCACGACGCCGATCACCAAGCCCCACAGGGACTGCGGCAGCAACGCGATCGGCACCCAGGAGACGAGCATGACCGCCAACCCGATCCCGGTCGTCCGTTGGGCGAGGCCGCGGTCCGCCCATCGGCCGGCGCGTGAGGCGCCGAGTGCGCCGACAGCTCCAGCGAGGCCGAACAGGCCGACCTTCGTGGTCGAAAGCTCGTACGGTGATGTACTGAGCGCCAGCGCCATCGGCGTCATGAGGACGACGAACGCCGCGAAGATCAGCGCGCGCGAGGGTCGCCCTGACGCGCAGGATGGGGAGCTCGGCGTAGAGCCTCGCGAGCGACCAGATCAGCTGGGGATAGGCGATTCGCTCGCGTGGAGGCAGGTCGCGCCGGGGCAGCACCTTCGCCAGGATCACGGCCATGACGAGCGTGGCGGCGGCGGTGACGACGTACACCGCGCGCCAGCCAGCGAGGTCCGCGACCGCGCCCGACACCGTACGGGCGAGCAGGATCCCGAGGACGATGCCGCTCGTGACCGTTCCGACTACTCGGCCACGATCCGCCGGGTGGGCCAGAGCCGCGGCGTGGGCCACCAGCAGCTGGGTGACAACCGCGAGCAGACCCACGACCGCCATGCCGGCGAGCAGGACGCCGGCAGTCGGCGCGGCCGCGACAGCAGTGAGGGCGAGGACCGAGAGCAGCGTCTGCCCCACGATCAGGCGCCGGCCGTCGAGGCGGTCGCCGAGTGGGACGAGGCAGACGAGGCCGAGGCCGTAGCCGACCTGCGTGACCGTTCCGACCAGGCCGACCGTCGCCTCGCTCCACCCGAGGTCGCCGCTGATGGCCTCGAGCAGCGGCTGGAACGAGTACGCGTTCGCGACAGCCAACCCACTGGCGACGGCGAACACCACGGCCAGCCTTGGGCTGAGTCCGGTCGGACGCAGCATCACAACCCCCTGGTTTCAAATTGCAACCATAGGAGTCTCGCACGTTGTGGTTTCACTTTGCAACCGTTAGGGTGACGGCATGCCGAAGCGGACCAGCCATGCGGACGAGACCTGTCCGGTCGCGCGGCCGCTGGACGCGATCGGCGACGGGTGGTCGTTGTTGATCGTTCGGGACGCGTTCGACGGGCTGCGGCGGTTCGGGGAGTTCCAGCAGAGCCTCGGGCTGGCGAAGAACATCCTGTCCGCGCGGCTGCGCTCGTTGGTCGCGCACGGGCTGCTGCGGACCGAGCCCGCCAGCGACGGGAGCCCGTACCTGGAGTACGTCCTCACCGACAAGGGCCGCGGCCTGTTCCCGGTCCTGGCCGCGCTCCGGCAGTGGAGCGACGAGCACTACTTCGAGCCGGCCGAGACCCGCGCCCGCCTGGTCGACCGCGCCACCGGCCAACCCGTCGCCCGCGTGGAGATCCGCGCCGCCGACGGGCGCACGCTGACGCCGGAGGACACCATGATCACGATGACCTCAGGCAACCCACCAAGCTGAGGTGGTGCGAGTGAGCTCGATCGGTGGGTGCTGCCCGCGCCCTGGACTGCAGCAGACACGGAGACGTCGAAGGAGCTCCACGACGCGATGGTGGCCGCCCGCCGTCGCCACGGTCACTTGCCGAAGGACCGCAACTGGCCGGTGCCGGCGGGCCTTCTTGACGTCTAGAGCGAAGACGCCATCCCACCAACGCCGGTGGCTTCTTCCGTATCTCCCGGATCGCCCGCCCGAGGCGACGACGCCATGGGGCGAAGCCGGCGACGAGGAAGTCGGGTGGAGATCCACGCCGCCGCCGGGCTGAGCCGGAGCGCGGAGACGCTGGGACGCCGGAGACGCCATGGTCACGATGGCCTCAGGCGACCCGCCGAGAGGTTAGCTGTCGCGAGGGCTGAGCTGGGTGAGGTGCGCGACCTGCCCAGTGTGGAGGTCGCTCACCCATTCCCAGCCGGGCTTGGCCGAGGGGCCGAGCCGCGGGTCGCTGGGATCCTGGCCGTCACGGAGGGCGTGGAGGTACGCGCGGTCCTGGTCGATCCGCCCTCGTACCTCGTCGCCGACGCCGACGGAGCCGTGGCCCGGGACGACGACCTCGACCGAGCTGGCCACGCCGTCGAACAGCTCCAGTGCGGTGAGGTAGTCCGAGAGCGGGTCGGCGGCGGCGAAGTCGAACATCGGAACCAGCACATCGGAGAGCATGTCGCCGGCGACGAGGACCCTGCGTTCCTCGATCAGCAGCGCCCCGTGGCCGGGGGCGTGGCCTTGGTGCTCGATGATCCGGACTCGAGGGCCGTCCCACGGAACCTCCACGGCCGAGGCGGGCAGGCCGGTGAGGTCGCCGAGCAGGTCCATCGGCACCTGGCCGGCGACCTCCGTGTCGAGCAGGTGCTCGGCCATCCGGTCCTTCGCATCGGGTTCCGACAGCTGCTCTCGCATGAAGGCCGCGCAACGCGCCGTGCTGTAACGGGGCGGCGCGCCGAGGTCAGCGTGCCAGAGAACGTGGTCCCAGTCCGCATGCGTGGAAAACCCCGCCACCACGGGCTGGCCCAACTCGCGAACGTCGCGAGCGAGGCATTCGAGCTCGGAGCGGGTAACCCCGGGGTCGACGAGCAGGACGCCGGACCGGCCCCGCACCACGACGGCGTTGCTCAGGATGAACTCGCTCACATGGACGAACACGCCCTCCGCGACCTGCCTCAGCATCAGCTCGTCTCCTTTGCGTCCTGGATGGCGTAGCGGCGAATCGTGACGCCGGAGGGGAACGACTGCTGCTCGAGCAGGTCGAGGTCGATCGGTAGGTCGTAGTCGTCGAACAGTGGCCGGCCGAAGCCGAGGATCGAGGGATGGGTGCAGAGTTGCAGCTCGTCGAGCAGGCCCGCTCGGAGCAGCTGGGTGGCGAGCGCCGCGCCGCCGACGGCGATGGTGCCGTCGGTCTCGGCCCGGAGCGTGGCGAGCTGCTCGATCGCGTCGTCGCCGCCGATGACCCGGGTGTTGTGGTCGGCGGTGCGGTGGGTACGGGAGACGAGCACCTTCGGCATGGCGGTCCAGAGCTCGCCGTACTCACGCAGGAAGTCTGGGAGCGTCGTGTCCTCGTGCGAACGTGGCCAGAACTCCTCCATCACCTCGTAGTACACCCGGCCGTGGACGATCATCGCGAGTGCCCGCGTCTGCGCGTTGAACACGCGATGAAGCTCCTCGTCGAGGCGCAGCCACTCGCCTGCTCCGTTGTCCCCAGGAACCTGCTCGATCCGCAGGTCGAGGGACACGTGCATCGCGTACAGGAAGCGGCCCATGTCGTCTCTTTCGATTAGTGATTGCGAAGTGCAACTACTATATTGAGGGCGAGTTGCCTGTCAAGGAGGAGTCGTGGAGCCACGGTCCGGGTGCCCGATCAACGCCGCCGTCGAGGTGCTCGGAGATCGCTGGTCGCTGCTCGTGCTGCGCGACGTCATCTTCGGCGACCGGCGCTACTTCCGCGCGCTGCTCACCGGATCGAACGAGGGCATCGCCTCGAACATCCTCGCCGACCGTCTCGTCCGGCTCGTCGAGGCGGGGATCCTCACCCGCGGCACGGCCGTACGGGGGCAGCGCGCTCGCTACAGCCTCACCGAGGCCGGCATCCAGACGCTCCCGATCATCTACGCCCTCGGCAACTGGGGCCTCGACTACCGCCCGGGCAGCGATGCGCTCCGGACCCGGCAGCAGCTCCTGCGCGACGAGGGGCCGGCGTTCCTCGAGGAGCTCATGGACGAGCTGCGCGCCCGCCACCTCGACGCCGCACCGAAACCGCACGACGGTCCAGGACCGTTCGAGCGCCTCGACGCCGCCTACGCCGCGGGAGATGTCGGTCGGCTCGGCTAGGTTCGACCGGTGCCGCCCTCCCCCAAGCCGCCCGTCAAGCCGAGGCTCCCGCGAGAGCTCGTTCCCGCGTCGCTCCCGGAGCATCGGCCCGAGGACGACGGTCACCTGCACGGGCTCGCGTTCCAGGACCTCACCCTCGCCGACCTCGACGTCCACCTGCTCGACGTCACCGAGTCCACGTTCGACAGCGTCGACCTCAGTGGGTCGCGGTTGAGCAAGACCACGTTCGCCGACTGTCGGTTCACCGAGTCCGACCTGGCGAACGTGCAGGCCGTCGGCTCCTCGCTCATCCGCAGCGAGCTCAACGGCCTGCGCATGACCGGGCTCGGGTTCGCGGACGGGACGGTACGCGAGGTGACGTTCGACCGCTGCCGGCTCGACCTGTCGGCCTTCCGGTTCAGCACGTTCAGCAAGGTCGTGTTCGACGGCTGCAGCCTGCGCCAAGCCGACTTCGGGAACGCGGACCTGCGCGGAGTTCAGTTCAAGGACTGCGACCTGACCGGTGCGAAGTTCGCCCAAGCCAAGCTCCAAGGCGCGCGCCTCACCAGCTGCGTGCTCGACCAGATCGGCAACGTCGAGAACCTCAGAGGCGCCACCATCGACGCCGCGGATCTCGTCGCCCTCTCGTACGCGCTCGCCGGGGCGCTCGGCATCGCGATCAGCGAGGAGGCGGCTGGTCCCCGTTCAGCACCTCGCCCTGGATGACCGTCGGCGCCGCACCAGGTTGAGCGCCCGAACGGCGAGCCACAGCCTTCTTCACCTGCCGATTGGCGACCCACGTCAGCGCACGACGCGCCAGCGGCCTGGTGAACGGCAGCACCATGAAGAAGCCGAAGACGTCCGTCACGAACCCCGGAGCCAGCAGCAGTGTGCCGCCGACCAGGATCAACGCGGCGTCCGCCACCTCGCGGTTCGGCAGCTTCCCGCCGCGGAACGCGTCCTGCAGCGACGCCCAGGCACGCCGGCCCTCACGCTTCACCAGCCAACCGCCGAGGAACCCCTCGGCGAGCAGCAGACCCACGGTCCACCACGCACCGATGACCTGTCCCACCTGGATGATCACGTAGATCTCCAGGATCGGCACGCCGATGAACAAAACCGCCAGTAACAGTGGCCACATAGTCGCGATCACCCCTTCCGGGTCAACGCCTTCCGACCGCCCAGTCGTTCCCGCGCCTGCTGGGTCCGATACCCCAGCCCCCACAAGGTGACGCGCCACAGTGCCTCGACGATCTCCCGCTGGTTCATCTTCGACCGCCCGAACTCCCGCTCGGTGAACGTGATCGGCACCTCGACCACCCGGAACCCGGCCCGGACCGTCCGCAGCGCCAGGTCGATCTGGAACGCGTATCCCAACGAAGCCACACCGTCGAGGTCGATCGCCTCGACCGTCTCGCGGCGGTACGCGCGGAAGCCCGCGGTCGCGTCGCGCAACGGCATGCCCAGCGCGATCCGCGTGTAGAGGTTGGCGCTGCGGGAGAACAGCTCCCGCGTCCTCGGCCAGTTCTCCACCCGGCCGCCCGGCACCCACCGCGAGCCGAGCACCAGGTCGGCCGACGCCAAGGCCGCCAGCAGGGACGGCAGAGCCTCCGGCGGATGCGAGCCGTCCGCGTCCATCTCGCACAGCACGTCGTAGTCGCGCGCGAGCCCCCACCGGAACCCGGCGACGTACGCCCGTCCCAGCCCCTCCTTCAACGGCCGGTGCAGCACGTGCACCCGCGGGTCCGAAGCGGCCAGCCGGTCCGCGATGTCCCCGGTTCCGTCCGGCGACCCGTCGTCCGCGACGAGCACGTGCACCGACGGTGCCGCGGCGAACAGCCGGGCGACGATGCGTTCGAGGTTGTCGGACTCGTTGTACGTCGGCACGACCACCAAGACGCGCCCCAGCTCCCCCACAGACCTAGCCCTCCCGTCGGCGCCGCATGAAGATCGCGGCCGCGACCGCGAAGACGCCGACGATAGCCAATGCCAGCTCGATCCCCGGACCCGCAACGCTGGCGAGCGTGCGTTCGGTACGCAGCGGAACCTGCTCGACGTAGATCTGCCGCGTCGCCTCCTGCGACTGCCGGATCACCTTCCCGTCCGGCGCGATCACGCCGGAGATCCCGTTCGGCGACGCGACCAGCGTGGTCTTGCCGTACTCGATCGCCCGCATCCGGGTGATCGCGAACTGCTGCTCGGGCTGCCCGCTGCCGGTGTACGTCGCGTTGTTCGACTGCACGGTCAGCAGCTGCGTGCTGTCCTTCGCCGCGACGTCGCGGACGATCTCGTCGTACGCGATCTCGAAGCAGATCACCAGCCCCAGCTTCGTTCCCGCGACCTCCATCAGCCCCGGCTTGTCGCCCGGGTAGGTGTCGCGGCCGACGAGTTCGAGCCGCTTGATGTACGGCGTCAGCAGGTCGCGGAACGGGATGTACTCACCGAACGGCACCGGATGCCGTTTCGCGTAGACCTCGCCCGGTCCGCTCTTCGGGTCCCAGACGACGCCGGCGGTCTGCCGGTGCGTCTCCCCCGGCCCGTTCAGGATCGCGCCGACGAGGATCGGCACGCCGGCGACGCGGACCGCGGACTCGACGGTGTCGCGGGTGATCGGGTCGTCGAACGGATCGATGTCGGTCGAGTTCTCCGGCCACAGCACGAAGTCCGGCCGCGGGTACTTCCCGTCCGCGACACCCCGCATCAGCTCCTCGGTCGCGGCGAGGTGGTTGCGGGTGACCGTACGCGCCCGGCCGAGCGGCTCGAGCCCACGCCCGGGGATGTTGCCCTGGACGATCGCGACCGTCGCGGTGCCGTTCCCGGCGGTCGGCAGCGGGACCAGCAGGCCGGCGAACGGCAGCCCGGCCGCGGCGCCGAATGCGACGACCCGGAGCAACGCATGGCTGTCACTCGCGACGATCGCGAACAGCAGCAGGTTGCCGGCGAGCACGACGAGGAACGTGACGAACGGGACGCCGCCGATCGCCGCCCAGTGGCCGAATGGCGAGTCGTCGAACGCGTACGCGACCCGGCCCCACGGGAAGCCGCCGAGTGGGACGTGGGCGCGCGCGAACTCGATCCCGACCCAGAGGGCGGCGACGTAGAACGGCCAGTACCGCAGCCTGGTGACGAGCGCGATCAGGGCGCCGAGGACGGCCATGAACAGCGCCTCGATCACTCCGGTGGCCAGCCAGGCGTCGATGCCGATGACGACGAGCCACTTGAGCAGCATGACGAAGTAGCCGAGTCCGAACGCGAACCCGATCAGCGCACCGCGCCAGAGGTTGACGCCCATGCAGAGCAACGTGAACGTGGCGGCGGCGAACGGAGCGAGGTAGGCCCAGTCGTTCGGCGGGAACGCGAGCGCCATCGCGACGCCGGCCGCGGCCGCGATCGGGAGGCGCGCGAGAAGGGGCGGGCCACCCGGGCCGAGCGGGCTGTCGTCCTCGGTCGATCGGGTCTTCGTGGCGGTGCTGGAACGGGAAGCCACCGGGCGCCCTTCTGACGGCGTGCTGGGCAGGTGTCAGGACCGTACAACGGTCAGGGGACCTACGGCGTGCCGGTATGGGGAGACGGAACGGCCCGCCATCCCTTCGGACCGATCGGGAGCCAACAGGCTGCTGACTCCGGACCGTTGTCTACTGGGAGGCGGGCCCGTTCCGTGGCCACCCCACCGCGCGGGGTACGACTCGGCTTGCCGCTCCACACCAGGACTGGCTTCGTACTGGTGAAGCGGCCACTGAGCATCGACCCCGAGCTAGTCGACCTGCGGTGGACAAGCTACGACGATGATGCAGTGCGGGAGGACTGTCAACCGGCCTCTGACCTGGACTGATGTGAAGAACCGCAGGTCAGCCGCATACCACGGACACCCGCTGGCCACCGAGAATTTCCATGCCGGTCGGCGTGTCGCTTCCGGCGTGTCGTTTTCGGGGCAAATCCGGCAACGGTTCGTACACGCAGCGTACCGCCACGAGCCTGCGATACTCGATCGGTGGTGCCCGTTTCGCTCACCAAAACGGAGACTCCCCTCGGCTGGTGGGAGCTGGCCGTGAGCCGCCCTGCCGACGGCCCGGTCGCCCGCTTCTGCGGCTACCGGGAACGGTCCGTCGGCACGGTCGCGCGCACCATGCCGGCGGGCAGCCTGGTGCCGTTGATCATCTCGTTCGGCGAGTCCCTCGAGCTCGACTACTCCGACGACCGGGCGGAACGGCTCGAGTCGTTCGTCGCCGGCCTCCATCCCGGGCCGGCGACCACGCGCTACACCGGTGGCCAGTTCGGCCTCCAGGTCGACCTCACGCCGCTGGCCGCGTTCCGGCTGCTCGGCATCCCTGGTGCCGAGCTCGCCCATCGAGCGATCCGGCTCGAGGACGCCGTGCCCTGGCTCGGCGCGTCGTTCGCGGACCGGCTCGCCTCCGTGAGGACCTGGCCGGAACGGTTCGCGCTCGTCGAGCAGGCCCTGCTGGTCCGCGCGGACGACAACACCCAGCCAGACCCGATGGTCGCCTGGCTCTGGCACGAGCTCCAGGCGAGCCACGGCCGCGCCGGCATTGCCACGCTGGTGGCGAAGACGGGACGAAGCCATCGCCATGTCACGACCCGCTTCACCCAGCAGATCGGCCTTACCCCGAAGGCCGCCGCGAGCCTGCTCCGCTTCGAGCACGCCGCAAGTGCGATCCAGCGACTCCCCCTCGCCGACGCCGCGATCGCCACCGGCTACGCCGACCAGAGCCACCTCACCCGCGAGTTCGTCCGCCACGCCGGCACCCCGCCGGCCACCTGGCTCGCGTCGCTCGAGCAGCAGCCCGTCGATTTCGTTCAAGATCCGTCGACCGCCGACGCCTAACGTCGGCGGCATGACAGCACCCCGGATCTATCCCACCCTCAGATACGACGACGCCCCGAAGGCGATCGCCTTCCTCGTCGACGCGTTCGGCTTCGTACGGCACGAGGTCCACGAAGGCGACGACGGCACGATCGACCATGCCCAACTGGCCTACGACACCGGCCTGGTGATGCTCAGCTCGAGGCGCGGCGACGGCGACAAGTTCGAGGCCAAGCGGATGGCCCTCTACGTCGCCGTCGACGACCCCGACGCCCACCACGCGCAGGCCGTCGCCGCCGGCGCGGAGATCATCATGGAGCTGACCGACCAGCCGTACGGCTCGCGGGAGTACGCGGCCGTCGACCCGGAGGGCAACGCCTGGTCGTTCGGCACCTACCGTCCCGCGGTCAGCTGACCCAACCACTCCTTCAACACAGGAAGAGCCGGCTCGACGTCGAGGTCGTGCAGCTGACCGGCCAGCACCTGGTGCGACGCACCCGGCACGAGCTCGGCGATGGCCGCGGCACCCGCCTGCAGCCACGGCGGGCTGCCCTGGCTGGCGATCGCCAGTGTCGGAAGGTCGACCGACGCGTACTTCTTCAGCAACGACGGGTCGCCCGTCTGCGTCGGCCCCATGAACGCCGCGTCGTACGACAGCGTCGGCGCCACCTGCTCCATGCCGGCCCAGATCGGGGCGGCCTTCATGCCCTCGACGAACTCCGCCGGCATCGCCGACGCCTCCACGAGGAACGCGGTCAGCGCGTCGGATCGGCGGTCCTCGTTCACCGCGGCCAGCACCCGGTCGCGGTAGTCCGCGCCGACCGGCTCGCGGTCGGCGGTGATGACGAACGGTGGCTCGAACAGGATCAGCCCGTTCACCGGCAGCCCGGCCAGCGCGGCCTCGAGCGCCAGGACCGAGCCCGAGGAGAAGCCCATCAGGACCGCGGAGCCGCCCGCCTGCTCGATCAGCGCGGCCAGGTCGTCGAGCTCCGCCTGCCTGGCCTTCGCGGCGTCCGGCTCGGGTGTCTCGATCGGCGCGTTCTCGCCCCGGCCGCGGCGGTCGTAGTTGAGGACGGTGTTCCCGTCGGACAGGCCGGCCTGGATGCCCTGCAGCGTCGGGCTCCACGCGCGGTAGCTCATGGCGCCGTTGACGAGGATGAGCGCCGGCCCGGAGCCCGTGCTGTCGAACGCGATGCTGGTGCCGTCGGCAGAGGTAGCAGTGCTGGTCATTCTCGTGATCCCTCCCACTCAGGTACGGTACTGTTCCGTACGGTACGGGTCAGTACCGTAGCAGTACGGTCCGGTACCGTCTAGGGTGTCGAGCAGGCGATTTTGGAGGAGCGGCGATGCCAGATCGGGCTGATGGCAAGCGGCAGGCGATGTTGGACGCGGCGACGACCGTGTTCAGTGAACGAGGGTTCGTCGGCGCGAACCTCGACGAGGTCGTGGCCGCCGCCGCGGTCTCGAAGCAGACCCTCTACAAGCACTTCTCGGACAAGGCGAGCCTGTTCCGGGAGATCGTGGACCAGGTCGGCCAGCAGGTCGACGGCGCGCTGCTGGAGCTGCCCGATCCAGCGACGATCGAGGACATCGAAGCGTGGATCCACACGCTCGCGCTGCGGTTCACCCGGCTGGTCATGGATCCGAAGGTGCAGCGCATCCGCCGGCTGGTGATCGCCGAGGCGCCGCGCTTTCCCGAGGTCGCGGACGCGTACTGGAAGGGCGGCTTCGACCGGGTGCTCGGCACGATGGCCGCGCACCTCCGCGGCCTCGACGAGGCCGGCAAGCTGAAGGCGCCCGACGCCGAGCTCGCCGCCAACCACTTCGCCGGCCTGCTGCTGTGGATCCCCAGCAACCACACGATGTTCAGCGGCCGACCGGACGTCGTGACCGAGGACGAGCTGGTGAGATACGCGACGGGCGGCGCCGACGCGTTCCTCCGCGCCTATACCTGACTAGGTGTCGCTCACGGAGGTCCCACAGCTTGTGCGGCGGACAGTGTGTTGCGGACGACCCAGCCAGGATGGTGGGGTCTGGCGGCTAGGTGGCTGCGGGTGGCACCACGACGGTCGCCCGGGCGGTCGTCGCGACGATCGGTTCGGCCAGCATCGAGGCCGCGGACTCCGACTTCGCCGGCTCCGAACGCGCCAGGATGCGCGCCTCGAGGGCGAGGTCGCGGCTGCGCGTACCGACGCGGGTCACGGTCGCGGTGACTTCGACGAGGTCGCCGCCGCGGACCGGCGCGCGGAACTGGATGTCGGCGTACGACGCCAGCAGCCCCTCGTCCCCGTCGGTGACCACGCAGACCTCGGTCGCCACGTCGCCGAACAGCCCGAGCACGTACGCGCCCGCCGTGAGGTTGCCGGCGTAGTGCGCGTCGGCGTACGACACGTAGCGCCGATGGGTGACGGTGACTCCCACCTCAGCTGGCATGGACCAAGACTCCCTTTCGTCGACTGACCAACGCATGCACGAGATAGCTCGCGACGTCGCCCGGCGTCGTGCCGCGCGAGAACACCCGGTCGACGCCGAGCTCCGGCGCCATCGACTCGTGGAACCGCGGCCCACCGATCACGAGCAGCGGCCGGTGTTCCTCGTCGTACGACTCGCGGAACGCCGCCGCCATCTCCTTCGCGCCGAGAATGTGTGCCTCCCGCTGCGTCACGACCTGCGACACCAGAACGGCGTCCGCACGCTCCCGCTTCGCCCGCGCGACGAGCTCGGGGACCGCCACCTGCGCGCCGAGGTTGACCACCTTCAGCTCGCGGTAGTACTCCAGCCCCTTCTCCCCCGCGAACCCCTTCACGTTCAGGATCGCGTCGATGCCCACCGTGTGCGCGTCGTTGCCGATGCACGCGCCGACGACGACGAGACGGCGGCGCAATCCCTTACGAATAACGAGATTCGCTTCCTTCGGCGACAGCAGCGGATAGTCGCGCTCGATCACCTCGACCTTGTCGAGGTCGACCAGATGCGCGACCCGCCCGTACACGACGAAGAACGTGAAGTCCGCCCCCATCGCCTTCGCATGCACGACGAGCGCCGGGTCCATGCCCATCTTGTTCGCCAGCTGCACCGCGGCACCCTCGGCGCGCTTGTCGTGCGGAACGGGCAGCGTGAACGACAGCTGCACCATCCCGTCGCCGGTCGTGTCGCCGTACGGCCGGATGATCGGACCGCTCATGCCGACGCCTCCAGGATCTCCAGGGCCGGGTTGTAGTACGCGGCCGACTTCTTCGCCACGCCGTCCAGGCCCCTGCCGCCGTCAGCGGGTCGCCGCATCAGGCCGAACGTGCCGTCCCCGATCGCGTCCAACAGCCCGTCCTCGCCGATGTCGGTGAGCAGGTCGATGGCCTCGGACAGCACCTGCCGGGCGCGGTTCGCGATGAAGCCGTCGGGCGTGGGGCGGAAGTCCTCGTAGAGGTTGCCGCACGCGTTCAGGACGTACCGCACGTTCTGCAGCGCGAGGTCACGGTCGGACAGCCAGGGCGTCACGACGGCCTCGGTCATCATGCCGACGAGCAGGATCTGCTGACCAGTCAATGCCCCGGCCAGGTTGAAGAAACCGTCGAGCAGATAGCCACGGAACACGTCGCCGGTCATGTGCCGGGTCGGCGGCATCCACTTCAGCGGAGCCTTCGGGAACAGCTCCCGCGCGAGCAGCGCGTGCGCCAGCTCGAGGCGGAACGACTCGGGCGGTCCGGGTCGATCTCGAACGCGTGGCCGAGCCCGAGCTGCCAGTCCTCCAGGCCCGCTTCCTTCGCGAAGTACTCGTTCAGCAGCTGCGACACCGTCACCGTGTGCGCCGCGTCGACCGCGTCGGCGGTAGTGAGGTAGTTGTCCTCGCCGGTGTTGATGATGATGCCGGCGCGGGCGTGGATCTGCCGGCTGAAGCGCTGGTCGACGAACGTGCGGATCGGGTTGATGTCGCGGAACAGGATCCCGTACATCGAGTCGTTCAGCATCATGTCGAGCCGCTCGAGCCCCGCCAGGCTGGCGATCTCGGGCATGCACAGTCCCGAGGCGTAGTTCGTCAGCCGCACATACCGGCGAAGCTCGGTCGAGACGTCGTCGAGCGCCGCGCGCATCAGGCGGAAGTTCTCCTGCGTGGCGTACGTTCCGGCGAAGCCCTCGCGGGTCGCGCCCTCCGGGACGAAGTCGAGCAGCGACTGTCCGGTCGAGCGGATCACCGCGATGATGTCGGCGCCCTCGCGGGCCGCGGCCTGCGCCTGCGGGATGTCCTCGTAGATGTCGCCGGTCGCGACGATCAGGTAGATCCACGGCTTCTCGCGCGGCTCGGGGAAGCGCTTCAGCCACCGGTCGCGTTCGACGCGACGCTTGTCGATCTGCTTGATGCCGGCGCCGACCGCCCTGCGCGCGGCGGACTGGGCGCGTACGGCGTCGCGGCCCTCGGGGACGCGGAACCGCACCGACCCGGCGCCGGCTTTCTGCGCGAGCGTGAGCAGGTCCTCGGCCTCGCCACGCACAAGCGCATCCCATACCGGCAAGGCGATCCCGTGCTCAAGTGGCACGTCGGCACGGACGGCGTCGAGCAGCCGGTTGACCCAGGGCGTGGTGTCGGGATCGGCGCCGCGCAGTCCCGCGAGCCGCAGCACCGCGCGCTCCACCGCGACCGTGGTGTGCGCCTGCGCGAGCTTCACGATCGGCTTGCCCGCCCTGCGGGCGAGGGTGCGGGCCTTGCGTACGACCGCGGGATCCAGCTCGAGAACGCCTCTCATGCCAGCGCTCCTTCCTCGTCGAACACGATCTTCCCGCGAACGACCGTGCGCAGGCATTTCGGTGAGTATTCGCCGTCCGCAAGGGCGGGGAACGTCGTCGTGTCCCACACCGCGTAGGAGGCAAGCTGGCCTTGACGCAGCTCCCCCGCGTCGTCCACGCCGGCCGCGCGCCAGCCGCCTACGGTGTGCGCGGCGAACGCGACGTCGACCGGCAGCCGCTCGTTCTCGTTGTGGTGCAGGACAGCCGCCCGTACGCCACCCCACGGGTCGAGCGGCGTGACCGGTGAGTCGGAGCCGAACGCGAGCGTGATACCGGCGGCGTGAAAGCTGGCCAGCGGGTTCGAGGCGAGCGCGCGGTCGGCGCCGAGCCGCTCGGCGTACATCTTCTCCGTGCCACCCCAGGCGGCGTCGAACGCCGGCTGGGCGCTGACGACCACGCCCCACTCGGCGAGGTCCGTGAGTGACGCGAGGTCGATCAGCTCGACATGCTCGAGCCGATGCCTTGCGGATCGTATGGCGTCGACGCCGATCTCCTTCACAGCAAGGCGAAAGCCGTCGACCGCGCTGGCCGTGCCGGCGTCGCCGATGCAGTGGTAGCCGGCCTGGATCCCCGCTTGCGTGCAGGCCACGACGTGCGCGGCGACCTGCTCCGGGTCGAGGTAGCGGTGCCCGCGGTGCTCCGGCCGGTCCGCGTAGTCGGCCCGCAGTGCTGCCGTACGCGAGCCGAACGCGCCGTCGACATTGAGGTCACCGGCAGCGCCTCGGCAGCCGAGCTCACGGGCGCGCTCGACTCCCCCGGTGCTGACGTGCTCGCCCCAGTACGGGATCACGTCGAGGATCGGCACCTGCTCGCCGATCTCGCGGATCAGCTCGAAGTCGCCGGGCGCGTTGATGTGCGGTGCGGACAGCTCGTGCACGCTGCCCAGACCGACCTCGACCGCCTCGGCGAGCGCGGCGACGAGCGACCGCTTCACCTGGCCCTTCGTCGTGAGCGCGCTGATCGCCTGGCGGACGAGGTGGTGCGCGTCGCGTTCGACGCGTCCGGTGCCGTCCCACCCCTGCGCCTCGGCGATGCCGGCGACGTGGTCGGCGAGCGCCGCCGAGACGACACCGGAGTGCCCGTCGACCCTCGAGAGGTAGACGTGCCGGCCGGGCGCGGCGCGGTCGAGCTCCGCCGCGGTGGGCAGCGTCCGGTCGGACCAGGTTGTCTCGTCCCAGCTGAATCCGAGGAGGACGCCGACGTCCTGCGTACGGGCACGGTCGGCGATCGCATCGAGCACGCCGCTGGCGCCGGTCGCGGCGGAGAGGTCGACGCTGCGCAGTCGTACCCCGGTCTGCGAGAGGTGCACGTGCGCGTCGACGAACGCGGGAGTGACGAGCCGGCCGCCCACGTCGACGACAGTGTCGGCCTCGTCGACGTACCGGCTCGCCTCGGCGTCGTCGCCCACCCACCCGACGCGGTCGCCGTCGATGAGCATCGCGGTGCCGTACGGGTGGATGGCGGCGTTGCGCAGGAGCGTCCTCATTCGCGAATTCTTCCGGTCAGAGTAAGCGACAGCTGCAATTCTTTCCGCACAAGGTCAGTATGACGCAACGTCGTTCTGCGGTCGGCTCCGATGGGCCTCGATCACGCTGTCCGCGAGGTTGGTGCGACGGTAGAGCACCGAACGGCCGTTCCGCCACGACCGCACCAGCCCGCTGCGGCGCAGAACGGCGAGGTGCTGGCTCACCGCAGGCGGGCTCTGCCCGAGCTGGACCGACAGCTCGGTGGTCGACAGCGGGAGCTCCAGGCTGAGCAGGATCGCGGCACGGCTGCGGCCGATCAGCGCGCCGAGCGCGTCCTCGTCGGTGACGTACTCGTCCGGTGGCCTGCCCCAGACATTGCCGACCCCGCGGGCTCCGTACGTCAGCGTCGACGGGCCGCGGGTGCCCGGCACGAACACGATGTTCGGCCAGGTGAACACCGATGGTACGAGCACGAGGCCGGCGCCGGCGAGGTCCTCCTGCGCGCTGAACCGCATGCCGATCTGGAGCTGTTCGCCCTCCATGCTGATCTCGGTGTGGAGCCCGGACAGCATCGTCTCGACGCCGTGCCTGGTCAGCTCCGAGGCGCGGAAGGCGACGTCGTCGTCGAGCACGGGCCGGATGCGGGCCCAGAACGGCTCGATCGCGACGCGCCAGTAACGATGCAAGGCGTCGGCGACGAGCGGAGGTCCGGCCGAGCCCGCGGCGATCAGCCGGTGGGCCTCGGGCGTGAGCGGGTCGCCGTTCTGGACGAGCTCGAGCTTCTCGCGCAGCAGGTCCGGCGAAAGGGCGGCGACGTGGTCGAGCTGACTCTCGATCGTGGTCGCGGGGGTGGCCGCGCTGTCGAACAGATAGGACGGCACGAACGGCGTACCCGGGATGACGGCGCGGAGCAGCTCGGTGTCGACGTTCGCCTGGGAGAGTTTCGGCCGCACCTGCTCGTACCAGCTGCGGTGCACCGGTGGGATCCGTCCGCGGGCCAGCAGGTAGAGGCTCTCGCCGACCTCGGCGAGCGGGGAGAACGCGAAGCGCATCCGGCCGAGGTCCGCCTGCCTCATCCGGATCTGAATCATGCCGCGATCGTAAGCGCATCGAGCCGGCTCGCGGACCATTAAGCAGCGGCGGAATCGTTGCCGCCTCGTCGGGGCGGCCGGATCGTTCGGCGGGTGAAGAAGACTCTTGTGGCTCTGGCCGCCGTCGCGCTCGTCGCTTCCGGCTTCTCCTATCCCTCGACGCCGCGCTTCTCGTACGAGACGCTCCGACCACTGGCCGGCTCGACCGCGATCGGCACGTCGATCAACGCGCACGGACTCGTCGCGGGGACGTCCACGACGAGCGGGACCGCCAAGCACGCGACGGTGTGGCGGAACGGCAAGGCCCGGTCCCTCGGCACGCTCGGCGGACCCGGTTCGAGCAGCGCGGTGCTGTGGCCGAGCTCCGGGCGGGTGATCGCCGGGATCACCCAGACGGACAAGCCCGACCCGAACAACGAGTCGTGGAGCTGCGGCTTCTTCCTGCCGGCGCGGCCGGGCTACGCGTGCGTCGGTTTCGCCTATGTGGACGGGAAGATGCGGGCGTTGCCGACGTTGGGCGGGCCGAACGGGTTCGCCGCGGGCGCCAACTCCCGCGGGCTCGTCGCGGGATGGGCCGAGGAGAACGTACGGGACTCGTCGTGCGTCGGGACGCAGGTGCTGCGGTTCCGCGCTGTCGTGTGGGACGTGCGGACTCTGCGGCCACGGGAGCTGCGGCCGTTGCGCGGTGACAGCGTCTCGGCCGCGACCGGAGTGAACGATCGCGGGCGTGTCATCGGGATCTCCGGGGCGTGTGACCAGGCGGTCGGCCGCGGGAGCGCGCGGGAACCCGTGGTGTGGGACCACGGGAAGCCGCGGGCGTTGACTGACCTCGGCGGGATCGCCTGGGACACGCCGATGGACCTGAACGAGGACGGCGACATCGCGGGGTTCGTGAACCGTTCCGCCGCCGACGGCACGTCGCTCCGACCGTTGCCGGTGAGGTGGACGGCGTCCGGCCGGCTGCACCGGTTGACGTTGCCTTCTGGTTTCACCTTCGGCCAGGCGCTCGGCATCAACGCGCGGCGGCACGTGGTCGGCGTGGCGTTGAGCGAGGACTTCTCGCGGTGCGCGGCGGTGTTGTGGAAGTCGGACACCAAGCCGATCGTCCTGGAGGACAAGACCGGGCGGCTGCAACCGTGCGACGCGAACGCGATCAACGACCGCGGCCAGATCACCGGCGACGCGACGGACGTGAAGTCGGGCGCGACCGTCGCCTTCCTCGCTACCCCGAGCTGAGCCTTAGCCGGCGGGTCGAGCGCATCCACAGGAATCCGACCACGACGAGCTGAACGACGGCCGCGCCGACCACCCCGATCAGCTCCCACGAGTCCTGCACGGACCCGGTCGCCAGAACGGTGTCGATGCGCTCGCCCCACGCGATCCAGATCACCCCGGCGGCGCCGCCCGGCCAGACGATCGTGGCCAGGAGCTTCTCGGGCACCGTCCATCGGGCGGAAGCCCACAGCAGCGCTGCTCCGATGACCCAGCCGAGCGGGGACGCGAGACCGCCGAGCACGAGGAGGGCGAGGGTCACGACCTCGAGTCCTCGTGGGCGGAAGAAGGCGGTCTGTGGGCCAGTCGTCATCGGTCCCCCCGTTCTCGACTGAGGGACTTCCTACCAGTGCCGCGGGTCAGGTCGCGAGACGTTCCTCGAAGAGTGTGCGCACACCGGGCTCGGTGCGGAGCAGGTCGAGGGCCAGGTCGGCGTGGCCGGGGACGTAGCCGTTGCCGACCAGCATGGTCAGGTCGGCGGCCAACCCCTCGGCGCCGAGGGCGGCGGCGCTGAACGAGGTGGCCATCGAGAAGAAGATCACCGTTCCGCCGGCGGCCGTGGCGAGGATCGCGCCGCCTTCGCAGCCGGGGGCGTCGACGCAGACGATCGTGACGTCGGCCGGCCCACCCGCCTGCTCGACCGCGGCGGCCACCGCGACCGGGTCCCGGGCATCGGCGAGCACGACGGCGTCGGCCAGCCCCGCACGGTCGAGCGCGGCCTGCTCCCGTTCGTTCGGTACGACGCCGATCACGCGCTCGGCCCCGGCGCGGCGGGCGGCCGCGAGAGCGAGCGAGCCGGACTTGCCGGCGGCCCCGAGCACGCACACGGTCGGCTTGGCGTACTGCGCCACCACGCGCGCCGTCAGCGCCGGCGCACCGCAGACGTCCATCACGGCCAGCGCGAGCGGCGCCGGCAGGTCGGCCGGAAGTTTCGCGGCGATCGAACGGCCGAAGAGGATCGCGTAGCCGTCGCACGGCACCTGCTCCGACGCGCCGTCCCAGGCCGCCAGGCCGTCCTCGACGACGAGCGGCGTCAGCGTCAGCGACACCAGCGTCGCGATCCGGTCCCCCTTCGCGAGCCCGAGCGGCGACTCCGGGCCGACCTCCTCGACGGTCCCGACCAGCATGCCGCCGGAGCCCGTGACCGGATTGTGCATCTTGCCCCGGTTAATGATGATCTCGCGGACCGACTCCCGCACCACCGCGGGATCTCCCCCGGCCTGCTCGGTGAGCTGCCGGAACGAGGCCGCGTCGAGGTTGAGCCGTTCGACGCGTACGCGCACCTCGTCGGGCCACAGCTCGGCCCGGGTATCGAGCCGCTCCGCCGCCTGAGGCAGCGCGCCGGCGGGCGCGAGGACGCGATGCAGACCTATCGCGGACAAAACGGGTCACCTCCGAGACATCTTCCTGCCAACAGCAGTGCTGACTGTAATTCCTCCGGCCGTATGCCATTATTGCGGCATGACGTCCAATGGTCAGCCCTACGAGTACAGGTACCACGAGCTCGTCGAGCCGGACTGGACTCGCCTGCCTGGTTGGCGCGATGTCACGGCCGCCGAGTGGGAGTCCGCGCAGTGGCAGCGGGCCCACTGCGTGAAGAACGTGAAGCAGCTCCGCGAGGTCATGGGAGACCTGCTCGACGAGTCGTTCTACGCCGATCTGGAACGCGACCAGGCCGAGCGCGCGACGATGTCGATGCTGCTGCCCCCGCAGATGCTCAACACGATGGCGCCGACCGAGGTGCCGACGACCGAGGCGTTCTACACGGACCCCGTTCGCCGCTACATGCTGCCGGTCTTCACCGACCGTCGTTCGGACTGGCCGTCGCACCCGCGCGCTTCGCGCGACTCGCTGCACGAGCACGAGATGTGGGCGACCGAGGGCCTCACGCACCGCTACCCGACCAAGGTGCTCGCCGAGATCCTGCCGACGTGCCCGCAGTACTGCGGGCACTGCACGCGGATGGACCTCGTGGGCAACTCCACGCCGCAGGTCGACAAGCTGAAGTTCGCGCTGAAGCCGGTCAGCCGGCTGGACGCGATGCTCGACTACCTGCGCCGCTCCCCCGGTGTCCGCGACGTCGTGGTGTCCGGCGGCGACGTCGCCAACATGCCGTTCGCGCGGCTCGAGTCGTTCGTCGACTCGCTGCTCGAGATCGACAACATCCGCGACATTCGCCTTGCCACCAAGGCGTTGATGGGTCTGCCACAGCACTGGCTGCAGGACGACGTCGTCGCCGGCATGGAGCGGCTCGCGACCAAGGGCCGCTCGCGCGGAGTGATGATCGCGATCCACACGCACGTCAACGCCGCCACGTCGGTGACGCCCTCGTGGCCAAGGCGGCCCGGACGATGCTTGCCACTGGTGTGCGGGACGTCCGCAACCAGGGCGTGCTCATGCGTGGCGTGAACGACTCCATCGAGCAGCTGCTCGACCTGAGTTTCGCCTTGCTGGATGGGGCATCGATCACGCCGTACTACTTCTATATGTGCGACATGATCCCGTTCTCCGAGCACTGGCGGGTGTCCGTACGCGAAGCGCAGCACCTGCAGCACGGGATCCTCGGCTACCTGCCGGGGTTCGCGACGCCGCGGATCGTGTGCGACGTACCGTACGTCGGGAAGCGCTGGGTGCACCAGCTGTCGGAGTACGACGAGATGCGCGGGATCTCGTACTGGAAGAAGAACTACCGCACCGGCATCGAGGCGCCGGATGATGCGGCGCTGGACCGGACGTACGAGTACTACGACCCGATCGACACCCTGCCCGCGGAGGGGCGGGCATGGTGGGCTGAGCACGGCGGCGAGCACCTGGCCGCAGCTGAGCAGCGGGCCGCGGAGTCTCGGAACGCTTCGGCGAAGCAACTACTGATCGAAGCCATCTAGGCCTTCGTTCAGTCGAGGACTGCGGTGGCCTCGACCTCGACCATGAGGTCGGGCTCACCCAGTCCGACGACGCTCAACAGCGTGATCGGCTTCACCGGGTCGACGCCAAGCTTGGCCGCCGCACGCGCGACGCCCTCGCCCAGCTGTGGGTACTTCTCGGGCGTCCAGTCGACGACGTAGATCGTCAGCTTCGCCACGTCGTCGAACGAGCCACCGACCTCGGCCAGTGCCGTGCCGATGTTGAGGTAGGCCTGCTCGACCTGTGCGGCGAAGTCTCCTTCGCCGACCTTGTTTCCGTCCGCGTCGCGGGCGACCTGTCCGGCGAGGAACACCAGCTTGGAGCCGGTCGCGATGGACAGCTGCCGGTAGACGTCGGGCTTGGGCAGTCCGTTCGGGTTCACCAGTGTGATGGTCATGGCGAAAACATAGCACTGCTATGTATAGTGTTGCTATGGCAAGGACGAAAGATCTTGGAATTCGTACTCAGCTCATCGAGCGGGCCGGGCAGATGCTTCGTACCCGCGAGCCGATCACGCTCCGGTCGTTGGTGGCGGGGACGGGCGTGTCGACGATGGCTGTCTATACGTACTTCGGCGGGATGGACGGCGTGTGGAGCGCGCTTCGTCAGGAGGGTTTCACCCGGCTGGCTTCACGATTGACGACGGTACGGATGACGCCTGATCCGGTGCGTGACCTCGCCGCGCTCGGTGCCGCCTATCTGGGGAACGCGTTGGACCACCCAGACCTGTACCGGGTGATGTTCGACGCCTCGTTCGACCTCGAGGATGCCGCTGCCGCGGACGCTTCGTTGCAGGCCCTGGTGCAGGCGACCGAACGGGCCAAGCAGGCTAGGCGATTCCGTGCCGATGTCGACGCGCCGGAGCTTGCCACTCAATGCTGGACGATCGGCCACGGGCTCGCCTCGCTGGTCGCCGTCGGACCCCTGCCGCGCGCCATGCTCGCGCATGGAGTCCCCTTGCTCACGGCGCTCTTCGTCAGCGCCGGCGACGACCCGGACAGCTGCCGCCAGTCCGTCGAACGCGGCTGGCGGCAGCTGCCCAAGGGCTAGAACTTGCGGATCGCCCAGTCGGGCCCGTACCACTGGCCCTCCTGGGCGCGGAACGCCGCGGAGCTCGAGCAGTCCGAGCCGGTGGCGCCGCCGCAGATGAGCTGGTCGTACTCCCCCACGATCGCGAGAGGCCGATGGTATCGCCCGGATAGTCGACCGCGATCTTCGAGGCGATCGCCGAGCTGAGCGAGTGCCCGACCAGCACGACCTTCTCGTACCGGTGGCCGTCGACCCGCCCTTGTCGCAGTGCCGCGATCAGCTGCCGGACCGTGTCAGTGTGGGTGTCGGTGCGGTACCTCGTGCTGGGGGGCGGCAGAACGTTCCGCCGATCCGTTGGTCGGTCGGCTGGCCGGGTGCGAGGGCCACCGCAAGGCTGACTTGACGGCAGCCTCCGGGCGTGGCGGACGCGGGCCCCGCCAATAGTGCCGTCGCGGCGATCGCGGCAGCGAGAACCGCTATCAGCTTGGAGATTCGGTGCACGTACTCTCCCCTACTTGAACGTGTCGACGTTCTCGGCGACGAACTGCTTGAAGGTCTTCGCGGGTCGGCCGATGAGCCGTTCGATGGTGAGGTCGGGCGGCTGCGGGTAGTCGACGCCCATAGCGTCGTTGTCCAACAGCCAGTCGGCGGTGAACTCGTCCAGGCCGGCGGCGAGGTAGCCCTGCCTGGCTTCCTCGCGGCTGAGCTCGAGGAACGGGATCTCGCGGTCGAGCACCTCGCCGATGATCCGCGTCGCGTCGATCTTCGAGACCGTCTCCGACCCGATCAGCGGGTACTTCTCGCCGTCGTGGCCGTCGGTCAGCAGCACCTGCGCCGCCACGGCGGCGATGTCGCCGATGTCCACCGGCGCGAAGGCCGCCTTGCCGTACGCGGCACGCACCTCACCGGTGGTCTTGATCTGCTCGGCGCTGTCGAGCAGGTTCCACATGAACTGGCCCGCCCGCAGGAACGTCCAGCGCAGGCCCTCGCCCTCGGTGAGCACGGCGTGCTCAGTGGCGTAGTACGACCACTCGCTCGGGTCGCCCTTGGCCTCCTCGTCGGCGTTGGTCGAGGACAGCGCGACGATCCGCTGGACGCCGGCCTCCTTGGCGAGCCGGACGACCTCCTTCGCGGTCGGCGCGTGCGGCGCGAGGTAGAGCGTGTCGACGCCCTCCAGCGCCACCGGCATCGTCTCGAGCTTCCCGATGAAGCCGGTCACGACCTCGAGGCCCTCGACATTCTCGGGCAGCGCGGCCTTGGCCGGGTTGGTGGTGAGCGCCCTGACGACAACGCTCGGGTCGGGCCGGCGGGCAAGGAGCTCGTCGACCACGAGCCGGCCGATGTTGCCGGTGGCTCCGGTCACCAGAATCCGCACAGATACTCCTTCGATGGTCGGGTCGTACATCGTACCGTACGATGTACGGTACGACACAACTAGGATTCCAGGTGATGACGGAATACAGCGGAACAGGCGACCCGGCGCGGAGCATCGCGCTGCTCTGGCGGACCAGCGAGCGGACCAGCCGCAGGGGCAAGCCCGACCTGTCCGTCGACCGGATCGCCCAGGCGGCGATCGCCCTGGTCGACGCGAAGGGTCTCCCCGCGCTGTCGATGCGGCGCGTGGCCGAGCAGCTCGGCGTCGGGACGATGTCGCTCTACACGTACATCCCCGGCAAGGCCGAGCTGATCGACGTCATGCTCGACACGGTGTACGGCGAGACCGCGCGCCCGGAGTCCGTGGACGGCGGCTGGCGGGGGCGGCTGGAGCAGGTCGCGCGGGAGAACTGGGCGCTCGCGATGCGGCATCCGTGGATGCTGCAGATCGTGACCGTCCGGCCGGTGCTGGGACCGCAGCAGACGGAGAAGTACGAGTACGAGCTGCGGGCTCTCGAGGGCATCGGGCTCACCGACGTGGAGATGGACGCCGCGCTCACCGTCGTCCTCGGCCACGTCAACACGTCGGCGCTCGGCGCTTTGTCGGCCGCCGAGGTGATGAAGCGGACCGGGATGACCGACGACGAGTGGTGGACCCAGAGCGCGCCGCTGCTCGACCGCCTGATGCCGGCGGACAGCGCGGCCCGGTACCCGCTCGCCAGCCGGGTCGGCCAGGCCGCCGGCGGGTACGACCCCGAGCACGCCTTCGAGTTCGGCCTCCGCGCCATCCTCGACGGCATAGAAGCCCTGGTCGGCGCTCGCTAGTAGGGATTCCGATGGACGGCTGGCCGGAGGAGGCGTTCGACCTCCTCGTACGCCTGGAGGGCGAGCCGCCCGCTGCCGTGCTGCGGGAGTGCCGCCGAGAGCACGACTGTCTGGTCCGCCAGCCGATGCGCGAGCTGCGCGAGGCCCTCGGCGGGGCGGCGTCGGATCGGGTGACGCTGTCCGGCCGGACCGACGATCCGGCGACCTGGCAGCGCACGGCCCTCACGATCTGGGTCGCGCCGCGGGTACGCCTCGCCGTACGGCTGGAGGCACGCGGGCTGTTCGCCGAGGGTGGCTGGAGCGGAGGCTCCACTGCCCACCTCTGGGGCTACCGCGCCGCGGTCGACGCGGAGCACAGTGGGCGCGAGCTGGTCGAGCTCGTCGCCGACCTGGAGGGCGCCGGCTACACGCTGACCAAGGGCCGGCTGACCAGGATCTCCAGCGGGTACGACCCCTCCCATCCGCGGGCGGGCCTGCTGTACCGCCGGAAGGTGATCCTCGAGCACGACCTCGGACTCGGCCCGTGGCCCTACCCCGCCGAACTCGCCGACCGGGTTCAGGCAGCTTTTGCCCCGTTAATTCCGTTAACCTCCTGGTTCGCTGACTACGTCGCGATCCACCGCTGACACTGCTTGCCCGAGATGTGACGGTGTTCACGTGTACTGCGGCCTGTACATTTGTATAGGATGCTGGGCATGAGTACAGAGGACCCGGATCTGACCGCACGAGCGCGGATCCGAAACGCGGCCCTCGCGGAGTACGCCGACCGAGGAAGCCGCGGCATGACGATCCGGGGAGTCGCCGAGAAGGCAGGTGTCTCCCCCGCACTCGTCCAACACCATTTCGGCACCAAGGAACGACTGCGCGAGGAGTGCGACGACCACGTCATGCGGTACATCCGCGGCGAGGTCGCCTCAGGCATCGACGAGCGCAACATCGGCGACCCGCGGTACGTCGCCGCCGCGTACCAGAACGGCCCGCTCTACATGCGCTTTCTATCGCGCGCGCTCGTCGAGGGCTCTCCGGCGGCGGCGCGGACGTTCGACGAGATGGTCGACATCACCGAGCACTACCTGAAGGAACACTCGGAGCTGGAGGATGCCGACTTCCGCGCCCAGGCAGCCGTCTTCGTGGCGATGAAGCTCGGCATCATCGTTCTGGGCAGCCACGTGTCGCGCGCGCTCGGTGCCGACCTCTACGACCTGAAGGCGTCGGCCCGTGTCGGCCGCGCCGGCCTGGACATCATCGCCCCGGAGTTCGTCGGCAGCGACATCGCCGACCTCGCTCGCACCGGTCTCAACCGCTATGAACATGGGGACCGCTCATGAGCAATGCCATCGAAATCTCCAAGCTGGTCAAGACATTCGGCCACACGCGCGCTCTCGACGAACTCGATCTCACGGTCCGTCAGGGCGAAGTGCACGGCTTCCTCGGGCCGAACGGCGCCGGGAAGACCACGACGATCCGCGTTCTGCTCGGCCTGATCAAGGCGAACGGTGGCTCCGCCAAGCTGCTCGACGGCAACCCGTGGCAGGACGCGACCGAGCTGCACCGCCGGCTCGCGTACGTACCCGGCGACGTCACGCTGTGGCCGACGCTCACCGGCGGCGAGGTCGTCGACCTGCTCGGCAAGCTTCGCGGCGGCATCGATCCGCAACGGCGCAGGGAGCTCATCGACCGGTTCGAGCTCGACCCGCGGAAGAAGTGCCGCACGTACTCCAAGGGCAACCGGCAGAAGGTCGCGCTCGTCGCCGCCCTCGCGTCGAACGTCGAGCTGCTCATCCTCGACGAGCCGACCTCCGGCCTCGACCCGTTGATGGAGGCGGTGTTCAACGAGTGCGTGCAGGAGGAACGCCGCGCTGAGCGGACCGTCCTGCTGTCGAGCCACATCCTCTCCGAGGTCGAGACCCTCTGCGACCGGGTGAGCATCATCCGCGCCGGCCGTACGGTCGAGTCGGGGACGCTTGAGGAGCTGCGGCACCTGACGCGTACGACGATCACCGCGGAGGTGCACGGCTCGATCGACGGGCTGTCCAGCATCGCCGGCGTGCACGAGCTCCGCATCGAGGGCGACCGCCTGCACTGCCAGGTCGATCCTCCGGCCCTCGCTCCCCTGCTGGCGAAGCTGTCCGCCGCCGGCGTCACTTCGATGACAAGTCACCCACCCACGTTGGAAGAACTGTTCCTCCGTCACTACACGGAAGCGCCCGTCCTGGCAGGTGCGCGATGACTGGTACCGGTGCCCTTGTCAAGCTCATCTTGCGGCGCGACCGGATCATCTTGCCGGTCTGGATTCTGCTCACCGTCATGCTGCCGATCGGCGTCGCCAACAGCACGAGCGGCCTGTACCCGGACGCGTCGGCGATGCAGGCGTTCGCCGAGCAGGCGAACGGCAACCCGGCGCAGCTCGCGACCCGCGGCCTGATCTACGCGGCGAGCGTCGGCGGTCTGACGGCGTGGACGATCGGCTCGTCGGCGATGCTGATCAGCGGGTTGATCAGCTTGCTGCTCGTCATCCGGCATACGCGCGTCGAGGAGGAGAACGGGCGGCGCGAGCTGCTCGGCTCCACGGTGGTCGGTCGGCACGCTCCCCTGGCCGCGGCGCTGATCGTCGTCATCGGCGCCAACCTGGTGATCGGTGTGCTGGCCGCGCTCGGACTGACCGGGGTCGGGCTGCCTGCCGCGGGCTCGTTCGTGCTCGGGTTGTCGTTGGCGTTCGGCGGCATCATGTTTGCCGGCGCCGCGGCGATCACCACCCAGCTGTCGGCGAACGCGGCGACCTGTCGCGTGCTGACGTTCGCGGGCGGTGCCGTGTTCTTCGTCCTCCGCGGTGTCGCCGATGTGGGCGGCGCATCGACCTCGTGGCTGGCCTGGCTGTCGCCGTTCGGTTGGATCCGGCTGACCCGTGCGTTCGCCGGCGAGCACTGGCTGGTCTTCGTTCTGATGATCGCTCTTACCGCGTTGCTGGTCGCTGTCGGCTTCGTGCTGGAGTCGCGCCGCGACGTGGCGTCGGGAGTGCTCGCCGAGAAGCTCGGGCCTTCGACGGGAACGATGGCGAGCCCGTTCGCCCTCGCGTGGCGGCTGCATCGCAACGCGCTCGTGGGGTGGAGCGTCGGATTCCTGTTGCTGGGATTGCTTCTCGGGTTCGCGGCGAAGGGTCTGGACGCGCAGCTGGACACGCCTCAGTTCCGGGCTTTCGCCGAGGCGATCGGTGGGACCGGGGTGAAGCTGTCCGAGGCGTTCTTCGCGTTCATGATCTACGTGCTGAGCCAGCTGATCACCGGCGTGGCGATCATCGCGGCGCTGCGGATGCGCACCGAGGAGGTCTCGGGACGCGCCGACCCCCTGCTGACCGCGCCGGTGTCGCGGGTCGCCTGGGCCGGTAGCCATCTGCTGATGGCTGTGGTGAGCCCGGCGATTGTCCTTCTGGCGTTGGGAATTGGCGGCGGCCTGTCGACCGGCGACCTCGGCCGGGTGGTGCTCGCGTCGGTCGCGTACCTGCCGGCAACGTGGGTGCTGGTCGGTATCGCCGTACTGCTCTTCGGCCTGGCGCCGCGGATCGCGGTGGCGGTGACGTGGACGGCGCTCGGGTTGTTCCTCTTCGTCGACCTGCTGGCGGAGTTCCGGGTGGTCACGAACGCGACGTTCCTGTCGCCGTACGTCCCGGTGCCGGACGTGCTGGTGCGGAGCTCCGACTCGCCGTTCGGCCTGGTCTGGCTGACCGCTCTGGCCGTCGGGCTCGTCGCCCTGGGCTTCGCGGGCTGGCGGCGGCGGGACGTGGGCTAGCTCTTCGTCCGCTGGCTGAACATCCAGCGCTGACCCTCGAGGTCGGCCGCGCGGTAGAGGACCCCATGACCGGTGTCCTCTACCGCGGACAGGATCGTGGCCCCGGCCGCCTTGGCGTTGTCGAAGTGCTGGTGGACGTCGTCGACCTGGAGGTAGACGCCGTTGATGATGTACGGGGTGTTCTGCCAGTCGCGGGCTCGGTCGCAGTTTTCCGCATGATGCTTGGGACTTTCGTACCCATTGAGCCCGCTGGCGAGGAACACGACGCCCCCGTCACCGACGTTCAGCTCCGCATGCCCAATGGTGCCGTCGTCGTTCTGCAGCCGGTAGCGCTCGGTGAACCCGAACGCCTTGGTGAGGAAGTCGATCGCCGCCGCGCCGTCCTCGTACATGAGGAACGGCACCACCGTGGGAGTCTCGTACTCAGTCATGGCGCTAGCGTGCCAGTAGTTGCGTGATCTGGCAACTATTGCATCGGCGTGACACCACTCCGGACGGTTAGCCGGGGCAGGGGTCGAGGGTGAGGGACTCGGTGGTGGGGGCGACGTGGAGGCCGGGTTCGGGGCCTCCTAGCAGGGTGTAGAGGGTCGGGCCGACCGCTACGAGGCCCAGGCCGTGGCGGGGCGAGCGCATGGGGGCGAGGGTGGTCCAGGTGGACGTTGTGGGGTTGAAGGCTTCGACTTGTGAGAACGTTCCCAGTCCGCCCTCGCCGCCCGCTGCGACGATGTGGCCGGCGCAGCTGGCCACGGCGGCGAGACCGCCTCGCGCGGTCGGCAACGGCGGGAGGGCGGTCCAGCGGTTCGTCAGCGGGTCGTACGACTCGAAGGCGGTGAGCCCGTCAGGGAACGCCGTCCGCCCACCCACGGTGTAGACCCTGCCGCCGGCCGCTGCTCCGCCGAGGTGCTCGCGGCGTGTCGGTGGGCCCGGCAAAGACGACCAGCGGTCGGCAGCGACGTCGTAGACCAACATCTCCGCAGCCAGTCCGCCCGGACCGATCCCGCCGGCCACGTACACCGATCCGTCGAGCGCCACAGCGGCGCCCGCGGCCCGTCCGGAGGGCAGCGGCGCGACCGCCTCCCACGACGACCCGACGAGCCGGTACGCCCCGGTGCTCGGCGCGTCATCGGACAGATATCCGCCGAAGACGTAGACAGTTCCGCCAGCCGACGAAGCCATCGCGTGGTTCACGGCGACCGGAAGTGAAGGTCCCGCCGACCACCGACCCGACGACGTGTCGAAGACCTCGACGACAGCGACCGTCGCACCACCGGCCACGAACCCGCCCGCCACCACGATCCGCGACCCGACGGCCGCCGCGGCCACCTCCGTACGCGGAGTCGGAGCCGACGCCAACGAGTCCCAGTCGGAAGAGGAAGCCGGCGACGTGCACCCAGCGCACAGCAGCAGCAGAACCAGAGCCGCGCGCACCCACACAAGCCCACTATGACGCCGCGGCCATCGCCTCCGCCATCGCCAGCGGGTTCTGGTACTCCCGGCAGAGCACGATCTGCTCGTCCCGCACCCGCAGCACCATCACGAACGGCGCCGACAGTTGACGACCGCTCTCGAGATGCGTCGCGACCACCTCGTACTCAGCGATAGCCACCTCCGGATCGAGCGTCTCGTGCACGACCACGTTCCGGAACTCGTCGAACCGCACCGGCAAAGCGGACCGGGACGGTACGGCGAACGCCAGGAACTCCTCCCGCCCCACGATCCGCTTCGGCCCACCCGGCGCGAACGGCCATTCGACGACGACGTCCTCCGCGATGTTCTCCGAGCCGGACTCCCCCGACAGCATGGTCTCCTGGAAACGGGCAAAGGCCTCACGAGGTCCCCACATGACAGGTCGATCCTTTCGCTCAACGGGTGTAGAGCAAAAGCTAGCACCTCAGTCAACAGTTGTAGAGTGAGCCGTATGAACACCAGGGTGGAACGGCGCGAGCAGACCAGGCAACGGATCCTCGACGCGGCACGGTCGCAGTTCGCCGAGGTCGGCTATGACCGCGCCACGATCCGCGCGGTCGCCAAGCAGGCCGAGGTCGACCCGGCCCTCGTCATGCAGCACTTCGGCAGCAAGGACGAACTGTTCAAGCAGGCCACGAAGATCCCCGAGCAAGACCTCCCCGACGACCCCGACGAGCTGGTCGAGCTCTGCCTCGACCTCGTCGGCGCCAAGCTCAGCGACGGTCAGCAGGACGCGGCGATGTCCTTGCTCCGCTCGATGTTCACCCACCCCGACGCGACCGACCAGCTACGCGACCAGACCAACGCGCAGATCGCCAAGTTCGCCAAGGTCGCCCGCGGCAGGAACGCCGAGCTGAGGGGTGCGATCCTGCTCAGCGCCCTGCTCGGCATCTCGATCGGCCGCAACCTCCTCCGGCTGAACGGCCTCGACGACGCCACCGGCAAGGAGCTGACCAAGGCGATCCGCGGAACGGTCGAAGGACTCGTCAGCCCGCCGGGATCGCCAGCTCGAAGCGGCACCCCTCGCCGACGTTCCGCACCGTGACCGAGCCGTGGTGGGCCTCGGCCACACCACGGACGATCGCCAAGCCCAACCCCGCGCCGGTGTCGTCGCCCGGCGTACGGGCATCGGTCCCCCGCCAGGCCACGTCGAACACCCGCGGCAGATCGGCCTCGGGGATGCCGCCGCACGCGTCGGTGACCGCGAGGATCGCCTGCCCGTCCCGCGTCCCCGCCTCGACCACGACAGCGCCGGACGACGGCGTGTGGCGGATGGCGTTCCCGACCAGGTTCGACAACGCGCGCACCAGCTCCCGCGCGTCGGCCCGCACCCCGCGAGGAACGGACGCGGCCCGCCCCGACAAGAGCACGCCCTTCGCCTCGGCCAACGGTGTAGCGGCAGCCAGAGCGTCGCTCACCAAGTCGGAAAGCGACACCTCCTCCAGCGTCAGCTGCAAAGCCCCAGCATGGATGCGGGACAGCTCGAACAGGTCGTCCACCATCCGCGCCAGCCGGTCGACCTCGACCCGGATCTGCCGGTGGAACCGCGCCGGATCCGGCGCGACGCCGTCCTCCAAGGCCTCCGCCATCGCCCGCAGCCCGGCCAGAGGCGAACGCAGATCGTGTGACACCCAAGCGACCAGCTCGCGCCGCGAAGTCTCCAACGCCCGTTCGCGGTCCCGCGCCTCCGCGAGCTTCTGGCTCGCCGACTCCAGTTCCTTCGACAACGCCGCCAGCTCGGCCGTCGCCGGCGCCGGAGGCGGTACGTAGTGACCGTCGACTCCGAGGGTCCGCGCCCCAGCGGCGAGCGCCTGACTCCCCCGCACCACCTGCCCAGCGAGCAGCAGCGCGAGGACGAGGCTCACCACGCCAGCGGCAATGGTCACGACGATCGTCACGTAGAAGTCGTGGCTGCTGAGAAACATCGCCTGCGCCGTTCCGAGAAGCCCCGCGACGAAGGCCAACACAGCGACGATCGCCACGGCGACGAACGCCTGCCGCACCGACGTACGCCGCAGCACGCGGATCGCCAACAGGCCAAGCAGTCCCACGACGCCGCTGCACGCAGCGGCGATCGCGATGATCGCGAGCGTGTCCCTCACGACGCCGGCTCCATCGCGCCCCACCGGTAGCCGACGCCCCACACCGTGAGCAGCCGCGCCGGCTCGGCCGGGTTGTCCTCGACCTTCTCCCGCAGCCGCCGCACGTGCACGGTGACGGTCGAATGGTCGCCGAACGTCCAGCCCCACACGCGTTTAAGCAGCTCCGAACGGCTGAACGCCTGCCCCGGATGCGCCAGCAGGAACGCGAGCAGATCGAACTCTCGTACGGTCAGCGCCAACTCCTCGCCACGAAGGGTCGCACGATGCGCGCGCACATCCAGCTCGAGATCGCCGTCGCGGAGCATGATGTCGTCGACCGGTTCGGTGGCGGCAACGCCGCGGCGCAGCACCGAACGCACCCGCAACACCAGCTCGCGCGGGCTGAACGGCTTCGTCACATAGTCGTCCGCGCCGAGCTCGAGGCCGGCGATCCGGTCGTCCTCCGAGCTCAACGCCGTCAGCATGATCACCGGCACGGGCCCCTTCGACCGCAGCCGCCGGCATACCTCGAGCCCGTCCACACCGGGCAGCATCAGGTCGAGTACGACGAGATCCGGCCACTGCTCGGCGGCGAGCCGGAGCGCGGTCTCGCCGTCCGCGGCGTGCGTCGGAGCGAACCCGGCGTTGCGCAGGTACGTCACCACGACCTCGGCGACCGTCACGTCGTCTTCCACGACGAGGACCAGCGGTGGATCGGAGCTCATGCGCCGAGTCTAGGAACAATCCGGCACCCCGCGACCGCGCCAGCCCAGCCGAACGCGCGGCCGTCACCGATCCGTAAGGCGATCACAGCGCGCACCTCGCGGATTCGGCTAGCGTCACCGCTACGTAGGGGCGATCCCGGACGGAAAGGCTGAGGCATTGCACTTCAGACGGACCGAAGATCGGCCATTCGGCCGATGAGCGGGCACCCGTACTGGCGTGAGGCTGAGCGCATGAGCACATCCGTGACGCTTCCGACCATCCCCCGCCAGGCGTCGCCGTTCCTACCCGGCAGCAGCCCGCTCAAGGTGCTCGGCGCCAGCATCCCCGGTGTCTCCGACGGCCTCGACCTGGTCGAGACCACGATGCACCGGCTGGCCACCTCGTCCACCGTTCCCGACGTGAACGACGTCGCGCTGCGCATCGTCAGCGCCGGCGGGAAGCGGCTGCGGTCGGTCCTCGCGCTGTCGAGCGCGCTCGCGTGGGGTGGCACCGTCACCGACGAGCTGGTCACGGCCGCCGCCTGCATCGAGCTGCTGCACGCCGGCTCGCTCGTGCACGACGACCTGCTCGACGACGCCGAGGAGCGCCGCGGCGTACGGACGATCAACGCCGAGTGGGGTACGGGGCACGCGGTGATGATCGGCGACTTCATCATCGTGCGGGCGTCGCAGGCGGCGATGGTGTCGCTGCGGCAACCGATCTCGGACGAGCTCGCCTCGGCGGCTGTGGACCTCGTCGACGGGCAGTTCCTGGAGATGCAGGACGCGTACCTGCTCGGCCGGACCCGGGACAACGCCCGGCGGTCGGTCGCGTTGAAGACCGGTGCCCTGTTCCGGGCGTCGTGCGCGGTGGGTGCGCGCTGTGTCGGCGCCGGCGACGGCGGGGTCGCTCGGATGCGCGAGTTCGGAACGAAGTTCGGGGTGCTGTTCCAGATCCTCGACGACCTGCTGGATCTGGCCGGGAGTCCGGAGACGATCGGCAAGCCGGTAGGGAACGACCTGCGCCAGGGGGTCTACACACTGCCGTTGCTGGGTGTGCTGGAAGATCGCCGGCTGGCTGGCGTACGGGCGCTGCTGCGCGAACGGCCGCGAGAGCTGACCGACGCCGACGTGGCGGAGATCCTGGCGGCCGTACGGTCGACGGACCTGGTCGAACGGACGCTCACCCACTGCCGCGCCCTCGCCGAAGATGCCACGCTCGCCCTGCCGCCGCTGGCGTCGGAGGAGATCGGCGACATCCTGCGTACGCTGCCCGTCTCCTACGTCGACTGGGCCGAGTCCGTCCTCGCCCACTGAACCGACCCCGAGCGGTGATCATGAGCGTGATCATGAAGCCGTAGCGGCGTATACGACCGGTACGGCTTCATGATCAGCATCATGATCACGGCGTGGGGCGGTGGTCAGGTCAGCTTGCGGTAGTCGTGCTTGGACCAGGCGAGCATGGCCTCGATCCGGATCATGCCGGACTGCTCGAGCAGCGTCACCGGACCGTCGCCTTCGAACCGGTACAGGCCGGTCGCCGGGTCGCGGAAGCGCTTGTACGACTCGTTGGCGTACCACTCCATCGCCTTGCGGTACGAGGAGTTCGACCGAATCGACGACAGCTGCAGCAGGTTCGAGAAGAAGATCGCGTGGAAACGCGCGGGCTGGGTGAAGTAGCGCTCGTCCTCGGCGTAGAACGCCACCGCAGCCTTCGCGGTTTCCTCAGCCTGGGCGAGGTATTTGCGGTTGCCGGTCGCCCGGTAGAGCAGCGCGCCCGCACCGATCATCACGCCCTGGTTGTACGACCACTGCGTCTTCTGGATGTTGCCGGCGAGGTCGATGTGGTCCCAGTAGAGCTTGTTCGGCGCCAGCATGCAGCTCCGCGTCCACTCGTACATCTTGATCGACCAGTCGAGGTAGTACTTCTTCTTCGTCAACAGGTACAGGTGAAGTCCGAGCTCGGCGCCCGGTCCGTTCGACACCGTGTTGCGGTCCTGGCTCCACGGCGCCTGCGTCCAGTACACGCCGCCGGGGCACGGGTGGGTCGGGTCGGTGTCCCAGCCGTACACGACGAGATCGAAGATCTCCTTCGCCCTGTTCACGGCCGCCTTGTCGCCGTGCCGCGACGTGTAGTGCTCCTGCAGGAACGACAGGCCGATCCACTCGTTGTCGTCGTAGAACTTGTCGCCACCCTGGCCGAGCGGCGGACGCAGGTACGAGTCGTACCCGGGCGGAGTCGTGCCGGCGTTCCAGTAGTCCTCGAGCGCGTCGAACCGGTCCTCGACGTCGTCGGCGTAGCGATGTCCGTTACCGGGGATACCGGCGACGTCCTGGGTCGCGATCTGGGCTTGGGAGAACGGCCACACGTACGACCACGCGTTGCCGTTCGCGGGCTTCGGATACTCCTCGAGATAGAACTTCGAGGCGTCGTCGTAGAAGTACGTCTGCAGCGCGTTGTACGCCGCCTTCGCGCGTTGGGCATGAAGCCCCTGGCTGTTGCCGGCCTGCGCGGTGGATACCGGAGCGATCGCGGCGACGAGTGCAATCGTTCCCACAAACGCCACGAATCGCCGCAAGAGCTTGAACGTCATGGAGCCTCCAACGATGAAGAGTCGCCTGGACCCTAGTAGACAGGGCTCCGCACGGAACATTCCCGTCACGAACCGGCCACGCCGGACCGGCCCAACCGCGACTGAGCCAGGTCGCGGTCGAGCCGGTCACGTGAGAGGTTTCTAACCCTGACTAACCTGCTTGCGCGCGGTTGTAGACGCCCTGTGCGTCGCTGCCGAAGTACGGGCCGAACATCCAGTTCGCGAAGAAGTTGTACTTGAAGCTGTTCACGGAGTTCTGGATGCCGGTTCCGTTGGCCTCGTTGAAGCTCAGGAACCAAGGACCGCCGCTCGAGCCGCCGGTCTGGTTACACGTCATGCCGATGCCGTTGCTGAGCAGGAAGTCGTTGAACACCACGCCGCTGCAGTAGATCAGCTTGGTGCCGTCGTAGGGCGCCGCGGCGGAGTACCCGAAGGCGTACATCCGCTGGCCACGTGCCTGGTTGAACGCGATTCCCTGCGAACCGACGACGTCGGTGAGCGACGAGCCGTTCAGCGGGTTGACGACGGCGGCGCCGACGTCGAAGTTGATGTCCTCACTGGCTTGCCACTGCGGCGTCGTCAAGAGGGTCTTGGCAGTCCACGTGCCGTACGGCGTGGCGCCGTTGTTGTACGCGGGCGCGAACGTCCAGTTCGTGTGGAATGCGCCGTCGAGCTTCACGCAGTGCCCGGCGGTCATCACCGTGCTCTTGTTCGTGCTCGTCACGGCGTTGCCTGAACAGGACGCGGTCCGCCCCTGGTAGGTGAAGAACACGCGGCCCGCGGTCTTCACGACCGCGCCGCCACCGGTCCACGCTCCCCCACCGTTGGGGAACGCCTGCGGTTGGATCACGGTCGGCTTGCCGGCCGGAACCCGCACGTTCGTCGGTGCCTTCACGTGCATCAGCTGCTCGATCGGCACAGCGCTCTTCATACGCTGCGGCGTCCAGAAGTTGGCCACGCGCTGCTGCTCGGCAGACGTCACCGCTGCCTGGTGGACCGCCGTCTTGTTGACCTCGCTGGACCCTGCCGCCAGCGTCGTTCCCGCAGTGGCGAAGAGCAATGCTCCGCCCGCGAGAAGCGTGACGCCGGACTTCCAGATAAGCCGTTTCATGGTCACCTTCCCCGATTACGCCACACGTACCCAAGCCGGATTTCGACCGGTTGTATGGCATGTCTCTTAGGTTGACCCGAATGCACCACGACGTCATGAGTGAGTGGGATAGAGCGAAACGTAGCCGACGGCACGATGGGTCCGCTAGACCCAATTCACTATGCTGCCGAATTCGCGATGTGCACCTATTTGGGCGAATTAGCCGATCTGATTCTGTGTGACCATTCGTGCGCGAATTGTGAGTTCGTCATGATTCTCGTACGACCTCTTCGGGTGATTTGTCCTCTCTCAAGCCGCGCCAGGTGGGGTGCCAGAGCCGCCCGTCCGGTGTCCACAACGCGAACGCGGCCTCCCCCACCAGCACCGGCTCGACCCAATGGGCGCCCCGGGCGTCCAAGCGGGGCAACGGGCCGTCGAACGGCGACGTCTCGCGCGCCAGTGGTCCCAGCTTCCGCCGCATCTCCAGGAGCTTGCGATGGTCGAAGCCGCTGCCGACGCGTCCGACGTAGCGGAGTCGGGTGCCCTCGTACACGCCGCAGAGAACCGAGCCGAGCATGCCCTCGCGCGCGCCCTCCCCCGGTCGCCAGCCGCCGATCACCACCTCCTGGGTGCGGACGTGCTTGACCTTGATCCACGCATGGCTGCGCCGGCCTGCCTCGTACGTCGAGTCGAGGCGCTTGGCCACGACGCCTTCGAGGTTCTGGGCGGCGCTGACCTCCATCGCCGGGCCGGCGAGGCCCTCGAACGTAGGCGGCGTCTGCCAGTGCGGTCCGGCGATCTCCAGGTCGAGGAGGACCTCGCGTCGTTCGGCGTACGTGGAGTCGAGCAGGGACTCGCCATCCAGATACAGCACGTCGAACACCAGATAGACGACGGACTGCTTGGCCAGCAGCGCTCGGATGTGGCGCGGCTCGCGGGCCTGGATGCGGGGCTGCAGCGCGGCGAAGCTGACCCGTCCGGTGGAGTCGAACGCGACCACCTCACCGTCGACGATCGCCGGGCGGTCGAGGTGCGCGGCGAGGCCGGCGAGCTCCGGATAGTTGGCGGTGACGTCGCGGCCGGACCGCGCGTACAGCTCGATGCCGTCGGGGTCGACGTACGCGACGACGCGGACGCCATCCCACTTCATCTCGTACGACCAGCGACCCTCTTCGCTCGCGGGCGGAAGCTCACCGTTGACCGCCAGCATCGGCGAGACCATCGGCAGTCCGCGGCGCTCCATCTCTCGATCCTAAGGAAGCCGGTCGTATGTCCAGATCGTCGTATGCGTGCCGAGGAGCCGCAGGCTGTGCCGGTCCTTGAGCCGGAGGCCCTTGGGAACGGCGGCACGTGGGAGATCGGGGACGAGAACGACCACCCGGCCACCGGGTTTGGTGACCCGAGCGAGCTCGCCGAGCGAGGCCTTCAGCCAGCTGGTCGGGTCGCCCTGGACCTCGTACTGGCGGCCGAACGGCAGGTTGGAGACGCAGGCGTCGAAGCTCGCGTCGCCGAACTCGAGGTCGCGGACGTCGCCCTGCTCGACGTCGACGCGGTCGACGTTGCGACGGGCGATACGGACGGCGTCGGTGTCGATGTCGCGGCCGACCGCCGTCCAGCCACGCGCCTTGGCCTCGGCGAGGATCGTGCCGGAGCCGCAGCAGGCGTCGAGGATGCGGGCGTTCTCGCGGTCGGTGGCGAGGCCCAGCATCGCGGCGGCCACGGTCGGGCGGAGCGCACCCGGCCGCTCCTCCTTGCGACCGCCGTGCTGGCGTTGGTCGGCTCCGGTGAGTCTCAGGCCGGCGATGAAACGGCCCTTCGTGTACTCCACGCACCAGACCTCGTTGCGCGCCGGGTCGGCGGGCTTCCAGTCGGGCCTGGCGGTCGAGACGGCGTCGGCCAGCGCGCGGCGGAGCGCGGTGCGTTGGAAGCTGCGCTCCTGCAGGACGCGGGCGACGACGCGGAACGTGGCGCCGCGCTTCGGCCCGGCGGCCTGGATCGCTCGTTCCAGCCGGTTCGGCTTGAGGATGCGGCGCGCGATCCAGTGCGCCTGGTCGCCCTCGGTGCGGAGCGTGCGGCCGATCTCGACGAAGACGTCCTCGGCCGTTCGCAGCTTCAGCAGCTTGTGCTCCTCGCCGGCCGGGACCTCGCAGAGCAGGATGTCGGCGCGGCCGTCGTTCCCGCTGCCGGTGACACGGGTGAGGTCGCGGCGGATGAGCGGGCCGAGCCCGGGCTGCGCGAACACGACCATGCGGGTCGTGGGATTCGTCGGGCTGGTCGGCGGCATAGCGAGCCACGCTAGCCGAGAGGCTCGTATGGTGAGCGAGTGCCCGAACGACGACTGCGGTTCGACTTGGCCTGGAACGTCCGTGACCTCGGCGGCTACACCGGCGCCGATGGCCGAACCGTCAAGTGGGGCAGGCTGATTCGCGCCGACTCGCTGTCTCGGTTGAAGGAGCCGGACCTCGATCGGCTGCGTGCGCTGGGGATTCGTACGGTCATCGACCTTCGTACCGACGGGGAGATCTCGACCGAGGGCCGGGTCCCCCTGGACGACGGCTCGGTGGAGTATCACCAGGTGAGCCTGTTGACCACATTGTGGGACCCGGCGACGTACGTACCGGAGGACGGGCCGGAGGCGTTCCTCGTCGCGCGGTACCTGGAGATGCTCGACGATCCCGCGGAGGCGATGGGGACGGTGTTGTCGCACGTGGTGTCCCCCGCATCGCACCCGCTCGTCTTCCACTGCGCGGGCGGGAAGGACCGGACCGGGATCGTCGCCGCCTTGGCGCTTGGGCTGCTCGGGGTCGGGCTGGACGACATCGGGGAGGACTACGCGCTGACGGCCGAGGCGGTGGGGCCGTACGAGCGGTGGTTCCGCGCGACGTACCCGGAACGCTGGGAGTCCCACGTCGCGATGCCGCCGCCGTACACGACGGTGACGGCGAGCGCGATGGCCACGCTGTTGCCGGTCTTCCTCTCGCGCTACGGGTCGTTCGAGGAGTACGCGTTGTCGCGCGGCCTCTCGGCCGACCAGGTGTCGGCGTTCCGCGCCGAGCTGCTGGAGGCCTAGGCCGGGACTAGGTGGGGACGATGGGCCTGACCTCGACGGTGGGCTCGGGGCAGGTCTTGGCGAGCTCGACGGCGGCCTCGAGCGACTCGGCCTCGATCAGGTAGTAGCCGCCGAGCGCTTCCTTCACCTCGGCGAACGGGCCGTCCGTCACGAGGCGGTCGGGGTTGTCCTCGTCCGTACGTACGGTCCGCGCCTCGTTCGGTGGCAGCAGCGCCTCGCCGCCGAGGATCCGGGCGCCGGAGGCCTCGACGAACGCGCTCCACTCGGTGTGCTTCTTGATGCTGTCCTCCCAGCCCGACGGGTCGTCGTCGGGGCCGTCGACGTACGCCGTGGCGTCGCCGTAGAGCAGAAACACGTAGCTCGGCATTGGTTCCTCCAGGCTGTCTGCCGTCAGCACTACAGTGGCAGGGTGACCGCTACCTCGACCACGTCCGGTGCCTCTGACCTGAAGAACCGCCTCGAGCGCGCCCGCCAGACCGCCGGCGCCGCGGGGATCGACGCTCTGCTGATCACGCCGAGCCAGGACCTGCGCTACCTCGTCGGCTACGACGCGAAGGCGCTCGAGCGCCTCACCTGCCTGGTGTTGCCCGTCTCGGGCGGCGAGCCGGTGCTGGTCGTGCCGCGGCTGGAGCGCGGTGCCGCAGAGGCTTCGGGCGTGGAGGCCTTGGACGTCGAGATCGTCACGTGGGAAGAGACCGAGGACCCGTACGCGCTGGTCGCCAAGCTGCTGCCTTCCGGGGTGATGCGGATCGCCCTGGACAACCACATGTGGGCGGAGAAGGTGCTCGGGTTCGCCTCGGCGCTGCCCGGGGTCTCGCAGGTACTGGCCGAACGAGGTGCTGACCGAGCTGCGGATGCGCAAGTCTCCGTTCGAGGTCGCGGCGCTTCGCGAGGCGGGTGCCGCGATCGACCGCGTGCATGCTCGGGTGCCTGGCTGGCTGAAGGTCGGACGGACCGAGCGCGAGGTCGGCGCGGACATCGCGGCGGCGATCATCGAGGAGGGGCACGTCCAGGTCGACTTCGTGATCGTCGGCTCCGGGCCGAACTCGGCGTCGCCGCACCACGAGGTCAGCGACCGGGTGATCCAGCGCGGCGAGCCGGTGGTGGTGGACATCGGCGGGACGACTTCCGCCGGGTACTGCTCGGACTCGACGCGGACGTACGTGATGGGCTCCGCGCCTTCGGCGTTCGCCGAGTACTACGAAGTGCTGCGGCAGGCGCAGGTGGCGGCTTGTGAGCACGTTCGCCCTGGGGTTTCCGCGGAGTCGGTCGACGCCGCGGCGCGGGACGTGATCGCCGCGGCGGGGTTCGGGGACCAGTTCATCCACCGGACCGGGCACGGCATCGGCATGGAGAGCCACGAGGACCCGTACATCGTGACCGGCAACACGCTGCCGTTGGAGCCGGGGATGGCGTTCTCGGTGGAGCCGGGGATCTACTTCGCCGGCCAGCACGGCGCGCGGATCGAGGACATCCTGGTCGTGACGGAGTCGGGCGGCGAGCGGGTCAACCTGCGGCCGCGTGAGCTCACCGTGCTGGACGGCTGATCGGTGACGGGCGTGGAAGACCTCGACCGCCAGATCCTGCGACTGCTGGCGGGGAACGGGCGGATGTCGTACACCGACCTCGGGAAGGAGACCGGGCTCTCGACGTCGGCGGTGCACCAACGCGTCCGCCGCCTCGAGCAGCGCGGCGTGATCCGCGGCTACGCAGCGCTCATCGACTACGACGCCATCGAGCTGCCGCTGACCGCGTTCATCTCGATCAAGCCGATCGACCCGTCGCAGCCCGACGACTCGCCCGACCTGCTGGCCGACGTGCCGGAGATCGAGGCCTGCCACTCCGTCGCCGGCGACGAGAATTACATCCTCAAGGTGCGCTGCGCCTCCCCCACCGCGCTCGAGGAGCTGCTGGCGCGGATCCGTGCCAAGGCCAACGTCTCCACGCGCACCGTCATCGTGTTGTCGACGTCGTACGAACAACGTCCACCCGCGGTGTAGGTTCCGGACGGGAAACGTCCGGAACGGTGGCTATCGTCCACGGTCATGACGTGGCAACCACCGCTCGCCGGAACCGAGGCCGAGCATGTTCTCGGCATGCTCGACCGGCTCCGCGCGACGTTCCGCTGGAAGGTCGCCGACCTCGACGCCGACGGGCTCCGCCAGCCCCTCGGGACCTCGACGCTGACGCTGGCCGGGCTGCTCAAGCACCTCGCCGCGCAGGAGGACTACGCGTCCACGGTCAAGCTCGCCGGGGCTCCGGCGATGGGCGCGCCGTGGGACGAGACGGGGTGGGACGGCAACGACGACTGGGAGTTCGACTCGGCCGTGACCGACTCGCCGGAGTCGCTGTACGCCCTCTACGACGGCGCGGTAGCTCGTTCTCGGGCGCGATTCGACACCGCGCTCCAGGACGGGCTCGACGAGCTCGTGCACAAGCCCTCACTGGACGGCCACCGCGCCAACCTCCGCCGCCTGCTGTGCGACCTGGTCGAGGAGTACGGCCGCCACACCGGCCACGCCGACCTCCTGCGGGAGGCGGTCGACGGCCGCGTCGGCGAGGATCCCCCACCCGACTGGCGGCCGTTTCTCCCCTAGGCTCTGCGCATGGCAGACCAGCAGAGACTGATGCTTCTGGACGCGGCGTCGTTGTACTTCCGGGCGTTCTTCGGGGTGCCCGAGTCGATGAAGTCGCCCGATGGGAAGCCGGTCAACGCGATCCGGGGACTGCTGGACTTCATCGCCCGGCTGGTCACCGCGCACGAGCCGACGCATGTGGTCGCGTGCTGGGACGACGACTGGCGGCCGGCTTGGCGGGTCGCGCTCGTTCCGTCGTACAAGTCGCACCGCGTCGTACGGACCGTCAAGGGTGGCAGGGACATCCAGGAGCAGCCGTCCGCACTCACGGCGCAGGAGCCGGTGATCCGGGAGGTGCTCGACGCGCTGGGCATCGCCGTTCTCGGTGGTGAGGAGCTGGAGGCCGACGACGTCATCGGCACACTGAGCCAGCGCGCCAAGATGCCGGTCGACGTGGTGACCGGCGATCGCGACCTGTTCCAGCTGGTCGACGACGAACGCGAGGTCCGCATCCTCTACATCGCCAGGGGCGTCGGCCGCCTGGAGATCGTCGACGAAGGTGTCGTCGAGAAGAAGTACGGCATTCCCGGCCGCCTCTACGCCGACTTCGCGACCCTGCGCGGCGACAACTCCGACGGGCTGCCCGGCGTCGCCGGCGTCGGCGACAAGACCGCCGCGAGCCTGGTCACGACGTACGGCGACCTCGACGGCATCCTGGCCGCCGCGAACGACGAGAAGACCGGCATGTCGCCCACGCTCAAGTCGAAGATCAAGGCCGGCGAGCTCTATCTCACCGCCGCCCGCGAGGTCGTCCTCGTCGCCCGCAACGCCGACCTCCCCGAGGTCGACGCCGCGCTGCCCAAGGCACCCGCCGACCCGGCGAAGTGGAAAGAACTCACCGAACGTTGGGGCCTCAGCAGCTCAGCCGAACGCGTCAGCGACGCGCTCTTCAAGAGCTAAGCGGGCTTCATCTCGAAGTCGTACTCCGGCGGCAATGGTTCGCCGGGGCACGCCTGCTCCCACAGCTGGGCCAACGAAACCTCGCCCTCCTGCAGGTCCGGAATCTCCAACCCTGTCTGGAGAATCTTCCGCGCCCGCGCCGAAGCGCCGGCCGCCAGCGCGGCCCGTACCTCGGCCAGCCGGACCCGCCCGACGGCACGCTGCTCGGCGGACAGGTCGTCGATCAACGCCAACGCGTCCGCCGCCCGGGCGCACGTCAGCAACGCCGTCACGGTCTCGACCGTCAGCTGCCAGCGCGCCGGCGCGAGCTCGTGCGCCTCGACCATCAGGTCCGCGGACAGCCCGGCGTGACCCGCCTCGGCCTCCAGCGCGGCGAGCCCACGCAGAGACCAGGCCGACCGGCCGAGCTCGAGCGACTCGCCGTAGTGCTTCCGCGCGGCCGCCAGGTCGCCGCGAACGTGCGCGAGCACCGCGAGGTGGTACTCGGTCAGCCAGCTCGGCGACGACTCCTTCAGCCGCGCCTCCCAGCGCGGGCCATTCTGGTACGACGGCGGCGGGGTCATGGGCCGGCCGTGCGGGAACCGCCCGGTCGACAGCAGCACCCGCCAGTGCTCGTACTCCGGCCCGTCGACGCGCAGGAACGGCGTCCCGGTCAGGTCGAGGAACGACTCGCCGTCGGCCATCGCGCGGTCGAACTCCAGCGCACCCCAGCCGCCACCCACGTTCAGCAGCCGGCTCGGCGGCGCATCGAGCACCGCCGTGCTGGACTCGAGCTGGTCCTCCAGCACCTTCTGCTCGACCTTGAGCTCCAGCCGCGACGCGACGTGCTCGACGGCCGCGTCCCAGTCCTCGCCGTGCGAGACCACAGGATCGACCCAGAGCGGCGCGTACGCCTCGATCCAGCGCCACTCCGCCCGTGCCGGCATGCGCGCGTGCTCGTACTGCGTCGCGGTCAGCCCGGACTGGATCTCCACGTACGACCCGTTGCCCGGCTGGGTGAGCCACTCCGACCAGCGCCGGCCGCCGCGATGCTGGCCCCAGCAGAACAGCTTCCGCCCATGCAGCAGGCTGGTCGAGGTCTGCACGATGCCCTGGCCCGAGCTCGTCACGGCGGCGATCCAGGGCCGCTCGGACGGTTCGATGTCGAAGAAGTAGTCCGCCGCAGCGGGGTTGTCGGCCGGGTAGGTCCACGGCGCCTTCGCGGTGGGCTCGAGCGTCAACGAACCGTCGTACGCCGTGTGGTACGCCCGCGCCGCCGGCGCGAACACGCGCAGGCCTTCCTCCTCGGCGATCGCGGCGTTCGACCACCAGTACATCGGGGTCTCGACCGGGTGCGGGTTGCGGATGCGGACCTGGACGTAGAGCACCGGGGAGTCGTCGTCGAGCCAGGCGTCGAGCTGGAACACGACGCCGCGGAGCCGTTCGTACTCCCACATCCGCAGCGCGTCGGACCCGTTCGGCGCCGGCGCGACCGCGGCGAACAGCGGCTCGCAGGTCGTCGGCGAGTGGCCGCGGGTGCCGATGTTCCACTCGACGCCGCCGGCGAACCAGGCGTTGCGCAACCCGAGGTTCGCGGGCTGGAAGATCGAGTTGTTGTAGAGCAGCTCGCGTCCAGTGCGAACGTCCTGCAGCGACCAGAGCCGCCCGCCGAGGTCGAGCGCGAACTCGGCGCGGAGCAGGGAGTTGGACAGCACCGCGGTCTTGATCGAGCCGGGCCTCAGGGTGCGTTCGTACCCGTTCTGCGGGAGGTACGGGAAGATGCTGCGCACCTTGCCGTACTCGAAGTCGAGCTCGGTGGGGAGGTCCTTTCCCCCGAGGGCGTAGGGCATCAGCAGCTCGTCGGCGAGTGGCGGCAGCGGGCTTTCAGGCCCGAGGTCGGCGTACGGCAACGGTCGTTCGGTCAGGATGATGCCGCTCACGCGAGCCACTCCTCATATCGGTTCCCAGTCGGCCTAAGCCTCTATGGGAACCCACCGGTACGCCAGGCGTGGAGGTGTCCGGGATCGGCCGTGATCATGTGGCTAACCTCTGCCGCCGAACTGCCAATGGTGTACCTCGACGGCGTCGTACCGGTCCGCTGTCAGAACGCCACGCGCCGCGTTCTCGTTCGGGGCTCGGAGCAGGACCGCCGTCCCGAGCCAGTGGGCGCCGTCGTCGGAGAGCAGGGGTCCGTACGCGACCAACTCGTCGCTGTCCGGCGGCAGCGTGTCGTCGGCGGGCTCGCCGGTGCCGAGGCCGAGCACGAGGTACCGGCTGCCCTCGGTACGTCCGCCGGGAAAGTCCCACATCGTCCGGCCCAGCAGGTTGTGCCACCGGCGCAGCAGGACGTCCCGGTACGCGCCGGCCTGGTAGTTCGGCTCGTCGAACGCGAACGCCCGCGCCGCCGCGGGATCCGGCAGGTCGACGATGTGCACGCTGCCCGTTGGCTCCTCACCGACGAAGGTCGGACCGCGCGCGATCAGCTCCGCCTCGTACCCATCCATATAGGACCAGTGCGCCTCCACCAGTTTGGTGCGGAGCGCCAACGAGCCGGGCCGGTCGCGGTGGTAGCAGAAGAACTCCATGACCATGATCCGTATCACGCCGCCCGGTGATCATGTACGTGATCATGAAGCCAAACCGGCGTATGTGACAGCTCTGGCTTCATGATCACGTACATGATCACGGGCTGGGGGCGGCCGGAAGTGGTCCGGCCCGTTCCCTAGACGGCGAGGGCGCGAGTTCTGCCAGCATGGGAACCGACGAGAAATCGTTCTCTCGACGAAGCAGGGAGTAACACGTGTCCGACTTCAACGGCCTCGGTCTGCACCTGGGCAACCTCAGCCGGGTCTCCAACGCCGAAACCCGGAGCATCAACGCCGAGAACCCGACCGGTGCCAAGGGACAGGGCGGGATGGCGACCGAGGGTGAGAACGCCGCCCGCGAGCTCGGGCAGGGCTGGAAGGTACGGCCCTGCCTCACGCTCCCTGGCAACTCCACGACCACGCTCGCCGAGATCGAGGGGCCGGGCGCGATTCAGCACATCTGGATCACCGTCGACTCCCGTGCCTGGCGCCGGCTGGTGATCCGCGCGTACTGGGACGGCGAGGACGAGCCCAGCATCGAGGCCCCGCTCGGCGACTTCTTCTGCTCCGGCTGGGGCAAGCACGCCCAGGTCAGCTCGATCCCGGTCGCGGTCAACCCGACCGGCGGCTTCAACTCCTACTGGGAGATGCCGTTCCGCGGCAGCGCGAAGATCACGATCGAGAACCTCGGACCGGACGAGGTGCCCGGCTTCTTCTTCCAGATCAGTTACGCGCTGACCGAGGTCGAGGAGGACCGCGCGTACCTGCACGCGCAGTGGCGCCGGACCGACACCGTGCCCAAGGGCGACGTCCACACAATCCTCGACGGCGTCCAGGGTCGCGGCCACTACGTCGGCACGTACATCGCCTGGGAGGCCCACCACACCGGCTGGTGGGGCGAGGGCGAGATCAAGTTCTATCTGGATGGCGACAAGGACTTCCCGACGATCTGTGGCACGGGCACCGAGGACTACTTCGGCGGCGCGTGGGGCTTCACCGTCGACAACCAGTACAAGGAGTTCACGACGCCGTACCTCGGCATGCCGCAGGTGCTGGATCCGCGTGGCCACATGGAGAACCAGCAACGCTTCGGCCTCTACCGCTGGCATGTGCAGGACCCGATCCGCTTCACCAGCGACCTGCGCGTGACGATCCAGGCGCTCGGCTTCAAGCAGGACGTCAAGGGCGGCGCCCGGTTCCTCCAGCTGCGCGACGACATCGCGTCGACCGCCTTCTGGTATCAGCAGCCGCCCCACGCCCCCTACCCGACGTTCCCTGGCCTGGACGACCTCGATCTCGTCTAGGCGGCCTGGAACAGGGGTGGAAGCTTCGGCCGGACCTCCTCGACGAAGCGGCGGGCCTGGTCGAACGGGTCACCGATGACGGGCCAGAAGACCAGCCCGTCGAAGCCCAGCCGTTCGTGGTAGTCCGTCAGCGCGTCGATCCAGTGCGCCGTCGACCCGACGAGCCGCCGGCCGTTCTCGACCGGAGCGTGCTCGTCGATCGAGCCCATCACGTTGAAGATTCGGCGTACGTCCGCGGGTTCCCGGCCCGCTTCCGAGGCGGCGGTGGAGATGCGTGCCTGCATCTCGGGCACGTCGTCCAGCTCGAGGTAGAGGTTGGTCGGGAGCCAGCCGTCGCCGTACTGGCCGGTGAGGCGCAACGTGCGGGGCGCGAACGAGCCGACCCAGAGCGGTACGGGCGACTCCCCCACCGGTCCGAAGGCGGCGTCGGACAGCCGGTGGTAGGTCCCGTCGAACTCCAACGGCGTCCGCGATCCGAGCCAGGCCTGGCGGACCAGCTGGAGCCCTTCCTCCAGAGCGTCCACCGACTCCCGGGTCGACAGCGACTGCCCGCCGAACGCCGCGATCTGGTCGAGCGTGCCGCCCGCGCCGACACCGAGCGCCACTCGGCCGCCGCTGATGACCTGCAGAGTCGTAGCCGCCTTCGCGAGCATCGCCGCTGGCCGGAGCGCCAGCGTGGCCACGTTCGTCGCCACCGACAGTCGCGTGGTCCGGGCGGCGACCGTGGTGAGGAACGTCCACACGTCCAGCTCCCGTGGGAGGAACGGGTGGTCGGGCGACGTCACCACGTCGATCCCGTTCGCCTCGGCCAGGTCGGCGACCTCGAACGCCTGCTGGTACCGCCGCACGCTCGAGTCGAGCGCGATCCCGACGAGACCCGGTTGGGTCAGCGCGTTCATGCGTACGACCTCCTCGCGATGACGATGCCGACGACGCCGAACAGAGCGGCGACGGCGAACGAGACGAGGTAGCCCGAGCCGAGCGCCGTGAACAGCGCGCCGGTGATGGCCACCACGACCACGGTGAAGATCGACTCCCCCACCTGCAGCGAGGAGCTGTTCTGCCCCTGCTCACCGTCGGCCGAGAGCTCCAGCGTCAGGACCGACAGCGTCGGGTAGAGCATGCCCATCCCGAAGCCGGCGACGATCCACACCACGAACGCGGCGCCGATCGGGAGGATGTCCTGAGCGACCAGCGCGATCAGCACGATGCCCGCGGTGACGAATGCGGCGCCTCCACGCAGGGCGAACGGCCGCTTCACCCAGCCGCGACCCTGCAGCCACGACGCGAACGACCAGGCGAGCGCGCTACCGGTCAGGGCGAGCCCGGCCAGGGACGGGCTGAGGCCGCGGTCCTCGATCAGCATCAGCGGAACGAGCACCTCGGCGGCGACGAACGCGGCCGCGACCACGCCGCGGAGCGCCACGACCGCCGGCAGCCCGCGCAGGGCGACCAACGTGCCCTTGGGCAGCAGCTGCGGCAGCGCGACGGCGAGCAGTGCGGCGCCGACGATCATGACGACGAACCCGCTCGCGTGGCCGCTGCCGTACTGCATGAGCGCCGCGCCGGCCGCGGTCACCGCGGCCCACACCAGGCGCCGACCGAGGCCAGCGGAGCCCGTCGCCTGACCGCCGACGATCGGTTGCCCGACCAGGCCACGCGCCAGGACGTACGAGGCGGGGAGCGTCAGCACGGCGACGCCGAGGAACACCCAGCGCCAGCCGACGTAGTCGGTGATCACTCCGGTGAGTACAGGTCCGACCATCGACGGGATGACCCACGCCGCGGCCAGCGCCGAGAAGACCTGGGGGTGCAGGACGGAGGGATAGACCCGGGCGACGAGCACATACATCGTGACGAAGAAGAGCCCGGCGCCGAGGCCCTGGAGGATCCGGCCGGCAAGGAAGATCGTGATGTTCTGGGCGAAACCGGCGACCAGGAGACCGGCGACGAAGCCGGCGATACCGGTCCACAGCGGTGCGACCGGGCCGCGCAGGTCGCTCCAGCGACCGCCGAGCACGGTGGCGAACACGCTGGCGGCCATCGAGCCGCTGAACGCCAACCCGTACAGGGCCATGCCGTCGAGCTCCCTGGCCACGATGGGCATCGCGGTGGCGACGGCGAGGTATTCGAAGGCGACCAAGGTGCTGAGCGCGATCAACCCCGCGCTGAGGGACAGGTAGCGCTTGGTGAAGGCCCCCGGCGGGCGCTCGGTGATGGTCGTCGTGGTGGTCATGATCGTGACCTTACGAGCCGCCGAGCCGCAGCACATCGGGCCGCAGGCGCGCAGGGCCTAGGCACATGGTCCTACGCCGAACGCCGAACGTGGTCCAACCTCACAGCACGCAGCTGGACCTATCGAACGGGCCTGGTGCCGCCTACCGTGCGAACATGCTGCTGAAGGACAAGGTCGCCGTGATCTATGGCGGTGGGGGCGCCGTGGGTGGCGCGATCGCCCGCTCGTTCGCCCGCGAGGGCGCCCGGCTCTACCTGGCCGGGCGGACGCGCGCGCCGCTGGAGATCGCCGCGGCGGCCGTACGGAAGGCCGGCGGCACGGCGGACACGACGACGCTCGACGCGCTGGACGTCGACGCCGTCGAGGCGCACGCGGCCAGGGTGGTGGAGGAGGCCGGGCGCATCGACATCTCGCTGAACGTCATCGGCTACGGCGACTCGCAGGGCGAGCCTTTGCTGGTGATGAAGCCGGACCGGTTCGTCGACGCGATCCACACCGCGATGGAGTCGCATTTCGTCACCGCGACCGCGACGGGCCGGTACATGGTCCGGGAGGGCTCCGGCTTGATCCTCGCGTTGTCCGCCCAGGCCGGACGTGTGCCGTACCTCAACACCGGCGGCTTCGGGGTGCTGTCCGCGGCGATCGAGGCGTTCTGCCGGCAGCTCGCCGCCGAGCTCGGGCCCGGCGGCGTACGGGTCGTGTGCCTGCGGTCGGGCGGCTCGCCGGACACTCCGGGCGTCGACGAGGTCTGGCGCAAGCACGCCGAGGCCGCCGGCCAGACCAAGCAGGAGTGGTGGGCGAAGATGGCCGAGAAGACCGCGCTCCGCCGGCTGCCCATGCTCGCCGACGTGGCGAACGCCGCCGTTCTGATGGCCTCCGACCGGGCCGCCGCGATCACCGCGGAGATCGTCAACGTCACGTCCGGAGAGCTGTACGACTAGCGATCTGGGATCATCGCCCGATGCGCAAGCTCAGCTATCTCGTGGCTGCTTCGATCGACGGTTTCATCGCCGGACCAGACGGGTCGATCGACATGTTCCCGATCGACCAGGAGTACCTCGGGATGCTCATGGCCCGCTATCCGGAGACGTGCCGACGCACGTCCACGCCATGCTCGGCGCCGAGGTGGAGAACCGGGTCTTCGACACCGCGGTGATGGGGCGGACCACGTACGAGCAGGGCGGTCCAGCTGATCTCCAGCGACGTCGTCGAACGCGTCGCTAACGACACGCCGGCGTGTCGCTACCAGAACCCCACAGTTTGAAGGCACCCCCCCGTCAGAGTCAGTCGGCTGCGAACAGGGCGTTCACCTTCTCGTTCGCCGCGCTCAGCGCGGGTGCTGCCTCCTTCTGGCCGAGCCACACCTCTTCCATGGCGGTGGCCACGATCTGGTTGATCTCGTCTCCGTGGTCGCTCACCGGCAGCAGGAACGTGCCGTCCTTGGCGTCGGCTTGTTCGACGAACATCGCGACGTCGCGGCCCGCCTTCTCGTGGGCCTGCAGGGCCTTCTCCGACGAGGACGTGATGGCAGGGAACACCACAGCGTCGGCGGCGACGATGTCCTGGCAGGCAGCCGAGCCGAGGAACTTCACCCACTTCCATGCCTCGTCCGGGTGGTCGGTGTCGGCGTAGATGACGTCGGCGAGACCGTTGAACGCCGACTTGCGGCCCTCCGGCCCCGTGGGCAGCGGTGCGAACGCGAACTTCTGCTCGGTGGACTCGAGGTACGCCTTGATCATCCACGACCCGGTGATGCCGAGCGCGCCCTTGCCGGAGTTCAGCACGGAGTCGGTGCCGAGTGAGCTCGTCTTGTCGTACGGCGCCGAGTAGCCCTTGACGGACAGGCTCCGGAACCAGTCGACGGTCTCGGCGAGCTTCGGGTCGTCGTAGAAGTACTTGGTGCCGAACGGGTTCTTGTCGATGTACTTGAAGCCGTTGGAGACCGCGAGGTCGCCCCAACCGTTCTGGCCCTGCGAGCCGTCGTTCAGCTCCGGCACAATCCCGCGCACCGCGACCTTGCTCTTGTCGAAGCCCGGCTCGTCGCCGCGCTTGCCGCTCGCGTCGACGGTGAGCTTGGCGATCGCCTGCTCGAACGTGCCGCCGTCGGTCGGGTTCCAGGTCAGGTTGGACAGGTCGACGCCGGCCTTCTTCGCCTGATCGGCGTTGTAGATGATCGCCATCGTGTCCCAGTCCTTGGGCAGCCCGTACCGCTTGCCCTCCTTGACCCAGACCTCCGCGAGCCCCGGCCGGTACTGCGTCAAGTCGACCTTGTCAGCGTCGACCTGCGGCTGGATGTCGAGCAGCTGGCCGTTCTTGACGAACTGCGGGTAGTACGACGCCTGCATGGTGATGACGTCGGGCGCGTCGCCGGAGACGAGCTGCGTGGTGAGGTTCTGCCAGTACTGGTCCCATGCGTTCTGCGTGATCTTGACGGTGATGTCGGGGTTGGCCTTGGCGAACGCGTCGGCACACTTCTGGTACGAGGCCTGCTGGACGTCGTCCCACAGCGCGTACGTCAACGCCACCTTGCCATCGGACGACCCGCCGCCTCCCCCACTGCAGGCCGCGGCGACAACGGCCAACGCCAGAGCCGGAATAGCTGCCCTCTTCATATGACTAACCCTTCAGGCCGGAGAACTGGATGGAGTCGACGAGGCGGCGACCGAAGAAGATCACCAACAGCAGAACGGGAATCACCGACAGCGCCGAGCCCGCCATCAGGCCGGTCCAGTCCGGCGCGGTGTTCGGCGACTGCTTGAGGAAGATGCCGAGGGCCGCGGTGAGCACGCGGGTATCCTCCCCCGGCGCCACGAGCTGCGGCCACAGGTAGTCGTTCCACGTCCACACAGCCGTGGTGAGCGCGACGGTGAGCAACGGGCCCCTGGTGATCGGCAGCACGATCCGCCAGAAGATCACCCACTTGCCCGCGCCGTCGATCAGCGCCGCCTCCTCGACGTCGCGCGGGATCCCGAGGAAGAACTGGCGCAGGAAGAACACCGCGAACGGTGTCATCAGCACGCTCGGCGCGATCAACCCCTGATAGGTGTTGATCCAGTCGAACTCCTTCACCAGCGCGAAGTTCGGTAGCAGCGTGAAGATCGGCGGGACCATCAGCGCGCCGACGAACAGCCCGAACAGCAGGTCGCGGCCGCGGAAGCGGAGCCGCGCGAACGCGTACCCGGCCATCGCGCAGAACAGCGTCTGCAGGAACGTGATCAAGCCGGTATAGACGACGGAGTTACGCAGGTACAGGAAGAAGTCCAGATGGGCGCCGGAACCACCCGCGGCGCGGGCCTCCTCGCGCGTCACCAGTCCGAGCACGCGCTGGAAGTTGAACAGGGTCGGATGGTTCGGGAGCAGGCCGGCGTTGTCGCCGGCCAGCTCCCGGCCCGGGGTGACCGCGGTCCGCAGCATCCAGTACAGCGGGAACAGCGAGACCAGGAGCGCGAGGACCACGAAGGCCCACGCGACGACGCGAGTCGGCGTGACCTTGCGCGTGCTCGTCGAGGTGCTCATGCGAGGTCCGAGGTGGAGGCGCGTAGCAGGCGCATCTGGAGGAACGTGAGGACGCCGAGGACGAGGACGAGACTCAGCGCGAGCGCCGACGCGTAGCCCATCTTGAAGTGCGTGAAGGCCTGTTCGTAGATGTAGAAGTAGATGACGCGCGTCGCGTTCACCGGGCCGCCCTTGGTGGTGACCGCGATCGTGTCGAACAGCTGGACCGCGCCGATCAGCGACACGACGAGAACGAACGCGAGGATCGGCCGGAGCAGCGGCAACGTGATGCGGAAGAACGTACGCAGCTCGCTCGCCCCGTCGATCGACGCGGCCTCGTACAGCTGTGCCGGGATCATCAGCATGCCCGCGTAGAACAGCAGCGCGGTGTAGCCGACGCCGCTCCACGAGCTGATCAGCACCACGCTGGGCATCGCGAGGGTCGGTGAGGTGAGGAAGCCCTGGTTGTCCGCGCCGAGGCTCACCAGCAGGTGGTTGAAGAAGCCCAGGTTGGCGTCCAGCAGCCACATCCACAGCAGACCGGCGGTGACGTTGGGGACGAGCCACGGCACCAGCAGGAGCGAACGGATCACCAGCGAACGCGTCACTCGATGGAGCAGCGTCGCCAGCACGATCCCCACGAGCAGCTGGAACGCGACCGAGAGCACGACGTAGTAGCCGGTGACCTTCAGCGAGTTCCAGAACAGCGGGTCGTGGATGAGCGTGGCGTAGTTCTTCAGGCCGACGAAGTTCGGCTCGGACAGCAGGTTCCAGTCGGTGAGGGAGAACCAGGTGCCGCGGATCGCGGGGTAAAGGTAGAAGACGGCGAAGCCCACGAGCACGGGCAGCAGGAATGCGATCGCGATGCGGCCGTCTCCGCGAGGTCGGCGCCGCGGAGACGGCGGTCGCCGGGTCGTCCTCCGATCCAGCGTCGTCGCCGTCATCGGCGGACTCGAAGCGAACCGAGCTCGAGCCAGCCGTCAGCGCCCTGCGTGGCGTTGGCGAAGCGCAGCTTCTTCCCCGTCAACAGTGGGTTGACGACGCGCATGACGAGCTCGTAGCTGCCCGCCCTTACGTGCTTGACGTTCACGCTCGTCCGGTAGTTCTGCTGCCAGCCGAAGTCGAGGTACGGCTTGCTCGTCTGCCAGTCCGGGTAGGCGCGGATGGTCAGCGGCTGCACCTTGCGGACGTCCCAGCCAGTGCGCCAGGTCTTCGCGATGCGGCCGTGGGCGTCGCGCAGGCCGAGCTCGACCGGCCAGCGGTAGTAGAACGGCGCCACTCCCCTGTTCTCGATCGTGACGCCGATGTCGAGGTCACGCGACACGGTCGGCTTGAACCTGGCGGCGCTGACGTGCAGCTCGTACCCCATCGCGCGGACCGCCGCGGCGACCTTCGGGTCGGCCGGGTCGTAGTTCAGGATGCCGGCGTGGTTGATCTTCCAGGTCGAGTGCTCGAGCTCGATGCAGGCGCGTACGTCGTCGACGTCGGCGCCGTTCCCCGCGGGGTAGTTGGCGAACGCGTGCCGTTGGATCTCCGGCCGCACCTCGCCGCCCATCGAGTTCGTGACCCATCGGTTCTCGGCGTTCGCACGGAGGAAGCCCGCCAGCTGCGACCAGTCCCAGCCGCCGAGCGACTCCGGCAGCGTGACGCCCTTGCCACCCTCGATGAAACACCACGAGTCGTCGTGGAAGCCCACATCGGCTTGCATGACAGCGGAATCGGCGAGCTCGGCCGCTCGCGCCTCGAGCATCGTGGTGTCGAACGCGTCGTCCAGCCAGCCGATCACGCGCTTCTGGTTGGCGATCGTCGGCATGTAGTTGGGGTAGCCGTCGGAGGTGTCGGTGTCGTACGGCCAGGTGTGCCACTCGCCCCACAGCCCGACGAGCCCGAGCGTGAGGAAGCCGATGCGTGGGTCGCCGTCGTACCGCTTGCCGAGCTTGCTGCTGAAGTTCCGGAGCACCGCGAGCAGGTCGGGGTCGTCATAGTCGGGATGCTCGACGCCCCAGAACGTGTCCGGGCGCATCGCGACCTTGTCGGTGAGGCAGGCCGGCAGCCCGTTCTCCGGATGGGTGCCGCTGCCATCCGGGTACGTGACGTAGAAGCGCATCGCGACCTGATGACCGGCCGCGGCGGCGCGGTCGAGGTAGCTCTCCAGCAGGCTCCAGTCGAGCTTGCGGCAGTCGTTCGGGTCGGTGACGACCTCGCTCAGCGAGAGGTAGGCCCAGTCGAGGCTGTGCGGGTAGCCGGCGGTCGGGTCGTCCATGCCGTCGAGGAACGGCGCGAAGCCCTTCAGCGGATTGTCCAGCGGCCCTGGGGCGTACGCCAGCTCGTGCACGGGCAGGCGCGGGTCGGGCGCGGCCGGCTTGGGCGGGCGCGGCGGCGGTCCGGCGGCGGCGTCGGCTCCGGCTCCGGCGGGCAGCAGGAACGCGGTCATCGCCACCACTCCGGCGAGAGCTGCGCGCAGAAGCATCATGCGACCTCCTGAGGACCGGCCGGAGTGTGATGGTGCCTATCATGCGAGCTTTCGAAATCTTGTCAAGACTTTCGTTTTGATCGAGGCTAGGCGACGGAATCGAAAGCGTTGACAAGATCTGCCGTTGCCTGCGACCGTTCCTGGCGTGCCTTCCGCCAAGGACGTAGACCTGCTCGTCGTCGGTGACGCCAACCCGGACGTGATCGTGTCCGGCGCGCCCGAGGACCCCTCGTTCGGTCACGAGGAGCTCGTGGAGCGCGGCGAGCTGGTGCTCGGCGGCTCCGGTGCGATCACCGCCTGCGGGGCCGCCCGCCTCGGGCTGCGTACGGCGTTCGTCGGCCGGGTCGGCGACGACGAGGCCGGCCGCTTCGTGCTCGACGCGCTCCGGCGGCGCGACGTGGACGTCTCGGCTTGCGTGGTCGACCCCGAGGCCCCGACCGCGCTGACGGTCGTGCTCGTGCATGGGAAGCGGCACGCGATGCTCACCTCGCGCGGCGCGCTGGAGCGCGTCGAGGCCGCCGACGTGCCGGAGTCGTTGCTGGCGCGTACGTCGCACGTGCACTCCTCGGCCCTGTTCCTGCACCCGACGCTGCAGAAGACGTTGCCGTCGTTGTTCGCCGCTGCCCACGAGGTCGGCGCCACGACCTCGGTCGACACGAACGACGACCCCTCCGGGACCTGGTCCGGGCTCGACGCGGTCCTTCCCGCCACCGACGTGCTGCTCGTGAACGAGAGCGAGGCACGCGGCCTTGCTGGCTTGGAAGATCTCGAGGCGGCGGCGCGTGCGCTCGCGGCGTTGGGGCCGATGCCGGTGCTGAAATGCGGCGTGGACGGCGGGCTGGCCTACGACGGCGAGTCGGTCGTGCGCGCGCCGGCGGTCGCCGCGGAGGTCGTGGACACGGTGGGTGCGGGTGACACGTTCAACGCCGGCTTCCTCGCCGCGCGGCTGCGTGGGCTGCCGCTCGCGGAGAGCCTGGCGGTCGCCGTCCGTTGCGGCACATTGTCGACCCGCGCGGCGGGCGGCACAGCGGCGCAGCCGACCTGGGAGGAAGCGACGTCATGAGGCCGAAGATCGCGTTCGTCGGCGCGGGTAGCGTCGTCTTCACCCAAGGCCTGTTGGCGGATCTGTACGCGTACCCCGAGCTCAAGGACGCGCGCATCGCCCTGCACGACATCGACCCCGAGCGGCTGCGGGTCGCCGAAGCAGTGGCCCACCGGGTCGCCGCCGTCCGTGGGGTCGACGCCTCGGTCGTGGCAACATTGGACCGGCGCGAGGCGCTGGCCGGCGCGGACTTCGTGATCAACACGGTCCAGGTCGGCGGGTACGCCGCGACCGCGGCCGACTTCGAGATCCCCGCCCGGTACGGGCTGCGGCAGACGATCGCTGACACGATAGGCGTAGGTGGCATCTTCAGGGCGCTCAGGACGTTCCCGGTGCTCGACGCCCTCGCGGCCGACGTACGCGCCGAGTGCCCCGACGCGCTGGTGCTCAACTACACCAACCCGATGGCGATGAACGTCTGGTACCTCACCGGCAAGGTGCGCAACCTGGTCGGCCTGTGCCACTCGGTGTACTGGACGATGCAGGGCCTGTCCGAGCTGGTGTCGGTGCCGTACGAGGAGGTCTCGTACCTCGCCGCCGGCGTCAATCACCAGGCGTGGGTGCTGCGGTTCGAGGCAGCTGGCGAGAACCTCTACGACCGGCTCGACGCGCTGATCGAGGCCGATCCGGAGCTCCGCCGGCGGGTGCGGATCGAGCTGTACCGGCGGCTCGGCCACTACCCGACCGAGACCAGTGAGCACTCCGCGGAGTACGTCCCCTGGCTGCTGCGCCACGACGACGAGATCGCCCGCCTGCGCATCCCCATCGACGCCTACCTGGGCATCAGTCAGGAGAACGTCCGCGAGTTCGAACGAACCCGCGACGCCGTCCTCGCCGGGACGGACCTCGCGGTGGAGGGCTCCAACGAGTACGCGCCGCAGATCATCCACAGCATGGTGACCGGCACACCGCGCCTGGTGTACGGCAACGTGCGCAACTACGGGCTGATCTCGAACCTGCCGAGCGACGCCGTGGTCGAGGTCCCGTGCACGGTGTCCTCCGCCGGTGTGTCACCGATGCCGGTCGGAGCACTGCCGCCCCAGTGTGCGGCGCTGAACCGCACGTACGTGAGCGTCAACGAGCTGACCGTCCGCGCCGCTGTCGAAGGGCGACCGGAGCACGTTCGGCACGCGATGATGATCGACCCCAACACCTCGGCAGCGTTGTCGCTGGACCAGATCTGGCGGCTCGCGGACGAGCTCACGCTCGCCCACGAGCCACTGCTCCCCGAATCGCTGCGGGTGATGCTCGCCTAGCGCTTGACCTTGTACCTGAGGTGGGTGGCGCGCCGGCCGCGGACGACCTCCGGGTCCTCGAGGAGCAGGTGGCCCTGGTCGAGCTTGCCGAAGTACGGGATCCCCTCGCCGAACAGCACCGGGACGAGGCTCACGTAGACCTCGTCGACCAGGCCGAGCGCGAGTGCCTGCTGGATGATGCTCGCGCTGGCGATCGAGACGTGCCGGTCGCCGGCGATCTCCTGGGCCTTGGCGACTCCGGCCTCGACGCTGTCCACGAACGTCGTCGTCGGCCACTTCGTGGCGGCGTCCGCCGGCGGCTGATGGGTCACGACCACGACGGGTGCGTTGACCGGGTGCTTGTCGCCCCAGCCGTCGGCGATGTCGAACAGTCGTCGGCCGGCGATGAGGGCTCCGGTGTTGCTGGTCCACTCACGCAGCACCTCGGCGCTATCGTCGTCGACTCGCATCTCGACGGTCTCGTTCTGGTTCTCGATGTCGACCTCGCCCGCCTGGTACCAGTCGAAGAGCTCGCCCGGGTCGTCCTTCGGATCCGCGATGAACCCGTCCAAAGACATCGTCATGTGGGTGAAGACCTTGCCCATCGTGGGCCTCCCAAGTCGGTTTCGGTGTCGCTTCGCACGTTACGGAGACGCGCCGGTGCGGGCATCAGCATTCTTATCAGTACTTCGGATGCATACCTCGTACGCTGTTTCTCACACCTGACGGACGGGAGAGTCGCTGTGGCCGACACGCTGGCCGAGCTGAAGGCCGAGCTGGCCGCGCTCGAGGACCCTCGGGCCCGCGAGGTGAACGAGAAGCGCGGCGACGACCACGGCGTGAACCTCGGCAAGCTCCGCGCGGTCGCGAAGCGGCTGAAGACCCAGCAGGAGCTCGCGGTCGAGCTCTGGGCGACGTCGGACACCGCGGCTCGGCTGCTGGCGCTGCTGATCTGCCGGCCGAAGGCGTTCTCCCGTTCCGACCTGGACCGCATGCTGCGTGATGCGCATACACCCAAGGTGCACGACTGGCTGGTGAGCTACGTCGTGAAGAAAAGCCCGCACGTCGAGTCGTTGCGGGTGGCGTGGTTCGCCGACCCTGATCCGGTGGTCGCGAGTGCCGGTTGGGCGCTGACGACCGAACGGGTTTCGAAGCAGCCCGAAGGCATCGAGCTGGTGGGGCTGCTCGATCTCATCGAGGCGGAGATGAAGGACGCTCCGGACCGCCTACAGTGGGCGATGAACAGCTGCCTGGCGCAGATCGGGATCGACTTTCCCGAGCACCGCGCCCGCGCGCTCGAGATCGGTGAGCGTCTCGAGGTGCTGAAGGACTACCCGACTCCCCCGGGCTGTACGTCCCCGTACGCGCCGATCTGGATCAACGAGATCGTGCGCCGCCAGAACGCCTTGCGCTAGGAGGCGATCTCGATCTTCAGGCCGCGGTCGCGGAGCTCGGCGACGATCGCGGGATCGGCCGACTCGCCGGTGATGAGCAGGTCGACGTCGGTGAGCGCGCAGATCGGGGCCATCTCGACCACACCGAGCTTGGAGGAGTCCGCCACCACGATGCGGCGGGTGGCGGCGCGGACCATGCGCTGCTTCATCTCCGCGTCCGGCAGGTTGAGATTCGTCATGCCGGCTTCGGGATGGATGCCACCGCAGCCGAAAATCACGGTGTTGGCGCGGATGTTCTCCAGGATCTTGGTGCCGAGCGGATCCACCAACGAGTGTTGCTGCCTGCGCAGGCTGCCGCCGGTCACCACGACGTTGAAGCGAGGCAGGGCGGGCTCGAGCTCGAGCGCTGTACGTAGCCCGTTCGTGAACACCGTCACCTCGGCGAGGTCGGCCCGCGCGACCAACTCCCTTGCCACGTAGGCCGTTGTCGTACCGGCGCCCATCAGCAAGCTCTCGCCCGACCCGATCAGCCGTGCCGCCGCGCGCGCGATCAGCGCCTTCTCGACCGCCATTTCGCCGAGCGACAGCTCGAACGACGGCTCGGTCCCCAGCGCGGGCGTCGCCGCGACGGCACCACCGCGTACGCGACGGACTTTCCCCTGCTCCTCAAGGGCATCCAGGTCGGCGCGGGCGGTGACACTGGAGACGCCGAACGCCTCGGCCAGCTCCGCCACGCGGGCGAACTCCTGCTCCTGCAGCATGCCGAGCATCCGCTCGCGCCGCACCTCGGTCGGCATCGACTCGGTCATCGCACCGGCCCGATCGCTTCCGGCAGCAACGGTCCGTGGGCCGCGATCAGCTCGTCGCAAAGCCGTTCGATCGCCGGCAACGGTAACGTGGCAGCGGTATTCGGGTCGAGCATCGCTGCGTGGTAGATGTGGCGCCGGTCCTCGTCGAGCACGGCGCGGACGGTCAGCTCGACCACGTTGAGGAACGTACGGTTCAGCGCCGCGAGCTGGATCGGCAGCTCCCCCACCGCCTGCGGGTGCACGCCCTCGGCGTCGACGAGTGCGGGAACCTCGACGCAGCTGCCTGCTTGGAGATTGTCGATCAGGCCGTCGTTGCGGACGTTCACGTACACCTGCTTGGGCTGCCCGGTGAGCATCGCGAGGATCGCGGCGGCGGCGGGCTCCTGGTGCTGGTAGCGGATCAGCAGCGGCTTGCCCGCCGAGAGCGCGCGCCGTGTCTCCTCGTACTGGTGCAGGCTCTTGCCGGCGCGTCTGAGGTATTCCTCGACCGGCACGCCGAGGCGCGTGGTCTCGCCCGGATGCCGCAGGAACCACGGCACGTACTCCGCCGCGTGCTCGCTCGACTGCGTCGGGAAGTAGCCGAACCGCCGATAGAGCTCGACGCGCACGTGCCGCGCCAGCTCCTCGTCGGCTTCGACGGCGTTGTCCAGCTCGGGGTACAGATCGGCGCCGCCGGCTTCGAACCTGAGCACGAACGACTGGTGGTTGAGGCCCGCGCTGAGGAAGTCGACGTCGTCCACGTCGCGGCCGACGAGATCGGCGAGGTAGATGTGGGTGTCGCACACCGCGTGGCAGACGCCGACGAAGCGGCCGAAGCCAGTGGCCTCCTCGACGGCCCAGCCGGTCATCGCCATCGGGTCGCTGCAGCTGAGGAGCCAGGCGTCGGGGCAGAGCTCGGCCATCTGGTGGGCCAGGTCGACGAAGGCGGGAATCGTCCGCAGGCCGCGGAAGATGCCGCCGATGCCGATCGTGTCGCCGATGGTCTGCCGCAACCCGTACCGGTGCGGGATCTCGAAGTCCTTGAGCGTGGCCTCGAACCCACCGACATCAAGGTAGGCGACGACGAAATCGGCGCCGTCCAACGCCTTGTGCCGGTCGGCGGTGGCGAGGATCGTCGCGTCGGCTTGGGCTTCGGTGTCCAGGGCGCGTACGAGGTTGTCCGCCGTCGCGAGCACACCCGGGTCGTCGTCGTGCAGAACGATGTCCAGCTGGCCGCGCAGCTCCGGGTGCAGGAACAGGTCGGAGAGGACGCGCCTGGTCAGCTCGACGTGGGCCACACCGACCAACACGATGCGCGGCATCTCACCTCCCGAAGCCCCGATGGCTGTTCGAGGAGCCTACTTCAGAAGGTGAATCGGTAGTTGAGCATCAGGTTCCGCCAGGCCGCGAACTTGTGCCCGAGCTGGTAGAGCCTGCGGATTCCGGGTGAGTGGATGAGCGGCCAGAACGCCGAGAACGGCGCTTTCTCTTCGAGTTCGAGGCGGGGGTTCGCACGTTCGAGGTCGGCGGCGTCCCGGTTGCTGTAGACGAACACCTTGACGACGCGCGTCATCCAGTGGGCCGGCGCGTCGAAGAGCAGCTCGCCCTCGGGGAACCGATCCGTCAGTCGTTCGGTGAGGGCGCGGACGTCTTCTGGTCGCAGGTAGGGGAAGAGGCCTTCGGCGATGATGAGCGTCGGCTTGTCCGTGGGGATTTCGTCCAACCAGTCTTGCTCGTTCACCGACGCGGCGATCATCCGGTAGCCGTCGCGCTCGTCGAACAGCTGGCGGCGGACGGCCATGACGTCGGGGAGGTCCACGTCGTACCAGCGACGGTGGACGTGGCCGTGGCCGGCTTGCCGAGGCGCAGGACCCGGCTGTCGAGCCCGCAGCCGAGCTGGAGGACGGTCGCGTCCGGGTGCCGGTCGAGGAACTCGGTCGTCCACCGGTCGAGCTGCTTGGCACGGAGGGCGACGAGGAACTGGTTCGCCTTCGGGTTGAGCCGCTTCGCGAGCTTCGGCTCGTCGTACGCGATCCGGTCGAGTGCCTCGGCCGCGTAGTGGTCGCGGAGGATCGACCGCGGTGAGCGGCTCTCGTACGCGCGCAGGTAGAGCGTGCCGAGCAGCGTCCACATCACGTCGTCGCTGAGCAGGGTCGAGACGTCCAGCTTGCCGGTAGCCACGAGCCTATCGTACGCTTCGTTCAGAACGTACTGAACGTCAGCGTGCACGTTTCGAATGGGTGCCGTGAGTCCGCGGCCTCAGGCGGTGAGGGTGGCGTAGGCGACGACGCCGCGGCGCATGGCGTCGACGACGCCGCGGGCGGTCTTGCGAAGGTCGGTGTCGCCGGCTGCGTCGGCCACCTGGTCGGCGAGGTCGAGGATCTGCTTCACCCACCGCACGAAGTCGCCCGCTGCCAACCCGCACTCGGTCAGCACATCCGCCAGCTGAGCACCCGACGCCCAGCGGAAGGCGGCCCAGGCGAAGCCGAGGTCGGGCTCGCGCAGGAAGTCCAGGTGGAAGTCCCGCTCCAACTGATCCAGGTCACCCCACGTCGACACCAGCGTCGCGAGCGCCTCACGCGCGGCACCGGCCGGCAGCCGCGGTGGGCCGACGTCGTCGGGCGTGCGGGACTCGTACGCCAACGCGGAGAGGTTCGCCGCCAGCTCGGGCACCGACAGCTTGTCCCACGTTCCCTGCCGTAGGCACTCCGCCGCCACCAGGTCCAGCTCGGTGTAGATCCGCGTCAGCCGATCGCCCGCCGGCGTCGTCCGGTCGCCGTCGAGGTAGCCGAGCTCGTCCAACACCTCGCACACGCGGTCGAACTGGCGCGCGATCGTGTTCGTCCGCTGCTCGACGCGCCGCTGGACGGCCTGCGTCTCCCGTTCGAGCCGGAGGTAGCGCTCCGCCCAGCGGGCATGGTCTTCGCGCTCGTCGCAACCGTGGCAGGGATGCGCGCGCATCGCCGCGCGTAGGTCCTGCAGCGTCTCGTCGTCCGCCGCGTTGCTCCCCCGCCGGTAACGACCGGGTGGAGCGTCAGGCGCCTTGTGGCGAAGGGAGTTCGCGAGATCGCGCCGCTGCTGAGCATTGCGCGGGTTGAACGAACGCGGCACCCGCATGCGGGTCAGCGACTCCACCGGCGTCGGGAAGTCGACCATCGACAGCTTGCGCACCTGGCGGTCGGCGGTGAGCACCGTCGGCCGCGGCTCGTCGCCGTTGCGGAAGCCGTGCCCCGGGTCGAGAACGAGCGCCAACCCCGCCCGCTTGCCCGCGGGGACGTGGATGACGTCACCGGCACGCAGCTTGGCGAGCGACTCCACCACCTGCGCGCGCCGGTCGGAGCGCTGCCGCCGGGCGAGCCCGGTCTCGCGGTCCTTGATCGCGCGCCGGATGTTGGCGTACTCCATGAAGTCCCCGAGGTGGCAGGTCGCCGCCTCCGCGTACCCCTCCAGCGCCTCCTCGCTGCGCCGCACCTGCCGCGCGAGGCTCACCACCGCGCGGTCGGCCTGGAACTGCGCGAACGACGACTCCAGCAACTCCCGCGCCCGCGAGCGCCCGAACTGGCGGACCAGGTTGACGGCCATGTTGTACGAGGGCCGGAAGCTCGACCGGAGTGGGTACGTACGCGTCGACGCCAGACCGGCGACCGAGGACGGCTCGAGCCCCGGCTGCCACAGCACGACGCCATGCCCCTCGACGTCGATGCCGCGTCGTCCGGCGCGCCCGGTCAGCTGGGTGTACTCCCCCGGCGTGATGTCGGCGTGCGCCTGCCCGTTCCACTTCACCAGCTTCTCGAGCACGACCGAACGCGCCGGCATGTTGATGCCGAGCGCGAGCGTCTCGGTGGCGAAGACGACCTTCACCAGGCCGCGGGCGAACAGGTACTCCACGACCTCCTTGAACGTCGGCAGCAAGCCCGCGTGGTGGCTGGCGAGTCCGCGCTCCAGACCCTCGAGCCACTCGTGGTAGCCGAGGATCGCGAGGTCCTCGTCGGGCAGTTCCGCGGTGCGCTCCTCCGCGTACGCGCGGATCTCCGCCGCCTCGTCCGGCGTGGTGAGCCGGATGCCGGAGTACATGCACTGCATGACGGCGGCGTCGCAGCCCTGCCGACTGAAGATGAACACGATCGCGGGCAGCAGGGCCTCGGCCTCGAGCTTCTCCGCGACCTGCGAACGGTTCGGCGTGAACGCCACCCGTTGCGACCGGTTGTGGTTGCGCTGCCCGCGGCGGCCGCCGCGCTCGTGACCGCGGCCGAATCGCCAGTCGTCACGGGCGATTCGCGTCAGCTCCGGGTTGACGCGCGCCTCGAGATCGGGGTTGCCGGTGTCGGCGAACAGGTCGTACATCCGCCGCCCGACCATCACGTGCTGGAACAGCGGAACGGGCCGCCGTTCCTCGACGATCACCTCGGTGTCGCCGCGGACGGTCTCCAGCCACTCGCCGAACTCCTCGGCATTGGACACCGTCGCCGAGAGGCTCACGAGCTGGACCGACTCGGGGAGGTGGATGATCACCTCCTCCCAGGCGGCGCCGCGGAACGGGTCGGCGAGGTAGTGCACCTCGTCCATCACCACGAAGCCGAGGCCCTTGAGAGTGGACGAGCCGGCGTAGAGCATGTTGCGGAGCACCTCGGTCGTCATGACGACGACCGGGGCCTCGCTGTTGATCGTGTTGTCGCCGGTCAGCAGGCCGACGTTGGTGTGGCCGTACCGCTCCGACAGCTCGTTGAACTTCTGGTTCGACAGCGCCTTGATCGGTGTCGTGTAGAAGCACTTCCGGCCGGTGTCGAGTGCCTTGTGGACCGCGAACTCGCCGACGACGGTCTTCCCCGCGCCGGTCGGGGCGGCGACGAGCACGCCCTTCCCGGCGTCCAGGGCACGGCAGGCCGCCTCCTGGAACGGGTCGAGGTCGAAGTCGTAGAGCTGACGGAACGCCCGCAGTCGCGTTCCGCTATCCCTCGCGACCTGTGCGTACCGCTCCGCCGGAGTGGTCATGCCCCAAGGCTACGTGCTCGCCACGGTGCTCCGCCTCGTGCCGCACTCGGCGGGCGCCGAAGGCGATCAACACGAGTGCTCCGGCGGCGAAGACGGCGTTGCCGACCAGGTCGACGGCGGTGTTGCCGTTCTGCAACGACGGCTGCGGGAAGCCGTGCCAGGCGTACGTGATCAACATCGCGGCGCCCAGGGCGAAGTGGTGGGCGACGCCCCAGCCCTCTCGCCGCGCCAGGGTACGGATGGTGACGGCCACCACCGCGAGGAGCACGAGGACGATCGTCACCTCCAGCCAGGCCGGGATGGGCGAGTCGAGGTCGAGCGACTCGTAGACGGCACCGACGACCAGGGCACCGGCGAACACCAGCCACGGGTTCGGGGCGTTCCTGGCGACCGGAGAAGGCGCGCGACGGGCGACCAGGAACGCGACGGCGACCAGCAGCAGGATCGCGACCACGGTGCCGGCGAGCTGGCCGACGGAGGCGCGGAACGGGTCCGAGTTCAGCTGGAAGAACGTGGTGAGGAAGACCCCGACGGCGAACAGGACAGCGGTCACCGTCAGACCGACGCGGCCCAGCCACGGCTTCGTCCGGCGTTCCGGCCCGACGAGCACCTCGACGATCAGGATCGGTACGCAGATGCTCCAGACCGTGTTGATCGTGATCACGCCGACCGTCCACGGGATTCCCATCCCGAGCGCGTCGACGTGGCCGTAGTCGAGCAGCCGGAGGCCGACGTAGTTCGGGTTGAACAGCGACTGAGTCGTGATGCCTTCCTCGAGGACGCCGTACGCGATCGCGAGCAGCACGATCGAGGGCCAGCGGCGTCCGGTGCGGCGGGCGACCTCCCGGATCAGGAGGGCGCCGCCGCCGTACAACGGCGCGAGGAAGAACGCCGCACCGATCGCGGTGATCGACAGGTTGCCGAGCAGGAACTCGGCGACCAGGGGCGAGAGGAAGAACAGACCGACAGCGGGAAGGACTCGACGGAACATGGCTACCTCACCAGAGCTCGGTGGTCTGGACCTGGGTCCCGGCGGTCTCGCGCCGCACCTGCCGGTAGCCGAACGCGAGCAGCACGAGCGCGGCGGCGGTGAAGATCGCGTTCCCGATCAGGTCGAGCGCGGTGTTGCCGACCAGCAGGCCGGGCTGCGGAAAGCTGTGCCAGGCGTAGGTGAGCAGCGTGCCCGTCGCGAGAGCGAGGTGGTGGGCCGGGCCCCAGCCCTGCCGGCGCGACCAGGCCTGGACCGCGACGGTCGCGACCGCCAGCACCGCGAAGATGAGGGTGACGTCCAGCCAGGCCGGGATCGGCGCGTTGACACCCAGCACCATGATCGCCGCACCCGCCGCGAGCGTGCCGACGACCACGAGCCACGGGCTCGGAGCGGCCTTCGCCACTGGCGCGGGAGCCGTACGTCGGAGCGCGAACGCCGCCCCGACGAGGAGCACGATCGCGACCACGACGCCGGCGAACTGCGCGACGGACGCACGGAACGGGTCGCTGCTGAGCTGCATGGCCGTGGTGACGACGATGCCGGCGGCGAACAGCACCACGGTGACCGTCAGGCCGGCCTTGCCCAGCCACGGCTTGGTTCGGCGTTCCTCGCCGACGAGCAGCTCGACGATCAGGATCGGGACGCTGATGCTCCAGACCGTGTGGATCGCGAGGACGAAGACCGTCCATGGGATCCCCATGCCGAGCGCGTCGACATGGCCGTAGGCGAGCAGGTCGTGGCCGTAGTAGTGGGGGTTGAACAACGTCTGGGTGGTGATGCCCTCCTCGAGCACGCCGTACGCGAGCGCGAGCAGCACGATCGACGGCCACCGCAGTCCGGCACGACGGGAGACCTCGCGGATCAGCAACGCGCCGCCACCGTAGAGCAGCGAGAGCACGACGAGGCCCACGATCATCGTGATCGAGAGGTTGCCGAGCAGGAACTCGGCGACGAGGGGCGCGAGGAAGAACAAGCCCACAGCGGGAAGGATTCGACGCAGCATGCGGCAAGCCTCGCGCCGTAGGCCGGCTACGCGGAGTGCCGTCCGTCCGGGGTCGTGGGTGACATCCGTCAGGGCTCTGTCACGTCTGGGCTCACGTCTGGGGCGGCAGGAAGATCTCCAGCGCCGAGGGCACGCACTCGACGGTCAGCGGCAGCGGCGCGAGCTTCTCGCCGTCGGCGTACCCGTGCGTCTCGGCAGCGGCGACGTTCACGAGCTTCGCCTTGCGGCGGGTGATCGCCGGGTGCGAGAACGAGCGGCCGGTGAACAGCTTCGGGTAGAGCCGGGCGAGGTCGAGCCGGCTCACCTGACCGATCACCGTGACGTCGAACTGGCCGTCCGCCGGGTCCGCGCCCTCGCAGATCCACACGCCACCGCCGAACGACGAGGTGTTGCCGATCGCGACCACGAGCGCGTTGGTCTCCCACCGTTCGCCGTCGAGCTCGAGCACGTACGGTTTGGCGTCGAAGTCGCGCACCTCGGCGGCGACGCCCGCGGCGTACTTCAGTGTGCCGCGCAGGCGATGCATGGTGTTGACCCGCTCGGTGACGCGACCGGTAAAGCCGGCGGTGAAGATCGTGCCGAACCAGGTCGCCCCGGCCCTGCCGAGGTCGATCGCCCGGTGCTGACCGGCGATCACCAGGTCGACGGCGGCAAGCGGGTCCTTGCGCGGCAGCGCGAGCGCCCGGGCCATGTCGTTGCCGGACCCGGCGGGAACGATGCCGATGGGTGTCTTGGTCCCCGCGACGGCCTGCAGCGTCAGGTGGATCATGCCGTCGCCACCGACGACGACGAGCGCGTCGACGCCTCGCGCTACGGCACGGCGGGCGAGCTCGGCGGACTCGGCCGCATCGCGGCCGGCTTCCCAACGGGCGTTGAGTCCTGCGGACCTGAGCCGTTCGGTGACGGGTGCCGCCATGCGGGCGCCACGTCCGCCTCCGGAGGTCGGATTGACGAGAACGGTGATCTCACGGGCCACGTCTGCGAACACTACTGGGCCACGTGGCCTTGTGCGGATGAGGCGCGCTCAGTCGGTCCTAGTCGTCCTTGGTCTCGCCGGCTCGTTCGATCTTCTCCACGTCGACGCCGGCGGCCACGAGGCTCGCCTTGCGTCGCTTGTCGATGAACCGCGCGATCACTTCGGAGATGATGAAGAGCGCGCTCATCGGGACCGCGAGCATCAGCATCGTGAACGGGTCGATCGACGGCGTGGCGACCGCGGCGAACACGAAGATGAAGAAGATGATCGGCGCACGCCACTTGCTCAGCCGCGCGGCGGACAGCACGCCCACCAGGTTGAGCAGGATCGTGAACACCGGGATCTCGAACGCCAGCCCGAAGACGATCAGCAGCCGCAGGATGAAGTCGAGCATGTTCGACACGTCGAGCAGGTTCTGCGAGTTGACGGCCTGGGTCCCCAGATCCGGCGTGAACGACAGCAACACCTGGATGCCCTTGGGCATCGCGAGGTAGCCGACGAAGACGCCGATGATGAACAGCGGCCCGGCGGTTCCGAGGAACGCCAGGCTCCACTTGCGTTCGTTCTTGTGCAGCCCGGGGAGGATGAACGCCCACAGCTGGTAGAGCCAGATCGGCGACGCCGCCACCAACGCGGCGACGAACGTGATCTTCAGCTGCAGCATCAGCGGCGAGGAGATGTTGCCCCAGTTCACGCCGACGTTGAGATCGTCGCGCGTCTGGTTGATGGCCTCGACGGCGGTGTTCAGCGGATGCTGCAGCAGCTGGAACAGCACGCCGTAGAACTGCCACGCGACGATCATCATGATGATCAGCGCGATGACCGACTTCAGTAGCCGGCCACGCAGCTCGCGTAGGTGTTCGACGAGGGTCATCCGACCCTCTTCGTCCGGAGTCGGCTTGGGCTTCTTACGCCCCAGCAACTGTCCGATGGAGATGCTCACGTCGCCCCCGGGGAGGACCAGCGCGCCTCAGGAAGGCACGACGATGAAACAGCGGATCACCGGTTGGTGTGCTCGGTGTCCTTGGCCTGCTCCTGCACGGGCTGCTGCACGGGCTGCGCCGGGACCTGGCCGCTCGCACTGTTGTGCGTGATGGACGGCGGGGTGGCCTCAGCCGCGGGGGCCGGGGTCTCGTCCTTCTTCTCCGCGTCCTCGTCCTTGGTCCGGATTTCCTTCTTGAAGATGCGCAGCGACTCGCCGAGACCCGCCGCGATCTTCGGAAGCCGGGTGGCGCCGAACAGCAGAACGAGTACGGCGATGATCAGCAGGATCTCAGTGGGTCCGAGATTGGGCATGGATTGGCCTCTCTCATCGTGTGGCTGGTTCGATCGTACGCCAGGGAAACCCCAACGTCTCAGGCTCGGTGCGCGCCGCCGTTGTCGGCCGGGACCGAGTTTGCCTGTTCTTGGACCTCGCGGTCGGCCATGGCGGTGTCCAGTTTGTCCGCCGCGCGTCCGAGCTCGACGAACAGCTCCTTCGCCCGTCGCCACAGCCACACGCCGATGCAGGCGTAGAGGATGACGGCAAAAAGGACAATTCCACCGAAGAGCAGCACCCACCTCACGGGCGCCAACCCTAGTACCTACCTGCTGTGCCAGTTACGCAACAGGTCCGTTTCCTCGGCCTCGGTCAGCCCAGCCCGCCAAGGCTTGTCGCCGCGACCGTCCACTATCCAAGAAAGAGTGTCACGCGCGGTCTCGCCTACGTCACGGATTGTCAGACCGGCCTGGGCCGTCGCGGACGTGTCGCGGGCCATGAAGCCCGCGTTCTCGGGCTCGTCGACCCACAGCGGCAACGACTTGGGCCCGGACCACACGTTCACCTCCTGGGCCAGTAGGAAGTCCTGCGGGACCCAGGTCAGCTGGATGTCCGTCCCGACGCCCGCCGCGACGGCCTCCAGCAGCTCCTTGCGCGTGAACGGCGTCGACGTGCTGTCGTACACCCCGGCCCGCCCGGTTTCGGCCGAGTCGACGATCCAGGCGGCGAGGTCACGGACGTCGACCAGCTGCACCGGGTCGTCCGGCTTGCCGGGCGCGACCACCTCACCGCCGCGGGCGATCCGGAACGGCCAGTACGTGAACCGGTCGCTCGGGTCGCCCGGGCCGACGATCAGCCCGGCCCGCACGATCAGCGCGTCACTCCCCCGGCCCGCGGCGACCTCCTGCTCACAGGACACCTTCGCCTCGCCGTAGTTCGCCGGGTCGGCCTCGTCCGCGTCACTGGCGAGCGGCCGGCGCAGCGGTGCCGTCTCCACGGTCTGCCCGAGCGTGGCGTCGTCGGAGTAGACGCTGCAGGTCGAGACGAACGTCCAGTGCTTGGTCCGGTCGGCGAGCGCCGAGATCGCGCGGCGTACGTGCGTGGGCTGGCGGGCCACGTCGACGACCGCGTCGTACTCGCCCTCGATGGCGGCGAACCCGTTCTCGTCGTCCCGGTCCAGCTTGACGAACGTCGCGCCGTCCGGCGGGCTGCTCGACGTGCCCCGCGCGGCGGCGGTGACCTCATGGCCACGACGCAGTGCTTCGGCGACGATCGCCTTGGACAGGAACACGGTGCCACCGAGCACGAGAAGTCTCATGGCTCGATCCTTCCGGGTGCGCCGCTCCGAGACCAGCGGATCTGCTCTCGGCTAACCCTCCGTCGTCCACAGCCTTCCGCGACTTCACCCACCGAACAGGGGTTCTCCAACGTGGCAACAGCTGTCCGAACCCCGGTTCGGTAGGTGAAGTCGAGCGAGCTGTGGACAGTGTGGATGGGAGGGGCGGGCGGTCAGGGGGTTTCGTAGGCGGCGAGGGCGGCGCGCGCGTCGGCGCTCACGGCTTCGGCCAGGCCGGCGGGCTCGATCACGCGCGCGTGCCCACCCAGGCGCAACGCGAGCCGGCGGAGCCAGCGCTGGTCGGCGATGCGTAGCCGTACTCGCAGCTGCCCGGCGCCGAGGTCGATGACCTCCTCGCACGGGTAGTACTCCGACACCCACGCGGCAGGCGGGTCGAGGTCGATCGTCGCGAGCTCGTGGTCGGGCGACGGCTGGAACAGCCCGGCCGACAGGTCTCGCGGCCGGGCCTGCGGCGGCAGCACGGCCGGCTCGTCCAGCACGCGCGCCTTCGCGACCCGGTCGAGGCGGAACAGCCGTACGTCCTCCGCCCGATGGCACCAGCCCTCGAGGTAGGTCCGGCCGTCGGCGAGGAAGATCCGCATCGGGTCGACGTCGCGTTCGGTGGTCTCGTCGCGCGCCGGCACCCAGTACGACAAGTGCAACCGCCGGCCCCGGTCCAGCGCGTCCTGGATGGTCGCGCGGATCTCCGGGTCCTCGAACGCGTCGACCTTGATCTCGACCTGCTTCGTCACCGATCCCGAAGCCTGCCCGGCGGCCTCCTCCAGCCGCGCGATCACCCGGTCGACCATCTCCCGTTCGCTCGAACGCCCGGTCTCGCGCAGCACCCGCAGCGCGACGAGCAGGCCGAGCGCCTCGTCCGACGTGAGCCGGAACGGGCGGGTCAGGAAGTCGGCGTTCGAGACGTGGATCGTGCCGTCGCCCTCGACGGCGTCCATGTCGACCTCGATGTAGTCGCCGGGCATCATGCCCGGCAGCCCACAGAACCAGAGCACGCCGAGGTCGGCGACGAGCTGGCGTTCGGAGATGCCGAACACGCGCGCGACGTCGGCGACGCGGGCGCCCGGATGGGCGAGCAGGTACGGGAGCAAGGCCAGCAGGCGGCGCACTTGCTCCTTGGCGCCGCCCGGGCCGGCGGATCGCGGCAGGTCGTCGATCACCGCGACTCCACCAGCAGGCTCTTGAGGTGTTGCATGGTCGCCTCGCGGACGTCCGGCGGGTCGAGCGCGACGACGTCCGCCGCGTACCCGGCCAGTTCCTCGGCGAGGTTGACCACATCGCCGAACGAGACCTTGAGCAGGTCCCAGCCCTCGCCGTCCGGCTCGACCACCTGGGCGCGGCGGCGCAGGCCGTTGCCGGCGCCCGTCCGGACCCGGATCGTCGCGATGCCGCGCGGGTCGCTCTCGCTCGACTTCAGTCGTTCCGCCTCGGCCCGCAGGTCGACACCGTCCGGGACGACGAACGCGCGTGGCTTGCTGGCTTCCTTGACCTGCCCGACGATCCGCGAGAGCCGGAACATCCGCGTGGCCTCGCGGTCGCGGTCGTGGCCGACGACGTACCACCGCGTGCGCCAGTTGATGATTCCCCAGGGCTCGAACGTCCGTCGCGCTGGCCCGGCGGTGCCGGGACGGCGGTAGTCGAAGCTCACGACCGTGTGAGTCTGGACGGCCCGCCAGAGCGGGACGAACGAGGGCTCGCCGGCGCCGGGCCCGGGCTCGAGCGCGGCCAGGTGCGCGGTGTCGGCGTCCAGGCCCTCGGCGCCGAGCTTGAGGACGGCGCGCGACGTCGCCTCGGCGAGGCTGGCGTGCTGCCAGACCCTGGCGGCGAGGCCGAGCACGGCGACCTCCTCCGCCGTGAACGTCAGCGGCGGCAGCTCGTACTCGCTGCGGCGAATGCGGTAGCCGACCTCGTCGTCGAAGCCGGACGCGACCGAACCGATCTCGATCGGGATGCCGAGCTCGCGCAGCTCTTCCTTGTCGCGCTCGAACATCTTCTCGAAAGCCTCGAGCGACAGCTCGTGGTAGTCCTCCACGAGCGTGCGAAGCTTGGCCTTGGGCACAAAGTGACGCGAGACGAGCAGGCAGATGACGAGGTTCATCAGCCGCTCGGATTTGCGGGGCGGCACGCGCGTTCACCCCCTTCCACCCGACCAAGCTACAGCAGTGACAAGCGGTAATCTCGCCGCTGTGATTCGTTGGCGAGCGGGTGTCGTGACGACTGTTCGTGACGGCTGGGCCGGCACCGTGAAGCTCGACGTCGAGACACCGGACGGGCAGGTGCCGGCGCTCGCGTACGTCGAGCTGGTCGGCACGCCCGAGGTCGGCGACCGGGTGCTGCTGAACACGTCCGCGTACGCCCGTGGGCTGGGCACCGGCGGCTACGCGCTCGTGGTCGCCCTCCCAGACCGGCTGCCTCCGGACGTCACTGGGCCCGGGCATCTTGTCAAAGCGCGGTACACGCCGCTGCAGACGATGGTGCTGGGCGTGGACGAGCCGGACTCCCCCTCGTACGACGTCCTGCGCGACGCGGACTCGCTCGATGGGATGCCGGTCGTGGTGTCGGACCTGCATTCGGCCCTGCCGGCGGTGCTGGCCGGGCTGTACGCGGCGCGCCCACAGTCGCGGGTGGCGTACGTGATGACCGACGGCGGGGCGCTGCCGTTGGCGTTCTCGAAGACGGTGTCGTCGCTGCGCGCGGCCTCCTGGCTCGTCGGGTCGGTGACGGTCGGGCAGGCCTTTGGCGGTGACCTCGAGGCGGTGACGCTGCACACCGGTCTGCTGGCGGCGCGGCACGTGCTGGGCGTGGACGTCGCGGTCGTGACGCAGGGACCGGGCAACCTTGGGACGGGGACGCGTTGGGGCTTCTCCGGCGTGGCGTCGGGCGAGGCGGTGAACGCCGTCGCGGCTCTCGCCGGGCGCGCGGTCGGGACGTTGCGCGTGTCGTCGGCGGACCCCCGGCCGCGGCATCGGGGCGTGTCGCATCACAGCCTGACGGCCTACGGCCGGGTCGCGCTGGCAGCGGCGGACGTGGTCGTCCCCGACCTGCCGCCGCCGTTCGGGGACGAGCTCCGCGACGCGGTCGAGGCCCTGCGGGCGCGGCACACCGTCGTGCGGGTGCCGGTGGACGGGTTGGCCGAGGCCATCGCCAAGTCGCCGGTCAAGGTGTCGTCGATGGGTCGTTCGTACGACGAGGACGCGCCGTACTTCCTCGCCTGCGCGGCAGCCGGCCGGCACGCCGCCTCGCTGTTAACCGATTGAGCCGGACCCCGGCTGGCTCGTACCGTCCTGGGCATGCGTTCCTACGACGACCTGGTGGCCGAGGCGCTCGCCGCTGACTTTCGAGGCTGGGACTTCGGCTTCCTCGCCGGCCGAATCGAGGGTGGCGAGGCCTGGAACTACGACGAGCTGGCGAGCGCCGAGATCTCGGACTCGACCCGGCTGCTCGACATCGGTACAGGCGGCGGCGAGACGCTCGAGGGCATTCTCGCCGGGCGGCGCCCGGAGCACGTCGTCGCGACCGAAGGCTATGCGCCGAACGTTCCCGTCGCTCGGGCACGGCTGGAGCCGCTCGGCATCGAGGTCCGGGACACGTCGTCCTCAGGTCCGTCGCTGCCGGCTGCCGACGGGGAGTTCGACCTGGTGCTCGCGCGGCACGCCGGTGCTCCGTCCGCCGAGCTGCACCGCGTGCTCCAGCCCGGCGGCGTGTTCCTGACGCAGGGCGTGGGGCGGGACAACGACCTGGAGTTCAACGAGGCGCTCGGTGGGCCGGCACCGACCCACGCCGGCGAGCCGTCGTTCGCCGACGCCGTCGCCGACCTGAAGCGGACGGGCTTCGAGATCGACCGAGCCGACGAGGTGTTCAACGAGGCCGGCTACACCGACATCGGCGCGATCGTGTTCCACCTGATGGCGGTGTCGTGGCAGGTGCCCGGGTTCGACGTCACGACGTACGACCAGGCGCTGAGAAAGCTCGACGCCCGGATCCGCGTCGAGGGGCGGTTCGTCGTACGGAACCACCGGACGCTGATCCGGGCGCGTCGAGTCTGAGCTGAGCCGTCAGCTGGCGCCGAGGATGTCGACGACGAAGACGACGGTGTCGGTCTTCTTCACGTCGGTGCCCTGCAGGTCCTGGCCGAAGCCCTGGTCGGGCGGCATGATCAGCAGCACGCGGCTACCGACGGTCTTGCCGACCAGGCCGGTGGTAAGGCCCTTCACCTGGGTCTGCGCGAGCTGCAGGTCGAGCGCCTGCTGGCGGTCCCACGAGGAGTCGAACTTCTTGCCCGTACGCCAGTTCGCCGCGATGTAGTGGAAGTTGACCGTGTTCTCGGCGGTGACCTTCGCGCCCTTGCCCTTGACCAGGTCCTGGACGACGAGCTTCTTCGGCGCCGCGGTCTTCGGCACGGTGAGCGCGCTCGGCGTTCCGTCCTTCAGCGTCACGGTCGGCAGGCCGGCCGGCGGCGTCACGGCGGTGCCCTCGGCCTTGGTGAGCGGCTTGTACGCGCTCTTCACGTCGACGACGAAGATCAGCGAGTCGCCCTTGTTGATGCCCGCCTGTTGGTTGCCCTCGGCGTAGCCGTCCTTCGACGGGATCGTGATCAGGACGCGGCTGCCGACCTTCTGGCCGACCAGACCCTTGATGAAGCCCGCGATCAGGGCGCCGTCGGCGAGCTTGAACGTCGCCGGCTTGCCGCCCTTCCAGGACGAGTCGAACTCCTTGCCGTCGCGGCCGTTGATGCCGACGTAGTCGACGATGACCTGCTGGCCCTTGGCGAGCGTGTCGCCCTTGCCCTCCGACACGGCCTTAGCCGCGGTCTCGGCCACCGTGAACGGCTTGGCGAACTCGACCGTCGGCTTGGCGCTGTTCTCGCCCTTCACCGTGACGGCATCGATGCCGGTGCCGCCGGGCTTGTTCTCGGTCTCGGCCTTCTTACCGTCATCCGAGCCGCAGGCGGCAACGAACATCAGCGGGACTATGAGGAGAGCCAGAGCCTGGCGACGACGCACAGTGAACACCTCGTTGACGAACGGTTGGGGGCGTACGAAGGCCACACCATACCCCGCGAGTCTGGGAGCAGCCTTAATGAGGGGTTACAGCGCGATGGTGGTGCCGGAACCTCGTTCTCGCGCGGCCTGGAGGACGAGGGCGGCCGCGGCGGCGTCCTGGACGGCGACGCCGACGGATTTGTAGAGGGTGAGCTGATCTGCTGACGTGCGGCCTTGCCTGGTGCCGGCGACGAGCTCGCCCAGCTCGGCGAGGTGGTCCGCGGTGATCAGGCCGGCCTCGATCGGTTGGAGCAGGTCGTTGCTGCCGGCCGGGAACGGGGCGAGCACGGCCTGCCTCGACTCGACGCAGATCAGCGCGTCCGCAACGGTCGCGTCGTCGACCTCCCGCCCGTCGCGGTTGAAGCCGACGGAGGTGACGTGCGTGCCCGGGCTCAACGACTCGCGGCGGACGACCGGCTCTACCGCGTGGGTCGTGGCGCAGACGATCTGAGCTCCTGCCATCGCGTCGCGGTAGGTGTCGACCGCCGCAACGTTTGGTGGGAGGAGCTCGTCGAGCTCTTTCGCGAGCTTCGCGGCCTTGACCGGGTCTCGTCCGGCGATGCGGATCTCTTGGATCGGCCGGACCCTGCTGACCGCGATCGCGTGCGACCGGGCTTGCACGCCGGTGCCGAGGATCGCCAACACGTTCGCGTCGTCCCGGGCGAGCAGCCGCGCGGAGAGCGCTGACCCCGCACCGGTCCGGGCGGCGGTGATGTACTCGCCGTCGAGCAGTGCTGCCGGCTCCCCCGTCGCCGGGTCGAACGCGACGATGACGGCGTGGTGCGTGGGCTTGTCGACGTTGTGCGGGAAGAGGGCGACGAGCTTGCTGGTCAGCACGCCGGCCGAGGGGAGGTAGGCGGGCATCGCGGCGAGGAAGCCGTCCCGTTCGGCGACGGTCGCCGCTACGCGTGGAGGCATCGAGACCCGACCGGCCGAAAGCTCGACGTGCGCCGCGGCGAGCGCGTCGATCAGGGCGTCAATGTCGAGCAAGGCATCGACGTCGGCCTTCGACAAGCTGAGCACTACATGCTCTGGATGAGCTTCTCGACTCGTTCGTCCACGCTGCGGAACGGGTCCTTGCAGAGTACGGTGCGCTGCGCCTGGTCGTTGAGCTTGAGGTGCACCCAGTCGACGGTGAAGTCGCGGCGACGTTCCTGCGCGCGCTTGATGAACTCGCCACGCAGCCGGGCCCGTGTGGTCTGCGGCGGCACCGACTTCGCCTCGAACACGCTGAGGTCGGTGGTGACGCGGTTGACCAGCCCGCGGCGCTCGAGCAGGTAGTACAGACCGCGGTTGCGGTGGATGTCGTGGTACGCGAGGTCGAGCTGCGCGATCCGCGGCGACGTCAGCGAGAGGCCGTGCTTGTCGCGGTAGCGGTTGAGCAGCTTGTACTTGATCACCCAGTCGATCTCGCGGTCGACCGCGGACAGGTCACCGGAGTCGACGGCCTTGAGCGTGCGCTCCCACAGGTCGAGCACCTTCGTCACCGCGGGCGTCGCGAGGTCGCGTCGTTCGACGAAGTCTCGGGCCTTGGTGAAGTACTCCTCCTGGATGTCGAGCGCGCTGGCCTCGCGTCCGTTCGCCAGCCGTACGCGGCGGCGACCGGTGATGTCGTGGGAGATCTCCCGGATCGCGCGGATCGGGTTTTCCAGCGTGAGGTCGCGCAGGACGATGCCCGCCTCGATCATCCGCAGGACCAGGTCGGTGCTGCCGAGCTTCAGGAGCGTCGTGGACTCCGACATGTTCGAGTCGCCGACGATCACGTGCAGGCGGCGGTAGCGCTCGGCGTCGGCGTGCGGTTCGTCGCGGGTGTTGATGATCGGGCGGGAACGGGTCGTCGCCGACGACACGCCTTCCCAGATGTGCTCGGCGCGCTGGCTCACCGCGAACACCGCTCCGCGCGGGGTCTGCAGCACCTTGCCGGCACCGACCATGATCTGCCGGGAGACGAGGAACGGGATCAGCACATCGGCGAGCCGGGAGAACTCACCGTGCCTGCTGACGCAGTAGTTCTCGTGGCAGCCATAGGAGTTGCCGGCGGAGTCGGTGTTGTTCTTGAACAGGTAGACGTCGCCCGCGATGCCTTCCTCGCGCAGCCTGCGCTCGGCGTCGACGAGGAGTCCCTCGAGGATGCGTTCGCCGGCCTTGTCGTGGGTGACGAGGTCGATGATCGAGTCGCACTCCGGCGTCGCGTACTCCGGGTGGCTGCCTACGTCGAGGTAGAGGCGGGCTCCGTTGCGCAGGAACACGTTGCTGCTGCGGCCCCAGGAGACCACGCGGCGGAACAGGTAACGGGCGACCTCGTCGGGAGACAGTCGGCGCTGGCCACGAAACGTGCACGTGACGCCGTACTCGTTCTCGAGGCCAAAAATCCGACGGTCCATAGTCACCACACTATGCCTTGTGCTGGAAGAAAGCCGGTCCCCCGTGACCACATGTCAGAACCCCGCCACGAATTGTTTCAGGACCGGCCCGAGGACGTCAGGACTCTGTGTCGGGTGGGGCGGATTCGGCCGCTTCCGTCGGTTCCGTACTCGCCTCCGTACTCGCCGCGGGCTCGGGCGTGAGCAGGCGCTCGAGCACCGGTCCGGTGAGCCGGCGGAACTTGCGCTTCTGCGTCCGGGTCCGGTCGAGAACGGCGACCTCGAGGTGGTCGGGCTCGAGCACGCGCGGCTCGTCGCTGTCGCGTCCGAGGGTGTCCACCGCGAGGGCCAACGCGGAGGCCAGTGACTGGCCGGGCTGGTAGCGCTCGGCGACGTACGTGGTGAGCGTCTCCGCCGCACCACCCATCACCGCGAACCCGTGCTCGGCCGCGACCGATCCGTCGTAGGTGAGCCGGTAGATCTCGTCCTCCTCCGAGGACGCACCGACCTCGGCGACGACGGTCTCCACCTCGTACGGCTTCTCACCGGCGTTGGAGAAGATCGAGCCGAGCACCTGCGCGTAGCGGTTGAGCAATACGTAACGGTTACTGTTGACCTTTATTCGTTGAATGTCAGTTGCTAACATCTCTCCATGTATGGCCCGGCTCGATTGATTACGCAAAGCACTTCGAGGGGCTGGTGAAGGATTTAGGCGAACCCGTCTGCTGGCTCGGCGATGCCGTTCGGATTGTCGGGCACGAAACCGGGTATGACTGGCTCGACGCAGATATGGAAATGATGGGTAACTGCGTCGATACATGGTGCGTCACAACGGTTGATGCCATCGCTTCTGTCTATCTTGAAATCAAAGTGATACTCGACCGGTTCTACACGATGCAGCGCTGGATGAAAGAAGGCGGCAAGGCGGAGCGGGAGAGGCGCTTCCGGTTTGTGAAAAACACGGTCGCTGCCTGTCTGCCGGGCGGCAAAGGCAGCACGCGCACCCGAATCTATGCTGCCGCTTGGGGCAACAAGCTCGCCGGCATCCTCGGCAGCGGTTACACCTCCACCGATCCCGACGCGCTGGCGGTATTCTTCCTGCAGCAGGCGGCGATGGTCGGCATCGCCACCCTGGCGCTGCTGCTCTTGGTCCCCTGGCTGAAGCAGCTCATGGGCGACGTGCGCTAGATGTTGCACGCGGGCTCATGCTTACCGTTCTCGCGGGCTCGTCGCCCCGAGGCATGGGAAGAGTTGGGAGACGGGGCGTAAAGGCACCGCGTCTAGTTTAGTTTAGTGCGGCGCTTTCACGCCCCGTCGCGCAGAGTGGCGCGGCCGTCCGATTTCGGGCGCCTTAGTCCCGTACCGGGGGTTCCGGCTCCTACGGCTCGGTACACCGGCGGCTTCGGGACGTTACCCCTCGCCAACCGGCTTGTTCACCATCGCAGCCCGCTCCCAAACCTGAGACGGTCTCGAGCCTGTCCCCAACGGGGCGGGATGGGCAGAGCATACGGGAGGCGGGAGAACGAGGGGATTAGTTCGCCCCACTCGCCGTTGCCCCGTGCCCTACTTCGAGCAACCAACCCCTCACCCGGAGGCTCGTCTATGCGGAGCATGCTCCGCCATGACGCTTCCGACCTCTCCCTCTGGGGAGGTGAGTATGCCCTGCGGACTTCGCAACCCCATCTCTCCCAGAGGGAGAGGTCGACGCGAAATGCGCAGCATGAGCGGCGGGTGAGGGGTTACGTGGCTCGTGCCAGTCACGCCGCCTGGGCGTTGTCCTTCATCAGCTTGTAGTTGATCGAATCCAGCAGCGCCTCGAAGCTGGCGTCGATGATGTTGGGCGACACGCCGACGGTGAACCAGCGATTGCCGCTGATCGTGTCGTGGCTCTCGACCAGCACGCGCGTCACGGCCTCGGTGCCGCCCGTGAGGATACGCACCTTGTAGTCGACGAGCTCGACGCCCTCGATGTGCTTCTGATAGCGGCCCAGATCCTTGCGCAGCGCCCGGTCGAGCGCGTTGACGGGACCGTTGCCCTCGCCGACCGACCATAGCGGCTCGTTGTCGCCGTTGACGAACACCTTGACGATCGCCTCCGACACGGTGACAAGCTTGCCGAGCGCGTTGTGGCGCTTCTCGACCATGACGCGGAAGCTGTCGACCGAGAAATAGCGCGGCACGCTCTCCAGCGTGCGCCGGGCCAGCAGCTCGAACGACGCTTCCGCCGCCTCGTAGGAGTAGCCGGAGGCCTCGCGCTGCTTCACCTCGTCGAGCAGCTTCGTCACGCGGCTGTCGTCGTCGCCTACCGGAATGCCGAGCCGCTCGATGGTGGCGAGGATGCTCGACTTGCCGCCCTGCTTGGAGACGAGCAGGTGCCGCTGGTTGCCGACGCTTTCCGGCTCGATGTGCTCATACGTCTGCGGCTCCTTCAAGATGGCGGACGCGTGGATGCCGGCCTTGGTCGCGAACGCGCTCTCGCCGACATAGGGCGCATGGCGATCGGGGTTGCGGTTCAGCACCTCGTCGAGAATACGGCTGGCGTGCGTCAGCGTGCGCAGCCGCTCGGGCGTGACGCCGGTCTCGAAACGGTCGGCGAACTCGCTCTTGAGCAGCAGCGTCGGGATGATCGACGTCAGGTTGGCGTTGCCGCAGCGCTCGCCGATGCCGTTGAGCGTACCCTGGATGTGCCGCACGCCGCCGCGCACCGCCATCAGCGTGTTGGCGACGGCGTTCTCGGTGTCGTTGTGCGTGTGGATGCCGAGGTGCGTGCCGGGAACGGCCTTGGCCACCTCGGCGACGATGCGCTCGACCTCGTGCGGCAGCGTTCCGCCGTTGGTGTCGCACAGCACCACCCAGCGCGCGCCGGCCTCGTAGGCGGTACGCGCCACGGCAAGCGTATATTGCGCGATTGCCTTGTAACCGTCGAAGAAGTGCTCGCAGTCGATGGCGCACTCGCGGCCCGTCCCGACCACCGCCTTCACGGACTGCTCGAGGCCGGCAAGGTTCTCCTCGTTGGAGATGCCGAGCGCCACGCGCACGTGGTAGTCGGACGACTTGGTGACGAGGCAGATGGCGTCGGCGCGCGAGTTCAATACCGCTTGCAAGCCAGGGTCGTTGGAGACCGAGCGGCCCGCGCGCTTCGTCATGCCGAAGGCGGTCAGCTTCGCCGCCTTGAGCTTCGAAGGCTCGCCGAGAAATTGCGTGTCGGTGGCATTGGCGCCTGGAAAACCGCCCTCGACGTAGTCGACGCCGAGGTCGTCGAGCACGGCGGCGATGCGCCGCTTGTCTTCCAACGAGAAGTCGACGCCCGTCGTCTGCGCGCCGTCGCGCAGCGTCGTATCGAACAGGTACAGCCGTTCCTTCGTCATACGCATTTACCTGCCGCCTGCGCGACGGCATCCTTCCGATTTGTTCGTGCTCGACGCATCGTGTCCTTGTGCCAGTCCTCGCTCATCGGACGCC
>CAVXLQ010000013.1:0-530804 GCA_963762635.1 uncultured Actinomycetota bacterium
GAGGTGCGCATCCGCCCGGCGTCACCGACGGCTCGCGCGTGCGCGTGGCCGGCGAAGGCGGCGCGGCTCGAGCAGCGGCCCGAGCGGCGACCTGTTCCTGCGCATCCAGTTCAAGCCGCATCCGGTGTTCGAGCGCAAAGGCCGCGACGTCTACACCAAGGCGCGCGTCGCCGGTAACGACGGCGGTGCTCGGCGGCGAGGTCGACGTGGTGAGCCAGCGAAGACGTTGCGCCTCGAAGGCTGCCGCCGGGCACGCAGGGCGGCCAGCTCTTCCGGCTGCGCGGTCATGGGCTCCGGCAAGTCGGAAAGCCGGACGATCGTGGCGACCTTTATGCAAACGTGGACGTCACATCCCGAAGACGCTGACCAACGAAGAGCGCGGACTCTAGCGAACGCTCCGCGCCGAGCAGGTCAAAAAGGCGGAAGACTGAAGGCAGCAGGCTGCTATGAATCTGAACAAGTTCACCGAGAAGGCGCAGGAAGCGATCTCGGCCGCGCCGCAGCTGGCGTCGGAGCTGAACCACGCGCAGGTCGAGCCTGAGCACCTGCTCGTCGACGCTGGCCGAACAGGCCGACGGCGTCGTGCCGGCCGTGCTGCGCCAGCTCGTATCGAGCCGGCGCGAGGTGGCCAGCGGTCCGCGCGAGCGCTGCACGCAGCCCAAGGCGCTACGGCGGTGCCGAGCCGGACCTCTCTCCTCGCCTGCGCGTGGTCATCGACGCGGCGCAGGCCGAGGCGAAGGCGCATGCAGGACGAGTACGTCAGCACCGAGCACCTGCTGCTGGGCCTCCTGACCGAGCCCGGCCGCTCGGCCGAGCGTCGACCAGCTGCGGGCCCGCGGCGTCACCCGCGAGAAGGTGCTCGAAGCGCCTCGACGTCGGTGCGCGGCAATCAGCGCGTCACCGACCAGAATCCCGAAGGCAAGTACCAGGCGCTGGAGAAGTACGGCCGCGACCTGACGGAGCTGGCCCGCAAGGGCAAGCTCGATCCCGGTGATCGGCCGCGACGAAGAGATCCGGCGCGTGATCCAGGTGCTGTCGCGCCGCACGAAGAACAACCCGGTGCTGATCGGCGAGCCCGGCGTCGGCAAGACGGCCATCGTCGAAGGCCTGGCCCAGCGGATCGTGCGCGGCGACGTGCCCGAAGGGCTGAAGGACAAGCGCATCGTCGCGCTCGACATGGGCGCGCTGATCGCCGGCGCGAAGTACCGCGGCGAGTTCGAGGAGCGCCTGAAGGCGGTCCTGAAGGAAGTGTCCGAGGCCGAGGGCCAGATCGTCCTCTTCATCGACGAGCTGCACACGGTCGTCGGCGCCGGCGCGGCCGAAGGGTCGATGGACGCGGCGAACATGCTGAAGCCGATGCTGGCGCGCGGCGAGCTGCACACCATCGGCGCGACCACGCTCGACGAGTACCGCAAGCACATCGAGAAGGACGCGGCGCTCGAACGGCGCTTCCAGCCGGTGCATGGTCGGCGAGCCGACCGTCGAAGACACCATCAGCATCCTGCGCGGCCTGCGCGAGCGCTACGAGGTCCATCACGGCGTGCAGTTCAAGGACGCGGCGCTGGTCGCGGCGGCCGTGCTGTCGCACCGCTACATCGCCGATCGCTTCCTGCCCGACAAGGCCATCGACCTGATGGACGAGGCGGCGTCGAAGCTGCGCATGGAGATCGACTCGATGCCGGCGGAGCTCGACGAAGTGCAGCGCCGCATCATGCAGCTCGAGATCGAGCGCGAGGCGCTGCGCAAGGAGACGGACGAGGCGTCGCGCGAGCGGCTCGCGAAGCTCGAGCAGGAGCTCGCCGACCTCAAGGAAGCAGGACACGCAGCTGCGCGCGCACTGGGAGCAGGAGAAGGAGGCGATCCAGTGCGGCCGCGCAGCTGAAGGAGCAGCTCGAACAGGTCCGCGCTGGAAGTCGAGCAGGCGCAGCGCGCCGGCGACTACGCCAAGGCGTCCGAGCTGCAGTACGGCCGCGTCCCGGAGCTCGAAGCAGAGATCAAGGAAGCAGGAGACGCGCCTCCAGGACCTGCAGAAGACCAAGAGCATGCTCAAGGAAGAGGTGGACGAGGAGGACATCGCCGAGGTCGTCGGCAAGTGGACCGGCATTCCGGTCAGCCGGCTGATGGAGGGCGAGATCCAGAAGCTGCTCCAGATGGAAGAGCGCCTGCACCAGCGCGTGGTCGGCCAGGACGAGGCGATGCGGGCGGTCGCCAACGCGATCCGCCGCGCGCGCGCCGGCCTGCAGGATCCGAACCGGCCGCTCGGCAGCTTCATCTTCCTCGGCCCGACCGGCGTCGGCAAGACCGAGCTGGCGCGCGCGCTGGCCGAGTTCCTGTTCGACGACGAGCAGGCGATGGTGCGCATCGACATGTCGGAGTACCAGGAGAAGCACACCGTCTCGCGCCTGATCGGCGCGCCGCCGGGCTACGTCGGCTACGACGAGGGCGGCCAGCTGACCGAGGCGGTGCGGCGCCGGCCGTATGCGGTCGTGCTGTTCGACGAGATCGAGAAGGCGCACCCCGAAGTGCTCAACGTGCTGCTGCAGGTGCTCGACGATGGGCGGCTGACCGACGGCAAGGGCCGCACCGTCGACTTCAAGAACACGGTGATCATCATGACGTCGAACCTGCGCGACCTCAGGACGTCGCCTGCGCGGCGCACTTCCGGCCCGAGTTCCTCAACCGCATCGACGACATCGTGTTCTTCCACGCGCTCGATCGCGAGCACATCGAGCAGATCATCGACATCCAGCTGCGCGGGCTGCTGAAGCGGCTGGCCGACCGGAAGATTCACGTCGAGCTCACCGACGCCGCCAAGGACTTCCTCGTGCAGGAAGGGTATGATCCGAGTCTACGGCGCCCGGCCGCTGAAGCGGACCATCCAGCGACGGGTGCTCGACCCGCTGGCGCTGCGCGTGCTCGAAGGCGAGTTCGCGACGGCGACACGTCGTGGTCGACCTGGTCGCCGTCGACAGGCTCCGTCGAGGCAGGCCCCGAGCTGATCAGCTTCGCGAAAGGTCACCGGTCATGGCTAGTCCGCCATGCCGCCCGGCGGTCCCGAAAGCCGGCCCGGCCACGCCGAACCCGACCGCCCTGTGGTGGGTGCTCGGCGGCTCTGACGCTCCTGGCCCTCGGCCAGGCGCTATCTTCCTGGCGCCGGCCGGCCGGCAGATGCCGTACAGCGAGTTCAAGGCGCTGGTGCGGACGGCCAGGTGGCCGAAGTCGCGGTCGGCGACACCGTGATCCACGGCGCGTTGAAGAAGGCCGAGACGGCGCGCACGGCAACTTCACCACCGACCCGCATCGAGGATCCGAAGCTGGTCGAGGAACTCGATCCAGGGCGGTGAAGTACACCGGCGAGATCGTCAGCCGCTGGCTGCCCGAGGTGCTCGGCTGGGTCGTGCCGCTGCTGCTGCTCGTTGGCGCTGTGGTCGTTCTTCTTCCGCCGCATGGGCGGCGCCGAAGGCGGCGTGATGTCGTTCGCGCGCAGCAAGGCGAAGATCTACGCCGAAGACGACGTCAAGGTGAGCGTTCGCAGGACGTGGCCGGCGTCGACGAGGCGGCGCAGGAGCTGCGCGAGATCGTCGAGTTCCTGAAGACGCCGAAGAAGTACACCAACCTCGGCGGCAAGATTCCGAAGGGCGTGCTGCTCGTCGGCCCGCCGGGCACCGGCAAGACGCTGCTCGCGCGCGCCGTCGCCGGCGAGGCCAAGGTGCCGTTCTTCAGCCTGAGCGGCTCCGAGTTCGTCGAGATGTTCGTCGGCGTCGGCGCCGCGCGCGTGCGCGATCTGTTCTCGCAGGCCGAAGCCAAGGCGCCGTGCATCATCTTCATCGACGAGCTCGACGCGCTCGGCAAGGCGCGCGTGCAGAGCCCGATGGGCGGCCACGAAGAGCGCGAGCAGACGCTCAACCAGCTGCTCGCCGAGATGGACGGCTTCGACGCGCGCAAGGCCATCATCATCATGGCCGCGACCAACCGGCCCGAAGTGCTCGATCCGGCGCTGCTGCGGCCCGGCCGCTTCGATCGCCAGGTGCTGGTCGACAAGCCCGACGTGCAACGGCCGCGAGCAGGTGCTGCAGATCCACGTCGCGCAACGTCAAGCTCGACCCGACGTCGATCTGCGCAAGGTCGCGGCGCGCACGGCCGGCTTCGCCGGCGCCGACCTGGCGAACCTGGTGAACGAGGCGGCGCTGCTGGCGGCGCGCGCGCGACAAGACCGCGGTCGACATGCACGACTTCAACGAGGCGATCGATCGGCTGATCGCCGGCCTCGAGAAGAAGCGCGTGATGAGCCCGAAGGAGCGCGAGATCGTCGCGTACCACGAGTCGGGCCACGCGCATCGTGGCGAGCGTGCTGCCGGGCATGGACCCGGTGCACAAGATCTCGATCGTCGCAGCGCGGCTTCGGCGCGCTCGGCTACACGATGCAGCTGCCGCTCGAGGATCGCTACCTGATGCAGCGCGGCGAACTGCTGAACCAGCTGGCCGTGCTGCTCGGCGGCCGCGCCGCCGAGGAGATCGCGCTCGGCGAGATCTCGACCGGCGCGCAGAACGACCTGCAGCGCGCCACCGACATCGCCCGCTCGATGGTCACCGAATGGGGCATGAGCGAGCGCGCTCGGCGCGGTCAACTTCGACCGCCGCCGCCGCAGCCGCTTCCTCGACATCGGGCATGCCGGCCGAACGCGGGCCCTACAGCGAGGAGACCGCGCCGCATCATCGACGACGAAGTGAAGCGCATCGTCGCCGAGGCGCACGACGAGGCGCGGCGCATCCTGCGCGATCACCGCGACATGCTCGAGCGCGTGACGCGCCGCCTGCTCGAGAACGAAGTGATGGAAGGCGACGAGCTGCGCGAACTGATGGTCGTCCACCCTGAATCGTCACCCGCTCCAGTAGTCTCCTAAGTCTCCTCGTTTAGCCGCCCGGAACTCCTGACCCCCGCTTGCCGTCTATTGACTGCAATGTAGGCATTCATATAGCCTGCAATGCAGTCATGGCGCCCATTTACCTCGGAGAGTTCGAATACGCCGTCTTGTTGGCCACGCTGCACCTCGATCAGGAGGCGTACGCGGTGCCGATCCGCGAGCTGATCGAGCAGCGGACCGGCCGGCCGGTGGCGCGCGGCGGTTTGTATACCGCCCTCGACCGGCTCGAGGCCAAGGGGTGCGTGCGATCGCGCATGGGCGAATCCACCGAAGAACGCGGTGGCAAGGCGCGGCGGTACTTTACCGTCTCCGCCGCCGGGCTCAAGGCGATTAAGGCCACGCACGTGGCCATGACCAGCATGACCAAGGGACTCGAAACACTTCTGGAGCAGTCATGACTTCCCCATCCACATTTGCCGAACGCGTTCTCAGCACCATCGTTCGCGACGCCACCTGCGCGAATCGATCCTTGGCGATCTCGCGAAGAGCACGCGCGGCTGGCGCGCCGCGTCGGCGTAGTGCGCGCGAACAGTTGGCACCGCCGCCAGAGCCTGGGCATTGCCGTTCGCTACGGCTTCGTCCGGCTGTTGCGCCGCAAGCCGCCCGTCCGCTGGATCACGATTGCGAGCGAAGAGTCCGCGTCCGGCGGGTGGATTGGCGTGCGCGACCTCCGCTACGCGTGGCGGGCTGTCTGGCAGCGCCCGGCACTCGCGGTGGTCGTGGTGTCAACGCTCGCCGTCGCGCTGGCCGCCAACAGCACCACGTACAGCCTGATGGATGCGTCGTGCGAGGCCGTACCGGTTCCAGGGCGTCGAGCGGCTCCTGGTCGTGACGACGGCCGCGCGGGACGACGACGTTCCTCGATCGCGAGAACGTGTCGGCGGCCGATTTCCGCGAATGGCGAGAGCCGTCGTCCACCGTCAGCTGGGCGCTCTATCAATGGTGGGACGCGAACCTGTCCGGCGTGGACATTCCGGAGCAAGTGGCCGGCTTTCGGGTCTCCCCTGGCTACTTCTCGCTGCTCGGCGTGACGCCCGCCCTCGGCCTGAATTCACCACCGGCGAAGCGCAGCAGGGACAGCATCGCCGCGTCGTGTTGGGCCACGCGCTGTGGACACGCCGCTTTGCCGCCGATCCCGGGATTGTCGGCACGATCGTGCGGCTCGACGGCGAGCCGCATGAAGTGGTGGGCATCGCGCCCGAGCGATTCAATATTCCCGACGGCGCCGAGATTTGGGCGCCGCTCGCGCTGACCGATGAGCAGTGGCAGAACCGGCGTGGCGCCGACTACGCGGCGTTCGCGCGCCTGGCCGACGGCGAGACGGTCGAGAGCGCGCGCGCCGAGCTGACCGCCATCGTCGAGACGCAACGCAGCGATCACATCGATACCAGCAACAACCGTCTGGCGCGGTGATGTCCTTTACCCAGGGCATGGCGGATCCAGGCGCCGGGCCGTTCATCGGCCTCGCAGGTGCTTGCGGTTTCCTGCTGTTGATTGCCTCCGCCAATATCGCCAACCTCCTGCTGGCGCGCGGCGCGGAGCGCGGCGAGCGACAGAACGCGATGCGCCTCGCCTTGGGCGCCAGCCGCGCACGCTTGCCGCGAGGAGAACTGGTTCTTCCGCCTCTCCCGCTACGAGGACCAGCTCAAAAGCCTTCTACGAGCAAGGGCTATATCGTCATCGAGCCCGCCGTACGAAAAGCAACGAGGTCCCGCGCGTTCCTTAACGGCTGGCCTGGACGACTTCTCCCATCTCCCGCTCGAACGAACGCGCGCATGGCTGGGGGATTCCCTGTCCCCGGCGACCCGACGCGGAGGACGTGGAGCGTCCGGTGGGACGCGCTCGGCCAACTACATCACCGCACCCGGCTACGGCACCGGTGCCGTCGCAGTTTGGCACCTGGTGGCGCGGCGAAGAGCGAACGCAGGGCACGTGATCGGCAAGGGCATCGTGCGATTCCATGCGGTGTACTGGCCGGCGATGCTGCTGTCCGCCGGGCTCCGCTTTGCCGACGCGGATCTTCGTGCACGACTACCTCACCGCGAACGGGCAGAAGCTGAGCAAGTCGCTCGGCAACGTCGTCGATCCCGCCGAGGTGGCGAAGGAGTACGGCCGGGACTCCTTGCGCTGGTGGCTGATCGCGCAAGTGCCGAAGGTCGGTGACACCGACTTCACCGAGGAACGGCTGGTCGCCGCTGTCAACCGCGACTTGGCAGGCGGGGTCGGCAACCTGTCGCAACGGGTGGTCACGATGATCCACCGGTTCCGCGACGGCATCGTCCCCGATGCGCTCCCGAGCGCGACGCTCGCCGAGGCGATCGACGACGTGCCCGAACGGATCGACGCGGCGCTCGAGGCGTTCGACCTCCGGCAGGCCTCGAACGTCCTCACCACGCTGATCGCGACGGCGAACCGGTTCATCGAGGAGACGGCGCCGTGGCAGCTGGCGAAGCAGGAAAAGGAGGTGGCCGAAAGCGGACGCCCCGGCGCCGAGCTGGATGCCGTTCTGCACGGTCTCGTGGAGGTCTGTCGGGTGCTGGCGAGCGAGCTGCGGCCGTTCGTACCTGACCTGGCCGAACGCCTGGCCCGCCAGTTCACGCCGACCGGTCCGAGCGGCCGGCTGCCCGAGGCCGAGCCGATCTTCCCGCGGCTGGAACGGCCCGAACCAGCGGAGGCAGCGGAAGCGGTGGCGAAATAGGTCGGTAAGGTGCGTGCCCGTGCCAAGAGACCGCAGGATTCTCGCCCTCGCGTTCGCTGCCGCCGCGCTGACCGCGCTCGCTGGCTGCGGCTCCGGCGACGACCCGAAGCCGGCGGCCGCCGCGCAGGAGGTCAAGGCCAAGCCGACCAAGTCAGCCCCAGCCGCGAAGCCGAGACTCGAACCCGAACAGCTGAAGAGCGCCGTGGACAAGTCGGTGCTCCGAGCCAAGGACATCGGCCACAAGGTCGAGGTGCAGGACCAGGACGACAGCCTCGACGTGCCGACCAACGACATCTGCGCCAAGGAATGGGTGACCAACGGCTTCCGCGTGGCGCGGCATCAGGACTTCTTCTGGAAGGACGCCGAGGTCGCCGAGCTCGTCGTGAGCACCGAGGTGGTCGCGTACGAGCCGGGCCAGGCCAAGGCCGCGCTCGCCGAGATCAAGAAGGCCGTCGGCGACTGCGACGGCTGGAAGCACGACCAAGGCGAGATGGACAAGGTCAAGTCGTCCGACGCGCCGAAGGGCGCGCTCGCGGACTCGTTCGCCTGGAAGGGCGTCGACGAGCGCAAGGACGGCGACTACAACTACCTCGCGACCTACCAGGTGCGCGGCGACCTGCTGAGCGCCGTGTACGTGTGGGCCGAGGACAGCGGGGACGCCAAGGAGATCTCCGGCGACCTCACGCAGAAGGCCGCCGTGCGCCTCTCGAAGGCGAGCTGACCTTATTTGGGGAAACCCGCGAGTCGACTGTTGTCGTCGCCAGGCCGGTAGCGGATGTTCACCGCGGTGCTGGTCTGGTGTGGCTTCCGGAGGGGATTCCTTCCTTCCGCCGGCCGCGATGCGCGGCCGGCACCACTTCGCCGAGGACATCCTCACCGCGTCGGAGTTCGCCGACGTGGCGGCCGAGTTCGGCACGACCGGCGTCGACTTTCTCGACGGCGACCCGGAGAAGGCGCGGCGACGTGCGGTGGAGCGCGAGGATCCGGCGTGGCTGGACTGGTTCGTGGCGAAGCTCGCCCGGTACGAGGTGACGCCGGCGGTCCAGGCACCACGTCGGCGGCGGTGTACCTGGAGGCGGAACGGGAGGCGATCCTCGACCTGCTCCGCGACTGGCGGCTGGTGATCGTGGACCGGGCTGACGAGTCCACCCGCGAGGACCTGCTCGGGTGCGTGCTGGAACGGCTCGGCAGGATGGAGGGGTGACCGAACGGCCCAAGCTCGTTGTCAGTGACCTCGATGGAACGTTGCTCCGCTCGGACGGGACGGTCTCCGAACGGACCCGGCGCGCGCTGGCGAGGGTCGAGGAGGCCGGCTCCACCGTGATCTTCGCGACCGGCCGGCCGACCCGCTGGATGCACAACGTCGCCGAACAGTCCGGCCACAAGGGCATAGCGATCTGCTCGAACGGCGCAATCGTCTACGACCTGCACACCGAGGAGATCCTCGAACGCCACCCGCTCGCCCGCGAGGCCGGCGTCGCTGTCGTCGAGGCGATCCGGGCGGCGATCCCCGGCGTCAGCTTCGGCGTCGAGCACGGCGACCTGTTCGCGCACGAGGCCGCGTACCCCATTCACTTTCCCGTCGACGACGAGCGCGCCGACACGTTCGTCGCTACCGCCGAGCAGCTGTGGGACAGGCCCGCGTACAAGCTGCTCGTCCGGCACGGCGACTACGACCCCGACACGCTGCTCGCCAAGGCACGCGACGTCGCCGGTCAGCTGGCCGAGTTCACCCACTCCAGCCACAGCGGCCTGCTCGAGGTCTCCGCCCGCGGCATCTCCAAGGCCTCGACGCTCGCGCTGTGGTGCGAAGAGCACGGCATCGAGCAGGACGAGGTCGTCGCGTTCGGAGACATGCCGAACGACCTGCCGCTGCTCGCCTGGGTCGGCACCGCGTACGCCGTCGCCAACGCACACCCCGAGGTCCGCGCGGCCGTCTCGCTGACCTGCCCGAGCAACAACGAGGACGGCGTCGCGCAGACGCTCGAGAAGCTCTTCGACTGATTGACAACAAGTCTTTCGAAAGACATGCTTCGAATCATGTCTTTCGACGATGCCGCACGCAAGGCGCTCGACGCGCGGGCGATTCGCGCTCTCGCGCACCCGCTCCGGATCCGGATCCTCGATCTGCTGGACGAACGGCAGCCGCTCACCGCCACCGAGATCAGCGAGGTCGTGGGCGAGAGCCCGGCGAACTGCTCGTTCCACCTGCGCACGCTCGCGAAGTACGGCTTCGTCGAGGAGGCCGGCGGCGGTACCGGGCGCAACCGCCCGTGGCAGCGACCCGCCGGCTCGATCTTCATCGACGACGCCAACGCCGACCCGGAGACCCGCACCGCCGCGCGCGCTTTCCACACCGTCAAGCGGGAGGCGGCGTTCCGCAGGCTCGCGGAGTGGGAGGAGCGCAAGCACAGCTATCCGGGCGAGTGGAGCAAGGTCGGCTTCACCTCGGAGATCAATACCGCGCTGACCGCGGCGGAGCTGAAGGAGGTCGGCGAGAAGCTCTTCGCGCTCGTCATCGGCATCCACGAGAGCCGCGAGACCCCGCCGGACGCGGAGCGCGTCGCCATCTACGCGTGGGGATTCCCGCTCGGCCGCCCGAAGGCGCAGCCATGAGGTCGTTCGCGCTCGCCGTGAAGCTCGTCTGGGCGGCCGGCGGGATGGCGTTCGCCGTAGTGGTCGGGCTCTTCGCGATCTCCGGCCTCGGCATCGTCGCCCTCGTCTTCTTCGGCAACGCGCTGCTCGGCGAGCTCGTCGCCGGCAACGCCTCGGAGAAGACCGTCGGCCTCGTGGTCGCCGCGCTCGTCACCGCGGCGCTGGTCTCGTTCGCCACCGCGACCGGTGCGGGCATGCACAAGCTGCTGATCGAACGCACGATCCGCTACTGCAACGAGATCCTGCTGCGGCTCACGATCCAGGCTCCGCTGCGCGAGTTCGACGACCCACGCTTCCACGACCGGCTCGAACGAGCGGAGCGCGCCGTCCAGGCGAGCCCGATGATCGTCGCGATGGCCGTTCCCCAGATCATCGGTGCGCTCGTCAGTGTCGCCGGTCTCGCGGCCGGGCTGTTCGTCATCCATCCCGCGCTCGTTCCCGTCACGTTGCTGGCGAGCCTGCCGTTGTGGCTCGCGGGGCGGATCGCGAGTGAGGAGATGTACTCGTTCTCGTTCGGCCATACGCCCGGAGACCGGGCCCGTCACCACATCGGCGACGTCGCGAAGAACCGGCGGCTCGCGCCGGAGGTGCGCGCGTACGGTCTGGGCGGCTTCCTGACGAAGCGGTGGACGGACTTGTACGACGAGCGCCTCGCCGGCGTTCGCGAGGTCGTCGGCAAGCACATCCGGCGGTCGGCGATCGGCAGCGGCGTGGGCATGGTCGTCCTCGGCGGCGTGCTGCTCGTCGTGCTGTGGTTCGTCCAGCGCGGCGACCTCACCCTCGGTGCCGCGGCGACGGCGGCCGTTGCGGTGCTGCTCCTCGCCAACCGTTCACAGCTGGCCGCCACCCAGCTCGCCCAGGTCCTCGAGCACGGCAAGTACTTCAACGACTTCGTCGAGCTCCGCGACTGGGTCCGAGAGCTGCAGCCGCAACATGCGGTTGACGTGCACCCGTTCCGTCAACTGCGAGTTGACGACGTCACGTTCACCTATCCAGGAGCGAGACAACCGGCGCTCCAACAGCTGAGCGCCAGCATCGACGAGGGCGAGGTCGTGGCGATCGTCGGCCAGAACGGATCTGGCAAGACCACGTTGGTGAAACTGCTCTCCGGCCTGTACGAGCCGACCGAAGGCACCGTCACCTGGGACGGCACTCCCGTCGCGCAGCTCGCCGGTGACGGCGGGCTCGAGCAGGTGGGCGTGGTGTTCCAGGACTTCGGCAGGTACTGGTTCTCCGCCGCCGAGAACATCGGCCTCGGCGCCCCCGACCGCCTCACCGACCAGGCGGCGATCGAGGCCGCGGCCACCGAGGCCGGCGCGGGCACGTTCCTCGAACGGCTGCCGCAGGGCTACGAAACCCCGCTCGGCGTCGAGGTCGAAGGCGGCGCGGACCTGTCCGGCGGGCAGTGGCAGCGCGTCGCGATCGCCCGCGTGCTGTTCCGCAAGGCAACATTCCTCATCCTCGACGAGCCCACCGCGTCCCTCGACGCCGAAGCCGAGGCGGCGTTGTTCGAGACGCTCCGCGAGCTGCGGCACGGCCGGACGGTCGTGATCATCTCGCACCGGTTCTCCACCGTACGGTCCGCCGACCGCATCCTCGTCATGCACGAGGGCAGGGTCGTCGAGCAGGGTCCTCACGAGCAGCTGATGGCCGCGGACGGTCGGTACGCGCGGATGTATCGGCTGCAGTCGAGTGCGTACGTGGACGTGGCCTGAGAAGACGGAGCGGCCCCGCCCCAGGCAGGGGCGGGCCGCTCGACTCACTCAGGTGCTACTTGCTGGACAGACCCCACGCGATGCGGTTCAGGCTGTCCTCGGTGCCGGTAAAGCCCTCGAACAGCGAGAACACGTCACTCGACAGGTCGGCGTCCGGGTCGTCGGCGGTGCCGCCGACGTTGTCCGGACCCACGCCGTACATACCGGCGAAGTCGCCGCCCTCGTCCATGACGTTCTTGACGGCGTTCGTCGAGTCGGTGTGCCAGCTGCCGAGGTAGTGCCCGGCCTCGTGCGACACGATGTTGCCGATCGCCGTACCCACGAACTTGATCCGGTTGCTCGCCGGCGTCAGGTACGTGTTCAGCGAGTACTCCGGACCCGCCGGGTCGCTGATCGCGTCGAGCAGCACCAGTGCGGTCTCCTCGTGCCCGAAGTTGCCGGGGTCGATGGACTGCGCGATGCCGATCGTGTTGATGCCCGACTCCGCGATCGTGCCACCGACGACGACGCGGCTCACGTTCACGTTGCCGAACGTGTCCGGGTTGTCGGCGGAGTTGCGCACGACGATCTTCGACTTGCCGTTCTTCGCGACCGCGTCGCTGCCGAGGTTCTCCTTGACGGTCTTCACGACCTGCTTGACGACCGCCGCCTCGTCGGCGCGGGTGAGGCCCCAACGTCCGAGGAACGCGCGGAACGGGCTGAGCGTACGTACGCCCGGACCACCCACGACGTTGGTGTTCAGCCGCTGGCCGTCGAAGTCGAGGAACAGCGTCTGCGGCTTGGCCTCCTTCTCCAGCGTCGGCCGATAGGCCTCGACCGTCACGTCGTACAGACCCTCGCCTGCGGTGATCGCGATCGCATGCATGCCCGCGACCGCGGCGACGTGGTCGGCGAGCGCGTTGCCGCCACCGGGCAGCGACGTGTTGGCCGGCATGATCGACGATGCGTCCTGGCTGGAGCCCATGACCTGCTTGCCCGACGGGTCGTACAGGTCGATGTGGCTCGCGCCGTTCTTCACCGTGACACCGAGGACGTCACCCGGGCGCAGCGGCACCGAGTAGTAGTCGACGTCGGCGGTCCGCGAGGTGATGGTCAGCTGGTACGCGCCTTCCTCACCCGCACCCGGGCCGCTGCCGGAGTCGAACGGGTCCTCCGGGATCGAGAGGAAGCCCGCGACCTCGACGTAGTAGACGCCGGTCGCCGGAGCCGTGAAGCGCAGCAGGCTGTCGAACGTCGAGGCGTTCTCATCGTCGTTGCCGGCGAGGAAGTTGCCTTCGGCGTCCCAGATCTCCACGATCGAGTCGGCCAAGCCGCGGCCGTCGATGTCCGCGACGATCTGCTTACCGGCCTGGACCTCGATCTTGTAGAAGTCGAAGTCGCCCGAACCTGAGCCGGCGCTGCCGTGCGGGCCGTCGCCGATGGTGCCGGTCGTACGGATCGCGCCTCGCGAGCCCTCGATGCCGGTGTCCCGAGCGAGCGGGATCGCGCCGTCGTCCTCGGTGTTCGGAGTCATCGCCGAGATCGGAACAACCTGGTGCGACAGCTGACCGAGGATGCGCGCCTTGGGGTTCTTGCCCTTGGCGGTGCCGAACTTGGCGACGACCTCGGCGTCGGCCTGGGTGTCGTTCCCACCGAAGATGCCGGCGGGCTCCTCCTCGTCGTGCAGGATCGGCTGCTGCACGGCCGCACCCGCGTTCGCCCGCACCTTGGCCTTCTGCTGGGCCCGGACCTTCGACTTGTACGCCAGGGCGCGGTCCCAGCCGGCGAAGTCCAGCTTGTCCCGGTCCTTGACCAGCGCGAGGTACGGGTTCGGTCCACTCGGCGCCTTGCCCTGAGCGGCTTTCGCGGCCTTCTGGTAGCCGCGGTCGGCCGCGTCGGTGCCATGGTCAGGCGCTGCCGACGCGAACGCCGGAGTGATGAGGGCCATGGCACCAATCGCCACGGCAAGAGTCATAGATCTCCTGCGCACTACGGGGCTCCCCCGGTCGGTCCGCGGCGTCCTTGCCGCGAACAGGACGGATTCCGGCGGCGCTCGTCTGGATACGGCGGACCGACCCGCCGGAATGGATGTCCCGGCCCCCCGACCACACAGGGCGGTCTCCCACCACCCCCGGCACACAGGAGATCACCGAGCGCGTCGGTTGTCGCGCTTGCCGTCCGGTTGCGGTCAGCCCACCGGGGCCGGGGTGCGCTGGGGCTCGTTCGGCTCGGGTTCGTCGGTTGTGGGCTCGTTCCGGCGCCGGATCCGCTGCAGGATCGTGTCGAAGAACGCGGCCAGCAGGCACACCCGCAGGATCAGGATGACGAGCGTGGGCAGGTCCTCGATGAGGTGCCGGAACACCACCCAGAACGCCCCGCCGCGGTCGCCGATCAGGTGGGTGAGGCCGACGAAGCCCCATTCGACGCCGGCTTCCATCGCGCGCATCGCGACCGCGAGGAGGAGGAACAGCAGCGGCCCGGCCTGCCAGACCAGGCGCAGCGCGTTCACCAGCGGCACCCACTTGCCGCGCCGGCTGCTGGTGTAGTGGTCGACGAGGAACTTCACCTCGCCGGGCAGCCGGTTGAAGCGGTGCTGGAACTGGTTCAACACCGAGGAGTTGGCGACGATGTCACGTTCGCGATCGAGGACGTGGCCGTAGATCACGCAGGTGATCGCGAGCCAGATCAGCGGGTAGAGGAACGCGTCCTTCGCGTCGGGCAGGTAGACCAGCGCGTTCTCGATGCCGGTGACGACCCAGTCGAACGGCGCGAACACGCCGCGGATGTTCTCCTTCAGCTGCGTGATCTCGACCCAGAACACCCGCGTGTGCAGCCACTCGGGGACGGCGGCGAGCAGCTTGCTCAGGCCGACCACGGCGTAGAAGAGATAGGAGACCTCGAAGAAGATCGCGAGCAGGCGGAGGACCCGCTTGCCGGGCACCTCCTTGTCGACCAGCCACCACAGGATGCGTTTGAGCAGGTAGCAGGTCACCGCGGCGATCGCTGCGGCGTACATGACCTCGGGGCCCTGGTCCGGGACCCGCGACCAGGTCTGCATCGCCTCGTAGATGAGGTCGCTGAGGTACTGGTCGATCACACCCCAGGTCGCGTAGAACGCGAGGAACGGCACGGCGGCGACGATCACGAAGTCGATGAACGTCGGCTCGTCGCGGCCGTCCGGCTCCTCGTCGGGGTCGGAGCTGGTCTCTGGCTGCGGCGGTGGGACGGCCTGGTCGGGGGTGGCGACGGGCATCGGGGCGAGGCTCTGGTCGGTCTCCGTACGGAACCCGAACATCCCGCCGATGCCCCGCCGGCGCGCGTGCCTGCCGCGGGCGGGCTCGGGGGCGGAGACGACGGCGGCGACGACCCGGTCGGCCTCGCGCTGCATGATCCGCAGGTGCCGCAGGCCTGGCATCGCCTCGCGGAGCGCGAAGAACATCGCGATCGTGGCGGCGATCTGGACGAGCATGGAGAGGGCGACGCAGCCGAACGCCAGCACGCTCGCGAGGCCGTCGGGGATGGCCTCCCACCGGTTGGCGCGGGCGGCGAGCATCATCGTCAGGCGGGACCCGGCACCACCGATCAGCCCCCAGACCAGGAGGGCAGGCCAGTACCGCACCGCGAAGTGGAGCGCGCGGCGCAGTGGCTCGAGGTAGATGCGAACGGTTTCCATGCCGGCGGTCAGTATCGCAAGCGAGTGCGGATGGCAGCGCGTCTCGTCCGTTCTGCTGGACGGCCGGCTACGGACTGCGTGTGCGTTACTACTGCGCGCGAGGTGTAGTCCGTGGTTTAACTGGGCAGAGAGCGAGCTACAGGGAGCTCTGCCTGGGGCCCGTTGGACAACGAAATGGCGTCGATTTGATTTCAGTGCAACCGAACGGCGTTGCAGTTCGTCTAAGGGGCGAGTGCTTGCACTGCATGCGCTCAGGTAGGTCCGCGGGGTCTGGTCGAGGCAGGTGGTCGTAGTGAACGTCGAGTACGCCCAACGAGTCCGCCGACTAGCCCGCCTACGCATCCGCGCCGAAGTCGCGCGCCGCCGCGCCGAACGTCTCCAAGCCACCCGGACCTCCTCGTCGTCCGGGTCCTCCGGCAGCGCCGGCTCAGCCGCCGAACCGGCCCTGATCCGCCCCCGCCGCGCCCGGCACGCCGACCAGTCCCAACGCGCCACCAGCTGACCCCACCCGCTCCGCCCGCTCTTCGCACCTCACCCACGCGCGCCCTGGATCGGGGGCACCCCTGTCCGGACCTATTCGATAGAGGGACGCCCTCATTCGAAATCCCGCGGACCGCACGAAGATCAACTGTGGGGTTCTGGTAGCGACACGCCAGCATGTCGCGACCAGAACCCCACACTTTGAGGGCACCTGGTGTGATGGCCGGCCCACGGGACCGGTGTGCCCCGACCCCACCTGCCCACCGGCCGAGCTCACCCCACGCGCTTCGGTCGCGGGGACCCTTGGCCGGACGTCTTCGTCCGAGGGGTGCTTCGTCCGTGAGTTGTTCCAGTGATCTCGTTTTAGAGGCCGAGATCACTGGAACAAGTCCGGCACCAGCTGACGGAGCGGCCTACCCGTCCAAGGGGCCCGCGGGAGTTGTTGGAGAGATCTCGGTCTAGAGGTCGTGATCTGTCCAACAACTCCGCGTCGCCATGCCTGATGTGGCTGGGGACGGATGGCGTCGGGCGAGTTGTTCCAGTGATCTCGGTCTAGAGGCCGAGATCACTGGAACAGGTCATCGGACCTCGCTACTGGCCGTGGTCACTGTCGACGGTTGGGGTAGCGCCGACTGTGACGCCGTGCACAAGGCACGTGGGGCTCGTTCGCCGTCCTCGCGTTGAGGGGGAAGGATGGGGGCATGACCGAGTCGCAGCACAACTCTGACGGCCAGGACGCCGAGCGCGAGCAGCGCAGTGAGTCGCCGCGTGTGGTGATCGTGGGGCCGGACGGGATGGCCGTCGAGGGACCGCCTCAGACGAAGTCCCAGCACGACGACGACGGTGACGAGCACGAGCCCTCGGTCACCGACCTGGTCGAGCAGCCCGCGAAGGTCATGCGCATCGGCAGCATGATCCGCCAGCTGCTCGAGGAGGTGAAGGCGAGCCCGCTCGACGAGGCCTCCCGGCAGCGGCTGCGCGAGATCCACAAGTCCTCGATCGCCGAGCTCGAGCAGGGCCTCGCGCCCGAGCTGGTCGAGGAGCTGGAACGCCTCTCGCTCCCGTTCGACGACGCCACCGTCCCGAGCGAGTCCGAGCTCCGCGTCGCCCAGGCGCAGCTCGTGGGCTGGCTGGAGGGGCTGTTCCAGGGCATCCAGACCGCCCTGTTCGCCCAGCAGATGGCCGCCCGCGCGCAGCTCGAGCAGATGCGCCGGCAGCTGCCGCCCGGCGTCGCGCTGCCCCCGCACCTGCAGCAGCAGGTCGATCAGCAGGAGCCGGGCTCCGGCGGAGGCATGTACCTCTAGTCGATCAGGGAACGAAGCGCGCCCAGACCGGAGTCGTCTCCGGCTTGTCGCTCTTCTTGCCCAGCGACACCTCTGCCCGCAGGTTCTTCGCGTCCGCGGGGAGCAGGAACGTCGGCACGATCGTGTACCACTTGCCGGCCTGCGGCTTGTCCTTGCCGGACGCGGACATGCACTCGATCGGCGCGGTCAGGCCGAGGTCGTCAGCGGCGCTGCCGAACGCGGGCGGGTTCGGATCCCAGAACCGGTTGGTCGCCGGCTCCCGGAGCCGCACCTCGCACTTCGGCGAGTTGATCGGGACGCCGGCGTCGAGCTTGAACGACACATAGACCGCCACGTAGTGGATGCCGTCCTTACGCGGCGGTTTCTTCTTGCCGTTGGAGTCGACCGTCGCGCGGGGATCCTCGATGCGGTTGAGCCGCCAGGTCACCCCGTTCGCCTCGATCGTCTCCTTCGCGGGTACGTCCCTGAACGTCCCCAGCGCCTGGGCGCGATCCGGGAGGTCGTCCCAGGTCTCGATGACGAAGTACGCGGGCAGCAGGAGCAACAGCGCCGCGAACCGCCAGACGTTCCGGCGCAGCCACTGGATCACGACTCGTCCTTGCTGAGGTCGTACGTGGGCATGACGTTCTTGACGACGTCCTCGCCCAGCCCGAGATCGACCCGCGCCTGCGAGGCGAGCTCAGGCGAGGAGGGCGTGACACTCACCCAGAGCTGCGAGCCGGGGACCTCCTCCGGCGGCACCTCGAACGCCCACAGCCCGAGGAACGCTATGCCCGGCGACGTGCCCTGCCCGCCCGGCTTGAACTTGTCCGGGATCCGGTTGCTGTTCCCGTACCTCTTCCCCGACTTCGACACCAGCGTCGCGCCCTCGAACCGCTCCGGCGCCTTCTGCGACTGCACCGCCGCCGGCACCACCAGCCAGACGCCGCCCGTCGTCCGTACGTCGGGGTCGCTGAACGAAAGCTCCTTGTACTCGAGCTTCTTCGCGACGAACGGCTTGTCGATGCGGACCTTGAACGTGTTCGTGGTGACGACCTCGCCGCGCTTGCCTTCGGTCGCGAACGCCGGCATCCGGTCCGAGGGCATCACCTCGAGCTTGGAGAGCACGACCGTGGCAGCGGCGAGGGCGAGCGCGACGAGGAGACCGACGACGCGGCCGGCGAGGCCGATCTTCGGCTCGGGCTTGCGCTTGGGGCGTTCGGGTGCCGGAGGCTCCACGGGCGCGTGCTGCATCGGCGGTTGCTGAGCGGGCCGCGCAGGCTGGTGCACCGGTGGCCGCGGCGGGGGCTGGTTCGGGCGCTGCTGGTACGGGCCGGGAGGCTGCGGCGGACCCTGAGGACGCTGACCCGGCGGCGGACCTTGTGGCGGACCCTGCGGAGGCGCCGGCCGGTAAGGCTGTTGCTGGTAGGGCTGTTGCTGGTACGGCGGCCGGTTCTGCGGCTGCCCCTGCGGCGGGTTCGGCCGCTGGTTCGGCTGCTGGTTCGGGGGCGGGAACGGCGGCTGCTGCGGTGGCTGAGCCGGCCGGTTCGGCGTCGGCCCCATCGGCGGGCGGTTCGGCGGTCCCGCGGGCCCGTTCGGCGGATAGCCGGGCGGCTGGGACGGCGGTCGCGGAGGCGGCGGCTGCTGGCTCACCGCGCGTCGTCCTCAGGTTCCATCTTCAGCTTGACCGGCAGCTCCATCGCGGCCACCCCGGGCCCGCGAAGCCACTTGTTCTCCCGCTTCAGCGTCGTCAGCGGCGCGAACTCGTAGTCGTTGATCTGGATCTTCACGTTCGTCATCGGCTTGATCTTGCGGTCGATGTCCCACGCGAACGTCACCTCTGCCGGGACCCCAGGGTTCAGGCTGGCGAGGTACTCCAGGTCCGAGCCGACGTACATGTTCGTGGCGTCGTCGTCGGTCATGACCGGGATGACGTCGTCCTCGACCATGTGGACGAGCAGCTCACCCGCGTCGGTGTTCTTCGACTCCTCCGACGCCTTCAAGGCGGGAACGGTGACCGCGTTCTTGAGGTCCGTCCCGTCCATCGGCTCGTCCGACTTCAGCACGACGGTCGCGCGGACCAGCAGGTAGTACGGGTGGCCCTTGTAGCTGATCGCCGGCGACTTGTTCGTGTACGTGGCGCTGTGCACGGTCACGTCCATCGGGCCCAGCTCGACCTTGGTCCCCACTTTGGTCTCCGCCGGCCCGACCCCCGTCGACGTGTTGAACCCGCCGAGCAGTGCGGTCAGCAGGATCAGGGGTGCGCCAATCGCCGCGACGACCCCTGCGGATTTCGGGTGATTTCGCACGAACTGGTGCAGTCTCGTGCTGATGATCCAGCGCCACAAGAACACGTTCGGAGATGGTACGTGCCTTTCCTGAGCCACGCCTCCCAGCGTCCACAGGCAAGCGCCTCAGACGTCCAGCAGGACCTTCCCGACGTGCTCGCTCGCCTCGATCACCCGGTGCGCCTCGGCAGCCTCGGCCAGCGGGAGGATCCGGTCGACGACCGGCCGGAGGTGGCCCTCGGCGACCAGCGGCCACACGTTCTCGCGCACGCTCGACACGATCGCGGACTTCTCCGCCAGCGGCCGCATCCGCAGGCCTGTCGCGAGTACGGCGGCGCGCTTCGCCATCAGCGCACCGAGGTTCAGCTCGGCCGTCGCGCCCTTCTGCAGCCCGATCACGACCAGCCGCCCGTTCGTCGCGACCGCCTCGAGGTTGCGGGACGAGGTACGCCGCGCCCACCACGTCGAGGATCACGTCAGCGCCATGCCCAGAGGTCGCGGACGAGAGCTCCGCCACGAAGTCCGAGGTCTGGTAGTTGATCGCCGGATCGGCGCCGAGCTCGCGGCACCGTTCGGCCTTCCAGTCCGACCCCACGGTCACCGCCACCCGGGCACCGAGCGCCCGAGCCAGCTGGATCGCGGTCGTCCCGATGCCACTCGCGCCGCCGTGCACGAGCAACGTCTCGCCCTGCTGCAGACCGGCGAGCATGAACACGTTCGACCACACCGTGCACACCGTCTCCGGCAGCCCAGCCGCCTCGACCAGCGAGATCCCAGCGGGCTTGGGCAGCACCAGCCCAGCGGCGACGGTGACCTTGGCGGCGTACCCACCGCTCGGGAGCAGTGCGCAGACCTCGTCGCCGACCCCGAAGCCGTCCACCCCGGCGCCGAGCGCGGCGATGACGCCCGAGCACTCCAGCCCGATCAGCTCAGAAGCGCCGGGAGGCGGTGGATAAGACCCCTGCCGCTGCGAGATGTCCGCCCGATTGACCCCAGCGGCGACGACGTCGATCAGCACCTCGCCCTCGCCGACGACCGGGTCCGGTACGTCGGCCAGCTCGAGGACCTCGGGACCGCCCGGCGAACGGGCGACGATCGCCCGCATCAGTCGTCGTCCTCTTCTTCGGACTCGGCTCCTGGACGCGGCGCCCACGGCTTCTCCTCGGCCGGGCGGACGACCACGACCTTGTCGCCGCGGATCAGCTGCGCGACGGTCGGGTCGAAGTACGAGTGCACCTCGCCCTCGCGGACGACGGCCACCGCGACGTCGTCCAGCTCGCGCGGCGACTTGCCCTCCTCGCGCGGCAGCACGGCCCGTTCGGCGACCTCGAGACCCTCGCCGTACGTCAGCAGGTCCTCCAGGACGATGCCGATCGCCGGGCTCACCGTCGACAGGCCGAGGATCCTTCCGACCGCGTCCGAGGACGGTACGACGACGTCGGCACCGCTCTGCCGGAGCAGGCGGATGTTCTCGCCCTCGCGGACCGCCACCACGATCGTCGCGTTCTGGTTCAGCTGCCGCGCCGTAAGCGTCACCAGGACCGCGGTGTCGTCGCGGTACGTGGTGACGATGATCCGTTCGGCGCCCTCGATCTCGGCGCGCCGCAGCACGTCGGTCCGCGTCCCGTCGCCGACGACGCCGCCGAGGCCGAGCGCGTTGGCTTCCTGGATCGCCTCGGTGTGCGGGTCGACGACGACGATGCGCCGCTTGTCGACGCCACCGTTGATCAGCGTGTCGACCGCGCTCCGGCCCTTGGTGCCGAAGCCGATCACGACTGTGTGGTTCTGCAACCGTCTCCTCCAACGCGCGATCATCCACTGCTCGCGGCTTCGCGTCGCGAGGACCTCGATGGTCGTACCGACCAGGACGATCAGGAACATGATCCGCAGCGGCGTGATCAGCAGGACGTTCACCAACCGGGCCGGCGGGGTGGCCGGCGTGATGTCGCCGTAGCCGGTGGTCGTGAGGCTGACCGTCGCGTAATAGAAGCAGTCCAGCAGGCTGAGCGGATCCTCGCTCGCCGCGTCCCGGTAGCCGTCCCGGTCGAGGTAGACGACCAGGACCGCGAAGCCGAGCAGCGAGAGCGCGACCCCCATCCGTATGAGGATCTGCCGCAGCGGCGCGGCCTCGCCCTGCGGGAGCCGGATCGGGATGAGCTCGCGGACCGTCCGGCGGGCGGCGGCGATCGGGTGATGTGACGACATGGCGTGCTGAATCTAGTCGGAGTCCGGTTCGTCGAAGAAGCCCCATAGGACCACCTCGTCGCCATATGACAGACAGTGGCGTGCGGCGAAACTGAGCGAAACGGGGCTCCGACCATCAAATGGCTAGTCAGCCGGAGGTGACCACCGGCTGGCCGCCTCCGACGCAATGCGCGAACACTCTGCGACCTGGTCGGCGCCGCCGCCGCGCAGCGCCGCCGCGTACCCGACCAGGAACGTCGTCAGTGGAGCCGCCGGCCGGTCCACCGAGTGGGCCGCGTCGCGGGCGAGGTCGAGGAGGCCGCGGACGTCGACATCGAGGCCTTCGATGCCGAGATCGGCGCAGAGTTGTGCGGTCCAGTCATCCAGCAGCATGCCTCGATCATGGCCGGCCGCACGGCGGATCCGCGCGAGGTCCTCCGGGGTGTCGGCATCCTGGGCCTGGATCGGCGCCGGAACGAGCGTGGGCCGGAGCAGGCCGAGCAGCAGCCGGACGGGCCGGCCGGCGGGGTCGCCCAGCTCGGTCAGTGCCGCCTGGAGCGCGTCGCGCGGGTACGCGGCCGCGAGCGGCTGCGGCTGGCCCTCGAGGTCGGCGAGCACGGCGGGGGCGGCCTCGACCAGCGCCGCGACCGCGGCGGCGTCGACGAGCGGCATGTCAGCGGCGAGGACGACGACCACCTCGGCCGCCGCCGGACCCAGCGCGGCCACGCCCGCGACCAGGCCCGCCAGTGGCCCCGAACCGGCGGGATCCTCTCGCGCCCACCTCACCGCGCCGACTCGTTTCGAATCAGGGACGCCCTCTATCGATCTATTCGATACAGGGACGCCCTCATTCGAAACGGGTCGGCGGGGGCCGACGACTACCCGCAGGCGGGCGCCAGCGCCGGCCGCGAGGACGCGGTCGAGCATCGACTGCCCGCCCACCTCGAGCAGCACCTTGTCCGTACCACCCATACGTCGCGAACCGCCGCCGGCGAGCACGACGAGGTCATAAGACATACCCACAGGATCAGCCTGCCCCTTGGCCGGGCACACTGTCTGCGTGCGTGCCGTCGTGGTCCAGTTCGCGGCGGGCCTGGACAAGTCCGAAAACCTCGAGACGATCCAGCGCCTGGCCCGTGAGTCGGCGTCGGTGCACCCCGACCTGGTGGTGCTCCCCGAGGCCGCGATGCACGACTTCGGCCGCCCTGATTTCCCGCTCGCGCCGGTCGCGGAGCGCCTCGACGGCCCGTTCGTCGACACGCTCGGCAAGCTCGCGAAGGAGCTCGGCAGCACGATCGTCGGCGGCATGTTCGAGGCCGTTCCCGACGACCCCGACCTGGTCTACAACACGCTCGTCGCGCTCGGTCCCGACGGCGAGCTGGCCGGCGCGTACCGCAAGATCCACCTGTACGACGCGTTCGGCTACAAGGAGTCCGACCGGCTCGCGCCCGGCTCGGGTGAGCTGGTGACGCTCGCCGTCGGCGAGCACCGGGTCGGCCTCCTGACCTGCTACGACCTGCGCTTTCCCGAGCTCACCCGCAAGCTGGCCGGCGACGGGGCCGACGTGCTCGCGATCGCCGCGGCGTGGCTGGCGGGCCCGCTCAAGGAGGACCACTGGACGACGCTCGTCCGCGCCCGTGCGATCGAGAACACGTCCTACGTCCTCGCGTCGGCCCAGTGTGGGCGGGCATACTGCGGCCGCAGTATGGTCGTCGACCCGACGGGGACAGCAGTGAGTGCACTGGCGGCGGAACCGGGTTGGGCAAGCGCGGACGTCAGTGCCGAGCGCGTTCAAGCCGTCCGCCTTATCAACCCGACCCTGGCTCATCGCAGGTTCGGCATCGAGGGTGGGGACGCTCCGTGACATACTCGTCGCAATACATGCGTACCGGACACGGGAGTGAAGCGGCATGGCGCTGGTGAGCGAGCAGCGCAGGGTGCGTGTCCTCGGTGTACCTGTGGACGCCGTGGACATGCGCGGCACGCTGGACTGGGTCGAGCAGCGGGTCCGCACCCGGGTCCCGGGCGTTCACCTGTGCGTCAACGCGGCGAACGTGATTCGCGCGAACGACGACCCCTCGTACCGCGAGCTGCTCGAGAAGAGCGACCTGATCGGCTCCGACGGCCAGCCGTTCGTCTGGGCCGCCAAGCTGCTCGGCGAGCCGCTGCCCGGTCGGGTGGCCGGCATCGACCTGATGGAACGCGTTCTCGAACGCGCCCGCGACAACGGCTGGGGCGTCTACCTGCTCGGCGGCAAGAACGAGGTCGTCGGCCGGCTCGCGACGAAGCTGACGGCGGACGGCGTGAAGATCGCCGGCTACCGCAACGGCTACTTCTCGCCCGAGGACGAGGCCGAGGTCATCGAGCACGTGCGCTCCAGCGGCGCCGACGTGCTGTTCGTGGGCATGCCGACGCCGATGAAGGAGCAGTTCATCGCGCGCTGGGCCAACAAGGCGGAAGTGCCGGCGTGCATCGGCGTGGGCGGGAGCTTCGACGTTCTCGCCGGCGACCTGCGCCGGGCGCCGGCGACGATGCAGCGGCTGGGCCTGGAGTGGCTGTTCCGGTTGCTGCAGGAGCCGCGCCGGCTGTTCGTTCGCTATGCGGTCACCAACACGCGCTTCTGCATGTTGGTGGCTCGCGCCATGCTGCAACGCCGCCGCGAGTCCGGCAGGTCGTGATGTCGCCCGAGCACGAGGAAGGCCGGCACCGAGCAGGACGGGTGCCGCCGCCTTCTTCGTTCCCGAGCCAACCCTGGGAACGGGGTGCCGACCTGTCCAACACGCACTGGGAGGCCTCGTCCTCGGCGAGCGAGCCGCGGCCGCCGTGGGAGACCCGGGAGCCGCGTGAGCCGCTGCCTAACCCGTACGCCCGGCCGATCCCCGCGACGCCGCCCGAGCCGGAGCGGCCCCGATCGCCTTGGTCGCGATCGGACGCGGTCGAGACCGACGACGCGGACGACCCGGAGGCTCCCGCGGCCGAGGAGGACGTCGAAGAGGACCTCGACGAGACGGACGAGGACTCCGACGAGCTCGACGACCTCGAGGACGCTGACGAGGACAACTCGCTGGCGGCGCCGCCTCTCGACGGCGACGAGGAACCCGACGACGAGCCCGCGCCCAACCGTGCCGGCGGGGTCGTGATCGGCATCGGCATCGGTCTCGGCGTGCTGCTCGCGGCCGGCGGGATCGCCGGCCTCACGGCGCGCGAGGGCCTGTTCGGGCTGGCCAGCCTGGCGGTCGCCGCGGTCGTGGTCGCGATCCTCACCGCGGTCGCCGTACGCCGCGGCATCGGCGGCGACTGGCGGATCGCCGGCGTGCTCGGCGTGGTCGCCGGCCTCGCGGTCGCCGGTCGCGACTTCGGCCCGTCGTGGCTGCAGCCGGTGCTGATCGTCTTCGCCGCCACGATCGGCGGCGTCGCCGCGGTGCTCCTGACGCGGCCCGTACGCAAGCTCACCAGCCTCGTCTTCGAGTACGGCATCGCGATCCTCTGCTCGCTCGCCGGAGCCGGCGCGGTCGCCGGCATCCTCGGGACTGCCGACGTCGGTCGTACGACCCGCGCCGCCACGATCGTCGCCGCCATCACCGTCGCGCTCGTCCTCGCGATCGGCATCCGGACCAGGCTGACCGAACGCGAGACGTCGGCTGGCGAGTTCGTCTTCATCGGCCTGTTCGTCGCGGCCGTGATCGTCGCCGCCGCCGCGATCGGCGTGATCACCGCCAGCGAGACCCCGTCCATGCTGAGCCGGACCCTGGACGGCGTCTGGGGTGGCATCCTGCTGATCGCGCTCCCGTTCGCCCTGCTCGGTGTGGCGACCATGGTCCGCGTCTGGACTCCGGCCGGCTGGTGGATCAGCGCGCCCGCCGCGATCGGCACCTCGATGGTCGCGGCCGTGATCGGCTCCGACGGCCGCCTGGTCCTCGGTCCCGTCCTCCTCGGCGCCCTGGGCGGCTGCATCGCCGGCTTCCTGCTCACCGTCCTCACCGCGCTGGTCGTCGGCATGCGGATGCGCTCGCCGAGCCAACGCGGCCGCCGCCAGATCTGGCGCAACCAGGACGAGCCCGCCCGCCTCGCCGCTCTCTAGCCGAGCAGCTCCTCGCACTCCCAGTCGTCGTACGCGTCCAGCAGGCACGACAGCTTGGGCTCCCAGTAGCTCCGTGCCGCTCCGTCGTGCGCGTCCTGGACCGGCATCAGCGCCCAGTAGACGAGGCCGAGCCGGTAGTCGAGCAGCAGGTCGTCGAACGCGTACCCGGCGACTCCGTAGTCGACGAGCCGGTGATGGAACTCGCGGAGCAGCTCCCGTTCGTGTTCGCGCCGCTGCTCCCGCGTCCAGAACGCCATCAGGTTGACCAGATCGCCCGCGCCGAGGTCGACGCAGCAGCTCTGCCAGTCGATCAGGTAGGCGTGCCCGGTGGCGCGAGGGACGAGGAAGTTCGAGAAGTACGCGTCCCCGTGCAGCAGCGTGAGCCCGCGCCCGTCCGCCACGCGCGGTCCGAGCCAGCGTTCCCAGTGCGTCGGCAGGCCGCCGAGGAGGCGCTCGTACGTCTCGTTCGCCTTGCTGGGAAGGTCGTTCCGCACCTTCAGCCACGAGGCCCGGCGCCGCTCGGCGTACGGCGCGAACCCCTCGCCCTCCGCCATCCAGTACGCGGGGAAGAGCGAGCCCCGGAGTGGGTGGTCCCACCAGAACGCCTGCAGCCTGGCGAGCGTGTCGACCACCGCGAGCTGGTCCTGCTCGCTCGGCATCCCGTCGCCGGTGATGATTTCGTCGCGGCTCCGCGGCTGGCGGTGGGTCGCCGCCAGGTCCTCGAGCAAGAGGAAGGACTCGCCGACCTCGACCGCCCGCGGCACGACCGGCGGATGGTCGGGCAGGCTGCCCGCGAGCCGGTAGAAGCCGGCCTCGTCACCGGCGGCCTTGATGCTCCAGGGCGCCGAGGTGGGCTGCTTCAGGAAGTACGTCCGCTGCTCCCCGTCGACCGTCGCCCACACCCGAGCCGTGCGCGAGTTGAACGTGCCCAGGTCTTCGGCCCACTCGATCTCCACCCGGCACACCCTCCTCGCCCTGGCTGTTGGCGGGCAACGCGTTTCCCTGATAGAAACGAAACGTGTCGTTTCCTAATCCGGCTCCCCGCGGCCGTCCACGCGACGGGGCGAGAGAGAGTGCGATCCTCGACGCCGTTCTCGCGCTGGTCGCCGAGGTGGGGTACGAGCAGGTGACGATCGAGGCAGTGGCGCGTCGGGCCGGCGCGTCCAAGGCCACGATCTACCGGCGCTGGAACGGCAAGCGCGACCTCGTCGTCGCCGCGGTCTCGGCGCACCAGGGCGGCGAGCTGGCGCCCGTGGACACGGGCACGCTCCGCGGGGACCTGCTCGTCCTGTGCCAGCGCCTCGTCGCGACGCTCGAGAGCACGCACGGCAGCCTGATCCTCGCGCTGCTCCAGGGCGCCGCGCGGGATCCACAGCTGGGCGACCTGATCGAGCAGGGCGCCGGCCAGACCGGAGCCCGCCTGCCCGACGCGGTGCTACGGCGAGCGATCGAGCGCGGCGAGCTTCCGGAAGGTGCCACGACGTACGCGTTCGACGAGGTCGCCGGCTCCGTCCTCGATCGTCCGCGCCCTCGTCGGCGCTCCCATGGACGACGACTACCTGACCCATCTCATCGACACGATCCTGCTGCCGGCGCTGCGCCACCCGTCCGGCGGACCACCTCCCGGCCCCGCGCGGTTCGCCAGTTCTGTCTTGTAAACAAGGAGAAACCCCATGCGTATCGAAGGATTCGACTACCGCACGCTGCCCGGAGACGGCATCGAGCTGACCGTAGCCGCCGCCGGCCAAGGCGACCCCATCGTGCTCCTGCACGGCTTCCCGCAGACCCACGTCATGTGGCGCAAGGTCGCACCCAATCTCGCTGAGACCCGCACCGTCCTGTGCCCCGACCTCCGCGGGTACGGCGCGAGCGACAAGCCCAAAGCCACCACGCCGGAGACGTACTCGAAGCGCACCATGGCCGCGGACGTCGTCAAGGCCGTGGAGGCCCTGGGCTTCGACAGGTTCGCCGTCGTAGGCCACGACCGCGGCGCCCTCGTAGCGATCCGCCTCGGCCTCGACCACCCCGACAAGGTCACCCAGCTGGCCACGCTCGACGTCCTGCCGACCCTCGACATGTGGGACGTCCTGCACGGCGTGAACGCCGCCGTCGCCTGGCACCTCTACCTGATGGCCCAGCCGGCCGACCTGCCCGAACGGATGATCGCCGCGACGTCGGACGCGTTCTTCGCCGCGTTCCTCGACGGCTGGGGCGCCGACGCCGACGCGATCCCCGCCGACGTCCGCGCGCACTACCTGGACGCGTCGGCCCAAGCCGTCGACTCGATCGTCGCGGACTACCGAGCCTCCGCTGGCATCGACGTCGAGCACGATCGCGCTGACCGCGAGAAGGGCCGGAAGCTGCCGATGCCGGTCACCGCGGTCCAGCAGGACTGGGGCGCCCAGCTCGGCTTCGACGCCGCCGGGCTGTGGAGCGCATGGTGCGACGACCTCGACCATCGCTCCGTCCCCTTTGGCCATTTCATGGCGGAACAGGCACCCGAAGCCATCCTCGAGATCATCGGGCAGCTTCTCAAGCGCCCCTAGCTGCGGTACGTTCCGGCGCCATGACCATGCGGCCCTTCGCGCTCGCAGCCATCGCCGCGAGCCTCGTTCTGCTCACCGCGCAACCCGCCTCGGCCGGGGAGCACAAAGAGCTCACCTGGCAACTCCAGAACTCCGGCACCACCGCGCAGTTCCGCGGCCTGGACGCCGTCAGCCATCGCGTCGCGTGGGTCAGCGGCACCGCGGGCACGGTGCTGCGCACGACCGACGGCGGCAAGACCTGGCAGAACGTGTCGCCGCAGGGCCATGGCACCGAGGAGCTCGAGTTCCGCGACATCGAGGCGTTCGACGCCAAGCACGCGGTGATCCTGTCCATCGGCAACGGCGAGGACTCCCGCATCTACCGCACGAAGGACGGCGGCAAGAGCTGGACGGAGTCGTTCCGGAACGACGTCCAGGCGGCCTTCTACGACTGCATGGCGTTCTCCGACGACCGGCACGGGCTGGCGCTGAGCGACCCGGTCGACGGCAAGTTCCGCATCGCCAGCACGAAGGACGGCGGCAAGAGCTGGAAGGTGAACGACCCGAAGCGCATGCCTGCCGCGATCGAGGGCGAGTTCGCGTTCGCCGCGAGCGGCACCTGCCTGGTCGCCGGGCGCGGGGGGCACGCCTGGTTCGCGACCGGCGGGGGCGCGCAGACGCGCGTCTTCCGCAGCTCCGACGGCGGACGTTCCTGGAAGGTCACCGCGACGCCGATGGTGGCCGGTGCGTCCGCGGGGATCTACTCGCTGGCGTTCAAGAACTCGCGCGAGGGCATCGCCGTTGGCGGCGACTACAACGCCGAGACCGCCACCGACAAGATCGCCGCGACCACCAAGGACGGCGGCAAGACCTGGCAGCTCGCGAAGGGCAACCCCGGCGGCTACCGTTCCGGCTCCGCGTGGGTCTCGCCCTGGCTGCCGGTCGCGCTCGCGGTCGGCCCGACGGGCAGCGACGTCTCGACCGACCGCGGCCGCAGCTGGCGCACGTTCGACACCGGCGCGTTCGACGCCGTCCAGTGCACGAGCTACCTCACCTGCTGGGCGTCCGGTCCGAAGGGGCAGATCGGCAAGCTCACGCTGAAGTGAGCTGGTCGTCCACGTACCGCTCGCGCGACGCGAGCAGCCCGAGGATCAGCTGAGGCACCAGCAGCACGAGCAGCACCCAGATCGGCACCGTCCAGCCGCCGGTCGCGCCGTACAGCGCGCCGATCGCGAGCGGACCGGCGGCTGCGACGAGATAGCCGATGCTCTGCACGAAGCTGGACAGGCTGGCCGTGACCTCGCTCGACCGGGACCGCAGCCCGATCATCGTGAGCGCGAGGGGAAACGCGCCCATGCCGATGCCGATCAGCGTGACCCACAGCAGCGAGATCTGGTCGGGCGCGAGCCAGAGGCCGAGATAGCCGACGACGTACATCGCGACGAACCCGATCACCATCGGCGTCTGGTTGCCGAGCTTCACCGCGATGCCGGGCAGCACGAGCGACAACGGGATGCCGACGAGCGGGATCACCGAGAACAGCAGGCCGGCGTGCGCGGCGTCGAGGCCGGCGTCGCGGAAGATCTGCGGGAGCCAGCCGAACATCGCGTACGCCTGCAACGCCTGCAAGCCCATGAACAGCGCGAGCGACCAGGCGAGCGGCGACCTCACGACGCTCGTACGCGGCGTTTCGCCTTGCGTGGTTGGGCGTTGGGCTCCCCTGAGGAGCGGCAACGTGAGCAGCCCAGCCGCGAGCGCGGCGATCGCCCAGACGCCGACGCCGACGTGCCAGTCGCCGACGGCCTCGGCGATCGGGACGGTCAGTGCCGCGGGCAGAACGGTGCCGACCGACATCGACGTCGTGTACGCGGCGGTGCCCAGGCCCACGCGTTTCGGGTAGTGCGCCTTGACGAAGGCCGGCAGCAGTACGTTCCCCGCGGCGATGCCTGCGAGCGCGAGGACTGTGGCGAGGAAGAACACCGGCGTCGCGTCGAACACCGCGCGGATGGCCTGGCCGGCGAAGACCGCGAACGCGGCGACGACGAGCACCGCATGCAGTCCGAACCGTCGCGAGAGGCCGGCGGCGACCGCGCCGACGCCCGCGAAGCAGAGCACGGGCAATGTGGTGAGCAGCCCAGCCAGTGCCGCCGACAGGTGCAGGTCGGTGCGAAGCTCGGTGAGGATGGGCGCGATGCTCGCGACCGCGGGGCGTAAGTTGAACGCGAAGGCGATCAGGGCCGCCATCAGCAGCCAACTCGGCCAGGTGGCACGGGCGGAGCTCACGGAAGGCACGACGCGTGGAAGGGCTGACACGTCGGCCAATCGTATGGTCATAGGATGAATTCGTGCCACTAGAGACCACTACTCGGACGAGCCTCGTCGACCAGGTCATCGATCAGCTGCGCACGCAGGTCGAGGAAGGCGCCTGGCCGGTCGGCGCGCGGATCCCGACCGAGCCGGAGCTGGCCAGTTCGCTGGGCGTCGGCCGCAACACCGTGCGCGAGGCGATCCGCGCGCTCGTCCACGCCGGCGTGCTGGAGAGTCGGCAGGGTTCGGGAACCTACGTTCAGGCGCAGACCGAGCTGTCCGGCGTCGTCCGCCGGCGTGTCGCCGACGCGACGACGCGCGACGTGTTCGAGGTGCGGCGGGCGCTGGAGACCGAGGCCGCGCGCCTCGCCGCGGCGCGGCGAACGGAGGCGGACATCGCGGCCCTGCAGGCCGCGCTCGAGCGGTGTGAGGCGTCCTGGGAGTCGGGCGACGTCGCCGCGTTCGCCCAGGCCGACGCGGACTTCCACAAGGTCGCGGTCGAGGCGTCGCACAACGCGGTGCTGATCGACATCTACGCCGAGCTCGGCGACGCCGTACGTACGGGCGTGGCGACCTTGGCGGCGGAGTCCGGCCGGCACGTCGACCACACGCCGATCGTCGCCGCGATCGAGGCAGGCGACGTCGACGCCGCGATGAAGGAAGCCGGCTGCTACCTGTCGGAGTTGCTCACCCAGAACGGCTGATCCCGCCACCATGTGAGCATGGACTCTCGCGACCTGGTCGGCGTGGCGCTGGTCGCTGGCCTGGTGATCTTCATGGTCGGCGCTGTGCGGTGGCGGCTCTCGTGGGAACGGCCCGCCGCCGAGTCGCTGCCGATCCTGCACACGGACAAGCAGCGGCGCGCGTGGATCCACGTCTGGATGCTGATCGCGGCGCTCGTCACGCCCGCCGGTGTCGCGGGCTTCGCGACGCTTCCGTCGGCAGGTGCGCTCGCGGCGATGGCGGCAGCCGTCTACGCGATCGGCTCGGCCGCCTGGGTGGTCTCGCTCGCGTTCCGGCTCACCGTGGTGCCGTGGGCAGCCGAACGGACCGCGACGACCGGTGAGGTCCCCGAGCTGTTCCCGCCGTTCGACGCGTGGGCGGGCTCGCTCTACGTCTTCCAGATGGTCGCCTCGTACGTCTCGTTCGCCCTGCTCGGCGGCGCCGTGTTGGCCGGCGACCTCGCGCCGACGTGGGTGGGTTGGCTCGGCGTCGGCTGGGGCGTGCTGTTCCTCGCGGGCTTCGCGCTGACCCGGTTCGCGGGCCCGTTCAATCCGCCGTTCTGGGCCCATGCCTACACCGGACTGCTTGGCGTCGTCCTGTTGGCGACGGCCCGCTGATCCGGAATACTCGTCCGGACCAGTAACGGGGAGGACGCATGGCAACGCGCCTGGGAACGGCCACCGTCGACATCACGCCACTGAAGCCGGTCGAGCTGTCCGGATTCGCCGGCCGGAGCGGACCGTTCACGGAGGTGCGTGCGCCACTCGAGGCGCAGGTCTTCGCGTTCGGCGACGAGGCCCTGCTCGTGTGCGCCGACCTGCTGTGGTGGGGGCCCGACCTGTACGCGGACGTGGTCGCGCGGATCGAGCAGCGGTACGGGTTCGCCGCGGACCGCGTCGTCCTGCACGCCTCGCACACGCACTGCGGGCCGCAGCCTGGCACGACGTTCTCCCCGCTCGTCGGCGACTTCGACACCGACTACCTCGCGTACCTCGCCGACGTTGTCGTCGACGCCGTCGGTAGAGCGCTCGACAACCGCGAGCTGGTGAAAGTCCAACGGGGCAAGGGCGAATGCCACTTCGGCATGAACCGTCGGCTGCTGCACGCGAACGGCGGCGTCGGCGGTCCCGACCTGGACGGGCCGAAGGACTCCGAGGTCACCGTGCTCCGTTTCGTCAAGCAGGACGGCGAAGCGAAGGCCGTACTCGTCCACTACACCTGCCACCCCGTGGTCTCCAACGAGAACAAGGTCGGCCCGGACTTCCCCGGTGCGATGCGCTCGGTGCTCCAGCCGGAGGTCGGCGGCGCCGTGATCGGCTTCCTGCAGGGCTGTTGCGGCGACCAGGACCCGGCGTTCGACGGTGAGTTCCGCCGGGGCGGCGACGAGGACATCGCCGACCTCGGCCGTCAGCTCGCGTTCGGCGCGCGGCAGGCCCTCGGCGACCTCGCCGACGTGGCGGACGGCGAGGTCGCCGTGCGTGCGACGTTCACCGACCTGCCGCTCGACACCCCGACGACCGAGGATCTCCAAGCACACAAGGACGACGAGGGCATCGGGGGCGACTGGAGTCGCGCGTTGCTCGCCGACCCCAGCCGCGTCCTGGCCCAGCTGCCCGTCCGACTCACGCTGCTCACGCTCGCGGATGGCCTTACCCTGTTGGGATTCGATGCCGAGGTCACGGTGTCGTACGGCCACCAGGTCAAGGCTCTCGGCGCCATTCCCCTCCCGTACACGAACGGGATGGTCGGCTACATCGTCACCGCTGAGGAGCTCGCACTGGGCGGGTACGAGCCCGACAACTCCTACCTGTGGATCTACCGCTCCGGCCGTTGGAAGCCCGAAGTCGAAGCCACGCTCAGAAAAGCGATCGACGACATCCTCGCCTAGGGGTTAGCGGCAGTCGTCGGAGACGATGTCGCCCGGCCCCTCGACGAACCAGTCGCCAGCGCCACCGCACTGGTACGTGTCCGCGCCAGCCCGTCCGTCGAGCTCGTCGAGCCCAGGCCCACCGGACAACAGGTCGTCGCCGTCGCCGCCGACCAGGTCGTCCCGTCCGAGGCCGCCGTCCACCCGAAGGTCGAACGCGCCGCGGATGCCGTTGCCGGCGCTGAACTTGTCGTTGCCCTCGCGGAGCTGGACGTCACAGTTCGAGCCGCGTTCCGAGGCGACTGCGCGCCCGCTGGCCGAGGTCGAGCAGCTGCGGCCGGAGGTCGCGGCCCTGGGCGACCTCATGTCGTCGGCGAGCGCGGAGCCCGCGCCGCGAGGTCGTCGGTGCCGGCTCCGCCGTCGACCACGTCGGCACCCTGGGCGAAGATCCCAGTGGACGAGGTCGTCGCCCGCGCCGCCGCGTACGGTGTCGTCCCGCGCAGGCCGTGGAGCTGTCGTCGCCCTCACCACCGTCGAGCACGTCCGAGCTGCGGCCGCCGGCCACCAGTCGTCGTCACCTGGGTCCACCGTCCAACTCAAGCGGGATCGAGGGCACGTCCTCCAGGTCGACGCTGGTCGTCACCTGGTCGTTGCCCCCGGTAACGACAGCCGGACGCGTTCGAACCCCGGGAGCTGGACCTGCGTCGTCCTCGACGCGGGCACTTCCTCCGGCGAGGTTGGACGTGCTGACGAGGAAGGTGTCGCACTCGGTGCCCGTCACCGTTACGAGGTCGTTGCCTGAGCCGCCAGTGCGCCAGGTCGTTGTCGAGCCGGCCGACCAGGTGAACGGCGTCGTCACCGTCGCCCGCCGTTGATCGTGTCGATCTCCCTCATCGCCGGAGATGGTGTCGTTCGCCGGCACCTCCAGGATGTCGTCCGAGCCCGCGCCGCCCTCGAAGGTGAGCGGCACGGCGAAGGTCGGCGGTGGTCAGTCAGATCGTCGTCGCTGGCGGCCAGGCTGAGCGTGCCGGCTTCGACACCGGCGAGATGGTGGATGACGTGCGCTGACGATCGTCGGTGACGTTGACCTCGGTCAGCTGCAAGCTGTCGTTGAGAGTGGTGCCGGCGAACCGGTAGTCGTCGTCGCCGGGCCCTCCGTCGAGGGTCTGGACGTTCGCGTGTCCGCCGATCGGCGTCGTTGGTTGCTGTAGTCGACGTTCAGCGAGTCGGGGCCGTCACCGCGTCACGTCGGGTCGCCGTCGAAGCCGGACAGGAGATCACGACCCCCGATCCCCGCGCAGCCGGTCGGCGCCGGGCCCGCCGGTGATCGAGGTCCGTCGCCGTCGCTACCGGTGACGGTGTCGTTGCCGTCGCCGCCGTCGAGGTGGGATGTGAGGCCGAGTTCCGTCGGCGACTGTGATGGTGTCGTCGCCGCCTTAGCCGTTCGCCTCGATCTCCTCCACGTTCGCGCGTCACGTCGCGGCCGGTCCGGAGCCGTTGTACGATGCTTGAGTGGTCCGGGCTTGCGCGCCGGCAAGAACCTTGATCGTCTCGGCGACGGTCGTCGCCGTGCGCGACCAGCTTGTCGACCTCGGTCGCCGCCGTCGGCGATCATGGTCTCCTCGCGCCGGGGGCGAAGTAGATGCGTGTCCCCGCCGAGGCCCGAGCCACCCAGCAACGTGTCCGCTGGCCGCACCGGAGGCGCGAGGCTGTCTCGTCCGGTCCCGGCCGTCGAGGACGTCGGCGCCGCGACCACCGTTCAGGTCGTCGTTCCCGGCGCCGCCGCGGGCATCGACGTCCACCTCCACGTCGGTCAGCAGGAGTCGGTCGTCGCCGCCCTCCAGCGCGATGTCGATGTGGTGGAACTGGGTGGTGAAGAAGCTGCCCTCCACGATGCCATCCGCTCCCATGTCGAGGGTGACTCGTCCGGGGTCGTTCTGGCGCAGCAGCATCAGGTCCTTGGCATCGGTCGCGCCGATGTAGAGGGTGTCGTTGGCGATGAGGGTCTGGACGGGCGTTCCGGCTGCCTGCGCGGGGGCGACGCCTAGGGCTGTTATCGAGAGGGCGAGTGCGGCCACGGTGGGCACGCCTCGCCAGATGGTGCGATTGGGCATTCCTCTACTTGTATCCGCGCCGACTTCCGCGGGCATGGGCGATCGTTGCCCATCTCTGCCGGGCGGCTACCTAGATCGGCTCGAGAAATCGATGACCGAACCCGGCCCGGCCACCTTGACGTGCCCGTTGCCGCCCAGCAGGGTACGAACCAATTTCAACGTTGGAGGTCTGGATGAGCGTCTCCGCCGGGAGAGCTCTCAGCCGACGCCGACTCCTCGCGGGTGGAATCGCTTCGACGGGGGCACTGCTGCTTGCGGGCTGCGGTGGATCGGTGTTCGCCGGGAGTAACCGCGTCCGCTACTGGAACCTCTTCGGTGGCGGCGACGGCGTCCGCATGGTCGAGATGCAGGACGCGTACCGCAAGGAGAATCCCAAGGTCGACCTCGAGGCGGTCACGCTCGCCTGGGGCGCTCCGTACTACACCAAGCTCGCGATGGCGAGCGCCGGCGGCCGTGCGCCCGATGTCAGCGTGCTGCACCTGAGCCGGCTCGCCGGGTACGCGCCGGGCCGGCTGCTCGACCCGTTCGACCTCGATCTGCTGGCCGAGTTCGACGTTCGGCCGGAGGACTTTCCTCAAGGCCTGTGGGAAAGGGCGACGATCGACGGCAAGACGTACGCACTGCCGCTCGACACCCACGCGCTCGTCCTCTACGTCAACCGCGAGCTGGGCAAGCAGGTCGGCTTCCTCGACGACCAGGACCAACTCGTCGGACTGAGCAGTCCCGAGGACTTCTACGCCGCGCTCGACGAGCTGAACAAGGCGACCGGCGAGGTCGGCCTCGGTACGGGCAGCGACCCGGCGACGTGGTGGCGCTACTTCTGGACGTTCTATCGCCAGATCGGCGGCGACATCCAGCTCCCGGTCGGTGAACGCGTGATCTTCGACCGTGACAAGTTCACCCAGGCGATCGAGTTCTGGCTCGGGATCCTCGACAAGAAGCGCGGATCGGCGTCGGCCGACATGGGCGCCTCGATCGGGACGTTCGTCGAAGGCAAGATGGGCATGATCCTCAACGGGAACTGGGAACTCCCCACGATGCTTACCGCCCAGGAGGAGACCGGCAAGCCCGACTTCACGATGGTGCAGGTTCCGGCGTTGTTCGGCAGCGAGCCCCTCGGCTGGGCGGACTCGCACTCCCTCGTCCTCCCGCACCAGAACTCGCGAAGCAAGGAGCAGGACCGCCTGTCGTACGGGTTCATCGCCAGCCTGTTGAAGAACGGGCTGATCTGGGCCGGCGGTGGACACGTCCCCGCGTACCAGCCCGTCGCGACCGGTCAGGACTACCTGAACAGCAAGCCGCAGGCCAACTACCGCCAGGCCGCCGAGGTCGCGCAGCTCGATCCCGTTGCCTGGTTCACCGGTGCGGGCTCGGACTTCCAGAACCAGATCGGCCAGGCGCTCGACGCGGTGTTCAACCGGACGATCACGCCCGACCAGGGCATCAACCAGTTCGAAGCGGCGATGAACAAGCTGCTCAACACCCCGAGCCCGGTCTGAGGTGAACGACATGTCGACGCAAACCGTCACCCGACCCGGATCCGGCCGCGCGGACCGCAGCCCGACCAGCGGACGGGCGCTGCGCGTCCCGACCGGCCTGTGGTTCGTGCTGCCGTTTCTCGTTCTGTACATAGCGTTTCTCGTCGTCCCGGTCTTCCTCGGACTCGGGATCAGCTTCTTCGACCAGAGCCTGACCGGTGGCGCGGCGGAGTTCATCGGCCTGGCCAACTACGTCGAGCTGTTCTCCGACGCGGCGGTCTGGTCGAGCCTGTGGAACACGGCGAAGTTCACGTTGTGGAGCACACCGCCGCTGGTCATCCTCGCGCTGGTGATGGCGCTGCTGACGAGCCGGAAGATGCCCGGCCGATGGCTGTTCCGGCTCGCGTACTTCATGCCCGTCCTGATCCCCGTCACCGTCGTCTCGAACGTGTGGACCTGGATGTTCCGTACGGAGTCCGGCTTCCTCAACGGCATGTTCGAGGCCGTCGGCCTCGATCCGGTCGACTGGCTGGGCGAGCCGCGTACGGCGATGATCGCGATCGTCATCCTCACCACGTGGTGGACGGTCGGCTTCAACTACCTGCTCTATCTCGCAGCCCTGCAAGGGATTCCGCCGGAGCTGTACGAGGCGTCAGCCATCGACGGAGCGAACGCGTGGCAGCAGTTCACACGCATCACGTTGCCCCTACTCGGCCGGACGACCTCGCTGATCATCGTGCTGCAGCTGATCGCGAGCCTGAAGGTGTTCGACCAGATCTATCTGCTAACCAACGGTGGGCCGAACTTCTCGACCCGGCCCGTGCTGGAGTACGTGTACGACGTGGGCTTCACGAACTTCCGGCTCGGTTACTCGTCGGCGATCTCGTACATGTTCTTCCTGCTGATCCTGGTGTTCGCGATCATCCAGGTGCGGTTGTTCTCGAAGAAGGATGAGGCCCGCTGATGGCTACCAACGTCGTGGATCGGCGGCAGGTCCAGCTGTTCTCGCCGAAGATCGGCCGGGTCTGTCTGTGGGTCGCCGCGGCCATCATCGCGGTCGCGTGGCTGCTGCCGATGCTGTGGGCTCTCGACACCTCGTTGAAGCCGGAGTCCGAGACGCTGATCTACCCGCCGGAGTGGCTGCCGAGCCGCGTGACCGGCGAGGCGTACTCGTCGGTGCTGTCGGCGGGCGAGATCATCAAGTGGTTCGTGAACTCCACGATCGTGTCGGTCGCGGTGACTCTCTTGACGATCCTGACGTCCGCCTGGGCGGCGTATGCCTTTGCGCGGTTGCCGTTCCGCGGGCGCTCTTTCCTGTACGCGTTGACGATCGCGGGCATCATGGTGCCGGGGAACGTGCTCGTCGTGCCGCTCTTCCAGGAGATGCTGGCACTGAAGATGGTCGACACGTACTGGGGCATCATCCTGCCCCAGGTGGCCGCACCGGTGATGGTGTTCATCCTGAAGAAGTTCTTCGAGGCGTTGCCACGCGAGCTCGAGGATGCCGCGCTGGTCGACGGAGCGAACCGCTGGCGCATCTTCTGGCAGATCGTCCTGCCGCTGTCCCGCCCGATCCTCGCGGCGGTGGCGATCTTCGTCTTCATCGGCGCGTGGAACAACTTCTTCTGGCCGTTCCTCGTGACCTCCGACCCGAACCTGATGACCCTGCCGGTGGGTCTGGCGAACGTCCAGACGTCGTACGGCCTCCGCTACGCCCAGATCATGGCCGCCGCGGTGATCGCCGCCCTCCCGCTGATCATCGTCTTCCTGTTCTTCCAACGCCAGATCATCCGCGGTGTAACGACGGCCGGCCTCGGAGGCAACTAGCCGAGGCGGTCCCAAACCGGGCCGAGCGCATCGATGGCCTGCCGGTACGTGGCGTACGCCTCGTCCAGCACCTCGCCGCGCTCGGGGCTCGGCTCGTAGCGGCGGGACACCCGCGCCACGTCCCAGTCCTCCAGCGCCCCGACTCCCACGCCGGCCATGAGCGCCGCGCCGCGGGCGCCGGCTTCGTCGGTGTCGGTCACCTCGACCGGTGCCCTCAGTGCGTCGGCGAACAGCTGGGACCACACGTCGGACCGCGCCACGCCGCCGCCGAGGCGTACGGCCGGGCCGACGTCGAACCGTTCGCGCAGCGCCTCCACGTGGTACCGGTGGTTGAACACCACGCCCTCGAACAGCCCGCGGAGCAGCTCGGCCCGGCCGTGCCACCCGCGGGCGCCGAGGAACGTTCCCGACGCCGCGTCGCCGTGCGGCGACCCGTACAGGAACGGCAGGTAGACGACCTCCGACCGCCCGGCCAGCGCCGAGGCGACCTCGGCCGCCGCGGTCGCGTACGCCGAGGGCCCGCTCAGACCGAGGAGCGACAGGAACCACTCCACGTTCGTCGCCGACGCCGGCGACGTGCCCATGTTCAGCCACTGCCCGGGCCGGACGAAGCTCCGCGCCTGCCACCGCGCATCGACTCTGACCGACGAGCTCACCACCTGGTTGATGCTGAACGTCCCCGCGATCACCGACAGCTGCCCCGGCGCCGCGGCACCCAACCCCACTGCCGCCGCGTCGACGTCGTGCGCCCCGACCACCACCGGCGTCCCCGCACGGAGCCCAGTCACCGCGGCGGCCTCGGACGTCACGCCGCCCGCGACGTCCGAGCTCCCGGCCAGCGCGGGAAGGCGATCCTCCAACCCCGCAAGGCCAAACAGCTTCAAAGCATCGGCCGAGTACGCCTGCGCCCGCACATCGGTGAACGAAGCGCTCGCGTCCGTCACGTCCGTCGCCACCGCCCCGGTGAGCCGCAACCGCAACCAGTCCTTGCAGAACAGCAACCACCGCGCCGTTTCCACCACCGCGGGGTCTTCTCGCTGCAGCCACGCCAACAGGGGAGCCGGAGACCCCGCGAACGGCACCGTCCCCGTCAACGTCAGAGCCCGGTCCCACGTCCCATCGGCCCGCCACTCCGCCAGCAGGGAGTGCGAACGCGTGTCCATCGCCGTGATCGCCGGCCGGAACGCCCGCAGCGAAGCATCCACCGGATACAGCCCGTCCCCATGCCCCGCGATCCCCACCGCGAGGACGTCGGCAGCGGAAAACCCAGCCAGGCAAGCCCGAACGGCCGCACCCAGCGCAACCCAGACCTCGTCCATGTCCCGCTCGACCCACCGGGACCGCGGACTCCGCGTCGCGACCTGAGCCATGCCAATCCCCACTTGACGCCCGGACAGATCGAACAGCACGGCCTTCGTCACGGTCTGCCCAGCATCGACTCCCAGCAGCAGCTCAGCCATCGAGCGACCCTACGACGCCGACGGATGCTGCAGGGCGCGCTTGTGGTCGACGGCTGTCGACACGCGAACGCCTCGGCGGTCGGCGTCCGTGACGGCCTGCGCGAGGCTGCCGGGCGCGCGGACCGCCGCCGAGCCGTACGCCACCGCCTCGCGCAGCGCTGCCGTACTAGATCGCTCGGCCGCGGCGAGGTACCCGGCGAGGAGATTGTCGCCGGCGCCGATCGTGTTGCGCGGGCGTCCGACCGGTGCCTCGGCGTGCAGCGCGCTCTCGGCGGTGACGAGAAGGGCGCCGTCCGGGCCGAGGCTGACGAGCACGCTGGTGTTGTCCAGGCGGAGCTCGCTCGCCGCCGCGACGGCGTCGCCGAACGTACGGATCGGCTTGTCGACAACGTCGGCGAGCTCGTCCACGTTCGGCTTGAGCAAGTCCGGCCCGGTCGCGGCGCCGAGCCGCAGCGCGAGGCCGCTGGTGTCGAGCGCGTACTTCGCGCCCGCCTCGTGCACGCGCTCGGCGAGTTCGGCGTAGAAGCCCGGCTCGACGCCCTGCGGCAGGCTGCCCGACGCGACGACCCACGAGGCGTCGTCGACAAGCCCGATGACCGTGAGCATCAGGTCCGCGACCTCTTCGCGGGAGAGCAATGGCCCGCGCTCGTTGATCTTCGTGGAGGTGCCGGACGTGCGGACGAGGGAGATGTTGACGCGAATGGGGCTCGCGATCGGGACGGGAACGAACGGGACGCGCTCGGCCCTCAGCAGGCTCGCGAGCTGGTCGCCCTCGCTGCCGCCGAGCGGGAGGACCGCCGTGGACGCGACGCCGTTGGTGATGAGCGCGCGGGTGACGTTCACGCCCTTGCCGCTGGGCTCGACGTGACTGTCGAGCGCGCGGTTCACGCCGCCTTCGCGGAACTCGTCGACGACGAGCGTGCGGTCGACGCTCGGGTTCGGCGTGACGGTGACGATCACGCTTCACGTTAACAGTTTGCGCGGGTCCCTAGCGTGGGCCGTGTGGAGCTTGTGGAGCTGACGCCGACGCACGCGCAAGCGGTACGAGTCGCGGAGGCCTTCGTAGGAGCCTCGCCGGTGGGCGTCCATGCGCCGTTGACGTTCGGGCCGACGGTGGTCGTGGGGCTGGAGTTCGCCGACGGCCTGCTGGCGTATGTGAAGGCGGGTGCCGAGCAGGACGTGCACCGCGAGGCGGCGGTCATCGCCCGCGCGCGGGCCGCCGGCGTTCCCGCGCCGGAGGTCCTCGGCGTTGGCTTCGACGCCGATCTCCCTGGCGGCCGCTGGCTGCTCACGCGCGCCGCTTCCGGGGTTCGGCTCAGCGCCTTGGGGCTCGAGTCGGCGACGATCGACCGTACGTTGGACGACCTCGTCGATTTCTACGCGCGGCTCCACCGCGTGGCGCTGCCCGGCTTCGGCCCGCTGCTCGCCGACGCCAGCGGTGGGTCGCTGCCGTCCTGGTCGCGGTGGCAGCGGGAGACGATCGAGAAGGCACTTGCCCAGTTGGGCGAGGTGCCGTTCGACGTGCTGGGGCTGTGCGAGACGTTCGCCGCCGACCTCGACCGCGCGCCGGGCGTACTGCTGCACGCCGACCTCGGCGACGGCGAGACGTTCGTCGACCCCGCCTCCGGCGCGGTGACAGCCGTCGTCGACTGGGGCGCCGCGCTGGTCGGCGACCCGCTGTACGACCTGGTCCGCTTCGTGGGTGGTGGCCCGGCCGAGGACGAGCGGCCGCGGCTGGTCCATCCGCGCCTGCACGCGCGCTACCTCGCCCGCACCGGCCTCTCGCCCGAGTCGGCGGATCGCATGCTGACGTTCTACCGCTTCCACATCTGCGTCGTCGAAGCCGCCTGGGGCGAGGACTACGGCTGGCGGCCGGCTCACCTCGCCTGGGCCGAACGACTGTTCGACCGCCTCTGTGGATAACGGCTTTCGACCCCTTTCACCCCCATAGGATTCATCGCAGTCGGGACGATTCCTTCCAACGGGGTGAGACGATGCGATTTCGGGCAATGCTGGCCAGCGCGGCGCTGGTCTGCGCGGGACTGGGCGGTCTGATGGCCCAGCCGGCGGCAGCCGCCGATCCGGCGCCGCTGCCTTGGATCACGACGTCGGGCACCGGGCCGGATCGCGAGCTCGTCGACTCGTCCACGCAGCAGAAGTTCGTTCCGCGCGGCACCAACTACGTGCGGCTCGCGAAGCTGCGCGAGCACGAGGCTTGGTGGCACTCCACGTTCGAGCCGGGCCGGTACGAAGCCGCCCGCGCCGACCAGGCGCTCGCGGCGATGCGGCACGACGGGTACAACGTGGTGCGGGTGTTCCTCGACCCCGGCAACGAGCAGCACCGCCAGCTCGGCGAGCCACACGGGCTCGGCCTGGGGCCGGACGACACGTCCAAGGGCACGCCGACGTACCTCGACAATGTCGCCGACTTCGTCCGCAAGGCGGCCGCGCACAGGATCTACGTGCTGCCGATCCTCGACTACTACCCGCAGAACGCCCACTACTGGGGCGTCCGCGGCCACTACGACACCACCAAGCTCAACATCTCCGGCGAGAACGTCCTCTGGATGGTCGACGGCGAGATCCGCGCCAAGCAGCAGTTCTTCACCACCTTCGTCGCCGAGCTGCGCGGCCGCCTCGGCCCCAAGCTGATGAGCACGTTCCTCGCCCTGCAAGCGCAGAACGAAGCCTTCTACACCGGCGACAGCCGCCCGTTCTCCGCCAAGTCGGGCACGGTGACGCCGGCGAACGGCACCACCTACGACCTGGCCGTCGACGCCGACCGGCAGCAGGCCGCCGACGCGAGCGCGGTCGAGTTCATGCAGAGGATCGCCGCCACCGTGCGCGAGAGCGCCGAGCCGAAGCTGATGGTCACGGTCGGCATGTTCACCTACCAAGCGGTGGGCAAAGCCGGGCCGAACGGCTTCCAGCAGTTCTGCTCCCGCGAGGCAGGCGGCGTCCCCTGCCAAGACACCGTTGACTACCGCTACCCGTTCCGGCTGTTGTCCCTTGCCCAGTGGGCGAATCTGCCGTTCCTCGACCTGCATATCTACCCGTTCCCGTCCCAGTTCTCCCTCGACGACAATCTCCAGTCGTCGGAGTGGGCGCAGGTCACCGGCCCGGTGATCGTGGGGGAGTACGGCGCGTTCCGCGACGCGTTCGGCAATGACGTGGTGCAGGCCGCGTATGGCATGCGCGACTTGCAGGTCGACACCTGCCTGCGCGGATTCGACGGCTGGCTGTTCTGGACCTACGACACCGAGGAGTCCGCCGACCAGCAGCGGCTGTTCCGCCTCACCGAGCAGAAAGGAGCGATCAACGGACTGCAGGCGCCGATCATCCGACCCAACCCTTGCGAACGCTAGCTTCATGTCACGCAGCGTTCACCCGGCCGCCGATTTCGGTCGGGTGTGCAAGCAGCCAGGCCGGTTAGGGTGAGGCCCGAACGCACGGGGACCTCGCCACGACCTGAAGGAGCCATGCCGTGCTGCGATCCGCTCGCCCAACGCGCTGGTTCGGCGTGTTCCTCGTCCTGCTCGTCGTCATGGTGACGGCCCCACTCGCCGCGCCGGCGACCGCGGCCGACGCGCACCCGCGGCCGCTGCGCATCGCGACGTACAACATCCACCACGGCGCCGGCCCGGACGACGTCCTGGATCTCGAGCACGTCGCCCGCGTGCTCGAGTCCTTCCACGCCGACGCGATCGGCCTCCAGGAGGTCGACAAGCACTGGAGCGAACGGTCGGGCAACGTCGACCAGCCGGCCTGGCTCGCCGAGCGGCTGAACATGCACGTCGTGTACGCCGCCAACCTCGACCTCCCGCCGGTCAACCCGGGCGAGCCGAACCGCCAGTACGGCACGGCGGTCCTCTCGCGCTATCCGATCACCTGGTCCAGGAACACGCTGCTGCCGAAGTTCCCCGCCGGCGAGCAGCGCGGCCTGCTCGAGACCGTGCTGAACGTTCGCGGCCAGTCCGTCCGGTTCGCGACCACCCACCTGCAGCACAACAACAACCTCGAGCGCCAGGAGCAGGCGAAGAAGATCGTCGAGCTGCTCGGCCAGTCGCCCGAGCCCACGATCCTGGTCGGCGACCTGAACGCGGTCTCGGGCACGCCGGAGATCACGACGATCAAGAGCCTGCTGGTCGACGGTTGGGACAAGGTCGGCGTAGGCCCCGGCTACACGATCCCGGTCGTGAACCCGACCAGCCGGATCGACTACATCCTCGGCACCCCCGACGTCCGCTTCCGCCGCTCCACGGTCCCCTCGACCGACGCCTCCGACCACCTCCCGCTGACCGCCGACCTCACGGTCAACGGCAACCGCCGCTGACCCCGCCCTAGGCTGCGACGAATGGAGCAGCCGAAGGTCGTCCTCGTCACCGGGATCATGGCGTCCGGCAAGTCGACCGTCGCCCAGCGGCTGGCCGAACGGTTGCCGCGGTCGGCGCACGTTCGTGGCGACGCGTTCCGGCGCATGATCGTCAACGGTGGCGTCGAGATCCTGCCCGACGGCGGCGAGGCGATGGACGAGGAGCTGCGGCTCCGCTACCGCATCGCGGCGCAGGTCGCGGACGAGTACGTACGCGCCGGGTTCACCGCGGTCGTCCAGGACGTCGTGCTCGGGCCGAGTGTGCCCGAGCTCGTCGGCTTCCTGGAAAGCCGACCGGTCGCCGTCGTCGTCCTAGCTCCACGGCCCGAGGTGGTCGCCAAGCGCGAGGAGGAACGGCCGAAGTCCGGGTACGGCGACTGGACGGTGAAGGAGCTCGACGACTATCTGCGCGCCGAAACTCCGAGGATCGGGCTCTGGTTGGACACATCGGACCAAACCCCCGACCAGACCGTCGACGAGATCCTCGCCCGGATGTCTGAGGCCCGAGTCGACGCGCGAGGTCGACCGTGAGGCTGCTCTGCCGCACCTGACGTCCAGCGGCAACACTCGCTGAGCGGTCGGGCCTCGCGCCAGGGGTACTGACACAATGCCTCCGGTGAGTACCGCGGAGACCATCAACAAGCGCATTGCGGACGAGCTCGGCGTACGCGAGGGGCAGGTGACCTCGGCCGTAGACCTGCTCGACGGCGGCGCGACCGTGCCGTTCATCGCGCGCTACCGCAAGGAAGTCACCGGCACGCTCGACGACGCACAGCTGCGGACGTTGGAGGAACGGCTGCGCTACCTGCGCGAGCTCGAGGAACGCCGCGCCGCGATCCTCGACTCGATCCGCGAGCAGGGCAAGCTGACCGACGAGCTCGAGGCCGCGATCAACGCCGCCGACTCGAAGGCTCGGCTGGAGGACATTTACCTTCCATACAAGCCGAAACGCCGCACCAAGGCGCAGATCGCGCGCGAGGCCGGGCTCCAGCCGCTCGCCGATCTGCTGCTCACCGATCCGACGCGCACGCCGCAGGTGGAGGCCGCGGCGTTCGTCGACGCGGATCGCGGCGTGGCCGACGTCGCGGCGGCCCTGGACGGTGCGCGGTCGATCCTCGTCGAGCAGTTCGGCGAGTCGGCCGACCTGATCGGCGCGCTGCGCGAGCGGCTCTGGACGCACGGCGTGCTGGTGTCCCGCGTGCGTACGGGCAAGGAGTCCGACGGCGCGAAGTTCTCCGACTACTTCGACTGGTCCGAGGGCTTCACGACGCTGCCGTCGCACCGGATCCTCGCGCTGTTCCGCGGCGAGAAGGAAGAGGTGCTCGAGCTCGCGTTCCGCCCGGACTCGTCCGACGAGGCCATGCAGGTCGGGCCGAACGAGTACGAGGCGATGGTCGCCGAGCACTTCGGTGTCGCCGACCGCGGCCGCCCCGCCGACTCGTGGCTGCTCGAGACCGTGCGTTGGGCCTGGCGGACGCGGATGTTCGTTCACCTCACCGTCGACGTACGGATGCGTCTTCGCGAGGCGGCAGAGGAAGAAGCGGTACGCGTGTTCGCCGCCAACCTGCGCGACCTGCTGCTCGCCGCTCCGGCGGGCGCCCGGGTGACGATGGGCCTCGACCCAGGCTTCCGTACCGGCGTGAAGGTCGCGGTGGTCGACGGCACGGGCAAGGTCGTAGACACGTCCACCATCTACCCGCACCAGCCGCAGAACAAGTGGCAGGAATCCCTTGCCACGTTGGCACAACTCGCCAAGAAGCACAACGTCGAGCTGGTCTCGATCGGCAACGGCACGGCCTCGCGCGAGACCGACAAGCTCGCAGCCGACCTCATCAAGCTGGTCCCGTCCCTGACGAAGATCGTCGTGTCGGAGGCCGGCGCGTCGGTCTACTCCGCGTCGGCGTACGCGTCCGCCGAGCTGCCCGAAATGGACGTCTCGATCCGCGGCGCGGTCTCGATCGCGCGGCGACTGCAGGATCCCCTTGCCGAGTTGGTGAAAATCGACCCGAAGTCGATCGGCGTCGGCCAGTACCAGCACGACATCTCGCAGGTCGAGCTCTCTCGGTCGCTCGACGCGGTCGTCGAGGACGCCGTGAACGCCGTCGGCGTGGACGTCAACACCGCGTCGGCGCCGCTGCTCACGCGGGTGTCGGGCATCGGCGAAGGCCTGGCCGCGGCGATCGTCGCGCACCGGGACGCTTCGGGTCCGTTCACGTCGCGGACGGCGTTGAAGAGCGTGCCGCGGCTGGGCCCGAAGGCGTTCGAGCAGTGCGCCGGGTTCCTGCGGATCCGCGGCGGCGACGACCCGCTGGACCAGTCGTCGGTGCACCCCGAGGCGTACCCGGTCGTCCGTCGCATGGTCTCGGCCACGGGCGGCAGCTCGTTGGCGACCTTGATCGGCAACACCGCGACGCTGCGCGCGATCAACCCGCGCGACTTCGTGGACGACACGTTCGGCCTGCCGACGGTCACGGACATCCTTGCGGAGTTGGAGAAACCGGGCCGCGACCCGCGTCCGGCGTTCCAGACGGCGACGTTCGCCGAGGGCGTGGAGAAGGTCCAGGACCTGCGGCAGGGCATGGTGCTCGAGGGCGTCGTGACGAACGTCGCCGCGTTCGGCGCGTTCGTCGACGTCGGCGTCCACCAGGACGGGCTCGTGCACATTTCGGCGATGTCGAAGACGTTCGTCAAGGACCCGCGTGACGTGGTGAAGCCCGGCGACATCGTGCGCGTGAAGGTGCTCGAGGTCGACGTGAAGCGCCAGCGGATCGGGCTCACGCTGCGGCTCGACGACGAGGCGGGCGGGGACCGTACGGAGGCCAAGCCGCGCGAGCGAACGGGCGGCGGCGGCAAACCCGACCGTGGAGACCGTGACCGCGGCGGCAAGGGCCAGCGTCCGCAACGCCCACAGCGCAAGGAGCCCGAGCCCACCGGCGCCATGGCCGAAGCCCTCCGCCGCGCCGGCCTGCGCTAGACCGAGGGACGGCGGTTCGCGCCGGTCAGGATGGTCGCCACGCGCTCGCCGGGGACGCGGCCCTGCGCGATCGCGGCGAGGCCTGCGGCGCCGGCGGGTTCGAGCAGGATCCCGACGCACCGCTCGACGAGGTCCATGGCCTGCTGGAGCTCGTCCGTCGTCACCAGCACGATGTCGTCGACCAGCTTGCTCACCCGTGCCAGCGACTCGGCGTGCGGAACGGCGACGCTGATGCCCTCCGCGAACGTGTCCGACGCGTCCACACGGACCGGCTGACCCGCGCGCCAGCTCTCGTACATCGCGGGCGCCGCCGCCGGGTTGACGCCGATCACCCGCGTGCCCGGTCGGTGCGCGCGGATCCACGCGCCGATGCCGGAGATCAGGCTGCCGTCCCCGATCGGCACGGCGATCGCGTCGAACGCGCCCGCTGCCTCCAGCTCCACGGCGATCGTTCCCGCGCCCACCGCGATCGCGGGCGGCACGCCGTCCTCGAGCAGCAGCGTGCCCGGCTCGGACGCGGCGGAACGGACGGCCTCCCGCGCCGACTGGTAGTCCGCCGCCAGGACGATCGTCGCCCCGAACGCCTCCATCCGGGCGCGCTTGACCGGGTTGATCGAGGCCGGCGCGAACACGCGTACGGCGAGCCCGCGCGCTCGGCCCACGTACGCGACCGCCTGCCCGAAGTTGCCCGACGACGCGCACACCACGCTCTCGATCGACGGATGCTCGCTGAGCGCCACGCTCACGCCCCGGCCCTTGAAGCTCCGCAGCGGGTTGCACGTCTCCACCTTGAGCAGCACCCGACGCCCCAGAGCGGCGTTGAGCAGCGGGTCCTCGTACTGCGGCGAGTCGAGGAACACCGGGTCGATGACGTCCCGCGCGGCAGCGATCCGCGCACCATCCAGCTCGAGATCCATGCCCTCGACGCTAGCTCGTGCACCCGTCACACCGATTGACAATTTTGCACCGTGGCGCAACAATTTTGCGTGGCCTGGGACGACCTCGACGTACGCCTCCTCGACCTGCTCCAGCAGCGGGCCGACCGGACCCTCCGCGACCTCGGCGACGAGGTCGGCCTCACACCGAGCGCCGTGCAGCGAAGGATCGCCAAGTACAAGCAGCGCGGCCTCATCCGCACCGTCAGCATCCTCGAGCCCGACCACTCCCGCGAGATCGTCCGCTCGGTCGTGCTCGTCACCCTGGTCACAGAGTCCCGCGAGCACCACCGCGCGTTCAAGGAACGCGTCACCCAACGCGGCGAGGTCCAGCAGTGCTACGCGGTATCGGGCCGCTGGGACTACGTCGTGATCCTCGCGGCCCCCACCGTCAACGCCTGCAAGGAAATCGGCGACGAGTTGTTCAAGGACGACGACAACATCCGCCGGTACGAGACGATGATCGTCTTCGAGACCGCGAAGTTCACCACCGCAACGCCGGCGAGCATGCTCTAGACAATGCGGAGGGCCCGCGCCAACCAAGGCGCGGGCCCTCACGACGAACGGGCGGTCAGTCGACCTCGGCGACCGCCTGGGCGAACTGTGCCGCGTACAACCGTGCGTACGCGCCGTCCGAGGCGAGCAGCGCGTCGTGCGTGCCCTGCTCCACGATCCGGCCGTTCTCCATCACCAGGATCAGGTCGGCGTCGCGGATGGTGGACAGCCGGTGCGCGATCACGAACGACGTCCGCCCGGTTCGCAGCGAGTTCATCGCCCGCTGGATCAGCAGCTCTGTCCGGGTGTCGACCGAGCTCGTCGCCTCGTCCAGGATGAGGATCGCCGGCTCGGCGAGGAACGCGCGCGCGATCGTGATCAGCTGCTTCTCGCCCGCACTGACGTTCGACCCCTCCTCGTCGATCTTCGTGTCGTACCCGTCCGGCAGCGTCCGCACGAAGTGGTCCACATGCGTCGCCTGCGCGGCCTCGGTGATCCGCTCCATCGACACGTCGGTCTCGGCGCCGTACGCGATGTTGTCCGCGATCGACCCGCCGAACAGCCAGGTGTCCTGCAACACCATGCCGGTCTGGTCGCGCAGCTCCTCCCGCGTCATCTTCGAGACGTCGACGCCGTCCAACGTGATGCGACCGGAGTCGATCTCGTAGAACCGCATGAGCAGGTTGACCAACGTGGTCTTCCCGGCCCCGGTCGGACCGACGATCGCGACCGTCTGACCGGGCTCCACCGTGAGCGAGAGGTTCTCGATCAGCGGCTTGTCCTCGAGGTAGCGGAACGAGACGTTCTCGAACTGCACCCGCCCGCGAACGACCGACGGCCGCGCCGGCGTCGTAGGCTCCGGCGACTGCTCCTCGGCGTCCAGCAGCGCGAAGATCCGCTCCGCCGAAGCGACACCCGACTGCAGCAGGTTGGCCATCGACGCCACCTGCGTCAGCGGCTGGCTGAACTGCCGCGAGTACTGGATGAACGCCTGCACGTCACCGAGCGACAGCGCGCCCGACGCCACCCGCAGCGCACCGACGACCGCCACCAGCACGTAGTTGATGTTGCCGATGAAGAACATCGCCGGCTGGATACACCCGGAGATGAACTGCGCCCGGTAGCTCGCGTTGAACAGCGTCGCGTTGTGCTCCTCGAACATCTTCTCCGCGTGGTCCTGCTGGCCGAACACCTTCACCAGCTGGTGTCCGGTGTACATCTCCTCGATGTGCGCGTTCAGCTGACCTGTCGTCGCCCACTGCTTGACGAACTGCGGCTGCGCCCGCTTGCCGATGACCGCCACGATCACCACCGAAAGCGGAACGGTGACCAACGCGATCACCGCCAGGATCGGCGAGATCAGGAACATCATCGTCAGCACTCCGACGATCGTCAGCAGCGACGTCACCATCTGGCTCAACGTCTGCTGCAGCGTCTGCGCCAGGTTGTCCATGTCGTTCGTGACCCGGCTCAGCACCTCACCCTTCGGCTGCTGGTCGAAGTACTTCAACGGCAGTTTCGACAGTTTGTACTCCGCCGCCTCGCGCATCCGGAAGACCGCGCGCTGCACGATCGACGTCGTCAGCCAACCCTGGAACAGCATGAGCAACGACGCACCGATGTAGATCACCAGGACGAACGTCAGGATCCGGGCGACCTGATCGAAGTCGATGCCCTGTCCTGGCGTGAGATCGACCGAGTTGAACAGGTCGGCGAGCGTGTCCTCGCCGCGCGCCCGAAGCCCGGCGACCGCCTCCTCCTTCGTCACGCCGGCAGGGATCTGCTTGCCGAGAATGCCGTTGAAGATCAGGTCGGTCGCGTGTCCGAGCACCCTGGGCCCGATCACCGACAGCGCGACGCTGCCCGCGGTGAGCAGCAGGGTCACGATGATCAGGAACCGTTCCGGCGACAGCGCCTTAATCAGCCGCATGCTGGAGCCCTTGAAATCAAGGGACTTCTCCATCGACGGGCCACCCATGAACGCCGCCGGCCCGCCGCGGAAGCCCTGGCCGCCGCCCGGGCCACGTTGCGGAGTGACCCGCTCGCCGGCAGCGGTCGTCGCGGGCGCCTGCTCGTCGGACGACTGGCCGTTCTCCGTCGTCACCTCAGCAGATTGGCCGTTTGGCTTGTGCCCGTTGGGCGCTTGGCCGTCCTGCGTGCTCATGCCGCCTCCTGCTCGGTGAGCTGAGACAGCACGATCTCGCGGTACGTCTCGTCCGATTCCATCAACTCGTGGTGTGTTCCGGTCGCCACGACCCGACCCTCGTCCAGAACGACGATCCGGTCAGCGTGCCGGATCGTGCTCACGCGCTGCGCGACGATCACGACCGTCGCGTCCGCGATCTCCCGGGTGAGGGCTGCCCGAAGCGCCGCGTCCGTCGCGTAGTCCAGCGCGGAGAACGAGTCGTCGAACAGGTAGATCTCCGGCCGCCGAACGAGCGCCCGCGCGATCGCGAGACGTTGCCGCTGACCACCGGACACGTTCGTGCCGCCCTGCGAGATCGGCGCCTCGAGCTGGCCCTCCATCCGCTCGATGAAGTCGCGTGCCTGCGCGATGTCGAGCGCGTTCCACAGCTCCTCGTCGGTCGCGTCCTCGTTTCCGTAACGCAGGTTGGACGCCACCGTTCCGGAGAACAGGTACGGACGCTGCGGAACGAGGCCCACAGCCTTGTTCAGCATCTCCGGATCGAGCTCGCGGACGTCGACACCGTCGACCAGCACAGAGCCGCCCGTCGCGTCGAACAACCGCGGGATCAGGTTGATCAGCGTCGTCTTACCGCTGCCCGTACTCCCGATCACCGCCGTGATCTCGCCCGGTCTCGCAATCAGGTCGATGCCGCAGAGCACCGGCTCCTCGGCTCCGGGATAACCGAAGTCGACGCCGCTGAGCTCCAGGTGACCGTGCACACCGCCCGCGCTGACCGGCTTGGCCGGCGGCACCACACTGGAGTCGGTGTCGAGCACCTCGGCGATCCGCTCGGCGCTGACCTCGGCACGAGGGACCATGACGAACATGAACGTCGCCATCATCACGGCCATCAGGATCTGCATCAGGTAGGAGAGGAACGCCGTCAGCGCGCCGATCTCCATCCCGCCGCTGTCGATCCGGTGGGCACCGAACCACATCACCGCGACGCTGGAAACGTTCATCACCAGCATCACGATCGGGAACATCGCCGACATCAGCTTGCCGACCTTCACCGACACGTCGAGCAGGTCGGTGCTGACCTCGCCGAAGCGCTCCTGCTCCCGCTCGTCACGGACGAACGCGCGAATCACACGGACGCCGGTGATCTGCTCGCGCAGTACGCGGTTGATCTGGTCGATGCGGTCCTGCATGCTCCGGAACAGCGGGCGCATCCGCGTGATCAGCAGCCCGACCGCGATGCCCAGAACGGGCACGACGACGAGCAGGATCGACGACAGCGGAACGTCCTGCTGCAGCGCCAGGATGATGCCGCCCACGCCCATGATCGGCGCCGACACCATCAGCGTGAACGCCATCAGCGTGAGCATCTGGACCTGCTGCACGTCGTTGGTGGTCCGCGTGATCAACGACGGCGCGCCGAAGCGGCCGACCTCGCGGGTGGAGAAGGCCTGCACGCGGGCGAACACGGCACCGCGGAGGTCGCGGCCCACTCCCATCGCGGTCCGTGCACCGAAGTAGACCGCGCCGACGAGGCAGACGATCTGCACCAGCGAGATGACGAGCATGACGCCGCCGATCCGCATGATGTACGGGATGTCGCCGGTGACGACTCCCTTGTCGATGATGTCGGCGTTGAGGGTGGGCAGGTAGAGCGTGGCCAGGGTCTGGATCAGTTGCAACACCACGATGAACGTGAGGGGGCGGCCGTAGGGGCGCAACGATTCGCGCAACAATCGGAACAACACGGGGTCAGTATGTCGAGTTCGACAGGTCGATGCCCATGACATTTCGCATGAGTCGACCTCCTCCTCGGGGAGGATTGCACGTGAGCGTGGGGCGATCCGCGAGGCATCTTTGCTCATCCTTTAATGTCGATTGCCCGGAAAGGCAGGAGACATGAGCACTCCGACGTTCGTCGCGGTCGGCGCCTACAGTGCGCCGAGGGGGCGGCACGCCGCTCCGCACCACTACGCGGCGTGGAAAGTCACGCTCTACCGATCGGGTCACATCGACGCGCTGATCGACGGGGTGCCGTACCAGGTCGGCCCGGGAACGATCCTCACCATCCCACCGCACCTCGACCACGCCGAGGTCGCGCACACCGCGTACTCGAACTACTACCTGCTGCTCGACGCCCAGCCCGATCTGCCCTGGCCGCGGGTCGCGGTGGACTCGGGGACGGAACGGCTCGGCAGCGCGCTCGCGGCACTGGTGAGCGAGAGCTCGACCGTCGACGAGCACTCGCCGACCATGGTCGACTCGCTCGTGAACGTCGTCGACGTCACGCTCCGTCGCCTCGCCGCCGACCGTACGCCGTCGCGCGCCCGGACGATCGTGAACGCGGTCGAGCAGCTGCTCGAGGAGCGGTACGGGTCGCGCTGCCTCGTGGCCGACCTGGCTCGGGAGGTCGGCGTCTCGACCTCGACGCTGCGGGCGATGTTCGGCGCCGAGCTCGGCCGATCACCACAGGAACGGCTGCGGGAGATCCGGCTCCACCACGCTGTAGAGCTGCTGCAGACCTCCAACCTCACCCTCGCGGCCGTGGCCACCCGGTGCGGCTACCACTCGGCGAGCCACCTGACCCGGCACCTCAAGCAGGCGCTCGGACGCACCCCCGGCGCCCTCCGCGCCCCCTAGCCCGCTCCGCCGGCGGAGTTGTTGGACAGATGTCGCCCCCTATCCCGAGATCTCTCCAACAAGTCGATCGCCACCACCACCCGCCACTCGCCAGTTGTGAGCGTCGGCGAGTTGTTGGACAGATGTCGGCCTCTATCCCGAGATCTCTCCAACAAGTCGGGCCGGCGGATCGGCGATCCGTGCAACGACCCCGGCGGCCGCTCGCTTGTCGTCCGGTCGCGGGTCCCGGTGCAATGACAACGTGATGTCGACACAGACCTTGACTGTTCTGGAAGCGCTGGGCGCGACCCCGGCCAAAGCCCTGACGCCCGATCAGCTGGCGCGGCTCGACGCCGACGGCTACCTGAACCTCGGCCGGCTGCTCGACGACGAGGCGCTGGCCGTCTTCCGTACGCGGACCGACGAGCTCCAGCGCCTGGAGGGCGGGGCCGCCGGTATTGAGGCCGGGCAGCAGGTGGGCGCGACGATGGTGGCGGACCTGTTCAACAAGGGCGCGATGTTCCTGCCGCTGTTCACCCAACCGCAGGTGCTGGCCGCCGCGGCTCACGTCGTCGGCGAGCTGCGGGTGAACTCGTTGAACATGCGGTCCGCCCTTCCTGGAGAGGGAAACCAGGCGTTGCACCCGGACTGGGCCACTGCCGTGAAGGACGGCGACTTCCACATCTGCAACTCGATGTGGATGCTCGACGACTTCACCGAGGCGAACGGGGCGACGCGCGTGGTCCCCGGATCGCACCGTTGGGAACGCATGCCGTCCGACGACCTGGAAGACCTGCTGGCGCCGCACCCGGACCAGGTCCTGGTGGAGGCACCGGCTGGAACGGTGGTGATCTTCAACAGTCACCTCTGGCACGGCGGGACGCTCAACTCGACCGACCAGCCGCGCCGGGGTCTGACGCTGTCCTACGTCCGGCGCGACGAGCCGCAGCAGACCGACCAGCGCGAGCACATCCGCAAGCTCGTCTGGGACCGGCTCAGTCCCGAAGAGCGTTACCTGCTTGACGTGTGAGCGAGGCCTGCGGCCCCGTGGGCCGCAGGCCTCCTGCTCTATCGGGCTTGGACCGTCACTCTGTCGACGTCCGGGCCGTACCCGCCGACGTTGCCGAACGTGATCGTGTTCGCGCCCTTCTGCAGAGCGAGCCGGTACGTCGTGCTGTGGACGCGATCCCAGAGGTCGTCGCCCCCACCACCGAGCGTCACCTTCTGAACGGCGCCGCCGTTGGCCGCGATGCCGATCTGGCGGCCGTCGGAGCCGTCGGTGTAGGAGACGGTCACGTCGTACGTCCCGGCCTTGGCGACCTGGATTCCCTTCAGGGCAACGGATGCGCCCTCGCCCAGGTCGCCGACCTTCAGCCCGCCCGCGCAGCCTTCGCAGCCCGAGATCTTGGCCGACCCGGTCAGCGTGTTGCCCGCCGCCTCGGCCTCGTACGACGTCGCCGCTCGCTTCGGCTTGACGTTCAGCAGCCGCGTGCCGTGCGCGGGGAGCTTGGCGAACCAGCTGTCGTCATGGGTTCCGAGGTTCTTGCCCGACCAGCTGTCGCGTACCTGCGCGCTGCCGGTGAAGCCGAGGGTGGACCAGTTCGCCTCGACGATCGCGGAGTGCTTGTCCAGGTTGAACAGCGCGACCGTGTAGCTGCCGTCGGCGTTCTGGACCCGCCAGACCTGCTGCGGGACCTTCGGCGTGACCGGGCTCGCGGCCCTTCCGGCGCTGTTGATGGCGAGAACTTCCTTGTTGGTAAGGAGTTCCCAGCCCAGCTTGTCAATCTGGGTGAGGTCGTCGCCGGCGTACAGTGGTGCGGCGCTGATCGCCCAGAGGGTCATGTACGCGCGCCGCTCGGCCTCGGTGAGGCCGTCCATCTTGCCGACCGCGACGTTGATCGTGTCGAGGTTGTTCCAGCCGCCGTTGCCGGAGTGCTGAACCCACGGCGGCACGTCGTAGAAGCGGTTGCTGACGCTGCCGTGCCAGGTGACGAGCGTGTCGCAGTAGCACTCGACATCGGTGTCGAGCCGCCAGCTGTCGGCGAACTGTTGCCAGGTGTCGATCGCGGAACGCTCGAGCGACCAGGAGACCTGGAAGTGCATTTGCCTTCCGGTCTTGGCGATCGCCTTGTGCCACGCCTCGACGTCGGCGCGGTTGTCGTAGTTGGGGCCCTGCTTGAACGAGCCGGGGCCGACGCCGTCGAGCTTGAGGAAGTCGTAGTCCCAGCTGGCGATGATGGCTGCCTGCGAGTCGATGTAGGCCTGGGCGCAGGGCTTGCTGAAGTCGATCTTGTACGCGCTGTCCCAGCCGTTCGTGCTGCGCTTGTCGTCGTAGACGATGTCGTAGAGGGAGCAGGTGCTGTCGGCGGCTCCCGCGATGGGGAGATCGCCCTTCTCGTACGCGCCCTTGTCGAGGCCCACGGGGAGGTAGATGCCGGCCTTGAGGCCGAGCTTGTGGAGCTCGTCGGCGACGTACTTCATGCCTCTGGGGAAGCGCTCCTTGTCGGGCGCCGCGCGGCCGTTGGCGTCGAACTGTCCGTGCCAGTCCCAGGTGGCGGACCAGCCGGAGTCGATGTTGATGTACTCGTAGCCGTACTTCTTCAGGTGCTTGGCCATCGCGCGGGCCTGTTTGAGCAGGTTCTCCTCGTGCAGCCAGCTCGCGCCGCCTCTGGGGTTGAGGCCGGGGTAGTTGCTGGACTGCATGCTCCAGCTGCTCCAGCCTCGGTAGGGCGCCGGCTCGGCAGTCGCCTGCGCGGTCGGTGCCGTGACGACGTTGGCCTTCCCGTTGGTCTCCTGCTGGGCTTGGCTCTGCTTCTGCGTGGGCTGAACGTCGGGTCCGCTCGATCCTTGCGCGGCGCCGATGCCGCCCACGACAAGCGCCGCGACGGCCGACAACGTTCCGAGATGCCTCAGATTCCGCATGCTGAGTCTCCTTGCGGGGCGACGGAGTCTCCACCTGACCCGATTTTCTTTCCATCGTCAAGGTTTTACCCGTGGCCGATACTGGCTTTGCTTCACGCCGTGAATAAAGCCGGCTGCGGCAGGATGTGCGTCCATGACCGACCCATGGTGGCGTCGCGGCCGCGTTCTCGTGCTCATCGTGATCGGCGTCTGCGTGGTCGTGGCTGTCGTCGTCGGCGTGCTGAACAACCCGGATCCGGCGCCGACCGCGAGCCCGACGCCATCGGTGTCCGTGCCGACTTCGCTGCCGACCTCGGCCGAGCCTGTGCCTGTCCCCGAGCCGACGCCGACGCCTACGACACCGAGGCCGACGCCGAGCGTCAGCCGAACGCCGGCCGCCCCACCGCCGAGCCCTCGCCCGGTGCCGACCCGCACCGTACGAAGCGAAGAACCGGCCCGCGACGGCGCGCTGACGTTCACCGTGACCGGCGTGGAGGAGGGCGGCACCACGTTCGGCAAGCGAAAGGCGAAGGGGCGCTACGTGCTCGTCCGGCTCGTGGTGGCGAACGGAGGCAGCGAGGCCGCCCAGTTCGCCGACGAGAACCAGCGCGGCTACGACGCGGAGGGGACCACGTACGTCCCCGACACCGAGGCCGCGATAGCCCGCGGCGGCGACGGCGCGTACCGCACGGACATCAACCCAGGCGCCAAGGTCGACGGCATCCTCGTCTTCGACCTCCCCAAGGGAGTCGACCTCGCCAACCTCGAGCTCCACGATCGCCCGGGCTCCGCCGGCGTCGCGGTCCGACTCTGACGGTTCGAGCAACCGATGGTTGCGCATTCTTGGATGCCACCCTACAGTTATCCGCAACCAAAGGTTGCGAGAATGTCGGGAGAGCACGATGGAGTACGGCAGCGTCGAACGGGAGATCCACGTCGAGGCCACGCCCGAGGTGGTGTACGAGGTCATCAGCACGCCCGAGCATCTGCGGGAGTGGTGGCCGGACGAGGCTGACCTCGAGCCCGTACCCGGCGCCACGGGGACGGTCTCGTTCGGCGACACGAAGGTCGTCGCGGTCACGGTGATCGAGGTCGAACCGCCGCGGCGGTTCGCGTTCCGCTGGACGCACGACGAGAACGAGGTCGCGACGGCGGACAACTCGCTGCTGGTGACGTTCGACCTCGTCCCCTCCGGCACGGGCACGTTGCTGCGCTTCACCGAGACCGGGTACCGCGAGAAGGGCTGGCAGGGAGCCGAGCTCGAGACCAAGTACACCGACCACGCCCGCGCCTGGGACCACTTCCTCCCCCGGCTCGGGGGGTACCTCACCCGGCTGGCTGCCACCCCATGAGCGACGCCATCGACGACGACCTCTGGTCAGCGGTCGGCGATCCCACCCGACGGCGGATGCTCGACCTGCTGCTCGCCGATAGCGGCGGTACGGCGACCACCCTGAGCGACCAGCTGCCGGTCACTCGACAGGCGGTCGCCAAGCACCTCGGCGTACTCGACCGGGTCGGGCTGGTCCACGGCACACCGTCCGGACGTGAACGCCGCTACGAGGTCGACGAGGCCCAACTCGCCCGCGCCGTCGCGCAACTGTCGACGGTCGGCTCCACCTGGAACAACCGCCTGCACCGCATCAAGCGGATGGCCGAGGCCATCCAGCGCCACCGGCAGGCCTGAGCCCCCAACACCACCGAACGCCGCGACTTTCGTTGTGGCGTTGACGAAACGCGCCCGAAAGGTAGACCGACATGTCCGCAACGCTGAGTGCCGAGAAGATCGCCGAGATCATGGCGAGGCCGTACGCACGGCAACTGCTGGAGTCCCAGATCCCCGCTCGGATCGCCTATACCGGGCTCGACGGGGCGCCCCGGGTCGTACCGGTCGGATACGACTGGGACGGCACCCACCTCAGGTTCGCCTCCGTGATGGGCTCGGCCAAGAACGAGGCGCTGCGGGCGAACCCGCAGGTCGCGATCACCATCGACACCGAGACCTACCCGCCGAAGACACTGCTGCTCCGCGGCACGGCCGAGGTGGAGATCGTCGACGGGGTGCCCGACGTCTACGTGCGAGCCTCGACCAGGCGCCTGCCCGAGGACCAGCGCCAGCCCTGGGAGGAGAACGTGCGTGCGCTGTTCGACCAGATGGCGGTGGTCACGATCACGCTGACCTGGGCTCGGCTGATCGACTTCGAGACCACCCTCCCCAAGGCCGTCGAGGACATCGTTCACGCACGCGCCGGCGGCGAGGAGGTCAGCGGTTGATCCACCGTTGCATGTGCTCGGGGTAGCGGTCTCCGTGGTAGTCGACCTGGTCCGAAGCCTTGGTGATCTCGGCGAGCTCCGCGGGGGTGAGGCCGACCTCGGCCGCCGCGAGGTTCTCCTGGAGGCGGGAGAGCTTCGTGGTGCCGGGGATGGGCACGATCGACGGGTGCTGGGCGAGCAGCCAGGCGAGGGCGAGCTGGGCGTTGGTCGCGTTCTTGCGGGCGGCGATTTCTGACAGCAGGTCGACGATGGCCTGGTTGTCGGCGCGGGCCTGCTCGGTGAAGCGCGGCAGGTTGTTGCGTACGTCCTTGTCGCTGAACGTGGTCGTGCAGCTGATCGCGCCGGTGAGGAATCCCTTGCCCAGTGGGCTGAACGGGACGAACCCGATGCCGAGCTCGATCAGAGTAGGCAGGATCTGGGCCTCGGGCTCACGCCACCACAGGGAGTACTCGCTCTGCAGGGCGGCGACCGGCTGGACGGCATGGGAACGGCGAATGACGTCGACACCGGCCTCGGACAGGCCGAAGTGTCCGACCTTGCCGTCGGCGATGAGCTCCTTCACCGTGCCGGCGACGTCCTCGGCCGGTACGTCAGGGTCGACGCGGTGTTGGTAGAGCAGGTCGATGCGGTCCACGCCGAGCCTGCTGAGGGAGTCTTCGACCGTGGCCTTGATGTGCTCCGGCTTGCTGTTCAGACCGGTGGAACGGCCACCCTCGTAGGCGAAGCCGAACTTGGTGGCGATGACCACCTGGTCGCGGATCGGCGCCAGCGCTTGTCCGACCAGCTCCTCGTTGCTGAACGGGCCGTAGACCTGCGCGGTGTCGAAGAAGGTGACACCACGGTCGACGGCGGCGCGGATGAGCGCGACGCCGTCCTGCTGGTCGACCGCGGCGCCGTAGCCGTGGCTGAGTCCCATGCAGCCGAAGCCGATCGCGGAAACGTTCAGTCCGCCGAGAGTGCGAGTGTCCATGGCGTTCTCCTTGCCGATTGGGTAACGAGGTCAGGTGGTGAGCAGGCCGATGAGGCGTAGCCACGACTCGACGCTGGAACGTGCGTTGGCGGTCTCCTCCCCGCGTACGGCGAGTCCTTCGCCGATGGTCGCTCCGGGACACGACGCGGCGTAGTCGCGTTCGGTCGTACCCAGGCCGCTCATCGCGTGAGTGGTGAACGGATGGATCGTCTTGCCGCTGAGATCGAGTCCGTCGACGAACGTCGATATGATCATCGGTGCGCGGACGTTCCAGATCGGGCTGCCCAGCAGGACCGTGTCGTAGCGTTCGACCGAGGCCAGCGGGTTGGCGATGGCCGGCCGCGCGTCGGCGTCCTGTTCCTGGACGTTGCGTTCGACCGTCGGGTCGTAGGCGTCCGGGTACGGGTCGGCGGCCTCGCTGCGGTGCACGTCGCAGCGGAGGAGGCGACCGATCAGCTGCGCGACGACCTGCGTGTTGCCGACCGTGAGCCGTCTGCGGCCGCCGTTCCAGTAGTTCTCACCTGGGCGGGAGAAGTACGCCAGCAGCACCGTGCTCGTCTCGCGCGGAGGCTTGCTGCCCGTCGCACAGCCGAGCGCGGTGCTGGCCGCGCCGAGCAGGGCGCCTTGGAGAAGAATGCGGCGGTGGGTCATCGGGTCGAGTCAGTCGACGCGGCGGCCGCCGAGCCAGCTGACCATCGCGGGGTCGCGGTGGTCGAAGAACAGGCTCGCGCCGGTGTCGAGGGCCGAGATCTGGCTCAGCTCGTCGTCGGTGAGGTCGAAGTCGAAGACGTCGAGGTTCTCGGCCATCCGGTCGGGGCGTACGGACTTCGGGATGACCGCGACGTCGCGCTGGATCAGCCAGCGCAGCACGACCTGGGCGACGGACTTGCCGTGAGCGTTGCCGATCTGGGTCAGCGTGGGGTTGGTGAACAGGTCGTTCCGGCCCTCGGCGAACGGGCCCCAGGACTCGATCTGCACGCCGTGCTCGCGCATGAGCTCCTGGTCTGCGGTGCGCTGGAAGAACGGGTGGGTCTCGACCTGGTTGACCGCCGGGACGACGTCGTTGTGCGTGCGGAGGTCGACGAGCCGGTCGGGGTAGAAGTTGGACACCCCGATCGCCTTGATCAGGCCCTCGCCGTACAGGTCCTGCATGGCGTGCCAGGAGCTGTAATAGTCACCGAGGGGCTGATGGATGAGGTACAGGTCGAGGTAGTCCAAGCCCAGGTTCCGCAGCGACTTGTCGAACTCGCGCTTGGCGGTGTCGACGCCGGTGTGCTGGATCCACAGCTTGGTGGTGACGAACAGCTCGTCGCGCGGGATGCCGCTGGCGGCGATCGCCCGGCCGACGGCTTCCTCGTTGCCGTACGAGGCGGCGGTGTCGATGGACCGGTAGCCGGCGGCGAGCGCGTCGGTGACGACCTGCTCGGTCTGCTCGTCGGGTACCTGGAAGACGCCGAAGCCGAGGATCGGCATCTCGACACCGTTGTTGAGCTTGACGAGGCTGTTCTGCGCGGCGGTCATGCTCCCTAGTTCACCGCGGATCTGCCCGTACGGGGGAGTGACGCTCGTTCCAGGTACTGCCAGGGCCCCTCACTCGGTCGGCCCGGCGCCTACCGTGGGGTCAGTGTCAGGGTGAGCTTCGCCGCTACTGCGGCTGGTTGGATCCTGAGTACCTGGGTGTCTGGCTCATACCGTGGATGCCGGCGCGAGTCTGGCGAGCATGCGTTTTGCCGATATCTGGGTGTGAAGGACCCGGTCGGCGTGACTTGATAGGAGCGTGGCGTCGCCCCCACTGAGATGTGTCCGCCGACCGGGCCAACCGTCCATCACTGATCAGGTGAGGGAGGCAACCACCATGGTTGTTGTTGGTGCCGATGTGCACAAGCGGACGCACACGTTCGTGGCGGTCGACGAGGCTGGCCGCAAGCTTGGCCAGTTCACTGTGGAGGCGACCAGCAAGGGCCATGACAAGGCGGTGCGATGGGCCCAGCTCGAGTTCGGCCCGGACTTGCGGTGGGGTATCGAGGACTGTCGTCATCTGTCGGCGCGGCTGGAGATCGACCTGCTCACTGCCGGCCAGTCGGTGGTGCGGGTGCCGCCGAAGCTGATGGCCGAGCAGCGCCGGACCGCCCGCACCCGGGGCAAGTCCGACCCGATCGATGCGCTCGCGGTCGCCCGTGCGGTGCTGCGCGAGCCGGACCTGCCGCGGGCATGCCACGCCGACGCCTCTCGGGAACTGAAGCTGCTCGTTGATCACCGCGATGACCTGGTCAGATACCGCACCCAGGTGATCAACCGGTTCCGCTGGCACCTCCACCGCATCGACCCCACCATCGACCCACATGACCCGCACCGAAGTCGTTGGACCGAGCAAAGACCCGCGCTCAGCTAGCCGACGTCCTCCACGACCTGGACGGGATCGATGCCCGCCTGGCCCGCGAGCTGCTCGACGACATCGACACAGTGACCGGCCGCATCAACGCGCTCGAGCAAGAGATCACCGGCCTGGTGAAGGTCCAGGCACCCGCACTGCTGGAGGTGCCCGGCTGCGGCCCGCTCACCGCAGCCAAGATCGTCGGCGAGACCGCCGGGATCCACCGGTTCGGCGACGAGGCCAAGTACGCCATGCACGCCGGCGTCGCCCCGATCCCGGTCTGGTCAGGGCGCACCGCAGGCAGGGTCCGGATGAACAAGTCCGGCAACCGCCAGCTCAACGCCGCCCTGCACCGCATCGCCGTCACTCAACTCCAGCGACCCGGCCTCGGACGGACCTACTACGACAAGCGCCTCGCCGCCGGCAACTCCACGACCGAAGCCCTCCGCTGCCTCAAACGACGCCTCGCCCGAGTCGTCTACCAAACCCTGAAGAACAACCCTTCGACCAACACCTCGACCGCGACGACTGGACACGCGGTCGCGGCTTGACATAGGAGAAACACATGGCGACCATCGACCTGCGCTCGGAGATCCGCGAGTTCCTCAGCTCGCGGCGGGCCCGCATCACCCCTGACCAGGCGGGACTCCCCGCGTACGGCGGCAACCGCCGCGTCCAGGGGCTGCGGCGCGAGGAGGTCGCCCTGCTCGCCGGGGTGTCGGTCGACTACTACGTACGGATGGAACGCGGCAGCCTCGCCGGCGCCTCCGACAGCGTGCTGGACGCGCTCGCCTCCGCCCTCCAGCTGGACGAGGCCGAGCGCGAGCACCTGTTCGCCTTGGCGCGGCAGTCCGGTGGCGCGGGGCCGGGCCGACGGCGTACGCCTGCCGCGGGCGTTCGCCAGGCGCTCCAGCAGGTGCTCGACGCGATCGGCGACGCACCCGCCTGGATCCGCAACGGCCGGCACGACATCCTCGCGATGAACCAGCTCGCCCGCGCGCTCTACGCACCCGTCCTCGCCGACCCGCGCCGCCCGGCCAACACCACCCGCTTCGTCTACCTCGACCCGGCGGCCGAGCAGTTCTTCGTCGACTACGACAAGGTCGCCAGGGACTCCGCCGCGATGCTGCGCCTCGAGGCCGGCCGCAACCCGCACGACAAGGCGCTCATCGAGCTGGTCGGCGAGCTGTCCACTCGGAGCACGTTGTTCCGTGAACGATGGGCGTCGCAGGACGTACGCTTCCACCGCAGTGGGCACAAACGGCTCCGCCATCCCGTCGTCGGCCAGCTCGACCTCGACTTCGAGGCCATGGAGCTTCCCTCCGCGCCCGGCCTCCAGCTCAACGTCTACACAGCCCCCACCGGCAGCCCCGCCGCCGACGCCCTGAAGCTGCTCGCCTCCTGGGCCGCGTCCCAGGAAGACCTCGCCACCGAGCAGGCAGCGTCGTCGGCGACCTGATCCCAGGGACCTCACCCGCGCGCCGCCCTCGTCACGAGGGGCAGCACCGAACAGCTGCGCAGCCACCTCGCCCTCGGCAAGCGGAACGGGCTCACCGAAAACAAGCTGAACGAAGCGATCATCCACCTCGCCTTCTACGCCGGCTGGCCCCGCGCCATGTCCGCCATCCTCGTCGCCAAGGAAGTCTTCGCCACCGAAGACCGCTGATCCCGGCCGATCCTTGCCCGTGGTGTCTTCGGGTGGAATCCGGGTACGGCCACCCACATGAGCGAACCGCAAGGAACCGATCGGTGGACCAAGGAAGGCGCGACACCGGGGGAGGATCCGCGCGAGATCGATCTGGAGCAGCAGGACCCCGAGCGGGCGAAGTTCCTGCAGGAGCACCGGCATGTCACGAACGCCGGGCAGGCGCCCGAGGGGCGGATGGGCACGAACACCGACGCGCACGACTCGTCCGAGGACGACTAACGTCGGTGGCGTGTCGACCGCCGATCTGTACGCCACGTTCGCCGCTCAGGACGCCCGCGGAGTTTCGCCGACGTACGAACGGCTGTCGCTCGCCGTCACCCAGTCCGGCGAACTCCTCGCCCTGCTCGACACTCTCCCCGAGAGCAAGCGCCAGCCGAACCTCCTCTACGGCGTCGTCCGCTACCTCGGCGGGCCCGTCGACAAGGAGGCCGACTTCGTCGACTACGCGGTCACGCACTGGCCGACGATCTCCGCCGAGATGCGCGTACGAGCTACCCAGACGAACGAGGCCGGGCGCTGTGCCGTCCTCCTCCCCGTCCTTGCCGCCCTGCCTCAGCCGCTCGCCCTCATCGAGGTCGGCGCCAGCGCCGGGCTCTGCCTCTACCCGGACAAGTACGCCTACCGCTACGGCGATCACCAGGTCGGCGACGGCGAGCCCGTCCTGGACTGCGAAACCGAGGGACTCACGCCACCGACGACCAGGCCCGACGTCGTCTGGCGAGCCGGCCTGGACCTCAACCCGCTCGACGTCACCGATCCCGAAGACGTCGCCTGGCTCGAGGCCCTCATCTGGCCCGAGCACACCCATCGCCGCGCCCGGCTGGTCGCCGCCGCCAAGGTGGCCGCGGCCGACCCTCCTCGGCTGGTGCGCGGTGACCTGGTCGACGACCTGCTGGCGCTCGCCAGTTCGGCGCCGCCGGACGCGACGCTGGTCGTGTTCCACACCTCGGTGCTGTATCAGGTCCCGATGGAGAAGCGACTGGCGTTCGCCGACGTCGTACGCGACCTGCCGGGCCACTGGATCGCGAACGAGGCCGCCGACGTGCTCCCGTTCGACCACCTGCCCAGCCCGCCGAGCGAGGCGCTCCACAACCTCCTCTCGCTGGACGGGACACCGCTCGCCTGGAGCCGTCCCCACGGCCAGTCCATGGTCTGGTTCGGCCAGGTCTGACCTCGCGCGGGTATCGTCCAGCGAGTGTCTGAGCAGCAGCAGCATCACGCGGGGGATGGGCGTCGGAGACGGTAGGGGCCGGGGCTTCGGGCCCGCTGGAGACGGAGCCTCCGCCGCATCACCCGACCGCCGTACGTGACACCGTCCGGCTGGCGATCGTCGTCGGTGCGTTAGGTGTGGTCTTCGGCGACATCGGAACGAGCCCGATCTACACGCTGCAGACGGTGTTCAACCCGGCCGACCCGCACCCGGTCCCGGTCAGCGCCAACAACGTGTCCGGCGTGGTGTCGTTGATCTTCTGGTCGGTGATGATCATCGTCACCGTCACGTACATCCTGCTCGCGATGCGCGCCGACAACGACGGCGAGGGCGGCATCATGGCCCTCATCACGCAGCTGCGCCGCTGGGGGTCGCGCAGCGGCAAGCGGGCGGCATTGATTCTCGCCGGCGTGGGGATCTTCGGTGCGTCGTTGTTCTTCGGCGACAGCATGATCACGCCGGCGATCTCGGTACTGTCCGCGGTCGAGGGTCTGAAGGTCATCCAGCCGTCGTTCGAGTCGCTGATCATCCCGCTGACGGCCGTGATCATCGTCGGGCTCTTCCTGGTGCAGCGGCGCGGGACCGCGGCTGTGGGGCGCGCATTCGGCCCTGTGATGATCGTGTGGTTCGCGGCGATCGGGGCTTGTGGGATCGCCGGCATCGTCACGTACCCGGAGATCCTCAAGGCGTTGTCGCCGACGTACGCGATCGGCTTCCTGGCTGGGCATTTCCATATCGCGTTCTTCGCGCTCGCGGCGATCGTGCTGTCGGTGACCGGTGCCGAAGCTTTGTACGCGGACATGGGGCACTTCGGCCGGCGGGCGATCACACGCGGGTGGCTCGTTTTGGTCTTTCCCGCTTGTGTGTTGAGCTACCTCGGCCAGGGTGCGCTGGTGTTGCGGGATCCGTCGTCGATCAGCAGTCCGTTCTTCCTGCTGACGCCGGAGTGGGGCCGGATCCCGATGGTGGTGCTGGCGACGGCGGCGACGGTGATCGCTTCGCAGGCCGTGATCACCGGGGCGTTCTCGGTGGCTTCGCAGGCGGCGCAGCTGGGATATCTACCTCGGCTGCGGATCGCGCACACGTCGGAGTCGACGGTGGGGCAGATCTACGTCCCGTGGGTGAACTGGCTGCTGATGGTGTCGGTGCTGACGTTGGTGTTCGCGTTCCGCTCGTCGGCAGCGTTGGCGTACGCGTTCGGGATGGCCGTGACGGGGACGATCACCGTTGCCACGTTGCTGTTCTTCGTGATCGCCCGGGTCAGGTGGCGTACGCCGCTGTGGCTGGTCATCGTGGGTGCGGCCTTCCTGCTGTCGGTGGATCTGCTGTTCATCGCCGCGAACCTGACCAAGCTCGTGCACGGCGCCTGGTTGCCTTTGTTCATTGGGCTGACGGCGTTCACGGTGATGATCACCTGGCAGCGTGGGCGGGACGTGGTGACCGCCGAACGGCAGCGGCTCGAGGGGTCGTTGCGCGAGTTCGTCGAGTTCATCCGTACGGGATCGCCCGCGACGACCCGCATTCCGGGAACGGCGATTTTCCTCAACCGTGGCAAGGAATCCGCGCCGCTGGCGATGCGTGCGAACGTGGAGCACAACCACGTTCTGCAAGAGCACGTGGTGATCGTGTCGATCGAGACCCAGCCCGTGCCGCGGGTGCCTGCTTCGGAGCGGATCTCGGTGGACGACCTCGGGTACTCCGACGACGGCATCACCCACGTGATCGCGCGCTTCGGCTACATGGACGCACCCGACGTGCCGGCTGCCTTACGTACGCTCGACCCGGCTCTGACCGAAGGCGTCCTGGACCTCGACAACGCGTCCTACTTCCTCTCCAAGATCGAGCTCCGCCGCGGCGAAGGCCGCGCCCTCGCCGACTGGCGCAAGCGCCTGTTCATCGCGACGTCCCACATCACCGCCGACGCCGCCGAACACTTCGGCCTCCCCCGCGACCGCACCGTCATCATGGGCTCCCACGTCGACATCTAGCACCGCTGGACAACGAGGAGATCGGTGTCCTCGTTCGTCTCATAGCCCCGGTCCGTCGCCGAGGTGGCGAGGTAGCGGTTGAACGGCTCGAGGTGGAGGGCCGGGTCGAAGTCCTCGGGGAACGGTGCTGCCTTCAGGTAGAAGACGAGGGAGGGCAGGTCCGTGAACCAGGCGCGGAGGTTGGTGTGTGCTTGCGCGACGACTCGGCAGCCGAGGGCGGCGAAGTGGGCGGCGTACTCGTCCATCGTGGGGAACGGCGCTTCGCCTTCCTCCGCGGCGACGCGCTGCCAGTAGGCGCCCTCGTTGCCCCAACCGAAGGCGTCCCAGATCAGCTGGTTGAAGTGGCCGCCGACCTCCTGGCCGACGAAGTAGCCACCCGGCTTGAGGATCTTGACGATCTGCTCCGGGTCGATCCGCGCGTGCCTGGTGAGCGCGACGTCGAAGCTGGCCGGCTCGAACGTCAGGTCGCGCGCGTCCATGACCTCGAACTCGACCTGGTCGGGTCGCTTCCGCTTTGCTGTGCTGACCATCTCCGGGTCGTGATCCACCCCGACCCCGTTGGCGAACGCGTCGGCGAGCTCGACGAACCGTTCCCCACCACCGGTGCCGACGTCGAGCACGCGATCGGTCGGGCGGAGATACTTGCGGACCACCGCCGCGTACGTCCAGGGCTTGGGTTCGCGATCCATGCGTACGCGGGAGAAGTCCCACCCCTCCCGCTCACCTACGTCAGCCGCGAGCCGTCGCAGTTCCTCGAGCGAGACCGATGTCGGCACCATGCCCACAGAGCGTAGTCCGCAGTGCTCGCAGTGAAATTCGCTTGGCGCGTTGATGAGTCGCGGGGTTGACTAGGCGCCTATGGCTTCTCCGTCGCGGATCTTCGTCGCTGGTACCGGTCGGTCGGGAACGTCGCAGCTCGCGGACGTTCTCGGCGGACACCCGCAGATCCATCGGGTTCCGATCGAGACGCATTTCATCGTCGACCCGGGCGGCTTGAGGGACTTGGCGGACGCGCTCACGACCCGCTACGACAACTATGTCGCGGACGACGCTCTCCGCAGGCTGAGCGACCTGCTCACGGTGCGAGTACCTGGCAGGATGGATTTCGATCGCGGTCACACGGCTCCGCAGGCCATCGGCGAGCGGCACTACTGGGACGCGGTCGGTCGGCTGTGGTCGGAGCTCGTCGTGGACACGTTCGACGAGCCGGTGTCGCCGGCGGGGTCTCGCCACGCCGACTGGCCCGCGGGTCCGTTCGAGCGGCAGAGTCACCGGTGGGTGGTCGCGCGGTACTTCAAGGACCGGAGCGAACTGATCGGCATCCTTCGTCGCGCGGTCGACACCATGTTCGGCGGGGCGGCTGCCGACGCGGGGAAGCCGATCTGGTGCGAGAAGACGCCGTTCAACCTTCTGTGCATGGACTTCCTCTGGGAGCTCTTCCCCGAGGCGACCATCGTCCATATCAAGCGCCACCCCGTCGCGGTGGTCGCGTCCCATCTCGACCAGTCCTGGGCGCCGTCCACAGTCGACGGCGCGCTCGCCTGGGTCAAGCCGATCTACGACCGCTGGCTCACCTGGAAGGTGACCGCCGACCTCGACCCCAAGCGCTACGTCGAGGTACGAGCCGAGGACCTCGCCGCGGACTGGCCGTCCCAGCGCAAGGCCCTCTTCGAGAGCGTGGGCGTCGACGACTTCGAGACGCCGTCGACGTTCCGCCCACGCGACCTCAACCACCGCGACGACCAGTTCGACCCCGCCACCCGCGCCCTGATCGAACGATCCCTCGCCGAGATCATCCCCGCCATGGGCTACGAGTAGCGGCCGAACGGGGAGTGGTCAGCCGGTGATCCAGTCCATGTGTTCGATCCAGTGGTCGAGCAGGGCCCGATCTCCCCGCAGCTCCAAGCTGGAAGCCTCGCCCAGCGGGCGGCGCCGGCTGAGGACGAGCAGGAGGTCGGCGGCGGGCCCGCTGACCGTGATGTCCGCCTCCGCGTGGGTGCGTTCCAGGACGACCCGATCCGGTTCCCGGCGTGCCAGCCACTCGCCGGGTGCGTCGGTGGCGTGGAAATGCAGGGTCTGGCCGTTGCCGCGCATCGCATCGGCGTAGCCCTCCCTGTTCTCCCAGTAGCCCTGGGAGGTCATGTTCTCCAGCCAGTCCCCGACGGCCCCCACGGCAGTCTCCGGCGCCAGCTCATAGCGGACGTCGAGCGCCGAAGCCGCGTCCGCGCGATGCACGCAAGCCTCGCCGAACAGCCGACGTGACCAGAACGGCACGCCCGCTTCGTCGCCGGACGGATCCCACACCGGCGTGTCGTCGGTGACCGACTCGAACGCCTGCTTCGCTTCGGCCGCGCCGTCGTTCAGCCAGGCGCGCCACTGGGCCGAGTCGGTCGGACCCGGAACGTACCGTTCGTAGGCGCTGCTCGGCTCGGACATCCGCTCGCCCACGAGCATCGTCACCATGCGCTGCACGGCGCCGACATGGTCGACAAGATCGCCCAGCGTCCACTCCGGACAGGTCGGCACCGGAGCGGACGCGTCCTTGCCATCCACCCAGTCGGCCAACGTGCTCGTCTGTTCGACGACACCGTTCAAGTACGCGGACGTGTCCATCGCTGCACCTCCAAGTGCTTCATCTCCCATGTCGGTGAGGCTAGGAGCTGGTCCGCGGCGTCCGCATCGGTCGAACGACTGGCGCTGATCCGCAACGTACGGGAGCCCGCTGCCAAACGATGCCAACGCCCGCTGGCGCCCCGCTGGCGCGCGGCCAGGGCGACCCGGCTCCTTAGTCCGGCTTCCGGCCCCAGGCGGTGATCATCGGTGCGAGCATGAGGTCCAGATCGCCGCGGGCGAGGTTCGCGAGGTGCGTCTCGATCTCCTCCGGCGTCGCCAGCTCCGCGGCCAGCAACTGATCGCGGACGTGCTGCACCGTGGTCGCCTCCAACGTCGAGCACGCGCGGGACGCCATCGGGAAGTAGGCCTCCGCGCTCACGTCCCTCAGATCTGTCTCACGCAGCAGCCGTGGCAACGTGCGACCGTACGCGAGATCCGCGCCGCGCTCGGCCATCAGGGTGCGGATCCGAGTGCGCAGTCGGTTCGCGAGCTGCTCGGCGGGGCCGCGCTCGTCCGGGCAGGCGAGTGGCTGCAGCGCGGGGTCCGCGTCCTCCAGCACCAGCCATCCGCCCGGACGCAGCGCGTCGATCATGACTTGCAGCGCGGCTGCGCGGTCCTCGAGGTGGACCAGCACCAGCCGGGCGTGGACCAGGTCGAACGTCTCGGCCGGCGGTGGGTCGCGGACCACGTCATGGCGGCGCACCTCGAGGACACCGTCTGCCGCGCGCTCTATCCACGACACGTCGATGTCGGTGGCAAGCACCCGCCCGCCCGTCCCCACACGCTCCGCCAGACCGCGCGGCACCGAGACGCCGCCCGCGCCAACCTCCCAGCACCGCCACCCTTCGCCGAGCCCCAGGTCGTCGAGGTGGCGGAACGTCCACCGATCGAACAGCTCAGCGAGCGCCACGAACCGCTCGCCAGCCTCAGGTTTGCGGTTGTCGAGCAGATAGCGGTTCACGCCGACCACTATGGCCCGGTCAACCGGGCGCGGGCACAAACGTTGACGAACGTCACGCTCGGACTCGTCGTGCAGCGCGCCGGGAGCCGGGGCCACTACCGTCCTCCGGTCGCACCTGCCGGAGGCCCCAGCTCCACGGTGATCCTGGCCCCACCCTGGTCGCCGTTGCCAAGTGCCATTCCTCCACCGGACGACTCGGCCGTGCGGCGGACGATGTCGAGACCGAGCCCGGTCGAGCCGGCGTCGCTCGCGCCGCGGCTGAGCGCTTCGGCTTCGTCGCGGAAGCCCGGGCCCTCGTCGCTCACCCTCAGGAGCGCGCCTCCCGCTGGGCGGAGACGGAGCTCGACCGCGAGTGCCGTTCCCTCGGGCGTGTGGGTGAAGACGTTGCCCAGCAGGGCATCGAGGCAGGCGGCGAGGTCGTCGGCGCCGACGGCCACCGGAGTGGGCGCCTCGGGGAGATCGCTGGTGACCGTACGGCCCTCCTCGTCGGCGAGTGCACGCCAGAACTCGACGCGCTCGCGGACCACCTCGGTGGCGTCGCTCTGCTCGCCGTCCTTGGTGCCGCGACGGGCGTCGATGATGACCTGGTCCACGGCGCGCTCGAGGGCGATCACGTCGCGCGTGAGGCGTTCGGCCTCGGCCTGGTCGCTCAGCGCCTCGGCGTCGATGCGCAGGACGGTGAGCGGGGTTCGGACCCGGTGGGACAGGTCGGCGACGGATTCGCGTTCGCGAGCGAGCAGGTCGCGGATGCGTTCGGCGAGCGCGTTGAGAGTCGTACCGACCTCGTTCAGCTCTCTGATCGGCGCTGGCTTGGCCCTCGCGTCGAGGTCACCTTCGCCGAGCTGGCGGGCGACGTCGTCGAGGTGCTGGACCGACCGTACAGCCGAGGCGCCGAGCCGGTCGGCGACGAGGAGGCTCAGCGCGAGCAGGCAGGCGCCGAGCCCGCCGAGGATCAGCCAGGCGCGGGTGACGCCGGCGCGGAGGTCCTGGTCGGAGACGAACGTACGGATGACCGCCGTACCTCCGGGCAGCCCGACCGCGGCGATCAGCACCTCGCGCCCGCCCTGCGCGTCGACGGTGATGCTGCGGCCGCGGCTGGCGAGCTCGACGGCGTCGGTGCGTTCGGCGGGTACGCCGAGGACGGCACCGTCGGCGAGGAAGACCGTCAACGGCACCTTGCGGGTGTCGTCCTCACGGATGAGGTCGAGCGTGTTCTTCAGCGTGGCGCGGTCGAGGGTCGCGACCAGCGGGACGACGGTCTCGGCCTCGCGCGTCGCGGCGCCGATCGCGCGGTCGGCGGCGACGTTGCCGAGCAGCAGGCCGAGCGGGATGAGGAACGCGAGGAGGACGAGCGTGGTCGTCGCCGCGACGAGGAGCGCGAGCCGGGACCTCACGACGCCTCCGGCGCCGTGAGCTTGACGCCGAATCCCCTTACTGTGTGGAGGAAACGTGGCTCGTTCGCCGTCTCACCCAGCTTGCGGCGGAGCCAGGAGAGGTGCACGTCGACGGTCTTGTCGGCGCCACCGTACGGCTGGCGCCACACCTCGATGAGCAGGTCCTGCTTGGAAACGACCGTTCCAGCGTTCTCGGCGAGGTAGAGGAGGAGCTCGAACTCCTTGGGCGTGAGGTCGAGCTTCCTGTCGTTGAGCCTGGCCTCGCGACCGCGGGGGTCGACCTCGAGGTCGCCGACCTTGATGGGCCCTTGTGGCGCGTCCTCGCCGGTGCGTCTCAGGACAGCACGGATCCGGGCGTCGAGCTGGCCGGCCCCGAACGGCTTGACCAGGTAGTCGTCCGCACCGGCGTCGAGGAGGCGGACGATCTCCCGTTCGTCGTCCCTGGCGGTGGCGATGATCACGGGGATGTCGGTGACGCCACGGAGCATGTCGAGGACCTTGGCGCCGTCGATGTCGGGCAGGCCGAGGTCGAGAACGACGAGATCGGGCTGGTCCCGTACGACACTGCTGAGCGCGGCGGCCCCGTGCGGAACGGACGCGACGACGTGCCCCTTCGCGGTGAGGGCGCGGGTCAGGGAGATCCGGATGGCCGGATCGTCCTCGACGAGGAGCACAGTGACCACGGTGTTTACGCTACCGAGCCGCGCCCTAAGGACGCGTTAAGTCGGCGGGTCGGCGGTTTAGCGCGGCGTTAACCGATCGGTTGGCATGCTGGTAGGCGTGTGGAAACGCGGAATGCTGTTCGGCATCCTCGGCTGGCTCGCCGTCGCCGCTGGCGCGGTGACGGTCGGCCTGCTAGCCGTGACGTTGGTGGGATCAGGCCTGACGTCCGGGTCCAGCCAACCGCTCTCCAGCGACGGCGTCTCCCGCGCCCTCGGCGCAACCTCCCCCTCCGCTTCGGCATCCGCCAGCCCCACGCCCACGCCCACGCGGTCGGCCTCGCCCTCCCAGTCGCCGCCCGCCACCCCGAGGGGCACGACCACCAAGCCCTTCACCTCAGCCGGAGGAACGGCGTACGCCCAATGCACAGGCGACCAGGCGTACCTGACGTCCTGGTCCCCTCACCCCGGCTACGAGACCGACGAAGTCGAACGAGGCCCCGACTCCCGCGTCTCCGTCCGCTTCGAAGCCGACGACTCCAAAATCCGCATCATCGTCCGCTGCACCACGAGCGGGCCACAGGCGACCACCGAGACGGACACAGACGACTAACTGTTTGCCCCATCTGGGAGACTGTGCGCAGCAAGGAGGGCTCGCATAGTGGCCTAGTGCGGTGGTCTTGAAAACCACTACCGAGGGACCTCTCTCGGTCAAGGGTTCGAATCCCTTGCCCTCCGCCCACGTGCGATCCAGTCACCTGACCGGATAGGAGACGACAGTTGCACGACCTCTCGCGAGACACGTGTCTGTCGGTGGCTCGACATGGATGACGAAGCGGCCGTCGGCGCTGTCCTCGTCGCGACGCAACTCAAGCGATTCAGGGAGGTCTGCGAGGTAGACGGGCCGATCGAGCCGCGGTTCGACGGTGCCACGAAGCATGTTCTGCTCGCAGACGATCGTGCCTTTCTGTTTCCTCGCAACCACACGATCGTCGGGCAGCTCGAGCGCGAATGCGACGTCTACGCAACGGTCGACCACCCGCTTGTCTCGAACCTGCTCGGCCGCTGGGACGAGCCGGCGATCTCGCCGTACCCGTTCTTTGCCGTGACTCGGCTCCGGGGCTCCGTGCCCCGCGACCTGTCGCCCGAACACCTGCAAGCGCTGGCAGAGCAGCTCGGCGCTGCTCTTGCGGCGTGCCATGACATCAGCCTCGAGCGTGTCCCGCGGCGCCTGTGGGCCAATGCCTGGTCGGAACCGCCGCCGACGCCCCCGACGGCGACCGAGTGCTACACACCTCTCCGCGAACTGGGTGGCGCGGCACGCCTTGCCGAATCGGTCGCACCTTTCGTCGGCCCCGCCGCGCGAACGACGTTGCTCGACGCCCTCGAAGCCGTCGACGCGATGGATCCGGTCCTTGCCCACGGCGACCTCTACGAGCGCCACCTGCTGCTCGACGAATCCGGGACGTTGACCGGGATTCTCGACTGGGGGTTCGGAGGTGTGCTGTCTCCCCTTGTCGACTTCACGTGCAGCCAGTGGGACAGCGCAAGTTGGGCCGCCGAACGCTCCTACGGCGACCTCCGTCGGCACCTCTGGACGGCGTACGCCGAACATCGTTCGGTGCCGCTGCCGAGTTGGGAGCAGGTCCACCTCGCCCTGACCGCGTTCGACATCATTGCGCTGGCACCCGAGACGGAGACCCACTACTACTGGCAGAAGAGCGCCGAGTGGCAAGCCACCCGACGCGCTGCGGCGTGCCACTGCTTGCAGGCACTGCTCACCTAGGCGGGCTCCGGCAGGTACGACCGGAGGATGTCAGCCGCTTCGGCTACGGTGGGCCGGGACGAGGCGGCCAGTGTCAGGCACGCCAGGATCAGCTCTCGCAGGTCGGCGGGTAGGCGCCGGCCGAGCGGCTCAACCCGCCTACGTACTTGAGGAAAGTCTCCCTCCTTCGCTTCCGGGAACGGACGACGCCGCGTCGCCGCTCGGTACAGGACACCACCTAGGGCCCAGACATCCGTCGCCGCGCTCACCTCGGAACCCAGGGCCTGCTCGGGCGCGAGATACTCCGGTGTCCCCGCGCCCGCCCGGTACGGACCAGGCGCCTGGGCGAGCCCGAGATCGAGCACCTTGAGGAGACCGCCCGACACGACCAGGTTGGACGGCTTGAGGTCGAGGTGGAGCACGTTTCGTCCATGCAGGTAGGTCAAAGCCGAGCACAGCTGGCTGCCCAGCCGGGCGAGATCGGCCACGTCCAACCCACGCGAACGCCGTTGCACGAGCCGACTCAGCACCTCGCCCGGCAGCACCTCCAGGATCACCGTGGGCCGCGGGCTCGAGACCGTCTCGTACGCTCGCACCAGATGCGGATGCGATAGCCCCGACAGTAGCGCGCCCTCGGACACAAGGCGACCGACAACGGCGTTATCCACAAGGCGAAAAGCACGCACCGATTTCGCCACGCACAGGCAGTCCCGCTCGACCGAACGCACCAGCCGAACGTCGTAGTCGTAGTTCCGGCTCAGCAGCCGAACGCCCTCGTACCCACGCGGCAGCACCCGGCGGCTCATGACGCCAGCGCCCGCACGCGCTCGTCGGACACGACCCGCCCGGCATCCAACGTCACCACGCGATCCGCGTAGCCGATCAGCTCGCGGTCATGCGTGATCAGCAACGTCGAACGTCCCACCATCAACCGGCGCAGGGGTTCCACGACCTTCCGCGTCGTCGCGGCGTCCAAGCTGGCGGTCGGCTCGTCCAGAATCAGCACCGGAGCCTCCCGGATCAAAGCCCGCGCGATCGCGATCCGCTGCCGCTGCCCACCGGACAGCCGCCGCCCGCGTTGCCCCACGCTGCTGTCGAAGCCCTCCGGCAGGTCGAAGGCGAAGTCCGTCACCGAAGCGGCCTGCGCAGCCGCGAGCACGGCGCCGCGCGAGGCGGAAGGCACGCCGTACGCGATGTTCTCAGCGACAGAACGGTCGAACAGCATCGTCTCCTGCAACACCACCGCCAGCTGCGACCGCAGCGACGCCAGCTCATAGGACCGAATGTCCACCCCGTCAAGGCGAACAGCGCCAGACGAAGGGTCGTTCGAGCGCATCAACAGCTTCGTCAACGTCGACTTGCCCGCACCGTTCCGACCCATCACCGCGACCACCTCGCCAGGCGCGATCCGCAACGACAGCCGGTCGAGCGCCGGCCGCGGAGCGAACCCTCGTAGGAGAACGACACGTCGTCGAACGCCACCGCCCCACGCGACCGAGACACCGCCCGCGCCCCCGCCGCGGAAACCACGGCGGGCCGACTGTCCAGCACCTCGACCAGCCGTTCCGCGGAAGCCGAAGCGCTGTACACCGTCGTCGCCAAACGCGACGCACCACGGATCGGCCCATACAGCTGAGTGAGGTACGCGACGAAGGCCAGTAACCCACCCACCGTCAACCGCCCTTGCGAAAGCTCCCACACCCCGAGCCCGAGAACGAGCAGCCCGCCGACCATCTCGACCAGCTCGACCGCAGGCGTGTAGAGAGAGGACATCCGGTTCGAAGCCAACCCAGCGGCCATCCGCGCCAAACCCTCGGTCTGCAGCCGAGACGACTCCGCTCGCTCCTGCCCGTACGCCTGCACCAGCGGGATGTTCGCGAGCGTCTCCTCCGCAACGGCGCTCACCCCACCCGTACGCCGGCGCTTCTCCCGCGAAGCCTTCTTGATCTGCCGCGAGAAGTGCCGTGCGACCAACCAGAACAGGGGAGCCACGACGAAGGCCAGCAGAGCGAGCTCCCACCGCAGCATGAACGCCAACGTGGCAAAGATGGCGATGCGCGCCGCGTACGAGATCGTTCGCGTCACCCCACTGAGCACGAGCGACTCGATCGCCCCGATGTCCCCGGTGAGCCGCGACACCACGTCACCAGCGCGATGACGTTCGAAGAACGACGGCGAGAGCCCGAGGATGTGGTCGAACACGCCGCCACGCAAGCGAAGCAGGAACCGCTCAGCCAGCCAGGCCGAGATCGAGCTCGACGCGTACGACACGATCCCACCCGCCAGAGTGATCGCGACCAGAGCACCGGCCAATGGCCACAGCGCGGAAGGCCGTGCAGGCACGACGGCCAGATCGATGATGTGCTTGAAGATCCAGATCGACGCGGCGGCGGCAAGCGGCGTCAGGACCACGAAGACGAGGCTGAGCGCGAGGACCGGCAGATCGGGCCGCACGTACGGCCAGAACCGCCGGAACATGTCCGGAATGGGCACGACCGGCGCGGCGGCCACCACCCCGTCGGTGGTTTCGGAGACGGTGAGAAACCGCCGGAGCCGGCGGGACAGTGCCCGCCGGCTCCGAAGCTGATCCGACATGGGTCAGTTGCTCTTTCCCGTCCGGGTGCGGGTGTTCGACTTCGACCCGCCGGACTTGCCGCTCTTGCCCGTCCGGGTCCGGGTCCGCGTGGACGATCCCTTGCCGCCACTGATCGCTGCGGTCAGGTCGGTGAAGAGAGCCATGTGGTTCGCCTCCTTGATCGGTTTTCCCTTGCTGTTATGAGCTTTGGGCACACCGAGGAGACGTGCAACGGATAGCGAGGTTTCTTAGCACTCCCTTAGGGATGTGATGAGGGTACGTTCAGATCCCGCACTGGCTGGCGGACCAGAACTGGCTGGACTTGTGCGCGACGTGCGTGTGGTCGGAGTGGCCCACGTAGCCCGGGCCGAGGATCTCGCGGAACCCGTGGTTGCGTGCCTGCTGCGCCATCCGGCAGAGCGTGTGCGGCCCGGAGCCGAGGTCGACGGCGTCGCCGTAGAGGTGCCGGCTGGTCGACGATCCGCCCGCCGCGTTGTTGCAGGCGACGCTGCGGAAGCCGCTCGTCACGCGGATCGGTTGGTCACCGAGCGCGTGCCGCATCGCCTGCAGTTTCCACATGCTGACCAGTGCGTTCGCCTTGGCCTGCGCCGCGGACACGTTGCCGCCGGCCCAGGTGGAGTTGCAGTGGTTGAGCTCGGCGTACGTGAAGTTGACCGGCGTGCAGTCGTCGTCCTGGAGCTCGTAGAGCTTGGTGAACGTTGCCGGTCCGGCCACGCCGTCGGCGCCGAGGCCGTACGCCTGCTGGAACCTCACCAGAGCGGACTTCGTGGCTGGCCCGAAGTCGCCGTCCAACCCGAGGACGGCGCCGTACCCGGGGTAGCCGGAGATACGGATCTGCAACTGGCGTACGTCGTCGCCGTTCGTGCCTTGGCTGAGGTTGCGGCTCCACGTGTAGCAACCGTCGGCCGCGGCGGGTCCGGCGATCGTGACGACCGCGGCCAGCGACGTTGCCGCGATCAGCGCGGCGGCGGACAGGATTCGAAGGGTGCGACTGAGCATTGAGGACCTCCATCCTCAAGCGGACAAGTCGCCTTCGAGCCTTGTGCGGGCGCATACGTGCGTCAACCGCCATCGGGTGGACACTTGGTGCCGTTTACAACGGAAGCGCGTAGGTGAGCAGGCCAGCGCCTGTGCCGCGACCGGAGATGATCCAGATCCACTCGATCGCGTCGATGCGCAACGTTTGTCCGTTGTTTCCTTGCGCGAAGTGGCCACCCGCGGGGCCGGTCAGCTCGAGGTCGAACGCGTGTCCGTGCGTCGTCGCCCAGTCCAGCACCATGTCCGCGATCAGCCGGCCGTCGTGCTCGGCGGTGAGGACGGGTTCGCGGCCAAGTGCCCGGCTGATGTCGATGCGGTGCATCCAGAGGTCGCGGGTGTAGACCTGGTCCATCACGTACGCCATCGAACGGCGCCCGAGGACCGGGCCGAAGTCGACTTTGAGGCCGCGCAGGAATGGCGGGAAGTTTCGCCTTCCTGACAAGGCTTTCGGGACGACGCGCTCCCAGCGGGCGAGCAGCTCGGCGGGGGTCAGGTCGTGGCGCTCGCTCACCTGGACGTCGTTCACGCCGTGGACCATGTGGTCGTACCCGCGCTGCTTGTAGAGCTTGGTGCCGGCGAGCTGCTGGTGAAGCATCTCGCGGACCGACGCGTTGCCCTCGGCCGCGCCCAGCAGGTGCAACGCGATCTCGCGGACGTTCCATTTGGTGCACACCGTGGGGCTTTGCCAGTCGGCGCCGCTGAGGTCGCGCAGCAGTGTGGTGGACAGGTCGTACTCGGTCGATGCGAGCGCCATCGCCTCGTTCTTGGCGAGCTTCGGGATGGCGCTTGCCTGGGTGGTGGTGGTCATGTTTCCCCCTCGGTCAGCCTTCCGGTCTTGCGTAGGTGGTCGAGCAGCATGTCGAGCATCTCGTCGGCGAGGACGACCCAGCGCTTTCCACCGGGGTCGTTGGCGATCTGCTGGTTGACGAGACCGCTGATCATCGCGGTGTGGAGGTCGACGGCCGACGGGTCGTCGACCCCGAGGTCGGCGAACGCCTCCTTCGTGGCGTTGAACGTTCTTACGGCAAGCGCGTACGACTCCGGCGACGGCTCGAAGCCGGGGATCGTGCGCACGAACAGCAGTTGGCTCCTGGCCGGGTTCTCGAGGCAGAAGTCGATGAAGACGTGCGTACCGGCGCGGATCTGTCCGAGCGGATCGAGGTCCTTCGCGTCGGTCAGTGCCTCGTACAGAGCCCGTTGCCCGTCGGCGAACAGGGCATCGTAGATGGCGTTCTTGGAGTCGAAGTACTCGTACAGCGAGGGCGGGCGCATGCCGACCCGCTCGGCCACGTCGCGCAGTGACAGCGCGCCGATGCCGTTCTCGCTCACGACCTCCCAAGCCGCCGCGACAATCTCCGCCCGCGTCGCCTCTCGCCGTTCGGCTCGCCTATCTCGCATTGGTTCCCCTAACGTCGTTAGGAGTATGAGCGCGAACGGGTCGACCGTCAATCCCCGACCTAGGGACAGCGATGCGGTCCTGGTCGTAACCTCGGCTGAGGGGTGCTGTCGAACAGGGGGTTCTGGCATGGACGTCGCACCGTATCCGCGGCATCGCGTCCGCATCGCCTTGGCCGTGCTGCTGTCACTCGGCCTCGTCGTCGCCGGTGGCTGGGTCGTGTATGACAACTTCCTGCCACCACGCCATGGATCGGTCTCCATGGGCGAGGAGGGGAACGACGGGTCCACGACTACCGGTATCTCGGCCGACGTCGGCGACCAGTGGGCGTTCGGGCTGAACACGCCGAGCAACAAGGGGAAGTCGCCGATCCGCCTCGTCAAGGCGGAGCTCCTGCCCGAGGCCACCGACAGCACCGTGCAGATCGTGGCGATCCGGGTCGACGACATCATGCCGCCGATCGGCGCGACCGAGTGGCCAGATGAGTTCGCGGCGCCCGAGACGACGAAGGAGCTGAACGGCTTCATGCTGGCGCCGGGCGCGACCGTGAGCATCGTCTTCGTCGTCGAGCCGACCGCGAACGGCAGGACCAGCTGGACGAAGACTCGGTTGACGTACGTCGAGAACGGAAAGACCCGGGTCACCGTCGTCAACAACGGTCTCGCCGTCTGCGCGCCGTTCGATCTTGGCAAGCCGTGCATCCGACCCAACTGACCGCGGCCGCGTTGTCGATTCCGGCGCTCCGTAAGAGTCATCGAGATGACAGAGTTGATCTCGACCTCGGAAGAGTGGTGGGACGATGCCCCGGTTCTTGATCTTGATGGCGGAAGAAGAGCACTTCGCCAGGTGGGATGCGGCCGACGAGGCGTTGCGGGAGCGGGTGTTCGGGGACTTCCGCGCGTTCACGAAGGCCGTACGTGAGCGGGGCCGGTTCCGTGGTGGGGAGGCGCTGATCCATCCCAAGCAGGCGCGGACGCTGCGGGCCGACGCGGGCGAGGGGCGGGCGGTGACCGAGGGGCCGTACGCGGAGACCGTCGAGCAGCTCGGCGGCTTCTATCTCGTCGAGCTCCCTGACCTCGCGACCGCGCTCGAGGTCGCCGCGCTGCTTCCTCGCGAGTACGACCTCGAGGTCCGCGAGTGCCTCGACGTCGGAGTTCCGGACGAGTGAGCCCGCTCGAGACCGTTCTGCGCGACGAGTGGGGCCGGCTGCTGGCCCTGCTCGTCGCGCGGTTCCGGCGGCTCGATCTGGCCGAGGACTGCCTGGCCGACGCGTTCGAGGCGGCCGCCCGGACCTGGCCGCGAGACGGGACGCCCGCCAACCCGCAGGCCTGGCTGCTCACCGCCGCAAGGCGTCGCGTCCTTGACCGGCTGAGGGCCGAGGCGGTCGCGGCGAAGTCCCTGCCCGTACTCGCCGTCGACGCCGGCCTGACCGAACAGGCCCAACGGGTGATGGCCGACGCGTCGGCGCCAGGGGAGGTCGGGGCAGTGGACGAACGACTCCGCCTGATCCTGCTGTGCGCGCATCCGTCGCTGGCCCAGGAGTCGGCGGCCGCGCTCGCGTTGCGGCTCGTCCTTGGCGTACCGACCACCGACATCGCGCGGCTGTTCCTCGTCCCGCCGGCGACGATGGCCGCCCGCCTCACCCGTGCCCGCAAGCGCCTCGCCGGCGCCTCGTTCGAGGTCCCCACCGGCGCCGCGCTGCACAAGCGGGTCGCGGCGGTCGCCGACATCGCCTACCTCGCGTTCACCGCGGCGTACGCACCCGGCTCGGGCGACGACATCGTGCGCGTCGCCGAGGCGGGCGAGGTGATCCGGCTGGTCCGGGTGCTGCGCGAGGTCGGGCCGGAAGTGGAGGACCTCGACGCCCTGCTGGCGTTGATGCTGCTGCAGCACGCTCGCCGCGATGCGCGGGTCGAGGGTGGCGAGCTCGTCCTGCTGCCGGATCAGGACCGCTGCCGGTGGCACGCGAACGAGATCGCCGAGGCCGTCAACCTCCTGACCCCGTTGGCGAGTCACGCGCCGTCCACACCGTACCTCCTGCAGGCGTTGATCGCGGCCGAGCATTCCATCACCCAGCAGGCCACCGACACCGACTGGTCGCGCATCGCCGGGTACTACGAAGAGCTCGAGGCCATGACACGGTCGCCGGTCGTACGCCTCAACCGCGCCGTAGCCGTCGCCGAGGCCGAAAGCCCCACCGCCGGCCTGCGCCTGCTCGAAGGTCTGGCGATGCCCGGTCACCGACTTCCCGCGGTCCGTGCGGAGTTGCTAGCAAGAGAAGGCCGCAACGACGAAGCCCGAAGGGCGTACGACCAAGCCATCGCCGCCTGCGACAACGAAGCCGAACGGGCCCACCTCGACCAGAAGCGAGCAGAGGTGCCGTAAGTCAGGACTTGGGGTGCGGCGGGTTCGCTCGATTCGAAGCGGGCTCGGCGATCTGGGCGCGGAACGGGTGCATCGGGTAGACGCCGAGGATGCGGAACTCGGCGGAGAAGAACGCGAGTTCTTCCAATGCCAGTGCGGTCTTCGGCTCTTCGGGATGGCCCTCGATGTCCGCGTAGAACTGGGTCGCGAAGAACGTCCCACCCAGCTGGTAGCTCTCCAGCTTCGTCATGTTGACGCTGTTCGTCGCGAAGCCGCCCAGCGCCTTGTACAGAGCGGCCGAGACGTTCCGGACCCTGAAGACGAACGACGTGATCGCGTTGCCGTCCGCCACCGGCGGCACGACGGGCTCGCGCGCCAGGACGAGGAAGCGCGTCGTGTTGTGGTGCTCGTCCTCCACGTCGCGCGCGAGAATCTCCAGCCCGTAACGCGATGCCGCCGCCACAGGCGACAAGGACGCGACGGTGGGATCGCCGAGCTCGGACACCTCCCGCGCGGCGCCCGCGGTGTCGTCGGTCACCACCGTCACCCAGCCGTGCTCACGGATGAGCTTGCGGCACTGCCCGAGCGCGTGCACGTGGCTGCGTACGGTCTTGATCGACTCCATCGACGCCCCGGCCACGGCCATGAGCTGGAAGTGGATCGGCAGGAAGATCTCGCCGATGATGTGCAGCCCGGACTCCGGCAACAGGTGGTGGATGTCCGCCACGCGGCCGGCGACCGAGTTGTCCACCGGGATCATCGCCAGTCCCGCGCGCCCGGACGTGACCGCGTCGAGCGCGTCCTCGAACGTACGACAAGGCAGCTGCTCGCGATCCGGGTACATCTCCGAGCACGCCATCGCCGAGTTCGCGCCCGGCTCGCCCTGGAAGGCGATAGGTCCATCCACGATCTAGAAGCCTATCCCGTCGGCTCGGACGGCCCACCCGCGTAGTAGTCGAGCACCCACCCGGGAGCACCCAGCTCGGCAAGAGCCGCGCCCAGCCGGTCGTCCCAACCGGGAGTCGTACGGTCATGTCCCCACAAGGCTTCGAGGAACGCCGGCCCGCCATCGTCCGACGACATCAACCAGCGTTCGCCTCCCGCGCACGGCACACCGCCTCGCCCCATCGAGACCAGCACCTCGGCGACGTGTCCGGCCAGCAACTCCGGCGAGACGGCGTCGTGGATGGACGCGCTCCGCCGCGCCACCGCGTCGTCCACCGCCGCCGCGATCACCGCCTCGAGCGACGTCGACGACGTGGCCAGGTCCTTGATGAGCCGCAACGAAGCCGGGATCCCCGGGCGACCGAGAAGATGGGCCACCACGTTGAGCTCCGCCCACAACCGCAGCGGCTTGTTCCCGTCCAGGTAGCGCTGCGCCAACGCGAGCTCGCTCGCGCTCAGACCGAGCAGCCGGTAGTCCGCGCCGCAACGTCCCGAATGCGGAACGGTCACGTCCGCCGCCGACCCCACGACGAAGTCACCGGACTCCGAAGAAGTCCCATCCGGCACACGCACGAGCAGCGGGTTGTCCATCCCGTCGGCGAACGTCGCCGCAACCCCGGGATCCAACGTCACGACGTACCGCGACTGGTTGTCCGACAGGTTCATCGTCGCGCCGACCGACTCGCGATCGTCCATCGCGGGCAGGCGATGCACGATCTTCACCGCGGTGTTCTTGATCACGTCCGGGATCAGCTTCGACGGGATCTGCTCGGCGACGACCAGCCCCTCGCCGTACGCGCGGATCTCCGCCAACAGCGCCGCGAACATCTCGACCGCCTGCGCCGCGGGCCCAGGCCGATCCGTACGACGCAACAGCCGGTGCGCCTCCTCCACCACCGTCAGGTGGCGCAACGAGACCGGACCGTCAAGGCGACCTTGCGCGGCCCGATGGTGCTCGGTCAACGCGATCAACACCACGCCGATCAGGAACGCCTTGTCCCGATCGTCGCCGACGTCCTCGATCTCCAGGACGACGTTCCGCGACAGCAGCTTCTCCAGATCGACCTGGTGCCCGCCCTCGAGGAACCGCCCGGTCGTCCCCATCCGCAGCGAGCCCAGCCGTACGCGGACGAACCCCCGCACGTTGTCGGTGATCTCCCGGCTGTACCCGATCTCCTCGACCACCCGCATCGCGGCGCGCTCGAGGTCGGCGAGCGTCGGGTAGCGCGGCGTGTGCTCGGGATGAACGGGCTCGCCGAACGCGACGTCCCAGCCCTGCTCCTCGTAGCACCGCGTCAGCGCGGCCGACAGCACCTGCGGGAACGGCTCGTCCGCGTCGAACGCCGCGAGGAACAGCGCCCGCACCAGATCCAGGTGCGTCTGCAACGCGAAGCCGGGTTGCGGACGCAGCGGGTCGATCCCCGCCGGCACGCCCGTCGGGTCGCCCGGTCGGATCACCACGACCGACTCGTCGAGCCCCGCCGAACCCAGCCTGGCCGCCATCCGCCGGTACTCCGCCTTCGCCGGTTCGACAACCAGCCAAGGGATTCCGGCCCGCGTCGCCTCCGTCAGCAGCTGCCGAACGGTCTGCGACTTGCCCGCGCCCGTCGCGCCGCAGACGAACGTATGCCGGTTCAGGCTCGCGAACGGCAGGACGAGCTCGCCGGCAGCGCGCCGCTCGCGGTCGAGCACGTCGCCGAGGACGAGCCCGGGCCCGTCAGATGACTCCGGCGTGATGTCGAAGTCGGACGACAGCGCGAGCCGGATCCCGGGCACCTCGGCCGTCGGCGTCCGCGTCAGCGCGGCGACCAGGCGGGAGCCGGCCAGCGTGCCCTCGTCCGCCGCCGCGACCTCGTCGAACGTGCCCGCCAGCCGGTCGGGTGTGAGGGAGTACGGCAGGTCGGCGAGATCGACCGAGGCCGCGACCAGGCCGGCGAGAGTGCGTACGGCCGGCACGGTGGCGCCCGCGATCAGCACCCGGACGCGCCACAGCCCGAGCGACTCGGCCTCACGCAGCTCGCGGAGCCGCGCGTTCAACCGGTCGTGCTCGACGGCCCGTTCCGGCGACTGCTCGGCCCGCGCCATCGCCTGCCGAGCCCGATCCCCGACGTCCTCGAGGATGCGGTGAACGTCGTTCGGCCGGACCTGTTCGGCCAACGTGACAAGGGCGAACGGCTCGTTCCACACGCTCAGCAGCGAGCCCTCGATCGAGGGCGCGCGCCGGCCAGGAGCGGCGGACTCGGACTCGCCGACGAGCAGCCCGTCGTGCCGCGGAACGAGTCCGCGACCAGGCCGGCAGCTCCGCGAACTGCTTCCCGCTCGCCGGCACCGTCCGGCTCGCGGGCGGCAGCAGCGGCGGCCCCGCGGTGAGGATCTCGACCGGCCCACCCGTACGCATGCGTTGCCAGCCGAACAGGACGGCCGCCGGCCCGGCCGCGGCGGAGTGATAGGCGGCGATGACCGAGGCGAGTCGACGTACGCCGTCCGGGTCGGTCGACTGAGCGGCGTCCTCGGGTGGTCGCGGCAGCTCGACCACGCGTACCAGGCCGTTCGGCGTCGACGACCCGGCCACCCCGCTCATCACGCCGCAGCGTAGCGCGGCGCTCGCGATCCGCGACAGCGCCGCTGTGGATAACCCCTGGTCAATGCGCCATGGAGTGGTGTTTCGCCTCGACCCAGGCGCGGACCTTCTCCGCCGTCTGGGTCAGGTCGTCGAGGCCGGCCAGCATCGCCTCGTGATCGGCCCATGCCCGGGTGAACACCTCCGGGTACGTCCCGGCGAGCTTGGCCTGGGCGACCTGGAGTTCGCCCAGGAGCGCGGACAGTTCACCCTGCTCAGCACGACTCAGATCACACATGTGGCCACGGTAAGTGACCGTTCCGGAGCGGTCAATCGGGTGTCCAGGAACTACCCAGCCAACGCACAGGAACTTGTCACGATGCTCTCAGCACCCCCATAGGCGGGCCGGCGACTCTGGCGGCAAGCCGACCGCGAAAGGGCACGACCATGAGCGCCGATCACACCCACGAGCACGACCGCGGGCTGTCCCACGACCTGCCCACGCTGCTGAGCCGCCGCCGGGCGCTGACGATGTTCGGCGGTGCCGGCATCGTCGCGGCGCTCGCCGCCTGCGCCCCGGACACCACGGACACCACGGACACCACGGACACCGGGACGAGCAGCGGCAGTACGCCGAGCTCGACGCCGGGCGAGGAGACGGGCGGCAGCGGCAGCACGCGAGCACCAGCACCGACGAGATCCCGGAGGAGACGGCCGGCCCGTACCCCGGCGACGGCTCGAACGGCGTGAACGTGCTCACCGAGTCCGGCATCGTGCGCAGCGACCTCACCAAGAGCTTCGGCAGCGCGTCCGGCGTCGCCGAGGGCGTTCCGCTGACGATCAAGCTCAAGGTGCTGAACGTGGACAACGGCACCTCCGGCGCCCTCGCCGGCGTCGCGGTCTACCTGTGGCACTGCGACCGCGACGGCAGGTACTCGCTGTACTCCGAGGGCGTCACCGAGGAGAACTACCTGCGCGGCGTCCAGGAGTCCGACGCCGGCGGCAACGTCACGTTCACGAGCATCTACCCCGCCGCGTACTCCGGGCGCTGGCCGCACATCCACTTCGAGGTGTACGAGAGCCTCGAGGCCGCGACGACCGCGAGCAGCAAGCTGCGCACGTCCCAGCTCGCGCTGCCGGAGGACGTGAGCTCGCAGGTGTACGCGACCGAGGGGTACGAGCAGAGCGTGCGGAACCTGGAGCAGACGTCCCTGGACAGCGACATGGTCTTCAGCGACGGGTACTCGCTGCAGCTGGCCGCCGTGAGCGGCGACGTGACCAGCGGCTACACCGCCACCCTGAACGTCCCAGTGTGAACGAACGTGCCCGATTCCTGGCACATTGCTGCCAGCCCCTAGCCCCGCGCGCGATGAAGTCGGCACCGTTCAGACATGAGCCGCGCCAGAGTCCTCGCCGCCGTGTTCGGGCTCACCTCACTCGTCACCGTCGGTGCGGTGTTGCCGCCGCAGCCGGTGCCATCCGTCGCCGCGAGCACGTTCGCCGTACCCGCGACACCGGGCCACGTGGCGACGGTTCCGGACTGGCGGATGGCGTCGTCGGCGGTCGCGCAGGGCGAGGGCGCGGCGTTCTCCGCTCCTGACTTCGACGACGCGTCGTGGATCTCGGTCCCGCGCCGGTCGACCGTGATGGCAGGGCTGATCGCGAGCGGTAGCTATCCCGACCTCAACTACTCCACCAACCTGCGCGACCACGTCGATCCGGCGGAGTTCGCCGTTCCGTGGTGGTACCGCCGTGCGTTCTCCGCGCCCGCGCCGACCGAGCGCGGGCACACGCTGCTCAGGCTCGACGGCGGCGTCGTCTCCCGCGGTGAGGTCTGGCTGAACGGCGTACGCCTCGCCGGCACCGACGACGTCGTCGGCGCCTACCCGCGCTACGAGTTCGATGTGACCGAGCTGCTGCGACCAGGCGCGAACGCGCTCGCGATCAAGGCGATGCCGGCGGACCCGTTCCGCGACTTCACGATCAGCTTCCTCGACTGGAGCCCGCTCGCCCCCGACAACAACCAGGGCATCTGGCGCGACGTCCAGCTCGCCACGGTCGGCGCCGTCTCGCTGGACGAGCCGCGGGTCCTGACGGCGCTGGCGCTGCCCGACCTCGACCGCGCTGACCTCACCATCAAGGTCGACGTGCGCAACCACACCGACGAGCCCGTCACGACGACCGTTCGCGGGCGGGTCGAAGGCGGTGCCAAGGTCGAACAGGACGTCACTCTCGCCGCCCGCGAGGCGCGGACCGTCACGTTCGCACCTGTCCGCGTCGAGCACCCGCGCGTCTGGTGGCCCGCGCAGTTCGGCGGCCAGCCGCTCTACCGCCTCGAACTGACAGCCACCGCCGACGGATCCGTCGCCGACCGGGCGAGCACGACGTTCGGCATCCGGGGCGTGCGCTCGGAGCTCACGCCGCAGGGCTATCGCAAGTTCTACGTCAACGGCAAGCCGTTCGGCGTACGTGGCGGCGGCTGGGCGTCCGACCTGTACCTGCGGACCAACCCCGAACGGTTGGAGGACGAACTGCGCATCGCGCGCGACCTCGGCCTCAACACACTGCGCATGGAGGGCAAGAACGAGGATCGCGAGTTCTTCGAGATCGCCGACCGCCTGGGCCTGATGCTGTTGCCTGGTTGGGAATGCTGCACGAAGTGGGAGAAGTACAGCACCTGGACCGACGCCGACTACCGCACCGCGTACGAGTCCACCAAGGCCGAGGCCCAGCGGATGGTCAACCACCCGAGCGTGCTGGGCTTCTTCATCGGCAGCGACAACGCGGCGACCGCACGGGTCGAGCAGACCTACCTCGACGCGATGCGGGCGGCCGACTTCACCGCGCCGATCCTGCCGTCCGCGGCGGCGAAGACCACGCCGCAGCTCGGCAAGTCCGGCATGAAGATGGACGGGCCGTACTGGTGGATTCCGCCCGCGTACTGGTACCAGGACCAGCTGGGTGGCTCCGACGGGTTCGCCTCCGAGGTCGGCCCGGGGCCGTCGATCTCCGAGGTCGACAGCTTGCGGCGGTTCCTCACCGACGCCGAGATCGACGACCTGTGGCGCAAGCCGGACCAACCGCACTATCACCTTGCGAAGAAGGAGGTCTTCTCCAAGCTCAGCCTCTTCTCGCAGGCCTTGGCGGCTCGCTACGGTCCGCCGACGAGCCTCGACGACTTCCTCCGCAAGGCGCAGCTCGCCAACTACGAGGTGAGCCGCGCGCAGCTGGAGGCGTACGGCCGGGACTTCTCCGACCCGACCAACCCCGCGACGGGCGTCATCTACTGGATGGCCAACAACGCTTGGCCAACGCAGTACTTCAACCTGTGGGACCACAATCTCGCCACGGCGGGTACCTACTTCGGCGCCCAGGCAGCCTTGCGGCCGGTACATGTGCAGTACTCCTACGACGACCGTTCGGTCGTCGTCGTCAACACCGGCTTGACGGCAGTCTCCGGGCTGTCCGTGCGGGCTACGACGTTCGCGCTGGACGGTGCGGTTCTGGCGGATCAGACGCTGCCGGTGACGGCTTCGGCCAACGCGGCTTCGCGGATCGGTACGGTCTCGCAGCCGGCCAGCGCTCCCGGCGGCTACCTCGTTCGGCTGCTGCTGCACGATCAGGAAGGCAAGGAGATCGACCGGAACGTCTACTGGCTGTCGACGAAGCCCGACGTCATGGACTTCCCGCGGTCGACGTGGTGGAACACACCGGTGACCTCCTTCGCCGATCTCACCGGTCTGCAGGATCTACCGGCCTCGACGATCTCGACGAACGTCGAGACCCGCCCGGCCGGTCGTGGGCAGCTGGTCTCCGACGTCACGTTGCGGAACACCTCGCAGACGGTCGCGGTGATGGTGCGCGCGAGCATCCGCCAGGGGACGAACGGGCCCGAGGTGCTCCCGACGCACTGGTCGGACAACTACGTCACGCTCTGGCCGGGGGAGTCGATCGTGCTGCGGGCCACCTACGACCGGGCGGACCTAACCGGCAAGGCCGCCCGGGTGCGGGTGACCGGCTTCAACGTGCGCTGACCTGGTCGAGCCCGGCCGTAGCCGGGCGCGGGTGGTAAAGTCCGCCGGAATTCCCAGGCATTTCCCAGCTTGGCTTTTGGTGGAGGATCAGCTCGTGCTCGCAGGACTCAAGAGTCTGCTGCATCACGTACCGCTCTACGTCGCGCTCCAGAAGGGCATCGGCGCGGACCGGCTGCGCTACCGGTGCATCGAGGCGCTCGACCTGCACGACGGCGACGCGGTGCTCGACCTCGGCTGCGGGCCGGCTTACTACTTCGAACGCCTCCCCAAGGTCACCTACGTCGGGTACGACACCGAGCCGCGCTACATCGCGTACGCGAACGACAAATGGGGCGACAAGGCGAGCTTCCGCTGCGAGCTGTTCGACGAGGAGCAGGCCAAGACGCTGCCGCCGATCGACGCCGTCATGATGCTCGGCCTGCTGCACCACCTGTCCGACGAGCAGTGCCGCCAGCTGCTCGAGCTAGCCGGCAAGGTCCTCGCGCCCGGCGGCACGGTGATCAGCGTCGACACCTGCTTCGAGCCCACGCAGGGCCGCATTTCGCGTTGGATGTCGGAGAACGACCGCGGCGAGTACGTCGGCGAGCCGTCCCGTTTCACCAACCTGGCTGAGGAGTTCTTCGGCAAGGTCGACGGTGAGATCGTCAACGACGCCACGCGCATCCCGTCCAGCCACTGGATGATGCGCATGCAGGCACCTCAGCTGAGCTCGTAGACCGCCATCCGCCCGTTGTCGAACACCCGTTTCGTCAACGTGGCAAGGGCGGGCGACTCCTCGCTCACCGTACGGTCGACGACGAGGAACCGCACGTGGTTCGTGGCGCGCAGGTCGTCAAGGCTGGCCCGCGTCGGCGCCGAGATCGCCGCGTCGTTCTTCGCCACCAACGCCTGGTCCCAGAACGCCGGGTAGCTCAGGTTCGCCATTCGCGGCGCGAAGCCCCAGCCCTCGACGAGTACGCGGCGCTCGGAGTACGCCGACAGCCAGAACGAACGCGAGTCGCACACGTCGCCCTCGTACACGATCTTGCAGTGCACGTTGGTCGCGACGACGTCGCGCGGCGAGCTGTGGTCGCGTACGAAGCGGGCGGCGTCGACGCGCGACTTGGGCATGTTGACCAGGGCGTACGCGCCACCGTTCGGCACCTCGAGGCCCTTGTGGATGTCCATGATCAGCCCGGGTGCCCCGGCGACGAGGATCCCGGTGAGCAGTACGATCGCGCCGCGCCCGCGCAGCGCCGGCACGGCCAGCCGGACGAGGAACCACCCGATCATGAGCACGATGCCGACGATCGTGAGAGCGATGATCCAGATGAGGATCGGGCGCAGCTCCGCGAACGCGTTGCCCGACGGCGGCGACGTGGCGTACCGCAGCTGGACCGCGACCAGCAAACCGGCGAACGCCGCCGCGAACGCGGCCAGCGCGCCCTTGCCGTGATCGGTGAGCCGTGCGCGTTCGAGAACGAGCGCGAAGCCCCACGCCGACAGCAGCACGCCGAACGCGAAGCCGGCGCGGGTGAAGTACTGGTTGCCGCCGGACGGCTGGTCGAACACCAGGTACAAGCCGGGACCCGCGATTGCTCCGCCGAGCAGTAGCCACTGCGCCGGATCGAGGCGGCCCTTCTTCAACCACACCAGGGGAATCACGCCGGCGACGCGGGACTGCATGTTGACGAGGAAGACGACGGCGACGAGGGCGATCATCGCCCAGCCGGTGCCGTCCGGCACGTACACCTTGAGGCCGCCGAGCGGTCCGTACCTCACGCCATAGCTGTTGAAGTCGAACAGCACGGCGAGCGCGAAGAGCTGCGCCAACCCGGCAACGAGGCCGATCCCGACGACCTTCCACGGGATCTTCCGCTGGGTCGCGAGCAACGCGACCGCGGTGAACGCGAGTGCCACCGCCACGACCGGAACCGAGCTCGCCTTCGCCCCGCTGGAGGCGAACAACAGCAACGTGGCAAGGACAAACGCACCGACGCCGCCCATCGGCGGCGTGCGTTTCGCGCCCGCCAGTGAGGCGAGCGGGGCGATCAACGCGATCAGTAACACCCAGCTGTAGATCATCGACATGCCGTGCCAGATGACGAACGCGGCCTGCGTGCCGAACGGCTGGGTGACGAAGTGGGTGAAGTTCACCTCGCCGATCACGAAGAACAGCACCGCGGCGCCCGCGCCGACGTACGGGCGGCCGCTCAGCCGCCAGCCGACGACGGCGGTGAGCACGATCGCGGCCGCGCACAACGCGGGGATCGCGAGGCGCAGCGCCACGACGGGCAGGTCGATGTGGCCGACGAGGCTGGTCGCGGCCATGTGCACGTACCCGAACCAGTGGTAATGCAACGGCTCGTCCGCGACCTGCGGCAGATGGATCGGGAACTGGTGCTTGGCCTCCCCGGCCAGCGAGAGCTGGTACGCGAGGTCGAGGTACTGGTTGGTGCCGTCGGACGTCGGCAGGATCGGGTTGCGGTCCAGGAAGACCTGGCTGAGGTAGTAGGTGAAGAACGCGACGACGCCCGCGACCGCCCAGGACCAGCCGATCGGCGGCCGGGCCGCGTAGTCGCGCACCCACCAGTGCCTTCGCAGCCGCGGGACCGCGGCGAACGGGACGATCACGGCCAACGGCCACAGCCACAACCAGCTCTGCAGGTGCAGCGGGGCCATGACGGCCCAAGCGACGAGCTCGAGAACGAGGCCGACGGCCGTTCCCATCGCGAGGTCCTCGACCAGGGCGTGCGGCGTACGGCGGAGCGCGCGGTAGAGCAGCGTGCCGGGCAGGATGACGGCGAGGAACGCGTACCCGACGTACCTGACCAGGTCGAGCGGCGAGGTGCCGGCGGCGAGCAGGATGCCCGCGCAGACCACGAGCACGGACGCGAGCGGTGCCCAGCGCAGCAGGTCTGGCGAGGTCGCCGTTGGCGCTCTGCGGGAGCCGGCGGATCTCGTCGAAACCACGGTCATCCGGCGTTTTCCGCGTTGGGCTGGTGCTCTTCGACCTCTGCCGCCGGTGCGTTCTCGCTGTCGGACGCGATGTAGTACGCAGGACGTGCCTGGACGGAGGTGTAGATGCGCGCGACGTACTCACCGAGCAGCCCGAGGAACAGCAGCTGCACCGCACCCAGGAACAGCACGGCGATGAACAGCGACGGCCAGCCGCGCACGGTCTCGTCGAGCAGGAACGCGATCACCGCGATCACCGCGAGGATGCCGCTCACGATCACGCCGATCAGCCCGAGCCAGGTCGCGACGCGCAGTGGTGCCGAGGAGAAGCTGGTGATGCTGTCGGTGGCCAGTGCGAACATCTTCGACAGCGGGTACTTCGTGCGGCCCGCCGCTCTTCCGGCGCGTTGGTAGCTGACCTCGCCGCTGGGGAAGCCGAGCCAGGGGACGACGAGCCGAAGGACAGGGGAACGTTCGGGAAGTTCGCGCAGCGCTTCGACCGCAGCGCGGGAGAGGAGACGGAAGTCGCCGGCGTGCGCTGGCACCTGCTTGCCGACGAGCCTGCGCATGATCTTGTAGTAGAGGCCGGCGGTCCAGCGCTTGAACAGCGTGTCCGAGTGCCGGTCGTTACGGACGCCGTACACGATGTCGAGGTGTTCGTCGCGCGCTCGCTGGAGCATCTCGAGGATCGTCTCGGGCGGGTCCTGCAGGTCGGCGTCGATGCTGGCGACGTACGTGCCCTTGGCGCGCATCAGGCCGGCGCTGAGGGCTGCCTGGTGGCCGCTGTTGCGTCGCAGCCGTACGACGCGGAGCTGGGGCCACTGCCTACGCGCGCCGCTGAGGGCGGCCGGCGTGGCGTCGACGCTGCCGTCGTCGACCGCGACGACCTCGTACGTCTCGCCCAGGCTGTCGAGGACGGTGCGCAGGCGCACGACGAACAGCGGTAGCACCGACTCCTCGTTGAAGATCGGTACCACCACCGACAACACTGGCGGCGCGGCGCCCAACGTGCGACCCCTTAGCTCCTTGGGTGAGAGTCAGTAAGTTACTAGAGCCGTCTGGTTAGCTCGCGGTCGCGAGGGCGAGGAAGCGCTCGAGCGCGGGTGACTTGTTGCGTCTGGACCAGGCGAGGGCGAGCTCCCAGGGCGGCAGTTTGTCGGTCAGCTCTCGGTAGACGACCGCGGTCTCGTCGGTGGGCGGCGTCGGCGCGATCAGCAGCGCGACGCCGAGGTTGGCGGCGACGAGGGACACGGTGGTCTGCACGTCGCCCGCCTGCTGCACGACGCGCGGGTTGAAGCCGGCGGCCATGCAGTGCCCGACGATCCGGTCGTAGACCGACGGGCCGTAGGAGCGGATGTAGATGACGAACGGCTCGCCCGCGAGCGCGCTGAGGGGCATCCGCTTGCGCCGGGCGAGCGGGTGCTGGGCGGGCAGCGCCACGACGAGCGGGTCGCTCGAGACGAGGTGCGTGCCGATCGTCGGCTCGTCGATCGGGAGGCGCAGCAGGCCGAGGTCCAGGTCGCCGCTGACGAGCCCTTGTGCCTGCTGCAGCGTGGTCATCGGCTCGACCTCGAGGGTCACGTCGGGTTGCGCTTCGCGGAAGGTCCGGAGGATCCGTGGCAGCGCCTCGAACGTCGCGGACTGGACGAACCCGATGCGGAGCGTCCCGAGCTCGCCCCGGTGCGCGCGGTTCGCGTCTTCGATCGCCTGGTCGGCTCTGCGGAGGAGCTGGTGGGTGGCGGCGAGCAGAATGTCGCCGGCCGGGGTGAGCTGGAAGCGCCGGCGTACGCGGGTGAAGAGCGGCACGCCCACGCTGCGTTCGAGTGCCGCGATCTGCCGGGAGAGCGACGGCTGGGTGAGGTGCAGCCGGGTCGCCGCGCGTCCGACGTTGAGCTCCTCGGCGACCACGGCGAACGATCTCAGCTGGCGGAGTTCCATGATGCACATTGTGCATGGACTTGCTGCGAAACTGGCATTGGACGAATGTTCTGTTGCCTGGCTAACGTCTTTGTCATGCGGAGAGTAGAGCTTGGCCGTACCGGCGAGCAGGTGAGCCACCTGGCGCTCGGTGCGATGTTGATGGGTACGTCGACGGACGAGGCGCAGTCGTTCGAGATCTTGGATCGGTACACGGCGGCCGGTGGCAACTTCGTGGATACGGCGAACTGCTACGCGTGGTGGCCGCGGCCGGGTGACACCGGTGGCGAGAGCGAGTCGCTGCTCGGCCGGTGGTTCGCTCGTTCCGGCAAGCGGGACGAGATCTTCCTTGCCACCAAGGGATCCGGCTGGATCGGGAACCCCGAGGAGGTGCGTGCCGGGTCGGCTGACCTGTGGTCGTCCTTCGAGGGTGCGGGCGGCGACACGCTGCGGCGCGCTCTCGATGACAGTCTGCGTCGGTTGGGGACCGATCACGTCGACCTCTACTACGTGCACGTCGACGATCTCGCCACCCCGCTGGAGGAAACGCTGTCCGCTTTGGCGTCGATCGTGGCGGCGGGGAAGGCGCGGTACATCGGGTGGTCGAACGTACGCACGTGGCGGGTGGAGCGGATTCGCCAACTGGCGTTGGCCAACGGCTGGCCCGTCCCGGTCGCGGTGCAGCAACAGCACTCGTACCTGCGCGCGGACCCGTTCTCGGACGAGACGTTCTCTGTCGTCAGCGCGGAGCAGCTCGACTACGTGCGGCAGCACGACGACCTGTCGCTGGTGGCGTACTCGGCGCTGCTGAAGGGGTTGTACGACGTTCCGGAGAAGCGGACGGTTGACTACGAGCGCGGATCGTACGGCGGCCCGGAGAACGAAGCGCGCCTCGCCGCGGTCGACAAGCTCGCCGCCGAGCTCGGCGCGACCCCGGGACAGATCGTCCTCGCCTGGCTACTGTCCCAGACCGCACCGCGCGTGATCCCCCTTATCGGCCCGCGACTCCTGTCCCACTACGAGTCAGCCATCCCCGCCCTCGACCTCGAGCTCACGCCCGAGCACCTGGAGTTCCTCGACAACGCCGGCTCCTGATCGTCGCAACGCGGGAGTCGAACGTGCCCGTAGCTGTGAGTTCGGATGCCAGGAGACTCCGATAGGATCCGATCGCAGACATCGGATGCTATCGTAACCTCATGGCGTCCGACCGTGGCTGGCCCCCGCTCACCTGGGAGGCGCACGATTGGGTCTCCTCCTATCCGGACGATCTTGTCTCGCACCGCATGCGGGTCAAGCACGCCGGGCAGTATCGCGCTGCGATCCCGCCTGCAATAGCCGAGTTGGCCATTAGTCTGCCGCCGTCGACGATCGCGCTTGCTGAAGAGGCGGCCGTCGAGATCGCACGCTTTGACGCCGAAGCGGGCATGGACATAGCGCCGTTCAGTGCGGTTCTTCTCCGTTCGGAGTCGGCTGCCTCATCGCGTATCGAACGCCTCACGTCCAGTGCGCGGTCAATCGCACTGGCAGAACTAGGAAGCGACCTACGGCAGAACGCTGCCGAAATCGTGGGGAATGTTCACGCGATGCAGGCTGCAATCGCACTCGCCAACAAGCTAGACGAGAAGTCGATCCTGGAGATGCATCATGCCTTGCTCGCCGGTCACGATCCAGAGAACGCTGGACGATGGCGGGAGCAGCAGGTGTGGATCGGAGGCTACGACTACGGCCCACACGAGGCGGACTTCGTGCCACCGCATCATCGCCTCGTTCCGGCGGCCATGGCAGACCTCCTTCGCTTCGTGCGCCGTGAGGACATCAGCCTTCTCGTACAAGCGGCGATCGCGCATGCACAGTTCGAGACGATCCACCCGTTTACAGATGGGAATGGGAGAACCGGCCGTGCGCTCGTACACGCGATCCTTCATGGCAAAAGGCTGACCCGGGCCGTGACGGTCCCGATATCGGCCGGTCTCTTGACCGACACAGGCGCGTACTTCGCCGCTTTGACCTCATTTCGCGATGGCGACCCGGACGTGATCGTGCGACTGATGGCTGAAGCCTCATTCCGAGCCATCGCCAACGGGCGTCAGCTCGTCGAGGAACTCCGCGAGATTCGGGCGAGCTGGAACGACAGGATCCACGTTCGGCAGGACGCGGTGGCATGGCGTCTCGCCGATCTTGTGCTGCGACAGCCGGTTCTGGATGCGGCCCTCGTTCAGCGCGAGCTCGAGGCAACGTCGGCGAACGCACATCGAGCGATCCGACAACTCGCCGAGGCAGAGGTGATCTCTGAGTTCACCGACAAGAAGCGGAACAGGCTGTGGCAGGCGCCGCAGGTTTTGCGGAGCCTCGACGACTTCGCGGAGCGTGCGGGCCGCCGAATCCACGGCCGGTAGCCTGCGGGCGTGCGAGCAGCCCTATTCACTGGTCAGCAGTCGCTAGTCGTCGAGGAACGCGAACAAGCTCCTCCCGGGCCTGGGGAGGTGCAGATCGAGGTCGCCTACGCGGGGATCTGTGGGACGGATCTGCACATCCTGCATGGCGCGATGGCCGATCGCGTTCGGCTTCCGGCCGTTCTCGGACACGAGTCCTCGGGGCGGCTCGCGTCGCTCGGCGAGGGCGTTGCCGGGTGGCAGGTGGGTGATCCGGTCGCCGTCATGCCGCTGCGCTGGTGCGGGACCTGCGCCGCCTGCCGCGCTGGTCACACGCACGTCTGCCAGTACCTGAAGGTGATCGGCGTCGACCTGCCCGGTGCCATGCAGGGGCGGTGGAACGTACCCGCCGACACCCTCGTGGCGTTGCCGCGCGAGCTTCCGCTCGATCACGCGGCGCTCGTCGAGCCGACCGCGGTCGCGGTGCATGACGTACGGACGGCCGCCGTGCAGCCTGGTGAGAAGGCCGTCATCGTCGGTGGCGGGCCGATCGGGCTGCTCATCGGGTGCGTCGTCCGTGCCGAAGGCGGGGAACCCGTGGTGGTCGAGCTCGACGCGCACCGCCGGGCTGTCGCCGAGCGGATCGGGCTGCCGACGCTCGACCCCGCTGAGGTCGACGTCGACGCGTACGTCGCCGACTGGACCTCCGGCGGCGGGGCGCCGGTGTCGTTCGAGGTGTCCGGGGCCGCCGCGGGCATGCGTACGGCGACCGACGTGCTCGCCGTCCGCGGCCGGTGCGTGGTCGTCGCGATCCACAACGAGCCCAAGCCCGTCGACCTCAACCGCATGTTCCTCCGAGAGTTGCGGCTGCTCGGCGCTCGCGTCTATGAGCGACCGGACTTCGAGCACGCGGTCGAGCTGGTCGGCGCGGGCACGGTTCCGGTGGGCGAGCTGATCTCGCGGATCGTTCCGATCGCGAACGCGGGCGAGGCGTTCGACGTCCTGCAGGCCGGTGGAGGCGTGGTCAAGGTCCTCGTCGACTGCCAGGCCCCATGAGTTCGCTGTTCGACCTGTCCGGCCGCACCGCCGTCGTCACCGGCTGCCGGCGCGGCATCGGGCTCGCGATGGCCGACGCACTCGCCGAGGCCGGCGCGGACATCGTCGGCGTCAGCGCGCAGCTCGAGCCGACCGGGAGCGAGGTCGAACGTCGCGTCCGTGCGCACGGCCGTACGTTCACGGCGCTGCGGGCCGACCTCGCCTCGCGTGCCGCGGTGCGCGGTGTCGTCGAGCAGCTCGCGGACACAGCCGTCGACATCCTCGTCAACAACGCCGGCACGATCCGCCGAGCGCCGGCCGCCGAGCATCCGGACGAGGACTGGGACCACGTGCTCGAGGTCGACCTCTCGGCCCAGTTCGTGCTGGCGCGCGAGCTCGGCCGCCGGATGGTCGAACGACGTACCGGCAAGGTGATCCTGACGGCGTCGGTGCTGAGCTTCCAGGGTGGGATCAACGTGGTCGGGTACGCGGCCGCCAAGCACGGCCTCGTCGGCCTGACCAGGGCACTCGCGAACGAGTGGGCGCCGTCCGGCGTGTGCGTCAACGCGATCGCCCCGGGCTACATCGCGACCGACAACAACGCCGCGCTGCGGGCGGATCCCGAACGCAGCAAGGCGCTTCTCGACCGCATCCCCGCCGGCCGCTGGGGCACACCGGAAGACCTCGCCGGCGCCGCCGTCTTCCTGGCGTCCCAAGCCTCCGACTACGTCACCGGCAGCGTCCTCACCGTCGACGGCGGTTGGTTGTCCCGGTGACCTGGGCCGACGAGGTGGCCGCGGCCTTCGGCCTCGACCAGGCGGTGCGGGCGGTCGAGCACACGTACCGCAGCTCGCCGACCTGGCGGTTCGAGACCGCCGACGGCGCGGCCTACCTCGTCAAGGAGGTGCCGGCCGACTGGCGGCACCAGCTGGAAGCCGCGAACGCGTTCGAACGCCGCGCAGCCGCGGCAGGCCTCCCGATGCCGCGGCCTGTCGGTGGCCTCGTCGAGGTGGGCGGACGGCTGGTCCGCGTCTCCACCTGGCACGACGAGGTCGACCACCCGCCGAGGACGGATCCGCGCTGGCTCGGCCGGACGCTCGCGACGCTGCACGAGGTCCAGCCACTCGACGCCAGCGCGCCGCCGGAGCCGCAGTGGTACGGCATCGAGCCGGCCGACCTATGGCACGAACGGTTGGAGTCAGCCCAAGCACGCAAGGCGATCTGGGCTGACCTGCTGAGCGAGCGGCTGCCGTTCATCCTCGCCGAGACCGCCCGGATCGCCGAGGCGTTCGATCAGGCCGGCGACCATGTCTTCACCCATCGCGACGTCGAGCCGTGGAACGTCCTGCACACCGGCGACGGCACCCTGCTCATCGACTGGGACACCGCGGGACCGGACAGCGCTTCGCTCGAGGCGGCGCACGCGATCCTCGACTTCGCCCGCGCCGACGGCGAGCCCGACGCGGCCTACATCGTCGCGGCGCGCGAGGCGTACGGGCGCCCGTTCACCGGCGAGCACCTCCTGGCGCGGCGGCTCGGCCTGATGATCGCGCGGATGGTCGAGCGCATCGATGTTCTCGCCGGCCGCGCGGAAGCCGGCTCGATGGACCTCGAGGACGCCGAGCAGCGCGTCCACGATCGGCTCGGCGGTCTGCCCGCGTTCGCACAGGACCTCCGCAGGTGGGCCGGGCTGTTCCGCGGCTGAGGTACGTTCGGACCATGCTGCTGGCCTCGACGAAGCTCGACGCGATGGCGCGGCTCGGACGTGCGCTGGCCGATCCGACGCGGTGCCGGATCCTGCTCGCGCTGCTCGACGAGCCGGCGTACCCGGCCAAGCTCGCGGAGTCGCTCGGCCTGACCCGTTCGAACGTCTCCAACCACCTCACCTGCCTCCGCGGCTGCGGCCTCGTGGTCGCGACACCGGAGGGACGGCAGGTCAGGTACGAGCTCGCCGACCCGCACCTCGCCCAGGCGCTGACCGAGCTGCTCGAGGTCGTACTCGCCGTCGAGCCGCACGAGGACCTCACCCCGCCCAGCGACTGAGGGGGCTCGGAGGGGATTCCTTAGTGGAACCCGCGCGTCGACTGTTGTCATCGCCGGGCCGGTACCGGATGTTCACCGCGCTCCTGGTCTGGCGTGGCATCCGGAGGGGATCCTTATTTGGCGCGTCGACTGTTGTCATCGCCGGGCCGGTACCGGATGTTCACCGCGCTCCTGGTCTGGCGTGGCATCCGGAGGGGATCCTTATTTGGCGCGTCGACTGTTGTCATCGCCGGGCCGGTACCGGATGTTCACCGCGCTCCTGGTCTGGCATTGCATCTGGAGGGGACCCTTCTTTTCCGGGGTAGCGGATTTCCCCGTAGCCACCTATGGTCGTGCTACAAATCTCGTTCGCGACCCATGGCCACGAGCCCCGAGGGCGCGTGGGAGAGGCATGCCCGCACATCACGGTTGGGGTGCCTTCAGCTGAAGTCACCTTGACTTGATTCCTGTTACCTGTAACCGTCTGCAACGTGGGAAATTGGGCCTGGGGAACCCAGCCGACCACAAGGCAGACGTACATGTGGTGGCGCCCGATTCGCCGGGTGTGCACCGACGCACTCGGAGGTGAGACGTTCATGGCTTCGTCGCAGCCATCCGCCGGCTTCAACCGGCGTGAACTCCTCCGCAAGACCGGGGGGTTCGCCGCGCTCGCGGCGTTCGCTGCCGCCTGCGGAGGCAACACAGGACGTACGCCATCCGGCGGGGGCGGAGGCGCGAGCGGCAGCAATGTCGTACTCGAGCAGTGGTACCACCAGTACGGGGAGAAGGGCACCAAGGAAGCGGCGCTCAAGTACGCCGCCGCCTACAAAGAGGCCAAGGTCAACGTCGGCTGGTTCCCCGGCGACTACGGCGGCCGCCTCTCGACCGGTCTGCTCTCCGGCAAGGGCCCGGACGTGTTCGAGAGCCAGCTCAACGTCGCGATGGTCAAGGCCAAGCAGATCGAGCCGCTCGACGACATCCTCGCCGATGTCAAGGACGACTACAACGAGAACGACCTGAAGACCAACACCATCGACGGCAAGATCTACGGCGTCCGCATGATCGACGACCCGCAGATGATCTACTACCGCAAGAGCCTGCTCGAGAAGGCCGGCATGCAGCCGCCGACGACGATCGACGAGCTGATCGAGGTCTCCAAGGCGCTCACCACCAAGAAGACCAAGGGCCTGTTCGCCGGCAACGACGGCGGCATGGCGTTCGGTGGCGTCGGCATGTACTCCGCCGGCGGCAACTTCCTCACCGAGGACAACAAGGCCCCCGCGTTCGCGACCGAGCAGACCACCGCGGCGTTCATGAAGCTGCGCGAGCTCTACAACAGCAAGAGCCTGCTGCTCGGCGCGCCGACCGACTGGTGGGACCCGGGCGCGTTCAACCAGGAGCTCGCCGCCATGCAGTGGATCGGTCTGTGGGCGATGCCCGCGATCCAGGCGAAGTGGCAGGACGACTTCGGCGTGATCCCGTTCCCCAAGGCCGACGCGAGCGGCCGCCAGGTGGTCTACAACGGCGGTTGGACGCAGTTCGTCAACGCCAAGAGCAAGAACATCGACGCCGCCAAGGCGTACGTGAAGTGGCTGTGGATCGAGCAGGAGGAGTTCCAGACCGACTGGTCCCTCAGCTACGGCTTCCACATCCCGCCGCGTAAGAGCGTCGCCGCCAAGGCGGAGAAGCTGCAGTCGGGTCCGGCCGCCGATGCCGTGAAGTACTGGCAGGAGAACGGCATGGTCGACAACCCGTTCTGGACGCCGAAGATGGGCGCAGCGTTCGGCGACATGATGGTCAACATCGTGAAGAAGGGCAACGACGCCGCCAAGGAAGTGGAGACGGCGAAGAAGAAGGTCGAAGAAGAGCTGAAGCGGCAGGGCTGATGAGTTCGACGGCATCCAGCCAGGTCGCGAAGGGGGCGGGGACGAAGTCCTCGCCCTCCGCGGCGAACGGCAACAAGAAGCCGCGCGCGATTCGCGGCACCACGTGGGCGTTCTGGTTGTTCGTCGGACCGTTCCTGCTCGGGCTGGTGGTCTTCGGGTACGTGCCGATCATCTGGAGCATCCTGCTCAGCTTCTTCGACGCGACCGGAACCGTGACGCCCGAGGTCTTCGTCGGCCTCGACAATTACATCACGATCCTCAAGGACGCGGCGTTCATCTCCAGCCTCGGCACGTTCACGATCTTCGCCGTGATCATCGTGCCGGTGACGTTCGCGGCCTCGCTTGGCCTTGCCCTGTTGGTGAATCAGGTCAAGATCGCGCGTGCGTTCTTCCGTTCGGTGTTCTTCCTGCCGACGGCGTGCTCGTACGTTCTGGCGTCGCTGATCTGGAAGCTGTCGATCTTCAACGGCGTCCGCTTCGGCCTCGCGAACACGATCCTCAGCGCGCTCGACATCGAACCGATCGCGTGGCTCTCGACGCTCGACCCGCCGTGGTACTGGATCCCGCTCGTCACCGTGCGGCTCTGGCTGCAGCTCGGTTTCTACATGATCCTCTTCATCGCCGGCCTGCAACGGATCCCGACCGAGCTGTACGAGGCCGCGTACGTCGACGGCGCCAAGCCGGGTTGGCAGGTGTTCCGCTACATCACGCTGCCGCAGCTGCGCACGATCTCGATCGCGGTGCTGATCCTCAACCTGATCGCGGCGTACCAGGCGTTCGACGAGTTCTACAACCTGGTCGGCTCGGTCAACGACGCGAGACCGCCGTTGCTCTATCTGTACGGCGTCGCGTTAGGCGCCGGACAGGACCTCGGCATCGGTAGCGCGGGCTCGGTCATCGTCGGCGTGATCATCATGATCCTCACGTTGACCCAGGCCAAGATCTTCGGCTTCGGCCGGTCGTCGGACTAGGGAGGTTCGCAACGATGTCTGACGTACGGACCAGCGGAACCCCGCAGCCGATCGGCTACAAGCGCACTCCGATCGGCGCGGTGGGTCGCGTGGTGCGCTGGATCGCCTTGTGGATAACGACGATCCTGTTCATCGTCCCGTTCTATCTGATCATCCGGAACGCGTTCTCCACCGAGGCCGAGATCACCGCGGAGACGTGGACGCTGTTCCCGTCGGCGCTGCATTTCGAGAACATCATGGAGCTGTTCAACGACTCCGAGGTGCCGTTCCTGCGCAGCATGTACAACTCCGCGGTCGTCGGCGTGCTGGGTACGGCGGGGCAGCTGCTGTTCGCGGCGATGACGGGATACGGGCTCGCGCGGATCCCGTACAAGCACGCGAGCAAGGTGCTTTACACGATCATGGCGCTGATGATCATCCCGGCGGGCGTGAGCTTCGTGCCCTCGTTCATCGTGGTGTCGTCACTGGGTTGGGTCGGATCCCTTCGTGGCTTGATCATTCCCGGTTTGTTCAGCGCGTTCGCGGCGTTCCTGTTCCGGCAGTACTTCCTGAACTTCCCGAAGGAGTTGGAGGAAGCGGCTCGGATCGACGGGCTGGGCTACTTCGGAACGTTCTGGCGCATCGTGATCCCGAACTCGGCCCCGTTCATCGCGGCTTTGGCGGCGATCACGTTCATCGGCAACTGGAACGCCTTCCTGTGGCCGTTGGTGATCAACGGCTCGGAACAGTCGGGCTGGACCGTGCAGATCGCGCTGTCGACGTTCATCACGGCACAGACCATCAACATCCACGAGCTCTTCATGGCCGCGGCGATCGCGATGCTTCCGCTGATCCTGATCTTCGCGTTCCTGCAGCGCTACCTGATCCAGGGCGTGGCGCAGACCGGCATCAAGGGCTGAGCCCCGTACGCACGAACGCCCCGGTCGCGGCCGGGGCGTTCGTGCGTCAAGGCTTCAGCGCTCGCCGGGCTTGTCGACGACCGCCGCCTTCAACAGGGCGACGCCACCGGTGACCTTGCCGTCGTCGAGCTCCGTGCCCCAGCCGAGGTAGTCGTACGTGACCGGGTCGAGCAAGATGATCACCTTGGACGTAGGGGCGAACGTCACCGCGATCGCGTCACGGCCGGCCACATCCTTGACGCCTTTGACGACCTCGACATCAGGGATCAGACCCAGGGCTCGATAGAGCGTGGCCTGGACGTCCTTGGGTGCCGTCCGCCCTCTGCCCATGGAAAGCAGTTGGGAGATCGCCTGCACCGCCGCTTTGTCGCGGTCGCGCGGATCCTTGGACACATCCTCTTGCGGAACATACAGGTCAGGGGCCACCCAGAACTTCAGCTCGTAGGTCTCCTCGAGCAGCGCCCGCGGATCCCGCGGCAACGTCTGCCAAGTGTCCCAGACCTCGGCCGGGTTCCCCCGCAGGGCGAAATCGGGCTTGAGCGGCACTTCCGTGGCCTCCCCATCCCTGACGTCCCACCAGCCCTTTCCGTCGAAGCGGATCCACTCTTCTTGCTCACCGGGGACGTTCTCCGGGAGAAAGAATTGGCTCATCCCGGCCAAGGAGGTGGCGGTGACGTCCCAGAGTGTCTTCTGATAGATCCACTGGTTGTCGCGCGGACGCTCGAGCGTCTCGAGCTGGGCCGGATCCACGGCTCTCGACCGCCGCGGCCGCTTGCTCGAGGAACGCGACGGGCGACGTGGACTCTTCGCCGCGTTGGACGATGGTGGCCGCCCCGAGCAGGCTGACCGCGACCGCGCCCGCGACGGCCAGGCGCCAGGCCGGCGGGGGAGTTGGAAGCCGCGTCGGGGGGCGCGGGCCCGGGTTTCCCGGAGCAGGTCGTGGCGGAGCGCGCTGAGCGACACGTCGGACGGCGGCGGTGTGCTCTCGCGCATTCTTCGCAAGGTCTGCAGCTCATTCATGGCTGGGCTCCTCCTCGATGGACAAGGGATTGGTTCCGCCCAGCGCCTCACGGAGCCTTCTTCGAGCCCGATGCAGTCGCGACCGTACGGTGCCGACCGGGATGCTCAGCGCGGCGGCGACCTGCTCGTACGTCAGGTCCGCCCAGGCGAACAGCAACAGCACGTCGCGATCGCCTCGGGGCAGTTGGGCCAGCGCGGACGCCAGCTCGCGTTCGACGCCGGCGGCCAGCCTCGCGTCGACCTCGTCGGTGTGGGGCGCCGACTCGATCGGGTCCACTCCCGTACGGGCTAGCGCTCGGTACGCGCGGATCTCCGCGCGCCGGTGCCGGCCGATGAGGTTGGACGCGATGCCGTACAGCCACGGCGCGCGTCCAGGCGGCTCAGGTCGTACCGCTCCCGCTGCCGGAACGCGACGCTCGCCCGTCTCGTCGGGTGGCCGCAGCGTCGCCGTCATCGGGTCTCCGTCCTGGAACTGGTTCGAGGCGCTTGAGTCACCTGCTATCGCCCGCACCAGCCGCGGAGGTTCACAGCGGCATCAAGGGTGGAGCGCGAGGTGCAGGCGGAGCGCGTTGTCCAGCTGACGCGACTGAGCAGCGGTGAGCCGTCCTACTTGGCGGCTCAGTCGGTCGACCGCAATCGTGCGAACCTGCTCCGCCTGCGCCTTGGAGTCGTGCTCGAGACCTGTGTCGGGGCCGGCGAGGAGGACCTGGAACGGGAACACACGGGCTACGTTCGTGGTGATCGGAACGACGGTGACGAGTCCTTTCGGTGGCCGCGAGGTACGAAGTGCCGCGTCGTTGCTGACGAGCACCGCGGGTCGGACCTTGTTCGCCTCCGACCCGCGGACCGGCTCGAGGTCGACCCAGTAGATGTCACCCCGACGCATCGGCGATCCCGTCGCCGCTGACCGCGTCCCAGACCTCGGCGTCCTCGCTCTCCGCCCACTCGGCGAACGCTTGGGCGTAGGCGGACTCCAACGTGATACTCCTCAACCGTTCGATGGCGACGTGGAGCACAGCCGACCTCGACTCGATGCCGTGCTCTTGGGCGAACTCGTCCAAGAACGCGACGTCCTCCTCCGGCATGCTCACACTGATCTTCATACCGACGATGCTACCAGGAGTACTACCCTAGTGCCACCGGTTGTCGAAGGCGCATCGGCTTATCGTGCAGGAGTGCATGCCGTACCGCAGCCGAGCTCGATCGCGCAGGACGCGGTCTTCCGGCCGGTGCGCGCGGGGAACGCGTTCGAGGAGGCCGTCGAGCGCATCCTGCAGGCGATCCGGCTCGGCGTGGTCCAGTTCGGCGACCGGCTGCCGGCCGAGCGCGACCTGGCCGGGCGGCTCAACGTGTCCCGCGAGACGCTCCGCGAGGCGATTCGGGCGCTCGCCGAGGCGGGGTACGTGGAGTCTCGCCGCGGGCGGTCGGGCGGCACGTTCGTCACCTACCGGCCCTCGCCCTCCGCCGACCCCGGCGTGCCGAAGCCCGCCGTGGACGAGCAGGAGCTGGCCGACGTGCTCGCGATGCGCGAGGTCCTCGAGGTCGGCGCCGCCGAGGTGGTCGCCCGCCGTACGTTGGCGCCGGCCGAACGCGACCTGCTGCGCACCCGGCTCGCCGACGCCGAGGCCGCGAGCCTCGCCGACTTCCGCCTGGCTGACTCGCGGCTGCACCTCGCGATCGCGGAGCTGTCCGGCTCGACCTCGCTCGCCTCGGGTGTGGCGGACGTCCGTACGCGCCTCAACCGCCTGCTCGACGCGATCCCGCTGCTCGACCCCAACCTCGACCACTCCGCGCAGCAGCACCGCGCGCTGGTCGCGGCCATCCTCGCTCAGAATCCCGAAGGGGCGCGGGCGGCCGCCCGCGAGCACGCCGAGGGCACGGCCGCCCTGCTGCGTGGCTTCCTCGGCGGTCAGGTCGCGAGGTGACGTAGGTACTCCTGCCTGTTCAGCGGGTTGCCGTCCGTCCGCGCGCGTTCCGGCGGGAGTCCTGGGAGCGGCCGGTCGCCCGACGGCTCGGAGATCCAGACGCCCTCGCCGTGGGTGAGCCCCGGGAGGCGCTGCCGGAGCTCGTGGACGTTCCGCGCCGGCACGTTGCCCGTGAGGGTCCACGTCGCCCCGTCACCGACGGTGTCCCGCACGACGGCGCCGTGTCCGGCGATCGTCGACAGGATGAGCCCGAGCGTGTCGGCCGGGACCTCGCACTCGAACGCGTCCAACGGCTCGCACACCCGCGTGCCCGCCTTCTCCAGCGCGGCCATCAGCACCAAGGGCGTGAGCGAACGGAAGTCGCCCGCCGTACTCCCCGCGTTGTCGAACGCGGACCGCGTCATCGTCACCTGGCAGTCCTGGACGGGCCAGCCGTGCAGGCCCTGCCTCAACGTCTGCCGGACGGTCTCCTCGACCGCACGATGGAACGCCGCCGACAGCGAGCCGAGCTCGACCTCCAGTCCGTACCGGACGCCCGAGCCCACCGCGCCGGGCGTGATCCGCAGGCCGATCGTCGCCAGGAACTGGCCGGGCCCGCCGCCCATCTCCTCCGACGCCTCACCCTCGCCGATGACGCGTTCGACGTACAGCGGCTGGCTCTCGGAGAACGTCACCGCGACGCCGAACTCCTCCGCGAGCGTCGCCGCGACCACCTCCTTCTGCACCTCGCCGTACAGCAGGACGGACGTGCCGCCCTCGTCGGCGGGCCGCGCCTGGATCAACGGGTCCGCGTCTGCCAACGCTGTCAGCGCCTGGTGCATGCGCACCTCCTGCGCCGGGTCGGCCGCGTGGACGATGGTCTCGAGTCGCGGTTCTTCGAACCCTGCTTGACGATCTGGTATCGGGCCGGTCCCCAGCTGGTCGCCGACGCGGACCGACGTGAGTCCTCGCAGGGTGCCGATCGAGCCGCTGCGCAGCACCTTCGCAGCGGGGTCGCCGACGACCCGCAACGCGGTGATGCGCCCACTGTGGCTGGAGATTCCGCCGTCTCCGTCGTGGCGCTGATGCGCGACGCGCTGCCGTTGCCTGATCTCCCCGGCGCGCAGGCGCACGTACGCGATCTTCCCGCCCGTGGGAGCCCGCTCGACGGAGAACACGGTGCCGCGGAGCTCGCCGGTCCCGTCGCTCGCCGGCGGGAGGAAGCGCTCGATCCCTTGCAGCAGGTCAGGAACCCCCGAACCCGTCATCGCCGATCCGAAGAACGCCGGCACGGTCGTTCCGTTGGCGACGTCGGCGGCGGTCGCGGCGGTGTCGAGCCGTTCCACAGCGGCTTTCGGGGTGCCGAGGTTGGACGCTTCGCTCATGGCGACCACGGGCAGGCCGAGCTTGCGCTCGAGGTCGTCGAGGAGCTCGCCCGATCGCGCGCCCATGCGGTCGATCTTGTTGACGAACACGAGCAGCCGCAGCCGCAGCCGCCGCAACGTCCTCGCGAGAACGCGCGTCTGGGCCTGCACGCCTTCCACGGCGGAGACGACGAGCACCGCGCCGTCGAGGACGCCGAGCGCTCGTTCGACCTCCGCGATGAAGTCCGGGTGGCCAGGCGTGTCGATGATGTTGACCTGAAGCGCGCCGAGGTTGAACGGCGCGACGGCGGTGCGAATCGTGATGCCGCGGCGACGTTCGATCTCGTTGGTGTCGGTCTGGGACGTTCCCGCGTCGACGCTGCCGAGCTCGGTGATCGCTCCCGTGTCGAACAGGAGGCGTTCGGTCAGGCTGGTCTTACCGGCGTCGATGTGGGCGAGAATCCCGATGTTCACAGTGGCCATGGGCAGGCAGGTCCTCGAATGCTCTGGTTCGGAAAGAGAACTGAGGCATTTCGAAGGCCTGGCGCATTCCGGTCACCTTTCGTCGGATGCCGGCATGGTGTCACCGCTGATGCGGCGCGTCGAGCTCTTTTCTAGAGCACGTCGTGCCCCGGGTGGGACTCGTCGGGGATCTGGCCGAGGCGGCCGGCCTGGAAGTCCTCGAACGCCTGCATCAGCTCCTCGCGCGTGTTCATCACGAACGGTCCGTACGCCGCGACGGGCTCGCGGATCGGTTGGCCGCCGAGGATGAGGACGTCGAGCTCGGGGGCGCGGGACTCCTGGACGTTGTCCGCCGCGACCGTGATCACGTCGCCTTGGCCCAGCACCGCCAGCTGGCCCATCTTGAGCGGTCGCTTGGCTGCGCCCACGGAGCCGGCGCCGGCGAGTGCGTACACGAGGGCGTTGAAGTCCTTGCGCCACGGCAGCCTCAGCTGCGCGCCGGGTGTGAGGGTGGCGTGCAGGAGCGCGATCGGGGTGTGCGTCGAGCCGGGTCCGGCGTGCCCGGCGACGTCGCCGGCGATCAGGCGGAGCAACGTACCGCCGTCGTCGGAGGCCAGCAGCGCGACCTCGCCGCGGCGGATGTCCTGGTAGCGGGGGGCCGTCATCTTGAGGCGCGACGGCAGGTTGACCCACAGCTGGAAGCCGTGGAACAGCCCGCCCTTCATCACGACCTCCTCCGGAGGCGCCTCGATGTGCAGGATCCCGCCGCCAGCGGTCATCCACTGGGTGTCGCCGTCGGTGATCAGCCCGCCGCCGCCCTGCGAGTCCTGGTGCCGCAGGATGCCGTCGAGCATGTACGTCACGGTCTCGAACCCGCGGTGCGGATGCCACGGCGTGCCCTTCGGCTCACCTGGCGCGTACTCCACCTCGCCCATCTGGTCCATGTGGATGAACGGGTCCAGCTGGGCGAGATCCACGCCGTGGAACGCCCGGCGTACCGGGAATCCCTCGCCCTCGAACCCCTGCGGCGCGGTCGTCACCGAGACGACCTTGCGCTCGGCGGCGCTCGGGTCCGGCTTGGGTACGCGGGGCAGGACCAAGATGTCCGGCGCTGTCACGGCTGGCATGGCTGTCACCTCTCGACGGGGCTGGTGCCCGCCACAACTGTAGTTGAAATATCAATTTTCCGTCAGTGGTTCACTGGTGTCCGATGGGCGACCAGACCGCGGTGGAGTGGCTGCTGGCTTCGGACGAGCCGGCGGTGCGGATGATGACGCGTCGCGACGTGGTGGGCGAGGCGGTTCCGCCTGGTTCGTACGACCTGCTGGCGAGTGAGAACGTCGAGGCGCTGTTGTCCGACCAGCGCGCGGACGGCGGGTTCGGCAAGACGATCGCGATCCACAAGTATCGCGGCAACAGTCGGTCACCGGACGAGGTCATCGGCGTCAAGTACGTCGACACGGGGTTGGGCCCTGCGCTGTGGCGGTTGGTCGCGCTGACCGATCTCGCCATCCCCGACACCGAACCACGCGCCCTGCTCGCTGCCAACGCCGTGATCGACCAAACTCTGAGCCACCGGAACTACCGGCGCGGCCCTCCCGTGATCGACGGTCTGCCTCGGATGTGCAGTTCCGGCGAGGGCGCCATCCTGGTGTTCGCGACGCACCTGGACATGGCGGACGATCCGCGGGTCGAACGGATGGTCGAGGGGTTGCTCGCGTGGCAGTGGCCCGACGGTGGCTGGAACTGCCACCGCAACGCGACCGGGCATCGGTCGAACTTCCACGAGTCGATCGTGGCGGCCTGGGGACTGCACGAGTACGCGTCCGTGACGGGTGATAGTGCCGCGGCGTCGGCGGCCGAACGGTGCGCGGAGCTGTTTCTCTCCCACCGCCTGCTCTACAGCCTGGGCACGGGCACCCCGAGCCGGCACCGCCCGAAGAAGCCCGCGGCCGGTCAGATCATCAACCAGCGTTGGACGATGCTGGGCTACCCGTCGTACTGGCACTACGACGTGCTGGCCGCGCTCAGGTTGCTGTACCGGATGGGCAAGCTCGACGACCCGCGCGCGACCTCAGCTCTCGACCTGCTGGAGAGCAAGCGCCGCCCGGACGGCCGCTGGGCCGCCGACCGGCAGTGGTGGAAGCCGCCGACGAGCCGGTTCACCCACCAGCACGAGGTCGTCGACTGGGGCATGCCGAAGCAACCCAGCGAGATGATCACGCTGAACGCCCTCCGCATCCTCCGCGCGGCAGGCCGGCTAGCGGCGTGACGGGAACTGCACGACCTGTTGGTAGGTCGGGCGGTTCTGCCAGGTGATCTTGTCCTGGGTGATGCCACCCATGGCTCGGTGGATGATGGTGTCGGCGCACCACTGGTCGCCGGCTGCGCAGTCGTCGTCGCCGGGGTAGACCGTTGTGGCGGGGATGGCGGCTGCTTCGCGGAGGGTGTCAAGGAGTGCTTGACGGCACTGAGCGAGGTCTCCGCCGCCACAGAAAGCCACGGGCGCAGCGCCGGGGACGTTGTCGCCGAGCAGCTTCCGTACGTCCTTGTCGACGTAGCTCCACCAGCCGTACTGGAACGACGACCCCTTGTGCGGCGCCGCGCCGTGCCGGTCGGACGGCGACTCGTCGACCTGGATCGCCCGCGTCAGCTCGGTGTACAGCTCCGTCCCGAGCGCGCCCTCGAACTCCGCGCGTACGAGAATCGGCCACCAGGCATCGAGAATCCGGATCGCATTGGCATGCGCGTACGTCTTGCTGCCGGCCGCCGTCTCCTTGCGAAGCGAGCCAGACTGCACCCACGTTCGCAGCTCCTGCACGGCCGCGGCCAACGCGGGATCGGTGACCGATGCGGTGTCGATCACTCGCAGCAGCTGGGGTACGACATGCGAGGCGCGAAGGTCGGCGACGGCTGCCTCGGACATCGCGCGGGTGAGTGCCGAGCGGGACACGTTCCCCGCGGCTACGAGAGCCCGCACCCGGTCGTCGAGCAGGTCGCCGCGATGCACCGACCCGAAGCCGAAGCCGCCGGCCGTGAACCCGGGTGCCTGCTTGTTGTTCCACGAGATCAGATAGTCCTGGTTGATCACCTGCGGGTGTTGGGCGAACGGTGTGTACGGCGCGGTGTTGCCGTCCGCGTTCCAGCCCTGCCACTCGTAGTCCGCCCGGCCCCAGGTCGGGAGGTTGGGATCGACGTTCGCCTTGCGGATCGGGTTGGCGCCGGAGTTGAAGTACGCGATGTCGTCGGCGTCGGCGTAGAACCAGTTGAACGCGTACCCGACCTTGTCGGCCGACCGCTGGAAGTCGCTCGCCGACTTGATCACGGACGGGTCGTTGAACTCCTGGAACCCGAGGATCGAGTCCACCTCGTGCAGGTACGTCGAGCGCAGCACGGTGTAGGCGACGAACTTGCCGCCGACGGTGGCGCGGCTCTGCACGAGCCCGTACCTCGTCCGCCACATCACCAGCGTGTACGAGCCGGCCGCGGTGCCGTCGGCGACGGTCGGCTTCCAGGCGTTCTTGCGCTCGAGCCGCTCCATCGGCACGCACTGGCCGTGGAAGAGGTACGAGGTCGACTGCTTCGTGGCGGGCTGTCCGTTCGGCTCGCACAGCTCGACGGCGTACGTGTCGGTGATGTCCTGTCCGGCCGACGTGGCGCTCCAGGAGTAGTCGACGCCGCGGCCGAGCTGGACGTACATGCTCACGCCGGCGAACGCGACGCCGCGGGCCCTCAGCCCGGGGCCATCGAGCTCCTGCAACATCAGCAGCTGTGGGGCGAAGTACCCCGTCTGCGGTCCCCAGACGGCGACCGGGTTGCCGGTGTCGGTGTGCTCGCCGGAGACGGCGAGGGCGTTGGACATGCCGTGGGTCTTGCTCAGCAGGTTCTTCGGCAGGACGCCGTCGTTGAAGATTCCCTTGAGGGGTTGGAGGTTCTTGGGAACGGTTTGCTTTGCGATGCCCTTGCCGCCGACCTCGTCGTACACCAACCGCTCGGGTGTCACGCTGCCCTGGTCGGGCGTCGCGACGCCTTGCGGGTTCGGCGGGCTGGCTCCGTATGGGAACGGCTGGTGCGCGGTGGTGACCGCTTCGGGGTCGTTCTGCATGCGGAACGCCTGCCAGACCTGCTCGCCCTGGGCGGGGCCGTAGCGGTTCTGGGCGGCGAGTTTCACCAGCGCTGACTGGACTTCTCCGCCACCGCCGGCGCCGAACAGACCGCCGACGACCGAGGCGATCGCGACCATGTCGGTGGGTTGGAACGGCTTGATGTCGTTCCAGTTCGTGATCGCGTCGGCGTGGCCGGTGAGGACGTACTCGCCGGGGAACGTACGGGTGTTGACCGACTTGGTGAGGTAGGCGTTGATGCCTTCGACGTAGTCGCGTACGTCCTGGAGGGCCTGGACGCCTCGCGGTCCGCTCTGTGCGATGTTGTCGATCTGTCGTTGGAGATCTGCTTCTGTGTAAGGGATCTGGGTGTAGAAGCTCTGCTCGAGCTGGCGGTTGCCGGGCGCGCCGCCGGCGAACCCACTAAGCTCGCCGCGGCCGAGGTGGCGGAACAGATCCATCAGCCACAGCCGATCCTGCGCCGCGGCGTAGCCTGCGCCGAACTCGGTGCCGGAACGGGTCGTGCCGATGATGTGCGGCATGCCGATCTTCTTGTCGCGCACGATCGTGACGTCGGCGCGCGGCTTGGTGGTGGACTCGACCTGGTTGGCGGGGACGCCGAAGTCGGCGCTGTTGAAGAACGTGCTGAGCTGGGCGTTCGTGAGCCCGGTGTAGCCGGTGGCGAGCTTGTCGTACGGCTTCAGCTGGTCGGCGGCATGTCGCGGCCGGATGCCGAGGAGCTGGTGGGCGAGGATCTCCGTCAACGTCGCGTTGCCGTTGTTGCCCGGCGGCAGGATGTCGTGGCACTGGCTACCGCAGTAGTCGTCGACCTCAGCAGCCGTCGCCGGCGGTGGCTGGAGCGCCACCAGCCCCGACCCAGCGAGAGCCGAAACGGCGGCGATGGCGAGCAGGCTGGTCACAGCGCGCATGCGCGTCACTCCTCTGCGGCACGGTCGGGCGTGCCCGGCAGGTTACCCGCAGGTAAGTGACCAACGGAAGAGGGGCATGCCCGCCTAGCACGCCCCACCGGCCGACTTGTTCCACAGATCTCGGCCTAGAAGGCGAGATCCCTGGAACAAGTGGCGCGGAGTGTGCGGAGTGGCGGTGTGCGGGCGATGGTGTGCGGGCGATGGTGTGCGGGAGCGACTGTTCCACACATCTCGGTCTAGAAGGCGAGATCCCTGGAACAAGTGCGGGCGGTGGTCGCCGCCACATCCGAACGGGGGAGGTGGGTGGCAGTCGGTCGGCGGTGCCTTGACAGACCCACACTCAGCCGCCACCCTGCAAAAGGCCTGGTTCTGTACCAATGGGCGACCCACGAGCGCGAGCGCGGACGGAGGCATCCGTGACTGTCGAAGAGCCGGTGGCCGGGGACACCACGAAGCGGAATCTCACCGACGACGAGCGAAGACTGCACGAACTGGGCTACGCCCAGGAGCTCTCCCGCGTCATGTCCGGCTTCTCCAACTTCGCGGTCTCGTTCACGATCATCTCGATCCTGTCGGGCTGCCTCACCCTCTACCTGTTCGGCATGAACACCGGCGGCCCGGTGATGATCGTCTGGGGCTGGCCGGTCGTCGGCATCATGACGTTGTTCGTCGGCCTCGCCATGGCCGAGGTCTGCTCGAGCTTCCCGACGGCCGGCGGGCTCTACTACTGGTCCGCCAAGCTGGCCAAGCGGAACCAAGCCGCCTGGTCGTGGTTCACCGGCTGGTTCAACTTCCTCGGCCAGGTCGCCGTCACCGCTGGCATCGACTTCGGGCTCGCGTTCTTCCTGAACGCGTTTCTCAACCTGCAGTTCGGCTTCGCGACCAAGCCCGCCAACACGATCCTGCTGTTCGGGATCGTGCTCGTCATCCACGGTTTGCTCAACACGTACGGGGTAAACCTGGTCTCGCTGCTCTGCCGCGTCAGCGTCTGGTGGCACGTCGCCGGCGTCCTCATCATCGTCGCCGTGCTCGCGTTCGTCCCCGACAACCACCAGTCGGCCGGCTTCGTGTTCGGCGAGTTCGTCAACAACACCGGGTGGAACTCGACGTTCTACGTTGCCCTGCTGGGACTTCTGCTCGCGCAGTACACGTTCACCGGGTACGACGCCTCAGCGCACATGACCGAAGAGACCAACGACGCCGCCCGGACCGGGCCAAGAGGCATCGTGCTCTCCATCGTCGTCTCGCTCATCGCGGGCTGGGTCCTGCTGATCGGCATCACATTCGCGATCCAGAGTTACGAAGGCGCCCGCACCAGCGAGACCGGCGTGCCGCCCGCGCAGATCTTCATCGACGCCGTCGGCATGACCGGAGGCAAGATGCTTCTGCTCGTCGTCATCGGCGCCCAGTTCTTCTGCGGCATGTCCTCGGTGACGGCGAACTCCCGCATGATCTACGCGTTCTCTCGCGACGGCGCCCTCCCCGCGTCGGCGTTCTGGCACCGCATCAACCCGCGCACCCGCACACCGACGAGAGCCGTCTGGCTCGCCGCCGGCGGTGCGCTCGTGCTCGGCCTGCCGTACCTGTGGAACGCCACGGCGTACGCGGCGGTCACCTCGATCGCGGTCATCGGCCTCTACATCGCCTACGTCCTGCCCACTCTGCTGAGACTCCTGCAGGGCGACGCGTTCGTCCGCGGCCCGTGGCATCTCGGCAGGTGGAGCCGCCCGATCGGCATCATCGCGGTGGTCTGGGTCGCGTTCATCACCGTGCTGTTCATGCTCCCGCAGGTCAACCCGATCGACGCGGCGACCTTCAACTACACACCGGTTGCGGTCCTGGTCGTGCTCGGCTTTGCTGGCATTTGGTGGCTGGTGTCCGCGCGACGCTGGTTCAAGGGCCCGAAGGTGCAGGGCTCGCCCGAGGAACTGGCGGCGATCGAACGGGAGCTGGGATCGGTTTGATCGGAGAAGACGAACTGCGGACCGCGGTCGAGCGCGGCGAGGTCGACACCGTCGTCATCGCGCTCACCGACATGCAGGGACGGCTGCAGGGCAAGCGGTGTTCGGGTCGCTACTTCGTCGAACAGGTGCTCTCGCACGGCGCCGAGGCCTGCAACTACCTGCTCGCCGTCGACGTCGACATGAACACCGTCGACGGGTACGCGATGTCGTCCTGGGAGGCGGGGTACGGCGACTTCGTCCTCACGCCGGACCTGGCGACGTTGCGCTGGCTGCCGTGGCACCCGGGCACCGCGCTCGTCATCGCGGACCTGTCCTGGGAGGGCGGCGAGCCGGTCGTCGCGTCGCCGCGGCAGATCCTGCGCCGGCAGGTCGACCGTCTCGCCGAGCACGGGTACGAGGCGTTCGCCGGCACCGAGCTCGAGTTCATGGTGTTCCGCGACTCGTACGAGGCCGCGCTCCGCTCCGGCTACACCGGCCTCGACCCCGCCAACCAGTACAACGTCGACTACTCCCTTCTCGGCACCGGACGGATCGAGCCGCTGCTGCGGCGGATCCGCAACGAGATGGACGGCGCGGGTCTGTACGTCGAGTCGGCCAAGGGCGAGTGCAACCTCGGCCAGCACGAGATCGCCTTCCTGTACGACAAGGCGCTGACGACCTGCGACAACCACTCGATCTACAAGACTGGCGCGAAGGAGATCGCCGCGCAGGAGGGCATGAGCCTCACGTTCATGGCGAAGTACGACGAACGCGAGGGCAACTCCTGCCACATCCACCTGAGCCTGCGCACGCCGTCGGGCGAGCCCGTCCTCGCAGGCAAGGGAAACCATGGCTTCTCGCCGCTGATGGAGCACTACCTCGCCGGTCAGCTCGCCTGCCTGCGCGAGCTGACGCTGCTGTTCGCGCCGAACATCAACTCCTACAAGCGGTACGTCGCCGGCTCGTTCGCGCCGACCGCCGTCGCATGGGGCGTGGACAACCGCACCTGCGCGATGCGTGTTGTCGGGCACGGATCTTCTTTGCGGGTGGAGAATCGCGTACCCGGTGGCGATGTCAACCCGTACCTGGCAGTGGCGGGGATGATCGCCGCCGGCCTGCACGGGATCGAGAACGAGCTGCCACTGGAGGACGCGTTCGTCGGCAACGCGTACGCGTCCGGACGCGACACCGTGCCGACGACCTTGCGGGCTGCCGCCGAGCTGTTCGCGGAGAGCGGCGTGGCGAACGCGGCGTTCGGCGACGAGGTCGTGGCGCACTATCTCAACGCCGCGCGGGTCGAGGTCGAGGCGTACGACGCGGCGGTAACGGACTGGGAGAGGCGCCGCGGGTTCGAGCGGCTCTGAGACACTTTCGTGAACGTAGACAGGGGAATGATGGCGCCCATCATCGGGGTGACGACGCTCGTCGACCAGGTCAAGTGGGGTGTGTGGGACCGCAGGGTCGCGCTGCTGACCATGACCTACCTCGACGCGATCTCTCGCTCGGGCGGCGTGCCGGTGCTGCTTCCGCCGAACGAGTTCGGGGCGGCCGAGGTCGTCGAGCGGCTGGACGGGTTGATCCTCTCGGGTGGCGCGGACATCGATCCAGCCCGTTTCGGGCAGGAGCCGCACGAGAAGACGGTGATCGTCGCGGACCGGGACGCGTGGGAGTTCGCCGTCCTTTCGGCCGCGCTGGAACGGGATCTGCCCGTCCTCGCGATCTGCCGCGGCATCCAGGTGCTGAACGTGTTGGCAGGCGGCACTCTTCATCAGCACCTGCCGGACGCGATCGGGCACTCCGACCACCTGCAGCAGGCGGGCACGTTCGGGCCGATGAAGGTGAAGCTGGAGAAGGGCTGCCGGCTCGAACGGCTCCTGGGCGATCGGGTGACGGTGCCGTGCCACCACCATCAGGCGATCGACGAGCTCGGACCCGGCCTCCGTGCGGTGGGCTGGGCTGACGACGGCGTGGTGGAGGCTGCCGAGCTGACCGACCGGCGGTTCGTCGTGGGGGTGCAGTGGCATCCCGAGCAGGACCAGAACGACCGCACGCTGTTCGAGGCGCTCGTCGCGGAAGCCTCTGTTCCCGGGGCACAGGCGCGATGAAGCACGACGTCGTCAACCCCGCGACCGAGGAGGTCGTCGCCAGGATCGAGGGCGCTACCGCCGAGCAGGCCGACGAGGCGATCGAACGTGCGGCTGCGGCGTACCCGTCCTGGCACGCTGTCGCTCCGGGCGACCGGGCTCGGCTGTTGCATCGGTTCGCGAACGTGGTCGAGTCTCACCTCGAGGAGCTCGCCCTGCTCGAGGTCGCGAACTCCGGGCACACGATCTCCAACGCCCGTTGGGAAGCGGGCAACGTTCGCGACGTCCTGCGCTTCTACGCCGGTGCGCCGGAACGCCTGCACGGCAAGCAGATTCCGGTCGCCGGCGGCATTGACGTCACGTTCAAGGAACCGCTCGGCGTCGTCGGCGTCATCGTGCCCTGGAACTTCCCGATGCCCATCGCTGGTTGGGGATTCGCCCCGGCGCTCGCCGCTGGCAACACCGTCGTCCTCAAGCCCGCCGAGCTCACCCCGCTCACCGCGATCCGTCTCGGCGAGCTCGCGCTCGAGGCCGGGCTGCCGGAGGGCGTCTTCACGGTGATCCCTGGCAAGGGCAGCGTGGTGGGGGAACGGTTCATCGCGCACGAGCGGGTGCGCAAGATCTGCTTCACCGGCTCGACCGAGGTCGGCACGCGCATCATGAAGGGCGCCGCTGACCAGGTCAAACGCATCACGCTCGAGCTCGGCGGCAAGAGCGCGAACGTGATCTTCGCCGACGCCGACGTGGAACGGGCAGCAGCGCAGGCTCCGTACGGCGTGTTCGACAACGCCGGCCAGGACTGCTGCGCGCGGTCGCGGATTCTCATACAGGAAAGCATTCTGGATAGCTTTCTCGAAAGCTTTCAGGATGCCGTTTCGGCGTGTCCGGGTCGAGGACCCGGCGCGGGAGAGCGCCGAGATGGGTCCGCTGATCTCCGCCGAGCAGCGCGACCGGGTGGCGAGCTACGTCGACGGGGATCGCGTCGCGTTCCGCGGCAGTTGTCCGACGGGCAAGGGATTCTGGTACCCGCCGACCGTCCTGCTCGCCGAGACGGGACAGGAACGCAGCTGGCGCGAGGAGATCTTCGGCCCGGTCGTGTCCGTGCTCCCGTTCGAGGACGAGGCCGACGCGATCGCGAAGGCGAACGACACCGAGTTCGGCCTGTCCGGTTCGATCTGGACCCGCGACGTCGGCCGAGCGCTCCGCGTGGCAAGGGGAATCGAGTCCGGCAACCTGTCGATCAACTCGCACTCGTCGGTGCGGTACTGGACGCCGTTCGGCGGGTTCAAGCGGTCCGGCCTCGGCCGCGAGCTCGGTCCGGACGCGCTCGACGCGTTCACCGAGGTCAAGAACGTCTTCATCGCAACGGAGGAATGAGTCAGTGGAACGCCTGCGGGATCGGGTCGCGGTCGTCACGGGAGCGGGCAGCGGGATCGGGCTCGCGACCGTACGCCGGTTCGCCCAGGAGGGTGCGCGGGTCGTCTGCGTCGATGTCGACGAGGTCGCCGGCAAGGCCGCGGCCGACGAGGTCGGCGGGCTGTTCGTCCGCGCGGACGTGACGAGCGTCGACGACGTGCGGGGGATGTACGAGGCGGCGCAGCGGGAGTACGGACGGATCGACATCGCGTTCAACAACGCCGGCATCTCCCCGCCGGACGACGACTCGATCCTGACGACCGACCTGGACGCCTGGCGACGGGTGCAGGAGGTCAACCTCACGTCGGTCTATCTGTGTTGCAAGCAGGTGATCCCGTACATGCGGCGCCAGGGTCGCGGATCGATCATCAACACGGCCTCGTTCGTGGCGGTGCTGGGGGCGGCGACGTCGCAGATCTCCTACACGGCTTCGAAGGGCGCGGTGTTGGCGATGACGCGGGAGCTGGGGGTGCAGTTCGCGCGGGAGGGAATCCGCGTGAACGCGCTCTGCCCGGGGCCGGTCAACACGCCCTTGCTGCAGGAGCTGTTCGCGAAGGACCCGGAGCGGGCGGCGCGGCGGCTGGTGCACATCCCGATGGGGCGCTTCGCGGAGGCGTCGGAGATCGCCGCGGCCGTGGCGTTCCTGGCGAGCGACGACTCGTCGTTCATGACCGCGAGCACGTTCCTCGTCGACGGCGGGATCTCGAGCGCTTACGTCACGCCGGAGTGATGCGCTCGGTTGACCTCAACGGCGGTTGAGGTCCTAGCGTCTTGAGCTATGTCGGAGACGAAGACGTTGGTGATCGGTGCGACGGGTCATGTCGGACGGCCGTTGGTGGCGGAACTGGTGGCGCGCGGGGTTTCTGTGCGTGCGCTCGTACGGCGGCCTTCCGCGGCCGACCTGCCGCCGGGTGTGGAGCTGGTGGCCGGTGACCTGACCTCCCTGGCGTCGGTCGCCTCGGCTGCGGCTGGGGTGGACCGGGTGTTCCTGGTGTGGCCGTTCACGACGTCCGAGGGCTTCGCGCCCTTGTTGGAGGCGCTCGCGGGCGACGTGCGGCGGCTGGTGTACCTGTCGTCGGCGGGGTCGGTGCCGTTCCACGACGAGGTGGAGGGTCTGATCGAGAAGAGCGGGCTGGAGTGGACGTTCCTGCGGCCGAGCGGCTTCGCGGTGAACACCCTCGGGTGGGCGGCCGGCATCCAGGCGGGGGAGGTGCGCCTGCCGTACGGAGCGGCCGCGCGCCCGCTGATCGACGAGCGCGACATCGCCTCCGTCGGCGTCCGGGCACTGCTCGAGCCAGGGCACGCGGGTCAGGTGCACGAGCTGTCCGGCCCGGTGGCGCTGACCCAGGTGGAACAGGTCGAGACGATCGCCTCGGTCCTGGGCCGGACGGTGCGCTTCGTCGAGCTGACACCGGAAGAGGGCCGCGCCATGTTCCGCGCAGCCTGGGGCGACAGCCCGTACGTCGACGGCGCCATCGCCGGCCTCGCCCAGTGGGTGCACACCCCGGAGCGCACGACAACCTCCGTGCCGGACATCCTCGGCCGCCCAGCCATCTCGTTCCGCGAGTGGGCAGAGGCCAACGCCGCTCGTTTCGGCGCTGCCGCGTAGTGCACGTCAGAGCAGCTGCTTGAGTTCCTCGACGGTCATGTCGACGTCAATGAGAATGCCGCGCAATGTCCCACGGGCGACGTCGCGTCCGGCGTGAACCGGAACGGTCGCTCCGCGGCCATCGGGATGGCGGAGGATGTGGTGGCTGCCACGGATTCGCGCGACGACGAATCCAGCCCTCATGAGTGCCTTGACCAGCCGATCACCCCTGAGCAGGGGAACCGGTGGCATCAGGCGACGTCCAGTGTGAGCTCGAGTTCGTCCGGCGGCGCCGAATTCCTCGATCAGTCCGAGCAGGGCCTCGCGCAGGTCATCCAAAGCCTCGGCTTCTGTGCTTCCTTCGCCGTGGGCTCCAACGTGAGGACGCAGCTGGGCGTGAGCGCACCAAACGCCGTCTTCGTCCTGCTCGACAACGTAGGGCACGTGTATGACTTTGGTCATCGCACCAAGCTTCCTTGGTAGGGATGCGCCAAGTCTAGACGCGGCGCGGGCCACCGGGTTGGCCGTCCACAGGGCTTCTCACCTGGCATGACAGACTCGTCGATATGTCCGACGCCTCTGTTGTCTCGTATCGGCTGCGCCCGGCTGTGGGGTTGCGCATGGTGGGCGTCGGGTTCGTGTGGCTGGCGGCGTTCGTGGTGCTCGAGGTCCTGCGCGCGACCACGGACTGGCTCGACGGCGGTGTCTTCGGGGTGCTGCGCTGGGTGTTCGCCGTCGTCTTCGTGCTCATCGCCGGGGCTGGGGCCGTGATGATCCTCGATCCGCGTCCGGGGCTCAGGCTCGATGCCAATGGGTTCAGCAATCGCACCAACTTCTTCCGGCGCAACCACGCGCGCCAAGGCGGCTGGAAAGAGGTCGCCGACGTCGTACGGACCGATGGTGCGGGCGGGCCTACGTTGATGATCCAGCTGAACGACGGGCGCCGCAGCCCTGTCTACGCGAACCTGCTGTCGGCGCGGCTCGGCGACATCGAGCAGGAGATCCGTACGCACCTCAACGACGCGCACGGCTACCGCCCGCTCAACTGAGAGCGAAGACCGCCCCTCCGCGAAGGCCCCAGCACAGCGTTCACATCCGTCACAACAACCACAGAGCGTTGTGTCGACTTGACAATCGGTGAGCAACTGGAGTCGTATGTCCCGCGTTGCTCTTTTCGCCGGTATGGCGAGACATGGACTTAAATCGATAATTTCGGAGGTTGTTCGCACATGCGGAAGCTTTTGACCACGGCAGGTGTCGCGGTCGCGGCCCTTGCTCTCCCGCTCTGCACCGCCGTAAGCGCCTCGGCTGACACGCCGGACTCCCCCAACGTGGTTCCGGGCGTGCCTGGCCTGTCGGGCCTCTCCGACCTGACGTCGCTGCTCCAGGCTCTGCCCGCGCTGCTGCCGATCCCGCTGCCGGCCGCCCCCGGTCTGCCGGGTGGCGACACCGTGCCGGTGCCGATGCCGCGCAAGGACATCCCGAAGGGCCCCCACAGCCTCGTCCCGCTCCCGGGCCTCGGCAGCCTCCCGCTGCCGCTGCCTGACCTCGGTGGGAACGGTCTGCCGGTCCCGCTGCCGGGTGACGGTGGCCTGCCGGTCCCGGACCTGGGTGGGAACGGCCTGCCCGTCCCGCTGCCCGGTGACGGCGGCCTGCCGGTGCCGGACCTCGGCGGCGCTGGCCTGCCGCTCCCGCTGCCGGCCAAGTAACACCAGTACGGCTCACGGAACGAGCAAAGCCTCCGGGCGTCAGACCACACGGTCTGGCGCCCGGAGGCTTTTCCACGTCCGTACGAAACAGAGCCCAGCAAACGGGTGCGGCGCCTCAGGTCTTGGGGGGCACAAGACCTGAGACGCCGCTTCTGATGCACCAGGGAGGGATGGTGCGCTCACTTGACTAACGACGGTACGGGGCTTGGGTTACGCACCGTACAAGGGAAATTCTCTCCGTCACAAAGATCGCTACGACCTGCGTCTTTAGCGCTGAGTAGCCGGTCCGCTACGTCACGGTTATGGGCGAATTGCCCACCGGCTTTGTCAGCTCTGAGGCTGATACGCGCAGCTGTCCGTCAACGAGTCCGCGGGCTTGTCGGAACCCGTGTCGGAACCCGAGCCAGAACCGGACCCCGAGGACCCCGTCGACGGCTCGTCGTCCGGCGACTCCTCGTCCCCGCCATCCGCAGGTGGCTGAGCCGGCTTGGTCGGATCCGGGGCGTTCGGCGAGGCCGACGACCCAGGAGCCTTCGCGGTCGCCGAAGCGCCCGGCGTGGGCGAGGCCTCGCTCGCCGCCAGCGCGCTCTCCACCTTCGACCGCATCAGGTCGTAGTCCGGATGCGACGGGCGGATCACCTTGTTGTCGAACACGATGCTGGTGACGTTCGCGTCCTTGACGTTGAGCGCGAGGTTGACGAACGGCTTCAGCAGCGTCTGCGGCAGGTCGGTCTCGACGATGTCCTTCGACGACTTCGCGATCGCCTCGTACCGCGTCAGCATCGTCGCCGGGTCGGCCTGCTGGATGATCGCGTTGATCACACAGCGCTGGCGGCCCATCCGGGCGTAGTCGCTCGATCCGTACCGGCCGCGCGCGAACCACAGCGCGTTGTCGCCGTCCAGGTGCTTGTTCGGTCCCGGCTCCAGCCAGCTGTCCGGCGGCCGGCCGGTGTCGGTGTTGCCGCCGATCGGGACCCTGGTGTTGATGTTGACCGTGACGCCGCCGAGCGCGTCGACCAGCTGCTCGAAGCCGTCCAGGTTGATCAGCACGAAGTAGTCGAGCTTGAGCCCGAGCGCCTCGCCGACGCCGAGCTTGAGCGCGTCCGCGCCCTTGTGGTCGGAGTCGAGCGCGTCCGGGTGCGCGCCCGGAACGTTCCGGTAGACCGCGTTCAGCAGCCACTCCGCATCCGGCCCCTCACCCTGGAAGACACCGTCCGGGTACAGGTCGTACAGCGGCGAGTCCTTCGGGAACGGCAGCTTGGTCAGGTTGCGCGGCAGGCTGAACAGCACCGTGTTGCCCGTACGCGTGTCGATGCTCGCGACGATCACGCTGTCGGTACGCGTCCCGTCCCGGCCCTCACCCGCGTCGCCGCCGAGCAGCAGCAGGTTGACCCGCGAACGGCCACCCCACGGGTCCTTCGCGGTGACGTTCTGCGGCCGCGTCGCGCTCTTGGTGTCGTCGCCGGCGAAGATCGTACGGACGACGTCGCGCTGGACGAACGCGTACCGCGAGCCCAGCGCCATCGGCGACATCACGGCCAGCGCCAGCACACCGACCAGGGCGGAGCCGAGGATGCGCTGCAGCGGGCTGACCGCGCGCGGGCGGAGCGCCCGGTGCGAGGTCACGATCACCACGACCCACGCGACGCCGACCATCACCATGATCGTCGCCGCGATCGCGAGCGAGGTCGGCTCGACGGCGAGCCCGATCGCCCAGTCCCGGCCGAACAGCGCGACGTATGCCCCGAACGCGAGGATCAGCAGCAGAATCGCCAGCACCGCGAAGCCGAGCTTCCTCCGGCCGGTCGCGAGGTACCCGGTCCCGGGGATGAGCGCGCTGAGCACGGTCAGGCCCATCACCCGGTTGAAAGGCATGCCTGAACGGCGACGCCTCCCCGTCGGTCTCTGTGCGGGGTGGCCGCGATGCTCCGTGGTCGGGTCCCAGGTCGGGTCAGACATGCGCGCTATTCAATCCCACTGTTCTCGTCGTGCGGACCCGGCCGGCACGCGGGCGCGCGCCACCGGCGAGGGGCGGTCTCGAAGGTAGGGACGACTCGAACGGCTCGAAAGTTGCATGGTCTGCCCACCGAGCCGACTTCCTGCCAAGATTCGGCCAAGGGACCGGGAGCAGCGCCGCTGCCGAGGAGGCGACATGTTGAGCACGATGCAGGACTTCCCGCTCACTCTCAGCCGGGTGGTCAAGCACGGGATGACCGTCCACGGCCGTACGGGCCAGGTCACGACGCTGACCGGCGACGGCGTCACCGTCCGGCGTGCCTCGTTCGCCGAGGTCGGCCGCCGCGCCGCCCAGCTGGCCCACGCGCTGCGGAGCCTCGGCGTCGACGGCGACCAGCGGGTCGGCACGTTCATGTGGAACAACCAGGAGCACCTCGAGGCGTACCTCGCCATCCCCGCCATGGGCGCGGTCCTGCATCCGCTGAACATCCGGCTCCCCGGCCCCCAGATCTGCTTCACCGCCAACCACGCCGGCGACGAGATCCTGCTGGTCGACGCGACGCTGTTCCAGCCGTTCTCCGCGATGCTGCCCTATCTGCCGAAGGTCAAGCACGTGATCGTCGTCGGCGACTTCGACCTGTCCAGCGTGGATGCGCAGGGCAAGGAGCTGCACGCGTACGCCGACCTGCTCGAGGGCCAGCCCGAGACGTTCGACTGGCCCGAGTTGGACGAGCACTCCGCGGCCGCGATGTGTTACACGTCCGGGACGACCGGTGACCCGAAGGGTGTCGTCTACTCCCACCGCTCGGTGCTGCTGCACTGCCTGGGCATCGCGCTCGGCGACGCGATCGCGATGGGGTCGTCGGACACGTTCCTGCCGGTGGTGCCGATGTTCCACGTCCTGGCCTGGGGACTGCCGCACGCGGCGTTCTTCCTCGGCGCTTCGATGGTGATGCCGGACCGGTTCCTGCAGCCGGAGCCGCTGGTGAAGCTCGTTCAGGCCGAGAAGGTGACGCTCGCCGGTGCCGTCCCGTCGGTGTGGGGCGGGGTCCTGCAGTACCTCGACGCGCACGACGAGGCCGACTGGTCCAGCATGCGCGACGTGATCGTCGGCGGCTCGGCCTGCCCGCGGTCGCTGATGGAGGGCTTCGAACGGCACGGTGTCCGCATCCTGCACGCCTGGGGCATGACCGAGATGTCGCCGGTCGGCACGGTCGCGCGGCCGCCGGAGGGCGTGACCGGTGAGGACGCGTGGCGCTACCGGCTGACGCAGGGCCGGCTGGTGTCGTTCGTCGACGGCCGGATCGTGACGCCGGAGGGCGAGGTCGCGCCGTGGGACGGCGAGACCGTGGGTGAGCTCGAGGTCCGCGGACCGTGGGTCACCAGCTCGTACTTCGGCGTCGAGGACCCGGATCGCTTCCACGACGGCTGGTTCCGTACGGGTGACGTCGGGCACCTCGACCAGGACGGCTTCCTCACACTGACCGACCGCGCGAAGGACGTGATCAAGTCCGGCGGCGAGTGGATCTCGTCGGTGGAGCTGGAGAACCAGCTGATGGGTCACCCGGCCGTCGCCGAGGCGTCGGTGGTCGGCGTACCGGACGAGAAGTGGGGCGAGCGCCCGTTCGCGACCGTGGTCGTCCACGAGGGTCAGTCGGCGACGCCGGAGGAGCTGCGCGACTTCCTCTCCCAGTCCGGCAAGATCGCCCGCTGGCAGCTGCCCGAGCGCTGGTCGTTCATCGAGGCGGTGCCGAAGACGAGCGTGGGCAAGTTCGACAAGAAGGTGATCCGGCAGCAGTACTCCGAGGGCGCTTACGACGTGAAGACGCTGGACTCCCCGCCAAAGGAGTAGTCACCAGGGGATCCGGCCGGACTCGTCGAAGAAGCCGCCGCTGGGCCCGTCATCGGGAAGCGTCGCGTACCGGTGCACGACCGCGGCGGCGAGCGCCGGGGAGCGGGTCGCGTCGGGTGACATGTCGGTGGCCGTGTACCCGGGATTGACGGCGTTGATCTTGACCTGGGTGTCGCGGAGCTCGACCGCGAACGCGACGGTGATCGCGTTCAGGGCGGACTTCGAGGTGTTGTACGACAGGCCGTTCCACTCGGCGCGCCAGCCCGGGCTCGGCGGTCCCTCCTCGGGGGCGACCGCGGCGTTGTTGACCAGGACGTCGAGCTGCCCGTAGCGGGTCGCGATGGCGTCGGCCGCCGCCTTGATGCCGGCGGGATCGGTGACGTCGCAGCGGACCGAGGTGACGTCGAGCCCCTCGGCGAGCAGGGTCGCTTCCGCGTGCTCACCGCGCCCCTCGTCGCGAGCGCCGATCACCACGGTGTGGCCGGACTGGGCGAGCTGCCGCGCTATCTCGAGCCCGATTCCTCTGTTGCCGCCGGTGACCAATGCGACGTTCGTCATGCCCCTATTCTTTCGGGGCCTTCCGCGCGAGGAGGGTACGGACCTCGTCGTCGGTCGTCGGGCTGAAGTCGTCGTACCAGCGGCCAACGGCGTCGAACGGGTCCGGCATCAGCGGGCAGATGACCTCGTCGGCCAGCTTCGCGCAGGCGGCGAGCGCCTCGCGCGGGGAGACCGGTACGGCGAGGACGAGTCTCGACGGGCGGAGCTGGCGTACGGCGGCGAGGCCCGCGCGGGCCGTCGCTCCTGTGGCCAGGCCGTCGTCGACGAGGATCGCGACCCTGTCACGTACGTCCAGCGGCGGGCGGTCGCCTCGGTACGCGTGCTCGCGGCGGACCAGCTCGGCGGACTCCTCGACCACGACGGCGTCGACGTCGTCGGGGTCCACGCGCACCCTCTTGAGGACGTCCTCGTTCAGCACCCGGACGCCGCCCGCGGCGACCGCGCCCATCGCGAGCTCGCGGTGCCAGGGCACGCCCAGCTTCCGTACGCAGAAGACGTCCAGCGCGACGTCGAGCTCGTCGGCGACGGCGTACGCCACCGGCACTCCGCCGCGCGGGAGCCCCAGGACGGTCACGTCGGGGCGGCCGGCGTACGCCCGCAGCGACCCGGCGAGCGTCCTGCCCGCCTCGAACCGATCCGCATAGCCACGTACCGTCATCGCCGATCCCCAGGTAGGCCGACAATTCGCCCCTGGGTGGCACGCTACTCCGAATGCGCTTTGCCGCGCCCTAGCACGGCCCGCTACCCTGATCCCGCATCAAAGGAGGAGGCGTCGCCTAGTCCGGTCTATGGCGCCCGCCTGCTAAGCGGGTTGAGGGTTTATCCCCTCTCGCGGGTTCAAATCCCGCCGCCTCCGCCCCGTTTCGGGAGCCCTGTCCGTGTCTCGCGGACAGGGGCACGGCCGCCACCGGCAGTAATCGGTCCAATCGAGCCGCTCACTGGTGTATATCCAGTCTGACGGCTCGCAGGGTCTTACCGGAGGTTGCCATGGCAGCGACGGATCTCCCGCCGAGCTCGACGGCCACGCGCGTCGAGCAGAACGGCATCAACGTCATCGCCGAGTCCGAACGCAAGGGCTCACCGCGCGATCTGTTCTGGCCGTGGTGCGCCGCGAACATCTCCGTGCTCGCGATCTCGTACGGCTCGTTCCTGTTCGGCTTCGGCATCAGCGTCTGGCAGGCCCTGATCGCCGGGGTGCTCGGCACCGTTCTGTCGTTCCTGCTCGTCGGCCTCGTCTCGCTCGCCGGCAAGCGCGGCTCGGCGCCGACGATGGTGCTGTCGCGCGCCGCGTTCGGCGTCCGGGGGAACGCGCTGCCCGGAGTGGTCTCCTACCTGCTGCTCGTCGGCTGGGAGACCGTTCTCGTCACGCTCGCGACGCTGGCGACGGCGACCGTCTTCGACCGGCTCGGCTGGTCGGCGGGAGCGGCGACGAAGATCGTCGCGTTCCTCGTCGTCGCCGCGATCGTCGTGGTCGCCGGCTGCTTGGGCTTCGACGCGATCATGCGGCTGCAGACGTGGCTGACGATCGCGCTGGCGTTCTTCACGCTCGGGTACATCGTGCTGTCCGTCGGGAGCATCGACTGGAACGCGGTGATGACAGCGCCCTCCGGCTCTCCGACCGCGGTGATCGGCGCTCTCGTGCTGGCGGCGACCGCGCTCGGGCTCGGCTGGGTCAACGCCGGCGCGGACTACTCGCGCTACCTGCCGCGGCGTGCGAGCGCTGGCGGGGTTGTCGCGTGGACGACGTTCGGCGCCTCGGTCGCTCCGGTGATCCTGATCGGGTACGGGCTGCTGCTCGCGGCGAGTGACGACACGTTGAGCGCGGAGATCGGGACGGACCCGATCGGCGCGCTGACCAGTGTGCTGCCGACGTGGTACCTGGTGCCGTTCATGCTGGTCGCGGTGTTCGGGCTCGTCGCCGGCGCGGTGCTGGACATCTACTCGTCCGGCCTGACGCTGCTCACGTTGGGCGTACGGATGGCGCGCTGGAAGGCGGCGCTGATCGACGGCGTGATCATGGTGATCGGGACGATCTGGCTGGTGTTCTTCGCCACGGACATCCTGGGGCCGTTCCAGGGCTTCCTGATCACGCTGGGCGTGCCGATCGCGGCTTGGTGCGGGGTGTTCCTGGCCGACCTGGCGTTGCGGCGGGAGTCGTACGCGGAGGCCGACCTCTACACGTCGCGTGGTCGGTACGGCTCGGTCGGCTGGTCGGCGGTGATCGCGATGGTGGTCGCTTCGGTGGTCGGGTTCGGGATGGTGGTGAACTCGACCTTGACCTGGCAGGGGTACTTCCTGGAACCGTTCGGGTTGGGGCCCAAGGTCGACGGGCCGTGGTCGTACGCGAACCTCGGCGTGCTGGCGGCACTGGTTCTGGGGTTCGTGGTGCAGTTCGTGTTCGCTCGCGGGCGGGTTCGCGCGCAGGAGTTGGAGGGGTAGCGGATGGCGCTCGCCGAGGCGAAGCAGTGGTTGGACTCCGAGCTGGCGACTCTGGCGGCGCGGTACGACGTACCGGGTGTTGCCGTCGGGGTGCTCGTCGGTGACGAGGTGGTCGAGGCCGCGGCCGGTGTGCTGAGCCTGAACACAGGGGTGGAGGCGACTCCGGAGTCGGTGTTCCAGGTCGGGTCGATCACGAAGATCTGGACGACAACGTTGGTGATGCAGCTGGTCGACGAGGGTTTGCTCTCGCTCGACGAGCCGGTCCGGTCGGTGCTGCCGGCATTCGCTGTCGTCTCCGAGAGCGCGAGTACGTCGATAACGCCTCGGCAGCTGCTCGACCACACGGCCGGCTTCGAGGGCGATATCTTCACCGAGACGAACAAGGGGACCGACGCTGTCGAGCTGTTCGTCGACAAGGTGCTGCCGGACGTGCCGCAGCTGTTCCCGGTGGGCTCGATGTTCTCGTACAACAACGCGGGCTACTCGGTGCTCGGGCGGATCGTCGAGGTGCTGCGCGGGAAGCCGTACGCGCAGGCGCTTCGCGACCACCTGATCGAGCCGCTCGGGCTGACGCAGATCGCGACGCTGCCCGAGGAGGCCTTGCTGTTCCGTGCCGCAGTCGGGCACTTCAAGCCCGAGCCGACGGCGAAGCTCGCGGCCGCCCCGGTGTGGAACCTGCCGTACACGACGGCGCCTGCCGGCTCGATGCTCGCGATGTCGCCGCGGAGCTTGCTGGCGTTCGCTCGGATGCATCTGCGCGGTGGTCTGGCCGCGGACGGCACGCGGGTGTTGTCGGAGGCGAGCGCGCGGGCGATGCGGGAGGTGCAGCTGCCGATTCCCAACACGTCGCCGGTGCAGGGGCAGGGGTTGGGCTGGCGGATCACCGAGATGTCCGGCGGGCTCGTGGTGCATCACGACGGGAACACGATCGGGCAGAGCGCGTTCCTCCGGCTCGTGCCGTCGGCGAACGCGGCTGTCTGTGTGCTGACCAACACCGATGTGGCGGCGCTCATCTTCCACGAGCTCGGTGGGCGGCTGCTGCAGGAGGTCGCGGGGGTGACGCTCCCTCCGCTCGACTCGCCGCCTTCCTCTCCGGTCGAGGTGGAGCCGCAGCGGTACGTGGGGCGCTACGAGGCGCGGGTCGCGTCGTACGAGGTGGGCGCGGACGCCGATGGCACGCTGTGGTTCAGCCAACGTCCGCTGGGCGAGCTCGCTGCTCTGTTCACGGGTGAGCCGGAGCAGTACCGGTTGGCGACGGCGGACGGCGTTCGGTTCGTGACGGTGGAGCCGGTCGAGGGGCAACACCAGTCGATCGCGTTCTCTGGCGACGACGGTGCGGGGCGGGCGACGTTCCTGCACACCGGGCGGGCGGTGGCTCGGGTCAGCTGATCGCGACGTAGTCGGCGAGTGCTTCGAGGGCTGCTCTCGCTGTGATCGGCAGGGTGTCTTCGAGCTGGTCTTTGGCGAGCTCGCCGTACTGGGTGAGGTCGAGTCTGGCTTGGATGAGGCCGCCTTCGGCGACGCGTTCCAGTGCTTCGTCGAGTTGGTCCGGCTTGATGGATCCTTCGGCGAGCCATGGGTGTTTCTCGGCGGCGTAGAGGATCGGCAGCGTGCGTACGCCTTGGCTGAGGTCGGAGCCTCTTGGCTTGCCCGTTCCGCCCGGTGGGGGTGCGATGTCGTGGATGTCGTCGCGGATCTGGAACGCCATCCCCAGCGCGTGTCCGTACCTCGCGAGCGCCCTTGTCGACGTGCGGTCGGCGTTGGCGACGGTGGCGCCGAGCCAGACGGAGAACTCCAGCAGCGATGCGGTCTTGTCGGCGATGACCTGGAGGTAGTGGTCTTTGGCGTGCGTGCCCGGGGCGGGGCCGACGAGCTCGGCGGTCTGGCCTTGGATCAGCCGGTGGAGGGTGTGCGCCTGCCGCTGGACGATGGCGAGGTCGCCCAGGCTGGCGCAGAGCTCGGTGGCGCAGGAGAGGAACCAGTCGCTGACGAGCACGGCCCGCCGGTTGCCCACCGCGGCATTGACCGACGGCTCGAACCTTCGCTGCGTCGAGGCGTCGATCACGTCGTCCTGCACCAGCGTGGCCACGTGCGCCAGCTCGACCATCGTCGCCGCAACAGTGGCGTCGTGCCCGGTGGGTGTGCCGAATTCCGAACCCAGCAAGGTCAAAAGGGGCCGGATCCGCTTCCCGCCTCCGCCGACGAGGGGCCGAACGTCCACCAGCTCGCGGCCGGGGAAGGCGGCAGCAACGTCATGCAGCCTCACCTCCACCGCCTCGAGCCCAGCCGCCAACCGCTCCCCAAGCTCGTCGGCGACGTGCAGCTCCGCAAGAACACCCATGCCGCCCACCCTGCAACCCGGCGAGCCCGGGCGAATCCGTCCCCAGGCGACACCGCGCTTACGTCACTGGACGTAGGAGCCCGGGAGTTGTTGGAGAGATCTCGGTCTAGAGGTCGTGATTTGTCTAACAACTCCGCGTGGCCATGCCTGGTGTGGCTGGGGAGGGGTGGGTATGTGTGGCCGGTGGTGGCGCGTCGAGCGAGTTGTTGGACAGATGTCGGGATAGAGGCCGAGATTCGTCCAACAACTCGCACGTCCGTTCGGAGCCTGGTCCGGCCACTTGGTGGTCAGAGCTTGGCCAGCTCGGGGGCGGCGGCGACCAGGGTGTCCACTCCGGCGGGGGTCCAGGCTCCCATGGTGATGACGGTCATGTGGGTGATGCCCAGCTCGGCGGCTACTCCGCAGCGGTCGACGAAGCTCTGGACCGACTCGCCGACCTCCAGGCGGGTCGACAGCGTCTTGTCGATCGCGTCGAACGGGCGGCCCAGCCGTTCGCAGTGACCGGCCAGCACCTCGAGCTTCTTGCGTACGGTCTCGCCACCGTCCGGGATGTCCGGCAGGTTGCAGGCCTGGGCGTACTCCGCGACCATCCGCAGCGTCTTCTTCTCACCCATCCCGGCGATCAGCAGCGGCGGGTGCGGATCGGACACCGGCAACGGGCTGGCCGACTTCCACATCGACAGCGCCGTCTGGACCGTCGACTCCAGGTACTCGAAGCGCTCCGCGGTCGGGGGGAACGGCAGGCCCATCTCCGCGGCCTCGCCCTCCGCGTGACCGGTCCCCACACCCAGCCACGCGCGACCACCCGACAACACATCCAGCGTCGTCACCGCCTTCACCAGCAACGACGAGGGCCGGAACGTCACTCCGGTCACCATCGTTCCCAGCCGCACGCGGGAGGTCTTCGCCGCCAGGAAGCCCAACGTCGTGTACGCCTCCAGCATCTCCGTGTCCCCGGCCGGCGCGAACGGATCCACCTGCAACAGGTGATCCGCCACCCACACCGTGTCCAACCCGCCCTCGTCCGCACGCACGGCCACGTCGACCAGCGCGGGGACCAGCGACCCGGACCAGGAGTAGTTCGTGATCGACAAACTGAGCTTCATGATGTGCCTCCAAAATTAGTGTGACTCTAAAATTAGTGCTAGCATACGAATATGGCAACTCAAAGTCTTCGCGAACGCAAGAAGCGCCAGACGCGCGAGCTGATCGCCAGCACCGCGTTCAGGTTGTTCGCCGAGCATGGTTTCGACCAGGTCACCGTCGCCGCGATCGCGCGCGAAGCGGACGTGTCGACCGCGACCGTGTTCAACTACTTCCCCACGAAGGAAGACTTGGTCTACTCCGGCTTCGAGGAGTTCCAGCGCGAGCTGATCCTCGCCGTCAGAGACCGCCGAGAAGGCACGACGATGATCGACGCCTTCCGCGAGTTCGTCCTCCAACCGTCCGGCCTCCTCGGCAAGCGCACCAAGGAAGAGAACGACGGGCTCGAAGCCTCCGCGCGCATCATCCACGGCAGCAGCGCGTTGCTCGCCAGAGAGCGCGAGGTCTACGACGACTTCACCCGCGCGCTCGCCGAAGTGATCCGCAAAGAGACCAACGCCAAGCCAGACGACGCGACACCCTGGGTCGTTGCCAACGCGTTGCTCGGCGTTCACCGAGCCCTCGTCGAGTACGTGAGAAGACAAGCCCTCGAACGCGGCGTCACCAGGCTGCTCCCCACCAAACTCAGAACCCAAGCCGAAGAAGCCTTCCAGGCCATCAAGGACCTCTGACCACTTCCGGCCCTCCCTACCCCGTTCTCGAACCCCGCCCACACCAACCCCGTGGGTGAGGGGTGGAGCGCTGGGGCGCCAAAACTCGTGTGCCTTTGGGGAGGACCATGACCGAGTCCGCAGCTACGCCGGAGAACCTGAGCCGGCGTCGCTTTCTCACCAAGGTCGGCATGACGGGCGGCGCCGCCGCCCTGTACGGCTCGCTCGAGGCGCTGGGCCTCGTCGCCTCACCCGCGAACGCCGAGACCGTGCAATACGTGCCGCCCACCACCACCGACCTCGCCGCCGCCGGACGGCGCAAGAAGGTCGCCATCCTCGGAGCCGGCACCGCCGGCCTCACGATCGCGTACGAGCTGGGCAAGGCCGGCTACGACTGCCACCTCATCGAAGCGCGCGGCCGTCCCGGCGGTCGCGCGTGGACCGTACGTGGCGGCGACAAACACACCGACACCGACGGTGTGACCCAGACGGCCCAGTACGACAAGGGCCACTACTTCAACGCGGGACCGTCCCGCATCCCGAGCCACCACGTGACCCTCGACTACTGCCGCGAGCTGGGCGTCGCGGTCGAGCCGATGATCAACGCGAACGCGCAGGGCTTCTACTACAACGAGAACACCCCGACCACCGACTTCGGCCCGCTCGGCAGCACCAGGATCACGCACCGCCAAGCCAAGGCGGACGCGTACGGGTACGTCGCCGAGATCCTCGCCACCGTTGCCAACCAGGGCGCGCTGAACGACCTCATGAGCGCGACCGACATCGAGCGTCTCGTCGCGTTCGCGAACAACTTCGGCGGGCTGACCGGCGGCAAGTACCTCGGCAACAACCGCCGCGGCTACTCCACGCCGCCGGGCGCGGGCGACCAGCCGGGCACCGTCGCGGGGCCACCGCCGTCGATGTCCGCGGTCCTGCAGAACCAGCTCGGCGACAGGTTCGCGTTCGAGTTCGGCTTCGACCAGGCGATGATGATGTGGCAGCCGGTCGGCGGCATGGACCGGATCAGCGCCACACTGGCCGATGCCGTCGGCAACCACCGGATCACGTACAACGCCGAGGTCACCGAGTTCACCAACACCACCAACGGCGTCCGCGTCGCGTACAAACGCAACGGGAAGCTCCAGCGACTCGACGCCGACTACGCGGTCGTCACGATTCCGCCGATGGTGTTGAAGACCATCCCTTCGAACCTGTCGACCGCGACGAAGGAAGCGCTCACCGTGCCCGTCGGCGCGAACACCGGCCGCATGGGCATCCAGTTCAAGCGCCGCTTCTGGGAGCAGGACTTCAAGATCTTCGGCGGCGTCACGCACACCAACCTGGACGTGTCCGGCATCTACTACCCGTCGTACGGCTATATGGGACGCAAGGGCGTGGTCGTGGGCTACTACTCCGGCGCGTACACGACGCTGTCCGTCGCCGACCGGGTCACACGGGCGCTCGAGCAGGGCGTGAAGATCCACGGCGAGGTCTACCGGAACGAGTACCAGAACTCGTTCTCGGTCGCGTGGCCGAAAGTTCCGTACAGCCTCGGCGGCTGGGTCCAGTGGCCCGGCGGACGTGGCGCGGCCTACCTGCACCTGCTGCAGCCGGACGGCAACATCTACTTCGCCGGCGACCACCTGTCCTACTACACGGCCTGGCAGAACGGCGCGTTCCTCTCGGCGCGCAAGGTCGTGATGGACCTGCACCAACGGGTGACCGCGACGAACTGACCTCTGTCGGCCATGTGCCCTCTTGCCGAACCACTTAGGGTGGAATGGAAAGCGTTTCCCGGCGAGAGGGCATCATGGCGGACGGCTCAGGTCCCAAACATCACGACGTCGCGCCATGGCACTTCTTCCGCGAAGCCACCGAAGAGGACCGCGCCGCGCAGCTCGCCTGGCAGGCCGAGCTCGCCGAACGAGGCGACATCGAGCTCGCCCAGGACGTCTTCGTCTCACCCCACGCCGACATCTACCCGAAGCGCCTCCGCATCGGCGCGAGCAGCTACATCGCCGCGCACGCGTACGTGATGGAGGACGTGACCCTCGGCGAGCGCTGCACCCTGAACCCGTACGCGATCGCACGCGGGCTCGTCGTGATGGGCGACGACGTCCGCGTCGGCGCGCACGCGTCGCTGCTCGGCTTCAACCATGGCATCGCGCCCGACCGTCGCGTCGACCAGCAGCCGACGGTCACCAAGGGCATCACGATCGGCGACGACGTGTGGATCGGTTCGAACGCGGTCGTCGTCGACGGCGTCACGATCGGCTCGCATGCCGTGATCGGAGCCGGTGCCGTGGTGACGAAGGATGTACCGGAGTGGGCGGTGATGGGCGGCAATCCCGCTCGCTTGATCCGCGACCGCCGCGCCTCGCGCAGTGGGTCGGTGCCGGGACTGCGCGACCGGCTGACGGCGTTCGCCGACGTCTCGCGCTCGCAGGCCGCGGACGTCCTGGACCGCTACTGGCACGACGAGGAGGGCCACTACGTCGACCGTCCCGGCGCGACGCAGACCGTACGCGCGTGGTGCGACGCGGTCGAGATCGCCGACCTGCTGCTCGGCGACGCACCGCCGCATCGGTCCGGCGCGGAGATCACGGCGCACCTGCGTTCGTTGCAGGATCCGAAGAGCGGGCTCGTTCCGGAGTACGGCGACGAGGCGCAACCCAGCCTTGACAACGGCACCGCGCTGTACCACATCCTCTGTGTGGGTTACGCATTGCAGATCCTGGGCTCCCGCTTCCCGGAGCCGATCCATGCCGTCGCGGGTCTCGAGCCGGAGGAGCTGATCGCCCGGCTGAACGCGCTGCCCTGGACGACGCGAGCCTGGGGCGCGGGTGCGTGGATCGACGCGTTCGGAACGGGTTTGCACCGCAACCGCGACGACTTCGCGGTCGGCGGTGCGGCCGAGACGCTGTTCGGTTGGCTGGCGACGCGGGCCTCGCCCTGGCACGGGATGTGGGGAACGCCGGATCCGAAGGCTGAGTGGCTGCAGGTCGTGAACGGGTTCTACCGGCTGACCCGCGGCACGTTCGCGCAGTTCGGGCTGCCGGTGCCGTACCCCGAGCGCGCCATCGACACCTCGCTCGCGCACGCCGCGTCGCCGGGGTATGTGGTGACCGCGTGCAACGTGCTCGACGTGATCCATCCGCTGTGGCTGTGCGCGAAGCAGACCTCGCATCGCCGGCGCGAGGGCGAGGAGTGGGCACGTTCCCAGCTCGACGCCGCCTTGTCCCGGTGGCAGGACGGGGCAGGCTTCGCGTTCGCGCCGACCCGCGGAACGGACGCGCAGCTGACACCCGGCCTGCAGGGTACGGAGATGTGGCTCGCCATCATCTGGCTGCTGGCCGACTACCTCGGCGAGTCCGAGGCCCTCGGCTACCGCCCGCGCGGCGTGCACCGACCCGAACCGGCCTCCACCTGGCCCTAAACTGCGGCGCGTGGATGACGCATCGCTTGCCGCCTTGGCGGAACGGCTCGCTGCCGTCGACGGGGTCGTCGCGGTGGCGCTCGGCGGCAGTCGGGCGCGGGGGACGCATCGGCCGGACTCCGACTACGACCTCGGCCTGTACTACCGCGGCGAGCCCGACCTGTCGGCTTTGCGTGCTCTGGCAGGCGAAACGGAGCTGACCGAGCTGGGCGGTTGGGGTCCGTGGGTGAACGGCGGCGGCTGGCTCACCATCGACGGCGTACGAGTCGACTGGCTCTACCGCGACCTCGACCGCGTCCGCCGGATCTGGGCCGACTGTCAGGAGGGCCGGTTCGAGATCGGCCACCAGACGGGGCATCCGCTCGGCTTCTACTCTCACGCGTACGTCGGCGAGGTCGCGCTCAGCAAGGTGCTCGCGGACCCTTCTGGCGAGCTCGCGGCGCTGCGGGACGAGATGCAGACCTACCCGCCCGCGCTGGCCTCGGCGCTCGCGAACGGGCTGTGGGAGGCGGGCTTCCTCCTCGAGAACGCCCCCAAGGGCAACGACCCCACGTACGTCGCCGGCTGCCTCTTCCGCGCGGTCGGCGCGATCTGTCACGCGATGCACGGGCGGGACGGTCGCTGGGTGATCAACGAGAAGGGCATGGTCGCGTCCGCGGCCGCCCTGCCGAGCGCGCCGGACGACTTCGCCGAGCAGGCACACGGCGTCCTCGGCGCGATCGGGACGACGCCGACCGAGCTCGCGGCCACGATCGCCCGTGCCAGGACGTTGCTCGACCGAGCCAGCTAGCCGGGCAGCAACGCGCTGAGCAGCTCCGGGCGCCAGCGGTCGGTGACCAGGTCGTAGGCACCGAAGTCGGTGCCGAAGTCCCACGATGCCCACCCCATGCCGTGGGAGTCCGCGAGCGCCCGAACGTGGGCGATCCAGCGCGCCCGGGTGGCGAGGTCGACGGTGTCCAGCACCCCGAACTCGCCCAGAAACAAGGGACGGCCAAAGGCGGCGGCCCGTGCGAAGTCGGCGCTGACCTCCGCGTAGTCGTCGTCGGATCCCCACGATCTCGCGGGCGTGACCAGCTCGGCGGGGAGCCACGTCGCGCCCTGATGGGTGAACTGGAACGGCGAGTAGTAGTGGACCGTGACCGCGAGGTTGTCGTCGTCCGGCACCTCCAGCAGGGGCAGCGCCTCGAACGTGTTCCAGAGCATCGGTCCGACCAGCACCAGCCGGTCCGGGTTGCTGGAACGAGCGACAGCCAGCGCCTCCGCCAGCAGCGAGTTCCACTGTGAGGCGGTCATCGGCTCGTGCGGCTCGTTCAGCAGCTCCAACGCCAGCCGAGGACCAAACCCAGCGAAATGGTCGGCCAGAACACCCCACAGCGCAAGGAAGTCAGAGCGATGATGGGCGAGGTCCGCGGACAGCTCGTCGTAGTGGTGCACGGTGACGATCACGTCCAGTCCACGCCGCAGCGCGCCCATTACGACCTCGTCGACCCGCGCGAACTCCGGCCGGCGCGGCGACCATCGCACCGGCAGCCGAACGAGAGTGAAACCGGCCTCGACCACCACGTCGAGGTGATGGTCGAGAATCCAGTCCCGCCCGCCGTCGAGTGCGCCGCCGAAGTTGATCCCGCGCCAGGCCGAGAGGTTGCGCACTGCGCTAGGGCTTGACGACCGTACCGTCGCGGCGCCGGATCTCCGGCCACGCGCCGTTGTACGGGTGCTCCGGGAACGGGTACTTCGCGGCCAACGACTCGTCGATGTCGATGCCGAAGCCTGGTTGCTCGTTCGACCACATCGCGCCGTCGCGGATCTCCGGGCAGCCCGGGAAGACCTCCTGCGTCCGCTCGCCGAACAGGTGGGCCTCCTGGATGCCGAAGTTCGGCACCGACAGGTCGAGCTGCAGCTTCGCCGCGTGCCCGACCGGCGAGGTGTCGCCCGGGCCGTGCCACGCCGTCCGTACACCGAAGAACTCGCACAGCGCCGCCAGCTTCCGCGCCGGCGTGAGGCCGCCGATGTCGGAGAGGTGTACGCGGATGAAGTCGATCAGCCGATCGCGGATCAGCGGCACGTACTCGTGGACGTTGACGTACAGCTCGCCCATCGCGATCGGCACCGCCGTCTGCTGCCGCAGCATCCGGAAGTAGTCGTTGTCCTCCGGCGCGAACATGTCCTCGAGGAAGAACAGCTGGTACTGCTCGAGCTCCTTCGCCAACTGGATCGCCATGATCGGTGGCACCCGCTCGTGGACGTCGTGCAGCAGCTCGACCTCGTCGCCGAGCGCGTTGCGCAGGTGCTCGAACAGCCGCGGCACGAGCAGGCAGTAGGGCCGCGGCTCCCACGCCTTGTCCTCGACCTTCAGCCGCGCCGAGTCCGACGGTTTCGGCTTGGTGGTCGGCACGCTCTGGGAGGAGCCGACGCCGTACGTCGAGTAGCCGGTGACCTCGATCTGGCGCGGACGTGGCGGAAGCCCTGCTCCATGTACGCGCGCGCGTTGTCCTCGACCTCACGAACGTCGGCGCCGTTCGCGTGCACGTACACGTCCGCCGCCCGCCGCGACTTGCCGCCGAACAGCTGGTAGACGGGCACGCCGGCCCGCTTGCCCTTGATGTCCCACAGCGCCTCGTCGACGCCGCCCATCGCGTTGTTGAGGACCGGTCCGCTCCGCCAGTACGACGACACGAACGAGGCCTGCCAGATGTCCTCGATCGCGGCCGGGTCACGGCCGACCAGGAACGGCTTGAGGTACTCCTCGATCGCGGTCACCACGGCCAACGGGCGCTGGGTGAACGTCGCGCAACCCAGCCCGTACAGGCCCGGCTCGTCCGTCTCGACCTTGACGATGACGAGCCGGATCCCGTCCGGTGCCGTACAGATCGCCTTGACGTTGGTGATCTTCAAGTGCGAGCACTCCCTACTTGGGTGCAGGTGGGTTCACGTTGATGCCACTGCCAGCGGGGACGGGGACAACGCTGACCTTGCCGTCCTGGATCGCCTTGTACAGAACGTACGCCTCCGGCCCAAGCACCTTCACCAGCTCGCGGATCGACTCGAGCTCGGTCCGAACCGTCTCGTTCTTCTGCTTCTGCGCGTTGTTCTGCGCCACCGCTTCCTGCTCGGCGGTGAGCGCGGCGCGGATGTTCTCCGGCGGAACGGGCGACTGCAGCGTCAACACCGCGTTGCCGCACGGACCTGTACCGGCGAAGCCGGGCTGGCAGAAGTAGTCCGCGCCGGCCTGGTCCTTGATGAAGGTCGAGGCGAGCGTCACGATCTCGTCCTCCCACTTCTCCTTGACCGCCGGGTCGGAGTAGAGCGCCTTGTAGCCGTACTTCTTCGAGACGGCGTCCATCGCCTTCTCCAGCGGCTGCTTGAGGTAGATGTTCAGCATGTCGCGCCAGCCGTCGGTCGTCCGGCCCTCTTCCATCCACGCCTGGAACTTGATGCCGATCCGCTCGTGGAACTGCTGCAGCGTCTTGCAGTCGGTGTTAAGCGCGAACGTCGTGACGCCGGAGACCGACATCGTGACGTTGTCGCTGGTCACGACGCTGATCGCCACGGCGTCGAGTCCCTCGTCGCCGCCGAACGCGAACGTCCGTTGGCCGAACGGGTACGTGTAGTGCTCGTCGCCGGGACCGTCCCAGTCGCGGTTGCCTGGGCCCACGCAGGTGTCGAACGCGGTGTCCGAAAGCGGTCCCGCGTTGTACGTCAGCCCGGTCTCGTCGGGCTGGGTGCTGATGCTCGTACAGCCGGCGAGGGCGAGCAGACTGACCGCGGCGAGAACCGCGATGCCCCCCGTGCGCTTGTTCATGTGCCCAGCTCCTTCTTCTCATGAATGCGGATCTCGTCGATGATCACGGTGCTCAGGTTGGGATCGAGCTCGCGCTGGTCCCAGGCGATGTCCTTCACCCTGGCGACCAGCTCCCTCAGGCGAGCCCGCTCCTTCCGCAGGCTGGAGACCTGGACCGTGAGGTAGATCGTGAACGCGAGCAAGGCCACGCCTGCACCGAAGCTGACGAGGATCAAGATTGCGCGCATCGGGTCCCCCGGGAGGTGGCGGTTATCTCATGGATGATTCTGGCAGCATCTCGGTTCCCTCCCGGGGAGGCCAGCTGACTGGCCAGGCAACACGGCCGGCCTGGCAGCGGTCCCGGCGGCCGAAAGCTGACACCCCACGGTCCGTTCAGCGGGTTGTCGCTTGGTCGCAACCCGGGGCCGCTTCGCTGAGAATCGGCGCGGGGGCCCACTGACGACTCGGGGAGTCATGCCTGTGCCTACGAATCTGCTCGACCGCCGGAGGTTTCTCGTCCTGACCGGGGGCGCGTCGACCGCGCTCGTCGTCGGCGCCTCGTCTGCCGCCGCGGACGTGGACCCGGCGCCGTTCACGCTCGGTGTCGCGTCCGGCGACCCGGCCCACGACAGCGTCGTGCTCTGGACCCGCCTCGCGCCGGATCCGTCCCGGCCCGACGGCGGTATGCCGGCCCAGCTGGTGACGGTCCGGTGGGAGGTCGCGCGGGACGAAAGCTTCCGCAACGTCCTCCGCCGCGGCGAGACCATCGCGCGGCCGGAGTCGGCGCACTCCGTCCACGTGATCGCCGACCGGATCGGGCCGAACCGGTGGTACTACTACCGCTTCGAGGTCGACGGGACGTACAGCCGAACGGGCCGGACCCGGACGCTGCCGACGCCAGGTTTCGACGCCGCGCGCCTCCGCTTCGCGACGGCGTCCTGCCAGAGTTGGGCGGGCGGCCCGTTCTCCGCCTGGCGGGATCTCGCCTCGCACGACCTGGATCTGGTGGTCCACCTCGGCGACTACGTCTACGAGACGGCGAACGGGAGTCTGCAGGAGTTCCGGCGCCTGCATACGCTTTACAAGACCTCGCCGGACCTGCGTGAGGCACATGCGCGGTTCCCGTTCTTCACGATCTGGGACGACCACGAGGTGCTCAACAACTGGGCGGACGACCACAACCCCAACCCTGATGGTCGGCCGTTCGCCGAGCGGCGGCGGGACGCGTTCCAGGCCTACTACGAGCACCTGCCGATGCGAACGGCGCCGCAGGGGCCGGACTACCCGATGTACCGGCGCTTCCGGTGGGGCGACCTGGCCGAGTTCTCCGTGCTCGACACACGGCAGTACCGGGACGCGCAGGCCTGCGGTGACGGGATCCGTCCGCCGTGCGACGACGTGAACGACCCGTCGCGGACGTTGCTCGGGCCGGAGCAGGAACGCTGGGTCGTCGATGGGCTGGCGAAAGCGGACGCGAGGTGGAACGTCGTCGCGCAACAGACGATCCTCGCGCCGTTCGACTACGACCTCGGGCCTGGGCTCACGTACAACCTCGACCAGTGGGACGGCTATCCGGCGGCGCGTCAACGTCTCCTTGACACCATCGCCACGCATCGGCCGAGTAACCCGGTGATCCTGTCCGGCGACTGGCACTCGCACTGGGTCAACGATGTCTACCGGGGCGACGAGATCCTGACGTCGGAGTTCGTCGGCACGTCGATCTCGTCGGGGATCGGGTGGGACGCCGATGTTCGGCAGGGATTGGCGGCCAACCCGCACGTGCGCTTCTACAACGGCAGCTACCGGGGCTACCAGCTGTTCGACGTCACACCGGAGCGTTGGGAGACGACGCTGCGGATCGTGCTGAACGCGGGAGATGCCGCGTCGCCGGCGTACACGATCGCCGCGTACGAACTGCGGTCGGGAGTGCCCGGTGTGCGCCGGATCGACGAGGGCGACGGACTGGCCGGGACGATCCGCGCCGCCGACCAGCGACCCTTGCCCAATGCCGAGGTCGTCGTTCGTCAGCCCAACGGTTCGATCGTGGTGCGCAGCTGGACGGATCCGAAGGGCGACTATCTCGCGTTCGTGCCGCCGGGTTCGTACACGCTCGAGGCTTGGGCCGTGGGGTACGTGTCGCAGAGCAGGGCCATCACCGTCGTGGAGGGTTCACCCATCCCTGGTGACTTCTCGCTGGAACGAGTCGTCGGCGCTTTCGCTGGAACGGGGCAGCGCGTTCCCGGGCCGGCGAGCGAGGGCGGTTCGCAGGACGTCGTACTCGGCAACGGGCTCGTCGCTCTGACGTTGGCGGACGCGTTCAACGATCCTCAGCTTCCCAACGCTACAAAGGGAAAGCCGATCGATCTCGGCAGTGTTGGACATCTGGACCAGTTGGACTGGTGCAACCTGCCGTACGTCGCGTCGTCCGTTCCGGCCGGCACCGAGGCCTGGCAGCGCGGGCTCGTGCGCTCGACCTCGGTGGCGGTCGACGGCACGACGGTGACGGTCGTGGGTGCCGCGAGCGAGGTGCCGGGAGTGACCGTTTCGTCAACGTTCACAGTTGCTGCTGCCGATCCGTGGATCGCTGTCAACAGCACGTTGACGAACACGTCGGCGGCCGAGGTGGAGGTCTGGGTCGGCGACGCGATGGACCACGACGGCGCCGGCCAGCGGAGTGGCGTACCTGGCCACGGGGTGATCACGACACCGTACGCCAACCCGGCGCAGTACCAACCGGCGCGGCCGTGGGTCGGCATGACCGGCTCGGACCGCCAGACGTACGGAATCCTCTATGAGGATGGCGGATTCGTGGCGTACGGGAACGGCAACTGGATCCAGAGCCGGTTCCGCGTCGTCCTGCCGGCGGGCGGTTCGTGGTCGTTCGCGCGCCGCGTCGTCGCCATCGACTCGGGGCCTGGCGCGGATCCGTTCGCCGTGCTCGACTCGCTGTAGAAATCGAAGGAGCCGCCTCGTCGTTGAGGCGGCTCCTTCATCCAGGTGGGGAACCTAGTTCTTGTCGAGGCGCTCCTTGAGCGCGTCGAGCTCGGCCCACAGCTCCGCCGGGAGGGTGCTGCCGAACTTGCCGAACCACTCGGCGATCATCGGGATCTCGTCCTTCCACTCCTCGGCGTCGACCGCGAGCGCGGCCTTGACCTCGTCAGCGGTCAGGTGGAGGCCGGAGATGTCGAGCGCGCCCTCCGCGGGCACGTTGCCGATCGGCGTCTCGACGGCTTCGGTGCGGCCCTCGATCCGTTCGATCGCCCACTTCAGCACGCGGCCGTTCTCGCCGAATCCGGGCCAGAGGAACGAGCCCTCGTCGTCGCGACGGAACCAGTTCACGTAGAAGATCCGCGGCAGGTTCGCCGGGTCGGTCCGGCGCTGCATCGACAGCCAGTGGGCGAAGTAGTCGCCGCCGTCGTACCCGAGGAACGGCAGCATCGCCATCGGGTCGCGGCGAACGACGCCCACCTTGCCCGCGGCGGCGGCCGTGGTCTCCGACGACAGCGTGGCGCCCATGAACACGCCATGCGTCCAGTCGCGCGACTCGGTGACCAGCGGCACCGTCGAGGCGCGACGACCGCCGAAGAAGATCGCCGAGATCGGCACGCCCTGCGGGGAGTCGAACTCCGGCGCGAGGATGGGGACCTGGCTCAGCGGCGTGCAGAACCGGCTGTTCGGGTGGCTCGACTTCTCGCCGTTCTTCGGCGTCCAGTCGTGGCCCTTCCAGTCGGTGAGGTGCGCGGGCGGCTCGGGGGAGTAGCCCTCCCACCAGACGTCGCCCTCGTCGGTGAGCGCGACGTTGGTGAAGAGCGAGTTGCCCTTCTCGATCGCGCGCATCGCGTTCGGGTTCGTCGTCCAGCCGGTGCCGGGGGCGACGCCGAACATGCCGAACTCGGGGTTCTGCGCGTACAGGCGGCCGTCCTCGCCGAACCGCATCCACGCGATGTCGTCGCCGAGCGTCTCGACCTTCCAACCAGGGATGGTCGGCTCGAGCATCGCGAGGTTGGTCTTGCCGCAGGCGCTGGGGAACGCCGCGGCGATGTAGTGCGTGCTCTGCTCGGGGGAGGTCAGCTTGAGGATCAGCATGTGCTCGGCGAGCCAGCCCTCGTCCCTGGCGATCGCGCTGGCGATGCGGAGGGAGTAGCACTTCTTGCCGAGCAGGGAGTTGCCGCCGTAGCCGGAGCCGTACGACCAGATCTCGCGGGTTGCCGGGAAGTGCGAGATGTACTTGGTCTCGTTGCACGGCCAGGGCTTGTCCTTCTGGCCCGGCTCGAGCGGAGCGCCGACGGAGTGCAAGCAGGGAACGAAGTCGCGGTCGTCGCCGAGCTTGTCAAGGACGGCTTGCCCCATCCTTGTCATGATGCGCATCGAGGCGACGACGTACGCGGAGTCGGTGATCTCCACGCCGAACATGGGGTTTTCGTTGTCGAGCGGGCCCATACAGAACGGGACGATGTACATCGTGCGTCCGCGCATCGAGCCCTGGTAGAGCTCGCGCATCGTGCGCTTCATCTCGGCCGGCGCCATCCAGTTGTTGGTGGGGCCGGCGTCCTTCTCGCGGTCGGAGCAGATGTACGTGCTCTCCTCGACGCGGGCGACGTCGGAGGGGTCGGTGCGGGCCCAGAAGGAGTTCTTCTTCTTGGCGGGATTGAGTCTTACCAGGGTGCCGCCGGCGACGAGCTCGTTGGTGAGCTCGGTCCACTCGGCGTCGGAGCCGTCGCACCAGTAGATGGAGTCGGGCTGGCAGAGCTCGGCGACCTCGTCCACCCAGGCGAGCAGCTTGGCGTGGGTCGTGGGCGCATGGGCGCTCGCGCTTGCCGTTGCGCTTGGTGAGAATGCCTCGCCGGTCTTCGTCTGCGGGTTCAAGGTGGCCGTCATCTGGTCCGATTCCTCCCGGGAGCCTGTGGCCGGTCGAACTGCGACCGTTCTTCGAAGTTAGGTCTGTGGCTACCCGAGGGAGAGGATTCGAAGGGTGGTCGTGGTCACAAGGTCGGGCCTTTTGACGCGATCTTGCGCTGAATCTGCAAGAAGTGAGCGCTGGCCTGGCGCTTTCCTTGCGGATCTTCCGCAAGCCGCCTTAGCTGGTCCGGACCAGACCATACCTAGGTCGATCCAGCGCCGAACCTCTCGACGCAGAGAGATCGCGACGCCATCCGTGCTGAACGTGGGTCGAGGCGATCGGCGGCCGGTCGTTATGGCCGTCCCATATCGTCCCCATAACGCCTCTTCCTAGGCTGACTCGCCATCCAGCCCCAGGGAGGAATTCATGCACATCCGCAGCATCGTGAGGCCCGTCATGGGCGGCGTCGCGCTAGCCGCGTGCTTGGCGATCGGAGGGGTATCGCCGGCCCACGCGTACTCGCCGGACCCCAAGGTGACCAAGATCTATGTCGACACCGACGACTGCCTCAGCGACCTGTTCAGCTGCTCCGACTCCGATCCCGACGACGGAACCTGGTTCGCGTACGACAAGGGCGGAGTGGCGACCAAGCTGGAGCTCTGGCACAAGGGGAAGTTCGTGGGGAAGGTGGAGTTCCATCCCAAGGGCGAGAAGCTGCGCCTCGTCGACTTCCGGGACGACGGCGACACCTTCTACGTCGTCGCTCGCTGGTACGCCCACGGCCAGACCTGGCAGCATCCCATCAGGCCGCCGGGTGGCTCGGGGGTCAACCGGATTCTGAGTGACATGTCGATCCCCGACGGCACGCTCGTCGATGTCGCGGTGTATGACAACGGGTACGGCAAGGACCTGATCGGCAGGACCACCGGGACCGCATAGCCATCGGCGAGCCCGACGTGGTGTTCCAGCGCAGCGGCTCCGCATGAGGAAGTCCTCAGCGTGGTCTCGTCGCGCTTCTCTCCCTGACGGCCTAGCGTCCCCGGCCGTTCATGAGAGGATTCTCATCTCGCTGTCGTTGAGGATTCCGGCGAAACGGCTGACGCTGGTACCGATGAGCCTGACAACGAAATGGTCGCCGCCTTGAGCCGGATCCTGATAGCCGAGGACGAAGCCCGGATCTCCGCCTTCATCGAGAAGGGCCTTCGCGCCAACGGGTTCACCAGCACTGCCGTGACGAACGGCGCGACCGCGATCGACTTCGCGACCACCGGTGAGTACGACCTGCTCGTTCTCGATCTCGGACTGCCCGATCTGGACGGTTTCTCCGTCCTTCGAAGGCTGCGCGAGGCGCGCAACCTGATCCCGGTCATCATCCTGACCGCGCGCGACACCGTGACCGACACCGTCGCCGGGCTCGAGGGTGGCGCGGACGACTACATGAGCAAGCCGTTCCGCTTCGAGGAACTGCTCGCGCGGATCCGTCTGCGCTTACGGGACGAGCGATCCGCCGAGATCACCGTGCTGCGGTACGGCGATCTGTCGCTGGATCTGCGGACGCGGCGTGCGTCGATCGAGGGCAAGACGGTGGAGCTGACGGCGCGGGAGTACCTGCTCGCGGAGACGTTCCTGCGCAACCCCGACCAGGTGTTGTCGCGGGAGCAGCTGCTCTCGCGCGTATGGGGTTACGACTTCGATCCGGGGTCGAACATCGTCGATGTCTACGTTCGCTACCTGCGCCGGAAGATCGGGTCGGAGCGGATCTCGACCGTACGCGGAATGGGCTATCGGTTGACCGCGCCGTAGATCGGCAGCACCTCGGTCCGGTCCTCGTGAGGCTCTCGCACGTACGGGATGACCAACGTGAAGACCGCGCCGGCGCCAGGGCGGCTGTCGAGCTCGACGCGGCCGCCGAACGCCTCGGCGATGGCCGAGACGATCGCCAGGCCGAGGCCTGAGCCGTCGTAGCTGGCCGCGCCGCGTTGGAACCGTTCGAAGATCCTGGCCGCGTCCGCTGGAGTGATGCCCGGGCCGGTGTCGCGCACCCAGATCCGTACGGTGCCGCTGAGGCCGTCGACGTGCGTGCCGACCGCGACGACGTCGCTCGGTGTCGTGTGCTTGACCGCGTTGTCGGCGAGCTGGAGCAGCGCCTGGGTGAGGCGGTGGGCGTCGGCCAGGACGATCGCGTGGGAGCTCGCGTCGACCCGCCAGTGCCGGTCGCCGAGGCCGCGCGCCTTGTCGAGGATGTCGTCGAGGAGCTCGCCGAGGTCGACGGGTGCGAGGCGCAGGAAGTCGGGGCGTTCGGCCTTGGCCAGCGTGATGAGGTCCTCGACGAGCCGGCTCATCCGGTCGAGCTCGTCGAGGACGAGCGCCTTGGTGTCGGCGATGTCCTGCGGGTTGGAGTGGTCGAGGAGCTCGAGGTGGCCGCGGACGATGGTGATCGGCGTTCTGAGCTCGTGGCTGGCGTCGTCGAGGAACTGCCTTTGGGTACGGAACGCCGCTTCGAGGCGGTCGAGCATGGCGTTGAACGTCCGGGCCAGCTCGGAGATGTCGTCGTCGCCGTTGACCTGGATGCGCTTGGTGAGGTCGTTCTCGCTGATCAGCTGGGCGGTTTGGCGTACGAGCCGCGCCGGCTTGAGGAGGCGGCCCGCGACGATCCAGCCGACCGCGCCGACGAGAACGAGCCCGGCGGCGGCGACGACCGTGTACGTGCCGATGACCTCGTCGAACTCCGCGAGCGCGTCGTCGATCCGGTGCGCGACGACCCAGCCGTAGGTCCGATCGCCTTGCCGTACAGGGAGAACGGCGATGCGTACGGTGCCGGCCCGCGTGTCGACGTGGGCGAAGTCGGGTTTGCCGGTGGCGAGGATCGCCCGGACCGCGCGGTGGAACTCCTCGTCCGTACGGATCGCGTCGGCCTGCTCGCCGGGCGAGTAGTAGGCGATGCGGTCGTTCAGGAAGCCGAACATCGCCTCGTGGCGGTCGGGGACGTTGCGCTGGAGAGCCATGAAGAGGAGGTCTTGGGGTCTTTCGTCTCGTTGGTTCGGATCGGTGGCGAGGGTGCGGAACTCGTCGAGCTCCTGGGCGAGGGATCGGTCGACGCGGGCCTCGATGCGGGCCCGTTCGACCACGTAGACGGCCGCGCCGGCGAAGGTCATGCCGAGCGCGGTGAGGAGGAGGACCGCAGCCGAGGATCCGCAGCCTGGCCGACCGCAGGGTCTCGGCGATGCCGCGAATCCAGGCGCGGCTAGTCGTTGTCTCCGTCGTCGTCGCCTTCCCTGTCATCGTCGTCGCCATCGTCGTCGCCATCGTCGTCGTTGGGCTGCTGCGGCTGCTTCGTCTTGGCTGGCTGGTCGTCATCATCGTCGCCCGTCGCGGCCCGCGGCAACGGCGCGACCGGCGCCGGTGGCACCGAGGGCGAGGCACTCTCGGGTACGACGGGTGCGTCCAGCTCGACCCGCCCGCCGAGATCCGGCTCGCCGACCGCCCTGTCCAGCGCGGTCCCCGCGATCAGCCCACCTACGCCCACCACACCGAGCACCCCGGCGACGATGCCGATGATCTTCGTTCTGACCATGTTGGCGAGTCTGGTCGGTATTGGAGAGAGGACCATGAACGCCAGATGAGAGTTCTCTCATAGGCTCCGGCGCATGACCCTCGACGAACAGGGGCGGCCGGAGACTCCGCTGGCGGCCGATGAGACCGAGACGCTGGTGGGCTTCTTGGAGTACCACCGCGCGACGTTCGCCTGGAAGGCCTCGGGCCTGGACGCCGCCGGCCTGCAAGCCCGGGTCGGCGCTTCGACGATGACGTTGGGCGGGATGCTCAAGCATTTGGCGTACTACGAGGACCACTGGTTCTCGTGGCGCCTGCGGGGGAACGAGCGTCAAGCCTGGTGGAACGAGGACAACTGGGACACCGACCCCGACTGGGAGTGGACCTCAGCCGCCTCCGACACCCCGGAGGAACTGCACGCCCTCTGGCAGTCCGCGGTCACTCGTTCCCGCTCGCTCCTCACCGAGACCCTGGCCTCCGGCGGCTTGGGCCAGCCGGCGCGGCGCGGTCTGATGGACGGCCGCATTCCCAGCGTGCGCTGGATCGTGATGCACATGATCGAGGAGTACGCCCGCCACAACGGCCACGCCGACCTCCTCCGCGAGTCGGTCGACGGCGTCACCGGGGAGTGACCGTGGTTGTCGGTGGCGGCACCTACTGTGAGCCGACATGGACGACCGCATCGAGCCGTTGGTGAAGCTCGAGGGTGTGACGCTCGACTGCGTCGATCCTCGCGGGCTGGCGCAGTTCTACCGGCAACTCCGACTGCCGTACGGCAGGCAGCGTCGTCCCGTCCGCCCCACCCGGCGGGTGCAGCTCCGACAACACCGCGACGAGCGCGGGCTGGTCCGAGGCGACGGCTTCGCGAATCGTTCTCATACTGCGGATTCTCAGCACATTCCCAGGAATCCGCACCTCCATTCCGCCGCTGCGGTAAGCACACGAACCACCTAGTGTTGGACCACATGGGCAGAGTGCGGAGGCGGGACGAACGCGGCGTTGTGAGTCAGCTGTTCATGTTCCTCGTGATCAGCGGCGTCGCCGGAGTTCTCGTCGCGGGCCTCGTCATCCCGCTCGCCGGCATGACCGGCATCTCCACCCAGGCGGCGATCGACAACTTCGACAAGCTCCCGAGCACGCTCAAGGAGCCGCCGCTGCCCGAGCGCAGCACGATGTACGACAGCAAGGGCAACGTGCTCGCCACGTTCTACGACGAGAATCGCATCAACGTCGGCCTCGACAAGATCTCCAAGTCGATGCAGCAGGCGATCGTCGCGGTCGAGGACTCCCGCTTCTACGAGCACGGCCCGCTCGACCTCCGCGGCACCATGCGCGCCCTCATCCGCAACCAGCAGGGCAGCGGCATGCAGCAGGGTGGTTCGTCGATCACGCAGCAGTACGTCAAGCTCGTGCTCTTCGAGTCCGCCAGCACCCCGGCCGAGCAGAAGGCGGCGATCGACGAGACGTACGAACGCAAGCTGCAGGAGCTCCGCTTCGCGGTCGGCCTCGAGGAGAAGTACACGAAGCCTCAGATCCTGGAGAAGTACCTCAACATCGTGTTCTTCGGCGAGGACATCTACGGCGTCGAGGCCGCGGCGAAGCACTTCTTCAACACGACCGCCGACAAGCTCACGGTTCCGCAGGCCGCGATGCTCGCCGGCATGGTCCGCAACCCGAACGGCTTCAGCGTCGAGAAGGACCCGCTGGAGGTCGTCGCCCGCCGCAACTTCGTGCTCTCCCGCTTGGTCGACCAGAAGTCGGTCACCGCGGCCGACGCCGAGCGCTTCGGCAAGCAGGGGCTCGGCCTCGACATCACCGAGACGAAGACCGGCTGCTACAGCTCGAAGTACCCGTTCTTCTGCGAGTACGCCGTCGAGAAGCTGCTGGACGACCCCGCGCTCGGCGCGACGCGGGAGCTTCGCCGCCGCTACCTCTACGAGGGCCGCCTCGAGATCCGCACCACGCTCGACCCGAAGGCGCAGGACGCCGCGCAGAAGTCGATCCGCAAGAAGATCCGCCCGACCGACCCGGTCTTCTCCGCTGTCTCGATGGTCGAGCCGGGGACCGGGCACATCAAGGCCATGGCGCAGTCGAAGGGGTACGGCAAGGGCGACGGCAAGACGTTCGTCAACTACAACGTCGGCCAGAACGACGGCGGCGGCATCGGTGTGCAGCCGGGTTCGACGTTCAAGCCGTTCGTCCTCGCGGCCGCCCTCCAGCAGGGCATCCCGCTCAGCCATCAGGTGCCTTCGCCGGACGAGATGGTGCTGCCGGCGCGGGAGCCGATCCCGACGTGCGAGGGCCGGTGGCGCGACGACGACCCGTGGCGGGTCGGCAACTCGTCCAACCCCGGCGCCGACCGCATCGACCTGATCCGCGCGACGACACGTTCGGTCAACACGGCGTTCGTCAACCTCGAGCGCGAGACCGGACTGTGCGACCCGTGGCGCATCGCGACGGAGTCGGGCATCAAGCGTGGCGACGGCAAACCGCTGGAGCAGGTGGGCTCGTTCGTGCTCGGTGTGAACGAGGTGACGCCGCTGTCGATGGCCGAGGCGTACGCGACGTTCGCCGCCCGCGGCGTGCACTGCGGCGCGATCGCGGTGACGTCGGTGCTCGACCGCAAGGGCAAGGCCGTGCCGATCAAGGGCGCGGGCTGCAAGCGGGTGCTCGAGGAGCATGTCGCCGACGGCGTCAACTACACCTTGCGCCAGGTCGTCGACGGCAACGACCCCAGCCGGTCCGGCAAGGACATGGCGATGGAGGGGCGTCAGGTCGCGGGCAAGACGGGTACGAACGACGACCGCAAGGCGGTGTCGTTCGCGGGCTACACGACCGACCTCGCGACGTACGCGGTCGTGCAGGACGCGCACTCACCGCTGCGCAGCCTGCGTGGACAGCGGGTCGGTGGGGAGCGACTGTCCGACGCGGAGGTGTGGGGCGGCAAGCTGGCGGGTCCGATCTGGCTCGGCGCGATGGAGGGGGCGCTCGACGGGACTTCGAGTGCGGACTTCGAGGACCCCGAGGACGTCGTCGTGCAGGGCGAGCAGTCGGACGTTCCGTGGGTGCTGGGCTACAGCGAACGCCGGGCGAAGGAGATGCTGCGCGACGCCGGCTTCGAGGTGACGGTCGGCGAGCCGGTGTACTCCTCGCGGGAGGAAGGCACGGTCGCGGAGCAGTCGCCGAGCGGTGGGTCGGAGTACGGGACGGGCAACGACGTCGAGATCCGGCTGTCGCGCGGGCCTGGCGCGGGCGGTGGCGAGGAGAGCCCGCCTGGTGACGGTGGCGGGGATGGCGACGGCGATGGCGATGGGGACGGTGGCGGCGATGGGGACGGCGGTCCGGGCGGCGGCGACAACTAGGAGGGGATGAGCACCTTCTCACCGGTTGCTCATACGGGTCTCACCGGACACGGCTGAACTCTCACTCGAAGCACTCGAGAGAGGAGTTCAGCCAAGATGAAGACGCGAACCCTGATTGCCGGCCTGACCGCGGGAGTCGCCGCGCTGGTGGGAGTCGTCCTCGTACCGTCCATGGCGCACGCCGAGGAGCGCGTGTGCCGGAACGTGACGCTCGGCGCGATCACCGTCGACAACCTGCGCGTACCAGCCGGCGCGTGGTGCACGCTGAACAAGACCAAGCTGATCGGCACGGCGAAGGTCGAGCGGGGAGCCGCCCTGTCGGCGACCGGCGCGCGCATCAACGGGAATGTCCAAGCGGAGAACGCACGACAGGTCAACCTGCGCACCACCTTCGTCGGCGGCAGCGTTCAGCTCAAGCAGGGCGGCGGCGCGTCGGTGACGGACAGCCGGATCACCGCGGACCTCCAGTACGACGCCAACCGCACCGCCCTGTCCGCGCTGCGGAACACAGTCGGCGGCAGCATCCAGGTCATGTCCAACCGCGGCGGCGCGACGATCACGTCGAACCGCGTGAACGGCAACCTGCAGTGCAAGTCCAACAGCCCGGCGCCGAAGGGAAGCGGCAACATCGTGCAGGGTAACAAGGAAGACCAGTGCAAGAAGCTCTGACCTAGATCCCCCCGTCAACCGGCCGGCGGGCCCTTTCCTAGGCCCGCCGGCCGTTCCTGCGCCGGGCACCAGCGCGGTCCGGCCGGATCGGTGCCGAGCCGGATCCCGACATGAGTACTCTTCCCGCGTGGCTGCCTTCGACGACCGAGTACTTGACGGATCGAGCGGGGCAGTCCTCTACCTGCAGAAGTCTCCGCGGAAACGTGCTCGGCTGTCACTGCCTCCTGGAACTGTGGAGGCGGCGAAGGGGTCTCGAGCAGTAGTCGTCAATCTCCACTCTTCGCCGCAGTCGAGGAGGCGAACAACGCGTCGGGCCTCGGTCCCAAGGCGCTCGCCACTCTGATCGCCGACAGCGGGGACCCGGCGGCAGACCTGCGGGCGGCCGGCGTACGCATCGTCCGCGCGCTCCTCGACCCGGTGCACGCGGCGCTGCACCGGTTGACGATCGCCGAGGCGGCTCATCACCCGGAGCTGCAGCGCACCTGGCGCGACGAGCCGAACCAGTCCAGCGCCGTCGCGGTGATCGTCGACTACCTGACCGAGTGCGACCGCCGCGGCGTGCTCAGCGTTCCTGATCCCGCCCTGTCAGCGCGTCAGTTCACCATGCTGCTCGCCGCCGAGGCGCAGGTCCGCTCGTTGCGCGGGCTCGAACGCGTACCAGACAAGGACGTTCAGGCGATCGCCCGAACGACCGCCGACCTGATCGTGCGGGCTCATCAGCCCTGAGCCAGGCCGATGGAGTTGCCGCTCGGATCCTTGACGATCGAGTGGCGCGGCATGCCCTCGGCTTCGCGTGGGGCGAGGACCTCGGTGGCGCCTTCGGCAACGGCGCGAGCGTGGATCGCGTCGACGTCCTCGACGAGGAGGGAGAAGCCGGACGGGCCGGGGCGGTCGAACCTGTCCTGGTCCCCGAGCAGCTGGACGGTGAAGTCGGAGGCGCTGTACTCGCCGAAGGCCCTTGTGTAGAAGGCCTTCGCCTCGGCTTCGTCGTCGACTGCGAGCTTGATCGAGGCCGGCCGCGGTGGGGTCTCGCCCTGGAAGAGGTCGATCCAGTTGCCGCTCGGGTCCCGTACGGCGGACCTGCCGGCGTTCGGCGGAACGGTCTCGGTGGCACCCTCGGCGACGGCCTTCGCATGGTACGCCTCGACGTCGTCGACCTCGAGCCCGATCGTCCACGGCCCTTGGGGCCGGTCGGAACGGCCGGGGCCGAGGAGCAGGAACAGGAAGAAGTCGTCACGGCCGTACTCGCCGAACGAGAAGCCGAAGTGGTCACGTTGCTCGGTCCGGCGGATGACCTTGTACGGGAAGTCGAACGCCCTTTGATAGAAGGCGATCGAGGCGTCGAGATCGTCGACACCGATGCCGATCTGAACGGGTCGGCAGCCGGTTTGCACGGTGGGCATGGGGATTCCGTCCTCCAGGAACTGGTCGAGTTGGGAGATCCGCGCTTCGACGTGCCTGCGCTGCCGTTCGAGCTTGTGGCGATGCGCCTCGAGCGTCAGCTGGATGCCGTCGTCCGTACCGGCTTCGAGAATGCGGCGGACGTCCTCGATCGGCAGGTCGACGCCCCGGAGCGCCTGGATCAGGCGCGCGTCGCGGATCTGTGCCCTTCGATAGCGGCGGTAGCCGGAGACGGGATCCACCTCGGCCGGGGTGAGCAGCCCGACCTCGTCGTAGTGCCGGAGCGTGTGCACCGACACCAGCGCGAGGCGGGCGAACCGCCCGATGGTGAGGAGTTCGTCGCCGGACATGCCACCAGCCTGGAGTCTCGGGTAGCCCGAGGGTCAACCTAGATCACGCCGTCCTCGGGCTTCGCGTGGCAGAGGCAGATCATATTGCCGTCCGGGTCGGTCAGCGTCGAACCCTTGACCAACGTCCCGCCGGCCGCCACCGCCGCGTCGATGCGGGGTTGGACCTCGTCAGGGTTCATCCAGAGGTCGAGATGCCAACGCTGCCTGGGTTCCTCGCTGCCCGACTTCTGGAACCAGATCAGCGGCAGCACCTGACCGTTGTCGCCGACGTCGGCCCAGCCGTCGCCGCTGGTGATCTCCCGGCCCAGCACCGCCGCCCAGAACGGTGCCGACTTCTCCAGATCCGGAGTGTCCAGGGCGAGCTCGAGCCGCGACAGGCCCCGGCAGCTGAGCTCCACGCCGGCGGCCGCGGCGAGCTCGGCGATCTTGCGGGCCAGCGTGACGTCCAGCTCGGTGACGCCGTGCGCCTCGTACCCGCTGGTCAGCCGTACGTCGACCCGACTCCCGCGCACGTCGAAGTCGGCCTGGTGGCCGAGCTCCTCGGCGGCCGCCCCGATCGCCGCGACGAGCTGGAGGCTCGCGGAGAAGCTCCCGGTCTGGATCCGCGTCTCCAGCCGGAACAGGCCGTAGTCCTGGATGAACGCCCACCCCGTGAGGTCGGCATCGGTGATCTCGCGTCCGGTCAGCGCCTTCGTGGTCATGGCCTCACCCTCGCATCCCTTGACGACACCTGATGTCATATTGGAACCGCTATCAGAAGACTCGCACGGACGTCACGCCAGACGGAGAGCGCGGTGAACATCCTCAAACGGCGTGGCGATGACAACAGTCGAGACGCGGGTTTGGTCCAAAATATGCTTCGCTATCATTCAGATGATGCCAACATCTGGATGGGAGGGCGGGCATGGTCAGGCTGACCAGGGCGCAGCAGCAGGAACGGACGCGGGGTTCGGTGCTGGCGGCGGCGCGGGCGGAGTTCGGCGAGCGTGGGTATGCCGACGCCAAGGTCGACCAGATCGCCGAGCGCGCTGAGCTGACCCGCGGTGCCGTCTACTCGAACTTCCCCAGCAAGCGCGCCCTCTACCTCGCGGTCCTGGTCGACTCGCTGCAGCCCGCACCGGCCGCGACCCAGCCGCCGGGCAGCGTGGTGGAGGCGCTCGGCGCGTTCGCCCGGGTCTGGTTCGAGCGGTTGCCGCTGACCGGCCACTCGCCCGCCGACGGGAGACTGCGGCTGCGGTCGCTGGCCGGCGTGATCGACGACGAGCGCGGCCGGGTGGTCCTCGGTCAGGTCGCCAAGCTGGAGGCGTTGCTGCTCGGCCGGGCGCTGGAGTCCCTCGACGCACGGTCGCCGCGGCGGGTAAGGCTCGCCGAGCTCGTGCTCACGTTGCTGAACGGTGTCGGCCAGCTCGCCGAGACCGCGCCGGGCTTCGGCGACCCGTTCGACGTGGCCCGCGCGTGCGAGCACTTGGCCGACCTCGACCTCGGCGACACCTGGGACCCGCCGCACCTGGCGTTCACTCGCTCGGCCGAGCTCGTCGACGAGTCCTCGGACGGCGACGACGGCGTTACCGTCGTGCTCGGAACGAGCCGGCTCGCAGCGGCAGAAGAGGCGGTCCGCGCCGCCGGACCCGACGAGCTCGTCACCGTAGTCGTCGCGACCAGCGATCGCGCCGAGCTCGGCCGCCTGGTCGCGTTGCGGATCGGCGACCTGATGGGCTGCCTGCGTCGCGTCTTCGGCCCCGACCCGTTGCCACGGCTTCGGCTCGTGCTCGACCGCGAAGAGCCTGGCGAGGACGACTCCGAGGTTGCCGTACGTATCGACCGCGGTCGGATCGTCGCGCGAGCCCAGGGACCTGGCGCCGGGCACGCCGTGGGCGTCGCTCAGGTGCGCGGAATACCCAACGTGGAAAGCAGGTCCTCGTGAAGCTGGAACCAGATCGCGTGGTACGAGGAGGTGCTGTCGGCGAGGTACTCCAGCTCGCCCGCCTTCGCCCGCGCGAGCGCGGTGTCGAACCGGGTCCGGTAGCGCACGAACCGCTCCAGCGCCGCCGACAGGGGAGCGCAGACGGCGTCGGCCCGGTAGTCGAGCCCCAGGAACGCGCCCAGCACGCGCGCGTCGTACGCGGAGTCGTCGTGGTCGCTCAGCTGCCAGGCCGCGCAGAGGTCGAGCAGCTCCGGGTTGAGCACGAGGAACTCGTCGAGCGCCTTGGCCGCGGTGGCTCGTCCGCCCGCGGCGTCGAGCTCGGCGGAGATGCGTTCCAGGTCGACGGCCTTGCCGGTGTCGGTGATACCCCAGCCGCCGAAGTCGCCGGGCAGGTGCGTGACCTGCCCCGCGACGGCGAGGTCGATCAGCTCGGACTCGACGTCGTCGGCGGGCAGCCCGGTGGCTTCGGAAAGCCTTGCCAGGCTGACGAACCCCACACAGCGAAGCGTGTGGAGCACCAGGAGATCGATGCTGGTCGAGTACGGCACGTGCTCAGGCTACTCGAATGAGGTGGATTCGCCAGCTCTCTTCGGAACTCGATGGCGACGCGAATGTCCTTGGTAGCAAGGCGTTCGGACTCGTCGTTCTGCTGCGCCTCGGTCTGCCCGTGCCGCCGGCGTTGGTTATCGGCACCGGGGCGTGTCGCGCTTTCCTCCGGGACGGGCGGCTTCCGGATGGCCTTCTCGACGAAGTCGCGGAGGCGATGGGCGCGTGGCACGGCGCCGTCTCGGTACGCTCCGGAGCGGCCGTGTCCATGCCGGGCATGATGAGCACGATGCTCAACGTGCCATCGGAGATCGGGCCGCTCGAGCAGGCGATCGAGGCGGTGTTCTCCTCCTGGAACACGCCTCGCGCGCGGACGTACCGTGCGCTGCACGGCATCCCGCACGACCTCGGCACGGCCGTCGTGGTTCAGGCGATGGTGTACGGCGACCGCGACGAGCACAGCGGCAGCGGGGTCGCGTTCAGCCGGAATCCCAACACGGGCGAGGCGATTCCGTACGGCGACCTGCTGTTCGGTCGCCAGGGTGAGGCCGTCGTCTCCGGCAGCTCGACCACCACGCCCCTTGGTGAGCTCGCCGAACGGGAGCCCGCGGTCTGGCAAGCCCTGGTTGACGCCCTCGGAAGGATCGAGGAGCACTACCGGGACGCGTGCTCGGTGGAGTTCACGTTCGAGTCGGGCCGGCTGTGGTTCCTGCAGGTACGTTCCGGCGGGCTGGTCGGCTGTGCTGCCGTACGCGTGGCGGTCGAGCTCGCCGACGAGGGCGTCATCGCCTGTGGCGAGGCGTTGCTGCGGATCTCACCGAAGCAGCTGGCCCGCGTCCGTACGCCGCGCCTCGAGGTCGACCCGGCGGCCGTTCTCGCGCGCGGGATCGGCGCCAGCCCGGGCGTCGCGGTCGGGAAGGTCGCGACGACCGCGGACGCCGCGGTGCGGATGGCCGCCAACGGGCCGGTGATCCTCGTACGGCCGGAGACGTCCCCGCTGGACCTGCACGGCCTCGCCGCCGCGGCCGGAGTCGTGACCGCGAAGGGCGGTCCGACCAGTCACGCCGCCGTGGTCGCGCGGGCCATGGGCAAGCCCGCGGTCGTCGGAGCGGCGGACGTCGCGCTCGAGGAGGGGATGCTCGTCAGCATCGACGGAACGGGCGGCGTCGTCGTTCGCGGGCAGGCGAGCATCGTGACCGGCGAGGAAGACCCGCACCTCCAGCGCCTGCTCGCCTGGGCGGACGAGCTGTCCGGCGACTCCACCGGTGCGGACGAGGAGAGACTGGAGCGCGCTCGCTCTCAATTGCGTAAAGGATGACATCGCCACCCGCTAGGTGGGCACACTCTCCGTCGGGTTCGTGGTGAGATGTCAGGCTCGCGCAACGGGGAAGGGGACGATGCTGATGTCCGCGACAACGACGGGTGGGCGGCAGCGCACGTTCTTCGGGCAGCCGTGGCCGCTGGCCAGCCTGTTCGGCGTGGAGCTGTGGGAGCGGTTCTCGTTCTATGGCATGCAGGGAATCCTGCTCATCTACCTCTACTACACCGCCGAGCGCGGCGGCCTCGGCATGAACGAGGCGACTGCCGCGAGCATCGTCGGCGCGTACGGCGGCCTCGTCTACCTGTCGACGATCCTCGGCGCGTGGCTCGCCGATCGAGTGCTGGGACCGGAGCGCACGCTGTTCTACAGCGCGTTCGTGGTCATGCTCGGGCACATCGCGCTGGCGCTGCTGCCGGGCTTCGCCGGAGTCGGCGTCGGACTCGTGCTGATCGCCTTCGGCAGCGGTGGTGTCAAGGCGAACGCGACTTCGCTCGTCGGCACGCTGTACGAGCCGGGCGACCAACGGCGCGATGCCGGATTCTCCTTGTTCTATATGGGAATCAACCTCGGCGGCCTGATCGGGCCCCTCCTGACTGGCCTGTTGCAGAAGGAGGCCGGGTTCCACTACGGCTTCGGTGCGGCCGCGGTCGGGATGGCGTTGGGCCTGCTGCAGTACAGCTTCGGTCGCCGCGGGCTGCCGGCCGAGTCGCGCGAGGTGCCGCGTCCGTTGCCGAGCTCCCAAGTACCGAAGGTGATCGCGCTCGGCGCGGCCGTCGTCGTGGTCGTCGCCGTCCTCGCGTTCCTCGGGCTGCTGCCCGCCGAGCACCTTGCCACGATCGTGATCGTGCTCAGCGTCGCCGCGGCGGTCGTGTACTTCGCCGTCATCTTGAGCAGCAAGCACATCGACGGCACCGAACGTCAGCGGGTCCTCGCGTTCATCCCGCTGTTCCTGGCGAGCGCGGTCTTCTGGTCGCTGTACCAACAGCAGTTCACGGTCGTCACGATCTACTCCGACTCGCGGCTCGACCGGACCATCTTCGGTTGGGAGATGCCGGTGTCGTTCGTGCAGTCGATCAACCCGGTCTTCATCATCATCCTGGCCGGTACGTTCGCCGCGCTGTGGACGAAGCTGGGCGACCGGCAGCCGTCGACGCCGATCAAGTTCACGCTGGGCTTGGTCGCGATGGGCACCGCGTTCCTGCTGTTCCTGCCGATGTCCGGTGGTGGGGCGAACAGCGCGCCGTTGCTCGGCCTGGCCGGTGTCCTGCTGGTCTTCACGATCGCCGAGCTGCTGCTGTCCCCGGTCGGCCTGTCGCTGGCGACGAAGCTCGCACCGGCGGCGTTCCGTACGCAGATGGTCGCGCTGTTCTTCCTGTCGGTCGCGGTAGGTACGGCGATGTCCGGCGCGCTGGCCGGTTTCTACAACCCCGACGACGAGGTGAAGTACTTCGGCATCCTCGGCGGCATCACGATCCTGCTCGGCATCCTGCTGGGGGTCGCGTCGCCGATGATCAAGCGACTCATGTCCGGTGTGAAGTAACGAGCAGCGCCTCGAGCTCCGGGAGTCGGCCGAACATGTCGGGGAGGCCGCGCACGCCGTTGCGCACGGACTCGTGCGACAGCGCGAGGTCGGGGCCGGTGCTCGCCTCGACGCCGGCGAGGCAGCGGAGGATGTTCCACCTCGTGTGCCCCAGCCAGCCGCCGATCATGAACACGAACCAGCTTGGACCCGACGGCGGCAGCGCTCCGCCCCCTGCGACGTAGCCGTCGAGGACCGAGCGGAAGATGGCGGGCTCGATGTCGTCGAAGCCAGGTCCCTTCGCGAGGCTCAGCGCGGTCGAGCCGAGCTCACTGGCCAGATCGAGCATCCCCGAGAGCTCCCAGTCGAGCACCACCGGCCGACCGTCTCGAGCGAGCAGGTTCCACGGTTGGATGTCCTTGTGGGTCAGCACGACGGGGCCCGGCCGTTCGCAGGTGTCGACGAAGTGGGCGATCGCGAGGAACGTCTCGACGTGGGAGGCGAGTTCGTCGGCCCACGGCTGTCCGGTCGCCGCCGCCCGCTCGGCGAGCTCGGGCCAGTCCCGTGGCGTCGGGTCCTCGATCGACCCGTGGGTCCACGTCGACGTCGAGCGCGTGGATGCGCGCGAGGATCTCACCGATCTCGAACGCGTACGCCGCCGACACCGGTGCTTCGGGCACCTTCTCTCCCTCGACCCACCGATGCACGAGCAGTGTCGGCACCGGCGGAGATCGGCTCTGGCATCGGGATGCCGGCGGCGAAGGCCGCCCGCTCGAACCTGAACACGTCCTCGACGCGGTAGGTCCAGCGGCGGTCGGCGAGGTTCAGCTCCTTCACCGCGAACGACCCCTGGTCGGTGTCGAGCCGGTACATCCGGTTGGCGAACCCGCCGTGGACGCGGGCCATCGGCCTGATCGGCACGCCGAGCTGCGACAGGTAGGAGGGCATCTCGTCGTCCGCGGTCACCCCACGCAACCTAGGGGGTCGCAGCTCACCGACGCACCAGAATTTCCCGGCCGCCCGTGCTCACCGCTTCAGCGCGTACGACCGGATCACGGTCTGCTCGACCTTCGTCCCGTCCGAGGCCTCGGCGACCGCGCGCAGCGAGACGAAGCGTGCGCTCGCCGGCGGCTTCGGCACGGTGGTCCAGTACACGTCGCCCGAGGGCGCCAGCGCCAGCTTCGTCCAGGTCGTGCCGTCGTCGAACGAGGCGCGCAGCTCGACCCGCCGGACCTGCGGCTTCGTCCCGTTCGCGTTCTCCACCGTGACGCGGAGCGGGAACGTACGATCAACCGGCGCGCGGTTGAGCAGGTCGAACGCGCCCGCCGTGCGGACCGACAGTGCGGACGGCCGCTCGAACTCCTCGAACGGCCCCTTGAACGTCCAAGCAGCGTCCACGCGCGTCGCGAGCGTCGACCAGTCCACGCCGCGCGTCGCGCTCGTGGTGAGCACGTACGTCGCCGCCTCGTCTGGGTCCACGGCCTCGAACGTCCCGCCGCCCGGCTCCTCGTTGCTCCCGATCTCGACGCCGTTCTTGCGCACCGTGTTCCGCGCGGTGACGCCGTCGTCGACCTGCAGGCCGGTGATCGATCCGGTCGCCGACGAGGAGAACTCGCCCACGCCCGCCCACAGCCGCTCGTACGCGTAGCTCGGTCGGAACGCGGGCCCGACGGCGGCCTTGCCCCAGTACTTGTCGTACTTGGTGCCCGGGCGGTACGAGCTGCCGGTGTCCGATTCGTAGTCGTACTCGTACGTCTGGTCCGTGCTGAGCTCGCTCAGCCACCCCAGCTCCGGACGCGCCGAGTACAGGTCGGTCCGGTCGCTCGGCACATTGACGTCGAACCCCAGCGGAACGGGGAACGAGTCGCCGGCGACCGTGACCTTCAGGTGCCCATAGCCTCCCGTGTCGACGCCCTCGGCATGCACGCGCGTGCGTACAGACGCGAGCTGGCCGTCGCGGATCGTCAGTACGGGCTCGGGAATCCTCCCGGCGCGGGTCTCGTGCAGGAGGTAGCTCTTGGTGGGGGAGACGAGCGTTCCGGTGAAGCCGTACGTGTACGGGTAGCTCGTGACCGGCGGCGTCGGTACCGCGTAGAGCACGCCCGACACGTTGCCGTCGTCACCACCGCGGACCCGCGAGATCAGCGACCCGTTGTCGAGCCAGATCGCATACTGGCCGACGGATTCGGCGTTCGGGCTGTCCACCTTGGCGCCGGCCTTCTTGCCCTTGCGGGCGTCGAGGACGACGACGGTGTTCTTCGTCAGCTCCAGCTCTGGTTGCGCCACGATCGTGTAGCTGTCCATCGCGGGCTCGGGGTTGTCGGTGTAGATCGGGGCGGAAAGGTCGTACGTCCCCTTGGGCATCCGGACCGTGACCGGCTTGCCGTTCAGGCTGGCCGGCCGGACCTCGTTCGCGCCCGGTCGCGTGAGCCACGCCTGCGTCACGGCAGCCTTGCCGGTCCGGTCGGTCGCCTTGATCGTGAGGTCGTACGACTCGACCTCCTTGTTCACCCCGAGCGGGGTCCGCGCGACCTGCATGCTGCCCGCGCGCGCCGAGACCCAGGCGCTGAACAGGCCGTCGGCGGACTTGACCCTGGTGTCGGCGATGACGGTCACGCCAACGGTTTGGCCGCCGGGAACGGTGATCTTCGCGGGGCTGACCTCGAACATGCCGGCCGGTGCGTTCCCGGTGACGGCGAGGGTCAGCGTCACCGGCCTCAGCTTGGTGTTGCGGTACGTGAGCCGCTGGCTGCTTGGCTTGTCGTCGGTGTGCGGCCACTTCGCGAGGCCGAAGCTCAGCCCGGCCGGCTCGGGCAGCACGTTCTGCTTGATCGCAGTCGTGAGGTCGACGCGGCCGGCGCCCTGCTGGAAGACGCCGAGGCTCGCGTTCGGCTTGGCCGACGCCATCAGCGCGGCGCGCAGCTCTGCCGCGCGCCAGGCCGGGTGCTGCTGAGCGAGGATCGCGGCGGCGCCCGCCACGTGCGGCGCGGCCATCGACGTACCCGACTGCTGGACGTACCGTACGGCCGCGTCACCGCCGCTCTCGGACGCCTTGGCGGCGACAATCGCCTGTCCTGGCGCGGAAATCTCCGGCTTGAGCGCGTGGTCGCCGAGGCGCGGGCCGACGTTCGAGAACGTGCTCAGCGCCTCCTGCTTGGTGACGCTCGCGACCGCGAACGCGCTGTACGCGGCCGCCGGTGAGGAGACGCGCTCGTCGGCGAAGCAGTTCGGGTCGGCCGGGTGGTTGCCGGCCGCGACGACGAACAACGTGCCGTACTTCTTGGTCATCGCGTTCACCGCTTGCGACTTCGGGTCCTTCCCGTCTGTCGCGCAGCTGCCGAGGCTGAGGTTGACGACGCGCGCGCCCTTCGCCGCGGCCCACTCCATGCCGGCGATGATGTTCGAGTCGTACCCGTAGCCGCCGTCGTCGAGGACCTTGCCGACCAGCAGCTTGGCGTCCGGCGCCACTCCCTTGTAGTGACCCTTGGAAGCGTCGCCGCTGCCGGTGACGATCGAGGACACGTGGGTGCCGTGCCCGAAGTAGTCGATGGTGCTGCCGGACTCGGAGAAGTCCTTCGCCTCGAGCACGGCGTCATCGAGGTCGGGGTGGGTGGCGTCGATGCCGGTGTCGAGAACGGCGACCTTGACGCCCTTGCCGGTGAAGCCGCTCTTCCACGCGGTAGGGGCGCCGATCTGCGGGACGCTTTGGTCGAGGCTCGCGCGGACTGGGCCGTCCAGCCAGAGCTTGGCGATGCCCGCGCTGTTGTTCTTGACGCTGGTCCAGAACGACGTCGCCTTCGCCTTGTCGGCGGTGATAGCGCTGCCCTGGATGCTGGTGAGCTCGCGTACGACGCGGACTCCGGCTCCGGTCTGCCTGCCTCCGGTGGACGTGGCGATCAGCGGCAGGTCCTTGCGGTGGGCGTCGCCGTACTTGGCTCTCAGCAGGAACGTGACGTCGAACAGCCTCGGGTCGAGCCGGCCCGCCGCGAGCAGCGGCATCGCGTCGGACGGGACGACGGAGTAGCGGCCGGCCTTCGTACGGGTCTCCGCGAACCCGATGCCCTTCCGGCCCTTGCCCGGGAGGACTTGCGCCGTGCCCCGGACGAACTCGACCTGGTCGCCGGTGATCAACGTGATCCGCTCGCCGGCCGGCTGCCTCGCCGGTGCCGGCGCCGCGGTGGCTCCCGGTCCCGTCAACGTCAGCGCGGTCGCCGCGACCGCCAGCGTCAGGGCAGCCCGAAGCACCCCGTAGTTGCCTGCTCGCACTCGAGCACCCTCCCTGTCCCGGTGTTGGTCCCTTCGGCAGGACGACGCCAAAGAGCCAAGAGTTGCATCCCGGACGCTATCGACTTCTAGCCGAAGTCGCGGCGGCGGAGGGCTGCCAGGCCGGCCGCGGCGAGGAGCGCGGCGAGGAGGACCATCGTGAGCTCGGGTCCGAGCTGGAACGTGCCGCCGGCGACGGTGTTGGAGACGTAGTGGAACGGCTCGAATGGGCTGCCGGCCCAGTTGTCGTAGAGCGGGCCGACGACTCTTCCGGCCAGTGCGACGAAGACCCAGACGGCCCAGCCGATCGGGACCGCCAGTCTCGGCAGGAGACCGTACGCGAGCAGGCAGACCGCGCCGACGACCCAGGCGGCCGGGATCAGCCCGAGCGTGCTGCCGAGGAGACGGAGGATGTCGGCGGCGTTGTGGCTCACGAGTCCGGCGAACGTGCCGCCGAACACCAGCCCGGCGACGGCGAGCAGCGCGGCGGTGCCCAGCCAGGTCACCACGATGTGGCCGAATGCCCAACGCAGTCTGGTGATTGTCGTACCCTGCACGGCTTCGGCGCGCCCGCTCGTCTCCTCGCCGCGGAGCCGCTGCACCATCAGCACGGGGTAGAGCGCGATCGCGTACCCGAAGATCAGGACCAGCGACCACACGCCGGCGTCGATGATGTCGGTTGTCGATCCGCCGGATCCCACGCTGAAGCTCTTCAACAGCGCTTGGACGGATGGGCTGGGAGTGTTCGCGAGCTGGTAGATCAGCGTGCTCGCGCCGCCGCCGGCAACACCGAACGCGGCCACGCCGAACGCCCACTTGGCGAGGAGCCCGCGGTGGAGGCGCCAGGACAGGCTCAGCGGACCGCGCAGTCCTGGGGCCTCGGCCGGGCCTTGGCTCTCGGGGATGAGGCCTTCGCCGAGGTCGCGGCGGGCGAGCAGACGGTAGGCGACGTACGTCAAGACGGCACTGACCACGATGGGCACGGCGAGCACCCACCAGCGGTTGGCGTTGTACGGGTTGACGAGGTGGCTCCAGCCGATCGGCGAGACGTACTTCAGCCAGTAGACGCCGCTCGCGTCGCCCGCGTACCTGAGCACGTACGCGACGGCTAGGACGGTGAGGGCGATTCCCCTTGCTGTACGGGCGTTCCGCGCGAGCTGCGCGGTGACGGCGGCGATGGCGCCGAACACCCACCCCGCGGTGGTGATCGCGGCACCGTACGCGATCGACCCGGCGGGATCGAGGCCGGAGGCGACGACGGTGAGCGTGGTCAATGCCCCACCCAGTAAGGAGATTCCGCCCGCCATGAGGAGCGCCGCGGTGAGGGGCGCGTACCGGCTGACCGCGCCGGCGCGCAGCAGCTCGATGCGGCCGGTGTCCTCGTCCGCGCGAGTGTGGCGTACGACGGTCATCACCGCGGCGAACGCGATGCTGATGTACAGCAGGCCGCCGCTGCGCCAGGCCGCCATGTAGTCGGGGTCGGGGATCACATACGCGCCGCCGAGGGCACGGAAGAACGCGTTGTGGTTGATCATGTCGACGTACGTGCCCAGAAGCTCGGGCGTGCCCATGTTGCGCTTGATGTAGGCGATCATGCTCAGCGCGCCGGTGACGAGAAGCAGCAACCACCACGGGGCGATCGTGCGTTCGCGCCGCAGGGCGAGGCGGATCAGGCGGGCTGTCATCGGTGCGCTCCGACGGGGTTGCGGTCGTAGTGGCGGAGGAACAGCTCCTCCAGCGTCGGCGGTTGGCTGACGACGCTGGTGACGCCTCTTTCGCCCAGGTAGGCCATGGCTGCCGACAGGCCTTCCTTGTCGACGTCGAACTGCGTGACGCCGTTCTCCGTTCGCACGTTGTGCACGCCTGGCAGGGTTTCCAGGCCTGTCGCGGAGCCGTCGAGCTCGGCCTTGACCGACGTTCGGGTGAGCGCGCGGAGGTCGGCGAGCGTGCCGGAGTCGACCGTCACGCCGTCGCGAACGATCGTGACGCGGTCGCTGAGCGCCTCGACCTCGGAGAGGATGTGGCTGGAGAGCAGCACGGTGCGGTCGCCGCTTCGCTGTTCTTCGCGGATGACCTCGCGAAAGACGTTCTCCATCAGCGGATCGAGGCCCGAGGTCGGCTCGTCGAGGAGCAGGAGCTCGGTGTCGGTGGCGAGCGCGGCGATCAGCGCGACCTTCTGCCGGTTGCCTTTGGAGTAGGTGCGCACGCGCTTGCGCGGGTCCAGGTCGAAGCGCTCGACGAGCTCGTTCCGCCTTGTGGTGTTGGCTTTCCTGCCGCTGGTGTCCATGAGGAGGTCGATGACCTCTCCGCCGGAGAGGCTAGGCCAGAGCGTGACGTCGCCGGGAACGTACGCGAGCCGCTTGTGCAGCTCGGTCGCCTCGCTCCACGGGTCGCCGCCGAGCAGCCGTAGGTGGCCGGCGTCCGCGCGCAGCATGCCGAGCAGGATGCGGATCGTCGTGGTCTTGCCAGCGCCGTTCGGACCGAGGAACGCGTGCACCTCCCCACGTTGGACGGTGAGGTCCAGGCCGTTCAGCGCTTGCGTTCTGCCGAACGTCTTGGTCAGGCCCTTGATGTCGATCGCTTCGGTCATTTCCGCTGCCCTGGTTTCGGAAGGCGTGCCTTGATGTCGGCGGCCTGGTCGGGGGTGAGGTAGGGGTGGGAGTAGAGGTCGAGCAGGACGCGCGCGAGGAGGTGCTCGCCCTCGGGGCTGAACGGGTCGACGCCCAGCCGCCGCCCGATGTGGGGGTGCAGAAGCGCGATCGCCAGCGACATCGCCGCGGCGACGGTCGCCCTCGCGTCGAGCGGGGTGTCGGGCTCGTCCTCGCCTGTGCGCTCGCGGTCGCCCTCGGCCATCCACTGCGCGCTGAGGTCGGCGAGCGCGTCGAAGAACGGTGTCGCTCTGCCCTCGACGAGCGCGCGGACGACGTACTGCCGGTAGGGCCCGAACGCGGCGCCGGAGACGGAGACGTAGTTGACCTGGCCAGGGGCTTGGTCGGCCTTGACTTGCTCGTTGATGCGCTCGACCGCCCTGGCGAGGAACGCGTCGCAGGCGTCACGGAGGGCTTCCTTGGAGCCGAAGTGATGCCGGACGAGCCCCGGCGATACGCCCGCCTCCTCGGCGATCCCCCGCATCGTCGCCTTGTCGAACCCGAGCTCCCCGAACTGCCGCATGGCCGCATCCCGGATCCTCGCCTGCCCGGTGAGGTCCTCCGACTCGACTATCCGTTCGTATAGCGGACTATCCACATGGATAGCGTACTACGCACATGGGCAGTGGGCGCAAGACCACCGGACAGGTGGACCTCAGCTTGAACGATCCCGTGCGCGGTCCTGACGTCCTGAGCCTGGACAAGGCGCAGTACGCGTCCGGCGCCGGACCGCGCGAATGCTCGCCATCCAGCTCATCGCGGCGACGCTGGCCGGCGACTAACGCGTCTTCTCGCCCGTCACCAGATAGATCACGCTGTGCGCCATGGACACCGCGTGGTCGGCGATGCGCTCGTAGTAGCGCCCGAGCAGCGCCAGGTCGACGGCAGCGCCGACGCCGTGGGCCCAGTCCGGACCGAGCATGAGCCGGAACAGCGCACGGCGCAGCTCGTCCATCCGCTCGTCCTCGCCGATCAGCTGCTGGGCGACCTGAACGTCGCGCGTGCTCACCATCTCGCTCGTCGTACGGACCATCTGCCGAGCGATCGAGCCCATCTCCGCGATCGTGCTCTTGAGCCCGTCGGGAATCGCGCACTCGGGATACCTCAGCCGGGTGATCTTCGCGACGTGGCCGGCGAGATCGCCCATCCGTTCGAGGTCCGCGCTCATCCGCAACGTTCCCACCAGCAAGCGCAGGTCGCTCGCGACGGGCTGCTGGAGGGCGAGCTGCTCGAAGATCTGCTCCTCGAGCTGGATCTTCATCCGGTCGATCTCGACATCGGCCGTAATGACCCGTTCGGCAAGCCGTACGTCGCCCTCGAGGATTGCCGTCGTGGCTTGCTCGACAGCGGCCTCGACCAGCCTCGCCATCGTCGCGATGCGTTCGCCTACGGCATCCAGCTGATCGTGGAACGCGTGTCGCGTCGGCTCAACCTGCATCGCACCGTCCTTTGTCCGCGGCTGGGGTAGGTGACGACAACGGGTGGGTTGGCCTCGCTGTTGGACCAGCCAGTGATCAATCTACCCGCTCAGGTGAGGGATCGGTCGCCGGAACGAACGACGCGCAGCCAGCGGCAGCCGTATCGCCCGAGGTCGATCGTGACGCGCTGATCGGAGTCGAGCTCGACGCTCCGATCGGAGAGCAGGTCCACGAGGCGCGTACCCGCCGGGAGGTCGTCGAGAACGAGCGCGGCCACGGCCGGCAGTGCGTCGAAGTTGTGCAGCGCCAACACCGTTCCGCCTTCGTGGTCGCTGCGTTGCACGAGCACCTTCTGGCCACCTCGGTCGAGGAACGCGCACGAGCCCCACGCGAGCTCCGGACATTCGCGGTACCGACGGATGAGCAGCGTCATCCAGGACAACAGCGACGCGGGATCGCGCCGTTGCCCAGCCACGTTGACGTTCTCCGGTCCGTACTCACCCTCCACCATCGGGGTGGCGAGTTCCTGCCCTGTCGAGAATCCGCCATCAGGGCTGGCCGTCCACTGCATCGGCGTACGCACGGCCATCCGCCCCTCCACGGAGAGGTTCTCGCCCATCCCGATCTCCTCGCCGTAGAACAGCACCGGCGTGCCAGGCAACGAGAACAGCAGGCTGTAGACCATCCGGATCCGGTCGCGGTCGCCGTTCAGCATCGGCGGCAGCCGGCGCCGCAGGCCGCGACCGTAGAGCTGCATCGACGGATCCGGACCGAAGCCGTCGAAGACCTCCTGCCGCTCGGACTCGCTCAGCTTGTCCAGCGTCAGCTCGTCGTGGTTGCGTACGAACGTCGCCCACTGCGTCTCCTCCGGCTCGCCGGGCCGCTCCCGGATCGCCTTGACCAGCGGCCGAATGTCCTTGCGGACAAGGGAGAGGTAGAGCGCTTGCATGCCGATGAAGTCGAAGCACATGGTGAGCTCGTCGCCGTCCTCGTCGCCGAAGAACTTTCGCGTCTCGTCGGGCGGAAGGTTGACCTCGCCGAGCAAAGCCGCGTCGCCGCGCCGGCGGTTCACGAAGCCGCGCAGGTCGCGCAGGTAGTCGTGCGGGTCCGGCAGGTCCTCGGCGTCGTCCGACCCCATCGTCTCGATCAGGAACGGCACCGCGTCGACGCGGAAGCCGGACAGCCCGAGCTCGAGCCAGAAGCCGATGACGCGGCTGATTTCCTCACGTACCTGGGGATTCGCGACGTTGAGGTCGGGCTGATGCTTGTAGAAGCGGTGCAGGTAGTACTGGCCGGCGGTCTCGTCGTACGTCCACAGCGACTTCTCCTGATCAGGGAAGACCACGCCCTTCTCGGCATCCGGCGGCGGCTCGTCCTTCCAGACGTACCAGTCGCGGTACGGGCTGTCCTTGCTGGCTCGGGCGCTCTGGAACCACGGATGCTGGTCGGAGGTGTGGTTGCAGACGAGGTCGGAGATCACCCGCAGCCCGCGATCCTGGGCGAGCCGCACGAGCTCGACGAGGTCGCCGTGGGTGCCGAGCCGGGAGTCGACGCCGTAGAAGTCGGTGATGTCGTAGCCGTCGTCGCGATCCGGGGTGGGATAGAACGGCATCAGCCACAGGCAGGTCACGCCGAGCTCGGCGAGGTAGTCGATGCGTTGCGCGAGACCACGCAGGTCGCCGCGCCCATCGCCGTCGGTGTCGAAGAACGCCTCCACGTCGACGCAGTAGATGACGGCGTTCTTCCACCAGATATCCGCGGTTTGGGTGAGTCTCATTGAGTAATCTCCAACTGGGGAAGGACTTTCTCGCCGAACCCGTCGATGAACTCGCTTTGCCGCTGGCCCACGTGATGGAGATAGATCTCGTCGAAGCCGAGGCCGGCGAGCTCGTTCAGCCAGGACGCGTGCCGGCCGAGGTCGGACGAGACGAGCACGGCCCTGCGCACGGCCTCGACGCCCACATGTTCGGCAGCCTGGTCGAACAGCTCGGGGAGCTCCAGGTCCCAGCAGAGCGGAGGCGTGAAGACGTTCGTACGCCATTGCTCGTAGGCGATCTTCTCCGCCTCGGCCTCGTCGGCGGCGTAGCTCAGATGGACCTGCAGGCAGACCTTTCCGGCGCCGCCGGCGTTCTTGTACGCGTCGACGACACGACGCAGCTGTTCATGGTCGTGGCCCACCGTGATGAGGCCGTCGGCCCAGCTCGCGCACCAGGCGGCGGTCGCGGGAGACACCGCCGCGCCGACGAGCGAGGGCATGGTGTCCGGCCTGGTCCACAGCCGCGCCCGATCGACGTTCACCAGTCCGGTGTGGTTGACCTCGTCGCCCGCGAGCAGCGCGCGGATGACGTCGACGCACTCGCGGAGTCGCTGCATCCGTTGGTCCTTGTGCGGCCAGCCGGTGCCGGTGATGTGTTCGTTCGACGCCTCGCCGGTGCCGAGCGCCGCCCAGAACCGGCCTGGATACATCGCGGCGAGAGTGCCGATCGCCTGCGCGATGATCGCCGGGTGGTAGCGCTGGCCGGGGGCGTTCACGATGCCGAACGGGAGGTCGGTCGCCTGCAACGCCGCGCCCAGCCACGACCAGGCGAACGCCGAGTGTCCCTGCCGAGTGCTCCATGGCGCGAAGTGGTCGGACGACATCGCGGCCGCGAAGCCCGCCTCCTCGGCACGTACGACCGCGTCGAGGAGCTCGCGCGGATGGATCTGTTCGTGGGACGCGTGGAACCCGTAGCGAGTCATGGTTGCAAGATCACCTTGACGGCCCCGTCTTCCTTCTTCTGGAACATCTCGTATCCGCGCGCCGCCTCGGCGAGAGGCAGCCGGTGAGTGGCGAGATCCTCGACGCCGAAGACGTCGTCGTCGCGGTCGAGGAGGGGGACGAGTTGGTCTGTCCAGCGGTGCACGTTCGCCTGGCCCATGCGGAGCTGGACCTGCTTGTCGAACAGTTCCATCATCGGCAGCGGGTCGATCATCCCGCCGTACACGCCACTGAGCGAGATCGTCCCGCCGCGGCGAACGGTGTCGATCGCGGCGTAGAGCGCGCTGAGCCGGTCGATGCCGGCCTTCTCGCTGAGCTTGGCGGCGAGCGCGGACGGCAGCAGCCCGGTGAGGCGTTGGGCGAGCTTGCCGATCGGTGCTCCGTGCGCTTCCATGCCGACCGCGTCGATCACGCCGTCCGGTCCACGGCCGTCGGTCAGCTCGCGGATCGTCGCGGCGATGTCGCCGTGCTCGGTGAGGTCGAGCGTCTGCACGCCGTACCGCGCCGCCGTCGCCAGCCGTTCGGGTACGAGGTCGACGCCGATGACCTTCTCGACGCCACGGTGCAGGGCGACGCGGCAGCACATCTGGCCGATCGGGCCGAGTCCCAGCACCGCCAGCGTTCCGTCCGGTGGGATGTCGGCGTAGACCACGGCCTGCCATGCGGTCGGGAGAACGTCGGACAGGTAGAGATACCGTTCGTCGGCTCGTCCCTCCGGCACCTTGATCGGGCCGAACTGTGCCTGCGGAACGCGCAGATACTCGGCCTGGCCGCCGGGGACCTGCCCGTACAGCTTGGTGTAGCCGAACAACGCCGCGCCCTTGCCGTGCTCGCGTACCTGCGTGGTCTCGCACTGGCTGTAGAGCTGCCGCGCGCACATGTAGCAGTGCCCGCAGGAGATGTTGAACGGAACGACGACGCGGTCGCCCGGTGCGAGATGGTGAACGTCGGCGCCAACCTCTTCGACGATGCCCATCGGTTCGTGGCCGAGGATGTCGCCGTCGCCGAGGAACGGACCCAACACCTCGTACAGGTGGAGATCCGAGCCACAGATCCCACTGTGGGTGACGCGGATGATGGCATCGGTGGTCTCTTCGAGCTTGGGGTCGGGGACGTCTTCTACTCGGACGTCGCGGACTCCCCGCCAGACGACGGCTTTCATGACTGCGACAGCTCCGGCGGCCTGAGTTGGTTGCTGACGTCGACCACGCCAGGGGTGTCCCAGGCGTCGTCGCCGGCGGCGCGTTTGGCCAACCAGGACGAGACATCGCCACCGAGGATCACGACTCGCTGCTTCACGTCGACTTTGATCGTGTCGTCCTTGGTGTGCGGATTCTCCTTCAGGCGTTGGACAACGGCCGACTTGATGTCGTGGTCGGTCGGCTCGCGGTCGGCGAGGAGCTCCGCGATCGCCCACGGGTAGTAGTAGCGCTCGACCGGATAGCTCCAAGGTGAGACGGCACTGAACGATGACGCGACATCGGTGGTTTTGTCGTCTTCGCGCCGCAGGTCGTCGGGGCCAAGCATGGGCGCTCCTCGTGGTCGACTGAGCGGACCACGTGCCCGTACCCCTCGCGCCCCCGACTACACGCCGACCGCGGCGGCCACGTCTCCGTGGCCGCCGCGGGCGCGCCGCCGTGGCCTAGAGCGCGGTGACCGTGAGGTTCCGGAAGGAGGCCTTGCCGTCGAACGTACGCAGGCCGACCGCGCCCGATGGTGGGCAGTTCGTGTCGATAAAGCCCTTGGTGGGCGGCGGCTCGGAGGTGTCGTCCACGCGCCGGGCGGTTGGGGTGATGATGCAGCCGCGCACTTCGACGCGGATGTGGACCCAGGTCCCGACCGGGGCGCCGCCCGAGATCGAGCCAGACGTGAGCGGCGTCCAGTTGTGGTTCATCTTGCCGAGCACGGTCGTCCCGTCGCCGATGCCGAAGTAGTAGCCCCGCAGCGCGTCGACGCCGACGGCCGGATTGCTTACCCGGAACAGGAGGCCGGCGTTGCCGGCCGCCCCAGCGGTGTCACGGCGTACGTCCGCCTCGATCACGTAGTTGGTCCAGCCGGTCGATCCGGCGAGTGACTTGCTCCCGTTCGCGCCTGACGTCTCGGAGAGCACGCCGCCGCTCAGTCCCCAGGTTCCGCCGTAGTGTTTCCACCCCTTCTGTGTGTTGGCCGCCCAAGGCGACGAGTACGGCAGGACGCCGGCGTTCGCGCTCGAGGTCCGCTCCGACTTCGGCTGGCCGGGCACGTACGACGGTGCGGTGTAGCGGACCTCTCGCCCGTCGACCGAAGGCAGCAGGCTGGGACTGTAGTTGGACAAGCTGCCCGCGCCGCCACTCTGGATCTGCAGCGGGGCGGGGAACCAGGACCAGGCGCCGTCGCCGTTGGTGGTGTTGACGAACACCGCCTCGTGGTCCTCCGGCAGGAACGCGTTGTCCGACACGCGCCGCACGTGCATGCCCGCCATCATCAGCTGGCCGTTCGGTCCGCCGCCGGGACTCCACGCGACGTAGGGGCTGGAGCCGAGGTAGCGACCGTCGGTGGTCTGCACGAACGTGCCCTGGTCGGCGGGACCGGTGCCCCAGGTGTTGCCGCCGTCGGTGGACTTCTTGAGGTATGCCTCGCAGGCGACGCGGCCCGAACGGGAGTTGCAGATCTCGTACGCGAGGACGTACGTGCCGTTCGGCAGCTTGGCGACCGTGGGCATGCCGGGACGTTCGCCCTGGATGCTGGTCGCGACGTCTTTCACCAAGCCTGGCGCGTAGTTCGTGTTGCCGTGCATGTCCGCCGACCAGGTGTCGCCGCCGTCGTTGGACACGATGTGCCCGACGAACTGCGAGTGCGTCCCTTCCTGGCGTTCGTCGGCGAAGAACGCGACGAGCTTGCCCGCACCGTTCACCGTGAGGAACGGCTCCCAGATGCCGGGCTGATCGTCGCCGACGGGGTCGGCGTTGCGGGCGTACTGGTAGGTGCTGACGAACGACCACGTGACGCCGTGGTCGGCGCTGCGCCAGAGCTGGAAGTTGGTGGAGTTGTCCTTGCCGATGACGTTCGCGGTGAGCAGCAGAGTGCCGGCGGGATAGGCGCCGACCTGCTGCGGGAGCTCGTAGATGAACGGCTGGTAGATACTGTACGACGGGTGCGCGGAGCCGGTCCCGCCGTCCGCGACCTGGGCGAGCGTCGACCAGGTCGCCCCGTCGTCGAGGCTCTGCCGGACCGGGACCTTCGCTTCGAAGCCCGGGTTGACGCCGTACTCGTACGTCGCGAGCAGCCTGCCGTTCGCCGCGCCGGAGTGGGTGAGCCGGATGACACGTGCGTACGTGACGTTCTCGCCGGGAGTCACCTGGAACAGGACGTCGCCAACGGTGTTGGCGGATGCCACTCCCGGCGACCAGCCGAGCGTGGCGAGGAGCACGAGAGCGAGCAGGACGGCGAGTCGTCGACCGCGGTGGGCGCGCATCGAACCTCCACATTTCGAAATATGAGAAATGACTACGAGATACGACGAGACCAGCATGCGCTCCGACCGCTGGCGCGCCGCTGGCGGGAGACCGGAAGTCACCGCTCGCTGGGGGATTTTCGGCCAAGCTTGCGCGGTGAGCAGATTCTCATCCATTGACGCCTTGGTCGCCCGGATGGAGGAGCAGCTGAAGCCGCTCGAGCGCGACGGCTCTCCGCGTGCCTACTTCCACGGCACATACCTGCGTACGACGAAGGCGGTCGGGGCCGAGGTCGCCGTGGGTGGGTTCCGCGACAACCCGTGGGTCGAGGAGTGGGACCTCGCGTTCGCTCAGCTCTACCTGGACGCGTTCGAAGCGGCGTCGCCGCCGCAACCGTGGGCGGTCGCGTTCGACGCCCCGCCCGACCTGCCGCCGTTGCGGCACGTGCTTCTGGGCATGAACGCGCACATCAACTACGACCTGCCGCAGGCGTTGCTCGCCGTGATCGACGACGCGTCGTTCGACGATGCGGAATTGCTGGAACGTCGTGAAGCCGACCACCGGCACATCGACCTGGTCCTCGCCGACCGGGTCGAGGGCGAGACGCGCGAACGGATCGCCGCCGGTGCGCACCTCAGCCTGCTCGATCGGCTCCTGCTCCCGTTGAACAAACTCGGCACGAAGCGGTTCCTGGCGGAGTCGCGGCACAAGGTCTGGTCCAACACGACGATCCTCGCCCAAGCGCGCCGCGCCGGACCGGCGGACTATCGTGCGCGACTGGGGGAGCTCGAGGGTCTGGTCGCCAATCGTGTCTCGGAGCTGACGCGGCCTGGGCAGGTGATCTTGCAGCTCGCGGTCCAGGGTTTCGGAGTACTGCTACGTCCATGAGGTGAAGGAGAATCGCGAATGTCCGTTCCACCGCACGCCAAGGTGATCGCTCCGGAGGATGGCAAGACGCTGAAGCTGTTCGGCGTTCGGTTCAACTTCAAGATCGAGACCGCCGCCGCCGGGGGCAACCTCGCGCTGATGGAGGTCGAGATTCCTCCACACACGTTGGTGAAACCGCACAACCACACGCGCGAGGACGAGTACTCGCTGATCATGTCGGGCACCGTCGGCGTCCGCGTGGGCGACGACGTACAGGAAGCGACCGCCGGCTCGTACCTCGTGAAGCCGCGCGGCATCCCGCACGCGATGTGGAACGCGGGCTCCGAACCGGCCAAGGTGATGGAGATCCTCTCGCCCGGCGGCATGGAGAAGTACTTCGAGGAGCTCGCCCCGATCCTCGCCCACGAAGGCGGAGCCGGCCCGGCGCAGTACTACGAGCTGGCGCAGAACTACGGCCTGACGATCCAGGACGACTGGATCGAGGGGCTGGAGACCACGTACGGCGTCAAGCTCTAGTTGTCGTCGACCAGCCGTCGGAGCTCGTCGTCGACGTCGGCGGTCGCGGCGCGCATCATGGCCGGCGTTTCGTCAGGGTGGAGGTGGCCGCGAACGACGAGGAACGTGCGAGTCTGCGTCCCGTCGGCCTGATCGACATTCGCCCACTTGCTGACGTCGACGCGTTCGACGAGCGTCATCGTGCTGCCGTCACAGATGGCGAGCTCGATCTCCGACTCCAGCCCAGCCGGCAGCGCGTTGGCTTTCTCGACCAACCTGTCGACGAATTCCCTTACGGTATTCACGATTCCCCTAGCACCCCAGCACGACCACCCGGCCCGGCGACCTATGTGCACCACCCTAGAGGGGCCTCAAGTAGGGACCATCGGGGCCCCATGCCGCCCGGGCAGGGCTACTGCAGGCCGGCGCGGACCGAGGTGATGCGTTGGGTGTTGAAGCCGAGCCAGTGCATTCGGCCGACGTAGCGGGCGTGTTCGACCTTTAGGCAGCGGTCCATGACCACCGTCAGGCCGCCGTCTTCGGCGATCTGCGCGCCTTCGGCGTTGATCACGCCGAACTGGCACCACAACACGCTGGCGCCGATCGCGACGGCCTCGCGAGCGATCCCCGGAAGAGCCGCGGGCGCGCGGAAGACGTTCACGACATCGACGGGCTCCGGGACGTCGGCCAGGCTGGCGTACGACGTCGACTCGAGGATCGAGGAAGCGCGCGGGTTGACCGGGATCACGTGGTAGTCGTGCCGCTTGAGGTAGTACCCCACGAAGTTGCTCGCCCGCAGCTCGTTGTCCGACAGCCCCACGATCGCGATCGTCTTCGCCGTATGGAGGACGCGCTGGATCGCCAAGGGGTCCTGGTAGCGGGCGAGGTCGAGGTCGGTCACGTCGTCAGACCCTTCTCCACATAGGCGAAACCCTGCGACAGATCCCAGAGCAGATCGTCGACCGACTCCGTCCCCACCGACAGCCGCACCGTCCCGGGCCCCACGCCAGCGGCGGCGAGCTCGGCGTCGCTCAGCTGGCGATGTGTCGTACTCGCCGGATGGATGATCAGGCTCTTCGCGTCACCCACGTTCGCCAGGTGCGACCACAAGCTCACGCCGCGGATGAGGTCCTGCCCGCCCTGGCGACCACCGGCGCAGTCGAACGAGAAGACCGCCCCGGCACCGCCCGGCAGGTACTTCTCCACCAGCGGCCGGTACGGACTCGAAGGCAGGCCCGCGTACGTCACGTTCGAAGCCAGCGAGTGCGACTCCAGGAACGCGGCCACCACCGCCGCGTTCTCCACGTGCCGTTGCATCCGCAGCGACAACGTCTCCAAGCCCTGCAAGAACAAGAACGCGTTGAACGGCGACAAAGCCCCACCGAGATCCCGCAACGTCTCGGCCCGCAACTTCATCAGATAGCCGTACGTGCCGAACGTCTCGTGGAACTGCAACCCGTGGTATGCCGGCGAAGGATCCGCAACCACCGGGAAGCGCCCGTTCGACCAGTCGAAGGTCCCAGCCTCGACGACCACACCACCGATGCTCGTCCCGTGCCCGCCGATGAACTTCGTCGCCGAGTGGACCACGATGTCCGCGCCCCACTCGATCGGCCTGCAGAGGTACGGCGTCGCGAACGTGTTGTCCACGATCAACGGCAGCGCGTGCTCGTGCGCGATCGACGCCAAGGTCTCGATGTCCAGCACGTTCCCGCCGGGGTTGCCGATCGTCTCGCCGAAGAACGCCTTCGTGTTCTCGCGAACAGCCGAACGCCAGGCGTCGGCGGAGTCCGGATCGACCCAGGTCAGCTCGACGTTCATCTTCCGCAGCAGGTGCTTGAACTGGTTGACCGTCCCGCCGTACAAGGCCGACGACGAGACGACGTGGTCACCGGGCTGCAGCAACGTGAACAGAGCGGCAGCCTGCGCGGCGATCCCGCTGGCGAACGCCACCCCGCCAGCGCCACCCTCGAGGTTGGCGACTCGCTCCTCGAAGACCGCGACGGTCGGGTTCATGATCCGCGAGTACGTGTTGCCGTACTCCTGCAGGTTGAAGTACGCGGCCGCCGACTCCGGGTCCTCGAACACGTAGCTGGTCGTCTGGAAGATCGGCACCGCCCGCGCACCCGTGTTCGGGTCGGGTCGCTGCCCGGCATGCAGTTGCCGAGTCTCGAACCCGAACGCGCGGTCTTGTTCGACGCGGTCGTTCACGAAGGCTCCTCCAGGAAACGACGGATGATCGGGGTCTGCCGGGCTTCCTCGAGCAGGAAGCAGTCATGCCCGTACGGCGCGTCGATCACCTGGAGCTCGACCGGTTTGCCCAACGTACGAAGGGCTTCCGCGATCTCCGCCGACGCCGACGGCGGGTACAGCCAGTCGGAGCTGAACGCGATCAGCAACGTCCGTGCGGCGACGGGGTCGAGTGCCCGCACGAGAGAGCCTCCGCCGTACTGCCGCGCGAGGTCGAAGTAGGTCAACGCGCGCGAGGTATAGAGGTAGGTGTTGGCGTCGAAGCGCTTGACGAAAGATGCCGCCTGGTAGCGCAGGTAGCTCTCGACCTCGTACTCCGGCTCGGTCAACGTGTAGCGGATGTCGTCCGCGAACTGCAGCCGCCGGCCGAACTTGTCGTCCAGTGCGGGTGCCGACAGGTACGTGATGTGGCCGACCATCCGCGCGATCCCCATCCCAGCCGAAGGCGCGGCGCCGGTGCCGTAGTAGTGCCCGCCCTGCCAGTCCGGGTCGCGCATGATCGCGTCGCGGGCGATCGCGTTCCACGCCACCCCCTGCGGCTGCAGCGCATGCGTGCTGGCGATCGAGACCACCGCGTCGACCTGGTCCGGGTACGAGACCGCCCACTCCAACGCCTGCATGCCGCCGAGCGACCCGCCCGTCACCGCCGCGAGCCGGGCGATGCCGAGCTCGTCCAAAAAGGCCCGTTCGACCCGGACCATGTCGGCGACCGTGATCACCGGAAAGTCCGATCCGTACGGCTTCCCGGTCGACGGGTCGACCGACGACGGCCCGGTCGTCCCGCGGCAGCCGCCGAGCAGGTTCGTCGAGACGACGAAGAACCGGTCGGTGTCGAACGCCTTGCCCGGCCCGATCATCCCGTCCCACCAGCCGAGCGCCTTGCCCGCGGAGCCGTCGCGGTCCTCCGCGCCGAAGCCGTCCCGCGTACTCGCCTCGGCGGACGGAGCCGCGGCGAACCCGGCAGCGTGCGCGTCCCCGCTGAGCGCGTGGCAGACCAGGATCACGTTGTCGCGTTCGGGTGCGAGCGTCCCGTACGTCTCGTATGCCACCCGCACCGGATGCAGCTCGCGCCCACAATCGAGGCGAACCGGACTCGGGAGGTCGAGGTAGCGTGTCTCGACCACGCCGGCCGAGCCAGCTGCGAGCGTCGAGCCAGGCGTTACCACGAAACCGAGCGTAGCCGGGATCGGAATTCTCTATCATTCCAACGGGACTACGGGCGGTCGGGCGTGACCACGTACAGCCGGGAGAGAGGCACCAGCAACATGACCACGGTAGTCAATGGAGTCAACGTTCAGGCGCTACTCGACGCGCGCGAGGTATTGAAGGGCGCGCCGGAAGCCGCCCAGTTCACCTGGCGGGCGTCTTCGAAGTGGCAGCACGGCGTGCACAGCACCACCTCGGTTCAGCAGTACTTCGGCCTCGGCGCGGAGCAGAACCACAAGGAGGACCGGACCTTCGACGCCGACCACCCCGAGACCTTCGCGGCGACCGACAACGGCATCACGCCGATCGAGTACCTGCTCGTGGGCCTGGCCAGCTGCCTCACGGCCGGCGTCGCCTCCGTCGCGCAGAACCGCGGCATCCAGCTGCGTTCGGTCGAGTCGACGGTCGAGGGCAACCACGACATCCGCGGCATCTTGGGCGTCGACACCGACGTACGTAACGGCTTCAACAACGTCAAGGTGACCTTCACGATCGACGCCGACGCGTCGAAGGAGGACATCGAGGCGATCGTCGCCCAGTCGCAGAAGCGTTCCGCGGTGTTCGACGCGCTCACGAACCCGACGGACGTCACGGTCGAGGTCGCCTGATCGAACACGTCACCACCGTCGTCATCGGGGCCGGCCATGCCGGCCTCGCCGCCAGCCACTTCCTCAGCGAGGCCGCGCTCGACCACGTCGTGCTCGAGCGCGGTGAGGTGGCCAACTCGTGGCGACGGGAACGCTGGGACTCGCTGCGCCTGCTCACGCCCAACTGGCAGTGCCGCCTCCCGGGCTTGAGCTACGACGGTCCGGATCCGGACGGCTATCTGACGTCGGGCGACGTGGTCGACTTCGTCGAGCGGTTCGCCGCGAACGTCCGCGCACCCGTCCGGACCGGGACGAACGTCACGTCGCTCCGACGCATGTCCTCCTCCGACGGCTACCTGGTGGTGACCGACCGCGGCGAGCTCCGCTGCCGGACGGTCGTGATCGCGAGCGGCGCCTGCAACCAGCCGGCGGTGCCTGCTCTTCGCGAGGCGGTGCCTTCCTCTGTCGAGCAAGTGACGCCGTTCGACTACCGGTCGCCTTCGAAGCTCGCGGACGGTGGCGTGCTGGTCGTGGGCGCTTCGGCGACCGGTGTCCAGCTGGCCGCCGAGATCGCCCGGTCGGGGCGGCCGGTGACGTTGTCGGTGGGCGAGCACGTACGGCTGCCCCGGCTCTACCGCGGCCGGGACGTGCTGTGGTGGATGGACGCTTCGGGCGTGTGGGACCAGCGGTACGACGAGGTCGACGACCTCACCCGCGCGCGCCGGCTGCCGTCGCCGCAGCTGGTCGGAACGCCGGAACGGTCGACACTCGACCTCAACGCGTTGTCGTCCCTGGGTGTGCGGCTGGTCGGACGGTGGGCGATGGTGCGCGACGGCTCGGCTCTGTTCTCGGGCGGGCTGCGGAACGTGTTCTCGCTGGCCGATCTGAAGATGGCGCGGCTGCTGGGGACGTTCGACGAGTGGGCTCTTGCTCGCGGCGTCTCCGACGTCGACGGGCCGGAGCGCTTCGAACCGACGCGCGTACCCGACCAGACGCGGCTGCAGCTCGACCTCCGTGGCGGCGAGATCCGCACGATCGTGTGGGCGACGGGCTTCCGGCCGGACTACAGCTGGCTCGACGTTCCGGTCGTGGACCCGAAGGGCCACCTGCGGCACGATGGCGGCGTGGTCGACAGCCCCGGCCTGTACGCGTTGGGCCTGCCCGTCCTGCGGCGGCGGAAGTCGACGTTCATCCACGGCATCGAGGACGACGCCCGCGACGTGATCAGCCACCTCGCCTCGGACCTGGCCACCTGAGCCGTCGGTCAGTTCGGATCGACGCCTCTGCATGGACCGCGACGGGACCGCGCTGGTCCGCCCGGACGGCCAGAGCGTCGCGAAGTTCGCCGGGGGATCTGCCAGATCCGGTCATCGCCCTCGCCAAAGCGGCCCACACCTTGACGTCCTCGGAGCCCGCTTCCTACGTTGGCTAGTACAACGTTATAGAAGCCAGCCGGCGTGGAAAATCGTCGGCTGACGGGAGGCTCGACGATGGATGCGAAGTGGACGCGCCGGCGGCTCCTCGCCACCAGTGCGGCGGTCGCGGCAGGCACGTACCTCGTGGATCAGCAGGCGGCGTGGGCCGCGCTGACGACGCAAGGTGACGAGGACGGGCACGAGCTCTGGCTGCGCTACCGAGAGGTCGACCAACCCAGGTTGCTGGCGTCCTACAGGCGAGCCTTCACGCAGGTCGTCAAGGCCGAGGACGATGGCGTGCTCGCCTCGGCGCAGGAAGAGCTCGTCCGTGGGCTGTCCGGCCTGCTGGGCAGAACGATCGGCGTCGTCAACACCCCGACCAGGAGCGGCGCGGTCGTCCTCGGCACGCCCGAGTCCTCGCCGATCGTTCGCGACCACGCCCCGAAGGCCGAGCTGGAGAAGCTCGGCCCCGAAGGCTACGTCGTACGTCGCGCGCGCGTCGGCAAGGTCGACGTGGTGCTGATCGCGAGCATTGGTGAGCGCGGCGTGCTGTACGGCGCGTTCCATCTGTTGCGACTCCTGCAGACGCAGCGCAGCGTCGACAAGCTCGACCTCGCGGAACGCCCCGCCAACCCGATGAGGCTCGTCAACCACTGGGACAACCTCGACGGAAGCGTCGAACGTGGCTACGCGGGCACGTCGATCTTCCACTGGTACGACCTGCCGGAGATCAAGCCGCACTACCTCCAGTACGCCCGCGCGATGGCCTCGGTCGGGATCAACGCGGCGGTCGTCAACAACGTCAACGCCAACGCGGAGTTCCTGTCCAGCGAGATGATCCAGAAGCTGGCGCCACTGGCGGACACCTTGCGGGCTTGGGGAATCCGGCTTCAGCTGTCCGCCAACTTTGCCAGCCCCATGGTGCTTGGCGGGTTGGAGACCGCGGACCCGTTCGACCCCGCCGTGCGTACGTGGTGGCGGGACAAGGCGACCGAGATCTACGAGCACATCCCCGACTTCGGCGGCTTCCTCGTCAAGGCGAACTCCGAGGGCCAGCCCGGACCGGTGGACTACGGCCGCACCCATGCCGACGGCGCCAACCTGCTCGCCGAAGCGCTCGAGCCGCACGGCGGAATCGTCATCTGGCGGGCGTTCGTCTGGCACGGCGCGGAGACGTGGGCGGACGAGGCGTTCGAGACGTTCCAGCCGCTCGACGGCGCGTTCGCCGACAATGCCATGGTCCAGATCAAGAACGGTCCCATCGACTTCCAGGTGCGCGAGCCGGCTCATCCGCTGTTCGGCGCGCTTCCCAAGACGAACTCGATGATGGAGCTGCAGGTCACGCAGGAGTACACCGGTCAGTCCACCCACCTGTGTTACGCGGTGCCGTTGTGGAAGGAGGTCTACGACTTCGACACCCACGGCGCAGGCGTAGGGACGACCGTCGCCGATGTCGTTGGTGGCAAGGCCTTCGCCTACAGCCACAGCGGCGTCGCGGGCGTCATGAACTTCGGCTCGTCGACGAACTGGACGGGCCACCACCTGGCCACCGCCAACACCCATGGTTTCGGCCGGCTGGCTTGGAATCCGGGGCTCGACGCGGACCAGATCGCGGACGAGTGGGTCCGTAGTACGTTCGGATCGCATCCCCAGCTGGTCAAGGTCCTGACCGGGATGCTGTTGCACTCGCGGGAGATCTACGAGTCGTACAACTCCCCGCTCGGCGCAGGCTTCGTCCAGGGCGGCGGCGACCACCTCGACCCGTGCGCGAAGTGCAACGAGCCGTGGCACCAGTCAGATGCCGAGGGCGTGGGCTTCGACCGTACGGTCGCGACAGGCACGGGAACGACCGGGCACTACCACCCGCCGGTAACGGACCTGTTCGAGTCCTTGAGCAAGTGCCCGGACGAGCTGCTGCTGTTCTTCCACCATGTGCCGTACTCGCACCGCCTGCACTCCGGTAAGACGGTGATCCAGCACATCTACGACTCGCACTTCTCGGGTCTGGAGAACGCCTCCCGCCTGCGCTCGCTCTGGCAGTCGCTACGGAAGCACGTGGATCCGCGGCGGCACCGCGAGGTGCTCGAGAGGTTCGATCGGCAGGTCGCCCACGCACGGCAGTGGCGGGACGTGTTGGTGTCGTACTGGTTCGCCAAGAGCCGGGTCCTCGACCAGAAACGGTCTTGGGTTCAGGCACAGTTCGCGCAGATGTGGACGGTGCTCCACGAGGATTCGCCCGCCCCGCTGGAGTTCTCGGTCGCCAACGCCACCACGGCCGACCTGGAGCTCACCGTCGCGGTGGACGTTCCGGCCGGCTGGACGAGCGCTTCGACGAAGGTCGCCGTTCCGTCGCGCGGCCTGCAGGAGGTCTCCTTGGCTGTCCAGCCAGGTGGGGTACCGGGGTCGTTCCTCCTCGGCATGCGGACGGACGCGAAGAAGGAGGTCCTCGTCGATCCGATCGAGGTCCTCACCACCCCCGCCGCTTCCAAGTGCGTGCTGGCGTTGGACGCCGGTACGGCAACGAGCCCGCTGCACGACGGCTACCGCCGGCTCACCCCGGCCGACACCTGGAAGCCGGACGTCGGCTACGGCTGGGTGGGCACCGCGCCGGAGTCGCGCGACCGGACGGGAAACACGGACGCGCTGCTGCGGGACTTCGTCAACGACAACGCGGCCAGCACGTTGCGTGTCGCCGTACCAGCTGGTGCGCACGACGCGTACCTGCTGGTGGGTGACGCGGACGTTCGCTCGTTCGCCACGTACGTCCGCGTGGACGGCAAGCTCATCGACGAGAGCCCGTTCCTGTTCCGCAACGAGTACTCCTGGCTCCACGTCCCCTTGGACGGCGGCACGACCGGACGGGAGATCGACCTCGAGCTGTCCAGCGCCCCCAACGAGCACTGGCACCTCGTCGCCCTTGCCCTCATAGCAAGCTGAGGGCGGCGGTGCTGCTCGCGCCGCCGCCCGGAGCCTAGACGCTCACGGCAGGAGGCTCGGCGTGAACGTCACCGGGGTGTTGGCGACCAGGGTGATCAGCGCGGACTTCTCCGTGCCGTACGTGGTGAACCCTGACGTCGCCGCACCGGTCATCGTGACCGAACCAGCGGCCGGTGAGGTCACCGTGACCTTGTTCGTGGTCCGGTCGTACACGGCACGCGCGCCGGCGGCGAGCGTCTCGAAGTGCACGTTGCGCTTGCCGACGGTGTCGGCGAGCTTGGTCCAGCCCGGCGACAGCAACGGCACCTTGTAGTAGGAGGTGTACTTCGCCATGACCTGGTCGGCCCAGTCCGTCAGCAGTGTCTTGCCTTGGGTGGTGCAGAAGAGCGAGCACTGGTACGTGTAGTCGCGCAGGTTGCCGATGTGGAACGTGTGCGTGTAGATCGAGCCGCTCGCGACGTGCTGCATCGCTACGTCGGTCTCGTAGTTCATCAGCTGCGTGTAGGTCTGGTTGACCGGGTAGAACGGGAACTTGCCGTTCGGCCCGTAGTACATGTTGTAGAAGTACGTCTCCTCATCGGGAGTCGTGCTGAAGTACGCGATGTTCGTCGGCCAGTCCGGCACGATCGTCAGGCTCGGCTCCATGGGATGCCGGATGCCACAGTTGAAGCACGCTGGCTTGTGGCTGTTGAACGACATGTTGCCGTGCAGGTACTTCACGCCGAGGTTCTTGGCCGCCTGCAACAGGTTCGGGTTGGAAGCCATCAGCCCGTAGTCGGTCGGCGGGTCGATGTCGTTGTTCAGATCGGGGTGGTAGACGCCGAGGCCGGAGTACTCGCCGGTCTTGAGGATCTGCTTGTCGATCGGCAGACCCAGCGTGGCCGCGGCGGCGATGTTCTGGTTGATCTCGTTGTACGTCGTGGTGTAGTCGGTGAAGTTCAGCTTGGGGTGGGTGAACGTGTGGTTGATCCAGCGGAACTTCGTTGCCAGGCAGCGCGTGGTCTCGGTGAGCTCGTTGACTCCACCGTTCGGGTAGCACTGGCTGCGTGCGCCGGCCTCGGCGTCGCCGGCGTTGTAGGCGATGTCGATGGTGTACTGCGAGGCCAGGGAGTACTTCTGCCGCAGCTTGATCTGTTGGTCGTTGGCGTTCGACACGTCGTGACCGGTCATCTGGAAACCGGGCTCCGGCTTGTACGTGCCGTTCGGCAGCAGCTCGTCGGAGGAGTTGAACCAGTCGTCCACGTCGGTCATCAGATAGTGCTTCTGCTCACCGAAGAACAGGCCGCGGGTCGCCCACCGGAAGATGCCGTAGGCGAGCAGGTTGGACTGCAGCAGGTACTGGTTGTTGGAGAACGTCAACGTGAGGCGCTCGCGGCCGTCGGTCGAGGTCGAGGTCACGCCGAGGATGCTGTTGCCGCTCTTGATGATCGGCGTCGCCGCGCAGCCGGACTGGACCGAGTTGCGGTAGACGTACGACTGCAGGATCGGTATCGCGACACCGTTCTTGAGGTCGCTGAAGAGCGTCTGGCCAGCTGGGGTCAGCGTCGCGGTGATCGCGTTGTCGCCGACGCCGCCCTCGGACACGCCGCGGAGGCAGTAGTCCTCCGGGAACGTGCCGTAGCTGCCGTACAACGAGGCCTGGCGGACCTTGTAATCACGTTCGTACGCCCACAACGTGTTCCACTCGACACCGTCGAGCGCGCTGACGAACCCCAGCGAGGGATCGTTGTAGAGCAGCATCGTGTCGGTGAGCAGGATCGCGTTGTACTTCCCGGCGCCGTCGGCGCCGACGAGGTTGGCGGCGGTCAGCGGCGTGTTCTTGGCGAGCAGCACGTCGTAGCCCGCGCCGACACGGTCGAGCGTGGACTTCCAGGTGGGAAGGCCGAAGTCGTTCTCGTCCAGCGCGACGACCAGGGCACGCACCGCGACCTTGTTGGTCGCGGCTACGGCGGCCGCGGCCGAACGCGTGGGCTTCAACACTGTCTTCTTGACGGCGACCGAGCCCGACTTCTTCGGCAGGGCCTTCGGCGCCTTCACCTTCGGGTTGGCGACCGGGGCCTTTACCGGCTTCGCATGCTGGGCATCGCCGAACTTCGCGCGTGCGAGGGGATTTCCGGCTATGACCTGGTTCGTTGTGGGACCGGCTGTGTTGCCGGCGACCGCGGCCGAGAAGAGACCGGTCGTGACCAAGGCTACGGTCAGGACCAGTCGCAGGAGACGACGGCGAAGTGGGGTACTGCTTTTCATGGGGTGCCCCCCCGGGCGCGATGTTCGATTAGCGGATGTCGAGCGCCCCGTGCGACTACGGCGTCGTTCTTCGAACGGTAGCAACGGTGCGCCGAAGAGCGGTGCGCTTTGCCGAATCGGGAACGTGGAAGATTCAATGATCGCTGTCCGGATACCGTCATAAGGCCCAAGTCCGCTTGAATTTCCTGCTTCCGGGTCCGGCCTTTTGTGTCTCCGTTGGGGAATCGCCGCCGCGCGCTCGGTCGGCCGCCTACGCTGAGGCACAAGTCTGTTGCCGTGAGGTGGGGTGTGCCCTTTGTCGACCCGGCTCGTTGGCAGGTCGCGGGAGCAGTCGCTGCTCGCGGAGTCGCTGGAGCTTGCGGTCGCGGGCGCCCCTTCGGCGGTGGTTGTCCGCGGTGAGGCGGGAATCGGCAAGACCCGTTTGGTTTCTTCTGCGCGTGAATATGCCGAAGAGCAGGGCTTCGCCGTTCTCTGGGGAACGTGCGTACGGTTCGAAGCGGCGACGGTGCCTTTCGCACCTTTGATCGGCGCACTCGATCCGTGGATAGCGGGTGTCCCTGACGACCTTCGTGCACAAGTGACAGGTTTGGGGCTCGACGGCGGAGTCGGCGCCACCAGGATGGTGCCCGCGATCGGGGCCGTCATCGCTCACCTGTGTGCGATCCGGCCGGTGCTGTTGGTGATCGACGACCTGCACTGGGCAGATGCCACATCGCTGGACGTACTGGCCTACCTCGTCACCGGCTTTCGCTCGCAGCCGTTGGCGATCGTCGCCACGGCGCGGGACGAGGAGGTCGGGGTTGGGCACCCGTTGAACGGTTGGCTGGCCGATCTGCGCCGCCTCCCGTCGTTCACCGAGCTCCGGCTGGGACGCCTCGACTCTGCCGAGACTCATCGTCTGGTGGCTGAGGTCCTCGGGCGCGATCCCGGTCCCGGGCTGGCCGAAGAGATCTACGTACGTTCTGCCGGCAACGCCTACCTCACCGAGCTCCTGGTGCGATCCCTCGAACCGGACGCGAAGCGGCTTCCTGCCGGTCTCCCGGTCGCTCTGCGGGAGGCGCTCCTCGGGGCGTGGCACCGGTTGTCGAGCGACGCTCGCCTGGTGGTGCAGCTCGTCGCCGTCGGCGGACGTCCGATCGGACACGCCGACCTCGAACGGGTGGCCAACGCCTGTGGGATCGATCCCGCGATCCTGTCGACGGCACTGGTCGAGGCCGTCGATCGCGGTCTGCTCGCCGTCGGCCTCGACGCGGGCATCTGGTTTCACCATCCGTTGACCGCCGAGGTGGTCGAGGGAACGCTGTTTCCCGGCCAGGCCGTACCGATCCATCGAGCCTTCATTGCCCGCCTGACGGAAGCGGGGACCGGCAACGTACGCGTCCTCGCCGATCTCGCCCGCCACCACGAGCTGGCCGGGGACGCGAACAACGCGTTCGACTGCGCCGTTCGAGCCGCGGCAGGTGCGGCGCTGCTGCAGGGATTCGCCGAGCAGGCGGCGAACCTAGGACATGCCGTCGAGCTGTGGCCGCGAGTCACGACGTCGCGGGGGAACCTCGTGACGTTGCTCCGCGACGCGACGGACGCGGCGATCCGAGCCGGTGACGACCAGGCCGCGTACGACTACGCCGAGCGGGCGCTCGGGCTGGTCGACCGTACCGAGAACCCTCTGCTCGCGGCCCGGCTGTTGTGTGAGTGGTGCGGCCTGGTGTTCCGTACCGGCCGGGTCAGCCGCTACCCACTGGCCGAAGCCGAACAGGCACTCGCGTTGACGTCCGCTCTCGACTTGAGCGTCGAACACGTACTCGCGCTCGCGACAGTCGCCGAAGCCCATGCCTGGCGGGGCAACCGAGAGATCGCGCGTCGGCGTTCGGATGCCGCTCTCGAGGCCGCCGAAGCGTGCGGGGAGGCGGAGGGAACGGCGTGGGCCCTCGCCACCCAGGCGTTCGTCTGGTGGGGCGAGCCGGTCGCGGTGGACTGTGCGGTGCGGGCGTACGAGTTCGCCACCACCTTCGGATATCACCAGGTGGCCGGTCGTGCCGCGGTGTGGCGGTCGAACGCCCTGTGGGATCGCGGTCGCTTCCAGGAGTCCGCCGAGGCCGCCTCGATGGCGTTCGCGCAGGCTTCGACGTCTCGGCCGTCCGCTGCCTCGACGGCGTACCTGGCCGCGCTCGGCGCGACGAGATTCCTGGACCTGGGCGATTTCGCGCAGGCAGCGGCGTTGATCCGCGAGGGCCTCGCGGTCCGAGCCAGCGGCATCGGCGGCGCCGGCGTGCGGTTGAGCGCCGCGCGGCTGGCGATCATGACCGGGCACCTCGACGAGGCGGGCCAGCATCTCGGCCGGGTGGAAGAGCTCATCCCGTCGATTCCCGAGCACGTCGGGCTGGGGCCGCAGCCTGTGTACGCCAGCTATCTCGTCGCCATGGACCGGCCTTCGGAGGCCGTCGAGCTGCTGCACCGATCGTTGCCCAGCCAGGCGCCGGATCCGGGGCGTTGCGACCACCTGCTGGTGTGGGGCGCCCGCGCCTGCGCGGACCTGGCTCAACGCGCCCGCGATCGGAACGATCTTCCCGCCGCCGAAGCCGCCCGCGACTCTCTCGAGAGCCTGGTCGCGCTACGTACGAGCCTCGGGCACAGTCCGTTCGAGACGGTCACCGACGACCTGGAAACCCTTGCCCGTAAGGCCGTTTTCGAGGCCGAGTCGGCGCGATGTCGAGTCTCGTCCGGCACCGCGGAGGTGTGGCGCTCGGCGGTCTCTCGCCTGCGTTCGTGCGGGTTCCGGTACGAGGAGGCGCTGGCGAGTCTTCGGCTGGCCGAGGCGATCCTCAAGCAGAGCAGGCGTCCTCCCGACCTCGCGGAGGCCGTCCGGCGTACGCATCGCCTCGCGATCGAGATCGGTGCGAATCCCCTACGTGACAAGGCCGTTGCCTTGGCCCGGCTCGCCAGGATCTCCCTCGCGGAGCCCGTCGCTCGGCGGGCCTCCACCGCTGGGCCTGTCCACCTCACCCAGCGCGAACGGGAGGTGCTGGCGCAGCTCGTCGTCGGGCGCTCGTACCGCGAGATCGCCGTTGCGCTGTTCATCAGCGAGAAGACGGTCAGCGCGCACATCTCGAACATGCTGCGCAAGACCGACACGACCAACCGAAACGAGCTCGCGGCCCTCGCGGACCGCCTCCGACCCGAGGGATCCGACGCCGAAACCTAAGGGTTGTCTCCCGATACGTCGGCCCCTCCTTAGCGACCAATGTTCCTGGTGACGGCCAGTTGGCCGCCTCGACCAGGAGGAGATCATGAACCGTACGACCACCGCCCTCGCTGCCGCCGTCGGCATCGCGTTCCTGTCCGTCGCCACCCCGGCGATGGCGGTACCCGACAACGGACCGCTGGGGTATCCGACCAACCAGACGCGATGCATCGGCGAAGGCCCGCTCTACGACCACCCGGAGGAGTACCTGCCCCTCTGCAAGACGAGTGAACTGGTCGTCTACCCGGCGCCCGTCGAGCCGGCCCAGCCGGTCCAGCCGGCCGCCGACCAGGGCCCGTCCCTCGTGACCACCGGCGCCCTGGGCGGCATCGCCCTCGCGGGCGTCGGCCTCACCGGCGCCCTGGTGTTGCGCCGCAACCGACGCCAGCAGCAGTTCGCCGGCTGAACCGCAGACAGCGGTGCCGTCGACCTTGGCCTGGTCCGCCGTGTTCCTTCGGGCGCGCGGCGGACCAGGTCTTCAGTCTCGATTCGAGAGCAGAGCAACGACTACTTCGCCGGTGGGCTTGGCAGATTGGGGACTCTGCCCGGACACCAGCCGCCCGTCGGTGACCGTCTGCGGGGAGAAGTTGGCGGCCGGGTGGTGGATCGCACCGCGTTTGGTGAGCGCGTCGGCGAGGAGGAAAGGGACGGTGACCAGGCCCTCGAGACGATGCTCGGCCGGCCCCTCTTCGAGCGCAGACCGCGAGGCGTACGTCCCACCACCGCGGGCGACGAGCTGGTGCGCCGGGTCGGCGAACCGATCGACGCTGTGCACGGCCCGCTGTGCGACGAGCTCTCCCCGCCGGCGGCGACGGTCCACCTCGGTGGGCCCGCGGACTTCCTCTGCCGGCTGGCGCTGCCCGCCCACGCCGACCTCGCCCGCGCGTGACGCCCTGCTACGACGAGGAGTTCGCCCTGGTCGCCGCACCGCGGTGGTCCAGCGGAACGACCGTCACGTCGCCGGAAGCGCTGCGTACGGTCCCCCTCATCGCGTAGGCCGAGGAGGCCCCGATCGTTCGCCGGTACTGGCGAACCGTGTTCGGAACCAGGCTGACCCGCACAGCCGACGTCGTCGTCCCCGACCTGCGCGGAGTGCTCGCCACCACCCGCGCGGGCGACAGTGAACGAGCCGCAGGACAAGGTGAATGCAGCGCTGCTCGGTCGCACAGTCGCTCGCCAGCTCGATCGCGAGCCCGACCTCGGAGTCGGAGTTCGACGGGCCCTTCGTAGCGAATCTGGCGTCGGCAAATCCGCCGGCGCTCGAATCGATGGAAGGTCCAAGGGGCGGGAATAGCTCCAACGCTCGAGTCAGGATTGTGATCCTGGACTATCGCGCCCGGAACAACGATCAGGAGGAATTAGTGCCCGACATGGATCTCGAAGAGGGTGGCGACGTCGATCTCCACGAGGCGTTCACCGAGCCGGGGAGGGCAGCGACGACTGACCTGGCGGGGTTCCTGGACGCCACAGACCGGCTTCCGGGCATGGACGCGATCCGGGCCGCGTTGCGCCGCCGGACGGTCCTCCGGCCCGGGGCGGTGTTGCTCGACGTCGGTTGCGGCACCGGCCTGGAGACCGCCCGGCTGGCCGCCGACCATCCCGAGGCGACTGTGATCGGGTTGGACCAGGACGCGGCTCTGCTCGCCGTCGCCCGCAGCCGCGGCGCGGCGGACAATCTGTCCTGGCGACAGGGCGACGTCCGGACGATCGACGTCGCCCCCGGCTCGATCGACGTCGTGCGCACAGAGCGCGTCCTGATCTATGTCGACACGCTGGACGACGCGCTGCGTGCGATCGCCCAGGTACTGCGACCTGGAGGAACGTTCGCGAGCTTCGAGCTGGACTACGGCGGCACCATGCTCGAACCCGCAGGGCTCGCACCTGCCGTCCTGCGGACGGTGACCGCGTGCCTGGAGGAGGCACTGCCGCAACCGTGGGCGGGCCGCCGGCTGCCCGGCCTCGTCGGGTCACACGGCATGGACCTGGTCGCCGCCGAGCCGTACAGCTTCGCCGTCGACCGCACCGTCTGGCTGCGCATCGTCGACGCGGCGTTGCGTGTCGCGGTGCGGGAGGGCCGGCTGGTCGAGCCCGGGCTCGATGCTTGGCTGTCCGAACTCGCTGACCCCGCCTTCCCCGGCTTCCGCGCGGTCTTCACCGGAGTGCTCACCGCCGCACAGCGAAGCTGATCACGGGTGGCACCGGCGAAGATACGCCAGTGTCGCGCCAGCGGTCTCTGTCATGCTGTTCGTTATTTCGAGATATCGCACATAGCCGGATCTGGGTTGGTGGTGGTGAGCGGGGCCGTGTGGAGGACATGACCGAGGCTTGGCCGGCATTCGTCCGGAAGGCGCAGGTGACCGAGTCGGCGGCGGTGGTGGGCGACGAGCGTGGTGACCTCACGCTGGCGCAGGTGATGACGCACACCACTGGGCTCGAGGCGAAGCCTGCTCTGCAGGTCCATCAAGCAGAGTCGGTGCTGTCGTTGGTGTTGGACAGTCAGCTGACATGTGCGCCGGGCCGGTTCGCCTACAAGAACGTGGCCGTCCATCTGGCCGGTTTGTGGCTGCATGCGCTCGACCTGGCCAGGGTCGCGAGCCTGCATCTGACCACTCTCCAAGCAGCGGGCCGGCAGGTGTTGCCATCGGAGTGGATGGCCGCCCTGCGCCCCTCGGTGCGGGGCGAGGTGGGGTTGGATTGCTTCGCTCAGTTCTCCAGCGTGCACCCGGGCCACCGGATGGGGTTCGGCCACGACGGTGACCTCGGACAGTGGGTGACCGTCCAGCCCGCGGCCGACGCTGTAAGAGTCCGTATCCGGATCGCCACCGAGGACAACCAACGCGGGCTGTGGCGGGACTGCCCGAGCGATGTCCAGGAGCTTGTTGGCTAACTGCCGACCGCGAGGCGAGAGCGCCGCGGCGCATGCTCGCGAGCGCCTGGGACGAGATCGTCCCTGCCGCTCATGCGCGGTGCACTTGAGAGGAAAGGATTCGTTGTGTCTGTCAATGACAACTCGAAGCTCACCGAGCTAGCTGAGCGGTTGAGCGGAAAATGGCGAGTCAAAGGGCCAGAAATCGAAGGTGAAGCTGAGTACAAGTCAATGCGGGAAGGGCGACTGCTGGTCGCGAATGTCGATTTCGTCGTCGCCGGCACCGAAATGAAGATCATCCAGCACATCACCTACGATCAAGATACCGGTACGCTGCGGGCTCGCTATATGGACACCATGGGCGATGATTCCACCTACACGTGGGTGCTGGATGGCCAAGAGCTCCGCGTCAGCTTGGGCGACAAAGAGTCAGATACATTCTTTGAGGCACAATTCAATGACGACAATTCTGAGTACGTGGGCACGTGGCACTATCCCGACGGCGTCGACGATGGTGCAGCCGAAGAGCGCATTATATACACTCGAATATAACGAACGCTCCATGCACCTTGCGCAGAGCTGCGTTATACCTCATCTCCCGATGTACGGGGTCAGTCGCGGACCGGACTGCCGGCCAGCGCGGCGGCGAGGGCGGTCAGATCCCGCTGGGCCAGGTGGGTGGCGGCACCTTCATGATCGATCAGCCAGCTGACCCGGCTCAGCTGCCCCATCCGGGCGAACGGGAGCAGCAGCTCCTCGTCGCGAGGGGCCAGTGGTCCGCCGGCGGCCAGATAGTCCCGCCAGACCTGGGCCGGTTCGACTGCCCGATCCGTATAAGCCAGTCCGCTGACCTCCCAGACCAGAGGTTCGACCCGACAGTCGTCGGTGTCGATGATTCCGACTAGCTGATCATGATCGAAGATCAGGTTGCGGGGGTTGAGATCGCCATGCACCGGCGCCCGGGCGGCCAACCGGCCGGATCGCTGCCACTCGTCCAACTGCCCGTCCAGCTTCTCAATGGCCCGGTCAACCACGCCGAGTGGAGCCAGGATCTCGGGACCACGGCCGAACCGGTCCACGACAGCGGCTCGGATCCCGTCCCAGCCGTGCCAGCGTGGATGGTCATCGACCGACCGAAAACCCGTGCGTTGATCGAGGTCGAGGTTGAGTGCCGCCCGGTGCATCGCGGCCAGCACCGGAACGAGTTCCCGGTTCCGCACCGTGCTCGGGGTCGAGGCCCCGGAAATGCCCGTCAGAAAGGGAAACAGGGTGAGGGTGTGACCATCGGCGACCGGGACATCGTCGTGCTCGGCCGCAACGACGGCCGGCGCGGCGGCGGCCCAGGCGCGGACGACTGTGCGTTCGTATTCGACCTGTTCGGGCGTTCGTTCGGTCCGGCCGACTCGCAGGACTCGATCATGGTCCGCACAGGTGATCTTCCACGTCTGGTTGAGCAGCCCCTCGGCCAACAGCGTCACCCGATTGGCAGGCAGTCCCCGTTCATTCCGGCAGAAGGCCAGCACCTGATCCGCGGTCAGCCACAACTCTCGCCAGCCCCAGTCCGGGCCTACGTAGAAACGAATGCCGTCTGGGGACACAGTGCCAGGTACGGGAGTCGAGGAGTCCATCCGGCTGATCGTGCCAGATCACAAACGGGACTTCGGTCAGTGCCGGCGAACCGAATTCGCATCGAAAGGAACATCATGACGTTGACCAGACGCTCCCTGTTGGGGGCCGCGGCAGGCACCTTGCTCGTCGCAAACCTTCCGGCAGCCGCCCAGGCCAGCACATCCGGCGACAAGGACACGTTGGACCGCTGGATCAGTGGCCGGGCCCGAGCGATTGCCACCACCGATCCGGAGCGTCCGCTCGATGATCTCGAGTCGTTACGCCGGGCTGCGTGCCAAGCTGCCATTGTCGGGTTGGGTGAGTCGGTCCACGACGTTCGCGAGCAGGCCGATTTAAAGGAGCGTGCCGTCCGGGTCCTGGTCGAACAGCTCCATTTCCGTACCCTCGCCTGGGAGGAGGACTGGACCACCGGTTACGAGATCGACAGGTATCTCACTACTGGTCAGGGCGATCCGGTGTCGCTCGTGGGCCAGATGACCGGACAATGGCAGTCACGGCAAACGGTTGAACTGTTCCGCCGGCTCCGCGCCTTCAACGCTCGCCGCCACGATCCGGTCAGGTTCATCGGAGTCGAGTACTACTACACCGGCCGACTCGCCTACGACGCTGTGGACGCCTACGTCGCGGACGCGGCGCCGGGCCAGCTCCGGGAATTGCGTGAACACCTCGAGCCCATCTACCCGACGGTCGACGACAAGATCGCGTACAAGGATGTGTACGAGAAGCTCGACGACAAGGCGGCGCACATCGAGAACGCACGCCAGGTGTACCTCTTGGTCCGCGCACTGCCACATCACCCCAGGGACGATCGGTATTCGATCGCCGTCCATCACGCGCGTCAGATCCTGTCCTTCCACGAGCACTATGCGCTGGAGCAGAACGAGCAGAACGTCTACCGGGAGGAACGGGCGGCCGAAAACCTGCGCAGCTGGCAGCGCCGAACCAAGCACAGGGTCGCCTATTGGGCGGCGACCCCACACACGGCGAACGCTCCAGACCTCACCATCAGCGTCCCGGGCAGCGCCAGTTTCCGATATCCGGCTACGGGCTCCCACCTGCGCCGCTGGTACGGACGCCGCTACCTATCCATCGGGTTCACCCTCGACCACGGCGTCGGCGGAGTTCAGCCCGGCCAAACCTTCGACCTGCCACGACCTGCTCCGACCTGGTTCGAAGCACCGCTGGGCCGCCAAGCCCACGACCACTTCATCCTCGATCTGCGACGACCAAGATCAGCCGCGGCACGGGACTGGCTCTCTGGGCCGCTCACCACGCGCGGGTTGCCCTGGGCCGGCCCGACCTCCACCATCAGCGGAGGCAGCGTCGCCCAATGGTTCGATCTCCTTGTACACACACAAAACGCCACCCCACTCGATGCCCTCTCACGGGCAACGCCGCACGCTGCGGGGACTCGTTGACATGAGTCCTCACCCCCACCCCATAGCGCTGCTCGATGGCCCGGCTCGAAGCTCCGCTTCAGTACCCTCGCGGGAGCCGGCGGACACCCCTCACGTCTATGGTCAGTTATCGATCGATGCCCAGAAGGCACATCGGTGTTCGCGGGCGAGATCGGCTGATCCGATTGTCTTCGGCGCCAGTGACTGGACGTGCTCGTCTGCCTGGAAGGGTCTCCAAAGTGGCTGGCCGCTTCTGTTCGGGGTCCCGGTGTAGGCGAATTGGCTCCAGTAACGGATCATCTGAGCCGACAGTCGGCGTTGGGCGATCGTTTTCGGGCCGGGGAGCTGATCGTCTTCGAAGAGATACTGGAGCTCGCCACCATGAAACGCGCCGGTGGGGAAATTCGGCTTTGGCAGAGTCGTGAACCAGGGAGCGTGCCGGTCATTGAACTCGTAGGCGTACACCGGAACGTGTGCGGACAGTGCGCGATCTCGAGCAAGAACGGGGCAGCTCCATGCCCAGTCCGTCACGACGGTGGATAGTGCCTCGCCGGCGGAGTGAAACCGACTGCTGGGGTAGCGAGCCAGGATGCGAGCGGCATCGGTGGGGTTGAAGAGCGTGTGTATCTGCTCTTGGTAGCTGGCCTCGGTCGTCTGCTGACCGGTCGCGACCTCGATGGCGGCGGTGAAGAGGTGATGCTCGTCGCGCGTAGTTCCCTGGATGATGGGAACTCGGTTGAAATGGCCGGTGGCGAATGCCTGCTGCGGAGAGCGGGGGAGCAGACCACCTCCAATCGCCGGGCCCGATCCGACGCCGACATCGGACCACTTGGCCAGTTCCTTCACCGGCTTCGCGCGCAGGCAGGCTGCGGCGGTTCGAGTGTCGGGGCAGCCGAGCTTGGCCGCAACGTCGAGTCCGTGCTGTTCGCGCTCCGCGCGGGGAAGCGGAAACCAGGTCGGCGGGCCGGGGGACCAGTTCCGGCCTGTGCATTGGGCGCTCTGCAAAATCGCCTTATGGAAGAGCCCTGCCGAACTGGGGGCCGCCAAGTGGGAGCAGACGCTGGTGCCGCCGGCGGACTCCCCGAAGATGGTGACGTTCGACGGGTCGCCGCCGAACGCCCCTGCGTTGCGCTGGACCCAACGTAGGGCGGCCTGCTGGTCCTCGAGCCCGAAGTTGCCGGACAGGCGTTCGGACTTACCGTGATCGAGTGCGGGATGCGCGAGGAAGCCGAAGATCCCGAGGCGATAGTTGGGTGATACGACGATCACTTTGCCGCTGCTGGCCAGCTGCTGTGCGCCATAGAGGCTGGCGGCGCCGTTGATGTAACCGTTGCCGTGGATCCACACCATGACCGGCAGCGGTCGAGTGGCACCGTGTCGAGGAGTCGTGACGTTCACGTAGAGGCAATCCTCGGTATTGCTGGCCTCGTCGATCAGTCCCTGCGGCTGCGCGCACCGGTTCCCTGGCCTGCTCGCATCCTTGACTCCCTGCCATGGCGCCGCCGGCTGAGGTGAGGCCCAGCGTAGGGGTCCGACCGGCGGGGCACTGTACGGAACGCCCTGGAACAGGCGGGTGTTCGCGGTAAGAGTGCCGCGTATGGCGCCGGCATCGATCGACACCACAGCGGAGTCATGGAGAGTCTGGGAAGCATGGTCCATCGACGCGGCACCTGCCGCCCCGGCGTGCGCGGAAGTGCCACAGAGCAATGCGGCGGCGATCAGTGCGCTCAGGCGACCCGAGGCGAGCGGCCTCCATCGACAGAAGCCAGTCCTGGGCGGCCGTATCAGGTTCTTCATGTGGGATCCTCATCCTGACTCTATTTGTGTAAGGTATACGCGAAGTTAAGTGTAAGGGTCGCACAAAGTCAAATGCGTCGAGCTGAGGGGTTGGTTGTCGGTGCCGTCGATGGATGATCCACAACAGTTGCCGCCGGGACTCGCTCTTGCCTGGGGTGCGGCCGCCAAGCCGACCAAGTTGGGGCGACCGCCGTCGCACACCGTTCAGCAGGTCATCGAGGCGGCTGCCGAACTAGCCGATGCGGGCGGATTCGAGGCGCTGTCGATGCCCAATCTCGGCAGGAAGCTCGGGCTCACGGCCAACGCGATCTACCGCTACGTCAGATCCAAGGATGAGCTGTTGGTGCTTCTTGCCGAGACTGGTTGGGGACCCGCGCCGCGCCTGAAGTCTGGCGCCGATCTATGGCGAGACGCGGCCACAACTTGGACCCGGGCGATGATCGACCGATGCGATGTCCACCCGTGGTTGGTGGATCTGCCGGATCGTGGTGCTCCGATGACGCCGAACCTGTTGCGGTGGACCGAGGTCATCCTGGAACCATTCATCCGCGCCGGGCTCAGTTCCACAGAGGCGATCCAGTGCGCGCTCCTGCTCGACATCTTTGCCCGCCGGGTCGCCGGCATCCGCCGAGACCTCGGCCACAGCACTGCTGGGTCCGTGCAATCGACCGCCGTGCGCGACTTTCTGCTACCGCTGCTCCACGAACACCGATATCCGATCCTGGCAGCCATCATGGCCGGCGACGACTACTCAGACGATCTCGACGAGGACGATCTGACCTTTGGCCTCACCCGGATCCTCGACGGCATCGAGGTCCTGATCACGACGAACAAACGCCAACACACCGCTGCTGGGCCGCGGCGGTGACGTGGTTTGCGGTACGTCGGCCGCATCGGCAGCTCCCGCTGTCCGTTGGCGATCTCCTCAAGGATGGCTGATCTCCAGAGTTTCGAGGCGAGCGTCCACAGCCTCGGCGGAGAAGACTTCGCTGACGACCATGTGCCGGGCTCCCTCGATCCCCGCCCTGACACCCAGTTGACTGCTGGCGATCGTCAGGTCACGAGTGGCCAGTGGCACGGTCCGTTCGTAGATCGCCTGCCGCACGCTCAGGAGGAAGTGTTCGTGGGTCAGCACCAAATCGCCACCGAGCACGAGGACCGACGGGTTGAGCAACGCGATCGCGGTCGACAGCACTTCGCCGAGCAGTGAACCGGCCGTACGGACCGCCTCGATCGCGTCCGGATGCCCTTCGTGGACGAGGCGAACGACGTCCAGGCTCGACACGGCAGGTAAGCCGGCGTCGGACAGCTGTCGCGCCAACGCGGCACCGCTCGCGTGGGCGGCCAGGCAGCCAGACGCCCCGCAGGCGCAGCGCCGGCCTTCGACAGGGTGGGCGATGCGAATATGTCCGATGTCGCCGGCGGCCCCCGTGACCCCGTGCTGCGGACGTCCCGACAGGATCACGCCAGCGCCGATTCCCGTGCTCACCTTGACGAACAGCAGGCTCGCTTCCTCGCGATAGTGCGTCCGCATCTCGCCGAGCCCCATGATGTTCGCGTCGTTGTCGACGAACGCCGGGCAGTCGAACGCCGCGGACAGCTCGGCGGCCACCGGATAGTCGTGCCAGCCCGGCATGATCGGAGGCTGCACCGGCCGCCCACGGGCGTAGTCCACCGGCCCCGGAACGCCGACCCCGATCCCCGCCAGCTGGCCGACGGGACGATCAGAACGGCGCAGCAGGTCGCGGAAGCGGCGGATCACCGTTCGCAGCACGGTCTGCGGCGGCGCCCCGATCGACAGCTCGGCCGCCGACTCCGCGAGAACGGTCCCCGCGGCATCGGTCAGCGCGTACCGCCCGTGCGTCGCACCGAGGTCCGCGGCGAGAATGAGCTTGCCGGTCTCGTCGAACGACAGCGCGTTCGCCGGCCGTCCTGCCGACCCCGACCGGTGCACCCGCGCACGCACGTAGCCATTGGCGATCAACGGCGCCAGCCGCAGGGCGACGGTCGACCGCGAGAGCCCCGTGAGGTCCTGCAGCTCGCGCCGGGTGGTGACCTGGCCGGAACGGATGAGCTCCAGGATCTCGCCCGGAGAGGTCGGGGTGATGCCGCCGCTCATCCCTTTTCCGCGCCGCTCGTAAGGCCCTCGGTCAGGAGCCGCTCGGTGAGGAAGAAGAGGACCACGATCGGAATCGTAATGACCACCGACCCCGCCATGAGCACGGTCGTCGACACCTCCACCGATCCCGACAGCTGCGAGAGCCCCAACGAGACCGTCCACTGCTCCCGCCGGTCGACCAGGAACAGCAGCGCGAACAGGAACTCGTTCCACGCGATCATGAACACGAAGATCCCCGTCGCCATGATCGACGGCAGCGCCAGCGGCAGACTGATCCGGCGGATCACGCCGAGCCGGCCGAGCCCGTCGATGAGGCCTGCCTCCTCGATGCTCTCCGGGATCGTCGCGAAGTAGTTCCGCAGCGTGTACACGGCGACGGGCACGGTCTGCGCGATGTACACGAGCACCAGCCCGATCAACGAGCCGCGCAGCTGCAGCCGCGTCAGCACGACGAACATCGGGATCGCCAGAACGATGCCCGGAAACAGGTACACGGCGAGGAACAAAGCGCTCACCTGCCGCCGCCCGATGAACGGCAGCCGGCTCACGGCGTACGCGCCGGGGATCGCGATCGCCAACGCCAGCAGCATGGACGAACCCGCGACGAGCAGGCTGTTGCGCAGGAACCCGAGGAACCCTTGCCCACCAGAGGAAACCGGCGCGAGCACCTCGCGGTACGTCGAGAACGTGATGTTGCCGAGCTCGACGAACAACGAGCCGGGCCGCAGTAACAGGTCCTGGATGGGCCGCAGCGACAGCATCACCATGTAGTAGAAGGGCACCAGCGTGATCACCAGGAAGAACGCGATGCCCACCCATCGCAACACCCTGAGGACCGAACGCTCGACGCGGTCGCGCGTCCAGGGAGAGTTGTACGTGCTCACAGTTGCTGCCCTCCCCGTTTCCGGACCACCAGCAGATAGGTCCCCACCAGTACGAGGAGAACGAGCGCGAGGAACACCGACTGTGCCGCGGCCCCGCCCACGTTGCGTTGGACGGTCAGCAGCTCGTAGACCCGCACGCTCACCACGTTCGTGCCGGCCGTTCCGCCGGTGAGCAGGAAGATGCTGTCGAACTCGTTGAACGTCCAGATGAACCGCAGCACGACCAGCACCGCGATCACCGGCATCAGCTGCGGCAGCACGATGTACCGGAACCGCTGCAGCGGCGTGGCCCCGTCCACGATCGCCGCCTCCTCGACCTCGTCCGACAACGCCGACAGTCGAGCGAGAATGAACAAGAACGCGAACGGGAAGTTCCGCCAACCCTCGAACGCGATCACCGTCAGCAGCGCCACGGGGATCGGAATCTCCAACCCCAGAATGGAAACGTCGGCACGAGCCTGCGACAGGAACGCCACCGGATCGTCCCATCCGAACAGCCGCGTGCCCCAGATGTTGATGATGCCGAACTCCGGGTTGAGCATCACCCGCCACACGAACGTCGCCGCCACGACAGGCGCGACGTACGGGATGAGCATCGCCGCGCGGACGAACGTACGACCACGGAACGGTCGCCGTACGAGCAGTGCCGCCACCAGCCCGAGCACGATCGCGAGGAACGTCGACCCCACCGTGTAGAACACCGTGGTCCCGAGGCTCGACCAGAGCGCGTCGCTGGAGAAGACCGTGACGAAGTTCCGCAGCGTCAGGTCCTCGAACAGCCCCGTGCGGCCGACGTTGATGAGCCGCATGCGTTGGAACGCGATCAGCACCGACCACGCGAGCGGGACGACCACGACGACCAGAACGATGATCAGCGTCGGCGAGATCAGCAGCAGTCCACTGCGGGCGTCGCGTTCGCGAAGCGTCGGCGGCCGCCGACCGGCGGAACCCCTACCCGAAGGGGTCCCGCCGGATCGCGACGCCTTGCTCGGCCCTGTGGTGGTACGCGGTGCGGCCATGCGAACCTCCGGTCAGAAGCCGAGCTCTTCCTTGAGGGTCGTCGTCTCTTTCGCCACGTCCTTGGCGACCTGGGCGGGATCACCGCCGGACGTGATCAGCTCCGACAGCGCCTTCGGAACGATGAACTGGCCACCCACCGCGGAGGCGAGCTCGCCCGAACCCTGCCCGAAGCCCCACCGGGTGAAGCCGTCGAGACCGCCCTTGACAGCCTCCAGCGTCGCGGCGTCGTAGAAGTCGGCGAGCGGTGCCTTGGTGTCGACGCCGGAGTCCATCGCCTGCCAGGCCTCGAGGTAGCTGTTGGCCGCGTCCTTCGTGCCGGAACGGGTGGGGACCTTGCCCTCCGGCGCGATCTTCAGCCAGTCCTCGTACCCGTCGCTCATGAGGTACTCGACGAGCTGCTTGGCCTCGTCCGTCGCCGCGTCCTGGAGGACCGCGAAGGACACGACCTCGCCGAACGTCGCCGGCTCCGAACCCTGTGGTCCTTGGAGATTGGACACGACGCCCGTGTTCTTCACGAGGAACGTCTTGTCCGCCTTGCACTCCGGGCAGTTCGGCATCGCGTCGTTACGCAGACCGGCGAGCTCGTCCAGCAGGAACGACGACCAGAGGATCATCCCGGCGCGTCCGGAGAAGTACGCGGCGCGCGTGGTGTCGGCGTCCTGGTTGCCGGCTACGGAGTGCTCGCGGATCAGGTCGGAGTAGAAGCGCAGTGTCTCGGCGCAGTTGCCGCTGTCGAGGGCGATCGCCTCGCCGTCGGTGAGCTGGCAGCCGTTCGCCACGGCGAGATGTTCGAACGTCTGTTGGGTGAACGTGTCCTGCGGGGCCGACGCGGCGACGATGCCCGCGGTGCCGCCCTGGTCCAGCTTCGCGGCGGCGGCCTCGATGGCCGCGTACGTCGTGGGCGGCTGCAGGCCGGCCTTCTCGAACAGGTCCTTCCGGTAGTACAGCAACATCGGCCAGCTGTCGCTCGGAACGGCCAGCTGCTCGTCGCCGTTCTTCGTCAGCTCCAACGACCTGGCCGCGAACGTGTCGGTGCCCAGGCTGTCGACGATCGCCTTCGCGGCGTCGGTGTCGAGCAGGTCGTCGGTGCGCAGCTGGGTGATCGTGGCGAGCGGGACCGCCGCGATGATGTCCGGCAGGTCGTCAGCCGCGGCGGCGGACGTCAACGTCGTGGTCAGCTGGTCTTCGGCGACCGCGGTCAGCTCGGCCTTGATGCCGGTGGCCTTGGTGAAGTTCGCCAGGATCTTCTTCTGCGCCTGCACCCGGTCGTTGATGTCCTCGACCGTGAGGACCTTGAGGGTCGCGGTTCCGCCACCCTCTCCGCCGCCACCCGATCCGTCGCCGCCGCAGGCGGCTATCAACACGACGGGCAACGCCAGGGAGAGCCCGAGCCCGAGCGCGCGGAGCCGTGGAGAACGCATGTCACGCACCTTTCGAGTTCCTCGCGCTATCGGCACGGCGGCTTCGACCCGAACGGACGGACGCGTCGCCCCCACCAAGGCCGTGTGATCAACGAGTACCGACATAGAACACCCCTTTTAAGCTCACGACAAGACTTAATTCGCCTAGAGTTGAGCGATACTCTGGGCTCGGAGACGAGGAGGATCCGACGTGGCCGGGTGGAAGCTCAGCTGTCAGGAACGCCTGTTGCCCGGAGACACGCTGGAGGCGAAGTGGGACTTCGCCCAGTCGGCGGGGTTCGACGGCATCGAGCTGCTCGGGCCGGGTGACCTCGCGTTCGAGGCCCGGTTGCCCGAGCTGCGGCGTGCGGCCGCGAACGGCGTCCCGATGCCGACCGTGTGCGTGCAGATGCCGCACTTCCTCGGCGACTTCGACCGGGACAAGCGCGAGGACGCGATCCGGCAAATGTCGTCACAGCTCAGCGTGATGGCCGAGCTCGGTGGCCGGGTCGCGATGACGCCGGCGTCGTACGGGATGTTCTCCCGTCGGCTGCCGCCGTACGAGCCGCCGCGCTCACCGGAGGAGGACCGCGAGGTGCTGCTCGACGGGCTCCGACGGCTCGGCGAGCACGCCCGGTCCGAGGGCGTCCTGCTCTGCCTCGAGCCGTTGAACCGCTACGAGGACTACCTGGTCAACACGCTCGCGCAGGCGATGGAGCTCTGCGACGCCGTCGGTCTGCCGTCGGTCAGGGTGGTCGCGGACACGTACCACATGAACATCGAGGAAGCGGATCCTCCAGCGGCGTTGGAGAACGTCGGTCCGCTCCTCGGGCACGTGCAGCTGTCCGACTCCAACCGGCTGGAGCCGGGCGCGGGGCACGTCGACTGGGCGGCGACGTACCAAGCGCTGGTCGCGTCGGGGTACGAAGGCTGGTGCGCGTTCGAGTGCAGGCTGTCGGGTCCGGCGACGACGGTGTTGCCGGAAGCGGTCCGTGTTCTGCGCGACGTCGAGCGGAGTGCTCAGCATGGTTGACGAAAGTCTCTTCATGCGGTTCGACGCACCCGGCGTGGTGTCGGTCGGCTCCGAGCCCGAAGCCGCGCTCGGCGAGGGCGAGGTGCGCCTGCGCACTATGTACTCCGGGATCTCCGCGGGCACCGAGCTGACCTACTACCGCGGGACGAACCGCTACCTCGAGCAGCGCTGGGACACCGAACGGCGACTGCTCGTGGCGGGGGAGGCGCAGTTCCCGTACCCGGTATCGAACACCGGGTACGAGGAGGTCGGCACCATCGCCGAGCTCGGACCCGGGGTCACGCAGGTCCGCGTCGGACAGCGCGTGTGGGGGACCTGGGGACACCGTTCATCCGCCGTCGTCACCGCGGAGCACGCCGCGGCCCGGATCCTGCCCGACGACGCCGACCCGTTGATCGGAGTGTTCAGCCACATCGGCGCGGTCGGCCTCAACGTCGTCCTCGACGCGGACATCCACGTCGGCGAGACCGTCGCGGTGTTCGGCCTCGGCGTGCTCGGCCAGATCGTCGCCCAACTGGCCAGGCTGAACGGCGCCCGCGTCGTCGGCGTCGACCTGATCCCGTCTAGGTTGGCCCTCGCTCGCGAGCTCGGCGCCGACGTCGTGCTGGACGCCAGCGAGGGCGAGGTCGCCGAACGGATCCGCGACCTCACCGGTGCGCGCGGAGCCGACGTCGCGATCGAGGTCAGCGGCAACGCGCGTGCGCTGCATGAGGCCATCCGCTCAGCGGCGTACAGCTCACGCGTCGTCGCGGCCGGTCTCGTTCCGGGTGACGCCATCGGGCTGCGTCTCGGGGAGGAGTTCCACCTCAACCGCGTCGCTGTCGTGTCGTCCCAGATCTCGGGCGTGGCACCGTCGCTTGCCCATCGATGGGACCGATACCGACTCAACACGACCGTGCTCGGGCTCGCGATCGCCGGAAGGCTGGACCTGCCCCGACTGGTCTCGCACGTACGACCGATCACCGAAGCGGCGGCGACCTTCGAGATGCTCGACCAGACCCCGCACGAAGCTCTGCAGGTCGTGCTGAGCTTCGACGGCGCATCGTCGGGTTTGGCCGCGTCAAGGAAGTCTTGACGGTTGGTGGGGTGGCCGGCGCACGGTGGTGCGCTCGTATAGCCGCCCGGCTGGCGGCAGGCGGTCTTGCAGTGCGAAGAGCCGATCGAGTCCGGTGATGGAGTCGCATCGCCCTGTTGTCCTTCGTGGACTGGGTAGATCTGCCGTCGTACAGAGTGGTCGTCCCGCTCGGCGCGCAACATCGTTGCGTCATCGCGGGAAAAGTTGCAAGTTGCGCCACGTCGTTTGGACCTACCGTTGCCGGGACGGGTTCGCGTGAAGCCAAGATCAAGGAGCCGGGTTGATGTCTGCGTCGGTGCTGTTCATGTCGATGTCGTTGGACGGGTTCATCGCAGGCCTGAACGACGGACCGGACAATCCCGGTGGTGACGACGGTGCCGTGGAGCGGCTGCACCAATGGTCAAACCCCGCGGCCGACGACGCGCGATCTGCTGCTGCCCTCAAGGAGATGGAGGGCGCGATGAACGCGACCGGTGCGGTCGTGGCGGGACGTCGCACCGTGGAACAGGTCGACCACTGGGGCGGCGATCATCACGGCGCTCCGATCTTCGTGGTCAGCCATCGTCCCGCCCCCGCCTCGGCGGCCGCGTATCCGATGGTGACGTACGTGACCGACGGGATCGAGAGCGCGATGGCGCAGGCCAAGTCCGTGGCCGGAGATCGAGACGTGTTCGTGCACGGCGCGTACACGGCGCAACGGGCACTCCAGGCCGGGGTGCTGGACGAACTGCCAGATCCACCAGATCCCGGTGCTGCTCGGCGCGGGGCTCCGCCAGTTCGACGTCCTGGGGTCGCGGATCGAACTGGACATCGTTCGTGTGATCGACACGCCGACGGCGACGCATCTCCGCTACCGGGTCCGCCGGTGACCCGCACGCCCAGCGGCGACGTCCCTCAGGCCTTCGTAGAGCTCGAGTGAAACTTTTACGGATCCCCAACGACCTAAGCGTTGGGAAGAGACGAGGATCACCGTGCTGGTGAGGAACGCGGTGAGCTGACCTAGGGCTTGGTCATCCCGCCTTGTGCGGCGGGACGTCACGCCAGCACGATAGGGACCGCTATTCGGAGATTTCATGACGTTGCCGCAGTTCGTTGAGGTCGTCCAGTTGGGCTTGCTCGAGGAGGATGTCGGCCGCGGTGGCGTTGGCGGTGATCTCTTCGACGGTCTCGGCGCCGACGATCACCGACGCGACGGTGGGGCGGGACAGCAGCCAGGCCAGCGACACCTGGTACGGCGCCAGTCCCCACCCCTGGCTGAGCCGCTCGACCGCGCGGCCAACGTGCACCTCGGCGTCGGTGAACCCGGCACCGCCCCACCGCTGGTCGCCTTGGACGGCCCGGTCCAGGACCTGGGTGCCGGCGAGCAGCCCGCCGTGCAGCGGCGCGTACGGCACGACGGACAGCCCGAACCGCAGGCACGCCGGCACGAGCTCTTGTTCGGCTGTGCGGTCGATGAGGTTGTACCTGACCTGGGCGCAGACCGGGGCGTGCAGCCGACGGTCGTCGGCGATCCACAAGGCGTGGGTGAGCTGCCAGGCTGGATGGTTGGACAGCGCCACGTAGCGCAGCTTCCCCTGCCGTACGAGGTCGTCGTACGCGGCGAGGGTTTGTTCCAGCGGGGTGTCGGGGTCGGGGAAGTGCGCGTAGTACAGGTCGATGTAGTCGGTTCCCAGCCTGCGCAGGCTGGTCTCGACCTGCTGGAAGATGTGCCGGCGGGACAGTCCGGGTCCCGGGCTGGCGCCGGACTTGGTCGCGAGCACCACTTCGTCGCGCCGGCCGACGAGCGCGCGGCCGAGGAGCTGCTCGGCCGGCTCGCGGTCGCCGGCGGGTGGAGCGCCGGGCCGGTCGAAGGTCGGCGAGTGTCCGTACACGTTGGCGGTGTCGACGAACGTGATGCCGAGATCGAGGGCCGCGCCGACCACCCGGTCGGCGTCTCGCTCGCTGGGCGCCACCCCGAAGGCGGCCGTGCCTAGGCAGATCCTGGACACCTTCATCCCGGTCGGCCCGAGTACGGCGTACTCCATCAGCTGGCCTCGCCTTCGGTCCGTTCGACGGGCTCCGGCCGGCGGACAAGATCCATAACTAGGACGGTACGACGTTTAAGCCCGGCTGTCCGCTCGGCCGTCGTCCTGGTCGGTCTTCATGCGGAAGCCTGGACCTGGCTCGGACTCGATGTCTGCCGCGTTGATGTGGTGGTCGTGTTCGCATCGGACCTCGACGTGGAGATCTGCGCCGCAGTTTCGGTGGCGGTTGACGATGGCCGGGCCTTCCGGATCGGCGCGGTATCGGTCGCCCCACTGCATGAGGCCCAGCACGGCCGGCAGCAGGTCCAGGCCCTTCGGCGTGATCACGTACTGGTGCCGGCTACGTGTGCCGGGCTCGCGGTAGGACTCCGTGGACAGGATGCCTTGCTCGACGAGCTTGCGTAGGCGCTCGGCGAGCAGGTTGCGAGGGCATCCCAGGATGCGCTCGAAGTCGCCGAAGCGGGAAGAGCCGTACCAGACCTCCCGCAGGATCAGGATCGTCCATTTCTCGCCCACCACTTCCAAGGTCCGCGCGATCGAGCAGTTGGACGTGTCCCGGTCGAACCGAAGGTCAGTGCCAGCATCCATGACCTCATCGTATCAGGCTGAGTTTACTTTCTTATACTCAGGGTCTACAGTGTGCTCCGAGACGGGAACCACTGATGGCGCAGCGGGTTCGAGCATCGACTCCGGCGCCGACGGTTCCGGTGGGAACGGAGATCACGATGAAGGCCTTCACTGTCGAGCGCTATGGAGACTCCGCCGGGGTGCGGGCCAGCGACGTGCCGGAACCGCACCTGGGCGACAACGACGCTCTGGTGGAGATCCACGCAGCCAGCGTCAACCCGATCGACCTCAAGATCGCAGAGGGGGACTTCAAGGCGATCCTGCCCTACCGGGTGCCGTTCGTCCTGGGCGATGATCTGGCCGGCGTGGTCGTCGCGGTGGGACAAGGGATGTCGCGGTTCGCGGTGGGCGATGAGGTCTTCGCACTGCCGAACAAGAACCGGATCGGCACGTTCACCGAGCGCATCGCCGTGGCGGAGGCCGACCTGGCGCTCAAGCCCGCCTCGATCAGCATGGCCGAGGCGGGTTCGCTTCCGCTGGTGGCGTTGACGGCGTGGCAGGCGCTCGTCGAGCGCGGGAACGTGCAGCCCGGGCAGAAGGTCCTCATCCACGCCGGCGCCGGCGGTGTCGGGTCGCTCGCGATCCAGCTCGCCAAGCATCTCGGCGCGACGGTCGCTACCACCGCGAGCGGTTCGAACGCGGACTTCGTCCGCGAGCTAGGTGCGGACACGGTGATCGACTACCGCACCCAGGACTTCGAGCAGGTCCTCTCCGGGGAGGACTCCGGGAACGACCTGGGGTACGACCTGGTGTTGGACAGCCTCGGTGGGACGAATCTCCAGAAGTCGCTGCGGGTGCTGAAGCCCGGCGGCCTGGCGATCGGGATCGCAGGTCCCCCGGACCCCGCGTTCGGACGAGAGGCCGGGTTGAACCCGGTGCTGCGGCTGGCGATCGCGGGTCTCAGCGGCAAGGTTCGCCGGCAGGCGAAGAAGCTCGGAGTGAGGTACGAGTTCTTGTTCGCGCGGGCCAGTGGCGACCAGCTCGGCCGGATCGCCACCCTCGTCGACCAAGGCGTGTTGCGCCCCGTCGTGGGGAAGGTCTTCGGCTTCGACCAGACCCCGCAAGCCCTGCGGTCCCTATCGAACGGTGGCGTCCGCGGCAAAACGGTCATCACCAGCAACAGCTGACCTCGCCGCTACCACGGCGGGCGACACGAACCTTCCAAGGAGAATCACCATGGGTACCAACACGTCCACGAACGCCACTTCGAACGACTCCGTCATCACGTCCTACGCGAACGCGCCGGAACACAGCATCGTCGCCGATGGCATGACCTACGCCTACCGCGAGCTCGGTCCGAAGGGCGGCATCCCTGTCGTCTTCCTCGTCCACTTGGCCGCGACGCTGGACAACTGGGACCCGCGCATCATCGACCCGATCGCGAAGAACCATCACGTCATCGCGTTCGACAACCGCGGCGTGGGCGCCTCCAGCGGTGCCGTTCCCGACAGCGTCGAAGCCATGGCCGACGACGCCTACACCTTCATCCGCGCGCTCGGATTCGACAAGATCGACGTCTTCTCCTTCTCCCTCGGCGGGATGATCGCCCAAGCTCTCGTCGTGAAGTACCCCGATCTTGTCCGAAAGCTCGTCTTGACCGGCACCGGCCCGAAGGGCGGCAACGGCATGGACAAGGTTGCCGGCACCACCTACTGGGACATCCTGCGGGCAACCTTGACCCGGTCCGACCCGAAGGAGTTCCTGTTCTTCAACCGCAACGCCACCGGCAGATCTGCCGCGAAGGCATTCGTCACACGTCTGCGGGAACGCACTCTCGACCGCGACAAGCCAATCAGCGCCAAGGCGTTCCAAACCCAGCTGAAGGCGATCAAGAAGTGGGGACGCGGCGTGCCCGATGACCTGTCGAAGATCACTCAGCCGACCCTGATCGCGAACGGCGACAACGACCGCATGGTGCCCTCGGTCCTCTCCGAGGACCTGCACCAGCGCATCAATGGCTCCGAGCTGATCATCTACCCGGACTCCGGCCACGGCGGCATCTTCCAGTACCACGCCAAGTTCGCCCCCGTCGCGGTCGAGTTCCTCGCCCGCTAAGCCCCATCGACTGCCGAACAAGAACCGCCCAGTCGCGAAAGCGACGCGATGCAGCCACCTGCGGACGTGGCGCCGGTCACACTGGTGGCCGACAGAACGTCATGTCACCGTGGAAGGGGTCGCGGAGGTGGGTCTGAAGGTTCTCGGGCCGTTGGAGCTGGTCGTCCATGGCCAGACCGTGGAGGTGAGCGCTCCGAGGAAGAGGATCGTGCTCGCGGCCTTGGCGTTGAACGCGAACCGGTCGGTGTCGCTGGACCAACTCATCGATGCCGTGTGGGACACCTCCCCGCCCGAGACTGCGCGCAGCCAGATTCAGGCTTGTGTCTCCTCCTTGCGGGGCATGCTCGCTGCCGCCAGTGCCCCCATGAGGATCCAGACCATCGCGCCCGGCTATCGACTCGAGATCGACGGTGAGGACCTCGACGTCGTGACGTTCGACCGTCTCGTCGAGGAAGCGCGGGCGCTGACCACGTCCGGCGACCTCGCGGCCGCCGCGGACACGTGGCGAGCCGCGCTGGCGTTGTGGAGAGGGTCGGTCCTCGCCGACGTTCGAACCCCGCGGTTGGAACGTCTGGCGGTGGTCCTGGAGGAACGACGGTTGGCGGCCCTGGAGTCACTCGCCTCGCTCGAGCTGGACCTCGGCCAGCACGCGCGCATCGCCACCGACTTTCGTGCGCTCGTCGAGGAGCATCCGTGGCGAGAGCGGATGTACGTATTCCTCGCGCTCGCCCTCTATCGGTCGGGTCGGCAAGCGGAGGCTCTCGAGGTCTGCCGAAGAGCACGTTCGATCCTGGTCGAGGAGCTTGGCATCGATCCAGGCTGGGAGCTGCGGGAGCTCGAACAGGCCATCCTCGTGGGCGATCGGGCCTTGGACCACACCGATGGCGTTACCCCAGACTTCCGGGGCGGCCGCGGTGACGGGTACGTCCCGCCGCGACAGATGCCGCCCGGAACTCCCGACCTGACGGGCCGGGCCAGGGAGGTCGCCGAGCTCGTCGAGCGGCTGCTTGCCCGAGCCGAACGCCGAGACGCCGGACCGGTCGCCGCGGAGCTGATCGCTGTCTGCGGCCCGGGTGGAGTCGGCAAGACCACGTTGGCGGCACAGGTCGGACATCAGGTGGCAGTCGCGTTCACTGACGGACAGTTGTACGCCGATCTTCGCGGCGAGACGGCGATCGAGGTCACGTCACGCGTACATGCGGCGTTCCTGCGTGCCCTGGGTGTGGACGGATCGGCTGTTCCGGAGGACCCGGACGAACGCGAGGCGATGTATCGGAGCCGAGTCGCCGATCGTCGGCTGCTCATCGTTCTCGATGACGTGGCGAGCGAGCGGCAGGTGGCGCGGTTGCTGCCCGGCAGCCGACGCTGCGCGGTGATCGTGACGAGCCGTCGACGACTCGGAGGACTGCCCGGGGCTCATCACCTCGAGCTCGAGCCTCTGCATCAGGAAGACTCGCTCGAGCTGCTCCGAAGGATCACCGGGAACGAGCGCGTGGCAGCCGAGTTCGATGCTGCCTCGAAGCTGGCGGCCCTGTGTGACGGCCTCCCCCTGGCGCTGCGCCTGGTCGGCGCGCGGCTGGCGTCGAGGCCGCACTGGCGGTTCGGCGACGTGGCCACGAGACTCTCCGACGAGGCGCGTCGGCTCGACGAGCTCTCCTACGGAGGCCTCGAGTTCCGCTCCGCGATCGCTGTCACGTCTCGGAGCCTGAGCAAGGAAGCGCGCAGGCTCTTCGGGTTGTTGTCCTTGCTTCCCGGGCCGGACTTTCCCGCGTGGACGGCCGCCGCCTTGCTCGACGCCGGCCTGGCCGAGGCCGACGCCTTGTTGGACGAGCTGGTCGACGTCCAGCTGCTCACGGCCACCTGGACGACGATCAGCTCGACAGACATCCTTCGGTACAGGTTCCACAGCCTGGTCCACGTATACGCGGCCGAGCAGCTCGAGCTCGACGACGCCGACGGTTCGGACCGCATGGCCGGTCTGCGCCGCCTCCTCGGCGGTTGGCTGGCGCAGACCGAGGACGTTCATCGGGCGGCGTACGGAGGCGATTTCACCATCCTGCATGGCGAAGCGCCTCGTTGGCGGCCGCACGACGGAACGCCGCTCCCGCCCATGAGCAGTCCGTTCGCGTTGCTCGACCTCGACCGTCGAGCGATCGTCGGCGCGATCACGTACGCGGCCGCGATGGGTCTGCACGAGCACTGTTGGGATCTCGCGCTCACCGCCATCGGGCTGTTCGAGCACATGGGGTCCTACGACGAATGGAAACAGACCAGTACGGTCGCTCTCGAAGCGGTCGAGAGGGCTGACAACCGGCTGGGACGCACCGCGATGACCTACTCGCTGGGATCGTTGCAGCTGAACCTGATGCGCCTCGACCCGGCCGAACGGCTGCTCGGCTCCGCACTCGACGGCTTCCGTCTCGAGGGACTTCCGCAGGGAGTCGGGCTCGCTCTGGCACATCTCGGCCTCGTCCATGACGTCAGGGGCGACGTCCGTGCCATGCGGGACTGCTACGCGCAGGGCCTGTCCGCGCTGCGTGCGGCCGGCGACAGAGTCGGCGAGGCTGGAGCGCTGGGCGGTTTGGCCAAGGTCGCGATGAAGGAGGGTGAGCTGGCGACGGCACACCAGCTGCTCTCGGAGGCCTGGGAGATTCTCGAGCAGACACAGTCCCGCCGCAGCCAGGCCCAGGCGCTGCACTCCCTCGCGCGCCTGTATGAGCGCGAAGGCGAGCTCGAGCTGGCCCGGCGGACCCAGCTGGACGTGCTCGAACGCGTACGCGACCTCGGCGACCAGATCGGCGAGGTCCATGCTCTGTACGGTCTGGCTGTGATCCTGCACCGCGGCGGCGACGTGGGGGCAGCTCGAACGACCCTCGTACGCGCGCTCGAACTCGCCGACCTTCGAGGCGTGGCGCTGATCGAAGCCAAGTCGCGCCACGCGCTCGGGGAGATCGCTGCCTCTGAGCTCCTCGTCAAGGAAGCCGTCGACCAGCTCACCCAAGCCCAACGCCTCTTCGCCGCCATCGGAGCGGTCCCCTTGCGCGCCCAAGCGCTGCTCGCGCTCGCTGGTGTCCAGCTGAGTGCCGGCCAAACCGACCTCGCGCAGGAATGCATGGAAGAGGTCGAGCTGCTGCTGCCCGCGCTCGATCCCGGAACCGCTGGTGAGCTCCTCCTCCGGCTCGAGGCCATGCGCGCCCCGGACGCGTCCTAGTTCGATCGTTGTCGTCGCGGTATCGAAGGGCAATAGCCGTTCGATACCGCGACGGTAGCGCGCGTCCAGACACTGTCCGAGATCTGCATGATCTCGAGGTGAAAGGACGTCGCCACCATGACCGCTCTCGAGTCTCCCGGCACCGAAAGGCGGACCGGGGCCGTGGCCAAGCCGGGCGCAGCGCTCGCGTTCTTGTCCGTGGGCCAGTTCGTGGTCTTTCTCAACGTCACGGGAATCAATCTCGCGCTACCCGCCATCCAGGCCGCACTCGGCATGTCCGCGGTGAGCCTGAACTACATCGTCACGACCTATGCCACCGTTCTCGGCGGCTTCCTCCTGCTCGGTGGGCGCCTGGCCGACACGATCGGCCGCCGCAAGCTGTTGCAAGCCGGGTTCGTGGTGTTCGCGCTCGCGTCGGCGGTCGCTGCCGTCGCTCCGAACGGCACCGTTCTCATCGGCGCACGAGGGCTTCAAGGTCTCGGCGCGGCACTGATCGCCCCAGCCGCGTTGGCGATTCTCACCAACACGTTCCCCGAGGGCGCGGAACGCAACAAGGCACTCGGCGCCTGGGGCTCGCTCGCCGGCGTGGCCTCCACCGTTGGTGTGATCGTCGGCGGCGTCCTCACGTCCGGGCCCGGCTGGTCCTGGAACTTCTGGCTGAACGTCCCGATCGGGCTCGCCGCAGCCGTCCTGGCACCTCGCGTCCTCCCGGAGAGCCGCCTGGCCACACGTCCACGTTCGTTCGACGCCGCTGGCGCGGTCACCCTCACCGCCGGTCTGTTGCTGCTGATCTTCACCCTCGGCGAGACCACCCACGTGGGGTGGGCGACTCCGCGTACGGTCAGCAGCCTGGTCGTGGTCGCCTTGCTGCTCGGGGGATTCCTCCTGATCGAGGCCCGGGTGGGCGAGCCGATGATGCCACTGCGGATCTTCCGGCAGAGGACGATGCGGGTGGCGAACCTAGCCGCCGTGCTGGTGTTCGGCACGTTCGCCGCCCTGTTCTTCTTCGCCAGCATGTTCATGCAGAACGTCTACGGCTACTCCCCGCTCACCGCCGGGTTCGCCTATGTTCCTCTCGCCCTGGGCATCGTCCTCGCCGCCGGCACCGCGTCCTGGCTGGTCACGAAGGTCGCCGCCCGACCAGTGCTCGTCGCCGGGCTCGCCCTCACGGTCGGAGGGCTGCTCCTGCTGTGGAGAGCTCCGATCGGCGGAAGCTACCTGCTCGACCTCCTGCCGGCGTTGATCGTGCTCGGCCTCGGCTGTGGCACGTGCTACGTCACGTTGCAGATAGCCGCATTCACCGGCATCAGCGACGCCGAGGCAGGTCTCGGGGCAGGCGTCATCAACACCAGCCAGGAGGCCGGCAGCGCGATCGGGGTCGCTGTCATCGCAACCGTCGCCTACAGCGGCATCGGTGCCGCGCTGGCCGACGCCAGCGAAGACGCGGCCCTGATCCGAGCGGCGAACGCGGCCGCACATCACGACGCCTTCCTCACCGCGGCGGGCCTCGCTCTTCTCGCTCTGCTTCTCGCCGCGTTCCTCATGCCCCGTTCGCGCCGCGCAAGCCAACCGGCTGCGTGACACCACACCACAGAAAGGACAGTCTCATGCCCGTGCTCATGGTGACCGCCTCGGTCAAGCACGACCACGCCGACGACGTCGAAGCCGCGGCCCAGAAGATGTTCGCTGCCCTCGAGGTGAACCAGCCGCAAGGCGTTCGGTACGCCTCGTGCAAGCACATCGACGGAGCGACGTTCGTCGCCATCCTCGAAGTCGACCAGGACGCCGGACCGAACCCCCTGTTCGCGATCCCGGAGTTCGCCGAGTTCCAGGACCAGCTCAAGGGTTGGCTCGCCGGTCCTCCGCGTCCGGACCAGCTCGAGGTGGTCGGCTCGTACCGCCTGTTCGGTGACAGAGCGAGCTGACCGTCTACCCAGCGCCGGTGCGGCCACCTGGCCGCACCGGGTGCTGCGCGTGGGGAGGCCGGGCCCTCGGTGAGTTGGAGAATTGCCGAAGTCGAAGCGAGCGAGACGGCACGAGGGCACACTCAGGAGATGGATCCACTGACTTCGCTCGCGTTCGTCGTAGCGCGGTACGGAGCGGACAAGGTGATTCGAGCGCTCTTCGGCGACGACGTGGGCGAGCTCGCCGGCAAGATTCTCGGCGTCGTGACCCAGATGGAGGAGTCCCAGAGTCGCCTGCTCGAGATCGAACGCCAGCTTGGCGTCCTGATCGACCAGCGCTATCTAGCGACCTTGGGCGCCGGAACGCGGTATCTCCGACAGTCGACCCTCCCCAACCGCAGCAGGGAACTTCGGCTCGATGATCTCCAGAAGGCCGAGGATGCCCTCGTCGACGCGGCCCATTCGGCGCCCACGCCCCTGCAACGTGCCCATAGCGAACGAATGCTCGTCCTGGTTCGCCTCTCGAAGGGCGACACCTCGGGCGCACTCGATGCCTGGCAGGGGTTCGACATCTCGGTTGGCGACGCGGCGAACCAAGCCTTCCAGCGTTTCCACGCACCAGAGGGCGACGCGCGGCGCCTCATCGAGAACGGCGAGTTCGGCCGCGAGACGGCCATGGATCGGGTCTACCGGGTCGTCGTCGGAGACATGCGCTGGAACAGCGCGGTCCACAGGGCGCGACGCGAGGCCGTCCTCGCCCTGAAGGAAGTCAATGTGTTGCTGGGTGACGACCTCGCCGCTTCGCAACTTCTCGGCGTCCACGAGATGCCGTTCGCCTACCCGCCCTTTCCCTCGCCGTTCTCCCTGCAACGACAGTCCTTGTTCCGCTTCTCTAGTTCGCAAGGGGAAGTCGCGCACAACAGCTGGAACGGGCGCCAGATCATCGACGTCCCGCCGCACGTGCTCACCACGTTGGGGGGTGCGCGATGCACGCTGACCGGCGTGATGCAAGAGGGTGACACGCCGGTGCTGACTATCGAAGCCGACGTCGCTTTGGACCGACGCAGAGAGTCCGAGGCACTCGCATGGGTCGGCGTAGGGACAGATCCTTGGCAACGCGAGTCCGCGGAAGCGCCGCCACCGATGAAGGTGAAGGTCGTTCGCGTCGGAGCCGAATGCAGGATCCAAGCACAGCAGGAATGGAGAGGAACACCGCCGTCCAGGGTCTACGCCCTAGTGGGAGGACTGGTCTTCTCCGGACTGGTCGACAACCCCAGCGCCTAGCGGAGCTCGGCGATGAGCTTCTCGACTCGGCGGCGGATGTTGTCCCGGATGGGGCGGACGGCTTCGACGTCGAGGCCGGCGGGGTCGTCGAGTTTCCAGTCTTCGTAGCGTTTTCCTGGGAAGTAGGGGCATTCGTCGCCGCAGCCCATGGTGACGATGACGTCGGAGACGGCGGCGGACTCGTTGGTGAGCTTGGTCGGTTGGCCCGCGGTGATGTCGATGCCGACCTCGGCCATGGCGGCGATCGCGGCGGGGTTGATCTGGTCGGCGGGCGCAGTGCCGGCGGAGCGGACGTCGATGGTGTCGCCTGCGAGGTGGTGGAGCCAGCCGGCGGCCATTTGGGAGCGGCCGGCGTTGTGGACGCAGACGAACAGGACGCTGGGCTTGGTCATTGCTGGTTCCTCACGGGCTCGGTGGTGGTCGGGGCCGGCTGCGACGTGGGTTGCGGGTGGAGCAGCTGAACGATGGCCAGGCCGAGGCCGGCGCCGACGAGCTGAGCGAGGACGAAGCCGGGCACGGAGGTGGGGTCGATGCCGGCGAAGGTGTCGGTGAAGGCGCGGCCGATGGTGACGGCGGGATTGGCGAACGAGGTCGAGGAGGTGAACCAGTAGGCGGCGCCGATGTACGCACCGACGGCCGCCGGAATCGCGGCGGTGCGGCCGGCACGTACGAGCGCGAAGATCACCAGCACGAGGCCGGCGGTCGCGACGACCTCGCCCAGCCACAGGTGGCCGGCGGCGCGTTCGGTTGTGGACCAGGCGACGGCCGGATGGTCGAACATCAGGTTCGCGAGGATCGCGCCCGCGATCCCACCGACGACCTGCACCGCGACGTAGGCTCCTGCTTCGGCCAGCGGTGTTGTCCTCTTGGCGGTCAGCCACGCGACTGCGGTGACGACGGGGTTGAAGTGCGCCCCGGAGATCGGCGCGAAGACGACGATGAGGACGCCGAGCGCCAGCGCGGTGGCGAGGGAGTTCTCCAACAGCTGGAGTCCGACGTCATCCGGCGACAACGTGCTGGCCATGACGCCGGAGCCGACGACGATGGCGACGAGGAGCCCGGTGCCCAGGAACTCCGCGAACAGGCGTCGCCACAGCACGACGTCAGGCATGCGCCGGGTCCACGGGTGGGAGCTCGAGCTCGGACAGCAGGTGACGTACGCGGCGTTCCAGCTCGTCTCGGATGGGCCGAACGGACTCGACGTCGAGACCGGCGGGGTCGTCGAGGTCCCAGTTCTCGTAGCGGGTAGCGGGGAAGATCGGGCAGGCGTCGCCGCAGCCCATGGTGATGACGACGTCCGCGGCGCGGACGACCTCGTCGGTCCACGGCTTGGGGTACTCGCCGGAGATGTCGATTCCCCGTTCGGCCATGGCGGCGATCGCAGCGGCGTTGACCTCGTTGCCGGGCTCGGATCCGCCGGACCAGGCGACGGCCTGGTCGCCCGCAAGAGAAGTGAAGAAGCCGAGCGCCATCTGGGAGCGGCCGGCGTTGTGGGTGCACAGGAACAAGACGACCGGACGGCCGTCGTTGTGGTGGCCTTCGACTCGGGCGAGGGCCTGGAGGCGTTGCCGGGCGAACCGTTCGGCCAACAAGGGAAGGAAGTTCGGGATCGTACTGGTGGTCGCGAACTGGTCGTAGCTGGTGTGCAGGAACCGGTCGATGGTCTCGGGGCCGTAGATGCCGGTGAACTCTTCGGCGAGCCTCGTGGCGGCGGTGCGAAGCGCGAGTTGCTGGTCGATCGACAGGTCGTCGCGGTGATGGACGGCTGCGGGCACGGGGCTCTGGCTGGTGGTCATGGCTGCACTCCCTCGGAGTGTGGTGGATCGAGGGCCGAGCTGAGGCGGGTGATCCGGGCCTCGAGGTCGGCGTAGGAGGCTTCGAACGCGGCGTCGGTGTCGACTCGGGCAGGGTCCGGAACGGACCAGTGCAGACGCGGTCGGAGCCGAGTGGGCCCGGTGGCGAGCTGCTCGTGGGCGTTGTCGCAGACCGCGATGACGAGGTCGCCCTTGTGGACGACGTCCTCGGCGTGGGCAGTGCCGGTCGGGTCGAGGTCGAGCCCGTGCCTGCGGGCGACGCGGACGGCGCGGGGGTGGACGCGGCGGGCCGGATCGGTGCCGGCGGAGGCCGCCGGCTTGTGGGTGTGGCGGGTCCACAGCGCCGCTGCCAGCGGCGATCTGGCCGAGTTGTGGGTGCAGACGAACACGATGCGCTCCGCGTTCGGGAGGGCGGGGAGTCGCAGTTGCTCCAGTGCCTCTGGGCGCAGCCGCAGGTACGTGCGGCGCCGGTCGCCCTCCGATCGGACACGTTCGACGATCCCCGCGTCCTGCAGCACATTCACATGGTGAGCAACCAGGTTGGTCGGCAGCTCGAGCGCGCGTCCCAGCTCACCCGGCGAGGAGTCACCGATGCCCAGGGCGTCGACGATCGCAAGCCGCGCCGGATCACCCAGTGCAGCGTGGATGCGGGCACGCCGCTCTAACGATCGCTCAGTGTTCATTGAGTCAATGATTGCTGAGCAAGCCTCCTGCGTCAAGAACGTGAGCAGCCAGCGGGCGTACGACGTACTCGGCGTCTCGGTAGGCGCCACGGAGAGTGTTCGAGGCGAACGAGCGCTGGAACTCCAGACCCACATAGACCAGGCCAGGGTGGGTGAGCGACAAGCCGCCGTCGTGGATGGGCATGCCGTCGGCGTCGAGCGCTCCGAGGTCGCGCAGGTACGGCAGGTTGGGTCGGTAGCCGGTGGCGAGCAGGACGACGTCGACGGCTTCGGCCCGGCCATCCGACCACACGACGCCGCGCTCGTCGAGCCGGTCGAACATCGGCCGACGGCCGAAGATCCCGTCCTTCTCGGCGCGCCCGTACGCGCCGTCGTCCAGCACCAGTGTGCCGCCGACCAGCCGCGCGAGCCAGGCCGGCGGAAGGTCGTCGAACCCGAGAGACCGCAGCCAGTAGTGCAGATCGTGGCCACCTTGGCGCTGCGGAAGGAACGTGAGCGGCGCCCTCGTCGCGAGCGTGACCGAGGCGACCTTGCCGAGCTCGTACCCGACCTGGACGGCCGAGTTTCCTCCACCCACGGTGACGATCCGCTTGTCGGCGTACGGGTAGGGATTCCGGTAGTCGGCCACGTGCAGGATCTCGCCGCCGAACTCGTCCAACCCGCGGAGGTCCGGGCGGTGCGGGCTGCCGAACGAGCCGGACGCGGCAACGACGCCGGCGACCTCGAGCGCATCACCTCGCTCCGTGTGTACGACGAAGCCTGGCTCGACCCTCGCGACCCGAGCGTTCGTTCGGATCTCGACGTCCAGAGTGGCGGCGAACCGTTCGAGGTAGGCGACGACCTCGTCCCGCCGGGGATACCTCGCGCGGTCGCCGCCCCACGGCGCGCCGGGCATCGCGCTGTACTCCGCGGGCGAGAAGAGCGTCAGGCTGTCGTAGTAACGCGGCCACGAACCGGCCGCGCGATCACTCGCCTCCAGGACGATAGGGCGCAGGCCGGCCCGCCGAAGCGCCCACGCAGCGGCCAAGCCGGACTGCCCACCACCCACGACGGCGACAGGCATGGATGAAAGTTGGGTCGAGAGGTTTGGTGAGGTCACGCCCAGAACATATCAACGATTCGTTGTATGACAATATGTTGATGGGATCTAGACTTCGAACGTGGCGGAGACGAGCGGCGGACTGGACGCCGCCACCCACGAGTTCCTCAAGGCGCTGGCCAGCCCCACACGCCAGCGCATCATGCTGCTGTTCGCCGAGGGCGCCGAGCTGTCGGTGAACGAGGTCGCCGAGCTCGCCGAAGTAGGGCAGTCGAACGCCTCGCAACAGTTGGACATCCTGCGCCGCGGGCACATCCTCCGCGCCCGCCGCGACGGCAAGACCGTGCTCTACTCCACCGACCGCGAGGGCGCCGTGGCCGCGCTCGCAGACCTGCAGTCCTACCTCAAGTCGTGCTGCTGACCCTCGCGCCGATGTAGCGTTGCTACCTATGCGGCCCGAGATGCTGAAAGGGCACCTGGACGGGATGTTGCTGGCGGCTTTGGTCGACGGCCCGTTGCACGGTTATGCCGTCAGAGAGACGCTTCGGGACAGGACTCGCGGGACGTTCGATCTGCCTGCCGGCACCGTCTACCCAGCGCTTCACCGGCTCGAACGGGCCGGGTTGATCGACAGTACGTGGGCCACCGTGGGTGGGCGGCGGAGGCGCACGTACGAGCTGACCGAGGATGGGCATCGGTCGCTCGAGGAGCAGCGGTCGTCCTGGCGGGAGTTCTCGGTCGCGATGGTGGCGATGATGGAGGGCGCGCCATCGGTGGTGAGTCCATGACGAACGCGTCGTTCCCACGCGCCGACGGCGGGCTGAACGCTTACCTCGAACTGATAGACCTGCTCCTGGTCGGTCCTCGATCCTGGCGCGTCGATGTGCTCGCCGAATTGCGCGACGGGCTCGAGCGCGCGGCGGAAGGTCATCGCGCAGCTGGGCTCTCGGACGAACAAGCACCGCAGGCCGCAATAGAGGACTTCGGCTCTCCGGTTGTGGTGGCGGCCAGCTTCGTCGGCGAGGGTGCCGCGACCCAAGCGCGAGGAGTCGCGAGGCGCCTGCTGTTCAGCGGCCCGGTCGTAGCCGGTGTTTGGCTCGCGGCCTTCCTGGTCACCCAGCCCGCCGCCCTGTTTGGATTGGTCGGGCCGATGCGGGTGCTGCCAGGAATCGGCGTCGTGTTGGCCGTCGCGGTGCCGGCCGCACTGCTCGCGGCCACCGCGGCCGGGAGGAACGTACTGAGATTCGGCAGTCGTCCTCGGCTGGCAACGACAGCGGCAGCGATGGCGGCCGGAGCGTGCGCACTCGGGGACGCGGTGATGCTCGCCAGTTTCGGCGCATGGCTGGCCACGACACCGCGGCTCGACGCCCTCGCCTACCTGCTGTCTGGTCTCGCGGTGACGGTCAGCGCGATCCGTCTGTGTGCCGCGACCCTCGCCGTTCGGCATTGCGTCCAAACCCGCGTGCGGCTCGCCTGACCCCGGCGTGGCGCAGCCACGCTCGCGCGATCAGAGGAGTTCCAACCGCAGCAGGCAGGATCCAGAACGTCCAATCTGGCAAGAGATTCCACACCGGAAGTCGTGGGCCGTTGTCGACATAGAACGCCGTGAGCATGAGCACGTACGAGCTGCCCATGGCGACGAGATGCCTATGTTTCCAGCCGGGTCGCCGACGCCGCCGAGCCAGATAGCCGAACAGACCCGCCCCGAACGCCAACGTGCCCAGTAGCAGAAGGTGCAGGTTGAGAGGCCATCGCAGGGCGACCATTGCACTCGCGCTGACAAGGAGCACCCCCAATGCCCAGAGGTACGCACGACCCGCCCTGGGATGCCTGACTGGCTGCTTCTTGGCGAGCATCGCGACGATTCCGGCGACCGTCGCGGTCAGGCCGGCCGCTACGTGGCACGCGAGGGCGGCGAGGAAGACCCACCTGTCGTCTGGGAGTTCCAAGCCGAAGAACGAGCCAGCAGTCAGCACGACCACACCGATAGTATGCGTCACTACCTATCGCGTCGCTACCTATTCGCGTGATCGACTAGGGGGATGCCCCGAACTAGGCGCGAGCTGCGACCCGGTCCGGCACCGAGAGCAGTGCACTGACCTGCTGGAGGCGTTCTCGGACCGGCCAGTAGTAGACCCAGGTGCCGCGGCGTTCGCAGTCGACGAGGCCTGCTTCACGCAGGACGCGCAGGTGGTGGGAGACCGTGGGCCCGCTGACGTCGAACTGCGGGGTGATGTCGCAGACGCAGATCTCCTGGCCGGCCGAGGCGATCACCGACATCAGTCGGAGACGTACGGGGTCGCCGAGCGCCTTGAAGACGGCGGCGCCGTCGACGGCCGCCTCGGCGTCGAGGGGCTCTTCGACCAGGGGCGTGCAGCACGCGCCGCCCGCCTCGTTCACCGACTCGATGTACAGCTCCTGCCTCGCCATGCCTCTATCTTGACATCTGTCGAATCAGCGGGCAAGGTGAAGACTCCCTGTTTCGATGGTTGTCTATTTCAGGAGTTCGACGTGAGCGAGCAGCAGCTTCCGGTGGTCGTGATCGGCGCCGGCCCGATCGGGCTGGCCGCCGCGGCACAGTTGTCCGAGCGGAACCTGGAATTCCTGGTCCTGGAGTCCGGCCCGTCGGTCGCTGCGGCGATCGAGGAGTGGCGGCACGTGCGGCTGTTCAGCCCGTGGCGGTACGACATCGATCCGGCTGCGCGCCGAGTGCTGGATCGCGCGGGTTGGGTGGAGCCGGAGAACGGCGCGTTGCCCACCGGCGGCGAGCTGGTCGACTTCTACCTTTCCCCGCTGGCGAAGACTCCCGAGCTGGCGGATCGGATCCGCTACGGCGCCGAGGTCGTGGCGGTGACGCGCGACGGGTACGACCGCGTCCGCACGGTCGGCCGCGAAGACGCTCCGTTCCTGATCCGGCTCGCCGACGGCTCGGAGGTGCGCGCGACCGCTGTGATCGACGCGTCGGGCACGTGGCGGCGGCCGAACGTGCTGGGCGGATCGGGAATCGCCGCTCGAGGCGAGACCGCGGCGGCTGGGGCGATCGTGGCGGCGCTGCCGGACGTACTCGGCATCGACCGGTCCCGGTTCGCAGGCAAGCGCACGGTGGTCGTGGGCGCGGGTCACTCCGCATCGACGACGCTGCTGGAGCTGGGTGAGCTCGCCGAGCAGGTCCCCGGGACCGAGGTGGTCTGGGCCGTACGGAGCAACGACCAGTCCCGCACCTACGGTGGCGGCGAGGCCGACGAGCTGCCCGCCCGCGGCGCCCTTGGCGCTCGCGTTCGGCAACTGGTCAAGGCCGGCAGGGTCGAGCTGGTCTCGTCGTTCCGGACCGAGGCGGTCGAGCTTGCCGACGGCAAGGTCACGCTCGTCGCGGGCGACCGACGCGTCGTCGCGGACGTGGTGGTGAACTCGACCGGGTTCCGGCCCGACCACGCGATCGTCGAGGAGCTGCGGCTCGACCTCGACCCGGTGCTCAGCTCGACCCGGGCGTTGGCACCGCTGATCGACCCGAATGTGCACTCCTGCGGGACGGTCCCGCCGCACGGCGTCGACGAGCTGACCCACCCGGAGACGGGCTACTACGCGATCGGCGCGAAGTCCTACGGTCGGGCACCGACGTTCCTGCTGGCGACCGGATACGAGCAGGCCCGCTCCGTCGTCGCGGCAATCGCGGGCGACTGGGACGCGGCGCGACAGGTTCAGCTCGATCTTCCCCAGACCGGTGTCTGCTCCTCCAACGCGGCCGCGGCTCAGGGTCTGACTACCGGCATCGTCGGCGGCTTGCTCAAGGGCGACCTCGTTCTAGCCGACGTATCAGCGGCCAAGACGTCAGGTGGCTGCTGCGGCTGACCCGTCAAGGACTAGTTGACACCGAGCGGGGACGGCGATGGCAACGGACACCGTGACAGCGCATGCCTCCAGGTTCGGGTTGGTCGGCGCACTCGCGATCACCCAGACCGCGGGGTACGGAGTGCTCTACTACTCCATTGCCCCGCTGCTCAGTCCCATGAGCCGAGACCTCGGTATCAGTAAGTCGACGGCAGCTGGCGCGCTCACGGTCGCAGTGTTGGTTTCCGGAGCGATGGCGATCCCGGTAGGACGTTGGCTCGACCCGCGTGGCGGGCGCGCGGTGATGACCGGGGACGCGTACCTGGCGACAGATGCGAACGGGTACCCGGTCCACCCCGAGTGGCACTCCGACGAGTTCAGTCGCATGGTGCGCCAGGCGGGCTTGCCGCGGATCCGGCTGCACGACTCGCGGCACACCACGCTGAGCCTGATGGAGAAGGCCGGCGTGCCGATCTCGATCATCAGCAAGTGGGCCGGGCACGCCGATCCGGCGTTCACGTACCGGACCTATGTCCACAGCAACGAAGAGGATCTAGAGGTGGCCGGCCGGTCGCTGGCGAGGCTCCACAAAATCGCCTAGGCGGCGGTCCTCTAGAATCCTGTGAGAGATGGTGAGAGACAGCCCGCGTGACGGTCTCTCACGAAGCGTTACCAATAAGGCTGTGACCTGCTGAAACGTCTGGCGCGCTCGAAGGGATTCGAACCCCTAACCTTCTGATCCGTAGTCAGATGCTCTATCCGTTGAGCTACGAGCGCTAGGCAGAGACGAGTGTAGCGTCCGTGCCCCTGAGATCCGAATCGGGTTATTGCTGGCTACTTGGCTCCCAGGCCGTCCAGGGCCTTGGTCGCGCCTGCGTTCAGGGGGATGGGGTCGGTGTTGCGGGCGGTGTCCAGGGAGATGTCCTTGGCCGCCGCGTTGACCTTCTCGAGCTCCGCGCGCTGGTCGAAGATCAGCTTCACCAGCTGTTCCGCGAGCGCGGGGTCGAAGCCCTTCTTCACCACCAGGACGTTCGGCACCACGATGGTCGGGACGTCAGCCGGCTGGGAGTACGTGGCCGCGGGGATCGTGCCGGCTTCGTAGATCGGGCCGTGCTCCGACTGCAGCTTCGGCAGCAGCGAGGAGAGGTCGAGGAACTTGACCTTTCCCTTCAGCGATGTCGTCACGTCGGTGATCCCGCCTGTCGGGAGGCCGCCGGACCAGAACATCGCGTCGATCGTTCCGTCCTTGATCCCGTCCTGGGTCTCCGGCAACCCCAGCCGCTGCGCCTGCACGTCCTTCGCCGGGTCCAGGCCCGCGGCGGTCAGGAGGCGGCGGGCGATGACCTCGGTGCCCGAGTTGGGCGAGCCGGTCGAAACCCGCTTGCCCTTCATGTCCGCGACCGAGGTGATCCCGGAGTCCGCACCGACCAGCACCTGCGTGTAGTTCGGGTACAGCCGCGTCAGCGCCTCGATCGGCTGGGCCGAGGTGAACGAGCCCTTGCCCTCGACGGCATCGGACGCGGTGTCCATCAGCGAGAACGCCACCTGGTAGTTGCCCGCGACGATGCCCTGCACGTTCTGTACGGACGCGCCCGTCTCGCTCGCCGTCGCGCGGTAGCCCTCGATGTTCTTGTCGATCAGCTGCGCCAGCCCGCCGCCGAGCTGGTAGTAGACGCCCGTCGTGTTGCCGGTCGCGATCGTGATCCGCCCGCCCCCGGCCCCCGAGCTCGACGTCGAGCCACCCGAACCCTCCGGACGCCGCTGACCACCGCACGCCGCGAGGACGAGCGCGCAAACGACCAAGGCCACAGCAATGCGAACGACACCCTTCATCGACGCAGTCCCTTCCGAGCTAGGTGAATGCCCACCGCGACGACGAGCAAGCCGCCGCCGATCGCCATCGTGAGCGGAGCGAGGTAGAGCAAAAGCAGAGCGGCGCAGAACGCCAACACCCGTTCGACCACGCCGGCCGGCCCGACGATCCAGCCGCCGGTCGCGATCGCCAACGCGCCAACGGCGACCAGCGACACCGCGGTCGTCCACAGCACGCCGAGGAACGGACCCTGGCCCAACAGGTACGCGCCGTTGTCGGTCAGCACGAACGCGAACGGCACCAAGAACGCCGGCAGCGAGTACTTCCAAGCCGCCATCATCGTGCGCATCGGATGCCCGCCGGTGATCGCCGACGCGGCCACCGCGGCCAACGCCGTCGGCGGCGACACCTCCGACAACACCGCGTAGTAGAAGACGAACATGTACGCCTCGGGCGGTGCGACGTTCAGATCCACCATCGCCGGCGCGATGATCACCGACGCGATGATGAACGAGGCCGTCACCGGCACCGCGAGTCCCAGCACAGACACGGCAATCGCCGAGAACAACGCCGTCAACACCAACACCAGCGTCGGATTGTCGCCGAAGAACGACGCCGCGTCGACGATGATCCCCGACAGCTTCAGGCCCAGCCCGGTCAGCGTGACCATCGCGACGATGATCCCGGCCGCAGCACACACCGCCGCGATCGACAGCACGCCGCGCGTTCCCTGCGCCATCGCCTCGAACAGCCGCCGCGGCGTCAACCGGTGCTGGGGATCGAGGAACGACAACAGGAACTGCAGGATCGTCGCGTACACCACCGCGCGGAACGGCGGGATCCCGAACGCCATGAATCCCACGATGAGGAACAGCGAAAGGAAGTGGTAGCCGAAGCGCAACAGCAGCTTGACAGCCGACTGGTCGGTGATGTCGACGGCCTTCGCGCCGTGCTTCCGCGCGTCGATCTCGATCGCGAGGATGATGCCGACGTAGTAGAGGATCGTCGGCACGATCGCGTACACGAGCACAGTGAGGTAGCTCGTCCGCAGCAGCTCGGCGATGATGAACGCCGCCGCACCCAACGTCGGCGGCGACAGGATCGCGCCGATGCCCGCGGCAGCGAGCACGCCGCCCGCCTGGTCCTTTGGGTAGCCGGCGCGGCGCAGGATCGGCCAGGCCACGGAGCCCAACGACACCGCCGTCGCCGTGCCAGATCCGGACACGGTGCCGAGCAGGAAGCCGGCCAGCGTGACCGTACGTCCCGGCGCCGTCCGCGACCGCTTGAACGCCGCGAACGAGAGGTCGATGAAGAACTTCCCGGCGCCCGAAAGTTCCAGCACCGCGCCGTAAATCGTGAACAGCACGATGTACGTCGCCGCGACGCCCAACGGCGTACCGAAGAAGCCGGCTGTGCCGATGAACAGCTGCGCGATGATCGCGCTCGGGTCGAACCCGCTGTGCGCGAGCGACCAGTCGATCGGCAGCCAGCCGCCGTAGTACGCGTACAGCAGGAACCCGACGCAGATCGCCGGCAGCCACCAGCCGGTCGTCCGCCGGCACGCCTCGAGGACGACGATCGTGAGCACGAGGCCGACGATCATGTCGAGCGCGGTGGGGACCTGGTGTCGTTCGAGGAACGCGTCGAAGCCGAATAGCGGGTACGCGGCCGCGGCGAGCGAGACCACGGCGAGGACCCAGTCGACGATGCTGGGGTTGTCCCGCCTGCCCTCCGCCGGCTCGGGCGCCGCAGCGTCCTTCGAGCGTCGCAGCCGGAAGCCCGGACGGTAGGAGAGGAACGTGAGCGGCAGCACGATCGCGAGGAAGATCGTCAGGTAGTACTGCGTGCCCTTGGCCAGCGGGAAGAAGATCAGGAACAGCACGAGCAGGCTGGTCAGCGCGCATGCGATCGCGACACCCTGGCCCACCCAGCCGGAGAGCTGGCGCGCGGGACGTTCCTCGTCGTACTCGGCCAGGATCTGCTCGACGTCAGGGGTGGTGAGCGTCTTGTCGTCGCTCTGCGTCACAACCCACCTCCCCGCCTCGCCGCGAATCACCCACGCTGCGCACATTGGCGCAGCCCGGATCGCTCAGTTTCGCTACGCACAGTAGTCGTCCTGGCGGGACTTCCGGCTTCGCTGCCTCGACGATCCTGGCTGCGCGTGCCAAAGCTAACCAGACACGTCCGACGAAGAGGGAGTGTCATGGACAGATCTGGAAGTCTTTCTTTCCGTGAACGACCTCGCGCATGCCGGCCTCGGGCCTCGCCCTTTCGCTCGTTGGGCTGGCGCCGAATACGAGATCACGCCGACCCCGGAGGCGTTGGCGTGGCTGAACGGGCGACTCGGCGAGCTGACGCCCGCGTCGCTCGCGGCCGTCGACGACCTCGCCGTGCCGGCCAGTGAACTGCCCAAGCCCACCAGGGACGCCCTCGCCGCGATCGTCGGCGCGGATCACGTCGACGACAGCGCGGAGGCTCGGCTCGCGCATGCGGGCGGCCAGTCGTACCGCGACGTGATGCGCCGGCGGACCGCGCTCGACGTCGTGGTGCCCGACGCGGTGGTGCGGCCCGGGTCGCACGCCGAGGTCGCTTCGGTTCTCGCCGTCTGCAACCAGCACCGGATCGCGGTCGTGCCGTACGGCGGCGGGACGAGCGTGGTCGGCGGCGTCGAGCCGGTACGGGCGCGCTGCTACGCGGTCGTGACGCTCGACCTCGCTCGGTTGGACGAGCTGATCGCGTTCGACCGGGTGTCGCGGATGGCGACGTTCGGGGCCGGCGTGTCCGGTCCGCGGGCCGAGGATCTGCTTGCCGCGCACGGCTTCACGCTCGGGCATGTGCCGCAGAGCTTTCAGCGCGCCACGATCGGCGGGTACGCGGCGACGCGCTCGGCCGGTCAGGCTTCGGCCGGGTACGGGCGGTTCGACGACCTCGTGGTGTCGACGCGAATCGCCACGCCCGTGGGAGATCTGCTTCTCGGCACGGGGACGCCGAACGCCGCGGGTCCCGATCTGCGTGCGCTGTTCGTGGGTTCGGAGGGCGCGTTCGGTGTGATCACCGAGGTGACGGTGCGCGTGCGTCCGGTGCCGGCTGTTCGGTGGTACGAGATGTGGGCGCTTCCTTCGTTCTCCAGCGCGCTGAACGTGATGCGTACATTGGTGCAGGACGGCCACTCGCCGGACCTGTTCCGGTTGTCGGACGAGCACGAGACGGAGGTCGCGCTCGTTCTGCAGGGCCGCTCGAAGGCGCGGGCCGTGCGGGTGTTGAGCCGGCTGCGTGGGATCCGGAAGCCGGTTTTCCTCTTGTGCGGTTGGGAAGGCGGCGCTTCAGCTGTGGACTATCGACGGAAGCTGGTGGCGCCGCTGCTGAAGAAGGCTCGCGGGGTCGCGCTCGGCCGGCAGGCCGGCGAGTCGTGGCGGCGGCACCGGTTCAACGGCCCGTTGCAGCGCGATGTGCTGCTGGATCTGGGTGTGCTCGTCGAGACGCTGGAAACCGCGACCACGTGGACGAAGCTGCTCGACCTGTACGACGCCGTACGCACCGCGTTGGTCGAATCCGTCACGGTGGAAGGCGTCGCGCCGATCGTGATGGCGCACGTGTCGCACGTCTACCCGACCGGCGCGTCGCTGTACTTCACCGTGATGGGGCGCCAGGTGGGCGACGGGATTCCGCAATGGGGTAAGGCGAAAGCGGCCGCCTCGCAGGCGATCGTCGATCTGGGCGCGACGATCACGCACCACCACGCCGTGGGGCGCGACCACGCACCGTACCTGGAAGCGGAGGTCGGCGAGCTGGGGATGAAACTCCTCGAGGCGACCAAGAACCTCCTCGACCCGCACGGCATCCTCAACCCCGGCGTCCTCGTCCCCGCGCCGACGCCGGTACCACCACCGCCTCGGCGGGGCTCGAGCTGACGTGCCACCCGGTCACAAGCTCGATCGCGCGTTCTACGAACGACCGGCAGCCGAAGTCGTCACCTCGTTCCTCGGCAAGGTGCTCGTTCGCGAGACCTCGCGGGGGCGGCTGTCCGGGGAGATCTGCGACGTCGAGGCCTATCCGGCGTTCGTCGATGGTGTGCACCACGGCAACAAGCGCACGAAGCGCAGCGAGGTGATGTGGCAGGCCGGCGGTCGGGCGTACGTGTACCTGATCTACGGCAAGTGGAACCAGTTCGCCGCGGTCGTGAACGTCGAGGGCGTCCCCGATGTGGTGTTCATCCGAGCCGTGACCCCGCTCGAGGGCGTCGACGTGATGGCCGCCCAGTGGCCCGGCGACGTCACGCCCGCGACGCTGACCAACTCGCCGGGGAAGCTGTGCAAGTCGATGCTGATCACCACCGAGCTGTACGGCGCCGACCTGTGCGGAGACGAGCTGTACCTCGAAGACCGTGGCATCGAGGTCGCGAAGGCTGACCTCCGCACCGGCAAGCGGGTCGGGATCAACACCGCACGGGAGGGCTTCGCCGCGCCGCTGAGATATTTCGTCCGCCGTTAGACGGCGTCGTCGAACTCGCCCTTCTTGGCGCCGTCCAGGAAGCAGTCCCACTCATTGTGGTCGTACACGAGCACGCGGCTCTGGGGATCGTCCGCGACGCGCATCAGGACCCACTCGCCGGAGAAGGCGAGCTCGATCGCGCCCGGGCCGTCGCTCGAGCTGCGCCAGGTCAGGGTGGAGACGTCGATGCCGAGCGAGTCGGCGGTCGGCTTCTTGGGATCGGACACGGTAGGTACCTCCGTCAGGATCGTATGCGAGGCCTACCCCAACCGAACCCCCGGCGTAGCGGGCTGGGCAGGATCGGGCGAACGAAGTATTTGGAGACGAACACGGCCTGGAGTCTTGTGATTCACAAGTTGAGCAGCCATTATTGGGTCTCGGAGACTCATGGGACGACTGTGCCCGCGATCGCCGAAGGAGGTCTGGCATGAACGACCACGCTCGTGGAGCGACCATCGCCAAGCTCCGACTGTCTCGTCGCCTGACGGAGCTGCGAGTCGAGCGCGGTCATACCGCCAACCAGGTCTGTGACCGGTTGGGCTGGGGCCGCGGCAAGGTAGGGCGCTTCGAGGCGAACATATGGGTACGGCCGGAGTTGTCCGACATTCGCGACTTGCTCCGCTTCTACCAGGCGGCCGAGGAAGAGCAGGCCGAGTTCGAGGACCTGGCCACGCTGGCCCGGACCCGTGCGTGGTGGCGGGACCTTAGCGACGTCTTCGACAACGAGTTTCCCGGCTTCGAGTCGGATGCGGCGCGGATCGGCGCGTACATGTCGCTGGTCATTCCCGGACTGCTGCAGACACCGGCGTATATGGAGTCCCTCATGCGGCGCGGGGTGAAGTCGTCCGCCTGGCGCAACCGGGCGATCCGCGCTCGCTTGCGCCGGCAGGAGATCCTCGAGCGCACGGACGGCAACGCGCCGGAGCTAGCCGTCGTCCTGACCGAGGGCTCGCTCATGTATCACTGGGGCACGCCAGCTGAGCGCCGTGCTCAGATCGAGCACTTGGTCGAGTTCGCACGGATGCCCCACATCGACATCCGGATCCTCCGTTACGCGGACGGTCCGCATGCCGGCATGGCGACCGGCGGGATCAATCTCTTCGAGTTCGCCAGTCCCGATCCGAGCATCGTCTACCTCGAGGACGACGTGAGCATCCGGGAGGTGAGCGCACAGAAGGACGTCCTCGTCCAGATGGATTCGTTCCGTCGGATCCAGGAGGCGGCGACGGATCCCGTGGGGACCATCGCCTTCCTCAAGCAGCAAGCCGAGAAACTGGAGTGATCCACATGACAGACCTGTCTCGAGCAGAGTGGCGCAAGGCGATCAAGAGCAGTGGAAGCCAAGGCGGTTGCGTGGAGATCGCGGCCAACCTCGATGGTGTGACCGCCGTACGTGACAGCAAGGACCCGTCCCTCGGCGCGCACGTCGTCGACCGAGCCGCGTTCGGCGCGTTCCTCGCCGACGTCAAGGACGGCCGCTACGACCTCTGAGAGGTCGACGCGACACAGAACGAACGATCCCCCGGGAGTACGGCCCGGGGGATCGTTCTATGTCGCCCCTGTCTCGAGGTGCGCTCTGGCCACACTACCGGCGGCGGTGACGCAGAGTACAGGTCGGAACACGAGGTTTCCGGCCCATTGGTGACACAGACAGAACTGACCGCTCCGGCGCGTTGCGCAGGATGTAGATCACGTTCTATGCTTCCCTATGTGTGATTCACAGATTCCCGTTCGGGGCTTTGCGATCACGGAACTGAGCCTGGCGGCCGGAACCCCGGCCGCCGGGTGTTCGCAACACATCAAGAGCGAACCATGCGGGGAGGCCGGGCCGGCCGATGACCGTCATTGACGACGTGGATGGTGTGGGTGTGTACGGGTTTGCCGCTACTCAGCGACGAGGTCGTCGATGAGAGCGCGGCGCGAGGAGCCCTTCGAGGGCCAGCTGCCGGCGATCACCGCCGGGGAGCTGGTGTGGTGTCGCACGTTGAGCGGGCGCTGGGTTCGCAAGGTCGCGCTCGACAGTCCTCGGTACGACCACCGCAACGCCATTGGTTCGAGCGTCTGGTTGAGCGTGCCGGTCGCCGATCTGGACCAGTTCCGAGCCGAGCGCTTCACTGCCACGTCCGTGAACTGGTCCGCCGACGAAGTACGGCGCGAACTCCCCACCCCGCCTGACTCATCCCGTGCGCGTCATGAGCGTGCCCATGCCCAAAGGAGAGCGTGAGACATGATTCGACGCGACGACCTGCCAGAGATCGTGCAGCGCGTACTGGTGACCGAGTGCCCGGTTTGCGGTTCGTACCGCGGATCGCGCTGCATCACCGCGGGCGGCAAGCAGATCACCGACCTCACCCGCCAACACACCGCCCGCATCCGCCAAGCGGGCGTCACCGCGAACGACAACGGCACCCCACGCCAAAGAATCCGCGCCGCCCTTTTCGCCTGACAGGGTTGAAGAACTTCCTGAGTGAGATCAGTCAGGGCAGCACATGCGCAGCGCCGCGTCCGCGTATGTCGCGGCCGTGACGTCGGTGGGGAAGTCCACCGTCGGAACGGAAGCCGTCACCGAACGACGGACGCCGGCCGCGTCGTGGAAGCTGACGGCCGACGGCGCCAAGCCGGCATGGCCGTGGGTGAACCGCAGGACGTCGCCCGGCTCCACCGAAAGGCCCAACGGCACGCCGCGCGCGAGGTCGTCGGGCGTGACAGCCACGACCCGTTCGAGAACGGGATCGACGCCGGACCAGACCCGGAGCTCGACGTCAGCCGACACGCGGTCGGAGAACACCAGGTCCGTGCCCGCCTGGTTGGCGGTGCAGAAGCTCGTGCCACCGGAAGCCAGCTTGCTCAGCCGACCCAAGCGAATCCGGTCCATCGGCTCGCCGTCGAAGTGCGCGAGATAGAACTCGTACGCCTCACCGAGAACCTCCAGCTCGACGTCCAGCTCCACGCCGCCGCGAAGCAGGTAGGGAACGGTAGCCAGCAACGGAAGCAGCGTGGCCATGTCGTGGCTGATCGACTTGCGTTGGTTCATCGGGTTCTCGGCGCTGTCGTAGTACCACCGACCGTCCGTCACCCACTCGCGAACGCAGTGCCACAACAGTCCTCGGGCGAACGAGAGCATCCGCCGGTCGCCCGTTCGCAGCCCCACCATCGCGACGGCCTGCGCCACCAGAGCCTGCACGTTGTCGGTCGCGTCGCGGACCGGATTCCCTTCTCCAGAAGGGTTGTACTCGGTCCAGTAGTAAGTGCGGCCACGCCAGACACCGGAGTGGAAGCCGTACCGAGGCACCTGGTGATAGACGAACGCCCGGGCCGACTCGAGATAGCGCGCGGTCCCGGTGAGCTCGTACGCACGCACCATCGTCGCGGCCATCATGGCGTTGACGTGGTGGTCGGGCTCGTGCAGCCGCCACTGATAGCCGTAGCCGTCGAGCCATTCCCAGTCGAACACGTAGTCCCAGCCGCCCACCCACTCGCGCGGCCCGGCGGGCGCCGAGGGATAGCAGGTAGCGACGAAGTCGTTCGACCCATCCGAGCCGTACTGCGAGAACAGCATGAACGAGAGGAGTTCCTCCATGCGCGAGCCGATCCGGTGGTCGCGGCACATCGCGTACGCCGGCAGGAAGTCGCTCTCCAGCCAGTCGCCGGTCCGGCGCGGGTAGTACGCGGGGCTGTACGTCCCGGTGGCCTTCGGATGCACCGTGAGGATCGGCCGATGCGGAACGTCGCCCGCGACCACCAGCAGCTGCGAAGGATCCGAGAGATCCGGCCGCGTGCCGAGACCACCAGACACGACCGGCAGCCCACTGTGGAACGCGTGCACCCGAGCCGGCAAGGAAACGTCGGCGAAGAGGAAGTGCCGGCGCAGTAGCGGGTACGACCACAACGACGTACCCGCCACCGACGGATCCGACGACGCCTCAGGGATCCGTGACCAGAACGCCAACGGAGGAAGGCGTTCTGGCACGTCGACGACGTCGGTCACCGCGACTGGCCGGCCGTGGGCATCCACCACGGGCGACACCGGGCATCAGCTCCCGGACTGTGCTGCCGCGTACGCCTTCTCGTAGTCGGCCCGCATCGCGTCGCCGGCCTGGGTACGCCAGTCCTTCACCACCGAATCCCAGTCGGACAGCGATCGACGGCCCTGGACGATGTCGCCCATCGCGTTCTCGAGGTTGGTCGCCGCGGTCGCGCCCTTCGTGGACGACGCCTGCGAGTACAGCCCCAACGCCGGGTCGTTCACGCCGGCCGGCATCACCTTGGACAGGAACGCGTGCTCGGTCTTCACCACTTCTTCGTTCCCCGGAACGTAGATGCTCTGATAGACCTGCGACCCGCAGTAGAACAACGGCGAGATCTGCTCGACGGATCCCTTCTTGGTGAGGATCGGGTCGGTGCCCTTCAGGGTGTGGTCGACACCCTCGACGCCGAAGTTCATCGTGAGGAACTCCTTGGTGCCGAACGGCGCCGCGATGTAGTCGAGAATCCGCAGGATCTCCTTGATCCGTTCGGGCTCCGCCTTCTTCAGTCCGGCATACGCGTAGTAGCCCGCCATGCTCTTGAACTTGTTCGCGAGCCCGCCACCGTCCCACTTCGGCAGCGTGAGGACGCCCACGTCCCAGGTCGGGTTCAGCCGCGTGTACGTCGTCCAGCCCGCGAAGCTCTGCCCGTACATCGCCGTGGTGCCGCCGGACCACCAGGTGATGTTCATGCCGGGTGTGTTGTACGAGTCGGGGTGGATGTAGCCCGACTTCCACATCCCGACGAGCTGTTCGAGCGCCGCCTTCATCTCCTCGGTCTCGTTCACCGAGGTGAACTTGCCGTCCTTCACCGACCAGTTATTCGGTGCGCCCGCCATCTCCAACAGGCCGGGGAGGATGAACCTGGTCGGGTGGGCGCCGAAGGCGTACTTTCCGCGTCGCTTGTCGGTGAGGGTCTTGCACAGCTCGAGGAAGTCGGCGCCGCTGCTGAGCTCGGGCGACGACGTGTCGAGACCGAAGCTCTTCAGGACGTCGCCGCGCGTGCTGATGATGTTGCCCGCCGCCGGGCGGGAGTGGGGTACGCCCCAGATCCGGCCGTTCAGCGTCGGGATCTGCCAGGCCGCGGTCTGGATCGACGCGAGGCCGGGGTACTCCTTGATCTTGTCGCCGGACAGGTAGTCCGACAGGTCGGCGAACTCCTTCTCCAACACCTGCGGGAGATTCGCCACCGGCTGGACCTGGACGACGTCCGGGAGGTCGCCGCCGGCGATCGTGACCTGGAACTTCTTCTCGTAGTCGATCGACGGGATCACCTGCAGGTTGAAGTCCGAGTTCGTGGCCTTCAACACCGCCTGCAGCCAGGTGTTCTTCTCCTTGGGGATGAACGACGTCCCCTGCACCAGGAAGCTGATCGGCTTGCCGGTGCCGAGCTCGTGCTCGATGAACGGCACCGGGTTCTCCGGGTACTTGAAGAATCCCGCCGGCACTCCGTCCGCGTTCGGGGCGAGGTCCGGCTTCACCCCGTCGAACGGGACGAGGGTCGGTGCCTTGACGGCATCCGTCCTGGGCGTGGCCGCTCCTCCGCCACCGCCGCTGGAACATGCGGCCAGCACCGAGCCGCCCGCGGCGAGTCCCGCGAGGCCGGCGGCCCCGGCGAGAAACCGACGCCTGTCCAGGGAACGTGTCATCGCAGTCTCCTTGCCTGTTCGTGAAAACCTGGACTGCTCATCCCTTCACCGCTCCGATCAGGACGCCCTTGGTGAAGTGCCGTTGGATGAACGGGTAGATCAGCGCGATCGGAACGAGGGACAGCACGAGAATCGCCATCTGCAGCGACTGTTGCGGAGGCAAGCTCGAGACGTCGAGCTGCTCCGGGGTGAGGCTCGAGCTGTTCACCACGTACGAACGCAAGACCAACTGCAATGGCCATTTCGCGTTGTCGTTCAGGTAGAGCAGTGCGTTGAAGAACGCGTTCCAGTAGCCCACCGCGTAGAAGAGGCCGACCACCGCGAGGACGGCCTTCGACAACGGCAGCACGATCCGGACGAACGTCGCGATCTCGCCAGCGCCGTCGATGCGGGCGGAGTCGATCAGCTCCTGCGGTAACTCCATGAAGAACGCGCGCATCACGATCACGTTGAAGCCGCTGATCATCGTCGGCAGGATCAATGCCCAGTACGAGTCGAGCAGCCCGAGCTGCTTGACCATCAGGTACGACGGGATGATCCCGGGCGAGAACAGCAGCGTGAACAGCACGGCGAGGAGCATCGGCTTGCTCGCGAACGATCCCGGCCGCGACAGTGAGTACGCCAGCAGCGCCGTGAACGTCAACGAGAGCGCCGTTCCCACCACCGTGATGCAAACCGAGACGATGATCGACCGGGTCACGATCCCGCCGGCGAGGATCGCGCGATAGGCGTTCAGGTTGGGGTGTTCGGGCCACAGGATGAGCCCGCCCGCCGCGTTGACCTGCTCGGCGTCGGCGAAGCTGGTCGCCACGACGGCGAGGAACGGTCCTACCACCAGCAGGCAGCAGATGGTCAGCGCCACGCCCTTGAGCGCGCGCATGGGGAGTCTCGGCGGTGGCTGGCCGGTGTACGCGCCGGGCCGCCGGGGCGGGCTCGCGCGGCGTGGTCCGGCCCACGGCGGAACGGCAGACGTCGAGGAGCTCATTTCTGGTAGATCCCCTTCTCGCCGAAGATGTGGGCGAGCTTGTTCGCCCCGAGGACGAGGGCAACGCCGATGACGCCCTTCACGAGTCCCACCGCCGCGGAGGCGCCCCAGTTCCCGGCGAGGATGCCGTTGTTGTAGACGTAGGTATCCAAGACCTCGCTGACCTGCGTGCCCACCGCCTGCTGCTGCAGCACGATCTGCTCGAAACCGACCGTGAGGATGTCGCCGAGACGGAGGATCAGCAGCAGGATGATGACCGGGCGGATGCCGGGGAGCGTGACGTGCCAGAGCTGGCGCCACCGCGACGCCCCGTCCACACCGGACGCCTCGTAGAGCTGGATGTCGATGTGCGACAGCGCGGCCAGGAAGAGGATCGTTCCCCAGCCACAGTCCTTCCAGATCACCTGTGCGGTGATGAGCTCCTTGAAGACATCCGCGTTGCCGATGATGTGCACGGCGTCGTGACCGTTCCGCAGCAGCCAGTTGGAGATCAGGCCAGCATTTCCCAACATCTGTTGGAAGATCGCGACCACGATCACCCAGGACATGAAGTGCGGCAGGTAGAGGATGCTCTGCACGAGCCGCTTCAACCGGTCGGACAGCAGGCTGTTGAGCACGAGCGCGAGGCAGATCGGCAACGGGAACACGAAGATCACCTGCAGCGCGGTGATGATCAGCGTGTTCGTGAGCGCGTTGAGGAACGCCGGATCGCCGTTGAAGATCACGGCGAAGTTGGCGAGTCCGTTCCAGGGAGACTCCTGGATCCCCAAGTAGGGCTGGTAGTCCTTGAACGCGATGACGTTGCCGAGCAGTGGGATGTAGTGGAACGTCAGGATGACCAGCAAGCCGGGCAGGCCGAACAGCAACAGCCAACGATCTCGCTTGAACCGCGTCGCCCACGAGCGACCAGACCGCTTGGGTGGACGATCGCCGTGGGTGTCGTTCGGCGCCGGAGCCGCCGTGCGCTGGTCTGCTACCTGCATGTCACCTCGTTCCTGGTCGTCATCGACCGGCTATCGCACGGTGTTCGCGGCGAGTTCGGCAGAGGCCTTGCCGAGGCGTTCGAGTGCCTCGTCGATGTCCTGTTCGGAGTGGGAGAAGTTGACGTACGAGACGTTGTACAGCGACACGCCGTGCTTGAACGCCAGCCGCATGAACGGCGTCAGCCACTGCCCGGCGTCGGCGCCGTCCACGGTCGCGAACGCGGGGCAAGGCCAGAATCCCTTGACCTGCAAGGGAATCCTCGACTCGGCAAAGATCGAGTTGAGGCCGGACCACATCCGTTGCCCCATGGTCCACAGGTGCTGGACGACGTCCTGCTCGCGGTACGTCGTCAGGCAGGCGATCGCCGCCGCGAGGGACAGCGTCTCGCCGCCGAACGTCGAGGAGATGCTGACCCCGCCCGGTCCGCACGCCGCCATGACGTCGCGGCGTCCGACGTACGCGGAGATCGGCATCCCGTTCGCGATCCCCTTGCTGAACACGGAGAGGTCGGGCAGGACGCCGAAGTACTCCTGCGTACCGCCGAGCGCGATCCGGAAGCCCGTGACGATCTCGTCGTAGATCAGCAGCGCACCGGCGTCCTGGGTCAACGCCCGGAGCCGCGGGTAGAACTCGCTCCCCACCGCCATGTCGGCGTAGTCGGCGGCGACCATGACCGCCGCGACCTGCCCCTCGTACTGGTCGAGGAGTGCCTTGACGCCGACGGCGTCGTTCCAGCTCGCACGGTGGTGCAGGCCGGCGATCGCCGCGGGCACGCCCGGGAGGTCGGCCGCCTGCCGGCCGGGGAGTACGGGGCCGCCAGGCGCCAGCGCGTTCAGCCAGCCGTTGTAGCCGATGTGGATCACGTGGTCGCGCCCGGTGTACGTCCGCGCGATCCGGATCGTGGCGGCGAGCGCCTCGCCGCCGGTCTTGAGGAACCGCGCCTGCTCGGCGCCCGGTACGAGCGAGCAGATCAGCTCGGCGGCTTCGAGCTCGAGCGGGTGCGGGTGGCCGAAGCTGATGCCGTTCTCGAGCTGGCGCTTGATCGCCTCGTCGACCGCGGGGAAGCAGTACCCCAACGTGACCGGGCCGAGCGAGTTCCGGAAGTCGATGAACTCGCGGCCCTGGTCGTCCCAGATGCGACAGCCGCGGCCACGGACGATGACCTCGGGCTCCTCGGGCAGGAGGGACGGTGCCTTGGAGATCGTGCTCGATCCCCACGGCATGATCCGGCCGAAGCGTTCGGACCAGCTGTGCTCGGACGTGGTGCCACCTCGCTCATTAGGCCTAAATCACAAACAAATGCGAGCGCCTGAGGGTAGGCACCAGGAACAAACGGTGTCAACGGTTCCGGTATGCACCTGTCCGATGCTTGCCGCCGTCCCAGAGGGACACCTATATTCGCCTAGATGTCGAACGAAGTCGCCGATCCGGACACCTGGCCACCCGCCGGGGTGCGCGGGATCAATCTGGACACGGTGATGGAGATCGTGCGACATCGGCCCGAGGTCACCCGTTCGGAGCTGATCCGCCTCTCCGGCCTGAGCAAGGCGACCGTTTCCGGCATCGTCGGCGAGCTGTTGGACCACGACTTCGTCGTCGAGTCGGGCAAGCTCTCCGCCGGCCGAGGCCGCCGGCACGTGCTGCTGAGCTTCAACCCCGGCGCGCGTCTCGTGCTCGGCGCACAGGTGGAGGACGACAGCTGCACGGTCGTTCTCACCGACCTCGAGTCGACGGTGCGACACCGTACGACCCGGCCGATCCACGGGCACGACCCGGAGCTCATCCTCGACGCGATCACCGACGCCGCGAACGAGGTGCGTGCCCAGGCCACGACGCCGATCCTCGGTGCCGGGATCGGCGTGCCCGGTGACGTCGACCGCTCAGGTCGTACGGTCACCGTCGCCGTCTCGCACGGCTGGAAGGACCTCGCGATCGCCGAACGGCTCGAGGCGCGGCTCGGCCTCGACGTCGTCGCCGCCAACCGCGCGAAGGTCGCGGCACTCGGCCACCTCCGGCGCGACGACCGGCAGCGCGTCGACAACCTCGTCTACGTCTTCCTCGGCCGTGGGATCGTCGCCGGCATCGTGATCGACGGCCGCCTGTACTTCGGCCGCGACGGCGCCGCGGGCGACATTGGCCACGTGACCGTACGACGCGACGGCGCCTTGTGTGCTTGCGGAAACGAGGGCTGCCTGCACACCGTCGCCGCCGAGGACGCGATCCTGCGGCTCGCCCGCGCCGCGGCCCGGCGGCCGGACGCGAGCGGCCTGCTCGTCGAGCTCACGAACGGTCGGCTGTCCGACCTGTCCCTGTCGACGGTCGCCGCCGCGGCCGCCCGCGATGATGCCGACGTCCGCGCAGTGCTCGCGGAGGTCGGCTCCGACATCGGCGTCGTCGTCGCCAACCTGGTCACCACGCTCAGCCCCGATGTCGTCGTCCTCGGCGGACCGACGGCACGGTTGGGAGAACACTTGCTCGGCCCGATCCGGAACGAGATTGCCCAACGTACGTTGCCAGAGGTCTACGCGACGCTCGAGATCTCCGAGTCGTTCGACGACGGCGAGACCGGCGCCGCGGGCGCGGCCGCCCTGTACGTCAGCCAGCTCCGCTCGGTCCTGGACACGTAGTGCGCGGCAGCGACATCACGATCCTCGAGTCCGAGGTCGACTTCGGGGCGGTCGAGCTCAGTACGCCGTTGGTCCTCGGCAGCGGCGCGGTCAAGCGGTTCACGGTCGCGCGGGTACGCGTCGTCGCCGCCGATCGCCGCGGCCGATCAGCGACCGGTACGGGCACCAGCGTGCTGTCCGTTCCCTGGTCCTGGCCGGGGTCCGCGCTCAGCTTCGACGAGCGCGACGCCGTGCTGCGCGAGCTGTGTGTCCGGGTGGCCGGAACCCTGTCCTGGCTGGAGGCCGCCGACCCGATCCGGCTGTGTGGCGAGCTGTCCGCGGCGCTGCCGGAGCTGGCACGACCAGTCGGCGCGGAGCCCATCCCGCAGCTGGCGGCGCTGCTCTGCCTGGGCGCGGTCGACAACGCGGTGCACGACGCGTGGGCGCGGGTCGCCGGCACCTGGGCGTATCACCTCTACACGGCCGACCACCTCACCGACGACCTCGGCGCGGTCGACTCCTCGCTCGCCGGGCACTTCCCGGGCGAGTTCCTCATGGCACCGCGCGAGCTACTCCCCGTTCAGCACGTCGTCTCGCCCGGCGACCCACTGACGCCGGCGGACCGCGTGGACGGCTACCGGTCCCTGGTCGACTGGTGTCGAGCGGAAGGCCTCGAGCACTTCAAGATCAAGGTGCTGGGTCGCGATCCGTACGAGGACGCCGACCGGATCGGCGCCGTCCACGACACCGTCCGGGGTCTGGCGCCCGGCGCCACGCTCGCCGTCGATCCCAACGAGAGCTACAGCTCGCTGGAGGCGCTCGACGAGCTGGCGGACGCGTTGCGGAAGCGGCATCCCGACGCCGCGGCGGCGATCGCGTACGTCGAGCAGCCCATCCCGCGGACGATGGCCCTCGTGCCACGGCCGTTCCCGTTCCCGGTCCTGATGGACGAGGGCTCGAGCGATCTCGGCTCGCTGCCCGAGCTCGCGCGGACGGGCTGGAGCGGGCTCGTCGTCAAGGCGGGCAAGGGGCAGACGTACGCGCTGGTCGCCAACGCGTACGCGAAGGTGCACGGCCTCTTCCTCACCGTGCAGGACCTGACCACGGTCGACCTCGCGTTCCGGCACTCGGCGCGCCTCGCGAGTGTCCTGAACCCGAGCGCGCCGCATCTGGAGTACAACAGCCGGCAGTACGCGCCGCACGCGAACGCCCGACTGGGGCGTACGCATCCGGAGCTCACGACGGTGGTCGACGGCGCGGTTCGCCTGGGTGGACTGGACACGGACGGAATCTATTGATGCCGATCATCGACGCGCATACCCACTTGGGTCCACAGGGCTTCGATCCTGAGGCGATCGAGGAGGGCGAGCGGCTCGGCGTCACCACGTTCCTGTGCAGCTCGATCGCGGGCTACCAGCACTATCCCTCGTTCGACCAGGTGGCGGAGACGAACCGCGCGATGGTCGGCGAGATGGCCCGGTTTCCCGAACGGGTGTTGGGTTTCTGTTACGTCAACCCGCGGCATGGCGCGACCGCGATGGACGACTTCCGGCGGAACGTCGAAGAGCACGGCATGGTCGGGCTGAAGCTCTGGGTCGCGACGCTGTGCGACGATCCGCTCGTCTTCCCGTTCGTCGAACAGGCAATCCAGTATGGGATTCCGGTGTTGGCGCACTGCTGGCGCAAGAGCGTCGGCCAGCTGCCGTACGAGTCCGAGCCGGTGAACGTCGCCGCGCTGGGTCTCCGCTATCCCGAGGCGTCGCTCATGATGGCGCACCTCGGCGGGCAGGTGGAGTGGGCGGCGAACGCGGTGCTCGACGTTCCGAACGTTCGCCTCGACACGTCCGGGACACCGATCGGCGGCGGCGAGGTCGCTCTCGCCGTGCGGCGGCTCGGGGCCGAGCGGGTGGTGTTCGGGTCGGACCTGCCGGGCGCCTGTCTCGCGGCGAACGTCGGCAAGGTGTGGGGAGCGGGCCTGTCGGAGTCGGAGCAGGAGCTGGTGCTCGGAGGGAACATGGCGCGGATGTTGGAGCAGGTGCGCCGATGATGGAGAACGCGATCGACACCACGGCGTTCATCGGGCAGTGGCCGTGGCGGCTGCAGGTGTCCGCCGACGCCGCCTCGCTGGGTGCGCTGGCGGATCGCCTGACGCTCGGCAGCCTGTGGGTGAGCCACCTCGCGTCGGTGTTCGGCTTCGACACCCGGAGCGGGAACGAGGCCTTGTTCGATGCCGTGGAGTCGGACGAACGGCTTGTCCCGTTCGCGATTCTCAACCCGGTCGAGCCGACTGCCTTGGAGGAGCTGGCCTGGGCCGCGGCGAACGGTGCTCGCGGCGTACGGCTGACTCCGGGCTACCACGGTTACCAGCTGTCCGACCCTCGCGCCGTCTCGCTGGTCTCGGCGGTCGGCGAGCTGGGGTTGCCGCTGCACGTCTGCGCGCGGCTCGACGACGAGCGGCTGCGGCATCGCCGCTTCCACGCGGACGACGTGCCGCTGCACGAGCTCGCCGAGCTGGTCCGCGCGCGTCCCGGGCAGCGCCTGGTGCTGTCCGGCCTGAAGTCGACGGAGTGGAACGAGGTCCGCGCACACCTCGACGCGGGCGCGGACCTGTCGGGTGTCGTCGTCGACCTGTGGTTCGTGAACGGCCCGGTCGGCGTGATCGCGCGGCTCGACGCCGACCTGTACGCCTACGGCTCGGCGACCCCGGTGCAGTCGGCGATGGCGACCGCGGCCCAGCTCGCCACGGCCGCCATCCCCGCCGACGACCTGCGCAAGCTCTGCCGCGGCAACGCCGAACGCCTGCTAGCCGACGCGCGACCCTAGGGGTCGCATCAGCGCACCTCGGCGATCAGCTCGAGGTACGGCGAACGGACCAGCAGCGTGCCGTCCGTCGCTTCGTTCGCCTCGTCGAGCACGCCCGCCAGAGCGCTCGTCAGTGCCTCGCGCTGCTCGGGCTCGAGCATCGCGAAGATCGGACGCCACGGCGGGAGCAGGTCGCGCACCCACTCGATCACCGCGCGGCCGGAAGCGCCGATCATGTCGTGCGACCGCACGTGCCACCGCATCGACGCGACGCGATCGCCGAACAGCTCGCGGCAGTACTCCGGGTCGCCCCACTGCACCGCGAGCGGTCCGGGCGGGAGCGGCGGCACGTACGGCGCCATCGCCCTGCCGAACGAGGGCAGCAGCCCGTCCGGCGTCCAGGCGACCAGCCCGAGCCGCCCACCGGGACGGCAGACGCGGACGAGCTCGGCGGCCGTCCGTTCGTGGTCGGCCGCGTGCATCGCCCCGAACGTCGACAGCACCACGTCGAAGCTGTCGTCGGCGAACGGCAGCGCCTGCGCGTCCGCGACCTCGGTGGCGATCGACAGCCCCTCCACGGCCGCTCGCCGCTCCGCGATCTCCAACAGCACGGGCGCGAAGTCCGAGGCGACGACCGATGCGCCACGCCGTGCGGCCGCGAGCGCCGTGTTCCCCGTCCCCGCGGCCACATCCAAGACCCGTTCGCCGAACCCGACGCCTACCTCTCGGACCAGCAGCTCGCTGACCAGCACCTCCGTCGTCGCGATCCGCTGGTAGCTCTCCCCGGAGCTCCACAGCTGGCGGAACCGTTCGGTCCGCTCCTCCGCCGTCACCGTCATCCCCCGACCCCCTGAAATCAATTGGCTAGCCTCAGCGGCTAGTGAATAGACGCTAGGCTAGCAACGTGGCGGAGGATGTCAAGGCGCGCGGCTACCGGTCGCCGCTGCGCGAGCGGCAGGCGGAGTCGACGCGGGCGGCGATCCTGGACGCCGCGCAGAAGCTGTTCGCCGAGCGCGGGTACGTACGCACGCGGCTCTCCGACGTCGCCGAGCAGGCAGGTGTCTCGCTCGCGACCGTGAAGCTGGCGTTCAAGACCAAGCCCGAGCTGCTGCTCGTCGTCTGGCACCGCACCCTCGCCGGCGGCGTCGACGACCAGGTCCCCGTCGCGGATCGGCCCTGGGAACGGGAGATCTATGAGGCGCCGGACCCCCGCGACGCGCTCCGCCTCGCGGCGCGCAACGCGACGATGGTCCGGCGGCGGGTCATGCCGCTCTGGGGCGTTCTGGACGCCGCGGCCGCCGTCGACGACGAGATCGCCGACCTGCTCGAACGGATGGCGGGCGAGTTCCACGCCAACCAGCAGCGGATCGTCGAGCACCTCGACGCGGGCGGGCACCTGCGCGCCGAGCTCACGGTCGCCGACGCGACCGACCTGATGTTCACGCTCAACAACGGCCGGCTCTACCTGTTGCTCGTCGAGGACCGCGGCTGGTCGCCCGAGCGGTACGAGGAGTGGCTCGCCGGGCTGCTCCAACGCGAGCTCCTACGCCCGCTGTCGTAGTCGGATCGCCGCTCGCCGTCGGATGCTTCGCCGCCGTCGTTGCGTTGAGATAGGGACTCACGACGACAACGAGAGAAGGCGAAGATGTCCAAGCGGGCTTTCAGGTTTGGTGTGGTGGCCGGACGAGCTCCGGGTGGCGACTGGCTCGCGATGGCACAGCGGATCGAGAGCTTCGGCTTCTCGACGTTGCTCGTGCCCGACACGCGTCACACGTTGTCCCCGTTCGCGGCGATCGCCGCGGCGGGTGCGGTGACGACGACGCTGCGGTTCGGCCCGTTCGTGCTCAGCGCGCCGAACTGGACACCGGGTCAGCTGGTGCGGGAGACCGCGACGGCTTCTGAGCTGACGGGTGGCCGGTTCGAGCTCGGCATCGGCGCGGGACGTCCGGACGCAGCGACCGACGCGGACGAGTTCGGTCGGCCGTTCGGTACGCCGGGCGAACGACTGGCCCAGGTCGAGCAGGCGATCGCCGCCGTGCGAGCCCAGCCGAACGTGCCGCCGATCCTGATGGCGGCCGGCGGCTCTCGCGCGCTGAGGCTGGCGGCCGCGCAGGCGGACATCATCGCGCTCGGCGTGCCGCCGAAGACCACCGAGGAGACCGTCAAGGAACGGGTGGCCGAGATCCGCGAGTACGCGGGTGCGCGCTTCGACGAGCTCGAGATCGGGATCAACCTGCTCACCGTCGGGTCCGAGCTGCCGCAGGAGGCGGCACGCCGGTTCGGGTTCGAGCTCGGCGACGTCCCGCCGGACACGCCCGCGGTGCTGCCCGGGACGGTCGACGAGATGGTCGCGACGCTGCAGCGGCGCCGGGAAGAGCTGGGCATTTCGTACATCGCGGTCGGTGAGGCGCACGCCGAGGCGTTGGCACCGGTCGTCGTGCGCCTCACCGGCACCTGAGCAGCGGTGCTCGGAGTTGTTCCAGGGATCTCGGCCTAGAAGCCGAGATCCCTGGAACAAGTCGCACGTCCCCCAACCGACTAGCCCTGCTGGCTGGTCGGCATCACGACGATCTCGGACACGTTCACGTGGGACGGGACCGAGGCCACGTACGTGATCGCGTCGGCCAGGGCCTCGGGCTCGAGCGGCTTCATCGAGTCCCGCAGGGCCGCGACCATCTCCTTGCCCGCGTCGTGCAGCATGCCGTCGCCCAGCTCGGTCGAGACGACGCCGGGTTCGACGTTCTTGACCCGGACGCCGCGCGGCGCGAGCTCCAGGCGCAGGTTGCGGGACAGGTGCGAGACGAACGCCTTCGAGGCCGCGTAGATCCCGAAGTTCGGGAACGTCTGGTGCGCGCCGACCGAGCTGACGTGGATGAGGTCGGCCTGCTTGCCCTCGTTGGCCGTCTCGAGCAGGTCGGGGATGAACGCGCGGCCGGTGTAGAGGAGGCCGTTGAGGTTCGTCGCGATCATCTCGTCCCACTCGCGGGTGTCGGCGCTCTCGAACGGGGCACCGAGCATCACGCCGGCGTTCGCCACGACGAGGTCGACCCGGCCGAGCTCGGAGCGAACGCGTTCGGCGGCGGCGTTGACCGCGTCCTGGGACGAGATGTCCGTAGCGATCGGGAGAACGTTGCCGCCGAGTTCGGCGGCGAGGTCCTTGAGCCGGTCCTCACGGCGGCCGAGGATCGCCACGGAGGCGCCTTCGGCAGCGAACCGGCGAGCGGTAGCGGCGCCGATCCCACTGGTGGCGCCGGTGACGACCGCGATGCGGCCGGTGAGGAGGTTCTGTGTCATGCCTCCACCGTGACGGCATTTCCGCAGGTCAACCAGGCTGCGCTTCCCCGTAGGGCCGACAACCCTGGGAGTGGCAGGGCCACCTTGGCCGCCCGGGACCGAGCTAGGGTCGAAGAATGTCCGACAACCTGCTTGGCGAGTTCCTGCGAGCACGGCGTGAGGTCGCGCAGCCTGGCGACCTGGGGCTTCCCGACCCCGGCCGCCGCCGCGTGCCCGGGCTGCGTCGCGAGGAGGTCGCGATGCTCGCCGGGGTGAGCGCGGACTACTACGTACGCCTGGAGCAGGGCCGTGACCGGCATCCCTCCGAGCAGGTGCTCGAGGCGCTCGCGCGGGTCCTCGGCCTGGACGACGAGGCGGCGTCGCACCTGCACGAGCTGGCCCGGCCCTCGCCGCGGCGTCGTCGCCGTTCGACCGCTCGGTCCGAACGGGTCGAGCCGGGCGTCCAGCGGCTGCTCGACGCGTGGACCTCGACGCCGGCGGTCGTGTTCGGGCGGTACATGGACGTGCTGGCGGCCAACACCTTGGCGCTCGCTCTCAACCGGTGCTCGGCACCGGGGCACAACCAGCTCCGCGCGATCTTCCTCGATCCCGAGTCGCGCGAGGTCTATCCGGAGTGGGACAGCGTCGCCGCGGACAGCGTGGCCAGCCTGCGTGCCGCCGCGGGTTCCGACCTGGACGACCCGCGGCTCACGGATCTGGTCGGCGAGCTGTCGTTGAAGAGCGCGGAGTTCCGCCAGCTCTGGGCGCGACACGATGTGCGGACCAAGACGCGCGGGACCAAGCGGTTCCTCCATCCGATGGTCGGCGAGGTGACGGTCGGGTTCGAGTCGCTGGCGATCACGGGCTCGCCGGGACAGGTTCTCGCGGTCTACCACGCCGAGCCGGGGTCGCCGTCGGAACGCGCGTTGGCTCTGCTCGGCAGCGCTTCGGTTCCGGAGGCCGCCGAGGTCACGGAACGTCCGTCACCTCCAGCGCGCTGAGCTCCTCCGGGTCCGCAATCAGCAGGAGCTCGGTCACCCTGCCGTCGGCGACGGTGAACAGGAACGCCGCCCTGCGGGTGCCGTGGTCCGCCCAGAGGAGTCCGGGCAGGCCGTCGAGGAGCTTGACCCGTGCGGCTCGGGCTCGTCCGTTGAACGCGGCTGCGACCGCGTCCGCGCCGTGCAGGTCGTCCGTCGCGCCGTTGACCCTCGCAGTCGCGTCCGCGCGGAAGACGACGTCGGGGTCCAGGATCTCGAGCAGCTTCCGCAGGTCTCCGCCCCGCGCCGCGGCGAGGAACGCCTCGACGACCTCGCGTTGCCTGCCGGTGTCCTTGGGGTCGTAGCTCGTCCCCGCGCCCTGGACGCGGCGCCTGGCCCGGCTCGCGAGCATCCGCGCGGCGGCGGACGTTCTGCCGACGATGGGGGCGATCTCGTCGAACGGGACCGCGAACATGTCGTGCAGGACGAACGCCAACCGTTCGGCCGGGTCGAGCGTGTCGAGAACGACGAGCATCGCGACGCCGATGGAGTCGGCGAGCTCGGCCTCCTGCTCGGGGTTGCCCTCGTTCGACACCTTGTCGGGCGGCTGCTCCCTCGGCTCCTCGCGCCGCGCCTTGCGGCTGCGCAGCTGGTCCAGGCAGACGCGGGCGACGACCGTGGTCAGCCAGCCGCCGAGGTTGCGTACCTCGTCCGGGTCGGACCGGCTGAGGCGCAGCCAGGCCTCCTGGACCACGTCCTCGGCGTCTGTCGGGTTGCCGAGCATCCGGTACGCGACCGCGCGCAGCTGCGTGCGGTGCTCCTCGAAACGGTCGGCCAGCCAGGAGAGATCGGACACGTCTTCGGTTCCTTCGCTGGGGTGCTGTCACCCCTCTGACGAAGCAAACCTCTCAGATGTGTCACGCAACGCCGCGAGGACGGCGATCGCTGTCGCGCCACCGAGCAGGAGGACTGTGCTCGGGCCGCTCGCGTCGACGACGAGTCCGCCGAGGAGCGCTCCGGCGGAGATGGTGGCCTGGAACGAGCTGGTGAAGAGAACGGAGGCGGCCTCGACGTGGTCTGGCGCGCCGCGAGCGAACCAGGTACCGGAGCAGACCGGGACCGCTCCGTACGCGAGACCCCAGGTGACCAGCAGCGCGATGGCTCCGGGCGTGCTGTGCCCGACGATCGGGAGGAGCAGCGTCGAGGCGGCAAGCGTGATCGCGGCCGCCGCGAACGTACCGCGCAGGCTCCGGGCGATGGCTGCGCCGGCGAGGAAGTTGCCCGCGATGCCGGCTGTGCCGTACGCGAGCAGCACCGCGCTGACCATGCCCGGGCCGACGTGGGTGACCTGCTCGAGGAACGGCGTCATGTACGTGTACGTGCCGAAGTGAGCGAGCACGATGAGGAACGTCGCGACCACGCCGGCGCGGATCGCTCGCTTGGTCAGCAGGTGTCCGAGAACGCGCAGTCGCGTTGCCCCTTCAGGTGGCAGCGCGGGAACGGTGGCCAGCAACGCCAGGAGGACGAGCACGCTCGCCGCTGCCAGCACCCAGAACGCCGCCCGCCAGCCCGCGACGTGCCCGATCAACGTTCCCGCGGGCACGCCGAGCACCGACCCGAACGGCACCGCGGAGAAGATCACCGACGTCGCGCGCGTCGTTCGAGTCGACGGGACGAGGCGTCGGGCCAGGCCCGAGCCGATCGACCAGAAGCCGCCGATGACGATGCCGACCAGGATGCGGGAGACGAGCATCAGCTCGTACGACGGCGTGATGGCGGCGAGCAGATTCGCCAATGCCAGCAGGGACATCAGCACGCCCAGCATCAGCCGCCGGTCGAGGCGAGCGGTCGTGACCGTCACCACCGGCGCGGCGATCGCGGCGAGGAAGCCGGGCATCGTCATCATCAGCCCGGCCGTCCCCGCCGAGATCTCGAAGGTCGCGCCGATCGTCGTGAGCAGTCCGATCGGCAGGATCTCGGTGGTGACGATCAGGAAGATCCCGGCAGTCACCGAGGCCACGCCCCACCAGCCTCGCGGTGTCTCTCGCATGGCCTCCAGTCAGCCACCGAAGGACGCCGCGGGCTGGCGGGAATCCGACGTCAACCGGGTCTTGACGCTACGGCGTGAGGCTGCCGCCGAGGTTGGCCCAGCCGGCCCAGCTGCTGCCCGGCGCCCATTGCCAGGCCGTGGCCATCGACGCGCCCTGCAGCGCGTAGAGACTGAACGCGCCGCGCCGGCTCTCCACGACCCGCGGCGTGCTGGTGATCGTTCCCTGAAGCCCTACGGGCACGAAGCCGGCGAGGCTGTCGCCCGGCAGGTTCTGCCAGCTGGTCCACAGGCCGTTGCCGTCGCCCCGTACGTACAGCGACATCGCGTTCGCGTTGTTCACCGCCACCGTCGGCTCGCCCCAGATCCTGAGCGTCCCGAGCTGCTGGAACGCGCTGAAGTCGCTTCCTTCGCCGGTCTGCCACGCCGTCGCGACGTTGCCTGCCGACGTTCGGATGAACACGCTCAACGCGCCGTTCGCCACCATCGTGGCGACGGGGACGTCGACGGTGCTGCCGCCGAGGTTCTTCCAACCTGCGAAGGCCGTTCCGGGTCCGGTCTGCCAGTTGTGCCAGACGGCGTTGTTCGATCCCCTGACGAAGACCGCGAGGGCGCCGTTCCGTCCCACGAACGCCTCCGGCTTGCCCTGCATGGCGATTCCGCCGATCTGATGCAGCGCGCTCCAGCTGTCGCCCGTGCCCCACAAGTGCGTGAGCGCGCCGCTGTTGTCGCGGGCGAAGACGACCCACGAGCCGTCGTCGTCGAGGACCGCGCGTGGGCTGTCGGAGATCGGTCCGCCGCGAGCGCGCCAGCCGTTCCAGGCGGTCGGGCTGGTCTGCCAGTTGTGCCAGAGCTGCCCGTCGGTGCCTCGGACGAAGACGTTCGGCAGCCCGTTCCGGCCCATGATCACGTCGGGCTGGCCGGTCATCGTGAGGCCTGGCACGGCTTCGAACGCGGTCCAGTTGCTGCCCTCGGATGCCTGGCGCGACCACTGCAGCTGGCCGTTCGTGCCGCGGGCGAACGTGGCGAGGTGGCCGTCGTCGTACCTCACCACCGAGTTCGGCCGCGGCGCCGACGCGAGGTCGAACAGCTCGTCGAAGACGCCCGGCGCCAGCACCTTGCCGAGCCTGCTGCCGGTCGAGAGGGCGTTCCCCATCGTGCGCCGCTCGTTCCGGTAGGTCGCGACGTCTCCGGCCTTCTGGGCTTGGAGGGCGCGGACCGCGCTCTCGGCGGCGGCGACCCGACTGTCGAACGCGACGAACCACGGCTCGCTGTCGCGGACGAACGAGGCGTTCGCCATCGTCCTCAAGGTTGTTGTCGCGGGCTTGATCCTGGCGAGCTCGGCGAGCAGCGCATTCCCTGTGGTAGTGAGGTTTCCGCCCGTTCTGTAGGCCTGGCGGAACGCGTCAACCAGCGGTTGCAGGCGTGGTGCGCCGTTCGGGTGCAGCGGGTTGTAGAGCGAGACCTCGGCATAGTCGCGCAAGGCGCCAGCCGCCGATCCGCCGAACTCCTGCAGCGACCTCGCCCAGGAGTCCTGCGCGTTGTACGCCGTCGGGTTCCAGGCGTAGTCGGCGACCGTGTAGAGCGAGATCAGCGAGGCCTCGGGCTCCTGCATCTCGTTGGCCAGGATGCCGAGCGCGTTGTTCGCCAGCGTCGGGTCGCGGCCGACCAGCGGGCCGAGGTGCTGGTGGAACGGGGCGAAGTCGTTGACGGGGTAGTTGTCGAAGATCAGCAGCTTGCGGTTGCCGAACGACTGCTCGGCATTCGCGAGGTTGGCCGCGCTGATCTGCGTCGAGACGACGTCCGGGCCGGTCCAGAAGATCGGCACGTCGGCGGGGATGGCCTGCGCGAATGCGAGGCGCCGCGCCTGGTTCGCGCCGGAGTCCCAGTAGTCGGTCGGGACGGTGACGAGCTTCGCGCCGGCGTGCGTGCGGATGAACGTGTTGTAGACGTGGTTGACGACGTGCGCCTGGGCGGCGCTGAGCGGTTGCGGCCGGCTGCCGAACGTGTCGCGGTCGAGCTGGCAGACGAAGTCGCCGCCGACGTCGTCCCAGCCGATGGAGAACGTGCGCTCGCCGATGTCGTACAGCTGTTGGTACCTGGCGACAAGGGCGTTCAGATCCGAGGGGAGCGCGTGGCAGATTCCGTTCGCCGGGCTGGTGTTCGCCTCGGGGTTGATGCGGTAGATGAACTCGAGGTGGTTGGCGTTCGCTCGTTCGATCGCCTCGCGGAACCTGGCGAGGTCGGCTGCCGGGTAGAGCGAGCGCCACAGCGCGCCGGCGGTGCGTTGGTCGCCGCTGACGGTGTACTGGAACGCGTTCATGCGATGCGCGCCCATCCAGTCCAGGTGGCGGAGCAGGTCGGCCTGGGGCCAGGGGTTGCCGTAGAACGACTCCATGCCGCCGCGGAGGGCGAACGAGGGGAAGTCGCGAATCACCAAGCTGGGAAGGGGCTTCTTGCTCTGCTGGAGCTGGCGGAGGGTTTGCTGGCCGTAAAACGTTCCGGCCGCGTCGGCGCCTTGGAGGGCGACCTTGCCGTCGCGGATCGCGAGGACGTACCCGCCCTTGGGTAGGCCTCGCGGGCCTGGGATGCCGAGCTTGTCGAGCGTGGTGGATCGGAGCTTGGTGGCCGGTTTGCCGGGGAGCGCCCGGATGGACTGCGGGGTCGGCGTGATGGTCGGCAGTTCTGCGCTGGGCTGCGCCTCGGCCTGGGTCGCGGCCAGGCTGGCGAGGAGGGCGGCTGCGGCGACGATCGGCACGAACCTGCGCATGGGTGCTCCCCTTCGTTCACGACTGGTGTGCACCAGTACCGCGTTGGAAACCGTCTTGCGTCAAGGACGCTGGCCACTAGCTGCCAGCGGTGCTAGATCTTGTGCGCATGACGTCTGTGCCGTTGGTGGATGCCGAGGCGGAGGGAGCAGCGCCCGACGTTCGGCGCGATCTCCAGGAGACGCGGTTGCGGTCGCTCGTCGACCGGCTGCTCGCTGTGGACGGCTTGCAGGCCGCGCGGCTGCGTGCCGCTGGCGTTTCCGCTGGCGCGGACGTGCGGCTCGACTCGCTGGCTTCGCTGCCGACGGTGAGCAAGCCGGATCTGTGGGAGTCGTATCCGCGCGGGATGCGGGCGGTGCCGGACGACGAGATCGTCTGCGTGCACGGGTCATCCGGGACGGGTGGGCGGCCGACGCTGATCCCTTACACCGCTTTCGACCTGTCTGTCTGGGCGGACGTGATGGCGCGAGCTCTCGGTGGGGCAGGGGCGACGCGGGGGAGCGTGATCCACAACGCTTACGGCTACGGGCTGTTCACCGGTGGGCTCGGCGTTCATCACGGCGGGATCCGGCTCGGGGCGACCGTGCTGCCGCTGTCGGGTGGGATGACCGAGCGGCAGATCCGGCTGCTCGTGGACGTGGGCGCGGACGTGCTGACCTGCACGCCTTCGTACGCGATCTATCTCGGCGAGGCCATGCGTGCGGCGGGGATCTCGGCGCCCGCGTTGCGGGTCGGGTTGCATGGCGCGGAGCCTTGGACGGACGCGATGCGGGCGCAGATCGAGTCGTTGTTGGGGATTCGGGCGTTGGACATCTACGGGCTGTCGGAGATCATCGGGCCGGGGGTGGCTTGCGAGTCGTTGGACTCGGACGGCTTGTTGAATGTGGCCGAGGACCACTTCTACGTCGAAGCGGTCGCCGCGGACGGGACGCCGGTGCCGGACGGGACGCCGGGGGAGCTGGTGTTCACGACGTTGACGAAGACCGGAATGCCTTTGTTGCGTTACCGATCCGGCGACGTGGCTTCGTTGGCGGGGCCGGTCGACGGGTCGCCGCGGACGTTGCGGCGGATGTCGAAGCTGCTCGGACGTACCGACGACATGCTGGTGGTGCGCGGGGTGAACGTGTACCCGACCGAGATCGAGGCGGTGCTGCTCGCGGACGAGCGGGTGTCGCCGTACTACCTGATCGTGGAGGATCGCAGGGTGCCCGCGCGGCCGGAGCTGCGCGTGGTGGTGGAGCCGTTGGCTTCGGCTGGCGCCGACCTGGCCCGCGACCTCGTCGGGGCGTTGCGCGAGCGGTTGGGCCTGACCTGCTCGCTGGTCGTGGTGGCGGCCGGGTCGTTGCCGCGGGTCGAGGTCGGCAAGGCCCGCCGCCTGGTCCGCTGGTCCGACGGCCCGCCGCCAGTGCCCGAGCTGGCTACGTAATGGGGTACGTAGTCGCGATCCCAGTCGTTTCCCAGTCGATCGGCGTAGAACTAAGAACGTAAGACACCGGAGCACGTGCCCTGATCCCCCACGCTCCGGTGGCTAGCTGGCCGGCCCTGGCCTGGAACCCGGGGCCGGCCAAAAACCTGTTTGGCCTCGGTGACGCCTCGCCTAGGTTGGTGGCGATGATCGAATCCGAGCTCGCGCTCGCCGGTGAGGCTGAGCCTTCGTTCGAACGGTTGGCCGAGGTGTTCGTCGGCGAGTACACGGCGGCGGGTGAGCTGGTGCTCGACCCGTTCGCCGGCTACGGGACGACGATCGCGGTCGCGCGGCGGCTTGGCCGCCGTGGACTCGGCGTCGAGATCGTGCCGGAGCTCGCCGCGGAGATCCGCAAGCGGCTCGGCGACGACGCCGTGGTCGAGGGCGACACGCGGGCGCTCGATCGGCTCGACCTGCCCACGGCTGACCTGGTGATGACGTCGCCACCGTTCATGACGCTCACCAACCATCCGCAGAATCCCCTGTCGGGCTACCAGTCCCTCGACGGCGACTACGCCAGGTACCTCACCGAGCTGACCGACATCACGTCCGCGCTGACCGGAGTCGTCCGTCCGGGTGGGCGCATCGTGCTCAACGTGTGGAACTTCCGCTACGAAGGCTCGTTCACGCCGCTCGCGCGCGACGTCGAGGCGGCGCTGGCGAACGTCGCTGAGCTGGAGCGCCGGGTACGCGTGACCTGGTCCGACTCCGGCACCGACGTCGAGGACATCTGTCTCGTCTACGCGACCGGCAGGGCAGGCTAGGGGTGTGCATATCCGTAGTGCCCTCGAGCCCATGCTGGCCACGATCGTCGAACGGTTGCCGGCCGCCGCGACCGGTGGGCGGGCGGGGTTGCGGTACGAGCCGAAGTGGGACGGGTTCCGCTGTATCGCCAGGGTCGACGAGGGCGGCAAGGTCGAGCTGAACTCCCGGCGGCTGCGTTCGATGAACCTGCCGTTCCCGGACATCGCCCACGCGATCGCCTCCGCGATCCCGCCCGAAACCGTCATCGACGGCGAGCTGGTCTGCTGGGTGGACGGCCGGCTCGACTTCGGCGCGCTCCAGCTCCGCAACGCCGCCGGGCGGCGGGCGACCCAGGTGGCCAAGGAGTTCCCCTGCCACTACATCGTGTTCGACGTCCTCGAACGCGAGGGCCGCGACCTCCGCGACCTCAAGCTCGCCGAACGACGCGAGGAGCTCGAGGACCTGTTCGCCGAGCACGTTCCGAAGGGCAGCCCGCTCACGCTCGGCATGCACACCGCCGAGCGGGCACTCGCCGAGCAGTGGTTCGACCAGCTCAGCCAGGTCGGCGTCGAGGGCCTGGTCGTCAAGCAGGGTGGAGAAAAGTACCGCTCCGGCCAGCGCGGCTGGCACAAGGTCAAGGCGTACGCGACCACCGAGGTCATCATCGGCGGCGTCACCGGCTCGGTCGAACGGCCCACCGAGCTGATCCTCGGCCGCTACGTCACCGACGGCACCGGCGAGCTGCGCGTCGTCGCCCGTACGGTCCCGCTCAGCGACCACCACGCGGCCGAGGTCGCCAAGGTCATCACGCCCACCGACGACCACCCCTGGCCGGAGCTGCTGGAGGCGTTCTGGATGGGCGGCAAGGGCCCCACCGAGTATTACCGCGTCGAGCCCAGCGTCGTCGCCGAGATCCGGATCGACCCCGCGACCCAGGCCGGTCGCTGGCGCCACGGCTCCCGGCTGATCCGCCTCCGCCCCGACGTCGAGCCGGACCAGATCCCGCGCGACCTCGACTTGGAGTCCTAGCGCATCAGGTAGAAGCGCCAGAAGTCGTTCTCGATCGGTAGCACCTCGCACTCGAGCCCGGCCGCCGTGGCCCAGCGACGTACGGTCGGCGCCCGCAGCACCGTGCCGGTCGCCTCCACCGGCGACTCCGCCATCGTCGCGGGCAGGCAGTGCAGCACCGAGAAGCCGTACATCAGCTGCTCGATCGGGTCCGCCGCGCCCGGTCCGAACGTGTCCGCCACCCGTTCGTCGGCCACGAGCACCGCCCCGCCAGGCGCCAGCACCGCCCGAGCCGCACGCAGCACCGACACCGGATCGCCCATGTCGTGCAGGGCCTCGAAGATCGTCACCAGCTCGAACGGGCCCTCCGGCAGCCCGACCGCCGACCCCGCCACGAACGTGACCCGGTCGGCCAGGTCTCCGGCCGACGCCGTGGCCTCGGCGATCGAGTCGGCGTCGAGGTCGACGCCGACCACGCGGACGTCCGGGTACGCACGGGCGATCGCGATCGTCGACGCCCCCAGCCCACAGCCCAGATCGAGCACCGTCGCCGCGGGCTGCGCGCGCAGCCGCGCATCGACGTCCGGGATCGAAGGCAGCCACGACGAGCCCAGCTCGTGCAGGAACATCGGCCGGTTGCCGGCCGCGATCCCGCGCCGGATCTCCTGCCCGTACGCGGCGTACGGAACGCCCGAGCCCTCCCGAAACGCCTGTACCAGCGCGGGAATCACCCGAGCGATGCCCGCCAGCTGGGTCGAATGTGCGCCGAGGTAGAACGCGCTGTCCACGTCCGACAGCACCTCGGCATGGTCGGCGCGGAGCGAGTAGACCCGCGCATCCTCAGGCAGCGCGGGATCTTCGCAGTCCACCAGCCCCGACACGTACTGCTGCTCCAGCCACTCCCGCGCATACCTCGGCGCGATGCCGGCAGCATTGGCGAGCTCCGGCGCGGTCAGCGGCGAGCGCAGGTGACCGTACAGACCGAGCTCGACGCCCAGATAGACGCAGAACAGGTCCAATGCCCCAGTGAGCTGCCCTACCAGGCGTTCCGCGAGCACCTCGCGTCGATCTACGGAAGCGGTCATGCTCGATCATCCCGCTCCCGTTGGGCGACCGTGCGCCGTTCGCGGAATCGCTACTCGTGCTTGTCCGTGGTCTTGTCCGGACGGTCGTCGTGCTCGGGCTCGCGCACCGGCCGATCGTCCTGCCCGCCGCGGAAGAGGCGCTTGCGGAGCCACTGCAAGAGGTTCATAGCGCGTATTTACCCCTTCTCGACCGTTTGGGCACAACGACGCGCGGACTGGCGTTGACGTCGAGGTCAACGTTTAACGTCGACAGTGAAGGAGGCCAGATGCGGATCGGAGAGCTCGCCGAGCGGACCGGGACGACCACCCGGGCGCTGCGGTACTACGAGGGGCTGGGCCTGCTGCCCGCGCGCCGGAGGGCGAACGGGTACCGCTCGTACGACGAGTCGGACCAGCGACTCGTCGAGGAGATCCGCTCGCTGCTCGAGATCGGCTTCGCGCTGGAGGAGACCCGCCCGTTCGTCGAATGCCTGCGCTCCGGGCACGCGGCCGGCGACGAGTGCCCGGACTCCGTGGCGGTCTATCGGCGGAAGATCACCGAGATCGACGGCCTCACGGACCGCCTCGCCCTCGTCCGCGCGCATCTGGAGTCGCAGCTGGCCAAGGCGAACGCCCTACCTGTCGAGGAGAGCACGTGCTCGGTACATCGAACGACCTGACCATCACCGTGACGGACGAGGACTTCGAAGCCCGCGTCCTGCGCAGCGATCTGCCCGTACTCGTTGACTTCTGGGCCACCTGGTGCCCGCCGTGCTACCAACTCGCGCCAGTCCTCGCGGCCCTCGCGGAGGAGTACGCCGGCCGCGTCACGTTCGCGACCTTGGACGTCGACGCCAACCAGCAGACGACGATCCAGTACGGCGTCCGCGGGATGCCGACGATGCTCCTGTTCCGCAACGGCGAACCCATCGGCGGAACGGTCGGCGCCCAGCCCAAGTCCCGCCTGAAGGCCCAGCTCGACGCCTGGCTCGACAGCTGATCGATCCCCGCTGCCCGCCACCAGCGGTGATCATGATGGTGATCATGAAGCCGGAGCGGTGCTATAGGCCTGTTTGGCTTCATGATCACGATCATGATCACGGGGCGGTGACCCCGAACCGTGCCGGCTTGTTGGGTCGGGGGCACCCTGGTCCGAACCTATGGGACAGGGGTGTCCCCGACCCAGTCAGGCGGCGCCCCGGCACCATCCCCGGGCGGGTTCAGGCGACTAGGGCGTCGCCGCGGATGCTGCGGCGGTAGTGGACGGTACGGCCGTCGCGGGAGCGGTCGACGAGGCCGGCTCGGAGGAGGACGCCGAGGTGGTGGGACACGGTTGCCGGGGCCAGTTGGTGCCGGCGGCTGAGGTCGCCGGTCGAGCGCGGCTCGGTCAGGTCGGCCAGCAGGGCCGCGCGGCTGGCGCCCAGCAGGTCGGCCACCGCCTCCATCCGGTCGGCTTGCCCGGGACCCGAGCCGCCGATCCCCTCCGCCGGATAGCAGAAGATCGTGTGGTCGTGCAGCTGCACGCTGAGCCGTGGCCAGCAGATCGCGGACGGCGAGAGCACGATGTCGGAGTCGCGTACGTTCTCGTGCTCGAACTCCCCGGTCCACTCGATCTCGACCCGTTCGCCGGTCCACCGCACGTTCTCGTGGATCGACCCGAGCACGGCGCCCGCTCCCTCGGCGGCGAGCCGGTCCGCGCGGGTCCGGATGTCGGCGTCGAGCGACGTCCGCAGCGTCGACCAGCCGTCGGCCAGAGTCGCCTGCCAGAACGCCCGCATCCCCGCCGCGACCCGGCTGGCGAGGGAGCCTTTCTGGACCTCCGACCGCGTCTCCGAGGCCAGGCGGTGGGCGAGCAGCTCGCACCACCCCACCTCGCGCGCCACGACCTCCGGGTCCGCCGAGGCGACCGCCTCGAGCTGCTCCTCGAACGCGCGCGGCCCGCTGTGCGGAGGCGGCGGCGTGAGGAAGTCAGGCGTGTAGCCGCGCCCACCAGGCGGAAGTAGGGACGCCACGAGTCGTACGTCGGGGTGCCGCAAAGCCGTCCGAGCGCCCGCGCCGGGGTCGCCGAACACGGGATGCCGGCGTTCCTGCGAGGCGAGCAGGAGCCAGCCGAGCAGCTCGTACGCCGGCGAAGGCGCGAACCGGAGCCGGGCCAGGCTCGCGCTGTCCAGGTCGACCACGATCACGGCCACACCTTAAGTCGGGAACCGGCCCTCGGCGTTCGATCAGAATCGAATCGTTACCGCTCCAGCGCCGGCCGTCGCTTCACTGCGCCGCATGATCAGACGCGCCCGCACCCTTCTCCCCGCCCTGGCCCTGCTCGCCGCGGCCGCCGTCCCCACGGCCACCGCCGTGACGACGCAGCACGGGAACCACGGCTGCCGGTCCAGCTTCGACCGCGCGGTCCACACGTACGTCGACTCGACTCACAAGCGCGACGCCAAGCGGTTCGCGTCCGTCCTGCACCCCGACGTGACCGCGATCTTCGCCGACGGCGAGGTGATGTACGGCAAGAAGCGGACGATGGCGTTCATCGAGCCGTTCTTCAAGAGCACCGGCTGGACGCAGACGTTCAAGGAGCTCACCCGCGAGGTCCAGGGCTGCACGACCGGGTTCGTGCTGTTCGACTCGGTGTTCACACCGGCGCCGGGCGCCGACCCGATCAACTTCGTGATCGGCGTGACGTTCACGTACGAGAACGGCCGCTGGCTCGCGGTGCACAACCAGGACGGCGATGGCCCGTCCTATACGAGCACCCCGGCTGCCGCGACCAAGTAGAGCCACGGAACCCCAGCGACGGGCAGCCACGCCACAACGCCCCTGTGAACGTGGCTGCCCGTCGGCCGGCTAGCGCCGCTCGAGCTGGACAGGGAGCCTGGGGAGCGGGACGTCCTCGGCGGCGAGCTTGCTTGCCAGCTCCGCCCAGTCGTCGGGGGTGAGGTCGTCGGCGTTCGCGGGGAAGCCTTTGCCCAACCGGTGTGCGCGTTTGCCGTTGACGAGCTCGGCGAGAACCGAGCGCAGTGGTAGTCCGCCCTTGCTCATGTAGGTCGTGGCGAGCAGTCCCCAGAGCGCTCGCTGGGTACGGGCGGATCTGCTGCCCTCGCGGGCGCGGACCGTCACGTGTGCGGAGTCGACGCGCGGTGGCGGAGCGAACAGCTTGGCCGGAATCCGTTGCTGTATTCGCAAATCGAACCGCGCTGCCCACCACGCGGTGTCGAGATCGCGTGGATGCGGCCCAGTGATCCTGCGGGCGAACCCCCACTCCACGACGAGATCTGCCTTCTGCAGTGGGGTATTGCGCGGACCGAGCAGGCAGCGGAGCAGGAACGTCGAGAGCGCGTACGGGATCGACGCGACGACCTGGAACGGCCGGTGCGGCAGGGACAGCTTGCGCAGGTCCTGGTGGACGACGCGGACGTTCGTACGTTCGGCGAAGCGTTTCTCCAACCTGCGAACGAACTCCGGGTTCCGTTCGATCGCCAACACCCGCGCGCCGGTGTCGGCGAGCGGGGCGGTGAGCGTGCCCGGGCCGGCGCCGAGGTCGAGCACGAGACTGCCGGGGTTCGGGTCTGCGGACTTGATCAGCTTCTGGATGACGTGGGTGTCGCGGAGCAGATGAATGCCCGCATGGTTGTGGGGTGCATGCGTACGCATGAGGTCCTCGAGTGGGGTCGCGGCGGAAACGGGCGCGCGAAAGCCCCACCGAGCTCACTCGGTACGGTCATGCGGAATTCGTCAGAAGTGCAGAAGGCCGGTCAGACCGTCACCGAGACTCGGTGAGGCGTTCTGACCGCAGGCGCACGAAGAAGGCGCAGCTGAAGTTCATACACATGCCGGCCAGCATAACGGGTGCGTACCGAGGTGGCGACCTCGATACTGAGCAATCTCGATCAAGTCCCTCGCCTCGGAGCGGAGGCAGAGTTGCCGACATGAACCCGCCGGACGTGTTCGCGACCTTCCTGGACGACGTGGCCTCGAGCCTCGACGAGCCCGGGACGACGGGTCGTGATCTCGCGGACCGGGCACACCTGTCCCGATTCCATTTCGACCGGGTGATCACCGCAGTCGCGGGTGAGTCGCCGTCGGCGTTGCGCCGGCGGCTGCTGCTCGAACGGGCCGCGTACCAGCTCGCCAGCACCTCCTCGACCATCCTCGACATCGCGATCGAGGCGGGCTTCGGGTCGCACGAGGCGTTCACCCGCGCGTTCTCACGGGCGTACGGTCTCGCGCCGAAGGTCTGGAGGCAGCGGGCGTCGCATCGGTTCTTCCTCGAGGCGCCCAGCGGTGTCCACTTCCATCCGCCGGCGGGCTTGCGCCTGCCCGCGCGCAGAAAGGTCAACGGCATGGACGTTCTGGTGAAGATGGTCGAGCACCACGTGTGGCTGGTGGGGGAGCTGATCTCCCGTTCGGCGTCCCTCGAGGCATCGGCGGTGGATCGCCCGCTCGCCGCTGCCGTACCCGACGAGGAGCCGATCACCATCCGGCGGCAGCTGGACCGGATGGTGTGGCAGCTCGAGATGTGGCTGGCCGCGGTGGCGGACGAGCCGTTCACGTTCCCCGAAGCTGGCCGTGCGGTGTCGCTGGCGCAGCTGAAGGACCGGTACGAGGTCGTGGGTCCGCGGTTCGCCGAGCTCGCCCGGTCGCTGAACGACGAGGGACGCTTCGACGAGACGTTCGTCGACTCGACCTGCCAGCCGCCGCACGTGTTCACCTACGGCGGGATGGTCGCCCACGTCCTCACGTTCTCGGCCATGCGCCGCATGGTCGTCGTCGACGCTCTCCGCGCCGTGGGCGTGGACGACCTCGGCTGGGGCGACCCGATGCACTTCGTCGCCGCCGACGGCGCTGCCTGAGCCGTGGCCACCTGGAACGACGTCGGCGACCTCGCCGTACGCCTGCCGTCGGTGGCACTGGGCGAGGCGCACGAGGGGTCGCCGGCGTACTACGTCGGCGGGCGGCAGTTCGCTCGGCTGCGATACGACGACGGACGGGAGATCCTGCAGTTCTGGACCCTGTCGCCCGGCGACCGTGAAGGGCTGGCGCGGTCCGCTCCCGAGACCTACTGGATCGTCCGGGCCTTCACCTCCGCGGTCTTCGCGTGGCTCGATCGGCTGTCTGCCGAGGAGCTCGCCGAGGTGCTGACGGACTCCTGGACAGCGCGCGCCCCCAAGCGGGTGCGCGCGCAGCTGGCGCCCTAGCTGGGTGGGCGGAACGCCGTCCGGAGGAAGTCGCGGTAGACGTCGAGGTCTGCGCGGAGGGCGACGGTGGCGTTGGGTTGCTCCTTGCGGTACGGGCGGGTGTCGACGAGGAGCTGGCCGAGGGTCTTGCTGCCGGTGGTCTCGACGCTGACGTAGGCCTCGACGGACTCGGTGAAGAGGTCGGGGCGGGCGAGGTAGGCCACGCACATGGGGTCGTGGACGGGCGAGGCCTCCGCCCCCTCCTGGCCGGTGGTGAGGCGGTGCCGGATCAGGCTCGCGGTGGCTGTGGCGGCGGGCGTTCCCATGGCGTCGAACTCGTCGCAGTCGGCGTTCGTCAGCGGCGCGCTGTGGGTGGCGTCGAGCGGAACGACGACGACCTCGCGGATGCCGGCGCTGAACACCGCCTCCGCCGCCTCCGGGTCGACCCAGATGTTGAACTCAGCGGCGACGCTGACGTTGCCGTTCGCGAACGCGGCGCCGCCCATGATCACCAGGCGCGGGATGCGTGCGGCGAGCGCCGGCTCGGTCGCGAGGGCGAGGGCGACGTTGGTGAGCGGGCCGATGGCGACGAGCGTCACGTCGGCGTTGGCGTCGTCCAGGTAGGTGTCGACGAGGAAACGGACGGCGTTCTCGCGTTCCGGGGTGGACACCGCGGCGGGGAGGTCGAGGAGCGCCAGCTGGAACTCGCTGCCCTCGTTCAGGATGTCGCGCGGGATCGGGAAGTCGGGGCGTACGAACGGGCGCGCCGCACCCGGGTAGACGGGGACCTTGGCGCCGACGTGGTCGAGGGCGCGCAGGGTGTTCTCGGTGGTGTGCTCGAGCGCGACGTTCCCGTTCACCGTGGTGACGGCGACCAGGTCGAGGTCGGGATGCGTCGCGGCGGCGAAGATCGCGATCGCGTCGTCGGAGCCGGTGTCGCAGTCGAGGATCAGCCTTGTCGTCACCCGCTGAGGCTAGCGAGCGTGGAGAACGTCACAGTCGTGGCGCGGGCGTTCTCGTCGGACGGCTGCCTATGGTGGCCGGATGCAACCCTCCGGCGACCTCGCGCAGGCGGTCGAACCGGGTCCGCGCGTCGTCGGCGGCGCTGTGACCTGGGGTTTTGCCGACCCTGAGCACGAGCTCGCCGCCGTACGGCTGGTGCAGGAGATCGGCGTTCCGGGTGAATTGCTCGACTTCCGGTCCGTTCCCGGCGGCTGGGCGCTCACGCTGCCGAGGCCGGACGTCCTGCGCATGGAGTACCGCCTGGAGCTGCGGGCCAGCAGCGGCGAGCGGCAGGAGATCTGCGACCCGGCCAACGAGCTGCGCGCGCCCGGCGCGTTCGGCGAGAAGTCGGTGCTCGAGCTGCCCGGCTACGTCGCGCCGGACTGGCTCACCACGCCGGCCGAGGGGACGTACGAGGACCTCGCCTTCCCGGCCGACGAGCTCGGCGGCCCGATCCACGTTCGCGTCTGGACCCCGGAAGGCGCGAGCGGCAAGCTGCCGATGGTCGTCGCCCACGACGGCCCGGAGTACGACCGGCTCGCGCAGTTCACCACGTTCGCCGCCGCGAAGCTCCCGCCCCTTCGCGTCGCCCTCGTGGCGCCCGGCGACCGCAACCGTTGGTACTCCGCGAACCCCGCCTACGCGACCGCGATGGCCGCGACCGTCCTCCCAGCGCTGGGAGAGCTCACCGAAGGCCGTCCGATCGGCCTCGGCGTCAGTCTCGGCGCGCTCGCGATGACGCACCTGCACCGGACCCATCCCGACACGTTCGCCGGCCTCTTCCTGCAGTCCGGCTCGTTCTTCACGCCGGAGCTGGATCCGCAGGAGCGCGACTTCTCCGGCTTCGCGCCCGTCACCGCGTTCGTCGCGAGCCTGGCCGAGCCGGAGTCGACCATCAAGATCAGACCGATTCCGGTCACGATCACCTGCGGAACGGTCGAGGAGAACCTCGGCAACAACCGCCGGCTCGCCGATCTGCTGCGCACGCAGGGCTATCCGGTCGGCCTCGTCGAGGTCCCCGACGCTCACAACTTCGTCGCCTGGCGCGACGCCCTCGATCCCGCTCTGACCGAACTCATCAACGCGGTCTTGACGCGCCAGTAACGTAAGCCGCGTGACTCGGCGCGATGTGGTGACCCTTCCGGCCCCGCAGGTGGGCGGCGCCGGCACGGTGATCGCGTACGGCCACTTCGGCCGGCCGCTGCTGGTGTTCCCTTCCGAGCAGGGGCGGGCCTGGGACTTCGAGAACAACGGGATGCTGGAGGCGGTCCGCGACCTGGTGGACGGCGGCCGGGTGAAGATCTACGCCGTCGACTCCCATGACGGCTCGAGCTGGTCGAACGAGTCCCTGCCGCTGGAGGAGCGCGCCCGCCAGCACGTCGCGTACGAGGGCTGGATCCTCGAGCAGGTGCTCCCGTTCATCGACGCCGACTTGGGCGGTGCGGTGCAGGAGGTCATGACGTTCGGCGCCTCGCTCGGGGCGTTCCACGCGCTGACGTTCGCGCTGCGGCGGGCGGACCGGTTCCCGCTGGCGCTCTGCTTCTCCGGCAGCTACGACCCGTCGCTGTGGAACGGATGGGGCGACCGCGGCGACACGTCCTACTTCACCATCCCGACCGACTTCGTCCCGCACCTGTCCGGCGACCACCTGACCTGGCTGCGCTCGCGGCTGTCGGTGCTGCTCGTGGTCGGGCAGGGCATGTGGGAGGACACGACCGGCGCGTTGCCGTCGACGTACCGGATGGCGAACATCCTTAAGGAGAAGGGGATTCGCTGCGAGCTCGACGTCTGGGGACACGACGTTCCCCACGACTGGCCGTCTTGGCGGGCGCAGCTCGCCCATCATCTGCCGAGGTTCTGCTGAGGTGAAGGAGAGCACATGGCGCGCCGGGATCGCACCGAGCATCTGATCGGGCTGCTGCTGGGGACCGAGGAGGACTGGCCACGGGCGTTCGAGGAGCTCGTTCGCCGGCTCGGCCCGGTGCCCGATGCCTCGGGACGGCCGCACACGTTGGAGACCGAACGGATCACGATCGAACCGTTCGACCTGCGCGCGGTGCCCCGGCACGACGTGGTGATCGACCGGCTCGCGTACTGGTACTACGTGCCGCGGGAGTGGTTGAAGAAGGTCGCGTTGATGGACGACGTGTACCTGTTGAACAGCCCGTTCACGTTCCAGTCGATGGAGAAGCACGCGGCGTACTGCGCGATGATCCGGCTGGGCTTGAAGGTGCCGTCGACGTGGCTGGTGCCGTACAAGCATCCGGTGGACAACGCGCGGTGGGCCTATACGGCGACGAAGTACAACCTGCCTTTCGATCTGGACTCGGTGGCGTCGGAGGTCGGGTATCCGCTGTTCATGAAGCCGTACGACGGTGGGGCTTGGGTCGGGGTTTCGCGGATCACCAGTCCCGACGAGCTGCACCGCGCGTACGACGAGTCGGGTGAGCGGCTGATGCACCTGCAGGCTTCGGTGGAGGGGTACGACGTTTTCGCGCGCTCGTTGACGATTGGCGCGGAGACGATGGTGATGAACTTCCGGCCCGATCTTCCTATGCACGAGCGGTACGCGGTCTCGCACGACTTCCTGTCCCCGTCGGCGGGTTCCGAGGTCTTGAAGATCTCGCGGTTGATCAACGCCTTCTTCCGTTGGGAGTTCAACTCCTGCGAGTCGTTGGTTCGGGGTGACTCGGTGCACCCGATCGACTATGCGAACGCTTGCCCGGACATCGCCATCACGTCCTTGCACTACTACTTCCCGTGGGCCATCTCCGCCTTGTTGAAGTGGACCGCGTTCTGCGCTGTGACGCGTCGTCAACCGCGGCTTGACTTGGACACGGCGCGATACTTCGACGTGGCGGATCGGGAGGATCTGTCGTACTCGGAGAAGCTTTCTCTGTATGGGGAGTTGGCGGAGGAGTACTTCGAGACCGAGCGGTATCAGGAGTTCTGCGCGTCCTCGTTGCCGTCGCTGGACTCGATCGTGCGCGACTGGGTGTCCTCGCCGGACTTCGACACGCTGCTCGTGGACACCGTTCGGGCGACGTACCCGAGCTTCGAGCACGACCGCTTCGTCTCCCACTTCCGCGGGCTCATTGGCTTGTGGGTGCGGGACAACGCCGCTGTTTAGCGACTGCGCTGCCAGGGCGTGCCGTCGGGGCCGCTGAGGCGGGCGAGGTCGATGTGGACCTGGTAGCGGTCACCTCGGTACCAGGAGACGATGCGCTCGACCGGCTTGGTGCCGGCGGAGGACGTGCGGTCGAGGACCAGGAGCGGGGCGCCGACGGGGCAGCCGAGGATGCGTGCGGTCTGGGCGTCGGCGATCTCGCTGCGGAGCGACTGCTTGGCGCCGTCGATGACGACGCCGTACGTTCTGGCGAGCATCGTGTAAAGGGAGCCGGAGAGGTCGCGGTCGAGGAGGCCGGGGAGGGGTTCGGCGACGTACCAGCCGTCCTCCAGCGCCATCGGGATCCCGTCGGCGATTCTGAGTCGCTCGATCCGGTACGCGGTGTCGCTCGGCCCGAGCCTGAGGGCTCGCCTCACGACGAGGGGCGGGACCAGCTCGACCGATCGCAGGACCACCGTGGACGGCTCGTGCCCGCGCCGGCGCATATCTTCGGTGAAGCTGGTGAGCTCGAGCATCGAGTCGACGCGAGGGGCGGCGACGAACGTCCCCTTGCCTCGCACGCGATAGAGGCGCCCCTCGACGACCAGCTGCCCGATCGCCTCCCGCACGGTCATCCGCGAGACCCCGTACTCCGCCATCAGCTCCCGCTCCGACGGAATCGCCCGGTCCGGCCCGAGCTCGCGCGTGACGAGGGCCTCGAGGATCTCCCGAAGCTGCACATGCTTCGGTACCGGCCCGTCGAGGATCACGCGAGGCTCAGAACCCGTTCGCGACACCCCGGACACGATACGGCCCGATCGAGCTAGCCGAGCAGTTCCTTGGCCGCGGTCGCGCTGGAGTCGGTGAGGAACGTACGGCAGCGCTCCTCTTCCTCCGCCTCGCCGATCAGGCCGGCCGCCTTGCTCAGGGCGGCGAGGGCACGCAGGAAGCCGCGGTTGGGCTCGTGCTCCCACGGCACCGGGCCGTGCCCCTTCCACCCGTTGCGGCGGAGGGAGTCGAGGCCGCGGTGGTAGCCGACGCGGGCGTACGCGTACGGCTCGAGGTCCTTGCCGTCGGCGAGGGCACGCTCGGCCAGCAGGGCCCAGGCGAGGGAGTACGTCGGGTGCGCGCGGGCCACGTCGCCCGGATCGCTGCCACCGTCCAGCAGCGCGCGTGCGTCGTCGTTCTCCGGCAGCTTCGTCTCGGGCGGACCGCCGAGCAGGTTGTCAGACGTCATGGGTCATATCCTCGCGTGCTCCGCCAAACCTCGGCAGGATGGGCTTCATGAGCCCGACGAAGTTCCTGCTCCCCGAGTCGGAAATCCCGCGGACTTGGGTCAACCTGATACCCGACATGCCGTCGCCGCCCCCGCCGCCGTTGCACCCGGGTACGAAGCAACCGCTCGGGCCGGACGACCTGGCACCGCTGTTTCCGATGGGCCTGATCCTGCAGGAGGTCTCGACGGAGCCGGACATCCCGATCCCGGACGAGGTCCGCGACATCTACGCGCTCTGGCGGCCGACGCCGCTGATCCGCGCGCGGCGCCTGGAGAAGGCGCTGGACACGCCCGCGCACATCTACTTCAAGTACGAGGGCGTCTCCCCGGCCGGCTCGCACAAGCCCAACACCGCGGTCGCGCAGGCGTACTACAACAAGCAGGAAGGCGTACGGAAGCTCGTCACCGAGACCGGCGCCGGGCAGTGGGGTTCGTCGTTGGCCCTCGCCTGCCAGCTGTTCGGGCTGGAGTGCGAGGTGTTCATGGTCGGCGTCTCCTACGACCAGAAGCCCTACCGCCGCGCGATGATCGAGACCTGGGGCGGAACGGTGCACCGTTCGCCGTCCGACCGCACCGACGCGGGGCGCTCGCAGGCCGCGAACGTGTACGGATCGTTGGGGATCGCGATCTCCGAGGCCGTCGAGATCGCGGCGAAGTCGGCGGACACGCACTACGCGCTGGGCTCGGTCCTCAACCACGTCTGCCTGCACCAGACGGTCATCGGCTCCGAGGCCATCAAGCAGCTGGAGATGGCGGGTGAGTACCCGGACGTCGTGATCGGCTGTGTCGGTGGTGGGTCGAACTTCGCCGGCATCGCGTACCCGTTGATCCGGCACTCGCGACGGGAGGGCCTGAACACCCGGTTCGTCGCGGCCGAGCCGGCGGCTTGCCCGACGTTGACGCGTGGGGTGTACGGGTACGACTTCGGCGACACGGTCGGCCTCACGCCGCTGCTGCCGATGTACACGCTCGGGCACGACTTCGTCCCACCGCCGGTCCACGCCGGCGGGCTGCGGTACCACGGCGACGCGCCTTCGCTGTGTGCGTTGGTGAAATCGGGCATCGTGGAGCCTCGCGCGGTGGCGCAGACCTCCGCCTTCGCCGCGGCAGTGGCGTTCGCCAAGGCCGAGGCGATCGTGCCCGGCCCCGAGCCGGCACATGCGCTGCAGGTCGTCTTCGAGGAGGCCGCCGCGGCCCGCGAAGCCGGCGAGGAGCGCGTGATCCTGTTCAACCTGTCCGGCCACGGGCACTTCGACATGGCGGCGTACGCGGCGTACCACGCCGGCGAGCTGACCGACCTGACGTTCGCGGACGCAGATGTCGAAGCAGCGTTGGCGAAACTGCCAGACGCGCCGGCGCTCACCTAAGGAAGTACGCCTCCGTCAACCATCCCTTGACAACGTCGTCGACGTCCTCCGGGCCGCGCAGGTTGACGAAATGCCACCTGCGCGTCGCACCCGGAACGACCTTGCGCGCGATCCGCTCGTCCGTCACCGTACGGTCGAGCCCGAACGAGAGCGCGACCCACTTCGTCTTCGGCCGCAGCTCCAGATACGACCCGCCGCGCTTGATGAAGATGCCGACGGAGACCGGCTCGACCTGCACCGGCCCCAGCGTCCGAACGTGTGCGTAGACGGCCTCGAAGACCGCCCGCTCCCGCTCATGGCCGGTAGCGAAGTACTCCTCCAACGACATGGCCGGCGCACACTCGTGCGACTGATGCCGCCGAGCGAACGTCCGCTCGCAGTCAGGGCAGGTCCAACCGTCCACGAGTCCTAGTCTCGCCTACCAGCCGGCACGACCTGTAGTGGTCCACAGCGGATCACGTGATGTTGTGGTCCCGTTCTCGACACGGTCGAAACGATGCCGGTAGCTTCCGCGCCAGGACGTATGACGAGCAGGAGGCACCGCATGACGACGCAGATGGCGATCGAGATCGCCGAGCAGCCGGAGGCCGTCGCGCGGACTCTCGATGCCCTCAAGCCGCTCCGCGCCGACCTGGCGAAGCTGGCCGAGGGCAGCCGGCACGTCCTGTTCGTCGCCCGCGGCAGCTCCGACAACGCCGCGATCTACGGCCGCTACCTGATGGAGACGCACGCGCACCGGCCCGCCGCGCTGGCCGCGCCGAGCGTCGCGACCCACTACCACGCGAACCTCGACCTCTCCGACGCCCTCGTCGTCTGCGTCTCCCAGTCCGGCGAGACCAAGGAGATCATCGAGACGCTCACCTGGGCGGCCGACTGCGGCGCGCGGACGGTCGCGGTGACGAACGACGGCGCCTCGGCGCTCGCCTCCGCCGCCGACCTCGCGCTGGTCACCCACGCGGGCGTCGAACGGGCAGTGCCCGCGACCAAGACGTACACCACCCAGCTCGCCGCGATGGCCGTTCTCGCGACCGCGCTCGCGCCCAAGCCCACCGAGCTCGACCAGCACCTCGACCGCGCTCCGCAGGAGATGACCCGCCTGGCCGCGGAAGCCGGCGGCGTCGAGGAGGCGGCCGCGAAGATCGCCCAGACGCAGGAGACGTTGGTCTCGGGTCGAGGTCTGCTGTTCGGCACGGCGCTCGAGGTGGCGCTGAAGCTCGAGGAGACCTGCCTGCGTCCCGTGCGCGGCCTGTCCTACGCCGACCTCAGGCACGGCCCGATGGCGATCGTCGACCACGACATCGTCGCGATCGTCGTCGCCCCACCCGACGGCCCGGTCCTCGACGGGCTCACCGAAGTGGCCGCTGACCTGCGCGAACGTGGCGCGGCGACGATCGGCATCGGCGGCGACGAGGCGTTCGCGCACGCCTGCTCCCTCCACGTACCCGGCCCCGACCTGCCCGAGGCCGTCGCCCCGCTGGCCACGGTCGTCCCCGCCCAGCTCATCGTCGAGTCCCTCGCCCGCAGGCTCGGCCTCGACCCCGACTCGCCGCGTGGCCTCTCGAAGGTCACCCAGACCGACGAGTAGCTGACCAGCCGCAAGGCCGGCGGAGCGGCCCAGCCATACTGGTCAGGTAGGTAGGGACCATTTCGAGGAGTGCCGCCATGCCGATTGCCACCCCTGAGGCCTATGCCGAGATGCTCGACCGCGCCAAGGGCGGCGCGTTCGCGTATCCCGCGATCAACGTCACGTCGTCGCAGACGCTGAACGCCGCACTGCGTGGGTTCGCCGAGGCGGAGAGCGACGGCATCGTCCAGGTTTCGACCGGCGGCGCCGAGTACCTGTCCGGTTCCTCGATCAAGGACATGGTCACCGGCAGCGTCGCGTTCGCCGCCTATGCCCGCGAGGTCGCGAAGAAGTACCCCGTCACCGTCGCGCTGCACACCGACCACTGCCCGAAGGACAAGCTGGACGGCTTCGTCCGCCCGCTGCTCGAGATCTCCGCCGAGCGCGTCAAGAACGGCGAGGAGCCGCTCTTCCAGTCGCACATGTGGGACGGCTCGGCCGTGCCGCTGGAGGAGAACCTCACCATCGCCAAGGAGCTGCTCGCCCTGGCGTCCGCCGCGAAGATCATCCTCGAGATCGAGGTCGGCGTGGTGGGCGGCGAGGAGGACGGCATCGTCGGCGCGATCGACGACAAGCTCTACACGACCGTCGGTGACGGCACCCGTACCGCCGAGGTGCTCGGGCTCGGCGAGAACGGCCGCTACCTCACCGCGCTCACGTTCGGCAACGTGCACGGTGTCTACAAGCCGGGCAACGTGAAACTGCGGCCGGAGATCCTCAAGGAGATCCAGGACGCGGTGGGCGCGAAGTACGGCAAGGACAAGCCGTTCGACCTCGTCTTCCACGGCGGCTCCGGCTCGCTGCTGGAGGAGATCCGCTCGGCGCTCGACTACGGCGTGGTGAAGATGAACATCGACACCGACACGCAGTACGCGTTCACCCGCGCGATCGCCGGCCACATGTTCTCCAATTACGACGGCGTGCTGAAGGTCGACGACGAGGTGGGCAGCAAGAAGCTGTACGACCCGCGCGCGTACGGCAAGGCCGCCGAAGAGAACATGGCCAAGCGCGTCGTCGAGGCCTGCGAGCACCTGCGTTCGGTGGGGACTTCGCCTTCGAAGACGGCCTGACCTGAGCACCAACAACTGTGGGGCCGTGGCACTCCGACACACCGTTGTGTCGGAGGCCACGGCCCCACAGTTGGTCTTCCTTAGTGCTTCTTGAACAGCGGCGAGAGCGATGCCTTCGCCACCTTGCCCTTCTTGATCTGGACGGCGTCGAGGTGCTTGCCGATCACGCCCTTCGGCAGCTTCGCCTCGATCAGCCACGTTCCCGGGCGAAGGTCGACGAAGCCGAACCAGCCGGTTCCATCCGTCAGGCGGCCGGTGACCTTCTGGCCCGTCACCACGTTGCGCGCGGTGATCGAGACCTGGTCGAGCGGTGTTCCGTCATGGAGCTTCAGGGAGCCGACGACCGCGCCGGTCTTCGGGCTCTCCTTCCAGTCCATCTTCGGCACCACGGCCTTGTCCGCGAAGACGGGCTTCTCACCCAGCGGGTCCGTCGTCGTCAACGCCGCCGCGAGCGCGGGCCGTTCGGTCGCCGCGGGAGCCTGCCCCGCGGTCACCGCCAGCGTCGGCGCCGCGTACGAGTAGCCGCTCCAGCCGATCAACGTGTTCCCCGCCGCCGAGGGCTTCAACGCCTCGCGGGCCTGGATCACGCTGTTCGGGATCGTGTTGAGATAGATCGCCGGACCGACGACGTTCTGCCGCCCGTACTGATGATCCTTCAGGTACTCGTTCCACTCCCGGTACATGTTCACGTGGTCCGGGTTCAGCTCGCGCTTGTAGTTCATCGCGACGACCGTGTCGAGGATTCCCTCGTCCAGCCACGAACGCCAGTCCTGCATGACTTCCTTGTACGTACGCGTGCCTTCCCAGCCACCAGGCGTCGCGCTCGGCCCGTGCTCGTACACGATCCCGTCGATCGACAGTCGCGCCTTCGGCTTGGCCTCCGCCATCCCGAGGTAGATCCGGCGGACGATGTTCGAGACCTGGTCGCGCCGCCACTGGCTCCACTGCGGGTCCGACGGAACGGGCGTGTCCGTACGTCCGGTCAGGGCGCGGAACCGGGCCAGCGCCGTGTCCGAGTAGCCCCACTCGCCGGCAGCCGAGGAGAGGCTGTAGTCCGGGTAGCGGATGAAGTCGAGGTTCATGCCGTCGACGTCGTAGTTCTTCGCGATGCTCGTGACGCCCTTGACCATGTACTCGGCGGCGGCCGGGTTGCCCGGGTCCATGAACGTGAACGTGCCGTTGTCCTGGACCTCCGCGCCGTCGTACCGCTTGTTCAGCCAGCGGTCCGCGCCGGTCGCGTTCGGGCCGTGGGTGTTGAAGACGTGGTCGGCCTGCGGCGGTGCGGTCGCGAGGTGCCACATCGGCGCGACGTTCACCCAGGCGTGGACCTGCAGACCGGCCTCGTGGGCCTTGTCGATGATCGTGTCGAGCGGGTCGTACGGCGGCGGGTCGACCGCCACGTGGGTCTTCGGGTATGACGAACGGTTGCAGAAGCAGTCCTGCCAGCGTCCGACCTGGACGATGAGCACGTTCGCGTTGACCGCTTGCGCGTCGGCGATGAGCGCGTCCGCCTGGGCCGGGGTGTAGATGCCCGAGTTGAACGAGTCGACCCAGTAGCTACGCCACTGCTTCAGCGGCTTCTGCGCGTTCTGCACCGACGATCCCTTCGACGACGGCTCGGCGAGCGCGGTCGTGACCGATGGTGTGGCCACGAGCGCGCCGGCGAGCATGACGCCGAGAAGTGCGCTGACGGTACGTCGCAATGCCTTCTCCCTCCCTGCTTACCGGCGCACAGTAAGGGGTGAACAATTGCCGGATTGGTTGACGTTACTGTGAATGGCCAACATGAGCAACGATCGAACGCGACCGGAGTAGGCCCCGTTGAGGATGGGTATGGTGCACGCCGTGGAATCCCTGCTCGTCGTGACCAACACCGACGCCGGCAGCACCGACGAAGCCTCCCTCGAGTCCTCTCTGGCTGTGCTGCGCAACGGCGCTGACGTGCAGGTTTGTCGTACGTCGATGCCGAGCGAGCTGGAAAGCGCGCTGCATCGCCGCGGCGGCCGTACGGTCGTGGTGGCCGGCGGCGACGGCACCCTCCACAACGTGGTCTCCGTGCTGCACCGGCGCAACGAGCTGGCCGATGCGGTCGTCGCGCTGCTCCCGTTCGGGACCGGAAACGACTTCGCCCGCGGGCTGGGCCTGCCGCTCGATCCGACCGCCGCCGCGCAGGTCGTGCTCGACGGCGCCGTCCGGCGGCTCGATCTCCTCGAGGACTGCCGCGGTGGCGTGGTCGTCAACGCGGCGCATGTCGGGGTCGGGGCTGACGCCGCCCGGCGGGCCTCTTCGCTGAAGCCTCGGTTCGGGCGCTTCGCTTATCCGCTCGGTGCGGTCGCGGCGGGCGTACGGGCTCGGCCGCTGCACGTGCGGGTCGAGGCGGACAGCCGGGTACTCGCGGACTTCGACCGGCCGGTGCTGATGGTCGGGGTGAGCAACGCGCCGACGATCGGCGGTGGCTTGCCGTTCGCGCCGCTCGCGCACCCGGGCGACGGGCGCGCGGAGGTCATGGTCTCGTTCGCGGTCGGGCCGCTGGCTCGGGCGAAGTACGCGGTCAGCCTCAGCCGGCAGCGCCACCTGGAGCGGCCGGACGTGCTGCGCCTGCGGGCCAGCAAGGTGAGCATCGTGGGACAGCGGTTCGACGTGAACGCCGACGGCGAGCTCCGCGGGCCGGAACAGCACCTCACCTGGAAGGTCGTCCCGCAGCGCCTGCGCATGGTCGTTCCCGCCTAGCCGGCTTGACCAGTTGGGCCGTCGACTACGCTTAGTTCGCAAGCCTGGGGTTTCGCGCGGCACTACCGTGCCCGACGCGGCCTCATCCGGCGATCGGCGACCGCTAGCGCGGCTGCCGCCAGGAGGACTCCTCGAATGCCCGCGATCGTGCTCGTCGGTGCCCAGTGGGGCGACGAAGGCAAGGGCAAGCTGACCGACCTGCTCGGTGGTTCGGTCGACTACTGCGTCCGCTACCAGGGCGGCAACAACGCCGGCCACACCGTGGTGGTGGGCGGCGAGACGTACGCGCTCCACCTGCTCCCGTCCGGTGTGCTCAGCCCGGACTGCGTCCCCGTGATCGGCAACGGCGTCGTCGTCGACCCGGCCGTGCTGCTGGACGAGATCGGCGCGCTGCAGGCGCGCGGCAAGAGCTGCGAGCGGCTGCTGCTGTCGGCGAACGCGCACCTGATCGCGCCGTACCACGTGACCGTCGACAAGGTCACCGAGCGGTTCCTCGGCAAGAACCAGATCGGCACGACCGGTCGCGGCATCGGGCCGGCGTACGCCGACAAGGTCAACCGGGTGGGCGTGCGCGTGCAGGACCTGTTCGACCCCAACATCCTTCACCAGAAGGTCGAAGCGGCCCTGGAACAGAAGAACCACCTGCTGGTGAAGATCTACAACCGCCGCGCGATCGGCGCGAACGAGATCGTGGACGGGTTCCTGCGGTACGCCGAGGCGCTGCGTCCGTTCGTGGCGGACACGACGCTGGTGCTGAACAGGGCGCTCGACGACGGCAAGGTCGTGCTGCTCGAGGGTGCTCAGGGCTCGTTGCTCGACGTGGACCACGGCACGTATCCGTTCGTCACCTCGTCGAACCCGACCGCGGGCGGCGCGTGCATCGGCTCGGGGATCGGGCCGACGCGGATCGACCGGATCGTCGGTGTGCTGAAGGCGTACACGACGCGGGTGGGCGCCGGGCCGTTCCCGACGGAGCTCTTCGACGCCGACGGCGAGCGGCTGCGCTCGGTCGGCGGCGAGTACGGCGTGACGACGGGACGCGCGCGGCGCTGCGGGTGGTTCGACGCGGTGATCGGGAGGTACGCGACCCGGGTGAACGGGTTCACCGACTACATGGTGACGAAGCTGGACGTGCTGTCCGGGTTCGAGCGGCTGCCGGTGTGCGTGGCGTACGACGTGGATGGCACGCGGCACGACGAGCTCCCGATGTCGCAGACGGACTTCCACCACGCGACGCCGATCTTCGAGTACCTCGACGGCTGGTCGGAGGACATCTCGGAGGCGCGCTCGTTCGAGGACCTGCCGAAGGCGGCGCAGGCTTACGTGCGCGCTGTCGAGGAGATGGTCGGCGCGCCGATCGCCGCGGTGGGCGTGGGTCCGGGGCGGGACAGCACGATCGTGCTGCGCGACCTGATCGCTACCGCGTAACCCCTCCTGCGCGGGCTCGTTCACCACAGGGTGGGCAGACGGGGTCTGTTACCGGGGAGTACTCTGTGCCGCTTCCGGATCGCTTTGGAGGGGTGAGGATGGTTATGCGCGGAATCGCGCGAACCGCTGGCGCGATCATGGGGGCCTGCGCTGTGGTGGTGGCCGCGGCTGTGCCTGGGGCCGCCGTACCTCCGCCGGTGAGCCAGGCCTGGGGCAGCGCGCTCACCGTGAGCCTGGGCGGGCAGAACACCGGAACCGGTGAGTTCGAGGCTCGTCACGACGGCAAGCGGATGCGTACGGTCGGCCGCAACAAGCCTCTCCTCCCGTTGCTGGATGGCCAGCAGATGGTCGTCGGCGGCTCGCTCGGGCAGGACGCCACGGCTTCGTCGTCCGGTGACTCGGCGGCTTGCGCTGGTGTCGTCGGTCGGAACGGCTCGGTCGAGGTGGGGCCTCATGGCAGCTGCCTGACCGGGAACGACGGGCGCATCGTTCTCTCGTTGGGGGAGCTGCCCGAGCTCGGGCTGGGCACGATCCTGCCGCAGCTGCCGAAGCTGCCCGAGATCCCGAAGCTCCCCACTGATCTGCCGGACCTGGGGCTGCGGCTCGTGGGGCAGGCGATCACCGCTCGGTGCGACGCCGACAAGGACAGCGCTACGGGCTCGTCGAAGGTCGCCGACTTGGAGCTGGTGGGCGTTCTGGACGGCAAGGAGATCCCGCTGCTGTCGATCCCGCCGTCGGGGACGACCGTGGGTCTGGGCGAGATCCTTTCCAAGCTCGGTCTGCCTGGACTGGACGAGCTGCTCGCGCAGCTGCCTTCGGACCAACTGCCCTCTGACGTTCTGGTGTTGCGGACCGATGAGCAGGTACGGGAGAAGGGCCGGCTGACGGTCACCGCGCTTCGGGTTGCTGTGGCGCCGACGTCGCTGGCGGACATCAGGGTGGCGAAGGTGACCTGCGGGCCGAACCGCGAGCTCGTGCACGCTCGGCCGACCTCGTCGCCGACGCCCTCGCCGGTGCCGACCAACCGGCCGGCGCCGAACTCGGTGCCGACGGCCGTCCCGGCTGGCGTTGCTTCGATGCCGGGCGCGACGCCGGTGTCGTCGAGCGTCGGTGTCGGGACGCTCGCGCTGCTCGGCCTCGGCGGTCTGGCGCTCGGCGTGCTGTTCCACCGGCGTCGCCGTACCAGCTGACCGTGGCTTCGCAGGACTCGAGCGGGCTGGTCAAGAACGTCGGGACGGCGGTCGGCGTGCTGCTGTTCGTCGGCCTGGTGGCCTGGGGTCCGTTCGGTGTGGGCGAGATCGTGACGCGGGCAGTGGCGCCCAAGCCGTCGCCGACCGTGTCCGTGCCGACGATGCGGCCGTCTTCGCCACAGGAGTTGGTGATCCCGCGTCTGAAGGTTCAGGCCCGGGTGGTGTCGGTGGAGCTGCGCGGCGACCTGACGTTGCTGCCGCCCCGTTCGCCGTCGTTGGTGGGCTGGTGGACCGGCTCGGCGCGGCCGGGCGCCTCGCGGGGCGGAACCGTGATCGCCGGCCACACCGTCCACACCGGCGGCGGAGCGTTGGACTCCCTGCCGACATTGCGCATCGGCGACCGGGTGGACGTGCGGACGAAGGTGGGGACGATGAGGTACCGGGTGGACGAGGTGGTGACGTACCACAAGGACCAGGTAGCGCGAGAGGCGTCGGAGATCTTCGGCCAGGATCGCTCGGCCCGCCTGGTCGTCGTGACGTGTGACGAGTGGGACGGGACGTCGTACCTGTCAAACGTGGTGGCGTACGCGACGCCCGTGCAGGCAATTCCGGTGGCGAAGAAGGCGGCCTGACCCCTAGGTCCTGCTGCCGTGGCACCTCTGCTGGCGGATGAGCGAACCCAGCTACTGGACGAACGGATCGCGATCCTCGCGCAGAGCCAAAGCGGTTCCGGCTAGGCGAAGACTTCGTCGATCGACGTCGCCACGACGGCACGGCGGTGCCAGGACCTCAAGCACTCGAAATCTGTGGTGCCATGATCCTGGCCCGCACCTCAGGTGACACCGCGATGCCCCGCACCGAGAGCACCTCGAGCACGGCCTCGGCCTCGGTCTGGATCCGCTCCTCGGCCCGACCTTGCATCCACGTGTTTGCGGACGAAGGGGTCGCGATATTCGCGTAGTGCCATGAGATCCTCCAGGTGGCGCTTGGCGGCAAGCGGAAGCGCCGTCCTCAGTAACTCATTGTACAGAGTTGCTCGGTCGTCATCGAGGTCCTGCAAGGCCTCCACCGTTGCCTGCAGGGACTCCCTGATGTCCGGTCTGTGGGCGTGGGCGATGGCGGCGAGGACGGCTAGTTCGGGGTGGCGGGTCGCTGTGTCGACGTCGTCGATTACCGGAAGTCGCTCTGGTCCTACCACCACCGGGACCAGGACCAGGCCGGGGTGGCCGAGGTCGATGGGCTTCGCGTAGCGGGTTGCCATCGCCCTCGTCGTGCACACGACCAGCAGCATCACGGGGCACTTCAGTCGTGCGCGGAGGGTCGCGAGGTAGACCGGCCAGCTCCAGTGGCGGGTGTCGTCCCCGCTGAGCTGGATCTCCACCACCACAGCGAGAACGGGCTGCTCGGACTGCTCGAGGACGACGACCGTGTCGGCGCGGTACTCCTTGGGTTGCCACTCGCTCAGGTTGGTGGAGCCGAGCTGGGCTCGTTCGAACCGGGGTACGGCCACGCCGACGACCTGTTCGAGGAGCTCCGGCGCAAGCTCGGGTCGGTGCTGGAACAGGTCGATCAGACCCTCGTGGCGGGCGGATGGCATGGAGGACTACGCGGTCGCGACGGCGAGGGCGGCTTCGCGGACGTCGGGGTGGGGGTGGGCGCGGAGGGTACGGAGGCGGGTGCGCCATTCCTCTGGCCAGTGCAGGCGATGGGCGGCGGCGTGGGTGAGGTGGAGCGCGAGGAGGCCGCCGGCCAGGTCGGCGCGGGCTGCCAGCTGGTCGATCGCGGGCTCGAGATCGGCGGGGCGCCAGTGGGCCTGGTTGCGGTGCAGGCCGTCCGGAACGAGGCCGGCGAGGTGCATGGCCGCGGCGGGGCGGTCGGTGACGAGGTCGGCGAGCTCGGTCAATGCCGGCTCGGGGGAGGACCAGGACACGGCGGCCACGAGCAGGCTGATGCGCCGCTGCAGCAGGAACGGGGCGTCGGTCAGCGCGGATGCCGCGGCCAGCAACGACGTTCGCAGCTGGGACCAGATCGCGGCGCGGACCAGGTCGTCGACCAGCTTGCCGAGCCGGCGCAGCGCCGGGCGGTCGCGCTCGGCTCCCGCGTCCGGTGTGCCGGGGTCGGCGGCGAGCAGGTCCCGGATCGTCGCCGGCAGCTCCGGGGAGTCCGGAACGACGAGCAGGCACGACACCAGGCTGCTGCATGCCGCCTGCCACACGGTCCAGGGACGGTCGAGGTCGACGAGCGCGGCACGACACAGCGCGGGCGCCGACGGCAGCTGCCGGACCCAGTGCCCGAGGGCGTGGAAGCCGAGCTGCGCGACGTCGCGTTCCGGATGCTGTGAGACCGCGGCGATCAGCTGCGCGAACCGTGCGCGGTGCCGCTCGGCGACGTCGTACGGGCGCACTCCGGCGATCGTCGTCGCCGGCGCCGTAGGCCCGACAACGGCCGCTTCGAGCAGCGGCCACGCCGCCGAATCGTCAAGCAGGCGGCCCGAAACGACGCTGGTGATCGCGGCTTGTACGTCGCGGTGCGCGGACGGCCACGCCTCGGCGAGGATCGCCATCGCGCCCGGCGGCCGGTGCTCGCCGAGCAGCCGTGCCGCCTCCTTGCGCGAGGTGACCTTCACGCCCTCGCCCACCAGCAACGGCCTCAGCATGCCGGCCAGCTGGCTCGGCGGCACATACCGCGCGGCCCTCGTCGCGGCATACGTCGCGACCCGGGCGAGGTCGTCGCCGGCGTACTGCAGCAGCTCGGGCAACAGCTCCCCGGGCTGGTCGACCCAGGCCAGCGAACCGAGCGCCGCCTCGGCGATCGGCACCTCAGCGGAGTCGAGGAACGGGCGAACGGCCGCCAGCCCGATCATCGGCAGCCGGCCGAGCATGCCGACCGCGGCGGTCCGCGTCCAGACCGGCATCTCGGCGTCCCGCGCGACCACGTCGAGCAGATCGCGATAGGCGACGTGCTGGCGCGGCAGCCACCGCCGCAGCGCGGACGGCCGGACGTACCAGGCCGGATGATTCTGGCTGAACCGCAGCGTCCGGTCCGGGTCGGCGAAGATGGGGTCGAGCAGGTCGGTGCGGCGCTCGGTCACCACGTTCCAGATCGCATGCCAGCGAGCTCGCTTGAGATCCTCGGTCAACAGCTGTGCTGTGCGGTCGCCGCGCTTCGCTGGATCGCGAAGCCACAAGGCGATTCCGCTCTGGGCGATGCCGTCGTACTCCGAACGTGCGGCGCGGGCGAGCAGCTCCTGCAGGTGGTCGATGCCGTACGCACGTTCGCCGAACGCCCAAGCCACCTGGAAAGCCAAGCCCCATTGGTCGCGTGCGGCATACGCGTCGAGATGTCCGCGCAACCGTTCGTAGACCTCGCGCTCGCGTCCCTTCGGCAGCCCGTCACACAGACCGGAGAGGGAGAGGACGCCGGACTGCCCGGCGATCCGCTCGTGTGCCTGAATGCTCCACTCCAGCAGGGCATTGTCGCCGCGGAGCGCGCCTTGCCGGACCGCGGTCTCGGCGAGCGTCGTGAGCGCGTGCCGGGTGCCCCACGAGCAGTCGCGGGCGTTGAGCGCGTCGGTGAGCAGCACCTCCAACGCGGGCACCTGGTCGCCGGCGAGCAAGGACGGCGGCAGCGCGGCGACGCCTTGCAGCGCGGCTTGCCTTACCGGGTCCTGCTCGTTGCGCAGCCGCGCCAGCCACTCCACCGTCTGAAGCACGACGGCCGGCGAACGGGACCGCCCGGTCGCGGTGAGGATCGCGCGGTAGACGGCGGCTCGTTCGCCCGCGTCCGCGCGCCGAACCTCCTTCTGCAGAACGGCAAACGCCTCGTCGAACGACAGCTGCGCGGTCACCCGCCAGGTCGCGACCGTCGACTCGCGCACCGCCGGAACGCCCAACATCCGTTGGGCGTGGCGATGACGCTCGGCGTGGGGTAGTGCGTCCAGCACCGCCTCGTCGATCACCGTCTGGCTGAGGTCGAGCGAACGGGTGATCAGCCCGAACACCGCCGCCCGGCGCACGGGCGGCAATGCCTCGAGCACGCCTTGGACCGAGCGCGGGTTGGACCAGACGATCCGCCCGATCGCGGCGATCTGCTCGTCGGTCAGGACGCGCAGCCGCCGGAGCAGGCTTGGCCGGAGAGCGTGCGCTCGGACGGCGTCGGCTCGTTCGGGTGTGGTCAGCAAGCGGAGTAGCAGCACGCCCTCGGGATCGAGGCCGGCGAACCGCCCGAGCCCGTCGGCGATGGAAGGCGGCAGCGCGTGCCTCGGTAGACCTTGCTCGATGGCCCGCCAGGCGCGCTCGGGCAGGTACTCGGCGGCGGCCACGACGCCCGCGCCGGCGGTCGACCACCAGTGCGCGCGGGTCTGGTCGTCGCCGAGCTTCGGCAGAACGGCCTCGGCGTAGGAGAGCACGAGCGCGGGATGCAGGCCGCCGAGCCGGGACCAGTCGCCGACGCCGAGGAGGTGATCGAGGTCGGGCAGCAGACGCGCGATCGTCGCGGGATCGCAGGCGGTGAACAGGCTGACCGCCTCGTCGTCGCCCCACTGCTCGCGGGCGAGGTCGAGCAGCAGGCTCGCGAGCGTGCCGCGGCGCGATCGCCGGACCACCCGGGCGAGCCACTTCCGCCGCCACGCGGGAGCGTCCGCATAGCCATGCGCGAGTGCCTCGTCGGACACGGCCGGCAGCTTCGCCGCCACCGAGATCGCCCGCCGCTGGACGGCCGGAACGGGGTCGGCCAGCGCTCGTTCGACGTACGCCGCATCGCCGGCCGCCTCCGCCACTAGCAGCCCGAGCTGCCGCGCGGCGAGGTCGCCAGCGGCCAGTTCGTCGAGGAGGTCTGGCAGCTGAGGGGTTCCGAGCAGCCGTTGGGCCTGGACCGCGATCCGGTGGGTGCGTTGCGGGTACGGCAACGCGTCGACGGCGGTGGTGAGGTCGGCGGCGTGCATCGGAGGGTCCCTTACAGCTGGTTCGGGTGGAGGTGGTTGCCGGCGGCTAGCTCGGCGAGCAGGTCTGGCAGCTGAGGGGTTCCGAGCAGCCGTTGGGCCTGGACCGCGATCCGGTGGGTGCGTTGCGGGTACGGCAACGCGTCGACGGCGGTGGTGAGGTCGGCGGCGTGCATCGGAGGGTCCCTTACAGCTGGTTCGGGTGGAGGTGGTTGCCGGCGGCTAGCTCGGCGAGCAGGTCTGGCAGCTGAGGGGTTCCGAGCAGCCGTTGGGCCTGGACCGCGATCCGGTGGGTGCGTTGCGGGTACGGCAACGCGTCGACGGCGGTGGTGAGGTCGGCGGCGTGCATCGGAGGGTCCCTTACAGCTCGGTCAGGTCGACCGCGGCGGCCATGGCGGCCATGCCGGCGTCGTTGGGGTGGAGGTGGTCGCCGCCGTCGAAGGCCGGCAGGATCTGGTCGGGCTCGGCCGGGTCGCGGGTGGCCTGGTCGAGGTCGACCACCGCGTCGTACGCGCCGCTCGTTCGGATCCACTCGTTGAGCGCGTCGCGGACCGCCTCACCGCGTGCGGTGAAGAACGCGGAGCCGCCGTACGGCATCACGGTCGCGCCGATCGCCTTGACGCCCCGCTTGTGCGCCTGCCGGATCAGCTCGCGGTGCCCGGCGATGAGCTGGTCGGCCGTCACCGCGACGGGCGGGTCGAAGCACGGGAAGCCGCCCGCGTCCGGCGCGTGGATGTCGTTGATGCCCTCGAGCACGATGACCGCGCCCACGTTCGGCTCGTCGATGGCGTCGCGGAAGAACCGATGGGTTGCTCGTTCGCCGAAGCAGGTCGAGTCGTTGAGCACCCGGTTGCCGCCGATGCCCGCGTTGAGCACGCCGCGCGGCTTGCCGGCCGCGACGAGCCGCTCGGCGAGCTCGTCGGGGTAGCGGTTGTCGGCCTCCGGGGTGGAGACCGCGCCGTCGGTGATCGAGTCGCCGAACGCCACCACCACGTGCCGGCGGGGCAGCGGGCCGCGGACGTCGACGCCGACGAGATAGAACCAGCTCGGCGAGGTCTCGGTGAACGCGGTCGCCGCCGCATCGCGGGTGTGGTCGCCGGTCGTGCGATAGCTCGTCGTACTGGAAAACGCGTGGTGGGTCGCAGGCCCGGTCGGTCGCTTGAAGAAGAGCGTGACGGTGAGCTTGTCGAGCGCGTCGACGCGCAGCCAGGCCGGGTCGCTCGCGAGCTCGCCGCCCGTGCGGATGACGGCCTTGTGGTGGCCATGGAACGTGAGCTTCCTCAACGTCCCGGGCTTGATCGCAGCCCCGCCAGCGGACTTCGCGATGGTCGCGGACGTGATCTGCAGCGGCGCGGTGCCGTACGCGTTGGACAGCCGGATCCGCACGCTCGGGCCGCCCGCGCTGACTCGGACGACCTGGCGGACCGACTGGTTGTCGAAGCCGGCCGCCGACCAGCTCGGGCCGAACGCCTCGGTCGGCTCGTGTGGCGAGGCGGCCCAGGTGCCGGACCAGCCGCCGGACCCACCTCCGCCGCCGAAGGTCGCCGTCGGCGCTGCCTGCGCGGGGCCGGCCAGCGCGCCGGTGAGCAGCGCGCCGGCGGCCAAGGCGACCGCGCCGCGGCGGATCGAGGACCAACTGTTCATGTCATTCCTCCCAGGTTTGGACGAGTCCGATCCAACCACTGGGAGCCGACAAAGGGGATGTCCGATCAGCGCTTGTGTGGATAAACCGATCGTGGGCCGAGCACCTCGGCGCCGAGCTCGGTGACCCGGCGCTTGAGCTCGCGATCGGCGGTGACGACGAGGAAGCGGTCGTCGCCTTCGTACGCGCGAATCAGGTCGACGATCGTGTCGTCCGCGGTCTCGATCGACTTGACCACCTCGACGCCCGGAACGCTGTCGACGCGGTTCGCCTTGCCCTCGACGACGAGCCGGATCTCGAGCGGTTCGCCGTCAGCGAACTCCGGAGGCTCGGCGGTCAGTGCGACGAGCGCCTTGCGGACCCGTTCGGCGGCGGCCACCCGGTCGTGCCACCACCCGTCCGGCACCGATCCCATGACATTGGCTGCGTCGACGATGAGCTGAGTAACCATGGGGCATCACACCACGTTCGTCCGCACCTGTGCACGAATTGCCTCGCCAAGCGCGGACTCGCGGACCATCGTGCCGCTCCAGAACTCGTCCATACCTGTGCACGAATCGGTGGATGGAGCGGTGGAAAACCGGCTGTGGGTGGGGACAGATCCCTAACTTCTGTGGACATCTCGCGACACGCGAAAGAATTCAAAAAGAAGCACCGGCAAACCCTTGCGTGTCGCCTTGCGGAGGGCTAGAAATCAGTCACGTCGCCAGCAACTGGAGGCCACGAATCGGAGGCTTCGGCCGAGGATTCACACCGAGACTCTCCGGGCAACCGGGCAGGATCGGCAGCGGCCCTCAGGAACGCAGCGGCAGGGTTTCCATCAGTGGAACTCGCAGGCGTACCCGAGCAATCGGGAGCGCGGTGAGGAAAGCCGGAGACCGGTGAGGGCCCTCCATCTCATACATGGAGGGCCCTCGTCCTATGTTCCGGTGTTGCGGCCTTGCTCACTCTCAGTATGCCCGATACCCCAGACTCGCAACCGACATGACACGCCCGCGGCGAGCACCACTCATAGCGCTCAAGCCGCGGGCGGGCTTGGTGAAACCAAGCGAGAGCCCCCAGCGACCTGAAGCAGGATCCCGAAACGCCGCTTCCCCTCCCAGGGGCGTGGCGGGATCCTGCTTCACCCTGATCTGGTCGCCGGCCTCAATCGAGAAAACGGAGCACCCCACATCGGGGATAACACGTTCCAGAAACTGTCCGAGTACGTACTAATATGTCCACTTCGACCAGGGCCAATACCACCCATCAGGTGGAACGAGGAGCACCCGGGCCACCAAACCAGGCGGGAATTCTCGACCGGATTAGGTTGATTCGCCTTCGAACGACACTTGGCCAGGCGATGATGTACCCCGTCGCCCGCGGGCGATGAGTGGCCCTTCCTCGAGGTCCCCTCCCAGTCCGGCATGTTCGGCCTGTTCCTCGAGGAAGGTCCCTAGGCCACACATCGTTCCAGCGGGACGGCGAGTCGTACGCCATCCCCCCAACCGATCGAGGGTGAGCACCGCATGCGTGACAGCGATTCGGCCGAGCCGACCTCACGACGGCTTGGGCGTGTCGGGGCGACGCGTCGTGCTACGTGCAAGGAGCACCCATGTCGATGACGGCACCGCGTACGGGCCCTGCCGCTGGCAGCCCGGACGATCCCGACCGACCACTCCGTGAGTTCGAGGTCGAGGAGCTCGCCGCGGCCGCTGCCGCCGGGTCACTCGACGCGCTTGGCCTGCTGTACGAGCGTTACGCCGACCTGAGCTACCGGTTCATCGTGGTCCGCGTTCAGGACCAGGCGCTCGCCGAGGACATCACCAGCGAGCTGTGGATGAAGGTGGCTCGCGCGATCAGCAACTACCGGACCGCTGGCAAGGGGTTCCCGGCGTGGCTGCTCACGATCGCGAGCCGGCTGATCATCGACCATTTCCGGAAGCCCGTTCGCAAGCGCGAGACGCCGACCGCGGACATGCTCGCGCTCGACGCCGCGGCCGCTGGCGACGGTCCCGAGGAGGCCGCGCTCCGGTCCGAGACCGCCGCGGCGGTCGCCGGCGCGCTGGAGAAACTGCCGGCCCGCCAGCGCGAGTGCCTGGTGCTCCGGTTCTTCGTCGGGCTGTCCATCGCCGAGACCGCGCTGGCCATGAACCGTACGGAGGGTTCGGTCAAGGTGTTGCAGCACCGTTCGCTCCGCAAGCTCGCCACCGTGCTCCCCCCAGGCTTGGGTGGGGCTAACCGAACCAAGGACCGCGACGTTCCCTCAGTACGGAGAACGTCCCAGCTCCCTGGGGCGGGAGGTGAGGACAAGTGAAGCGGCGACAACGCAGCGGACCCGAGCAGCTTGCGCAGGCGCTCGACGACCCGAACCTGACGGTCGACGACCCCGCGCTGGAGGCAGCGATCCGGGCGGCAGATGCTTTGACGCCAGGCGTGGCGCCGCGCGAGTCCTGGCGTGCCGCGGTCAAGGACCGCATGCTCCGGGAGGCGAAGCGAGCTGGATCCGCCCCGCGTGTAGGTGCGGGCACGCGAGACGGTTCCAGCGGCTCGTCCATCCACAGCGTCGAGGTCGAGACGACCGGCGACGCGCACATCGTGCTCGCCGACGTCGAGGAGATCGACGAGGCGCGGGCACGTGAGGTGGCCGCCAAGCTCGAGCGAATCGCCAAGGCGTTCGCGCCGGAGGGGCAGGGCCGGGGTCAGCAATGAGGGACACCGAGCCGCCCCGCGTCGTCGTTGCCGACATCGGCACCGATGCCGCGCTGTACAGCGAGCCCGGCAACCGCGTGCTCGTGCTCCGCCCGGGGCAGACGTTCAGCAATGCCGTTGCCGCCGCGCAGCGCTGCCTGCCGAACGCGCACCCCGACGTCATCCGGACGGTCGTCCGGACCTACCTGCCCGACGCTCCCGACTTCGACCTGCCGTCGGTGCCGCCGCTGCGGAACGAGCCGGTACGGACGGCACCGGTAAGGACGGCACCCGCCGCTCAGCCGCGGTGGTTCATGAGCCGCACGGTGATGGTCGGCATCCTGTGCGTCGCCACGGCCCTGTCGCTCGGCGGCTGGGGCCTGGTCGGCATCGGGACCGACGAGCCGCCTGCCGCGGCCGCCAACCCCGGACCGGCCGCGGCGCACGTACGGCAGGCCGGACTCGAGCCGTACAAGAACGACGCGTTCCGCGACTTCGCCAAGCGCGGCGAGCTCACCTGCAACCCGGACTCGAACGCGATGCGCGCGAGCTGCACCGACTGGGAAGGCTCGGCGATGCTCTCCGAGGCCACCATCGGCGCGGAGCGCATCATCTTCACGTTCCAGTACGGCAAGGAGCGGGTGAATCTCGGCATCTTCACCAAGCCGCAGGACGCGGCGTTGTGGGCGAAGATGAACCAGGACCGGCAGGGCGTCCGGGTCGAGGGCCGTTACGTGCTCTGGGGCACCGACAAGGACAAGCTCGACTCGTACCAGCAGCTGCTGGTCAAGGCCCGGCCCGACAAGCAGTCGACCGGAGCCGTCGTTCCGAGCGCGGACCATCCCGAGCACGGCGCCTCGGCGACCTCGGCCGAGTTCGACGTCACCGAAGCCGCGCGCAGCCTCGCCGAGCTGCTGCCGAAGCAGCTCGGCGCGATCGTCATGGGCACGCTCGGCGTCACGTCCGAGACGGTCGACCGGGCCGGCCGGGTCGGCATCGACCAGGCGTTGTCGCCCGCGGTCGCGGTCGCGGTGCGCCTCGCGCTTGGCGTACCACCGCCGCCGAGCACGCCGCCCGGCAACGCGGCCGACGAGGACATCCTGACGATCGCGAACGAGCCGTTGCCCGTTCCGAAGGCTCCGAAGCCGGCACCCAAGGCACCGGCGCCCGACCCGGCACCACCGTCGGATCCGCAGCCCGATCCCGCGCCGCCACCGTCCGATCCGCAACCGGATCCGCAGCCCGCGCCGCCTCCTTCGGACCCGGCGCCGCCACCGTCCGACCCGGCGCCACCGCCTGTGGACCCGCCGCCGGCGGACCCCGAGCCGAGCCCCGCGCCGAGTGACCCCGATCCATCGCCTTCGCCCGGGCCAGGGACCGAGGACGACGGCGGGGACCCCGCGCCCGCGCCGAACGACGACAGCTCCGAGAAGGGGCCGACGACGGACGAGGGCGTGCCGACGGAGACCGGCGACCCCACCACGCCGCCGGGAGACAACGGCGGCAACGGCGGGGACAACGGTGGCAACAACGGTGGGGACACCAAGACCGAGAGCGAGTCCGACCAGACGAGCCCGGCTCCCGAGCAGCCTCAGGAGCCGGCGCCCGGTCCGGAGGAGCACTCGCAGGACGACAGCTCCGACAGCTCCAACGGCGGCGACCAGGGCGACGAGGCGACGGTGCCGACCGACGAGCAGTCCTCCGGTGACGAGTCGTCGGAGGATTGCCCGAAGCACGACGAGCCTGCCGAGGAGCAGGTGCCGACCGAGGTTTCCTAAGGGCTCAGTCGTTCGGCTCGGCGGTCGCGTACGTCGACGCCACGTGCCGGAGCATCAGCCAGATCAGCGCGAACACCAGCGCGGACCCGATCTCGGCGAGCGCGAACCCCGCCGACACCCCCGGCGACATGTCGTCGCGGGTGAACGCGATCACGGTCCAGGTCAACGACGCCACGGCGACCAGGCCGCACACGATCGAACCCGCGGCCGCCAGCCGGGTCGCCCCTTGCAGGTCGTTGCGCAGTCCCATGAAGCTGATCATGCTCTGTCATGGTCGTGCTCCGCACGACGAGGCGGGCGCTTTTGAACGCGGCGCCTTCCACCCCGGCCTATGGCTCCCGTTTGCGGTCTGGGTGAGGTCGTAGGCCGGGGCGGGAAGCACCGCGGCGCCCGCCGTGCTGGCGAGCCGAAATCTCGAGCCAGCTAGGGTCGCGTGCCATGGACGTCCTCGTCGTCGGCTCCGGTGGCCGCGAACACGCCCTCGCCCATGCTCTCGCCCAGGATCCCGACGTCGGTGCGCTGCACGTCGCGCCCGGCAACGCGGGTACGGCCCTGCTCGCCAAGGCCGAGACCCACCCGCTCGACATCTCCGACACCGAGGCGATCGCCGAGCTGGCTGCCAAGCTCGCGGTCGACCTCGTCGTGGTCGGGCCCGAGGCGCCGCTCGTCGCCGGTGCCGCCGACCGCGTACGGGCGCGCGACATCGCCTGCTTCGGCCCCTCGATGGCGGCCGCCGCGATCGAGGGCTCGAAGGCGTTCGCGAAGGAGATCATGGCTGCGGCCGGCGTGCCGACCGCGATGGCCCGCGTGTGCGACGACGCGAAGCAGGCGGCGGACGCGTTGGACGCGTTCGGTCCGCCGTACGTCGTCAAGGACGACGGCCTCGCCAGCGGCAAGGGCGTCGTGGTGACGACCGACCGCGCCGAGGCGCTCGCGCACGCCGCTCGGTGCCGGCGGGTGGTCGTCGAGGAGTTCCTGGACGGTCCGGAGGTGTCGCTGTTCGCGATCTCGGACGGCCGCAACGTCGTGCCTCTGCATCCCGCGCAGGACTTCAAGCGCATCAACGACAACGACGAGGGCCCGAACACCGGCGGCATGGGCGCGTACACCCCGCTCGACTGGGCGCCCGCGGACCTGGTCGAGGACGTCCTCGCGCGCGTGATCCAGCCGACGATCGACGAGCTGCGGCATCGCGGAACCCCGTTCAGCGGGCTGCTCTACGCCGGCCTCGCGCTCACGTCGCGCGGCGTCCGGGTGATCGAGTTCAACGCTCGTTTCGGCGATCCGGAGACGCAGTCCCTCTTGTCTCTGCTCAAGTCGCCGCTCGCTCGGTTGCTGCATGCGTCGGCCACCGGTGACCTGGGGGTCATCGAGCCGTTGCGGTGGCGTTCCGGGGCAGCTGTGACAGTGGTGGTTTCGGCTGCCGGCTATCCCGAGTCGCCTCGCCAGGGGGACGTGGTGAACGGGCTCGCCGAGGTGGCGGAGCTCGAAGGCGTGACGGTGCACCACGCGGGCACGACGCTCGCCGACGACGGCTCGGTCGTCGTGTCGGGCGGCCGCGTCCTCGCCGTCACCGCGACGGGTGCCGACCTCGTCTTGGCGCGTGATCGTGCGTACGACGCCGTCGCGCGGATCGACATCGCCGACTCCCACTACCGCCGCGACATCGCGAAGGCCGCCGCCCACGGCGAGGTCACGATTCCGGCTGCTCCGTAGCCTCCGCTGCTTTGGCCGCGGCACGCCTGCGGCGCTTGCCTTCGTGCATCGCCTGCACGCGGGCGATCGGGATCGCGTGGCCCTCCTCGATCAGGTCCGCGGGGAGAGCCTGGGGCTCGGGCTTGAGCTCGGCCCAGAGGTCGCCGTCGCCCAGCAGCGAGAGGGCGGTGTGGACGGTGAAGTCGCGCGGCGTCACGTTCTCCACGTCCTCCCACCGCACCGGGAACGACACCGGCACGCCGGGGCGGATCCGCGGGCTGTAGACCGCGGCGACGGTCGCGCCGCCCGAGCGGGTCGAGTCGAGGAAGACCTTGCCGTGCCGGTCGTCCTTGATGAACGCCGTCGTGGCGAGCGCGGGATCCAGCCGTTCCGCCCGGGCGGCCACGGCCCGGTTGGCCGCCGCCACGTCCTCCGCCGACGACTTCTCGTCGAGCGGTACGAAGACGTGCACGCCCTTCGAGCCGCTCGTCTTCACCACACCTTCGAGCCCGAGCTCACCCAGAGCCTCGCGGACCAGCAAGGCCGCCTTGACGGCCAGTTGGAACGAGTCGCCCTCCGGCGGGTCGAGGTCCATGATCAGGTACGACGTCTGGTGCAGCTGGCCGTACAACGCGAGCATCGGGTGGTACTCGATCGCCCGCTGGTTCGCGAACCACAGCAGCGTCGGGCGGTCGTTGCACAGGGCGTACGACACTTCGCGCCGGGACGATTCCGCCCAGACCTTCACGGTCCGGACGAAGTCGGGCGTGTACTTCGGCACGTTCTTCTGCATGAACGGGTCCTGGCCCGGCCGTACGCGGATCACCGACAGCGGCCGATCCGTCAGCTCCGGCAGGATCCGGGCGCTCACCCCGTCGAGATAGTCCACGAGGTCGCGCTTGGTCGCGCCGGCGTCCTCGAACAACGGCTGGTCGAGGTTGGTCAGCGCGACGCCGTCCCGTTCCTCGGCTGGGGCCTTCTTTGCCATGACGCACAGCCTGTCACGGATCCCGCCCGTACGTCTCCGCTGGCGCCGCGCTGGCGGCAGACTGGCGAACGCCGAAACCGCTGGCACCTTGCTGCCGCGGACCGGGAACAACTCTTGCCGTCTACGGCCGAGCGCCTTCAACGTTGCAAACGCTTACCCCATGGGCAACAGCCGCGAACGCGGCCCCCGTGACCATCACCGCCGACTACGACGCCAACGCCGGAGAGTTCGATCACGCGAAGTTCCTCAACGGCAACGAGGGCGGCTTCAAGACGCATGTGTCGCTGAACTGGCTGCCGGAGTCGTACCCAGACTTCAAGCAAGCAGGCATGAAGGTCGTCGCGATCACGCACCTGCTGAACGAGAACTTCTACAACGTCGTCAAGGGGACCGCGCCCAATCTCAGCTACGACTTCACCAAGCTCGACCGGGTCATCGACCCGCTCGTGGCGGAAGGCATCACGCCGCTGATGGGCATCGGCTTCACGCCCTTCGCATTGGGCGGCGCCGACGACGCCACGGGCTTCAACCACGAGATCCCCAACAACGCCACGTTGTGGGCGCGTACTGGGAGTTCTGGAACGAGCCCGATCCCGCCGCCGGCACGGTGAACGCCGCGTTCTGGCGGGGTACGAAGACCGACTACAACAACTTCTACGGGCTCACGGCGAAGACCCTGACGAACGTCGACAACACCGCCAAGGTCGGCGGACCCGCCATCACCCAAGGCGGGTGGTACTGGTTCGACGGCGCCGACGGCATGTCGACGTACCTGCGCAACCACACCGACGTGCCGTTCGACTTCCTGTCGTTCCACAGCTACGGGCCCGATCTCACGTTCAGCCTCGTCGACGAGGCGAAGTCCAGGCTGGTCGCGGCGAACAGGCAGGGCACGCCGATCTTCATCACCGAGTGGAACATCACCCACCTCTACAACAACGCAGGAGCCGCGTCGGACACCAACGTGGACGCCTCGTACGCCGCGCGCAGGATGGCCGACGCGTGGCGCAGGCCGGAGCTGAAGAAGATCTCTGGTTCGCGCCGAAGGAGGGTTGGGCTCCGACGAAGTTGTTCGCCGGCAACCTCGGCATGATGACGGACAACCTGGCCCGTACGGCCGCCGCGGCCGGCGAGACCACGCTCGCCGAGCCCGGCTGGGCGGCGGCGAACGTGAACGACGGCGTCGAGACCTCGTCGGGTTCGGCCAAGGGCTGGTCGAGCGCGTTGCAGTCGAGCGCGACAACGGCGCAGGATCTCACGCTGACGCTGGCGAATCCGACCATCCTGAGCCGCGTCGACCTCGTTCCGCGCGACGACGCGGGGAACGTGGGCGAGGGATTCCCGAAGACGTTCAGGGTCTGGGCGGCTGCCAACGCCGGCTGCACGGACTGGGCGCAGGTCGCGAGTCGGGCCGACCATCCGGACCCGGGCAAGTTCGCGCGTACGATCGGGTTTCAGGCACGGGTCGTGAGGTGCGTGAAGGTCGAGGCGACCGTGATGGACCAGCTGCCCAGCGGGAGCTATGCGTTCCAGCTCGCGGAGGTACGGGCCTTGCACTGATCCGACGAAAGCTGAGAACGGTGCCACGCCCGGAGTCGCCACGGGCGTGGCGCCGCCTTGTGTACGAGAGTTGAACTCAACGCGCGGGCTGTCGCCTGAAATGTGGCATCGTTCCCACTCGGGTCCGGTTCTGGCCGGCCTGGGTGGGCCCGCGCGCTTGTCCTCGCCTCGGTTTCCGCTCAGGCTCGGACCTTGCCAAGTCCGCGAACACACCGAGGAGGTTGTGCCATGGGCTCGTGGCTCGCGAGGGTCAAACTGGGACGGATCGCATTAGCGGCCGTGGGCATCGCCCTCCTCGCTTCGGCGTTGAGCGTTCCCACCGCGTCGGCAGGCGGCAACGACGACGGCATCAGCTGGCCGAAGGGTCAAGCGCTGCCGCATTTCTCCAAGCCGGAGCGCCTGGACGTCGTCGACATCGTCCCGTTGAACGGCGACGAGAAGCTGCTGCTCGGAACGCTGCAGGGCGTCGTCAACCGCACCAAGCCACGCATCTACCTGATCGGCACCGACGCCACCAACGGCGAGGGCCGGCTGACCTGGCTGAAGAGCTTGAAGGTCCCGTACAAGATCCTCCCCGACACCTGGTCGCTCGTCGCGAAGTACAAGCGCGACGTGCGCGGCGTCATCGTGTACGACCCTGCTCTCCCCGACTCGATCAACGTCGCGACCACCCTGGCGGGCTTGAAGAACGCCGTCGTCGCGGCACCGGGACAGGTCGACAAGCTCAAGAAGGACTTCGGACTTCGCGTTCTCGACGACCTGCGCGGCAAGTTCGCGAACCGGCTCGCCGCGTACCAGTGGCAGTACGACAACCTGTGGAAGCAGACCACGCACCGCATGCTCGTCGGCCTGCCGCCGCAGCGCGACGTCGGCCTCCCGCCTGGCATCCCGGACATCTACACGCAGCTCGCGAAGGTCACCGAGCACGCCCACGACCGGGAGAACCTGGACACCTACGAGTACGACCTCACCAACCAGCTCGGCGGCGAGGGTGTCTGGCTGCGGTTCGACGACGCGTTCCCCAACGAGGGTTGGGGTCCTGCGGTCTCCGAGGTCACCGTGAAGGCGAACGGGCAGGAGATCGCGCACTTCGTTCCGGGGACGCCGGAGGAAGAGCCGTTCCTGTTCTACAACAACAACACCCAGGTCAGCGCCGGCCCGCCGCAGCACCGGTTCGCGGACAACGACCGCTACTTCATCTACAAGTTCGCGCCGCCCGCCGGCACGACGTCGCTGACCGTCTCGGTGACGATGTGGAACGAGTTCACGGTCAACGTCGCCAAGACCGAGCCGGCCGTCCCGTACAAGGAGGGCTACGCCTACCTGCGCGACTATGCCGTTGCCAACAAGGCGATGGTGTTCTGGCTGGACCCGAACGTCGCGGACGAGCGTGCGCTGTTCGAGAAGATCATGACCGAGACGAAGCCGCCGACGCCGTACCTCGGCTGGTTCGCGCAGGACGTCGCTGGTGAGTTCGGCGGTACGGAGCTCGCCTCGAGGCACGGCGTGTACGTGCTCGCCGCGGACTGGTTCGAGAACATGTCGGTCCACTCCGGCTCGAAGGCGCCGATCTCCGACCGGCAGAGTCGGGCGCCGACGTTGCCGCTCGAGAACAAGGTCTACGTCCAGTACACGATGTCCGAGGGCGACAACCTGCAGTACAACGAGCACCGCCTTCGCCAGCTGTGGGACGACCCGGGTCGCGGCAGCGTGCCGATCAACTGGACGACGAGCCCGCTGCTCGCCGACGCCGCTCGGAACTTCCTGAGCTACTTCCAGAAGACGGCGACCAAGAACGACCTGCTGATCGCCGGGCCATCCGGCGCGGGCTACATCTACCCGTCGCCGTGGCCAGACAACACCTTCAACACGTTCACCGCCCAGACCCGGAAGTACATGAAGGCGACCGGGATGGACATCGTCTACGTGCTCAACCGCGTCGACGGCCAGGACATCGAGCTCGACCCGTTCACGGCGAACGCGTACGTCAACGAGGTCAAGCCGCGCGGCGTCCTGCTCAACTGGGGTGGCACGACGCAGCTGTCCATGCTGAACGGCAAGGTCCCGTTGTCGACCGTCCGCGGTTCTGGCGGCGTCGACGAGATCAAGAACGCGATCGCCCAGGCTTCCGCCGACTGGGACGGCAACTCGCCGCTGTTCCTGTCGATCGGCGTCCTCGCGTGGAACACGACGCCAACCGACCTGAAGACGGTCACCGACTCCCTTGGCCCGCAGTACAAGGTGATTCGCGCCGACCAGTTCTTCGACCTCGCGAAGAAGGCTTCTAGCTAGCCGAGTCCTGACGATCGCGTTGCTCGAGGTCCGGGTGGCCCGTTCCGTCTCCGTGACGGACGGCCTCCCGGGCCTCGGCGTATCTGATGGTCTCGTAGACGAACGTGATCACCAGCACTAGCGCGACGATCCCGAGGGCGGCGAGCGCGGGAACGTTCGCGGCCACCGGGGTCAGTAGCGCGAGGGCCGCCGCGGCGATCAGGCGCTGCACCTTGACCACGTGCAGCATCCGCCAGCCGAACGCCGCATGCCCAACCAGGTAAAGGACAACGCCGCCGATCAGCGCGTAGAGATCCATCCCGTGCAGCGGCTCCATGACGCCGTAGTGCTCGTGGTCGACGACGTACGTGAGCACCTTCTTCAACCCAAGCGCGGTGAGCACGATGCCGGCGACCAACGGGAGATGGAGATACGTGTAGCCGTGCGCGGCGAGCTCAACCCGGTGGTCGCCGCGCGCGTGCGCGAGCTTGTGCTCCGCGGCGAGCGCCATCGTGTCGAAGTACGCCCACCACATCGCGGCCGCGACGACGACGCCGAGCAGCGCGCCGATGATGACCGGCCACGAGATCGGCTCCTTGGCCACGCCGACGCCGATCGACATGATCGACTCGCCCAGCGCGATGATGATGATCAGCCCGTGGCGTTCGGTCCAGTGCTTCGCGGAGTTGATCCGCCAACCGGACAGTCCCATCAGGAGGACCGCGCTGAGGTCGAAGGCGATCGCGAGCACCCACAGCAGGACCTGGATCCAGCCGTGGGTGAACGCGGCCGTGATCAGGATCGCGGTGCCGCCGAGCATCGGGATGGTGTTCTTGAGCAGCCTCGCCCGCAGTCCCTCGTCGCCCTCCGCGGCGAACCAGTACAGCAGCAGGTGAAGCGTCCGTACGACGAGGTAGCAGGCGGCGAACACGAGCGGGCCGGGGATGCCGCCGTCCAGGTCCTCGAACGCTTCGGGGATCGTGAGCGCGACCACGAACATCACGCCCATCACCGCGAACAGCGACAGCCGCGCGGCCCCCTCGTCGGCGCGGACGGTGTTGCCGAGCCACGAGTAGCAGCACCAGCACCACCAGACGACGCAGATGACGAGCAGGCCTCGGACGAAGTACAACGCGTCCTGACCCTCGGGGGAGTCGGCCATCAGCTCGACGACCTGGGTGATCGCGAAGACGAACACCAGGTCGAAGAACAGCTCGAGCGGGGACACTGCCGCGCCCTCGGTGAGCCTCGTCATGCGCGGTCTACGGAGCAGCTTCACGCGGACATCTTCTCGTTCGAGTCAAGTGCTCGCCCAGGTCCAGTAGACCGGTGACCGACGTTCACCGCGCTCTCTCTCTGTCGTGGCGACCGTGCGAGTTCTCCTGTACCTCGCGTGGCCGAGGGTCCGCCGGAGCGGCACCGAGGACGCGTACGCACGGCAGGTGGTCCTTCATTGCTATCTGGACGAACGCCGCCGGCCGTGGCGCCGGGAGTCCGCCGCCGAGCTCGCCGACCGGGCACAGGCCGAGGGCCTGCCGTTCGAGGACGTCGACCGGCTGCGCGCGGCCGTCCGCGACCTCCCCGGGAGCCAACGGGCCGCGGTCGTCCTCCGGTACTGGTGCGGGCTCTCGATCGAGGAGACCGCGACCGACCTCGGGATCACCGTCGGCACGGTCAAGAGCCACACCTCCCGCGCTGTCGACCGGCTCCGGCAGAACCTCGCCGACGACAGGAATGAGGAACGAACGCCATGACCGACCACGACGACATTCGCGCGATGCTCGACCGCGTCTCCGCGGACGACCCGGTCTCGCCGGGCGTGCAGGACGACCTGGCCCGCGGCCGCGGAGCCCTCCGCCGGCGCCGCCTCGGCATCACCGCCGGGGCGTTCGGGGGCGTCGTGGCGATCGCGCTCGCCGGTTTCGCGCTCTCCCCGGGTCTGCTCAACGCCAGCGACCCCAGTTTCGCCGGAGGCACGCCCACACCGGTCCAGTGCGAGACGCCGGCGCCTACCGGGCCGTATGTGCCGTGCGAGTCGACGGAGTCGGACGAGACGCCCTTGCCGACTCCGGAAGCCACACCAACGCCCAGCAAGGTCACCCCCGCCGGGAACAGGCCGAGGATCTTCGACTGCCCACCGTCCACGATGACGGAGCAGATCGACTGCAAGCTGCCGCTCCCCACGTTCGAGGACACCCTTCTCCACCACCTCGGGAGGGACGGGCTCTCCTTCCGCAACAGCGGGCTGGCGGCCGGCGTGGAGGTCACCGACTACCACTACGCCGAGAGTGGTGTCGTCGTGAGCCTCTTCGCCGCCGTGCTGTCGATCGAGGACCCGGCCAAGTACCTCGACCCCGGTCCTGGCGGCGAGCCCTGCGCCGTCCGCCCGATCCCGAACGACGGCGGCACGATCCCGTACTTCACCTGGACGACCTGCACCGCCGAGGCCGTCCCGGAGGGGACGCTCTACCTGGCCGAGGGCGAGGACGAGAACGTGCAGGCCAGGGGCGCGACGCTCGTCACCAAGGACGGCACGTACGTCTCGGTGGCGAACTCCACCCGGCGCGAGGCCGACGAGCCCGAGCTCCCGCTCGACCACGACAAGCTGCGGGCGATCGTGCTCGACCCGGCCATGCGCTAGGCCGGCTGGCGTGACCTGGGACAATGGGGGTCGTGGCTACCACGATCCCCAACGTCCTGGCGTCCCGTTATGCCTCGCCGCAGCTGGTCGAGCTGTGGTCGCAGGCGCACAAGGTGGTCCTCGAGCGGCAGCTCTGGATCGCGGTGCTCCGGGCCCAGCGCGACCTCGGCATCGACGTACCGGACGGCGTGATCGAGGCGTACGAGGCCGTCGTCGACACCGTCGACCTCGACTCGATTCGCGAGCGCGAACGGATCAACCGCCACGACGTCAAGGCGCGGATCGAGGAGTTCAGCGCGCTGGCGGGGTTCGAGCACATCCACAAGGGCATGACGAGCCGCGACCTCACCGAGAACGTCGAGCAGCTGCAGATCCGTTCCTCGCTGGAGCTGATCCGCGACCGGATCGTCGCGACGCTGGTCGCGCTGGGACAGCGGGCCGCCGAGTACGCCGACCTGGTGGTGGCGGGGCGCAGCCACAACGTCCCGGCGCAGGCCACGACGCTCGGCAAGCGGTTCGCGTCGATCGCCGACGAGCTGCTGGTCGCGTACGAACGGCTGGAGGAGCTCCTCGCCCGCTACCCGCTCCGCGGCATCAAGGGCCCGGTCGGAACGTCGCAGGACCAGCTCGACCTGCTGGACGGCGACGCCGCGAAGCTCGCCTCGCTCGAGCAGCGGGTCGCCTCGCACCTCGGCTTCGCCCGCGTGCTGACGAGCGTCGGCCAGGTCTACCCACGCTCGCTGGACTTCGACGTGCTGTCGGCGCTCGTCCAGTCGACCGCCGCGCCGTCGAACCTCGCGACCACGATCCGGCTGATGGCCGGCAACGAGCTCGTCACCGAGGGGTTCCAGCCGGGCCAGGTCGGCTCGTCGGCGATGCCGCACAAGATGAACACCCGGTCCTGCGAGCGGGTCAACGGGCTGGCGGTCGTCGTGCGCGGGTACCTCTCGATGGTCGGTGAGCTCGCGGGTGACCAGTGGAACGAGGGCGACGTGTCGTGCTCGGTCGTCCGCCGGGTCGCGCTGCCGGACGCGTTCTTCGCTACGGACGGGCTGTTCCAGACGTTCCTCACAGTGCTGGCGGAGTTCGGCGCGTTCCCGGCGGTGGTCCAGCGGGAGCTCGATCGGTACCTGCCGTTCCTCGCGACGACGAAGGTGCTGATGGCCGCCGTTCGGAGTGGGGTCGGGCGGGAGACGGCGCACGAGGTGATCAAGGAGCACGCGGTCGCTGTCGCGCTCGCGATGCGGGAGAAGGGCGCCGAGCGCAACGACCTGCTGGACCGGTTGGCGGGCGACGAACGGTTGGGGCTCGGGCGCGACGAGCTGGCCGGGCTGGTCGCCGAGCCGCTGTCGTTCACCGGCGCGGCGCCGGCACAGGTCGGGGCCGTGCTGGCGCGGATCGAACAGGTCGCGCTGGCGCACCCCTCTGCCGCCTCGTACCGGCCGGCCCCGATCCTCTAGATCCGCTCCAGCTTGCTGCCCTCGCCGAGCCACTCGGCGCCCGTGGTGGTCTGGCGGCGGGTGACGTAGATCGTCAACGCCTCCTTGCCAGCCAGCGGCGAGAGATCGACGTCGCCGCTGTCCTGCAGGTAGAGCGAGGTGAGCTCGGGCAGATCTCGCAACGGTGCCAGCGAGACCTGGCCGATGCGCATGAGCCGCACTCGTCGGAGGCGGCGGAGCGTCGCGAGCACCTCGAGGTCGGACACCTGCGTGCCCGAGAGGTCCACGGTAGTGAGGTTCGGAAGCCGCGCGAGCTGGCCGATGCGTACGAACGCGCAGTCCCGCAACCACAGGTTGACAAGGGTGTCCGCCCAGCGTTCGATGCCGTCGAGGTCTTCCAGATCGGCCCAGTTGATCAAGCCCAAGGTGTCCGGCTTGGTGAGGAAGTCCAATCCAGCAAGGTCGAACCGGTCTGGCAGGTCCTCGACGATCAGTCGGGTGAGCCGACTCATGGGAGCGAGCTCGGCGAGCTCGTCCCCATCGGGTGGGGCGGCGACCTGGACCCGCTCCAACATCGGCAGCTCGGGCAGCCGGCCCCAGTTGACCGAGGGTACGAGGACGTTCAGCCGGCTCAGGTGCGTCGTACCCACCAGAGCGGCGAGATCCACGGGCGCCGAACCGAGGCGGTAGATCCGCAACGTGTCGAGCTGGCTTCCCGCCAGGGGCGACAGGTCGGCGGGAGCCGGATCGGAGAGCGTCAGCGTCCGAAGGTTGGGCAGCGCGCGGACGAACCCGATGTCGCCCAGACCGGTCTGGAACCGGCAGTCGAGCTCGCGCAGGCTCGCCAGCGCGGGAAGCCCGGCCACGAGGGCGGGATCGGAGATCGTCAGACTGCCTTCCGGCCACGGCACCTGACGCAGGACCGACTCGGCGTACTCCGCCGGGTCGAAGTGGCTCCAGGCGTCGACCAGCTCCTCGACCACGGGCGGTCGCGAGTCCCTGGAGAAGCGGATGAGCAGTCTCAGCGCGCTGTCGCCGCCGATGCGTGCCGCCGCGCGTATGGTCGCCGCGACCTCGTGCGCCGACCGCGGGTGCGAACGCGCGAGCAGGTCGAGCACGAACTCGCCGCCGGCCGCGAGCGAGTCAGCGACCTCCATCGACCGGGGAGGCAACAGTCGTCCGGCGCGGCTCTCGATCCGTGCGCGCAGGTGGACATCCAACTGGGGCGAGGTTTCCAGGCACGCGAGCGCGAGCAGGTCGCGCCAGTCGCGTTGCCGCCGGTCGTCGATCTGCTCCTCGACCAGCGCGGTGAGCAGCTCCTCTCGCTGCCGCCGCGACGCATGGCCGGCGGCCATGATGATGACCTCCCACCACTGGTCGTGGTGGGCGTGCTCGACCAGGATGCCGATGTCGTCGGCGTCGACCGCCGCCTTCGCGGCGAGGTACTCCTGGAACGTGCGGTGCACGAAGTCGACCTGGCCCGCGATCGGCTCGCGCAGCAGGCCGCTGCGTTCGAGCAGATGCCGGAACACCTCGTCGACGGTCGCACGTACCTGCGGCATCGCGACGAGCATCGCGGCGATGCGTTCGCGGACCCGTACGCGCTCGGCGTCGGACCTTCCGTTGCGGACGAGCCAGTACGCGATGTCCCGTAAAATAAGGGACTTCTCGGTCCTCGACAGTCCGGTCGGCGGTGCGATGCCACGCTCGAGGTCGCGCCGCTCGAGCATCACCTGCAGCGTGACCTCGTACAGCTCCATCCGGTCGTCGGGCAGCTGGCCGTGCCGGTCGCGGTAGAGGGCGCACATCAGCGCGCACAGCAAGGGACTCTGCGCGATGCGTCGGAGCGGGGGGCGGGCGATGATCGCGTCGACGAGCTCGCGTTCGTACCGTTCGAGGTCCTCGCGTTCCTCCAGGTCGGCCGACTGCAGGCGCATCGCCTCGTGCCAGCGCGCGACGAAGCCGCGGATGTCGGTCGGCGTCATCGGCTGCAGGTCGGCGATCGCGAACCCGAGGTCGCCGAGCCAGTCCGGCTCGATCGCGGCCGGCCTGGTGGTGAGGACGTAGTGCGCGGCCGGGAACGCGTCGACCAGCTCGCGCAGCCAGGTGTGGACGTCGCGGCGGCGTTCGTGCGGGAGCTCGTCGACGCCGTCGATGAGCACGACCGCGTGGCCGCCGCGAAGCATGCGCTGCACCCAGCCGGGCGGCATCTCGTCGGCGATGTGGCGGCCGATCTCGCTGAGGAACCGTTCGGGCGTGGGCAGCTCTTCGGTGACGTAATGGCGCAGCCGCAGGAAGAACGGGACTCGTCCGTCGGTGGCGGACCTGACAGCGATCCACTGCAGGAGCGTGGTCTTGCCCGAGCCGGCCTCGCCGCGGATGAGCAGCCGCGAGGTCCTGGTGAGCAGCTCGTCGGCCTGGAACATCGTGGCGCCGGAGTCGGTGGGCTCGGCGAACGTGGTGTCGTTCTGGGGTCCGGCGAACTCGTCGGTGGAGACGGTGAGGTCCACATACGCGACGGACAGCGAGTAGCGGCGGCTCTGCTCGGCGACCGAGACGCCGTAGAAGCGCATCCGGTCGAGTGCGGTGACGACCTGGCCGCGGTAGTCGGTCTCGAAGTCGTCGACCGAGCGGCGCTCGGGGAGCCTGGCGAGGACGGTGCGGGTGCGTTCGAGGACCTCGGACTCGCGTCTCAGGAGCTCGGTGAGCGCGCCGCGCTGGAACGTGGGGAGCGTGGTGGTGAGCTGGACGAGGCAGGCGCAGCACTCGCGGAGGAGGCGGTCGTAGAACGCTCTGCCGGCCTCGTTGAGGGCGTAGCGCTGCTGGATGTCGGGTACGGCGCGGCGGAGGTAGCGGTCGAGGTAGCCGGCGTCGAGGTCGAACGCGAACAGGTCCTCGTCGGTCAGTGCGGCCTCGTCGAACGTCTTCCTGACGGCGTCGACGGTGGCCTCCTGCTCGGCTTCGTCGAGTTGGCCGAACTCGTACGTGAGCAAAGGCTGGAGGCGCTCGGCGAGGACCTCTTCGAGCTGCTCGAACACCCGGCGGGTGCGGCGTTGTTCGAGGGCACCGGTCATGCGGCCGGAGAGCAGCTCGATCGCCTTGGCCGTGACGTCGGCGGCGATCGAGCGGTCGCCGAGCCAGAGCTTCGCCGCGCTGCGCACCACGGCGGCCCCCAACGCCACCGCGGCGGTCTCCACCCCCGTCACGTGCTGCCTCCCTCTGCCGCGGCCCGCCTTGAGCTTGGCTTGCCGGGCAACGTACCCGCAGGCGATTGGCCGGGCTAGGTCAGTTTCCAACGTTGACGATTCGGTAAACGATTTCTAGCGTGTGGGCCACGCCTATCCCTCGGGAGGTCCCCCATGCGGTCCCGGTTGCCCCTCGTGGGTGCGGTGCTTCTGTCCCTCGGTCTGCTCACGTCGTGCGTGCAGGCCGCCGCTGCTCCCGTTCCCGCCGCCCCGGCAGCGGCGGCCGCGCCCGCGGTGGCGAAGCCGACGGGCACGCGGCTGATGAACGAGCTCACGTTCTATCCGCGTTCGATCCGGCTCGAGCACTCCGGCGCGGCGAACGGGCGCGTGCTGGTCTCGGTGGTCACGGACACGCCGAGCCACACCGGCGTGATCTTCGAGAGCACGAACGACGGGCACTCCTTCGCCGAGGTCGGCCGCGTCGCCGACGCGTGGGGCGCGGCGCCACGGGGCGGGTGCTGCTCGAGCATCTTCGAGCTGCCTCGAGCGATCGGTGCGATGCCCGCCGGCACGCTGCTGTGGGCATCGACGATGGGGCGGAACGTCGGCCAGGCGCAGGTCCGGCTGTGGAAGAGCAACGACGTCGGGCGGACGTGGACGTTCGTCTCGACGCCGTTCGCCGCGCCGAACGGGCTCGGCGTCTGGGAACCGGAGCTGTCGATCGACGCCGCCGGCCGGCTGGTCGTGCACTTCGCGGACGAGACCGAGCAGCCGGCGCACAGCCAGCTCCTGGCGCGCGTCGTGACGACCGACGGGGTGACGTGGAGCGCGAAGTCGCCGACGGTGAAGACGCCGATCGGGCACTACCGGCCGGGGATGCCGGTCGTCGCCGAGCTGCCCGACGGCTCGTACCTGATGACGTACGAGATCTGTGGCATGGCGGCACCGTACAACTGTGACGTCCGGCTGCGGCGGTCCGCGGATGGGTGGAACTGGGGCGACCCGGCCGATCTCGGGACGCGGCCGACGACTGTCGATGGCAAGTACTTCACGCACACGCCGACTCTCACCGCGGCTCCCGGCGGGAAGCTGCTGCTGATCGGCCAGATCACGCAGGACCGGTCGGGCGCGGTCTCGGCGAACAACGGGCGGACGGCGTTCGTGAACACCGAGAACGGCGTGGGCAACTGGTACGAGCTGCCGGCACCAGTCTTCGTTCCGAACGCGCGGGACGCGGTCTGCCCGAACTACACCCCGACGCTGCTGCCGTCGGTCGACGGCACCAAGGTGTTCGAGCTGACGACCGCCGAGCCGCCGGAGGGCGGGCCCTGCGCGGGCTACTTCGCGACCTCGTCGTTGATCGGGTCCGGGGCGGTGCGGACGTTGCCGCCGGCTTGGTACCGGTTGGTGAACGTGCGGAGCGCCCACTGCCTCGACATCGCGGGCGGGTCGCCGGAGCCGGGCGCGAACATCGCGGTATGGATCTGCAACGACCAGGCGCCGCAGGACTTCCACGTCGAACCGGCCGGGCGCGGGGTGTTCACCTTGACCGCGCGCAACTCCGGACACTGCGCGGACGTGCCGTCGGGTGCTGACGTTCGGCAGACCGCGTGCGATGGGCGGGCGTCGCAGAAGTGGCGGTTCGTGAACGTCGGGCGGGACACGTACCAGGTGCAGAACTCGGTCTCCGGCCGCTGCCTCGACATCGTGGGCGGCTCGGAGGCTCCGGGCGCGGATGTCGTGGTCTCTGCCTGCACGGACCGTTCGCAGCTGCTCTGGCGGTTGGATCGCCGACCCGGTTAGGCAGGTAGGTTCGGGATGTGGAGGACTTCGAGCAGTACCGGGTACCGCTGACCGGTTACTGCTACCGCATGCTCGGCGCGGCGTTCGAGGCCGAGGACGCCGTGCAGGAGACGTTCGAGCGCGCGTGGAAGAAGTCCGACGCGTTCGACTCGCGCCGCGGGTCGTTCCGTACGTGGCTGTACGCGATCGCCACGAATGTCTGCCTGGACTTCCTGCGCGGCAAGCAACGCCGGGCGGTGGTGATGGACCTCGCTTCGCCCGCCGCGCCGGGAGCGCCGCTGGGTGTGCCGCTGGCCGACGAGGCGTGGGTGCAGCCGATGCCGGACGACCGGATCCTCGATCCGGCGAACGTTCTGGTGCGGCGTGAGTCGGTCCAGCTCGCGTTCGTCGCGGCGCTGCAGCATCTTCCGCCCAAGCAGCGCGCTGTCCTGATCCTGCGGGATGTGCTCGCCTGGCACGCCGACGAGGTCGCCGAGCTGTTGGAGTCGAGCGTTCCGTCTGTCAACAGCGCCTTGCAGCGGGCACGCGCGACGCTCGCGACGCGGCCGGCGGCCGGCCCTTTGACGGAGCTGGACGAGACGCATCAGGACCTGATGCGGCGGTACGTGCGCGCGTTCCGCGAGTACGACATCGACGCGCTCGTCTCGTTGCTGCACGAGGACGCGACGATGACGATGCCTCCGTTCATGTGGTGGCTGCGCGGCCGGTCCGCGATCCACCAGACGCTGCTCGCCGCCGGCGCTGAGGCGACGTGCCGGACCACTGTTCTGGTGCCGGCTGGACTGGCGAACGGGGCGCCGGCGTTCGCGCAGTACGGGCCGGACGGGCCGTTCGCGCTGCTGACGTTCACGACGTCGGGCGGGCTGGTCACCGGCGAGACGGTGCATCTGAACGGGACCGGGCTGTTCCCGCTGTTCGGACTTCCTCTGGCGCTGACCGATGAGTTGCGGGAGGCGGCTTCGTACTAGGACACGAAGGCTTCCTTACGAAGGGGAACGATCGTGTCCGACTACGTCACCGTCAACGGCGTCCGTACCTGGTACTCCTCGGCCGGCGAGGGCCCGCCGCTCGTGTTGCTGCACGGCGGCTTCAGCCACTCGCGCGACTTCGGGCTGATGCTGGAGTCGCTGAACACTTCGTTCCGGGTGCTCACACCGGACCGCCGCGGGCATGGGCGGACGCCGGATGTGCCGGGACCGGTGACGTCGGAGCAGCTGGTCGCCGACGTCGTGGGCTTCATCGATGCGGTGGTGGGCGGCCCCGTCCTGTTGGGCGGCTATTCGGCGGGCGGCGTCGTGGCGCAGCTCGTCGCCCTGGCCCGCCCCGACCTGGTCAGCCGGCTGGCGCTGATCAGTACCGCGTTCGAGGCGTCCGGCTTCCTCTTCCAGCCCGACCCCCACGGCGAGATGCCCGCCGCGGTCGTGGACGACTACGCGGAGGTCTCGCCGGACGGGCGCGAGCACTTCCCAGTGGTGCAGGAGAAGTTCGCCCGCCTCGCCCAGGCCTCGGAGCGCATCGAGGTGGAGAAGATCGGCTGCCCGACGTTGGTGGTGGCGGCCGACGACGACCTCGTGAGGCTGGACCACACCGTGGCCTTGTACGAGGCGCTGCCCGCCGGCCAGCTCGCCATCCTCCCGGGTACGTCCCACCTGGTGCTGTTCGAGAAGCCCGCCCTCGTGGCCAGCCTGCTCACCACGTTCCTCACCGAGGACCCCGCGCCGATGATGCCGATCAGACGAGGCCAAACCACAAGCTGAGAGGGCGTCGGGCGCTAGGGTGCGACGAGCTCGACTTCGAGGCCTTCGGTGTCCTCGAGGTAGCCGGCGTAGGTGTCGAGGCCGCCGGCGTGGGGGTGGCGGTCGGCGAAGAGGAGGGTCCAGCCGTGGGCTGGGGCCTCCTCGACGAGGCGGTCGACTTCGGCGGGGCTGGCCACGTGGAACGCCAGGTGGTTCAGGCCCGGGCGCATCCGGTCGTACCGGCCCGCCGTCATCGCGGGCGACTGCTCGACCACGAGGTACGTCGTGTCGAGCCGCCAGCTGCGGCCGGCATCCCAGGACTGGAACGGCGACCAGCCCAGCTCACCCAGCAGCCAGCCGAGGGACGCCTTCGTCGCGGCGAGGTCGGCGACCCAGAGCTCGACGTGGTGCAGCCGGCCAGCATCGGTCATATGCGCACCGTACAAGGCGATTCCGACAGGATGAGAGCCCATGAGCGAGCGACCGAACGTCATCCTCATCGTCTCCGACGACCACGGCTACGCCGACCGGAGTGCGCTCGGCATCGATCCCGACGTGAGCACGCCCGCGCTCGACCGGCTCGCCGCCGGCGGCGTCACCTGCACCGACGCGTACGTGACGGCCCCGATCTGCAGCCCGTCGCGCGCCGGCCTGATCTCCGGCCAGTACCAACAACGCTGGGGCGCCCGCTGGTTCGACTCCAGCCGCTTCCCCGATCACCTCCCTTCGCTCGCGGAACGGTTCCAAGAACTGGGCTACGCCACCGGCTACCTCGGCAAGGTCCACTACGGACCCGAGGCCCGAGGCGACCGTGCCTGCCCGCCCCACCATGGGTTCGCCGAGACCTACTACGGCCTCGCCGGACAACAGATGGGCCGGCTCAACTACCTGCACCACTCCCAGGAGGCCGTCGACCGCTATGGCGAGGAAGCCTCCTGGCGCATGGCCGTCCAACCTCTCCTCGAAGGCGACGACGAGGTCGAGCTCGAAGGCTTCCTCACCGACGAGCTCGGCAACCGCGCTCGCGACTTCGTCACCAGACACGAGCAGGAACCGTTCTTCCTCATGCTCGCGTTCAACGCCGTGCACAACTTCTGCTTCCAGCTCCCCGACGACGAGCTCGAACGCCGCGGTCTCGCGAAGTTCGGCGACTGGGACGAGAGCGTCAACGAGTACGTCGACTGGTACGACGGAGCCATCTCCCCGTACCTGCCGAACGGACGCGCCTACTACCTCGCCCAGCTCGACCTCATGGACGCCCAGATCGGCCGCCTACTCGACCAGCTCGATGACCGCGGCCTCGCGGACAACACCATCGTCGTCTACATCACCGACAACGGCGGTTCCACCTGCAACTTCGGTGTCAACCAGCCCTTGCGCGGCACCAAGTACACGCTCTGGGAAGGCGGCATCCGCATTCCCTACCTCGTACGCTGGCCCGCCGGCGGAGTCGACGGCGGCCGTACGTACACCCAGCTCGTCAGCACGCTCGACCTCTACCCGACGCTGCTCGCAGCGGCCGGTGCGCAGGACGGCAGCTACGAACACAGCGACGGCATCAACCAGCTCACCGGCTTGCGCGGCGACGCCACCGCGCAAGGCCACGACGCCCTCTTCTGGGACTGCGGCTTCCAATGGGCCGTGCGCGAAGGCACCTGGAAGCTTCGTCACGCAGACGACGGACCTCACTCAGAAGCGCTTCGCCGCACCGAACACACCGACACGGGGCCAGGACTCTGGCTCACCGATCTCTCCACAGACATAGGCGAAACGCTCAATCTCGTTGCCGACCACCCCGCGGAGGTGGAGCGGCTGCTAGCTCTTCGCCAAGCTTGGCACGAGGGAATCGAACATGCAAACGAATACGCTGAGAGCGAAGATCCTGGCTGACAGCCGGCCAAACCAGCCAGGGTGACGGCCATGGCGAAGGTAGCGGTCCTCTCCGACATCCACGGTGTCCTTCCCGCGCTCGAGGCGGTACTCGCCGAGCCCGACGTTCAGGAAGCCGAGCAGATCGTGCTCACCGGCGACATCGCCGCCGGCCCGCAGCCCGTCGAGACTCTCGACCGTCTGCGAGCGCTCGGCGACAAGGTCGTGTGGGTACGGGGCAACGCCGACCGTGAGCTCGTCACCGCGGCCCGCGGCGGAGCGACGAGCATCCCCGACGCGATCGCCGGGTGGGCAGGTCAGCAGCTGCGAGAGGACCAGGTCGAGCTCCTCGACACCATGAAGGAGCAGGTCACGCTCGACCTCGAGGGCCGAGGCAGGGTCCGGTTCTGCCACGCCACCCCGCGCAACGACGAGGAGGTCGTGCTCGTCGACTCGCGCCTGGAGAGATGGACGGAGGTCTTCGAGGGCCTCGACGACGACATCCGCACGGTCGTCTGCGGCCACACCCACATGCCGTTCGTGCGCCTCGCGTACGGCCGCATGGTCGTCAATCCCGGCAGTGTCGGCATGCCGTACGGCCAACCCGGCGCCCATTGGGCGCTGCTCGGCGAAGACGGGGGCGTGACGCTGAGGAGGACCGAGTACGACTACGACGCCGCCTGCGAGCGCATCGCAGCCGACTCGGCCTATCCCCAGGCCGCCGCGTGGGCCGACGAGTACGTACGAGCACGCAACTCCGACGCGGACGCGATCATCGCGTTTGGGCCGCGCGACGGGCGGACATAGAAAGCAGATCGGCTACGGCCTCTTGACGGCAGGTGGGCCGGCAAACCGCAAGAGGCCGCAGCCGATCCGTTCAGGGGGACCCGGGGACGAGGATGAAGACCGGCTGAGGGCCGGGCTGAATCCACGCGGGTCCGCTGGTGGGGGACGGTGACTCGCTCGGTTCGGGACAGTCCGCCGGAGCGTCGCCGGCCGGCTTGGGCAGCTCGGTACCGCTGCCGCCACTCGGCTCCGTCGGCGCGTTGAAGCCGTTCGGGCTGCACGTCGGCCCAGGATCGGTCGGCTCCGGGTCTGTCGGGGTCGGTTCGGGATCGGTCGGAGTGGGCTCCGGATCGGTCGGAGTGGGCTCCGGATCCGTGGGCGTCGGCTCAGGGTCCGTCGGAGTGGGCTCCGGATCCGTGGGCGTCGGTTCGGGATCGGTCGGAGTGGGCTCCGGATCGGTCGGAGTGGGCTCCGGATCGGTCGGCGTCGGCGAGGGATCCGTGGGCGTCGGCGAAGGCGAGGTCGGCTCCGGCCCCGGCGTGTTCGTCGTGGGCGTCGGCTCCGGGTTCGGCTCCGTCGGCTGAGGTCCAGGCGACGTCGGACCCGGGTCGGTCGGCCCAGGCTCCCCAGGGCTGGTCGGACCGGGCCGGGGGTCGGAGGGAAGCGGCGGCCGCGGCTGCCCGGGCGGCGGAGGAGGTACGGGAATCGGCCCCGACCCACCCCAGCCCGGCCGAGGCACGATCGCGTCCGCGAACCAAGCCTTGCCCGAGCCGATCTTGCCGCCGATGTCCAACGGCGACGAACCGCTCCCCGCGTTCGACATCGGCGCCAGCGTCTCGATGCCGCCAGGCGGGTAGCGCCAGGAACCGGCGCCGTGCCCCGCGTAGATCTCCTGCTGCAGCGACGGGAAGACCGATCCGTTCACGAACGTCGCGGCCGCCCAGGCGACCAGCGCCACCGAAGCGGCCGTGGCCGCGCCGGCGATCGCGATCCCGCGCGTCCGGGAGAACGCGTGCCGGACCCGCACGAACGCCGCTGTCCAGGACGCGCTCTCGGTCTCGGTCGCGTTCAGGTACCCGGTGCTGTACGCGCCGAGGACTACCGGGCCCAGTACGGCCGGCAGTCTCGAGTTGAGCGCGAGCAGCTGGTCGTGGAGCAGCAGGCAGCGCTCGCACTTCTCCAGGTGCTGGCGGATCTGCGTGCGCTCGCGGTCGGTGAGTCCGTCCCGCGTGTACGCGCCGAGCCGGCCGATCGTGGCCCGGCAGCGCTTCGGGTGCGCGCCGTCGAGGTGGTGCCGCGCGTAGTACTGCCGCAGCCCCTCGCGGGCACGGAACGCGAGCGCCTCGACGCCCTGCGGGCTCAGCCCGAGCAGCGGCGCGACCTTGGCAGCGCTCTCGCCCTCGATGCCGGTGTGCCACAGCGCCGCTTGCCACCGTTCCGGAAGGGCGGCGAACGCGCCGGCAGCCGTAGCCCCGGCCGCTCCCTCCTCGGCCGGGACCAGGCCCAGCGCGCCGTGCGGCTCGCTCTCGGTCGGGTCGCCACCGGCCGCGCGCACCAGGTCCTCGTGCAGGCACTGGACGGCGGCGAGCAGGTACGTACGGAACCCGACCTCCGGGCCCGCGCCGGTGTAGAGCTCGTCGAACGTCCGCGTGTACGCGAGCGACGTGAGGTCCTCGGCGTTGCCGCGGTTCTTCGTGAGCAGGCGGGCGAGCCGCATGGCGGCCGCTTGGTGGCGCCCGAACAGGTCCGCGTACGCTGCCGTACTCCCGTCCTGGGTAGCGGCGATCAGCTCAGCGTCAGTGGGCACCGAAGTGGACAAAGGCGCGGGGTCGGGCAGCCCGGACGCGTCGACGAAAGCGACATCGTCCGGCGCGCGATCAGGCGCCACGTGACGGGGTCGCCCGTCGCGTTCAGTGGGATCAGGAACACTCTTAGTCATGGCCTCAGGACGCACTATGGGGAATGGCTACGGAATGTGTTCATGCGGTGGGGAAGAGTGACGGTACGAAAAGTGGAACTTAGCGACTCGAATGCCCGCTGGGAAGGCCAAAACCCAAGATTTCGTGGTTCTGTGCGATGAAGTCACCACAGATTGTGTTCAAGAGTCAGGAGGTATCTGGTAAAAGCGGACATCTCTACCGGGCTGGCGTCTCAAAACCCGGCCATGGATACGCTGTTCGCGAATCCGTGAGAGGAGCTCACCTGTGTCCCGAGTCGTCGTCGACGTCATGCCGAAGCAGGCGATTCTCGACCCGCAAGGTCAGGCCGTCCACGGAGCCCTCGGCCGGCTCGGCTTCGCCGGGATCTCCGAGGTACGGCTCGGCAAGCGGTTCGAGCTCGAGGTCGACGGCGAGGTGACCGAGGAACGGCTGGCCGAGCTCCGCCGGGCGGCCGAGACGCTGCTCGCCAACACCGTGATCGAGGACTTCACCGTCCGTGTCGAGGCGGCCGGCTGATGCGGATCGGGGTCGTCACGTTCCCCGGCTCGCTCGACGACCGGGACGCCCAGCGCGCGGCCCGAGCCGCCGGCGCGGAGGCGGTCGCGCTCTGGCACGGCGACACGTCGCTGCAGGGCGTGGACGCGGTCGTGTTGCCGGGCGGGTTCTCGTACGGCGACTACCTGCGCTGCGGCGCCATCGCCCGGTTCGCGCCGATCATGACCGAGGTGATCGCGGCCGCGAAGGGCGGCATGCCCACGCTCGGCATCTGCAACGGCTTCCAGATCCTCTGTGAGTCCCACCTGCTGCCCGGGGCGCTGGTGCGGAACGACCGGCGCAAGTTCGTCTGCCGCGACCAGCGGCTGCGAGTCGAGAACGCTTCGACGGCCTGGACCTCTGAGTACGCCGAGGGGCAGGAGATCGTGATCCCGCTCAAGAACGGCGAGGGCGGCTTCATCGCCGACCCCGAGACCCTGGATCGGCTCGAGGGCGAGGGTCAGGTCGTCGTTCGGTATCTCGACGGCAACCCGAACGGCTCGTACCGCGACATCGCCGGCGTCTGCAACGAGGCCGGCAACGTCGTCGGGCTGATGCCCCACCCCGAGCACGCGATCGAGACGCTGGTCGGGCCGACGACCGATGGGCTCGGCTTCTTCACCTCGGTGCTGCGGGTCGCCGTTTCCTGATCCTTCCGGCCACTTGATGGCCGGAATCGTTCTTAGCGTCGTCGGTATGACCATATTGATCACGGGCGCCACGGGTAACGTCGGGCGTCCGCTCGTCTCGCAGCTGCTGTCCGCCGGCCATCGCGTCCGCGCGCTCACCCGCGACCCCGCGCGTGCTGGTTTGCCCGCTGGCGTCGAGGTCGTCGCGGGAGACCTCGCCGACACCGCCAGCCTCGCGGCCGCCTTCTCCGGTGTGACCGCTGTGCACCTGATCGGTTTCGGCTCGGACTACGTACCACTGGCGAACAGCGCGGAGATCGTCGCGCTCGCCGAGAAGTCGGGCGTGCGGTCGGCCACGTTGCTGCGTGGCGATGTGGAGAAGGGGCCGATGGAGCTCGCGCTGGAGGCGAGCTCGCTGGTGTGGACGTTCCTGTCGCCGGTCGAGTTCATGTCGAACACGCTGGGTTGGGCGGAGTCGATCAAGTCCGAAGGCGTGGTCCGCGAGGGCTTCGCCACCATGAAGAGCGCCATGGTGCACGACGCCGACATCGCATCCGTCGCCGCGACGGCGTTGACGAGCAAGGGGCACGACGGGCGGGACTACTTCCTGACGGGTCCCGAGGCGCTGACCATGCCGGAGCGCGTTGCGGTGTTGGCGACCGGGCTCGGGCGGCCGATCGCGTTCGTCGAGCTCACCCAGGACGAGGTCATCGCGGGCTGGAAGGCCGCGGGCTTCTCCGAGTCCGACCTGGAGTTCTTCCTGATGATGCGGACGAACCCGCCGGAGGCCGGCTATACCGTGCTCCCCACCGTGGAGCAGGTGACCGGCCGCCCGGCGAGAACGTTCGCCCAATGGGTGAAGGAGAACGCGGCCTCCTTCACCAGCAGACGTCCAGGCATCCGCCCGTCTGGTGATCATGACGGTGATCATGACGGTGATCATGACGGTGATCATGACGGTGATCATGAAGGCAAAACGGCGTATATAGCCGTTCCGGCTTCATGATCACGATCATGATCACCCGTTTCGCGCGGTGGCTAGGGCTTGATGGCGTCGTTGCCGGCCTTCTCGGCCTCGGCGAGGCCTTCGGCCACGGGCTTGCGGCCGAGGAAGACCTCCTTGAGGATCGGCTCGACTGCGGTGGCGCCGGCGTTGGCGCGCGGGCCGATGGGGGCGGGGATGGTCTTGCCGGACGCCGCGTCGACGAACGGTTTCACGTCGACGTCCTGCTTCGCCCAGTAGTCCACGAAGCCCTGTTGCGCGGCCGTCACGCCCGGGAACGCGTACCCGCCCTCAGCGATGGCCTTCTGTCCCTCGGCCGAACCCATCCACTCGAGCACCTTCACGGTCTCGTCGACGTGCTTGGTCTTCGCCGACGCGACAGCCGCGACGCCGTGGACGACCGACACCCGGCCGGCTGGACCCTGCAGCATCGGCGCGATGCCCCACTCGAACTGAGCGCCCTCCTGGATGTTCTTCAGGTTGTACGGCCCCGACTGGAACAGCGCCATCTTCCCCTGGATGAACAGGTCGCGGACCTTGTCGCCGTTCTCATTGGTGTCCGCAGCGGACGGCGCCACGTGATACTTGTTGATCAGGTCGACGATGTACTGGATCGCCTTGGCGTTCTCGGGGGTGTTGAACGCATAGGCGTCGCCGTTCTGCCAGACCCCGCCGTTCGATCCGACGAAGTCCCAGTAGATCGACTGCCCGTCGTACGAAGCGTTGAAGGCGAACTGGGAGCCCTTCGTGAGCTTCTGCGCCGCCGGGAGGAACGTGTCGGCCGCCCCACCCTCCGGCGACCACTTCAGCGTCGCGGGGTCGACACCGGCCTTCGAGACCAGATCCTTGTTGTAGAACAGGGCAATCGAGTCCCACAGCTGCGGTACGCCCCACAGCACACCGTCGCGCGTATAGAGGTCGACGACCGACTTCTGCCAGTCCGCCTTCTGGTCACCGAGCTTCTCGTCGATGTTCAGCAGGCTCTTGTTGTCGGCGTAGATGCCGAAGTTCGACGTGTTGGTCCAGAAGATGTCCGACACGTTCCCGCTACCCACGTCGGCGGTGAGCTTCGTCCAGTAGTCGGCCCACGGGATCAGCTCGATCTTCACGTCGATGTCGGTGTTCTTCTTCTCGAACTCGGCGAACGACTGCTCGTACGCCTTCGCGACCTGGTCGTCCCAGAGCCGGAACGTCACCTGGGTCTTGCCCCCGGCCTCGGGCGAGCCCCCGTCGTCTCCGCCCACGGCGCAACCGGCCAGAGCCAGCGCCAGTACCGCGACGGACATTGCTACGCGCCGCATGGTCCTACCCTTCGACTACTTCAAACCAGTAAGTGAGATCGAGCGAACGACGTGTCGTTGGAACACCAAGAAGAGTACGACCAATGGCGCCATTGCCACCGTCGTCGCCGCCATCACGAGCGTCCAGTTCCCGTTGTACTGGGACTGCAGGCTCGCCGTTGCCACCGTCAGCACCCGCCACTTGTCGGACGAGGTGATGATCAGCGGCCACAGGAAGTTGTTCCAGTGCGTGACGATCGTGATGATCGTCAACGTGGCCAGGATCGGCCGGCTCATAGGCACGATGACGTGCCGCAGAATCCGCAACGTCCCCGCGCCGTCCAGCCTTGCCGCGCTGATCAGATCCTCGGGGATGCCGCGGAAGTACTCGCGGAGCAGGAAGATCGCGTACGGCGACCCGAGCAGCGTCGGCAGCACGATGCCCCAGAACGTGTCCCGCAGGCCGACCTGGCTGAACATCGTGTAGAGCGGAATCAGCGTCACGACCTGCGGAACCATCAACGTGGCAAGGTAGATCCAGAACAGCGCCTCGCGCCCGGGGAAGCGCACGCGGGCGAACGCGTACGCCGCGAGCACCGAGCAGACGAGCTGCCCGACCAGGATCACGACGACGACCTGGATGGTGATCGCGAGCGGCGGGATGAAGTCGTACCGACCGCTGAAAAGCGCTGCGTAGTTGGTGAAGGTGACCGGATCGGGCGGCGTCAGCGTGGGCTCACGGGCGAACTGCTGCGGGCTCTTGAGCGACGTACCGAAGCTGAGCACGTACGGGCCCAGCGTGATCAGCGCGCCGACGATCAGCAGCGCGTACGTCCCGAGGTTCGCGAGGAGTCTTCTCATGACAGGTCGTAGGTGATCCGTCGGCGGAAGTAGATCTGCTGCGCGAGCGTGACGGCGACGAGCACGACGAACAGCACGACGGCGATCGCCGCGGCGCGGCCGAGCCGGTAGGACTCGAAGGCCTCGTGGTAGATGCGCGACGCGATCACGTCGGTCCGGCCGGCGGGGCCTCCGCCGGTCATCGCGTACACGGTGTCGAAGACCTGGAAGCTCGAGATGATGCCGGTCACCAGCACGAAGAACGTGGTGGGCCGCAGCAGCGGCAACGTGATGCGCCAGAACGTCTGCCAGCCGTCCGCGCCGTCGATGCGCGCGGCCTCGTACAGCTGCGGCGGGATCGCGTTCAGGCCGGCGAGGAAGAACAGCGTCACGTACCCGACCTGCGACCAGATCGTCACGGTCGCGACGGCCGGCAGGGCGAGCGTGGTCGAGGAGAGCCACTCGACTCGCTGGCCGAGCAGCGCGTTGAGGGCGCCATCGGACGGGTCGAACACCCAGCGCCAGACGACGCCGAGCGCGAGTGGGGCGGAGATCCACGGGATCACGTAGATGACGCGGAAGAAGTTGGAGCCGGGGAGCCGCCGGTTGACCAGGAGCGCGGTGACGAGGCCGAGGAGCGTCTGGACGGGGATGACGATGAGGACGAAGAACAGGGTGACGAGGAACGAGTTGCCGACCTGCTTGTCGCCGAGGATCTGGAGGTAGTTGTCGAGGCCGACCCACCTCGCCGGGCTGACGAGGTCCCAACTCTGCAGGCTGATGGAGAGGACGACGAAGACGGGGAAGACGAGGAACAGGCCGACGCCGAGCAGGCTGGGCGCGAGGAGCGCGTACCCCGTCGCTGCTTCCCGGCGTGCCAACCGGGACCGTCTCTTCGGCGGCGTGGCGCGACCGCGCACGCGCTCGCTCGTCAGTGCCGCCACCAAACCCCTATGCCACTAGGAGGAGCCGAACCTGAAGCATCCTATGCGCGATCATGGTCGCAAGGGCGAGGCGCAGCGCGTCCTCTGGGATAGGACCTTGGCGAGCGCGAGGTGGCGAAGGACGTCGAGAGCTTCCGCTCGATGAGCTCGGGGTCCGCCGCCTCGACACCGATCAGTCTGTCGACCAAGGCGGTGTCGGGACTCCTTCTCGCCGCACCTCGATCGATGCCGAGTGGTCGACAACCACGGTCGTCACCTGCCGGATCCGCTCGGCTGCACCCACTAGGCGACGGCTGCCTCGGGTTCGCGGCGGGCGAAGTCGGGGGCGTGTTCGGGGCGGAGGCCGATGGCGACGGCGTACGCGGGGATGCCTTGCAGGCTTGGGAAACGCTGGAGCAGCCGGATCGGTGCGGGGAGCTTGGCCGCGTCGGTCACGGACACCTCGCCGGTCGTCACGCGGCGGAGGAACTGCTTGTGGATGAACGCCTGGGCGCTCTGGACGACGGCGGCCGGCCACATCCGGCGCGCCTGGACCTTCGCGAGGTCCTCACGGCTCAGCGTTCCCGCGAGGAGCGGCGAGGCCAACAGCCGCGCGGTGGCGACGGCGTCCTGGATCGCGAGGTTGATGCCGACGCCGCCGACCGGCGACATCGCGTGGGCGGCGTCGCCGATGCAGAGCACGCCGTCGTCGTACCAACGCCGGAGCCGGTCGATCTCGACCGTCAGCAGCTTGACGTCGTCCCAGCTGCGCAGCGCGTCGACCCGGTCGGACAGCCACGGGAACTGCTCGACGATCTCGGTCCGGAACGCCGCGACCGACCGCGAGCGCAGAGAGGCGTCGGTGCCCTTCGGGATGATCGTTCCGACCTGGAAGAACGCGCCCTGGTCGATGAGGACGAACATCTTGCCGCCCGACACGCGCCCGCCGGCGCCGGACGGGTCGCCCTCGTGGCGCGGCAGCCGGAACCACCAGACGTCCACCGGGACGCCGTACGACCGCACCCGCAGCCGTGTCCGGTCGCGAACGACGGACGAGCGGCCGTCGCAGCCCACGACCAGGTCGGCGTACAGATGTCCCGCGGAGCCGTCGGGGTTCCGGTAGTCGACGCCGATCACCTTGCGGTCGCGTTCGATGAGGCCGGTGACCTCGGTGTTCATCCGCAGCGAGAACGTGGGCTCGGCTCGGGCCGCGTCGGCGAGCAGGTCGAGGAAGTCCCACTGCGGAACGAGGGCGATGTGCTGATGCCGTCCCGGCAGCCGGCGCAGATCGCCGATCGGCTGGACGCCCTGGTCGAGTGCCAGGTAGACCTGCTCGACCTTGCGATGCGGGACCCGTTCGAACGCCGGCCCGAGCCCGAGCTCGTCCAGCAACGTCAGCGTCGACGCGTGCACGGTGTCGCCGCGGAAGTCGCGGAGGAAGTCGCCGTGCTTCTCCAGGACGGTGACCTCGACGCCGGCGCGGGCGAGCAACAGCCCGAGCATCATCCCGGCAGGTCCGCCACCGACAACGCAGCACGTGGTCTTGGACATGGCACCCTCCCACGAATCTCACCATGAGGTGAATAAGTCCAGGATCTGCGCCAACCGCCCGAGGGTCAAGGTCGTAGCGGGTGGCGTAGCTCACGTAGGACATGCCCACTCGGCGGACGTTTACGACTCATCTCGTAGCGTGTAGGTGTGAGCGTCGACACGGTCAAGCACGCGGCCACCAGTCCCGAGATCGAGCAGCCTTACGCCGAGCTGGGTCTCAAACGGGACGAGTACGAGCGGATCCACGAGATCCTCGGCCGCCGGCCGACGAGCTGCGAGCTCGCGATGTACTCGGTGATGTGGAGCGAGCACTGCTCGTACAAGAGCAGCAAGGTCCACCTGCGGAAGTTCGGCGACCTGCCGACCGAGACGCCGATCGGCAAGCTGCTGGCCGGCATCGGTGAGCAGGCCGGCGTGGTCGACATCGGCCAGGGGTACGCGGTCACGTTCAAGGTCGAGTCGCACAACCACCCGAGCTACGTCGAGCCCTACCAGGGCGCGGCGACCGGCGTCGGCGGCATCGTGCGCGACATCCTCGCGATGGGCGCGCGCCCTGTCGCGGTCATGGACAGCCTCCGCTTCGGGCCGGCCGACGCACCGGACACCCACCGGGTGCTGCCGGGCGTCGTCGCGGGCGTCGGCGGGTACGGCAACTGCCTCGGGCTGCCGAACATCGGAGGCGAGGTCGTTTTCGACCCCTCGTACGTCGGCAACCCGCTCGTCAACGCGCTCTGCGTCGGTGTGCTCCGGCACGAGGAGCTCCATCTCGCGAAGGCTTCCGGCGTCGGCAACCAGGTGATCTTGTACGGCGCCAAGACCGGCGGTGACGGGATCGGTGGCGTCTCGGTGCTCGCGAGCGAGACGTTCACGGTGTCCGCTGAGGGGGCGAACGGGCCGGCGAAGCGGCCGAGCGTGCAGGTCGGCGACCCGTTCATGGAGAAGCTGCTGATCGAGTGCACGCTCGAGCTCTTCGCTCAGGAGCTCGTGGTCGGGATCCAGGACCTCGGTGGCGCCGGGCTGTCGTGCGCGACGTCGGAGCTGGCTTCGGCCGGTGAGGGCGGCATGCACGTGTGGCTTGATCGCGTCCCGTTGCGGGACTCCTCGCTGGCTCCGGAGGAGATCCTGATGAGCGAGTCGCAGGAACGCATGATGGCGGTCGTCGAGCCTGGGGACGTCGAGAAGTTCCTTGCCACGTGCGCCAAATGGGACGTGCCAGCGACGGTCATCGGCGAGGTCGACGACTCCGGACGGCTCACGGTCGAGTGGCACGGCGACGTGGTGGTCGAGGTTCCGCCGCGGACCGTCGCGCATGAGGGACCGGTGTACGAACGCCCGTTCGCCCGTCCTGCTTGGCAAGACGCGCTCCAGGACGACGTCGCCGACGGGCTCGCGCGGCCGGCGTCAGGCGACGAGCTGCGCGCGACCGTCCTGCGCATGGCCGCGTCGCCCAACCTGTGCGACCGGTCGTGGGTCACCGACCAGTACGACCGCTACATCCTGGGCAACACCGTCCTCGCGCAGCCGGAGGACGCCGGCATGATCCGCGTCGACGAGGAGAGCGGGCTCGGGGTCGCGGTGGCGACGGACTGCAACGGGCGCTACACGAAGCTCGACCCGTACACCGGCGCGCAGCTCGCGCTCGCCGAGTCGTACCGCAACATCGGGGTCAGCGGCGCCCGCCCGTTGGGGGTCACCGACTGCCTCAACTTCGGCTCGCCCGAGGACCCCGATGTGATGTGGCAGTTCGCCGAGGCGATCCGCGGCCTCTCCGACGGCTGCCGCGCGCTGGGACTGCCGGTGACCGGCGGCAACGTGTCGTTCTACAACCAGACCGGCGAGCAGGCGATCCTGCCGACGCCGGTCGTCGGTGTGCTCGGCGTGATCGAGAACGTCGCGCGCCGTACGCCGTCGGGCTGGCGGTCGCCGGGCGACGGGGTGTTCCTGGTGGGTTCGACGGCCGCGGAGTTGAACGGCTCGGAGTGGGCGCACGTCGTCCACGGGCACCTGGGCGGGATGCCGCCTTCGGTGGACTTCAAGGCCGAACGGGCGTTGGCCGAGCTCTTCCACCGAGCGTCGCGAGACGGCCTGGTGTCGGCCGCGCATGATCTGTCCGACGGCGGGCTCGCGCAGGCTCTGCTCGAGGGGTCGCTGCGGTACGGCTACGGCGTCCACGTCGAGCTGGTGGGCGACGCGTTCGTCGCGCTGTTCTCGGAGTCGGCGGGACGCGCGGTCGTGACGGTGCCGGGGGAGAACGACGTCGAGTTCATCGAGCTGTGCGAGCACCTGCACGTTCCGTACCAGGAGATCGGCAAGGTCGGCGCCGAGGGCTCCGACTTCGTCGTCGACGACCAGTTCGCGATCTCCCTGGCCGAGCTGCGTTCCGCCTGGACCTCGACGCTGCCCGCGCTGTTCGAGTAGCCCGGTCAGAACGTCGTCGTCAGGTCCTGGGTCTGGCCGGTCTCGGCGGCGCGGTACGCCGACTCGATGATGTCGATCACGTGCCGCGCGTGCTCGGCGGTCACGATCGACGGGGTGCCGTCGTAGACCCAGTCGACGAGTTGCATGACGTCCTCGTAGACGTGCTGCTCCTCGATATCGCGGTGCGCGCCGGTCACGTGCGGCAGCAGGGCCTGGTTGCCGAGCCCGCGGGCGTGCTGCTCCGACGGGTTGCGGCCGGGGAAGTCGAACGGTTCGCCGTTCAGCAGCAGGCCGTTGAGCGTGCCCTTCGTTCCGTAGAAGGCGCCGCCCATGCCGCCGGTCATCCCGCCGGCGGCGGTGCCCGTCGCGACGCAGAACAGGTTGTCGCCGAAGTCGATCAGCACCGCGGTGTTGTCGTCGGCGTCGGTCTCCACGTCGCGGCCGCCGAACGAGCGCACCGGGACGCGGACGCCCGACATCGCCGTCACGCGCCGCGCCGGGCCGAGGATGCCGGTGACCGTGTGCAGCGAGTACACCGTCATGTCGTACATCGGGCCGCCGCCCGGCTTGCGGAAGTACCACGACGGGTCGATGTTCGACAGCACGTCGTCGCCGCCGCGGACCGACTCGTCCTCGTGGTACGTGCCGAACGCCGCACCGCAGCTCACCCAGGACAGCGTCCCGATCGCGCCCTCGGCGATCAGCTCACGCGTCCGAACGTGGTGCGGCCGCAGCATCTCACCCGGCGAGGCCACGATCCGCAGGTCGTTCACCGCCGCGAGGTCGATCAGCTCGGTCGCCTCGGCAACCGTCACCGTCATCGTCTTGTTGAAGTGAACGTGCTTGCCCGCCTGCAAGGCCAACTTGCCTTGCTCGTAGTGCAATCCGATCGGGGAAGCGATCGTGACGGCGTCGACGTCGCCCCGGGCGAGCAGGTCCTCGTACTCGGTGAAACCCTGCTCCACCCCGAACTTCTCGGCCGCGGCGTCCGCCCGGCCGGGCACCGGGTCACAGACCGCGGCGAGCCTCACCCGATCCGCAAGGTCGGGTTGACACAGGTGCGGAAGGATCCCTCGCACCGAGATGCTGCCCGCTCCGACAACGCCCATCCGTACCGCAGCTGCCATGTCGGTAAGGCTATCGAGACGACTCGCCGGCGCCAGGGAGCAGCAGGATCTTGCCGGACACGCGGCCGGACTCGGCCAGGTTGAGCGCCTCGACGGCCTGGTCCAACGGGAAGGTCTCGGCGATCTCGCCGTGCAGCTCGCCGTTCTTGGCCAGCGCGAGAACGGCCTCGAAGTCGGCCCTCACCTGCGGCCGCCGAGCATCGGCCTTGCCGGCCATCACGTTGTACATCGCCCACTTGCCCCTGCCCGGCAGCAGGTTCGAGATCGTGCCGCGGAGCACCATCTTCACCCACGGCAGGTAGGCCGAGCCCTTCGCGTCGACGGTCTCGTGGCTGCCGTACGACACGATCGTCCCGCTGGGCTTGAGCAACGGCTGCAGCGCGCGCATCGAGTTGGGTCCGACGTGGTCGAAGATCGCGTCGAAGCCGCCGGGCGCGATCTCGCGCAGCTTGGCGGGCAGGTCGCCGCGGTAGTCGACCGGCGTCGCGCCGAGCTTCTCCACCAGGGCGTGCTTCCCGGCCGACGCGGTGCCCACGACCTCGGCGCCGGCGAGGCGTGCGAGCTGCACGAGGATCGTGCCGACGCCACCCGCGGCGCCTTGCACGAGGACCGTGTGGCCGGGCCGGACCTTCGCGACCCGGTGGAGCAGCTGGTACGCGGTGACGCCGTTCAGCGCCAACGCCTCGGCCTGCTCGGCGGTCACGCCGTCCGGGACGCGGGCGAGGTCGCCGACGTTCACGATCGTCCGGTCGGCCCAACCGCCCACCTTGACGATCGCGCCGACCCGCTGGCCCACCCGCAGGTCGCCGTGCTGGTCGGAGCCGTTGCCGAAGGACTCGATCACCCCGACCAGGTCGTATCCGAGCACGTACGGGAACGGCGGAACGCCGGGGTAGCGGCCGCGCCGCATCTGCTGCTCGGCGAACGAGACGCCCGTCGCCTCGACGCGGACCAGCGCCTCGTCGACGCCCGGCTCCGGGAGGTGACGCCGCCGGAACTCCAGCGACTCCGGCTCGCCCAGGCCCTTGAGAACGACTTCTGTAGTCTTCATGGTCTCACTCTCGTGATAGAGTCTCGCTTCAGTTAGAACCTCTAACAAGAGGATGTCCCTCTAACTAACAACTGTCAAGTCGCGCTGAGGAGGGCCCGGTGGCGGACACCAGGAGAGATCGCTATCGCGCCGAGACCCGGCGTGAGGTCAAGGACCGGGCGCTGAGCCAGCTGTCGGAGCACGGCATCGAGGGCCTGTCGATCAACGCGATCGCCCGCGCGATGGGGATGAGCGGCCCGGCGCTCTACCGCTACTTCGCGAACCGGGAGGAGCTCCTCACCGAGCTGATCGTCGAGGCGTACGACGACCTGGCGAACGCGATGGAGGGTGCCGCCGACCGCGGGCTGCGCGCCGTCGCCGAGGCGATGTGGGACTGGGCGCACGTGCAGCCGCATCGGTATCTGCTGCTGTTCGGCACGCCGATCCCCGGATACCAGGCGCCCGAGCAGGCCACGCTCGCCGCGCGGCGCTCGATGGGAGTTCTGCTGAAGGTGCTGGTGGAGGCGCCCGGGCAGGCCGGTGCGCGCCGGCGGAAGTCGAGTCTCGAGCGCGAGGTCGAGGCAGGCCCGTGGGCGCCTGAGGAGTATCGGGTCAAGGGGAACGGGCCGGTCCTCGTTCGCGCGCTGGTGTGCTGGACTCGGCTGCACGGGGTGTTGAGCCTCGACGTGATCGGGCAGTTCGCCATCATGGGCTTCACGCCGCGTTCGTTGTACGACCTCGAGGTCGAGGCGTTGCTGTCAACCGAGAGTTGACGTGGAGCCGAGGAACCGCTCGTACACCTCGTCGTAGGCGTCGACCCGTTCCGGATCCGGGAACACGCGGCTGGCCTCGCTGACCACGGCGTCGGCGGCCGCGCCGACGGAGATGTACGCTCCCGCGCCGACGAGCGCGAGGATCCCCGCGCCGATGAGGCGGCCCTCGGTCGCGCGCAACGTCACCACCGGGAGCCCGTGGACCGCTGCGCGGAGCTGGTTCCAGGCAGGATCCACCGCGTTCGCGCCGACCACGCGCAACGCCCTGAGCCGTGTCGGTCTCAGCTCGTCGAGCATCCGGCGTACCTCGAAGCACCCGCGTTCCTGGCCTTCGGGCGTCGGCGCCCACCTCAGGTGGACCCAGCCGGAGCCGGCCGCGCGGTAGTTCAGTACGGCGAGAGAGGGATGCGGGATGTCGGAGAAGGTGCCGACCACGGTCATGCCGGGCTGGCCGATCTCGACCGCGCGCTCGGTGTGGTGCAGCCCGGCGGCGGCGAGCTGGCACAGGACGTCGCCGGCGCCGCCGACGACCGGCAGGCCGACGGGCAGCCCCGTCGCGCCGGCGACCTCGGGACGCAGCCGCCCGCAGATCTCCGTCGAGCCGATGATCGGCGGCAGCTTGCTCCCGCTGATCCCGAGCGCGGCGAACAGCTCGTCGGACCACTTGCCGGACTCGGCGTCCATACAGAACGAGCCGGAGGCCTCCGTCGGGTCGGTCGCGGCGACGCCGGTCAGCCGGTAGTTGAGGAAGTCCTTGGCGGCGAGGAACTGCCAGGCGGCGTCGTACACCGTCGGGCTCTCGCTGCGGTACCAGGCGAGCTTGATCCCGGAGCGGACCGGATCCGGGCGGTTGCCGGCGAGCTGGCTCAGCCTCGCGGCGTCCCGGCCGTTCGCGAGGTCCGCGGCGAGGGTGGCGCCGCGTTCGTCGTTCCACAGCCCGACCCGGCGAACGAGACAGCGGCCGTCCTGGTCGATCGGGACGATGGCGTGCAGCTGCGCGCCGACCGCGAGCGCGTCGACGCGGGTGGTGTGGTTGCGGGAGACGAGCTCCTGCAGGCATGCGATGGTCGCGGCCCACCAGAGCTCAGGGTCCTGTTCGACCCGGCCGGGGCTCGGCGAGTGGGACTCCAGCGGGACTTCGGTGACGTCGAGCAGCTGCGCCGCCGGTCCGATGATGGCGGCGCGCGCGGCCTTCGTCCCCAGTTCGACGGCGATCGCGATCGGGTCGACGGGGGCTGCGTCGAGGTCCATTCGCTAGATCTTCAGCTTCGACATCGGTTGCCTCCCCTAGCACGATTCTCGACCCGGGAGTCCCCGCTGCGGATACTAGCCGGAACGGGGCTATTCGACCGGAGTGAACAGCCAGCGGAAGAACAGGTAGATCACTCCGCAAACGATGGCGACTGCCGGGAGTGCTTGGATGATTCCGGGTAGGAAGCGGGCGCCGATCTTGCGGAAGATCGCGACGACGCCGCAGCTGAGCAGCGCGAGCACGATGCCGGCCGGCGTGATCCCGAGGAGCAGGATCGCGAAGAACCAACCGCCTTGGCGTACTGGATCCCGGCCTGGAACGGTGAAGAACCCGAATCCGACCAGGGCGGAAACCGCGACGTAGACGAGTGCGCTCAGGATGAGCGCCCAGGCGTAACCGCGACCTTCCTTGCGTCGACGCTGTGTGACTGGAACTTGTGACGCGGACATGGCGAGCGAGAGATCCCATCGCGAGCGAACGGTGACGATGACAGTCCACCACAGTCCGCCGACGTGGTCCGGCCGTCAACTTGGTTTCTGGTCCGGATCGGCCTTGACCGGTGGGTGCCAGGGGGCTGATGGGATTTCTTTCCAACGTTAACCATTGGCGCCAAGCTCGCGACAGTGGCCGTACGCGTACGGCGCGAACGAGCGATGGTTGCTGCGGCGGGTGCGTTAGAGGAGCAGCTGGATGCCGCCGAGAACGAGGCCGGTGGCGACGACCAGCGCGGCCGCGACGCCGCCGAGCACGATGCCGCGCCATTGGCGGACGGGCTGGATGAGCTGGCCGAGCAGGACGAGCACCCACGCGATGCAGGCGCCGACGGCGACGAACGGGACGCCGATCATGCCGAAGAACAGGACCCCGTCGCGTGGCGGCAGGGTGCAGCCCCAGCCGATGCCCTCGCACTGGCCGTTCGGGTTGGTGTCGTGCGGCCACGCGAACGCGAGCGCGACGAGGAACACGACGGCGTAGAGGCCGAGCGTGAACACGGAGGCCCAGAGCAGCGCCCAGCCGACATTCGACCGCGTGGGTGCTTTGGTCGCGTCCGTGGCTTCCGTCACCCCTCAAGCGTGCCAGGTTCGGGCCTTGCGCGCTCAGCTGGCTGTGGACGGGCCGAGGTAGAGGCCGTTCTCGTCCAGCGCGTTGTAGACGGTCACCTCGCCGGTGGTGAGAGCGACGTGAACCATCACCGTCCCGTTGGCCAGGTCGTCGTCCTCACCGTGCCACACGGTGAGGCCGGCCGAGGTGACGGTCTGGCCGACCAGCTCCAGGTAGCCGGCCGGGACGTCGTCGCGGAAGACGAGCTGGAAGTCGTCGCCGGCCGGCCATCGCGGCGGCTTGGCGGGGTCGATGGTGTTCCAGGTGAGCGAGAGCTCGTCGAACTTCTGGTGGTTGACCTCGAGCTGCTCGCCGTCGAAGTCGAGGAGGACCGGCCCGTCGGCGAACCACTCGTCGGCGCCGAGCTCCCACACCACCCACGTCCGCGTCAGCGGCCGCCCCATCAGCCCCCGCAACCTCTCCCCGTGCGCGGCCTGCAGCGCGTCATAGCCCGTGAGCCAGTCCGGCCGGTAGCCGTCGATGCCGAAGTCGAAGACGTCGTCCACAGCGGCCAGTCTGAGGGAGTTCGCCGGCCTCGGCGAGCGGATATCCGCGCTGGTCACCGCGCCTGGCGGGAGGGACCGGAAAGCGGTCCCTCCCGCGGCGGGTTGCAGCAACAGCACGGACCAGGGGGGTGCCCGAGCCTGCTGCGGCGGGGACAGACGAGACCGCTGCGGGTGCGACCCATGCGGTTCGTCCGGACGGGCTCGGAGTGCGGATCCGAAGCCGTCACGGAAAACGCTAGTGCCGCGAGCACCGTCGCGTGGCCGTTCCGGGCGAGTCTGTGGACAACTTTCCCGCAGCACCGGGAATGAACTGTAAGCCTGTAATCGCTTACCACTGCATGACTACGTTGACGCTTCCGCTGCTCTTCCTGGCGGACACGGTTGTGCTCCCGGGCATGGTCGTTCCCGTCCAGCTCGACGGTGAGCGTCAGGCGGCTGTGGACGCCGCCAGACTCGCCGCGAAGAACACTGACGACAATCCGCAAGTACTTGTTGTTCCCCGCATCGACGGCCACTACGGAGCCGTCGGCGCCATAGCCGAAATCACCCAAATCGGGCGCCTGCCCAGCGGTGAACCCGCCGCTGTCGTCCGCGCCACCGGCCGCGCCAAGGTCGGCATCGGGGTCAACGGACCCGGTGCCGCGCTCTGGGTCGAGACCGACCACGCTCGACGAGCCGGAGGTCGACGACCAGACCCGCGAGCTCGCCCGCGAGTACAAGGCCGTGCTCGTCTCGATCCTGCAGGAACGAGCCGCGTGGCAGGTCATCGACACCGTCCAGCGCATCACCGACCCGAGCGAGCTCGCCGACACGGCCGGCTACGCCTCGTGGCTGGAGGACGAGCGCAAGGTCGAGCTGCTCGAGGCCGCCGACCCCAAGGAACGGCTGACCAAACTGCTCGAGTGGGCCCGCGCCCACCTCGCCGAGCTCGAGGTCACCGAGAAGATCCGCGACGACGTTCGCGAGACCATGGACAAGACGCAGCGCGAGTACGTGCTGCGCCAGCAGCTCGCCGCGATCCGCAAGGAGCTCGGCGAGGACGGTCCGGATGGTCCCGAGGACTACCGCACCCGCGTCGAGCAGGCCGACCTGCCCGAGAACGTGCGGGAAGCCGCTCTGAAGGAAGTCGGCAAGCTCGAGCGCTCGTCCGACCAGGCCCCCGAGGCCGGCTGGATCCGTACCTGGCTCGACACCGTGCTCGAGATGCCGTGGAACGTCCGCACCGAGGACACCACCGACGTCAACGCCGCTCGCGGCGTGCTCGACGCGGACCACGCTGGCCTGGACGACGTGAAGGACCGGATCGTCGAGTACCTCGCCGTCCGTACCCGACGCGCCACTCGCGGCCTGCAGGCCGTCGGCGGTCGCGGCAGCGGGGCGGTGCTCGCGCTCGTCGGCCCGCCCGGCGTCGGCAAGACGTCGCTCGGCGAGTCCGTCGCGCACGCACTCGGACGCAAGTTCGTCCGCGTCGCGCTCGGCGGCGTGCGGGACGAGGCGGAGATCCGAGGCCACCGGCGTACGTACGTCGGCGCGCTCCCCGGCCGCATCGTCCGCGCGATCACCGAGGCCGGCTCGATGAACCCGGTCGTGCTGCTCGACGAGATCGACAAGGTCGGCTCCGACTACCGCGGCGACCCCGCGGCGGCGCTGCTCGAGGTGCTGGACCCGGCGCAGAACCACACGTTCCGCGACCACTACCTCGAGGTCGACCTGGACCTGTCCGACGTGCTGTTCCTCGCGACCGCGAACGTCGCGGACACGATCCCGCCGGCGCTGCTGGACCGGATGGAGTTCGTCTCGCTCGACGGCTACACCGAAGACGAGAAGGTCGCGATCGCACGCGATCACCTGCTGCCGCGCCAGCTCGAGCGGGCCGCCTTGTCCTCCGATGACGTGGTCGTCGAGGAGGAGGCGCTGCGTACGGTCGCGGGCGACTACACCCGTGAGGCCGGCGTGCGTTCGCTCGAACGGCTGCTCGCGAAGGTGCTCCGCAAGGTCACGACGAAGCTCGCCAAGGACCCCGCGATCGCGCCGATCAACGTCGGCGTGCTCGACCTGAACGAGTACCTCGGCCGGCCCCGGTTCCTGCCGGAGTCGCAGCGGGACGGATCGACGCCTGGCGTCGCGACCGGGCTCGCGGTGACCGGTGCCGGCGGTGACGTCCTGTTCATCGAGGTGGCGACGATGGAAGGCGAGCCTGGGCTCTCGCTGACCGGCCAGCTCGGCGACGTGATGAAGGAGTCGGCGCAGATCGCGGTCTCGTACCTGCGGGCGAACGGTGACCGCCTCGGCATCCCCGTCGAGGCACTGTCCAACCGTCGCGTGCACGTGCACATCCCGGCCGGCGCCGTTCCCAAGGACGGTCCGTCGGCGGGTGTCACGATGACGACCGCGCTCGCGTCGCTGCTGTCGGGGCGTCCGGTGCGGCCGGAGGTCGCGATGACCGGTGAGGTGTCGCTGACCGGGCGCGTCCTGCCGATCGGTGGCGTCAAGCAGAAGCTGCTCGCCGCGCACCGGCACGGCATCACCGAGGTGGTTCTGCCGAAGCGCAACGAGGCTGACCTCGACGATGTGCCGGCAGCGGTGCTGAAGGACCTCAAGGTGCACCTCGCCGAAGAGGTTTCCGAGGTCGTTGCCATAGCTTTGGCCGCCGAGGACGTAGCTGTGCGTACGGTGGCGCAGCACGCGGCCTGAGTTCGACCGACTGGAGGGGATCGCTCGCATGACGGTGACGCTCTTTGAGTATGCCGGTGGCGCCGAGGCCATGCATCGGCTGGCCCAGGCTCACTACGACCGTTGCGTGAGCGATCCCCTGCTGGTGCAGGTCTTTGGGACGACGCCGCGTCCGGAGCACGTGGAGCATCTGGCCACCTGGCTGGGCGAGGTGTTCGGCGGGCCTTCGGGCTACACCGAGCGGTACGGCGGGCACCACGCGCTGCTCTCGCACCACGCGGGGCTCGGGATCAACGAGGCGCAACGGGTCGCTTTCGTCGAGGCGTTCATGGCGGCGGCGGACGAGGTCGGGCTGCCTTCCGACGAACGGTTCCGCTCTCGCGTGCGGGAGTACGTGGAGTGGGGAACGCGGATCGCGCACTCGATGTCGCAGCGGCCGACGGTCGGACCGAGCTCTGATCCCGTTCCGCTGTGGGACTGGGGTCCGGACGGTCCGCCGTCGAAGTGACGTCCAAACGAAGGGGCTCCCTGCCGGATGTGGCAGGGAGCCCCTTTCGTTCGTTTCGTTCGTTCGGGACTAGCGGACCTTCAGGTGGGCGAGCGACGCCCAGGTCGGGGCGACCGGTGTCACACGCAGCGGCATGCGTGCTTCTGCGGGCGTCCGGTCTCCTTTGCGCTGGTTGCACGGGCCACAGGCCGCCACCGTGTTGAGCCAGGAATTACGACCGCCGCGCGAACGCGGCGTGATGTGGTCGACGGTGCTGGCCGGCCCGCTGCAGTAACCGCACTTGGCGCGGTCCCGGGCGAGCACGCCCGAGCGGGACCAGGATGGTCCTGTCGTGTACCTCCAGCGGGTGACGACGTACTGGACCAATCGGACGACGAGCGGGCGCGGGTACATGCCGAACAGTCGGTCGGGCATAGCCTCGTGGACGACGGCTACCTCGCGGAAGAGCATGCGCACGGCATGCCGGAGACTAACCCGGTGGAGCGGGCCGAAGTCAGCGTTCAGCACGAGTACGGTTTCCACCGGGATGACCTCCTTCCGGTCGCCGAAGCTTGCTTCACGCCCGAGCGTACGAGACTCCCTGAGGGGTCATCTACCCCTTAATTGTGCCCTCTACGTGCCACAAGTGGATCAGTTCGGCGGCCGACGCGCCGGTTTCGGCATGCCGGCTTGAACGTCTGATGGTTACCGGTCGGTGGCGCCCGGTTGACCTGGAACTGAACCCCGCGTCACGTCCGAGGTGCCCGCTCCATTGTCGAATTACGCAGTGGAAGTCGTTCGAAAAAGCGATTCACGCTTCGGGCTGGCTTATCGTGCCGAAAGGAATTCCCGCGAATTCTCGGTGTGCAATAGCGATGCCATTCGAGTGGGGAATCCAGCGACGACGGCTCCTGGCTTGCGGACCTGTCGATGGTCGGCGGGCACGGCGCGCGATCCACTGGATGTGTTGCGTAGCCGCCGTAGCTGATCGTTTCGCCGTGAGCACAATGCGTAGATCGGTCCGCTGGCGTGGAGAAATATCGGTCGGAAGTTTTGAAGATTTGCCGGACAACGATCCCGGCTGAGGTGCATGCTTCAGGAAGTGATCCGCCTCACCCCGAGGATCCAGTGGGTCACTAATACGCTCGGCGGGCGTGGAGGGCTTCCCCCGTGGCTCTTCCCGCCCGCTGAGTCCCAAGCTTCAAGGCAACACCCACAGTCGCTCGGCGGACGTGGAGGGCTTCCCCCGTGGCTCTTCCCGTCCGCCGAGTTTTGTGTCTGCCGTACTAGCTGGCCCTCGCCGCTGCGAGGGCGCGGCGCCAGACCTTGCGGTACGACTCGAGGCCGTCCGGTGACAGTGGTCCGGTGGGGCCCGCGGTGATCGCGACTCGTTCGGGAATCGTTCCCCACACCGGCACCCCGGCCTGCACCCAGGACTCGAGCGCTTCCTTGTAGCTGCGGGTGAACGTTCGCGCCGAACAGATCACCAGACCAACCGGCGTACTCGGTGGCACCAGGTCCAGCACCGCCTCGACGCGCGGTGTCTCCACGCCGCCGACGCGGGTGGGGATGATGACGACGGAGGCGCGGTCGAGGGCCTTGTTCAGCAGCCGCTCGTGCGACGGTGGCATGTCGACGACGCCCACGCCGTCGTCACCGACGCGGTCGAGCGCCTTGGTGAGGAGACGTTCGGTGGGCGCCTCGAGGACCTCGACGCGCTCGAGCTTCTCGTCGCCGGAGTTCTCGATCCAATCCGCGGCACTGGCCTGCGGGTCGGCGTCGACAAGGATCGCGCTGCGACGGTTGGACGACGCCAGGGCGGCGAGGTACACCGACGACGTCGTCTTGCCGACTCCGCCCTTCAATGCGGCCGTCACGATGATCATGAAGGTGAAGGTACTCCCGCGAGGGCCTCCATTACCACCACTACTACTCTCCGCAATGCCCGACGCGCCGAGTGGTGGTACCGATCTGGTACCCGGAACTCGTGCTTTTGGACGAGCCGCACTGCAATCTCCGGTGGCAGAGTGGGCGCCATGGGGACCGAGTTCGTCATTCGCGACGCCGCCGTGATGGCCGCGATCTTCGGCTTCGCCGCGGTGATGTGGCTGGGTTGGGCGCAGGAGGCACCGCCGCGTTCATGGCGGCTCTGGCTCGGCGTGGGTGTCGTCCTCGGCGCGCTGCTGGCGATCGGTGGTGGGCTGCTGGCGTGGCAGAACTGGGGCCCGGAGTCGGCGCTCGCGGCCGAGGGCGCGCGGCGGACGTTCGGCATCGTGGCCGGGATCGAGTTCGGCCTGGCCGGCCTCGGCGCCGCCGTGCTCGGGCTGACCAAGCGAGCCGAGTGGATCAACCCGTGGATCGCGTTGATCGTCGGTCTGCACTTCGTGCCGCTCGCGTACCTCTTCCACGACCTTTGGCTATTCGGCCTCGCCGCGATCATGGTGGCGGGAGCCGGTGCGGCGGTTTGGCAGCACCGGCGCTCGGGCACCACGCCCAGCGCGGTGAGCGGTGCGATCTCAGGAGTTGGCCTCCTCCTCTACGCGATCCGCGACGTGATCCTCGTCCTCGTCGCCTAGCACGCAGGAGTTGTTCCAGTGATCTCGGTCTAGAAGCCGAGATCACTGGAACAAGTCCGCGGACTTCGCAGCACCCAGCTGACAGACCGGCCTGCTCGTCTGAGGGACGCCCGGGAGTTGTTGGAGAGATCCCGGCCTAGACGTCGTGATCTGTCCAACAACTCCGCGTGGCCGTGCCTGGTGTGGTTCGGAAGGGGTGGCGTGGGTGTGGCCGGTGGTGGTGTCGAGCGAGTTGTTGGAGAGATCTCGGCTTAGAAGCCGGGATCTGTCCAACAAGTCCACCGGACAGGTCATGGCACTCAGGTGGCAGGGCGGCCCGGTAGTCGAGCACGTCATCGATGAATCGATGAATGTGACGCCGCACCCCCGTCTGCGGAACCGCCCTGGTCAGGGGGATGCCCTCCTGGCAGGGGGACAGCGCGACGTCGGGTGGTGAGGGTGGGCGGTGGGTGAGGGGTCTCGGGGCTCATCACCCAGGCCGGCATCCTCGGGGCTAGGCCGCTGCCGCCTTGACGACTCCGCAGGCGGTGCGGAGGAGGATTGGCGGGTTGTAGCGGTCGGGGTCCAGGCTGACCTCGACCGCGACGCCGGGTTCGACGAACCAGAAGGCTTGGCGCTCGTCGCTCCAGCCGGGCAGGCCGTTGTGGTCGAACGAGGCCAGCTTCCACTCGGCCGGGTCCTTCTCGTGATACTCGGTCAGGAACTCCCGCACTGCCGCCACATCAGTCAGCCCCGCGCCACGCAGCACCTTCACGGTGAGGTCGACGCTGTACGCGCCGGAGGGGTCGGGGCCTCGTTCCCACACCCTGGACTTGAAGGCCACCTCCTCCCACTCGTAGTCGAAGTCGGACACCTTCGGCCCGATCTCGGCAGGCAGGTGCGTGATCGCGAAGCCGTCGAGTGGCTCGCCGATCGGAGGTTGCTCGGACACGGTCCGGCACCCTACCGGGCGATCGGCCAGCGCGGCCGAAGCAGGCAGCGCTGGCGCCAGGAGAAACGCGGAAGCCAACACGGCAGCGGAAGTACGGCGAAGAGTCATGACAAAGCCTCCCAAGGATGGATTCGAACATCGGTTCGTTCATCCTGCAGGCAAGGCAAGCCCAACGCACCCGAGCGATCACAGCCCCTGTGGACAAGGGCACCTGTGGAGAAAACAGTGGTCAGGAAGCGAGCGAGAGGATCCGTTCCACCAGTCCGGCGTACGACATTCCGACCGTCCGAGCCGCCAACGGCAGCAGGCTCCCCGGCGTCATCCCGGGGAGGGCGTTCAGCTCCAGGCAACGCGGCAACCCAGCCGCATCGAGCCGGAAGTCCACCCGTGAGTACGTCCGCGGCCCAAACCCCAGCGCGAGGTGCGAACGCAAAGCCAGCTCCCGCAGCAACGACTCCAAAGCAGGCGGGATATCCGCCGGGCAGATCTCCCGCACGGCACCCGGCTGGTACTTCGCCCGATAGTCGAACAACGGCCCAGAAAGCTCGATCTCGATCACCGGCAGCACCTCGTCGCCGAGCACGCTGACCGTGAACTCCCGCCCAGGCAGGTACGTCTCGATCAGCAGCTCACCCGACCCCGACGCGGCCGCCGCGAGAAGCTCGTCGGCCGAAGACGCCAGCGACAAGGAGACGCTCGACCCACCGGCCGCCGGCTTCACCACCACCGGCCCGTTGTCGAGCAGCCGCTTGGCCTCCACGGGCAGCTCGCCGCGCCCCGCCAGATGCCGCACCCGCTCGGCCACCGGCACCCCAGCCGAGTGCAGCACCCCCAGCGCGAAGTCCTTGTGCCAAGCCGCCGCGCACACCGCGGCCCCGGCACCGGTGTACCGCACGCCGGCCATGTCGAGCAGCGCCTGAACGTGCCCGTCCTCGCCCCAGCCCCCGTGCAACGCGACGAACACCAGGTCCGACGAGCGCAGCTCGGAGAGCACCGGTCCGCCGGTGAGAGAGTCGAACATCCGCCGCCGCCACGCCGCCTGCTGAGCCATGTCCGGCGGCACCTCGGGCACCGCGAAGGTCGGCACGTCCGAAGGCGAGGTCACCCGCGCGGTCAGGAACGGCGAATCGGCCGCCGGGTCGATCACCCGCACCTCATTGCCACGCTCGGCGATCGCTCGCCCGATGGCATAGCCGGACGCCAAAGACACGTCGCGTTCGGTGCTCTCGCCTCCACACAGGACCGTCACGAACATGGCGCGCATCCTCCCACGCGCTCATTTCAATCGCGCGGGGCCATCGCCGAAATCAGCTCATAAGCGACGTGGGAGGCCGCGATCCCGGTGATCTGCGCGTGGTCGTACGCCGGCGCCACCTCGACCAGGTCGGCGCCGACCAGCCGCAGCGACGTGAACGAACGCAAGATCGCCAACAGCTCCCGCGACGTCAGCCCGCCGGCCTCCGGCGTCCCCGTTCCGGGAGCGAACGCGGGGTCCAGCACATCGACGTCGACCGACACGTACACAGGCCGATCCCCGACCCGAGCACGGATCCGTTCGACCACCCCGGCAACCCCGAGCGCGTCCATCTCCACACTCGGCACGACCTGGAACCCGAGCTCGCTGTCAGAACGCAGATCGGAAGAGTCGTACAGCGGCCCACGGATCCCCACATGCAGGCAGCCCGACCGATCGAGCAGCCCCTCCTCGGACGCGCGCCGGAACGGCGTCCCGTGCGTGTACGCGGCGCCGAAGTACGTGTCCCACGTGTCCAAATGAGCGTCGAAATGCACGACCGCAACGGGCCCGTGCACGGCGGAAATCGCCCGCAGGGTTGGCAAAGCGACCGTATGATCGCCGCCGAGAACCAACACCTTGCCGGCACGTTCGAGCAACGAACGCGTGCCCGCCTCGAGCTGAGCCAAAGCCTCGTCGATGGAGAACGGATTGGCCATCAGATCGCCAGCGTCAACCACCTGTTGACGCGCGAACGGCGACACGTCCTGAGCAGGGTTGTACGGCCGCAGCAGCCGCGAAGACTCGCGAATATGGCTCGGCCCGAAGCGTGCGCCCGGCCGGTACGTCACCGCCGAGTCGAACGGAGCGCCCACCACAGCGACGTCGACATCCGACACCTCGTCGGGACGCGGCAGTCGAGCGAACGTCGCGGCGCCAGCGAACCGCGGCACCAACGTCGCATCGACCTGACCGAGGTAACGGCCCTCCGTGACCCGGGGAATCTCGTCCATAGCAAGGCCATTCGTTCTGCCGGCTGTTCTCGTCACGGTAACAGCAGAGGCCTGCCTCCAGGAGGTGAATCGGCGGCTACGGAGAGCTTCCGCCGACGTTTCCGTACTGGTCAACGAGATGCTACGGACGACCCGGCGGCGCCTCGGGCGACCGAATGTGGCCGGAAGTGCAGCTCGTCAGGGCAGAGGGAACGGCTCCAGCGGCGACCGGTCGTACTTCTCCTTCACCAGCGTGAGGTGGCTCCACGTCTCGAGCTTCCGCACGCCCGGGATCTGCCGCAGCCGGTCCAGCGCCGTCACGACGTCCGCGCGCGTCGCGCCGACCAGGGTGCCGATGATGTCGGCGCGGCCGACGACGGAGGCGAGGTACTCCACCTGCGCGAGCTGGGCGATAGACGCCACCGTCTCGTCCACAGGCCGTGCCACCCACACGGCGAAGCCGCAGGCCTGCGTGAACCCCAGCACGGTCGTGTCCACCAGCCCGATCACGTGCACGACGCCGTGGTCGATCAGCCGCAGCACCCGCGCCCGTACGGCACCGGGCGACAGCCGCACCTTCTCGGCCAGGTCGGAGAAGGCCGCCCGGCCATCCAGCTGCAGAGCGGCCAGCAGGTGACGGTCGACGTCGTCGAGCTCGACCGGGCGCAGCCGGCCTGGCGGGAAGTGCGTGTCCTTGACGATCGCCGTGTAGATGCCGGTCTCGACATTCCGTACGCCGTCCAGCGCCCGCAGCGAGTCGAGCGCCGAGGCGAACGTGTCCATCGAAGGCGACCGGAGCTCGGCGATCACGCCGAAGCGACCGGAGACGACCGAGACGAACGGCGCGTCCTCCATCGCCGCGATCTTCTCCGCGATCGGCATCGCCGGACCCGAGATCTCGAGCGAGACGTGCCCGAGCGCGTGCAGCCCGTACACCGACGGGTGCACCATGCCGACGATCCTGATCGCGCCGAGGTCGAGCAGCCGCTGGATCCGGGCGCGTGCCGCCGTACGGGACAGTCCCACGCGGCCGGCGAGAGCCTCGAAGGTGGCCCGGCCGTCCTTGCGAAGTTCTGCGATCAGAGCGGAGTCGGTCTGGTCGACGTCCACGCGGATCCCCCCTTCTCTGGCCCGAGAGCGGATCTTGTTGCGAGCGGACTATAGGCCGTTCGATCCAGAATGTGGACTTCTGCCCCCCGGTCCGGCGAGTGGTCGCGCGCCCTGCGGAGGACTTAACGGAAACCACCAGTTTCGCAACGGCTTCCGTGATTCACTTTCGACTCGGGTGCGGGGATTCTCGGAGGGCTGTCGTGTCGGAGCAGAACCTTGCCACCAGCCGCCGGTGGTTCGAGCTCTGGGGTCAACAAGATCTGGAAGGTCTCATCGATCTGGTCGATGTCGACTTCATCGCGATCGACCAGGCGAAAGGGCAGGGCTACCGCGGCAAGGACGGCCTGCGCCGTTTCTTGCACAGCTGGGCGGACTCGTTCGACCTGCGGTACACCCCGGACGACCTGTCGTACACCGCCAAGGGCAACAAGGTCGTGACCGAGGCGGTCAGCCGCGGCACCCACACAGGCACGTACGCTGGCGTCGAGGCGACCGGGCAAGAGGTCCTGTTGCCGATAGTGATCGTCCAGACGTACAGCGACGAGGGCCGCTTCCTCTCCCACGAGATCCACTACGACCAGCTGGCGCTGGTCGCCCAGGTGCTGGCGAAGGCGCTGCCGACGTTGGAGTCGCGCAACCTCGCGGTCGCGGCGAGCGGTTCGTCGGAGATGCGCTTCCCGGCCGGAGCGAACGTGGTCACGCAGGGCGATCCGCCGGACAACTTCTACGTGATCCTCAGCGGTCAGGTCGAGGTCGTGAAGGACGGCGTCGCGGTGGCGACGTTGGGACCGACCCAGTTCTTCGGTGAGGTCGGGCTGCTGAACGGTGAGCCGCGCAACGCCACCGTACGTGCGCTGACCGAGCTGACCACATACGTGCTCGCGGCCGAGGACTTCGCCGCGATGATCCGTTCGTCCCTCCCGACCGCCGGGCTCCTCACCGACCTCGCCCGCCAACGAACAGCGAGCTGAGCGGCGCACAAAGTTACGTGGTTCCGCGTATGGATGAACGGCCACTTCGGGAGCACCCTCGACGCAACTGGAGGGGGTCCCCATGCGAACAAGACACCCATGGGCAACGAAGTTCGGCGTGGTCATCGGACTCGTCGCCGCGTTCGCCACGACGACCGGCGCAGCCCAACCCACTCATCACGGACATCACAGCGAGAAGCGGATCGCGTTCACGAAGACCGACGCCGAGACGGGGGACTCGCTCGGTCTGTGGACGGCAGATCCGAACCTGAAGAAGCAGCGGCTCGTCTGGCCGGGCGCGGCCTCGTTCCCGGCCTGGTCGCCGGACCGTCGGCGGCTGCTGTTCGACTTCACCGACGATGACGGCAACCAGCAGCTCGCCACGATCCGTCCAGACGGCTCCGGGTTCAGGCAGCTCACCCGGATGCCGGGAATCTCCGAGTCCGCCGACTACTCGCCCAACGGACGCTGGATCGTCTTCGACCGGTCACCGTCGACCGACTTCCAGAACCCTGACTTCCTCACCACGTTGTGGGTGATCCGCTCCGACGGCAAGTACGCCCGGCCGTTGAAGGCCGGTGCCAAGACGTTCGACGTCGAGCCGGAGTACTCGCCGAACGGCCGGAGCATCACGTTCGCGAGACTCCGGGTGGACGCGAACGGCGTGTTCACCGCCGCGATGTACGTCGCGCGAGCGGACGGCAGTCGCGAACGCAGGCTGACGCCGTTCCTGAACTTCGCCGAGCACCCGCGCTGGTCTCCAGACGGGCGGCACGTGCTGTTCAACATCGAGAACTTCGACGACCAGAGCCACCCGAGCGTCGGGATCTGGCGGGTCCGCGCCACCGGCGGCCCGATGAAGCAGCTGCTGTCCGCCCGCGACAGCCAGGTGCAGGGATTCAAGCCCGACTACTCACCGGACGGCAAACGGATCATGTTCCCCTGTGTCTACCTGCAGGAGGAGGTGAGCGACGACCTCTGTGTGATGAACGCCGACGGCCGGAAGCTCAGGCGCCTCACCAACACCCCGACGGTCCACGAGAACCACCTCGTCTGGGGCTAGAACGCCAACGGACCGGAGGGGTCAGCCGGGATCACCGCGCAAGCGGCCGCGTAGCCCGCCGGCACGACGAGGTCGGCCAGCGCCAGCCGGTCCACGAGGGATGGATCGGCCGGCCAGGTCGGCGGCGAGATCGTGAACGAGGACATCGGCACCGCGAGACCGTCGCCGGTCGCCTTGAGCACGGCCTCCTTCCGTACCCACAGCCGGTGCAGGTCGTCGGCGCTCTCACCGGGTGCGCGCACCATCGCGGCGATCTCCGCGAACGTCGCCGAGGCCGCCTCGATGTCGACGCCCACCGGCCCGACGTTCGTCACCGCGAGCAGCACCCACCCGCCGGCGTGCGACAGCGAGAACTCCCACGGCGAGCCGTTCACCAGCGATGGCTTGCCGTGCCCGGTACTCGCCACACGTACGGCAGCGGCGGACGAACTCGAGCGACTCCGGCGAAGCTCCGACGTGAGCGGAGAGGACCTGGCGGGCCAGCACCCAGGCCGTACGGAACCGGTCCTGGTCGGCCGGCTGGCGGAAGTGCGCTAGCCGAGAGCGCTCCGACTCCGACAACACCGAGTCGTCCGAGCGCGCGCCGTTGGCAGGTGTCCGGTGGACCTCCACCAGGCCGCCGGCGAACGACGTTGCCGTGACTTCACCTTGTACCCGTATGGTCTCAGGAGCGTACCGATCACCGATGACCATGGGGGCCAAGGTGCGGGTGAGCTTCGCCAGCCGACCGGGCGACGAGGCGATCGAGAACGAGGACTTCGTCGCCGTCAAAGAGGGCACCGTGGTGGTGCTCGACGGCGTCACGCCGATGGACCGGACCGACACCGGGTGCCAGCACGGCGTCGCCTGGTTCGCGCGAACCGTCGGGACGCAGCTCCTCGAAGCGGCCGAGGGCAGCGAACGTCGGTTGACCGACTGTCTCGCCGACGCGATCCACAGCACCCGCGACGACCACGCCGGCACCTGCAACCTCGACCACCCGGACAGCCCGGCGGCGACCGTCGCGGCGGTACGGATCCGCGACGGGGTCCTCGACTTCCTCGTGCTCGCCGACTGCACGGTGGTCCTGGACGGCGACGAACTCGACGTCGTGACCGACCACCGGGCGGGCGACGTCAGCCGCTGGTTGCGGCGGCGGGGCGAACGTCCGACCGCCCCCGCCGTCCGCTCGTACCGCAATCGTCCGCGCGGCTACTGGGTCGCCGCCCACCAGCCCGACGCGGCGTACGAGGCGATCGCCGGCTGCGCGCCGGTCGACGGCCTCCGCCGGGTGGTGCTCGCGACCGACGGCGCGACACGACTGGTGGACACGTTCAAGCTGCTCGAGTGGGACGAGACGCTCGACGACCTGACCAAGTGTGGACTCGAGGCGTTCCTCGACCGGACTCGCGACGTCGAGCGCGAGGACGCGGCGCGCGGCCGGCGCCATGGCGCGAAGGTGCACGACGATGCCACGATCGTGCTGTTGTCCGACTTGTGACATTGTGGGAACGTTTTCATCGTGAGCTCACTAGTGCCTCAGGACGATGCTTCGCGGCTCGATCTCGTGCGTGAACAGCTGTACACGCCGGTGCTCGGGGACGTGCTCGACCAGGTGGGGCGACAGCACCAGTTCCTGCCGCCTTCGATCATGCCGATCCGTACCGACTTCGTGCTCGCCGGCCGGGCCATGCCGGTGCTGGCCGCCGACATCTTCGGACCCCAGGCGAAGCCGTACGGGCTGCTCACCGAGGCGCTCGACCAGCTCCAGCCGGGCGAGGTCTACCTCGCGCACGGCGGGCGGGCGCAGGCCGCGTCGTGGGGCGAGATCCTCACGGTGACGGCCAAGTCGCGAGGTGCGGTGGGCGCGGTGCTCGACGGCTTCCATCGCGATACGCCGCAGGTCCTCACGCACGACTGGCCGGTGTTCAGCCGGGGCGCGTACGCCCAGGACTCCGGGCCGCGGTCGTCGGTGATCGACTTCCGCGTCGACGTCGAGATCGGCTCGGTCTGGATCTCGCCGGGCGACCTCGTCGTCGGCGACCGGGACGGCGTCGTCGTGGTGCCGCGGGCGATCGAGGACGAGGTGCTCGAGCGCGCGCTGGCGAAGGTCGCCGCCGAGAACGAGGTCCTCAAGGCGATCGAGAACGGCATGTCCAGCACGGAGGCGTTCGCCCGCTACGGCGTTCTCTGAGCCTTAGTTGCGATCGATCTAGAGATAAGGCTTACGGATGCCCCGAATGGTGCTCAGGCGGAATCACCTCATGATCCGCGATCGCTGCCGAGGCAGCGCATAGTCCACCCGGTACATGCCCGAGCGTGGATGGTCATGGTCGAAGGACCCCACCTCTTGGGTGGTTGGCGGCCAGGATCGCGGATCCGGCGTGTGGCGGGTCTAGCGCTGCGTGGGGGCGGCTGAACGTGATGACCGTCCGTCGCCCGGATGAGCCAGAGCATGCGAGCGGCCGCACTCGGTGGATCCGTGGACGTTTGTGGAGATGCGCCCCGTCAGGCTTTGGTCGGGCCTATATCCGAGTTGACCAAGAGCCTGAGACGTCGATTAGGCAAGCCTTACCTCTCGCGTACGATGGCGGGTATGATCGAACGACCCGCGCGCCGGCCTGTCACCACTCATCTCGGCGAGGTGCAGCGCACCGAATGGATCACGCCCCATCTCATCCGCGTCACGCTCGGCGGTGAGGGGCTGGCGTCGTTCGTCGACAACGGGTTCACCGACCGGTACGTGAAGCTCGTCTTCCCGCGCCCCGGCGTGGACTATCCCGAGCCGTTCGACGTCGGCAGGATCCGCGAGGAGCTGCCGCGCGACCAGCATCCGGTCACGCGGACGTACACGGTCCGCTGGTGCGATCCCGCGACGCACGAGCTGGCGATCGACTTCGTCTACCACGGCGACGAGGGCATCGCGGCGCCCTGGGCGGCCGCGGCGAAGCCGGGGGACACGCTCGCGATGCTCGGACCGGGTGGCGCGTACGGGCCCGACCCCGAGGCCGACTGGCACCTTCTCGTCGGCGACGAGAGTGCCCTGCCCGCGATCGCCTCCGCGCTCGAGGAGATCCCCGCGGGCAAGCAGGTCAAGGCGTTCCTCGAGGTCGAGAACGCCGACGAGCAGATCGCGCTGACCTGCGACGGCGACCTCGAGATCACCTGGCTGCACCGCATGAGCGACGGCGACGTCGTCGCGGCGGTCCGCGACTACGACTTCCCGAGCGGCGACGTGCACGTGTTCGTCCACGGCGAGGCTGGCTTCTGCTTCGAGCTCCGGAGGTACCTGCTGAACGAGCGCGAGGTCCCGCGCGAGCGGCTGAGCCTGTCCGGCTACTGGCGGCGCGGCAAGAACGAGGACGGCTGGCAGTCCGAGAAGGCCGACATCGCGCGCGCCGAACGGGAAGCCGCCGCGAAGCCTGCCTAACTCAGGCGCCAACGCCGCCCAGATCAAGCCCAAGAGCATGAAAGCAAGCACGCCGCCGGGCAGGGTGGACGGCATGAACGTTCGCTACACACCCGACTCTTCACCGGCGAGGACGGCCTGTCCCACTTCGAGGACGTCGACGTCGAGCTCCACCCCGACGTCCCGCCGCCCGGCCAGCTCGCCATCTCCACACCGCTCCAGGCCAGCGCGGTGCTGTTCGCCGCCGGCCCCCAGAACGGCAGCCACCCCGAGCAGCCCGAGAGCCGCAGACAGCTCATCATCGGCCTGCGAGGCGAAGCCGACGTCATCACCCGCGACGAGACGCGCACGATCGGCCCCGGCGACGTCCTGCTCGCCGAGGACCTCGAGGGAGCGGGTCACGCGAGCCGGTCCACCGAGGGCTTCACCGCGGTCGTGGTGGTCCTCTAGGCATCCCGCGCACTATGCGGTACCGCGGCCTACGCTGGATCGCATGCAGACGTCGGTGGTCGCCCCGTACTGCTGCTACCTCCGGGTGTACGAGCCGCTGACGTCCTTCAAGCCCCGTGAGCGGGCCGTCTGGCGCGCCTACCTCGATCGTGACGACCCCGCGGTCATCGACGCGGAGCAGGAACGCTCGTACGCCTCCCTGGTCCGCGGCCACCCGCTGCCGCTGCCCGGCGACGAGGCTCCCGCCGCGTACCCGCTGACGGTCGACGGCGCCCTGCTCCTCTGCCCGGTCGACTTCCACCTCAGATCCTGGCTGGCGCTGACCGAGCTCGTCGACGAGCTTCCCGACCGCGTCCTCGACTCACTCGTCTCGCAGAGCACGCTCGAACAGATCGACACCGAGTTCCTCCGCTGGCGCGAGCTCAACCCCGACGCCGTCCCGCACATCCAGACCGCGCGCTGGCATGTCCCGCTCGCGTGGTTCGTCGCGTTCGACGAGGACGACCGGCTGAAGAACGAGGAACCGGATTCGGCAGTCCGGTTCCGGACTCCCATGGTCGAGGCGCGCCGCAGGATCGGTCGCGCATACGGGTTGCTCCGCCGCGCGCAGCCGAGGAGCTGGACGGTCGAGCCGATCAAGGAACTGGGTCGTTGGCTGGAGGCTTTTCACCCCCATTCTTGGGTCGAACTGGACTTCGGAGGCCTCGTCAGGCTCCTCGGAGCCGAGAATTTGGCCTCAGATCGCTCAACGGTCCAGGTAAAAACTGCTCTGCAGGCTGTAGCTGAGGGTGACATCGACAAGGCAAATGCCCTATATGTCCGATTAGTCGCTCGTTGGCGGACACAGCGGGTAAAGGAGCGCGCCTCGTGAAAAACCGCCGCTCAGGTAAATTCTGGAAATTCTGGTCGTAACCCGTTCGTTCACACTACGGTGAGTCACGCGAAGATTGGTCACGGCTAACACCTGTGTGACGCTGCGTGGGGGATGGATGACGTGGCGTGACCGACTTGTGGTGTTGGTCCGGAATGGCCATTTCTTCCACCGGCGATTCGATGCACCATGGAGGGTGCGGGACGGACTTAGCCGTCCGGTTCTCGTGAGGAGGCCGCTTATGACGACACGCACGCCGGAGACCGAACCCCTGCTGACGCCAGCAGAGGTCGCGGCCATGTTCCGGGTAGACCCCAAGACGGTTACCCGGTGGGCCAAGGCGGGCAAGCTCAGCTCCATCAGGACGCTGGGTGGACATCGGCGTTACCGGGAATCAGAAGTTCGCGCGCTACTGGCGGGCGTTCTTCCCGAACAACGCCGGGAGGACAGCAGGTAGCCCGTACCGGGCTGAACGAGCAGCCCGGCGTCGCCTGAGGACGCCGGGTCGGTACGAGTGAATGATCCAGTAATATCCGCGACATCAGCAGGCAGATCCGGTTCCGATCGACCGGAACAGACGATGTGGCGACACCATCCTTAACGGGCTGGTGGCGCCACATTCGTCTGCGCGCGCATGAGGGCATCTTCGATCGGGCTCGTGGGCTGCTCAAGTCCGCGCAGCTCGTGGGATGGTCCAACAGCGCGAAGGCGATCCTCTACACCGTTCACCGGGCCCGGCTGGACCGGCGGCTGAAGTCGACGCCGGCGACGTCGAGAGCGCCCGGTGCGTTCGTCTCCGCCGAGCCGAGTCCTGGCGGCGCGACGTTCACCTACGCCCAAGCCACGCTCGAGGTGCGCTTCCTCGCGGGCGGCGGCATCTTCCTCGCCTGGGACGGCGCCACGCCGATGCCCTCGTACGCGTTGGCCAGTTCTGACCACGACGGCGCCGAACCCGCCGCGGACGAGAGCAGCGTGCTCGCCGGTCCCCACGACGACGGCGACTGCTGGTCGGTGACCGCCGGCGGCGTCGTGGTGACCGTCGACCAGGCGGGCGCGGTCGCGATCCGTACCGGCGACGGCAAGCCGTTGCGGTACGACCCGCCGCCGCGCTGGGACGGCGACGACTGGGAGCACCGCAGCGTGCTCGAGAGCGACGCGGCCGTCGTCGGCCTCGGCGGGCGCAGCGCGCCGCTGGACCGCAAGGGCCGTACGTACCGGCTGTGGAACTCCGACCCGGGCGGCACGTACACGGTGGGCGACGACCCGCTCTCGCTCTCCATCCCTCTGTATCTCGTCGTCTCCGACGGCGGCTGCCACGGCGCGTTCTACGACAACACCTACGACGGCACGGTCTCGGTCGGCGCGGACGAGGTGACGTTCGCCCTCACCGGCGGACCGCTGCGCTACTACGTCTTCCCGGGTACGCCGGCCGAGGTGCTCGACCGTTACACCCAGCTCACCGGGCGGCCGGCAGTCCCACCACGCTGGGCACTCGGCTACCACCAGTGCCGCTGGGGGTACGGCAGCGAGGCCGCGGTCCGCGGCGTCGTCGACCAGTTCGCCGAGCACGAGCTGCCGCTGTCCGGCATCTGGCTGGACATCGACCACCTGGTCGAACGCGCTCCGTTCGCGGTCGACGAGACGCGCTACCCCGACCTCGGCGGGTTCGCGAAGGACATGCTCGAACGCGAGATCCACACCGTCGTCATCGCGGACCCCGGGCTGATCCGCCGGCGCGGCAACCCGACGTACGACAGCGGCCGGCGCGCGGACGTGTTCTGCCGCGACGTCCGCGGCCGGATCGCGTGGGGCGTCGTCTGGCCAGGTTGGACGGTCTTCCCCGACTTCACCGCGCCGCACGCCCGCAAGTGGTGGAGCGACCTGTACGAGGGCTACATCGAGCAGGGCATCGCCGGCTTCTGGCACGACATGAACGAGCCGTCGACGTTCGTGGTCACCGGTGACGGGACGCTCCCGCTGTCCACCAAGCACAACCTGGACGGCCGCGGCGGCGACCACCGCGAGGCGCACAACGTCTACGGCCTGACGCTGAACCGCGCCGGCTTCGAGGGCGTGTCCCGGCTGCGGCCGGGGCGCCGGCCGTACCTGATCTCCCGATCCGGGTACGCGGGACTGCAGCGCTACGCCGGCACCTGGACCGGCGACATCGGCACCTCGTGGGAGGGCCTCGCGATCTCGCTGTCGTTCACGCTCGGGCTCGGTCTGTCCGGCATGCCTTACTCGGGCCCGGACATTGGCGGCTTCGACCAGCACCCCGAGGACGAGCTGTACGTGCGCTGGTTCCAGCTGGCCGCATACCTCCCGTTCTTCCGCGTGCACTGCGCCGCCGCGTTGCCGTTCCGCGAACCGTGGGCGTTCGGGCCGACCGTGCTGTCGCAGATCAAGCCGGCGTTGTTCGAGCGGTACGAGCTGCTGCCGTACTGGTACACGCTCGCGTTCGAGGCGGGCGCGACCGGTGCGCCCTACGTACGTCCGATGCTGTGGGCGCACCCGGACGACGCGGCGATGCGTTGGGTCGACGACCAGTTCATGCTCGGGCCGTCGGTGTTGGTCGCGCCGGTGCTCGAGAACGGCGCGCGCGAGCGTGAGGTGTGGCTGCCGGCCGGGCGCTGGTACGACCGCGCGACCGGGCAGGCGCACGACGGGCCGGGGCCGGTGACCGTGCCGGCCGAGGTGGACCGGATCCCGGTGTTCGTCCGCGGTGGCGCGGTGCTCCCGGTGACGCTCGACGGCGTGCTGACGCTCGAGGCGTACGTGCCCGGGCCGGCGGACGCCGAGGTCCCGGGTGGGGTGTTGGTCGCGGACGAGGGCGACGGCGACGCCGAGCCCGTACGCGAGACGTTCAGGATCGAGACCGGCGCCGACGGGGCGCGCTCGGTGTCGTACGAGGGGCCAGCGAGCGAACTGCCCTACCCCGTCCGCTGGGTCGGCTCATACTGAGCTTTGTGCGCCGCCGCGCCGCGGTCCTCGTTCTCCTGACCTGCGTGGCTCTGATCCAGACACCCGCTGTAGCCGATGCCCAACCGAAGGCGACGGAGACGCGCATCGGGACGCCGATCCACAACGTGGCGCTCGACGATGTCGCGTTCGGCAACGGTCCGAACGGCAGCCCGGTGATCTACGTCGTCCCGCAGACATCCAGCAGGGCTTGGTTCCACGTGGTCGACGTGCGGACCGGCCGGACGATCCGAAGCCTGTCGCTGCGGAACGCGGCCGGCGCTCGGGACATCGCGACCGCACCGGACCGCAGCGTGTACGTCGCGACCTTCCCGAACGGCCGGCTCTTCCGCTACACGCCGTGGGACGGGCGGATGCGCGACCTCGGCAAGCCGAGTCGAGCTTCCTCAACCCTGCTTGGGCTGGCGATCGGCGAGGACGGCACCGCGTACGTCGGCTCGTACCCGACCGGCCGGCTCTACAGCTGGCGCGCCGGCCGCGGGTTCCGGGACTACGGGCAGCTCTCGGCCGACTCGTTCTACACCCGGTCCATCCAGCTGTGGCGCGAGGTCGCGCTCGTCGGCACGGGTACGCAGCGCGCGCATCTGTTCGCGGTCAACGTGCGTTCGGGCTTCAAGCGCGAGATCCCGTTGCCGCCGGTGTACGCCGGCGAGAACGAGATCGCCGGCGTGACGGTGCGCGGCGACCGCGCGTACGTGCGGATGGCGCAGTCCAAGACGCTGCTGGTCTACGACCTGGCGAAGTCGAGATGGATCGATGCGGCCGGAACGTCGATGGGCGCGGACGTCTCGCCCGTCGCTCCCGGCTCGAAGACCGCGGAGGTCTATCACGTCGACGGCGGCTCGCTGAAGGCGTTCAGCCCGGTGACGTTGAAGACTCGCGCCATCCACGGCATGGACGGGATGTTCTCGTCCAAGGGGTTCGCGTGGCTGCGGATGCCGGGGAAGGACTTTCCGGGGCTGTCGCTGGTGATGGCCGACTACCTCGGGCGGCTGTGGGTCTACAACCGGACGACCGGTGCGACGTCGATGAGCTTCGCGCTGATTCCGGGCGCACCGGTCGAGATCCGGTCGCTGGGATTCGGGCCGCGGGGAACGATCTGGGCGGGCGGCTTCGGCTCGGGCGGGCTGGCGTCGTACGACCCGGTGACCGGCGCGATGCGGCAGGTGCAGCGCGGAACCGTCGGGCAGGCCGACGAGATCCTCTCCTCCGACGGCGAGCTCTGGCTCGGCACGTACCCGGGCTCGAACGTCCTGCGCTACGACCCGTCGAAACCGTTCGTGTGGGAGCGCAACCCGTCGAGCGCGTTCGCCCTCGGCGCCTGGCGGCAGGACCGGCCGGTGGCGATGACCCGCGCGAACGGGCGGATCGTCGTCGGAACGGTGCCGCACTACGGCCAGCTCCGCGGCGCGATCACCGTGCACGATCCGATCACCGGCTCGACGTACGTGGACCGCGGGGTGTCCGGGACGCGGAGCGTGGTGTCGCTCGTCTCGGACGGGCTGTGGGTCTACGGCTCGACGTCGAAGTGGGGCGGACTCGGCATCACGCCGCCGAAGTCGGCGGGCACGATCTTCGCGTACGACCCGGTGACGCGGACGAAGCTCTGGGAGGTCGCGCCGTACCCACACCTGCCCGCGATCACCGAGCTGGCCATGGCGCCAGACGGGACGCTCTGGGGGCTGACGAAGGGTCGGCTGTTCCAGTTTTCCCCGCAGACGTTGAAGGTCGTACGCGAGGTGCGGGTGCCGGACCGGAGCTGGGCGAACGTCGACCACATCTGGTCGGAGGCTCAGCAGCTCGCGGTGGCGTCCGACGGGACGGTGTACGCGGGCGTGCGGGGGAAGCTGTATCGCGTGCGACCGGGTGCGACCGGCGCGACGCGGATCGGCTCGGCGTCCGCCTTCCTGCTGGCAGACGACGAGACGATCTACCTCACTCGCGGTGCCAACCTCTACAAGCTAGATCTGCACTGACCGCTTCGGGAGATGGCAGCCGCAACCCGTCGGCGCGGCCGCGACGGCCGGCTCCTGGACGGCCTTCTCGACGTCGGCCAGCATCCTGACGCGTTCGGCCTTGTCGATGAGCCGGCCGCGGACGAGCACCGCGTGGATCTTGCTGGTGTTCTCGATCTTGGTCAGCGGGTTGGCGTCGAGGACGACGAGGTCGGCGTCCTTGTGGCGTTCGACGGTTCCGGTCTTCCGGTCGAGGCCGAGGAACTTCGCGGCCTCCCAGGTCGCGGCCCTGAGGGCGTCGGCGGGGGAGAGGCCGGCGCGAACGAGCAGCGCCAGCTCGTCGTGCAGCGTGAAGCCCGGGTACGCGTACATCAGCCCGGCCTCGCTGCCGACGAGGAGCGGCACCTCGTGCTCGTTCATCGCCTCGACGAACCGGAGCCTTCGCTCGAACAGCTTGCGTTGTTGAGCCTTCTCGAGCTCCGTGCGGCAGGGCTTGTAGAGGTTCTCCAGGCCCCATCGCCACCACTCCTGCGTCGCCGCGGGGATGTACTTCAGCCGTTCGTCGGCGAGGATCGCGTCCTCCGGCTTGTCCAGCAGGTCGTGCATCGCGAGCGTCGGCGTGACCCTGGTCCGGTGCCTTCTGAGTCGGGCGAACAGCTGGTCAGCTCGCCGGTGGCTGTAGGTGCTGGAGGCGAGCCACTCGATCGGGTGGAGCTGGCGGAACCAGCTCGCGTAGTCGGCTGGCGCGACCGTCATCCGGGCGAGTGCCGCACGTACCTCCGGCTCACGGTTCGACGTCGCCAGCCAGATCGTGTGAATGTGCTCGACGCTGCGCTGTCCGGCCGCGAGCGCGACGGGGAGCGGGACGAGGTCGGGGCAGTGGCCGGCGAACGGGATCCCGCGCTTGTGCGCCTCGTCGGCGAGGGCGACGTAGACGTTCTCGGCGAGGCGGGAGTACGTCTTGACGAAGTCGGCGCCGCCTTCGACAGCCTCGCGAACGACGCGGCGGGCCTCTTGCGGTGTGGCGACGGCGTACGTGCCGGGCTCCTCTTCACCGGGCTCGGACAGCAGCGAGGGAAAGCCGTCGACGATCGGGCTCGCGATCACCGAGCGCGGGCCGACGAGCTCGCCGGCTTCGATCTTGGCGCGCCACTCGTGCAGGAACGGCGCGCCGGCCATCTCGCGGACGGTGGTGACGCCGTTGGCGACGTACAGCGGCGGCGAGATCCGTTCGGTGCCGAAGCTGTGCGCGTGCAGGTCGGCGAGTCCGGGGATCAGGTACTTGCCGGTCAGGTCGACGACGGTCGCGCCGCGCGGGATCCGGACGTCGTACGACCGGCCGACGGCGACGATGCGTTCGCCGCGGACGAGCACGGTCTGGTCGCGGCGCGGGCGGGACTGGGTGGCGTCGATGACAGTGACGTGGGTGAGGGCGAGGTCGGCCGGCTCGCCCCTGGCGACTGCCGTGCTGGCGGAGGCCGTGGCGGGCGCGATCAGGCTGGCGGCACCCGAGGCGAGGCCGGCGAGCAGGACCTTGCGACGAGAGGGCGAAGTCGACATGCCACGACCGTAGTCGGCATTCAGACGTTCGTGCAAGACGTTTGTCTGAGTCGACTTGAGGTGGCAGGCTAGGCCCGGACTCACGCGTCGGCGTGTCGACCAGCTCCACCGATCGGGGAGGCGCGAGCGCTTGAGGCGGTCGCTGCCGATCTCCGCGCGGATTGCCTCCTGGAGCTTGTACATCTGGGTGTGGAGGTCGTCGGCAACTTGGTGAGATCAATGGTGATCTCGTTGCCTTCATCGAGGTGCCGACGTGATGGCAGGAGACGAGAAGATCGCCGTAGGCGTCAAGCCGCCGCTGGAGGATCGCGTCTCTCCGTGCACTCCGAGGGCGGCGGCAGCTCAGAACGGTTTCTCACTGAACGTCACAGTGAGGCGCCGGATTCGGTCACTCTCCGGCGTATCCGTTGCCGAATCGGTATCTCGTTCGAGCGGCGTCCCGGGCTGACGCGGCATAGGGTGACGGCCAGGCGCGCCCGGGGAGGAAGGCGGCGACCGATGGATGTGACGCGTTGGCTCCGCGGCACCGGCCGTCGGTACCTGATGCCGGCCGGCATCGTCGCGTTGCTGGCGGTCGCCGCGGTCGGGATCGCGTCCCGCGAACGCATCACGCTGCCGGACGACCGGCTCGACCGCAGCCAGCTCGCCGCCGCGCTCATCGTCATCCTGTGCGCAGCGGCCGCCGGGTTCGTGATCCTGCTGCTGATGAGCAAAGGCGACAAGGGAGTCAGCCGCGAACGCAAGCGCGAGAGCTTCCTCACCTCGATGCTGCGGATGGCCATCATCTTCGGCCTGATCTACATCGTGCTCAAGAACTGGGACCGCCTCACTCAACGACAGACGGACACCGGCCAAGCCGGAGGCCCGCCGACGGGGGCCGGCGGGCAGGGGCCCGATCTCCCGTTCTGGTCCTGGCCCGTCGCGATCGTCACGCTGGTCTTCATCGCCGTGATCACGGTCTTCGTCGTTCTCGCCGCCCGCCGCGCGCCCACTCCCACCGGCGTGCAGCACCAGCAGAACGAGGCGGCCGAGCAGATCCGCGCGGTGCTCGCCGAGGGCCGCGCCACCCTCGCCGGCAGCGGCGACGCCCGCGATCGCGTGCTGAGAGCGTACGCAGCCATGGAGCGCGCGCTCGCGAACGCCGGTGTCGCCAAACGCATCGCCGACACCCCGGCCGAGCTGCTCGCGCGAGCATCCGTCGGCGACCTGTTCGGGCCGCGGTCGAGCCACGCCGCCGAACGGTTGGCCGAGCTGTTCCGCGAAGCCAGATTCTCCGAACGCCCGCTCGCCGACAGCGCACCCGACGACGCCGCGGCCGCGCTGCGAAGCCTGGAAGACGACCTCGGCGAACGGATCCCGCAGAGGTGAGCCGGCTACGCGTCCTCGCCTTCGGGCTCCTCATAGCCGCCGCGGTCCTCAAGGGCGTCGCCGGGCTGCTGCTCGGACTCACCGTCGTCCTCGCCACCGAGCTGCTCATCCTGCGGCTGCAACTGACCGATGGCCAAGCAGGCAACGTGAGTCTGCCCTGGCCCTGGCGTCGCAAGAAGGTCCGAGCACCGTTCCCGTCGTACGAACGCATCGCCGGCGACCTGTCCTGGGCGCACTACTCCGTCCGCGACTTCGACCACGGCCTGCGCAAGCGACTGCTCCGGGCCCTCGAGGTCCGCCTCAGCGACGGCAGCGGCATCGACCTCGCCAAGCAACCCGAGCAGGCGCGAGCCCTGCTCGGCGAGCATGCCTGGTCGGTCCTTCGCCCCGGAGAGCCCGCACGCGACGACCGCGGCGAACCCGGCTACGAGCTCCGCACGCTCGACGACGTCGTCCGAGCGATCGAATCACTGCCCAGCACCACGAGCGCCGAGAAGGAGCACCCGTGACATTCACCCCGGCGCAGACCAAGGCCCGAGCCGAGGCAGTCGTCGACGAGGTCGAACGCGTCGTCGTCGGCAAGCGCGACACGGTCGAGCAGGTCCTGCTCGGCATCCTCGCCGGCGGCCACGTTCTCCTGGAAGACCTTCCAGGGTTGGGCAAAACCCTGCTCGCTCGGTCGTTCGCGCAGGTCCTCGGGCTCACGTTCACCCGCATCCAGTTCACGCCCGACCTGCTCCCGCAGGACCTCACGGGCGCGTCGATCTACGACCAGAAGACCTCGGAGTTCTCGTTCCGCGAAGGCCCGGTCTTCACCCAGATCCTGCTCGCCGACGAGATCAACCGCACGCCGCCGAAAACCCAAGCGGCGTTGCTCGAAGCGATGGAGGAACGTCAGGTCACCGCCGACGGCGTGACGCGGAAGCTCCCGCAGCCGTTCGCCGTTCTCGCCACCGAGAACCCGATCGAGTACGAGGGCACCTACCCGCTCCCCGAGGCTCAGCTGGACCGATTCCTCTTACGTACAAGGCTCGGCTACCTCCCCACCGACGCCGAAGCCGACATGGTCCGCCGCCGCATCGCCCGAGGCTCGGCGCCGACCGCGCTCCGCCAGATCACCACCGCGAACGACGTGGTCGCGATGTCGGAGTCGCTCGAGCAGATCGAGGTGCACGACGACCTGATCGCGTACGTCGTCTCGATCGTCAACGCCACAAGGCATCATCCGAAGGCGATGGTCGGTGCGTCGCCGCGCGGGACGCTCGCCGTCACCCAGCTCGCCCGTGGCTCGGCTGTCCTCGCCGGCAGGGACTACGTGACGCCGGAGGACATCAAGCGCGTTGCCGTACCCGCCCTCGGGCACCGGCTCGTCCTCCGTCCCGAGCTGTGGGTACGCCGCGTCTCCGGCGACGACGTCGTCGCCGAAGTTCTCCAGCAGGTCCCCACTCCGCCGACCCGACCCGTGCGCACGGATGAAGCCGCTCGGGTTCGTTGAGCCGCGCTGGCGGGTGAGCCGGTTCGCACGCCGGCTCGCGACCGTCGGGCTGCTCGCCGCCGCGATCGCCGGCATGTCCGGCCGCGCGGAGCTCATCGTCATCGCCGCTCCCTGTCTGGTGGCGCTCGTGCTCACGTTCCGCACTCCTCGGGTCGAACGGCTCGACGTCGAGGCGCACATCGACGAGCCGCGCTGCTTCGAGGGCGAACCGGTCGAGGTACGGGTTCGCGTCAGCTCGTCAGCTGTGCTTGGGGAAATCGCGCTCTCGCTGGATGTGCCGGAGACGTTCGACGTGGAGCCGCCGATCCGGCGGACGTCGTTCCGCACGATGTCGCACGAGGCCGTGTGGGTGCTGCGGCCGCGCCGCTGGGGGCGGTGGTCGGTCGGCCCGGTGCACATCGAGGCGCGGACCGCGACGTTCGGGCATCAGGGGACGGCGAAGATCTCGGTGGGTCAGATCACGGTGTTCCCGCCGCCGTCGCGGGCCCGCGACGTCGCCGTTCCGCCAGCCCTGCTTGCCCGTGTCGGCTCGCACGTCGCGCGCCGCGTCGGTGCCGGCGTGGAGTTCGCCGGAACGCGCCCGTACGCGCCGGGTGACCTGGCCCGGCGAATCAACTGGCCGGTGAGCACGCGGCGACGCGCCTTGTACGTCAACGAGTTCGCCGCCGAACGGGCCGCCGACGTGATCGCGGTCGTCGACACCACCGTCGACGTCGGCCCGTTCCCGACCTCGAGTCTCGACCTCGGCGTGCGCGGAGCGGCCGCCGTCGTGCAGGCGTACCTGCGCTACGCCGACCGCGTCGGGCTCGTCTCGCTCGGCGGGCGGCTGCGCTGGCTCGCACCCGACGCCGGGACGCGGCAGTACTTCCGCATCGTCGAGACGCTGCTCGCCGCGCGGCTCGACGAGAGCGTGATCGACCCGGACATCGCGCACCTGCCGCGGCAGGCGTTGCCGCCCGGTGCGTTGGTGTTCTTCTTCAGCCCGTTGCTCGATCCGCGTGCGATGGAGGCGATCCGCGACCTGCGCGAACGAGGGCACGCGGTGGTCGTGGTCGACGTTCTCACCGTCGAGCCGACCGGCAAGGGGCCGGCCGACGAGCTGGGCTTACGGGTTTGGCGGCTGGAACGTGAGGTGCTGCTGCACGGTCTGCGTTCGCTCGGCGTGACTTTGCTGAAGTGGGACGAGGAGTCCGGCGTCGCGTTGGACCGCGTACGGCTCGAGCCGCTCATTCGGGTGGGCCGATGACCTCGGTACTGGTGCGGTTGGGGACGGTCGCCTGGGGCTTGGCTGCCGTGGTGGTGACGGCGTTCCATCTGCCGACGCCGTACTCGGGCTGGCTGCTCGTGGCGGGCGGGGCCGCGGCGTTGATCGCCGGGTGGCGGTCGTGGTTGTCGTTCCTCGAGCCGATCGTGGTGGTGCTCGTCGTCGGCGGGGCCGGGGTGGCGGCGATGTACTCGCGGCTGTCGATCCCGTCGGCGACGCTGATCGCCCTGCTGGTGTTCGGCTATCTCTTGGCGACGGACCTGGCCGGCACGTTGGCCGGGGCTGCCGCGTTGCAAGCCGTGGGATTGGCGGCATGGGTCCGAGCGCAGGTGCCGTTGCTGGTGGCGAGCGGGTGCGCGATCGTCGTGATCGTGGTGACGTTGCTGCTCCCGATCGACGCCCGTGCCTGGCTCGTTCTGGTTGCTCCCGTGGCGTTGTTCGGCGCCGCGTTCCTCGCCGTCGGCCGGCGGACTAGTCGGAACGCTCCATGATCTGCGGGCGAGCGACCTGCCAGATCTCACTGAAGCCCTGGTACCAGCCGAGGAGATAAGCGCCGCGGAGAGTGGCGTCTTCACCGAGTGGCTCCTCCCAGATGGTGGAGTCCCGCTCGGTGAACGACTCAGGGAGGCGGTCCTGCCAGCCTTCGAACCGCTCCGCGGTCGTCATCAGATCGAAGTCGCCGTCGATCTCCGACCAGCTCTGCTCGACCTCAGTGAGCTCGTTGAGGGTCGCCACCTCAACGGCCCAGGTCTCGCCGGCCTTCCTCCCATGGTTGAGCCACTTCTCAGGCTCGGTGCGCAGTCGCTCGACAAGGCGTGCCGCCTTCGTGTCCGGGCTGTCCTCGGCCACGGTGGGACTTTCGATCATCGTCAGCTCCTTCTCCAGGGCGGCCGCGCACACCTTCGAGGCGTTGACGCGGTCCCTGAGCCGATCCAGGCGCTCGTACAGAGCGTCCGGGATGCTGATGTTGAGTCGGGCCATCGACTCTCCTGTCCCTCGCGAGGTGCTGCCAGCGTACGTGTGATGCGCATCATGCGCAAGATGCGCATTGCACTGGCTGGACCGAGCCCGCGCTCACCGAGGCCGTCAGCCAGCCGAGGACGACCCAGCTCATCGCCCGGCTGGCCGACGCCGGCCTGGTCGAGCCGATCCTGCCGGCCATCTCGCACGACCTCGACGCGACGCCGAGCCAGGTCACGCTGCTGTTCACCAGCTACCTGGTGATCACCGCGCTCGCCGGAACGTCGGACAGCATCGGCGGGATCGTCGGCTGCAGCGCCGACTCGGCATCGCGCGAACGCTCTACCTGAACCTCGCCCTGTTTGCCGTTGTGGTGTTGGTGATCGCGATCTTCACCGACTCGCCTCCCGTGCTGATCGTGTCCGTGTTCTCCGTCCTGCGCTCGAGACGACAGGGAAGGCAACCCTCATTCCGGCCCCGCCGAAACTCGGGTGCGGTTGTCGGTGGGCGCCGTTACGGTCGTTCGGGTGCTGACTCTGCTGCGGTACGCCCTGCGGGTCGCGCCTGGGAGCACAGCTCTGACGATCGGTCTCGCGGTGCTCGGCTCGGTGCTGGGCATGGCCGTCACGTTGCTGACCGGACAGGTCGTCGGCGCTGTTCCAGGCGTGATCAACGCTGCGCCGGGCGCGATGTCGCTCGCCCGATTCGGCTGGTTGCTGGCGGCGCTGCTGGCGTGTTCGTCGTGCAGAGCCTCGACGCCCGCGATCCACCAGGTCGCCTCGATGATCATGGACGCCGCGCTCGTCCGCGAGATCGGCAGCGGCGATCACCGAGCCGCTGCTGCGCCCGCACCGCGTCGCGCACCTCGAGGACACCGAGGTGCTGGACATGCCAGGAGCGGGCCAAGGGCAAGGGCGGGTTCCAACCGTCGCCGGGCATGCAGACGTTGCCTTGGCTGATCGCGAGCCGGGTCACGTTGATCGGCTCGGCGGTGATCGTCGGCTTGATGTTCTCCTGGTGGGTCGCCGCGATGCTGGTCGCGGTGACGCTCGTGCTGGAGTGGTACGGCGGCCGCCTGATCGAGCGCGAGATCGACGTCTGGTGGGGCAACACCGAGGAGCAGCGGCGCGCCGACTACCTGTTCGACCTCGGCATGCGCGACGCGCCGAAGGAGCTGCGCGTCTTCGGGCTGTCACGGCTGGCTGGTCGACCGGTACGTCCGCGAATGGACCGCCGGCTTCCGCCCCGTCTGGGACGCGGCGCCGACGGAACGTGAAGTGGTCGGTCCTCGACGGGCGGCCTGCACCTGGCCGCGAACGGGTTCGCGATCCTGCTCGTCGGCCGCGCCGCCCTGGCCGGCGAGCTGCCGCTGACCGAGGTCGCGACGACCGTGCCCGGCGATCCTCGGCGATCGGGGTGTCGAGGAACGGGTACGGCGTCGTGCAGGTGCGGCGCGGGCTGTCGGCGTACCGGGCGATGAAGGAGCTGCCCGAGCACGATCGCCGAGCGGCATCCCGAGCCGGCCGCGACGACCAGGCACGGGTCGAGACGATGCCGGCGCGCGAGGTCCGGTTCGAGAACGTGAGCTTCCGCTACCCGGACTCCGAGGTCGACGTCCTGCGCGAACCTCGACCTGACGATCCGCGCGCACGAGGCGCTGGCGCTGGTCGGCGTCAACGGCGCGGGCAAGTCGACGCTGGTGAAGCTGCTCGGCGGCGCGTACCGGCCGACCACGGGCGCATCACTGGTCGACGGGGTCGACCTCGCCGAGCTCGACCTCGCGGCCTGGCAACGCCGGATCGCCGCGATCGTGCAGGACTTCCTGCGCTTCCCGTTGTCGGTGACCGACAACGTCGTGTTCGGTGCGGTCGAACGTGCCGACGACGAGATCGCGCTCGGCCAAGGTCGCGCGCGAGTCCGGCATCGACGAGGTCGTCCGCGGCCTGCCGGACGGGTGGGACACCGTGCTCGACAAGACGTTCGACGGCGGCGTCGACCTGTCCGGTGGGGAGTGGCAGCGGATCGCGCTGGCTCGTGCGCTGTTCGCCGTACATGCCGGGGCCGGTGTGCTGGTGCTGGACGAGCCGGCGGCGGCGCTGGACGTGCGGGCCGAGGCCGAGTTGGTCGAGCGCTATCTCGAGCTGACGTCGGGGGTGGCGTCGCTGATCATCTCGCACCGGTTCTCGGTGGTCCGGAACGCCGATCGGATCTGTGTGCTCGCCGACGGCCGGATCGTCGAGGACGGTACGCACGAGGAGCTGCTGGACGAGGACGGACGTACGCCGCGATGTTCCGGCTGCAGGCCGAGCGCTACGTGACCGCGGGAGGCCGAGGCTCGATGCGTAGCCTGCGGATCGGCTGGCTGTGGCTGTCCACCTCGTTCCGGGCCGCGCCGTTGCTGATGGCGATCTCCGACCGTGCTGGTCGCGGCGCGGGCGATCACGGCGCCCGCGCAGACGTACGGCGTCAGCCTGCTCGTCGACGGGCTCGACGAGCGACCGCTCCGACACGATCGCGCTGGGCATCGGCATCATCGTCGGCGGGCCTCGCGGTCTCGTTCGTCGCCGACGTGCTCGGCTGGCCGCTGCAGGACACGGCGCAGGAGCGGATGGCCGGCCGGGTGCACGCCGATCTGCTGCGAGGTGACGACGGGGATTCCGGGGCTGACCCATCACGAGCGGCCCGATGTCGCCGACCAGCTGGAGCTGGTGCGCGAGCGCGCCTGGCGGATGGGCGTCGGCGCCGAGGTGCTGCTGTGGGCGTTCGCGACCGTGGCCAACACGGTGACCGTGCTCAGGCTGCTCGGGTCGGTGCATCCGCTGCTGTTGGCTGCTGCCGCTGCTCGGTGCGACGCGGATCTGGTCGGCGTACGTGAGCAGCGTCGCGGCAGCACAAGGCGTGGGAGGACCGCTGCCGCAGGAGCGGCTGGTCGACCGGCTGATCGAGGTGGCGAAGGACGCGCGGACGGCGTTGGAGCTTCGGGTCTTCGGGCTCGGCCAGGTGCTGCTCGACCGGATCTTCTCGTTGCAGACCGAGCGATTCGAGCGTCGGGTCGGCTGCGGCGCGGTGGGGCGGCAAGGTAGACGGGGCGGTGCGGTTGGCGTTCGGTCTCGTCTACGCGGCGGCGATCGTCTGGGTGATCTCGCGGGCACGTACTGGTCAGCAGACCGCGGGCGACGTCGTCCTCGTGCTGCTGCTGGCGCCGCAGGTCGACCAGATGACCGGCGGGATCGCGCGGAACGTGTACTGGGTGGGTGAGGTCGTGCGGAGCTTCTCGCGGTACGACTGGCTGCGGGAGTACGCGAAGTCGCATGCGTGGCAGTCGAGCGTGGCCTTGGCGCCTGCTCGGTTGACCTCGGGGATCGAGCTGCGGGGCGTGGGATTCTCCTACCCAGGAACGGACTTCTCCGTTCTCTCCGACGTGTCGTTGAAGTTGCCAGCGGGGTCGGCGGTGGCGTTGGTGGGGGAGAACGGCGCGGGCAAGACCACGTTGGTGAAGCTGCTCGCGCGGCTGTACGACCCGACGTCCGGGCAGGTCCTCGTCGACGGCGTGGACCTGGCGACGATCTCGCCAGACTCGTGGCGGGGACAGCTTTCGGCGGGGTTCCAGGACTTCGTCAAGTTCGAACTGACAGTCCGCGAGGTCGTGGGGATCGGCGACGCCGACCGGCTGTCGGACGAGCCCGCGGTGCGCGCTGCCATCGCCCGCGGCGACGCGACGTCGGTCGTCGCCGGCCTGCCCATGGGGCTGGATTCCCAGCTGGGCAAGAAGTTCACCGACGGTGTGGAGCTGTCCGGCGGCCAGTGGCAGCGCCTAGCACTGGCCCGCGCCTTCATGCGCGAACGCCCCTTGTTGCTGCTGCTGGACGAACCCACAGCCGCCCTCGACCCTGAGGCGGAGCACCGGCTGTACGAGCAGTACGCATCGGCCGCCAAGATCGCTGCCACGGAGACCGGCGGCATCACCGTCCTCGTGTCGCACCGCTTCTCGACAGTCCGCATGGCCGACCTCATCGTGGTGATGCACGAGGGTCGGGTGGAAGAGTTCGGCAGCCACGAAGACCTCCTCGCAGCAGGAGGCCGTTACGCCGAGCTCTTCGAACTCCAAGCCCGCGCCTACCGCTAGCTCCACCCTCACCACCTGCACCGGCTTGGGACTACATAGGTCGGCCCGGGTGCGGGCCGCGGTGCTGCCGCCCTACCTGTGCGGACACGGCGAAGCCCCCGCTGGCGGGGGCGTCGCCGTCCGTCGTTCACCGCGCTCTCCCCCTGGTGTGGGTTCCGCGCGAGTTCTTATTTTTCGAGCTCGGCGATGATCTGCTTGGCGTCGTTGATCGGGATCGAGAAGCCCAGTCCCACCGAGCCACCCTGCTCACCGTTCCCACTGGTCGGGGAGTAGATCGCCGAGTTGATCCCCACGACCTCGCCCTTCAGGTTCAGGAGCGGGCCGCCGGAGTTGCCCGGGTTGAGCGACGCGTCGGTCTGGATCGCCTTGTACGTCACCGTCTCCGAGCCCGTTCCCGAGCTGGTCCGGTCGTACGGGCCCTGCGGCGAAGGCGTCGAGTCGCCGACCGAGACGTCGCGGTTCAGGGCGCTGACGATGCCGGAGGTCACCGTTCCCTGCAGGCCTTCGGGCGAGCCGATCGCGACGACCTCGTCGCCGACCTGGACCTTGGACGAGTCGCCCAGAGTCGCCGCCTTCAGCCCCGAGACGCCCGACACCTTGATCACGGCCAGGTCGCTCGCCGCGTCCCGGCCGACGATCTGAGCCGAAGCGGTCGACCCGTCGTTGAAGGTCACCTTGATCTGGCCGTTGCCATCGGCAGCGTCGGCGACCACGTGGTTGTTCGTCAGGATCTTGCCGTCCGACGACAAGACGATCCCCGAGCCGATTCCGGTTCCGTTGTACGTCTGCACCTCGACCTGCACGACGCTCGGCGAGACGGCCTTCGCGATGGCCGCGATCGTCGCCGCGTTCTGGGCCGAGATCTGCGAGCCCGGCACCGACGACGAAGCGACGGGCGAGCCGGAGCCGGCCGAGGCCAAGCCGCCGGCCAGGCCGCCGATGGCACCGGCGCCGATGGCTACGGCCGCGAAGGCCGCGGCCAAGCGCAGAGACTTACGTGGTCCCTTCGGCCCGCTCGCCGGCGGCATGGGCGGGGCGGGGGGAGGCGCCGCGGGCGGCGGGCCGAAGGGCGGACCGGACGGTGGGCCGTACATCGGCCCGGCCCTCCAGGGCGCTGGCGGGGGAACAGTTCCTGGGGTCTGCGTCTCAGTCATGGCTCTGAGCTTCGTCGCCTCACCCAAGAGCGGCCTGAGGTCTTCCTGAGGCTCAACGAAGAAAGGGAACCTGAGAGATCTGCTAGCATCTTGTTTGGCTTCCAGGGAGCCACCGGTCCGCGGAAAGGGCGCAGCCCACCTGATCAGGACTTGAAGTGGTGTGGCTCATCGCCCTCCTTTCGCCTCGACGACGCGGACATCGAGGCAGACGAAAGGAGGTCGGCGATGTCGACCATTTCGCTCCCTGACCATCCCAGCCTGGACTACCTCAAGCAGCAGGCGCGCGCCCTCCAGCAGGACGTCCGCGCGGGTACGGCCGAGGCCATCGAACGCGTCGAGCGCCGCTACCCGTCCGGCGTAGCCGAGCGCGAAGCCTTCCCGCTCGCCACCGCGCAGCTGGTGATCGCGCGGGAGTACGGGTTCCCCAGCTGGCCGCGGCTGAAGAAGTTCGTCGAGATCGCGGACACCTACCGCTGGGACGTTCTCATGGAAGCGCCGGCGGGGGAGTCTGCCGCCGCACAGTTCTGCCGGCTCGCCTGCCTGATCTACACCCGCGGAGACGGCCCCGAACGTTGGGCCCAAGCCCGCGATCTCCTTACCCAGCAGCCGAGTCTCGTCGCCGACGACATCTGGGCAGCGGCGGCCGCGTTCGACGAAGCGACCGTCGAACGACTCCTGTCCGCCGATCGAACGCTGGCCCGCAAGGGCGGCGGCCCGTACGGTTCTTCGCCACTGTTCTACCTCTGCTACTCGCGCATCGACCGCGACGTGCCCAAGGACGTCCTGCTCGGCATCGCGCGCAGACTGCTCGAAGCCGGTGCCGATCCGAACGAGGGCTACCTTTGGAACGGCGGCCCCTACCCGTTCACCCTGGTCACCGGCGTCTTCGGCGAGGGCGAGCAGGGTCCGGACAACCAACCACGGCAGGCACATGCCCAAGACCTCGCGAGGCTGCTACTCGAGGCGGGTGCGAACGCGAACGACAGTCAGACGCTGTACGACCGGATGTTCCAACCCAGCAACGAACATCTCGAGCTGCTCTTCGCATACGGTCTCGGTGGCGACGGCGGCGCCTGGGAAGATCGGATGGGTGAGACGCCCGCCGAGATGCTGCGCACCCAGCTCAAGTGGGCGATCGAGCACGGCTTCATCGACCGCGTCAGGTTGCTGACCGACAACGGCGTCGACGTACTTTCTCCTTATGACGATGGAAGAACGCCGATCGAGCTCGCCACGTTGATCGGACACGAGGCGATTGCGAAGATCTTCGTCGAAGCGGGCGCTGAACGTCCCACGCTCGAACCCGTCAACCAGGTCATCGCCGCGGCGATGGCGGGGGACCGTACAACCCTCGAAGCACACCCCGACGCCGTCGAAGAGGCGTGCCGGACCCGTCCCGGCCTGCTCGTCTTCGCCGCCGCACAAGGGCGAATCGACGTCGTCGAGGCCATGCTGGACTACGGCTGGGACGTCAACGCCCGCGGTCGCGGCGACGTACCGCGGGAGTGCGACTTCACCACAGCGCTGCACTGCGCGGCCGGCGACGGCAACGTCGAGCTGACCACGCTGCTACTGGCACGAGGCGCCGACAAGACCATCCGTGACAAGAACTTCGACGCCACGCCGCTGGGTTGGGCCGAGCACTTCGAACGGACCGAAACGATCGCCTTGCTGGAAGGGGGAAACGATGCAAACGCTGAAGACTGAACGGCTGGCGCTCGTCCCACTCGATCCGGCGAGGGACGCCGAAGACCTGCACGCGATGCTGAGCGACCCCAAGGTGCAGAGGTACGCCGCGGAGGGTCCCACCAAGGACGTGGCGGAAACCCAAGCCCAGTTGGAGAAAGACCTCAAAGGCAACGGCGGACTGACCTGGGCCATTCGGCTCGAGGGGACCGAGCAGGCAATCGGCACCGCCGGCGTCTTCTACGACCAAGGAACGACGATCCGCGGCCTGAGCTGGTACCTCAGGCGCGACCACTGGGGCCGCGGCATCACCAGCGAAGCGGCGAGAGCCGTCGTCGACCACCTCCTCGAGCAACCCGGGATCGACGGCGTCGAAGCCTGGATCGACACGAGGAACGTCGCGTCGATCGGCGTCGCGAGACGAGCGGGACTCGACGAGGTGTCACGGATGCCGCGCGTGTACGCCGACCACATCGCCCAGCAGGTCGTGATGGCACGGGCCGTCGAACCACGAGATCCAGAGGTGCTGGCGGTCCGGCCGATGCTCTCGGTCCGCGACAGCAAGGCGACGGCTCGCGCACTGTGCGAGGTGCTGGGTTTGCGCGTGGAGTTCGAGCACGGGACGTACCTCCGGTTGGCCGCGAGGCCGTGGGTCGCCAGCGTCGGACTCGACCTCGTCGAGGAGGACAAGGCGTTCGCGACCGTGATCGTCGGGATCGGCTTCTCCGTAGACGAGTGCTACCAGCGTGCGAACGACCAGGGCATCGAGACCGAAGCACCGCCGGAGGACATGCCCTGGTATCGCCGCGAGTTCACGATGGTGGTCGACGGCAACTTCATCCGGGTGTCGGGGCCGACCCGACCGTAAGCGCGTAGAGGTGCCGGGTCTGGCCGATCTCAGCCACAGGGAAAACTCGCGCGGAGGCCACGTCAGAGGGAGAGCGCGGTGAACGTCCTGGACCGGCCTGGAGACGTTGACGGGCGGTCGGGTCGAGTTCCTCGACTGATCGACAAGCCTGGCAGAGGCGACGAACGTCAGTCCATCGAGTTCAGGTGCGCAACGATCGACTCGCTGATCCGACGCAACTGTCGTACCTGCGTCGGCGTCAGCTGGTCGAAGAGGTGCTTCCGTACGCCGTCCACGTGCCCGGGCGCCGCCGCGTCGACCGCGGCGAAGCCCTTCGGGGTCAACTGGGCCACCTGTCCCCGGCCGTCGGACGGATCCGGCACCCGCTCGATCCAACCCCACTCCTCCAGCCGCGCCACCGCGTGCGAGATCCGGCTCCGCGACGACCCGAGGATCTCCGCGAGCTCGCTCATCCGCAGGCGCTGCTCCGGCTGCTCCGACAGCACGGCGAGGAGGATGTAGTACGCGTGTGGCATCCCGGCGTCGCGCTGCAGCTCACGGTCCAGCTGCTCGAACAGCATCCGCTGCGCGAAGATGAACGCGCGCCACGTCTGTTGCTCGGAATCGTCGAGCCATCGCACAGCCATGGCAAAGATCATACGAGATTTGTTGAGCGCTCAACCAGTGTCTGCTACCGTCCAAGGTTGAGAGCTCAACTATCGACGACATCGGAGCGGACTTTGCCCATAACCCGCCTGAACCACGCCGTTCTCTACGTACGCGACGTCAACCGCAGCGTTGCCTTCTATCGCGACGTGCTCGGGTTCCGGCGACTGGACATGACCCCCGATGGCTTCTCCGGCGCCGCGTTCCTGCAGGCGGCTGGCAGCGACAACGACCACGACCTCGGCCTGTTCGAGGTCGGCGAGAACGCCGGCGGCTCCCAGGCCGGACGTCAGACGGTCGGGCTCTACCACCTCGCGTGGGAGGTCGACACCCTCGCCGAGCTGGCCACGATCCAGTCCAAGCTGCTCGCGGCCGGAGCGCTCGTCGGTACGAGTGACCACTCGACCACCAAGAGCCTGTACGGCAAGGACCCCGACGGCATCGAGTTCGAGGTCGTCTGGCTGGTCCCCGCCGACCAGCTCACCGACGAGATCCTCGAGGGCCGCAAGACCATCCGGCCGCTCGACCTGGTCGCCGAGGAGGAGCGCTACGGCGTCCTCACGCCAGGCGGCACCGCGTCCCGTATCTCATAGTTCGGACGCATTCTGAACCAATAAGACGTTTTGGTCGTTCTGTGGAGACGAGCCGATCCAACCGCGCCTCCCCCACGGAAGGACCTGCATGTCTCCCGTTCAGCTTGCCCGTGACCTCGCTCTCCTCGTTGCCCGCCTCGGGCTCGGGGTGATCCTCATCGCCCATGGCTGGCAGAAGCTCTCCGACCAGGGCCTCGCCGGCACCGCCGCCGGCTTCGGCCAGATGGGCGTACCGCTGCCGACGGTCAGCGCGTACTACGCCACGTTCGTCGAGCTCGTCGGCGGCGTCGCGCTCATCCTCGGCCTCGCACTTCCGCTGGTCGGCCTGCTCGTCGCCCTCGACATGGCCGGAGCGCTGGTGCTCGTGCACCTGCCGAACGGCCTGTTCGCGAGCGAGGGTGGGTTCGAGCTCGTTCTCGCCATCGGCGTCGGTGCGGTGGCGATCGCCGCGGCGGGCTCCGGGCGATTCGGCCTCGACCACTATCTGCTCCGTCGGTCGAAGATCGGCGAACGGCAGAGCGTTTCCGCCTGACGAGCGCGACAATGGACCCGGTCCCCCACCGACCAGTACTCGGTGGGGGACCTTCGCGTGAACGAATAGAGTCATGAACGTGGCAGAGCCGTACGAACTGGTGATCTTCGACTGCGATGGCGTGTTGGTCGACAGCGAAACGCTTGGCATCAAGATCGACCATGCGTTCCTCGCCGAGGTCGGCTGGCCGCTGACCGAGAGCGAGATCATCGACAGGTTCGTCGGACGTTCCGACGCCGACGTGATCGCGGAGGTCGAGGCCAACGTCGGCCCGCTCACCCCGGAAGCGGTCGAACGGTGGCGCACTGCTTATCGCGAACGGTTCATCACCGATCTCGTCGCGGTCGAGGGCATCGTCGAAGCTCTCGACGAGCTCGCGAAGCGCGACACGTTGACCTGCGTCGCGTCCAGCAGCACGCACAGCGGACTTCGCAAGAAGCTCGGACTCACCGGTCTGTTCGAGCGCTTCGAAGGGCGCATCTTCAGCGCTACCGACGTGGTGAACGGCAAGCCCGCTCCCGATCTGTTCCTGCACGCGGCCGCGCACTTCGACGTCGAACCGCAGCGCTGCGCGGTCGTCGAGGACAGTCAGCACGGTGTGCAAGCGGCGCGTGCCGCGGGCATGCGTGCGTTCGCGTTTGGTGGCGGTGTCACACCCGGCGAACGACTCGCAGGACCCAACACCGTCGTGTTCACCGACATGCGAGACCTCCCATCTCTCTTGACAAGTTCGCCTTGACAGGTGCCCTTCCTCGTCATTGACCGGATCTGGTCGGTACCCCGAACGGCACCTGTGAGCGTTTTCAGTAGGAAGGTGGACCGGGGTTGGAGACGTACCACACGGGTGGTTAGGGTCGGTTCGACCAACCTCGGGTGGTAGTCGTCAGACGTCCCGCTACCTGGGAAGCAGCGCCCATGCAAGGACTCTTGCGCCCGAAAGGGGTCGACGTTGAGCGGTGAACCCACGGTGATCCGCTGGGGCGTGAACGGCGCCGAGCTGACCCTCGAGGTGATGCCGGACGGACCGGTCCGCATTGCCGGAATCGGTTCCAAGGAAGGGAAATCGGGCCGTTCCACAGGTGCCGTTCCACTTGTGGAACTCGGGTTGTTGGGCGAGGGGCGCGTCGGCAGCGGCGGTTCCGCCGGGCATCGCAACCAGGCCGCGACCGGAAGACTTCGGTACGTCTCCCACGAGACGACCGAGAACGATCGCCACCTCGAAATCGTTCAGCGCGACCCAACAAGCGGGATCCGCGTCACCACCTTCGTCGAACAGTTCGACGGCATCGCCGCGCTGCGGATGTGGAACGAGGTGTGCAACGACGGCGAGCTGGCGCAGACCGTCGTGTACAGCTCGACGCTCGTTCTCACCGGCTTCGTCAACGAGGGCTCGTTCGCCGACCGCCTGCAGGTGCTGCTCGCGCGCAATGCCTGGAGCGCGGAGCTGCGGTGGCAACGGCTCGACCTCAACCAGGCCGGGCTCGTCAGCTCCACCGAGACGCCGGGCCGCGGCAGCACGCAGGGCCGGTTCGCCCTGTCCGGGGTGGGGAGCTGGTCGACCGGCGACTACCTGCCGATGGGCGCGTTGATCGACAGCGTCGAGGGGCAGACCTGGCTGTGGCAGGTCGAGCACAACGGCCCGTGGCACTGGGAGTTGGTCGACCTCGGGCCCGACCTCGTGCTCGTCGCGAGCGGTCCGACCGACCAGGAGCACCAGTGGCGCAAGATCCTGGTGCCGGGTGACACGTTCACCACCGTCCCGACCTCGCTCGCGGTGTCCGGTGGCGGTTTCGAAGGGGCGTTGGCGGAGCTCACCTCGTACCGTCGCGCGATCCGGCGCGTCAACCCGGACAACGAACGACTGCCGGTGATCTTCAACGACTACATGAACTGTCTGTTCGGCGATCCGACGACGGAGAAGGAACTTCCGCTGATCGCGGCGGCACAGAAGGCCGGCGCGGAGTACTTCGTGATCGACGCGGGCTGGTACGCCGACGACGAAGGCTGGTGGGACACCGTCGGCGCGTGGGAGCCGTCGACGACGCGGTTCCCCGAGGGCCTGTCGTCGTTGCTGGACCAAGTCCGCGCCGCCGGGATGGTCCCCGGGCTGTGGGTCGAGCCCGAGGTCGTCGGGATCCGGAGCGCCGTCGCCGACCAGCTGCCGGACGAGGCCTTCTTCATGCGTGGTGGGCGGCGCGCCGAGGAGAAGGGCCGCTATCACCTGGACTACCGGCACCCGGCCGTCATCGCGCACATGGACGGCGTGATCGACAGGTTGGTCGGTGAGCTCGGTGTCGGGTACTTCAAGTTCGACTACAACGTGAACATCGGCGTCGGTACCGAAGTCGACGCCGACGCGCCGGGTGACGGACTGCTCGGACACAACCGCGCATTCCTTGCCTGGTTGGACGGATTGTTCGTACGGCATCCCGACCTCGTCATCGAGAACTGTTCGTCGGGCGGCATGCGCACGGACTACGCGCAGCTCGCGCGGCTGTCGATCCACTCGACCAGCGACCAGACCGATCCGGTGCGGTACGCGTCGATCGCGGCGGCCTCGCCGACCGGGATGACGCCGGAGCAGGCCGCGGTGTGGGCATATCCGCAGCCCGACTACGACAACGAGCTGAACGCGTTCTGCATGGTCAACGCGATGCTCGGGCGGGTGCACCTATCGGGCCGGCTCGACCTGATGAGCAGCCGGCAGCTCGGCCGGGTGCGCGCCGCGTTGAACGCGTACAAGTCGATCCGCTCGCAGATCCGTACGTCGGTGCCGCGCTGGCCGCTGGGGCTGCCGGGCTGGTACGACCCGTGGGTCGCGCTCGCGCTGGACGACGGCGAGGACACGCTGCTCGCGGTCTGGCGCCGTGGCGGACTCGACCGCTGCCACCTGAAGCTGCCGTGGCTGGCCGGGCTGCCGAGCACCGTGCAGGTGCTGTACCCGACGGACCTGCCGACGACCGCGAGCTGGGACCGCTCGACCGGCGTCCTCCGCCTCACCCTGCCCCCAGCACCCAGCGCCCGCCTCCTCCGCGTCCGCCGCCGCTGACCCCGCCACTGCGCGGTGATCTCGCCGCTGACCCCGCCGCTGACCCCGCCGCTGACCCCGCCGCTGACCCCGCCGCTGCGCGGTGATCATGATTGTGATCATGAAGCCGAACCGGCTGTATAGGCCGGTCTCTCTTCATGATCACGGTCATGATCACGGTCATGATCACGGTCATGATCACGGTCATGATCACGGCGAGTTGGCCGGCATCCGGGTCCGGTCGCGTCGGGGTGTCCCGTAGTGCCCCGGTATGACATCCGGGTGAGCGCTTCGGGGTGACGTGCGGGCGGGCAGTTCGTCCGTACGTTCCGGCACGTGACTACGACACTGCCCGCTCCCACCACCCGCCCCGCGGTCGCTCCGGTCCCGGACACTCGGGACCGGGCGATCGACACGCTGCGCGCCTTCTCGATCGTCGGCGTCGTGCTCGGCCACTGGCTGATCACCGCGGTGGTCATCACCGGGACCGGTTGGGGCGTCGCCAGCCCCCTTCAGCACGTCCCCGCGCTGGCGCCGATCAGCTGGGTGCTCCAGATGCTCGCGCCGTTCTTCTTCGCCGCCGGGTTCGCCGCTTCCGTCAGCCTTGGCCGGCGGCCGAGCTGGCGGCGCTGGATCGTCGACCGGTTCGGCAAGATCCTCGCCGGCGTGGGCATCCTGGTCGCGTTCTGGCTGCCGATCCTCGTCGCGCTTCTGGTGGGCGGGCTGCCGTTCGACACGTTGAAGAAGGCGGCGATGTTCGTGGTGTCGCCCCTGTGGTTCCTCGGCGTGCTCGCGTTGCTGATGGCGCTGACCCCGGTGTTGCGCGCTGCCGTCGCCCGGTTCGGCGCTCGGACCGCTCTTCCGCTGGTCGCTGTGGTGGGGATCGCCGACTTCCTGCAGTACGGGCCGGCTCATGCCTCGGCGTTCGGATGGGTCGCGATCCCTTGCGCGTGGGCGGTTCCGTACGTGTTGGGCATCGCGTACGCGCGTCGCGGACTGCGTCAACGTGGGGTTGCGCTCGGCCTGATCGCTACCGGTGCGGCTGCCGCGTTCGTGCTCGTGCCGTACGCGGGCTACCCACTCAGCATGGTCGGCGTCACGGGTGCGGATCGCTCGAACCTCAACCCGCCTTCGCTCATGGCGCTCGCACTTGCTGCCATGCAAATCGGCGTGTTCCTGCTCGTTCGCGACAAGCTGGACCGCGCGTGGCGTCCGGTGGAGCACCTGAACAAGCTCGCGATGCCGATCTACCTCTGGCACCAGAGCGCGCTGCTCATCACGATCCTGCTCGGCTCGGCCGTCGCCTCGGTGATTCCCGGGCTGATCGGGTCACCGGAGAACGTGGGCTGGGTGCTGCATCGCCTTGCCTGGTTGCCGGTCTTCGCGACCGTACTGTCAGCGCTGCTGTTCGTCCTCAGCCGCCGGCGTCGGTCGGTCGCCGCGTTGCCGCGGCAGCGGACCGCGGGCTGAGCCGGTCGAGCTGCTCCTCGAGGTCGCGGTCGCCGGAGGCGCGGGACAGTTCGCGGGACTGGTCGCGCATCCGGCTGGCGGCCGCAAGGTCGCCGCGGCCGACGGCCACGCCGGACATCACTGCCAGCGCACGGCCTTGGATGCGCGCGTCGCCGCGGGCGATCGCCAGTGCTTGCTCGGCGTACGTGCCCGCGGCGTCGAGGCCGCCGTTCTCGAACTCGCTCGCCGCCAGCGCGACGAGCACCGCGGCACGGACGGCGTCAGCGGCGGTGTTGGTCGGAAGAATCCGCAACGCCGCAAGGAGATCCTCGTGCCCACTCTCGTTCGCGCGTGCCTTCAGAGTTGCCCGAGCGTGGAGCATGCGGGCAGTACGTTCGGGCTCCTTGTGCTCGTCGATCTCGGCCAACGCGTCGGTCGCGAACGCTATCCCGCGCGCGGGATCGCCGTTGGCACGGCTGGTTTCGGCGGCCTGCTCCAACACGTCTACGCGCTCGTGCCCGATGCGTTCGGCCGCGTCCGGGACGCGATCCCACAACCCCAGCACGCGTTCGAGCAGTCTCAGCTGCTCGCTGAACCCGTACGACCGTTCAGCGGCCGCGGCGGCACGCCAGGCCGCGAGGAGTGCGCGGCCCGGTTGGTCGGCAGCGTGCCAATGGGTCGCGAGCTCCAGTGCGCGTCCGTCAGCGAGAAGGGAGGGCCTCGAGGTCAGAGCCTTTGCACAGTTGGCGTGCAGTAGTACACGTTCCTCGGCGGGGATGTCGGCGTACGCGGCCTCGTAGATCAGGTGATGGCGGAACGAATATCCCGCGTCGGTCGTGATCAACAGTCCGCGCTCGACCAGCAGGTGAATCGGATTCTCCAACTCGGTCTCGCGCTTGCCCGTTGCCGCGGCGAGCAGGCCAGGTCCGACCTGCCGCCCGATGACGGCCGCGGCGTGCAGAACGTCACGCGGTCCGTCGGGGAGATTCTTCAAGCTGGCACGGAACAACTCGCACAGTTCGGTGAGCGCGTCATCGCCAGCGGCCAGCAGAGCCTCGACGCGCAACGGGTTGCCGCGGCTGCGTTCGAACGTTCGCTTCACGTTGGCCGGATCCGGCTCGCGGCCCAGGATGGACGCGACCTGCCGGCCCACCTCGTGCGGCGTGAGCGGCCCGACGGCGACCGCGCCTTCGTCGGTCGTGCGAGAGATGCCGACGAGCAGAATCCCAGGCTGGGTGAGGTGTTCGGACAGATGTGTCAGTAGCTCGCGGCTCGAGTCGTCCGCCCACTGCAGGTCCTCGAGGATGAGCACGAGCGGTCGGTCAGTACTGACGTGGTCGAGGATCGTGCCGATTTCCTCGAACAGCCTGGCCTTTCCCAGCGTGTCGTCGCCGGCGCCGAGCTCGGGAAGCCAGTTCGCCAAGCTGCGTTGAGGACCGGGCAGAATCTGACGTACGACACTTGTGCCGATCTCGCGTACGAGCTGGCGGATCGTACTGTGGAAAGGCGCGTACGGGACGCCGTCGCGGCACATGCCACGGAGCACCCGGACAGAACTGTCCAGCCGGCCGGCGAACTCAGCAACCAACCGGGTCTTACCGATTCCGGCTTCTCCCGCAACGAGGACGAAAGCGGGAGCGTCTGCCGCCGCACGCTGGAAGGCCTCGGTGAGTTGCGACAACTCGACCGTTCGACCTACGAAGACGGGACTGACGACTCGACCTGCCACCCAGACATCATGTCACTCTGAAGCGGTTTCCCGCGCCTTCCGCACGAGTCCATTGATGCGGGATCCGCTCAATCTTCGAGCGGCGCGGGAATCAGCGGTGCGCGGAGCAGCGGAACGGGCCGCATCCGTTCCGGGCGTTGCGGATCGGAGATCCTCGACCAGAAGCCGTCGGGAAGCGGGTCGCTAGCCACCGCGACCCAAGCCGTAGCGAATCCCCTCCACCGCCAGTCCACTCCCTAGGGCCACAAGCTCACGAAGCCGCGCATCCCCAAGCGTTCCGTGCGAAGACTGCCAAGTCGTACGACACGGTGGGAATGGCACCTCACGGGACGAAGGCGCGGCGGGCTTGTTGGCGGAACGTGCGGGGCGACAGGCCGTGGGCTTCGTGGAAGCTCCGGGTGAAGTAGCTCTGGCTGGAGAAGCCGCACCGGTACGCGATCTCGGTCACCGTCGCCGATCCGGCCGCGAGCAGCGTCGCTGCGTGCTCCAGCCGCAGGGACGCCACGAACTGGGTGGGCGTCACCCCGTTGTGCAGGCGCATCGAGCGGGACAGGTGGGCCGGGCTCACGGACGCCAGCTCGAGCAACCGCGGCACGCCGCCGCGGAGGTTGGACTCGCGGCGCATCGCGACGCACGCTCGCGTCAGCCACTCCGGTCGCCCCGCGGTCTCGTACGGTTCCGGCGCGTCCGTCATCAGCTCGATCGCACCGGACCAGAACCGCACCAGATCCAACATCGTCGGACGTCCGCCGAACGCGTCCAAAGCCCCTTCGAACACCGACGTCAGCGCCGGCAGAGGCACCGACGTCGTGGGCGGCGAGGCCTCCCGTTCCCGCCCGTCCACCCCGGTCAGGTCGACGAACGACCGCCACGCATCGGCGGTGAACGCCACGTTCACGAACGTCATCCCCGACGGCGGCGAGCCGTAGATCAGGTGCTCGTCGCGCGGCCGCACCAGCACCAGATCCCCTGCCGACAACGGCCGTGCGCTGCCGTCGGCGAGCCGGTGCCCGCCCGTTCCGGACATCACCGCCATGAGCTCGAAGAAGTCCGCATGCCCGTGCGGCGCCGCCGCCGCCCGCGGGCCGAAGCTCACGGTGGCCGCGTGGAACGGCCGGCCCAGCGCGTGCGCCTCGAAGCTCAGCTGGGGTACGGCCACATCAAGAAAGTACATGTTCCTGCGGGCCCAGTGATAGCCCGGCCGGGTACCGGAAACGCACCATATCCGTAACCGACGAAAGGGCAGCCATGACCACCATCACGGCCGATCGACGAGACGTCCTCGAGAAGTACGACCGCGACGGCTACGTCATCTTCAAGAACGTCTTCGACGCTGACCTGATCAAGGAAGTGAACGCGCACGTCGAGTGGCTGCAGGCCAAGCACCCCGAGCTCCGTGGCGAACAGCTCGGCAACACCCTCATGCATGACGACCCGTTCTGGGTTCGCCTGATCAGCGACGACCGGCTGCTCGACCTCGCCGAGATCTTCATCGGCCCGGACATCGCGCTGTTCGCGTCCCACTACATCTCCAAGCCCGCGTTCTCGGGCCAGCCCGTGCTCTGGCACCAGGACGCCGCGTTCTGGCCGCTCGAGCCGATGTCCGTCGTGACGCTCTGGCTGGCCGTCGACCACTCGAACCCGGAGAACGGTTGCGTACGTGTCGTACCCGGCAGCCACAAGCACGGCGTCGACGAGATGCGCGACAACGACGCCGTGGAAAGCGTTCTGGGCAAGGAGATTGCCGTCGACGTCAAGGAGGAGGACGCCGCCGACATGGTGCTCGCGCCCGGCGACGTCGAGGTCCACCACCCCAACATCGTGCACGGCAGCAACGCCAACACCTCGCCCAACCGGCGTTGCGGACTGACGATCCGCTACATCCCGACGTCCACGCGGATCGTGACCGACGACCCGCCGTGGTCGAGCGCCTTCCACCTGCGCGGCGAGCCCGGCGTGAACCCGTACCAGTCGCGGCCGAAGTACGTCGAGGGAACCCACCTGCCCTTCGCTGGAAGCGAAAACTGGGCCTAGGCCGTCACCCGGACGCCGTTGCCGCACGTTTGAGGGTGCGGATCACGGGGGCGGTCTCCAGGTGCTCGATCGCCTCGATCGTCGCGACGCGTTCGGTCAGGTACGTGTAGAGCGCGTCGACGTCGCGGCAGACGGCCTTGGCGAGCAGGTTCGTCGGCCCGGTCGTGACCGCGACCTGCGCGACCTCCGGGTGCCTGGCCAGTGCTTCGGCGGCGGTCGTCAGGCGGGCTGGTCGAACGGACAACCACAGAACGGCCTGGGCGTGAAAGCCGAGCACGGTCGAGTCCAGGTCGATGTCGAGGTAGAGAACGCCACTCGCGCGCAGCTGGGTGACCCTTCGGCGAGTGGTGGGTTCGGACCAGCCGGTGGCTCCGGCGAGGTCGGCGTACGTGACCCGTCCGTCCTGTTGCAGCGCGGCCAGCAGGCGCTCGTCACCAGCGAGGTCCGGTTCGTACGACGTGGGCTCGAACGTCGGCGTCAGCTGGGCGACCTGGTCGTCGGTGAGGACGTTCGCGCGGCCGTGCCAGCCGACAGGGCCACCGACGAACGAGCGCAGCAGGCAGTGCGCGGACACCGACACGAGCCGGGGCGTCTTCGGCAGCTGTTGCAGCAGGAGGGCCTCGGGCGCGTGCTGGCCAGGCGCGCGAATCACGCAGGAGATCTCGGTGCCGCCGGACGTGAGCTGGACCCACGACGTGTCCTTCCGCCGCGCGAGTGCCTGCGCCACCGACATCGCGGCGTCCGGCGCGCACCGCAGCCGCAGGAACCACTCCACCTGCCCGACCCGGCGGGCATCGGTCATGCCGACCACCCGAAGGACTCCCGCCGACCGCAGCTTGGAGTACCGCCTCGCCACGGTCTGCTGAGACGTGCCGAGCACCGCGGCGACGTGGTTGAACGGGACGCGGCCGTCGACGTGGAGGGCGTGGATCACCGCGCGGTCCAGCTCGTCGAGTGTCACATTCCCGATCCTAGACGCGCCTTGGTGGAACTATCCGTCGGTTCTCTCGCCGTACGAGGTGAGGATCGTCGGACGCGCCTAGCTTCGCGTCCATGACGACTCAGACCTACCGCTGGCGGTGGCCGGCGCTTGCCGCCTTGCTGGTCGCCGAGGCGATGAACCTGTTCGACAGCACCGTGATGCCCGTCGCGGGGCCTGCGATCCGTGCGGACCTCGAGGCGGGTGAGTCGATGCTGCAGTGGCTGACCGCCGGCTACACGCTCCCGTTCGCGCTGCTCCTGATCACGGGCGGCCGGCTCGGCGACATCGTGGGCCGGCGGCGGGTGTTCGTTGTCGGGGTGCTCACGTTCGTGGCTGCTCGGCGTTGTGTGCGTTCGCGCCGAACGTCGCTGTGTTGCTGGCCGCTCGGGCCGTGCAGGGCGCGAGCGCCGCGTTGGTCATTCCGCAGACGTTCGGGCTGATCCGCGCGATGTTCGCCGGCACCGAGGTCGCGAAGGCGTTGGGCACGGTCGGCCCGGTCATGGCACTGTCCGCGCTGTGCGGACCGGTGGTCGGTGGCCTGCTCACGGACGCGAACGTCCTCGGCCTGGGCTGGCGGCCGGTATTCCTGGTCAACGTTCCGCTGGGCTTGGCCGTCCTGGCCGTGTCGCCGCTGATCCTCGAGGACCGTTCGCCCGCCCGGCCGCGGCTGGACGCGAGCGGAACGCTGCTGGCATCGGTGGGACTCGGGCTGCTCGTTTTCCCTCTGGTGGAAGGCAACGACAACGGCTGGCCGGTATGGACGTGGCTCTGTATGGCGCTCGGCCTCGCGACGCTGGTCCTGTTCGCGCTGCATCAGCGGGGCAGGACGTCGCCTCTCGTCGAGCCCGGGTTGTTCCGCGGCCGCTCGTTCCCGGCGTCACTGATGGGGTCGCTGTTGTTCTTCGCGGTGATGAACGGACTGGTGTTCGTGCTCGTGCTGTTCCTGGAGCTCAAGCAGGGTCGGACGCCGTCCAGTGCGGCGCTGACGCTGCTGCCCTGGTCGATCGGGCTCGGGGTCGGCTCGTTGACCGCGGGTGCGGTGCTCGTACCGCGGTTCGGGCCGAAGGTGATGCTCGCCGGCCTTCTCCTCGTCCTGACGGGCTTGGTGGGAATCGCGTTCTCGCTCACGGTCGTCCCGCTGCTCGTCACCGGAGTCGGCCTCGGCCTGTTCACCGTCCCGTTCTTCGGCAACGCGCTGGCCGGCGTCGCCGCGCACGAGACCGGGTCGGCATCGGGACTGCTGAACGCCGTGCAACAACTCGGCGCGACCATCGGATTCGCCCTGCTGGGAACGGTGTTCTTCCGCTTCGGCCTCCACGAAGCCGTCCTCGTCGCCCTCGCCTTGATCGCCGCCGTGATGGCGTTGACGTTCGCGATGCTCCCGAGCCGCAGCCGGGTTGCCCGGGTGACTACTGGTTGAGGAAGTGCAGGGCGGTCCAGCGGCGTTCGTACTCGCCGAGCCAGAGGGTGGGGGCGTGGCGTTCGACGGCGGCTTGGAGGTCGTCGCGGTCGGTGCCGGTCAGCAGCACGTAGCGGAGGCGGTCGGCGGGCAACTCGGGGCGCGGGGGTGGTTCGGTGGCCGACCACGGGGCTAGCGGTTCGGGGCGAGTGCCGCGCAGGAAGAGCTCGAGGGCGTAGTTCTTCCGCATCCCCAGCGACGAGCCGGCGGCGACCGCCACGGTCGGCGGACGCAGGTAGCCGACTCCGACCGCCGCGATCGACGACCAGGTGACCAGCGTCTGCTGCGAGCCCCGTACGAACCACACGCCAGCAGCGTCGAGCGCGACGGCCGGCAAAGGAGCGCCGCCACCGAGAAGGCGCCGCACCAAGGCCACCACGAAGAACAGCAGCACCAACGCGAACAGCCCGGTGAAGAGACCGCCGATCACCCGCTCCGCCCCGTCCCAGGACGTCAGGAACGCGGAGACACCAAGCGCCACGAGGCACCCCAGGACCAGAGCACCGACCAGGGGCACCACCACGTGACGTCCATCACCTCGGCGGGACCACACGGCGTCGGGCGCGGGAGCGGTTGCGGACATAACGCGAAGAATAGGGCCACCCGTGAAAGGGCCGTGAAAGGTCGGTGAATGGTCCGGCCGCCATGCTGGACCCATCGGCCGATCAGGGGATCGGCCGACGAGTGGGGGAAACGCGCCGGGCATAGCGCGGAAGGAGTACGACGTGAAGCGAGCCACGCCGCTCGGTTCCCGCGTCGGTTAGGACTGGGGGACAGGCACCACCATCGGGGGAAACAGGGGATCAGGGGATCTCAGAGGCCCGCACGGGCCCGGGCAAGCCGGGTCATCGCGGGCCACCAACGAAACGAACGTGAGTCGTACTCGGCGGCGGCCGAAGTCACCAGCGAGGCCGCCGCCGGTGACGTCTCCGGCAGCCAACGCGAGCAACGCCAGCAGCGGCTGCGCGACCAACCAGTCGAGGTTGTGCTCCGACGAGGCCGACACCACCGACAGAACCAGCGAACGGGCCTCGGAGACAGCACCGGAGAGCAACAGCGCGTCGGCCAGTTCCAGCCGCGCCATCCGCCGAGGCAGGTCGGCGTCCGACACACTCGAGTCCGACAAGGCCGAACGGAAGCTCGCGACCGCCTCGTCCAGCGAGCCCGAGACCAGCAGCAGCCGGCCGCGCCCGACGTGGATGTCGGAGAAAGCCTCCGGATCCTCCAGCCGCGAGGCGTGCGCCTCCGCCTCGTCCAGGCACGCGGCAGCCTCGGCGAGCCGACCGGTCGCGATCAACGCCGTGGCCCGGTTCGCCCCGCGGGCAAGTCCGTGCTCGTTGTTGCCCGCCCGATCAGCCGCCACCGACGCCTCGTACAGCTCCAACGCGGCCGCCAGCTCGCCCGCGTAGTCGAGCGCGATCGCCTCGGCGTCCATGAGCGCGGACTCACTCATCTTCTTACCCTGGCTCACCGCGATCTCGCGTCCCGACCGCAGCGGCTCGAGCGCCTCCAACGGCAGTCCGCGCTGGATCGCGACGATCCCCCGGTGGTAGAGGACTCGCATGAGCTCGATGTCGTCGCCCGTACGAGCGGCGAACTCGCCGGCCCGTACGAGCACGCCCGCCGCGCGTTCGACCTCGCCCACCATCACGTACGCGTAGCTCAGGTTGCTCAGTGCCTCCGCGCGCACCTCGTCCTTCGCGTCAGGAGCGTCGGCGAACGCCTCGTAGAAGCGGATGCAGTCCTGGTACCGCCCGCGACTGATCAGGATCTCGTCCATCCAGGTCGCCAGCTCGAGCGCCAGCCCACCATGCGTGCTGGACGTCGCGACCTCGAGCAACGCGGTCACGTTCGTCCACTCGCGCATCACCTCCTCGAGCGTCTCCGCCGAGTGCGTGGTGAGGTAGTCCTTCGCCTCGATGTACTCCTTGCCCCACACCAGAGCCCGGGCCAGGACGTCGGAGTGCTCGCCGGCGTCGCGCAGCCGTTCGCCGGCGTAGTCCCGAACGGTCTCCAGCAGCACGAACCGCTTCCCGTCGCCGGACGGACGTACGGCCACCAGCGAACGGTCCGCCAAACTGATCAGTGCCGGCGCCACACCGCCTATGTCGAGCTGGTCGTCGGGCATCACCGCCTCAGCGGCCTCCAGCGTGAACCCGCCCGCGAAGATCGCCGCCCGGCGCAACACGATGTGCTCAACGGGGTCGAGTAAATCGTGCGACCAGTCGAGTGCCGCTCGCAGGCTCGTGTGCCGGTGCCCGTCGACTCGCGAGCCGCCGACCAGCAGCCGCATCCGGTCGTGGATACGTTGGGCGAGCTGGCTCACCGACAACGTCCGGGTCAGGCCGGCCGCGAGCTCGACGCCGAGCGGCAACCTGTCGACGGCCGCGACCACGTCGCCGACCAGCCGCGGGTCGAGCGGCCCGGAGCCGGCGAGCCGACGGTCGTCGAACAGCTTCGCGGCCGCGTCCGCCGACAGGGCGGGTACCTCGTACCCGCGCTCCTCGCTGATCAGCAACGGGCGTTGCGAAGTCACGATCACCGCGAGCTTCGTACCGTACCGGCGCAGCGTCTCCACCGCCGCGGCCGTCGCCTCGACGACGTGCTCGGCGTTGTCGACGATGACGAGCCGACCGGAGAGCGCCGCCGCGACGCCCTGCCACGGGTCGCCGGGCCCGCGGTCCAAGCCGGCGGCCCGCAGGAACGTCTCCGACAGGTCGTCGGTCTCGGTCAACGGCGCCAGCTCGATCAGCGTGACCGGCCGGTCGACGCGGCGGGCGACCTCGATCGCCAGGCGCGACTTGCCCGCGCCAGGTGGACCGAACAGAGTGACGAGCTCGTCGTTCGCCATCCTTTCCAGCAGGTCGGCGAGGTCGTCCTCGCGGCCGACGAAGCTGGTCGCGGGTACGGGAAGCCGCGAATCGTGCGGCACGACGAACGTCGGAACGGCTTGCAGCGAAGGATCCTGACGCAGGAGCCGAAGCTCCAGCTCCGCCGTGGCCGGGCTCGGATCCACACCGAGCTCGTCGACCAACAAGGAACGCAACGTGCTCAGTGCCTCGAGCGCATCGGCCTGCCGGCCACTTCGATACAGCGTGACCGCGAGCAGGCCGCGCAGCCGTTCGTGCAGGGGATGCTCGGCAACGAGCGAACGCAGCTCGGCGACCGTCCCTCCGCCGAGCTCGACGTCGGCGGCCAGGCCCTCGACCCGCAGTTCCAGCAGCCAGGCGTCGAGCCGTTCGCCCTCACCGAGCGCGTACGGGATCGCGCGCAGATCGGCGAGAGTCGCGCCGCGCCACTGCGCGACGGCCTCGGCTGCCGCCGATCGGACGGTCGCGAACTCGCCGGAACGGACCGCGGCCCGCACTCGTTCGGCCGCTGCCTCGGCGACGGCAAGGTCAGGCGTGGTTGCGGCAAGCACGTACCCGCCACCGGACCTGGTCAGCGCCGCCGGACCGGACGGGCCGAGTGAACTCCGCAGTCGAGAGGCAAGAACTTGCAGCCGGGCCGTCGGGCGGTTGAGGTCGGTGTCGCCCCACAGGTCGCGGGCGAGGCGTTCGTCGGGCACGCTCGCACCCGCCGCCAGCGCCAATCTCGCCGCGAGCGCGCGTTCGAGCGGTCGGTCCAGGCGAACCGACGTGCCCTCGATCCGTACCTCTACCGGCCCGAGTACATGGACGGTGATCTCCGCCGCCCCACCCCCTGCAGGCACCGGTCCAGGATGCCAGGTCTGTCCAGCTAGTTCTTGGTTCGGTCGCGCCAGGCCTTCTGCTTCGCCCGGTTGCCACACACGCCCATCTCGCACCATTTGCCTGTGCGGGCGCGCGAGCTGTCGTAGAACGCCCACGCGCACTCGTCGTCGGCGCACACCTTCAGCCGGATCCAGGTGCCGTCCCTCATCGCCGTGGTCATCGCCGCGAGCACGTCCCCCACCCGACCGCGCCGAGTCGGCCGGACGGCGAAGGAGGAGTCCGCGGAGAACCGTACGGTCAGCCCCACCCGCTCGGCCGCCTCGTCCAGGACTCGCAGGGCCGCCGGTTCTACCGGAGCGTGGTCGTGGTTGGCGGCCAACGCCGTCCGGATCGCCTCGCGGACGGTCCGCTCCCACGGCGAACTGAGGGTGTCCATGCGCCTTTCGACGTTCAGGGTATTGACGAACGCGCGCACGACCTCCAGCCTTCCGGGAGCCGGCGCCGTCATGCTCATGCGACGATGGTAACCCTCTTGTGCTAGACACTGGTTACGCCTAACCTTCTACATCATGACAACGGTTAGGGCCTGGACCGACCGGAACTTTCGCCGGCTCTGGGCCGGCTCGAGCGCGTCGTGGTTCGGCTCCGAGATCGGCGAGCTCGCCCTGCCGCTGCTCGCGCTGATCACGCTGTCCGCGACGCCGGCCGAGATGGGGCTGCTGCGAACGATGCAGTTCCTGCCGTTTCTCCTTGCCACGTTGCCCTTGGGCGTTCTCGTCGACCGCATGCGCAAGCGTCCGCTGATGATCGGCGCGGACCTCGGCAGGTTCGTGCTGATCGGCGGCATCCCGGTGTTGATCTGGGTCGGTGCCGGGCAGATCGAGCTCGTGTACGTCTTCGTCTTCGCCGCCGCGGTGCTCACCGTTCTCTACCAGCTCTCCGACTTCGCCTTCCTCCCGCGCGTGGTCACGCCGGACGCCCTGCTCGACGCCAACAGCAAGTTGGCGGCGACGCAGTCCGCGGCCGAGATCGGAGGCAAGGGCCTCGGTGGCCTGCTCGTACAGGCGCTCACCGCGCCGTTCGCCGTGCTGTTCAACGCGGCCGGCTTCCTGGTCTCTGCTCTGGCGATCAGCCGGATCGACGTCGACGAGCGCATGGAGCGCTCGACCGAGCGCCGCTCCGCCTGGCGCGAGGTCGTCGAAGGTCTCCGCATCGTCGTACGCAACAAGTACCTGCGACCGCTGCTCTCGGAGTCCACGACCTACAACCTGTTCTTCGAGCTCTTCCTCGTCGGCCTGATGGTCTACGCCGTCCGCGACTTGGGACTGAGCCCGGCGCTGATCGGTCTGGCGTTCACGATCGGCGCGGTCGGCACGTTCCTCGGCGCTTGGTTCGGTGCGCGCGTCGCGGGCCGCTTCGGGTACGGCCGCGTGCTGCTCGTCACGTTCCTCGTCGGCAACTCGGCATCGGTGCTGCTCGTCCTGATGAACGACAAGAGCAGCGCGATGGTGCTCCTGGCCTCGGTGTTCTTCCTGATGGGCTTGGGAACGGGAATCGCCAACGTGCACGCGACAAGCCTCCGTCAGACGGTGGTCCCCAGCGCCCTGCACGGGCGAGTGAACGCGGCCTACCGGATGGTGTCGTGGGGAGCCGTTCCGATCGGCGCGAGCCTCGGCGGTCTGCTCGCGACCCAGTTCAGCGCGCACACCGCGATGCTGGTCGGGGCGCTCGGCATCCCGTTGGGCACGATCTGGATCGCGTTCTCCGCGATTCCGAAGGTCCGGTCCATCGCGGACGTGCAGCTTGGTGCCGAATCCCCGCCGGAACGTTGACATGGAACGGCGTACCATCCACGGTCCTGTTCATGAGGAGACCCGCCGTCGTCCTTGCCGCCGTCCCGGCTCTGGTCCTCGCCCTCGTGGGAACGGGAACCGCCGCGACCCAACCCGACCCCGGTGTGGAGCACGTCCACGCTCCCGCCGGCGCGATCTTCTACACGAACACGGCAGGCGGTGACTTCCCGTACGCCGGCTTCGCGGCGCTGTTCGACGCCAGCCGCACGAACGCCGACGGCACGCGGAGCAACCGGCTGCTGATGTCGTACAAGACCGCCACCGACGCGGTCGGCACCGGTGGTACGCGGGTGAAGCAGTCCGCCAACGAGGGCACGACGTGGACGGACTTCACGTCGCCCGACGGCACGACCGGCATGGTGAACGTGATCCGGCTCGCCGACGCGGCTGGCTCGGTCGTCGCGATCGACTACGAGCCGACCGCGGTGACCGCGCCGCCGGGGGCGGCGAACCAGTTCCGGCGTTGGATCTTCACGCCGACCGGCTGGACGAACGGCGGGCTCGCGACGTTCTCGTTCTCCGAGCCGTTGTCCTGGGCGCGCGTGGAGCAGGCGCCGATCCTGCTCGGTGACGGTAAGACGATCCTGGTGACGTTGTACGGCGCGTACGCGTCCGGCACGACGTTCGTGGTCGTCGCGCGCTCGACGAACGGTGGCGCGACCTGGACCGAGGCGTCGCGCGTGGTGACAGGTGGCGGCTTCAACGAGGCGTCGATCGTCGAGACGTCGCACGGGCAGCTCGTTGTCGGGTTGCGCAAGCAGGCGGCGGGCACTCTCGACCTGTACGTCTCGCGCTCCACCAACGCTACGGGGAACGGGCCCTGGTCGACGCCCGCGATCGTCTCGTCCGCGTCCGGCGCGGCCCCCTTGCTGGTCAAGGCGGCGAACGGCGCGATCGTGATGGGGTCGGGGCGCAACGACAACGTGCTGCGGTTCTCGATGGACGGTACGGGGGCGACGTGGCTGCACAAGCAGATCCCGTACGTCAACTATCCGACACAGTCGCGCACTCGCGGATCGTCTGGGTACTTGGGGATCGCCGCGCTGTCCGCGAACCGCTTCCTGGTGGTGGGTGACAACTGCGCGCCTGGTTGGGGTTGTCCTGCCGGGGATACCGGGCATCAGGTGGGCAAGCAGCACGCGCTGTGGAAGTCGTTGGTCGAGGCGGACACTCCCCAATGGGGCAAGGTGGATCTGCAGACGAAGTTCCAGCGCGGCGAGGTCGCGGTGCTGTCGCCTCTTTCGTCTTACGGGCAAGGGCGAACGTCACTCGCTGCGTACGCGTTCGACGGCGACGCGCGGGCCGACTCGTCGGTGGTGTCCGCGTCCCGTTCGGTGGAGGTGCGGCTGGATCGTCCGTACGAGCTGACGGGGCTGGGCGTTTCCGCTTACCTGCTTGGGTCTTCGGACGTACGGATCGAGACGTCGCTGGACGGCTCGACGTGGTCGACGCCCGCGCGGGGGACCCGTTCGGGGATCTTGCGGCCGTTCGCGACGCCGGTCGTGGCGCGGTATCTGCGGCTGACGGATCCGAACGCGTCGTCGGTGACGGACGCCGGGTTCCTGCACGAGCTCGAGGTGTACACGACGACGGACGGGTTCGAGAACGACTACCCGGGCACGGCGCCGGTGGGGAACGGGGTGCAGTCCGTGCAGGGCGTGACGGTGGTGAACCAGTCGGACGTTTCGGTGGCCGAGAGGCTGTCGTCGCGCTTCCTGCGGGTGCGGGACACGAGCAGTACGGCGATCTCGCGGGCGGTCTGGCGGCACGCTTCGTCTTCCTCTGTGACCTATGAGCTGAAGTCGCGCGCTTTGGGGACGGCGAACCAGGGGCTGCTGTTCTCGGTGATGGGAACGACGTCCTCCGGCGCCGCGGCGACCCCGTACCACCTGCTGCTGAACGCTTCCGGCCAGCTGTTCCGCTACGACTGGGCCGCGGCGTCCTGGGGCTCGCCGTTGAACGCGACCCCGCTGGTGGCGAACAACTGGAACACGCTCCGCCTGGTGGCGACGACGACCTCGGCGACGCTGTCCGCGAACGGCTCCGCGGTCGCGACGTTCGGCCCGTCCCAGCCGGCGGCCAGCTTCAACGGCAACCAACTCGCCTCCTCCGGCACCGTGCCGGTGGGCGACGACTGGCTGATCGACGACCTCGCGTACACGACCCCCTGACCGCCCCCGCACCGTGATCATGATCGTGATCATGAAGGCAAACCGGCGTATACGACCGCTCCGGCTTCATGATTACGAACATGATCACTCCGTTTCAGCGACCTGTCGGCGGGATCAGGTAGGAAGGACCCTCACAGCAACACCTCGGGAGTCCTTTCATGTCCGATCAGGCCACTGACACGACGGCCACCCCGCCGCCGCCGGGCGGAGGGCCGCCGCGGCGGAGGGCCGCGCTGGTTGCGCGGTCCGCTGCGGCCGTTCCAGCACGGCCAGTACAGGCTGCTCGCCGGTTCGCTGACCGCGAGCGTGTTCTGCGACGGCCTCTGGCTGATGGCCATGGTCTGGCAGGTCATCGCGCTCGGTGGCAAGGCGGGCGAGCTGTCGCTGGTCGCCACCGGGACGTCCGTCGGCCTCGTCGCGACCGCCCTGATCGGCGGCGTCGTGGCCGACCGGGTGTCGCAGCGCCGCGTCCTGCTGATCGTCGAGCTCGGGCTCACCACGTTCGGTGCCGCTCTGGCCGCGCTCGCGCTCACCGGCAACCTGCAGCTCTGGCACCTCGTCGTGGTTGCCACGATCCGCGGCATCGGCGGCGGCTTCTACTACCCCGCGTACTCCGCGATGCTCCCGTCGATCATCCCGTCCGAGCACCTGCTCGCCGCGAACGGTGTCGAGGGCACGCTGCGGCCGGTCATCATGCAGGCCGCCGGCCCGGCGATCGCGAGCCTCATCGTCGCCTCGTACTCGCCTGCGGCCGCGCTCGCGGTCGGCGCCTGCCTGCAGGCGGTCGCCGCGGCGTTCCTGTTCTTCATGAAGCCCGTCGCGGTCCGACGCGACACCTCCGAGATGAAGGAGCAGCATCCGATCCGCTCGATGCTGGTCGACCTCAAAGAGGGCTTCGTCTACATGGTCCGCACACCCTGGCTCCTCGCGACGCTGCTGTTCGCGTCGCTGCTGATCCTGGTGATGATGGGTCCGATGGAAGTCCTGATCCCGTTCGTGATCAAGGACCGGGCGGGCGGCGGGCCGCAGGAGCACGCGATCGTGATGGCCGCGTTCGGGCTGTCCGGCGCGGCGGCGTCGCTGTTCATGGCGTCGCGCAAGTTGCCGCGGCGCTACCTGACCTGGATGAACGTGCTGTGGGGCGTGGCCTGCCTGCCGTTCGTGCTGATCGGCTTCGCAACGAACGTCTGGGTGATCGCCGCCGCGGCGTTCGTCATCGGCGCCCTGTTCAGCGCGCCGATGGTGATCTGGGGAACGTTGCTCCAACGCCGCGTCCCACCGGCACTGCTCGGCCGCGTCTCGAGCCTGGACTTCTTCGTCTCGCTGGTGTTCATGCCGATCTCGATGGCGTTGGCCGGCCCGGTCAGCGCGGGGATCGGGCTGGCGCCGACGTTCATCATCGCCGGTGTGCTCCCCGTGGTCTTCGCCGTGGTGGCCGTCCTGTTGGCCCGGATGCCGGCCGACGAGGTGGCGCATCCGCTCGATATTCCCTGAAACAGGATCCCAGATTTTCAGACTTTGGAGAGAACCCAACGCGTCGACTGTTGGCATCGCCGGACCGGTACCGGATGGTCACCGCGCTCTCCGTCTGGCGTCGCTTCCGTCGGTGATCCCCTATGTGTTTCGGCTACGGTCAGCGTCATGGACAACCGCCAGGTCGTGGTGGTCGCGTACGCGAACACCGAACTGCTCGACGTCGCCTGCGTGACGTCGGCGCTCGCGATGGCGAACCTGATCAGCGGGCGGGAGCTGTACGACATCCGCGTGGTCAGTCCAGGCGCGGAGACCATCACCTGCGACTCCGGGCTCCAGCTCCTCGCGCATCAGTCGTTGGAGAGCGTCCGCGGGCCGCTCGACACCCTGCTGATCACCGGCGGCCTGGGCTTCGAGGCCGCGGCCGCCGACGCCCGGCTGGTCGGGCACGTCCGGCGGCTGGCGCGTGAGTCGCGCCGGGTCGCCTCGGTCTGCGTCGGCGTCTCCGTTCTCGCCGCGGCCGGGCTGCTCGACGGCCGGCGGGCGGCGACGCACTGGCGGTACGCGGACCAGCTCGCCCAGACGTACGAGAAGGTCACGTTCGACCCGAAGCCGATCTTCATCCGCGACGGCAACGTCTCGACGTCGGCGGGGGTGACGTCGGCTCTCGACCTCACGCTCGCGTTCATCGAGGAGGACCTCGGCGCGGAGCTGGCGCGCTGGGTCGCGCGCGGGCTCGTCACGTACCTGCAGCGGCCCGGCAACCAGGCGCAGATGAGCATGTTCACCTCCGCACCGCCGCCGGACCATGACGTCGTACGGAAGGTCGTCGCGTACGTCTCCGGCAATCTGTCCACCGACCTGTCCGCGTCGACGCTCGCCGCCCAGGCCGGCGTGAGCGAACGGCATCTGGTGCGACTGTTCGTCGCGCACCTCGGGCTGACGCTGGGGAAGTACGTACGGCAAGCCCGGATCGAAGCCGCCGCCCAACTGCTCGCCTCGTCCGACCTGCCGGTCGCCCGGGTGGCGACGCGGTGCGGGTTCGGTTCGGCGGAGACGATGCGGCAGGCATTCGTCGACCGCTTCGGCATCCCACCGTCACGGTTCCGCGCCACGCAGGTGGGTGTGGCGGGCTGAGCACGGCGCCGAAGAAGGTAGCGGAGTACTTCCCGTCTGACTCGACTTCGCCGCGCGGCCTCGACACGTGCTAAGACTGCACCCCAGCATCGCGACGCGGCCGTGTTCCACGCGATGCTCGACCCCGAGGTTGCTGTCGTGCAAGGGCGAATCGCCGCACGAGCGCATCCACTCGATGCGGGCAAGGCGCCGGAGTGGGTGGCCGCCAACGTCGAGTGGATGCGTGGGTCTATCGACGACCGAACGGCGCGGATCGACAACTCCACGTTGACGGTCGACCAGACGGTCGAGGCGATCCACGTGGCGGTGCGGCGCGGTGAGGGGCGGCTGCGTTAGGTGAGTTTGTCCAACTCTCGTTGGGCATTCTCCAGCCGGCGCTGGGCGCGGGTGTCTGTGAGTTTGGCTTGGTCGCGTTTGCGGGTCAGGTTGCGGAGCTCGCGTTCGGTCTCGGGGATCTGCTCCTCGAGCAGCCGCAGCTCGTAGCGCAGGTCCTCGATCCGTCCCCTCAACTCGTCGCGCGCCTGTGACGCGTCCGAGACGTCAACCTCGGCTTGCGCCAGCTTCGCCGAGGACTCCGACGCGTCGCGGGAGGCGATGGCGAGGGTGGCTTCGGCATCTCGTCGTGCTTCGCGGCGAGGGTCGGCGGTCGGTGCCTTCCGCGCTGCCGGCACCTTCGGCGACGCAGGTGCACGCGCGGCGGGGCTGCTGTTCACCAAGCCCGCTGCGACCGGGCCGAAGCCGGAGTACGAAGCAGCCTGCGTCAGCCGCCCCGAACGGATCAGCGCAGCCAACGACGGGTCGGCCATCGCGGTCTCCAAGGTGATCTCCGCGTCCCGCGCCGTGTCCGACGAGACCCGAACCCCCGCCGCCAAGGCCAACCGGCGCGCGTGCCGGCCGAGGCCGGTGATCAACCGTTGCCGCTGCGTCGACAGGGCCCGCAGCTGGTCGCCCGCCAGCGTCTTCTGCGCCGTACGGAACGACTCCCCGAGCGTCAGTAGCTGCTCGACGACCTCAGCCTGGTCGCGCCACAGCAGGTTCACCAACCACGCCGCCTGGGTCGGCTTCCGCAGCTCCCCGAGCGACCGCGCCAGCTCCGTATCCGAGGCGGCCTTGGCCAACGACACCTGCCGATCACGCGCCGCCGTGAACTCACCCGGGGTAAGCCCGTACAGCTCGAACGCGACGGTCTCGAACGTCGAGGCACGGGGGTCCGCCTGGCGACGCGACGGCGACCCAGACCGGCCCATCTCTCCATGATTGTCGACGGGCCGTCCTCGCGCAGCACCTGAGCGTTACCAATTCCGGCTGATGTCCGGAAGCTGTTAGATTAGCCAATCCTTACTTACAGGGGAGGACGAGGAAAGATGCGCCGATCGGTTGTGCTTGTGGCTTTTGCGAGCGCGCTGGCGCTGGCCGCCGCCGGATGTTCGAACGGCGGGAACGAGCCGACGAGCACCACGAGGCAAGCCGAGACCCGCACGGTCAAGGCCGCGAACGGCGACGTCGAGGTGCCCACCGATCCGAAGAAGATCGTCGCACTCTGGCGGCCGACGATGTCGGCGCTCGTCCAGCTCGGGCACCGCCCGGTCGGCGCGATCGGCGACCCGGGTACGGCCGACCACGGCTGGGGACCGTACCTCACCGACGGCGACGATCCGAGCACGATCCAGCTGATCTCGGCGTCCTCCTCGCCCGAGGACGTCAACCTCGAGCAACTGCAGAAGCTCGATCCCGACCTCATCATCGGGACGGCGACCAGCAACGAGGACCAGCAGGCGCTGCTGCCCAAGCTCGGCCAGATCGCGCCGACCGTCCTCGTCGAATGGACCGGCACCGGCTCGTGGCGCAACCACCTGGCCGACGTGGCCGAGGTCGTGGGCGCGGAGCCGAAGGCGGAGGAGCTCGTCGCGGACTACGAGAAGCGCGTGAACGAGGTCAAGACCGCTGTCGGCGACCCCGCGGCGATCGAGGTCTCACTGATCCGCGTCCAGCGCGACGACGAGCTCCGCTTCGAGACCGCCGCCTCGTTCCCCGGCCAAGTGCTGGCCGACGTCGGCTTCAAGCGCCCAGCGAACCAACAACAGCCCGCCGGCGACAAGGACTTCCTGTCCGTCAGCCCCGAGCGCCTCCTCGATGCCGACGCCCCCGTCGTGTTCGTGCTGCCGAACGCCGACAACGGCCAAACGGCGGACAAGAACGCCGCGCTCGACAACCCGCTGTGGAAGAATCTGCAAGCAGTCAAGGCGAACAAGGCCTTCACCGTCGACTACGCCTACTGGGGCGCCAGCAACTACTACGGCGCCTACCGCATCCTCGACGACGTCAAGAAGTCACTCGCCGCCAGCTGAGAACACCCTGCTCCGCATCAGCCGCGGCCGTGAGCTCGCGTTCCGCGTCCGGGAGTGCATGATCCACAGGTCCGTCAGATAGACGTCGCCCACGGGTGGGAACGAAGGAAGCCGTCGCGTACCTGCCCGTGGTTGAGCTCGGTAGGTGATTTCCCTTCCAGATAACGGGAAAGTAGCCGGTGCGAGCCGGCCAGCTGAACGGTCCCGCCACCACCGGGCCCGACCTTGTCGAGGAACGCCCAGTGCTTGACGCCGCGCGCCGGTCCGAGAATCGCGTCGAACGCGTGGTGCTTCTTGCAGCTTGACGATTCCAGTGCGTTCGAACTCCGACCGCTGGGCACTCGTGAGCATGCACCCAAGAATCGTCCGCCGAGCGGGCGATGGCTAACGACTTTCGACGAAGTCCGCGACCGTACGGACGAAACCCGGCAGGTCAGCGGCGAACGTGGGACGCGGTGGCTCGGTGCAGCCGGGTAGTTCGACTGCGCCCGGGATCAATCCCAGCAGGACATCGGCGGTCTTCCAGGCGTGCATGGGATTCTCGGGAACGGCACGCAGGATGCCCACTGGTAGGCGCAGGGACGCCAGGTCGGCGTCGCGGAGGCCGCGCAACGTCTCGCCGGCCAGCAGCTCAGGGGGAATGGCGTCGGCAGGCAACGGCGTTGCGGGCCAGGCCAGCAGGAGCCGCGACACCAGAGACGGGTACGTCAATGCCAGCTTGACGGCGAGCGTGCAACCGTTCGACCCAGCCACCACGGCCATCGGCTCAGCGAGCCAAGAGGAGGCATGCGCGACCTCGACCTCCCAGGTAGCCGCCCGGGGCAGCCGATCCGGAGCAACCACAGAGAGGCCGCGAGCCTCGAGCCCAGCGACCACACCCGGTGCGTGCCAGAACCGAGCGGCGTTCATGTCGTCCCACAGGCCGCCGTGGATCAGGAGCACGTTCACACCATGTACTGGTCGTGCCGCCGGTACAGCTCGGTCCATTCCTCAGGAGTCAGCTTCCGGCCGCTCGCACCGATCGACGCGAGCTCCTCGAAGTAACCCTCTCGCGGAGCGCCTGGGGTGAAGAGGATGAGCATGGTCGCCGGCGAGCCGGACTCGTTCCGGAACGCGTGGATCCCACCCGGCGGCACGTACAGGAAGTCACCCGGTGACGTGTCGACCCACGCCGACCCGTCGTAGAGCCGGATCGACCCCGACAGGATGTAGAAGGACTCCGACATCGTCCGATGGAAGTGCGCGGACGGTCCCGACGGGCTCGCGGGCATCTCATAGCGGTACATGCCGAAGTCGCCGTCCGTCCTGGCGCCGGTAGCCAGGTAGTGGACGTCGGTGCCCGACGTGTACACGAGGTCCGGCTCGGTGGCGACGGGCCGGTACGTCGCGCTCGCCTCGCCCTGGTCGGCGAGGTAGCGGGGTTCGGGATACGACATGGCCCGAAGGCTACGCGGTCTCCGTGTAGTCACGCAGCCGCTGCGGCTGGACGCGGATCACCACGCGCACCCAGTCCGGCGGCTCCGGGTCGGCCGGCTTGCCGTCGTACTTGACCGACAACGCGTCGTGCAGCGCCCAGCCGCCGGCATCCTCGATGGTCGCGGTCCCGCGGATCTCCACGTACTCGTAGGGATCGTTGGCGTTCATCAGGATCACGCTGACCGACGGCTGGTGCTTGATGTTGCGGTTCTTGAGGCGGCTCGCCCGGGCGGAGAAGACAAGCTCGTCCCCATCCTGGCCGATCCACATCATCGACGTCTGCGGGCTGTTGTCGGTGTTCGTCGTCGCGAGAACGGCGAAGTTCGGACCATCCAGCAGCCGGCGCGTGAGCTCACTCAGAGGCACAGTCACTCGGGAAGAGTAGTGAACCGGATGTCACTGCCGGTATGCCGCCTCCTGCAGGCCGCGGATGTAGCCGATCGCGAACAGCCGGCCGTACATGGAGTAGCCCGGCCGGTCGTTGCTGTCGCCCTCGACCGTGGGTACGTGGTCGGGCCGCAGCACGCCCTCGAAGCCGATCTCGCGGTACGTCCGCAGGCACTCGAGCAGGTCGGTCGGCCCGTCGTCGTGCCAGGTCTCGACGAAGTCCTCCACGGTCCCGCGAACGTCCCGCAGGTGAACGAAGAACACCTTCTCCCGGAACTTTCGAATCGCCGCCGGAATGTCGTCGGTCATGAGCCGGAAGTTGCCCTGACACAAGGTGATGCCGTTCATCGGACTCGGAACGAGCTCAAGAAGTTTCTGATAGTTATCGAGACTGCTCATGATCCGCGCGACCCCGCGGATCGGCGACAGCGGCGGGTCGTCCGGGTGCATCGCCAGCCGCACACCGGAACTTTCGGCCACGGGCAGCACACGTTCCAGGAAGTACTGGAGGTTGACCCACAGCTCGTCCTCGCCGATCGGCCCGAGCTCCGTCGGCGGCGCGTCGGCCAGCAGCGAGGCGTCGAAGCCGCTCACGACCGAGCCGCCGCGCGAGGGGACATCCGTACTCGTCCGCAACCAGTTGAAGTCCGTCATCCACTCGTAGCACCACACCGGAATGCCCAGCCGGCCCATGTTCTCGAGCAACGTGCACACGGTGTCGATCTCCGCGTCGCGCCCAGGCAAGCCGCGCTTGACGAGGTTCAGCGGCGGCCGCGCCTCGATCACGGAGAGCGTGAAGCCCGCGTTCTCGTACTTCTGCTTCATCCGCAGCAACGGCAGGTAGTCCCACGGCGCCTCACCGGCGGTCAGGCTCTCCGGTGAGGGCAGGCCGCCCACCGCGAAGTCGACGCCGGCCTGCCGCATCAGCCGCCACAGCCGGCTCGCGGACTCGACCGGTGGCAACATCTCGGCGATCTTGATCATTGCGGTCTCCTTGACATGGAACGGTGTTCCGTCCAGCGTGACGCGCATGCGGACGATCGTGCAGCTTCTCGCCGTCAGTCTCGTCGCCACGTTCGCTCTTGCCGGGGGAGTGCCGGTTGCGGCCCAGCCCCTTCCGGAACCGGTCGTCGGGAAGCCGGGCGAGCTCGTCGCGAACGGCGGCTTCGACGTCGGCGACCGGACCGGCAAGCCGATCGCGTGGGGCGTCGAGGGCAACGAGGCCGGCGCCAACATCGTCAACCTCAGCGCCTGGCGCTCCGCCGGCCTTGGCTCGCTCGAGGTCAAGGACGTCGCGGGGTCGTCGGTGTCCGTACGGACCGAACGCATCGTCGCCACCAGCGGCGCGACGTACGAGGCCAGCGCGAAGGTCCGCATCCGGACGGGCACCCCGGCCAACCTGCTGCTGGAGTTCTGGGACTTCGACCAGAACCTGCTGACCACGAAGACGGCCACGCCGGGGCCGAGCCCGGACTTCCAGACGGTCGCGCTCACCGCCACCGCGCCGGCCAAGACCGCGCACGTCACGCTGCAGATCCTCGCTGACGGACCGTCGGCCGGCGACTCGTACTGGGACCAGGTCATGCTGGAGCAGGTGCCGCTGCCGTACGACAAGACCGTCGGGACCAACCGTCAGCTGTTCCTCGACGACTACCGGATCGAGTCCAGCCACGACCTCGAACGCGTCGTCCACCCGGGCACGAAGCGCCAGCTGCCGGTCATCCGCGCCGAGAAGCCGTGGGAGATCAGCGCGTACACGTACGGCTCGGCGTTCAAGATCGGCGACAAGTACAAGCTCTGGTACACCTGCTATTCGGACGTCGCGCCGAACTATCACATGTGTTACGCCGAGAGCACGAACGGCGTCGACTGGGTGAAGCCGCAGGTCGGACGCGTTGCGTACAAGGAGATTCCCGCCTCGCAGACCAACATCGTGCTGCAGGGATCGGGCACGATCGCGTACAACCCGGAGGCGCCGGCGGACCGTCGGTTCCTGCTGATGAAGTTCCAGGGCGGGCCGAACGGCTACTACGGCTGGAAGTCGCCGAACGGGCTCGACTGGACGCCGCTGTCGCCGGATCCGCTGCTGCTCGACGGCGACGTCTCGCAGGTCACGTACGACGCGACGCGCGATCTCTACATCGCCTCGATCAAGAAGCGCATGTTCACCTCGCGCACGCCAGGGATCTACGAACGGTCGGCGTTTGTCTCGACCAGCAAGGACTTTCTGACCTGGACCGAGCCGCAGCTCGCGACGAGCGGCGACTACGCCGACGACGGTCTGGCGGAGTCGATCGGCGGGCTCGAGGGGCAGATATACGGGATGCCGATCCTGCCGTACGAGGGGATGTACATCGGTCTGCCGTGGGTGTTCCTCACGCTCAACTACACGGCTGGGCAGTACGCGTCCGCGGCGGATGGTCCCGTGCTGCCGCAGGTGGCGGCGTCGCGCGACCTGCTGCGCTGGGTACGACCCGTGCGCGGGACGCTGCTCGAGCCCAGCCTCGGCGGCGCGTGGGACGACGGCGCGCTCTACACGGCGTCGAACATTCTCGTGACAGACAAGGAGATTCGGCTCTACTACGCGGGTTTCAACAACGGCCACGGCGGCGCGGACCCGACCGACCCGAACCGCGACAACCACCGCGGGCAGACCGGGCTCGCGACCTGGCGGCGGGACGGCTTCGTGTCGCTGACAAACCGCTCACTGCCGGGAACGGGTGATGCGGGCGAGCTGGTCACCAAGCCGCTGGTGTTCTCCGGCCGGGACCTGCACGTGAACAGCGTGGTGTTCCCGAAGGGCGAGATCCGGGTGTCAGTCCTCGACGCCGCGGGCAACGAACTGCCAGGCTACGGCGCCCGCCAAGCCCTGCCGCTGTCCGCGGCGACCACCTCGACAGCACGGTCCGTTGGACCGGCGGCCGCACGTTGCGGCAGCTCGCCGGCCAGGAGGTGCGCTTCAAGCTCAGCGTCGTGAACGCCGACCTCTACTCCTACTGGGTTCGCTAGCGGCCGGTGTCGTAGAGGTCGACGAAGTTCTGGTACATGATGCGCGACTTGAGCTCGTCGCTCGCCGGGGCGCCGTAGATCTTCCAGTACTCGCCCCAGAAGTCGCTCCAGGGCTCGTCGGACGCGAACAGGACGCGGTCGGCGCCGATGCCGCGGCGTTCGATCTCGGTCATCAGCCAGCGGGGGCCGAAGCCGATGCACCAGGTCGTGTCGCAGTAGACCTGGTACCCCTGCTCCACCCAGTCCAGGAACTGCGGGACCAGCTTGATGTGCCCCGACACGCCACCACCGAAGTGGACGAGGTAGATCTTCACGCGCTTGGCGTACTGCTCGACCATCGGCACGAAGTTCTTGATGTCCGACGCCCCGCCCGCGCTGGTGTGGAAGTGGAACACCAGGTTGTGCTCCTCGCACGCGTCGAAACAGGCCTCAGCCAGCGAGCGCGTCTCGTCGTCCCAGGTCGACGGGTCCGGGTTGCCGCCGAGCAGGAACGTGGTCTTCAACGCCACGATTCCGGACTCCCCGGCCAGCTTCAAGGTTTCGAGCGTTCGCTCCTTGTTGACCGGCAGGAACGACACCCACAGCCCGCCGACGAGCCGATCGGAGGACGTCACCGCATCCAACACCAAAGGATTCAACGAGAAAGCCTGCTCCTGCACGGGAATCCCGTAGTTCGACAGCACCAACCCGCGCTCTACGCCGACACTGTCCAACTGAGCCAGGTAGTCCGAAGGAGTGGCGAACTCGTACACCGTCGGCTTCACCGGCTCGGCCAGGTTGTAGAACTTCCAGGCCGCCATCTCGCCGATGTGACTGTGCGCATCGATGACGTGGCCGCGGACCTTCTCCTCAACCGCCATGGGTTCTCCTTACCTAGTGAGGGCGATGCGCATGGGTACGTGCGGTCGACCGCAGTACAGCTCCTGCTCGCCGTCGACCGTCCAGCCGAGGTGCTCGAAGAAGCGGACGTTCGGCGGTTGGATGTGCGCCACCATCGCGACCCCGCCCAGCGCGCCGGCCGTACGCACCGCATACCGAACGAGTGGCGCACCGACCTTGTGCGCGCGGAACTCGGGCAGCACCGCGAGCCGATCCCCTTGCCACAAACCCGATCCGTCGTCGACCGGGTACAGCCGAACGGTCCCCGCCGGCACGCCGGCGAGCCGAGCCAACACCCGCAGCGAAGCGCCCGCGGCGTCGCGCGCGTCGACATCGGTGCCGGCGAAGATCGCCTGCTCCACAACGAAAACCGCCTGCCGGATGCGGTGATGCTCGGCGAGGTCGGTGTCCGACACCGCGAGCCCGATACCCGCCTGCCCCGCGTCGACGACCGCGGTCATGCCTGCCTCCGCCCGATCTGCACGACGGGCAACGCATCCGACGGCTGCTTGAACAGGTTCATCGCCGAGCAGGCCTGACACCGCGCGCACCCTGCTCCCGCACCCGAAGCGTCCATGCCGCGCGCGGTGAGGTACGGCACCACCCCGCGGTAGACGCGCTCGGCGTAGGCAGGCGGCGGAGGCGAGAAGTCCTCCATCAGGCTGCCCGCGACCGGCCGCAGCGGCACCACGAACGGATAGACGCCGATGTCGATCGCGCGCCGGCAGGCCGCGATGGTGACCTCGGGATCCTCGCCCATGCCGAGGATGACGTATGTCGACACCTTGCCCCAGCCGAAGATCTCGACAGCGCGCTCCCAGGTCTTGAAGTAGTAGTCGATCCCCGTCCGCGCCTTGCCCGGAGCCACGTGCGCGAGCACCGTCGGGTCGAAGCTCTCGACGTGGATGCCGACCGAGTCGACGCCGAGGTCGCGTACCTCGCTGAGCACGTCGAGGTCGCGCGGCGGCTCGAACTGCACCTCCACCGGCATCCCGGTGGCTTCCTTGATGGCGTGGCCACAGCGGGCGACGTACCGCGCACCTCGGTCGGGCGCGTTCGAGCTGCCGGTCGTCAACGTCGCGTCGACCGCGCCGTCCAGCTCCTGCGCGGCCAACGAGACCTCGGCCAGCTGCTCGGGCGTCTTCTTCACGACCGTACGTCCGGATGCCAGCGACACCTCGATGCCACAGAACTTGCACTGGTCGGCGTTTCCCCAGTAGCTACAGGTCTGCACGACCGTGCTGGCGACCGAATCCAAGTGCAGCAAGGCGATCTTCCAGTACGGGATGCCGTCCGCGGTGCTCAGGTCGTAGTAGCGCGGCCGCTGCGTTCGCGACGCCGACGCGAGCCGGACGCCGTCCCGGTAGATCGCCTCGCCCTCGTCCTCGGGCACCAGGACGTACGGCGACAAAGCGCTCGTCGGCGCGGTGACCGGAATGCCCTCGACCCACAACATGCCGGAGTCGGACGGGCCGGCGCCACCGGTGCGGACCTCCGTCGACACCTCGACACGGAGTCCGACGCTCTGCAGCTCGGTCACCAGGACCGCGAGCTCGGGCGAGGTCTCCTTGCGTTCGGCGACGCCGGTCATGTCGAACCACCTGATCCTTCGGTCGGGTCCACGCTGAGCTCGGCGCTGCGCAGGGCGCATGCGGCGGCGATCACGATGGCCGGCTCCAGCGGCACCGGGCTCCGCGAGGCGGTCCCGACGTGCTCGAGCAGCGCGTGATCGACCTCCTGTGTCCAGCAGGTCGGCATGGGTGAAGCTGGTCCGACGCAGCTCGGCGACCACCCGGCCGACCGCCTCGATCGCGTCCATGTACGCGTCGGTGTCGGCGAGCGCGAGCGGATACAGCCGCTCCTCGGCGGCCCGCCACCGGCGCCTGGCGACGACCAGGTCGTCCGGATCTCCGTCCATGCCCGCAACCTCCGTACTCCCCGGAGCGATGACAGCAAATCTACTATAGTGGACGTCTCGTCAACGATCAGTGATCTAGGGAGTTCAGCTGAACGCGGATCGCGAGGTCGCTCTGGTCACGTACTCCTCCAAGCCCCGTGGCGGTGTCGTGCACACGTTGTCGTTGGCGGACGCCCTGCGGCGTCAGGGTTTCGGCGTGCACGTCGTCGCGCTGGGCGATCCGGAGGTGGGCTTCTTCCGCGAGGTGGACATCCCGCACACGATCGTCCCGGCGCCGCCGGCGAAGGACACGTTGGAGGATCGCGTGTTCGCCGCCGTCGACACGCTCGAGGAATGGCTGTCGCACTACTGCGAGCGGTACGACCTGATCCACACGCAGGACTGCATCTCCGCGCGGGCAGCGGCGAGGGTACGTGACGCCGGCGCCCCGATCAGGGTGGTCCGCACCGTTCACCACATCGACGACTTCACCACCCAGGTGCTGATCGACTGCCAGCGCGCGGCCGTGGTCGAGCCCGACCGGATCGTGGTGGTGAGCAAGCATTGGCAGTCCCTGGTCGAGGGCGAGTTCGACGTCGACGCGACCGTGATCTACAACGGCGTCGACCCGGCGCGCTTCGCGCCGATTCCGCAAGCGGAGCGGAGCCATCTGCGCGAACGCGTCGACGCGGAAGGCCGGTTCGTCCTGCTGGCGGTCGGCGGCGTGGAGCCGCGCAAGGGTTCGGTGTTCCTCTTCGAGGCGATGGCGAAGCTGAAAGAGACGATGGGGGCGGCGGCGCCGGTGCTGGTCGTCATCGGCGGCGAGTCGTTCCAGGACTACGCGGCCTATCGAGACGCGGCGTACGCGTCGCTGCCCGGCCTCGGCTTGAAGCTCGACGAGGACATCCACGTCCTCGGTCCCGTCGCCGACTCCGACCTCCGCCGCTGGTACCGCTCGGCGGACGTGCTCGCGTTCCCCTCCACGAAGGAGGGCTTCGGGCTCGTCGTCCTCGAGGCGATCAGCGCCGATCTTCCTGTGGTGACGAGCGATCTGCCGGTGTTCCAGGAGTACCTGACGCACGGCGAGAACGCGTTGCTGGCGAAGGTCGGCGATGCCGCCGACCTCGCCAGTTCGCTGCGGCGGGTGATCGAGGACGAACCGTTGCGAGCCAGCCTGCGAACGAACGCCCGCGCGCTGCTCGACACGTTCACCTGGGACGCCGCCGCGACCGCCCACCGGGACCTCTACGCACAGGAGCGCACGAAGCTGGTCTGACGAGGAGGGGCTCACACCGTCCAGGTGTTGATCTGGAAGGCGCCCGCTCGCCAGGCCGTGAGCGCGGAGTCCAACACGTCCAGCGGGTTGAACGGAATCACGCCGGGGATCAGGTCGTCCTCGCGGAAACCGTACAACGCGCCCATCGCGAAGCGGCAGGCGTAGATCTTCCCGCCCTCCTTGAGGATCGTCTTGAGCTGGTTGTTGATTGCGAGGTGGCCGGGGAACGCTTCCTCGCCCACGCCCGGGTAGCCGCGCGTGCCCGAGGCCATCAGTACGCCCGGGCCGTACAGGATGATGGACGTGTCGAATCCCTTGCGACACAACCGGGTCGCGGTGAGCAGGTTGACCAGGCCGACCGAGCCCTCGTACGGCACCGTGTGGAGGAAGACGAACGCCTTCTCCCCCTCGTTGGCCTGGATGTCGTCGAAGAGCTTCTCCTCGGCGTTGAACAGCCGTTCGCCTACGGCGGGAAGCTCTGTCGTGATGGTCTTCGGCATCGAGTCCTCCTAGAAGTCGTGGTGGGACGTGCCGCGGCCCGGGCGACTCATACCGCCGGTCCGGACAGGTGAGGGGGTGCCGGCCAGTTCCGGCGGTGGCTTCCCGGCATCATGCGGAGCACGCGCTTGCGCAGTGACCACGGCATCAGCCGGTAGAGGGGGGCGAAGACGCCGAGCCAGAACCACTCGCGCGGACTCTGCGGCCGGCGCGGGCGGTTGGTGCCCTGGCTCTTCGCGACCCGTTCCTGGGCGGCGATCAGCAGGAAGTGTTCGGAGTTCACGCGCAACCACTGGGCGAACGGCATGGCGGCTACCTCACGCCGTTCTGGGCCGCCAGTGCGATCGGCTCGTTCAGGGCGCCGATCGCGGGAGAGTAGACGTTCTCCATCACCGCGAGGTCGCGCAAGGTGATGCCGAACTTGATCGCGGTCGCGAGGAAGTCCGCGCGCTCCTTGATGCCCTCGCCGCCGACCATCTGCGCTCCGATGAGCCGCAGCGACCCGGGCTCGGCGAGCAGCTTGACCTTCACCGGCTTCATGCCGGGGAAGTAGCGCGCCCGCGAGATGCCCTGGGCCTGGCCCAGGTGGTACTTGATGCCGAGCGCGGTCGCGGTGGTCTCGCCGAACGAGGCGCCGCCGATGATCCACTTGCCGGCCGGCGTCGCCCACGGGACGTAGACGGGCTGGTACGACTTCGTGCCGCCGCCCGCGTTGAACCCGGCGACCTTGCCCTGCGAGTACGCGTGGCTCCCGGTGAGGCCCTGCAGCCCGACGCCGGTGACGCCGTGCGGCAGCTCGGCGCAGTCGCCGGCCGCGTACACGTTCGGCGCGGACGTCGACATCCGCTGGTCGACCACGATCCCGCCGGTCGAGCCGAGCTGGAGGCCCATCTGCTTGGCGAGCTCGTTGTTCGGCACCTTGTGCGTCGCGATGACGGCGAGGTCGGCGGGGATCTCGCCGCCGGACGTCTTGACCGCGCGGATCGTGCCGTCGCCGACGAACGCGGTGAGATCGGTGTTGAAGTGCAGCTTCGCGCCGAGCTCCTCCCACGACTCCTGGACCGGCGCCATGATGTCCGGATCGGCCATGTCTGCCAGGGCCCACGGGTTGGGATCGATAAGGTGGGTCTCGATGCCGCGATGTGCCAGGGCGGTGACCATCTCCAGTCCCAACGGGGTGGCATGAACGACGACCGCCGTCTTGACCGTGTCGAGGAACTTGTCCCATTCCATCGCGCGGCGGATGTTCTTCACGTAGTAGAGGCCCTCGAGGTCGCCGCCGGGGACACCCGGGTCGGCGTAGTTGAAGCCGGTCGCGACCACGAGCCGGTCGAACGCGACGTCGCCCTCGCCGTCGACGTGCAGCACCTGGCGCCGGAGGTCGACGCCGGTGACCTGGCTCTCGTAGCGGATGTCGATCCCGGCCTCGACGTACGCCTGCTTCTCGGCGAGGAACAGGGACGTGAAGTCGGCGATCTCCTTGCCGTGCACGTACGGGATCCCGCAAGGGCTGTACGCGACGTCCTCGAACTCGGTGTAGACGACGACCTCGTTGCTCTTGTCGGCGGCCTTGACGCCGCCGGCCGCGCCGATCCCGGCCGCGCCCCCGCCTACGATGACCGTCCTTGCCACCAGGCACCTCTCATCCGCGAGAGACTCGTCCAGCACGATGGAGGCGGACTCCAAACGTCTATTATGAATGATAGTCCATTTACTAAACTAAACGCGAGTCAAGGTGTCAAGATCGGCTGGCGCGTCGAGGAGGAAGCATGACCGGTGCGGCGCCGCAAGTCGGCCAGACGGAGTCGGGTGGGCTGGAGAAGATCGTGGACGCGATCGGGCCCAGGGTTCGTGAGCTCCGGGCCAGCCAGAAGTTGTCGCTCCAGCAGTTGGCCGTTCGCGCCGAGGTGTCGGCGGCCGCGATCCACAAGGTGGAGCGCGGGGAGATGGTGCCGACGATCACGACGTTGCTCAAGCTGGCTTCGGCGTTGGGGGAGCCGGTGGGCTCGTTCATCGAGGACGTGACGCCGCGGTATCCGGTGGCGGTGCACTCGGTGGCGAAGGGTCGGGGTGACTCTGTGCCGTTCACCGGTCCGGCGAGTCAGTTCCTGCTGAACGGGGCCGTGACGGTCATCGAGCCCGGTGCCGACGGCGTGGCCGAGCCCGTCCGCGCGTCGGCGAGCCCGGGCGAGGAGGTGGTGTTCGTGCTGGACGGTGCGTTGGAGTTCCACGTGGCGGACCAGGAGTTCAAGCTGGCGCGGCACGACTCGTTGCACTTCCGGACCGACCACCTGCGCCAGTGGCACAACCGCGGCCGCAAGCCCGTCCGCGTCCTCTGGCTGTCGCTACCCGCGTCCTAGCTTCGCGACCGCCTCCCGCGCCTGTTCGAGCAGCGCCGCGTCGACCTGGTCGAAGTGGTTCGAACGCTTGATCGCCGCCTCGGCGAGGTCGCCCAGCTGCGGCCGTACGGCGTCGACCATCTGGCGCAGCGCGTCCGGCGCGGCGCCGCCCTGGGCCGTACGGGAGAGCACGATCTGCGCCGGATCCAGCACGGCCGACAGGTCGCGGCCCGCGAGGTCCCACGAGTGCCCGGTATGCGCCAGAGCCGCCTCGTCGATCATCGCGCCGGTGATCGCCATCCCCGGGATCCCCGAACGGCTCGCCGCGCGCACGGTGTTCCCCACGACGACGTACGCCGTTCGGTAGTCCACGTTGCAGATCTGCACCAGGTGCTCGGCCAGGTCGGTGGCCTGGGTGTACCCACCGCGCAGCTCCTCGAGCCATCCGCTCCGAGTTCACGCGCAACGTCCGCACGACCCCCGCGATCAGCCGCGTGATCCGCACCGACAGGTCGAGCGCCCGCGGCACCTCGCCGTACGCGAAGATCAGGTTGTCGCTCCGTGCGGACGGGCACTTGGTCACCGCGAGGAAGCCGGTCAGCCGCCCGATCACCACCCCGGACGCGCCACGCACGATCGACAACGAGTACGGGTTGCGCTTCTGCGGCATCAGCACACTCGACCGCGTGAACGAGTCGGCCAGGTCGACGAAGTCGAACTCCGCGCTCGACCAGATCTCCAGATCCTCGGCCAGCTTGGAGAAGTTCGACAGCAGGCTCGCCGCCGTCGCCAGGATGTGGATGAGCCCGTCGACCTGCCACATCGCGTCGCGCGTGTGCTGGATGAACCCGTCGAACCCCAGCGCGTCGGCGATGAACGTCCGGTCGTCCAGCAGCCGCGTCCCGTTCACGCACCCCGCGCCGCCCGGGCTGCAGTCGACCCAGTCCAGCTCCTCCATCAGCCGCCGGCCGTCCCGGAGCGCGGAGTAGACGAACGACAGCAGGTAGTGCCCGAACGTCGACGGCTGCGCCTGCTGCAGGTACGTCTGGTCGGGCATCAACGTCTCCGCGTGCGCGACCGACTGTGTGGTCACCTCGGCGCCGAACGCCGCGGCCTCCCGGACCAGCTCGGCGAGCTGCCGGCGCAGGTGCAGCCGCAGCGCGATCCGCGCGGCCTCGCGCCGTGGCCGGCCGGCGTGCAGCCAGCCGCCGACGTTGCCGAGCCGGGAGACGAAGAACCGCTCCCGCGAGTTGTACGGCTCACCGTACGCCGCGTCGTACGGGAAGTCCTCCGGCGACGTGGCGGCGACCTCGAGCAGCAGTTCGAGCAACTGGCGTTGGGCATCCGGCGGGATGAGGCCACGCCGGGCGAGGTCGAAGACATGGGCGATGTCGGCCATGTTCATGCCCGCGTGCAGCAACGGTGCGTCCGCGTTCTCCCACGCGAACCCGGACTCGATCAGCTCCTGCGCCGGCCCGTCCGTGGGCGGCCCACCTTCACGCCAGTTCATCGTGGCCTCCCTTGGGGCGTTGGTAGTCGCTGATCGTCGTCGCCAGTCCGCCGGTGTGCCAGTACACGACGGGTCCGGAACGAAGGTCGCGCAGCCGCGGCAGCAGCGCCGCGAGTGACTTCGCGGTGTACGTGTGATCGAGCAGCAGTCCCTCGGTCTCGAGGGCAAGCGCGGCGGCCTCGCGGTCGGCCGGAGAGGCGACGCCGAACCCCGGCCCGCGCCCGTCGACGATCTCCAACCGGCTTCGATCCGGGGCCGAACGCCCAAGCAGAGCTGCGCATTCGCCGGCCAACCGGTGCACGATCTCGGTGATCTCCGGCGCGGGCCGGCTCACCGAGACGCCGAGCAGCGGCCAGCCCTTCGACCCGGCGAGCAGTCCCGCGCAGCTTCCGCCGGACCCGATCGGGATCACGACGAGGGCGGGCGAGGCGTCGAGCTGGTACGCCAGCTCCTCAGCGGCACGGGCGAAACCGACCGCGCCGACCGGGGTCGATCCGCCCCGCGGCATGGCGTACGGCTTCCGCCCGGCTGCGACCAGCTCTGCAGCACGGTCGGAGATGGCAGCGTCGATCCGCGACCGGTCACCCTCACCCAGCTCGTTCAGGTGGGCGCGAGCGCGCCGCGACAGCTCGACGTTCGCCGAACTGGCCAGGTCGCCGGACATCAGCAACTCGCAGTCCAACCCGGCGCGGCGCGCGGCCAGCGCGGCCGCCGGGCAGAAGTTGGAGCTCGCGCTGCCGCCGGTCACCAGCACGTCGCACCGGTGCGCGAGGGCCTCGCCGAGCAGGAACTCCAACGCACGCGTCTTGCCCGCCGCGACGCCGAAGCCGATCAGGTCGTCGCGCTTGACCAGCAGCTCGACGGGCGAGCCGACCGCGTCCGCCAGGTGCTCCGCACGGGTCAGCGGCGTCGGCAACGTCGCCAACGGGAAGCGCGGCGGCCTCACCATGCCGGATGTCTCGCGAGCGCCGCGGTGCCGCGTTCGACGACGAAGTCCACCATCCGTCCGGCGACCTCGGTCGCGTCCCGACCGAGCCACGACCGTACGTCGTCCGCGGTGGCGAACCCGCGTTTCGCCAACTGGGCTGGCAGATCCGGCTCGTCCGACTCGCGCAGCAGCTCGTGCAGGAGCTGTTGGGCCTCGTGTTTGCCGAGCCTGGTCGAGAGCTCAGCCAGCACTTGCTCGGTGCTGAGCAGGTAGGTGTGGACGTTCCGCGTCATCCGTTCGGCGTCGACCTCGAGACCGTCGAGCAGGCCGCGGCCCATCGACAGCGCGGCACCGGAGAGCAGGCAGACCTCCGGCAGCGCGATCCATTCGGCCTTCCAGGAACGGCCGTCGCGCTCGTGCTGGCCGTTCATCGACTCGAGCAGTACGGCGGCGGACGAACGGACGAGCCGCGCCAGCGTGTCCAGATGCTCGGAGCGCTCGGGGTTGCGCTTGTGCGGCATCGTGATGCTGCTGACGCCGGTTGCTGGCTCGCGGAGCTCGCCGAGTTCCGGCCGTTGCAGCTCGTAGACCTCGCCGCCGATGCGGGCGAGCGTCGCGCAGATCGAGGCGAGGACCTGCGCGAACTCGGCGATCCGGTCCCGCGCGGTGGTCCAGGAGATGTGCGGATCGGTCAGCCCGACCTTGGCGCAGAACGCGGCCCGCAACGCCGATCCGTGCGGCCCGAAGAACGCGAGGGTCCCGGCGGCGCCGGCCAGCTGCCCGACCAGCCAGCGGGACCGGCCCTGCCACAGTCGTTCGCGATGCCGGAAGACCTCGTCCGCCCACGACGCGACCTTCAACCCGAACGTCATCGTGGCGCCAGGCTGACCGTGGGTCCGGGCGGCCATGAGCGTGTCGCGATGGCGGGCGGCGAGGTCGAGCAGCGTCGTCTCGATCGCGCACAGGTCGCGCCACGCGATCGCGCCGACCTCCCGCATCACGATGCCCGTCCAGGTGTCGGTGAGATCCTGAACGGTGGCGCCGAAGTAGACGTACTCCCTCGCGGGCGCCGCGATGACGCGCCGCAGCCCGTGGATCAGGCCGAGCGTCGAGTGGCCCGTTCGGCGGGTCTCCTCGGCGACGTAGTCGAGGTCGAGCAGCTCGACCTTGGCTGCCGCGGCGATCTGCGTGGAGCTGCCTGCGGGGATGATGTCAAGCTGCTCTTGCGCCTCGGCCAGCGCGACGAGAATGTCCAGCCAGGATTGGAGTCGTGCCTCGTCGGAGAAGATCTCGGCGAGCTCGTCCGTAGCCCAGAGATGGGCGTACATCGGCGAGTCGCTCAGGCGGGTGCCCACGTCGGCTCCCGTTGGCGGGCCAGTGTGGCCAACGCCTCCCGTACCTGCTCCAGCGTCGACCCCCACGGCAGCGACACCCACCCGTCGCCCTGCTCGAGGCCGTGCTCGCGCAGGCAGCACTTCGTCAACAGCACGGTGTCGGTGCCGTCGTCGAGCGTCGCGGTCCGCAGCGGGCACAGGTCGACGGTGGGCGGGTCGTCTCCGTAGAACCAGTGGTGGATCTGCTGCGAACGGGTGCAGCCCAGCAGTGTCCAGGGTTGGCGGTCCGGGCGTTCGTCGAGGTACGACACCGTCGCTCCGGCGATGCTCACGCCCGACCCGCGGCAGGGCAGCAGGTAGTGCTCGGCCGGTCGTACGGCGGCGAGGTCGGGCAGCTCGACCAGCTCGGACACCAGCTCGATCGGTGGCAGTTCCTCGGCGGTGGCGAGGATGCGGCGCGCCTGGTCGTAGAGCTTCGCTGGCACGGGCGGCACGACCTCACGGACCCGGATCCGGACCGGGCGCGGGTCGAGGATGAAGCTGACGTGCTCGTACCGCCCCTGCACGACGACCGCACGGGCGCTCGGAGCATGCCGCCGCGCCAGTTCGGCGAGCGTGGACGGGACGGCGGTGTCGGCCTCGGGGTCGTGCACGTACGCACACGCCTCCGGCCCGGCCAGCAGCGCGAGGTCGACGATCGGGCTGAACAGCGGTTCCTCGGACTGCTTGGCGACGTACACCAACGCGGTCGCGCCGCCGGAACGCGTGACGACGAACCGGGTGCGGCGGTAGGCCTCCCGGCCGAGGAAGTGCTGGCGCAGCGAGCCTTCGTCGAGCGGGCAGGTGACGTCGGTGACGGACACGCCTCGGTACTCCCCGGGCACGAGGTTGGGCCCGGAAGGCCGGCGCATCAGCACCGCGACTCGAGGGGGACGCGGGGCATGGTGTCCGAACGAAGTCCGAGCCGCAGAGTCTCGGTCGAGACGACCTCGTCCAGCGCGATGTTGCCGAGGTTGACGTTCGCGCCGAGGTGCCGGATGAACCACGCCTGTTGGGACTTGCGCGGGGCCTCGAACAGCAGTGAGCCGATGCCGGTGGCCGCGACGAGCGCGTCGACGATGTCGCGGTGCAGGTCACCGTTCGCGTCGTAGATGCCGATCGTGCCGCTCTCCCTGCCTTCTGCCACGACCATCACCGCGCCGGCCGCGAGGTCTGACTTCGCCTCGTCCGCCCAGCTCGCGGCGTCCATGACGTCGTCGGGGCGCTTCGAGCCGACCTCGGCGAACACGATGAAGTTCTCCGCCGCGCTCTCGATCAGATCCTGCTTCTGCGCGGCGGACATTTCGGCCGTGCCGCGGGAGACCTCGACGCAGGGGAACCCGACCTGACCCGCCCAGGTGAACAGGTCGTACGTCTTGCCCTGCAGCCAGGCGATCTCGAGCAGCGTGCCGCCGAGGCAGGCGGCGATGTCGTTCTCGGCCAGGAGGGCGAGCTTCGTCGGGAGGTCGCGGTCGACGTACGCCGTACCCCAGCCGAGCTTCCAGATGTCGATGAAGTCGCCGCTCGCGTCGATCACCGACCGCGCGGCCGCGACGGAGACGCCCTTGTCCAGCACGTGCGTGAGGCCTTGCGTGCGTGGCTTTTCCGGGCGTTGGGGGAGGTCGAGGAAGGTCGGCGGCACGGATCCATCGTAAGTCGAATCCGATATAGTCGTCCACTATAGTAGAGGGAGGTATCGACGATGCTCACTGACGCGGCCGCCCGCGAGCTCGATCACCTCGTCAAGGTCGTCCGCACCCATCCGGGTCTGACGAACAAGTCCGCCATCGGTTTGGTCAGCGAGCTGCTCGGCCCGTCGGACTGGATCAGCGGTCCGGGTGACGACGCCGCGGCGATCGACGCCCTCGGTGCGCGGATCGTCGCCTGCGGTGAGGCGTTGTGGCCTCCGTTCGTGCGGGCCGACCCGTACGGAGCCGGCATCGCCGCCGTGTTGACCAACGTCAACGACGTGGCGGCGACGGGAGGGATCCCGTTGGGCATCGTCGACGCGATCGTCGCTTCGGAGGACATCGCCCGCGAGGCGCTCGCCGGCATGAAGCATGCGAGCGAGCTGTACGACGTTCCCATCGTCGGCGGGCACCTGACGCCCCACGACGGGCCGCCTTCGCTGGCCGCCTTCGCGGTGGGGACGGCCGGCGAGGTGCTCTCGGTGACGAGGGTCCAGCCGGGGCAGAACCTGGTGCTGGCCTGCGCGGTCGAGGGCGAGATGCGCAGCGACTTCCCGTTCTTCGCGTCGTTCGAGCTGCGCGGCTCGCGGTGCGCCGGCGACGTACGGGTGCTCGCCGAGGTGGCCTCGTCAGGCGCGTGCGTGGCGGCGAAGGACGTCAGTATGGCCGGCCTGATCGGCTCGCTCGCGATGCTGCTGGAGTGGAGCGGCTGCGGCGTCGTTGTCGACCTGGAGGAGATGCCGAAGCCGGCACACGTCGAGCTGGCGGCCTGGTTGGTGAGCTTCCCGAGCTTCGCGTTCCTGCTCTGCGTTCCGCCGGGACGCGAGACCGACTGCATCGAGCCGTTCGCCGCCCGCGGCCTGGTCGCGAGGGTGATCGGAACGATCGACGACAGCGGTGAGATCGCCGTCTCGCTCGGTGGCGCCACTCGTTCGGTGGTCAACGTGGTCGATACGCCCGCCACCCGCTTGGCAAGGCGCCCGTGAGCACGCGGTCCGTGCAGGCCGTCTGGGAAGGCGGCATGCGCTGCTCGGTGCAGGCCGGCAGGTTCGCGCTGACGGTGGACGAGCCGGAGACCTCGGGCGGTACGGATGCCGGCCCGCAGCCGACCGAGCTCTTCCTGGCGTCGGTGGCGTCGTGCTTCACGTTGGCGATCGCCCACTCCGCGCGCAAGCGCGGCCTCGAGCTCGGCGACGTGCACGTGACCACGACCGGCGTGTACGACGGTCCGCGCTTCTCCGAGATCGAGATCCGCGTCCGCATCGAGCCCGAGCCGCCCGACCTCGAGCGCCTCCTGATCGCGGCGGAACGGGTCTGCTACGTCAGCAACACCCTTCGGACCTTGCCGAAACTCAGCGTTCAGCCGGACTAGTCCGCTACCACCTGCCATCTACTATAGTGAATGAATCACTCCTCATGGTAGGCGGAGCATGATCGGAACCGCGGTCGTGGCACTGGGCGGCAACGCCTTCATTCGAGCCGGCGAACCCGGCTCGTATGCCGAGCAGATGCACAACATCATGGCGATGGCGGAGGCCGTCTGGGCGATCCGCGCGGCCGGCTGGAACGTCGTGGTCGTCCACGGCAACGGCCCGCAGATCGGCAACCTCGCGATCCAGCAGGAGGAGGGCGCGATCTTCGTTCCAGCGCAACCTCTGTTCTGCCTGGACGCGATGACCCAGGGCGAGCTCGGGAGCATGATCGCGATGGCGTTGCACCGCACCGCCGGGCCGGGACCAGGCAGGCCGGAGATCGCGGCGATCGTCACCCATGTGCTCGTGTCGCTCGACGACCCCGCGTTCCGCAACCCGCAGAAGCCGATCGGCCCGTTCTTCAGCGAGGCCGTGGCGCGTCAGCTCGCCGAGACGCGCGACTGGACGATCGTCGAGGACTCCGGCCGGGGCTTCCGGCGGGTCGTTCCGTCGCCGGCGCCGCGGCAGATCGTCGAGGTCGCGACCGTCCAAGCGCTCGTGGCGAGCGGCGCGCTGGTGATCGCCGCCGGCGGTGGCGGCATCCCCGTCGTCCAGGGCGAACAAGGCCTTGCGGGCGTGGACGCGGTGGTCGACAAGGACTACGCGGCGCAGGTCCTCGCCACCTCACTCGGCGCCGACGCGCTCGTTCTGGTCACCAGCGTGCCGCATGTCGCCCTCGACTTCGGTACGCCGGCCGCGCGCGCGATCACCGAGCTGTCGGTGAGCGAGGCGGAACGCCACCTGTCCGACGGTCAGTTCCCGGACGGAAGCATGGGTCCGAAGGTGCGCGCGGCCGTCCGCTTCATCCGCAACGGCGGACAAACCGTCGTGATCACCACGGCCGAGGCCGCGGCGGGAGCCCTCGGGGACCGGCCAGCGGACGGCACGCGCATCGTCGCGTCCGTTCACGATGTCGAGGCGGCACTATGAGCAAGACGGGCTTGCGACACTTCCCCGACCGGTATGTCGACTCGGTGCGGCAGCTCGCCGGCACGCGGGCGATGCGCATCCAGCCGGGCATCGACTGGGCCGCGGCGGTGACGGGTACGCCGACCAACCTCTCGAGCCTCCGCGAGGAGGGCTTCGACGATGCCGTGCTCGACAAGGCGGGCGTCAACGACCTGATCCTCGCCGCCCGCGGCGCCGACAAACAGGCGATCGAGTCCGCGCTCGACGCCGGCGACGCCGCGACGTTCGCGGCCGAGCCGGCGCAGGGGACCGCCGAAGCGAAGCCGGCCCGTTCCCTCGCGAGTGCCCTGAAACGCCAACCAGACAGCAATGTCGCGGTGATCTCGGTGCCCGGCTCGTACGCGACCCTCGAAGCCCACAAGGCGTTGACCGCCGGACTCGACGTGCTGCTGTTCAGCGACAACGTCCCGTTGGACAGCGAGATCGAGCTGAAGGAACGGGCGAACGCGCTCGGGCGCCTCGTGATGGGACCCGGCGCGGGTACGGCGATGCTCGGCGGCACCGGGCTCGGCTTCGCGAACGTCGTCCGCTCCGGCCGCGTCGGCGTCGTCGCGGCGGCCGGCACCGGCGCGCAGGAGGTCATGTCGCTGCTCGACCGGTTCGGCGCGGGTGTCTCGGCGGCGGTCGGTCTCGGCGGGCGCGACCTCTCCGAGGCCGTCGACGGGCGGATGGCCAAGCAGGCCATCGCCATGCTGCGAGAGGATCCGGCCACCGAGGTGATTCTGCTTGTGTCGAAGCCGCCCGCCCCCGAGGTGGCGCAGGCCGTCTTGGAACTGGTCGGCGACACCCCGTTCGTGGCCGCGTTGATCGGCCAGCCGGACAGGTCACCCGTCTGCTCCACGCTCGAACGAGCCGTCCTCGCGACGCTCGACCACCTGGCACTCCCGCGGCCCGACCTGGTCCGCGACCTCCCCGACCAGGTGGCCCGAGCGATCGGCCGGCTCCCCACGACGCGGAGAGCCGTGCGCGGGCTCTACTCCGGCGGCACGCTGTGCTACGAGGCGCAGGTCATCCTGTCCAAGCTCGTCGGGCCGGTGTACTCGAACGCCCCACTGGACAAGGCGTTCGGGCCTCCGTTCGTGGAGGGAACCCATGTCTGCCTCGACCTGGGCGAGGAGGAGTACACCGCCGGCAGGCCGCATCCGATGATCGACCCCGAGGCGAGGATCGGGCTCCTCCGCGAGCACGGCGCCGACCCCGACGTCGCCGTCATCGTGCTGGATGTGGTGCTCGGGTACGGCTCGCACAACGATCCCGCCGGGGCGCTGGCGCCCGTCTGTGCGGCGGTCAGCAGATCAGGCGGACCGGCGATCGTGGCGTACTGCCTCGGCACCGAACGCGACCCCCAAGGCCTGGCGCGGCAGCGTCAACGACTCCTTGACGCTGGGTGCATCGTCACCGAGACCGCCGCGCGGGCGGCGTACGCGGCCGCCGCGGTGGCGTTCCGCGAGCCACTCATCGCCCGCCGCTGAGCCGCTTGTCGAGGTCGAGCAGCGCGTCGACGAAGCACTCCACCGGAGCGGTCGCCACACCCGCGCCGACCTGGCCCGAGCCGTCGCTGACGTGCAGGATCCCGGTCGTGACCTTCGGAGTGATGCCGAGCTCCACGACCCGGCGAACGTCGACGCCCACAGGCGTTCCGCGCGACTCCATCGTCGGCATGATGAACCGCGAGCTCTCCGCCACGCAGATCTCGCCCATCTGCTCTGTCGCCGCTCTCGCGTGCGCCATCGTGCCGCCGACGAACGCCGCCACCGCGGGCGAGGCCGCGGCCGCCGCCCCGCCGAGGCCGACGAGCTCGAGCACCGCGCTGTCGCCGATGTCGCGTGCGCTCGTCTCCGGTCCCTGGCCTGGGTTGTACAACGCCTCCTGCACCGGCGGTGCCTCGGCGACGGACCAGTCCTCGGCGCCGGCGAGGCGGAGCCCGAACGTCGTGCCGTTGCGCGCCATCGAGGTCACGATGCTCGATTCGGGCACCTGGTCGGCCCACATGGTCACGGCCTTTGCCCCGGCCATCGCGATCGTCAGGAAGAACAGGTGGTTGTCCGACAGGTACTTCGCCGTCGCCACGGCCTCCGGGCCGCCGATCTCGACGAGCCGCGCAAGGATCTGCCGGATGAGGAGGTTCGTCGACGCCTGGGTCCGCAGGTGGACGTCGTCACCCATCAGAATCCCCTGCGTGGCAAGGGCGAACACGTCCCACGGCTTGCCCCGCCGAACGACCTCGGCCAGCACCGGACCGGCGACGTCGCGCAGGAACCGCAGCCGGTCGATCGCCGCCGGTGTCTCCCGGCCGAACCAGGCGACCTCGCCCGGCCCTTGGCCGAGCGGAGCGAACGAGCGCGTCGGACCGTCGGCGTTGTCGACGACATAAACCGGCATCGACGGCCCGATCGCGCTGGCCATCGGCACGACCATCGCGTGGTGGTTCGCCGGTTCCAGTCGTACGTCGCCGCCGGCCAGCAGTCCGTCAGCGGAGCCGACGTCGTTGGCCCAGCCCTCGGCCACGACCGCCGCCCGCATCGAACGGCGCAGCGGGTCGCACACGTCGGCCCAGTCGATCGGCGGACCGCAGTGCAGCAGCGTGCGTTCGTCCAGCCCTGGCACGACCTCGTGTGCCGAACGGATCTCGGCGACCATCGGCTTGCCGGTGTCGAGCCGGCGCAGCACCTCGGCGTTCGCCGTCTCGACCCGGTCGGCGAACCGCCCGTACAGCCTGGTCAAAGCCTCGACCACCTGGGCATCGCCGCCGGCGGGAATCCGCCAGTCCACGTGCTCGACCGGGCGACCCTGGTCGCGCACGGCGTCGGCGAACAGGGGCAGGCCCACGTTGACGACCTGGACCTCGGCGGGCAGCATCGCGACTCCTGCCATCAACGATAGTAGATGGATCGAATACTATCGTTGATCCACGAGGGAGGCGAGACGTCCCTTGGCCTGGAACAACGAGCGGAGATCGGTCGGGAGCGCTCCGGCCATTCGGGCCAATGCGGCGCGTCGGGTCGAAGGGTCACCGAGCTCGGCGGTGATGAGGTCCGAGCCGATGGTGTCGGCGACGCGTGCCGCCTCGTCCGGCCGCCCGAGATGGTGCAGGGCGAGCGCCTCGTACTTGCGCGACGAGTGTTCGCGCGAACGGTCCAGCAGCTCCTCGGCGAAGGAGTGTTCGAGCCTGGTCCGCATCTCCAGCATGCGCAGCAGCGCCCGCGGGCGGAACGGCAGCGAACGGTCCAGCATCGGCAGCGCTCGTTCGACCAGCACGCCGGCCGTGTCCTCGTCGCCGACGGCGAGGTCGCAGTCCGCCAGTGCGAGCAGCGCATGCAGCTCCTGCTCGAGCTCGAGCGCTCCGCCGCCGAGATGCGCGAGCTCGATGGCCTGCTCGGCATGCTCGCGCGCCTTGTCCAGATCGCCGATCTCCCGCCAGATCCACGAGCACGTGGAGTGGATGCCGGCCCGGTAGTAGTGCACGTCGTACTCGTGCGTGAGATGAAGCGCCCGGTCGAGCGCGCGCAACGACCCGTCGAAGTCGCCGAGGCTGCCGCGAGCGAGGCCGGTGAAGAAAAGTGCCTGCAGCAGCAGGCGAAACTCGCCGGACTTCCGGCTCAGCACGACCGCTCGTTCGAGCACGGACTTCGCCTCGACGAAGTTGTCCATGTGCTGGAGCAGGGCGCCCCGGTACGCGAGCACCATCGCCGTCGCCGGTTCGTCGGAGGCGTTCTCCAAAGCCTGGTTGTACGCCGCGGCGGCGCCGTCGTAGTCGCCGTCCCAGTGCCGGACCCGGCCTACGAGCAGGAACGAGCTCGGCAACGCGGCCGGAGCGGCTGCGGCGGACTCGGCGAGATGACGGGCTCGTTCGGCCAGGTCCGTTGCGTCGAAGGCGTTCCGGGCATACAGCGCGGTCCACCCGAGTTGTTCCAACGCGTGCGCTTCGAGGTCCTCCTCGCCGAGCTCGCGCGCGATCTCGATCGCGACCTCGCAGTCCCGCTTGGCCTCGGCGAGGTGGCCGAGCTCGGCGCGGATCTGTGCCCTTCGCAGATGCAGGTGGCCGGCCGACACTCGGTCGTGCGACTTCCCGGCACAGCCGAGCGCCTGGCCCAACGCGCGTTCGGCGTCGGCGTTCGCGAAGTCCAGATGAGCCTGCTCCGCGACCTGCTGCCATGCGACCGCGGCGGGACCCCAGTCCTCGGCTGCCATGAGCTGGTGCGCAGCCGCCTCGGGATGGCCGGCCAACAGCTTCGCCGCCCGGCGGTGCCGGCTCACCTGCAGCGGTCGGGGAACGGACCGGTACGCGATCGTTCGCACGATGTCGTTGGCGAACTTGAACGTCTCGTCCAGCTCGACGAGCAGGCCGTCGTGGAGCGCTCGTGTCGCGGCGCGGCTGAGTGGCTCGACATCGCCGCCGCCGAGTGCCGCCACGTCGTCGAGGGAGAACGCGCCGCCGAAGACCGCGCCGAGCTGCAGCAGGTTGCGCGCGTCCTCGCCGACCGCGTCGAGCCGGGCTGTCACCGTGGCGAGCAGGGAGTCGGGAACGTCGGGCTCGACACCGTTCCCGGCCATCCGACGCCGGCCGTGCCGGATCAGCTCGGTGACGAACAACGGCGATCCGCCGGTCCAGTCGAACAGCTTGTCCGGCTGGTAGTGAACGCCCGACTGTTGAACCAGGACGACGACATCGGCCTGCGACAACCTTGTTGGGCGGACGACGGTGGCGACGTCGGTGAGGGTCGAGGTGCGGGGCTGGCTCGCTCCCGTACGTTCGGTCAACGCCACCAACACGCGATGCCGCGACAGCCGCGACGCCAGGAAGTGCACGGCCTCGACCGTCGACTGCCCGGCGTGCTGCATGTCCTCGATCACGAGCAGCAGCGGTTGCCGATCCCCAACCCTGGCGAAGAATCCGGTCAACGCCTCGAGGTTGCGTCGGTGCTCGATCTCGGGGCTCGCCCGTTCGTGGCTCGACGATCCGAGCGTGCCGGCGAGCTGCGGAACGAGCTGGCTCAACGGTCCGAGCCACTCGCCGCCGAACTCCCGCAGCCGCACCAGGTCGAAGCGAGCCAGGACCTGACTGACTCCTTCGAGCAGGGGTTGCAGGTAGAGCGAGCGCTCCGCCTCGAAGCAGCTCGTGTTGACGACCAGGCCGCCGCTTCGTTCGACCTCGCTGCTCAGCGCCGCGACCAGCGCGGACTTGCCGATGCCCGCTTCGCCTTGCAGGACAGCGATTTCGCCGTGCCCGCCGACCACGGAGGACCACAACGCCGACAACGTCCGCAGCTCGCGATCGCGTCCGACCAGGGCAGGTGCGCGCTGTCCGGGCGACACTCGAATCGGCGCTGTGGTTGGCGATCCGCTGCGCAGGGACTCGTACAGTTGCTTGGTCTGCGCCGACGGCTCCGCGCCGAGCTCTTCGACGAGGGCGGCGCGCGTCGACTCGTACGTGCGCAGCGCCGCGGCCCGTTCGCCGGCGGCCGCGTACGCCCGCATCAACGCGCGGCTCGCGGACTCGTCGAGCGAGTCCGCCACCAGAGCGGCGCGCGAGACGTCGATCGCGACGCGGTAGTGACTCATCTCGATCGCCGCGTCCCAGTGGACCGCTCGCGCGCGACGGATCAGCTGTCGTACGTACTGACGCGTCTCGTCGACCCAGGCCGACGACGGCTCGCCGGCCAACGGAATCCCGGCCGTGAGGGCGAGAATCGCCTGCTCTGCAGCGACTTCCGCGTACGCATGCCGGCCCGCGCTGCCCTCGTGCTCTGCCGAACTGACGAGGTGTTCGGCGGCGCCGAGGTCGACCTCGGTGGCCTGGTCGCGCACCAGGCAGTAGCTCGCGGGGTTGCCGACCAACCGGCCCGGACCGAGACTGTGCCGCAGCCTGCTGACCAGGCTGGCGATCGAACGATCGGGCTTCTCCGGTGGGCTGTTGTCCCACAACAAATCGACCAGCTCATCGACCGGAACGTGCTGTCCCTGCCTGGTCGCGAGGATCTTTAGCAGCCGAGTAGCGCGACCGCCGGGGACGGCCGCGGACAAGCGGCCCACAACCTCGAAATGACCGATGAGGGTGAGCCGAAGGCTACTGTCGGCCACCTTCGCCAGTCTACGCGGAAGTGGCCGCCGGTTCTCCGCACTCGATCAGGAATGTGGTGGTCGCTCGCGTTTCGCACGTGTTGCCTGCGCGCATGGCGACATCGGTGGCCAGCGCGAACGCCCGCATAGCCCGGTCGGGCTCGCGCCAGGCATGCCGGCTCGCGAACTCCAACCACATGCTCGGCGGGATGACGTCGGTGTCCGAATAGTCCAGCTCGCGCCACGTCACCGCGATCTCGAGCAGGTCGAGCAGCGGTTCGACGGCGGTGTCGAGGGCGAGCAGACGATCATGATGTGCGGCGAGCCGTCCGTTGAAGCCGCACTGGCCCGTGCAGCGAACGGGGATCACCCGTCGCGCCGTATGGCGTTGTGACCGTTCCACCGGATCCTCCCCAGGCAGCTGGTGGGGTCACGCTGACTCGCGTTGTTGCACGGCTGTTGCACGGTCCTGCAACAGGATGAATTAGTGGTCGGTCTCCCAGCGCGCGCCCAGCAGGTCGTACGTCGGGGGCTGGCCGGGCAGGGGCTTCGGCGCTGGCGCGCGGAGGCCGTCGAGGGCGATCGCGGTGATCCTCGCGCGGGCGTTCTCGGCCGCTTCGGTGAGCTCGGTTTTCCCTTGCTGGGCTAGCTGTTCGAGCATGGGCGACGTGCTCAGCTGTTCGATCAGCAGGTGCAGGTCGATGGTCGTGACGTCCTTGCGGAGGACGCCGGCCTTGTGCGCGCGGCGGACGAGACTATCGGCGGCGCGGTCGGAACTTTCATTCTTGGCCGCCATTTCCGGAGTGATCGCGATAGTTCCGGCGATCGGCGCGAGCGAGCCGGGGCCGAACGAGACCGCCGCGGTGACGTAGTGCGCGAGGCCGTCCCAGGCGTCGTCGCGGGCGAGACCTTCGTCGGCCGCGCGCTGCCACTCGTCGAGGGAGAGCTCGACGAGGCGTTGGAACAGATCTTCCTTCGTCCGGTAGCGCCGGTAGAGGCTGCCGATGCCGACCCCGGCTCGTGCGGCGATCGCGGCGACCGACGCGTGCGCGCCATCGGTGGCGAGGACGTCCCGCGCCGCCTGGAGCAGGGCGGCGTCGTTGCGTTCCGCGTCCGCTCGTCTGGCCATGCGCACCACTGTAGGGGTTGGCGGAGCGATTCGCTCCGGAGTACGGTCGAGGTGTATCGGAGCGGATCGCTCCGGTTTGAACGGAGGCTCTCTGATGGACACCGATAGAGAACAGATCAACGCCCTAGTTGCCGCGGCGGAGGAACTGCAGACCGATCCGGACGGATTCATCCCGTTGCATACCGAGGACGTCGTGCTCGTCAACATCGCCGGCCGCCGCGTGCTCGGCCGCGACACGTTGGCCGACATCTACCGCAAGGCGCTGGACACGCCGCTCGCGAAGGTACTGACGCGCAACGAGCTCCACGACGTCCGGTTCCTGCGGCCGGATGTCGCGATCGTGAGCCTCACCAAGCACGTGTCGGACGAACGCGAAAGCGGCGCGGCGTTGCCGGAGCGCGGCAGCCTGACGTACGTCGTGACGAAGGACGACGACGCATGGCGGATCGCATTGGCCCACACCACGCCGATGAGGGGCTAACCATCGAGTGGCCCGCGACGTTCGTCAGACAACGGGGTTGGCGTCGGCACCCCCGGCCGTCGCCGTTGCCTCGTCGGGTGATCTCGTATCGCCCGCGGAAGCCGCCCTACCCCCGAGGGCGGCTTTCTGCGTCCTACCTCTTGCGGGATCCGTTCGGCTGCGCTGCCGCCGGTGCCGGATCGGCCGCGAACGGGACGAACGGCATGGTCAGCGGCAACGCGGCGAGCCGCATCAGCAGCAGCACGTTGTCGTCGCCGGCGGTCTTGTTCAACCTGAGGCGGCCGCAGTTCGTACATCGGTGGACCAGGACCCAGCGGCCCTCACCGCGAACGGTGACGGCGATGGGTTCCATGCCGCCGGAGCAGTCGGCCTTCCGGTCACCCGGAACGTTGCGGTCGAGATGGCGCGACCATAGGCAGCTCGGGCAGTGATTGCGATGGGTGGTGCCAGGGGCGTCGAGGGAGACCTCTACGCCGCAGTGTCCGCACTGGAACGTACGAGCGAATGCCAAACCAATGAACCTCTCAGAGCGAAGTGACGGGGCTGGATGTCCATCGTTGCCGCCTCCTCTCGCTCTGGCCGGCCGGTCCGGCGTGAGCTCCCACCCCATCAGCGATGGTGGTGGCGCGTCAACCGAATAATGGAGAACGTGTTGACCGGTGCCATCACGCTGCCCGACGGGACCCCGATCCGCGGTCGAGGCCGGCGCAAGCCTCTGCCGCCAGGACCGCTGCCGGAGTTCGGGCTCTACCTGGGCAAGCCGAAGGGCTGGGAGCCCGAGTGGCCGGCGGAGTGGATCGACTGGCCGGACTTCCGTACGCCCCGCGATCGGGAAGCGGCCGCCGCCTCGATCCGTTCGACGTACGCGCGGGCACGAGCTGGCGAGCGGGTCGAGGTGGCGTGCGGCGGCGGAAACGGCCGCACCGGAACGGTGCTCGCCTGCATGGCCGTCCTCGCCGGACACCCAGCGGCCGACGCCGTCACGTGGGTGCGGCAGAACTACCGACGGCACGCGGTCGAGACCCCAGGCCAGCGGCGCTTCGTCGCCTGGTTCGCCGCGTCGTAGCTAGTGCTGCCGCAGCCAGTGCAGCATGGGCTTCCAGACCAGGTCGGGAGCGCGGGAGGCGTACCACATGTCGACGTGGGCGAAGTCCGTTGCCTCGTTCCCTCGCGGTTGCAGGCGGACCACGACCCGCGTCACGTCTCGGCTTCGGAGCAGGGTGGTCGAGTAGAGGCCTGTGGTTCCGAATCCGCCCGCCGGGGCCAGATACAGGACGGGCAGCCGAACGTCGGCAAGATGATCGTCGAACGGAACATCGACCTCACCGCAGAAGAGTGCGCCTCCGTCGACGAAGTCACCGAAGCTCTCCCAGGAAGCGGCGCGCGTGAGCATCCCAAGCCAGCGCGGGTCTGGGGTGTATCGCAAGGTCGTCGGCACCCCGGACGGGTCGAAGCGCGCCGCGATGAAGTGGAAGCCGGCGTTGAAGAACCCGTTGACACCCGCGCCCACCTGGAGTGCGGCCTGGTGGTTCGTCAGCCCGCTGATGATTGGGGACGGTCCGTCGGGATCGTCCAGCGCGGCCCTGCCGATGGTGGTGAAGTCCGCGAACGACACAGCCGACTCGCCGTCGTCGTACGCCGCCTTGTTCTCCAGGTAGGCGTCGCACTGACGGCGACGGAACGGATCGTCCGGCGCGTATCGGACAAGGCCGTCCGCTGGCACGAGCGCATCCACGTTGCGGGCGGCGGTGGGCAGCTGCGTTTCGCGGCTGGCGTAGGCGTAGGCAAGCGTCGCACCGCGGCTCCATCCCACCAGCGCGGTCTTGTCGTTCGCCCCCGACGCCGCACGTACGATCCGCTCGAAGGTGGTCGCGAGGCGGAGATCTGACAGGTTCGTGCTGAAACCCCACCCATGCATGAACGACGTGTCGGTCGTCGCGGCGGGCACGAGCACCCAGCGCAGGTCGATCCCCCACACATCGACGTGGTGGTCCGCAAGGTAGCGGGCGACATTCGGTACTCGCTTCGGCCCACCAAGCGCGCCGGCGAAGACGGCATCGAACCCCCACACATCGCCGTGGACGAAGAAGGCAGCGCGGCCTGGTTTCGGCGCGCCGGACTCCCGAACGACCCGGTGCACCTGGATCCGGTCATGGTCACCAGGGCCAACACGAAGCAGGAAGGTGTACTCCGCGACACCGCCTCCGAGTGCCTTCCGGGAGGAGCGAATAAGTTCGCAATGTGCCGGCTGACCAACCCGTACGCACGCCAACCGCGCCAACCGCGCTGGATCGTCACGTGTCGCCTGCACGACCACCGGCACTGCGGCATTCGGGGCCGCGAACCCAGCTGGCGTCCAGACAGCCACCACGGCGAGAGCAGCACAGAGGGCCTTCATGCCGACGTTGAGGAATATGGCCATCACGGCCTCCGAAACTGGGTCGTCATCAGCGTAGAAGGCCGTACGGGAACGCGGAGTCGTTTGCCGGTGTTAGAGGCGGATCGGTAGCGCTGCGATCCTGCCGTCGGATGCGCGGCGGGGGAGGCCGCCGAGTGTGAGGTGCGGGAAGCGGCGCAGCAAGGTGGTCAGCGCGACCTCGGTCTCGAGCCGCGCGAGCTCCGCGACGGGATCGTGCCCGAGGAGCTCCTCGACCGTGTCGGGCATCAGCGACAGGTCGTCGAGCAGCACGGTCAGCTGGTCCTCGTTCGCGAGCAGCGTGGCGATCCCGTTCGCGATCAGCCCCGACGTCGCCGCCTCGCGCCACCCGCGGTGAACCTCGATCGGCAGCGGCTCGGCGTAGTGCTCGACCAGGTCGACGACCTCCTCGTTCGGCAGCCGGTCGAGCAGCCGATGGGCGACGGCCTCGATCCGCGGCCGGAACGCCTGGGCTGCTGGCAGCTTGCCCCAACGGCGGAGCAGCATGGATGGCCTCCTCATTCAGATGTTGTCAACATCTGAATGGGAACGATAGCGCGTCATGCCAGCGTCGTCGCGCGCACCGCATCCGCTGACGCGTGCTCGCCGCGCTCGGCGAGGTTGGCGATCACGCCCTCGACGTCGGCCTCCGAACGGTTCTGCGAAAGTTTCGCCTTCGCCTCGATCCGGCTGATCAGCACCTCCACGCCGACGATCGCACGCAGCTGGCCGCGGACGAACGCCTCCGGGGCATCGTCGACCGCCCAGGATGACCCGGCCGCCGCCTCGTGCTTCTCGGTCAGCCGGCGCACCAGCGAGTCCAGCCACACCACGTCGTCGTGCACCACCAGCGAGCCGTACACGTGTGCCGTCACGTAGTTCCACGTCGGCACGACCCGGCCATGCTCGGCCTTCGAGGCGTACGCCGCCGGCGTGATGTACGCGTCGGGTCCCGCCACGATCGCCAGCGCCTCACCGTTCACCGGCGTCTTCCACTGCACGTTGTTCCGCGCGAGATGCCCGAGCAGCGCGCCGTGCGCACCGATCGACGGGTCGTAGATGAACGGCAGCAACGTGGCCAGCAGACCGTCGGGCGTGGCCGTGATCAGGTTGCCCGCACCGTGGTTGACGAGCAGGTCCCGCACAACGGCATCGTCCGCGGCGAAGTGAGACGGGATGTACATCTCTCCATTGTCCAGACCACGCAAGAGGTGCTTGGAAACAAGGCGGATTCTCAGGGCGAGAGCCGCGTGTCGGGGACGACGACGTCGAAGCCGCCGTTGCCGTCGATGACATCCGCGCCGCCGTGACCGACGAAGACATTCGCACCCTCGTTGCCGATCAGCACATCAGCGGTGTCGATCTCGGTGTCGTACGAGATCCGCGAGGTGTCGACGACATCGTCGCCGTCCCCGGTCTCGATGAGGACACGGTCGAGCCCGTCCGCCGCGCAGCCGATCAGCCGCGGCGCGACCTGCCGGCAGTCCTCGCCGGCGGCGGGCACCGAGGTGCCGGCGTAGGCGATGCCCAGGTGGTCGGCGTCGAGCATCGACAGCTCGAGGCGGTCGTTCTGGCCACCGGGCAGAACGAGGTGCAACGTGTCGCCGGCGACCGAGGCGCCGTCGTCGACCGTCGTGGAGGAACCGACCGCGGACAAGGCGAGGTGCGCCGCCACCAGGCCGGCGAGCCCAGCCAGGATGGCGGGCAGCTGTTGGGGGAGTGCGCGCATCTTCGCAGGGTCCGCGTACGTCCTGGCCCGCGCTGGGAACGTGATGGGTGATTGACCTGCGCCATGCGCAGCGCGCATGATGCAGCGTGATCCCCGCGTTCGCTGAGGCCAGCCTGCCGCCCGAGCTCGCCGTCGCCCGCCCGAGCCTCGCGGCAGCGGTGCCGACGACCATGCTGTTCGTCGACTACGCGCTCGCCGGGCTGACGACGCCGGCGTACGAGCACCACACGCTCGCCGCCGAGCTGCCGCGCGAGGTGGTCGACGCGACCTGGCCGATCCGGGCGGCGCTCGCGCACGGCTCGTATCTCCGCGGCGTCACGCTTGCCCAGCTCCCCGCCGATCACCCCGGGCACCGCGAGTGGCCCGCGCTGCGCGGCTGGTACGAGGCGCTCGACGACGACCGGATCCTGGGGCTGGTCCAGGCCGGCGTGCGGTCCGTGCTCGCGCTCGGCAACGACGAGCCCGAGCCCATGCCGCAGCACGAGGTGTCCGGCATGGTCGGAACGCTCGGCGACCTGACCCGAGAAGGCGCGCAGGTGCTGGAGATCTGGGGCGTCACCGACCCGGCGAAGAGGGTGGCTGAGCTGCTCGATCCGACATTGGTGCGCTCGACGTTGCTGGGGTTGCTGGACGAGATCTGGTCGCGCTGGCTCGGGCCGACCTGGACGGACCAGCTCGCGGCGCTCGATGCCTCGTACGCCGCCGCGCCGACTCCACCACCCGGCGCGGACGGCGGCCAGTGGATCAAGCTGGTGAGCGGACTCGTCCCCACCAGCGAGTACGCGACAGCTGCCGATCAGGCGAGAAGAGTCGTCCTGATGCCCTGCCCCGGCATGGAGCGCAGCCTCTCCCAGTTCCCGATCGGCGACGACCTCTACGTTCTGTACTCACCGCAGACGGCCGCGCCGACGTCCGGCCGCAGGCAGGGCACCGTCCAAGGCAAGCTCGACCCGGTCATGCAGGCGCTCGGTGACCAGACCAGGCTCGCGATCGTGCTCCGCCTGCTCGACGGCGGGCCGCTCACCATGCAGGAGCTGACCGACGCGCTGCAGGTGCATCAGACGACGATCTCGCGCCAGGTCGCCGCGCTGCGCAAGGCGCGGCTGGTCAGCCAGGACGACCAACGCCGCGTGAACGTCAACCGCGAGGAGATCCGCGACGCCTGCCGACTGCTGCTCGATGCAGTCTCCTGAGCTGCGAGACTGAGCCACATGGAGCTGCTGCACCAAGGCAAGGTTCGAGACATCTACTCCGACCGTCCTGGGGAGATCCTGCTCGTCGCGTCGGACCGGGTCTCGACGTTCGACGTCGTGCATCCGACGCCGATCCCCGACAAGGGCAGGGTGCTCACCGCACTCTCGCTCTGGTGGTTCGACCAGGTCGCCGACCTGATCCCGAACCACGTGCTCAGCGCCGACGAGGTACCCGCCGAGCTCAAGGGTCAGGCCATCCGCTGCCGGCAGGTCGAGATCGTGCCCGTGGAGTGCATCGCGCGCGGCTACCTCGCGGGCTCCGGGCTCGTCTCGTACGGCGAAAGCGGCTCGATCTCGGGCGTCCCGCTGCCTGGCGGGCTGCGCGAGGGTGACCGGTTCGCCGAGCCGATCTTCACTCCGAGCACGAAGGCGCCGGTCGGCCAGGGGCACGACCAGCCGATGACGTACGACGAGGTCGTCGGCCTCGTCGGCGCCGAAACCGCCGCCCAGCTTCGCGAGCTGACCCTCGGGCTGTACGCGCGCGGCAGCGAGCTCGCCCGCGCACGTGGGGTGATCCTCGCCGACACGAAGTTCGAGTTCGGGCGCGACCGCGACGGCCGGCTCGTCCTGGCCGACGAGGTCTTCACACCTGACTCGTCGCGCTTCTGGGCGGTCGAGGACTGGGCGCCGGGGCGGCCGCAGTTCTCGATGGACAAGCAGTACCTGCGCGACTGGGCCTCGTCGACCGGCTGGAACAAGCAGGAGCCCGCTCCCGAGATCCCCGCGGACGTCGTCGCCGAGGTGCGCCGGCGCTATATCGCGATGTACGAGCAGCTCACCGGAACGCAGTGGGAGGAAGGTGTCGGCGGGGGCCGCTAGCGTGTCCCGTATGCCGCCCGCCACGCCTCGTACGCTCAGCAAAGCCGAGGCCCGTCGGATCTGGCTGCATGCCCAACGGCTGGACACGCGCGAGCCGTTCGGCGCCGGCCCGTCGGCGACGCTGGCAGCGGTCGAGCACCTCGGGTATGTGCAGATCGACACGATCAACGTGATCGAACGCTGTCACCACCACATCCTCTACAGCCGGATCCCCTCGTACTCGCGCGCCGACCTGCATCAGGCGCAGACCGTCGACAAGTCGATCTTCGAGTTCTGGACGCACGCGCTCGCGTACGTCCCGGTCCGCGACTTTCGCTTCTATGTGGCGGCGATGCTGCGCGATCGCAAGGAGCCGGTCCCGTCGTGGTTCGGCACTGTGACCGACGCCGATCTGCGCCGCGTGATCCGGCTGATCCGCGCCGAGGGCCCGCAGTCGATCCGCGACTTCAAGGACGACGTCCTGGTCGAGAAGACGCATGAGTGGGCGAGCCGGAAGCCGTCGAAGTCCGCCCTGCAGGTCGCGTTCACGCGTGGCCAGGTCGTGGTGAGCGAGCGCTCGGGGATGGTCAAGACGTACGAGCTGCTCGAGCGCCACTTCGGCTGGGACAAGCTGCCGCGGCCTGCCACCGAGCGGCAGGTGTCCGCGTACCGGCTCGACCGCGCGCTGCTCGCGCAGGGCCTGGTGAGTATCGACTCGATCTGCCACCTCCAGAGGCCGCCGGTGAAGGCCGCCGTCCTCGCCCTGATCGAGGCGCGGGTGAAGCGGGGCGAGCTGGTGCCGGTGGACCTCGAAGGCGCGGGGAAGACGAAGCACTGGGCCGCGCCGTCGACTTTGGACGCTGTCCCGCCGCCTGCGGACGAGCAGCTCGTCCACATCCTGTCGCCGTTCGACCCGTTGATCATCCTGCGCAAGCGGCTCGCGCTGTTCTTCGACTACGACCACCTGTTCGAGGCGTACGTCCCCAAGGCGAAGCGCGTCTTTGGCTACTTTTCGCTGCCCGTCCTGGTCGGCGATGAGGTCGTCGCGGTAGTCGACCTCAAGACCGACCGGGACAAGGGCGCGCTGCTCGTGCAGCAGTGGACGTGGGTCGGGCGGGGATCCAAGCGGTCCCACCAGGCGTTGATCGATGCCGAGCTGACGCGGTTCGAACGGTTCCAGCTGGCGTCCTAAGCGCCGGGGACCTTGTCGAGGAAGCCGACGACGCTCTCGATCCGGCCCTCCTCGTTCGCGGTCAGGACGTCGAAGCCGATCGCCAGCGGCTCCTGCCCGGCCGGCCCGAGGCCCCACTGGAACCTGGCGACGTCGTGGTGGGCGTCGACCTCTCCGTGCAGGCTGAACGTGAGGCCGGCGAACTGTGCTTGCACGGCGCCGATCGTGGCGTCGAGCTGGTCGTGACCCTGGACGTCGACGAGCGGGTCGACGTACCGGCCCTTGTCCGACCAGAGTCGTGCGATCGCGTCGCGGCGGGCGTCGTCGGTGAGGTTCCAGGTGTCGAGGTAGTCCTGGACGAGCTGGTTGAGGTTTGTCATGTCCGCCATCCTGTGGGCGGCGGCGCGGACGGTCGATTACCTCCGAGGTCATGGCCTGACTGCCTGGTTGGCGGTGGAATGGGCGCATGACCGTTCAGACCGACCCGGCTCCGACCGTTGGCGACCTGTTGCGTACGTGGCGGCAACGCCGGCGACTGACCCAGCTCGAGCTGGCGAACACGTCGGAAGTTTCGGCGCGCCATCTCAGCTTCGTCGAGACCGGCCGGGCACGGCCGACGCGGGAGATGATCCTGCATCTTTCGGAACATCTGGAAGTTCCGCTCCGCCAGCGAAACAAGGTGCTGCTCGCCGGCGGCTTCGCGCCGGTGTACCCCGAGCACGAGCTGAACGAGGCGCCGATGTCGGTAGTTTCGGCGGCGGTGAACCAGATTCTCGACGCGCACCCGTACCCGGCGGTGGTCGTCGACCGGCACTGGGAGCTGGTGGCGTCGAACGAGCCGACCGCGCTGCTGCTCGCCGGCGCGGCCCCGTGGCTCGTCGAGCCGCCGGTCAACGTACTGCGGTTGAGCCTGCATCCGGAGGGCATGGCGCCGCGGATCGTCAACCTCGCGCAGTGGAAGGCGCATCTGCTCGGCCGGCTGGCTCGGCAGGCCGAGGTGACCGGTGATCCTGTGCTGTTCTCGTTGCTCAGTGAGCTTCGGTCGCTGCCGGGCGGCGCTTCGGACGAGCCGTTGCCGCGGGACTCGCTCGTCGTACCGCTGCGCTACCGGCTCGCGGACGGACCAGAGCTGTCGATGTTCAGCATGACGACGGTCTTCGGCACGCCGCTGGACGTGACGGTGTCTGAGCTCGCGATCGAGACGTTCTATCCGGCGTCGGAGGAGACCGCGCTTGCCCTCACCGTTCAGCGCTGAGGATGTTCGCGGGCATGGCGAACTCCACGCGGCCGTCGGCGGTGACGTAGTCCTTGAGCTCGTTCGTGGCCTGATCGAGCAGTCGGGCAAGGCCGGCGTCGTCGACGTACCGTTCCAGCAGCCAGCCCTTCCCGTCCGCGGTGACCCACCAGTCCATCGACGGGAAACGCGTGGTTCCGCGGTGCGTGACGACGCGCGCGTCGGGGATTTCCGCTTCATCCGCGAGCTTGCCGAGGGCTGCCGGATCACCCAGCGAGAACGGCGCGTTCATCGCCCGCTCCGCCTCGTCGCCGAACAGGCGGCCGACGATGTCGTTGAACCCCTTGTACGCCGGCACCTCGTCGAGCCCGGCCCAGACGGCCACCGCGATGCGTCCGCCAGGGCGGAGCACTCGCCACATCTCCGCGAGTGCTCCGCGCTGGTCGTCGAAGTACATCAGCCCGAACTGACTGACGACCGCGTCGAACTCTTCTTGCTGGTAAGGGAGTTTCTCGGCCAGGCCCTCGCGCCAGGTGATCGCCGGCGCCTTCGTCCGAGCGACGGAGAGCATGCCCGGATTGCGGTCGATTCCTACGACTTCGCCTTGTTGGCCTACGCGTTCGGCCGCGGCGCGGGCGAGAACACCTGTGCCGCAGGCGATGTCGAGTACGCGGTCCGCTGGTGCGACGTTCGCCGTGTCCAGCATGACGCTGGTCCACTGCTCGAACAGGGCGGGCAGCAGGAAGTCCTCGTAGAACTCGGCGGCCTTGTCGCTGACTTGGCTGAACTCCTCGCTCATGGTGCGCAGTATGGCGCCGCCGATTGCAGAATCGTTGCGGTTCAGGCGAGTCGGTCGAACGCCAGTCGTGCGACGTCGACGATCGGGCGGTTGTCGGCGGTCGCGTCGGGGTCCTCGAACGTACGTGCCATCACGACGATCACGATGGGCGTACCGTCCGGCTGGTAGGCGATGCCGGCGTCGTTGTTGCTGCCATACCCACCGCCGCCGGTCTTGTCCGCGAGCGTCCATCCCTCCGGCAGGGCGGCGCGGAACCTGGTGCCGCTGGTCTGGTTGGCGAGCATCCAGTTCTTGAGGGTCGTTCGGTCGTTCGCTTCAAGTGCCTTGCCCACAAGGAGTTTCGTGTAGGTGGCGGCGAGCGCGTTGGGGGTGGTGGTGTCGCGCGGGTCGCCCGGGTAGGCGGTGTTGAGCTCGGTCTCGTACCGGTCGAGCCGGGTGACGCAGTCGCCTACGCTGCGGGCGAATCTGGTGATTGCCTTGGGTCCGCCGAGCTGTCGGAGGACGAGGTTGGCGGCGGTGTTGTCGCTGTAGCGGAGCATGGCGTCGCAGAGCTCGCGGTTGGTCATGCCGTCGGCGAGGTGCAGCTCGGTGACCGGGGAGTTCGCCTCCAAATCGGCTGCGGTGTAGAAGATTCTCTTGCTGAGTACCTCGCCGTTCTGGTCGTGGTCGCGGAGGAGTGCGGAGGCTGCGAGGGTCTTGAACGTGGAGCACATCGCGAAGCGCTCGTGGGCGTGGTGCGTCATCGTGCGCTTGGTGGCGAGGTTGCGCGCGTAGACGCCCAGGTGGACGCCGTACTGCCGTTCGATGTCGCGGATCGTGGTGGCTCTGGTCGTGGTGCTTGCCGCGGCTTGGCTGGTGGAGATCAGGCCGGCGACAGGGAGCGCGAGGGCGGCGCTGAGGAGGCTCCGACGGCTGACCGATGTCGTCCTGCTTGGCATGGAAGGTCCCTCCCGGTGGGGTTTCGGCTCGTACGTGCCTCAGCCCACCGGATGAGAGCGCTTATGTCCAAGACGCATGCGACATGGTCTTATGCGCTGCTGATATATGGCCTGCTCAGGCGTACTGGCGGACCCAGTCGACGATCAACGCGGGCACCGCGTCGGCGTCGTTGCCCGTGGACTTCTCGGGGAAGTCGAAGACGGCGATCTCCATCTGCATGGGGTACCGGGGCGGCTTGGGGCTGGTGTGGACCTGCTCGTCGTCGACGAAGAAGTCGGCCCGTTCCCTTGTCCACTCGACGGCGTAGGTGTGGAAGTCGGCCACGTCGACCTCGAGCCGCGGCGCGGTGAACGCGTCGGCGACATCGGGGTCGCGGAACGGCCGGAGCCCGACGCCGACCTCGCACGACCCGCCGGCCCCGGCCTCGACCGAGTCGCCGAACACCTCGCTGAGCAGAATCTCGCCGCAACGTTCGGGCCGGTCTTCGAGGCCGACCATCCACACGCCGACCATCGAGCGCTCGGTGACCACGCCCTTGAGGCGGATCTCGAGCCTGCCGTACTCGGGGGTCCACCCCCTGAACGGGTCCTGAGCCTCCCGCACGACGAGCCCATCCCTGAACGGCTGCTGCCCTTGCGTGCTCCCAACAGGGCCGGACCAGTTGCCCGACTGAATGCCAGAGACCCGCAGCTTCGGCTCGTGGATGTCAGGGCACCACAGCCCCTGTTCAGGCGGAATGCTCAACGTAGTTGGGAATCCTTGACCACATAGGTGGCCCTGGTCGCCGCGCGCGAGCTCCAAGCCGGAAAGTAGTGCGGCAGCCACACCCCCAGATCAAGCTCCAACCCCTCGAAGTCGTCCTCGAACACCAGCCGCCTATCCATACGGATCCTCCCAACACCAGCCCGGGCTTGATCGAACATACCGAAGCCCAGCGACGTGCACTGTCCAGCTTCCACTGGATCGACAAGCATCTCCGCGAGCTCGGCGGGGAAGCGTAGACGATCAGGCCTAGCTTGGGAAACGCGTTCCCTGGTCCGCTTGGCGCACACACCTCGCGAACGATCGAAGGGGGATGCAGTGAAGAGATTCCTTGCTCTGCTGGGCACTGCGACCATCGTCGCCACGCTCGCCTTCGCTTCGCCGGCGGCGGCCGCGTTGCCGAATCCGCCGTTCGGGCAGGCGGTTGATGGTTATGCCGCGTACGACGGGCAGGACACGTGCAGTCCGACGGCGAAGCCTGGTGCCGCTGGGTTCCGCGACATCATGAAGGCCGAGTACGGGCGGACCGACCTCGGCATCACTCGCCCTTGTAGCCAAGGCGGAGCGAGCGAGCACAAGGAAGGACGCGCGCTCGACTATCCGTTCAACGTCAACAACGCCACGCAACGCGCCCAGGCCACCACCGTCATCAACTGGCTGCTCGCCACCGACAGCCACGGCAACCGCCACGCACTCGCGAGAAGGTTCGGGATCATGTACATGATCTGGAACCGCCAGATCTGGCGTGCGTACGACGCCGCCGACGGATGGCAGCCGTACAGCGGTGCCAACCCGCACACCGACCACATCCACTTCAGCTTCTCCTGGGCCGGCGCCCGCAAGCAGACGAGCTGGTGGACCGGCGGCGGTGGTGTCTCCGGAACGGCCTCCGTCTACGGCGTCCTCCCCGACAACAAGCTCACGTACACAGCGATCGAAGCCACGACCGGCAACCGCGTCAGAACCGTCGTCTCCTCCGCCGCTCTCAACTTCGCCCCCGTCGCGCTGGCCACGCTGAACTTCAACACGCTCCTCGCCACCTCGCCAGACGGCGGCCTCTACCGGGTCGACGTCATCACCAACAACACCTCGCTGACGTTCAACGCGCCCATACGCATAGGCGAAGGCTGGTCGCACAGCCTCCTCACGTACGACGGCGCGGGCAAGCTGTTCGGCATAGCGAACGGCGTCCTGCACCGCTACGACCTGACGGTCACCAAACCCGTCGAGGGCAGCTTCACCGGGCACGTCCAGATCGGCAACGGCTTCACGCTGCAGACGCTCACCTCCACCGGTCCGGGCTGGATCCTCGGCACGACTGCCGCCGGCGCGCTGATCAGCTACCAGATCGTCGGCGTCGAGAACTGGAACCGCCACGAGCTCAAATCCACCACCTGGCAGGTCTTCCCGAACCTCCTCTCGCCAGGCGGCGGTGTCATCTATGCACACGACCGGGACGGCGCGATGTGGCGGTACGTCGACCAGAACCCGTTCGACGGCAGCGGATCCGACATCGTCGGTTACAGCACCGACCCCGTCGACCGCGGCGGCTGGACCCAGGTCCGCCTCTCCGTCCAACCCCGCACCGTGTCCTAGCAAGCGAGTCAGGGCCCGCCGCCAGAGCGCGGCGGGCCCTGAACACAATGACCGGAATCTCGGTCGCCGATCCTCGCGTGACTAACGTCACGGCCACCCGAGTCGCATGGGAGGTCGGAGATGTTCGCCGCGATGATCTTGGTCGGTGCTCTGCTCGCGAGCCCTGTCGTTGCCGCGACCGGATCGCCGCCGACGGCTCCATGTCCGGACCGCGTGCCCGCGGGGACGCGATGCTTCCACGGGCAGGCCGCGAACGGCGCGTTCTACTCGGTCGCGATCCCGGCGAACTGGAACGGGTCGCTCGTCCTGCACGCGCATGGCGGGCCGGATCTCGGCGCCCCGGAGCAGGCGCGCACCGTCGACGACCTGAACCGGTGGGCGGTCATGGTGCGCGAGGGGTACGCGTGGGCAGGCTCGTCATACCGGCGCGGTGGGTACGGCACGCAGATGGCCGTCGAGGACACCGAGGCTCTGCGTCGGTGGTTCGGCGGTACGTTCGGCCCACCTCGGTTGACGATTCTGCATGGCCAGTCATGGGGCGGGAACGTCGCGGCGAAGGCAGCGGAGACCTACCGCTACGACGGCGTGCTGCTCACCAACGGCGTGCTCGGCGGCGGCTCGCGTGGCTACAACGCGCGCGTCGATCTTCGGGTGATCTACCAGTACTACTGCCGCAACCATCCGCGGCCCGAAGAACCCCAATACCCCTTGTGGATGGGGCTTCGTGCCGGGTCGACGATGACGAGTACCGGACTCCGGGCGCGGCTGCAGGAGTGTACGGGGATCGAGTCGCCGGCAGCCGACCGTACGCCCTTGCAGCAACGCAATCTGACGGACCTCCTGGCCGTGACGCGACTGCCCGAACGGACGTTGGCGTCGCATCTGAGCTTCGCGACGTTCACGTTCCGCGACATCGTCCATCAGCGGCTCGGCGGGCGGAACCCGTTCTCCAACCAGGGCGTATGGTACCGCGGCTCACATGACGACGTGGCGCTGAACCTGGGTGTGCAACGGTTCGCCGCAGACCCCACCGCCAAGCGGGACCTGTCGTACGACAGCGATGTCACCGGCGAGATTTCCGTTCCTGTGTTGACGATGCACGCGATCGACGACCCTACGGCAATCGTCGAGCACGAGTCCGCGTACCGCTCCAGCGTCGCCGTCGCCGGCAACGCGCGCTGGCTCCAGCAGGTCTTCACCGAGGAGCACGAGCACAGCGCGCTGAGCGATGCCGAGTACGCGTCCGTCCTCGACGCGCTCGTCACCTGGGTCCGAAACGGCCGGAAACCGTCGGCGCAGTCGATCGCGAAGCGCTGCCCAGCGGCCGACGCCACGTACGGGACGGGCTGTTTCTTCAACCCCAGCTACACACCCGCGAGGTACGAGAGCCGCACCTTCGCCCGCCCAGGTGAACGCCGCTGGCCGGCGATGACCGCCCAACAAGCGCAGGCGTGGAGCAAGATCCCCGGCATCGGGATCCCGTAGAACGAGCTCGGCAGTCCCGGTCACGCGATCACGCAGTGACATGAGTCGCTCGACCTCGGCCTCGAGTGTGGTGCCCGATCTACCTTCGAGCCCACACGAGGCAGCCACGCTTTGTGAGGGTGAGTGGCGTAGCCACCCGCCTTCCAAGGTCTGCGGGCAGACGATGATGGCGTACATAGGTCGCTACTGCCGCACGGTCGGGAAGCACCATGAACGGTCCATCCCAAGCTTCGACTTCTATCGCTTCGGCACCGAACACCGATGCCACAAGGTCCGGAGCCTCTTCAGCGTCAAACGTGCTCGGCGCATATCCGGCGGGGACCAACTCGGGATCCTGGGCGCGCGCCTTGGTCTCCGCGAGGAAGAGCCCACCAGGGCGGAGCACACGATGGGCTTCGGCGATCACCTTCGTGGGATGATCGAAGTGGTACAGCATGTTGCGGCACACCACGCCGCCGACACTATGGTCGCGAAACGGCAGCTGCAGGGCGTCGGCCTGTATCACCGGACGCGCCGTCACCCTGGCGAGCATCGAGGACGAAGCGTCGACACCAATCCATCCCGCATGGGGCGACAACCTGGCAGCGAAGCCTCCGAAGCCGCAGCCAACGTCGAGTATGGGTGCAAGCCCTTCCGCCACGAAGCGTCCGGCGCCCTCGTCCCAATCCTCATCCGCAACGACCCAGGAGGGGTCCCACGCGGCCGATCTAGCCAGATCCGTGTCGTAGTCGGGCTCGATCGCACTCATACGTTCATCGTCGCCATGCCCACCGACCCCCCGCAACCACAATGTTGGGGCACCGAGGACCAACTTCGCGTGCGCTTCGGCATGACGATCCACCACAACCGCCCCCTTGTGTGTTCCGACAGCAGATCTGCGAGTCCCTCGTACGATGCGCACCTGTGAGCGAAGCACAGGTTTTTGACATCAGCACCCGCACCGAAGCGCCACTGCACGGCGACGAGGTAGCCGTGCTACGCGGCATGCTTGCGTACCAGCGCGACACGTTGCGCTGGAAGTGTGCGGGGCTTACCCAGCAGCAGTTGGCCATGACACTGGCTCCAAGCGACCTGACGCTCGGTGGGCTGATGAAGCATCTCGCGTTGGTCGAGTCCCAGTGGTTCGACCACTGGTTCCGCGATGTGGGCTTCGCGCCGCCGTTCGACACCATGGATTGGGACACTGACTGGGACATCGACTCCGCACGCCACGACAGCCCGCAGGAACTGCGGGCGCTGTTCGATGAGGCAGTGCGTCGGTCGGATGCAGTCGTCGATGAAGCGCTCCAACGCGGGGGGCTAGACACCGAGTCGGTCCTGGCGAGTCCTCAGACGGGCGAGACGTTCACCCTGCGATGGATCTTGGCGCACATGATCGAGGAGTACGCCCGCCACAACGGCCACGCCGACTTGATCAGGCAGTCGGTCGACGGTCAGACCGGCTGACTGGGCAACGCCCCTAGCTGTGATCCGTCAGGTGATGCGCGACACATGTCCGCCACCTGATGTGCGACACGTGGTCTAGGAAACTGAGGTGGAGCCGTCCGTGGCCGGTCTGGCCTTGATGTTACGGACGGGCTGGGTGGTGGTGCGGCGGACGACGCGGGTGTCGCCGTCGTCGAGCTCGATGGCCAGGGTGGTGTCGGAGACGTGGATGGTGACGGTCTGGTGCTGGTGGCCCGGCCGAGGGCGACCTTTTGGCCGCAGACCATGATCACGCCGGTGTTGGACGGCGCGGCGCTGGACGCGGATCGGCTCGATCGAGGGCGCGGTGGGGCCCGGCGGGGCGGACGCCGCGCAGCCGGACGGACCTTGCTCGGGCGGGAGCGGGTTCGGCCGGGTGCGGAGCAGCTCGCGGGTGTCGAGGTCGAAGAACAGCAGGGTGGCGCTCTCGATCCGGATCCCGACCCGGCGGCCGGCGAGGATCTCCGCGGCCAGGACGACCTGTGCCGCCCAGGGCGACGGTGCCGCCGCGGGAGACGACCCGTTCGACCTCGACCGCGTCGCCGGCCTCGGACGGGCTGGGCAGCGGTGGCGGGCCGGCGTTGACGGCGCCGTCGGCGACCAGGCGGGCCAGGTCGGTCACGGTCAGGTGCGAGCGGACGCGTCTTGATCCGGGTCCCGCCGATGCGACAGGTGGATCAGGTCGCAGTCGGCCCAGAACCGCACCACGCTGACCGGCGCGGGCCGGGCCGAGCCAGAACTGCTTGCCCGCACAGCGCACATGTTCCCCGAGGCGCGGCACCACCCGGTCGAACTCGACCGCGCCACCGGCCACCCGGTGCACGCGCACTGGCACCGGCCGTCGGTCAGCCTCGGCCGATCCGGCGGTCGCTCCGGCGGTCGGTCGCCGGGTGCGGCTCGGCGACGTCGAGGGCCGGTGGCAGCCACAGCTCGACCAGTCCCGCTCGGCTCGCGGGACCGGGGTGAACCGGTCGCGCCGGGGTCACCGGCACGCTGGTCGTCCAGGGCCTGGTGCGGCCGGTCGGTGTTGTAGTCGCGCGACCCACGCGTCGACCGCGGCCTGCGCGGCCTCCAGCAGGTCGAACGGGCCGGCGTCGTCGAGGAAGTCGGGCCGGAGGGTGCCGTGGAACCGCTCCACCTTGCCGTTCTGGTTCGGTGACGCCGGCTGCGGTCAGCAGGTGCGTGATCCCGTTCCTGCGGCAGATCTTGTCGAACAACACCTCCCCGCCCTTGCCGAACCGGTCGGTGAACTGTTTGCCGTTGTCGGTGATGACCTCCTCCGGCACCCCGAACCGGGCCAGGGCCTCGGCCAACGCCAGACACACCGCCCGGCCGGTGGCCCGCTCCACCACCGCCGCGATCACGCAGAACCGGGAGTGGTCATCGACCCCGGTGACCACCTTCGCCTCCCGCAGCACCCCGGTGCACGGGGTCGACCAGCTGACCCCGCCGACGATGTCGATCCCCCACAGCTGCATCGGCCCCGGCCGCTCGAACCGTCGAACGAGGACTCTCGCGGCCGCTTCCGCGGCCGCGGCCGCAGCAGGCCCTGCCGGATCAGGATCCGGTCGATGGTCCGCTCCGACGGGACAGCACAGCCTCGTCGCCACGGGCGGCCTGCGCAGCAGCTCCATCCGGATCCGCCGCGAACCCCACCGCGGATGCTTCCGCCGCATCTCCGCAACCGCGACCTCGACCGCCTCAGCCGACCTGATGCGGACACGACGACCGGCCGATGCGAACGATCCGCCAACCCAGCCGATCTGCTCGGCCAGATACCGCGGCCACCCACCGATGCACCGTCGCCCGGTGCACCCCGACCCGCGCCGCGACCTCGGTGACCTCCACGCCCGCCAACACCGCCCGCACCGCGTCCAACCGCTGCTCGACAACCGACAAGACAACCAGTGCCAATCCCGGCCTCCCCGAGTCCGGAACGCCCCACGAAGACGCCCCGGCTCAGGGTGCCGAACCGGACCGGTGTCGCACATCAACTGGCGGACGTATGTCGCACATCAGCCGACGGAGCACAGGCAGCGCCCCTAGCGCGCTGCCGAGTTGACCTCTTAGAGATCAAGGGCGGGCGAATCGGCGAGTCCGTTAGACCATGAGGGTCAGGTTCAGCGGCCCGAGAGCCGCAACGCGATGAGAGGTGCAGCATGACCACCCCGCGCGAGTCGCCTGCGTACGCAACCATTCGCGAGGGGATTGCCCTACGCGAACAGGGCCGCTCGCCTGAGGCGAAGGCCCTCATGGAGCCGCTGGTCGGCGATGTTGAAAGAGGAGACGATCCGTACGTGAAGGTCTTCCTTGCTCACTCGCTGGCTGATGTGCAGGAGCACCCCCAGGACGAACTCGCGTGGGACCTCCGCGCGCTCGCTTTCATGGATGAATTGACTGACGAACGAGCCATCGAGGGAGGTAACCCTGGGGGCAAGAACGCCCTCCTGCCGTCCCTCCATCTGAACTTGGCCGTGGACTACCGACGCATTGGTGACGAGATCAACGCTCGTCGGCACTTTGAGCTAGGGCACGCGCACCTAGACGCGCTTTCGGACGATGAGTACGGGGACAGCATTCGGAGCGCGTTCGCTGAGGGCATCTGAAGAGTCACGGCTGTTGCCCAGCTACGGTGGCGTCGAGCGGGCATGAGAACGCCCGCCGTGCATCATTCGTGCGACAGCGGGCGGTCAATTGAGGTCTTTCACGGGGTCTGGCGGTCACTCACGATTCGGAGTTTCGCCAGGTCAACGAGGTGGGCAGGGGCGGGGTCGAACCGCCGACCTTCCGCTTTTCAGGCGGACGCTCGTACCAACTGAGCTACCTGCCCTCGGCAGGCCGGCGAACCGGCCACCCAGCGACCCCGACCGGACTCGAACCGGCGACCTTCGCCGTGACAGGGCGACGCGCTAACCAACTGCGCTACGGGGCCATTGTGAAGCAACTGCGACGGTGCATCGTATCGCACGGCACACACATCACCCCACACCAGGTCGGTCAGACCAACCCGGGAGGGGCGAACGCCACTATAGCCGCCCCGCGGACCGACGCACCACGCGGTTCTCGCAGCCAACGTGGCCACCGATGACCCGCGCCCGAGCCCAGCTACCTCACCGAGGAAGAGTTCGACACCCGCTACGGCAGCGTCTTCGAAGGCGCCGCGTTCAACTCTGCACTTGGACCGAGGACGATGGTCTGGCGCTCCCCCGCGCGTAGGTAGCCGCCAGCAACACCACGGCGAGGGCCAGCACCGGCCAGGTCGTCACGGAGATCGGGCCGGCCAGCAGCGGGTCCGGGGTGTGCGACGGCGAGGCCAGCAGGTACGGGAGCAGCAAGGCGAACTCGTTCAGGCCCAGGTGCGCCAGCACGGCCGGCCACACAGACGTCGTACGCAGCCGGATCAGAGCGATCACCGCGCCCGCTCCCACCGCCGACACCACGGCCGACGGCACGGCGACCCACAGGGAGTGCCCCGGGTACGAGCCGCCGAGCAGGGTCATCGGCAGGTGCCACAGCCCCCACAGCACCCCGCCCAGCGCGATCCCGCCGACCGTGCCGAAGCGGCGCAGCAGCCGCGGGAGCATGTAGCCCTGCCAGCCGAGCTCCTCCCCCACGTACAGGGGCAGCGACAGCACGGCCGACGGCACCAGAAGGAGGAACGGCAGCCACGACGCGGGCCAGGACGCCGAGTACAGCCCCAGCGACCACGCCACCAGCAGCCCCACGACCGCCACCGAGACAAATACCGCCAAAGCGGCCACGCACGACACCGCGAAAGAGCGCCGCGACGACCCGACCGGCACCAGCGACAGCAACCGCGGCACCGACCGCCACCCCGACCGGCGAACGGTCAGCGCCAGCGCCACGCAGGCCGGCACCAGCATCATCCCGAACAAGCAGACCATCGCCAGCGCAGGAGCGCCAGCGGACGCCGACGACCGCCGGAAGCCGGTGATCCACAGCGGCGACGCCACCAGCCAGGCGCCGGCGAAGCTCGCCAGCAGGAAGACGACGAGTTCACGGGTCGAACGACTGAGATTCATACTCAGAACGCTAGAAATCCACGCGCCCGTACACAGTCATGCTGGACGCCCAATTCCCCGTACAGCTGGCTACACCCCCTGGTCTGCGCACCCGCAAACACGAAGGACGAGTACGAACGTTCCGCCTCCTGCCAGCGCAAAAAGCTGGCAAAGTGAACACAAGCGTGCCCAGCGAGTCGAGATGCCTCCTGGGCGCGCTCCGTTACCTAAGAGGGGGAAGTATGAGGTTTCGCGCCATTCGAGCGTTGACGATCGGCGCCCTCACCATCACCGCTGGGATGGTGTGGACCATCCCGACTGTTGCACAATCTGAGATCGACAAAGAATCCGAAATACTCCCAGGACGGCCACAGGTGTCGATTGCACAGCAACTCGCTGTTCCGACGTACTTTCCGCCAAGAGACGAAACCGTCGCGTACTGGGACAAGCTCACGAAGTCCGGCAAGAACGTCAGCATCGCGATCGCGAACCCCTACAACGGCCCCCACGATGTCGTGGATCCCAACTACACAAGGGTGATCAAGGCCGCGGTCGACTCGGGCATCACCATGCTCGGGTACGTCGACATCGGATACTTCGGTACGACCGGCCACACCACGAGGCTCGGCGGGAGCGACCCCGACGCCTGGCTCGCCCAGGCCCAGCAGGACGTGAACGCTTGGTACGAGCTCTACGGCGACGCGGGTATCGGCGGCATCTTCTTCGACCAGGTCACCAACCAATGCGGCCCGGACAACGGTTACGTGCACCGCATCTCGATGCTGAACGCGTATCTCAAAGAGCGCCACATCGAAGCGATTTCGGTGACGAACCAGGGCACCGGCATGGAGGAGTGCTACCGCGACTCCGCCGACATCCTGCTCGCGTTCGAAGGCAATCTCGCCACGTACCGCGAATGGGAACCGCCCGCGTGGACCCTGGCGGAGGACCCGCACAAGTTCTGGCACCTGATCTACAACACGCAGACCGAGGCCGAGCTGACCGAGGCGATCATCCTGTCGAAGGTCCGGAACGCCGGGTACGTGTACGTGACGCCGGGGGTCATGCCCAACCCGTGGAACATGCTGCCGAGCGACGGTCTGTGGGAGAAGCACATCGAGCTGCTCCGTGCCCTGGCGGCGCGACCGGATCCCGCCGTCGGAGCCGAACGGGCTCCGCTGGGTCGGCCGTACCGCGACGACGATCACGCTCGCCTGGGACAAGGTGCCGAGCCGGCACGGCGTCGTGGCGTACGACGTGTACGACGACGGCCTGCGGGTCGCGACCGCGAGCAAGGACGCATCGTCCGCGGTGGTTCGGGATCTCGAGGCGGACAGCCGGCACGAGTTCACCCTCCGAGCGCGCGACGCGGCGGGCAACACCTCGAGCGCTACCGACGAGCTCCGCGTGTCGACCCTCGACGCCGACCGCCGGCGCCCGCAGGCGCCGACCGGGCTTTCGGGCATCGCCTCGACGCCGGTGAGCGTGTGGCTGACCTGGGTGCCATCGGTCGAGCCGGACGGCGACGTCGCGAGGTACGACGTGTACCAGAACGGCAAGCGCATCATGAGCCTCCCGCCCGCGACCGCGTCGATCGCGATCGGTGGCCTGATGTCGGCGACGACGTACGAGTTCCATCTCGTCGCCCGCGACCTGACCGGCAACGCCTCGCCGGCCTCTGCCAAGGTCAGCTTGACAACGCCTCCAGATCCGGAGACACCGTCAACGCCATAACCACATCCTGCTGAAAAGGTTCGGCCCCGCCCTCGTGAGATGGCGGGGCCGAGCTCATTCAGCTGTCAACGAGTCGGTAGAAGCGGAAGAAGTCGTCATCGATGTCGAGGATCTCGGTACGGGTGAATCCCGCCTTGCGGGCGTACGTGTCCAGCGTCGACGGCCGCATCACGGTGCCGGTGGCCGCCGACGGCTGGTGTGACATCGCGTCGGGTAGGCAACACATGAGGCTGTATCCGTACATCAAGCGGTCGACGTCGGAGCCGGGAGCGGTGAAGGTCTCGGCGACGCGTTCGTCCATCACCAGGACGACACCCTTGTCGCCGGCGAGGCGGCGCATCGCGGCGAGCACGCTGACGGGATCGGGCAGGTCGTGAACACACTCGAACGCCACGACCAGGTCGTAGGTGCCCGAGACGTTGGCAGCGTCGACGTCGTGGAATCGCACCCGGTCGGCTACGCCCGCTGCGTCAGCGTTGCGGCGAGCGGCCTCGATGGAGGGACCGTCGAGGTCGTAGCCATCGACACTGACTTGTGCGTAGGCCTGCGCGATTCCGATAGAGGACCAACCGTGGCCGCATCCGATGTCGGCGACGCGGCCGCCGCGACGCAATGCCGCGTCCACGTCCGGGATGGACGGCAGATAGTCCTGCCCCAGGGCGCCGAGGAACATCGGCCTGTTCGCCGCGGCCTGGGCCTCTCGTACGTCTGACCCGAAGTCCGCCCAGCTCACTCCACCGCCGTCCCGGTAGGCCTGGCTGACCGCGTCGAGCTGCTTGCCCAGACCAGCCACCATCCGCGCCAGAGGCAAGACGTAGTGGGGGCTCAGCACATCGGTAAGCGGCTCGACGTACTCGGCGGGTAGGGCGAATCGTCGCTCCTTGGGATCGGCCTTGCTCGGTTGGGTCGACCGCGAGGAGGAAGCCCGTAACAGCTTGTTGCTCGAGCCACTCACGGGCGTATCGCTCGGCGGTACCGGTCTGGTTTGCCAGCTCTGTCGAGGTCAGCCCCGGTGAGTCGGCCAACGCGCGGTAGTAGCCAAGCCGGTCACCGAGATAGGCCGCCTGGACGTCCATTGTCGCGAGCACGGCAGTGAAGATGCGCTCGACCAGTGCGTCTGTCGTTCGCCCGGCTGCTTCTTCGGCAGTCATTGCCGCCTCCTGTCTGGGTCATGGCCGGTCCTACGGCGCAGGCTTGCGAGCATCGATTGATTGAAGCAGGCCGACCGTCCTTGACCTGATGTCGACAAAGCCGCGTTCGGCCAACAAGGTCGGCAACTCCTCGGGCTCGAACATACGCGCGCCTGCTGCGCTCCCCAGCCACGGAGCAGCGCGTCGGCTGAATCCATACCCTGACGTCGTTACCGACAAGGTGATCCGGCCACCGGGACGGAGGACTCGCGCGACCTGACTGAGCGTGCCGCCCACCTCGTCGACGAGCTGCAGGAGAAGTGCGCAGGACGCGGCATCGACCACGGCGTCGCGTAGCGGCAGTTCTTCGGCATCGGCGCGGAGGTAGCCGGTGTTCGTCGGCGCGCTCCGCTTGACGGCGCGGTCGAGCATCGGTGCCGAGATGTCGAGCCCGATGGCGAGGCCGTTGGGGCCGACCGCCTTGGCGAGTGCGACGGTGATGTTTCCCGGACCGCAGCCAATGTCCAGAACGCTGGCTCCCCATCCCAGCTCCAGCCGATCCGGCACCCGACGATTGTAGGGAGCGATCACTCTGGCGACCGGATGCAGGATCCGGTCGTAGGTCGTCGCGCCAATCTGGGTGTGCCATAGCGACTGTGCGCGGCGGCGCGACGTCTTGAAGTCCTCTGGCAGGAAGTCGAGGTAGCCGTTGCGCAGCCGATGCTGTTTCGCCGCGTCCACGAGCGGCAGGACCCGCCGTATTGCGGGAGCTGCCTGACTCAGATCCACAAGTAGGCATCCTCCCACCTGCACTCATTCATAGCAATGTGTTCATGGAGCGGTGATGACAATTCGGTCGATCGACGTAGTCAGTCGAACAGTTCTCTGGAGAAGAATGGCATTTACCGGCCACCAACGGCTGGGTCTGCGAGGAATCACCAGAATTCTCCTCACGTATGTTCGGCGAAGGAAAGGTGCAATCTGTGAGGACCAGTCCACTGGTTAGGCGAGCTATCGCGGTATTGCTGGCCGCACTTGCTGTCATCACGTTCGGCGCCAGTGCCGCCAGCGCGAAGGCGATCGACTCCGAGAGTGGGGTCGCTGCGGACTTCTTGGCTCAGGCGTCGCGGGCAGGCCTGAGCGTCATGCAGGCCACGGCGCTCCAGGCCGAAGTCGACCAGGAGATCGCCGAGCAAGGCGGAACGCAGATCTCGGCCAACGAAATCCTCTGGGCGGACGGATCCGGATCGACAGTCATCCCGGCCCCCCATCAGCGGCGAGCGAGCAGCCTTGCCCTGGACAAGCCAAGCGTTGACGGTTGCGACTACCGCTACCTCTGCTTGTATGAGAACTACGATCGAACCGGCACTGTCCACAATCTGTTCTACTGCCAGAACTACGACACTCCGTATGCATTCTTTTCCTACGACAACAATCAGACGGAGGGCACTCAGGCTGCGTTCAAGGACCGGGACTACAACGTCGTCCATTGGACCGAGGGCGCACATTCAATCGTCGACAGCTATGAAGACAGCTCGAGAGTGTGGCATGTGAAGCCCTGCTGATTCACTTTGAGCGCACGACGGGCGCCTTTGGAGCGAGGCTCCAAAGGCGCCCGGCGACAGTGTTCGACTACCGCTCCGCCGGATCCCTTCCCAGAACGAGGCGTCGGCCCTAGCTTGACCCGGTGTGCTCTCAGTAGGTGCAGAGCATCGCGCCGCGTGCCCAAGGAACGTGAGGAACGACTACATCGGCTGCAGCTTCCCCTAGGAGCGCGTGATGCGACGCAAGACATCACCACCCACAAGGTCGCAGTCCCCGGAGAGGGATCCCACCCAATGGGTGCGGTCCCTGGTCAAGCGCGCCCTGGCGATCCGCCTCTATCCGACTGGTCCAGTGAACTGGGAGGCGGTCGAAGCCGCGATCTTGGCGGTGGATCCGATCGACGGAAAGGCGAAAGTCAGGTTGCACGTGGACACCGATCGGAATGCCTTGGTGGCGGAGCGGGTGCTGTTCGCTGCCGGTCTCGAGGTCTGCCGAGACGCGCACTACGATCCGTTTCGGCCAGGCCACCGCGGCTTCCGACTCATCGCGGAACCGGCGCCCGACGGGTTCGGAACCTGGGAACGGGACCTCTGACGCTGCTCGCCAGGAGCGTCAGAGTGCTGCGATGAAAGCCTCGGCAGGTTGCTCCGCCGCGATCTCTCTTGCTGTACTCACGAAACGGGCTCCCCACGCGCTCAGGGAGCCGGCCCGCCAGGCGATCATCGTCTCGTACGGACTCGCGTCGTGGACTGGCCGGTACGCGATGTCTCCACGAACGTTCCGCCCGGCAAGCGAGGCCGGGATCAGCGCGACTGCCTGTCCGAGGGCCACCGCTTCCAGGAGTTCGGAGGCGTCCTGGACGCGCGGCCCTGCTGCCGCGACGTGTCGGCGAAGGCTGTCGGCGGTCGTACCTTCTCTGTCTTGTCCCGCCCAGTAGGCCCGTTGGGTGGCGTTCGCCCCAGTCCACTGAGGGAACGGCAAGCCCGCGAGGTCGCGGCATCGCAGCCCCTGTCGACGAGTGAGCTCGTGCCCGATCGGCAGCGCGGCAACTCTGGGCTCGGAGATCAACGGTTCCAGCTTCAGCCCGTCCTCCTCGTGCGGCGAGCCGAGCAACGCGAGGTCCGCCCGGCCGTCGCGGAGCATGGCGACCTGCTGTCCGTAGCCGCTGATCACTACCTGGACCAGCGGCGCTTTCGGCACCTCGCCGAACGCTGCCACGATCTCGCGTAGGAGATCCGTCGCCACTGCGGGCTTGGTGGTGATCGTCAACTGCTCAGTGGGCACAGCTGCTTGGCGAGTCCGGGTAACTGATGCCGCCATCGTGGCAAAGAGGCGTTCGGCTTCCTGGAGCAGGACCGCGCCGGCGCGGGTGAGAGCTACCTGCCGGGTGTTGCGCTCGAACAGCTGAACGCCCAGCCGACGTTCGAGCTGTCGGATCGCCCGTGACAGCGGCGGTTGGGCCATGCCCAGGCGTTCGGCCGCACGGGAGAAGTTGAGCTCCTCCGCAACGGCGTGGAAGAACCGCAGCTCGCGCATCTCCAGATCAGTCATACCTGCACGGTATAACGCCAGACCAAGTTGGTCCTTCCGCCGCGGAGGACGGTCTGGTGGAGTCGAGCTGACCGGTACGACCACGATGACGAAGGACGCCACATGCCAGACCTCGAGCGAAACAAGCTCGTCGTGCGGAGCTACCTCGACCAGATCTTCAACCAGAAGGCGCCGGCCGAGGCATTCTCGAAATACATCGGCAGCACTTATGTGCAGCACAACCCCACGGCACCCGACGGAGCGGAGGCGGGACAACAGTTTCTCGCTGGCTTCGTCGCCCAGTTTCCCGAGCTCCGGTTGGAGATCAAGAGAGTCATCGCCGAGGGAGACCTCGTCGTCACGCACAGCCTGATGACGATGAACCGGTCAGATCGCGGCTCCGCGATCATGGACATCGTCCGGCTCGAGGACGGCCGGATCGTCGAGCACTGGGACGTCGTGCAGCCAATTCCCGAGAGTTCCGCCAACGACAACACGATGTTCTGAGGACCAGGTGAAGACGAAAGCATTCCTCGGTGCGCTCATGGCGGGGACCGCGGCATTGGTCGCTGTACCAGCAGGTGACATGGCTACGGCGGACACCGCGTCACCACCGGCGGTGATCCATGGTTCCGCACCGGCCTTGCATCCAGAGGGCGTGGCCTGGGATCCCACCCGGCGGGCGTTCCTGGTCGGATCGGTGCGACACGGCACCGTCTCGATCGTCAAAGCAGACGGAAGTACGCGGACGTTGGCGAACGAACCGCGGAGCGTCTCCACCATCGGTGTGCACGTCGACGCCCGACGAAACCGCGTGCTGGCCGCGTACGCCGACTACGGAGTCGGCACGAAGTCGAGGCCGGAGACCATCCAGAAGCAGGCCGGCCTGGCGATCTTCGAGCTCTCGACCGGACGAACGCTGCACCTCGTCGACCTCGCCGTCGGACCGGGTCCACACGTCGCGAACGACTTCGCGATCGACTCTGCCGGCACCGCGTACGTGACCGACACGACCTCGGACAAGATCCATCGTGTCGACGTGCGAGGCCGGTCCTCCGTTCTTCTTCAGGACAGTCGACTCGCCAGCCCGGTCGGCGACGGCATGAACGGAATCGTCTGGCACCCCGACGGATACCTGCTCGCGGTGCGCTACGACCGCGGCGTCCTCCTGCGGATCCCGCTCTCCCATCCTGACCGGTTCAAGGAGGTACGCCTCGACGAACCGTTGATTGGCGGCGACGGACTCGCATTGCGTCCGGACGGCTCGCTCCTGGTGGTGTCGAACGCGCTCGGTCAAGGACCGGAGGGAGCCGTGACGGTCCTGCGAACACGCGATGGCTGGCGATCGGCTGCCACCGTTCGCACCTCAACGAGCTGGCCGGATCCCGTTCCGACCACGGTCGCGGTAAGCCCGTACGGGAGCTACGTGCTCAGCGGCCGGCTCGACCTGTTGATCGCGGGCACCCCGACGGACCGATTCACCTTGCGGCGTTGGTGAGTCCTGGCTCCCTCCAACCCCCATCCTGGAGGCACACAGATGAACCTGGGAAGCATTCGTCGACGCTCGCTCCTTGGCGGAGCGGCCGCTCTCGGCATCGCGACAGGCGTTCCTGCCAAGTCGGAGGCAGCGACCTCGACGGAAACCGAAACGACGGCCGAGAACAAGGTCGTCCTGATCACCGGAACGAGCAGCGGTTTCGGTTTACTGACCGCGATGACCCTGGCCCGCGCCGGCCACCGCGTGTTCGCGTCGATGCGGAACACTCGCAGCATCAACGCCAGTGCGGCCAGACACCTGCGGGCCGTCGCTCGCGAGGAGTCGCTGGCACTCGACGTGATCGACATCGACATCCGCGACGACCGTTCGGTGGAGGCGGGCGTTCGGCAGGTGAGCCGCCGAGCAGGCCGGGTCGACGTACTCGTGAACAACGCCGGAATCTTCCTGCCCGCGGTGCTGGAGACGCTCTCGGTCGACGATCTCAGGGACTTCTTCGATACCAATGTGTTCGGGCACATCCGCATGAACCGCGCCGTCCTGCCACTGATGCGCAGTCAGTCCGACGGTCTGGTCGTGCAGGTGACGACCGCACTTGGCCGGCTCGTGCTGCCGTTCATGGGCCCGTACGTGGCCTCCAAGTGGGCCATGGAAGCGCTCGCCGAGACCAGCCGCTACGAGCTCTCGCAACTCGGGGTTGACGTCGTCATCGTCGAGCCGGGTGAGTACCAGACCGACTTGGTCGATCCGAACGGAGTGGCCAACTACCGGCGCTACCTTCGCCGCCTGACGCCGGACAACGCCCGACGACGGCGTGAGTACGGCGAGCTCGCGCGACGTGCCGAGACCCACCTCGTCGAGCGGCCCGGACCGCCGGACCCGCCTCCACAGGACGTCGCCGACGCCATCGCCAAGCTGATAAGGACTCCTCGCGGACAGCGCCCGATCCGCTTGTGGGGCCCAGGCAACGTACCCGAATGGGCGGCCCTCAACGAGACCGCGGGCCGCATCCAGCGCGAGCTGCTCGAGGCCGCCGGCTTTGGCGACCTCGCCACCGTTCGCCTTTGACCAAAGGCCGTTCGACCGGCAAGAAGGCAGCACTCGAACACCGAGACGCCACAGCTGCTTGACAGCTGCCGCACCTGCGGGAAACGTGGAGCCTCGTATGCGATTGGCGTCCTCATGGAGGAGCTGCACATGGTCATCGCCGCCTACGTTCGCACTCTGCGACCAGGAGTCTCGATCGCAAAGTTCATCGAGGCGTGGCGTCCCGAAGGCGACGACCCCTACCCAGCGCAGGTCGAGGTCGCGGTGGATCCCACCGATGATCGCAAGGTGCTCACTCTCATTCGAGTGGAAGGGTCCATGGAAGATCTCCAAGCCCTCATGCCCGATCTCGTGCACCCCGACTCAGAGGCTCGGCTGGGCGAGGTCGTTGAGTCCACGGACCTGGCGACGGTGTTCGTCCAAGAAGCGGTGGACATCTGAATATGGCCGGGCCGGCGGACTATGCCACGGCAGATTCACCTGACGAAGTGTCTGATGCCGACCGCTACCGAGCCACCAGTGTCGACAGGGCATTCCGGAGCGCTGGGTCGCCGTCGAGGGGGGCGAAGAAGGTGGCGTCGACGGCTTCGACCACGGTGACCGCTTGGGCGGCGAGGTCGCGGCCGGCGTCGGTGATGCGGAGCGCGCGGGCACGGGCGTCGCTGTCGTGCTCGGTGCGAACGAGCAGGCCCTTGCGCTCGAGCATCCGCACCGTCTGCGAGGTCATCATCTCGTCGGTCCGCGCCATCGCCGCGAGGCCGCGCTGCGTCGGTGCCTCGTCCGCCGTCCAGGCGAGGCAGGCGAGCAGGACGAACTGCACGTGCGTCAGATCGAGCGGTGCCAGGGCGGCGCGGATGTCCCGTTGCCAGGCGTTCGTCACCTGCCACAGCAAGAAGCCGGGGCTCTCGGACGGCCCCGCGAACCGAGAACCCTTCACCTGACCGAGGCGAGCGCGGCCAGCTCCGCCATCGCGGACGGGAGGCCGGCCGCGAGCCTGCGGCCTATCACCCGCGCGAACAGCGGTGTGAGTGGCCCGCTGATCGTGACCTGGTGAGAGAGGCTCGTCCCGCCTGTCGCCAGCGGCTCGATCCGGTGGTCGAACTCCATCCGCCCGAGCGGCAACCGGCTCACGTCGGTGAACCGACGCTGCTCGTCGAGCACGGTGATCTCGAACGAGGCGGCCGGTCTGCCGCGCGGCCGGAGCCTGCCGGTCGCGCCGACGGCGAGCGGGCCGTCGAGCGACGCCGAGACGACCTCGTGGTCCCAGTCGGGCCACCGTGCGACGTCGATCAGCCGCGCCCAGAGCGCGGCCGGATCGGCCGGTGTGGTCAAGGTGTGGGCGAACGGCCAACTCGGCATGGCAGCCTCCCGATCGAGATACTAAGCGCGCTTAGTATATCGGCACGGGTGATGCGAGCCGAAGCTGGCAGGCACGCGGCTCCTGAACGGCGCTCGCCGCCCGCGCCGAGGAGTCCGACGCGGACGGCAGGTTGCGGCTGGAGGTGAGTTTCCAAGAGGTCAAGCCCGGAGCGCTTGACCGTAGACCGCTTCCTGCTCCTTGACCCGCTGCAGGTCGTCGGCGAGCAGGCGGCCGTTGATCACCACGGTCTCGAGCGTGTGCTCGTGCATGAACAGCGCGAAGTCCGGTAGCCCGTAGGCCTTGTCGACCGCCGCGTTGATCCTCTTCAGCATCGTGCGCTTGGCTTCGAGGTCGCCGCCTACCGAAACGTGCATGACGAAGACCGGTCGCGCGGGCTCCGAGCCGAGCTCGCCGTTCTGGCTCACAGTGTCGAGCGGCCATTCGCGCAGGAAGATGCGGGTGTCGTCCGGGAACGGGTAGACCTCGTGCATCGCGTCGTACATCTCCTTCACCAGCACCGCCTTCGTGTCGCGGTCGGCGCCGACGGGGACCTCGAGGTAGCCGATGGGCATGTCCTTCTCCTTAGACCTGAGTTAGTTGGATAACTAACTCTAGGCACATCGACACCCAGATGTCTAGAGTGTGAGTGTGACAACTGACTCAGTGACCGTTCGGCGGCCCGGCAAACGCGAGCGGTTGGTGAGCGCGGCGCGCGAGCTCGTCTACCTCAAGGGCATCGCCGGCACCAGCCTCGCGCTCATCGCCGAGGCTGCCGACGTGCCCGTGGGCAACGTGTACTACTACTTCAAGACCAAGGACGACATCGTCAACGCGGTCGTCCACCTGTACGAGGAGCAGCTCCGCGAGCTGATCGAAGAGCTCGAACGCCGCCACCGCAGCCCGCGGGCGCGGCTCAAGGCGTTCGTGAACGCCCTGGCCGAACGAGCCGTCGAAGCGGCCGAGGAGTACGGCCCGCAGTTCGGCTGCCCGTACGGCACGCTGTCCACCGAGCTCGCCAAGAAGCCCGACATACCGGACGAAGTCGCCGCGAAGCTGATGCGCATCCAGCTCGACTGGGCCGAGGAGCAGTTCCGCGCGATGGGCCGCCGCGACGCCCGCGACCTGGCGCTCGAGCTGTTGGCCGCGTACCAGGGCAGCGCCGTCCTCACCGCCACGCTCGGACAGGCCGATCTCATGTCCCGCCAAGCCAGACGGCTGCAACGATGGATCGACGAGAAGGGGGAGGATCGATGAACGAGGCGTTGGGCCGGCTCGAGCGCCTGATCGGCGAGTGGAAGCTCGAAGCGATCGGCCCCGACGGCCAGTCCTGGCCGGGCAAGGCGAAGGCGACCGTCGAGTGGCACTCCTCCGGTGCGCACGTCGTCCACCGTTCGGAGGTCGACATCCCCGAGGCGCCGAACAGCGTCTCGATCATGGGCTGCGACGACACCAACGGCACGTACTTCCAGCTCTACTCCGACGACCGCGGCGTCTGCCGGATCTACGAGATGAGCCTCACTGACACCGAGTGGACGCTGTCGCGCGCGGGCGCACCCATGGCGCAACGCTTCACGGCCACGTTCGAGGACGACGACACGATCCACGGCCGGTGGGAGCTCGCCGAGGACGGGGAGAACTTCCGGCACGACTTCGACCTGATCTACCGCCGGATCAAGTGATGCCCGCGACCCAACGCGCGCGCGCCCTCGCGTACCTCGCACGCTTCGAAGCCCCGAAAGACCGGCATGGATCTGCATCTCCATCTGGATGACGCGGGCGGGCTGGCCGAGCAGATCTACGCCCAGCTGCACGAGCGGATCAGCACCGACGCGCTGCCCGCGGGAACGGTGTTGCCGTCGTCCCGCGAGCTCGCCGCCCGGCTGTCGGTGTCGCGGGCGACGGTGGTCGCGGCGTACGAGCGGCTGGCCGCGTATGGGTTGATCCGTTCGCGGGCCGGGATCGGCACCATCGTCACCGGGCAACGCGGTCCTGCCGCGGCGGCGCCTTCGGCGTCCCCGCTGCGGCCACGGGCGATGTGGCGCGACGAGCTGCTCGCCGTTCCGGACCTCGCCATTCCGGCTGTGGAGTTCAACTTCGCGCCCGGCGTCCCCGCGCACTCCCGCTTCCCGTTCGCGCGGTGGCGGGCACTGCTGAACGAGCAGCTGCGCACCCGTACCGACGCCAACTACTCCGACCCCGCCGGCCTTCCCCGGCTGCGCCAGGCGCTCGCGCGGCATCTCGTGGTGAGCCGCGGCGTACGGATGGCGCCCGACCAGCTGGTGATCACGGCAGGTGCACAGCAGGCGTTCGACATCGCGGCGCGCGTGCTGCTCGAGCCGGGCGACACGGTGGCGATGGAGGATCCCGGCTACCGGTTGGCGTACCGCGCGTTCCTCGCGCACGGCGCCCGCGTGGTCGGGGTGCCCGTCGACAGCGAGGGGCTGGTGGTCGACCGGCTGCCGGCCGAGACGCGGCTGGTGTACGTGACGCCGTCGCACCAGTTCCCGCTCGGCATGCCGATGTCGGAGTCGCGCCGGACCGCGCTGCTCGCCTGGGCCGATCGGCACGACGCGGCGATCGTCGAGGACGACTACGACTCGGAGTTCCGCTTCACCGGGCGCCCGCTCACGCCGCTGCAGGCGACGGACAGGGCGGGTCGCGTTCTGTACGTCGGCTCGTTCTCGAAGACGTTGCTGCCGGCGCTTCGGGTCGGGTTCCTCGGTGTGCCTACTCCGCTTCTCGAGGCGTCGCGGAGCGCCAAGTTCGCCGCCGACTTCGGTACGGCGTTGCCCATGCAGGGCGCGCTCGCGGCGTTCATCGAGGAGGGCGACCTGGCACGCTACCTCCGGCGGATGCGGCGCTCGTACGAACGTCTGCACGACCTGCTGATCGGCATCCTGCGTTCGGACTTCGCGGAGGAGCTCGAGCCGATCGAGTCCAGTGGCGGGACGCACCTGGCCGCGCTGCTCACGCCCGGGCAGCCGCCCGACACCGAGCTCGTCGCGCGGGCTCTGGCGGAGGGGGTGCACATCCGTACGGTGTCGGGCTGGGGGATCGACCGGCCTGGCCCGAGCGGGTTCGTGTTCGGCTACGGCGGTGTCCCGGCCGACCGGATCCCGGCGGGGCTGGCGGCGCTGCGCCGCGTTATCTGATCTTTATTGGACTGGTGTGGATCGCGCGGAATCGGCGCGTCCGTTGGGGTCTTGGCGTTCCTAGGCTGCCGCGGTACCCACAACTGGAGGCTCGATGAAATCGCTACGCCTATCCGCGTTCGCTGTCGCCTGTGCCGGCGCCGTGGCCGTCGTCGTCGCCGGCTCGACCCTCGCGAGCGCGCACTCGCGCTGCCAGGAGATCGACGCGACGATCTCGGACAAGGTCGTCACCGTCGGCTGCCCACCCCCGAGCGCGGCCTGCGTGGTCGGCACCGTTCGCGGCAAGCACAACTTCAACGCGGACACGGTGTTCGTCCTCGGCTCCCGCGGCACACCCCCGGCGACGGCACCCACCTACCGTCCGGTCAGCGGAGACCTCACGTACACGTTCAAGGACGGCTCGACGCTCTCGGCGCTGGAGACGGCGATCGGCAACGTCGACACCACGGCCGGCACCGTCGGCATCGGCCACGCCGGCGGCACCCAGGAGTTCACCGGCGGCACGGGTCGCTACGAGGGCGCGACGGGCTATGCGTACCTCAGCCAGCACTGGGACAAGGACCACTTCGTCACCGACATCAAGGGCGAAGTCTGCCGCGTCCGCTAGGCACCGCCTAGTGATGGCGAGGCACGCTCCCTAGCGGTTGCCCCAGCAGTTGCCTACTGTCGATCGCGACGTTCGCCGGCCTGAGCGGTGCCACGGCGAACGCTTCGTCGAGCACCGCGAACCTCAGCATCCGCACCATCGCCGGAACGAGCGACTGCCGGCTGACGGTCAGCGGGCACGCTCACCTGGTGCAGCCCGCTGTGACTGTTCTGAGCCTCAAGGTCCGGGGCGAGGACACCTGGGACGACGACGAGCTCTACGACCTGCCGTTCCGTTTCAGCACCGACGCGGCCGGTAACTACGTGATCCAGGACCGGCAGCGCTGCAGCACCTACGACGAGGACTGGGGCGAGGACGACGTCTACGTGAAGGTCGCGTACGTCGACCCGATCCTCAAGAAGGGGTTCGAGATCCGGTCCAACACCATCCACCGGAGCTTCTGACCGATCGGAAGCCTCGAGACCCGCACCCGCCCGGGTGCGGGTCTCGTTCCATTAAGGGCCGCCGCCGTTAGAAGTAGGTGGGAAGCCGCGGCACGTAGGGCTGCTCGAGGGATCGCACCTCGTCCTCGGTGAGCTCGAGGTCGAGGGCGGCGACGGCATCGGCGAGGTGGTGGGGTTTGGTGGCCCCGACGATCGGTGCCGTGACGACGGGATTCTTCAACACCCACGCCATGGCGACCTGGGCCATCGACACGCCTCGTGCCTCGGCGATGCTTTGGACCGCGTCGACGATGGCTTGATCGCTGGGTAGGTAGAGCGGTCGTCCCCGCGGGTCGACGTCGGGGTTGGTCTCCGACCGGTTCGTACCCTTCTCGCCCCAGGGCCGGGCCACCCGGCCGGCGGCCAGTGGGCTCCAGGGGATGCTGCCCACGCCTTGGTGGGCGAGGAGTCCGAACATCTCGCGCTCTTCCTCTCGGTGCAGCAGGTTGTACTGGTCCTGCATCGACACGAAGCGGGTCCAGCCGTGCACGTCCGCGGCGTGTTGCATGGTGGCGAATCGCCAAGCCCACATGGACGATGCGCCGAGATAGCGGACCTTCCCGGCCTTCACGACGTCGTGCAGCGCCTCCATCGTCTCCTCGACCGGCGTCTCGGGGTCGAAGCGATGGATCTGGTACAGGTCGATGTAGTCGGTGCCCAGTCGCGTAAGAGATGCGTCGACCTGTTCCATCACCGCCCGGCGGGACAGGCCGGCGCCGCCAGGACCGTCACCCATCTTCTGGAACAGCTTGGTCGCCAGGACGACGTCCTCGCGGCGGGTGTAGGACTTGATCGCCCGGCCGGTGATCTCCTCCGAGCTGCCGTAGCCGTAGATGTTGGCGGTGTCCCAGAACGTGATGCCGAGCTCGACAGCCTGGCGGAAGATAGGCTCGCCCGCCTCGTCGCCCAGCGCCCACGGCATGCGGGAGCCGTCACCGAAGCTCATACAGCCGAGGGCGATCCGGCTGACCTTCAGCCCCGAGGATCCGAGTCGTCGGTACTCCATCGTCAATCCCTTCTCTCGCGACCGCTTCCGCCCTGACGGTCCATACCCCGACGCTACGGCCGGCAGCCACGCCGAGGGAGGTACTGCCAGGGGCCCTCCGGCTGGTGGCGCGATGTGTGGGGTGCGCGTCGTGGCCGCCAGGCCGTGGAGGCGGCACGGTGGAGGCATGGCGACGGTTGAGGTGGCGTACTCCTCGCGGCAGCGGTTGGTGAACGTTCTTGCCAAGGGGCGGGAGCTGCAGCTCGCTGGGCTGGGTGTGCTGCTCATCGCGAGCTCGGCGCTGCCGCTGGCGGGGCCGCAGTTGTTGCGGGCGTTCATCGATCACGCGGCGCAGGGGCGGGAGGTCTCGTTCCTCGCGGGCATCGCCGCCGCGTTTCTCGGGGTCTCGCTCGCGCACCAGGTGCTCAGCGTCGTCGTCGGGTACGTCAGCACCCACCTCGCCTGGGTCGCCACAAACGCGCTGCGGGAGGAGGTCGCCAAGCACGCGCTCGATCTCGATTTGGCCTTCCACGACGGGCATTCGCCCGGTGAGCTGATCGAACGCACAGACGGCGACGTCACCGCGATGTCGACGTTCCTGTCCTCGTTCGTCGTCCAGGTCGCCGGCAGCACGCTCACCCTGCTCGGCGTCCTCGTCGTCGTGATCGTCGAGGACTGGCGGATCGGACTCGGCATGCTCGGCTTCGTCCTGATCGCCGCGCTCACGATCGGCAAGTTCCGGAACTTCGCCGTCCCTCGCGCGACCGAGAAGCGGGCGGCGTCGGCGAGGTTGTTCGGCGAGATCGAGGAACGGCTGACCGGCGCCGAGGACCTCCGCGCCAACGCGGGCGGGGCGTACGCGGTGAGGAAGTTCCAACGGGCGTTGGCGTTCTTCATCCGCGCCTCGATCAGAGCGTCGATGGCGACGCGCACGATGTGGGTCATCACCGCAGCGGTGTTCGCGGCCGGCGGCGTCCTGAGCCTCGCCGCGGGCACGGTCCTCTTCCAGGCCGGCGCGATCAGCCTCGGAACGGTCTACCTGTTGTTCCGGTACACCAGCCTCGTACGCGACCCGCTCGAGCAGATCTCCGAACAGCAACAGGTCGCCCAGGAAGCCATCGCCGGATTCACCAGAGTCCAACAGCTCCTCGACGAACGACCGACGCTGAACGACACCGGCACGCGGACACTTCCCGCCGGCCCGCTGAACATCCGGCTGGACGCCGTAAGTTTCGCCTACCACAGCGGGACAAACGTCCTCCACGGGATCGACCTCGAGCTAGCACCAGGCAAGGTCCTCGGCGTCGTCGGTCGAACGGGCAGTGGCAAGACCACGTTGACGCGGCTCCTCCTCCGCCTGCTCGACCCCACCGAAGGCGCCGTACGCATTGGCGAAACCGATCTGAGGAACGTCCAGCTCGACAGTCTCCGCCAGCGGATCGCCCTTGTCACCCAGGATGTCCAGCTCTTCGGAGCGAACGTACGCGACAACCTCACCCTGTTCGGCGCGCACCAGACCGACGACAACCGCCTCGTCGAGATCCTCGACGACCTCGGTCTCGGCCCCTGGTTCCGCGCGCTCCCGAACGGGCTCGACACCATGCTCGGACCCGACAGTGCCGGAGTGTCCGCCGGCGAGGCTCAGCTCGTCGCGTTCGCCCGAGTCTTCGTCCGCGATCCCGGCGTGGTCGTCCTCGACGAGGCCACGTCCCGCCTCGACCCCCTCAGCGAGGTACGGATCGAACGGGCCATGGACAAACTGCTCGCCGGACGCACCGCCATTGTCATCGCGCACCGGCTGGGCACGCTCGACCGTGCCGACGAGATCGTCGTCCTGGAGGGCGGTCGCATCGTCGAGCACGGCCCGCGTCAAGCACTCGTTGACGCGGCAACCTCGCGGTTCAAGGGACTACTCGCCACCGCCTCGGAGGGTGTGCTCAGATGAGCGAACAGTTGTCGACCTGGCAGATCGCCACCAGGATCGCCCGCTACCGACCGGGCCTGTTCGCGCTCAGCTTCCTGCAGCTCACGGCCTGGAGCGCCTCGATGCTGCTCATCGGCTGGCTGTTGCAGAAGGTGTTCGACGCGCTCTCCGGCGCGAGGCCGGCCGGGTTCGGGATCCTCGAGATCATCGCGGTTCTCGGGGCCGCCGAGCTCGTGCGGATCGCGGTGATGTGGGGCGGCGTCGTCCGTACGCACGCCTGGGAACACATGCGCGGCCTGCTCAGACTCAACCTGCTACGAGCCCAGCTGCACAGCGGCGGCATGCAGGCCGGCGCGTTGGCGTCGTCGCCGGGCGAGGCCGTCAGCCGGTTCCGCGACGACAGCGACGACTTCCTGTCCTTCCTGCAGACCGCCATCACCGCCGCCTCGAAGGTCGTCACCGCGGTGGGCTCGATGGTGATCATGCTCTCCATCCAGCCGGTCATCGCGCTCGTCGTCGTGCTGCCGTTGGTCACGGTCGTGCTCGTCACCAGGCTGGCGACTCGGCGCATCCGTTCTCTCCGAGTCAGCTACCGGCAGGCGACGGCCGCGGTGACCGGGCTGCTCGGCGAACTCTTCGGCGCGGTGCTCGCGGTGAAGTCCGGCCACGCGGGGAACGAGATCCAGCGCCACCTCGCCCGCCTGAACGAACGTCGACGCCGCACTGGCCTCAAGGACCAGCTCCTCGGTCAGCTTCTCGGTAGTTTCAACCGCGCCACGGTCGACCTCAGCGTCGGTGCGGTCCTGCTGCTGGCAGCGCCGGCCATGCATCGCGGTGCCTTCACCGTTGGCGATTTGGCCTTGTTCGTCAGCTATATCGGCAGCCTCGTGTGGGTGCCGTACTACGCCGGACAGCTCATCTCCCGGCACCGTCAAGCTGGGGTTGCCGTCGATCGCATGGCGAAGCTGGCGCCCGACAAGTCGTCGTTGGTGGTGCACCGACCGCTGGACGAGGCCGAGCAGCTGACATCCGTCCTGCACCCCGCGTTCGAGGCGCTCACGGTGGACGGACTCGGCGCGATCCACGAAAGGTCCGGCCGAGGTTTCGACGCCGTAAGTTTCGCCTTGGAGCGTGGAACCTTCACCGTCGTCACCGGCCCCGCCGGCGCGGGCAAGACCACGTTGCTGCGCGCAATTCTCGGGCTGTTACCGGTACGGAGCGGAACTGTCAGCTGGAACGACCAGCCGATCGACGACCTCGCCGCGTTCCTCGTACCGCCTCGTGCGGCGTACGTACCGCAAGTTCCGCGGCTGTTCAGCGAAACGTTGCAGGACAACGTGCTCCTGGGCCACCGCGCCGACGACCTCGACGCCGCGGTGCGCACGGCTGTCCTCGACCAGGACGTGGAGGCGATGCCCGACGGGCTCGACACCGAGGTCGGGGCGCGCGGGGTGCGGCTGTCCGGTGGGCAGGTGCAGCGGACGGCGCTCGCGCGGGCGCTGGTACGGAACCCGGACCTGCTCGTCCTCGACGACGTGTCCAGCGCGCTGGATGTCGAGACCGAGCGCCGGCTGTGGGACCGGCTGCTCGCGAACCGGGACCGGACGCTGCTCGTCGTCTCCAACCGGCCGGCCACGATCGCGCGGGCCGACCAGGTCATCCGGCTCGAGCACGGGCAGGCGTTGACGGAGGACATGTCGCGATCTGTGGGGTACGTGGCGTAGACGACAGGCGGGATGGCGCGCATGCTGGTGGGATGGAGCCAGGACCCGTCACGTTCGTGATCTTCGAGAACTACCAGACGCTCGACCTGACGGGGCCGTTCGAGGTGCTCCGGCGGGCCGGCTACCCCTGCCGGATCGTCGCGCCTACCGCAGGCCAGGTGCGTTCCAACATGGGACTGGCCGTGTACGCCGACAGCGGTATTGCCGACGCCGATCCGAGCGAGACCGGCACGTTGGTCGTCGTCGGTGGAAATGGTGTCCAGGAGGCGATGGCGAATCCCGACCTGGTCGCGTGGGTCGTCGCCGCGGCGGGGCACGCCGAGCGCGTGACCTCGGTGTGTACGGGTGCGTTCCTGCTCGCCGAGGCTGGCCTGTTGGACGGCAAGCGGGTCACGACGCACTGGCGGCTGGGTGTCCGGCTCGCCCGCGAGTACCCGGCGGTGAACGTCGACTGCGACCCGATCTTCATCCAGGACGGACGAATCTGGACCTCGGCCGGTGTGACGGCGGGCATGGATCTCGCGCTCGCGTTGATCGAACTCGACCTGGGTCGCGAGGCGGCGCTCGAGGTCGCGCGCGAGCTCGTCATGTTCCTGCGCAGGCCGGGGAACCAGTCCCAGTTCAGCGTTCCGCTCTGGTCGACGCAGCCAGCCAGTGACACGTTGCGTACGGTGGTGGACGCGATCCACGCCAACCCCGGTGGGCGGCACGGCATCGCCGACCTCGCCGACTTGGCCGGCATGAGCTCGCGGCATCTGCAGCGGAGATTCACCAACGAGGTAGGCGTTCCGCCGGCTTCGTACGTCGAACGCGTGCGCATCGAAGCGGCCCAACGCGCGCTGGCCGAACGCGACGATCCGGTGGAGAGCATCGCTCGCCGCTACGGGTTCGGTACGGCGGAGACGCTGCGGCGCGCGTTCCATCGGCTGGTCGGGATCGCGCCGTCGGACTACCGCGACCGGTTCCGCACTGCCCACGCCTGAGTACGCGCGAGCATCGCGACGCTCGCGGCGACCCCGGTGACGCCGAGGACGAGCAGCCGCGGGTCGGACTGGTAGAGGCCGAAGACCGTCCAGCAGGTGAGCTCGCCGCCGATGAGGAGCCAGGTGCCGCGCGAGATGCCGGTGGGGTTGGCCGTTCGGTACGCGGTCCAGATCGACGGCGCGACCTGGACGACGGACGCGGCGGTGAGGAGTGTGCCGAGGCCGATCCTGCCTGCCGCGACGTACGCCGTGGCGAGTGCCGTTGCCCAGGCGGCGACCACGAGGGCGGCGCGCGAGGAGAGGCGGCCGCGGATCGCGAGCATGACCGAGACCGTTCCGGCGAGCAGCATCGCGGCGGACGACGGGACGGTCGCGGTCCAGTACTCGGAGAGGACGAAGTAGCCGAGCCAGGCCGCGTTGTTCAGGCTGGTCAGCGTCGCCCACGCCCAGGAGACCCCTTCGGTGTCGCCGGTCATGCGCAGTTTGACGATCTGCGGGAGGTACTGCGGGATGCCGAACGCCGCCGCGGCGAGGGGAAGATAGTCGAGCGGTTGGGCCACGTTCGGCAACGATATTTCAATCTTGCCGAGAGATGATTGCGACTTTGTGCGCCGAATGACGGCTGAGAGATAAGATCACGAGTGTGGACGCGATCGACCGCAAGATCCTTGCGCTCGTCGAGGGTGAGGGCCGGCTGACGGTCACCGAGCTCGCCCAGCGGGTGGGCCTGAGCGTCGCGCCTTGTCACCGCCGGCTGAGGGAGCTGGAACGGTCTGGCGTCATCCGCGGCTACCGCGCCGTGATCGACCGGGCGGCGGTCGGGCTCGGCTTCGAGGTGCTCGCGATGGTGACGATGGACCGCGAGGACGCCGGAACGATCACGGACTTCGAACGCAGCCTCGCCGCGATCCCCGAGGTCCGGCACGCCGAACGCCTCTTCGGCGACCCGGACTACCTCGTCCGCATCGCGACAGCCGATATCGCCGCATACCAACGCCTCCGCGACGAGAAGCTCGCCACCCTCCCCGGCGTCCGCCGCCTCACCTCCACGATCGTGATGAAGAGCGTGGTCGACGAACGCCCCCTCGCCACGTCCTAGCCGCAGCCAGGGGCTGCCGCGCCAGGTGACGGGGATGGCCAGGGGCTGGTGGCCGAGGACCGCCGGGGTGGCCGGTGGTGCCGGGGACGCCGCGGGTGGCGGGCTGGTGCCTGGTGGCGGGGTTCCCGGAGCGGGTGGAGGGTTGCGCCTGGTGGTGGCGGAAGGGACAGGTGGTGCCGGGGGTGAGCGGTGGTCCCGGGGGACCGCCCGGGGACTGGTGGCGATGTAGCTGGTGGCCGGGGTGGCGGGGTGCTGCTGGGGCAGGTGGAGGGCGCGCCTCGTGGTGGGGCGCGGTGCAACTGCGTTGTCAGCTGCCTGATTGGGCGGGTGTCTAGCGGTCGTCGGCGACGATGGCTCCGCGGCGGAGGGCGAGGACGGCTTCTTCGGCGGTGGTTTGGTGCTTTCCCGGCACGGTCAGCACCTGTTCGAGGAGCTCGGCGACCTGGCGGACCTCGCGGACGACGTCTCCGACCAAGACGCCGCTGCCGGCGAGGGCCACGTCAAGCGGGGCGCCGCTGGCCCAGCGGTGCAACGGGACGCCGAGGGCGGGTTCGGGGTGCTGGGTGGGTGGCAGGCCGCAGGCCAGCTCGTCCGCCTGCACCGAACGGGTCACCTCGCGCACCAGCGACCAGCGGGTGGCGAGCTCGGGCGTCGCGATGCCGGTCGAGGGCGGGGCGCCGAGGCGGCTTCGTACGGTGAACCAAGAAGCCGCCGAGGCCAACGAGGGCGCGTCGAGGTCGTCCATCACCCCCGCTGCGAGGCACTCGGCCAACAGCAGCCCGGACGGATGGAACAGCCGCCGTACCGCGTGGCCCGACTCTGTCAACGTCCAGTTGACGACATGTCCCCGGCGTGACAGCAGGCGGATCATGCGGTCCAGCTCGTCGCGTACGCCGGTGGTGTTCTCCTCCAACAGGCCAGAGAGGCTGGCGATCGACTCGACCAGGCGACGCCGCTGCCCCGCCGCCTTCGGTGGGCGACCGTTCACCGGCGCCTCCTCGAGAGGCACCTCCGGAACGTCCAACAGTGCAAGGGCATCGGCGGCCCGCTGGGCATGCCCACGCTGCGTCGGCTCCCATTCCGGAAGGTCGAGCCGACCCACCACGGCAGCACGGCCGCGCAGCGAGGACGGGGTGAGCTGAACCCGCCGCCCGTTGCTGCCGATCGCCTCGACGTACGCCGCCCCGCGCTTCCGACCCACCGCCAGCACCACGACCGGCCCGCGCCCCGGAGCGCCGGAGTCGACGACGACGTCGCCGGCGACGACGGCCGCGAGGTTGTCGTCCCGCCGAGGCGCCGCCGGCGCGACCTGGGCCTCGACCTCCGGCCCCAGCGCCTCGAGCTCGGCGCGACGCAGGGTCAGATCCGTCCGCAGGACCGAGGAGTGATCCAATGCCCGATGGTGCCGCAGCGACGACTCCACGGCAGTGACCGCCGAAGCAGGAGTGCAGATCCGCACCAGGTTCGCGGCCATCGCCGGCGTCACCCGGAAAGCCGACCGGATAGCCGCCAGGTGACCTCCAGCCAAGGCGGCGACCCGATGGAACGGAACGTGCGAGGACCAAGGCACGACCACATGCCCCACCTCGTCGATCCCGCGCCGCCCCGCTCGCCCGGCCAGCTGGGCGAACTCGCCCGCCGTCAACAGCTCACCCGAAGCCCGCACCACCCGGTCGATGACGACGGTCCGAGCCGGCAGGTTGACCCCCAGAGCCAACGTCTCGGTAGCGAAAGCCACCTTCACCAGCCCCTCGGCGAAGGCCGCCTCGACCACCTCACGCTGCACCGGCGCCAAGCCCCCGTGGTGAGCGGCGACCCCAGCCTCGAGCGCGTGCTGCCACCGCCCGGCGTCGATCGCCCGCAGCTCCCCACCGGACAACGGCGCCAAAGCGTCGCCGACGAGCGTACGGATCCGCACTCGCTCCGCCTCGTCGGTGAGCTGCACGCCGTTCTCGACGCACTCGACCACCGCGGAGTCGCACCCGGCGCGAGACAGTACGAACCAGATGATCGGCGCCAGGTCGTTCGCCCGCAGGTGGGCGATCAGGTCGCCCCGCTCCGGTGGCACCGGCCGGTCCCGGTCGCGAACGCGAAGCCCGTCGCCGCGGGTGTCCCGGCGAGCGCCATCGAGCAGCTCAGCCGCCGAGTTCACCTGACCATCGAGGTGTACAGGAAGGAGCAATGGCGTCGCGTGGTGCAGATTCCCAACAGCGTAAAGATGGTTGAGCTTCACCGGCCGTTCCGCCGCGACCACCAGTTCCGTCGGCCCATGCACCTGCGAGAGCCACGCGTGCACAGCTTCCACATCGGGGATCGTCGCCGACAAACAGACGAGCGGTACGTGGGCGGGCGCGTGGATCACGACCTCTTCCCACGCCGCGCCCCGCTCGACGTCCTGCAGGTAGTGGAACTCGTCCAGAACGACAGCGCCCAGCGTCGACAGCGCGGACGCACCGTCGTACAACATCGCCCGGAGCACCTCGGTCGTCACCACCAACACCGGCGCGCTCGGGTTGACCACCCGGTCGCCGGTGATGAGGCCGACCCGCGAGGCGCCGAGCCGGGCGGACAGGTCGCGGTGCTTCTGGTTGCTGAGCGCCTTCAGCGGCGTCGTGTAGATGGCGCGCGTACCAGCGTCGACGGCGCGCGCGACCGCGTAGTCGGCGACGAACGTCTTGCCGGAGCCGGTGGGAGCCATGACGAGGACCGAGCGACCCTCGTCGAGGGCGGCCATGGCCTGGAGTTGGAACGGGTCGGGCTGAACGTCGAGCGCGTCGAGAAACGCGCTACGAACCGAGCGGGGCAAGCGGACCTCCGCGGAGCTGGGTGGACACAAGGTTCCTCAGCAGCTTCAACGCGGCACCCCCTTCCCCTGCGTGCATGGATTCGGTCTCAGACGCTCACAGCGTGCCTGCCGCCGATCCGCCCGTCAAGCAGAATTGCGCCGGTGATCATGAGCGGGATCATGAAGCGAGAGTGGCGTATAGCCATGCTCTGACTTCATGATCACCATCATGATCACGGCCACGGGTGGAGGTGCGGCGGTGGCTAGCGGGCTGGCCGCCCGAGGGTGAGGTAGGCGAAGCCGAGGACGTTCCGCCAGCCGTGCAGCCATCCGTTGCGGTGCTTGTCGGACTGCTCGCGGACGCCTTCGGCGGTGGAGTGGTCGCCGTACTGGACCAGCCAGGTCTCCCAGTCGGCCAGGTAGCCGGCCTCGAACTGTTCCCATTCGTCCCGGTTGGCCGTCTGGATGAACAGCGGCCGGTAGCCGGCGGCGATGGTGAGGTCGACCAGGCCGGCAAGGTCGTGCAGGGAGGTCAGGCCGCATGCCGATCGACTCCGCCTCGGCCTCGGTGGGTGGGCGTTCCCAGAACCCGGTACCGAAGAACAACCGGCCGCCCGGCCTGACGACGTCGTGCAGCGCTTTGAGGGCGGCGTCCTGGCGCTCGCCGTACGCGTGGTCGGAGCCGACGCAGATCACCACGTCGGCGGGTTCGGCCGTCGCGCCCGCGGGCTCGACGGTGAACGTGACGCGCTCGGCGAGCCCACGATGCGCGGCGTTCGCGTTGGCGCGTTCGATCACTCGCGCGTCGGTGTCCACCCCCAGCCCGGTCGCGGCCGGCGCGGCGGCCAGCGTACGGAGGAGCAGCTCACCCCAGCCGCAGCCGACGTCGACGATTCGCGCCGGCTCGAACCAACGGCGAGCTGAACCGCGATCGCGTCCGCCCGGCCGTCGGACAGCGGGGCGTTGAAGTCGAGGAACTCGTAGTAGCCAGGCTCGGGCGGCTCGGTCATGACCGCCGACGGTAGCGACCTCGGCTGCCCAGCCACCACGCATTAACGGGTCACCCATGCGATCCGCACGGAGAGGTCGTGACACTTCGCTCTCTCAGCCGAACGTCCAGCCCGCCGAGCATGAACGGGAGAGGTGGAGGTGGCTTGAGATGACAACCAACGTACTGCCGGCGAGGTCCTCGCGGTGGGTGCCGTGGGAGGGAACGCCGGGGCGCAAGGACGTGGTCGCGTGGACCGCGCTCGGACTGATGGCGATGTTCTACACGGCGATGTGGCCGCTGCGGCCGATTCTCCTCGGCACCAACCCGGTGCTGCTCGAGCTGCTCACCGGCTCGAAGGAGGCGATCATCGCGGCGGGCGCGTTCGCGAACGTGGGGCAGGTGCCGCTCGCGGTCGTCGTCGTGGTGGGGATCGCGGGCATGATGAAGTTCGACGCGCTCGTGTGGTGGGCCGGCAGGCTGTGGGGACCGGGGCTCGTGCGCAAGTTCGGCGGCAAGGGCCGAGCGGCCGCTTGGTTCGCGCGCAAGGCCGAGCGGCCGAGTCGGTGGTTGCTGTGGCCCGCGGTGGCGATGGCGCCGTGGACCCCGATCCCGTCGTCGCTGGTCTACGCCGCGGCGGGGTGGTCGGGCATGCGGTTGCGGACGTTCCTCGTCATCGACGTCATCGGCACGGCGATCAGGGTCGGCGTCTATGCGGGCTTGGGATTCGCGATCGGGCGACCCGCCGTCGAGGTTGCCGAGAAGATCTCGTCGTACGGTCTGTGGCTGTCGCTCGGGATCGTCCTCGTGATCATCGCGGGCCAGGCGTGGCGGAAACGAGGTCGTCGCCCAAAGGCGTCCGCTGGTTGAGCATCAGCCGTCCGCTGCGCTGGGACTGGACGAGCCCAGCGGCTCTGAGGACGGCGAGTTGTTCCGCGACGTGGCCGGCCGCGACGTCCAGGTCCGCGGCGACCTGGGTGGTCGCGGTCGGCTGATGCAGCCGCGCGAGGATGCGCGCCCGCGTGCGGCCGAGCGCCCGCACCAGGCCGTCGGGCACGGGCGCGGGCGTACGCCAGACCTGGTGCACGTCGTACGCGCGGTACCAGACCGTCGGCTGGCTCGGCGGATCCGTCGCACCACCCAGCCGATTGCCTGCGAACACCGACGGCATCAGCACCAGGCCCTCGTCGTTGAGCTCCACCTCGACGGGAAACGGCCGCCGGACCTCGAGCGTGTCCCGTCGCCAGCGGATGCCTTCGCTCAAGGCGCCGAACGTGGACGCCACGCCGCCACGCGCGAGGTCCTGCGCTCGACGGTCCAGATCTCCTTGCAGGCAAGCACGAATCCGGGGCCAGTCGGGGAACAGTACGAGCTCCCAGAATGCGAGCAACTCGTCCGCGGCACGGTCCCGCACGAGCGCCGGGCGGTGCCTCAGGGCGCGGACCTCGGCGACGCGGCGCCGGTCGGTGCCGGGCGCGAGCCAGTGCTCGATCAGGCCGAGCTCGGTCCTGACCCGCGTCAACGGTGTCGAGCGAACCGCGGCCAGCTCGTCCTCGATCGCCGCGGGCTCCGGCGCGGCGGGCGGGGCGAGGAAGTCCGGAACGTAGTTCGCCGGCGGCACCAGCGCGTAGAGAAACCGCAGGTCGAGCCCGGCGCCGTCGACGAGCTCCTGCGCCGTACGTCGCCAGGTGTCGTACGCCGGGAAGAACGCTCGGCTCAGCGGATGCAGCACGCGCAGCGCGTTGCGCACCTCGAGCAGCGGCGAGTAGCCGAACCGCGAGGCGGCCGTCGAGACGGCCGTGAAGTGGTACCGGATCACAGTCGACGATTCTGTCTGAACAGAATGATTGGCGCACCCCCTGCAGTCGAACGCACGATGGCGAACGACTTCTGCCGCTCCCGAAGGGGTTCTCCATGTCGTCCAAACCGACACCTGGCTGGCTGCGCGTGCTGATCGCGGTCCTGCTCGTGGACATGCTCGGCGCGGGTCTGTACCTGCCGGTCTCCCTGCTCTACTTCACGAAGGTCGCGGATCTGCCGTTGTCGACGGTGGGCTGGTGCCTGTCGTTCGCGCAGCTCGCGACGTTGCCGTTGCCGCTGCTGATCGGCCGGCTGGTCGACCGGCTCGGTGCGCGGGCGATCGTCCTCGGTGGCCTGGTCCTGCAGGGCATCGGCTTCCTCGGCTACCTGTGGGTCGGGTCGCCGGGATCGCTGGTGGTGTTCGCGCTGCTGGCGGCGCTCGGGCAGCGCGCGTACTGGTCGTCGATCTTCACCCTGATCGCCGAGCTGGCGAGCGCGCCGGAGCGCGACCGTGCGTACGGCGTCGCCGGTGCGGCGCAGAACACCGGCGTCGGGCTCGGTGCGGTGCTCGCGGCGCTGTTGCTCGCGGTCGGGAACGAGTCCGCCTACCAGATCGCGGTGGTGGTGAACGCGGCGACGTTCCTGCTGTCCGCGCTGGTGCTGTGGCGCGGTCTGCCGGCAACGAAGGCATCGCCAGCGCCGAAGACGCCTGGTCTGGGCGTAGGGCCGCTGCGGGACAAGCCGTTCGTCGCGCTCGTCGGCGCGAACACCGTTTTCGCCTTGTGCAGTGGGATGTTGGCGCTCGGACTGCCGGTGTTCATGGCCGATGCGCTGGCGGGGCCGGGCTGGTTGGTTGCCGTCCTCCTCGGCGCGAACACCGCTGCGTTGGCCCTGTGCCAGGTGTGGGTGGTGAAGCGGACAGAGGGGCGGCGGCGCACGCGGGTGTTGTTCGTCGCGGCGGTGCTCTGGGCCGGTTGGGGCGTGCTGATGGCGACGACGCTGGGCCTGCCGACCATCGCCGTTCTGCCGTTCCTGCTGCTGGTGACCGCCGCGTACACGCTGGCCGAGCTGCTGCACGCGCCGACGTCGAACGCGCTGGCCGCCGCGGCGGCGCCGGCCGAGCAGCGGGGCAGCTACCTGGCGACGTTCCAGTTCTCGTTCGCGCTCGCCGGCGCGATCGGGCCGGCGCTGTTCACGCAGCTGTTCGGCTGGCAGCCGGCCGCGCCGTGGCTCGTCATCGCGGCGGCGTCGCTGCTCGCTGGCCTGGCGATGGTCGCGCTGGAACGGCGCCTGCCCCCGCTCGCCGTGCGAACGCGGGCAGCCGAGGAGGAGCTGGCGTCAGCGTGAGCTGACGCTCTCCAGAACGTCATGCCGTACGGGCTGTTCCGCTGGCTTGCGCTTGCGCGACCAGCGGAACGGTCCGCGGTCGTGCTTGGCGCTGTAGTGCTGGCGGCGCACGAGCATCGGGATCAGCATCGTGACGAGCATCAGGGTGTGGCCGATCATCATCAGCTCGTGGCCGGTGAGCAGTCCGAGCAGCGTGGGGACCAGCAGCAGGACGAACGGGGCCACCATCGCCGCGCTCATCTCGCCGATCATCCGCCAGGAGTGCCCGCGGAGCCACATCCACAGACCCATGCCGAGGGTCATGTTCGCCGCCATCACCAAGGTGTACGGGAGAATCTGCTCCGACAGCCCGCGGAAGATCGACGTCCAGACCGGGTCGAGCAGCATCATCCCGGCCAGCATCGAGACGACCATCTCGAGGTAGTGCCCGGCGAAGCGGCGTACTCCGGGCCAGCGGCGCAGCACCCAGACGATCCCCGCGGCGACCAGCGCGCCGGCCAGCGCGACGAGCAGCAGCCGCAGTGTCGGCACCCACGGCCAGGCCGGTCCGCTCAGGTCGTCGGGCGCCGCGTACTCCAGCACCTTGGCCGTCCACGTGGCGCTCGCCAGGTCGGAGTGCGCCGCCAGGTCGCGCAGGCCGTCGTCGAACGGGAAGCCGCCACGGGTGTGGACGTACTCCGCCGTCATCCCGGCCTCGCTGGCCGCCTTGGCGATCGCCGGATCGGCGGCCGCTGCCGCCGCCTCGCCCGGGACGATCAGCCGGTCCAGCTGGCCGGCTGTGTTGGCGAGCGTCGAGCGCGGGACGAACGTCAGCCCGTGCCGCGACCGGATCGGCTGCCCGTCCAGCGTGAGGGGGAGCGGGCGGGCGATGAACGACCGCTCGGTGTACGGCCGCAGGATCGAGGCCAGCTCGATCTCGCCGACGCCCTCGGTGAGCAGGACGCCTAGCTGCGTCGGCGTACGGAACGCCAGGTTGATCGGCGTCGCGAGGTCCGACAGCGCCAGCTTGGAGTCCGGCGCGGGGCCCGGCTTGCCGGGCGAGTAGGACGGCCAGCGCACGGCGTCGGCAGCCTGGCGCGCGGTCGCCTCGCCGGCGTACCGCTCGATGACGCGCAGGGCGCCGTCGATGCCGGACAGGACTCCGGCGGTGGTGATGATGTCGCCGTCGTCGACGTAGCGCGGGCCGCGGATCCACTCGACCTGCTTGAAGTCGTGTGTCAGCGGCGTCAGGCCGAACCAGTGCGAGGTCGCGGGGCGGCCGTCCAGCAGGCCGAGGTCGGCGATCAGCTCGGTGCCGACGCAGACTCCGACGAGCGTCGCGCCGCCGGTGGCCTGCTCGTACAGCCAGTTCTTCAGCGGCTGCGAGGACGGCTTCTTCGGGTCCGGAACCGCGGGGACGACGATGACGTCGACGCCGAGCGGGACCTGGCGCTCCAGGTCCTGGAAGCTCAGGTCGGGGACGAGGTCCAGGCCGCCGTTGAGCGGGACCGGGCGCCTGGTCGGGGCGACCGTGTAGACGTTGAACGCCTTGGACTCCTTGAGCGTCACGTACGGCGCCATCGCGTCGACGACATTCGCGCCGTTGCTGCCCAGCAGGACGACCGCGGTCGGTCGCGAGGGGTCGTACGCCGGGATCGGAGCTTCCTCGACGGCCTTGGTCACGTGCTCGGTCAGTGCTACTGGGGCCGGGTAGACCGCTTCGATCGCCTCCGCCGCCGGCGTCCATCCCGCACCCGTGATCGCGGCCAGTGCCGCGACTCCTATCGAGAGTCCGGTCGCTGCCCGGACCAGCCACCGCTTCATCTTGCTCGTCTCCCTGGCTCAGTCTTAATGCGAGGATCCTCGCATCAGTGACTGTAGGCTCCGGGCTTGCTTAATGCAAGAGATCTCGCGTTATGATTCTTCGCATGGGGAACGGACGAACGATGCAACGCCCCGGCGGGCGGACCGCGCGGGTGCGGACGGCGGTGCACGACGCCGTCGTGTCGCTGCTGGACGAACTGCCGTTCGAGTCGATCACGGTGCCGCTGATCGCCGAGCGGTCCGGCGTGCACCAGGCGACGTTGTACCGGCGGTGGGGGACGACGTCGGAGATCCTGAACGACGCGATCAGCTCCCGCTTCGCCTCGTCGGCCCCGGTGCCGGACACGGGGTCTTTGCGGTCCGACCTGTTGGCGTACGCGCGGCTGGTGGCGTCGGACCTGGAGAAGGTGCTGGTGCCGCTCGTGCTGCGCGCCGCTCTGCTGGAAGTCCGCCCGGGCACGCCGCGGGAACCGGCGCCGGCGTTCGTCGAGCGGACCCGCGAGCTCCAAGCCATGCTGTCGCGCGCCTCCGCCCGAGGCGAGGCTGCGCCGACGCTGGACGAGCTGCTGGAAGTGGTGGTGGCGCCGATCTACTTCCGCGCCCTCTTCACCACGCCGATGCCCGTGGGAGAGGTGGACCACTTGGTCGACCGGCTGCTCGACATCGTCCTGTGCCGGACCCCGGCCTGAGGTGGGGTCCTGGCGACGAGGTCGCGTCAGCCGGCTGTGGAGAAGCGGGCCCGTTCTGCCTTTGGGAGGCGGCTCACGACCAGGGCGTGGGAGTGCGTGACCATGTCCTCGACCTCGTCGTCGGGGATCCTGCCGTCGAGGTCGACGGTGTTCCAGTGCCGCTTGTTGGTGTGGTAGCCCGGACGTACGGCGGTGTGGCGGGCGCGGAGCTCGAGGGCGAGGTCGGGGTCGCACTTCAGCGTCACGCTCGACGCCGAGTCGTCGACCGGCACCAGGGCGAACATCTTGCCGCCCACCTTGAACACCGCGACCCCGTCGCCGAACGGGTACTCCTCAACGGCACCTGTCAGGCTGCCGCACAGGGCGAGCATCTGGTCGCGAGTCACGTTCCCATCATGCCGTTGAACGCCGGCGGACCAGCAGCATGACACCGAGGACGAGCAGCCAGGCTGCCCAGAGGTAGCTGCCGAGCAGGCCGCCGAGATCCCAGACGGGGAACGTCGGGATCGCGGTCGACATGATGTCGGCCTGGCCGGTGAAGTAGACCGCGCTCGCGAACAGCCCGAGCCAACCGATCCACACCGGCAGCACGCGGGTGCGCAGGATCACGATGCTGACGGTCACGGACCAGGCGATCGCGAGCAGCTGGCCGAGGTGCTCGCCGAGCAGTGCGCCACCGTACTGGTGCTGCGCCATCCACGCCGAGCCCGCCGCCTCGTCACCGCCGACGTACGCGGCGGCGAGTGGCGGGACGACGAATACCCAACGCAGGAAGCCGATCAGCGACAGCAGCACCGAAGCGGCGCCGGCGTACGTCGCGACCTTCAGCGCGAGGCTGGACTGCCGGCCGAGCGCCGCGGGCAGGAGCAGGACCGGCACCGCGAGGATCGCGTACGTCCACGCGACCGCGAACCAGGTCCACACCAGGCTGGTTCCGCCCGCCACGAAGGCGGGCAGCACGACGTCCGGTGGTTCGCGCAGGATGTCGGGCCAGTCGAACATCGCCGACAGGATGGTCGCGGCGATGAGGAACAACAACGTGGCGGCGAGAAACAGGAACCCCGTCAGGCGGCTCACTCTGGTCACGCCTCAGCATGGGTCACCGTGACGGGTCCCGTACCTGCTTTGCGTCAACTCCCGGGCAGCGCGAGATCGGCCAGCCACCGCTGCCAGTCGCCGCTGGCCTCGCCGCCGCCGTAGAGATGGCCGAGCACGTTGAGTGAGACGCTCGGTGTCGCCATCGGGAACGCGGAGATCGCGTACAGGGCAGGGGAAGGCTCGTCGGTGCGCAGCAGGAAGTAGCCCGGGCTGGTGTACTCCACCGTCCCGGCCAGCGGCGGTGCGCCGGAAGGTGTACGGAACGCGTCGCCCGCCGTCAGGCCAGCGAGACCGAGCCCGCCGAACAGTCGACGGGCGACGACGTCAAGCTCAGCGGCAGGCCTGCCGGTGTCGAACGTCGCCTCCACGATCGTCGACTTGCGACCGGCGAAATGCGTCAGGTAAGCGCGCAGGATGCGCAACGACATCCGCCAGCCCTCGGTGGCGCCGTCGAGCAGGTCCTCCCACTCCTCGCCCGCGTCGGCGAACCCGGTGACGACGCGAACGACGCAGGTGCCCTGATCTCGTGCCTCGACGAGGAACTCGACCGCGAGCACGGGCAAGCCCGCGTGGACAGGCTCCTCGTACGCGAACCGCCGCGGCCGTTCGGAAGCCACAACCGTCCCCGTCACATCGGGACCGAACGGCGCGCGGTGGATCTTCACCTCGTGCTCGGAGATCTCGGCCGGGAACGCCCAAGCCGACTGGCCCTCGGTGGTGGCGATCGCGTCCCAGACCTCTTCCGGCGTGCCCGGAACGGTGATCTCGAGCCGCCGCTTCATACCGTTTCCTCCTTCTGCGCCGAGGGATCCACGCCCTTCGGCACCGGATGAACGGCCGCGACGACGCGCTGCCAACGCCCGTCGGACGCCTTCTCGTCGTGGTACTTCGCCGCCAGCTTCGTGACCGCCGAGGTCAGCTCGTCCGCGAACGCGGCCCTGTCCGCCGGAGTCGCGAACCTGATCGCCGTGTCGATCCCCAACGCGGGAACGCGCTTCCCCTGCTTCGCGGCGACGCGCAGCATCGAACCGAGCTCGGTGACAACACGCGCGGCCAACGCCACGACGTACGACGCCGCCAGCCGGTCGCGCGACCGCGACGGCTCCGAGCTCGCCTGCCCGAGTGCCGACGGCGAGACCACGTACCCGGCCGCGGTCGCGACCAGCAGCCGTTCGGTGAGCCCGCCCCACGCCTTGGTGCTCGCGACCTCCACGAGCCCGTGGGCCTCGAGCTGCCGCAGGTGATAGTTGACCTTCTGCCGCGGCACGCCGACGCGCGCGGCCAGCGTCGCCGCCGACGCGGGCTCCCGCAGCTCGGCCAGCAACCGCGACCGCACCGGGTCCAACGCCGTCGCCGCGACCGCCGGTGACTCGATCACCTCGATGTCTCGCATGCCCTCACCGAACCATTGACAACATAAGTCGTCAAGCCCAAGGGGGCCTTGACGAAGGCCAGGTGAACGCGTAGTTTCTCGATTCACCAACGGAAGGTTGATCGATTCACATGGACCGCCCCACGATGCTGCGGCTGGCACAGCGGCTCGGCGTGTCCAGAACGACCGTGTCCAACGCGTACTCCCGGCCCGAGAAGCTCTCGGCCGACCTGCGGGAGCGGATCTTCGCGACCGCGAGAGAGCTCGGGTACGAGGGCCCGAGCCCGCTGGCCGCCTCGCTGCGCACCGGCAGGACGGACACGCTCGGGGTCCTGTTCACCGACGACCTCGGCTACGCGTTCACCGACCCCGTGTCGTCGCAGTTCCTCGCCGGCCTGGCCGAGCACGCCCAGGAAGCCGGCTACGCGATCACCGTGGTCTCCGTCCCGCGCGGCAGCGACAGCAACCCGATGGCGAAGGCGATGGTCGACGGGCTCGTCATCTACTCCGTCGACGAGGATTCGCCGGGCCTGGACGCCGCCCGCAAGCGCGGCATCCCCGCGGTCCTCGTCGACCAGGAGCCGCAAGCAGGCGTGCCCAGCGTCAACATCGACGACCGCGCCGGCGCGACGGCCGCGATCGGCCATCTCGCCGACCTCGGGCACCAGCGGATCGGCGCGATCACGGTCGCCGCCGGCCCGACCGAGTGCGCCGAGGTGTCGCCGTACGCGGCGAGCGCGAGCTACGTCGTACGGGAGCGGATGGCCGGCTGGCGCGCGGGAGCCGAACAGGCCGCAATCCCCATGCCCACAACGATCTCCTGCCCGGCGAACGACCGTGGCCACGCCAGGCAGGCCGTCCGACTCCTCCTGGAGCGAGCGCCAAGCACGACCGGAATCGTCTGCCTGACCGACGAGTTGGCGTTCGGCGCGATCGCCGAGCTCGAAGCCCTAGGCCACGACGTACCCCGCGACCTGTCCGTCGTCGGCTTCGACGACTCCGCGGCGGTCGCGGTGAGCAAGCCCGCCTTGACAACCATCCGGCAGCCCGCGCGTGCCAAAGGCGCGCACGCCGCGACGCTGCTGATCGACCAACTGCGTACAGGCGTCGCCGGAACGAGCCACGTGCTCGAGACCGAGCTCGTCGTACGCGACAGCACGGAGGCGCCACGATGACCAGCTACCGACCCCTGGGACGAACGGGGATCTCGCTGACCCCGTTCACGCTCGGCACCATGCTGTTCGGCGACGCCGTCGATGCCGACAACGCCGCACGACAACTGGACCTCGCGCTCGACGCGGGCATCAACTCGATCGACACCGCCGACATCTACGTACGCGGCGCGAGCGAGGAACTGCTCGGCGAGCTCCTCGAAAAGTCCGGCCGCCGCGACCGGATCGTCCTTGCCAGCAAGGGATTCGTCCCGATGAACGACGACGATCCCAACTCCGGAGGCGAGCTCGCGCCGGCATCTCATCCAGGCCTGCGAGGACTCGCTCAGGCGGCTGAACGTCGACCACCTCGACATCTACTACCTGCACCGCCCGACCACGCAGGTGCCGATCGACGAGACGTTGCGCGCGCTCGACGACCTCGTCCGAGCAGGCAAGATCCGCTACGTCGGCACGAGCAGCTTCGCGGCCTGGCAGCTGCTCGAGTCGTTGTGGGCGGCGAAGGAGCACCACCTGAACCGGCCGGTCGTCGAGCAGTCGCCGTACTCCCTGCTGGACCGCAGGGTCGAACGCGAACTGCTCCCGATGGCCGCGACCTACGGCATCGGCCTCACCGTCTGGTCGCCGCTCGCCGGCGGCGTGCTGACCGGGAAGTACCGTGCCGGCGCCTCGCCGACCGACGCGAGGCTCACGCGCGGCAGCCAGAGCGACTGGGACGTCAAGCACTTCAACCCGCACGCGGACGCGGTCGTCGACGGGGTCGTCGAACTCGCCGCGGACAAGGGCTGCACACCGGCGCAGCTCAGCCTGGCTTGGCTGTTGGAGCAGGAGGCGGTGACGAGCGTGGTCCTCGGCGCGCGGACACCCGAGCAGCTGACCGAGCAACTCGGCGCGCTCGACGTGAAGCTGTCCGACGACGAGCTGACGTTGCTCGACCAGCTCGCGCCGCCGGGGCGGGCGACCGTTCCGTACTACCTCGACGACAGCTGGGCGGACTTCCGCCCGCATCGCCACCGCTGGTAGACGCGCCGTGCGCGAGATGGACGAGGAAGAGGTCCGCGCGTTCCTCCTGCACGGCACGCGGACGGCGAAGCTGGCGACCGTCGGCCGCGACGGGCAGCCGCACGTGGTGCCGGTGTGGTTCGTGCTCGACGGGCAGGACGTGGTGATCACGACGATGAGCGGCAGCGCGAAGGCGCGCAACCTGACGCGGCAGCCGATGGTCTCGCTGTGCGTGGACGACGAGCGGCCGCCGTACGCGTTCGTCACGCTGTACGGACGCGCCGCGATCCTCCGCCAACCACCGGACCTGCTCGACTGGACCACCCGGGTCGCCCACCGCTACCTCGGCGCCGAGAACGCGGTCGAGGCGGGCAAGCGGTACGCCGAGCTCGACGACGCGATCGTCCGCATCACCATCGACCGGACCGTCGCCCGCACGGAGATCGCCGCTTAGGGCTTGACCTTGACCCAAGGTCAACCTTGCAACATCTTCGGTATGACTACTCCAAAGACTCTGACCGAGTTCGTCTCCGCCACCGCGCAGCAGTTCGAGATTCCCGGCGTGGCCGTGGGCATCTGGGCCAACGGCGAGGCGTCGTACGCCTCCCACGGCGTCACCAGCCTCGACAATCCCCTTCCGGTCGACGAGGACACGCTGTTCCTCATCGGCTCGGTCTCGAAGACGTTCACCTCGACGGTGATCATGCGGCTCGCCGCCGAGGGCAAGCTCGACCTCGACGCGCCGGTCCGCCAGTACGTGCCCGACGTGAAGCTCCCCGACGACAGCATCACGATCGCCCAGCTGCTCAACCACACCTCCGGCCTGGACTGGGGCGTGCTCGTCGACACCGGCGAGGGCGACGACGCGCTGGCCCGCTACGTCGCGGAGCTGGGCAGCCTTGGCCAGGTCGCGGAGCCCGGCACGCGCGCGTCGTACAGCCAGGGTGGCTACAACCTGCTCGGCCGCGTGATCGAGAACGTCACCGGCCTGACGTACGAGAAGGCCGTCGCCACAATCGCGACCGAGCCACTGGGTCTTCAGAACACGCACTTCCTGCGCGACGACGTGATGACGCGGCGGTTCTCGGTCGGGCACAACCCGGCCGACGACGGCTCGCTGGCGGTCGCTCGAATGTGGAGGTTCGGGCGCGGCGACAACCCCGGCGGCGGGCTCGCGTCGTCGGTCGCGGACCTGCTGACCTGGGCGCGGTCGCACCTCGACGGCGACGAGCAGCTGCGGCGCATGCGGCAGCCGACCGTGCAGCTGCGGGCGAGCGCGCTCGGCGACGCGCTCGGGATCTGCTGGTTCCTGCGCGACGGTCGACGGCGTCGCGCCTGGCCGGGCACGGCGGTTCGTCGAACGGGCAGTTCGCCGAGCTGCTCCTCGTTCCGGAGCGGAACATCGCGCTCGTCACGGTGTCGAACGCCGCGCCGAACGGCATCCCGTTCAACCAGGCAGTCGTCCGCTGGGCGCTGGAGACGTACGTCGGCGTGGTCGAGCGCGACCCCGAGCCGCTGCCGTACGACAACGCGCGGGCGCGGGAGATCGCGGGCACGTATGCGAACGACGCCATGCAGGTCGTGCTCGCGAACGACGGCGAGCAGCTCACGCTGGCGGTCGACATCCTGCCGGAGATCCGCGCCGCCTCCGACCAGGAGATGCCGCCCGGGTACGACGCGGAGCCCGTCGGTCTGCTGCCCGACGACGAGTTCCTGGTCCTCGGCGGCGCGATGCGGGGGCAGCGCGGCTACTTCACCCGCGACGACAGCGGCGCGATCGTCGGAGGCGACCTCGCCGGCCGGATCTTCCGACGGGTTCAATGATCCGATGATCACCATCGGTCAGGTCGCCGACTACGCGGGCGTCACGATCAAGGCCGTCCGGCACTACCACCGGCGCGGGCTGCTCGCCGAGCCGCCGCGGGACTCGTCCGGGTACCGGCGGTACACCGCCGAGGACGCGATCCAGCTGGTCAAGATCAGGACGCTCGCGCAGGCCGGCGTGCCGTTGGCGCGGATCAAGGAGCTGCTGGCGGCGGACCCGGAGCGGTTCGCCGAGGCCGTCACCGAGATCGACCGGTCGCTGCGGGAGAAGGCCGGGGAGATCCGCCGGACGCGGGAACGGATCGCGCAGCTCGGCGCCGGCGACCAGCTGTTCGTGTCGGCCGAGGTCAACGCGTTCCTCGACGACCTGCGCGACCTCGGGGTCAGCGAGCGGATGATCCGGATGGAACGCGACGGCTGGATCCTGTTGCAGTCGGTCTCGCCGAAGGACGCGGCCACGTGGATCGCGGACAAGCGGGACATCTTTCGCGATCCGGAGTTCCGGCAGGTCTACCTCGACTACGACGCGGCGTTCACCTGGTCGCCCGACGACCCGCGACTGCGCGAGCTGGCCGAGCGCACGTACCGGGTGCTGGGGGCGCAGGGGACCGAGACACCGATCGGCGACGTCACCGTCGCCCGCCTCGTCGAGTCGACCGCGCAGCCGTCCCCGGCGTGGGACCGCCTGGGCGAGCTGGCCAAGGAACTCCACCTGTCGTGACGTCGCCGTTTGTCGGCGCGACGCTCTACAGTCGGGCGAGTGAAATACCAGCTGACGATCTGGCATGGCGACGACCACTGGGAGTCCCCGCAGGAGATCGACGAGTGGCCGGACCACAAGGTCTGGTTCGACGACCTCGTCGCGCGCGGCATCTACCGTGGCGGGGCGCGGCTGCGCCCGGAGGCGACCACCAAGGTGCAGGTGCGGGGCGGCGAGACGCTGGTGTCGGACGGTCCGTACGCGGAGACCAAGGACTTCGTCGGCGGCTTCCTGGTCGTCGAGGTCGAGCACCTGGACGAGGCGATCGAGGTCGCGGCGGGGCATCCGTTCGCGAAGTGGGGCACGGTCGAGGTCCGACCGGTCTGGGAATGAGCCTCGACACCTCCGACTCAGATGTCGAGGCCGCGGTCGCGGCGGCCTTCCAGAACGAGTGGGGTCAGGTCGTCGCGACGCTCATCCGCGTCACCGGTGACTGGGACCTCGCCGAGGACAGCGCGGCCGACGCGTTCACCACGGCTTTGGAACGGTGGAAGCGCGACGGCGTGCCGCGCAACCCCGGCGCCTGGCTGACAACGACCGCGCGCAACCGCGCGACGGACCGGATCCGGCATGCCGCCAGGGGAACCGAGAAGCTGCGGGACCTGGCTCTGCTCGAGCGCGACGGCGCGGACGAGGGCATCGAGCCGGACGAGGTGCACGACGACCGGCTGCGGCTGATCTTCACGTGCTGCCACCCGGCGCTGCCGTTCGACGCGCGGATCGCGTTGACGTTGCGGACGTTGACCGGCCTGACGACGGCGGAGATCGCGCGCGCTTTCCTCGTACCGGAGCCGACGATGTACCAGCGGCTCACGCGCGCGAAGCGCAAGATCCGCGAGGCGAACATCCCGTACCGCGTGCCGCCTCCGCATCTCTTGCAGGAACGGCTGTCGTCGGTGCTCGCCGTGGTCTATCTGCTGTTCAACGAGGGGTACTCGGCGACGACCGGCGCGGACCTGATCCGGCAGAACCTCAGTGGTGAGGCGATTCGCCTTGCCCGCTTGCTCGTTCAGCTGCTTCCCGAGCCGGAGTCGTTCGGCGTCCTTGCCTTGGTGCTGCTGCACGACGCCCGTCGTGCGACGCGGGTCGACGACGACGGCGCGCTGGTGACGTTGGAGCGGCAGGACCGTTCGCGTTGGGACAAGGCGCGGATCGCGGAGGGCTTGTCGTACCTGCGCGCGACGCCCGGTCCGTACCAGCTGCAGGCGGCGATCGCCGCGTGCCACGCGATCGCGCCGACCGTCGAGGCGACGGACTGGGCGCAGATCGTGGCGCTGTACGACGACCTGCTGCACTACACCCCTTCGGCGGTCGTACGGCTCAACCGGGCGGTGGCTGTCGCGATGGCGGATGGGCCGGCCGCGGGGTTGAAGCTCGTCGACGAGCTCGTCGCGTCGGGCGACCTCGACGGCTACCACCTCCTGCCGGCGACGCGCGCAGACCTGCTGCGCCGCCAGGGCGCCGCGGAGGCGGCGGCGGAGGCGTACCGGGAGGCGATCTCGCTGGCCGCCACCGATGCGGAACGCGCCTACCTCACGGCTCGGCTCGACGAGCTTTAGCACCTGGGTGTCGAATCCTGCTCCGCCCAGTCGTTTGCTGGGTACAGCCGCCGAGAAGAGGGGATCCCCATGACCAGCGATGAGGGCACGCCCCTGGTGGTCGACCGGGAGACGTGGCAGGCCGAGCTCGATGCCCTGCGCGTACGGGAGAAGGAGCACACCAGGGCGGGCGCCGCGATCGCGGCGGCGCGCCGGGAGCTGCCGATGGCCGAGGTGGACGGCTCGGTCCCGGTCATCGGGAGCTGTCCCTCGACATGCTGATCGGGAATCCGCCGCGGTCGATGTCGCCGATCGTTTGCTACATGCGACAGGGCAACCAGGTCTTCGAGACGTACTGGACCTCCGGTCGTGGCGCGGAGGCGATGACTCCGGCGTACGGGCTGTTGAACATGACTGTCTACGGCCGGCGCGAGGCGTGGGAGTCGCAGCCCGACGGGTGGCCGGAGCCGCTGTGGAAGGCCGGGTCGGACTCGCTCGACGGCTGAAGCTTTCTTGGCGGCGATGTCGAATCCAGGCACCTCCCGAACGTCGGTGGGCAACAACGACGAAGTTCGAGGGGTGCATGGATATGACGGTCAAGGAGAAGGCTTCGCTCCGGCTCGACGGTCGGCAGAAGGTCATCCTGCTGGTGCTGCTGGGCGCGGGTTTCATGTTGTCGGTCGATTTCTCGATCCTGAACGTCGCCCTGCCGGAGGCTGGGGAGGGCGTCGGGCTGGGCGTCACCCACTGGGCCTGGATCGCGTCCGCCTACGCCCTGCCGGCGGCGGGGTTGACGTTGCTGTTCGGGCGGTTGGGCGATCTGTTCGGGCGGCGCAGGATGTTCCTCGCGGGCATGGCGTTGCTGACCGGCGCCTCGTTGCTCGGCGGCTTCGCCAGCAGCCCGGGTGTGCTGCTCGCGGCGCGGGTGCTGCAGGGCGTGGCGACCGCGATGACGATTCCGTCGGCGCTGTCGCTGCTGACGACGACGTTCGCCGAGGGGCGCGTCCGTGACCGTGTTCTCGGTCTGAACGGCGCGCTGCTCTCGGCGGGCTTCACGGTCGGCGCGCTGGTCGGCGGCACTGTGGTCAGCCTGCTGAGCTGGCGAGCCGCGTTCCTTATCAACGTTCCCGTCGCCGTCGTGATCGGGCTGCTCGCGGTCGTGATGATCAAGGAGAGCAGCAAGCCTTCACAGGTGACGCTGGACGTGCCGGGTGCCGTGACGGTGACGCTGGGTCTGCTGGCCGTGATCTACGCGGTGATCGAGCGGAATCTGCCGGTCGGCATCGCGGGTGTCGTGCTGCTGGTCGCGTTCGTCGCGATCGAACGGCGTGCCAAGTCGCCGCTCGTCCCGGTGCGGATCCTCAGCCGGCCGACCGTGCGGTGGGGCAACGCGGCGGGGTTCGTGATCTTCGCGATGGAGCCCGCGATGATCTTCCTGACCACGCTGTACCTGCAGAACGTGCTCGAGCTCTCCCCGTTGCTGACCGGGCTGGTCTTCGGGGTGCCGGGTCTGGCCGCGGTGTTCGCCGGGCCGGTCGCGGGGCGGCTCATCGGACGACTGGGCGTGCGGAACGTTCTCTTTGCTGGCATGACGATCCAGGCTCTGGCGACGGTGCCGATGGTGTTCATGGGGGCCAGCTCGTGGTCGCTGGTGCTCGTGGTCGTCGGACTGTTCGTCGGCTTCTTCGGACACGTGAGCGCGATCGTTTCGTTCACGGTGACGAGCACGTCCGGGCTGCCGAACGAGGAGCAAGGCCTGGCGACCGGGCTGACGTCGATGACCCAGCAGGTCGGGATCACGGTAGGCATCCCGATCCTCGCCGCGGTGGCCGGTCTGTTCAGCGTGCAGCTGACGGGGCTCCGAGTGGCGGTCGCGGTGATCGTGGTCGTGACCTTGCTCGGTGCGGTGGCCATTCGGTACGGGCTGCGACCGCGGCCGGCGGTCGACTCGGCGCCGTCCCGTCCTACATACGCTCAGGTGCCGTGACGCCGAGCAGCCCGAGACCGTTCGCGAAGACCCGCCTCGCCGCTTCGCAGAGGGCGAGGCGGGCGCGATGGAGCTCGGTGGGCTCCTCGTCGCCCATCGGGAGGACGCGGCAGGTGTCGTAGAACCGGTGGTACGCGCCGGCGAGCTGTTCGAGGAACCGCGCGACCCGGTGCGGCTCGCGGAGCTCGGCGGCGGCCGCGACGGTCTCGGGGAACGCGCCGATCGTACGGATCAGCTCGCTCTCGCGTGGGTCTTCGAGGAGGTCGTACCGGTCGCCCGGCGCGAGGCCGAGGTCGGCGGCGGCGCGGGCGATGGCGCAGAGCCTGGCGTGGGCGTACTGCACGTAGAAGACGGGGTTGTCGTTGGCCCGCTTGGCGAGCAGGTCGAGGTCGATGTTCAGCGACGCGTCGACGGACGAACGGATCAGCGCGTACCGTGCGGCGTCGACGCCGACCACATCGACGAGGTCGTCGATCGTGACGATATTGCCAGCCCGCTTGCTCATCCGTACTGGCAAGCCGTCCTTGACAAGGTTGACCAGCTGGCCGATGAGCACCTCGACGGTGCTGGGATCGTTGCCGGTCGCGGCCGCCGCGGCACGGAGCCTGGCGATGTAACCGTGGTGGTCGGCGCCGAGCATGTAGATGCAGAGGTCGAACCCACGGGCGCGTTTGTCCAGGTAGTACGCGATGTCGCCGGCGATGTACGCGGGCTGACCGTCGGACTTGATGACGGGCCGGTCCTTGTCGTCGCCGTAGTCGGTGGACCTCAGCCACCAGGCTCCGTCGTGCTCGTAGAGGGAGCCGTTCGCCTCGAGCTGCTCGACGGCTCGGGCGACGGCGCCGTTCTCGTGCAACGTACGTTCGTGGAACCACACGTCGAAGTCGGTGCCGAACTCGTGCAGGGACTGCTTGATCTCGGCGAACATGAGGCCGACGCCGAGCTCTTGGAGAACGTCGTCGTGGTCTCCCGCGGTGGGGTCGGCGGCGAGGACCTGCTGGGCGATCTCCTCGATGTACGCGCCGGCGTAGCCGTCTTCGGGCGCGGGCTGGTGGTGGGCGGCCGCCTTCAGCGAGGCGACGAACCGGTCGATCTGCGCGCCGGCGTCGTTGAAGTAGTACTCCCTGGTGACCTTGGCGCCGCGGGCGTCGAGGACCCGGCCGAGCGCGTCGCCGACCGCGGCCCACCTGGTGGCGCCGAGGTGCAACGGGCCGGTGGGGTTGGCGGAGACGAACTCGAGGTTGACGGCCTGCCCGCCGAGCTCGGTGCCGGTGCCGTACTTGGCCTGCTGGTCCAGGACGTCGGCGACGATGCCGCCGAGTGCCCGGGTGGCGAGCCGTACGTTGACGAAGCCCGGCCCGGCGACCTCCGCTGCCCGAACGGCGTCGTGCGCGGCGAGCCCGTCGGCGATCCACTGGGCGAGCTCGCGCGGCGAAACGCCTACCTGCTTGGCGATCCGCATCGCGACGTTCGAGGAGTAGTCGCCGTGCTCGGGGTTCTTGGGCCGCTCGACGGCGAGCTCGCGGGGGAGCGCGTCGACGTCCAGGCCGCGTCGGACCAGCACGTCGGTGGCGACGGTGCGGATCAGTTCGGCAAGCAGCGCTGGAGTCATCGCGTGAGCATAGGCCAGCGGTCGGTTGGCAGCGGACAGCTTTTCGTCCGTAGGGTGCGTTGCGTGACCGACCTCGCGGACCTGCTGGCCGCCTCCCTCTCGTCCTCCTCCCTCCCCGGCGGCGTCGCCGCCACGTCCGAACGTGGTGCCCGTCGCACGGCCGCGGTAGGCGTGCGGGAGGTGGCGAGTGGCGAGCCGATGACCGTGGAGACGCCCGTACGGATCGCCTCGATCACCAAGCCCATGGTCGCGGCGGCGATCGTGCTCGCCGCACGGGACCAGCTGGACCTGCCGGTGATCGAGCTTCTCCCCGAGCTGCGCGACGACTGGCGGATCTCGAAGGAGCTGACGCTGCGGGAGTTGCTCAGTCACACGTCGGGGCTGCGCGAGGTCGTCGACCGGGAGCTCGTGGTGGCGTTGGGCGATGGCGGCGACGCGCTGCTGGGTGCGGCCCGGTTGGTGGTCGGCACCGAGCAGGTCGAACCGGTCGGGACGAGCTGGTCGTACCACAACGGGAACTACTACGTCGCCGGAGCCGCGCTCGCCGAGCTGCGAGGCACGACGTTCGAGGAAGCGCTGGCCGACCTCGTGCTCGAGCCGGCCGGGATGACCGCGACTGGGTTCGACACGCCTGCCGGCGCCGCGTTCGGACACCTGGACGGAAAGCCAGCCCCACAAGGGTATTCGCACGCCACCCGCCCCGGCGGCGGGCTGTGGTCGACCGTGGACGACCTGATGAGCTTCGCCGAGTTCGTGCTCGCCGACGCCGAGCTCCTGGCGACGATGAGCAAACCGACGACCGATCCGTCCTGGGACCGCCAGTACGGCCTCGGCTGGTTCCTCGGCGACCAGATGGTCTTCCACCCCGGCGGTTACGGCGGGTTCGAGTCGATGCTCGTCCTCGTTCCCGGCGACCACGCCGCGAGGGCGATCGTGGTCAACCAGGACACGGGGGAAGCTCGACCGAAGGTGTTCACCGACGTGCTTGGGCCTATCTAGTCCTCCACGCGGTGGGGCCGGCGGGCGTCGTCACAGGAGCCCGTCCAGGGTTGGTTGCGGCTCACGGTCAGGGTGTGGTGGAGGTCGTTGTAGCCGGTCGTCGGCTCCCACACGTCGGCATTCGCCAGCCGCACGGCGTACGCCGGTGAAGTGAGCGAACGCTCCTCAGCGGGAAGGTTCAGCAGGAGGTCGTACTCGCCGGATGGGATCGACGCGCAGATCTCGGCCGACAGATCCACCGTTCGTCCGGCGGCCCAACGCCGCGGGTCGGCGCGCAGCGAGACCGCGTACGTCCGGGAGTCGCTCCGCAGGATCAGCTCCACGTCGCGTTCGTTGTACGGCGAGGCCCAGCCGTCGTTCCGCAACGACAGGTCGAGATCGATCGAACGATCCGGCCGCACGCCGTCGGTGAACGTGCCACGACGCAAGGCGATCCGGTACCCGAGCCGGCGCTTCGCCTCGTCGAGGTTCGCGCCCCAGCTCCCCAGAACGTCCTTGTTGTAGTCGGAGTTCAGGTAGCTGTAGTGGTACCGCGCCATCTCCGCGGCGGCCGACGGCCACTCCGAGCGCGGCGGGTTCACGTTGCAGGTCTCGCCGCCGATCGGCACGTACTTCGAGTCCTGCGCCAGGTACTCCTGGTCCAACGTGATCGGGTCGGACAGGAACGTGCCGAAGTCGTCCGGGCTCGCCAGGAAGCAGTCGTTGTGGTGACCGACGCGCGCGACGTTCCGTTCGGAGAACGCCTCCCGCGACGTCAGCGCACCCTCCACGCCTGTGGGACGGTCGAAGATCCGCTGCTTCATCATCATCGTCCGCACCTGGACCATCCGCGAGTCCGGCAGCGCGTCGAGCAGTGCCAGCACGACCTCGCGGCGCGCGGCCCAGTCGGCGTCGGTGACCTCGCCAGGGTTGGCTGGATCGGCCACGAAGTGGTCGGTGTAGTACCACTCGCCCCACAGCCCGATGAAGCCCGCCTGGACCGCGGCGATCACGTCCGCGTTCTGCCGCAGGACCGGTGCGAGCTGCGCGATGTGCCGCAGCACCTGTGCCTTCGGGGCGTCGCCGTACGGCGGTTGGTACGGCCAGTCGTCCTTCGGCTGCGCGTACGCGAACCGCACGACCACCTTCACGCCGTTCTCGCGCGCGGTCCGGAAGTCGGCGCGCACGCTGTCGAGGTACGCCCGGTCGAGATCGGCCCCGACGAACCTCTCCAGGTAGAACACCCGCAGGATCTGCGTGACCTGCTCGTTCTGCCGCCACTCCTGCAGCTCGGCGGCGTCCAGCGGCTCGTACCCGGTCCCGTCGACGCGAGCGTGCGTCTCGGTGTGGTGGTAGAAGCCCCGCTCGGGGTTGGCGATGATCTCGTCGGTCCCGGCGTAGGTGTGCCTGGACTCGTTGCGGTCGCTCGACCCGTAGTCCGGGGCGTAGGTCGCCCCGGTTCCGAGAACGAGGACGGCTGCTGCAGCTATGAGGAGTCGACGCCTCACGATTGAACCCCTCCCGGATCGTGACGGTTCGAGCATCCCCGTGATCGCGAAGCTACTGACGCTCCCGAACCGATGTCAACGCCGTCTCACCGGACGAAGGTCCCAGCTCCGTACACAGCGACGCGCGACTTCACCCACCAGGTCGGGGTTCTCCAACGTGGCAACAGCCTGCGGAAGCCTTTTCGGTGGGTGAAGTCGCACCTTGCTGTGGACAGCACCCCGAGCTGGCGGCGGGAGTGGCGTTCGAAGCCGCCGCAGCCGATGACCTCGAGCGGGCCGAGCTCGTTCTCGACGTCGTCCAGCAGCAGGTTGAGGCCGATGTTGTCGCCCGCGGCGTGCGGTACGCGGACGATGGCGACGCCGGCTGCCGCGGCTGCTTCGGCGTAGATCGGCTCGCAGTGGATCTGGAAGACCGTACGGACGCCGGCCGCACCCAGCAGCGCGTACGCCGACGGCGGGAAGATGTAGCCGCCGCCGAACTTGTGGAACACCCGGCCGACCTCCCGCTCCGGCGGCGCGCCGAAGATCCGCGGCAGCGCGCCCAACCGGGTTGCGGCGCTCGCGATCTCGGGGATGGTGAGCAGCGCGGGGATCGTGTCGGCGAGCGTGGCGGGCTTCGCCTCGTCGAGCGCGGCCTGCACGCCCACGCTGATGTAGAAGTCGGCCGGCGTGTGGATGCACGCGAACGGAAGGTCCAACAGCTCGGCCACATCCGGCCCGCGGCTGTGGTTGTCCTCCATGCCGGCGAGCTTGGCCTCGATGTACGGCAGTATCAGCGCCTCGGCCGCCGACCGGCCGACGCCCTCGGCGACGAGGGAGTCGATGTCGTACGTCATGAAGTCGTGCGGCAGGAACGCCGACCGTCCAACCCCGTGCACGTGGTGGGCGATCACCGCGTCGATCCTTCGGCCCTTCTCGCGCAGGCGGTCGGCGAGGAGGAGCTCGGGGATGTGGATGTCGACGCCGAGGAGCACGGTCGTGAGCTCCGTGTCGTCCGGCCCACGGGCGATGCGCACGTCGCCGTACGGGTTGTGGAACCGCTCCTGGTCGTAGAACGGCCGCTGCCACTCCGGCAGCCGCTCGTACTCCTCCCGCCGCTGCGCCAGCTGCGCTCGCAGCGCCTCCTCGCCGCGGAGGTCGTGCTTCATGCCGAGACGGATGGACAGCTCGTACAGCTCGCGCAGGGTCACCGTGGAACCTTCCGTACGAAATACGAGATATATCTAGCGTATTCGAGATAGACGCTACGACGTCGTAACCGTGAGCGTCAAGGAATCTTCCCCGAGCGTCGGGTGCTTGGCGGTCAGCTCCACCTGCCCGGTCGCGCCGGCGACCGAGCGGATCCAGACGGCGAACGCGCCGCCGTTGTCCTCGAGCGCGAACGTCGAGTCGCCGACGAGGACCGCAGGACCGCTCAGCTCCACGTCCACCTCGCCCATCGCGGTCGTCCGGAGGTTGCCGTGCCGGTCGACCGCCCGGATCACGACGCGGGTGGCGTCGGCGCCGTCGGCGGCGAGCTCGGCCGCTGAGGCGGCGACGACGAGTCGGTCGAAGGTCGTGTCGGCGGAGAGCAGCCGACTCAGCACGAGCCGGTCGCCGACGTAGCCGTCGATGCGGAGATCCTCCAACGAGGGTTCGAGGTCGACGAACGACGGCGCGTACGCGATCGCCGGGAAGCGCTCCCGGTCCGGCCGCACCGACGCGACGTGCGTGGAGCCGACGTACAGCTCGAGGCGGTCGCAGTTCGAGCAGACCATCTCGCCAGGGCCGATCGCCTCGGCAAGAGCGAAGTCCCAGTGGAACGCCGGAGCGATCACCGGCCGGACGCTCGGCGAGACCTGTGCCGCGTAGATTGCCGCGCCCAGCTTGGGAATCCGGAACGTGTCACCGACGCCGTTGCACTTCAGCCGATGGTCGATCCACCCATTCATCGAGTCGTAGTCGAACGCCTGCCACGCGAGCACGCCGGCGTAGCGCGGGTCGCGCGCGGCCTGGTCGTGCACCTGCGCATGCAGGTACGCCTGTCGTGCCTGCACGGACGGCGGATCGGTCCGGCGGTAGAAGTGCGGGCCGGCGAGCGCCCCGATCGCCTCGGTGACGAGGAACGGGATGCCGTCGAGCGGCGGCCTCAGCGTCGCGCCGGTCTCGTCGTGCGCGTAGCAGTTGTAGCCGAACACGTCCTGCGCGAAGCCGTCCTTCGAGTGGTAGTCGGCGAGCATCGCGCCACTCGTCTGGCGATCGGGATCGAGCCGTTTCGCCAACGCCTGCGTGCGTTCGTACAGCTCCGGCTGCGGCGCGGACTCGTTCACCCGAACCCCCCAGACGACGACGGACGGTCGGCTGCGGTCGCGGCGGACCATGTCCGCGACGTCGCGTTCGGCGAGCGCCTGCCAGTCGGCGTCGCCGACGTGCTGCCAGCCGGGGATCTCCTCGAACACCAGCAGGCCGAGCTCGTCGCACGCGTCGAGGAACGCGGGCGACTGGGGGTAGTGCGCGCAGCGCACCATCGCGCAGTTCAGCTCCTCGCGGAGGATGCGGGCGTCCTCGCGCTGGACGCGGTCGGGCATCGCCATGCCGGCGTACGGGTAGATCTGGTGCCGGTTCAGGCCGAACAGCTGGACGCGCCGGCCGTTGAGGTAGAACCCGTCATTCTCGAAGCGGGCTTGGCGAAACCCGATGCGCGTACGGACCTCGTGCTCGCCGAGAAGCGTGCGGACCTCGTACAACCGCGGCCGGTCGAGGTCCCACAGCTCGACGTCCGCCAGCCCGTCGAGCGTCACCCGCGCGAGGTTCGAACCCGCGGCGAGCGAGAGGTCGACAGAGCCGCGGGAGACGAGGCCGGTGGGTCCGTGCAGCTCGACGGCGAGGTGCGCCGGACCCGGCGAGGTGGCGTCGATCGTCGCCTCGACCTCCACGCGTCGTCGCTCCGCTGCCAGGACGTCGAGCGGTCGCGCCCAGGCGTCGGCGAGGTACGTCTGCGGCACCGCGCGCAGCGAGACGGAGCGATAGAGCCCGCCCGGTTGGAAGAAGTCCACCCCCGCCGCGCCGAGCTCGTGCCCGTTCGGCGGAACGGGCTGCCAGCTCGCGTCGACCTCGATCGTCAGCTCGTTGTCCCGCGGGCGCAGGTACGGCGTCAGCTCGTGGCTGAACGGGAGATAGCCGCCCCGGTACTCGCCCACCACGGTGCCGTTGAGGAACGTCCGCGCCGACGCCATCGCACCAGCCACGTCGAGGAACACCCGCCGCCCCTCGAAGTCCGCGGGCAGCTCGAGCCGGCGTTCGTACGTCCACACCCGCTCCCACGAAGACGGCTCCCAGTCGCGCCACGGCAGCGGCGCCACCGTGTGCGGCAGGCTCACCGGCGCACCCTCGAACAGCCAACCGGACGTCAGCTCCACAGACGGCACCAAGATCTCCCAGCCCTCGGGCCGCGCGAGCTGCACGGCACCGAGGAATAGTCGCGGATGGCGGACACGGCCTAGGAGCGCCTCAGGACGTCGAGCTCGGGTGCCGGGTCGAAGCCGTGCTCGACCAGCCAGCGAATCGCCCGCAGGCATCGCAGCGTCCACCAGGCACGGATCACGTCGAGGTCGACGTCGGTGCCGTACCCGGCGAGAACGTCGCCGAGGTGTTCCCGGTGTCCGAGCGTCAGGACGGCGAGGTCGTACAGGGCGTCGCCCTGGCGCGCCTCGGACCAGTCGATCACGCCGGTGAGCTCGTCACCGTCGACGAACACGTGGGCGACCTGCAGGTCGCCGTGGATGAACACCGGTGTACGCGGCCGGAGGGCGACCTCGGCGATCCGGCGGTTGCGCGCGACCACCTCGGCGGGAAGGACGTCGTTCGCGACGAGCCACGCGCATTCGCGGTCGAGGCGCGAGGCGAACTCGTCGAGACTCTCACCGGTCCATGGCGGGCGCGGAGCGTCGTGCAGCTTCCGGAGCGCGGCACCGGCCGCGGCCCACGCCGCCGATGACGAGGTCGACGGCTTGCCGAGCCGAGCGATCGGTGTCCCTGGGACGGCGGCGATCGCGAGCACCGGCGGCTTCCGCCACAGCACCTCCGGAGTCGGGATCGGTGCCAGGGACATCGCCTCGACCTCGACGTCGGTCCGGGTCTGATCGGCGTCGATCTTCAGGAACACGTCACCGACCCGCAGGGTCGCGCAGTCGTGATGGGCGACGACGACCTCGACCTCATCCATGTCGGCGATCATCGCAGGATGGCGGCCGATAGCGTCACGACGGTGAGCGAGAACGGGGAACCCGCGCAAGGTCCGCTGCCCGCCAAGCTGGAAGCCCACGGGGCGGTCTTCTTCGACCAAGAGGGCCGGCTGCTCGTCGTGAAGGCGACGTACGGAGCCAACCCGTGGGGCATCCCCGGCGGCGTGGCGGAGCTCGACGAGAACCCGCGTGCCACCGTCCGGCGCGAGGTCGAGGAGGAGATCGGCCTGGTCAAGGAGCCCGGCGCGCTCCTCGTCGTCGCCTGGCTCCCCTCGCGGAAGCGCGACCTCACCGAGCGCCAGCGTGCCGCCGGCTGGTCCGAGTGCTTCCTGGACGGCGTCCAGCTCATCTTCGACGGCGGCGTCCTGACGCCGGACGACGTCGCGGCGATCAAGCTCGACCCCGAGGAGATGGAGGACTACGCGTTCCTCCACCTCGATGAGGCGGTCGAGCGCATGGACTCGCTCCACGCCCAGTGGGCGATGGCCGCGGTGAGGGCCCGCGAGACGGGGTCCGTCGTCTACCTCGAGCACGACTTCAGGCCCGCCTGAGGAGAGGACCGGCGATCAGCCGATCGGTTGATGTAGCTCCCGGAGCCGGCCACATAGCGTGACGGGTATCAGAGCGCGAACAGCCTTTCCAGCAAGGGAATCAACCATGTCTGAGGTATCTCGCCGTGGCCTGCTCGTGGGTGCGGGCGCGGTGGTCGCCGCGAGCGCGAGTGCGAGCGCGACCCCAGCCGCCGCCAGCCCTAGCCCACGACGAACGACGGCCAAGATCCTGCCGGGAACCGGCCGCTACGAAGACCTGAACGGGCGCGGGAAGAACAACCGGTTCGTCGGCAGCCCCGACTACATCCGCGTGCCCCTGAACACCCAGCAGGTCGTCGACGCCGTCCAGGACGCCGTCGACCAGAAGAAGCAGCTCGCGGTCCGGAGCGGCGGGCACTGCTTCGAGGACTTCCCCTCGAGCACCGACGTCCGCGTGCTCGTCGACCTGTCGCACCTCAAGGACGTCGAGTACGACGAACGGCTGCGGGCGTTCAGCATCGGCGCGGGAGCGACGCTGGACAAGATCTACCAGGATCTCTACTACGGCTGGGGCGTGACCCTTCCCGCCGGCGGCTGCCTCTCGGTCGGCGCCGGCGGGCACTTCGCCGGCGGCGGGTACGGTCCGCTGTCGCGCCTGCACGGCTCGGTCGTGGACCACCTGTACGGCGTCGAGGTCGTCGTGGTCGACAAGCGCGGCCGGGCGCACGCCGTTCTCGCGACGCGGGACAACGAGTACCGCGACCTGTGGTGGGCGCACACCGGCGCCGGCGGCGGCAGCTACGGCGTGGTCACGCGCTACCTCATGCGCAGCCACGGCGTCTCCGGTGCCGACCCGACCAAAGCGCTGCCGCGGCCGCCGGAGACGCTGGTCTCGTCGCTGGTGATCTACGACTGGAGCAAGCTGACGAAGGAAGCCTTCACGCGCACGCTGCGGAACTTCTTCGACTGGTACGAGAAGTACAGCAAGCCCGGCAACCCGTGGGCCTCGCTCTACAGCCCGTTCCTGCTCGGCACGAAGGCGAGCACCGGCCTGCTGCTGTCCAGCCAGCTCGACGGCACGCTGCCGAACGCGGAGCAGAAGCTGCAGGAGTTCCACAACGCGGTCATCGAAGGCGTGAATCCCAAGCCCACGTTGGGTGAGACGTACACCGGCCCGTTCCTCTCGATCACCCGGCAGCGCTCGGTCGAGGAGGACATCGGCCCAGGCGATCGCAACAAACTGAAGGCCGCGTACCTCCGCAAGGGCTGGAACGACAAGCAGGTCAGCGGTTTGTATGACGCGCTGGGCGACGAGTCGTACGGCAACGCGAGCGCCGTCGCGATGCTCGTCCCGTACGGCGGCCAGGTCAACGCGGTCGCGCCGACCGCGACGGCGACCGTGCAGCGGAGCTCGGTCATGAAGCTCGCGCTGTCCGCGAGCTGGGCCGACGAGAAGGACGACGACAAGAACCTCGGCTGGACGCGCAAGACGTACGAGGGCATCTACGCCGCCACCGGCGGCGTGCCGGTGGCGAACGAGTCCAACGAGGGTTCGTACATCAATTACTGCGACGTCGACCTGAAGGACCCCAAGCACAACACGTCCGGCGTTCCCTGGACGACGCTGTACTACGGGCAGAACTACCCGCGGCTCCAGCGGCTCAAGGCGAGGTGGGACCCGCGCGACACGTTCCACCACGCGATGTCGATCCAGCTCCCCTAGCGGTTCGCCGGCCCGCCTTGGCCAAGACCGGTGGAAGCTTGACGTTCGCATGCCGTGCTGACTAGCGTCAGAAAACGATTGCTGATCAAGCTTCACCGGGGTCAAGGCGCTGCTGGCTACACGCGAGGAGAGTGCCATGACGAGTGGCGGCAACACGTTCGGCGGCCGGCAGGTGCGGAGCCGGCGACAGTTCCTGCGCGACACCGCGGCGATGGGGATCGGCCTCGCCGGGCTCGCCGGAGCGGCGGGCGCGTGTGGCAACGACGACTCGGGATCTTCGAACGCGATCACGTTCGTCCGGTACGGCGACGCGGGCGCGACCAAGATCTGGAACAAGATGGTCGAGCTCTTCAACAAGGACCATCCCGACCTCAAGGTCACCGTGCGCAACATCGCCGCGGACAGCTGGGCTGCCTTCTTCGACTCGGTCTCGGTGCAGATCGCCGGCGGCCAGGTCCCGGACGTGGTCCACGTCGCGACCGAGGGGCAGCGGCTGTTCATCAGCCGCAACCTGGTCGAGCCGATCGATACCTACATCGAACGGGACAAGGCCGAGCTCGATCCGTACTTCAAGGACGTCCATCCCAACCTGATCAAGTGGACGAACGAGCTCACCTCCCCGGGCGACGAGACGTTCTACCTGCCGCACGGCTTCAACACGATGTGCATCCATTACAGCACCGAGATCTTCCAGAAGGCCGGCGTCGACGAGCCGGGCGACGACTGGACCTGGGACGACTTCCTCACGATCTCCCGGCAGATCAAGGCCAAGCTCCCGCAGACGTTCGCGATGGCAGTCGGCGCGACGCACTTCGCCGGCGCCGCCCCGTGGTTGTTCACCAACGGTGCCAACCTGCTGAACGAGGACTGGACGCAGGCCACGGCCGACACTCCCGAGGCCGTGGAGGCCGCCGAGTTCATGCGCCAGCTCGTCGCCGATGGACTGAGCCCCAAGCCTGGTGGAGAGTTCGACGCGTTCACCGCGATGACGCAGGGCAAGCTGGCGATGTTCGGCGGCGGGCGATGGCCGACCGTGACGCTGCGCAGCCTCAACTACGTCGACAAGGTCAAGATCGTTCCCTGGCCGCAGAAGACCAAGCAGGGCTCGCCGGTCGGATGGGACGCGTACCCGATCCTGAAGGGGTCGAAGAACAAGGACGCGGCCTGGGAGTTCGTGAAGTTCATGTGCTCGGCTGAGGCGACCAAGCTCTACGCGGAGCAGACCGGCACGATCGTGCCGCCGCTGAAGTCGATCGCGCAGAGCGACGCGTTCCTGAAGAACGCCCCCGCTGGGAGCGAGAAGCTCTATGAGGCGTTGACGTACGCGACCCCGATCCCGTCGCCAGACGAGGGGAGCGCGATCGAGCACTCGATCATCGACTCGTTCACGCAGGTCCTTACCGGCAACGCGAAACCCGACGCCGCGCTGAAGCAGCTGAACCAACAGATCCAGGCGAAGCTGTAGCACGTCATGCCTGGACGGTTCGCCCGCTGGCGCAGTGAGGCCGCGTACGCCTACTACTTCCTCACCCCGGCGTACGTGCTGTTCCTGATCTTCCTCGCCGGGCCGCTGCTGGCCGCGATCGTGCTCAGCCTGTTCCACTGGGAGCTGCTGGGCTCGGCGGAGTTCGCCGGGCTGGCCAACTTCGCCCGGATGGCGACCGACCCCGTCGTCGGAGCGGCGATCGGGAACACGTTCCTGTTCACGTTCTGGTCCGTGGTCCTGCATATCGGGCTCGCGCTCCCGTTGGCGCTCGCGGTCAACCGGGCGATGCCGACGGTCCTGACCTACTTCCTGCGGACGACGATCTTCTTCCCGATGCTCGTGTCGTGGGCCGCGGTCGCGCTGATCTGGAAGTACATCCTCGACCCCAACTACGGCTTCATCACGCACTACCTGCAGGAGCTGTCGCTGCCCGCGCCGAACTTCCTCATCGACAACGCGTGGGCGATGCCGGCGATCATCGTGGTCGACCTGTGGAAGACGATCGGCTTCACGTTCATCATCCTGCTCGCTGGTCTGCAGGGCATCCCGGCTCACCTGCGCGAGGCCGCGCTCGTCGATGGTGCCGGTCCGTTGCAGAGGTTCTGGAACGTGACGCTGCCGATGCTGTCGCCGACCTTGTTCTTCGCGACGATCATCACGTTCATCGGCGCGTTCCAGATCTTCGAGCCGATGTTCATCATGACCGACGGCGGCCCTGGCAACCGCACGGTGAGCATGGTCATGCACATCTACGAGACGGGGTTCCGCTCGTTCGACATGGGGTATGCGTCGGCGCTCGCCCTGGTGGTGTTCGTGGTGATCATGGCCGTGACGATGCTGCAGCTTCGGCTCGGCCGCCGTTGGGTCCACTATGACTAAGCGTTGGGTGTTGAACGTCGCGCTGGTCGTGCTCGGCCTGGTGATGATGGCGCCGTTCTACTGGATGCTGCTCACCTCGTTCCTGCCGCCGGAGTTGGCTTTTCGGCTGCCGCCGGTGTGGTTCTCGGCGACGCTGACGTTCGAGCACTTCGCGTCGGTGTTCGAGCTGATCCCGTTCGGGCTGTTCGCCCTGAACAGCCTGAAGATCACTCTGATCGTGACGACGGGCTCGTTGGTCGTCAGCGTGCTGGCGGCGTACGCGTTCGCACGGCTGCGCTTCCGTGGACGCGACGTGCTCTTCGTGATTCTGCTTGCGTCGTTGATGGTTCCGAGCCAGGTGACGGTCGTCCCGACGTTCATGGTGCTGCGTTCGTTGGGTCTGGTCGACACGCACGAGGCCGTCTACCTGCCGCAGCTCATCAACGTGCTCGCGATCTTCCTGCTCCGGCAGTGGTTCCTCACGATCCCGCGCGACCTCGAGGACGCGGCCCGCATCGACGGGGCTGGGCATTTCCGAATCCTCCGGCACGTGATCGTGCCGCTGTCCGGACCTCCGCTCGCGGCGTTGGCGATCTTCATCTCGCTGGCGGCGTGGAACGACTTCTTCTGGCCGAACATCATGCTGTCGACGCCCGAGAAGCTCACGATCCCGGTGGGACTGGTCTATCTGCAGGGCGAGTACAGCACCGGCTCGCCCGTCGTGATCTTCGCCGCGATCTCGTTGGTCGTCGTACCGATCCTCGTGCTGTTCGTGCTCGCGCAGCGGCCGATCACGCAGAGCCTGGCGATGACGGGCTTGCGGGGATGACGATCGTGAACGCTCTGCGGAGCGTGGCGGGGGAGCTGCCGGTCGTCGTCGGGCGGACCGTGTGGGCTCACCTGCCGCTGCTGTTGGTGATCAACGTCGTCGTGGTGCTCGCGTGTCTACCTGGTCTGCTGGTGGCTCTGGCCTGGCCGGTGCTGGCGCCTCTGGTCTTCGGTGCTGTGCTCGGTCCTGTGTGGGCAGGTGTCGTGTCCGTCGCGGGTGCCCTGGTACGTGACGAGCCATGGTCTGTGCGGAACGGGCTTGCGGGATTGAGGATTGGCGTCGTCTTCGGCATCGTCGGCGCAGCCGCCGTGGGGACGTTGACGTTGTGGAACGCCAACCCGGAGCGTGGTTGGCTGCTGGGACCGCTGTTCGTCGACGGCACCGTCCTCGCTCTGCTGGCCGTCGCGAGCCTGTCGGTGTTCACGCTCGCCGAGATCGGCCTGCGGGGTTGGAATCTCTGGCTGACCGCGTTGCGGCTCGCTGGCCAACGGCCCGTCCTCACGGCGGGAACGATCGCGCTCGCCGTCCTGGCCGGGTTCGCGGTGAGCTGGCTCCCGCTCGTCGCGCTGTTCCTGCCCGGCCCGTTCGCGGTCTACCTGGCGGCCTCAGTGGCCCGGGCTGGCGTAGTGCCGGAGCTGGCGGTGGAAGAAGGCGACGGCGGCCGCGTACAGCAGCACGCCGACCACGGGTGACGCGTACGCCAACCAGACCGGCACGAACAGGTCGGCGTCCCGCCCGAGCAGCACGGCGGCGGGGAAGAAGCCGGCGTACGCCAACGGCAGCACGAACGTGAGCAGCTGCGCGACCGCTCGTGGCAGAACGCTCAACGGGTACGGGCCGAACGTGACGAACACCAGGTCCGCCACGCGCAGTACCGGGATGCTGACGAGCAGCCGGAACGACAGCGACGCGAACGCCAACATCACCGCGGACTCCACGAGCGCGCTGCCGACGACGGCCGCGATCAGGTACGCGACCGAGCCGGCCGTCCACGCGATCGGCGCGGCTACCGCGGTGACGACGAGGACGACGAGCCCGAACACGATGTCGCCGACCGCCGTGACCTGGAAGCGGCGGGCGAGGAGCTGGACGAGTGGGTTGACGGGGCGGAGGAGGTAGCGGTCGAACTCGCCACGCCGCACGACGTTGTCCGTCGCCCAGAGCTGGCCGGACAGGACGCCGTGCAGCGCGTGGCCCATCGTGCGGATCCCGTACACGAACGCGACCTCGACGAAGCTCCACCCGCCGATGCTGCCGAACGCGTAGACGATGACACCGACGAACGCCAGGGAGACCGCCTCGTACGCGATCGCGCCGATGGCCGTCATCACGAAGTCCGCGCGGTACTGCAGGGCGGACTGGATGCCGATGCGCAGCAGGACGCCGTACTGGCGCAAGATGGACGGAGGCTCAGCCACCCTGTACCACCACCCGATGCCTGGCGCGGGACCAGAGCAGCGCGCAAAGCCCACTGAGGACGAGGATCCACAGTGCCTGCACGCCAAGGGCCGCGACGAGACCGCCAGCGGGGCGGCCGAAGTAGACCGAGAGCGGCGTGTACGTGGCGGCCTGGAACGGCAGCGCGCGAGCGACGGCCTGCAGCCAGTCGGGCATGAACCACAACGGGAGCACGGCACCCGACAGGAACGTCCGGACCACCCCGAAGGCCATCATCAGCCCGCCGACCTCGTACGTCCAGAACGAGGTCAACGCCATCAGCAGCGTGATCAGCTGGGAGACCGCGAACGCGAGCACCAGGCTCAGCGCGAAGCTCGCTGCCGCGGCGGCGCTCGTTGGCGGCGCGAGGCCCTGCACGACCAGGCCGGTCGCGAGCCCCACGGCGACCGCGGGGAGGGCGGCGAGGACGTACCCGGTCTGCACGGCGAAGTTCTGGGTGAGCAGGCCGATCGGGCGGGTCAGATCGATGCCGATGAGGCCGTCGCCGACGCGCGCGGCGATCGACCAGAACGGCGACGTGTCGAGGACGCTCGCGATCGTGAGGCCCAGCACCGCGTACCCGACCGCCGTCTCGACGTCCGCGCCGGCGACGGTGCCGCCTTGGTGGGCGTAGATCGCCCGCCACACCACGCTGTAGAGCGCGACCTGCACGGCGAGGACGCCGAATGTGAGCAGCATGCTGGTGCGGTACGCCCAGGGTGTGAGGTAGCCGATCCGGATCTGGCTCCAGACGCGCGTCATGCCGGCAGGCCTCGCTGGGTGTAGATGCGGGAGACGACGTCCTCGAGTCTCGGCTCGACGACCGCCAGGTCGACCACCTCCACGGCCGCGGTCGTGGCGGCGATGATCGCCGGCGCCTTCACCTGGTCGGAGCGGAACCGCAGCGTCACGACGGAGCCGTCACGCGCGACCTGTTCGGCGCCGTCCACGACGACGTCGCCCGGTCTCGCCAACGTGACAACGAGATCGCGGAACGGCGCGTAGCGGGACATCAGCTCGGCGAGCGTCCCGTCGTAGAGAACGCGGCCGTGGTCGATGAGCACGATGCGGCGGCAGAGGCGTTCGACGTCCTCGAGATCGTGGGTGGTGAGGACGACGGTGGTGCCGCGTTCGGCGTTCGCGTGCGCGACGAACTCGCGGATCCGTTGCTTGGCGACGACGTCGAGGCCGACCGTCGGCTCGTCGAGAAAGAGCAAGCGGGGTTGGTAGAGCATGGCCGCGGCGAGGTCGCCGCGCATGCGTTGTCCCAACGACAGTTGACGGACGGGGGCGTCAAGAAACTCCTGCATGTCCAGCAGCTCGACCAGCTCGTGCTGCCGTTCGTCGCCCTCGATCGCGGGAACGCCGTACAGGTCGCGGATCGCGCGGAAGGACTCGCGCAGTGGCAGGTCCCACCAGAGCTGGCTGCGTTGGCCGAACACCACGCCGATGTTGAGCGCGTTCGCCTTGCGGCGCCGCGACGGGTCGTTGCCCGCGACGTCGATCGTGCCGCTGGTGGGCGTGAGGATGCCGGTGAGCATCTTGATCGTCGTGGACTTGCCGGCACCGTTCGGGCCGAGGTAGCCGACGAGCTCGCCTTCGTGGATGTCGAACGAGACGTCGTCGACGGCGCGGATCACGTCGTACTCGCGGCTGAGGAACGTACGCAGCTCACCCAGCCGGCCGGTGACGCGCTTGGCGCGGCGGAACTCCTTCACCAGCCCGGCGGCGCGTACGAGGAAGGACACGCGTCACACTCGCAGCCGACCTCTGCGCCTCGCAAGGGGATTTACGCGTACTGTTTCACCTTCCACCGAAATGGGTTGGAGGAGGAGCGCGTGAACGACCTGCAGGGTTACTACCGTGAGCTGACGGCGCGGCTGAAGGCATTGGCCGACTCCGAGCCGGTGCGCAAGGTCGAGGAGGCTCGGCAGAAGGCGCTGGGCGAGCTGCTCGAGCGCATCCAGGGCTCCGACCTCCGTGAGCGCGTGGACGAGGCGTTCCAGCAGCAACAGCGTTCGCTGGTCGACTTCGCGCATGCCGTACAGGGCGTGCTGAGCGCGCAGCAGCAGGCGGTGGCCGAGCTCATCGCGCAGGTCGAGCGGAACATCTCCGACCGGCTGCCTGGTCGTGGGCCCGAGTCCGACGACGAGCTCGCCCCGTTCCCGCCGCCTCCGGCCGCGGTGTCGGCCGTTCCCGAGCCGGAGCCCGCCCCGGTCGCGAAGAAGGCCGCGGCGAAGAAGGCTCCCGCCAAGAAGGCCGCGACCGCGAAGAAGGCTCCGGCGAAGAAGGCGGCTGCCAAGAAGACCGCCGCCGCGAAGAAGACCGCGACCAAGGCGGTCGACGGCTCCGCGCCCGCGGCGAAGAAGGCCACCGCCGCCAAGAAGACGGCCAAGAAGACCGCCGCCAAGAAGACCACGAAGAAGGCTTCCGCCAAGAAGGCCAGCCCGAGTTCGGATCAGTCGTAGCCGAGCTCGTGCAGGCGCGCGTCGTCGATGCCGAAGTGGTGGGCGACCTCGTGCACGACCGTGATGTGCACCTCGTCCACCACGTCGTCGATGGAGTCGCAGATCCGCAGCGTCGGGTTCATGTAGATCGTGATGCGGTCCGGTAGCACCCCGGCGTACCAGTCGCCCCGTTCGGTGAGGGCGACGCCGTCGTACAGGCCGAGCAGATCCGGCTCGCCCGGCGGCGGATCGTCCTCGACGAACACCGCCACATTGTCCATCAGCGAAGTCAGCTCCGCCGGGATCGTGTCCAACGCTTCGGTCACAAGCTCCTCGAACCGTTCCCGACTCATCTCCAGCACGCACATATTGTCGTTGGTTGGGGTAGAAGGGAACTAATGGCCGACGTAACCGAGCGGACCCATCGCGGTCGCGACGCCGTCCGACGGTGGCGCGCACGCTTCCGGATCGCCGGCCGGTTCCTGGACAAACCGGTGAAAATCCTGGCGCTGATCGTGCTCGCTGGCGTGGGCGCGACGCTCGGTATGGTGTTCGGCGGCGTCACGCATCCGTCGATCGGGCCGGTCGAGACCACGATGCGGATCGCCCCGAGCTGGGGTGGCGACTCGGTGCTCGAGCTGCCGCCGCTCGGCACGATCTCGCTGGACAGCCACGACGGGCCGCTGCGGCTCGAGGCGCGCGTCGACCGGATCAACCAGGCCGCCGCCGAGGCGATCTTCAAGGACCCGGGCACGATCGCGAACCTCGAGGACTCCGTCGGCTCGGACCTGCGCTCGGGTGTGATCCAGACCGCGGTCCGGGGCGGCGTGGCCGGGGTGCTGGGCGCGGCCGCGCTGGTGCTCGTCGTCGTACGGCGCTGGCGGCTGTCGCTGGTCGCCGCCGGCATGGCGCTCGTCCTGCTCGGCACGTCGGGCATCGTGGCGGGGACGACGTACGACCCGCGCGCGATCACGGAGCCGAAGTACACCGGTCTGCTCACCTCGGCCCCGTCGCTGATCGGCAACGCGGCGGACATCGCGGAGAACATCGACGAGTACCAGGAGGAGCTCGTACGGCTCGTCACGAACGTGACCCGGCTGTACGACGTGACGTCCACGCTGCCCGCGTACCGGCCGCGCTCGGACGTGATCCGGCTGCTGCACGTGTCGGACCTGCACATCATGCAGTACTCGTGGCAGCTGATCGCCTCGGTCGTGAAGCAGTACCAGGTCGACCTGGTCGCGGACTCCGGCGACATCTCCGACCACGGGCTCGCGGCGGAGAACTACTACCTCGACCCGATCAAGAAGCTGGGCGTGCCGTACGTCTGGGTGCGCGGCAACCACGACTCGCTGATCACCGAGCAGGCGATGCGGAAGATCAAGAACGCGGTAGTGCTGGACGGCCGCGTGCGCGAGGTCTCGGGGATCCGCTTCCTGGGCGCCGGGCGATCCGCGCTTCACGCCGGACCGGTCGCACCGGGACACGGCGGAGGAGACCGAGGCGGTGGCGCGGCAGGCCCTGTCGATCGCGAAGGTGGCTGGGCGGGAGCGTACGCCGCCCGACGTGATCGTCTACCACGACAGCGCGGGTGCGCAGTTCTTCGACGGGTCTGCGCCCCTGCTGCTGACGGGGCACGGGCACAAGCGGCTGGTGCAGCTGCTGCCTGGCGGGAGCCGGTTGATGCAGGAGGGCTCGACCGGCGGCTCGGGGCTCCGGGCAATCGAGGCGGGCCCGGACAAGCCGCTGCCGATCGAGATGTCCGTGCTGTACCTGGACCGTTCGACGCGCGCGCTGGAGGCGTGGGACGAGATCACGATCGGTGGGCTGGGGTTGCGGTCGGTGCAGATCGAGCGGCACCAGGTCTTCCCGGAGGACGAGGAGAAGCCCGTCACGCCTACGCCGATCCCGTCCCCGTCCGGCCCCGTGCCCGAGACGCCCCTCCCGGCGCCGACCATCACACTGTCCCCGCTGCCCTCGGTGACACCCTCGGTGACCCCAGGCGCAACCAGTTTGGAGCCCGACAGGTCCAACCCCTAGACTCGGCCCCGCGCCTTTTCGCGGCGGACATTCCGCGCGCCCCCATCGTCTAGAGGCCTAGGACGCCGCCCTTTCAAGGCGGTAGCACGGGTTCGAATCCCGTTGGGGGCACACAACGGATCTGCGCTTTCGTTAGCCGGCACAGATTCGAGTGTTTCGGTCACGCTTGCTGCGGCTTCATCGGTAATGGTTACTTTGAGTGTCGCCTCGTGCTTGCTGTGGCTGTAGTGGATCTCCAGGCAGAACGCATCGTAGAGGTTCCGCTGAAGCGTCTCCGGAACGTCCCCGAGCCCGCGCCCAAGCTGCGGTAGGTGGTCGAGCAGGCTCGGGTCGCACTCGCCTCGGGCTGGAGTCGAGCTCAGCTGCTCCAGCTCGGCTTGCTTGGCGCGAAGTTGCGCGCCCAGGTCGGCAAATCGTTGGTGAAGGCGCTGCCTGAAGTCTTTGCGGCTGTCCTCGTCCATCGCGTCGATGACTGGGCTCTCCAGCTCGTCCAGGAGCCGGTCCTGCCGAACGCGAAGGTCGCCGACCTGCTTGCGGAGCGCCTCGGACCGCTGACGATCGCGATCGGCTTGGTCCTCCTGGTCGGCCGCGTGCAGGGTGCGGACGTACAGCTTCTGGCGGTCGGGTCCGAAGATCCGAGTCGCGAAGAACTCGTGGACGGCATTATCGAGGAGATAGTCCCGGATTCGGATGCAAGGCGGATGCTCGTCGTACCAGTCCTTCCCGACGTCGCGTTTCGGGCGCCGCTCACACGCGTAGTAGGTACGCTTCCGCTCGGTCTTCCCGTACATCCGTCGGCCGCATCCGTCATGGATGATGTACGAGCGCAGCAGGTACGTGTACTTCGTCGCCGGGTGCGAGTTCGCTCCGCGAAGTCGGCGTGCCAGTGCCCAATGGTGCTCGATGTCGGTGAGGGAAGGACGCAGGTGTTCTTCCAGGCCTGTGGTACGACGACGTGCTTGTGCGAACGGCCGACGACTGGCGCTTCGCCGAACGGGTCGAGCGCGGCTATTACACGCACAACCTGCCGGAGGGATTCGCGTTCCAGGACTGAGGATGTGCTCTCTCGCGATGGGCTGTCATCGCGGCGTACTCCTCTTGAAGCGCCGCGGTAGAGTCGGCACGCAGCGACAGCCTCGGCGACACCGCGAGGGAAACATGCGCGCCCGCCGATTCGGAACCCTGGGATGCTTAGCGCCGGTGACCTCGAGGTAAATCGCACAATGACATCCGCGTCTCCGCAACACAATTCGTTCCGTCTCCGCATCCGTGCCTGAGCGACGCGAGTTTCCGCGCGTGCGGGATTCGTGCTGGTTGATCTAGAGAACTTCGCGGCGATGTTCCGGCGAACGGCTCGAGTGCGCCCGAAGCCACTTCCGTGCGGCCGCTGCGAGGAGGACGGTGTTCTCCCTTCGGTTGTCTGCTTCGCCGAGTGGGTGGTTGGGAAGGATCTGCGGCGATCTGGTCCCTGTATCAGCGGGGAGAGACGTTGTCTGGCGCCGGCGGGGGGTGGGTGATCGGTCGTCCGGGAACAGCGTGCGCCAGTCGGTGTGGTTAGTCGGGCAGGGGTTCGGCGTAGTGGCGGAAGGTGTCGCGTGTGCGGTGGATGTCGTACAGGCGGTTGGCCAGGACGTCTGGGCTGCTGTGCAGGGCGTCGGGTCGGATGGCGCCGGGGATGATCAGCTGGGCTACGTGGATGTTCTCGGGCGCGAGCGCGTCGTGGAGCATCCGGGCGTAGGCGCTTTCCGCGGCGAACGCGATCGAGGTGCCGGCCCTGTCGGGGTGGGGGCGGACGGCGCTCGCGCCGTTGACGAACAGCAGCGTGCCGCGGCCCAGGGCGCGCATCCCGGGCAGCACGGCAGTCACACCTGTGACCGGGCCGACGAGGGAGAAGGTGAGCGGGGTCCTCGAGGTCTTTCGCGCTCGTGTCGAGGACCGGCTTCATGAAGTCCGCCCGGGGTACGGGGCTGTACTGGAGGATCTCGATCGGCCCGAGGGCGGTCGCCGCCTCGTCTAGGGCGGCGCTCAGTGACGCCGGGTCGAGAACGTCGGCGGCGAAACCGCGGGCGGTGATGTTGGCGCGGAGCAGCGCGGCGGTCAGCTCGTCCAGCCGCCGGCGGCTGCGGGCGACGAGCGCGACGGAGTGACCAGCGACTCCGAAGCGGCGTGCGGTGGCAAGGCCCAGGCCGGGCCCGGCGCCGATGAGCGCGAATGTTGTCATAGGTGGGTCCCTGTCAGTCGAGGATTGGATCGCGATCTGGGCGACCGACCCTCGGTCGCGATGGCCGGAGGAGCAGGGTGTAGCTCGCGACGGCGAGCAAGGTTCCGGTGACCGCGACGATGCCAAGCGGGACTGCGGTGTCGGGTCCGGCGAGGCCAACGAGTGGTGCGGTGAGGCCGCCGAACGCGAAGCGGGCGAGGCCGAGGAGTGACGAGGCCGATCCGGCGGCGTCGGGGTATTTCTCGAGGGCGAGCGACGTGCTCGGGGCTGAGGTGACGGCGACCCCGCTGACCATGGTCAGCAACGACAGCACCATCGCGGCCAACGGCAGCAGGGTGACAGCGGTTACGAGCACTCCGCCGGCGCCGGCGACGACCATCGCCAACCCGGCGACGAGGGTGCCTCGGACCGACCACCGTGCCGAGGTACGGGCGCCGAGGAACCCGAAGACCATGAAGCCGAGGGAGTTCAGGCCGAACGCGAACGAGTAGCCCTGCGGCGAGAGCCCGTAGATGCCCTGCAGGACGAACGTCGCACCGCTGAGGTAGGCGAACAGGGCGGCGCCGATGAATCCCGACATCAAGACGGCACCGAGGTAGACCCGGTCGGCCAGGAGCCGCCGGAACACTCGTGCGGTGGTGCGCAGCCCGCCCGGCTGGCGGTTCGCCACGGGGAGGGTCTCGCGGAGCACGAGCGCGCTGGCGAGGAGGATGATTCCGCCGACGACGGCGAGGAATCCGAACGTTCCCCGCCAGTCGGTGATCCTCGCGAGCTGGCCGCCTATGACCGGGCCCACGATGGCGGCGAGCCCGGCGAGGACCGTGAGCCGGCCGTAGTAGCGGATCAGCCTGCTACCGGAGTACAGGTCGCGTCCGGCGGCCTGGGCGATGACGATGCCCACCGCTCCGGCGAGACCCTGCGCGAGGCGGGCCGCGATGAGGGTCTCGATCGTGGGAGCTACCGCGCACAGTGCCGACGCGACGATATAGGTCGCTACGCCGATCAGCAGCGGCCGGCGGCGGCCGAAGCGGTCGGACAGCGGGCCGGCGATGACCTGGCCGATCGCCAGTCCCAGCAGGCACGCGGTGACCGTGAGCTGCGCCGCTGACGTACTCGCGCTCAGCTCGGCGGTGAGCGCGGGCAGTACCGGGAGGTACAGGTCCATCGAGATCGGCCCGAACGCGGTGAGCAGGCACAGCACGACACCTAGCCCCCGACCCATCGCCGGACCCATTGGGTGTGGGTCCGGCGCTGTCGTGGCCTCGCGCGCCGCGACCGCGCCGTTGTGGTGGTTGCCGCGATCTGATGCTGTGGAGGCGGACACGACGAAGGGTCCCTTTCGGGCAGAGGAGCAGAGATGGATAGAGGTGGGCGGAGCCTCGCGGCTGGGGTGCAGGGTGGGAGGCGGTCAGTCAGAGGCGGAGCAGGACCTTGATCGCGCGGCGCTCGTCCATGGCCCGGTAGCCCTCCGCTGCCTGGTCGAGGGGGAGGGTGAGATCGAACACCTTGCCCGGGTCGATCTGCCGCGTCCCGATCCGCTCGAGCAGGTCGGGCAGGAAACGCCGTACGGGCGCGGGACCGCCGTGCAGGTGGACGTGGGAGAAGAATAGCTCCTCACCGGGCAGCTCGACGTCGTGGGCGACCCCGACGTACCCAACGTGCCCGCCGGCGCGGGTGGAGCGGATCGCCTGCATCATCGACTCCTGCGTGCCGACCGCCTCGATCACACTATGTGCGCCGAGCCCGACGGTGAGGTCCTTGATGCGGGCCACGCCCTCGTCGCCGCGTTCGGTGACGAGGTCGGTCGCCCCGTACTCCAGGGCGAGCTTCTGCCGGTCCGCGTGCCGGCTCATCGCGATGATCCGTTCGGCGCCGAGCTGCTTGGCCGCGAGCACGCCCAGCAGCCCGACGGCGCCGTCGCCGACCACCGCGACGGTCTTGCCCGGCCCGACCTCGGCCGCCACCGCGGCGAACCAGCCGGTGCCCAGCACGTCGGAGGCCGCGAGGTAGCTCGGGACCAGGTCGGCCGGCGGGAGGTCCGGCGTGGCGACCAGCGTGCCGTCGGCGAGCGGGACGCGCAGGTACTGCGCCTGGGCGCCGTTCGCGCCGACGGGTTGGCGGTGCACGCACGAGCTCTGGTAGCCGGCCCGGCAGATCTCGCAGGTGTTGTCGGAGGCGAAGAACGAGCCGACGACGAACTGGCCCTTCCGTAGGTTCCGGACCTCGCTGCCGACCTCCTCGACGATGCCGGCGTACTCGTGGCCCATCGGCGACGGGCCGTTGACCTGCTCGATGCCGCGGTACGGCCACAGGTCCGAGCCGCAGATACAGGTTGCTGACAGCCGGATGATCGCGTCCGTCGGCGCGAGGATCCGCGGGTCGTCGCGTTCCTCCACGCGGACGTCGTTCGGGGCGTGTAGGACGGCTCCACGCATCGTCTTATCTCTCCTCTGATTGGCGCACCTATCGCGGCGATGCCGCTACAGCATCCAGGAAACCCTGCCGGAGCCACGGGAGCGAGTCACTACGGAGAGGTGTACTGGCAGGGCACCCCACCGAGGGCGGCGGCGAGGCGCACGTCGAGCCGTGGACAACCGCACCGAGGTCGCCTCGCTTGGCCGGGGCCCAGCGGCTGATGGTCTGATCGGCGCCCCTGAGCACCGACAACAGAACCTCTGTCAACCCAGCCTTGACATGCGGTCGACCTCCGCCTCTTTTAACGCAGGCTGACGACCCAACTCGACTCATGCGACAGGCGGTGCGGCTTGGTACTCCTCGTCGGTGACCGGAGCGAGCCAGTGGACGACGTCGTGGTCGGCGTCGGACTCGTTGATGGCGACGTGGACCATGAGGCGGTTCGGGGCCGCGCCGTGCCAGTGTTCCTCGTCGGCCTCGAAGAGGACGCGGTCGCCGGGGCGGATGATCTCGATGGGGCCGCCGCGCCGTTGGCACAGTCCGATGCCTTCGGTGACGAAGACGGTCTGGCTCAGCGGGTGGCGATGCCAGTGGGTGCGGGCGCCTGGCATGAAGTGGACGAGGTTCGCGGCGACCCGCGAGGGTGGCGGGGCCGCGGCGACAGCGTCGATATAGACGTCGCCGGTGAACCAGTCGGCCGGCCCTTTCGCGGTGTCGACAGAACTGCGAGTGATCTGCATGGTTCCTTCAGCTGTCGTTCGTCGCTATGTCGGCCGGTGTGTCTGCCGGTGTGTCTGCCGGTGCTGCCCACGAGGCGAGCAGCTGGAGTCGCTCCGCCGACGGTGAGCCGGGTTCGGCGGTGTAGACCAGGAGCACCAGCCCCGGCTCCGCGGTGATCGCGAGCTCTTCGTAGGCGAGGGTGAGCTCGCCGACGACGGGGTGGTGGAAACGTTTGGTGCCGGTTCCGTGGGTGCGGACGTTGTGGTCGGCCCACAGGCGGCGGAAGGTCTCACTTTGGGTGGAGAGCTCGCCGACGAGGTCCTGGAGAACGCGGTCGTGAGGGTCGCGGCCGGCCTCGGCCCGCATGATGCCGACACACATCTGGGCGAACAGGTCCCAGTCGGGGTAGAAGTCGCGCGCGGCGGGATCCAGGAACTGGAACCGGGCCAAGTTCGGCGTGCGGCCACTGTCGCTGTCACCGATGACCGGTGAGTAGAAGGCGCGGCCCAATGCGTTCGTGGCGAGCAGGTTCTGCCGGGGGTCCCGGACGAACGCGACACCGTCCTTGATCGCCTCCAGCGTCCACTGCAGGCTCAGCCGCGACGCTGCCTTTCCCGGCGTCCGACGACGCGGACGACCCGAGGTCGGAATCCCATCAGCCGCCCGGGCGAGGTCGAACAGGTGAGCCCGTTCGGTCTCGTCCAGTTGCAGCGCTCGCGCCAGCGCGTCGAGCACACCGGTGGACGCGCCGGCTATCTGACCCCGCTCCAGCCGGGCGTAGTACTCGACGCTCAGCCCGGCGATCGAGGCGACCTCGCTGCGCCGCAGACCGGGGACACGCCGACGACCCGTGGTCGGGATGCCGACCTGGTCCGGAGCCAGACGGGCGCGGCGCGTGGTGAGGAACTCGCGTACCTCCTGACGGTTGTCCACCACACGAGACTAAGCCGCCAGCGACCCCGGTGGGGACGTGAAGGGTGCCCTGTTGATACACCCATCAACAGTGACTTCCCCGGCGCCGAACCGCCCAGTTCACTCAAGACGTCGCGCCCCGTGGGGACCGCGCCGCTCAGTGGCCCCGGACCATGGACCGACCGAGCCAGAGCTCCTAGCCTCACCGAGAGGACCAATGAATGCCGTGCACCGTGTCGCCACCGTCGTGCTGACCTCGAGTGTGGTGCTGGCGCTGGCTGCCTGCGGTCCCACCGCCACCCCCGACATCACCCCCGACGCGACGCCCGACGACGGCGGTCGAACCGGTACTACGGCGCCGGCCACCAGCGCTCCCGTCGACCCGCCGACCGGATCGCCCTCGAGCAGTCCGCAGACAACTCCGCCCAGCGCACAGGAGGACGGGATGAGAATCGAACTCAGCGTCAGTGATCAGCGCTTCCAGGCCACCCTCGACGACAGCGCGGCTGCTCGCGATCTGGTCGCGCAACTGCCCCTCACCCTGGAGATGGGCGACCACGGCTCAATGGAGAAGACCGGTCCCCTGCCCGCCCGGTTGTCTCTGGAGGGTCAACCGGCCGGAGCGGACCCCGACGTCGGCGACGTCGGCTACTACGCCCCCGGCAACGACCTCGTTCTCTACTACGGCGACCAGTCCTACTACAACGGAATCGTCGTCCTGGGCCGCATGCACGGTGACGCCGCCCAGCACATCGCGACCATGGACGGCTCCATCACAGCCACCATCACGACGCTCGACAACTGACGCCCTGCCGGCATCTTCCCGGCGTAGCCCGAGAGCTCAGTCGGGCGGCGTCCGGGGATCAGCCTCCGCATCCGTCCCCGGCACCACCAGTGACGGCCAACCGGTGACGGCTGACCTGTTTTACCTTCGAAGGGACAACACCGATGCAGACACGAACGCTCGGCAACGGCCTGGAGGTCTCGGCCATCGGCCTGGGGTGCATGACCATGACCGGCGGCTACAGCGGGAACCCGAACCGGGAGGACATGATCACCCTGCTCCGCGGTGCGGTTGATCAAGGGGTCACCTTCTTCGACACCGCGGAGATCTACGGACCGCACCTCAACGAAGTCCTGGTCGGCGAGGCTCTGGCCCCATACGCCGATCAGGTGATCATCGCGACCAGGGCTGGCCGAGCTCGCCCTCTTCGCGGTGCTGTTCACCGACGGCATGCGGGTCGGGTGGGCGGATCTCAAGTCGGCCTGGCGGCTGCCGGGTCGAGCGCTCGGCTGGGGCATGCCGCTGACACTGGTCATCACCGCGCTGCTCGCCAAGTTCGTCGTCGGCCTCGGCTGGCCGGAGGCACTGTTGATCGGCGCGGTGCTGGCGCCGACCGACCCGGTGTTCGCCGCGGCGCTGGTGGGCAACGAGAAGGTGCCACCGCGCCTGCGCAGCCTGCTGAACGTGGAATCCGGCGTCAACGACGGGTTGGCGCTGCCGTTCGTCATCCTGCTGCTCGCGATCGCCTCGCACTCCGGTGACCTGCACCTGGCGCAGCTCGGTCTCGAGCTCGGCCTCGGCCTGGTCATCGGTATCGGTGTTCCGGCCGTGGCGATCGCGTTGGAACGTACGCGCTTCTTCTCCGCGTCGACGAAGTACGAGCCGTTGAACGCAGTCGCGATCGGGCTCCTCGTTCTCGCGCTCGGACTGGCCACCCACGCCAACCTGTTCCTCGCCGCGTTCTCCGCGGGCATCACGGTCGCCACATTCGGCCAGCGCCAACGCGAGTCGTTCGAGGAGTTCGGCGAGCTCGTAGCGGAGATCTTCAAGCTAGCTGCGCTCTTGGTGTTCGGCGCGCTCCTGACCCCCAAGCTGTTCGGCGCCGTGCCGTGGACCGGATGGGTGTTCGCGGTACTGGCCATCTTCCTCGCCCGACCGGCGGCACTAGCCGTGTCGTTCATCGGTGCCAAGCTCAGCTGGCGAGAACAGGCAGCCGCGATGTGGTTCGGCCCGAAGGGCTTCGCATCCGTGGTGTACGGCCTCCTCGTGCTGGAGTCGGGCATCCCAGGGCGGAGGAGATCTTCCATCTGGTCGCGGTCACGATCGGGCTATCGATCGTGCTGCACTCCTCGACCGACGTCATCGTGGCCCGGCAGTTCGACGAGACACGTGAGGTGCCCGCCTGGTACGGCACGATCAGTGTCAGGTTCCGGCGAGGTCGCACCAAGGACTGAGGTACCCGCTCAGGTCAGGGCGGCGAAGCGCTCCACCTTCTCGGTGGGCCCGGAGACGATCAGGATGTCGCGGCTTCGGATCATGGTCTCCGGGCGTGCGTAGGTGAAGTCGGTTGCGGGCCGTTTCACGCCGACCACTGTGATCCCGTACCTGGTGCGCAGTGCCGCCTGGGCCAGCGTCTTCCCGTCGGCCTCCGCCGGCGCGGTGGTCTTGGCGATGGCGAACCCGTCGTCGAACTCGATGAAGTCGATCATCCTGCCCGTGACCAGGTGGGCGACGCGCTCACCCATCGCCGCTTCGGGATAGACGACGTGGTGGGCGCCGGTGCGCTCGAGGATGCGGCCGTGCTTACGGGTGATCGCCTTCGCCCAGATCTGCTCGATGCCGACCTCCTCCAGGGCCAGGACCGTCAGCACGCTCGCCTCGATATCGGTGCCGATGCCGACCACGGCGTGCTCGAAGTCGCCGACGCCGAGCTGGCGGAGCGCGTCGGCGTCGGTCGAGTCCGCCTCCACGACGTGGGTGAGGCGGTCCGACCAGGCCTGCACGAGGTCGCGGTTCTCGTCGATCGCCAGGACCTCGTGGCCGAGCCGTACGAGAGACTCCGCGAGAGCGCCGCCGAACCTGCCGAGCCCGATCACCACGACGCCGCCTCGGCGCAGCTTGGCGTTGTCGGCGGACTGTTTCCTAGCCAACGATCAGTCTCTCCTCTGGTAGGCGATAGAGGCGTCGCCGCTCACGCAGGGCGAGAGCCGTCGCCACGGTAATGGTGCCGACCCGGCCGACGAACATGAGTATGACCAGAACGAATTGCGCCCAGTGGTTCAGATCGGTGGTCACGCCTAACGACAGCCCAACCGTGGCGAACGCCGAAATCGACTCGAACAGGACCGCGTCGAACGGATGGTCGGTGAGAAGAAGGAGTGCGAACGTCCCCGCCGCGACCACCCCGACGCCCAGCAAGGCGACCGTCAGCGCCAACCGCTGAACCGACGACGCCAGCTGCCTCCGGAACAACGTCACCTCCGGATCGCCGCGGATCTCGGCCAGAATGACGAACGCCAGGAGGAAGAACGTCGTCACCTTGATCCCACCCGCCGTCCCCGCACTGCCGCCGCCGATGAACATCAGCACATCGGTCAGAGCGAGCGTCTCGGGGCGCAGCGCCGCGTAGTCGAGGCTGTTGAACCCCGCGGTCCGGGGCGAGACGCCCTGGAAGAACGACGCGAGCACCTTGCCCGGTACGTCCAGGGCACCCAACGATCGGCTGTTGGTCCACTCCAGCAGCAAGAACGCCACAGACCCTGTCACGACCAAGACGGCCGACCCCAGCAAGGTGAGCTTGACATGCACCGACCAGTGCGCCGGGCGTCGCCACCCTCGACGCAGCTCGTACAGGACCGGGAAGCCCAGGCCACCGAGCATGAACGCGAGCGCGATCGGCAGGCAGATCCAGCCGTCCGACACGAAGCCGGTCAGGTTCGAGGAGTAGAGGCTGAAGCCCGCGTTGTTGAACGCCGACACCGCGTGGAACACCGCCTGCCAGAGCGCTTCCCCGAGCCCGTCGTAGTAGACGGCACGGAAACGTGCGGTCAAGATGGCGGCCACGATGGCCTCGACGGTGAGCATCACCACCCCGACCCAGAGCACGAGGCGGCGCACGTCTCCAAGCACCAGCGAGTGGGTCTCCGCCTGCGCGACCAGTCGCGAACGGAGGCCCAACCTCCGGCTGACCAACAGGCCGAGGAGAGTGGCCAACGTCATGATGCCGAACCCGCCCACCTGGATGAGCGACATGATGACCACGTGACCGAACGTCGACCAGTGGGCCTGGGTGTCGACGACAGCCAGGCCCGTCACGCAGGTGGCCGACGTCGCCGTGAACAGGGCCGTCACGAACGAGGCGGGCTCGTCGGTGGCCGAGACGGGCAGCATCAACAGGACTGTTCCCGCCACGATCACCGCGAGGAACGCCAGCGGAACAAGCCTCGCCGGATGCCGCAGCTCACGTCTCACAGACCCGATCTTGCCCGATCCGAGCCGATCAGCGGACGAAGGTCACGCCCAGGGTGTCGTACGTCGGGCCGTCGTCTGGCCGGCGACGAGGATCACGTCCGCGTGGATCGAGCGATCCGGCGCAGCAGCAGGGTGGCGAGCAAGCCGTTGTAGGCAACGCCGCCCGCGATGTACGGCCAGAAGTTCTGGCCGTCCGCTGCCAGCCAGAACGCCTTCGCCGGCCAGTACGTCGGTGCCAAACCGAACAGCAGCTGCGCAGGTGAGTCGATCCACCAGGGAACGAGCGGAAGACCGAAGAGCAGGATGCCGATCGCCCGCATGACGGCCAGACCCTCGACCTTGTTGTTCGCGATCGCGGGCATGAGGAGTCCGACCACCGCGGCAGCGAGGCCGCAGACGAACGCCACCGGAACCGATGCCAGCACCAGGTCGACCGGGAGCAACCGGGTGAGCGCCAGTGCCGCCACCACGGACACCATGCTGACCACAGTGATCATCGCGGCACGGTAGAGCGGGTAGGTGAGCGGTGGGATCGGAGCAACACGCAACGCCGCCAGGGTGTTCTGGTCCTTGTCGTCCAACAGCATCAACCCGCAGAGCGCACCGAGCACGGCGATCGGTCCGACGACAACGAAACCACTCACGATGAGCGTGTGATACGGCACCAGGTCGAACGCGTACTCACGCTCCAGGAACCGGGTGAGTGGCGGCACGAACCACATCGCCATCGCATAGATGAACGGCCCCAGCCCGACACCGATCAGGATCGAGTCGCGTCGCACGCTTCGCAGATCGTTGCGGCCGAAGCCGGCGACCGCGTTCAGGACGCTCATGAGCTGCCCTCCCTGGCCACGACGTAACGGTCGAACACCCACCGGGCCAGCAGGACGAGCGCCGCCAGCCAGGCCACCTGGTAGCCGACGGCGTAGACCGCTTGCCATGCCGACAGCTCGAGCTGGCCGAAGACCGATCCGAGCAGCAGGAGGCTCCCCTGCGTCGGCAACAGGTAGAACGCGGGGCTGCTCAGGAAACCGCTGTACGACAGCAACGGAACGTTCATGACCGCGATCACGAGCGTGGAGGGGATGAGCCAGTCGGTTATCGAGGGGAACGGTGCCGCGGTGATCAATCCGCAGAGCAAGAACAGCAACGTGCACATGACGACGGCAAGGGCGAGCAACGCCACCCTGCCCACGACCCTGGCAAGGTCGTCTCCAGGACCCACGATGGCATGCACCCCCAGGACAACGGCCGCCACGAGACTGAGCAGGCTGAGCCCTGCGAGCTTGCCGGTCAGATAGTGCCGGAAGCGCACGGGTGTGGACAGGAGCGCGAAGAGCGTTCGCTCGCCCTTCTCGAAGAACACGGCGCCGGCGATGAAGAAGAACCCGATGATCACGGAGTCTCCGAAGATGACGTACGGCATGGCCACCCGACGGAGCCCTTCGGGGATGAGAAGGACAGCTATCTCCCACAGCACGAGCGAGAATCCGGCCGCATAGTAGAACCCGTATCGCCACTGCAATCGCAAGTCGAGCTTGACGACCATCCACAACGGACGCGCGGCGCTGATCGTCCTCATTGGAGTGTCCGTCCGGTGACGTCGATGAACACGTCCTCCAGGCTTGCTTCCTGACTGTGCAAGGCCTCGACTTGCTTCGAGCGGACCAACGAGAGGAACGCCTCGTCGTCGGCGATCGTGTCGATCGCGAAGTCCTTGTGCTGGAGATCCGCGAGCGCCGGAGCGCGGTAGGTCACGCGCACGGTCCGCCGGCTACGGCTCACCTTGTGCTCGGCAGGCGAGTCGAGCGCGGCGATCTGGCCGTCGACCACGAACGCGACCCGGTCACACAGCTGGTCCGCGGTCGCCATGTCGTGAGTGGTCAGGAACACCGTGCGGCCCTCTGCCCGCAGCTCCCGGATGATGTCCTTGATGATGCGGGCGTTCGCCGGATCCATGCCGGAGGTCGGCTCGTCGAGGAACAGCAACCGCGGCTTGTGCAGGAGAGCGCGGACGAAGACCAGCCGCATCTGCATGCCCTTGGAGTACTTCGCGACGCGAACGTGGGCGTGCTCGGCGAGTCCGACGCGTTCCATGAGCCGCATCGGATCTTCCTTCGACCCCAGATAGAGCGAGGCGAAGAACTCGAGATTCTCCAGCCCGGTGAGCTTCTGGTAGTGGTTGGGCAACTCGAACGAGACGCCGATCCGTTCGTAGTACTCCGACTTCCAAGCTGCCGGCGACTTGCCCCAGACGGACACGTCCCCGCCGTGGCCATCGAGCAAGCCGATCAGGATCTTCTGCGTCGTCGACTTGCCCGCTCCGCTCGGCCCGAGGAAGCCGAACACCTCTCCCTCGTCGACAGCGAAGCTCATTCCGCGCACGGCGGGCTCCGCGGACCGCGGATAGGTGAACGTGAGCCTGTCGACAGCAACGACCGTGCTCATCGCCCCGCCTCCTTCGAACCCGTCCCCTTGTTCCGTTGCCGCCACCGGGCGTCGATCCGCGCGTACTCGGTCTCGAGGAACGCGTACATGTCCCGCATCTCTTCGAGTCGGACCGAACGTGCGGCCCGATCCTCGCTCGGCAGGTCGTCGAGCATCGTCAGGCCGCGGTCGGCGAGCTTGCGCCACTCGGCTGCCTGCAGCGCCTTCTGCTCGGCCTCGTGGAGCCAGAAGCCAGGTCGCAGCCGGTAGAACGTCTGACGCGAGCCAGGCCGCGCGTACCGTTCGACGGCGCCGGCCTGCACCAGCATGCGCACAGCCATGCTGATGGAGCCGGCACTCACCTGCAGTGCTGTCGCCAGCTCGTCGGCGGACTGGTGCGGAGGCTCGCAGACCAGCAGCCAGCCGAGGATCCGGCCAGGCATCCGCGGCAACCCCGCGTTGGCGAAGTACAGGCCGATCTCTTCGACGTACTCATCCAGTTCGCTCACGCTGGACAGCAAACGCGTTCGGGTCAGAAGTTTCAAGAATTTCTGAAATGATCTCAGGAGCTGGACGCGGTCGGCGCGGACCGGGAGTTCAGGCGGTCTCCCACCGGAACAGCAGCGTCCCGAGGGCTCCGAACACCAGCACCATCCCCGCGAGGATCGCGGTGGGGAGGAGCAGGGCCGACCACGCTTCGCCGTTCCAGAGACCCTGGATGAGATCAGCGAAATGTCGGATGGGCGAGAAGTTCATGATCCGCTGGACGCCCTCGGGCAAGGTGGCGACCGGGATGAACGCGCCGGAGGACAGCATCAGAACGATCATGAGCACGTTCCCGATGCCAGTGGCAGCCCCTGAGGACGGGTAGATCCCCGCGAGCGCGTAGCCGAGGGCCAGGAACGCCGCGAGTCCGAGCGCCGCCGCGAGCAGGACGGCGATGAGGCTTCCGGTCATCGTGACACCGAACGCCAACCAACCGACGCCGAGCGCGGCGACCATCCCCACGAAGCCGATCACGAAGTTCACGGTCAGGTCGGCCGCGAGGTAGGTCCAAGGCCGTAGCGGGGTCAGGCGCAGCCGGCGTAGCGCTCCGCTCTCGCGCATCGTCAGCTGACCGACGGGAAGGGAGAGCACTCCGGTGACGGCGAGGACGACCGAGGCGAACGCGGGCAGCGTGGCGTCGATGAAGCCGCGACCGCCGAACGCTGGTTGGGGGTCGTTGCCGAAGATGCCTCCGAGGATCAGGACGAGGGCGGGAGCGAAGACGAACGCGAAGAACAGTCCGACCGGCTCTCGCAAGTGGGAACGGAAGAAAGCCTCGCCAAGCGCGAGGTAGGTGGTCATCGAGTCTCCTCGGTTCGCATGGCACGTCCGGTGAGGTTCAGGAACACGTCTTCGAGGCCGGGCGACGTGGCGGTGAGGTCGGTCAGCCTGATGCCGCAGGTGGTCAGCTCTGCGAGGACGTCTTGGAGGAAACCGCCGATTCCTTGCACGGTCAGGTGGCGGTCAGCTGGCTTGGCGGTTGTCACGGCGTCGAGAGCTTCGAGCTCACGCACCAGTTCGGCCGGCGGCGTCTGGTCGAGGGACAGCTGCGCGGTGGCCTCGCCGGCGTGATCGCGTACGAGCGCGGGGACGGTGTCCAGTGCGATCAGGCGACCGTGGTCGATGATTCCGACCCGGTCGCAGAGGTGCTCGGCCTCCTCCATGTAGTGGGTGGTCAGGACGACCGTCGCTCCTCGATCCCGGATCTTCTCGATCACGTCCCACATCGCCAAGCGTGCTTGCGGATCCAGCGCAGTCGTGAGTTCGTCGAGGAAGACCACTTCGGGCTCGTTCAACAGCGCCAACGCGATGAACACCCGCTGGCGTTCGCCACCCGAGAGCCGCTGCACCCGCGCGTTCTGCTTGCCGGCAATGCCGAGCGTCTCGAGAAGCTCTGGCCAGGGAACCGGGTTGGCGTAGAACGAGGAGAACAGCCTCATCGCTTCGGCAACCGTGAGCCGTGGCAGGAGCGAGGCGGTCTGCAACTGAACGCCGATGCGCAGGCTCAGCTCGTGTCGATCGCCGACGGGGTGCAGCCCGAGAACGCTCACCTTCCCGGAGATCGGCGTGTCCAGGCCCTCGACGCAGTTGAGGAGAGTCGTCTTGCCAGCCCCGTTCGGCCCGATCAGGCCGAAGATCTCGCCGCGCTCGACCTGGAAGGAGACTCCGTCGACCGCGGTGACGGCTCCGAACGTCCGCACCACGTCCTCACACACCACAACACTCACGTGGACTCCTCGTCGTCTCCGGCGGTCGGGGGCCCACTGGGCGCTGGCGGTCCCGGCGGTCCTGGCATCGCTTGCGCGATGAACTTGTCGAACAGGTCTTGGCGCACGATCGCGATCCCCTGGTTCACGTCCGCCAGCAGAAGCAGCGTGTCTCCGGGGTGGATGTCGAGCAGCTCCCTCGCCCCCTTCGGAATCACGATCTGTCCCTTTTCCCCCACCTTGACCGTGCCGGCGAACTTCCCAGCAGCTGGAGGTAGGCCTTCGACACCCATCCAACGTCTCCTACTTGTAGAACGAGTAGAAAAAGTATAACTCATTTGAGTAGCGTGTGCCGGGATGGACCTGCTGGCGGCTGGCGGCTGGCGTCAGGGCGTGGCGGGGTGGACGTCTCGCAGGCCGTTCTCCAACAGCGCGAGCGCGCGGCGGAGCTCGGCGCGGATGTCGACCGGTTTGGCCTGGCTGGCGTGCCCGAGGACGACGCCGACCAGGGCGCCGACGACGGCGCCGGCCATGGCGTGGGAGAGCGTGTCGTCCAGCACGTCGGGATAGGACTGCCGGAGTCGCTCGGCGATCAGTCGTTCCGCGGCCAGCAGCCGCTGCAGGGCCTGCGCCTGGAGCTCGGGCTTGCCGAGAACGAACGCCATCCGATCGGCTCGATCCGGACCGACGAGCCCGTCCTGCGAAGTGTCCAGGACGTGCTCGACGAGCCGACTCAGCGCCTCCATCGGGCTCATGCCATCGGCCCGGACGGCGTCGAATGCCTCGGCGATGGCGGCCGTCCGCTGATCGGCCCCCGCAAAGAGCACGTCCTCCTTGGCGCGGAAGTAGCTGAAGAACGTGCGGGTGGAGACGTTGGCCCCCGCGGCGATCTCCGCGACGGACGTGCCGTCGTAGCCCTTCTCCGCGAACAGCCGCACCGCACTGTCGGTGAGCGCCTGGCGGGTCTGCTGCTTCTTCCGCTCGCGCAGTCCAGAGGCCTGGTTCACATCGCGAATTCTATGCATCTTGACGAAAAATTGCACTCGACTGCAGTATTACTGCATGCTGCAGGAAGAGGTCGTCGAGGTTCGTGGTCTCCGCGTGCGTTACCCAGGCACGGCGCGGGACGCGGTCGCCGGGATCGACCTCGGCGTGGCAGCCGGCGAGGTCTTCGGCCTGCTCGGCCCAAACGGTGCCGGCAAGACCACGACGTTGCAGGTGCTCACCGGACAGCATCGGCGGCACGGCGGCCAGGTCGAGATCCTCGGCCGACCCGTGCGCGGCTGGGGAACGGGCCTGTACGAACGCATCGGGGTCGGGTTCGAGCTGCCGGCGTACTTCCCCAGGCTGACGGCCAGGGAGAACCTGGCCGCGTTCGCCGCGCTCTACGCGCGGCCCACGCTCACGCCGGACGAAGCCCTGGAAACGGTGGGCTTGGGCAACGCCGCCAGCCAACGCGCCTCCACGTTCTCCAAGGGCATGAAGATGCGCCTCAACCTGGCTCGCGCAATCCTGCACCAGCCGGACATCCTCTTCCTCGACGAACCGAGCTCGGGACTGGATCCATCCAGCGCGGCGGACATCCGTGCGGTCATCCGTGCCCAGGCCGCGGCGGGCCGCACGGTGTTCCTCACCACCCATGACATGCCGGCGGTGGAGGAGCTGTGCTCGCGGATCGCGTTCGTGCGCGACGGCGTGATCGTTGCGTCCGGCACCCCGCGCGACCTCCGGATCGCGTACGGCAGAAGCTCGGTCGTCGTCGAGTACGGCGAGGCGGGCGGGCTGCGGCACGCCGAGTTCCCAGCGCTCGACGACCCCGAGCTGCTGGCGTTGCTCGCCAGCGGTCACGTCCAGACCGTCCACACCCGCGAGGCTCCACTCGCCGAGGTGTTCATCGCGGTCACGGCGAACGAACCCACTGGGCCGACGCGATGACAAACGTCGTTCGACGGTTGGGTGCGTTGCTCTCCGTCGAGGTGCGGACCCAGTGGCGACAGCGGGTCCCGGTCGTCGTTCTCGGCCTCGCGGCGTTCTGGTCGGTCCTGCTCGTCGTGCTCCCGAGGACCGTGTCGGAGGTCGCGGCACCGTACCTGCTGTTCGTCGACGTCCTGACAGTCGGCACGCTCTTCGTCGGCGCGCAAACCGTCACCGACAAGGCGACAGGAGCGACGGCCGCGCTTGCGACCAGCCCACTGCGATCCTCGGAGTACCTCACGGCCAAGCTTGTCCCGCTTACCACGCTCACCGTGGTCAGCGCCGTACCGATCCTGTTCGCCGGTCGGCTGACCGACCGGCTTGGCGTGGGATTGTCGGCAGTTGCACTGTCTACCGCCCTCTTGCTCGCAGTCGCGGTCGAGATCGCCAACCGGACAGGCGAGTTCGTGCGTTTCATGCTGTCCTTGGCCGCGCCGATCGCGGCGCTGTTCGTCGTTCCGCTCGCGGTCTCGATCGGCCTGCTGGCCGGGCCGTGGTGGTACGCGCTCCCCACGACGGGCGCGCTCGCGGTGCTGAGTGGCACCACCACGCCGTTCGCGGGCGAGTGGCTGCTGGCCTATCTCGCGCTGGGCACGATCGTCGTCGCGGCGTACGCGAGTGGGTCTTTGCGCCAGCAACGAGAACAGGCCGGCCGCGCTCGCAGCCACGTCCGGCCCTTGGCCATCCGCCCACGCTGGTTGGTGTTTCCGCGAGCCGACGTACGCAACCTCACGCGGGACTCGATGCTCGGTCTGGTGGCGTTGAGCCCGGTACTGCTGGCCCTTGCTCTGCGGTTCGGTTATCCACCGTTGGCCGGCTGGCTGAGAGCTCACGGCTGGGACGTGACGCCGTACGAGCCGGTTTTCGCGATCGGGGCCGTCGTCGTGCACGTGCCCGTCTCGTTCGGGATGGTGGGCGCACTGCTCGTGCTCGACGACCTCGAGGACGGCGTGCTCGGCGTCGTTCGCACTTCGCCCATGGGGCTGCGGCGCTTCCTCGCCTACCGGCTGCTCGCCGTGACGACGCTCAGCGCCGGCGGCGTCGCGGTCGCGGCACCGCTGAGCGGGCTCGTCCCCGTCTCGGTTCTGCCCGCGCTGCCGGTCGCCGTCCTGCTCGGGCCGCTGATGATGGTCGCCATGCTGGCCGTAGCCGCCACTCGCGTCCAAGGGGTGACGGCCGCGAAGGTGCTGGCGTTGCCCGCCTACGTTCCCGTCGCCGCCTGGTGGCTCACCGGTCCGGCCGGCTGGCTCCTCGCCCCCTTCCCGACATCCTGGATCACGTCCTTCTGGGCGGATCGCAACCCGCTCGAGCTCCTCGCCGCGCTGGTGTTCCTCCTGGCCTGGCTGCTCGTCCTCGCCCGCCGGGCGGAGCGCAGGCTCGCCGAAGCCTGACCGCCGCCAGCCTGCCTTGTCGGCAGCCTGGCGGCGGCGTCGTTCTTCGTCGGCTTACTTCGTCTCGATGTCGCGCTGACGGAATCCGTACAGGCCGAGAGCTATTAGCCCGGCGGCGATCGCGGTGAGGATCAGCAGGGGTGTCCAGCTGAACTCTTCGACGGGTAGCCGTGGGACGTGACCGAACGGCGACAGGTTGTTCATCCAGTCGGGGAACTGCAGGATCGTGCCGAAGTACCCGACCACACCGGCATACACGACCACCAGCCAGGTCAGCACGGCAGCGCGCGGGAACCAGCCGACGAGCGCGACCGCGACGCCGATCGTCACCCAGAGCGCCGGAATGTACGCCGCGGAAGCCGCGACGACGTTCCCGAACAGGCCCTCCTCGTCCACGGTCGGCGCTCCGCTGGCAGCGAGCGCGAGACCTGCGAGCAGGAGCATCACCGGCCCGCCCACCAAGGCGATGAGCACGTGGCTGCCGAGCCAGCCGGTCCTCGACAGCCGGGTCGCCAGCACCGGCTCGGCTCGCCCGGAGCTCTCCTCCGCACGTGGCCGCAACGTCGCGATCACCGCGTAGATGGCCGCGACGATCGCCAGGATCAGCACGATCATGGCAACGAACGAGTCCACGAGCGAAGCTCCGCCGAGCTGGGCCATCGCCTCCTTGAAGATCTCCACGTCGGCGAACATGGCCTCGATGTCGCCAAGGAACGGGCCGTACGACATCCCGAGCACGAGCATGGCGACTCCGAACCCGATCAGCATCGCGCGGTGCAGCCGGAGCGCGAACCCCAACGGCGTGGCGAGCAGACGGGAGGCCTCCGGCCTTCCACGCCGCGCCGCCCGCAGCCCGGCGCCGAGGTCGCGACGCACGCTGAGCGCGAAGCCGATCGCGGCGACCAGCATCGCGGCCGCCACGTTCAGCAGCAACGGCCACCACCTGTCGTCGACGAACGCGAACGTCTGCTGCGCCCATCCGATCGGCGAGGCCCAGGACAGAGCGCTACCTGCCGAGTCGCCGGCCGCCCGGACGAGGTACGCCGCTCCGACGACGGCCAACCCCATGCCGGCCGCGCCTCGCGCGTGTTCGGTGATCTGCACGGTCACGGCGGCGACACCCGCGAACGTGATGCCGACCGCGGCATGCGCCGCGCCGTAGAGCAGCGCGCCACCCCACGTCACGCCCTCGAGCCCGAGCGAACCCAGGCTCAGCGTGAGCAGCAACGCCAACGCGACGTTCACCGCGACGGTGAGGGTCAGCGCGGCCGCTAGCGGAGCGTGCCGCCCGACGACGGCGGCGCGGACGAGCTCGGCCCGGCCGGTCTCCTCCTCGGTGCGCGTATGCCTGGCGACCATGAGCACGCTCATGATCCCGACGAGGAGCGCCACGAAGCCGAGCATCTGGTGGCTCATCATCGAGCCGTACGTGTAATCACTCAGGTAGTGCGCCGGCCCGGTGAACGCGAGCCCGGCGGGACTGTTCATCGTGCCGGCCACGGTCTGCCGTTCGGCGGCGGTGGTGTACAGCTGGGGGAACGCGGCTGCCGGCCACATCGTGCCGAGCGTCAACGCCGCGAGCCACACCGGGATCCGGACACGGTCGCGCCGAAGGTCGAACCACAGCAGGGCACGCGCTCCTGTCAGTGAGTTTCCGCCTGCCAGTCCAGCCGAACGACCGACGGCCGGCGGGGCGGTTGTGGTCATGTCCTTGCTCCGTTGAGGTTTCCGCTGTTCTTGCCGTTCTCGGTGGCCAGCTCGTCGCCGTAGTGACGCAGCATCAGCTCCTCCAGCGTCGGCGGGTGGCTGGTGAGCGCACGGATGCCGAACGTGCTGAGGTGCTTGATCGCCCCGTCGAGGTGACCGCCGTCGACGGCGAACCGCGTCCGGCCGTCGGAGACCTCGACCTCGTGGACACCGGGCAGCTGCTCCAGCCCGAGCACCGGGCTGTCGGTATCGGCTTCGATGGTGGTCCGGGTGAGGTGCCGCATCGCGGCCAGCGATCCGGACTGCACGATCCGGCCCAGCCGGATGATGCTGATCGTGTCGGCGAGTTTCTCCACCTGGGCGAGGATGTGGCTGGACAGCAGGACCGTACGGCCCGCCGCCTTCACCTCGCCGATGACGTCCTGGAACACGACCTCCATCAGGGGGTCGAGCCCCGCTGTCGGCTCGTCCAGCAGCAACAGGTCGGCGTCGGACGCGAGGGCCGCGACGATGGCGACCTTCTGCCGGTTGCCCTTGGAGTACGTACGGCCCTTCTTCGACGGGTCGAGGTCGAAGCGCTCGATCAGCTCGTCGCGACGCCGCTTGTCCAGACCGCCGCGCAGCTTGCCGAGCAGATCGATGGCCTCGCCTCCGGTGAGATTCGGCCACAGCTCGACGTCGCCGGGCACGTACGCCAGGCGCTGATGGAGTGCCACCGCGTCGGCCCACGGATCACCGCCCAGCATGGTGACCGAGCCCGAGTCGGCGCGCAGGATGCCCAGCAGAACGCGAATGGTGGTGGACTTTCCGGCGCCGTTCGGACCCAGGAAGCCGTGGATCTCTCCTGTGTTCACGGTGAGGTCGAGCCCGTCCAGAGCTCGCGTAGACCCGAAGGTCTTGACGAGCCCGGACGTGGCGATCGCAGTAGTCATGTCGATTCCTGGTCTGCGCTTTCTTGGTTCGTGGGTGGATGGGCCTGCTGTTCCGCGGCTTTCAGGCTGTCCATCGACTTCGCGTAGAACTCCTCGGTGATGACTCCCTTGCCGAGGATCTCGGCGCTGAACCGCGCCCACGTGAGCGCGGAAGCGGCCGAGTCGTCCGCCAGGTCGACGCCCAGCAGCCGCTTGGCATGCTCGTGCAGAACCAGCGCACCCATCTGCCAAAGGAACAAGACAATGGCGCGCTCGCGCGGATTGTCGCTCGGGGTCAGGATCCCGCTCTCGACACCTTCGGCCATGTACGCAACGGCGTCGTCGACCATCTCGTCGATCAGCGCATCTACGTGTGGCGAACTGTCCGCGATCGTCTTCGCGAGATACCGGATGATCGGCGTGCCGTCATACGCCTCCCGGATCGCCTGAAACGGGTCGAGCTTCCTCCCGGCCGACATCGCCGCGCTCTTCTGCTCGCGCACCACCGAAGCGACGTACTCGTCGCAAGCAGCCCGAAGACCTTCCTTCGAACCGAAGTGATGGAGAACGAGCGGCGTGGACACCCCCGCGTCCGCGGCGATGTCCTTGAGGTTCGCCGCGGCCACGCCCTCGCTGGCGAAGCGCTCGATGGCCGCGTCACGGATCCGCGCCCGCGCGGTGCGGTCGGGATCGGTGAACGTCCGTCGCCGCTTCGGCGGGGTCTCCGCACTCATCGCCCGTACCTACCGTTCGTCGATCAGGATGCTGAACTCGATTCAGTCTGAATTGAGTTCAGCATCCTGTCAAGCGTTCACGAGCGAGGTTCGTTCGGCTAGTTCGGTATAGACTGAACTCCATGAACCCGCCAGCGACCCCTCGAGGAGGCGACGTTCTCGAGTGGGTGGAGGAACTCGCGAAGTACCTCCGAGACCAGGATCGAATGCCGCTCATCGCGGGACGGATCCTCGGCTGGCTGATGATCTGCGATCCGCCCGAGCAGTCCGCCGGCCAGCTCGCCGAGGCCATCGGCGCGAGCAAGGCGTCGCTGTCGGCCAACCTCAGACTGCTGGACAGCATCGGCTTCCTGGCCCAGCGAACGAAGCCGGGCGACCGCGTCGTCTACTACCGCGCGGTCGACGACCCGTTCTCGACCATGATCCGGCGACAGCTGGAGTCGGTGTCCCAGCTGAACGCTGTACTCGACCGCGGTGTCGCGCTCGCCGGGCCCGGTCCACGAGGAGAGCGAGTCCGGCGCGCCCACGAGGTCTTCGACTGGCTCGGCGCCGCTCTCGCGGACGCATCGCCGCCGAAGCCCGATCCGGACGGAGAGCTGACATGTCACGGCGTTCCTTCAAGGCCGCCTCGGCTGACGGGCCGATGCTGTTCCCCGCGTTGGAGCAATACTACCCGGCCGAACAACGCATCACCGACGATCCGGTGGCAGTCCAGATGCTCTCTCCCGCGATGCGGGCCGTTGCTAAGGCGATGCGATGGAAGCCTATGCGCGACCTCATGGTCGGTTCAATGGAGAAGCAACTGCCCGGCCTTCGAGGCGGCATGGTCGCTCGGAAGCGGTACGCGGACGATCAGGTCGTCGAGGCGCTGCACGCGGGCATCGGGCAGTTCGTCGTCCTCGGAGCCGGCTTCGACACCCGCGCCCTCCGCCTGATCGCACCGGCCGGCGCGGAGGCGTTCGAGGTCGACCTGCCCGACAACGTCGCCCGCAAGCGCGCCCTCGTCGATCGCGCCATCTCCGGCGCTCCGGCCAACGTGGCGTTCGTCCCCGTCGACTTCGAGACCGACGACCTCGGAACGGCGCTCGCGGACCACGGCTTCCGGATCGGCGAGCCGGCGATGTTCGTGTGGGAGGCCGTCACCCAGTACCTGACGGCGGAGGCCTTCCGCGCCACGCTTTCGTATCTAGCCACCGCGGCGACCGGAAGCAGACTGATCTTCACCTTCGTCCGCAAGGACTTCCTCGACGGAACAGCCCTGCAGGGCTGGGACAGGGCGTACCGGAAGTGGGTCGTTGAGGACAAGGTCTGGACGTTCGGCCTCGACCCGAACGACATCGGTCCGACACTCGCCGACTTCGGATGGACCGAACGCGAACAGGTCGGGACCGACGAATACCGCAAGCGCTACTTCCTCCCCGCCGGTCGCGATCTCGCCGCCATCGACATCGAACGCTTTGTGTACGCCGAGAAGCACTGACGCGGGCCGAAACCGCACCAACGTGAGCGAATGACTGGCAGGATCTGTGCGTGCCGCTGATCGATCGGCTAGAAGAAGCGCTCGACGCGGGAGTCGATCCCGACAAGTTCGAGCGAGCTGCTGTTGCGCTCCTGCAGAGCCGCTACCCATGGCTCTCGCCGGTCGAGGCTGGGTCTGATCTAGGTCGGGACGCGGACATCTACCGTGTCGTACCCGACGATCCAGCGAGTCGTGGCCGGGTACTCGCCACCACGGGCGATCCACTCAAGAACTTGAAGAGTAGCCACAAGAGCTGGCAGAAGGAGACCAGCTTTCGAGTAGACGCAATTGTCATCGCATGTTCAAGGGATATCACAGGAATCACGCGGAAGAAGATCGATCGATATTGCCAAGATCACAATCTGCCACTACCGGAGTACTACGGTCGTGATTGGCTCGTCGAGGTGCTGATTAATCGTCCCGAGTGGCGAGAAACCCTGACCGGAGTACGTGGGCGCATCGAGGCGTTGCGCGAGGTGAGCAGGCCTCGCGCCGAGCGGGCCACGCCTCTCGTTGGGAGGGCTGAGGTACTCAGCTCGCTGAACACGGCGCTACTCCAAGGCATTGACGTCATGCTGTGCGGGATACCAGGTGTTGGAAAGACCAGGCTCATCGAGGAGGTCGATGCGGCCGCGAACTTGAGGCTCGTCGAGCCTGCCGGCAAAGACCATCTTGCGGATGACCTCCTCGCGAACAGGCCTCACTGCGTGGCTGTCGATGATGCGCACCTGCACGTCGACGTCCTAAGGGAGACAGCCCGGTTGCGGGCTCAAGAGGGTCTGACCTTCGCGATCGTCGCATGTACGTGGCCCGACGACCAGTCAGCTGTAGCGTCAGCACTACCAGGACACGTCCGAGTCGACGTCGATCGACTCTCGCGAAGCGAGCTGGATGCGCTCATCCAAGCCGCCGGCGTCAACGGCGTGCGAGCTCGCCATCTGATACTCGACCAGGCAGATGGCCGGCCAGGGTGGGCGATGTCACTTTCCTCAGCGCTCGTGGAAGGCAGTGGCAGCCGTGTCGCATCCGGCGATGAGCTGTTGGACCAGGTCGAGCGCTACCTGCGGGCCGCTGCGGACTCTGCAACGACACTCGATGCAGTTGCATGCATCGCCGCGCTCAACGGTGCCTCTCACGACGACCTCGAGAGCATCAGCCGGCTTGTCGGCGCTCCATCTGCCGGACTAGTCGAAGCGATCCAGCGGGTCGCAACGAGCGGACTTGTTGAACGCCTATCTGGACAGTGGCATCTCCAGCCGGCGTTGCGCAATCCGCTGGTCAGTCGCTGGTTCTTCGGACCGGCGCAGCGACGATCCTGGAAGTCGCTGTCTGCGACGTTCGCGACCCGTTGGCATGACCTAACGACGACACTTCTAGGCGCCGCTGCGGGGTCGTCCAATCCGGAGCTAGTCAACGCGGCTCGGGCGTGGGCCAGATCGCTCGATCCACCTCAGCAGTGGGACGAGGAGACGCTGGAGCTCGCACGACTCTACGCGGCAGTCGACGAATCGGCCGCAGAGTTCGCGGCCGGAGCCGCTCGACTGCGACTTGCGTCCGAGAGGCCTTCCGTAGAAAATGCCGTGGGGTAGCGCCCTAGATCTCATTGGCGAGTCCGCACAGCAGCTGCTTATCGTCTGCTCTCGACTGTGGTTCAACCGGGAGTCCATCCTCGGCTTGCTTGACCTCGGGCTGACGGATCACGGACCTCGGCACCAGAACTTCAATCACCCCTTGCGAGTACTTGGCGAGATGGCTCGTCAACTCGACCCTGACCGGGGTCCGATCTTCGAGACTCGGCGCACGCTGCTGAGTCACGCCACAAGCTGGCTGAAGGTCGACGTTCAGGATCCAACGCGATGGGAGGTCTTCGCGGAGGTTGTCACCTACTGCTTCGCGCCTGGAGTCGAGGGCACGTGGAATGACCCGGCCGCAACGAGTACGTTCACAATTGCCAACGGTGTCGAAAGCCCAGATCACTTGGCCGGCCTGATAGAGATCTGGGCCGACGTGGCCGCACTGATCGACGCAACGCCACCGAGCACCCTTCCTGATGGCACCGTGCGACACCTGATCGAGGTGTTCGAGGAGTGGCTGCGCCTTGCTGGTGGCCACTCCAGCGGGACCGTCTCGGTCAACCAGGAACAGCGCGACGTGGCATACCGAGGAGCTTGGGTAATCCTTGAAACCCTGCGTCCTTTGCTTGACGCGCGACCTGGGTTGGCGCTGCGAGCGACAAAGGCGCTGGACCTTGCCGGACGCTGGAACGTGCAACCACCAAGCGGCTTCCGACCGCTTGCATTGGACGAAGATGTCGTCCTTCTCGTTGGACGCCGCGAGCCATGGGACTCGGTCGAAGAATGGATAGAACAACGCGACAGCGAGATCCGCGAGCTAGCGCGACGGCTCCTGATGCTCGGTCCTCAGGCAGGCTCAGCCAGATTCCTCAATCTGACAACGGCAGCGGACGCGAGTGGACAGGAAGGGGGCGGCGAGGCGCTCGCCCATCGCATCGCCACCCTCGCCGACGATCCGGCCGCGTGGATCCCATACGCTGCGGCTAATCGCGTACCCGCCCTTCTCCACCATAGCCTCCGAGAAGCGCGAAAGCGCGGCATCGAAGTCGATGGTGTCGTCGTCGAACGTGCCTTGGCAGACGCGGCGCTTCGCAGCCCGACGATCAGTGCCATCCTCGAAGGCACCGGGATGGATTCGATCACGGAGCTCGCTCTGGGAAGGCTCGGGCCCGACGACTGGTGGCTGCTGGAACGCCTCTTTACAAGGTCGCATGCTGATCCCGTCCTACGCGCGCTACTGATCCACCCGATCCGCGAGGTTCGTGCAGCATCGTCCTTAGCCTTCGGAGTCGGGGTAAGGCACGGACCCTCCCTACCGGTCGACTGGACCGAGGATTGGCGAGCAGCTTTCCTTGAAGCAAGCTCAAAATCAGTCCACCGTCACCTCGAGTATCGCCTTCAGGAAATACTCAAAGGACTGGCAACCGAGGATCCAGACCTATGCGGCGACTGGTTCGAGCGGCGCATCCATGAGAACGAGCCCAGCTGGCACGGCCCCTGGATGCGCGATGTGGAGGAGATCGCCCGATCACTCCCCGCGTCTGTGCGTGAACGCCTCGCTCGCCAATGCGCCGGAAGGCCGTACCGCACGGTCGAGTTACTCCCGCATCTTCTCGGACACGACGCCAACCTCGCCGCACAACTCCTCAACGAGGGCGTGCTCGATCCAATGAGCGCACTCGGCGCTTTGAGCGGCCGACGCGACGCCGGCGTCGAGGTCCTAGCACCCGTCCTGCTCGATCATGGCGTTCCGGCAACACACATCGCCCGCCGCGTTTGTGCCGATCGATCGTGGGAGGGCGACGAATCGCGGTCGATCAATGCAGACATCGCCTGGTTCCGCGATCTCGCGGAGCGTGCACCCGCTCTCCGGCCGGTGAGCGATGCTGCAATAGCTCAGCTCGCCACGGATCTCGACCGCGCGCTACAAGAGGAACATGAAGACCGACGTCGGGGTCGGCTGTAGCAAGACAGTTGGTGAAGGCAGCTCGGCCGAAGCGTTCGCACAGGCCCGTCCACGCACTCGATGGTCCCGAGGCGCAGTAACCCACACGTCGATGTGCGCCATGACCCGGCCGAGACGGGGTCCAAGGTGCCCGCAAGACCGTTGCCGATGCGGGGCGCACCGTAGCGCACCTCGATCTGGTGACGTGAACTCAGCAAGACCACTGCCCGCGACCGGCTAGAGGCAGTGACCGTCGCGGCCTTGTTCGGCCTTGCCTCCGCGTCGGGCCTGATCCGGATATCGAACCTCACCAGTCCAGCCGGCTCAGGGACGTCCCGAAGCCGTCCCTGACTGGGCTATCTCGTCCTGCTAGCGGGACATACCGTCCGATATGGACACACCGCCGACGGACGAGAGGGGACCTAATGGCAAACGTGACCCGCTCTCTTGCAGGGCTTGCAAGGCGTGCTGTAGCCGGGGCTATCGGCATTGACTTGGGAACGACGTTCTCGGCCGTCGCGAAGGTCAATGCTCTCGGCGTTCCTGAGATCCTGCCGAATCGTGATGGAGAGAACGTAACGCCGTCGGTCGTCTTCTTCGGCGAAGATGGCAACGCCTTGGTCGGAACGATGGCTGCTCGTTCGGCGGCAATGGACCCGCAACGGGTCTGCCAGTTCGTCAAGCGGTCGATGGGAGATCCAGACTGGCGTTTCCGCCCACCTGACAAGCGGATCGTGGCCTGGCGCGCAGAGGAGATCTCTGCTCTCATCCTGCGCAAGCTCGCTGAAGATGCCGGAGCGGCATTGGGCGCGGAGGTTCCCGACGCCGTGATCACCGTCCCCGCGTACTTCGACGACGGCGCCAGGCAAGCCACGATTGACGCCGGGAAAATCGCGGGACTCAAGGTGCGCCGTGTGCTGAACGAACCGACTGCCGCCGCCCTTGCCTACGGACTCTCAGTTGACAGCAGCGAAGCGTCCATCGTCATGGTCTACGACTTGGGTGGAGGCACGTTCGATGTGACGGCAATGTTGATTCGCGACGGCAAGTTCAAGGTGCTTGCCACGCACGGCGACCGCAACCTCGGCGGGTACGACTTCGACAACGCGCTGATGGAGCTGATCGACGAACGCCTGCGCGGGCAGTACGGCATCTCCCGTCGCGAGGACAGTCCGATCGCCGCACAGCAGCTCCGGGAACGCACCGAGCTCGCTAAGCGGACGCTCACGAGTACTCACCAGACGAGGGTCTCGCTCTCGGAGGGCGATCGAGCCGCGACCGTGGACGTGACGCGGTCAGAGTTCGAAGATGCGACAGCGCCGCTGCTGTCACGGACCCGCGACATCCTCGAGATCGTTCTCTCCGACGCCGGGCTGACGTGGAGCGAGGTCGACCGGATCCTCCTCGCCGGCGGATCAACGAGAATGCCCATGGTGCGCGCGATGATCGAGTCAGTATCTGGATGCCAGGTCGACGCTAGTCAGAATCCCGACGAAGTCGTGGCACTCGGCGCCGCGGTGCAAGCGCACCTCCTCGACCTGGACGACGAACGCCGGACCAGCACGATGAGCCGGGTGTTCGGCCGTCGTCAGCCGCAGCTTCCTGCGCTGCTTCCGGACGGTTCTAACCCAACAATCCGCGACGTCACGTCCCATGGCCTCGGCGTCGTCGTACGTGACACCGACGGCAGTCGAACGCCAGCCGAGATCCTGGCCGACGAATGGCCCCAGAGGAACAGCGTGATCATCCCCGCAAACACGCCGATCCCGGCGACCTCGGGCGGCACCTACTACACCGTCGACGACGACCAGAGCTCCATCCGCTGGCAAGTCACCCAGGGCGACGACCGCGACCTCGCGTACGTCCGCATCGTCGGCGAGGCATCCGTCCCAGTTCCGCCGGGATACCCCAAGCGCTCCGCCTTCCAGTGCACCTATGCCTATGACGCCAATCAAACGATCCACGCCGAGGTCATCGACAAGCGAACGGGGAAGGTCGCCGCAAAGTTTCGCGTCGAGAACGTTGCGAACCTCACCGCGAAGGAGGTTCAGAAGGCAACCGCCCGCATCCGCCGCCTCGACATCTCCTGAGAAAGCCCGCAGAACGGAGGTTCTCCATGGCCCACCCGCGCTGCTACGTCTGCAGCTTCGGCCTCGACGACATCTCACCCGGCGAAGACTTCCGCGAACACCTCACGGCTGTCTGGTTCAAGAAGTCGCCCGAAGAGGAGGAGTTCGAGCGGAACCGCCCCATATCCCTCCTATGCAGCAGTTCATTGGCGACGACCCCACCAAGTACTTCTGCCGCAAGCACGTGGTGCCGGCCCTCGAGCGCCAACATATGTACACCGCCGACGCCTTCGCCGAGCTCCGCGACCTCACTACCCAGACCCCTGCCCGAGGAGCGACAGCTGTCGGCATTTCTGACTCCAGCGACTGAACAGGATGCGCTTACCTCGCGGATCTCGGAACCGGAGGTCCCGATCCGAGTACCCAGCCGGACGGTCGAGCGGCGCCAAGTGGCCTGGCCTATGAGCCATCATTCGTCCGTGAGGCTTCCGGAGCGTGAAGGCGACTGGGTGGCACCCTCCCTGTTGTGTCGGTGGGTCCTCTTAGCATCTAGGTACAGAACGCGAACCAGATGTTGAAGTGAGGTGCGTGGGTCGAGGGCCGAAGAAGCTAACGGACAGCCAGATCAAGGGTGATGCAGGCGTTGCCCTCATTCATCTGCTCGTCCTTACCGAGATGGGCCACGTCTGGCACTCCAGGGGGATGGACGCTGGCATCGACGGCAGCATCGAACTTCGCGACCCTGGCACGGGCCGGATGAGCAACCGGCACATCTTCGTCCAGTCCAAGGCCAGCGACTCGAAGTTCTCTGGCGAGGATGACGAAAGGTTTTGGTACCTCTGCGAGGAATCCGACATTGACTACTGGATGGCCTGCAACGTCCCCGTCATCCTGATCTGCTCGCATCCGAAGGAGCGGAAGGCCTGGTGGGTCCACCTCCAGCCGTGGTTCTCGAACCCTTCCAATCGGGCGTCGCGACGGGTGGACTTCAACAAAGGTACCCAGGAATTGACCGGCGATTTCACCGGCAAGATGTTTGCCATCGCCGACCCCCACGGCGTTGCGCACACGCCGGTCGCGGAGACGAAAGCCGAACGTCTCGTGTCAAACCTGGTCGAGGTTGACGTCCCGCTCGCCATCTACAGCGCTCCAACACGGCAGCGAGGCATCCCGGATCTATATGAGAAGCAGCGGGCGACGAACCTTCCCGTGGGTTCGGACTTCGTCTTGGCAAACGGTCGTCTTTACACCTGGGAGCCGACGGCTGGGACCGCACTGGCCGGGATGGTTGACCACGATTCCCACCCGATGCCGTTCGCGGAGTTGGGTGCCGGCGGTCCGGATGACGCACGGCTTGCGGTCAGGCTCCTGGGCGCAGCGCTTCAGCACGATCTGAGGGCGGACTGCCGCTGGAACAACACCCGGCGGTTCTTGCACTTCTGGCCGACCCGAGACCTTAACGAGCGGCGCATTCCTTCTGCAACTGGACGAGAGCGCCTCGTCTTCAAAGGTTACGGCATGAGGAAGGACGATCCGTCTCGGCCAGCGTACTTTCGCCACGCTGCGCTGCGTGCACACTTCACGCGCGTTCTCGACGATTGGTACTGCGAGCTGCTGCCGGATTACTTCTACAGCGAGGACGGCTACAAGGAGTCCAGGTTTGCGGACAAGTACTTGGCCAAGATGAAGCGGATGGAGCGCAACGCAGCCCGGCTGGGCGAGACTCTGATGTGGGCCAACTACCTGACGCAAGGCGACGTGGCCCCGGACCTATTCACAGTTCAGCCCGACCGCATCCTGGACTTCGGCCCGCTGATGAGGTTCGACGTCGACCGGGGCGTTACTGACAAGAACTGGCTTCCGCTCAGATCAGAAGAGTCTGAATCAGTCAATGACCGTGGCATTCGCGACGATCTAGAGGTCGATGACACGGACGGAGGCGACGACAACCCGGACGGGATGCTGTTCGGTCCCGACGACTGGGAGGACAGCGAGGACCTGTGAAGACAACAATCTTGGAAGAGCCGCTCTTGGAGTTTGCGGGTGGTGGCCGTCATATTGATCCGAAGCACGGCATCGCAGATTACGGTCCCGCAGACGTCACAGACCCAACTCCTCGGGTGGTGCGCGCAGGGATCATCGGCACCCAGGCCTCCATCGAAGGCCTTCAGGTGTGGCTCGATCGGTGCCGTCTCGGAGTCGGCGCGTACACCGACACCCACCTCACGCAGCTGTACATCCCGTTCCCAGGGTTCGATGTCCACCAAGGCTTTCGGTCCATCATGAACTTCAGCCCTCGCCTGACTCGGACGATCAGCAGACGCGACCTCGCTCAACTCGATGGCCTCAACCCGCGCACCGCAGTCGACAAGGCCGTCGCGATTTATGCTCAGGAGCTCGAACGGCTGCACGACGAGGCTTCCTGTGATGTGGTCATTATGTGTCGGCCAGACAACCTCAACGACGCCGCCCTGTCCCGAGTCGCCCGGCCGGACGAATCTGAGGTTGACGGGTCGACTCCGAACGCGCACAGCCCGTTCGTTGCAGACTTCCATGCCTTGCTCAAGGCCAGATCCTTGAAGTACAAGCAGCCCATCCAGATCGTTCGTCGCTCCACCTGGGACTCCACATTCAAAGAGCCGCACAGCAATCGAACCGGCGCCAACCAAGATGAGGCCACCAGGGCTTGGAACCTTCACACGGCCCTGTACTACAAGAACGGTGGCGTTCCGTGGCGCCTGCCGCGCGATCCGGCCGACCTCACCTCTTGCTACATCGGCATCGCCTTCCATCAGACAGCGCAACAGTCCCTGCATACGAGCGTCGCCCAGGTCTACAACCAACGCGGCGACGGCGTCATCGTCCGCGGCGGGCCTGCGACGATTTCAAAGGAAGACCGTCAGCCGCATCTAGCTGAAGCCGATGCTCAAGACCTCCTCGAGACTGCACTACAGCGGTACCGCTTCGAACACAAGACGAGCCCTGCCCGCATCGTGCTCCACAAAGCGAGCAACTACACCCCTGCCGAGATCGCTGGGTTCAATCAAGCTGCCAACAACGAACGCCTTGAAGTACTCGAACTCCTGTGGCTTACGAACTCCGACGGTGTCCGCCTCTATCGGCGTGGACAGCAACCGCCCCTGCGTGGAACTTTGCTCAGTCTGGACGAGGACCGGCACGTCCTCTACACGAGTGGTTCAGTCCCCTTCTACAGGACCTATCCCGGCCACTATGTGCCCCAGCCTCTCGGGCTGCGGATGGTCGTCACTGAGTCGAGCCCGGAACAGCTTGCGACGGAGGTCCTGGCGATGACGAAGATGAACTGGAATCAGACTCGCCTCGATGGCCGCGTTCCCATCACCCTGCGGACTGCGCGCACGGTGGGCAACATCCTTCGGCACCACGACGCGGGTGCGCCAGTATCAAGCCGCTACGCCCACTACATGTAGCCACCGTCTAGCGTGGATGCTCGAACCTTTCTCGGCGCGCTGCGGGAGCAGCGCACAACCTATGCGAGTGATAGCCTTGCTGTTGCGGACCCGGCCCACGTACGTGGGGTACCGGGTCTAGCTTCTTTCTGGGCTCAGAGGGTGATGGGTTCGCCGTTCACGTCCTTGCCTCGCAGGTGGGTCTCGTACCAGTGCCAGGTGAAGTGCTTGCCTGGGTGGCGGAGTAGGTGCTGGTAGACCGCGTAGGCGACGAGGTCGGCCATCTGCACCCACTGAGAGCGGTGCGAGTCCTGGAAGAACGGGTCCTCAAGGACGTGCCGGCTGTTCAAGCTCAGTGCTCGGTGCGGTGCGAAGTAGCTGGCGTCGCGGCCGTCGCCGTCGACTATGACGAAGCCCAGCTCGCCGGCTGCTCCTAGGCGCGAGTCGAGGTGCTGGATGAGCGCGGCGTAGAGGCTGGCGACTTCTTGGGCGTGCTGGTGGCCTCGGGCGCCGGTGAAACGGTGGACGGCTCCGAGCCCAACGTGTGGTGATGCGGCGATCGTCGACAGGGCTCGTTCGGCGACCAGGCTCCGTAAGTGCTTCGCTCGGTTCCACGCTGGATCCAGCGACGGGATTGCCGCGGCCGCCGACGAAGCGGGTTGCGTGCAGCTCGTAGTCGGCAGGGATCTGGAAGTCCGTGTAGAGAGCCCGCCGCAGCTCGAGCCAGTCCCGCAGTCCGGCACGCCAGTTCTCGGCGGTGCACTCGATCCAGGCGAAGACCGCCCAGCCGGTCTCGGACGCCCCAGAGTCGTCGACGTAGAACAGCCGGACCGTGGGCGGAGTGCGAGCCGACGTCACGCTGGCTCGCCGTCGGCGAGGAGTGACAGCAGGTGCGTGCGTACCTGCTGGGCACGAGGCTGACCCACGCGGAGCCGAGCTCGAATCTCACGGATTGTCGGCGTGTGCCCGATCGCGAGCTCATCGGCGAACTCGTTCTCGGCTTGTACCTCTAGCTCGTCCCGCGTACTCGTCGTCGCGGGTACAACCAGAGCGATGGGTCTGGGCTCGGGTACGGGCTTGGCTGGGTCCGCGGGTACGGGTACGGGCTCCTCGTGGCGACCCAGGTTGCGGACCATCAGCATCAACAACTCGTACGAGCCAACGAGGGCGAGCGCAGGCCATGCAGCCACGATCGCACCCACCGGGCCGTACGCAAGTCCGTGCGCCGCGTTCGCCGCCATCGTCGCCGAGATTCCGAACCCCAGTAACCAGCGGGCGAGGCCGGGCACCGCTGTGCGGCGCCTTGCCGAGTGGAGCATGACCATCGAGCTGGCGTAGATCAGGCCATCGACGGTCAACGGGACGAGACGGGCCGTCCAGCCGTCCTCGCCGTAGGTACGGACCAACGCATACGCGTGGTCGTAGGAGACGATCGCGGCGACCGTCGCGACGCAGACGACGGCAGCAGCTGTCGACCACTTGATGATGCGTTCGGTCGCTCTGGGCGGCGGGATTTCGGTCATCTCGACCCTCCGGCCGCGGCGAGCCTGACCGTGCACTCGACGACGAGGCGACGCTGACCTGCGCTTTCAGCTCGCGCAGATCCGTTGCGAGCCCCGTTGGGGGCACCCAGCAGAACCGTGCACCTGATCATCGCTGGTCAGCGCACTTGTAGCGCGACTCAAGCTCACGGCGCTTTCGTCGGTGATGGTCACCTTGATCGTTGCCTCGTCGCGGTCGTGACGTAGACGATCTCCAGCCGGAGCGCGTCCCGTTCGCGGTCGGCTTTGGCGCCCGCGCGACCCATGAAGCTCGGCCTCCCGGGCACGGGTCCGCTTGGTCACCTCGGCGAGCGCTCGTGCACACGCTGCCGGAACGCCCTGCTCGGTCCTCAGCGATCAGCTTGCGGTGTGCCTCGGCCCGCCGTCCGCGTTCCTGCTCGGCTCGGTCGTCCTGGTCGACCTCTACCAGTGCGGTGGCGATCAGTCGTAGGCGATCCGGACCGAAGATGCGGGTGACGATGAATTCGTGAACTGCATAGTCGATCACTCTCCACCGATCGCGACCCATCGCGCCGGAAGACCGGCCTGCCCCAGCGATTCATCGTCGCGCAGCTGGGCGATCCGGAGGCGATCGTGGTGCTAGTGCGCCGCTCGCCGGTGGTCGGCGACGACGAGGTCGATCACCTCGCGCGGGTGGTTGCCCCATCCCATCCGGCGGATCGTGGCCTCGGTGTGGCCGGGACGCTTCTTCTCACCCGCGAGGGTGAGGAGCGCCTTCCACAGCGCCCAGCCACGGCCACGAGCCCGAGTGGCCTCGTCGAACGGCGGCAGGCCGCGCCGGAACACCTGACGGCCCTTGTCGTCGAGGTGCATCCACTCCGCCGACAGGTCACAAGCGGGGTCGCCTACTGCGGAACACCCGAAGTCGATGACCGCGCAGAGCTTTCCGTCCGCGACGAGCAGGTTCGAGCCGATGAGGTCGCCGTGCACCCACACCGGGGCGAGGTCCCACGTGCTGGCCAGAGCCGTCTCCCACACCTCGGTGACCGCCGCGGCATCAATGTCGTCCACTAGGAGCCCGATCGACTCCCGGCTCAGCTCGTCCCACGGCGTGAGCGGCCCACCCCGATACTGGCTATGCTCACCGGCCGTCGGTCCGGCCGTCGCATCGATGGCGTAGAGCGCCGCCAGGAACCGGGCAAGATCCCCAGCGAACTCCGTCAGGTCCGAGACGGGCACCAGGTTGGCGGGCTGGCCGTCGAGCCATCGGTAGATCGACCAAGGCCAGGGATACCCACCGCTCGGCCGCCCCTGGCCCACAGGCTGCGGGATCGGCAGCGGCAGCTGGGGCGCGAGCACAGACAGCCATCGGTGCTCCTTCTCGACCTGTGCCGCGAAGCCTGACTCGCTGGGTAGGCGTACAGACATCTCCTCGCCGAGGCGGAAGGTCGCGTTGTCCCAACCGCTGTGCGCGGCAGGCACGACGGGCAGGTTCGCCCACTGCGGAAACTGCTCGGCGACCAGCCGAGCCGCGACGTCGGCTGTGATCTTTTCCCGTTTCATGACGGCCAGCATTGCGTAGCGCTTCCCAGGCCCGGCTTCGCACCGGCGATCGTGAACGCGTTGGCCGCCTCTGCCGGCGCACCGGACAGCAGCACGGCCCCGGCCGCGGAATCCACCACCGCCACTCCGCCGGCGAGCATCCTTCGTCGGTTCGTCCGATTGTCGCCGGCCACCCACGTCGGAAGGCATCGCACCCGTTCGCACGTTGGCATCGTCAAGCTCTTCGTGGATAGAGCGCGTCGGAGACGCCGCGCTCGTGGCGGGGTATCTGCCGCTTGCTGCGGACGTCGCGTGTGCGGCTCGGCACGTTGGTCACCCCCGTCGCCCGACGGGGGCCATGGCAGCTTGCGAAACAGCTGACGACGGTCGACCACCTGAGCCGCGGCCGGGTGACGCTCGGCGTGGGGCTTGGTGTACCGGCGGACCTGGAGTACGAGGCGTTCGGCGAACCCGGACAGCCGCGCGTGCACGCCGCGATGCTCGACGAGGCCCTCCCATTCCGATGGAACGAGCGCTGCGTTGGGACGGCTTCTTTCCGCTCGACCCGCGCGCGGCCGAAGGTGGCCTGCCCCCCGATGTCCTGGCGCGGACCGTCGAGGCGCTGGACCCGCCGGATGGCTTCGAGATCATCACCGCACTGAACTCGACGTCATCGATCGATGCCCTCGAGAAGGCAGGCGCCACCTGGGTGATCGACGGCCCGTCCGACTTCGACGAGCCGTTGACAACCATGCAGCAACGCGTCGAGGCCGGCACGCCTCGCTAGGTCTACTCGAGGGAGCACGGGCCTGCACCCGGGTTCACGCTCGCGGGCTCTCCGGTGCCAAGGCGCCGGAGAATGACCGGGCCCTCACTGCTTACAGCGGCTGGGTGAGATTGATCGTGTTGCCATCGGGGTCGGTGATGTGAGCGACCCGATGGTCCCATGGCATGTTCTTGGCCTTGCCGTGCATTCTCCCGCCGGCCGGCTCCACCAGCGGCAGCAGTTCGTCGACGTTCTCGACGAACACGGCCATCGTGACCTGACCAGGAGCAGCCTCGGCTCCCTTCTGGTGGTCGACCAGGGTCAGGCTGGCGCCGCCGAACCGAAGCGTCACGAAGAACGGGCCCTTCCGGCCCGGCACCCGCAGTTCCTCCTCGGCGCCAAACAACTCGACGTAGAAGGAGCTCAACCGCCCGATGTCTTGCGTAGGCAGGATGGGCTGGATAGCGAACTCACTTGACCGATTACTCATGATGCTCAATCTCCGTTCGTGGTCGGAAGACCTATCTCTCTTTGTCGGGATTCAACTCGGGTCGATGTGCTGATGGTCCAGCCGGATGCGGCCGTCGTCATCGAGTGCGATCACGTCGTAGCCGCTCCCCGCGACGGTCCCGTCAGCGACGGCGACCATCTGCCATGGCAGGCCAATGAGTGCGGGTGCCAGGAGCACGGCACCGGTTGTTGCGACGAAGGTGTGTGTGCCGGGCTCGACGAACAAGACGTACGCCTGGGTCACGCGACGATCGATCTCGTCGTGGCCGCGCATCTCCAGGCGGGGGATGGGGAACGCCAACCCGGTGGCCGCCTCCCGAATCTCCTGGGGTGGGTCCACCAGAACCTGGGCACCATTGACTGCCCACAGGTCGGCGACCTGCTTGGACCGCGCTTGCGGGTCGGCTTCGGTCCAGAGCGTGAACCATCGATTGCTGAAGTCCGTCAAAGCCTGCTGGTCGAGTTGCTGAGTCATGTCCACTCCTTGGTAGATAGAACGGTCGGTCTACAAGAACCATATCGACCGGTTGATCTACGCGCAAGACCCCACCATGCTGTGTATCGACCGGTTGATCTACCGACCTGGTCGTGGCACGCTGGTAGCTATGGACACCGTCACAGCCACCGGTCCGCGAGAGCGGCTGCTCGCCGCCGCGAAAGACCTGACGTACAGCCAGGGCATGGGGGTAGGCGTCGACGCCATTCTCAGGGAGGCGAACGTCGCCCGACGGTCGCTCTATCAGCACTTCGGTGGCAAGGACGGGCTGATCGCCGAGGTGCTGCGCGTGACGACGGCGGAGGACGTCGAGCTATACCGCCAGGCCATGAATGGTGCCGGCGACGATCCACGGGCTCGCCTGCTGGCGGTCTTCGACTGGCTCACGCAGGTCATCCAGGACCGCGAGTTTCGCGGCTGCCGCTACCTCTCGGCGGATCTCGCCCTGGCCGATCCAGACCACCCTGCGCACGCCATCACGCGCCAGTATCGAGAGGACATCCACGAGCTCCTCGAGAACGAGCTTGGCAAGCTCCGCCATCCACATCCGGGATTCGGCGCCGGCCAACTGCTGCTCCTCGTCGATGGATTGCTCGCCGTCGGCGCGACCCGGCCCAGCCCCGATACGGCCCAGCTCGCTCGGCAGCTCGCTGATCACGTGATCGGCACCCACGACGAGACGGACGTTCACGAGACCTAAGCTGACGGCTATCGCGCCGCTCGACGTTAGCGGCAACGACAGGCGGATCGCGTCGTCGCGATAGTGATCGCGCTGACGTACAGCACCGGTGTCGGTGTGCGTGCC
>CAVXLQ010000014.1:0-180418 GCA_963762635.1 uncultured Actinomycetota bacterium
GCCGATCATGTACGTCGACGATCCCGTGGCGGTCAGGTCGAGCGTGCCGTACGAGCCGGTCTGCGGGATGGACATCGTCGGCTTGCCCGCGGTGTCGAGGACGAGGACGCGGCCCTTGCCCTCGGTGTCCGTGCCGAGGGTCGACGGGACGACGACCAGCGTGGGCTCGGTCGAGGCGATGCCGATGCCACCGGCCCAGCTCGGGTCCACGCTGCCCTTGGGCAGGTTCGCGACCTGACCGATCCGCCCTGACGTCGGCGAGACGATCCCGGTGAACATCGTCGTCGCGGAGCCGAAACCGCATCGCCACAACCCGACGAAGTGCCCGGACGTCGTGGCCGGCATCAGGTCCTGTGGTGTGCAGTCGTACTCGCCCCGCTTGATCTTCTGCTGGACCAAAGCCTCTTGCCGGTCGTCACCTCGACGCCGAACCGTCGGCATCGCTCTGGAAGATCACGAAGCCGCCGACCATCTCGACGGCGCGCTGCTCGGCGTCCCGACCGCCTTCGCCGGTTGGTTCGTCGTCCAGCGAGCCTTGCCCGTCGTCAGGTCGACCAGCTGGACGTCCTTGCAGGTGGGTTCCGGCTGCTCGGTGATCTGCGAGCGCTTGCTGGTCTCGACATCGAGCGCCACCGCTCCGGTCCGGTTGTCGGTGGTGGTCGTCATCCCGCAGAACTGCGGTTCTTCGGGGCGTTCAGCTGCCAGATCTTCTGCCCGGTCTTGCGTTGGTACGCGACGAGCCGAGTATGCGAGCCGCGGATGAACAGCGAGTCGGTCAGCCAGTACCCGATCGGGTGGGCGTCGAACGGGTCGTTTTCGAGGTACGTGTCCGACCAGGCGATCTTGCCGTTCAGCTTGGCATCCGGGCCGGGCTTCCACTCCTTCGCGGGATCCCGGTCGAGCGGGTTGGCGATCGGTTGGATGCCCTCCACCATCCGCTTCACGAATCCGAGGTACACGGCGACGCCGCCGCCGACCACCAAGGCGAGCGCGACCACGATCGCGCCGACGATCAGCAGAATGCGCTTGTTGCTCTGCCTCGGCGGCGGCGGCCCGGGCGGCTGGTTGGGCTGTTGCGGCCATGGCCCCCACGGCCCCATCGGATGTGACCCCTGCGGCGGCTGAACCGGTCCCTGCGTGCTCACGCGGTGAATTCTGGCAAAACGGGACGCGCCCGCGCGAGTCAGGACACAGTTATCGAGATCACGCCTAGTCCCTAGTTCGGCGTATATCCGAATCTGGTGACCTCGGTGGCCGGCAACGAGGGCACGGCGCGCATGGCCAGGAGCTCGTCCCGCATCAGCCTCGCCACCGCGATCAGCCGAGTCGTCGCGTCCGGGATCTCCAACAACCGTTGCCGAACGGGCGTCGGCGAGACAACGGCGGCGCTGAGGACGTACGACAGCTGCACCGGATCCGACGGCAGGTCGCCCACCACCACACGCAGGTCGCGGAGCTGGATCAGGACGTGCTGGTAGCGGGCGAACACCAGCCTGGCCATCGAGGCGGCCTCCTCGGGGTCGTCGCCGATCGGCTCGTCGACCAGGTCGACGGTCGCGACGACGTACGGCCCGGTGGTGTCGAGGGAGGCGACGGTGAAGCGGCGATGCCCGTGAGTCACCAGGTCGTAGCGGCCGTCGTCGTACTTCGTCACGTCGTCGACCAACGCCGTGCAGCCGATATCGAAGTAGTCGAGCACCGCGCCCTCGCCGACCTCGAAGCCGCGCCGGATCGTCAACACTCCGAACTCACGCGCGTCCTTCGGCCCGGCGAGCAGGTCCTCGACCAGTCGTCGGTAGCGCTCCTCGAACACGTGCAGCGGCATCGCGCAGCCGGGGCAGAGCACCGTGCCGAGCGGAAACAGCGGCAGCCGGAGGCTCACGCGGACACCATAGAGGCCGTACGACCGGCGGATGCCTCGAAACGCCCAACCCACCTTGATGTTCACGACCGGTGTCTACCGAACAGCGTCACCAAGATCGCGACCACCAGGCCGCCCGTCCCGATCAGCACGCTCGCCACGAAGCCCGAACGGAACGACCCGAGCGAGACCGCGAGCGAACCGAACAGCGCGATCGCGAGCCCACCGCCGACCTGGCGTGCGGCGTTGAACGCTCCGCCGGCGACCCCGGCGATCTCCGACGGCACACTCTCCAGCAACACGGTCGTGAGTACGGGTACGGCCGTCGAGGCGCCCAGCCCGACCGGCAGGAGGAGCAGCGCCGCGACGAGCATCGGGCGCGAGCCACCGACGAAGAGCAGCCCGAGCATGCCGACCGCCATCGTCACCTGACCCGCGAGGACCGTCGGCCAGCTGCCGATCCGTGCCGCTACCCAGGTGGAGACCAGGTTGACTGTGACGATCACCAGACTCATCGGGACGAACATCAGCCCGGTCGCGAGCGCCGAGAGACCGAGCTCGCGTTGGACGTACAGGCCGAGCACGAACACCATCCCGTAGTACGCGGCGTTGTTCGCGAAGCCCGCGAGCATCACGGTCGCCGCGGTCCGAGAGCGGAACAACGTGGCGGGCAACATCGGCTGCCGAGAACGCACCTCGATCGCGACGAACGCCACACCAGCCACCACAGCGACGACGGCCGCCACCAGCACAGCGGGAGCGAGGATGTCGCCCTGGCTGCCCTCGATCACCGCGAACGTCAACGCGAGCAGCGCGACCACCGCGGTCACCTGGCCGGGCAGGTCGACGGCGGCCGGACGCCGCACCGACGGCCGAGTCCGGGTGAGGAGCAACAGGCCCACGATCCCGACGGGAACGTTGACGAGGAAGACGCCGCGCCAGCTCCACGCGGTGGTGAGCACGCCACCCACGACCGGCCCCGCCGCGATCCCCACGGCACCCGAAGCGGTCCAGATCGCGATCGCCCGCGCGCGCCGGGCGACGTCGTCGTACGACTGCCGCACCAAGGCGAGCGAGGCCGGCAACAGGACCGCGGCGGCGGCGCCTTGGAGAACGCGTGCTCCGATCAACAGCGGCATCGTCGGCGCCAGCCCGCACGCGATCGATGCAAGCGTGAACCCCGCCAGCCCACCGCCCAGAGCCCGGCGTGCCCCGATCCGGTCCGACAGCGCGCCGGCGGACAGCAGCAGCGCCCCGAACAGCAGCGTGTAGCCGTCCACCACCCATTGCAGGCTGGACATGCCGCCGCCGAGGTCGGCACCCATCGCGTTCAGCCCGACATTGACCGCCGACGTGTCGAGGATGATCAACAAGAAGCCGAGCGACGCGACCGGGAGCGCCGCTCCTGCCTTCGTACGCGTCCGGATCCCGGGCCGCGGGGCGAGCATCGTCATGCCTTCCACCTTGCGTCGCGGCAGACGGGCGAGGCAGGCCGGGCTGTGCCGGGGTGTGACAGGGCCCCCTTGAGGGGTGCGAAGCGGGGCAGACTGGATGCATGAGCGAGCTCGGCAGGTTCCTGCGATCCCGCCGCGAACGGGTGCGGCCGGACGAGGTCGGGCTGCCCACCGGGCCTGGTGTACGCCGTACACCCGGTCTCCGCCGCGAGGAGCTGGCGACGCTCGCCGGGGTGAGCATCGACTACTACACCCGGTTGGAGCGCGGCAAGGAGATCCACCCGAGCGACGCGGTGCTGGAGTCGCTGGGACGCGCCCTCCGGCTCGACGGCCCGGAGACCGAGCATCTGCGTGCGCTGGCCGCGACGGTCGCCCGCGGCCCGAACGCACGGTCATGCTCAGCCATGCGCACGGTCCGCAAGAGTGCGGAGCTGCTGGTCGAGTCGGTGCGGCCGAACCCGTCGTACGTCGTCAGCCGGATCAACGACCTGCTCGCCTGGAACCCCGCCGGGATCGCGCTGTTCCCGGGCCTCGCGGACTGGCCGGAGCATCGCCGCAACCTGATCCGGTACGCGTTCCTGCACCCGGCGGCACGGACGCTGTGGGTGGACTGGGAAGAGCTGGTCGCCGGCAGTGTGGCCGGGCTCCGGGCGATGGCCGGCGCGGATCCGGACGCCCCGACCTCACCGCGCTGGTGGGGGAGCTGGCGATGAAGAGCGAGGACTTCGCCCGGCTGTGGGGGCGGTACGAGGTCCGCCCGCGCAGCGCCGGGCAGAAGCACTTCCAGCACCCGGTCGTCGGCCGGATGACGCTCGAGTACGAGACCATGCAGCTCACCGAGACCGACGGGCAGCGGCTGGTCGTCTACCTGGCCGAGCCGGGCACCCCCGACCACGACGCGATGGTCCTCCTCGACCTCGCGTCGACGCCCTCGACGGCTGAGGCGCAAGACCGCGAGAGCGCTTCTTAAGTCAACTGAAAGTCGGCGCCGCCAAGCTCGACCACAGCAAGAAGAAGAACACGCTGTGGGAGGGACAACTCAGCATGTCCAGGCTGCTCGCCATGCTCGGAACGTCGGCCGCCCGCCATCCGTGGCGCACGCTCGCGGCCTGGCTCGTCATTCTCGCCGCCGCCGGGGTGGCGGCCGTCACGCTCGGCGGCGCGCTGCACAACGTCTACGAGCTGCCCGGTGCGCGCTCGCAGGCCGGCATCGACCTGCTCGAGGAGCGCTTCCCCGCGTACGCGGGCACCTCGGCCCGCGTCGTCGTTCACGACCGCGAGGGCGACGCGGTGAGCGCGGCCGAGCTCACGCGGCTGCGGAACGAGCTGCTCACGATCGACAACGTCACCGAGGTGTCCGCGCCGCAACCGAGCGACGACGGCGACACCGCGATCCTCACCGTGCAGTACGACAAGCCGGTCACGGACCTGGTCGAGCCCATCACCGCGCTCGAGGACGCCACCGCCGCGACCGAACGCGCGGGCCTCCAGGTCGAGCTGGGCGGTGAGGTGCCGGAGGACATCTCCGTTCCGAGCGGGATCGCCGAGGCGGTCGGCGTCACGGCGGCGCTGGTGATCCTGCTCATCGCGTTCGGCTCGATCGTCGCCGCCGGACTTCCCTTGCTGGTCGCGGCATTCGGGCTCGGCATCGGGCTCGCCGGCGTCACGTTGATGGCGGCGTTCACCGACGTGAGTACGACGACGCCGACCGCCGCGACGATGATCGGGATCGGGCTCGGCATCGACTACGCGCTGTTCATCGCTACGCGGTTCCGCGAGGAGCTGCGGGCCGGCCGTACGGTCGTGCAGGCGGCCGGACGCGCGAACGCGACGGCGGGCCAGTCGGTGGTGTTCGCCGGCTTCACCGTGCTCCTGTCGATCTGTTGGGTCTCGCGTTCGTCGGCATCCCGTACTTCGCGACGATGGGCTTCGCCTGTGCGATGGTCGTGGCGATCACCGTCGTCGCCGCGGTCTCGCTGCTCCCCGCGTTCCTCGGGCTGGCCGGACCTCGGGTGCTGGGCAGGAAGGAACGGGTCGCGCTCGCGGCCGGCGAGGTCGTACCGGTCGCCGCCAAGCAGCCGTGGACCGCGCGCTGGGCGCGGCGCGTCGGCCGGAACCCGCTGCCGTGGGGCCTCGCCGCGCTGCTCTTCCTGGTCGCGTTGGCGGCACCGTTGCTGTCGATGCGGACCTGGCCGAACGACGCCGGCAGCCAGCCGGAGTCCAACACCGTCCGACGTGCGTACGACCTGATCGCCGCCGAGTACGGCGAGGGTGCCAACGGCACGTTGACAGTGCTCGTCGACCTCGACAAGGTGTCGGCGAACGAGCTGCCGGCCTTGCGGACAAGGCTTTCCGAGGCCTCCGGCGTGGACCAGGTGACCGGTCCGCTGCTGTCGCCGGCCCGCGATGCGGCCTTGTTCACCGTCGTTCCGGACACGGGACCGCAGGACGAACGGTCCGCCGCCCTCGTACACCGGCTGCGCGACGACGCGCTGCCACCGGGTGGCGAAGTCGTCGGGCTGGTCGCGTCGCAGACCGACATCTCCGACCGCATCGAGGAACGGCTCTGGGTGATCATCGGTCTCGTCGTCGCGACCGCGCTCGTCCTGCTGCTGTTGGTGTTCCGCTCACCGGTCGTGGCGCTGAAGGCCGCGGTGATGAACCTGCTGTCGATCGGCGCGGCGTACGGCGTGCTGGTCGCGATCTTCCAATGGGGTTGGGGAGTCTCGCTGTTCGGCATCCCACACGCGGTGCCGGTGTCGAGCTGGGTGCCGATCCTGATGTTCGCGCTGCTGTTCGGGCTGTCGATGGACTACGAGGTGTTCCTGCTGTCGCGAATCCGGGAGCGCTTCCTCGCGACCGGCGACGGGCGGGGGAGCGTCGTGGAAGGGCTCGCCGCGACCGGCCGCGTGATCACCAGCGCGGCGCTGATCATGGTGGCGGTGTTCGTCGGGTTCGCGTTCGACACGAACCTGATCATCAAGATGCTCGGCCTCGGCATGGCCGTCGCGGTGACGGTCGACGCGACCATCGTCCGGCTGATCCTCGTACCCGCGACGATGGCGATCCTCGGCCGCGCGAACTGGTGGCTGCCGGGGTGGCTGGACCGCATCCTCCCGCACGTCGCCCCGCACGGCGTCGAGGAGGACGAGGACACCACCGGCTCGACCCCACCTCGAGAACGCGTCCCCGTCGGCTGAGCGCTTGATCTACATAGGTCGGTTAACCGTGGCCGACCTATGTAGATGAGCAATCCGACCTATGTAGATCAAGCGGAGGTCGAGGCTCGCCGTAGGCTGGCTGGCGGTGGTTGCCTTCACGGTGCTCGGCGGGTTCGGAGCGCTGCACGACGGTCACCCGATCGACCTGGGTGGGCCGCGGCAGCGCTCCGTTCTCGCGCGCCTGCTGGTCGCCCGCGGCCGCGTGCTCCCGGCCGAGACGCTCGTCGAGGACGTCTGGCCGCTCGACACCCCGGTGAGCGGTCAGGCGACGCTGCAGGTGTACGTCTCCAACCTCCGCCGCGCCCTGGAGCCCGACCGCAAACGACGTGCGCCGGCGACACTTCTGCTCAGCGTCGCGCCCGGCTATGCGCTGCGACCAGGACAGGACGCCGTCGACGCCTGGCGGTTCGAAGCCCTTGTCCGCAAGGCGGTCGACGCCAACCCCACCGAAGCCGCCCGCCTGCTCGACGAGGCGATCGCGACCAGCGCCGGCCCGGCGTACGGCGAGTTCACCCAGCACCCCTGGGCGCGCGCCGAGCAGGCACGCCACGACGAGCTCGTCGCCGTTGCCAGGGAACGCCGCGCCGCCGCCTGGCTCGCCCTCGGCAGAGCGGCCGAGGCCGTACCGGACCTCGAGGCGTACGTCCGCGAGTACCCGCTCCGCGAGGAGGGCTGGCGGCTGCTCGCCCTCGCGCTCTACCGCGTCGGCCGGCAGGGCGACGCCCTCGGCGCGATCCGGCGCGCGCGAGCCGAGCTCGTCGACGCGCTCGGCGTCGACCCCGGCCAAGCCCTACGCCAGCTCGAGGCGATGGTGCTCGACCACGACCCGCGCCTCCACGAGGAGGAACGCCAACGCGCCACCGCCGTGAGCAAGGCCGAGTTCGTCGGCCGTACGACGGAGCTTGCCGCCCTCGCGGCGGCGGCCGAACGGGCCCGAACCTCCCACGCCACGGCCCTGATCGCCGGCGAACCCGGCGCGGGCAAGTCCGCCTTGACGACGACGTTCGCCGACCGGCTCACCGACGACGGCTGGCTGGTCGCGTGGGGGAGCTGCCCCGAGGGCGAAGGCATCCCCGCCGCCTGGCCGTGGACCGAGGTCCTCGGCACCGTCGCCGCCGCCGAGGCGCCTGACCAAGCGACCGCGAACGCCCTCGCGCCGCTCCGCGCGTCGGGAGACGCCGAGACGGCCGACCCGACCGAGGGCCGCTTCCGCCTGCACCACACCGTCGCGACCTACCTGACCGAGGTCGCCGCGACCCGCCCCGTCGCGGTCGTCCTCGACGACGTCCACCGCGCCGACGCCGAGACGCTCGCGCTGCTCGGCGCCGTCACCGACCTCGCCGGGCCCCGCCTGCTCGTCGTCGCCACCATGCGACCGAGCGAGATCACGCCGGCGCTGCGAGACCTGCTCGCGCGCCTCGCCGCCAAGCAGCCCGTCCGCATCGACCTCCATGGCCTCGACGCCACCGAGGTCCAGCAGCTGGTCGCCCAGCTGTCCGGCCGTGCGTGCGACGAGCCGACCGCGCGCAGGGTCGCGGATCGAACGGACGGAAATCCTTTCTACGTTGGCGAAATCGCTCGACTCCTCGCGGCAGGTGACGACGCCGACCACGCACTCCCGGCCGGTGTCCGCGATGTCATCCGCCGCCGCGTCGACCGCCTCGGCGACGAGGCCGGACGCGTTCTCGACCTCGCCGCGGTCATCGGACGTGACCTCCCGATCGACGTGCTCCTCGAAGCCGCTGGCACCACGGCGATCGACGCGCTCGAGTCGGCGGTCGCTGCCGGCCTGCTCGTCGAGGCGGGGCCGGGACAGCTGCGGTTCGCGCACGTCCTCGTCCGCGACACGCTCTACGAGGAGCTGCCTGTGCTCCGCCGTTCCCGCCTCCACGCCGTGGTCGCGGACGCGCTGCGGACAGCCAGGCCGAACGACCTGGTCGCGCTCGCCCACCACTACGGACAGGCCAGGGACGCCAGACCCGCCGTCGACTTCGCCCGCGCCGCGGCCGAGCAGACCGCACGCCGGTACGCCTCGCGAGCGGCCGCCGGGCTCTGGCGGCAGGCGCTCGCCGCACTCGAGCACGTACCCGACGCGACACCGGCCGAGCGGATCGAGCTGCTGACCGGTCTGGTCCGAGCCGAGGCGGGCGCCGGCAACGCGATGGCCGCCCGCAGCGCGCGAGCCGATGCGATCAGGCTGGCCGCCGCGGCCGGCGACCAGGACCTCGTCGAGCAGGCCGTGACCGCCTGGGACGTGCCGGTCTCGTGGGCCGTCCGCGACTACGCGCAGGTCGACCCCGACACCGGCGGCATCATCTGGGCCGCCGCCGAAGCGGTCCCGCCGGAAGACGCCGAACGGCGCAGCCGGCTGCTCGCCTGCTACGTGATCGAGACCGAGGGCAACGACGAACGGTCCGGGTTCGCTGCCACCGAAGCGCTCCGGCTCGCCCGTACGACGGGCCGGCCCGAGCTCGTCGCGCTCGCCCTCAACGCTTGGTACTACTGGACCCAGGGCGAGATCAGGCCGGTCGAGCACGGCGAGACCGGGACCGAGCTGATCGAGCTGGGCCACCGGATGCAGCAGGTCGGCTACCGCGTCCTCGGGCACATCGCGAGCATGCAGGCCGCCGCCACCCGGGGGGATCTCGACACCGCGACCCGGCACGCCGCGACCGTCCAGCTGCTGGCCGAGGACCACGAGCTGGGCGGACCGGCCGCGGAGATGAGGCTGTTCGAGGCGATGCGGCTGGTCGTCGAGGGCCGGCTGAACGAGGCGGCCGCGAAGTACGACGAGGCCAGCGACCGGCTGCGCGAGATCGGCTCGTTCAACTCCGAGGACGTGCGGTGGATCTGCTGGTTCACCATCGCCTACGTGGCCGGCCGGCTCACCGACCTGGCCGGCTCGATCGAGGCGATGCGGGAGAAGTATCCGGACGTGGCGCGCGACCCGTACGTGCTGATCCTGCTCGCGCAGGGCCGGGTCGAGGACGCGCGGCAGGTCTGGCGTCCGGACGGGCCGATCCGCCATGACTACTTCCGGCTGATGATGCTCGCCATCCGGGCGGAGTGCGCGATCGGCCTCGCCGAAGCGACCGAGGCCGCGAAGCTGTACGACACACTGGCGCCGTACACCGGGCTGCTCGCCGGGGCGAACAACGGCGCGTTCCCGCTCGCGCCCGTCGATCAGCTGCTCGGCGGCCTCGCGCTGGTGCTCGGGCGGGCCGGCGACGCCCGTTCGCACTTCGGCGTGGCACTTGACCTGGCCCGGAAGGTCGGGTCGCCGATCTGGGTTCGGCGCGCCGAGGACGGTCTGGAACAATGCGGCTGACCGAGTGTCGAATTTTGCGCAACCAACGTTTCTAAATTAGCGTCCCTCCCAATAAGAGACCGCGATCAGAAGAGGGGGTCTGGCGTGACTGCAGCGCCATACGCCGACGCAAACACGGGTTACGAGCCGATTGACGACACGGCGCGCAAGGAGTTCGAAACCCAGGGTTTCCTGTTGCTCCGCAATGTGCTGAGCGAGGACCACCGGGCTGCGCTCGAAGAGGCGATGGACCGCGTGTACGCCGAGGAGGGCGAGCGCGGCACGCACAAGCCCGACGGCACACTGCACCTGCTCGGGTTCCTGACCCGCGACCCGCTGTTCGGCCAGCTGCTCGACCACGGCCCGACGTTCCGGTACATCTGGGGCCTGGCCGGCTGGAACATGTACACCCACCACAACCACCTCGATGTCACCCCGCCGCAGGGTCCGGAGACGGGCAAGCCGATCTGGGGTTGGCACCAGGACGGCTACCGGCAGAACTCCGACCCGGAGGTCAACGGCCAGCCCGAGCTGCCGCGGCCGATGTTCTCGTTGAAGATCGGGTACGTGCTCTCCGACCTGTCGCAGACCGACCGCGGCGCGACGCTGGTGATCCCGGGCAGCCACCTGTGGAACTCCCTGGCCCGCCCCGACGGCGAGTGGGACGGCAAGACGCGTCCCGAGGGCGCGCTGGAGATCACCGCGAACCCCGGCGACGCGTTCATCTTCGACCGCCGCCTGTGGCACTCCCGTTCGCAGAACGTGTCCGAGATCACGCGCAAGATGCTGTTCGTCGGCTACACGTACCGCTGGATCCGTCCGCTCGACGACATGCCGTACGACGAGGACGGCGAGTGGTTCCAGGGCCTCACCCCGGTGCAGAAGCAGCTCGCGGGCGCCAGCCCGTCGACGGCGAACCGGTGGGGCATCAACTGGAACGGCTACATCGACGACGAGATCCCGGTCCGCAAGGAGCTCAAGACCCGCGGACTCCTCGACCGCTCGATCCCGTACCTGCGGTAGTTCTGTCTCGCACGTCGCCGAGGGGCGCCTTCCCACCGGGACGGCGCCCCTCGCCGCGTATATCAGTGGTCGTCCCACCTGGTCGCTTTCGTAGACTCAACGGTGTGATCCGTCGACTCGACCTCCGGGGCCGCGCCGCGCGCGGCGAGACCCTGGACTACAGCGCCCTCGTTCCGCGCGCCGAGCTCGACGTCGAGGCTGCCCTCGACGGCGTTCGGCCCATCCTCGAGGACGTGCGGCATCGTGGGGTCGCGGCGCTGCTGGAGTACGCGGAGCAGTACGACGGCACCAAGCTCTCCAGCGTCCGCGTTCCGCCGCAGGCGATCACGAACGCGCTGTCGTCGCTGGACTCCGACGTGCGGGCCGCGTTCGACGAGTCGATCGCCCGCCTGCGCCGCGTGAGCGAGCAGGAACGCGAGCAGGACGTCACCGTCGAGGTCGTCCCCGGCGGGAAGATCACCCACCGGCTCGTCCCGTACAACCGCGTCGGCGTCTACGCGCCCGGCGGCCTCGCGCCGCTCGCGTCCAGCGTCGTGATGACCGTCGTTCCCGCCCAGGTCGCGGGCGTCGGCTCGATCGCGCTCGCGTCGCCGCCGCAGAAGGAGTTCGGCGGCCTGCCGCACCCGACGATCCTCGCCGTCTGCGCGCTGCTGGGCGTGGACGAGGTCTACGCCGTCGGTGGCGCCGGGGCGGTCGCGATGTTCGCGTACGGCGTCGAAGGCTGCGAGAAGGCCGACTTCGTCGCCGGCCCCGGCCGCATCTCCACCGTCGCCGCGAAGCGCCTGGTCAAGGGCATCGTCGGCATCGACTCCGAGGCCGGCCCGACCGAGATCGCGATCCTGGCCGACGAGACCGCCGACCCGGCGTACGTCGCCGCCGACCTGATCAGCCAGGCCGAGCACGACCCGATGGCCGCGAGCGTGCTCGTCACGCCGGACGAGTCCCTCGCCGATGCCGTGGTCAAGGAGCTGGAGCTGCAGGTCGAGGCCACCAAGCACCTCGGCCGGATCCAGGCCGCGCTGGCCGGCGAACAGTCCGGCGTCGTGCTCGTCGACGACCTCGAGCAGGGCCTCGCCGTGGTCGACGCGTACGCCGCCGAGCACCTCGAGATCCACACCGTCGACGCCGCGCGGTGGGCCTCGCGCGTCAGCAACGCCGGCGCGATCTTCGTCGGCCCGTGGGCGCCGGTCTCGCTCGGCGACTACGCGGCCGGGTCCAACCACGTGCTCCCCACCGGCGGGTGCGCGTGCCACTCGTCCGGACTGTCGGTGCGCAGCTTCCTCAAGGCCGTGCACGTGATCGAGTACGACCAGGCAGCCCTCCGCGACGTCGAGCCGCACGTCAGCGCGCTCGCCGACGCCGAGGACCTGCCCGCGCACGGCGCCGCCGTCCGCATCCGCTTCGCGAGAGAAGGCGACCAGCCCGGTGACTGACCCGGCCACTGCCGAGAGCCCCGAGACCGCCACGTTCCACGCCGACCTGCGCGACCTCGCGCTCGCGTCCGCCCACGTCGGCGCGCACGCGATCCTGCGCGAGCTGCGGCGCGGCGACCTCCGCGTCGAGACCAAGGCGCACCCGGCCGACTTCGTCACGACCGCGGACCAGGCCGCCGAGGCCGCGGTGCTCGGGCTGATCCGTTCGGCCCGCCCCGACGACGCGATCCTCGCCGAGGAGTCGGGCGTCCACGCCGGGACGAGCGGCGTCCGCTGGCTGGTCGACCCGCTCGACGGCACGATGAACTTCGTCCACGGCCGCCGCGACTACGCGGTCTCCGTCGGCGTCGAGCACAACGGCGCGATCGTCGCCGGCGCGATCGTCCGCCCGGCCGACGGCGACTGGGCCGCCGCGGGTGGTGGCGAGGCCGTGGCGCGCGACGCGACGCCGCGGATCTCCGTCACCTCCGACCTGTCCGACGCGCTCGTCGGGATCGGCCTGCCCAGCCCACTGGACCAGCGCGTGCGCGTCCACGGCCTCGTCGGCGAGCTCATGCACCTCGCCCGCGACTACCGGCGTACGGGTTCGTCGGCGTGCGAGCTGCTGTCGGTCGCCTATGGCGCACAGGACGGGTACCTCGGGTTCGGCGTCAACATCTGGGACGTCGCCGCGGGTATCGCCTTGGTACACGAGGCCGGCGGGACGACGCAGTGGCTCACTACCGCGAGCGGCATCGAGGTGCTCGTCGCCGGTACGCCGGCCGTCGTCGACGCGCTCGTCGACCTGGCGAAGGTGATCTGATGGGCCTCACATTCGACGACCTGCCGCTGCGGCCGGAGCTGCGCGGCGAGGAGCCGTACGGCGCGCCGCAGCTCGACGTTCCCGTGCTGCTGAACGTCAACGAGAACCCGTACCCGCCGTCGGAGCGCATCGTCGCCGACATCGCCTCCGCTGTCGCCTCGGCGGCGCGCGGGCTGAACCGGTACCCGGACCGGGAGGCTTGGGCGCTGCGGCGCGGACCTCGCCTCGTACCTCGGGCACGACCTGACGCCCGAGCAGGTGTGGGCGGCGAACGGATCGAACGAGATCATGCTGCAGCTGCTGCAGGCGTTCGGAGGGCCGGACCGGGTGGCGCTGTCGTTCGCGCCGACGTACTCGATGTACCCGGAGTACGCGCGCGACACCCTGACGACCTGGATCACCGGGCGGCGGGCCGAGGACTTCACGATCGACGTCGAGCACGCGGTCGCGCAGATCAGGCAGCACGCACCGTCCGTGGTGTTGCTCGCTTCGCCGAACAACCCGACGGGTACCGCATTGCCGTTGTCGTTGGTCGAGGCCGTGTGCGACGTGGCGCCCGGCGTGGTGGTGGTCGACGAGGCGTACGGGGAGTTCCGTCGCGACGGTACGCCGAGCGCGTTGTCGTTGCTGCCGCGGTTCCCGAAGCTCGCGGTGAGCCGGACGATGTCGAAGGCTTTCGCCTTCGCTGGTGGACGATTGGGCTATCTCGCGGCCGACTCGGTGCTGGTGGACGCGCTGCGGATCGTGCGGCTGCCGTACCACCTCTCGGCGGTGACCCAGGCCGTTGCCCGGGCGGCCTTGCGGAACGCCGACGAGCTGCTCGCGCGGGTGGACGAGCTGCGGGTGCGGCGGGACGAGACCGTCGTGTGGCTGCGTTCGTTGGGCTTGGTCGCGGCGGACTCGGACGCGAACTTCGTTCTTTTCGGCACGTTTCCCGATCGCCACGCGGTCTGGCAAGGTCTCCTTGACAGGGGCGTGCTGATTCGCGAGACCGGTCCGGATGGTTGGCTTCGCGTGTCGATCGGAACGGCCGACGAGATGGCGGCGTTCCGGGCCGCGCTTCAGGAGGTACTGGGCTCATGAGTGGTACGCGGACAGCGCGGATCGAGCGCGAGACGAAGGAAAGCAAGATCGTCGTCGAGCTCGACCTCGACGGCTCCGGCCGGGTGAACGTGTCGACCGGGGTGCCGTTCTACGACCACATGCTCGACCAGCTGGGCCGGCACGGGCTGTTCGATCTCACCGTGCAGGCCGAGGGCGACGTCCACATCGACGCGCACCACACGGTCGAGGACACCGCGATCGTGCTGGGGCAGGCGTTCCGGCAGGCGCTGGGGGACAAGCGCGGGATCCGCCGGTTCGCCGACGCGACCGTGCCGTTGGACGAGGCGCTGGTGCAGGTCGTCGTCGACGTGGCCGGGCGCCCGTACTGCGTGCACACCGGCGAGCCGGAGGGGCAGGAGTACGCGCTGATCGGCGGGCACTTCACCGGTGCGCTGACGCGGCACGTTCTCGAGTCGTTCGCGTTCCACGCGGCACTGTGTCTGCACGTTCGGGTGTTGGCCGGGCGCGACCCGCACCACATCGTGGAGGCGCAGTTCAAGGGGTTGGCGCGGGCGCTGCGTTCCGCCGTCGCTTTGGACCCGCGCGAGACCGGCGTGCCTTCCACGAAGGGCGCGCTCTAGATGCAGTACGTGTGGTTCGCGCTCGCCGGGCTCAGCGCCGGCGGCGTCATCGCGATGCGGCAGCAGAAGCGGCCTCTGTGGGTGCTGCTCATCTTCGCCGCGCTGGCCGCGGTGTTCGTGTGGTTCGGGCTGCGGGAGTCGACGTGACCGCCCCTTCGGTGGTCGTGCTGGACTACGGGTCGGGCAATCTGCGCTCGGCCGAGCGGGCGCTGGCTCGGGTGGGCGCTTCGGTGACGGTGACGTCCTCGTACGCCTCCGCCCTGGCGGCTGATGGGCTCGTGGTGCCGGGGGTCGGCGCGTACGCGGCCTGCATGGAGGGGCTGCTGTCGGTCCGCGGCAACGAGCTGATCGGCCGGCGGCTGGCCGGTGGGCGACCGGTGCTGGGGATCTGCGTCGGGATGCAGATCCTGTTCGATCGTGGCGTCGAGCACGGCGTCTCGACCGACGGCTGCGGCGAGTGGCCGGGGACGGTGTCGCGGCTGGAGGCGTCGATCGTCCCGCACATGGGCTGGAACGTGGTGGCGCCGCCTTCGGGATCCGCCCTGTTCGCCGGCGTGGAGTCGGAGCGCTTCTACTTCGTCCACTCCTACGCGGCCCGTTCGTGGGAGCTGGAGGTGTCCGGCCCCTTCAAGGAGCCGCTGGTGACCTGGACCCCGTACGACACCGACCGCTTCGTCGCCGCCGTGGAGAACGGCCCGTTGTGCGCCACCCAGTTCCACCCGGAGAAGTCCGGCGACGCCGGCGCCCAGCTGCTGTCGAACTGGCTGGCGACGATTCGCTAGCCCGGAAGCGGCACCGTAGGAGTGTCGGTTCGGCCGAAGTCCTCGCCCTTGTAGAGCAACGGTTCGCCGCTGACCTTGGCGAGCGCGTAGGCGAAAAAGTCGCCGTAGTTCAGTCCGGCAGGCGGCCCGCGCCACCTCGGCCTGTTCACAATGAACGGCCATGATGTCGACCGCAGCCCGGTGGAGCCACAGGGTCCAGCTCTCCCGCCCGCCAGGCTCACCGAATCGGCCGATCACGATCGCGATCTCGCTGTGTGACGCGTCGACCTCAGGTCCATCCGCATCGCCCTTGTCGAAATGAAGCGATTTTGCCTGTCGACTCAACCTTTCGCCGCTCCCTGAGGTCAGGATGGTGACGAGGGGAGACGAGGTGGACCCTGCGGATGAGGAGACGTTCCGGGCGTTCGTGACGTCGCGATGGCAGGCGTTGTTGCGGACCGCGTATCTGCTGGTGGGTGACCACGGGTACGCGGAGGATCTGGTGCAGACCGCGCTCGCCCGGACGCATCGGCACTGGCGGCGGATCGAGCGCAAGGACGCGCCCGAGGTGTACGTGCGGCGCGTGCTGGTCAACCTGGCCAACTCGCACTGGCGGCGTCGCCTCAAGATGCGCGAGGTCTTCGCGACGCCCGAACGAGCCTCCGCCGACCCGACCGTGGCGCACGACCAGCGCGACGAGCTGTGGACCGCGCTCAGCAAGCTCCCGCCACGAACGAGGGCGGTGCTCGTGTTGCGCTACTTCGAGGACCTCACCGAGGCCCAGATCGCCGACGCGCTGGGTTGCTCGGTCGGCACCGTGAAGAGCACCGCTTCCCGTGGCTTGGCGAGGCTGCGCGAGACGTACGTACCGGCTCTGCCCGAGGTGAACGGAGGTATCAGCGCATGAACACCCCAGTGGAAGACGACCTCCGCGCCGAACTCACCCGCCGCGCCGGCACCGTAGCCGTCCAGCGCGACCCCTACGCCCTCGTGACTGCCCGCGTGGCACGGGACCGCCGTCGCCACCTGCTCGTGGGCGTCATCACGACGGCACTCGTGCTCCTCGCCGGCATCCTCAGCGCCCCGATAGTGACGAAGCTCGCCGGCCCCGACCTCTCCCCGGCCGACTCGCCGGCGACGTGGCCGGTGCGCGGGGAACTTGCCGACGACCCCGGCCTGCGGGCCTACCTCGACCGCATCTACAAGGGTGACGCGGAGGAGATGCAGGTCCTGTTCGCGGGCGATGTGGCGGACCGCCGGTACGTCATCGTCCGATCCGACGGCGACCCCGCGATCGTCGCCCTGGTCTCGCCAGCGGGTACGTACGCCGACAGAGCCGCGGGCGAGCTCGTGCCCGGCATCCCCGGCCAGACCGCTTGGGCGTTCGTCGACCGGCGGCAGGTGGACAAGCCGACGACCGTGTTCCTTCTCGCCGCACCTGGCCTGGACGCCGGCGAGTACTCCGCGGGACCGATAGTCGCCGAGGACGGCCGCATGGTGCGGCGGTGGGACCACCTGGAACGCGAGGACGACGGCGTCTTCGTCGGCCAGGCGCAGTACGACCCGTCGTGGCAGTTCCGGGCGCGGGCCGCGAACGGGAAACGGGTGGAGGTCGACGTCGACGCCGCCTATCTGTTCTCCCGTGCTCCGGCTCCGAGCGCGCGGTTGATGGCATTCGCCGCGGACGCGACGAACGGCGAGGAGCTGCCCGGACTCGCGCAGGCGCTGGTCCGTCTGGAGCACACCACGCTCGGGTCGGGAGACATCACCGCGGTTTCGGTGCGGTGGCGGGACCAGAAGACGCCGTCGGACCTCTACGCCGGGATCGCCCTCGACGTCACGGGTGGCGGCTCCGTCGAGCTGGTCGTCAAGGACGACGGCAACATCTTCGATGCGCGCCCGGTCGCACGCGGTCAAGCCTGGAAGCAGACCCCGCCGCCAGGCACGTACCCACGCGACACACCCAAGCCGAACGACGTCCTCGACGTACCGTCCACCGTGGGGGAGCGGCTGCGCTAATAGGCTCGGCGCCCATGGCCGGTCCGATCCTTACCAGCGAGCAGCTGGCGCGTGCGACTCTGGCGCGCCAGCTGTTGCTGGAGCGGCGGCCGACTCCGGTGAAGCGGGCTGTGGCGAGGGTAGGCGGGGTGAACGCTCAAGGCACCGAGCAGCCTTACCTCTCCCTGCTAGCCCGCATCGACGGCTTCCAGACCGGCACGGTCGTACGCCTGCTCCGCCGCCGGGAGCTCGTCCGGGCCAGCGGCATCCGCGGCACGCTGCACCTGCACACGGCTGACGACTTCGTCGCCTGGCGCGCCGCGCTCGAGCCCGCGGTCAAACGCAAGGCACGCACCGAGGACGAGGACGAGGGAGCGGTCGTCCAGCTCCCGCCCGCTGGCGAGTGGGGGAGCAGCGACGCCCCGGCGTACGAGCGAGCCGAGACCTGGCTCAAACGCCAACTCGGCCCGGCCGACGAGGGGCTGCACAGCCTCGTGCTGCGCTACCTCGCCGCGTTCGGACCGGCCACCTGGAAGGACCTGCAGTATTGGTCCGGCCTCACCGGCCTCCGCGAGGTACTGGAGAAACTCCAACCCCGCTTGCGCATTCTGCACGACACCGTCGGACGGGAGTACTTCGACGTGCCTCGCGCCCCGCTGCCCGACCCCAAGTCCACCCCAGCGCCGCCGCGGTTGCTGCCGGGCTTCGACAACCTGCTGTACGCGCACGACGACCGCTCCCGCTTCGTCGAGGCCGACGCACCGTACGATCGGCGCCGCGCCGTCAACACGTTCCTGCTGCACGGCCGCGTCGCCGGGACGTGGACGGTCGAACGGGACAGGCTCGCGCTCCGCCCGTTCGACTCGATCCCGCGCAACCAGCGGGCACCGCTGCGCGCCGAAGCCGAACGGGTGTTGACGTTCCTCGCCCACGAGACGATCACGGTGGACCTGCCATGAGCAAGGAACGTCAACGCCGCCGGGAGGAACGCGAACGCCAGCAGGCGATCGCGACCGCCAAACGCGAACGGCTCGACGCCAGACGCCGCAAGCGTCAGCAGACGGTGAAGGCCGTCCGCGCCGCCTTGCCGAAGCGCACCAAGTGGAGCGTCCAACAAGGCAGGCTCGCCGACAAGCGGAGACGCCGGGCCGGCTTGCTGATCGCGATCTTCCTCGTCGCGCAGGTCGTCACCTGGCTGCTGACCCCGAGCTGGTACGCCCGCGGCGCCGCGCTCATCGTCGGCCTGTTCGCCCTACCGGTCGCCTGGACCCTGCTCTTCCGGAAGACCTAGCCGGGTGCCGTGGCCTCTTCCCTCCCGGCCGTAGCCCCTGCACCCGACCAACCACGTGGCCCCTCGGCCAGAGGGAAGAGGCCACGTTCAAGCACCCGGCTCGTCGCGCGGAGCGCGACCATGTTGCAGCCAGCGACGGAGGAAGTCCAGCTGCAACAGCATGTGCTGGGACCCGCCGGCCATATGCGTCACACCAGACAAAGGCAGCACCTCGTGCGGCTTGCCCGCCGCCAGCAGCGCCGACGACAGCCGCAACGTGTGCGCCGCGACCACGTTGTCGTCCGCCAGCCCGTGTACGAGCATCAGCGGCCGGGACAGGCGGGCCGCGTCGGGCATGACCGAGGAACGGACGTACGCCTCGGGGTTCTGCTCCGGATGGCCGAGGTAGCGCTCCTGCCAGTGCGTGTCGTACAGCAGCGCGTCGGTCACCGGCGCACCCGCGACCGCGGCATGGATCACGTCCGGCCGGCGCAGCACCATCGACGCCGCGAGCGTGCCGCCGTACGACCAGCCGCGAATCCCCACGCGGTCCAGGTCGAGGTCGGGGTACAACGCAGCGACCGCGTGCAGCCCGTCCACCTGGTCGGTCACGGCATGGCTGATCTTGTCGCCGTAGATCGACTTCTCCCACGACGGCGAACGACCCGGCGTTCCGCGGCCGTCGATCGTGACCACGACGAACCCATGCTCGGCGAACCACTGCGAAGTCAGATGGTGCCGGGACAGGGCCGCGACCACGAGCTGAGCACCGGTGCCGGCGTACGGGCAGAGCAGCACGGGCAGCTTGCCCGATCCACGCTCGTACCAGCTCGGCCAGAACACCATCGCCGGCAGCCCGCGCTCACCGACCGACAGCAGCTCGGCCCGCGGTGTCAACACGGCCTTGTCACCGTGTGAAACGAGTTCGGCGGCCGGCGAGCCGTCGCGTCCGACCAGCGTCCGCAGGCCGTCCATCGTTCGCTCGACGACCACCGTCGTCCCGCCGGTCCTTTGCCCGGTGAAAACGCCGGCGCCCTCGCTGACCTGGTGGACGCCGTCGGCAGCGGAGTACGTGTAGAGGTGCGTCTGCGGCTGCTCGGGTGAGGCGGCGAACAGCACGATCTCGCCGTCGACCGAGCAGATCTCCCTGACGTGCAAGCCGATCGGTGACACGGGCTCGCCATCGACGACGAGCCGCCGGGTGTCGTCGCTGTCCCTCGTCCACACGAGCGCGCCGCTCGACGTACGTGCGGGCACGCCGCTGACGAGCTCCCACCAGGCGTCGTCGCTGTCCTCGTGCACGAGCTCGGTCGCCCCGGTCGCCGGATCCACCGCCAGCACTTGCACCGTGCGCTGGTCGCGGCTCTGCACGAGCACCAACAGGCCGGTCGCGCTCCAGGTCACCGCGGCGACGTACTCGAACGACGCCCGGTCCCACGCCACCTCGACGCGCGTGCCGGCGAGGTCGACGAGGTGGAGCGAGACGTCGGCGTTCGGGGTGCCGGCGGCCGGGTACGCCATGACCTGCGGCGGCTTCGCCGGGTTGGCCGGGTCGGCGATGTACCAGCGCTGCACGGGCGACGTGTCGACGCGCGCGACCAGCAGCCGCTCCCCGTCGGGAGACCACCAGAAGCCGCGGTACCGGGCCATCGACTCGCCCGCGACGTGCTCGGCGAGCCCGAACGTGACCTCCTCGCCGTCCGGCTCGAGCAGCGCCCGGTCGCCGGAGCCGTCGGTGCCGATCACGCGGAGCTCGCCGTGGCTGACGTACGCGACATGCCGGCCGGTCGGGTCGGGCCGCGGGTCGACCACGCCTTCCGCGGCAGGCAGCTGGTGGCCGCCGTTCCCGTCCACGAGGTCGGCGGTCCACAACGTTCCGCCCAGTGCGAACGCCGCGAGCCGGACGTCGGCGTCGGTTGCGTAGCTGACGACGCCTCCTCCCGCCTGCCGCGCGCGCTCCCGCCGGGCGCGTTCCTCCGGCGGCAGGTCGGCGTCCGCGTCGGTGCCGGCGGTGAAGACGAGGCGCTCGGTGCCGGTGGCGACGTCGTACGACCGCAGGCTGGCTCGTGGGTCCGTGCCGCCGTCCGAACGGAGGAACACGACGCGAGCGCCGTCGGGGGAGATCGTGAAGGCTTTGGGATGGCCGAGGGTGAGGCCGCGGGTCTTGGCGATCTGCTCGATGAGCTGGTCGGTGGTCACCAATGCAGGGTTATCACAGGTTGCCGCCACGTACCATCCGCACGTGGAGCTGCTGGAGCGTGAGGCGCTGTTGGCGGAGCTGCACGACCTCCACGGCACGGGCGGCCGGATGGCGTTCGTGGCAGGCGAGGCGGGGGTCGGCAAGAGCTCGCTGGTGCGCGCGTTCTGCGCCGGTCTGCTCCCCGGCACGCCCGTTCACCTGGGCTACTGCGACGCCCTGGGTACGCCGCGACCGCTCGGTCCGCTGTACGACATCGCCTGGACGAGTCTGCCGCCGCTGGGGGAGATCCTCGCCAACGGTACGGACCGGCACCGCGTCTTCACCGGGTTCCTCGACCTGATCGCCGACTCGCCGTCCGTCACCGTGGTCGAGGACGTGCACTGGGCAGGCGAGGCCACGCTCGACCTGCTGCTGTTCGTCGGACGGCGTCTCGAGGGCCTGCCCGCCACGGTGATCGTGACCTACCGCGAGGAGGACGCCGGCCGGGACCATCCGCTCCGCAAGGTGCTCGGTGACCTGGCTACCGCGGGCCATCCGCGCCTCACCGTGCCGCGACTCTCCCCGGTGGCGGTCTCGACGCTGGCTACGCAGGCGGGACTTGACGCGGACGAGCTGTACGCGATCACCGGCGGCAACTCGTTCTTCGTGACCGAGGCCCTGACTGCTCCCGCCGACCGGCTTCCCTCGACCGTGCGCGACGCCGTACTCGCCCGTGCGGGTCGGCTCGGCAGGACCGCCGCAGGCGGTCCTCGATGCCACCTCGCTCGTACCCGACCGGGCCGAGCTCTCGCTGGTGCAGGCGGTGACCGCGGCCGAGGCTGGAGCGCTGGACGAGTGTCTCGACGCGGGCATGCTCGTGCTCGAGGGCGGGTCCGTTCAGTTCCGGCACGAGCTGGCTCGCCGCGCGATCGAGTCCAGCGTTCCGGCCGGCCGGGCGACCCGGCTGCACGACCGGGTGCTCGCGTACCTCACCGGGATCGCCGCCGATCCCGCGCGGTTGGCCTACCACGCCGAGGCTGCCGGCGACGCCGCGCAGGTTCTCGAGTACGCGCCGATCGCGGCTGGGAAGGCCACCGCGCACGGTGCGCATCGGGAGGCGGCGGCGCAGTACGCGCGGGCGCTTCGCTTCGCCGACCGCGCCCCGGTGGCTTTTTCGCGGGTACCTGTGGGACGCCCGCGCCGAGGCGTGCGTGCACGCGGGCACGCTGGCCGAAGCGCTCACCGCCTCGGCGACGGCGATCGAGCTCTGGCGGTCGGTCGGTGCCGTGCAATGGCAGGCGGACTGCATGGCGCGGCGGTCGCACCTGCTGTCCCGGACCGCCCAGTACGCCGCGGCACACGAGACCGCCCGGGCGGCGATCGCGTTGCTGGAACCTCTGCCGCCCGGTGCCTCGCTCGCGCTCGCGTACGCGGCGTACGCCCGGTTGCTGATGCTGGCCCGGGACGTGCCGGGCGCCATCTCGGTGGGGACGAAGGCGATCGAGCTCGCGACCCGGTTCGACGACCAGGTCACGCTCGCGAACGCGCTCAACACCGTGGGCGCCTGCCACTGGTTCGTCGAGCCGGAACGGGCGGTCGAGCTCCTCGTCGACGCGCTCGAGGTCGCGCGGCGGGCGGGTGACGATCTCGAGGTCTCGTTGGTGCTCAACAACCTCGGGTCGGGAGCGGGGGAGGTACGGGAGTACGAGCTCGCGTTCCCGTGGCTGGACAAGACCATCGCGTGGACGAGCGCGCGGGACCTCGACACGTTCCGCGGGTACGCGCTCGCCTGGAAGAGCCGAGTGCTCTACGAGACCGGTCGCTGGGACGAGGCCGCCGCGCTCGCCGCTGAGGTGATGAGCACGTCGTGGGAGGACGTGCCGACGCACATCGTCGCGCTCACCGTGCTGGGTGGGTTGCGCGTTCGGCGGGGCGATCCTTCCGCGGAGGCACCGTTGCACGCGGCGCGGGAGCTCGCTCGACGCGCGAGTGACCTGCAGCGGACCTGGCCGGTCGCGGCGGCGCTCGCGGAGAGCGCCTGGCTCGCGGGTACGCCGGAGCTCATCCCGGAGTTGGTATCGGAGCCGTTCGAACTCGCGGTGTCGCGGCGGCACGCCTGGGCGGTGGGCGAGTTAGGCCGGTGGCTTCGTGCGGCGGGCTCTTCGGTGGAGGTCGGGCCGGTGGTGGCGCGTCCGTTCGCCTTGCAGCTGGGCGGTTCGGCGGTCGAGGCCGCCGCTGCCTGGCGCGAGCTGGGGTGTCCGTACGAGGCGGCACTCGCTCTGGCGGAGTCTTCCGACGTCTCTCGGCAGCTGGCCGCGCTGTCGGAGCTGCACCTGCTCGGCGCTCGGCCGGCCGCGGAGGTGCTCGCTCGCCAGCTGCGCGACCGTGGCGTACGGAACGTGCCGCGTGGACCTCAGCGGTCGACTCGTACGCAGGCCGGGTTGCTCACCGGTCGCGAGGCCGAGGTGCTCTCGTTGGTCGTCTCGGGGCTGCGCAACGCCGAGATCGCCTCGCGGTTGCATCTGTCGCCGCGGACGGTCGAACGGCATGTGTCGGCGATCCTCGCCAAGCTCGAGGTGGGCTCGCGGCACGAGGCCGCGCAGTGGGCGCGGGCCAACCTGAGTATCGGCGACGCCTGATCTGGGTAGCGGACGCGCATTTCCACGCACCCGCGCTGACCCATGGTGGAGGGGTAGGAACTGATACCGAAAGGAAAATCTCATGACCCGCTACCTGATCGAGCGCACCTTTCCCGGTGGTCTCGACCTCCGCTCGGACGAGCACGGCGTCAACGCGACGGCGAAGATCGTCGAAGCCAACGCCGAGCTCGGCGTCACCTGGGTGCACTCGTACGTCAGCCCGGACCGCACCACGACGTACTGCGTCTACGACGGCCCGTCGCCGGAGGCGATCCGCAAGGCCGCGGAGAAGACCGGCCTTCCGGTGGACCGCATCAGTGAGGTCCGCGTGCTCGACCCGTACTTCGACCAGTACAGCTAGAACGCACTAGTCGTTAGCCGGCTGTAGGTTGTGGGTCGTGACCGATCTCGATCTCGATCCCGCGACCACCGCCCTCGTGCTCGTCGACCTGCAGGTCCGGATCGTGGCTCTCTCGTTCGCCCCGCGATCCGGTGCCTCGGTCGTCGCCGCTGGGCAGCAGCTGGCCGACGCGTTCCGAGCTGCTTCGGCGCCGGTCGTCCTCGTTCGCGCGGTGCGGCCGGCGCCGATGGACTACTCCTCGCCCTCCGATCCCCTCAACCAGCCCGTGCCTGAGCTGGGGACGGCGGATGTGCTGATCACCAAGCACACCTGGGGCGCGTTCCATCAGACGCCTTTGGACGCGTCGTTGCGCTCGCGGGGTGTCGACACGCTGGTTCTCGGCGGTCTCGCGACGAACATGGGCGTCGAGTCGACCGCCCGAGCGGCGGACGAGCACGACTATCGGCTGGTGTTCGTCGAGGACGCGATGAGTGGGCTGGCCGCGGAGGAGCACGAGTTCGCGGTCACGCGGATGTTCCCGCGGCTCGGCACGGTGACGACGACCGCGGAGGTCGTCGCTAGGCTCTCGGAATCATGAGCTTGGACCTACTTCCCGCTGTCGATGTCGCTGCTGGCAAGGCCGTTCAGCTGGTGCAGGGCGTGGCCGGCACCGGCGGCCAGTACGGCGACCCGTTGGAGGCGGCGCGCAACTGGGAGCGCCGCGGTGCCCAGTGGGTGCATCTCGTCGACCTGGACGCCGCGTTCGGCCGCGGTGAGAACCGTGCGTTGCTTTCGCAGGTGATTGCTTCCCTGTCGGTGAACGTGGAGCTGTCCGGTGGTTTGCGCGACGACTCCGCGTTGACGTGGGCGATGAGCACCGGGTGCCGCCGGGTGAACCTCGGCACCGCGGCGCTGGAGAACCCGGAGTGGTGCGCGAAGGCGATCGCCACGTACGGGGATCGCGTGGCCGTGGGGCTCGACGTGAAGGGCCGGACCCTCGCCGCGCGCGGGTGGACGCGTACCGGCGGGGACCTGTTCGAGACGCTGGCGCGCTTGGACTCCGAGGGCTGCGCTCGGTATGTCGTGACGGACGTCGACAAGGACGGCATGCTGCAGGGCCCGAACCTCGACCTGCTGCGTTCGGTCTGCGCGGCCACGTCGGCCCCGATCGTGGCGAGCGGCGGCATCTCGACGTTGGACGACCTCCGCGCGATCGCCGCCCTCGTGCCGGAGGGAGTCGAGGGAGCCATCGTCGGGACCGCCCTGTACGAGGGTGCCTTCACCCTCGAGGACGCGCTCGCCGCCGTCGCCGGCTGACCTGCCGCCCGCCCGGTCCGCGCGTACAGACACGCCGGTGGTGTCCGTTTCCGGCGCGGGATGCCTGACGGAGCGTGTGCTCGTTGTTACCATGAGTGTGGGAGGAACCGCCCTTGGCAGCGAGGTGAGGAGTTCCCATGGTCGCGACCGCTCAGCGCTGGTTGGACACCCTCAATGGACGCGGACATCGAGCCGCGCTGACCGTCTTCCTCGTCGTCGTGCTGGCTCATCTGGCCGAGCACGTCGTTCAAGCGATCCAGATCTTCGTCCTCGGCTGGCCGCCACCGCAGGCGCGCGGGATCCTCGGCCTGCCGTTCCCGTGGCTGATCACGTCGGAGTGGATGCACTACGGGTACGCGATCCTCATGCTGATCGGCCTGTTGCTGCTCCGGCGCGGCTTCCAGGGGCGCGCACGTACCTGGTGGAACGTGGCGCTCGGCATCCAGGTCTGGCACCACTTCGAGCACCTGCTGTTGCTCGTCCAGGCCCAGACCGGCATGTTCCTGCTCGGTCGCGAGGTGCCGACCAGCATCATCCAGCTCATCGTGCCGCGGGTGGAACTGCACCTGTTCTACAACACGATCGTGTTCATCCCGATGGTCGTCGCGATGGTGCTGCACCGCCGCCGCCGCGACGAGGCGATGGAGACCGAAGCTCTCTGCACCTGCGCGTACGCGAGGGCATGAGGCCCCGCCTGGGTTGGCACCTCCTCCTCCCGGCCGTGGCCGGGCTGCTTCTGCTGGTGTTCGCGGTCCCGAACGTGGCCCCAGCGCTCCGAGCCGCCCGCGCCGACGGGGTGCGGGGGCACGTTCACCGCTGAGCGGCTGACGTGTGTGCAGCACCCGGGGCATGAGCAGTGCACGTGGTACGGGAGGTTCCGTGGTGACGATCGGAACCGCGAGGTCACCCTGTACGGCGCCACCCGCGCGTCCCTGCGCGTGGGCCAGGCGGTGACCGCGATCGACGTCGGCCGCCCGTGGCGCGTGTACCCGCCGAGCGGCTCGCGGGAGTGGATCGTGGTCGCCGCCGTCATCGCCGGCGCGATCGTCCTCCTCCTCCCCCTCGCCACCCGCCTCCTCCACCGCCACCGCCAGCCCGAGTCGGCCGGCGATCGACTTGTTGGACAGATCTCGGGATAGAAGCCGAGATCTGTGGAACAACTCGCTGACAGGTCGCAGTCGGCGACTGGTGGTGGCCAGGGTCGGTGGGCGGTCGACTTGTTGGACAGATCTCGGGATAGAGGCCGAGATCTGTGTAACAACTCGCTGACGGATTGACGGTTGGGCGGGTGGTGGTGGCCCGGGTTGGTGGGCGGTCGACTTGTTGGACAGATCTCGGGATAGAGGCCGACATCCGTCTAACAAGTCGCTGACGGGTCCACGGCCGGCGACTGGTGGTGGCCCGGGTCGGTGGGTGGTCGACTCGTTGGACAGATCTCGGGATAGAGGCCGAGATGTGTCCAACAAGTCGCCGGCGGGTCCACTGCCGGCGGCCGGGGTGGCCCGGCGTCGGGTGAGCTGTCGGTGGTCGGGCAGGTGGAGTAGCGAGCGTCGTCGATCGGGTGGCCGGCGGGCGCCCGGAGCAGCTGTGCCGCGGCACCTCTGGTGCGCGCGCACCAGAGGTGGGGTGGCACGACAGCAGCCTCCCGTCCGCCCCGGTCGGTGGGCGGTGGACTTGTTCCCAGATCTCGGGATAGGGGCCGAGATCTGTGGAACAAGTCGCTAGCTGCGCCGCGGCTTCTCTGGTGTGCGCACCAGAGGTGGGGTGGCAACAGCAGGCTCCGTCCGCCCCGGCCGACGGGCGGTGACTTGTTGGACAGTTCTCGGGATAGAGGGCGAGTTCTGTCTAACAAGTCGCTGAGGCGCGGGTGGTGGTGGGTTGGGGCGATGGCGAGGGTCAGGCACGCCGGTGGCAGGCCGCGTGGGGGTGCGAATCGGCAATGGGGGTTGACCAAACTGGGACAGGGCGGCTCCGCCGTGCTGTGGCGAAGATCACGGGCCTCGGTCGGCGCGTCCATGATCCACGTCTCGTGGCGCGGGTGCCGCCGCGAGAGTCCCGATCGGCAGTCGACCAACGCCGCGAGGCGGCGGCTGAGACCAGATCCGCAAGCGGGCATGGTCGATCGGCTCGGCCGACGCCATAGCGAGCGCCACAGAGAGCTCAGTCATCGGAAGGTCTCCATCCACGAGAAGGATTCGAATGCGTGTTCGAAGACTACCGAACCCGGCCGACAACCGGGGGCTGAGAATCCACAGGACCCAGATATGGTGTGGCGGATGACGGTCTGGAGGGACCGCGCATCGAAACTGTTGCCCACCCACCAACCACCAGACCAAGGGGGCCGCACGCGTGAGGCTGAGCGAACGACTCCGGGGGAAGCGGGTCCTCATCACCGGGGTCACCGGTTTCGTCGGTGAGGCCCTCCTGCACCGGATCCTGGCCGATCTGCCGGACACCACCGTCGTCGCGCTCGTTCGCCCCAAGGGAAGCCTGACCGGCCGGTCCCGTACGGAGCAGGTGCTCAACAAGAAGATCTTCGAAACCAGCCGCGAAGCCGCAGGCGGCACAGCGCAGCTTCTCGACACCAGGGTCGAGGTCCTCGAGGGCGACCTCAGCGACATCCCCGAGCTGCCCACCGGCATCGACATCGTCATCCACTGCGCCGGCGACGTGAGCTTCGATCCGCCGATCGACGAGGCGTTCCGCACCAACGTGCTCGGCACCCAGCAGCTGCTGGCGAAGGTCGAGGCGAGCAACCCCGACACCCACTACGTGCACGTCTCCACCGCGTACGTCTCCGGCAGGCGCAGGGGCGCGATCCCCGAGGGCCCCGTCGACCACGTCGTCGACTGGCGCACCGAGGCCAAGTGGGGCCAGGCCATGCGCGAGCGGGTCGAGGAGACGTCGCGTACGCCAGGCATCCTGTCCAAGCTCCGCAAGGAAGCCGAGCGCGAGCACCGGCGAGCCGGCCCCATCACCGCCGCACAAGACGCGGAGCGACGCAGGAACGAGTGGGTCCAGAAGAAGCTCGTCGAGGCCGGCGGCGAACGCGCCAGGTCGCTCGGCTGGACCGACGTCTACACGTTCACCAAGGCCATGGGCGAGCGCGTCGTCGAGGAGTTCGCGCAGCGCATGTCCGTGACGGTCGCGCGCCCGAGCATCATCGAGAGCGCCCTCGAGTCGCCGCACCCGGGCTGGATCGAAGGCTTCAAGATGGCCGACCCGTTGATCCTCGCGTACGGGCGCGGCGAGCTGCCGGAGTTCCCCGCGAGCCCGGACGCGATCATGGACGTCGTCCCCGTCGACCACGTCGTCAACGCGATCCTCGCCGCCGCGGCCGAGCGCCCCGAAGTGGCCAAGCCCGCCTACTACCACATGGCCTCGGGCGCGCGGAATCCCTTCACCTACGCCAAGGTCTACGAGTACATCCGCGAGTACTTCGACGAGAACCCGTTCGACATGAGCGAGCGTGGCGCCGTCCGGCTCGCCACCTGGCGGTTCCCCGGAGGCGAGCGCGTCGAGCGCATCCTGGCGATGAGCGAACGAGCGCACAAGATCGCCGAGTACGTCGTGACGCACGCCCCAAGAGGCGAACGCATCCGCAAGATCGCCCGCGAGGTCGACCAGCTGCAGCGCCGCCTGGAGTTCCTGCGCCGCTACATGGACCTCTACCGCCCGTACGTCGAGGCCGAGCTGCTCTTCACCGACGACCGGCTGATGGAGCTCTACCACCGGCTCGAGGATGCCGACAAGGAAGACTTCCCGTTCGACACCGGCATCGTCGACTGGCGCCACTACATGGTCGAGGTGCACTGCCCGAACATCACCGAGTCGATGCGCAAGTACGACGTCATCCGGCGCCGGCGCGGCCGTTCCGCGCCCGCGGTGGCCAAGGAGCTGCCGGAGAGCAGCGAGATCATCGCCGCGTTCGACATGGACGGCACCCTGTTGTCGTCGAACGTGATCGAGACCTACCTCTGGCTGCGGATGCCCGAGCTCGACCGCACCGAACGGGTCCGCGAGCTCGGCACGATGCTCCGCAAGGTGCCCGGCTTCATCCGCGCCGAGCGCCGCGACCGCGGCGCGTTCCTCCGCTCGGTCTACCGCCGCTACGCCGGCGCCGACCTGGAGGAGCTGGAGCACATCGTCGACAGCGTGCTCGCCAAGCACGTCCTCGAACGCGTCTCCGCGGCCGCACTCAGGCAGGTCCGCGCGCATCGCGCCGCCGGACACCGGACCGTGCTCATCACCGGCGCGATCCGCCCGCTGACCAGGCCGCTGGAGCCGTTGTTCGACGAGATCGTCGCGGCCGAGCTGGCCACCGACGACCGCGGCCGCTGCACCGGCTACCTCTCCGGCCCGCCGCTGGTGGGGGAGTCGCGCGCGGCGTGGCTGATCCGGTACGCCGGGCAGCACGGCTTCGACCTGACCAGGTCGTACGCGTACGCCGACAGCCACTCCGACCTGCCCATGCTCGAGGCCGTCGGCCGCCCGGTCGCGGTCAGCCCGGACGTGCACCTGTGGCGGAGAGCCCGCAAGGGTCGCTGGCCGGTCGAGGAGTGGAAGACGTCCTCCGCGGCGAACCGCCTCGCGATCCCGTTCGCCGACGAGCTGCCCGCGGAGCGCACCTCATGATCCTCGCTCTGGAGATGTACCGCTCGCTCCCGCGCTACGTCGCGGCCAAGGCGATGGGAGGACGGATCCCTGGTGTCCTCACCGGCCCGGCCGCGCCGATCCGCCTGATCACCAAGGACGCGCCGAAGCCGCGAGGCCCGGGCTGGGCGCGGGTGAAGCCGATCCTGTCCGGCATCTGCGGCTCCGACCTCGGCGCGATCTTCGGCCACACCAGCCTGTACTTCTCCGCGCTGGTCTCGATGCCGTTCGTCCCCGGCCACGAGGTCGTCGGCGTGCTGCAGGAGGACTGCGAGGACCTGCCGAAGGGCACCCGCGTCGTCCTCGACTCCGTGCTCGCCTGCGCGGCCCGCGGCGTCGAGCCGTGCCCGTCGTGCGCCACCGGCAACACCAACCTGTGCGACCGGATCACGGTCGGGCACGTCTCGCCCGGACTGCAGACCGGCTACTGCGCGGACACCGGCGGCGGCTGGGGCGGCGAGTTCGTGGCACACCGCAGCCAGCTGTACGCCGTTCCCGAAGGACTGAGCGACGAGCGCGCGGTGCTCGTCGAGCCGATCGCGTGCGCGGTGCACACGGCGCTGAAGGCGCAGATCCCGGAGAACGGGTCGGTGCTGGTGTCCGGCGCGGGAGCGGTCGGCCTGTTCGTGACGCTGGCGCTGCGCGAGCTCACCGGTGCCGGGCGGATCTCCGTCGTCGCCAAGCACGCGCGGCAGGTCGAGCTGGCCCGAGCGTTCGGAGCCTCCGACGTGATCGCGCCGGACGAGGTCGCGGCCCGCGTCCGCAGAGCGACGTCGGCGTTCCGGCTCTCGCCCGAACGAGGACCGGAGTTCCTGCTCGGCGGCGTCGACGTCGCGATCGACGCGGTCGGCAGCAAGAGCTCGCTGGACACCGTGATGCGGACGACCCGCGCAGGGGGCCGGGTGGTGCTGTCGGGCATGCCGTCGACGGGCGCCGACCTGTCGCCGGTGTGGTTCCGCGAGCTGGAGATGGTGGGCACGTACGCGACGGCTGGCGCGGAGGCGTTCGGCAAGGCGTTCGAGCTCGCGGCAAACGCGCCACTCGACGGCGTTGTCGGGGGCAGGTACCCGCTCTATCGGTGGCGCGAGGCGTTGGACCACGCGCATTCCGCCGGTCGGTTGGGGACTGTCAAAGTCGCGTTCGATCTACGAAACTCATAAGGACCGGGAGAGGGAGTCAGCAGGGTGAGCCGACCAGGATTCGTACTAGAGGTCGACGACCGGACGCCACCGCTCCTCGTCCACGAGGGTGAGGGTTTCCGGCTCGAGCGGTTCCCCACGGGGACCCGTGTGATCTATCCGCCGGAGTCGTTGCCGGGCCTCCGGGACATCGACGCGGCGATCGCGAACGCGTTGGAGAGTCCGGAGAACTCCGAGCCACTCCGCGCGCTGTTGCGTCCGGGCATGCGGCTGACGATCGCGTTCGACGACGTGTCGCTGCCGCTGCCGCCGATGAAGCGGCCGGACATCCGGCAGCGCATCATGGAGCAGGTGCTGACGCTCGCCGCGCGCGCCGGCGTCGACGACGTCGAGATCATCGCGGCGCTCGCGTTGCACCGGCGGATGATGCCGTCGGAGCTGCAGCACGCGCTGGGGGAGCGGATCTACCGTTCGTTCGCTCCGCAGGGGTTGCTGTACAACCACGACGCGGAGGACAAGGACAACCTCGAGTTCATCGGCGAGACCGAGAAGGGCGAAGAGGTCGAGATCAACAAGCGGGCGGCCACGTCCGACTTGATCGTCTACGTCAACATCAACATCGTGCCGATGGACGGCGGGCACAAGTCCGTCCCGATCGGGCTCGCGTCGTACCGCTCGCTGCGGCATCACCACAACAGCCACACGATGGTCCACTCGCGGTCGTTCATGGACGCGGAGAAGTCCGCGATGCACCACTCCGCATGGCGGATGGGGCGGCTGCTCAAGGACCACGTCAAGATCTTCACGATCGAGACCACGCTCAACAACGACATCTTCCCCGAGCCCATCGGCTTCATGAACAAGCGCGAGTGGGAGTGGGGCGTTCGCGACCAGGCGAACATGCTCGCGGCCAAGCGCGGCATGGCGCTCGCGCCGAAGAAGCTCAAGCGGAAGATCTTCGAGGACGTACGTTCGGCGTACGGGATCACCGGCGTGCACGCGGGCGAGACCGAGGCGGTGCACGCGAAGACGCTGGAGAACTGCTTCAAGCAGCAGGCCGTCGAGGTGCAGGGCCAGACCGACGTGCTCATCATGGGCGTGCCGTTCATCGGGCCGTACAACGTCAACGCGGTGATGAACCCGATCCTCGCGACCTGCATGGGCTTGGGCTATTTCTTCAACTCCTACAGGGGAATGCCGGTCGTCCGTAAGGGCGGCGCGGTGATCCTGTACCACCCCGTGCAGTACGAGTTCAACCAGCTGCACCACCCGTCGTACGTCGACTTCTTCGAAGAGGTGTTGGCCGAGTCGACCGACCCGGCGACGATCGAGAAGAAGTTCGAGAAGCAGTACGCGACGGACCCGTGGTACATCCACCTGTACCGGACGTCGTACGCCTACCACGGCGTGCACCCGTTCTACATGTGGTACTGGGCAGCGCACGCCATGGACCACGTGGGCGACGTCGTGTGGGTCGGCGGCAACCGCAAGGCGGTCGAGCGGATGGGCTTCCGTTCCGCGTCGACGCTGAACGACGCGCTGGAGATGGTGAGCCACACCGTCGGACGCTCGCCGTCGATCACGTACACGCACAACCCACCGCACCTGATCTCGGACGTTCGCTGATGGCTTCGAAGAGTCCGGTGAAGTTCGTCCGGGACACGGTGAAGGACGTCCAGCAGGTCGCGCGCGGCTGGCGCTGGGGCCGGCGGCCGCTGGTGCCGCGGTCGGCTCAGCAGTGGCAGCCGGCGAAGCAGCCGTCGGTGTTCCCGACGACGTGGGCGCGGACGCCGGCGGCGAACGCGGTGCGCGACGTCGTGCAGCGCTTCGGGCTCGGGCCGCTGCTGCGGTCCACGGTGACGCCTTCGGTGACCGGGCTCGACGTGCTCGAACGGCTGAAGCCGCCGGTGCTGTTCGTGGCCAACCACACGTCGCACCTGGACACGCCGCTGATCCTGATGACGCTTCCCGCGGAGTGGCGTCGCCGTACGTCGGTGGCCGCGGCGGCGGACTACTTCTTCGACACCTGGTGGCGCGCGTCGGGCTCGGCGATGGTGTTCAACACGTTCCCGATCGAACGTCGTGGCGGCTCCCTCTCGCAGACGCCCGGTGACCTGCTCGCCGACGGCTGGAACGTCGTCGTGTTCCCGGAGGGGACGCGGTCGGTGGACGGCTGGGCGAGCCGGTTCAAGCTCGGCGCCGCTTGGCTGGCCGTCGAGCACGGCGTGCCGATCGTGCCGATCGGGATCCGCGGCTCGTTCGCCGCGATGCCGCGCGGCCGTGGCTGGCCTCGGCCTGGCCGGCTGCCGGTGCGCGTACGTTTCGGCCCGGCGATCTGGCCCGGCGAGGGCGAGGGGCCGCGCGATCTGGCGCCCCGGATCCGCGAGGGTGTGGCACAGCTGCTGGACGAGGACGCGACGACCTGGTGGGAAGCCGCCAAGCGCGCCGCCAAGGGCTCGACCCCGGACCCCAGTGGACCGAAGGCCGCGTCGTGGCGTCGCGTGTGGGAGCAGACCGCCCCGCCGCGCGAGGGCCGCAAGCGCCGCGCCTGGGAGTAGGTCAGCGGACGAACGCCCAGGCCACCATCAGCGGGAACTCGGCCCGCCAGAACGGGTCGCCGTGGTCTCCCTCCCGTTCGGTGATCACGACGTCCGCGCCGGCGTCGCGCAACGCGTCCGCCCAGCGGGTCGCGTTCTCCAGGAACCATTGCTCCTGCGTGCCGGCGACGAGGTAGGTGCGCGGGAGCGTGCTCGCCAGCTCAGCGGGCGGTTGGTAGCCGCCGCCCGGCGAGGCGGCGAAGACCGTGCCGTAGACGTCCGGATGCCGCATCCCCATGGCGAGCGAGAGCTCGGCGCTCGCGGACACGCCGCACACCGCGGTGCGTTCGGCAGGAAGCGTGACACCGAAGCGGGACGCTACCCAGCCGCGGACGTCCTCGACGAAGAACCGCTCGTGGGCCGCGAACACCTCCTCGTCGAACGACGGCGAGTACTCCTTGATCCGCACCATCTCGTCCGCGTCGTCCGTCCGGTAGGCACCGACGACCATCGTGGGCGGTACGTCGGCCGCCTCGAGGTCCTTGCCCCACTGCGAGATCAGCTGCCCGTCGCCGGCGTAGACGACGGCCTCGGGCGGGTCCGCGGGCACGTACACCGTGACCTGCCGGCCGCCGTCGTACTCGAACGTCTCGGTCACGAGCTCACTCATCAGTCGATCCCTCTTCGTAGTCGGCGAAGGCTGCTCTCCAGGTCGAACGAGAGCCAACCAGACAGCTGCGGATGGGTCGGGTGTTGCCAGAGACCGTACGGGCCGCGCAGGTTCTCCAGATAGGCGACCAGGTCTCGCACCCGCCGATCCTCGGGCGACACGCCGCACCGGGAGGCGAGCTCGAGGAGGAACGCGAGGTCGTGGGTGACATAGAACGTGACCTGTCCCATCGCTCGCTCCAGACCGACGAGCCTCGACACCTCCCAACCGAGCGTCGAGACCTCCCGCGTCTCGCGGGCGAGCAGATGGTCGACGCCGATGCGGGCCGCTTCCGATCGGCTGCGCTCGGGGTGCAGCGCCAGGGAGGCGACGGCGCCGGTCGTCGACGACCTGCAGCCGAGGCCGCGGGTCAGCCGGCGGTAGTCCTTCTCCGGTTGAGCCTCGAGGTCGGCCTTCGGTCCGGAGGGCCAGGAGCCGTCCGGGAGGCGTGCGCCGAGGAGCCACTCGTACGCCCGTTCGGCGCGTGGGTCGGTGGCGAAGCCGGCGGCGGCGATCCCGCGCAACGGCACGACGGTCCGCATGGTGACGAAGCGCGGGCCTTCGTCGTCGAGCGCCACGGACCACGACCCGTCGGGCTGTTGGCTGGCGAAGATCGCGTCGACCGCGGCAGCCGTCGCGGGGCCGTGGTGGCCGAGGTAGGCGAGCTGGCAGAGCAGGTAGCCGGCGGCCAGCGGCCTGCCCTCCGCCGCCTCCAGTCGCGCGACGAGTGCCTCGATGTCCTTGCTGTGTTCGATCTCCGCGCGCCAGGCCACGACCTCGTCGTCGGCGTCGGTGGCGCCCTCGAGCTCGACGGCCGCTCGCCACCGCAGCGACGGCGACGGGTCTCCGAGCAGCAGCGTGGTCATGCGAGCACCTCGAGCAGGTGCGGCGCGGTGCGCGTACCCGCCTTGACGAGCGCCTTCGGGCGGGCCTTCGAAGACGAGCTGGCCGCCGTCCGGTCCGGCGCCGGGGCCGAGCTCGAGGAGCCAGTCGCAGGCCGCGAGGAACACCGGGTCGTGCTCGACGACGAGCACGCTGTTGCCGGCGTCGACGATCGCTTCGAGGGCGCGAGTGAGGACGGCGACGTCGGTGACCTGCAGACCCACCGTGGGCTCGTCGAGGACGTAGAGCGTGCCGGTCTTCGTGGGCCGGGCGAGCTCCTTGGCGAGCTTGAGTCGTTGCGCTTCGCCTCCGGAGAGGCTCCATCCCGGTTGGCGTACGACGAGGTAGCCCAGCCCGAGCGCGAGGGCGGCGCCGCCGGCGCGGCGTACGGCGTCGAGGTCGCCCCACTCGTCGACGAGCTCGGCGATCGTGAGGCCTTCGATGTCGGCGAGCGTGCGGCCCCGTTCGACGAGCGACGTGACCTCGCGTCGGTAGCCGGAGCCGCCGCACGCGTCGCAGGCCTGGGTCACCGACGGCAGGAAGGACATGCCCTCCTCCCACACCCCTCGGCCCTTGCACGCGTCGCAGCGATAGGTCAGGTCCTTGACGGTGATGCCTTGTTCGAGGGCGACCTCGCTCGAAGCGAACGCCTTGCGGACGGCGCCGATGAGCCCGAGGAACATGCCGGGTGACGTGATCTCGGCACGGGACTGGTCGGCGACGACCGTACGCGTGGGTGCGCCGGAGATGGCGTCGTGCGCACCGGGCTCGACGCGGACCACACCTTGCCCGGTGACGTTGGTCTTCGGTCGCGCCAGCCCCAGCGCGAGCGTGTCGACGACGAGCGACGACTTCCCGGAGCCGGACACGCCACAAACGCCGACGAGAACGCCGAGCGGGATGCGAACGTCCAACCCACGCAGGTTGTTCTCGCTCGCGCCCGTGACCCGCATCCACGCCGCGGGCTCGCGGCGCTGGTCGCGGCGTGCAACCAGCAGGTCTCCGTCGAGCACGGCCCGGGTGACCGACTCGGCGCTGTCGAGGTCGACGAGCCGGCCGCCGGCCGGTCCGGGGCCCGGTCCGATCTCGAGGACGTCGTCGGCGGCGCGAATGAACGTGGGGTCGTGTTCGACGGCGATGACGGTGTTGCCGGCGTCGCGGAGCTCGGTCAGGGCACGTACCAGGCCGACCACCTCGGAGGGATGCAGGCCGCGGGACGGCTCGTCGAGCAGCACGGTCATGCCGACGAGACCGCCGCCGACCACGGCCGCCAGCTTGACCCGCTGTGCCTCGCCCGCGGACAACGTCCAGGTCGTCCGGTTCAGCTGCAGGTAGCCGAGCCCGACGGAACGCAGGAAGCCGAGGCGGTGCAGCGCGACCGTACGGGCGTCGGCCGCGTGGGCGTCGGCCGGCTCGTCCATCGACGCCAGCACCTCTTCGAGCTCGGCGAGCGGTGCCGAGAACAGCTCGCTCCGGTTGCGACCGTTGAGGCGAATCGTCAAGTAGGGAAGGCGAAGTCGCTTGCCGTCGCACTCCGCACATACGGACGCCGTGGTGTCCACGCCACCAGGGTCGAACTGGGCCCACTCGTTCAGTCCGCTCCAGGACTGGTCGCCGTACAGAACGGCGTGCCGGGCCTCGTCGCTCAGCTCCGACCACGGTGTGGAGCGCAGGTCGAACGCATACCGCTCGCCGAGCACCCGCATCACGCTCTCGCCACCCGTCAGCTCCGGGCGGAACCACGACAGGCTGCCGCCGAAGCAGCGCGCGAGTGGCAGGTCGGGCCGGACCATCGTGTCGAAGTGGAACTCCCGCAGCACGCCGACGCCCACGCACCGCGGACAGCTGGACACGGGCGATCCCATCAGGTGACGCGGCTCGATCGGCACGGCACTGGTCCCGCAGTCGCCACAGACCCACGCCGCTTCCGGTTTCGGCGAGGACCGGTGCACGTTGTCGCCGCCGCATTCCAGGCAGATCCGCACGCCGGCGCGCGCCAGCACGACGGAGACGATGCGGTCGAGGTCGCTGGACCGGCCGAGGGTCGTCCGGGCGGCCTCCCAGCGCCCGGGGCCGCCCGGGTCGAAGTTCGTACCGGACGCGTCGATCGTCATCGTCGGACCGAGCCCGGTGAGCGAGTCGACCGGAGCCTCGGGTCCCTCTCGTACGGACTGGCGCTCGTACACCGACAGGCTCTCGAGCAGGCGCCGCGTCGCTTCGGCCGCCACCACGTCGTGGACCAGGGAGGACTTGCCCGAACCCGAGACGCCGGTCACGACCGTGAACCGGTCCTTGGCGAAGTCGGCGTCGACGCCTCGCAGGTTGTGGGCACGGGCACCACGTACGCGGATGGCGTCGCTCGACCGTCTGCCACCGCGTGGCTTCGCGCGTGGCCGCACCGCCGATTGCTTGTCGGCTGTGGGAGGGCCGCAGTGCCGCAGCCGTCCGCCTTCAGGCCCACCGCCCGGGCCGAGGTCGATCCGCCAGTCCGCCGCGGCGATCACGTCGGCCTGGTGCTCGACGACGACCACCGTGCAGCCGTTGCTCGTCAACCGGTCGAGCACGCCGAGGAGTCGGTCGAGGTCGGCGGGGTGGAGACCGGTGGTCGGCTCGTCGAGCAGGACGAGGTCGCCCGCCTTGGCCTTGGTGACCTCGCGGGCGAGCCGTACGCGTTGCGCCTCGCCGCCCGACAGGCTGGGCGACGGCTGGCCCAACGTCACGTACCCGAGCCCGACGTCGACCAGCGTGTCGAGGACGCGGGTCACCGCCGGGTGCTCGGCGAACAGGGCACGCGCGTCGTCGACGGTGGACGCCAGGACGTCCGCGATCGACAGCCCCGCCCAGGTCGCTTCGAGGACCTCCGGCCGGTACCGCTGGCCCTCGCACACCTCGCACGGGACCCAGATCGACGCCACGTTCCGCAGGCTGATCTCGACCGCCCCGATGCCTTCGCATTCCGGGCACGCGCCTTCGGCACGGTTGAAGGTGAACTCCGACGCCGACCGGTCCGTCTCGGCGGCGAACACGTCGCGGATGCGGTCGAACACCTTCGTGTACGTGGCGGGGTTGGACCGGGGGTTGTTGCCCAACGGTGCCTGGTCCACGGCGAGCGCCCGCATCGCCGGAGCATCGACGCTCGCGCACCCGACCGGCTCGCGTTCGCGCAGCGACGCCAACAGCACGCCGCGCGCCAGCGTGGTCTTTCCCGCACCAGACGGACCCGTGATCACCGTGAGCGCGCCGACCGGGAGCTCGAAGTCGAGCTCGCGGAGGTTGCGCAGCTGAGCGCCGGCGATGCGGATCCGTTCCGCTCCGAGCGGGCGGCGCGTACGGCGGGAGCGAGTGGTCGCGGAGAAGCCGCGACCGGACGCGGTGTCGGCCCGCCACAGCTCGGCGGGAGGGCCCTGGAACACCACGCGGCCGCCGGCGCTTCCGCCCGCGGGACCGATCTCGACCACGTCGTCGGCCATGGCGACGGCCACCGGGTCGTGCTCCACCATCAGCACCGGACCGGGCAGGTCGACGATGGCCTCGAGCAGTCGTCGGAGATCACTGTGGTGCAGGCCGATCGTCGGCTCGTCGAGAACGTGCAGGAGATCCTCGAGCCGTCCCGAGAGCACGACCGCGAGCCGCGTGCGTTGGGCCTCGCCGCGCGACAGCGTCGGCATCGAACGGTCGAGCGAGAGGTGGCCGAGCCCCAACGCGGACAGGGGACGCAGCCGTCGCAGCAGCTCGTCCTGGACCCGTCGAGCACGCGGTCCCACGGGAAGCCGCTCCATGAACTCGAGCACCTCGGCCACCGATCGGCTCAGCAGCTCGGGGAACGTGACGCCGGCGATGCGGTGCGAGGTGGTGTCGGTGCCGTCGTGGAACGCCATCGGCTCGAGGGGTCGGACCCAGGCGCCGCAGCTCGGGCAGATCGGCGCCCGCAGCACGGGCGTACCGCCGAGCCGGACCTCGGGCCTGCCCAACGCGTCGGCCCGCTCCAACGTGGCACGGACGTCGGCAACCGCCATGCCGGCTTGAAGGGTGGCCACGCGGACCACCACGTCATGCCCCTTCGCCGGGTCGAGGCGGGAGACGCGACTCCCGGCCCACGGCTTCCCATCCACGGTGACGTGCGCGAACTGTCCGCGCAGCCCCGCGAGCAAGCGCGCATGACTGCCGGCCAGCCCACGGACGACCGCGACCTCGACGTCCACGCTGGCGGTGGTGGAGAGCAGCTCCAGCGCGGCCGCGAGGCGCTCCTCGCTGGAGAGCGCCCGCACCGGCACGTCGCAGCGGGGACAGCTGACCTCGGCGAAGCGCGCGTACAGGATCCGCAGGAACGGATGCAGCCCGACCGACGTCGCCACGGTCGAGGCGGGGTTGCGGTTGAGGACGTTCTGCGCGACCGCGACCGCCGGTCCCAGTCCCTCGATGCTCCGCACGTGCGCCGCGGGCACCCGCGCCGTGCTCCGGCCGAGCGCCAGCGACTCGACGAACCGGCGACGCGCCTCGTTGTAGACGACGTCGAACGCCAGCGACGACTTCCCCGACCCGGACACGCCGACGACCGCGGTCAGCCCCGGCCCGAACGTCACGTCGACCTCGCGCAGGTTGTGCTCGGCGGCACCGTGCACGTCGAGGAGGCGCTCTGTCACGCGCTTCATCCTGCTCCCTCGTCGGCGACGTTCGGTGCATACCGTGCCATCACCCACCGACAGTCGTTGCTGTCACGTCACCTTGCGGCCACCTCGAAGGGCATGAAAACCGTTAACGTAGTTCCGTCTGACGTTGGCAGTTTTCCACCAAGTGGAAAGTTCTGGGAGGCGTTGCGGATGCGGATGAGCAGGCGTGCGGTCGTCGCCGGCATGCTGGCCGTGCCGGTCGCGAGCGGGGGAGTGGCGCGAGCGGCGGAGCCCCTCAACTACGGCGGGTTCCGGCTCGTCAAGACGCGCGCCAGCGCGCCCACCTCGCCCACCTCGCCCGAGGTGATCCTGCCGCCTGGGTACGAGCTGAGCCCGACCGCCAGCCATCGGTTCGCGAGCCGCGGCGAGTTCTACGCGTACGTACGCGGCCCGCGCAGCGCTGCCGTCGACGTCACCGTCCGGTGGCCCGGCGAGCGGATCGCCGACATCGTCGCGCACGAGTCGCGCCTCCCGTTCACGCGGAGCGGCGACGAGACCACGTTCCAGCTGCCCGTCGACGGCGGCACGTCCGCCAACCAGGGCACGGTCCAGGTCTTCAGCTACCACCACACAGTGCCCGGCACGAACTGGCGGATCGAGCACAACCACCCCGACCGCGCCGCCGGCTACTGGGCCACCGTCGCCTGGCCCGACGGGGAGGCACGCGCCGCGATCAACCTGCTCATCGCCTGCGAGGCGATCCTCGTCGACTCCGGCCTCGCCGTCGAGGCCGCCCGCCGCGGACACTTCTACGCCCTGATGGGCTTCGAGACCAACAACCTCATGCACCTCGACAACCCGCCGCACTGGCACCTGGCGTACTACCCGGGGCCGGACTTCGGCGCCCCGCGCGCGTCCGTCCCGCACTTCTGGCTCGACGCCCAGGGCAAGACGTTCTACAACGGCATGGACGTGCAGGGCCTGCCGCCGCGGCAGAAGTACTACGTCGGCGACCCCGCGCCGATCTACGACGCCCAAGGAACGCTGATCGTCACGCTCACCATCCGTGCCGACGGTGGGCTCGACATCATCCCGCCCGATGGCGAGCCGTACTCGATCACGCCGGACCGCGACGGCACGCTCAGCAGCGCGGTCCGCATCCTCAAGCACGGCCTCCCGTGGCGTCGGATCGTCAGCGACGACAACGTCGACGAGGGGCTGGTGACCTGGACGACGTCGAGCCTGCGGATGCCCACGTTCCACCGCGTCACCCGCGCCTACTACGACGCGCTCACCGGGGTGCTGCAACGCACCGTCGTCACCTGACATCGCCGAGGGGCCCGTGTCAGGTCGGCGACGGTTCGGTGTCAGGACCGCCGGCCATCGTGGTGGACATGACGAACAACACCTCGGACAAGACCACCTTCACCCCTCCGGTCGGATCCTTCCAAGATGTCGACGGCCACCGACTCTTCGTCCACCAGGAGGGCGACGGCGGACCGGCCGTCGTCTTCCTGCCGGGCGCGAGCGCGGTCGGGCTCGACTACCTCCACCTGCAGCAGCGAGTCGCGCAGTTCACCACCTCGGTGGTGTACGACCGCGGCGGCACCGGCTACAGCGAGCTGCTTCCGCTCCCGCGCACCGGCGAGGCGGTCGCCACGGAGCTGCTCCACTTGCTCCGCGCCGAGGGCATCCCCGGCCCGTACGTTCTCGTGGCGCACTCCCTGGGCGGTGGCTACGCCCAACGGTTCACCCAGCTCTTCCCGGAGGAGGTCGCCGGACTGGTGTGGGTCGACGCACTGCACAGCGACTGGGACAAGTACGCCCCGCCGGAGGGGAGCCTGGCCGCGAGCGCGCAGATGGCTCCGTCCCTGGAGCAGGTCCGCGAGCTGCGCCCGGCGCTCCGCGCGATGGGCGAGACGCTGTTCGCCCTCCACCCGGCGGACGTTCGGGAGACATTGACCGACGACCACCTGAGCGACGAGTGGCTCGAGGTCGGCTTCATCGAGCGCGGCGAGCACATGGCCGCCCTAGGCGAGGAGCTGAAGCCCGGGCCGGGCTTTCCGGACGTTCCGCTGATCGCGCTCACGGTCGAGGGCACGCCCGACGCCGCCGACGAGGCGATGCTGCCGGAGCACCTGGAGCTCGTCCGGAAGGCGCGTGAGGGCAAGAAGCACCTGGACCAGGCGCTGGTGAGCACAGTGACGCGTGGCGAGCATCGGGTCCTCGAGGCCGGTCACACGTTCCTGCTCGTCGAGGCCGCCGACGAGGTCGTCCAGGCGATCAAGGACGTCGTCGACTGGGCTCGCGCGTAGAGGTCGGCCCCGCTACAGTCTTGGCGGGGCGCCTCCAGGGTTCGAAGGGGCGCCCTCCCCGGTACTGCCACAACGACCGGGAAGGAGCGCCCCTGATGGTGCTCGACCAGCTCTCTGCTCTCATCGGCGCCGAGTACGACCTCGGCAACCTCACCGCCGTCCGGCATCTGTTCTCCAGCGTCAACGAGACGTACGCCGTGGAGTTCGGCGCGACGTCGTACGCCCTGCGCATCCATCGCGCCGACCCCTGGTGGATCGCGAACGAGGACGAGCTCCGCTTCGAGCTCGACCTGCTCCACCACCTGCACGCCACCGGGATCCACGTGCCGGTGCCGATCCCGCGGAAGAACGGGGACGCGCTCGGCCGGCTCGACGACGGGCGCCACTACACGCTGTTCAGCTGGGCGCCGGGCAAGCCCGGGGACGGCGGAACGAAGCGAGTCGGGCTCGTCGGCTCGACGTTGGCCCGCATCCACGTCGCGTCGGACGGCTTCGCGAGTCCGCACGACCGGTACCACCTCGACGAGGCCAACCTGCTGGACCGGTACCTCGCCAAGCTCCGCCCGGACGCGGAGCAGGCGGCGTTCATCGACGAGCACGCCGCCGAGATCCGGCGCCGGCTCGCCTCGTTCGACACCGGCCCGACCGGGTGGGGCGTCGTGCACGGCGACGTGCAGAGCCTGAACTTCCACTTCACCGCCGACGACCAGATCACGTTCCTGGACTTCGATCTGGCCGGGTACGGCTGGCGCGTGTACGACGTCGCGACCTACGTCACGCGCATCCGCCCCGCGCACCGGCAGCCGTTCCTGGACGGCTACGAGTCGGTCCGGCCGTTGAGCGGCGCCGAACGGGAGATGATCCCGACGATCGGCCGGCTGGCCTGGATCCGCGAGGAGATCGGCGCGACCGCGCTGGTCAAGCGACTACGAGAGCCGTACATGACCTTTGTCTGACTGGTCTCGGCCAACCGGTTGAGGACGACCCTTCCGCTGGCTACGCTCACACGAGATACAGAAGACATCTCTGAAATATCGGAAGGCGCGCGTGGCAGGGAGCGTACGGCTCGTCTTGGTCGGGCTGGGGGACATCGGGGTCAAGGCCCATCTGCCTGCCCTCCGGCGGAACGAGCGCGTCCAGCTCGTCGCCGGGGTGGACCCCGACCCGGCTCGCAGGGCGGCCGTCGGTGACCTCCCCACGCTCGCCGACGTCGGCGAGCTGGACGAGCAGCCGGACGGGTACGTCCTCGCCACGCCGCCCTGGGTGACCACGGACCTGGCCGCGCGACTTCTCGGCGACGGACACTTCGTCCTCGCCGAGAAGCCGCTCGGCGTCTCGACCGCGGCGCTCCAGCCGCTCCGCGACCTGCCCGACCGGAGCAGGTTGCAGGTCGGGCTCACGTACCGGCACGACCCGGCGATCGAACGGCTTCGCGACTGGATCGAGCACGGCCCGCTCGACGGCCCGCTGCTGGTCCGAGCCCACATCTACGACGAGCGCCGCGACCCCGACGACGAGGAGCACGAGCAGCGCATCCGCAAGACCCTCGAGCACGGCTCCCCGGTCATGCACGAGGGCTCGCACGTGTTCGACTGGCTCGCCTACCTGCTGCGAGAGACGCCGGAGATCCACGAGGCCTGGAGCCTCAAGACCGACGAGACGTTCAAGCACCCCAACCTCGTCGGCGCGCGGCTCGCCTACGGCGACACGACCGTGCTGACCGAGTTCGGCTGGCTCACCGACGCGCTCCCGCGCTGCGAGCTGACCTTTGTCGGCCAGCGCGCCCACGCGCACCTCGACGGCTTCACGTTCGAGCTCACGCTCCGAACAGCCAACAAAACAGAGACATTCGACGACCCGGGAGACCGTACCGAACGCTGCTTCGACCGCCAGCTCGACAGATTCGTCGACCTGATCGCAGGCCAGACCGACCGTGCCATGCCAGGCTGGTCCGAAGGGCTCGCCAGCCTCGAGCTGAGCGAGCAGGTTGCCACGCGTGCGGAAGAAGGAGCGCCATGACGGTCCTGCGGTGGGTCGAGCAGACCCGCGAGACGCTGAACGAGATCCTCCCCGAAGCCCTCGTCTTGTTGCCCATCGGCGCCACCGAGCAGCATGGCCCGTATCTCCCGACCGGCACCGACCACCTGATGGCCCAGGCGGTCGTCGAACGTGGTGCAGCCCTCGCCGATGGTCGGCAGGACGTCGGTCGCCCGCTCGTCATCGCCCCGACGGTCGCGACCGGGGCCTCGGACCACCACCTCCCGTTCGGTGGCACGCTCTCGTTGCAGCCCGAGACGCTGCACCTCGTCCTGCTCGACATCGCGAGGTCCGTCGCGGCCTGCGGTGGCCGCAGGCTGGTCATCGTCAACGGACACGGCGGAAACCACGGCGTCGCGCACGCCGCTGGAGCCGCGGCGAGCAACCGGTACGACATCAACGTCGCCACCACCGACTACTGGCAGCTGCTCCCGGCCGACGCCACCGAGGGCACCAACACCCCCGGCCACGCCGGCGCGTTCGAGGCCTCGCTCGTGCTCGCGACGTACCCCGACCTGGTGAAGGAACGCCCCACGAGGGAACGCGTCCCGGACACCATCCCCGAGACGCTCGATGGATTCGTCCTGCACAGCAAGGCGATCTGGCACGACATGGAGGGCTACACCGACGACCCGTCGCACGCCAACGCGGCCAATGGCGAGGCCTGGCTCGCCGCCATCGCCGGCAACCTCGCGGACAAGCTCGTCCACCTCGCCAAGACCCTGTAGACGTAGCGGAGCAGAGACTTGATCGACTTCCACACCCACACACCCGCCTGGAAGTCCGCGACCTGGCTCGCGGGCGCGGCGTTCGGCGCGACCGAGTTCGTCACGTTCATGGACTCCGCCGGCATCGACCACGCCGTCGTGCTCAGCCACGACGGGTTGTTCAACCCGACACCGGAGGCGAACGACGAGGTCGCCGCGTTCGTCGCCGAGTACCCGGACCGCATGGTCGCGTTCGGTACGGTCACGCCGCGCAGCGCCACCGCGGTGGAGGAAGTCGAACGCTGCTTCACAGAACTCGGCATGCGCGGCCTCAAGCTGCACCCGTGGCTGCAGGGTTTCTCGATGCACGAGCGCTCGCTCGACCCCATCTGCGAGGTCGTCATCGCGCACCAGGGGATCCTGCTCTGCCACGACGGGACGCCGCCGTACTCCACCGGACTGCAGATCGCCGCGCTCGCTCGCCGCCACCCGGAGCTTCCCGTCGTCCTCGGTCACGGTGGCCTGCACGACTGCTGGCGCGAGGCTCTCCAAGCGACGATCGAGACGCCGAACGTCTACCTGTGCATCTGCGGCACTCCGCCCTATGCCGCAAGGAAGATCCTGCAGGACGCCCCTCCCGGCAAGGTGCTGTTCGGGACCGACGCGGGGCTGTCCGACAAGGCCAGCCAGGACTACGCTGTCGCGCGGGTCCGGGAGATCGACGGCTGGGGTATCACCGACGAGCAACGCCAACAGCTGTTGGAAGACAGCCCGCGCGCGCTGCTGGGTAGGGCCGCATGACCGGCCCGACGATCGCGGCGATCCAGACCGCGCCGATCAGTCTGCCGGTCGCCGAGGACCTGGTCGTCCTGGGTGCTCGCGGCTCGCATGACCACTCGAACTTCCTGCTGGTACGAGTGATCACGAACGACGGCTTCGAAGGGTACGGCGAGGTCAGCGCCACGCCGTTGTGGAGTGGGGAGGACGGCGTCAGCGCCGAGCACTTCATCCGCAACGTGCTCGCGCCAGTCCTCGTCGGCCAGCCGTTGCAGCCTGTCGCCAAGCTCGACAACGCCATGGACTCCGTGCTCGCCGGCAACCCGTTCACGAAGGCGGGCGTGTCGATCGCGCTGTGGGACGCGTACGCCAGGAGCCTGAACGTCCCGCTGGCAACGGCATTGGGCGGTCCGTACCGCGACGAGATCCCGATCAAGCTGTCGCTCTCCGGCGAGGGCGACTACCTCGAGTGCGTCTACGCCGCCGCGACCGCGGCCGGCTTCGGTGCGTTCAAGGTCAAGGTAGGCAAGGGCGTCGACGGCGATATCGCCCGCGTCGCACAGGCACGCAAGCTCGCCGGCGACCAGACGTTCCTCGGCGTCGACGCCAACACCGGCTGGACCCGCGCCGAGGCGCAGCGAGCGGTCCGCGGGATGACGCCGTACGGCATCGCGTTCGTCGAGCAGCCGCTGGCCGCCGACGATCTCGACGGCATGCGCGAGCTGCGCTCGTTGGGCTATCCGGTCGTGGCCGACGAGTCGGTGTTCGGTCTCGCCGACCTCCGGCGCGTGATCGCGGCGAGCGCCGCGGACGTCGTCAGCGTGTACGTCGGCAAGGCCGGGGGACCGGCGCGAGCCGTCGAGCTGGGCCGAATCGCCCACGCCTACGGGCTTTCCAGCCTCATCGGGTCGAACGGCGAGCTCGGTCTCGGCGCCGCTGCTCAGGCCCACGTCGCCGCCGCGATCGAGGGGCTCACGGTCGAGTTCCCGTCGGACATCATCGGCGCGCACTACTACGCGGAGGACATCCTCGCCGAGCCGCTGCCGAGCGACGGCCGGCGCGTCACGGTGCCCTCAGGGCCCGGGCTGGGCGTACGACTTCGCGACGACCTGCTGGGGAGCTTCCGTTGATCATCGACGTTCACAACCACACGCCGACGCACCAGGACGCGGTTCCCGACGACGAGCGTTTGGTCTACGAGGGTTGGCGATCCGACCGGCCGGTGGTGACGACGAACTCCTGGGCCGACTACGACGAGCACCAGGCCGCGGCGGACGTCACGATCGTGTTCAACATCGCCGTAGACGACCCGCTCGCCGCCACCGGCCTCCCGTATCCGCCGGAACGGACGAACGACGCCACCGCCGAGTTCGTCAAAGACGCGCCGGACAAGCGGATCGGCTTCATGTCCGTCAACCCGCTCTGGCCGCACGTGTTCGACGAGACCGAACGGTCCCGCGATCTGGGGCTCGTCGGCGTGAAGCTCGGCCCGAACTACCAGAACTTCGACCCGTTGTCGGACGAGGCGTGCGCGTTCTATGCCTACTGCGAGCGCGCCGGGTTGCCGATCCTGTTCCACCAGGGGACGTCGCCGATCCGTTCGGCGCCGCTCCGGTACACGCACCCGTTGGTGATGGACGACATCGCGCTGCGCTTCCCCGAGCTGCGGATCGTGATGGCGCACATGGGTCACCCGTTCGTGCGCGAGACCGTCGCGGTGATCCGCAAGCACCCGCACGTGTACGCCGACGTCTCCTCGATCTACCTGCGGCCGTGGTTGTGCTGGGAGGCGCTGACGTTCGTGTCGGAGTGGGGCGTTCCGCACAAGCTGTTGTTCGGCTCCGACTACCCGATCGCGACCTCGGCCGAGGCGATGGCCGGGCTGCGGCGCGTCAACGACATCGTCGAGGGAACGAAGCTGCCGCGCGTCCCAGACGAGCACATCGAGCAGATCATCGTCGCCGACGCCTTGGCCGCGCTCGGTCTGGAGGGGGTGCTGAAGGCGTGATCATCGACGCGCACGTACGACTCGGGTCCGGCCGCGAGGTCGAGCTCTCTGTTGAGGATCTCCTTGCCAGCATGGACGAACTCGGCATCGACGCCGCGCTGGTCGAGCCGGGGGAGCGGGAGATCGCGTACGACAACCGCGCCGGCAATGACAGGTTGACAGCGCTCGCCGAAGCTTCCGGGGACCGGCTCCTCGCGTACGCGGTCGTCAACCCGTGGCGCCGCGACGCCGTCGACGAGCTCGCGCGGGCCGAGGACAACGGCGCTGTCGCGCTGGCCGTGGACTCGGTGCTGCAGGGCTTCGACCCCCTGGACCGGCTGGTCGACCCGCTGCTGGAGTTCGCGCAGGAGGCCGACTGGTTCGTCTACTTCCGTACCGGCACGCCGCCGAGCGCGGTGCCGCTGCCGGTCGCGAGCTTGGCGAGGCGGTATCCCGAGCTGCGCTTCCTGATGGGCAAGAGCGGCGCGACGGACTTCTGGATCGACGCCGCGCCCGCGCTGCGGCACGCGCCGAACCTGTACGCCGACACGTCGTACGCGCCTTGGGACACGGTGCTGAGCGAGTTCGGCCGCGACCCTCAGATCGGGACGGCCCGGTGTGTGTTCACCAGCGACCTGCCGTACACGGTGCACAAGGCCGAGCTGGCGCGCGTTGTCGACTGGACGATCACCGCGGAGCAGCGTGCGGGCGTCCTCGGCGGGACGGTGGTCGAGCTGCTCGGTTCACATGCTCCGAAAGCCTGGCGCTGAAGGCTGGTCTACTCGTATAGTTCGATATCTAAGACATAACTACGGGATTTGGGAAATGGCGGCGAGTGTGACGACGACTCGGAACACTGAGGCGGTGACGACGGCCCGCACGGTCGATGCGACGCCTTTGGTGCGCGGGGTCTCGCCTGTGCTCGAGGTGCCGTTCACCGCGAACGGCGACGTGGACTACGACGGCTTCGCGCGCGTGGTGAGCTACGCGTTCAGCTGCGGCGTGACCAGCGTGATGTTCCCCGGCTTCGCGTCGGAGTTCCACAAGCTGTCCGACGCCGAGCGGTGGAAGCTGTCGCTGATCCTGCTCGACTACACGCGCGACCGCGACGACATCGCGGCCGTGGTGGCGTTGCAGGACCACGCGACGAAGCTGGCGGTCGCGTACGCGCGGCAGGTGGTCGCCGCTGGCGCCGACCTGCTCAACCTGCTCCCGCCGTACCTGCTCGGTCCGTCGTCCGCCGCGGTGCAGGAGCACGTCCGCGCCGTGTTGTCGGCCGTGCCGGACACGCCCGTCGTGCTGCAGTACGCGCCGAACCAGACCGGCACGTCGTTGGACGCGCCGACGATCGGAGCGTTGGCGCGCGAGCATCCGAACCTGCGGCTGGTGAAGGTGGAGTCGACGCCTCCCGGTGCCCTGATCGCCGCCTTGGGGGCGCAGGATCCGCCGTTGCCCTCGGTGGTGGGGTACGCAGGTGTCCAGCTGCCGGACGCGGTCCGCCGTGGCGCGGTCGGCGTGATGCCCGGGTGCTCGTTCATCGAGATCTACGTGGAGATCTGGCGGCGCTTCTCGACCGGCGACTCGGTGGGGGCGCACGAGCTGCACCGGCGGCTGTTGCCGTACATCTCGTACTGGATGCTGCACACCGAGCTGATCATCGCGGCGGAGAAGCTGATCTCGGTCCGGCGGGGCCTGTTCGCGAGCGCGCACTGCCGGGCTCCGGCGCACGCGCTCGACGCGGAGGAGATCCGGACGGTCGACCGGTTCCTCGACGAGTTCGCCGACTACTTGCCGCGACTCGATACGTTCTAGTGTGTGCTGCCTCGTCTCGTCACCTTGGACGACGCCCCTGAGCTCGCCTCGTTGCTGGCCGTCAACCGCGCGTTCCTCGCCCCGTGGGATCCCGAGCGGACGGACGCGTTCTTCACCGTGTCCGCGCAGCGCTCGCTGATCGAGTCGCAGCTGGCGGACCACGACCGCGGTGCGCTGCTGCCCCACGTGATCGTCGCCTCGTCGGGACAGATCGCCGGGCGGATCACGCTCAGCGGAATCGTCCGCGGCCCGTTCCTGTCGTGCTCGGTCGGCTACTGGGTGGCCGAGTCGTACAACGGCCAGGGCCTCGCGTCCGGCGCGCTCGCCTCGGTCATCTCCGTGGCCTTCGGCGACCTCGGCCTGCACCGCATCCAGGCGGAGACCTTGCAGCACAACGCACCCTCGAAGCGAGTGCTGGAGAAGCACGGCTTCGTCCCGTACGGCCTCGCCCCGCGGTACCTCAAGATCGCCGGGACGTGGCAGGACATGGAGCTGTTTCAGCTGCTCAACGAGTGACCCGTATCAGGTGCGGTTGGCACTGGCCCGTGATCATGATCGTGATCATGAAGCCAAACCGGCGTATATGACCGAATCGGCTTCATGATCACGTACATGATCACGGCCGCGAGCTGCCGTCCAGCGTGCGGCCTCGACCTCGGTGAGCTTGTGCGGCCAGGATGCTTCCCATGACGATCGAGTGCATCAATCCCGACGACCTGTCCACGCCGCAGTCGTACAGCCAGGTGGTCGTGGCGACGGGTGGGCGGCTGGTCTTCGTCTCTGGGCAGGAGCCCGTGGACGCTGACGACCAGCTCGTGGGAAAGGGGGACCTGGCCGCTCAGGCGCGGCAGGTGTTCGGGAACGTCGGGAGGGCGCTCGAGGCGGTGGGAGCCAGGCCGGCGGACGTGACGAAGCTGACGATCTTCGTCGCCGACTACCACCCCGACCAGCTGGCGGTCATCGAGGCAGGCCGCGTCGCCGTGTTCGGCGACCACAAGCCGGCCGACACGCTCGTCGGCGTCGCCGCCCTCTCCAACCCCGACTTCCTGATCGAGGTCGACGCGTTCGCGATGACGAGCTAGGCAGCAGTGACGTCCAGCTCCACCAGCAAGCCGTAGTGGTCGCTGAGCCACTCACCGGAGACGGGCGAGTCGAACACCACCCGCGCGGACAGGACCCGAGCTCGAAAGCCGGGGTGGGCCATGGCGGTCCCGACGAAGACGTAGTCGATCCGACGGTGGTGGTTCGGCTGGCCGACGATCGTCTCGATCTCCGCGGCCGCGCGGGGGTTGTCGGCGGACCAGGTGTAGCCCGGTCCGCCGGAGCCGGCCACGGACCAGGCGTCGTGGTAGTGCGCGCTCCGACCGTCCAACGACTGCAGCCCGGACAGGTACCGCACGCTGGCGGCCGAAGGCGCCGCGTTCAGGTCGCCGGCGATGATCGTCGGCAGCTCCTGCCGGTACTGGGCGTCGAGCTCACTGAGCCGTACGGCCTGCTGCTCCCGCGCGATCTCGGCAGAAAGCTCCCACGAGGACGTCGGCGCGATCAGCAGCATCGACCCCACCGACGGCACGGGCACCGACACGGCAAGGGCGTACCAGGGCAGCCTCGGCGCCGAGGGCAGCCGCTGGTCGACGGCCTCCAGAACGGCGTGCGGCCACCGTGAAGCCACGGCCGTTCCACCGAACCGGTCAGCGAACGGAGGCACCGAGGTCAGCACGTCCGCCTGATGCGTCCCGTGCAGCCCGGTCCCGTCCAGCATCCGAGCGAGGACGTCTCGCTCACCGGGATAGCCGACCTCCTGCAGAGCCACCACGTCCGGCCGGAGGTCGCGGAGGGCGGCAGAGACAAGCGATGCCCGTTCCAGATCTCCGGCACCGTTCTGCACGTTGAACGTCAGTACGCGTAACAGCATCCACAACGGTCTAGAGCATGAACGACCGCACTGGCAAGGCGCGGTTGACAATGCGGACGTCACCGATCCAGCCGTAGAAGCCGCGCTCGATCACCCGGTCGTAGTGGTACGCGCCGAGCATCCAGAACTCTCCCGTCGTCCGCAGCCCGGGCGCCGGCGTCGAGGGATTGCGGAGCAGCTCGCAGCCGTCGACGTACATCGTCGTGTGCCGCCCGTCGTTCACCACCGCCGCGTGCCACCAGGTCTCGCGCGGCAGCTCGTGGCCCCAGTTCGTGGAGATCGCGTCCCGGTTCTTCGGGTACACGGCCCACTGCAGCCCGCCGCCACCGGCGAGGTTGAACGTCGCCAGCGGCTCGGCCGGGTCGTCGCCGTTCTGGCCCAGCCCGAGATCGCGCCCCGACCCCATCCGCGTGAACAACCCACACCAGGCATCGTCATCGTCGAAGTCCGAAGGCAGCTTGAGGAACGCCTCGATCGTGTAGCCGCGCGTGAACGTCATCCGGTTCAACGGCGCGTCGTCCGCGGTCCGCAGGTACGAGCCGACGCCGCGCGCACCGAGGAACTTCAGGCTCGCGTGCGCCGGCTGCCCCGGCCGGTGGTCGTCCGACCAGGTCAGCGTGTCCGCGGCACTGCCCGGCAACGTCACCTGCCGCAGGTCGTTCCCCGATCCCGAAAGGTCCCGCACCACGACATCCGAGGGCACCGGCGACCCCGGTACAGCAGCAGAGTCGTCGAACCGCCAGTACGCCACTGTGTCCCGCACCAGCACCGCCGAAGCGGGCCGCGGCGGCCTTGGCGGAACGGGGGCGAACCCGGCGAACCGTGCGGAGAAGTCGACCGGCACCGAGAAGGAGTCCTGCGGCCCCGTCCGCTCCAGCTCCACACTCTCCAACGCGTTCCGCGCACGCACCGCCTGGTCGAGGATCCACGGCGACAGCGTGCGCACGTCGATCGTGTTGCGCGCAAGGTCGAACGAGTACAACCGCACCATGCCCGCGCCGCCGTAGTACCGGTCCTGGTAGTTCGTGAGGTGCAGGTGGACGTCGCGACCGGCTGCGTTCGAACGCACCAACCGACCGGGTGGCCAGAAGTGCCCGTTCAACGTCAGGAAGATCTGGTCGGACTCGAAGATCAGTTCGGACCACAGGCGTTGACCGAACTCCGACAGCTCCGCGGTCCCGCTGTCCGCCACCACGAGCTCGTGCGTGGTGAGGATCACCGGCGTACGAGGATGCGCGGCCAACACCGAACGGGCCCACGCCAGCCCGCCTGCAGAAGGCCGCCAGTCCAGGGCGAGCACCATCCACTCGCGGCCCGCGGCGCGGAACACGTGGTAGCTGTTGTAGCCACCGGGCGAAGACCCTTGGAACGTGGGAGATTGGCCGAATCGGTGCGGACCGAAGGTCTGCAGGTAGGCCGAGTCTCCGCGCTGGTCGTCGGTCGAGGAACCGATGTCGTGGTTGCCCGCGAGCACCGAGTACCCGAACCGCCCGCGGTCCAGGAGGGAGAAGACCTTGTCGATCGAGGCGAACTCGCTCGCCTGTCCGTTCTCGGTGAGATCGCCCAGGTGTGCAAGGAAAACGATGTTGTGATCCTCCGCTGCATCGAGCACGAACCGGAACGTCGCCTTCAACGGTTCGGGATCGCCGCGATCGAGATCGAACATGTACTGCGTGTCCGGCACCACCGCGATCGTGAACCGCGGGCTCTCCACATCGGGCCGAGAGGCAGCGGCCTCGGCCGATGTGGGCAAGGCCACCTCCATCGCGCCGAGGCTCATCACACCCGCGCTGGCCAGTCCGGTCGTGCGAAGAAACGTACGCCGGCTGGATCCATCGTTCGCCATGGCTCGGAACCTAGGCCGTTTCGGCAGCCCAGATGGGGGATTGGCTACCCAACGTTGACCAAACCCGGCGTGAACAACGATGTGATCTTCCGTTCATTCCATGAAGTCAACGGCGACGTACCCTTTCCAGGCGGCCAAGACGCGAGTAACTTCACACAGAGCACCGCAGGTTGGCCGCAGAGTAAGCGGAAAGTCCTGCCGGAGGGGGCCCGAATGGGGTTAAAGGTCGCTGTATCCGAGCGTCCCGAAGGGATGCTCGTCCAACCGATGGGACGTTTGGTCGGCGGAACCGCCGGCCTATTGCACGAACGAGTGTTGGCGATCTTGAGCAGGTCCCCGCGCACGGTGATCCTCGCGATGGACCAGGTCCTTGAGCTCGATTCCGCCGGAATCTCCGCCCTCGTGGCGATCAATCGCCGCGCCGGCCTGATGGGTACCGATCTCCGCTTCGCCGAGCCGCGCCACGAGATCGCCTTGCAGATCGAGAGCGAGGGCCTGGACCGGGTGTTCTCGTTGTATCCGACGATCGATGCGGCGCTGAAGACCGAGCAGGTGCGGAAGGCCGGCTGAAGGCCAGTTTGTCCTCCTCCCTCACGGGAATCGAACCTCCGATGAAGGAGGAACTCCTGTGAGTACGCAAGAAACGCCGACGACCGTTTCGCCGACTGAGGTCGCCTCGATCCTGCAGCCGGTTCTCATTGATCTCATCGCCCTCGCGCTGGACGGCAAGCAAGCCCACTGGCACGTACGGGGCAAGACCTTCAAGCAGGTCCACGAACAGCTCGACGAGCTGATCGCCGACGCGCGGACCTACTCCGACGACGTCGCCGAGCGCGTCGTCGCCCTGGGCGCCCCGGTCGACGGGCGGCCCGAGACCGTGGCCGAGTCCACCAAGGTGCCCTCGTTCCAGACGGGCTTCGTCGACACCGAGAAGGTCGTCGCCGCGATCGTCGAACAGCTGGACGCCGCGATCGCGACCGCGCGCGAGGCCATGGACGCGCTGGACAAGGCGGACCCGGTCAGCCAGGACATCGTGATCGAACTCCTGCGCTCGTTGGAGAAGCACCGTTGGATGTTCGAGGCCCAGACGGCGTCCTGACCCTGCCGTGAACGGCGCCGACTCCGAGTCCTCGGTCACGCCTGGAGTAGGCTTGGCATTTGAAACATAGTGTCTCAAACTGCCTTCGGGGGCGAGGTTGACGGACGACATGTCGGGCTGGCTGGCGGGAGTCGCCGGGACCCGGTGGACGGGGGAGGCGGCGCCACCGAGCCTGAGCCCGCGCCGGTCGTCGAACGAGCCGCGACCGGATTGACGCGGCGGCGCCGGCGGTTGTCCGACGCGGAGACGGCGGCCCGGATGCTGCGCGCCGGAGCCGAGTCGGTGGAACGTACGGGCCTGACCGTGAGCCTCGAGCACCTCAGCCTGGAAGACCTGATCCACACCGCCGGCGTGGCCCGCAGCGCGGTCTACCGGCGGTGGCCGTACAAGGACCTGTTCTTCGGCGACCTTCTGCGCGAGCTCGCGGCGACGCTGTCGCTGCCGGCCGAGCTCGACGCGGCATCGCCACAGTGGCGTACGTACCTCGCCCTCCGCGCGACGGTCGCCGGCCTTCCCGACGACGGGTTGCGGATGGAGCTGCGGAAGCTCCTCGACGAGGTCGACCAGCAGTTCTTCGCCAGCCTCCCCGGCGGCGAAGCCGAAGGCATCGTCCGCCTTGGCCGCGCCCTCACCGGACCGTAGGCTCGTCCGCGATGACGGCCCACAAGCATGTGCTGATGCTGGGAACGTTCCACTTCACCTCGAAGCTCGACTGGATCTCCCACGACGTCGACGACATGCGCTCACCCCGCCGCCAAGCCGAGCTCGCCGTCCTGACCGCCGGGCTGGCCGAGTACCGCCCGACGAAGGTGCTGCTCGAGCTCCCGTACGCGGACGCCGACGCGATCAACGCCGACCGGCAACGAGCCGGTCGACATCATGCACAAGTGGTGGGGGAAGGGCTCGAGACCAACCCGCCTGGCGCCACAGTGGATCGAGCACATCGAGGCCGGACGGAATGCAGCCTCCGGCTCCACCGAGCAACTGGCCACCTCGACCGTCGCCGAGCTCCTTGCACCCCGGACAAGCAGCGGTGGATCGAGCACTTCCTGACCACGTACGCGCGGATGGTCGACGGTGACGACTACTCCAGCGCGGACCTGGGCGGGAATTGGTACCACCGCAATCTGGCACCTGTTCACTGAGTAGGGAAGTTCGACGATCCCTTGCCCTACTTGACGTAGAGGCCGTTCAGCCGGCGCGAGCGTTCGGCGGCGGAGAGTACATCGGTCGAGTCGACGAACTGGTCCACCGAGCCCACCGGCTGCAGCGAGCGCAGCCACGGGTCGGTCACGGCCTCGAACGTTGCCGAGGCGAAGCGCTCCGCCATCAGCACCCGGAACGGGCGGCCGTAGAACGTCCGGATGGACGGATCGACGAACGCCGTCACGCCCAGCTCGTTGTGCCGCGCGGCCAGCAGCTCGTACGCGCCGACCAGCGCGTCCTCGCGGGACGGGTAGTCGGTCGCCGCCACCGCGGCCGACAGCAGCGGCGTCAGCGCCGCGGCGTCGGGCAGAGCGGCGAACGCCGTCCCGAACCACTTCGTGTACGGCCAGTACGTCCGCGAGAGCAGGAAGGCCAGCCGCATCAGGTCCTGCGACAGCCGCGCGGCCACCAGCCGCGACCCGAGCTCGTCGCCGACCTCGGAGCACCGCCCGACGAACGCCTCCTCCTGGCTGATCCGCGTCCACTGGCAGCCCAGCATCCACAGCCACACCTGATCGGGGTAGTACGCCAACGACGCACGCACCGAAGCCAGCTCGCCCTCGGGATCGGCATACACGGCACCGCGAACGATGCCGAGCAGCAGCTGCTGCGACACCAGCAGCCAGTCCTTGGCGTCGATCGGCTGCCGAGGGTCAAAGCCCAGCTGGCCTTGCAAGAACGACCCGAACGGCTCCACGCCGAGGTGATGCTCCACGGCCACGTCGTCCCACCCGTACCGAACGGGCCACCCCTCGAACGTCTCCGGCAGACCCGAGAGCCGTTCGGTCACCACCGGCACGTCCGACGCGGAGACGAACAGCTGCAGATGCGGCCCCCAACCGTGGTCGGTCGAGCGCGCGGTGTCGTACCCCAGCACGTCCGACCCATGGCCGAGCAACGCGGCCGAGTGCGGGACGTCGGAGACCAACGGCGCGACCGCCGACTTGTAGAAGGCGGCGTTCAGCTCCAGGCCAGGTACGAACGAAGGCATGCGCCACATCCTGGCTCATGACCTCCGAGGTAATCGACCCAATAACCGCCGAGCGACGAGAGTGAGGGCACACCCACCAAGGAGAGAACCCATGAAGGCCTACGGAGTCGCTCGGCTACGCAACGTCCAGCTCGGACCGCCGATCGCCGAGTACCTGGAGAAGATCGACGCCACGCTCGCCCCGTACGGCGGCAAGTTCATCATCCACGGCGACCGCCCCACCAAGCTGGAGGGGGACTGGACCGGAGACCTCGTCGTCATCGAGTTCCCCAGCCGTCAAGCCGTGGTTGACTGGTACGCATCGCCCGCCTACCAGGCGATCCTGAAGCTCCGCACGGAGAACTCCGACAGCGACGTGATCCTCATCGACGGCGTCGACGAGACCCACAAGGCGACGGACGTCCTCGCCGGCTGACCATCGGTCGTTCGACGTAACCGCCCAGGCCAGAGCACGTACGAGTACGTATCTTTCGCCAGCGCGGTACTGATCTTCGGGCAATTCACGCACAACGGGACGCCCCGGTGTCACGATGCCGCCGAACCCTCTTTCAGGGAGGCATCATGCACAAGTCCTTGTCCGTCGTCGCCGGCTTCGCGGCCGCGGTGATCCTCGCCGGCGGGGCCGGCGTGGTCGTCGGCTCGGGTGGCTGGCGGCCCACCCCGGCGAACGCCGTCGGGAACGCCGCCGTTCCCTCGGTCGCGACGCCGGGCGTCCCGTGCGAGTCGGACTTCCCGTTCGCCGCCTCCGGGTCCGGCTTCCAGGTGCTCGCCAATCTCGACGGCGTCGTCGGTCCGGTCACGCTGGCCGGCCACGTCGGCGACTTCCAGATCAGCAAGCTGCAGTCGAAGGCCGTCTCGGGCATCGCCTGCGGAACGGGCGTTGGCACGGCCAAGCCGTGGTTCGAGGACGTCATCTTCACCAAGGCCGTGGACATCGCCACCCCCAAGCTCATCGAACGGGTCGCGCTCGGCACGCACAGCAAGACCCTCAAGATCGCGCTGCGCCGGAACACCGACGGGCACGAGCCGCTCCGCCTGGTGCTGTCCGACGTCGTCGTGGTCAGCGACGGCCTGCAGTGGATGGCCGGCACCCCCGTCGAGCAGGTGCGGATGACCGCCGCCAAGTACGTGTGGGAGGTCCGTCCGAACGTCAACGGCACGGGCGCGGTCAAGTTCTGTTTCGACGTCAAGGTCATGACGAAGTGCTAAGGAAGGCGGCACCCATGCGTCGTACTCTCGCCACCGTCATCGCGGTCGCGCTGCTCACCGGATCGGCCGGCGTCGTGGTCGGCGCCAGCGCCTGGCGTACGAACCCGGCCCAAGCCGCTCCCGATCCCGTCGCCGTCGCGCCGGACCCGTGCCCGAACGTGGCTCCGTTCGAGGCGACCGGAACCGGCGCCAACGGCTACCTGTTCATGCCTGGCATCAAGGGCGACTCCACGGTCGCGAAGTACGCGAGCTGGATCCTGGTCAGCAAGGTCCGCACCGACGTCACCGGCGCGGGGATCACCAGCTGCGGAGCCGCGACGGCGCCGATCTCGCTCACCAAGCGGATGGACCGGTCGTCGATGCCGATCGTCAAGGCGGCCACGCTGGGGACGGTCATTCCGACAGCCACGTTCGCGTTCACCAAGGCCGGCGCCCAGCCGGTCGAGTACTACAAGATCACGCTGACGAACGTGAAGGTGACGAGCGTCAGCACGCAGTGGAAGGGCGACGTGCCGACCGAACAGCTGAAGCTCTCGTTCACCAAGATCTGCTGGAGCTACGCCGCCCAGAAGGCCGACGGCTCCATGGAGCCGGCCGTCCAGGTCTGCAAGTAGCGAGCTGAAATCGCGCGCTGCCGCCGCCTCTGAGTCTGGAGGCGGCGGCTTCGCCTTCGCTACGGTCTCGACCATGGCCCGCCTGTCCGAGATCGCCTTCCGCCTGCCCGCAACGCCGGAGTCGCGCGCCTGGCTCGGCGCGCTCCGCACGCTGCTCTCCGACGTTCCGTACGGCGAGTTCGCCGACGACCGCCTGACGCTGACACCGCCGGTGCCGGCTGGCGCTCTGCCGAGGACGGCGTTCGCGCTGGCCGACGTCCGTACGCCCGAGATCGCACTCGACACCGGGCCCACGTTCGGCGTCGAGGGCGACGGCGAGGGTGACGGCAGCCCCGAGGCGCGGCCGGAGCTCGCGGCGCTCTCCAGCCGCCTCGCCGGCCACATCCAGCGGGTCGACCACACCGGCGTGAACCTGCCGATGAAGACGACCACGTCGGAGCAGTGGCAGAACGCGCTGAGCACGATCGCCGGAGCGGCGACGATGTACCGCTACCCGACGGGCGAGGACTGGCCGTTCGTCCTCCCCTCGACCGCGGCCGAGCTCGCCGACGACATCCGCGCGTTCGTCGTCGGCCGCGAGCCCCGGTTCGAAGTGGTCTACGACCAAGGGCGGACCCAGCCGGAGTGGCAGTTCGCGCTGCGGACCGACCTGACCCGCGGCGAGCTGGAGGACCTGTTCCCGGAGCCGGAGGGCATCACGTTCCCGGGCCTGGAAGAGATCTTCCGCGTCGTCGCCATCCGGCATCCCTGGACGGGTCTCGGGATCCGCTTCGACCTCATGTACCGCATGGACGGCGGCCCGAACGACTGGGAGACCGGCGAGTGGCTGGTCACCCAGGGCGGCCGCATCCGCTGACCAGAAGCGGGCGCTCTCGAGACCGCCTGGCACGGCGTGCCACGTTCGGCCGCACCGCCTGCGCGTCGAGGCCTTCGGCGTCCCCTCCGCGTACCAACATGCGGCAAAGTCGCGCGGGACAGCTGACCTGGTTCGGCACAGATGTCCCGACCCACTGTTCATAGGGTCGGGCGCGCGCTACTATCCGGAGAAAATCTCGTATCTCGTAGATGTATCTCGTTTCCCGGAGATTGCGGGACGTGCAAAGACGCACGAGATGCCTCACCGGATAGCCCCTGGAGGCGGAGCATGTCGAATTACTCGCGCAGGGATCTCATCAAGGTGGGCGGGGGCGCACTGGTGGGAGGAGCAGTCTTCAGCGGCTGCTCGTTCCTGGAGACCGATCCGGCGAAGAAGGGCGGCAACGCGCCGCCCGCGTCCGTCTCGACGGACGCGAAAGAGTCGCCGATGCTGGCCGAGCTGGTCAAGAGCGGCAAGCTGCCGCCGGTCCAGGAGCGGCTGCCGAAGGACCCGATGGTCGTCAAGCCGCTCAGCGAGCCTGGCGTGTACGGCGGCACGATGCAGCGGGCGCAGGTCGACCGCAACTTCTCCAGCAACCAGTACATGACCTGGGCCGGCCTGGTGGAGTGGACGGCGACCGTTCCCGCGGAGGTCGGTCCCGGCCTCGCGCACAAGTGGGAGGTCGAGGACGAAGGCAAGACGTACGTCTTCCACCTCCGCGACGGGCTGAAGTGGTCGGACGGGCACCCGTTCACCACCGACGACCTGATGTACACCTACAACGACATCTATCTGAACAAGGAGATCAGCCCGGTCTTCCCGACCTGGCTGAGCTCCGGCGGCAAGCCGGCCAAATTCGTCGCGGTCGACAAGCTGACGCTGCGCATCGAGTTCGAGACGCCGCACAGCCTGCTGCTCAAGTTCCTCTGCTTCATGGGTACGTCGAGCGACCTGCTGCAGCCCAAGCACTATCTCGAGAAGTACAACCCGAAGTTCACCGACAAGGCCACCCTCGCCGCGGCGATGAAGAAGGCCAAGGTCACCCAGTGGCAGGACCTGTACGGGCAGGTACGCAACATCTGGAACTACGCCGGCCTGCCGGTGCTCGGTCCCTGGATGATGGAGAAGCCCGTCGGCGCGGGGACCGCGGGAACGATCGCGCGCAACCCGTACTACTGGAAGGTCGACGAGCAAGGTCGGCAGCTGCCGTACGTCGACCGCGCGATCTTCACCGTGCTGCCCGCCGAGCCGCTCGGACTGCGGGCCGCGAACGGCCAGATCGACCTTGCGGCGTGGGACATCCAGTCCGCGGTGATCCCGCAGCTCATGCAGAACGAGCCGACCAAGCCGTACAAGGTGCTGCGCTGGACGCCGGACGGCATGTTCGCCGCGATCAACCTCAACCAGAGCCACCCCGACCCGGTGCTGCGGACGCTGTTCCAGAACATCGACTTCCGCGCGGGGCTGTCGCACGCGATCAACCGGGACGAGATCAACCAGGCGCTGCTCGCCGGCCAGGGCCGGATCCAGCACCCCTGCTCGCAGCCCGAGGACCCCTACTTCGAAGAGGGTATGGGCCAACGGTTCATCGAGTACGACGTCGCCAAGGCGAACGAGTTCCTTGACAAGGCTGGCTTGACGGCCCGCGACAGCAAGAACATGCGGCTGCGCCCGGACGGCAAGCCGATGAAGCTGATCGCGACCACGTTCCTGGTCGGTGTCGGCGTCGACAACGTCGACATGCTCGAGTACGTCAAGCGCTACTGGGCCGCGGTCGGCATCGACATGGCGATCAAGAACATCGCGCAGACGCTGTGGTACAGCTCGGTCGCCCAAGGGAAGAACGACATTCTCGTCTACCCGCCCGCGGGCTACCTGTGGGACATCGACTCGCTGTGGTACATCCCGACGAACGGGCTCACGTACTGGGCGCCGCGCTACGGCAACTGGTACGGCGATCCCAAGGGCCAGTTCTCGGCGAAGCCGGAGGGCGACATCCGCCAGCTGCAGGTGCTGTACGACAAGCTGCTGCAGGCTCCGGACGACGCCACGCGGATGGACCTCGGGCACCAGATCCTCAGGCTGCACGACAAGAACGTCTGGATCATCGGCACGGTGCAGCCGCCGTTCAGCCCGGTCGTGGTGAGTGAAGACTTGGTCAACGTGCCGGAGAAGGGAGTGGCGAGCTTCCGTACGCACTACGAAGCCGCTATGAACTTGCCACAGGTGTTCTTCAAGAACCCCGACAAGCACGCGTGACAGCCGCACCTACATAGGAAGGAGCCGCCTATGGGTGCGTACATCCTGCGTCGACTCATCGCGATGATCCCGACGATCTTCCTGATCTCGTTGGTGGCGTTTCTCATCATCCAGCTGCCGCCGGGTGACTTTCTCGACACCGTCATCGCGAACATGCAGAAGGCCGGGCAGACCGTGCAGCCGGCGGAGGTCGCCGCGCTGCGCGAACGGTACGCGCTCGACCAGCCGCTGATCGGCCAGTACGTGCACTGGTTCACGAGCATCATCACGCGAGGCGACTTCGGCTCGTCGATGCTCTACGGCCGGCCGGTGTGGGACCTGATCGCCGAGCGGATGCCGCTGACCTTGCTGCTCGGTATCTCCACCGTGCTGTTCGGCTGGATCGTGTCGCTGCCGGCCGGCATCTACTCCGCGGTGAAGAAGTACACCGTTCCCGACTACGTGATGACCGCGCTGGCGTTCCTCGGCATCGCGATCCCGGGCTTCCTGTTGGCGCTCACGATCGCCTTCCTGCAGTTCAAGTACGGCGGGAAGGCGGTCGGCGGGATGTTCTCGCCGGAGTACGCCGAGGCGGAATGGAACCTGGGCAAGCTGCTCGACTTCTTCGACCACCTGTGGTTACCCGTGCTGGTGCTGTCGATCGGCGGCATCGGCGGCACGATCCGCATCCTGCGGGCCAACCTGCTCGACGAGCTGCGCAAGCCGTACGTGGTCACCGCGCGATCGCGCGGACTGTCCGAGCGGCGGCTGATCGCGAACTATCCCGTCCGCGTCGCGCTCAACCCGTTCATCGCCACGATCGGCTGGCTGATCCCAGCGCTGTTCGACGGCGAGGTGCTGGTCGCGACCGTCCTCGGACTCGAGACGACCGGGCCGTTGTTGCTGCGGTCGTTGGAGAGCCAGGACATGTACCTCGCCGGCTCGATCATCTTCATCGCTTGTGTCTTGACCGTCATCGGCACGTTGATCTCCGACATCCTGCTGGCGTTGATCGACCCACGGGTCAGGGCGGGAGTCGTATGAGCGACCCGAACATCGCGCTGCGCCGGGCGGCCGAGGAGGAGCCTCCGCTCACCGTGGAGGAGCCCTCCGCGCCCGCACCTGCCAGCGGCGACAAGGGCGACGAGATCAACTTCGCGCCGCAGTACAAGCTCGTCTGGTGGCGGTTCCGCAAGAACAAGCTCGCGGTCATCGGCCTCGGCCTGATGGTCGTGATCTACCTGCTCGCGATCTTCTGCGAGTTCCTCGCGCCGAAGGTGCAGGACTTCAACCGCGCCACGTACTCCTACGCGCCGCCGCAGGGGCTGCACGTGGCATGGGACGGCGGCCCGCACCTGTACGTCAACGACTGGATCGGCACGCCGAACGCGCAGCTGCTCACCCGCGACTACAAGGTCAACGAGGACAAGCGCATCTACCTGCGCTTCTTCGTCAAGGGCGACCCGTACGTGATGTGGGGTGTGTTCCACTCCGACATCCACTTCTTCGGGCCTGTCCACGCGAACGACCCGCTGTACCTGTTCGGCGCGGACGAACAGGGGCGCGACCTGTTCAGCCGGATCATCTACGGCACCAGAATCTCCATGTCCGTCGGCTTGATCGGCGTCTTCCTGGGTCTGATCCTCGGCGTGATGCTCGGCGGCATCTCCGGCTACTTCGGCGGTACGACGGACACGCTCATCCAGCGCGGCATCGAGTTCTTCATGTCGATCCCGACGCTGCCCTTGTGGCTCGGTCTCGCGGCGGCGATCCCGCCGGGGCTCGATCCGGTGAAGGGATACTTCCTCATCACGTTGATCCTGTCGCTGATCAGCTGGACCGGACTGGCTCGCGTGGTCCGAAGTCGGTTCATGCAGATCCGCGGGGAGGACTACGTCCTCGCGGCCGAGCTCGACGGCGTCTCCCGGATGCGCATCATCCGCCGGCACATGGTCCCGGCGTTCACGAGCCACATCATCGCGTCGCTGACCCTGTCGATCCCGGGCATGATCCTCGGCGAGACCGCGCTGTCGTTCCTCGGCTTCGGACTGCAGGCGCCGGTCGTCTCGTGGGGGGTCTTGCTCAACGATGCACAAAACATCCGGGTGCTGTCGTTCGCACCTTGGTTACTCTTGCCAGGACTGGTCGTCGTGATCACGGTGATGGCCTTGAACTTCGTCGGTGACGGCATGCGGGATGCCGCCGACCCGTACGAAAGCTGAGGTGTTGCGATGGCAGAGCTGGTGGCCGAGCCGCCACTGCTGGAAGTGCGTGGTCTGAAGACGCACTTCCACCTCGACGAGGGCCTCGTTCGCGCTGTGGACGGTGTCGATCTGGCCGTACGGCCTGGCGAAACCCTCTGCGTCGTGGGGGAGTCCGGCTGCGGCAAGAGCATCACCGCTCGGTCCATCCTGCAGCTCGTCGAGGAGCCCGGGCGGATCGTCGACGGCGAGGTGCTGCTGCGCATCGGCGACGACCACTCGATCCTGCGCGAGCAGCACAAGTCGCGGCGGGATCGGGACGCGATCGCGGCCTATCGGGCGTCCAGTACCGGACAACTCGATCTTGCTCGCCTCGACCCGAAGGGCTCGGCGATCCGGCAGATCCGCGGCAAGGACGTCGCGATGATCTTCCAGGAGCCGATGGTCTCGCTGTCGCCGGTGCACACGATCGGGTACCAGATCATCGAGAACATCCGTACCCACGAGAAGGTCGACAAGAAGGACGCCCGCGACCGCGCGATCGAGGAGCTTCGGCTGGTCGGCATCCCGCGGCCGGAGCAGCGGGTGGACTCGTACACGTTCGAGCTCTCCGGCGGCATGCGGCAGCGCGCGATGATCGCGATGGCGTTGGCCTGCCGGCCCCGGCTGCTGATCGCGGACGAGCCGACGACGGCTCTGGACGTGACGACGCAGGCACAGATCATCGAACTGCTGCAGGGCTTGCAGGAACGCCTCGGCATGGCGGTCATGTTCATCACCCACGACCTCGGTGTGGTCGCGGAGATCGCCGACCGGGTGACCGTGATGTACCTCGGCATCGTGGCGGAGGAGTGCGAAGTCGACGACCTGTTCCACGACCCGCGGCACCCGTACACGCGGGCGCTGCTGCGGTCGGTCCCGACGGTCGGGCCGCGGGCGCACCGGCGGCTCGCGACGATCCGCGGCATCGTTCCGCACCCGTACAACCGGCCTCCGGGCTGCCCGTTCCACGCGCGCTGTGACTCGTTCATGCCCGGCAAGTGCGACGTGACCGTGCCGCCGGTGGTCGAGAACTCCGAACGTGCCGTGCGGTGCCTGCTGTACGACAAACCCGAGGACCTGCGCCCCGCGCCGCAGACGAGGAGCGCCTGATGCCCGACGACGAGACACTGCTGTCGATCAAGGGCTTGTCGATGCAGTTCAACGCGAGCCGCGGACTGTTCAGCCGGCACAAGCTCACCGTGAACGCGGTGCAGGACGTCGACCTCACCGTCAAGCGGGGCGAGACGCTCGGCCTGGTGGGGGAGTCGGGGTGTGGCAAGACCACCTTGGGCCGCTGCATTCTGCGCGCCTACAAGCCGACGGCCGGGTCGATCGACTACACGCGTGCCGACGGCTCCGTGGTCGATCTGGCTTCGCTCAGTCGGGGGGAGCTCCGGCCGTACCGGCGGGAGATCCGTACGGTCTTCCAGGACCCGAACTCGTCTTTGAACCCGCGGATGACGGTGCTGCAGATCGTGGGGGAGCCGTTGCGGGTGAACGATCTCGCTTCGGGTGCCGAGCTGCGGGAGCGGGTGGCGGAGACCTTGCGGCTGGTGGGGCTGCGGCCCGAGTACATGCGGCGCTATCCGCACGCCTTCTCCGGTGGCGAGCGGCAGCGGATCGGCATCGCTCGGGCGCTGGTGACGCGGCCTCGGCTGGTGGTGGCCGATGAGGCCGTCTCCGCTTTGGACGTGTCCATTCGGTCGCAGATCCTCAACCTCCTCGAGGACCTGCAGGAGCAGCTGGACCTCACGTACGTGTTCGTCTCGCACGACCTGTCCGTGATCCAGCACCTGTGCGACCGGGTCGCGGTGATGTACGTCGGCCGGTTGGTCGAGGAGGCGACGACGTCGGATCTCTACGACCGGCCTCGGCACCCGTACACGGAGACGCTGATGCGGGCGCTGCCGCGGCCGGACCCCCGGCTGCGCGGATCGCGGGCGCGGGTGGCGTTGAAGGGCGAGGTGCCGGACCCGTCGAACCCGCCGCGCGGTTGCACGTTCCACCCGCGTTGCCCGTACGTGCAGGACCGCTGCTCCGTCGACGAGCCTGGGCTGCACCTGCTCGAGGGAGAGGGGCGGCCGCGGGCGTCGCGATGCCACTACGCGGAGGAGTTGGATCTGGCCGGCGTGGTTGGCGTGTGACGGGTACGTCCTCCGGCTGGCGGAGCTACTCTACGAGATATCGTAAAAGGCGCTAGGGAGGTCGTGTGGCTGCCAAGCAGATGGTCGCGGAGGAGAAGACGCGGGCCGCGTCGCCGTCGACCGACCGGGCGCTGACGGTGTTGGAGACGTTGATCGGCTCCGAGACGCCGTTGACGTTGACGTTGCTCGCCCAGACCGCCGGTGTGCCGTTGGCGACGTGTGCGTCGATCGTGCAGACCTTCGAGCAGCGGGGTTATGCGGAGCGCCAGGTGGTCGGCCGGTCGCACTTCTGGCAGCCCACGTTGCGGCTCTACGCGTTGGCTTCGAGCCTGATCCGCAAGCTCGACCCGGCGTCGGTCGCGCAGCCGCAGCTGCGGGCGCTGTCGGACAAGGTCGAGATGCCTGCGCACCTCGGGGCGCTGAACGCTCTGTCGGTCGTCTATGTGGCGAAGGCGGCGACGCCCGGTTTCGTCCAGTTCGACACGTTCATCGGCAAGGTCGCGCCGTACAACCTGACTGCTTTGGGGAAGGCGATCGCCGCCTATTTGCCGGAGGACGAGCTCAAGCCGCTCCTCGTCCGGCTGGCCGCCGGTACGGGGCCGAACGCGAAGAAGCCCGAGGTGAAGACGTTCCTCGCGGACCTGGAGGAGACGCGGACCCGCGGGTACGCGGTGGAGGACGAGGAGGAGCAGGCCGACATCAGCTGCGTCGCGGCCCCGGTCTTCGACGCCTCCGAACGAGTCCGCTACGCGGTCGGCGTGACGGGCTTCTCGCAGAAGCTGATGGGCGGCAACCTCCCAGGAGTGATCTCCGCGGTGCTGTCCACCGCGGCCGCCATCTCCCGCGAGCTGGGGTCCACGGGCCGATAGGTTTCTGGTCGGGAAGTTGATCGGCACGGGGCTGGCTTGGGATCGAGGGTGAGCATGGACCGCGCGGCGGTGGCGGCGTATCTGGGTGCGGCGGCGCAGGGCGAGGAAGCTGAGCCGTACGAGGCATGGCTGGACGACCTGGAGAAGGCCGACCTGCCTTCGCCCGAGGTCGCACCGCCGTCCGGGGCTGAGCTCGACGAGCTCGTTCGACGGCTCGGCATCCACGAGGACGATGCGCTCGAGCTGGCCGAGACGCGGCCGACGCCCACGGACGACCCCGAGCTCTGGTGGCTCCTGCAGCGCGTCCACTCCGCCATCACGTCGAACATCGGCGACCTCGACTTCGACTGGCGCCGCGACGCCCATCTCCCCAAGGCGCTCGGCCCGAAGGCCCGCTTCTTCTACGCGCATGTCCTCCTCGCCTCGGTCCCGAAGATCCGCGCGTGGCACCGGCAACGCGGCATCCCGGACGACACCAGCTGGGCCACCCTGGCCGACCTCGGCAGGCAGATCGCGATCTACCGCCGCATCCACGGCGTCGGCGGGCTGGACGTGCAGTTCTGGTTCACGCTGCACTTCCGTGGCCTCATCTACGACTTCGGCCGGCTGCAGCTCAACCGTGGTGTGATCAGCTACACCGAGCTGCAGATCGAGCAGGCGAAGGCACCGTTCAAGAAGGGCGACCCGGCCCTCGGCGTCCACATCCCCGAGTCCGGCCGGATGACGCCCCAAGCCTGCGACGAGTCGATCAGGCTGGCCAAGGAGTTCTACGCGACGTACTTCCCGGACGAGCCGTACAAGTACGCCGTCTGCTCCTCCTGGCTGCTCGACCCCCAGCTCGCGGACTACCTGCCCGAGAACTCCAACATCGTCCACTTCCTCCGCCGCTTCACCCTCGTGCCAGGCGGCTACAACGGCGACAAGGACGTGTTCCAGTTCGTGTTCCGGGCGGTCGACCCGGTCCTCGACGAGCTTCCGCAGCGAACGACGCTCGAGCGGGCGATCGTCCAACACCTCAAGGCCGGCAAGCGCTGGGAGATCCGCACAGGCTGGTTCGCGCTCTGACCCATCCCTGCCATCAAGCGCGGGCTGCACGCCAACCTACGCCCGCGGACTTGTTCCAGGGATCTCGGGCTAGAGGCCGAGATCCCTGGAACAACTCACGGATGAGGCACCCTCAGACGGGTAGGCCGGTCTGTAGCGGGGGCCACGAATGTGTCGAGTGGACCTGTTGGACGGAACCCGGCTTCTAGGCCGAGATCCGTCCAACAACTCCCGGCCTCAGACGGGTAGGTTGGAATGACGGTGCCCTTCATCCCAATCGGAGGGTGGCCGAACGGTGCATCTCATGGCGGGCACGCCTGAGTCGGACTGAACGGCGACGAGGGGTGGTTGCGGCACTCCAACCCGGCGAGCGTGTGGACGCGTTTCGCCGTCCTGCCACTCCTCGCACTGTCGATCTGGAGCCGCGACTGGATCACCTCGACCGGATGGTGCTGCTGGACGAGGCCATGCGGCCGGACTAGCGTTCCGGCAGGGCCTTGCAGTCGGCCTCGTCCGGTAGCAAGGGCCGGAACGCGACGCCGTACGGGACGTCCGCGTCCAACCACACCGCACCCGGCTTCGCGGCGCGGGCGACCTGTTCGACCTTGCCCATCGTCGGGGCCGAGTACACCGTGCAGAACGCCGTGCCGCGCGCCTCGCCATGCAGGGTCCCGAACGTCCAGACCCGACCCGGCGAGGGCGCGTCGTCGGTCGACGCGAGGACGGCGAGCTTGCTGTGCACGTACGGCTTCGCGCTCTTGTTCTGCGCGTACTCGTGCAGTGCCTCCCGCAGCTCCTTGAACTCGCGGTCGTCGTCCGGCCCGTACCGGCTCGTCCCGGTGTCCTTCCCGGTGTCCAGCGTCAGCAGGAAGATCGGCGTGTCCGGCCCGAGGTCGGTGTCGGGGTTCCGGTTGTCCATCGCGCCGGCGTCCTCGGCCTTCTTCACCAGCTGCAGCATGCGTTCCTGCGGCAGCCGAAGCTGGCGGACGTTGGGCAGCGCGCCGGAGTACGAGCCGGGCGCCATCACGAGCGCGCGGCCGTCGCCGTACAGCGAGAACGTCGGCACGATCGCGGCCGGCTCGCCGGGCTTGGCGAGACCCTGCATCTCCACCAGCCGGAGGATCAGCGTGTTCGGGTCGGTCGGCAGTTTCCGAGGGCCGCCGGCACCGCAACCGCTCACTACCAACGCCGACGCGACGGCGATCGCCACGAGGATCCTCTTCACCCGGAGCAGTCTCTCGTATCCCCCTTGAGGCCCATGGTTAGGGTTGATCACGTAACGCCGAGGCGAGGAGGAACGGTGCCGGTCCGGGCAGTACGAGGCGCGACCCAGCTGGACGTCGACGAGCGCGAGCACCTGCTGGAACGCGTGGAGGAGCTCGTCAAGGAGGTCCTGCACAGCAACGCGCTGACCAACGACGACCTGATCAGCATCGTGTTCACCGCGACGTCCGATCTGCATTCGGAGTTCCCGGCGTACGCAGCGCGGCAGATGGGCATGACCGACGTCCCGCTGCTGTGTGCCCGCGAGCTGGAGATCGAGGGCTCGATGCCGCGCATGATTCGGCTGATGGCACACGTGGACACCGAACGTTCCCGCGACGACGTCGTGCACGTCTACCTGCACGGCGCCGCCGGGCTGCGACGCGACCTCGCCCACGTGTACGCGCAGGCCGACGACGAGAACGGCAAGCAGACATGAGCGAGGGCCCGTTTCGCCGCGTGCTCGTGATCGGCACGGGCTTGATGGGGACCTCGACCGCCCTTGCCTTGCACCGGTCCGGCGCCGAGGTACTGCTGGAGGACCTCGACGCCGGCAACCTGAGGGTCGCGGTGTCGCTCGGCGCCGGCACCCCGTTCGCCGGCGCGAACCCTGACCCGGCGCCCGACCTGGTCGTCGTCGGCGTACCTCCCGCGGTGCTCGGCAACGTCGTCGCGGACGCACTGGAACGCTTCCCGACCAGCCCCGTCACCGACGTCGGCAGCGTGAAGGCGGCGGCGCTCGCCGACGTCGAGCGCCTGGCGCCCGATGCCGTGGACAGGTACGTCGGCAGCCACCCGATGGCCGGCAGCGAGCAGTCCGGACCGCTCGCGGCGCGCGCCGACATCTTCGACGGCCGCGCCTGGGCGATCACCCCGCACCCGCGCAGCCGCGAGGACGCGATCGAGCTCGTCGAGCAGCTCGCGCGGACCTGCGGCGCGTTCCCCGTACGCCTCTCGCCTTCCGAGCACGACGAGGCGGTCGCGCTGGTGTCGCACGTTCCGCAGGTCGCCGCTTCGGTCAGTCGCCGGCCTGCTCGACGACCGCCGCGGAGGGACACCTGATGCTCGCCGGCCAGGGGATCCGCGACGTGACCCGGATCGCGGCCGGCGACCCGCGGCTGTGGACCCAGATCCTGTCCGCGAACGCGACGCCGGTCGCGCGGCTGCTGCACGAGGCAGCGGGAAATCTGCAGCGGTTCGCGCTGACGCTGGAGAAGCTCGAGCCGGACGAGCTGCTGGACGCACTGGAACGGGGTGGCACGGGCGTACGCCGGCTGCCCGGCAAGCACGGCGCGCGGCAGGAGTCGTTCACCTCGATCCCGGTGTTGCTGCAGGACCAGCCGGGCGAGCTGGCGCGGCTGTTCGCCGATGTGGGTGGCGCGGGCGTCAACATCGAGGACGTACGGATGGACCACAGCCCCGGCACGCCTGCCGGTTTGGTCGAGCTGGCGGTCCACGACGACGCCGTTCCGGCGTTGCTCGCCGCCCTGGAGCGGCACGGATGGACCGTCCACGGGTAACCTCCGATTGACGTACTAAGGGGGCGTCGAGTCCGGCTCGTCGAAGAAGCTCCCCGGACGTCGGTCATGCCGCTGACAGACACTGGTGAGCATGGCCCCGCGAAACTGAGCGAGCCGGACTCGACCATCAGGGCTAGGGGAGGCGCGGCGTGGAGCAGGTACGGCGGCTTGGGATGGTCGTTGCCATCGATGGACCGGCCGGCTCCGGCAAGTCGAGCGCTTCGCGCGGCGTCGCGGAGCGGCTCCGGCTGCGTTACCTGGACACCGGCGCGATGTACCGCGCGATGACCTGGTGGATGCTGCAGCACGACGTGGACCTCGGCGACGCGGACGAGATCGCGACGCACGCCTGGGAGCCGAAGATCCGCGTCGGCACCGACCCGACAGGACCCACGATCACGCTCGACGGCGAGGACGTGTCCGCGCCCATCCGTTCGCGCGAGGTGACCAACGCGGTGAGCGCGGTGAGCGCCGTGCCGCTCATCCGGCGGGTGCTCGTCGAGCAGCAGCAGGACGTGATCGACGACGGCGCGATCGTCGTCGAGGGCCGTGACATCGGCACGGTCGTGGCTCCGCATGCGGAGCTGAAGATCTTCCTCACGGCCGATCCGGTGGAGCGGGCGCGGCGCCGTACGTCCGAGGGGCTCGCCGGCGAGGCGGTGTCGGCCGAGGCGAACCAGGCGGAGATGGCGAAGCGCGACCTCTTCGACTCGACGAAGGGCGCGTTCGCGCAGGCGTCGGACGCGGTCGTCGTCGACACGACGACGCTCTCGCTGGAAGACGTGATCGACCAGATCTGCCGGCTCGCGGTCTCGCGGGCCCGGATCGAGCCGGAGGACTACGCGTGACCGCGTTCGTCGTCCCTCCGTACTGGAGCGGCGCCGACGGGCCGCCGCGGCGGGGCGCTCGCGTGCTGCGGCCGCTCGCGACCGCGCTGGTGCGGGCGCTGTGGGACGTACGCGTGTACGACCGGCACCACGTGCCGACCGGCGGCCCGGTGATTCTCGCGGCGAACCACACCGGGTTCCTGGACGGGCCGCTGGTCTACGCGGTGGCCGCGCGACCGGTGCACGCGCTGATCAAGCGGGAGATGTTCCGCGGCGCGGTCGGATCGGTGCTGCGGAAGGTCGGGCAGATCTCGGTCGACCGGTCGGTGGTCGACGCCGGGGCCGTCAAGTCGATGCTGGCGGTGCTCGACCGCGGCGACACGCTGGCGATCTACCCGGAGGGCACGCGAGGGGCGGGCGACTTCGCCGAGATCAAGTCGGGGGTGGCCTATCTGGGGCTGTGTACGGGGGCGCCGATCGTCCCGGTCGCGATCCTCGGCACCCGTGTGACCGGAAGGTCGGTAGGCTCGATCCCGTCGGTGCGTTCGCGGCTCGACGTGGTGTTCGGCCCGGCGCTGTCCATCGACCCGGTGCCGTGGCCGCGGCGGCGACATGTCGTACGCGAGCATGCGATGGCCGTTCGTACCAAGCTGGTCGAACACATCCGGCACGCGTGCGCTCTGACCGGCCGCTCGCTGCCGGGGCCGGTGGCCTCGCCTGAGCTGGAGCCGGGACCGGTAGTGACGCGCGAAGGAGAGAAGTCGTGAGCGACGAGGAGCTGTACGACGACCTCGTCGACTCCGACGACGATGGCATCGAGGACGTACCCGTGGTGGCCGTCGTCGGGCGCCCGAACGTCGGGAAGTCGACGCTGGTCAACCGCATCATCGGACGGCGCGAGGCGGTCGTGGAGGACCGGCCAGGCGTGACGCGCGACCGGGTCGCGTACGACGCGAACTGGAACGGGCGCCGCTTCACTGTCGTCGACACCGGCGGCTGGGACCCGGATGCGCGCGGTTTCGCCGCTCGGGTGGCTGCGCAGGCCGAGCTGGCCGTGGGGGCGGCCGACGTCGTGTTGTTCGTCCTCGACGTGACCGTGGGGATGACGGACGTCGACGAGGCCGTCGTCAAGATCCTGCAGCGGTCCGGGAAGCCGGTGATCGTCGCGGCGAACAAGGTGGACGACCAGCGGGGCGAGATCGCGGCCTCCGAGCTGTGGTCCCTCGGGCTGGGGGAGCCGCACGCGGTGTCCGCCATCCACGGGCGTGGGTCCGGCGATCTGCTGGACGCGCTTCTTGCTGTGCTGCCATCCGCGCCGCCGGATCGTGAGCCTGTCTCCGAGGGGCCGCACCGCGTGGCGCTCGTGGGGAAGCCGAACGTCGGGAAGTCCTCGCTGCTGAACCAGCTGGCCGGGTCCGAGCGGGTCGTCGTGGACTCGGTGGCGGGCACGACCGTCGACCCGGTCGACGAGCTGGTGGAGCTCGGCGGGTCGACCTGGCGCTTCATCGACACCGCGGGGATTCGGCGCCGGGTCCGCGAGGCTTCGGGGCACGAGTACTACGCGTCCCTGCGTACGGCCGCCGCGATCTCCCGCGCCGAGGTAGCTGTTGTCTTGTTGGACGCCTCGGAGCCGATGTCGGAGCAGGACCTGCGCATCATCTCCCAGGTCATCGAGTCCGGCCGCGCGCTGGTGATGGCGTTCAACAAGTGGGACTTGTTGGACGAGGACCGCCGCCTGCGGCTGGAGAAGGAACTGGACCGCCAGCTCGTCCGCGTGACCTGGGCCCCGCGCGTGAACATCTCGGCGGCCACCGGGCGCCACATGGACCGCCTGGTGCCGGCGATCGAGACGGCGCTGGAGGGCTGGACGACGCGGGTGTCGACGGCTCAGCTGAACGCGTTCTTGGGTCGCCTGGTGGCGTCGCACCCACACCCGGTGCGAGGGGGCAAGCAGCCCCGGATTCTGTTCGGGACCCAGCCCCAGACGTCCCCGCCGAAGTTCCTGCTCTTCACGACGGGCTTCCTCGAAGCGGGCTACCGCCGCTTCATCGAGCGGAGGTTGCGTGAGGAGTTCGGCTTCGTGGGCTCACCCATCGAGATCTCGCTCCGCGAGAGGCAGCGCCGCAAGCGCTAATCCCGCTGGACCCCCTGGTGGGGCCCTGCGGTAGCCTTTCCGAGCGACAACGGGCTGTGGCGCAGTTTGGTAGCGTACTTGACTGGGGGTCAAGGGGTCGTGGGTTCAAATCCCGCCAGCCCGACCGAAACACTCCCTCCATCCGACCTGGTCGGATCGGGTCTCCACCCGCCTCACGAGTATCAGGATGGTGCGGGTGACGATCACCAGTGAGCCGTGGCAGCACCCGGATCACGGGCGGTCGCAGCTTCGCTTGGTCTTGATTCCTGAGGCCGTTCTGCACGCCTTGGCGCGGGGCGAAGCTGCGAACACCTCTCAGTTCCCCATGACGCCTTATCTCGTCGGTGAGGAAAGCGCTGGTCTCTGGCGCATGAGAAGTCGACAGATCGCTGACAGCCCGAGCGACGCACCCTGGGTGACGCGCCTGATGGTCGTTCCCGACGAAGCTGCTCCGGTCGGACTCGCGGGTTTTCACGGACCGCCTGACGGGGCCGGAATGGTCGAGGTCGGTTACCGGGTCGACCCGGCGCAGCGGAGAAGGGGTTACGCGAGGCAAGCTCTGGAAACTCTGCTCGCCATCGCCCGCGACCACCCTGACGTCCAAGTCGTCCGCGCGACCATCAGCCCGGACAATCACGCGTCACGGTCGCTTGTCGATGGCTACGGCTTCGAAGAGGTTGGCGAGCAGTGGGACGACGAGGACGGTCTGGAGATCATCTTCGAGGTGCCCGCTGAGCAGCGGTAGATAGGGGTTGTCGGTGCCCTCTGCGATCCTCTCGGGATGCTGAGTGTGCAGATGCTGCGGCCGCTGTTGCGGGCCGCATGGGGGCCTGACACCTGCGATCCGCACGACCTCGAGACCTGGAGTCCCGACAACCCGAGCCGGGGTCAGTGCGGCGTGACGGCACTGGTGATCCAGGACCTGCTCGGCGGGGACCTGGTGCTCGGCGAGGTCTACGTGGGTGAGACGAAGGTCGGCCACCACTATTGGAATCGGTTGCCCGATGGCTCCGAGGTCGATCTGACGGCTGACCAGTTCCAGCCGGAGGAAGCTGTTGTCGGTGGTCAGGTCCAGCACCGGCCCGCGGATGCTCCAAGGCGGTGCCGTGACCAGTACGAACTCCTGCGCCGCCGTGTGTTGGCGTTCATGGATGGCGACGGCCACGGGTGACGGGGAGGTAGAGGTCCGTCTCCAGCTCGTCCGGGCGCGAGTGGTCGGCGACGCGGTAGATCTCGTACGTGTCCGCGTTGGCGGCCCGTTCGAAGTCGGCTGACTCCTCGACGTCCTGGCGCAGCCGGGACCAGGTGTCGGCCAGGGTGTCGTAGTCACCGTGGTGAGTGGTGCGGGCGTACGTTCCGCCTGGAACGACGAGCTCCGACAGATCGGCCGGGATCTCCCGGTCGGGGGCGACGACGACGCCGGCCACGGCCCGTGCACCGGAGGCCACACCCTCCGGCGGGCGGGGGAACACGGCGACAGCCACGGCGTCGGGCGCGGGGAAGAGGCCGGCGGGTCCGGCGATCTGGGCGAGCCGCCCGAACGCCTCGCCGACCATGTTGATCGGGCCGTCGTGGCTCGTGGTGGCCAGCCGGAGCTCGGGGGCGGTGACGATCTCGGTGCTCATGCGATCGCTTCCTTTCTGCTGCGTCAGACCGACGACGACGCGGCCGGGATCGACGTGGATCCCGTTCGCGGAGGGCAACTTGTAGGGGATGCGGTCCGGCCGGCCCATCCGGTCGAGATGGGTCCGCATCCGGCGGCGGAAGTGCGACGGCGCCGCCGCGTACGCGGCATGGAACGCCCGCGTGAACGCCTCGTGCGTCTCGTACCCGGCCGCGAAGGCGATCGCGGTCACCGCGGTCTCGGCCCAGGCCAGTTCCAGCGCCGCTCGCTCGAGCCGGAGGCGCCGGTGCAGGACGAGGGGCGTCTCGCCGATCGTGCGCCGGAAGACGCGGTGGAAGTGCGTCGGCGACATCCCAGCCACGTCGGCCAGCCGGGCGAGGTCGATCGCCTCATCCATGCCGTCCGCGATCTCGTACGCCGCCCGCCGAACCGCCTCCTCGTGCGACGCGACCGTCTCGGGCTTCATCCCCGCAAGTCTGCCCGGCCTCAGCCCGAGCCCGCTTGACCGATCTTGCGAACTTTTTCGAGCGCTTCTTGGACTTCTGTCCTCTCGAGCATTCGTATGCACCAGGCGAAGTGGCCGTCGCTGCCGCTCGCGCTGAAGCAGTTGGCTGTCGCCAACGCATAGGCCGCCCTGTAGATCGCGCGGCGTTCGGGGTCGGCTGCCAGGGCATCGTCGAGGATCGCTTCGGTCTTCGCTGCTTGTGGGCCGTACATGTCGAAGATGCTCGCCGTGATGGCCGCGTCGAACGTGGGGTCGCCTGCAGCTGTGAGGAAGCCGAAGTCCAGGACGGCTACTGGATTGCCGGCCGTGTCCACGTGGATGTTCATGGGGATCAGGTCGCCGTGGACCAGGGCTGGTGGCGATGACGGTAGCGTTTCCAGCCGGCGAATGCACAAGCCGGCAAGGCGATCCAGCTCGGGAAGGTGCGCCGCCAGCGGTGCGTGGAAGCGCTCGACCCGACGCTCGACCAGGCGGGCCAGCGACCACGCGAACGGTGCCGCGCCGAACGGGCTTTCGCCTTCCAGGATAGGGAGAACGCCCATCTCACGCGTCGGCTCTACCGCTGCCAGCGCAGCCAGGACGGACGTCACGGCTGAGACTGCAGCGGGGGTGGGGTCGTGGGTCAGCGGCACACCGGGGAGGCGGGCTTCGATCGTCGCCCACTCGCCCGTCCACCTCCGCGATCGAGTGGATTGACGGCGTGGCGAACGGAAGACCCGCCGACGACACGGCCGTGTAGAAGCGTTGCAGGGTGGAGAGTTCGGCTGCCGATCGGCGGTGCCAGACCTTGGCCACGAGGTCGGGGCCGAGCGAGATGACTGTTCCCTCCATGCCCGATCCCAGAACCTCGCCGGGCTGGTAGCCCAGGCGGACGAGGGCGGCCTCCAACGTCACCGCGATCGGCCCGCGGTCGACTCGCGCACGATCAGGTCGTGCCGTACCTGCACCACCTGCGGGTCCGCTGTACTCCCCGACAGCCGCCGCACGATCAAGTCAACGGCCGCAGTGGCGATCGCTGCCTTGTCGGGCGCGATCGTGCTGATCGTGGGCACCGAGATCTGCGTCTGCGCGATGTTGTCGAACCCCACGACCGCCACGTCCTCCGGCACCCGCAGCCCCGCTTCGTACACCGCCCGCACCGCACCCAGCGCCAACAGGTCCGTGAAGCAGAACACCGCGTCCGGCGGCGACGCCGACGCCAACAAACCGGCCATCGCCGCGAAGCCATCGGACGAACGTCGTGCCCCCGCCGCCACCACCAGCGAAGGGTCGTAGGGCACACCAGCCGCAGACAGAGCCGACCGATACCCCGACAGCCGCAGCGCAGCGTGCTCCTGCTCGTCGTCGTAGCCCGGCGGCAGCCCGATCGCCGCGATTCGCCGCCGCCCCAGAGAGAGCAGGCACTGCGTCGCGTCAGAGCCAGCGGCAACGTTGTCGATCAGCACGTGATCCACCGGGAGCCCAAGAATGTGCTCACCCAGCAGCACGACAGGACCGCGAGCGGAAGACGACAACAAGGACGACAGCTGCGAACGCCCGATCCCCTGCGGTGAGAAGATCACCCCATCCGCCAGCCGCGGCGCGATCCCCGTCAGCAGGTCCACCTCGCGGTCCCGTACGCCGCTCGTCTCGTCGATCAGCACGGTGTATCCCTGCACCCGCGCCGCCGTCACGATCTGGCTCGTCAGCTCCGCGAAGAACGGCACGTCGAGGTTCGGCACCGCCACCGCCAAGATCCCCGACCGGCCACTGCGCAGCGACCGCGCGTTCAGGTCCGGGCGGTAGTCGAGCTCCGCGATCGCCCGCAACACCCGCGTACGCGTCGGCTCCGCGACGAAGATCTGCCCATGCAGAACATTCGACACGGTCTTGCTCGAAACCTGCGCCAACGCGGCGACGTCCTTGATGCTCGGGCGTCGCGGCGGCCGGGCGGCGCCTGACATTCCACCTCCGAAGTCGTCCCGCTCACTGCCTGGCCCACAAGCTGCCATGTGCGGAGGTGTTGTGTCTCCCAACACCCTACGACTCCATCATTCCAACGTCGGAATGGCGCGCCGCTGGCGCGGTCTAGCCCAACGGGTCGGTGAGCTGGGTGGCGCGGACGACCGAGGCCAGGACGTCCGCGTCTCCCGTACGTTCGTAGACCTCGAGACAGGTGTCGGCGAGCTTGATCACATGCTCGTCGCCGTGCTCGACCGCGCGGGCGAAGATCTCCTCCGGCGTGCCGTCGGCCTGCGGCAGGTCGGAGTGCGGCGCCGGTGTCGCCGGGGCGTACGCCGCGGTCACCGCCGCGCTGGCCGCCCACGCCGCGTCCAGGCTGCTCGCCCAGTGCGACCGGGGGAGTGCCGGCAAGGCCCGAAGGACCGCCGTCGGCGCCGTCGCGGCGTGAACGAGCATGATCGGGCTGCCCTGGGCGGCGGTCAGGTAGCGCTTCGCCGCCGCGTTCGCGACCTCGGCGATCCGCTCGCGCGCCTCGTCGGCGGTGAGCGCGGGGCGCAGCGAGTCGAGAGACGCGGTCCAGCCGGACAGATCCTGAAGCTGGGCGAACCGGTGGTTGATGCCCTGCTCCTGCTCCGGCACGCGAGGTACGGAGTCGAGCGCCTCGCCCGGGCTCAGCTGGCCGCTCGGGCGGACCGCGTTCGGCACCCGCTGCCAACGCGCAGCCCAGTAGCCGAGCGCCTGCCCGAGCTCAGCGCGGCCCGTCGGAAGGTCGTGCTTCAGCAGGTGGTGCACGACGTGGCCCGTACGGATCACACCGTGCGTCGCACCGGCCGCGATCCCCGGTACGAGCCGCGGCCACCAGGTCGCCAGCACCTCGCGCCACGGGTGTTCCTCGACCTCGCGGCTGAAGAAGCCGAGCCAGTCACCGAGCCGCTTCGGGTCGCCGAGCGCGAGCTGCCAGTCGGTCGGCCCGATCGGGTACGAGCCCCGCGGCCGTTCCTCCAACCGCGCGTTGTAGCTGTCCAGCCACCGGTGCACCTGCCGAGCGTGGCCGTGCCGGACCATCGCCTCGGCCGCCATCGGACCGTGATTGGACAGCCAGCCCTCGAACTCGGGCCCCGTCTCGCCGAGCCGTTCGTACGCCTCTTCCAGCGTTCCGTCTCCCATGCCGCTGACCTCATCACAGGGCGCTGACCTGCCGCATCGGTCAACGGGCGGGGGAGACGTACGTCCATCGTCCTAGACCCCGCCCGTGTGGCCGAACTCACGCCGGTCCGCGACGCGGCAATCGCTCTCCGCTGCGGTCGGGGATTGACGCCTGCCGGAGCTTAAGCAAGGCTTACCTAAGCTCTGGTGCGGTGGGATCTCTCCGAGTGATGGGACACGAATGACAGCGACGTCTGCTCCTCATGGTCCAGACGAAACACCCGTTCATGACCTCATCGGGGTCGGCTTCGGGCCCTCCAACCTGGCCCTCGCCGTCGCACTGGCCGAAGAGCCAGGCCCAAGCGCCGTGTTCTTCGAACGTCAGGAACGCTTCGGCTGGCATCGCGGCATGCTGTTCGATGACGCGACCATGCAGGTCTCGTTCCTCAAGGACCTGGTCACGCTGCGGAACCCGGCCAGCCGCTTCTCCTTCCTGTGCTACCTGCAGGCGAGGGACCGGCTGATCGACTTCATCAACGCCAAGAACCTCTTCCCGCTCCGGATCGAGTTCCACGACTACCTCGAATGGGCCGCCGCCCAGGTCGACCACCTGGTCCGATACCGGCACGAGGTGCTCGAGCTCCGTACGGCCGACGGCGGCGCGTACGTCGACGTGGTCACTCGCGGCCCGAAGGGCACCACGACGCACCGCGCGCGGAACGTCGTCTTCGCCACCGGCCTGGAGCCGAACCTCCCCGAGGGCGTCGTGCCGTCCGACCGGATCTGGCACAACCGCGACATTCTGCATCGCGTCGACGAGCTCAAAGCCACGAAGCCGAGCAGGTTCGTCGTCGTCGGCGCCGGCCAGAGCGCGGCCGAGGTCACGTCGTTCCTGCATCGCGAGTTCCCCGACGCCGAGGTCTGCGCGGTGTTCTCGCGGTACGGCTACAGCCCGGCCGACGACAGCCCGTTCGCGAACCGCATCTTCGACCCGGCCGCCGTCGGGGACTTCTTCGACGCCCCACCCGAGACGAAGAAGATGCTGCACGCGTACCACGCCAACACGAACTACTCCGTCGTCGACGCCGACCTGATCGAGGACCTCTACCAACGTCGCTACCAGGAGAAGATCCTCGGCAAGGAACGCCTCCGCATGCTGAACGTCTCCCGCCTGGTCGACGCCACCGAGACGCAGGACGGCGTACGGGCCACGATCGAGCTGCTCACCTCGGGCGACAAGATGTCCCTCGACGCCGACCTGCTGGTCTGTGCGACGGGCTACAAGCCGGCGGATCCCTCAGCCCTGTTGGGGAATCTCGCCCCGCACTGCCAACGCGACGGGGACGGGCGCCTCGTCGTGGCTCGCGACTACCGCATCGCGACGGAGTCCAGCCTGCGAGCCGGGCTGTACCTCCAGGGTGGTACCGAGCACACGCACGGCATCACCTCGTCGTTGCTCTCCAACATCGCCATCCGCGTGGAGGACATCCTGCGGTCCGTACGCGACGCCGAGCTCGCACCGCGACGATGAGCAAGGATACACCGTTGGTCCCGCTCAGCCGGGGCCAGGAAGTCGTCTGGCGCGCCCAGCAGCTCGACTCCGACGCGACGATCTACAACGTCGCGATGTGTGTCGACCTGCAAGGCGCGGTTGACACACATCGCCTCGCCGAGGCGATCGGCACGGTCGTCAGCGCGGCCGAACCGCTGCACGCGTCGTTCGTCGAACGGGACGGCAAGCCGCACCAACGCCTCACGATCGACCGCACGCCGGTCGAGCAGCTCGACCTGCGCACACAGACAGACCCGCTCCAAGCGGCAGACGCCTGGATGCGCGCCGACTGCGGTACGGTCATCGACCTCACCCACGGCCCGATCGTTCGCCAAGCCCTGCTGCGCATCGGCGACGACCGCGTCCTGTGGTACCAGCGCTACCACCACCTGATCACCGACGGGTACGCACTCGCCCTGCTCATTGGCAAGGTCGGCGAGCTCTACTCCGACAGCACTGCGACCGTCCCGACGTGGTCACTGCGCGACCTCGTCGAGGCCGACGAGAAGTACCTCCAGTCGCCGATGCACCAGGCGGATCGCGAGCGCTGGTTGGAGAAGTACGCCGACCACCTCGAGCCCAGCCGGCTCGTCGAACGCGTCGAGACGCAGTCGAAGCTCATCCACCACCGCGAGGTCGACCTGCCGCCCGCGGAGGCGGATCGCCTGCGTACGTTGGCGGAGAAGGTCGACAGCAAGTGGACGCGCCTCGTGATCGCCGCCTCGGCCGCGTACGCGCACCGCATGACCGGTGCCCCCGAGGTCGTGCTCGCGCTGCCGGTGACGGCACGCGTCGGCCGTACCCGCGCGATCCCCGGCATGGTGTCGAACGTCCTTCCCCTACGGGTGAAAGTGCGACCCGAGCACACCCCGCGTGAGCTGATCGACGCCACCGCGGCGGAGGTGTGGTCGGTCGCGAAGCACGGCCGGTTCCGCGGCGAGGACCTGGCTCGCGAGCTCGGCTTCGAGGGCGGGCTTGGCGAGCTGGTCGGGCCGACGGTCAACGTGCTGACGTTCGAACGTGGCATCACGTTCGGCGATCTCGAGTTCTCCATTCGCCCGTTCGTGCCCGGCCCGGTAAACGACCTGTCGATCGCCTACTACGAGCGGGCCGGCGGCGGGCTGCGGATCTTCCTCGACGCCGACTCCGCCGTGTGCACGCCCGAGCAGCTGGCCGCGCACGAGCAGCGGCTGCTCGCCCTGCTCGATGCGTTCGTCGCCGCCCCCGACCAGCCGATCGGCACGATCGAGCTGCTGGACAAGGCGGAACGCGAACTCGTCCTCGACGAGCTCGGCGTCGACGAGCACGACAGCCCCGAGCTCACCTGGCCGGTGGCGTTCGAACGTCAGGTCGCCCGGCGCCCGGACGCGATCGCCGTCGTCTGCGAGGACGTCGAGCTCACCTACGCCGAGCTCGACGCGGCTGCCAACCGCGTCGCGCGCATGCTGCTGGCGAAGGGAGTGCGGACCGAGGACGTCGTCGGCGTGGCCGTTCCGCGTACGGCAGACCTCGTCGTCGCGCTGCTCGGCGTGCTCAAGTCCGGCGGCGCGTACCTGCCGCTCGACCTCGACCACCCGCCGGACCGCATCGACTACATGCTGTCCGACGCCGGTGCCAAGCTCGTCTTGACGGAATTCGAGCTGCGCGAAGCGGCCGCGTACGACGACACCAGCATCGACGTGCGAATCGAGCTTTCCCAAGCCGCGTACGTGATCTACACCTCCGGATCGACCGGGCAGCCCAAGGGCGTCGTGGTCTCGCACGACGGCATCGGCAGCCTCATCGCGACCGCCACCGAACGCATCGGCATCACCGAGGACAGCCGTGTCCTGCAGTTCGCCTCGATCGGCTTCGACGTGACGGTGTGGGAGCTGGTCATGTCGCTCGGCGTCGGCGGTCGCGTGATCGTCGTTCCGACCGAACGCCGCGTCGCCGGACGGGAGCTGACCGACTACATCGCCGAGCACCAGGCGACGCACCTCGCGCTGCCACCGTCGCTCGTCGCCGCGTTCCCGCCGGACCTCGAGCTGCCGGACGGCGCGTACCTCCTGGTCGGCACGGAGACCGTTCCACCTGGACTCGTGGCCCGGTGGGCACAGCGGCTGAACGTCGTCGCCGCGTACGGGCTCAGCGAGGCGACCGTCAACTCCACGCTCTGGTCGGCCGGCAAGGTCCCGGCGGACTGGACCGGCCCGGTGCCGATCGGCGTTCCCGACCCGAACACCCGCACCTACGTGCTCGACGCCGCATTGCGGCCGGTCGGGGTGGGGATCGAGGGCGAGCTGTACGTCGGCGGTCGCGGCCTCGCGCGTGGCTACCTCGGCCGGCACGCGCTCACGTCCGAACGTTTCGTCGCCGACCCGTTCGGCCCGCCCGGCAGCCGCATGTACCGCACCGGCGACCGCGTGCGCTGGCAGCCCGACGGCACGCTCGCGTTCCTCGGCCGCGCCGACAGCCAGCTGAAGCTCCGCGGCCACCGCATCGAGCCGGGCGAGATCGAGACCGTCCTCACCACGCTTCCCGAGGTGTCGCAAGCGGCGGTCGTTCTGACGACCGACCACCGCGGGATGAAGCGGCTGGTCGCGTACGTCGTCGGGCCGACGAACGCCGACGGCGTCCGCGCGCACGCCCGCGAACGGCTGCCCGAGTACATGGTCCCGTCCGCCGTCGTCCTCATGGACAAGGCGCTGCCGCTGACGCCGAACGGCAAGCTGGACAGCAAGGCGCTGCCGACGCCAGATTGGGCAACCCTGATTGGCGATACGGCGCCTCGGAACGCCACCGAACGTACGCTCGCCGACCTCTTCGCCGAGGTGCTCGTGCTGCCGACCGTCGGTATCCACGACAGCTTCTTCGAGCTCGGCGGCGACAGCATCGTCGCGGTCCAGCTCGTCACCCGCGCCCGCCACGCCGGTCTCGCGCTGACCCCACGGCAGGTGTTCCAGCGCCGTACCGTTGCCACGCTCGCCGAGGTCGCCACGGCTACCGTCGCCGCGAACGTCGACGTGGCGCCGTACGCCCTCGCCCAGCCCACCGACGACGAACGCGCCGAGCTGCCAGGGCTCAGCGATGTGTTGCCGGCAACGCCCTTGCAGGCGGGGCTGTTCTTCCACGCGCACTTCGACTCCAGCGACACGTACGCGGTGCAGGAGACGTTCGCGCTTACCGGTCCGCTCGATGCCCAACGGCTGCGGCGTGCGTTGCAGGAGACGGTGGACTGTCATCCGTCGCTGCGGGCCGGCTTCCGGCAACGACCGGACGGTCAGGTGGTGCAGCTCGTCGTCGACAGGCTCGAGGTGCCGTGGGGCGAGGTCGAGGGCTGGGACGTCGAGGAGATCGCCGCTGCCGAGCGCGAGGTCGGCTTCGACCTCGGTCGCCCGCCGCTGCTGCGCGCGGTGCTCGTTCGGCTGGCCGACGAGGAGCACCGGCTCGTCCTCACCATGCACCACATCGTCGCGGACGGCTGGTCGATGGCGATCGTGCTCCGCGAGCTGCTCGACCGCTATGCCGAGGATCGTCCCGTCGTGGCGGACGAGACGTATCGCCGGTATGCGGGCTGGCTCGCGCGCCGCGACCACGACACATCGCTCACTGCCTGGTCGGACGCCCTTGCTGGCTTGGAAGAACCAACCTTGCTCGCTCCGCCTGCGACCACTGACGCAACGCCCGAGCAGCTCCGTCGCACGCTGTCCGAGGACCTGACTGCCGAGCTGTCCGCGCTGGCCCGCAAGGACGGGTTGACGCTCGGCACGATCCTGCACGGGGCTTGGGGTGTGCTGGTCGGGGCGCTGACCGGACGTTCCGACGTTGTGTTCGGCAGCACCGTGTCCGGCCGTGACGCCGAGGTTCCGGGCATCGAGAACGCGGTGGGGCTGTTCATCAACACGTTGCCGCTGCGCCTGCGCCTCCGTCCTGACGAGTCGCTCCTCACCACGTTCGCCCGCCTGCAGGACGAGCAGTCGCACCTGCTCGACCACCAGCACGTCGGGCTGGCCGAGATCCAGCGCTCGGCCGGTCTGGGCGAGCTGTTCGATACGCTCGTGGTGGTCGAGAACCAGCCCGCCGCCACCGACCTCACCGTCGGCGACCTCGCGATCTCCGGTATCGACGTCCGCGACGCCGTCCACTATCCCGTCGCGCTGATCGCTCACCCTGGCGAGCGGTTGACGCTCGAGCTGAAGTACGACGCCGCCCGCGGCATCGACGCCGAGACGTTGCTGGACCGCTTCGTTCGGGTGCTCGAAGCCGTCCTGGCGGACGAGCAGCTCTCGCGGCTCGATCTCCGGACCGAGCATGGCGACGATGTGGTCGCTCACGAGGTCCCCGACCACACGCTGATCGCCGCGATCGGGGCACAGGTCAGCCGGACTCCGTACGCCACCGCGGTGATCGCGGACGACGCAACGCTGACGTACGAGCAGCTCGACCATCGAGCGAACACCCTCGCCGACCAGCTCCGTGACCTCGGTGCCCGCCCGGGTCACGTCGTCGCCGTCTCCGTCCCGCGCTCGGCCGATCTGATGGTCGCGCTCGTCGCCGTTCTCAAGACCGGCGCCGCGTACCTCCCGATCGACCTCGACTACCCGGCCGACCGCATCGCGTACATGCTCGCCGACTCCGGCGCGCGCATCGTGATCGACTCGGACGGCCCGAGCCGTGTCGAAGGCGCCGATGGGCGGGAGCTGGCGCCGGACGCGGCGTACCTGATCTACACGTCCGGCTCCACCGGCCGCCCCAAGGGCGTGGTCGTGGGCAACCGCGCGATCGTCAACCGGCTCGCGTGGATGCAGAGCAGGTACGGCCTCAGTGCTCACGATCGTGTGCTGCAGAAGACGCCGTCGAGCTTCGACGTGTCGGTGTGGGAGTTCTTCTGGGCGCTCTGCGAGGGCGCGGCCGTCGTGCTCGCCAAGCCGGACGGGCACCGCGACCCCGCGTACCTCGCGCGCACCATCGCCGAACACAAGGTCACCACGCTGCACTTCGTCCCGTCGATGCTCGCCGCGTTCCTCGGCGCGGTCGAGGGCAACGACTGGTCGGCGTCGTTGTGTCGCGTGTTCAGCAGCGGCGAGGCGTTGCCGACCGACGTCGCGGACCGTTGGCTCGTGCGCACGATGGTCCCGTTGCACAACCTGTACGGGCCGACCGAGGCCGCGGTCGACGTGACCTGGTTCCCGTACGAGGGTGGGGGAGACGCCAGTACGGTGCCGATCGGCTGGCCGGTCTGGAACACCCAGCTGCACGTGCTCGACCCGTGGCTGCGGCCCGTCCCTGACGGTGTGGCCGGCGAGCTGTATCTCGCCGGCGTGCAGCTGGCGCACGGCTACCACGGGCGCGCCTCGCTCACGGCGGAGCGGTTCGTCGCCAACCCGTTCGGCGCACCTGGCGAACGGATGTACCGCACCGGAGACCTCGTCCGCTGCCGTTCGGACGGCGCGCTGGAGTACCTCGGCCGCACCGACCGCCAGGTCAAGATCCGCGGCAACCGGATCGAGCTCGGCGAGATCGAAGCCGCCCTGGCCCGCCAACCCGGCATCGCCCAAGCCGCCGTCACCGTCCGCGACGACGCCCTCGTCGCCTACATCGTCCCGGTCACTTGTTGGACGAATGTCGGCCTAGAAGCCGAGATCTGTCCAACAAGTGGCGCGGCGGAGTTGTTGGAGGGGAGTTGTTGGACGGATGTCGGTGTAGAGGCCGAGATCTGTCCAACAAGTCGTGGGGCGGAGGCGTTGGCGGGACTGGCGCGGGTGCTGCCGGCGAGCATGGTGCCGACGGCGATCGTCGAGCTGGACGCTCTGCCGCTCACGCCGGCGGGCAAGCTCGACGTCCGGGCGCTGCCCTCACCGACCGTCGAGAGCGGTTCTGGCCGGGCACCCTCCACTGAACGCGAGCGCATTCTCTGCGCGATCTTCACCGACGTACTCGACCGGGCCGAGGTGAGCGTCGACGACGACTTCTTCCTGCTCGGCGGCGACAGCCTGTCCTCGATCGGCGTCTCCACCCGAGCGCGCAAGCAGGGGCTGGAGGTCAGCCCGCGCGACGTGTTCGAGCAGCGCACCCCCGGCGCGTTGGCGGCCGTGGCGACGACGCTCTCCGAGGACGTTCTCGACAGTGGGCCGCTGCTCACCCTCACCGACGCCGAGCGCGAACGCGTCGGAGGCGACGAGCTGTGGCCGCTGTCGCCGCTGCAGGAGGGGTTGTACTTCCTCGCGACCTATGACGGCGGCGGGCTCGACGTCTATACCGGACAGGCGACGTTCGACCTGGAGTTCCGCGTCGACGCGGACAAGCTGCGCGCCAGCCTCGACGGCCTGCTCGTCCGCAACCCCAGCCTGCGAGCGGGGTTCCTCAGCGACGGCTTCAGCCAGCCCGTGCAGCGCATCGCTTCCACAGCGACGATCCCGCTCGCCGAGCTCGACCTCACCCACCTCCCCGAGAACGAGCAGCAAGCCGAGGTTGACAGGCTGCTCGCCGAGGACCGGCAGAAACGCTTCGACCTCACCCGACCACCGCTCTGCCGCGCGATGCTGATCCGGCTCGGTGAGGACCGCGACCTGATCGTGCTCAGCCACCACGTCCTGCTCTGGGACGGCTGGTCGGAGTGGCTGGTAATGGAGCAGCTGTTCGACCACTACGACGGCACGGGCGAGCTGCCGACGCCCGGCACGTACCGGGACTACCTCGGCTGGCTCGACCGGCAGGACCTGGAGATCGCCAAGCAAGTCTGGCGAAACACGCTCTCCGGCCTGGACGAGCCGACGCTCGTCGCCGGTGCCGACGCGGGCCCCGCGCCGGTTCTCCCCGACACGGTCGACGTGCACCTGCCGCCGGAGGTGAGCGACGCGATCCGCGAGCAGGCGCGGAGCAACGGCGTCACGTTGAACACGATGCTCAACGCGGCCTGGGCGCTCGTGCTCTCCAACGCGATCGGTCGCTCCGACGTGGTGTTCGGCGCCGCGGTCGCCGGGCGGCCGACCGGCGTACCGAACGTCGAGACCACGATCGGACTCTTCCTCAACACCGTTCCGACCCGCATCGCCCTGGACCCCAGCGAGCCGGCTCTGGACCTGTTGAACCGCATCCAGGCCGATCGCGCGGCGACGATGCCGTACGAGTACCTCGGACTCTCCACCCTGCAACAGGATTCCGGCCACCGCCAGCTGTTCGACACGCTGTTCGTCCTGCGCGCGGCCGACGGCGACGAGCGGCTCGCCGAGTTCCGGCAGCGGCACCGGATCGCCGAGGTCGTGAACGTCGACGCGACGCACTACCCGCTCACGATGGTGATCACGCCGTCGCGACGGATCCAGGTCACGCTGTCGTACCGGCCCGACCTCTTCGAACGCGACTTCGCCACCAGCCTGACAGAACGGTTCACCGCCGCGCTCGACCAGCTCACCGGCGACGTCGCCAAGCCCGTCGGCGCGATCGGACTCGGCGAGACCACGTGGGACTCGAACGAGCATCCGATACCGAACGAGACCGTCGCCGAACTGCTCACCGCCCAGGCCCGCAAGACACCCGATGCCACTGCCCTGGTCTTCGGTGAGGAGGTCGTCAGCTACGCCGCTCTCGATGCCCGAGTGAATCGGCTCGCCCGCCTGCTGATCGAGCGCGGCGCTGGGCCGGAACGCCTGGTGGCGTTGGCGATTCCTCGTTCGGTCGACATGGTCGTCGCGTTGTTCGCGGTGCTTCAGACGGGCGCCGCGTACCTGCCGCTCGAGCTCGACCACCCCGACGACCGGCTCGCGTTGATGCTTGGCGACGCCGAGCCTGAGCTGTTGCTCACGACCGCGGCCGTGGCCCGCAGGCTGCCGGAACGCGACGGCCGGATCGTGCTCGATGCGCTTGACCTGACGGCGTACTCCGGTGCGGGGCTGGCGGACGAGGAGCGGCCCGGCTTCACGCCGGGCGACCCGGACCGGATGGAGCATCCGGCGTACGTGATCTACACGTCCGGCTCGACCGGTCGGCCGAAGGGCGTCGTGACGCCGTACCGCGGCCTCACCAACATGCAGCTCAACCACCGTGAGGCGATCTTCGACCCAGCCATCGCCTCCGCCGGCGGGCGGCGGCTGCGGATCGCGCACACGGTGTCCTTCGCGTTCGACATGTCGTGGGAGGAACTGCTCTGGCTCGTCGAGGGCCACGAGGTGCACGTCTGCGACGAGGAGCTGCGGCGCGACGCCGACGCGCTGGTCGCGTACTGCGACGAGCATGCGATCGACGTCGTGAACGTGACGCCGACGTACGCGAATCTCCTTATCCAGCAGGGGCTCTTGGAGGGGCACCGACCGGCGCTCGTGCTGCTCGGCGGCGAGGCGGTGTCGGACGCGGTGTGGTCGGCGCTGCGCGACACCGACGGGGTGTACGGGTACAACCTCTACGGTCCGACCGAGTGCACGATCAACACGCTCGGCGGCGGGACGCTCGACAGCGCCACGCCGACCGTCGGCAAGCCGATCTGGAACACGCGCGGCTACGTGCTCGACCCGTGGCTTCGGCCCGTGCCCCATGGCGCGGCGGGGGAGCTGTACGTCGCCGGGCTCGGGTTGGCGCGCGGCTACCTCGACCAGCCGGGGTTGACGTCGCACCGGTTCGTGGCGGACCCGTTCGGCCCCGCTGGTGGGCGGATGTACCGGACCGGCGACCTCGTGCGGGTGCGGCCGGACGGCAACCTCGACTTCCTCGGCCGGACCGACGACCAGGTGAAGGTCCGTGGGCACCGGATCGAGCTGGGCGAGATCGAGTCCGTACTCGCACGTCAATCCGGGGTTGCGCAGGCCGCTGTCGTGGCGCGCGACGACCCGACGGCGCCCGGGACGCAACGGCTCGTGGGGTATGTGGTGCCGACGGTCGACACGGATCGCCGGGAGGTCGAGGCCGAGCAGATCGGCGAGTGGCAGGAGATCTACGACGCCGAGTACACCGAGATCGGCACCGCGTTGTTCGAGGAGGACTTCGCCGGCTGGGAGTCCAGCTACGACGGCCAGCCCATCCCTCTGGAGCACATGCGGGAGTGGCGGGCCGGGACGCTCGAACGGATCCGCGAGCTCGTGCCGCGGCGGGTGCTGGAGATCGGTGTCGGTACGGGCCTGCTGCTGTCGGCTTTGGCGCCGGAGGTCGAGGAGTACTGGGCGACGGACTTCGCGGCTCCGGTGATCGGGAAGCTGCGGACGGGTCTCGCTTCGGTGCCCGAGCTGGCTGACAAGGTGACGTTGCGCTGCCAGCCGGCCCATGTGGTGGACGGCTTGCCGGCGGGGACGTTCGACACGATCGTGATCAACTCGGTCGTGCAGTACTTCCCGAGCCTCGACTACCTACGCGAGGTCATCTCGCGGGCGCTGGGGCTGCTGGCGCCGGGCGGTGCGCTGTTCCTCGGCGACGTACGCAACCTGCGGTTGACGCGAACGTTCCACACCGCCATCCAGCGGGCACGTGGGGTCGAGGACGAACGAGCGGTCGATCGCTCGGTGGCGTTGGAGAAGGAGCTGCTGGTCGATCCGGACTTCTTCGCTTCGTTCCCGGGTGCGCGGATCCGTACGAAGGCCGGCCGGCACCTCAACGAGCTGACCCAGTTCCGCTACGACGTCGTCCTCCACCGCCCACCGTTCACCGCCACCGACCTCTCCACGGCACCGTCCGTCGACTTTACCCACGAAGGGGGCGTTCCCGGGGTAGTGGAATCGATTGCTAACGCCCCTTCCGTGGGTAAAGTGCGGATCCGCGCGATCCCCGACGGGCGGTTGGGTGAGGCGGGGGTGGAGCAGGAGGAGGTGCGGGCGGCTGGCGAGCGGCTCGGGTATCACGTCGAGTTGACGTGGTCCGCGACGCTGGGGTGCTTCGACGCGATCTTCACCAGGGAGACCGGCCCGTACGTCGGCGGCTATCTGCCTACCGGCGCGGAGGTGTTGGCGAACGATCCGGGGGAGGCGCGGCGGAACAACGCGCTGGTGCAGCAGGTGCGTACGGCGTTGAAGGTCACGCTGCCGGACTACCTGGTGCCGTCGGCGCTGGTTGCTGTGCCGGCGCTGCAGATCACGGAGAACGGGAAGCTCGACGTCCGGGCGTTGCCCGATCCCGAACCCGTCGTTCTCACCGGGTCGCGCACTCCGGCGAATCGTGAGGAGGAGATCCTCTGCGCGTTGTTCGCCGAGGTTCTCGGCCTACCCGAGGTCGGCGTCGAGCACGACTTCTTCGACCTCGGCGGGCACTCGCTGCTCGCCACCCGGCTGATCAGCCGGGCTCGGACGGAGCTGGGTGCCGAGCTGGCGATCCGCGACCTGTTCGAGGCGCCGACGCCGGCTCGACTGGCTGAGCGCGCCGCGGTGGGGAAGCCGGCCCGCCCGCCGGTACGACCTCGGCCCCGACCAGACGTCGTTCCGCTGTCCGCGGCGCAGCGACGGCTGCTGCTCGTCGACCAGCTTGGCGGCGGTGTCGCGTACAACTTCCCGCTGGTGTTCCGTGTGCGCGGTGCTCTCGACGTCGATGCGCTCCGGCGCTCCACGCAGGACGTCGTCGCGCGGCATGAGGCCTTGCGCACGCTCGTCGATGACCTTGGCCAGCGCATCCTGGACGCTGACGTGGCGGTGCCGTTCTCGGTCGAGGAAGTCGACGATCTCCACGCTCGGGTCGACGAGCTCAAGCGTCGGCCGTTCGACCTCGCGAACGAGATCCCGCTGCGCGTCCACGTTCTCCGCCTGGGCGATGACGACCATGTCGTCACGATCGTGCTGCACCACATCACGACCGACGAGTGGTCCGACCGGCCGTTCCTCACCGACCTCACCCGCGCCTACCAGGCTCGGGCCGCCCGTGGCGTGCCGGAGTGGAACCCGCTGCCGGCGCAGTACGCCGACTTTGCCTTGTGGCAGCAGGACTTCCTCGCCTCCGGTGCCGAGGACGAGCAGCTCGCGTATTGGACGAAGGCTCTGGCCGGACTGCCCGAAGAGCTGGCGCTTCCGCTCGACCGGCCGCGTCCCGCTTCGCCGATCGGGCGCAGTGGCACGGTCCAGCTCGGGCTCCCGGCGGCGACCAACCGCGCACTGCGAGAGCTGTCGGCGAAGACCGGCGCGAGCATGTTCATGGTCTTCCACGCCGCTGTGTCGACGTTGCTGAGCAAGCTCGGTGCCGGCGAGGACATCCCGCTGGGTGCGCCGATCGCCGGGCGTACGGACGATGCGCTCGACGACCTCGTCGGCTTCTTCGTCAACACGCTCGTGCTTCGCGCCGATCTGTCGGGCGATCCGACGTTCACCGAGCTGCTCGGGCGGGTCAAGGAGTCGGACCTCGCCGCGTTCGAGCATCAGGATGTGCCGTTCGAACGCGTCGTCGAGGCGCTCAACCCCGCGCGGGTCGCTGGGCGCAACCCGTTGTTCCAGGTCATGCTCGGCTACCACCACCGGCCGGGCGGCGATCCGGACGTGCTGGGGATGCCGACCGAGTGGTTCGGCATGGACACCGGGGACGCGAAGTTCGACCTGCACTTCACCGTCGTCGAGGAGAACGAGCGGATCGGGCTGATGCTCGAGTTCGCCGAGGACCTGGTCGACCGCGAGTCCGCTCGTGCGATCCTCGCCCGGCTGGAACGGCTTCTCGCCAGCAGCCCTGACACGCGGCTCAGCGAGCTCGGCCTGCTCGATCCCGCCGAACGTCCCGCACTCGGTCGGTGGAACTCCACCGCGCACGACGTGCCGGCGACGACCTTGCCCGCGCTGTTCCGCGAGCAGGTCGCACGGACTCCGGACGCTGTTGCCTTGGTCTTCGGCGACACCGAGCTGACGTACGCCGAGCTCGACGTGGTGGCTGGTCGGCTCGCCCGGCGGCTGCGCGAGCGCGGTGTCGGGCCGGAGTCGCTGGTCGCGGTCATGATGCCGCGCTCTCTCGAGCTGGTGGTCGCGCTCTACGCGATCCACCAGGCCGGCGCCGCGTACCTGCCGGTCGATCCGGACTATCCGGCCGAACGGGTCGCGTTCATGCTCGACGACGCGCGTCCGGCTTGTGTGCTGACGCTGGAGGACGTCGACCTCGCCGACGACGGCGAGCCTTGGCGCGTCGCGGAGCTCGATCCGCTGGCCCCGGCGTACGTGATCTACACATCCGGCTCGACGGGGCGGCCGAAGGGTGTCGTCAACACCCACGCGGGCATCGTGAACCGGCTGCTGTGGATGCAGGACGCGTTCGGGCTCTCGCCCGGTGAACGGGTGCTGCAGAAGACGCCTTCGAGCTTCGACGTGTCGGTCTGGGAGTTCTTCTGGCCGCTGCTGGTCGGGGCGACGTTGGTGGTCGCGAAGCCGGACGGGCATCGCGACCCGCGGTACCTGGCCTCGCTCATCCAGCGGGAGCGGATCAGCACTGTGCACTTCGTGCCGTCGATGCTGCGGGTGTTCCTGGACGAGCCTTCGGCTGTGGACTGTGTGGGTCTGCGGCGGGTGATCTGCAGTGGCGAGGCGCTGCCTCTCGACCTGGTCGAGAGGTTCTCGCTGCCGGCGGAGCTGCACAACCTGTACGGCCCCACCGAGGCGGCCGTCGACGTGACCGCGTGGCCGGTCGAGGCGGGCGGCCACACGGTCCCGATCGGCAAGCCGGTCTGGAACACCCAGGCGTACGTCCTTGACGCAGCGCTCCGACAGGTGCCGCCGAACGTGGCGGGGGGGCTGTATCTCGCCGGCCCCCAGCTGGCCCGCGGCTACCTCGCCCGGCCGGCTTTGACGGCGGAGCGCTTCGTCGCCAACCCGTTCACGCCCGGCCAGCGCATGTACCGCACCGGCGACCTCGCCCGCTGGACTCGCGACGGCGTACTGGAGTACCTCGGCCGTGTAGACGACCAGGTGAAGGTGCGAGGAGTACGGATCGAGCTGGGCGAGGTAGAAGCCGCCCTCACCCGCCACCCCGCCGTAGCCCAAGCCGCCGCCACCGTCCGCGGCGACGCCCTCATCGCCTACATCGTCGCTGCCCCGGGACCGAGTTGTTCCAGGGATCTCGGCCTAGAGGCCGAGATCCCTGGAACAAGTGCTGCTGGAACAAGTGCTGCTGGGACAAGTGCTGCTGGAACAAGTGCTGCTGGAACAAGTGCTGCTGGAACAGGTGCTGGTGCTGGCGGTGATGCTGCTGGCGGTGACACCAGTCCGGCCACCATCAGTCCGGCCACCATCAGTCCGGCCACGAGTCCGGTTGGTGTGAGCTTGCTAGCGGCGGAGGTGCTGGCTGGGCTGGCCGGGGAGCTGCCGGCGGGCATGGTGCCTTCGGCGATCGTCGAGCTGGATGCGCTGCCTCTGACGCCGAGCGGGAAGCTCGATCGGAAGGCGCTGCCCGACCCGACTGTCACCACCTCTGGGCGTGCGCCGCGGACCCAGCGCGAGGAGCTGCTGGGCGGGATCGTCGCTGAGGTGCTCGGGTTGCCGAGCATCTCCATCGACGATGATTTCTTCGCCGCCGGTGGGCATTCACTACTTGCGATGCGGCTCGTCAGCCGGGTCCGTAGCGCGTTCGGCGCCGAGCTCTCGCTGCGCGACGTGTTCGATGCGCCGACGGTCGCGAAGCTCACCGGCCGGCTCACTGAGCGGACGGCGCGACCGGCGCTCACCTCATACGAGCGGCCCGACCCGTCTGCCGTTGTCGGCCGCGCAACGACGGATGTGGGTGCTCTATCAGGTCGAGGGCCCCTCTCCGACCTACAACATCCCGCTCGCTTGGCGCCTCGACGGCCCGCTGGACATCAAGGCGCTGGAGGCCGCCGTGCACGATCTCGCGCAGCGCCACGAGGCTCTGCGCACGATCGTCCCTGACCACGACGGCGAGCCGTACCAGCAGATCCTCGACGACCCCAGTCTCCACACCGCACGCATCAAGACGGACGAGGCGGAACTCCCTGCCTTGCTTGCCGAAGCGACCACCTACGGGTTCGCGCTCGATCGGGAGGCGCCGCTCCGGCTGACCATCTTCGAGCTCGCTCCGAACGACCACGTCGTCCTCCTCCTGCTCCACCACATCGCCGGCGACGAGTGGTCCGAACGCCCTCTCACCACCGACCTCGCCGCCGCCTACAGAGCTCGACTCGACGACACCCAGCCCGACTGGGCACCGCTCAAGGTCCAGTACGCCGACTACACGCTCTGGTCGCGCGACCTCCTAGGCGACGAGAACGACGACCACAGCCTGGCGGCAAGGCAGCTCGCGTTCTGGCAACGCACGTTGCAGAACCTGCCCGAGGAGCTCAGTCTCCCGTACGACCGGCCCCGACCGCTCGAGGCCAGCTATCGCGGCGGATCCGTCGACCTCTCCCTCGACCACGACCTCGCGCAACGGCTGCGCGAGCTCGCGAAGGCCAACGACGTCAGCATGTTCATGCTCGTCCAGGCCGCCGTCTCCGTCCTCCTCACCAGGCTCGGCGCCGGCACCGACATCCCCCTCGGCAGCCCGATCGCCGGCCGCGGCGACGAGGCGCTGGAGGACCTGGTCGGCTTCTTCCTCAACACGCTCGTCCTGCGCACCGACACCTCCGGCGACCCCACGTTCGCCGACCTGCTCGCCCGCGTACGCGACGCCGACCTCGCCGCGTTCGACCACCAGGATGTCCCGTTCGAACGGCTCGTCGAGGTCCTCAACCCGGCCCGATCGCTCGCCAGACATCCGCTGTTCCAGACCATGGTCGTGTACGTCGCCGGCACCGACGGCAGTCTCGCCTTCCCCGGCGTCGAGGCGCGGCCCGTGCCGCTCGGCGCGAAGACGGCGAAGTTCGACCTCTCGTTCGACTTCGTCGAGGTCGGCGACGCCGTCCACGGCGTGCTCGAGTACAGCGCCGACCTGTTCGACCAGGCCACGGCGGAGTCGTTCGCCCAACACCTGCGGCGGATTCTGCAGGCCGTCGTGACCGATCCGACCCAGCAGATCGGCGCGATCGACGTCCTCGGCGACGAGGAACGTCATCGCCTGCTCGTCGAGTGGAACGACACACCGCTGAACGTCGAGCAAACGACCGTGCCCGGCCTGTTCGAGGCCCAGGTCGCCAGGTCCCCGAACGCGACAGCGCTGGTGTCGGACGACCTCACGCTGACGTTCGCCGAGCTGAACGAACGCGCGAACCGCCTTGCCCGCTTGCTGATCGAGCAAGGCGCCGGACCGGAACGGATCGTCGCACTCGTCCTCCCACGAGAGGGCCGCACGATGGAGGCGATCCTCGCCGTCCAGAAGGCGGGCGCCGCATACCTCCCGATCGACCCGACCAACCCACCCGACCACATCGCCCAGACGCTCGCCGACGCCAAGCCCGTGCTCACGTTGACGGTCGCCGAGACCGCCCACCTCGCGGACGGGCTGCGCCTCGACCAGGCCGAGCTGTCGGACGACGGAAGCAACGTCGACAGCAAGGTCGACCCCGAGCATCCCGCGTACGTGATCTACACCTCCGGCTCGACCGGCAAGCCGAAGGGCGTGGTGGTCTCGCACGCGAGCGTCGTCAACCTGTTCCACAGCCACCGCGAGACGCTCTACCGTCGCGCCCAACACCTGACCGGCCGCGAGCAGCTGAACGTCGGCCACGCCTGGTCCTTCTCGTTCGACGCGTCCTGGCAACCCCAGCTCTGGTTGCTCGACGGCCACGCCTTGCACGTCGTGAACGACGAGGTGCGCCGCGACCCCGAGCTCCTTGCGCAAGCGATCCGCAAGCAGGGTTGGGACTTCCTCGAGGTCACACCGTCGTTCTTCCAACAGCTGGTGGAGTTCGGCCTGCTCGACGACGACACCTGCCCACTCGCGGTCGTCGGCGTCGGCGGCGAGGCCGTTCCCCGCGCGCTCTGGGAGCGGCTCAGAACGATCGAGGGGACCGAGAGCTTCAACCTGTACGGCCCCACGGAGGCCACGGTCGACGCGCTCGTCGGACGCTTCCGCGACAGTGCCGAGCCCGTGGTGGGAAGGCCGGTGCACAACGCCCAGGCGTACGTCCTCGACGACCGGCTGCGGCCGGTCCCGCCGAACGTGCCGGGGGAGCTGTACCTCGCCGGCGCCGGACTTGCCCGCGGCTATCTGGGCAGGCCGGACCTCACGGCCGAACGGTTCGTCGCCAACCCGTTCACGCCAGGCGAGCGGATGTACCGCACCGGCGACCTCGCCCGCTGGACGGTCGACGGGCAGCTCGACTACCTCGGCCGCGCCGACGACCAGGTGAAGGTGCGCGGCTTCCGCATCGAGCTCGCCGAGATCGAGGCCGCCCTCGCCCGGCACGAAGCGGTCCGCGACGTGGTGGTGACAGCCCGAACGTCCGGCGATCACCCGCCTCGTCGCCTACGTCGTCGCACCCGAGGACGCCGGGCCGGCGCTGCGCCAGCACGTCGCGAGCCTGCTCCCCGACCACATGGTGCCGGCCGCGATCGTCGTCCTCGACAAACTGCCGACCCTGTCGAACGGCAAGCTCGACAAGGCCGCCCTACCCGAGCCCGACTTCACCGTCGTGAGCAGCGGGCGCGCGCCGGAAGCCCCACAGCAGAAGGCGTTGTGCGACGTCTTCGCCCAAGTGCTGGGTCTGCAAGAGGTCGGCATCGACGACGACTTCTTCGCACTCGGCGGCGACAGCATCGTCGCGATGCAGCTGGTCGGACGGGCCCGCGCGGCCGGCGTCCGCCTCACGCCGAAGCAGGTGTTCCGCCACCGTACGGTCGCCGCGCTCTGCGAGATCGCCGCCGACACAACGCCAATCACCGCCGAGGACGGCACCGGAGACGTACCGCTCACGCCGGTCATGCACTGGCTGCGCGAGCTCGGCGGCCCGTACGCCGGCTACCACCAGGCGAACCTCGTACGCACGCCGGCCGAGCTCGACAAAGCCGCGCTGATCGTCATCCTGCAGGCGATCGTCGACCGGCACGACCTCCTGCGCGCGCGACTCGTCAAGAACGGCGACGAATGGTCGCTGCACGTTCCGCCGGTCGGCTGCGTCGACGCCGCGACCCTGGTCGAACGCGTCGACATCGCCGGCCTGGAAGGAGATGCGCTCACCCGGCTCGTCGAAGAGACCGCACGCGCGACAAGGGCGAAGCTCGATCCTGGCCAAGGCGAGATGCTCCGCGCGGTCTGGTTCGACGCGGGGAACGGCAACCCCGGCAAGCTGCTGTTGACAGCCCATCACCTCGTCGTCGACGGCGTCTCGTGGCGCGTCCTGCTGCCCGACCTCGCAACGGCCTGGCAGTCCGTCACCACGGGCGAGCAGCCGAACCTCGCACCGGTCGAGATCCCGTTCCGCTCCTGGGCCCGCGCCCTCGTCGAACAGGCGAAGGACCGCGAGAACGAGCTCGCGACCTGGGAGAACACGCTCGCGAACGGCGTCGCACTCCCCGTCGACCGGCCACTCGACAGCACGCGCGACGTCGTCGGCGCCATGCGCGAGGTCACGATGTCGATGCCGATCGGCGACCTCCTGACCGACGTTCCGACAAGGTTCGACGCGACCATCAACGACGTGCTGCTCGCCGCGTTCGGCATGGCCTTCGGGGGAAGCGTTCTCGTCGATCTGGAAGGCCACGGCCGCGACTCCGACGACCTCGACCTGTCGAGGACGGTCGGCTGGTTCACCACCGTCTACCCGGTCGCGCTCGACGTGGGCGACGACCTCGACACCGCGGTGGCGAACGTCAAGGCCACCTTGCCGGAGAGCGGTCTGGGCTACGGGATCCTGCGGCATCTCAACCCCAGCACGAGAAAGCTACTTGCGGGGTACGAGCCACCGCGGGTGGAGTTCAACTATCTCGGCCGGTTCGGCTTCCCCAACGACGCCGACTGGTCGTACGCGCCCGAGGCGGCCGTCGCGGAGGTCGGCCCGGACCCGGACATGCCGGCTGGACACGCCCTCGTCGTGAACGCCGCGACGCAGGACCGTCCGGAGGGCGCGGTGCTGTTCGCCCAATGGACGTTCGCGGAAGGTGTGCTGTCAGAAGAGCGCGTGCGCGAGCTGGCGGAGGGCTGGTTCAGCGCACTCGAGGCGTTGCGGCAACGAGCAAAGGAGAAACGATGACGAACCCGTTCGAGGACAACGACGGAAGCTACTACGTGCTGGTCAACGCCGAGGGCCAGCACAGCCTGTGGCCAGCCTTCGCCGATGTGCCCGCTGGGTGGACGAAAGTCCACGGACCGGAGGTCCGTCAATCCTGCCTTGACTACGTCGAGGCGAACTGGACGGACCTCCGGCCAAAGAGCCTGATCGAGCGCACTACGCCTTGACGGGCTCGACCTTCGTCGCCGGGTCGTCGTCCACGGCAGCGGCGATGCGGGGGACGACGTCGTCCAGCAGGTACGGCAGGCTCAGCACGCTGATGAACGACGTCGCCGCACCGACCGGCGTGTTGGTCTCGATCAGCAGGTCGCGCCGGTCCTTCACCACCTTCAGATCGGCGTAGAGCGGGTTCTTGTTCAGCGCCGCACGGTCCTTCGCGTACGTGTCGATGATCATGACCAGCACATCGGTGTCGATCAGGTCCATCCGTTCCGCGGCGATGTTCGCCCCGAACTTGTCACCGATCGCCTTGTCCAGATCCGGCGGCAGCGTGAAGCCCAGCGAGGTCAGCAGCCGCGACCGCGGGTCGTCGCTCCCGTACACGAACATCCCCTGGTACGGCGTCGCCACCAGGCCGCTCTTGCCCGCGAACTCCGGGTGCTCCTTCTTGACCGTCTCGATCTTGGCCTTGACGTCGTCGATGAGCTTCTGCGCCTCCGGCGCCTTGCCGACCGCCAGTCCGACCTTGGTCGTGAGCTCCTCCCAGCCGATGCCGTAGCCCGTGTACTCGGCGGGGTTGGCGACGACCGGCGCGATCGCGGTCAGCGTGTCGTAGTCCTTCTTGGTCAGGTCGGAGTACAACGCGATGATCAGGTCCGGCTGGAGTGCGGCGATCTTCTCGTACTGGATGCCGTCCGCCTGCGGCAGAACGGTCGGCAGCTCGCCGCCGAGCTTGTCGAACGCGGCCTTCGCCCACGGGAAGATCGCGCCGGGCTGCTCGCCGAACCACTCACTGGTCCCGACCGGGACGACGCCGAGCGCGAGCAGCGCGTCCTGTTCGACCAGGCCGACCGCGACGACCCGCTTGGGTGCCTCGGTGATCTTGGTCGCCCCGTACTTGTGCTTGATCGAGACGGGGAACGCCGCCTGCTGCGGCTCCGCCGAGGTCCCCGCGGTCTCGCCGGGATTCGCCACGTTGGCATCGGTGCCGCCCGAGCCACACGCGGTGGCGAGGAACAGGGCAGCCGCGGCGAACGCGGCCGAGAGGACGGTAATGGGCCGGGGCATCGAAGTCCTTCACTGAGTGGGCTGCTAGATACGGTTAGGCTTGCCTAACCGGAACGGGTCGTCAAGTGGGCGACATGGGTACCGAGCTGAGCTACCGCGGGACCGACGGCTGGACGCTCCGCGCGACGACCCTCGGCGCCAGCCCGCTCGTCGTCCTCCTGCACGGAGGCGGTCCGGACCACCACAGCCTGCTACCGCTGGCGAAGCGCCTCGCGGACGACTTTCCGGTGGCTTGCCCGATATCCGCGGGTATGGGAGGTCGGTCCGCGCCGATCCGGCGCGACACACCCGGCGGCAGTACGCCGAGGCGAAGGCGGCGGAGACTGCGCTGATGGACGAGTTCGCGGCGAGTATCGGCACCGACGGGCTCGAGGCTCGCCGCCGCCGTGGCCGAGCAGCTGCCGCGGGGGAAGCTCGCCGACGTCGGGATGACGGCAGACCTCCCGTACGGCCGACGACCTGGCCCAGGCGTTCGCGCCGGCGATCCGGGTCTTCCTAGGTACCTAGGCGCCGCCCAAGATCGACTAGGTAGGTAGAGGCGCGCAAGATACGCAGTTCGCTCCCGATGGCTCGCGGCCCGTACGAGCCGACTATGAACACATGATTGGTCACAGCGACTTCCTCGCCAGCATCGCCAGCACCCGGCAGCAGGAGCTGATCGCCGACGCTGACCGGCACCGGATCCTCTCCCTCGCCCGCCGGTACCGCCGGCGCACCGCCCAATCGAGGCCGAGGCGCGTCGCGCCGCACCGAGCCTTCCGGCGGTATCTTCGCCACGTGCAAAGCACGCGTGACGACGTCACCCACATGATGATCGGACGGGAGCGCGAGCTCCGCCGCCTCAAGCGGCTCGCGACGTCCGGCCGTCCGCAGGTCGCTGTCGTTGCCGGCGAGCCCGGCATCGGCAAGACCCGCCTGATCCATGCCCTGTTGGAGTCTCTGCCCCCGACCACGCTGCGGCTGGTCGGACAGGCCGAGCCCGGCTCGCTCGCGCGGCCGTACGAGGTCCTCCTCGACGCCGTCGACTCGCTGCCAGGCGCCGACGAGGACCGCCTCGCCGAGCTCGCCGACCCCAGCCGCAGCCCAGTCGAACGCCTGCACTCCGCGATCAAGCTCATCGACGACCTCGTCGGCGAACGGCACGCCGTGATCATCTTCGAGGACCTGCAGTGGGCGGACTCGGAGAGCGCGGCTCTGTTCGAGCGGCTCGCCGACCAGGCCCGGCCGCGTTTCCTCGTCGGCACGTACCGGCACGACGAGCTGCACGCCCGCCGCCCGTTCACCGCGGTCCTCGCCCGGATGGAGCGCCGGCACGCCGTCAACCGGGTCGGGCTGGAACGACTCACCGAGGCCGAGACCGCCGCGATGGTCGCCTCGATCGCCGGTCGGCCCGCCCCGCTGCGGGTCGTCGTCGCGCTGCACCAAAGGACCGGCGGCAACCCGTTCTTCATCGAGGAGCTGATGCGCGGCCACGAGGCCGCGGACCTCGAGACGCTTGACGAGCGACCGCTGCCGTGGTCTCTGCAGGAGGTGCTGCGGCGACAGGTCGACGACATCGACCCCAGCGCGCAGCGGATCGCCGAGGCGGCCGCCGTGCTCGGACATCGCGTGCAGTTCGACCTGCTCGCCACCGTTGCCGGCGCGACCGAGGACGAGCTCATCACCGTTCTGCGTGACTTCGTGAGTCGCGGGGTGCTGGTCGAGTCGGGCGAGGACGAGTTCACGTTCCGGCACGCCTTGGTCCGCGAGACGATCACCGGGCAGTTGATCGGACGGCAGCGGCGGCGGTTGCACGAGGCCGCGCTGGACGCGTTGATCGCGACCGGTGGCAGCGACCCGGCTCTGGTGGCGTACCACGCCCGCGCCGCCGGCCGGTACGACGACATGGTCGACGCCGCCCGCCGAGGCGCGGAGCTGTATCTCTCGATCGGATCGCCGTACCAGGCCCTGCGGCTCGCCGAGATGGGCCTGGAAGAGGACGCGGACGACAAGGACCTGCTGAGCGGCGCGGCCCGCGCGGCGTGGCTCGCCGGGTTGGTGGGCGACGCGGTGGGCTACGCGCGGCGGTGGCGGGACCGTACGACGACGCCGACCGAACGCGCCGACGCGCTGGTGCTGATGATGCGGCTCGCGCACGAGGCGGACCAGGACGAAGAGCTCGACGCGCTGACCGACGAGATGGAGTCGATGATCGGCGACCTCCCGCCGGGGCTGGAGCAGGGGCGCGCGATGACCGCGATCGCGCAGTCGGCGATGTTGCGCGAGTCGAACGAGAAGGCCGTCGAGTGGGCCGACCGAGCGCTGGCGTTGGCGAAGGAGCACGACCTGCCGGCCGTACGCCTCGCCGCGTTGGTCGAGAAGGGCTCGGCGCTGGTCAACCAGTGGTCGACGGTCGCGTCCGGTCAGGAGCTGTTGGCGAGCATCGTCGACGAGGCGGAGAAGCTCGGCGAATGGGTGCTGGCCGCACGTGCCTTGAACAATCTGCTGGCGACCGTTCCGCCGGAGTCGCCGAATGACCATGCCGCGTTCCTGGAACGGATGCGTGCCGACGCCGAGCGGGCGGGCTTCGAAGCGCTCGCGGTCGCGTCGTACTTCGAGGGCCGCGCGCGGATGGCGATCCGCGAGGGCGACCTGTCGGCGGCGATCAACGTGCTGGAGGAGGGTCGCGAACGTGACCGCGGCTACGAGCGGCGCGGGCGTACGGGCGACTTCCACGGCGTGTTCCTCGCCGGCCTCTATCTGGAGGCGGGCGAGCTGGACTGGGTCGGGGAGACGCTCGAGGACCTGAAGACGATTCCCGGGTTGAGCGCGCTCGTCATACCTAGTCTGGCGTTCCACCTGGCCTGCCGGCGCGACGACTTCGACGGCGCGGAACGGTGGTTGGCCGAGATCTACCGGGTGCTACCGGAGCAACAGTGGCGGAGCGGCTCGCAGGCGCACGACCTGCTGTCGGCGGCGCTGCATCTCGGGTTGCCGCTGGACGAGCTGGACCGACTGACAGGCGAGCTGCTCGACGGCGACGTGTGGGACGACCGGCGTTCGCTGGTCGATGCGCAGCTCGCCGAGGCGCACGGGCGTTACACAGAAGCCTTGGAGAAGTACCGGTCGACGACCGAGTCCGCGATCATGACGCCGTACATGCGGGGGTCCGCGCACACCGGTGCCGCGCGGTGCCTGCTGGCGTTGGACCAGCGAGCCGAGGCTGCCGTGCATGTGCACGCGGCCGCCGCGCTGCTGGCGAAGTGGGGCGGCTGGCGGGTCGTGCAGCTGGACCAGGTGCGTTCGTTGCTCGGGCTGGTGCCGGAGGACGGGCAGCGTACGGTCACCGGCATCGCTGCCCTGACGCGGCGCGAACGTGAGGTCGCCTTGCTCGTCGCGGAAGGGCTGACGAACGCGGAGCTCGCGCACCGGCTGTACATCTCGCCGAAGACGGCGGCGGTGCACGTGTCGAACATCCTGCACAAGCTGGGTGTGGCCTCGCGTACCGAGGTTGTCGATCTTGTCAATCCGGACTGATTCCTCGGCCTAGGCTGCGGCCTTATGGTCTCGCCTTCGCGTTCCGAGTTTCCCGAGGTGCTGTCGCTGGCTGCTGGCGAGGCTGGGCGTTATCTGCGTTCGCTCGCCACGTCGCCGGTGGTCTCCGCGGATGCCGTGGACGACCTTGCTACGTGGGTCTCGTCGTTGCCTGTGGAGGGTGTGGGGGCTGCCGCGGCGGTGCGCGAGCTGGCCGCGCGAGCCGATGTCGCGTCGACGCGGTCGGCGGGGCCGCGGTTCTTCCACTTCGTCATCGGCGGCGTCACGCCGGCCGCGTTGGCGGCGGACTGGTTGGCTTCGACGTACGACCAGAACGCGTACAGCTGGGTCTCGTCCTCGTTCGGCAGCTGGGTGGAGTCGGTCGCGCTCGACTGGCTGAAGTCGCTGTTCTCGTTGCCCGATGCGATGCAGGGCTTCCTGGTGTCGGACGCGACGATGGCGAACTTCACCGGTCTCGCGGCGGCTCGCGGGTGGTGGGCTTCCAAGCTCGGAGTCGATGTCGCCGAGGACGGTTTCGTCGGGCTGCCGGCGCCGTCGATCGTGAGCAGCGGGTACGTGCACGCGAGTGCGGTGAAGGCCTTGGGGATGTTGGGTTTCGGGCGCGGGACCGTTCGGCGGTTCGCTCTCGACGCGGTGGGGCGGGCCGACCTGGCCGGTATCGAGTCGGCGCTGCGGTCGGCTTCGGCGCCGTCGATCATCCTTGCCACGGCTGGCGAGGTGAACGCGGGGGACTTCGACCCGCTTGCCGCCCTGGCGGATCTGGCCGAGCGGTACGGAGCGTGGCTGCATGTCGACGCGGCGTTCGGGCTCTTCGGCCGGCTGGCGTCGTCGTCGCGTCCGTTGACCGAGGGGATCGAGCGGGCGGACTCGATCGGCTGCGACGGGCACAAGTGGCTGAACGTGCCGTACGACTGCGGCTTCGGCTTCGTCCGCGACGCCTCGTTGCTGGTCTCGGCGTTCAACGTGGGGGCGCCGTACCTGAAGTACGGCGAGGGGTCGCTGCCCAACCCGGGCTTCCTCGTGCCGGAGATGTCGCGCCGGGCCCGTTCCCTGGCCGTTTGGGCCACGTTGCGTGCGTACGGTCGGTCGGGTGTTACGGAGATGGTCGCGCGGCACCTCTTGTTGGCCCAGCACCTGGCGGCGTTGGTGGACGCGTCGAAGTCGTTCGAACGGCTGGCCGACGTGCCGTTGAACATCGTGTGCTTCCGCGCCCGGCCGCCGGGAGTGCCGGAGTCGGAGCTGGACGACCTGAACACCGCGCTGGGCGCCGACCTCCTGCGCGACGGCACCGTCTTCGCCGGCACGACCGTCTACGCCGGCAAGGTCGCCTTCCGCCCCGCCATCGTCAACTGGCGCACGACAGAGGCCGACGTCGAGCTCCTGCTGGACAAACTGGTTGAGCTGCTGGGCCGCCGCCTGCAAGCCTGACCCGCGTGGTGGTGACCCAGGAGCAGATCGCGACAGGACTTCGTTCGCTCGGCCTCGACTCCTCGTCGGCTGTGATCGTGCACGCGTCCCTGCGGTCGTTCGGGACCGTCGAAGGCGGAGCCCCGGCCGTCTGTCAGGCGCTGGTCGACGTCTGCGGGACGGTGCTGACGACGGCCGGTACGTGGGAGAGCACAGGCCTCCCGGCACCGCCGGGGCTGGTGCGACCACTCAACGCGTTCACGCCCGCCGCCACCTGGGTGGAGTTCGACGCAGCGTTGGAGGAGGCGCATCCGTTCTCGTACGACCTGCCGGTGGACCGCTACCTCGGCCGGATCGCGGAGACGTTCCGGCAGTCGTTCGCGCGCGAGCGCGGCCCGCACCCGCTGTTCTCCTACCTCGCGATCGGCCGCCACGCCGCCGACCTGATCGCCGCCCAGCGACTCGACCGGCCACTCGGACCGCTCGAGGTCCTCGCCGACCTTGACGGGCACGTGCTGCTGCTCGGCGTTGGCCACACTTCGAACACCACGATCCATCTCGCCGAACAGCGTCTCGGCCGTTCGCTCTTCTACCGCTATGCGAAGACCGCGCCCGGTGTCTGGGCCGAGTTCCCGAACGTCTCCGGCGAGAGCCACCGCTTCGACGACCTCGAGCCGGCGCTCGCGCCGAAGACCACCGAGGTCCTGATCGGCGACTGCCGCGCCCGACTCATCGCCGTACGCGACGTGCTCGAGGCCACGGGCGCCGCGGTCTGTGCGGACCCCGCGGCGTTGCTCTGCGAGGACCCCGCGTGCGAACGCTGCGCCGACGCGGCACGGCAAGGACGGGTGTGGACCAGTGCGCCGAAAAGGCACGAGTGGTCCAATCTTTCGACATAGTGGGTTGATCTACCGAGATCCGCTCCAAAGACTCAGAACGCAACGACCAGTCCATCGGCGTACGGGGGTGCGTGATGAGTGGCAACACGCGTTGGGTTCTTGCTTTCGACTCCACCTGCGGCACCTGTCGCCGCGTCGCGGCCACGGTGGCTGACGCGGCGGGGGAGCGGCTGGAGGTTCTTCCGTTGCACCATCCCGACGTCCTGGCCTGGCGCCGGCAGGCGCTCGGCGAGGATCCGCCGAGCGTGCCGACGTTGGTGCGGGTCGACGATGACGACGTACGGGCCTGGACAGGGGTCGGCCTCGGCATCGTCCTCATGCGAACGCTCGGTGCGCGCTCCACGCTTGCCGTCCTCGAGGCGCTGGGCGAGCTGTCGCACCGTCCAAACTCCCTTCCACGTAAGGGATTTCTCAAGCTCGCCGCAGGGCTGACTGTCGCCGGTGGCATGGTCCTCTCCGGCCGTACGCCGGCGCTCGCGCGGCCGGTGCAGCAGAAGCCGAACGACGTCGAGGCCTGGCTCGACCGCAACCGCGAGCAGCTTCCGACCACGTACGCGGCCGTCGTCGAGAAGCCGTTGGCGTACCGGCGCGCGATCTACGACGCCTCGCCACCCGAGGTACGCGGCCGGCTCTGGCTGGCGCATTTCGACGCGTTCGAAGCAGGCCAGAAGCTGACCGGCGCGCAACGCGAGGTCATCGATCAGGCCAAGCACATCGTCAGGAACGGCCCGATCGAGAAGGACGCGCTCGGCCCGCTCGCCACGGCAGCGATCGCGGCGTTCGGCCAGGAGCAGGCCCGGGCCCTGCTCGTCCAGCTCGGGCCCGACGACACCGCCAAGGCTGACGAAGAGGTCCTCGACTGCGACTGTGCCCTGGGCGATCCGAACTGGTGCGGCCCCACCTGCCACGCCTGTTGCTACCAACAGCTCGGCTGCGGCTGCTCCTGGTGCTGCTGCTTCCTGCGCGACTCCGGCTGCGGCTCGCTCTGGGAGTACGCCTGCGACGGCTGGTGCTACTGAGGCCGCGGATACGGACAGCGACTCGCCAAGGGCTGGGTGGCCAGTACCCTCAGGGGAAGCCTGGGGAGAAGAGTGGAAGAGGAGCTGCGGCGGCACCTCGACGGCCTGCGTACGTTGCAGCGGGTCAGTCGGGAGCTGAACGCTGCGCGTGATCTGACCGTCACGCTCCAGACCGTCGTCGACTCCGTCGTCGACAGCCTCGGCTTCGGTGTCGCGCTCATCAACCTCGTCCACGACGAGGTGCTCGAGGTCGCGGCCGTCGCCGCGGTCGACGAGGCGGAGGACATCCGCGAGCTCAAGGGGCAGCACGCACCGCGGTCGGCCTGGGAGGAGATCCTCACCGCCGCCCAGCCGCTCGGCGCCCTGCTCTACCTCCCGCACGGCGACTCGAAGCTTCCCGACGAGGTCCCCAGCTGGATGCCCGAGGCCGCGACCTCGACCGAGCCCGACGCGTGGCACCCGGAGGACGTGCTCGTCGCGCCGCTGTACGCGCCGGGCGGCGAGCTCGTCGGCGTCCTCAGCGTCGACCTCCCCGCGACCGGTCGGATGCCCGACCCGATGCAACGCGAGCTGCTCGAGATGTTCGCCGCGCAGGCCGCGATCGCCGTCGACAACGCGCGCCTGCACGGCGAGCTCCTGGTCACTATGGACAAGCTCAAGCAGGAGCAGGACGCCCTGAAGGCGAGCGAGGACAGCTTCCGCCAGGCGTTCGAGAACGCACCGAGCGGCATGGCCATGGCCGGCCTCGGCAACCCGGGCGAGCACCGACTGCTCCGGGTCAACGCCGCGCTCTGCGAGATGCTCGGCTACTCCGACGACGAGCTGCGCAGGATCGGGCTGTCCACGATCGTGCACCCGGACGACCAGGACTACATCCCCGTCGGCAGCCGCTACACCCAGCGCGACATGCGCCTGAAGGACAGCAAGCGCAAGACCGTGTGGGTGTCGATGACGAGCTCGGTGGTCTCCAACGCCGCGGGCATCCCGGACTTCCAGCTCATCCACTTCCAGGACATCAGTGAACGCCGGCTGCGCGAGGTCGAGCTGACCCACCGCGCGACCCACGATCCGCTGACCGGCCTGCCCAACCGCGCCGAACTCCATACCCGCTTGGAGATGCTCGTCGCCGAGGGCGCGCGGGTCGCGGTCCTGTACTGCGACCTCGAGCTGTTCAAGCAGGTGAACGACCAGTACGGCCACGACGTCGGCGACTACGTTCTCGTCGAGATCGCCCACCGGCTGCGGACGCACATCCGCAAGCACGACACGGTCGCGCGCGTGGGTGGCGACGAGTTCGTCCTGGTGCTACGGGACATCACGCTCGAGGAGGCGGAGACGTTGTCCTCCCGCCTCTCCGACGACGTCGCCCGTCCCGTCCCGCACGGCGACGACCTGATCTACGTCCGCGCCAGTATCGGCATCGGCGACTCGTCGAAGGCGACCACTGTCAAGGAGCTCTTGCGGGCTGCCGACCAGGCCATGTACCGCGCCAAGGCCGGCAACCGCGCGGCAGACACGGCCTAGGGAACGAGATCCAGCACGGCGCTTCGAGTCGTCAGGTCGATCGGCAGAGAGACGTGCTCGTGCGTGATCAACCAGTCGTCGCCCGAACGTCGGAAGACCGACGTCGCCCGTACGAAGAACGACACCTCGGGCCTGTTCGCCCGCTTCCCGCTCGCGCGGATCAGCATCGAGTTCGACGCGACGTCCTCGCCCGCGACCACGGTCAGGTCATGGACCTCCTGGCCGATCGGTCCGTCGAATCCCTCGAACCAGTGCGTGAACCTGCCCCGCAGCGCTTCGATGCCGACGTACTGCAAAGGCGGAACGATGTCGAAGTACACGACGTCGGGAGAGTAGAACGACAGCAACCGTTCGAGATCCTTGTCCCAGATCGCGGCGCAACGCTCGTCCAGCAGGGCCTTGAAGTCGGTCATCGGAGTGCTCCGTTCGTCAGGCGGCCGAGCTTCAGGGCCGCAGCGGTGTCGACCGCCCGTCGTGCCTGGTAGCGGGCCGCTTCCAGCGCCACGTCGTCGGGCGGACCGGCCGAGGCGACGTGCGAGGTGCCGTACGGGTTGCCGGTCTCGTACTGGATCGGGTCGGTGTAGCCAGGCGGCACGATGATGCCGCCCCAGTGGTAGAAGACGTTGCTCAGCGCGAGGATCGTGGACTCGTGTCCGCCGTGCAGGGTGCTGGTCGAGGTGAACGCGGAGTACACCTTGTCGGCCAGTCCGCCCGTCTGCCAGAGCCGTCCTGTCGTACCGATGAACGCCATCAGCGGGGCGGCGGGCGTGCCGAAGCGCGTGGGTGTTCCGAACAGGACGACGTCGGCCCAGTCCAGGTCGTCGAGGTCAGCCTCGGCGACATCGGCGTTCTCTGCCCCGAGGGGAGGATGGCCCCGGGGGGGCCTGCTCCGGCACCTTGCGGAGCCGTACCTGGGCGCCGGCCTTCTCCGCCCCGTCCGCAGCGGCTCCGGCGAGCGCGTGAACGGTGCCGGTGGCGCTGTAGTAGATGATCGTCGCGTGCACGGGTTCCACAGGTTCGTCTCCATCGGTGTCGGGGTGGGTCGTCAGGACGTTCGACGAGACGGCCGCACGAAACGTCAGGCCTGACATCTCGTGAGCCCACGTCGTCGAACGGGTAGGAGCACCGCGACACCCGAAGGAGCCCGACCGAGATGACAACGCCAGGCGACCAGCCCGATCCGAGTTTGGGCGCGATCATGCGCGAGCGGCGGCAGCTGATCAACGTCGCGTACCGGCTGCTCGGCTCGGTGGTCGACGCCGAGGACGTCGTGCAGGAGACGTACGCGCGCTGGTACGCGATGTCGCCGCAGGAGCAGGCCGCCATCCAGACACCTGCCGCCTGGCTCACGAGGGTCGCGAGCCGCATCTGCCTCGACCAGCTCCGGTCAGCCCGTGCCCGGCGCGAGCGCTACGTGGGGGAGTGGATCCCGGAGCCGGTTCCGGACCACCGGAGTGGATCAGCGGCCGCCCCACGGGCGCCAGTGACCAGGGCGACCCCGCCGACCGGATCACGCTCGACGAGTCGGTCAGCATGGCGTTCCTCGTCGTGCTCGACTCGATGACCCCGGCCGAACGCGTGGCGTTCGTGCTGCACGACGTCTTCGGCTACCCGTTCGCCGACGTCGCCGAGATCGTCGGCCGTACGCCGGCGGCCTGTCGCCAGCTGGCGTCGTCCGCGCGCGGACGGTGCGGACGGCCCAACCGACCACGGCGCCGGGGGCCGACCGGGCAGGAATCGTGCGGGAGTTCAAGCAGGCTTGGGAAGCCGGCGACATCAACGCGCTCCTCGGCCTCCTCGATCCCGACGCCGTGGCGATCGGGGACGGCGGCGGCGTCGTCACCGCCGAGCTCCTCCCGGTGGAGGGCCGGGACAAGATCGCCCAGTACTTCGTCGACCTCATCGTCAAGCGCTCCGGTTACACGGTCCTGGAACGTACGGTCAACGGCCAGCCCGGCCTCGCCGTGGTCGACAGCGAGGGCGTCGTCGCCACGGTGCTCGCGTTCGACATCGCGACGACGACCGGATCAGGCACATCTGGGGTGTCCGCAATCCGGAGAAGCTGCGACCCTGGATGGGTTGACCGCCACGAACCGTCCGACTAATAAGGATCCCCTCCGGATCCCAACGCCAGACCAGGAGCGCGGTGAACATCCGCTACCGGCCAGGCGATGACAACAGTCGACGAGTACGCTAAATTCAATATGAGAGATTGATCTCTCAAATATCGGAGATAGTCGGTGGATGATATCCGCGTGGCCGTCGTCGGCCTCGGACCGCGGGCCCTCGGAACCTGGATCCCCTTGCTCCAAAGGATTCCCGGCTTCCGCATCACAGCCCTTTGTGACCCCATCAAAGCCCTGCACGAGCGCGCCCTCGGCAGCGTGACGACGTCGAAGGGCGTCGCCACGTACGAGCGGTACGGCGACGTCCTCGCCGCCGACGACGTCGACGCGATAGCGCTCACCGTACGCTCGGAGCACCAAGGCGGCCTCGCCGCCGACGCGCTCGAGGCCGGCAAGCACGTCCACGCCGAGGTCCCGGCGGCCCACACGATCGAGGACTGCTGGCGCATCGTGGACGCGGTCGAGCGCACGGGCCTGACCTACCAACTCGCCGAGCAGACCAGGTACTGGGGCTTCGTCGACGCCTGGGCCGACCTCGTCGCGCAAGGCCGGCTCGGCCACGTCACGTACGCCGAAGGGCAGTACTTCCACTACCACCTCGGCGGCATGTTCCAGGACCCGCGCACGGGCACTCTGCTCGGTCCGGACCGGCTCGCCGAGTACCCCGACGCGAAGCCCACCTGGGTGCAACGGATGCCGCCGATCCACTACCTACCGCACGAGCTCAGTCCGCTGCTGAAGGTGCTCGACGATCGGGTCGTCGAGGTCGTCGGCATGGGCACCGACCAACCCAGCAAGGCGAATCCCGACGTCGCGCAACCAGACATGCAGGTCGCGCTGATGCGGACGGTCAAGGGTACGGTCATGCGTCTCGCCGCGAGCTTCGCCAACCCGCACCCGGACGGCAACTGGCACTGGTACCAGGTCCTCGGCACCAACGGTCGGGTCGAGTGGAACCGCGGCCTGAAGGACAAGCCGCGGATGTGGCTGGCCGACGCGCAGATGCACGACCTCGCCGAGGTGGACTGGCGGTACGAGCGCACGAACGCTCCGCGCGAGGCACGCGGTAGCGGCCACGGCGACGCCGACTTCTACACCCACGTGGCGTTCCGCGACGCCGTTCTCGACGGTCGTCAGCCGGCGTTCGACGTGTACCGGGCGATGGACACCGCCGCGCCCGCGATCCTCGCGGCCCAGTCGATCGCGCAAGGAAGCGTGCCGCTAGCCGTACCAGATTTTCAACGTCACAAGGAGAATCCATGACCGTCGCCGTACTGGTCAGGCAAGGTCAGGAGGTCGCGGCGTTCGGCAGATACCTCGGCGAGATCCTTCGCGCCGAGGGCTTGGTCGACCACGAGGTCATCGAGGTGACTGGCTCCACGGTCGCCGAGCTGCCGGACCTGGCGTCGTACGACCTCGTCGTCGTCACGCGGATGCGGCTCTCGAAGGCCCAGGTCGAGGCGTTGCTCGCGTATGCCGACCAAGGCGGCCGGCTGGTCCTCGTTCGGCCGACCTACTTGTTCGCTGTCAAGCTGGGATTGCATCCCACGAGCTCGATGATCTCTCCCGCCTACGTGCGGCCGCGAAGCGACGGCGTGCCGTCCGAGCCGATCGAGACGCACGTCCCGGCCGACAGCTACGACCTCCCGGCCGAGGCGCACGTGGTCGCGGACCTGTGGCTCGACTCCCGGACGCCGACGTCGTTCCCCGCGATCTTCGAGCTGGGGAACGTCGTGGTGTTCACCTACGACCTCGCCAAGGCCGTTTCGCTCATCAGGCAAGGAGATCCGGGCCGAGTCGGCGCTCGTGGACTCGGTGCCGGCGAGGCGTACCGCATGCAGGACCTGCTCACCGGTTACGCCGACCCATCGTGCTGGCACCTCCCTCAGGCCGACATCCACGCGATGCTGCTGCTGAACGCGGTCAACCAGCTCGCCAAGGCCCCGCAAGCACGCCTCTGGTACTACCCGGAGCCATCGACGCGCAGCGTGCTCGTTCTGGACTCCGACGACGACTGGTCGGCACCCGAGCACTTCGACGCGCTCATCGAAGCTGTGGAGGGCCACGGTGGCCGGATCACGATCTACCTGATGCTGGGCCCGACCAAGCGGACGATCGCGACGCCGGAGAAGGTCGCGGCGTGGCGCGAGCGCGGGCACTCGTTCGGCATCCATCACAACGCGTTCGACCCGGCGTTCGAGGGGGAGGACCAGGAAGAGCTGGTCGAGGACGTGATACGCAAGGACATCGTGGAGTTCCAGGAGCTGTACGGCTTCGTACCGTTGACGAACCGCAACCACTGCCTCGGGTGGAAGGGCTACGTTGACGTCCCGCGGATCTTCGCGGAGCTCGGCGTCGACATGGACCTGAACGCGACGAACGCGGGTCCGTCGTGGCTGCAGTACCTCGCCGGCTCGGCGCGGCCGATGCGGTTCGTGGACAGCGACGGGACCGTGCTCGACTGCTTCCAGCAGTCCACGCAGGCGTACGACGACCTTGCTGTCAAGGCCCTGTTGACGGCTGATCCCGCCGGCCAGGCAGCGCTGACCGTGCGCATGATGGAGGAGAAGGTCCAGCGCTACTTCGGTCCGATGTCGATGCTGTCGCATCCGGTCTCGTTCTACACGTACTCCAGCGGCTACATGAACGCTTGCTGGTCGGCGGCGCGCGACCTCGGGATGCCGATCTGGAGCGCGTTCGACTGGGCCGCGTTCACTCGTGCGCGAGACGAGGCGCGGATCACCTCACAGCGGTGGGAGGGATCGCGCTTCACCTGCGAGGTGAGCGGCCGGTCGCCGCAGGGCAAGCTGACGTTGACGCTGCCCGTCGACGCCGGCGCCGTGGCGTCGGCGACGGTCGACGGGGGAGCGGTCGAGGTGACCGGCCTCGACGTCTTCGGCTGGCCGAGCACGATGCTGCCGGTGGAACTCGACCCCGCCGACGATCGCACCCGCTCGGTCACCGTCGAGCTGCGCGGCTGACCTCTGTTTCAAGGGCGTCCCTGTAGCGATCTGTTCGCTAAGGGACGCCCTCATTCGAAACGGCGACTGCTACCAGCCGACTCCCGCGAAGCCCTTGCGCGCAACGGCTTCCAGCCAGGCGCGGTAGGCGGCGGACGACGTGTGCGGGTCGCCCGAGATGCCGAGGCGCGTCTTGGACGTGTTGAACGCCGCCGTGGTGAGCGGACCCCAGATGTCGTCCTCGGCGAGGCCGGCGCCCTGGAACTCGTTCAGCACGCGCTGGGCCGGGCCGACGTCGGACGTCGATCCCTTCTGCAACACGGGAGGGCGAGGGCCGCCGAAGTCGCCGTGGAAGTGGTCGTGGTGGGCGGTGTTGTACGTGTGGTCGAGCACCCAGTGGAAGTGGATCCGCATCGTGGCGCCGACCGCGTAGTAGCGCTTGCGCGTCGCGCTGTCGCCGCTTCGCCAGTCCTGGCCGATCATGCGGGAGATCCGGCCGTCGCTCCAGCCGATCTCGTCGATGTCGACCGCGGTCCCGGCGCCGTGCTGGCCGGCCTTGTTCACGTAGGCGCCTGCCGAGGTGATGAACGAGAGGCCGGGATAGCCCTGCGAGGCACTCAGCGGACGGAGCGAGTCTCTTACCCACGTCTCGCAGGTGGCGTAGAAGCCGAACGTCGAGCGGAACGACGCTGGCTTGCGAACGCCGGAGCCGTCGCGGATGTACATCGTCGGCACGCCGTCGATCTCGTTCCAGAGCGCTTCCGTCGGCGACATCGGGGTGATGATGTTGGACTGCGTGGGAGGCATGACGCCTTCCTCGAGCCCCGGCCCGACAATCAGCCGGCTGGCGTGGGCAGGACCGGCGAACAGGCCGCCGCCGGCGAGGGCTGCCGCGGTGAGGGCGGTGCCCTGGAGCAGGTTCCGTCGAGTGAGGCGGGAGCGTCGGTCCGAGTCGGAAGAATGAGCCATCGCGGATCTCCTGAAGGTGGGAACGCAGCGGCATGCGGACGGTCAACAGAAAATGCACCATGACCGTGAAAAAGTTTCAACGACCTGGACAAAAGCGGCCGCCGCAGGCGATGTCCCAACGCGTAGCCTGGCAGCTTCCTGCCAGCGCTTCAGGCAACCTTCTCGGCGCCCGAGAGCCAGCCGGCGAGCTGCGTCATCGACCTCGCCTGGTCGACGTAGTCCATCGACGCGAACTTCCACGGCCACAGCTGTCCAGCAGGCACCGCGGGCAGCGAGGCGAACGTCGCGATCTTCCGCAGCCCGTCCGGCGGCATCGCGCGGACCGAGTAGAGGATCACGTCGACCGGGTACTTGCCGACCTGCTCCCAGCTCAACGTCTCCCAGTAGTACTCGGTCCCGCCGGGTTGGGCGAAGTCGACACCGAGCCTTTGGTAGTACGACAGCTGCGGGTCGTCGACCGGTTTCGCGAGGTACACCTCGGACTCGTACCCGGCGAGGCACAGCACCCTCAACCCACGCGAGCCCGCGGTCGTCAGCCGTTCGCCCGCGGCGGTGAAGGCCTGCTTCGTCGTACGAACGTGCGAGCCTTCGAGGTCGACGCCGAGTGCCTTCGCGAGCCGCGCGAAGCGGCCGATCACCGCGTCGGCCCGATCGACCATCGGCACCGCGACGACCGGCGCGATCTTGCGGACCTGCTCGAGCTGGGCCGCGTCCTTGAAGCCGTACAGCAGCTTCTTCGCGTCCCGCGCGTACGTCGTCGTGACGATCACCTCGGGCTTGGCGGCCGCGAGCTAGACCTTCGCTCCGAGGTCGTCGGTGAACTGCCAGCCCTTGGCCGCGGCCGACTCCCGCGGGGCGGAACGACCGCAGCCGGCGAACAGCAGACCAGCGGCACCACCGAGAACAGCACGTCGCGAAGACATCCCGATCATGGGAGAACAGGATGCCTTACCTAAGCTCGCGCCAGTCGCGGGACCGATGGCCGGGGCGGTACGGCGACGCGAGCCGCTTCGCCACGATGCCGTCGAGCCCCTGCTCCCGGCTCGCCTCCAGCAGGGCGAGACCGTCGCTGGGGTGGTACGCCGGGGTCTGCCAGTTCGGCCCCGACAACCGGAGCGCCTCGAGCTCGGCACGACGCTCCTCGTACGGGACCTCGACGAGGTTGCGCCGGTCCGCGTAGAGCGCGTCGAACAGCACGTACGTCACCGGCGCCTCGCGACGGAGCCGGCGGACCTGCGACTCGGTGTCGGCGGCGATCCGCCGCTCCACCGGTTCGCGTGACGGCAGGCCGGCCGAGTCGAACGCGGTCAGGATCCCGTCCAGAACCGCCCGGCGCGAGCCGAGATTGCGCACCAGCGGAGCGAGTTCGGGGAACTGGCGGGTGACCTCCCGTTCGCCGTCGGCCATCAGCGTCAGCCGGCCGACCTCGCCGTACGCGAGCGCGCGGACGCCCGACCAGGAGATCTCGAACCCCCAGTCGGCTTCGTCGCTCGGGAACGTCCGGGAGGAGACCGCGGTCATCGGCTCGACCTCGAGCGGCATCGGGTCGCGCGAGGTCTCGGCCGGCGTCATCCGGTGGATCAGCCACTGGTCGTCGTGGGTCTGGAACAGCGCGAACTTGCCCCGCACCCGATCGCCGGACAGCACGAACGTGACCTTCTTCTCGGTGAACTTCTCCGCCTCGTACGTTCCCGAGTCCCAGATGAACATTCCGCCACCGCCGTACTCACCCTCCGGGATATCGCCGGAGAACGTGAGGTACTCCAGCGGATGGTCCTCGGTGTGGATCGCGAGCCGGTTCTCCGACGTCGTCTCCGGGAAGCCGCGCGGCAACGCCCACGACGCGAGCACGCCGTTGTGCTCCAGCCGCAGGTCCCAGTGCAGGCGGCGCGCGTGATGTTCCTGGACGACGAACCGATCGGCGGGCGTGTCCTTCTTCGCCGGCTTGCGGCCCTTCGGCTCCGGCGTCTTCTCAAACGAGCGCTTGCGGTTGTACTCGGCAAGCTCCTCGTCCTTACGGGCCACGTCAGTCATCGTGCTCGGAGCGGCTCCCCCGAGGCAAGTGCGAGGCAAGTAGACTCGGCCTCCGTGGCAGTCCAGATCGCGCCAAGCATCCTGTCCGCGGACTTCGCGCGGCTCGCCGAGGCCGCCGCCTCCGTCGAACGAGCCGACTGGTTGCACGTCGACGTGATGGACAACCACTTCGTCCCCAACCTCACGCTCGGGTTGCCGGTCGTTGAGTCGTTGCTCAAGGCGTCGCCGATCCCGGTCGACTGCCACCTGATGATCGAGAACCCCGACCGGTGGGCGCCCGCGTACGCCGAGGCCGGCGCGCAGAGCGTGACGTTCCATGTCGAGGCCGCGCACGCGCCTGTACGACTCGCGCGCGAGCTGCGCAACCAGGGTGCGCGAGCGGGGATGGCGCTGAAGCCGGCGACGCCGATCGACCCGTACGAGGACCTGCTCGGCGAGCTGGACATGCTGCTGGTGATGACGGTCGAGCCCGGCTTCGGCGGACAGAAGTTCCTCGACCTGTGCCTGCCGAAGATCCGCCGGACCCGCGAGCTGGTGGCCAAGCACGGACTCGAACTGTGGATTCAGGTGGACGGCGGTGTGTCTGCTTCGACTATTGAGCGGTGCGCCGAAGCGGGGGCTGACGTTTTCGTGGCCGGGTCGGCGGTCTTCGCTGCTGACGACCCCGGCGCGATGGTGGACGAGCTGCGGCGGCTGGCGTCAGTCGCCTCCGAGAATCCTTCGTGGAGGAGTGAGCGCTGATGTTCTTCCGGGCCCGTCGCTACATCGTGGCCGAGGGCAAGGCGGACGCGTTCACGGCCTTCTTCCTGCAGCGCTTGCTGCCGATCGAGGAGCGGTACGGCGGGCGGCTGGTCGGGCGCTGGCAGACCGAGGACGAGTCCGAGGTGCTGGCGCTGTGGGCGTACCAGAGCCGCGAGTCCGCCGAGCAGTGCGCGAAGCTCATCCGCGACGACCCGGCGATGCGCGAGGCCACGTCGTTCCGTGAGCGCTACCTCGATCCGCTCTACCTCGAAGAGGCGGAGTCGGAGCTGTTCTCCACCGTTCCGCTGCGCGCCACCCTGCTCGCCCCGTTCGCCGGCGAGGCTCGCCCCGCCGCGTCCTGACGTTTCTGGCAAGGTTTGGCAGAATCCGGCAAATGACATCGAATGCCGCGCCGCAGGCGGAGGAGACCGTCGTCCGTGACCCGGTGTGGGTCGCGATGCTGATGTGGGTCGGGCTCCCCGTCGCCGGTGCCCTGGTGTTCTGGGGGATCAAGGCGATCGCCGGGTGGCTCGCGAAGGTGCCGGGCATCCCGTTCGGCGACCTGCTCGAGCTGGCCACCAAGGCTCCCGAGCCGTGGGTGACGATCGGCGCGTGGGTGCTCGGGGCGATCGCCGGCCTCGTGCTGGCGTTGATCGGGGCGCACGAGACGTTGCAGCTGACGGTGTCGGACGCGGACACGAAGCTGCGGCGGATGGACGTCCCCTCCTCGGCGACCCGCGCCGAGGTCGAGTCGGTGTTCCTCGACGGCAAGCAGCTCGTCTTGCTCGGTGCGCGCGGCGAGGAGCTGGCGCGGGAGAAGTCGGACCTGCCTCACGAGCGCGTCCGTGCGGCATTCGTCGCGCACGGCTACCCATGGCTGGACGAGGACCCGTACAAAGACCAGTACCGGCTGTGGGTCGAGGACCTGCCCGATCTGCCGCCCGGCGCGAACGCCGTGCTGAAGGCACGTGCGAAGGCGATGGAGAAGGACTCCGAGACCGACGTCCGCGAGCTGCGCGTCGAGCTCGTGAAGCTCGGCGTCGTCGTTCGCGAGCAGAAGAAGCGTCAGTACGTCCGCGTGGTCTCGTAGCGAGGCACTTGCACGGCCATGCCACACTGGCCTTGTACGAGCGAAAGCTCGCGCGTGCTCCGGGGTCGGTGAAAGTCCGAACCGGCGGTGACAGTCCGCGACCCGGTCGCGGTCCCTCGTCGAACGAGGGACGCGAACGGTTGACCAGGTGGAACTCCTGGACCGACGGTGAAAGTCCGGATGGGAGGCAGCACGCGGGACGCGCACCGTCCTGCCGGTTCCGCCTGCGCTAGGTGACCGGCGGCGACTACGGGTGCGCGTGCCCTGCCTACCCCGGAACCGCCCGAGCGGTGACCCGGGAGGCGAGGAAGACAGTGTTCACAGGGATCGTCGAGGAACTCGGCACGGTCGCGGGACTGCACAGGCGTGGCGACTCGGCCCTGCTCCACATCCAAGGTCCGACCGTCAGCAGCGACGCCAAACCAGGCGACTCCATCGCCGTCAACGGCTGTTGCCTGACCGTCGTCGACGTCACCCCCGGCGCGCATTTCACCGCCGACGTGATGGCCGAGACGCTCGCGCGTACGTCGATCGGCCGGCTCGCCGAAGGCGAACAGGTCAACCTCGAACGCTCCGTACGGGCCGACGCCCGGCTCGGCGGACACATCGTGCAAGGCCACATCGACGGCGAGGGCTCGCTGTCCGACCGAGCGCACAGCGACCACTGGGACCTCGTGCGCTTCAAGATCCCCATGAGCCTGAGCAAGTACGTCGCGGAGAAGGGCTCGATCGCCGTCGACGGCGTCTCGCTCACCGTCGTCGAGGCCGGGGACGACGAATTCTCCGTCGCGCTCATCCCGACCACGCTCAGGCACACCACGTTGGGAATAAAGCAACCCGGTGCGGCGGTCAATCTCGAGGTCGACGTGATTGCCAAGTACGTCGAACGCCTGACGCTTGTTCGCGAAGGAGTACTGGCATGAGCTGGCTTACCTGGCTGCTGAACGCCGAGCTTCACATCGGCAGCTCCGAGATCCTCTGGCGCGAGATCATCGGCAACCTGTTCGGTCTGGCCAGCGCCGTCTACGGGATGCGGCGGCGCGTACTCGCGTGGCCGGTCGGCATGGTCGGCAACGCGCTGCTGTTCACGGTCTTCCTCGGCGGCGTCTTCCATACGCCGCAGGACACCAACCTGTGGGGCCAGGCCGGCCGGCAGATCTTCTTCTTCGCGGTCAGTGCCTACGGCTGGTGGCGTTGGCGGCAGACCCGTTCGCACCACGAGGCCGCTGACGGTGGCGCGGTCGCGCCTCGGTGGGCCTCCTCGCGGGAACGCCTCGTGCTGCTCGGGCTCGCGGTGGTGGGGGTCGTCGGCTTCTACTTCCTGTTGAAGTCGCTCGGCTCGTGGGGCCCGTTGCCGGACGCATGGATCCTCACCGGCAGCATCCTCGCGACGTACGGGATGGCCCGTGGCTACGTCGAGTTCTGGCTGATCTGGATCGCGGTCGACATCGTCGGTGTGCCCTTGCTGCTGAACGTCGGCCTCTATCCGTCGGCCACGCTCTACATCGTGTACGGCGTGTTCTGCGTCTTCGGATTCCTTGCCTGGCTGAAGGTCCGCCGCCAGCTCCTCGCTGCCGCCGAGACCGAGCCGGCCAAGGCGTCCTCGACGGCGGGGGACTGAACGATGGGCATCCAGGTCGACTCGGTCGAACGAGCCGTCGCCGACATCGCCGCCGGGCGCGCGATCGTCGTGATGGACGACGCGGACCGGGAGAACGAGGGCGATCTGATCTTCGCCGCGGACGCCGCGACGGAGGAGCTGGTCGCGTTCATGATCCGCTACACCAGTGGCGTGATCTGTGCTCCCGCCGAGGGGCCGCGACTGGATCGTCTCGCGCTGCCGCAGATGGTGTCGGTCAACAAGGAGAGCATGCGGACGGCTTACACCGTGTCGGTCGACGCCGCTGCCGGGGTGACGACGGGGATCTCCGCGAAGGACCGCGCACGGGCGTTGCGGCTGCTCGCTTCGGACACGTCGACGGCCGAGGACTTCGTTCGGCCTGGGCACGTTTTCCCCTTGCGGGGAAGGCCGGGTGGCGTTCTGGCTCGGCCCGGACACACCGAGGCGTCGATCGACCTGACCCGGCTCGCGGGCCGTGCGCCGGTGGGTGTGCTCGCCGAGGTCGTGAACGACGACGGCACGATGACGCAAGGTCAGCAGCTGCGTGACTTCGCCGACGAGCATGGCCTCGCGCTGATCTCGGTCGCAGACCTGATCTCGTACCGGCGTCGTACCGAACGCATCGTCGAGCGCGTCGCGGAGACTCGACTGCCCACCAGACATGGCGATTTCACCGCTCTTGGTTACCGCTCTGCCGTCGACGGCGTCGAGCACGTGGCGCTCGTCATGGGTTCGCCGGGGGCCGGCGCGCTGGTGCGGGTGCACTCGGAGTGCCTCACCGGCGACGCGTTCGGCTCGCTGCGCTGTGACTGCGGTCCGCAGCTCGAGGAGGCGATGCGACTCATCGCGGCCGAGGGCAGCGGGGTCGTCGTGTACCTGCGCGGCCACGAAGGTCGCGGGATCGGGCTGCTGTCGAAGCTGCAGGCGTACACGTTGCAGGACGCCGGGCACGACACCGTCGACGCCAACCTGGCGCTGGGGTTGCCGGCCGATGCCCGGGACTACTGGGTGGGTGCGCAGATCCTGACCGAGCTGGGGATTCCGTCGGTGCGGTTGCTGACGAACAACCCGGCGAAGCGGGCGGGGCTGGAGGAGTACGGCGTCTCGGTCGCCGCGAGCGTGCCTCTGGTCGTGGCGCCGAACGCGGAGAACGTTCAGTATCTGGCGACGAAGCAGGCGCGGCTCGGGCACGACCTGCCGGCCTTGGTGGGGGAGCGATGAGCGGCAAGGGTGCACCCACGTTGGCGGGGCTCGAGGCTCGTGGGGCGAAGGTCGCGGTCGTCGCGGCGTCGTGGCATACCGAGGTGATGGACGGGCTGCTCGACGGCGCTTCGCGTGCGCTGTCGGCCGCCGGGGTCGAGGCGGACGTCGTTCGGGTGCCTGGGTCGTTCGAGCTGCCGGTGGCTGCCGCGCGGCTCGCGCGGTCCGGGTACGAGGCGGTGGTGGCGCTCGGCGTGGTGATCCGTGGGGGGACGCCACACTTCGAGTACGTCTGCCAGGCCGCGACGGTCGGGCTGACGCAAGTCTCGGTTGACACCGGTGTGCCGGTCGGGTTCGGCGTCCTGACGTGCGACACCGAGGCGCAGGCGCTCGACCGGGCCGGGCTGCCGGGGTCGGCGGAGGACAAGGGGGCGGAGGCCGCGGAGGCGGCGCTGGCGACGTTGCTCACGCTTCGCCGTGCGTGTCCGCCACCTCTATCGTTGGCTCCATGACCCGTCGGTTGCTGCTCCTTCGCCATGCCAAGGCCGAACACACGCCCGGCGTCGCCGATCTCTCCCGCGCGCTGACGACGCGCGGCCAGCGGCAGGCGGCGTACGTCGGCAAGCAGGCCCGCGCGGCCGGCTATCTGCCCGACGCGGTCGTGCTGTCGCCTTCGCTGCGTACGCGGGAGACGTGGTCGTACGCGGCTTCGGAGTGGCAGTCGTCGGTCAAGCCGGACGAGGACGCGCGCATCTACGACAACACGGTCGACGCCCTGCTGGACGTCGTCCGCGAAGCCGACCCCGCCGCCTCGACGCTGCTGCTGATCGGCCACAACCCGTCGTGCGAGCTGCTCGCGGAGTTCCTCGACCACGGGAAGCTGGCGGACGGTTTCCAGACCGGCTTCCTGGCGGTGTACGACGTCGACGCCCCCTGGAACGAGATCGACCGCCCCCGCGCCCGCCTCCTCACCACGATCCGCGGAGAGTAGCTACGCCCTGGTGCGGAGGTGTTTCGTCACGAGCTCGAAGGCCGTTCGGACGGCGGCCCGTGAGTCGTCCGTGTGGTCGAGACTGTCGAAGCCGTGTTGCCCGTCGGGCACCTCGACGAGGTCGAGTGGAAGCCCTAGCTGGCTGACCCTGTCGACGAACGCCGGAACGGTCGCCGCCACGTCGGGATGGTCACGGCCGGCGCGGGTGAGCACGAGCGGTGGCGAGGACGGTCCGAGCCGCTCGGTGGGCCGGAAGGCCGGGTCCACCTCCCACCCAGGTAGCGGCGCGAGAACGGGATAGCTCAACGCCACACAGCGCAGCCAGGACGGTGGTTGGCCGAGCCAGCTCGCCGTCAGCAGGCCGCCGCCGGAGAACGCCCACAGCGCGAGCCGGTCACCGTCGATCCGCGGATCAGCGCGCACCTCGTCGATGACCGCGGCGAGCATCGCGGCAACTGTCGGGTACGCCGCGGGAGCGTGGAGCGGCAGGTCGGCCACCACACCGGCGACACCGTACGTCGTCGCGGTCGCGCCATAGCCGACATACGTCGGCCAGTCACGAGCGGTCGGGCGCCAGTCGGACGGGTACAGCCCGGGCACGAACACCACAGCAGGGCTGGGGCCTTCCATGCTCGGGAAGTACAGGTCGTGGTGCTCGAGACGCTCGTGTTCGGGTCGCACGGCTGGCAACACGAACGGTTGCAGGTGGTCCGCCATCGATGCCCTCCTCGGGAGTACGGCTGGCAGGATGAACGGCATGAGGATCAGGGAGGCGACCGACCAGGACTGGCCCGGGATGTGGGCGTTCATGCGCGGCATCGTCGCCGAGGGCGAGACGTTCTCCTGGGATCGGGACGCGACCGAGGAGTACGCGCGCTCGTACTGGCTGCGCGGCGGGCCGGCGAGGGCGTTCGTCGCTGTCGACGACGACGGCACCGTGCTCGGGACCGTCGAGACCGGGCCGAACAAGGGTGGCGGCGGGGCGCACATCGCGAGCGGTGGGTTCATGGTCGACCCGGCGCACAGCGGCAAGGGCGTCGGCCGCGCGCTCGGCGAGCACCTGGTCGGGTGGAACCGAGCGCAGGGCTACAAGGGCATCCAGTTCAACGCCGTCGTCGAGTCCAACGTCCGCGCGGTCCATCTCTGGAAGTCGCTCGGCTTCGCGGTCATCGCCACCGTTCCCGACGGCTACCGGCGCCCCAACGGCGAGTACGTCGGGCTGCACCTCATGTACCTCCCGTTGGACGAGCGGCCGAAGCCCTTGCTGAACGCCGCGAGGGTCGCGACGAGGCTGCCCGCGCAGGACCTCGAACGTGCCCGCGCGTTCTACGCCGACAAGCTCGGCCTCGAACCCGTCGAGGAACGCCCCGGCGGGCTGCTCTACCAACCCGCCGGCGGCGAGTTCGCGCTGTTCCAGACCAGCGGTGCACCGTCCGGCACGCACACCCAGCTGGCGTTCAACGTCGACGACGTCGAGGCGGTCGTGGCCGAGCTGCGAGAGCGCGGCCTGGAGCTCGCGCACTTCGAAGGCTTCGGCGAAGGCATCGTCGAGATCGAGGGCAACTACCCGAGCAAGGGCAACGGCGAGCGCGCGGTCTGGTTCTACGACAGCGAAGGCAACCTGGTCGGCATCGGCCAGTCCGTCACGCGCTGACGGCGCCGCGGAACCAAGCCGGCTCCTGCCGGACCTCGGTGCCACCGAACAGCACCTGGCGCCCCACCTCGCTGTAGGAGAGGTCGTACGACTTCCAGGCGCTGACCTCGTCGAGGAGCCCACGCTGCTCGGCGGACAAGGCGAAGTCGAGGGCGGCGAGGTTGTCGTCGAGCTGCTCGACCGTACGAGCGCCGAGGATCGTCGACACGACGCCAGGCCGCTGCGCCACCCAGTTGAGCGCGACCTGCGCCGGCGTACGCCCGACCTCGGACGCGATCTTCCTCAGGACGTCGAGGATGCTCCAGTGCTGCTCGGGATGCTCCGGGACGAACTCCAGCGCCTTCAGCGACTCCAGGCGCCCATCGCCGGCCGTACCCTCTGGCGTCCGCTCGTACTTGCCCGCCAGGAACCCGCTGGACAATGGCCCCCACGGGACGATCGCCATGCCGAGATCGAGGGCGGCCGGAACGTGCTCGCGTTCGACCTCGCGCGCGACCAACGAGTACTCCAGCTGCAGAGCCGCGACCGGCTCCCAGCCGTTCGCGCGTGCTGTCAACTGCGCCTTGGCGACGTACCAGGCCGGCACGTTGCTCAGGCCGATCGCGCGCACCTTGCCGGAGCGGACGAGCGCGTCGAACGTCGACATCACCTCCTCGACCGGCGTCATCTGGTCCCAGCGGTGCATCCAGTACAGGTCGACGTAGTCCGTACGCAGGCGACGCAGCGAGGCATCGAGGGACGAGATGAGGTTCTTGCGACCGTTCCCCGAAGCGTTGGGGTTGCCCTGCTCGGTCGACATCGTGAACTTGGTCGCGAGCACGAGTCGCTCGCGCGTCCCGGACTCCTCGATGAACTTGCCGAGCAGGTCCTCGCTCCGGCCTTGGCCGTAGTTGACAGCGGTGTCGACGAAATTGCCGCCCGCCTCGACGTACCGCTGGAACACCGCGCGCGAGCTCTCCTCGTCCGAGCCCCAGCTGCCCCACATCCCGGCGCCTTCGGACCCGTCGACGCCGAACGTCATCGCGCCGAGCGCGAGCGGGGACACCCGGAGCCCGGTGCGGCCGAGCAGGTGATACGTGGTCAGCGGTGTGGTGGTGGCCATGAGAGCCGCTCCTCCGAGTTAGAATCGAGTCGAATTCGGAATGGCCATTCCGGTTTGGACGATACGGAATTACCATTCCGGTTGTCAACCCGAGGCGAGGTGAGCGATGGACCGGCCGCTGCGTGCCGACGCGCGGCGCAACCGCGAGCGCGTGCTGACCGTCGCCCAGGAGGCGTTCGCGACCGAGGGACTGGCGGTCTCGATCCCGGAGATCGCGCGCCGCGCCGGTGTCGGAGTGGGAACGATCTACCGGCAGTTCCCCACCAAGGAGGCGCTGTTCGAGGCGATCGTCGTCGAGGGCATGACCGCGATCCTCGAGTCGGCGCGATCACTCAGCACCGCGGAGTGACGCGGGCGCCGCGTTCTTCCAGTTCGTGGAGCAGGCGACCGAGGAGGGCGCGGAGAACGGTGCGCTCAAGGACGCGCTCGCGGGAACCGGCTACGACATCAAGGCCGCGACCTCGGCGACGTCCGAGGAACTGGTCAAGCTCATCGAGTCGATGCTCCGGCGTGCCCAGGACGCAGGCGCCGTGCGTAAGGACGTCACGGTGACCGAGCTCTTCGCCCTGATCAGCGGCGTCCTCGCCGCCACCGACCGCAACCGCGACCGCAAGGCGATGCGCCACCTGCTCGCCATCGTCTGCGACGGCCTCCGCACCAGGTGAGTACCTGCGCGTCGAAATCGCGACGAAGTCAGTCCTCGCTGGTGTCGGCGCCTTCGACCTCTTCGCGGGTGATGCCCAGCAGGTAGAGGATGGCGTCGAGGTACGGGACGTTCACCGCGGTGTCGGCGGCGCGGCGGACGACGGGCTTGGCGTTGAAGGCGACGCCCAAGCCGGCCACTGCCAGCATGTCGAGGTCGTTCGCGCCGTCGCCGATCGCGATCGTCTGGGACAGGGGAACGCCGGCGGCCTTGGCGAAGCGGCGTAGGGCTTCGGCCTTGTACGCGCGGTCGACGATCGGGCCCACGACCGTCCCCGTCAGTTTGCCGTCGGCTAGCGCCAACTCGTTCGCCGCGAAGTAGTCGATGCCCAGCTCGTCCGCGATCGGTGCCACGACCTGGGAGAAACCGCCAGACACCAACCCCACCTGGTATCCGAGCCGCTTCAACGTACGCACCAGAGTCCGCGCCCCCGGCGTCAGCACGACCTGCTTGCGCACCACGTCCAGCACCGAGGCGTCGACTCCGGCCAGCAACGCGACCCGCGACCGCAACGACGCGGCGAAGTCCAGCTCCCCGCGCATCGCCGCCTCCGTCACCGAGGCGACCTCGGGCAAACACCCGGCATGCGCGGCGATCATCTCGATCACCTCGCCCTGGATCAGCGTCGAGTCGACGTCCAGCACGACGAGCCGCTTCGCCCGGCGGTGCAGACCCGCCCGCTGTACGGCGATGTCGACCTGTTGGGCCGCCGCCTCGGTGGCCAACAGCGCGCCGAGGACGTCGGGGTCGGCGCCGGAGATGTCCAGCTCGATCGCGGTGACCGGGTAGCGCGCGATACGGACGATGCGGTCGATATTCGCGCCGGAGTCGGCGATCCGTCCCGCGATCGCCGACATCGCCGCCGCGCGCAGCGGATGCCCGAGTACGGTGACGTGCGAACGTCCAAGCCGGCGGGGCGAGTTGTCACCCTTGCCGCTGGAGATCTCCACCTCCATACCGAGTGCGGTCGCGACCTCCGAGACCGCACGCCGTACCCGCGACTCGTCCCGCGGCGCTGTGATCAGCACACCGAGCACCAGCCGGCCACGCAGCACGACCTGCTCGACGTCGAGGACCTCGACCGGGAACGGCGCCAGCGCGTCGAAGATGCCCCACGTCACGCCCGGCCGGTCCATCCCGGTGAGCGTGACGAGCAGAGTGCGACCCACGACTCAACCCCTGCCCACGAACGGCATCTTCGTCGCCATCACGGTCATGAACTGCACGTTCGCGTCGAGCGGAAGCGAGGCCATGTAGACGATCGCCCGTGCGACCGCGTCCACGTCCATCGTCGGCTCCGGCCGCGTCGCTCCGTCGGCCTGCGTCACGCCGTCCGCCATCCGTGCGGTCATTGGCGTTCCGGCGTTGCCGATGTCGATCTGGCCGCAGGCGATGTCGTACGCGCGGCCGTCCAGCGACGTCGACTTGGTCAGCCCGGTGACCGCGTGCTTCGTCGAGGTGTACGGCGACGACCACGGGCGCGGCGCGTGCGCGGAAATCGAACCGTTGTTGATGATCCGGCCACCCTGAGGCGACTGCTCCTTCATCATCCGGAACGCGTGCTGCGTGCAGAGGAACGTGCCCGTCAAGTTCAGGTTGACGACGGCCTGCCAGTCGGCGAGCGACACGTCCTCGAGCGGTGTGGCGGGCGCGGCGCGACCGGCGTTGTTGAACAGCAGGTCGAGGCGTCCGTACTGTTCCCTCACCGCGGCGAACAGCGCGTCGATCGAGGCCGGATCGCCCACATCGGTGGGAACGACGAGCGCGTCGGACAGCTCCGCGGCGACCTCGTCGAGCGGCTCGCGGCGCCGGCCCGCGAGCACGACCGCGTACCCCTCCTGGCCCAGTGCCAGGGACGAGGCGCGACCGATCCCGCTCCCCGCACCGGTGACGACCGCGACCTTCATCGAACCTCCAACACGGCAGCGACCTCGGGGATCGCGCGGATGTAGCCTTCCACCAGCTCACGCGCCAACGTGACCGAATCTATCAACGGGTGCAGGGCGAACGCCTTCTCCGCCAACGAACGGGAACCGGTCAGCGCCGCCTCGATCACCAACCGCTCGACCGCCTTGACCTGCTGCATCAGCCCGAGCTGGTGCAGGTCCGGCGGTGCAGTCGCGAGCGGTGTGGCGCCGTTCGCGTCGACGATCGACGGTACCTCGATCACGGCGGCCGGATCGAACGCGGGCAGCGTGTTTCCGTTGCGTACGTTCAGGATCATCGTCGACTGCTCGCCCCGCGCGATCGCCGCCATCACCGCGAGCGCGACACCTTCGTACCCGCCGGGCTCACCCGATCGGTCCGGCACGTCGCGCTCGGTCTCGCGCGCCTCGGCGAGGTACGTCGCCTCGCGGTCGTCCAACGTGCGCTGCCAGAGCGCCGATGCCTGCGAGAGGTCCTTGCCGGCCTCGGCGTAGAACGCGTTCTGCTGGGCCAACAGATACTCGCCTCGCGTCTGCGAGCCGGCGAGGATCTTCCGGACCGCGTCGCGGTGGAAGTAGTAGTAATAGAGGTACTCGTTCGGAACGACGCCGAGCGACCGCAGCCAGTCCGGGCCGAAGACCTCCGCTTCCTCCAACCCGATGGGGTTGGCGAGGATCTCGGGCAACCGGTCGACGCCGTCGTGGACGATCCGCCGCAGCCAGCCGAGGTGGTTGAGCCCGACGTAGTCGAGCCGGACGCGCGACGCCGGCACGCCGAGCAGCCCGGCGATCCGCCGGCCGAGCTCGCCGGGGGTGTCGCAGATCCCGACGACCCGGGCGTCAAGGACACCTTGCATCGCCTCGGTGATCATGCCGGCCGGGTTGGTGAAGTTCATGACGTACGCGGTCGGCGCCACCGCGCGGATGCGTTCGGCGATCCGTACGGCGACGGGGATCGTGCGGAGCGCGTACGCCAGACCGCCCGGCCCGGTCGTCTCCTGGCCGAGCACGCCGAGCCTCAGCGCGACCCGTTCGTCCTGGGTACGGCCGGCGAGACCGCCGACGCGGATCGCGGAGAACACGAAGTCCGCGCCCTGCAACGCCTCGTCGAGCGACGTCGTCGACTCCACGCGGGGCGCGTCGGCGTGGCCGTCGGCGAGCTGGCCCAGCAACGCCGCGACGACGCGCAGCCGGTCCGCATCGGTGTCGTAGAGCGAGACCGCGTCGATCCGCTGGGCGTGCGTGTCGTGCAGGAGTGCGCGGTAGACGAGGGGCACGCGGAACCCGCCACCGCCGAGGATCGCGAGCTTCACCGGGCCACCTGCGAGGGCGTGCAGGCCGCGACGAGGGCGCGGCGCGCGGCGTACTCCAGGTGCCGCAAGGCGCGGCGCCGGGTGTCGGCCTCGTATGCGGTTGTCGAGCCGCCGTCGTCGGCCAACGCGATCTCGCACACCAGCAGGCACTTGCGGGCGCGGGCGGCGAGCTCGTCGGCGCGGGAGGGGTAGCCGGGCGCCAGGCCGTCGTCGGAACGGCGGCCGACCTTGCGCAGGCTGGCGAGGGCCTCGGCGACCTCGGGGCGCCACTGGGCGACGTCGAGCCCGGCGAGTGACTGCGTCACCTCGAGCAGCGTGTGGGCCAGCTCGGCGGTCGCGTCGGCGAACTGCAGCGGTGGGGGAACGTTCGCCGCGTGCACGCGCCACTGCACGCCGGCGCCGACCACGTCGGGTACGAGGCCGAGGTCCGCTCCGGAGCAGAGGACCGCCTCACCGACCTCGAGCGCCGCCTCGTTGAACTCGCGCGGCCCCGCCAGACCGAGGGGGTCGCCCGGCGCGGGCAGTGCGACCAGGGCAGCTTGGGTGCCGAGCCGACGCAGGCGGCCGAGCGCGAACAGCATGGTCATCGGCTCGTCCTCGCCCTCGAAGCCGAGCACGTGGTGCGCCGCGTCGTCGCCGCGGACGTGTTCGTCGGCCTCGTCCAGGCTGGTGTTGCCGGACAGCCATGCGTTCGCCCAGCACGCTAGGCGGGCGGCACGCGGCAGAGTCAGCACGCCACCAGCCTATGGTGGGTCGGCGACACCGCTGCCGTAGGTTTGGGATCTATGAACGCCCAGGCCGTTCTCGAGCTCAGCGACGTGACGATCACGCGCGGTCAGTCCGTGCTGCTCGACCGGGTGAGCTGGGCGGTGCATGAGGACGATCGCTGGGTGATCCTCGGGCCGAACGGCGCGGGCAAGACCACCTTGCTGCAGGTCGCCTCGGCGCGGATGCACCCGACCTCGGGCACCGCGACGATCTTGGGGCAGACGCTCGGCGCGGTCGACGTGTTCGAGCTGCGGCCCCGGATCGGGCTGACGTCCGCGGCGCTGGCCGAACGGATCCCCAAGCAGGAGCTGGTCCGCGACGTGGTCGTCTCGGCCTCGTACGCGGTGATCGGCCGGTGGCGCGAGGAGTACGAGGCCCTCGACCACGACCGCGCCATGATGCTGCTGACGTGGCTGGGTGTCGGCGGGTTGGTGGACCGTACGTTCGGCACGCTGTCCGAGGGCGAGCGCAAGCGGGTCCAGATCGCCCGGGCTCTGATGACCGACCCCGAGCTGTTGCTGCTGGACGAGCCGGCCGCGGGCCTGGACCTGGCCGGCCGCGAGGGCCTGTTGCAGACGCTGACGTTCGTGGCCGCCGACCCGAGCGCGCCGGCCAGCGTGCTGGTGACGCACCACGTCGAGGAGATCCCGCCGGGCTTCACCCACGTGCTGTTGCTGCGCGCCGGAGAGGTCGTGGCAGCGGGGCCGCTGGACCAGACGCTGACCGACGAAGCGCTGTCGGAAGCGTTCGGCCTGAAACTCGAGTTGACCCGCTCCGAAGATCGGTGGACCGCCAGGGCGAGGTGACGCGTCCGGCTCGAACTTGATCGCGTAGATTTCTCGCATGGGCGAATGGCTCCGCTGGCTGGGCGATCATCTGTGGGTCGTCTTCGGCGTGATCGCGGTCGCTCTCGCCGCCATCGAGGTGATCACGCTCGACCTCGTCTTCATCATGCTGGCCGCCGGAGCGCTTGCTGGAGCGCTCGCCGCGGGCATCACCGGGAACGCCGTGATCGCGATCGCCGCCTCGGTCGTCGTCGCGCTCGGGATGCTCGCCGCCGTACGCCCGGTCGCCCTCAGACATCTCAGGCAGGTCCCGCACACGAAGATCGGCGTGCAGGCGCTCATCGGGCGCAAGGGCGTCGTGCTCGAACGGGTCGACGCGCACGGTGGCCGCGTGAAGATCGGCGGCGAGACCTGGTCCGCCAGGGCGTACGACGACACGGCGGTGATCGAGCCCGGCAAGACCGTCGACGTCGCCTCGATCGACGGCGCCACCGCGTACGTGTACGAGTCGGAGGGGCCGTGGCCGATCGGCTCCTAGCTCTGGGGGAGCGCGGACGGCTCGGCCGCCGTCCAACAAGTTCAGCGGGACGCCGGCAGGCGCTCCGGGGTCAGGACAACATCTACACGGAGGAACCGTGGCACCAGCGATTATTGCAATCGTCGTAGCGCTGTTCGTCATCATCGTGATCGCCAGATCCATCCGCATCATCCCGCAGGCTCGCGCGGGCGTCGTGGAGCGGCTCGGGCGGTACGCGCGTACGTTGCATCCCGGCCTGTCGGTCCTCGTGCCGTTCATCGACAAGGTCCGTTACACGCTGGACCTCCGCGAGCAGGTCGTCTCGTTCCCGCCGCAGCCGGTGATCACCGAGGACAACCTGGTGGTCTCGATCGACACCGTCATCTACTTCCAGGTGACCGACCCGGTGCGCGCGACGTACGAGATCGCCAACTACATCCAGGCCATCGAGCAGCTCACGATGACCACGCTGCGGAACATCGTCGGTGGCATGGACCTCGAGCGTACGTTGACGAGTCGTGAAGAGGTCAACACCGAGCTCGCCGCGGTCCTCGACGAGGCGACCGGCAAGTGGGGCGTGAAGGTCAACCGCGTCGAGGTCAAGGGCATCGACCCGCCTCCGTCGATCCAGGACTCGATGGAGAAGCAGATGCGCGCCGACCGTGACAAGCGCGCCGCGGTGCTGACCGCCGAGGGTGTCCGGCAGTCGGCGATCCTCACGGCGGAGGGTGAGAAGCAGTCGGCGATCCTCAAGGCGCAGGGCGCGCGCGAGGCGCAGATCCTGGGCGCGCAGGCCCAGCGCGAGTCGCAGATCCTCAAGGCCCAGGGTGAGGCGCAGGCGATCTCGACCGTGTTCGGCGCGATCCACGAGGGTCAGCCCGACCAGGCGCTGCTGTCGTACCAGTACCTGCAGATGCTGCCGCAGATCGCGCAGGGTGACGCCAACAAGGTGTGGATCCTGCCGAGCGAGTTCAGCAAGGCGCTCGAGGGCCTGGGCACGGTGGCAGGCAAGCTCGCCGGCGGCCTCGAGCTCCCGCCCGCGTCGACGCAGCCCAAGCCGTCGCCCGCGTTGGCGGCGGACAAGGACGAAGTGGTCGCCCAGGCGGAGGAACGTACGGACGCCGCGCTGCAGACCGCCAACGACGAGGTGGCCGCCGCGATCGCCGCGGCCGAGGCGGCCGCGAAGGGCCGGTCGGTGCCCACGTTGGGCAGCCACGCCGCGACCGACTCGCCCGACGTGACCCCGGCGGGTCCGCCCGCTGAGGACACCGGCGCCGCCCGCGAGCGACCCGTACCCGCCGAGCTCCGGCCTCGGGCAAGGCGTGCCACGGTCCGCCGACCCGTCGGAGGAGCAGCGCTCGGAGTGAGCGCCTGGGAGATCGTCGCGGTCCTCCTCGCCGGGATGGCCGCGGGCGGCATCAACGCCGTCGTGGGTTCGGGCACGCTCGTGACGTTCCCCACCTTGTTGGCGTTCGGTCTCCCGCCCGTCATGGCGACGGTCACGAACACGATCGGCCTGGCCCCAGGCACCATCTCCGGTGCCTGGGGCTACCGCCGGGAGCTGGCCGGCCAACGCGGCCGGCTGATGCGGCTCGGCATCGCGTCGGCGATCGGCGCGTGTACGGGTGTGGTCCTGTTGCTGGGCTTGCCGGACGACGCGTTCCACACGATCGTCCCGATCCTGGTGGGGGTCGGCGTGACGCTGGTCGCGCTGCAGCCGTTCATCTCGAAGTGGCTCGCGAAGCGCAAGACCGAGCCCGACCCGAAGGGCAACTGGCTGACGTTCCTGTTCGTCTACCTGGCCGGTTCGTATGGCGGCTACTTCGCCGCCGCGCAGGGGATCATCGTCACCGCGGTCTTGACCATTTCACTGCATGAAACGCTGCAGCGCGCGAATGCGGCCAAGAATGTGTTGGTGAGCGTGGTCAACTGCGTCGCCGCGATCCTGTTCTGCTTCGTCGCCGACGTGTCGTGGGCGCACGCCGGTCTGATCGCGGTGGGCTCGGTGATCGGCGGTCAGATCGGGGCCTCGGTGGGCCGGCGGCTGCCGTCGTGGCTGCTGCGTACGTTCATCGTCTGCGTCGGCGTCGTCGCGATCTGGCAGCTGCTGCGCTAGCTCAGCAGTCCCTCGAGGTAGCGCTCGAGCCGGTCGGTGATCACGGCCGGCGTCAGGTCCGTACGGCCGACCGCTCGCCAGGGTGTGGCGACCTTCTCCGCGTCGGGTGCGAAGCCCAACGCGTCCAGCACCCGCCAGTACCGATGCGCGTCCTGGTCGGCGGCGAGCTCGCCGCCGGCGGCGGCGTACGCGGCGACGAACTGGTCCGCCGCTTCGGCGCCGGCCAGCAGGGCGAGCGTCGTCGAGCAGTGCGCCACGTCGAGGTCGGCCGGGCCCCACGAGGTCTCCACCCAGTCGACGACTCCGGTCACCTTCGCGCCGTCGAACAGCACGTTGCCGGGGTGGAAGTCGCGGTGCAGGAAACGGCCCTCGTACGGCGGCGGGTCGGCGCGGATCACGTCGACCGCGAGATGCCAGGTCTTGCTCGCGTCCTCCGGAAGCCGGACCCGTTCGGGCGCGGTCCAGGCCTGGTACGTGCGGGGCCGCTCGTCCGGCTGGATCGCGTGGATCTCGACCAGCAGCTTCGCCAGGGCGCCGATCCGTTCGGCCAACCCGTCGGTGTCGAGGCGGATCCGCCCGGGCAGGTGCGTCATCAGCAGCGACGGGTCGGCGCAGTACGTGCCGTCGGGGTCCACTGCGACCAGCTCGGCCGCGGGGACGCCGGTCGCGGCGAGCAACCGCAGGATGGTCGCCTCGCGGGCGAGGAGACCAGGCGCGTGCCGGCGGTAGAACGCGTCTACGAACGACCGCAGCACGAACGTCCGGCCGGCCGCCGTCTCCAGTCGCCGCATCCGCGACGTCCAGCCGCCCGCCAACGCCTCGACCCGTACGACCCGGTCGCGGCCGAGTCGCTCCTCCACCCAAGCCCGCGTCGTGTCGGGCAGCTCGTTCTCCACGTTGGAAAAGCATATGGGGGACATCCCCCAAGGAACCCCCAACCCAGTGCACACGTTCTGCCGTTGACAGCCGAAAGGGATAGGTTGCTGTCAACGCCCAGCGAGTGCCCGATGGGGGAGCAGTACATGACCGACGAAGCCGACCGCCCAACCCGCGCAAGGGTGACGCTGACCAGCATCAGCTCGCGCGCCTGGGAGCATCCCGCCGACCGCGGGGCGCTGACCGCACTGCGCCAGCTCAAGGGATTCGACACCATCCTGCGCAAGATCTCCGGGATGGTGAACGAGCGGGCCGAGCGGCTGGTCTACCTGGCTTCCGCGGTGCGCGCCGACGACCGGCAGTTCCCCCGGGTGCACCGGCTGTTCGCCGAGGCGGCCGCGACGCTCGACATTCGCGAGCTGCCCGAGCTGTACGTGATGACGGGGCCGTATCCGAACGCGATGTGCATCGGCATCGACAAGCCGATCATCGTGCTGCACAGCAGCCTGGTCGACCTGCTCGACGACGAGGAGCTGCGGTTCGTCCTCGGCCACGAGCTCGGCCACGCCCGGAGCGGGCACGCGCTCTACCAGTCGCTGCTGATGTGGCTGATCCGGCTCTCCGGCGTGATCCAGTGGGTCCCGCTCGGTGTGCTGGGCATCCGCGCGATCATCGCCGCGCTGTACGAGTGGTCGCGCAAGGCCGAGCTGTCCGGTGACCGTGCCGGCCTGCTGGCCGCGCAGGACCCGGCGGCCGCGTTGCGTACGCACATGAAGCTCGCGTCCGGCGGACACCTCGAGGACGTCGACGCGACCGCGTTCCTCGCCCAGGCGGCGGAGTACGACGGCTCCGGCGACCTGCGCGACAGCGTGCTGAAGCTGCTGCTGCTCGAGGCCCGCACCCACCCGTTCCTCGCGGTCCGCGCCGCCGAGCTCCGGCACTGGGTCGACAACGGCGACTACAACCAGATCCTCGCCGGCAACTACCCGCGCCGCGAGGACGACGGCGACGCGAAGATCAGCGAGGAAGCCAAGAAGGCGGCGGACGCGTACAAGGAGCAGTTCCAGCGCTCGCAGGACCCGCTGATGAAGATCCTCAACGACCTCGGCGGGACGATTGATGGGGTGCGGGACAAGGTGACCGGCTGGTTCAGCGGCAACCGCGGCGGCGGTTCCGGTGGCGGTTCCGGTGGCGGTTCCGGTGGCGGCGACAACCGCGACAACTAGCTTTCTGGCTGCCAGAGCCTGAGGAAGGCCCGCGTGACGGCTGGGTTGGTGTGACCATCCCAGCCCCGCGGGTCTTTCGCCTCTCTGCGCTGCGGTTCGACGTCGATGATCAGCAGCTCCTCGCCGCCGGACCTCGCCTTGGCGAGCACCCGGCCGTCCGGGTCGATGACCGCCGAGAAGCCGTCCGTGAACCGGTCGCCCTGCCGGCCCGCGACATCGGCGACCACGACGGTCACGGAGTTCTCCACCGCCCGGGCGATCGGCAGGTTGTCGCCGCGCGCCCGGAAGCTGGCCGACGGCTCGCGCAGATGTCCGCTGTGGGTGGGGACGAAGATCACCGCCGCACCTTCCGCCGCCAGGACCCGGGGCGGCTCGACGTACCAGAGGTCGTTGCAGATCACGATCCCGAACGGCAGCGGGCTCTCGAAGACCGGCAGCGCCGAGCCCGCGCTGATCGCCGTTCGGTAGCCGGGAAAGACCTTCTGGTAGACGTCGACGACCCGGCCGTCCCGGAGCACCGCGGCCGAGCCGAACAGCCGGCCGGCCGGATCGCGCTCGGTGAAGCCGACGATCACCGTGACCGTCGTGTCGAGCAGCGGCGCCACGACCTCGGTCAGTTCGTCAACGCTCAAGGCGACTTCGGCCGGCGAGTCGCCGGAGGACTCGTGCGCGAGCCCGCCGATCACGGCCTCCGGGCAGCACAGCACGGCGACGCCCTCGGTCTCGCAGCGGTCGATCTGCACGCGGATCAGGCCGACCGCGTCCATCGACCCGAACGGCAGGTACGGCGCCTGGTAGGCGGCGACCCTCACTGCGCGGCGCGAGCAGCGCGCGGCATCCGGCTCGCCGTCGGCGCCAGCCACGCGGGGGCCAGCCCCGCGAGGAACGTCAGCACCGCGACCGCCGCCGCGGCCCAGTCGACCGGAGTCATCGCCGCGACGCCGCCGCTGACGACGTTCAGCGGATAGATCCCGTACCAGAACCCGCCGCCCACGCCGGCCGCGAGCGCCACGACGGAGAGCAGCGCCCGGCCCAGGTGTGGAGCCAGTGGGGCGCCCGCGTCGCGTACGCCTGCCCAGCCGCGCTGGCAGATCACCAACACCAGCGCGACGATCGCGAGCGCGACGAGCACGGCCACCCCGGGAGCGGGCGGCAACCGCAACCCGGACGAGGAGTCCGCCGCGGGCTCGCCCAGGACCAGCAGGACGATCGCCACCACCGCGCTGACCACGACCGTGCCAAGCCAGAAGCCGATCGAACGCAGTTTGCGCTCAGCGAATCCACGCACCTGCTCAGACATGCGGCCGCACGTTAGCACGTGCGGCAGGATGGCCGTCGTGGTCGAGCTGAGTACGGGAACGTTCGCCCGCAGGTCTCGCCTGTCGCTGAAGGCACTGCGGCTCTACGACCAGAACGGCCTGCTCAAGCCGGCCCGGGTCGACGCGGACACCGGCTACCGCTGGTACGACGAGAGCCAACTCGCCACCGCCCGGCTCATCGTGATGCTTCGCGGCATCGACCTCCCACTCGACGTTGTCCGCGAGCTCGTCGCGCAGACTCCAGACGAAGCCGCCAAGCGGCTCGATGCCCACTGGGACGAACGAGAACGCCGCCACGAGGGAACGCGCGAGCTCGTTCAGCACATCCGCGCCAAGCTTGTCGGCGCACAGTCCGCCATCGCGGACCTCGAAGTCCGCCAGCGCGACGTCGCCGAGCAACACATCCTCACCGAGCAGCGGCACATCGGCCCCGACGAGCTCTCGCCGTGGCTTGGCCGCACCTTCGGCCGGCTGGCCGAGCGGGCCGCCGAGTACGGCGGTGTGGTGGGCCATCCGTTCGTCATCTACCACGGGACCGTCGACGAGGACGGCGACGGTCCGGTCGAGGTCTGCGTCCCGGTCGCGGAGAGCGCGCCTGGGACCAGGAGTGAGCCCGAGCATCGCGAGATCTACGTACGCCTGCGTAAGGGTCGGCTTTCCGCAGGTCATCTCGGTGTTCGACGGATTGTCACAATCGCTCGACACTTTCGGGCTGGAGCCGGGCGGACCGCCCCGCGAGGTGTACTTTTCCGACTTCCGGGCGGCACGTCCCTCCGACGAGGTCTGCGACGTCGCCATCCCGGTGCGCTGACGGGGGGAGCCGCCGTGGTCAAGATCCCGCTGATCCTCGCCGTGGTCCTCGCCGCGCTCGCCGCGCTCGCCGCCACGGTCGCGACGCCCGCGTACGCCTGTGCGTGTGGCGCGTACATCCCGGAGAAGCCGGGCCCCGTCGTCGTCGACGAGAAGGCACTCGTGCGTTGGGACGGCAGCACCGAGGACATCGTGATGGCACTCGGCGTGGAGGGTACGTCGAAGAACGCCGCCTGGATCATGCCCGTCCCCAGCGCCGCCAAGATCACGCTCGCCGACCCGAGGCTGTTCGACGAGCTCGCCGAAGCGACCAAGCCAGAGATCGTCTACGACGATCGGCTGTGGCCCAACCTCGACATCCCGTTCCTCGGAGGCAGCGGCGGCGAAGCGGGCTCCAAGGCGCCGGCCCTGGTCGAGGTCCGCGAGCAGCAGCGACTGGGCCCGTTCGACGTCACCCGGCTCGGCGCCGACGACCCGAAGGCACTAGCCACCTGGCTCGGCAAGGAAGGCTTCCCGAAGCCGCCGACGCTCGAGAACGGCCTGAAGCCGTACGTCGACGAGGGCTGGGAGATCGTCGCGATCCGCCTCGCCCCGGCGGAAGGCGAGAACCTCGGCGGCGACCTGGAGCCGCTCAGGCTCACGTTCGCCGCGAAGCGGCCCGTCGACCCGATGCGCCTCTCCCAGGCCGCCAAGCGGCCCCAGTCCGTCCAGCTCTTCGTCCTTGCCGCGCACAAGATGGCCACCAGGGGTGCCACCGCGGGCGGCGGGACCGGTGTCCTGGACGAGTTCGCCGGTCGGATCAAGACAGGCTCGAAGACCAAGCACCTCACGCTGTTCCTCGCCGCGGGCACCACCTATATGACGCGCTTCGATCTGGAGTTCGAACGCCCCGCGGCGATCGTCAGCGACATCGCCTTCGCGAGGTCGTCGAGTGACGAACCCCATCGCGCGACCATCTACGTCGAACGCGACCGTATGATCTTCGTCGGCCCGACCGTGATGGGACTGTTCGTCCTGCTCGCTGTCGTCCTCGTCGTTCTCTCCAAGCGCAACCGTCGTCGCAGATTGGCAACCGCGTGACCCGAAATCCCTTCCGCGCGGCCATGCTCGTGCTCGCGCTGATCGTCTCTGTCTCCCTCGCGGCCCCCGCGTACGCCTGTGCGTGCGGCGCCTACATCCCGAACGGCGACGCGTACGTCGTGGACGAGAAGGCGCTCGTCCGGTGGGACGGCAGCACCGAGGACATCGTGATGGCGATGGGCGTCCAGGGCAGCTCGGACAAGGCCGGCTGGATCATGCCGGTCCCGAGCGAGGCCGAGGTCGCGCTGGCTGAGCCGACCGTGTTCGACGAGCTCCGCCGGTTGACGCGGCCGCGCACCGAGTACCGGGACTCCTGGTGGCCGAGCTTCGACTGGTTGCGCGGCGATCGGTACGGGGGAGGAGCGCCAGGCGGGGCGGACGGTGGTGTCCAGGTACGGGGACAGCAGCGCCTCGGCCCGTTCGACGTCACCCGGCTCGGCGCCGACGACCCGAAGGCGCTCGCGGACTGGCTCGGCAAAGAGGGCTTCGACAAGCCGGCAACCCTCGACGAAGGCCTCGCCCCCTACGTTCAAGAGGGCTGGGAGATCGTCGCGATCAAACTCGCTCCGGCCGAGGGCGACGAGCTCACCGGCGAGCTGCAGCCGCTGCGCCTCACGTTCGCCTCGGACGAGCCCGTCTACCCGATGCGCCTGTCGCGCAACGCCGAACGGCAGCAGACCGTCCAGCTCTACCTGCTCGCCGACCACCGGATGGACCCGCGGACGGCGGCCTCGCAGACGTACGACCCGGAGCTGAGGTTCGCCGGCCGCGTCGAGGCGAGCGTCGACACCGAGTCGCTGAAGCCGTACCTCGGCGACGGCATGTTCCTCACGCGCTGGGACAACCTGATCGTCGAGCCGAAGTCGATCGCCAGCGACTACACGTTCGCCGCGGCCGACGCCGACACGGCGTACCAGGAGGTGACCGTCCTGACGCGCGACCGCGGCGCGATCACCAGCGCGGTGCTCCTCCTGCTGCTCCTCGCCGCCGCGATCGTGATCGTCTTCGTCGTGGTCCGGCGGACCCGAGGCAGAATGACATCGTGACTACCTCGATCGGCACGCTGCAAGCCGTACCCGCCCTCGACCGCCCCGACCTGCTGGCACCTCCCGTCCTCGCGGCCCTGAACGCCTGGCCGTCCGGCAAGGTCGGCGCCGACGAGGTGCTGGTCGCCGAGATCGACCCGGACCTCGCCGACACGGCGGCGTTCTGCGAGCGGTACGAGGTGGGCCTGGAGGTCTCCGCCAACTGCGTCGTGGTCGCCGGTCGCCGCGGCGAGAACACCACGCTCGCCGCCTGTGTGATCCTCGCGACGACCCGCGCGGACGTGAACGGCCTGGTGCGCAAGCGGATCGACGCGCGCAAGGCCTCGTTCGCGCCGATGGACACCGCGGTCGAGCTGACCGGCATGGAGTACGGCGGCATCACGCCGGTCGGGCTCCCCGGCGACTGGCCGCTGCTCGTCGACCAGCGCGTCATCGACACCGACGCGGTCATCATCGGCAGTGGCGTACGGCGATCGAAGATCCTGCTCCCTGGCCGCGCGCTCGCGGAGCTGCCGGGCGCTGAGGTCATCGCCGACCTCGGGGTTCTCGTCTGAATGGACACCACCTTGCTCGTGGTGTTCCGCGAGGTGGCCAGGCTCGGCTCGTTCACCGCCGCCGCGACCACGCTCGGCTACACCCAGTCGGCCGTCTCGCGTCAGATCTCCACGCTGGAAGGCGAACTCGGCGTCGGGCTGTTCGATCGGCTGCCTCGTGGCGTCGCGCTCACCGAGGAGGGGCGGAGCCTGCTGCCTCATGCGGAGACGTTGTTGGAACGGCTCGACGCGGCCCGGTCCGACCTGCGCTCGCTGCGTGACCTGGAGAGCGGGCGACTGCGGATCGGCGCGTTCGCGACGGCCGACGCCGCGCTCGTGCCCTGGGCGATGGCATCGTTTCGCAGGGCCCATCCCAAGGTCGTGGTCACGCTCGCCGAACGGCTGACGCCCGATCTTGTCACGCTGCTGATGACCGGCGAGCTCGACATCGCGGTCGTCAGCTCGTACTCCGGCGACGATCTCGGCGAGCTGGAGCTGGAGCATCTGCTCGACGACGCGATGTACGTGGCGATGCCGCCCGGCAATCCGCTCGCCGCGCGGGGCGAGGTGGCGTTCGCCGACCTGGTCGAGGAGAGCTGGATCGCGGGGGACACCCGGGCCGAACGCACGCTGATCGGGTCGGCGTTCGAGCCGCGGATCGAGATGGTCGCGCGCGAGTGGATCGCCAAGCAGGGACTGGTCGCGGCTGGTCTCGGCGTCACGATGATCCCGTCGCTCGCGGTCGCGGCGGCGCGGCCCGACCTCGCCGTGGTGGTGTTGCGGGACGCGAACGCGCCGGTCCGTTCGGTGTACGTCGCCACCGCGCCGCACCGGACCAGATCGCCAGCCGCGGTCGCCTTCGCCGAGCTGCTGCACCAGTCGGCGGCCAGACTTCGCGACTCTCTTCCCTAGAGAATGCGCTTTCTGCAAGGCTAAGCGCCGTGTCTGAACCCAAGATCGTGACCGTCGGAAGCACCGCCATCGAGGTCACGCGAGCCTCCGTCGAACTCGTCGAGGTCGAGCCCGGCGTCACCGAGCTGACGTTCTCCGTCGAGCCGGACAGCGCCGGCGACGGGACGTTCTCGCTGCTGTGGCGTACGCCGGCGGGCGACGCGGTCGCGTACTGGCACCCGCACTCGGTGCATCGCTCGCTCGGCGTGGAGTGGACGCGGCCGCGCATCACGAACGCGCTGAAGTGGGCGCCGATCGGTGCCCTGCACGACACGGCGGGCGGCAACGTCGAGACGTGGGCGCTGGACGAGGTCGTCGAGCCCGTGCATATCCAGGCCGGCGTGGAGGAGGAGACGTCGCGCTTCCTGCACCGGGTGACGGTCGAGGGCATGGCGCCGGCCGAGGGTCCGTACGTGGTGCGGATGCGCGTCGACCAGCGTGCCGTGGCGTACTCCGACGCGCTGCACGACGTCGCGCAGTGGTGGCTGGCGTCGAGCGACGTGCCAGCGCTGCCGGTGCCGGATCTCGCGCTCGTGCCGGTGTACTCGACCTGGTACAGCTTCCACCAGCGGCTCGAGCCCGCCGCGGTGGCTCACCAGGCCTCGTTGGCGCGGGAGATCGGCTGCAACGTCCTGATCGTCGACGACGGCTGGATGACGACGGACGCGGCGCGTGGGTACGCGTTCACCGGCGACTGGCGGGTCGAGCCGTCGCGGCTCGGCGACCTCGCCGCGCAGGCCGCCTTGGCCGCGTCGGCCGGCGGCGGTTACCTGCTGTGGATCGCGCCGCCGTTCGTGGGCATGGAGAGCCAGGCCTGGGAACGATTCCAGGACAAGCTGCTGACGACGATCGAGCGGCTTCGCTGTGGTGTGCTCGACCCGCGCTACAAGGAGGTTCGCGACCATCTGGTGTCGACGTGCGTTTCCTTGGTGCGTGACTACAACCTGATCGGGTTGAAGATCGACTTCGTGGACACCTGGCCGCGTGAGGACGCGCCGCCGGCCGGGCCGGGCGCCGACCACGCGCGCGTCGAGGAGGCGGTGGACGCGTTCCTCGCCACGCTGACCGCGGAGCTGCGGGCCGTACGGCCGGACGTCCTGGTCGAGTTCAGGCAGAACTACATCGGGCCGCGGATGTGGCGGTACGCGAACCTGTTCCGCGCCGGCGACTGCCCGATGGACCGCGTCGACAACCGCGTCCGTACGGTCGACCTCCGGCTGCTCACGCCGGCGTCGGCGGTGCAGGCGGACATGCTGATGTGGGACCCGGCGTTGCCTGCGGAGGTGGCGGCCGAGCAGGTGTTGGCCGTGCTCTTCGCGGTGCCGCAGATCTCGGTGCTGCTGGACCAGGTGCCCGCCGACCACCTGGCGATGATGCGCTTCTGGCTGGCGTTCGTCACCGAGCACCGGGACACCCTGTTCCGCGGGCGGATCGAGTCGCCGCGGCCGGACCTGCAGCACCCGTTGGTCCGGGCACACGGCTCTGGCACCACGATCGCGGCGGCGTACACGGACCTGGTGGTGACCGTTCGCCCGTCCGACCAGCCGGAGGTCTGGGTGGCGAACGCGACCGGCCGCGACGACCTCGTCGTCGAGGTCCTGCCCGACGCCCCCGTCGAACTGCTCGGCGCCCAGGACTGCCGCGGCAACGCCGTCGACCTCCCAGCCGGGGAGCTGACCCCCGGCCTCCACCGCCTCCCCATCCCCCGCAGCGGCCTCCTCCACCTCCGCCACCACTGACCGCGCGACTGCTGCTCGACTTCACCCACCCAACCGGGCTCTCCAACGTGGCAAGCGGCTGCCAAACCCCGTCTCGATGGGTGAAGTCGCGCGAGCTGTGGACAGTCGACGCAGCCCGAGCGGGTGGACCCAGCGCACGAGGGCGTGACCGTCCCCTCTCGCCGACCTCGCCGACCTCGCGGGTGCCGAGTGCGCGAGTTGTTGGACGGATGTCGGCCTAGATGCCGAGATCTGTCCAACAAGTGCCCCGTCACCCGGATGCCACGCACCGCGCGCCGCGGTGGGATGCAAGTGCGCGAGTTGTTGGAGTGATCTCGGTCTAGATGGCGAGATCTGTCCAACAAGTCGGGCGGCGGGGTGCCTGGCAGAGTGGGGGTGTGATCGTTCCTCTCGCCGATCTCGGCGACCCGCGGTTGGCGGACTATGCGCGGCTGCGGGATGTGGGGTTGAGGCGGAGTCTGGAGGCGGAGCACGGGCTGTTCATCGCCGAGGGGGAGAAGGTCATCCGCCGCGCGATCGCGGCGGGGTACGTGCCGCGCTCGTTCCTCATGGCCGAGCGCTGGCTCGACCAGCTCCGGGACCTCGTCGACCAGGCCGACGCGCCGGCGTTCGTGCTGCCGCAGGAGCAGGTCGAGGAGGTCGCCGGGTTCCCGATCCACCGCGGCGCGCTCGCGTCGATGCACCGCAGGCCGCTCGCCCCCGTCGAAGAGGTCACGGCGAAGGCAAGGCGCATCCTCGTGCTCGAGGACATCGTCGACCACACCAACGTCGGCATCATCTTCCGCAGCGCCGCCGCGCTCGGGATCGACGCGGTCGTGCTCTCGCCGCGCTGTGCCGACCCGCTGTACCGGCGCGCGGTCAAGGTGTCTATGGGTGCCGTCTTCGCGCTCCCGTACGCCAGGCTGACCGACTGGTACGGCGGCCTCGCCGATCTCCGCGCGGGAGGCTTCAAGCTGCTCGCCCTCACCCCGGCAGAGGACGCGACCGCGCTGGAAGAAGAGACGAACGACCGAGACCAGCGCTATGCCCTGCTGCTGGGCACGGAGGGTGACGGACTCAGCTCCCGCTGGCTCGAAGAGGCCGACAGAAGTGTCCGTATCCCGATGGCAGAGGGGATCGACTCTCTCAACGTGGCAGCGGCAGCGGCGGTTGCCTGCTACATCCTTGGCAACTTACGGACATCCGGCTGACAATTACACCCCGTGTTCGCCGAACGTGGTTGAGAGGCTCTAAGCTCTGGGCAAAGTTCGCGCGCATGGGGGATGGGCCGTCGGCTGGAGGCTGCGTGCCGCAGGACGCTTCTCAAGTGGGCGTAGAGACCCTACGCCAGCTGCACGGCGTGCTCACGGCAGTGGGGTCCGGGAACGATCCGGGCGCATCGCTTACCGAGCTCGCCCGGGCCGTCGCGGACGCCACCGGGTTCGGCACCGTCTCGGTACGGCTCGCCCAGGGCAGTGAGCTCGCGGTCGTCGCCGGCGTAGGCGACGGCGCGGTCTCGTTCGTCGCGCCGATGCGCTCGGCGACCGGCCAGCCGATCGGCGAGCTCGCCGTCGACGGGACGCCGACCGAAGAGCAGCGCCAGCTGCTCGAGATCGTCGCCGCGCAGCTCGGTCTGGCCCTGGCGCACCGGCAGGGCGCGCTCGAGCAACGCGACCAGGAGACGTTGCGCCTCGCGTTCGACAACGCCCCGGTCGGCATGAGCCTGATCAGCCTCGACCCCGTGCGCTCCGGCCGGATCGTCAAGGGCAACGAGGCCTTGGCACAGATGTTCGGGTACGGCCCCGGCGAGCTGGTCGGCCGGCACCTCTCCGAGCTGCTCGTGTCCGGCACCGAGGTGCCCGTGCTCGCTGCCGCGGCGGCCGGGACGATGGAGACGTACCGGTCCGAGTGCCGCTGCATCCGCCAGGACGGCACGTTCTTCTGGGCGCTGCTGCAGGTCGCCGCGCTCCCCGTTCCGGAGAACGGGCCCGCCCTGCTGCTCGCCCAGCTGGTCGACATCACCGCACGCAAGGAGAACGAACGCGAGCTCGTGCACCGCGCCGAACACGACCCGCTGACCGGGCTCGTCAACCGCACCGCGGTCTGCACGCGCCTGGAAGAGGTCATCGCGACGTCGCGGCACGACGACCACCCTGGCGCCGTGCTGTTCTGCGACCTGGACCAGTTCAAGCAGGTCAACGACCAGCACGGGCACCTGATCGGCGACGAGGTGCTGGCGACGGTCGCCCGCCGGATCGCCGCGACCGTACGGCGGTCGGACACGGTCGGCAGGTACGGCGGCGACGAGTTCCTCGTAGTCGTGCCGGAGATCTCGTTCGACCAGGCGCAGGACATGGCCGACCGGCTGGTCCGGGCGATCGACGAGCCGATCATCGTCGGCGGTGCGACCTGCCGCATCGGCGCGAGCGTGGGCGTCGTCGTCCTGTCCGACGTCGGGTCGGCGAACCAGGTGCTCGCGCAGGCCGACGAGGCGATGTACGGCGCGAAGCGGATCGCCGACGAGCGCTACCTCGTTCGGCACCTACGCAAGACTCAGTAGCGCGACCGGGAGCTGGTCGAGCAGGGTGGCGAGCGAGACGTCGCCGCCGTCGTACGTGGAGCCGGTGAGCTCGTCGGTCCACGTTCCGGGCGGCAGCGTGACGGTCGCGTCGCCCCAGCCGCCGGTGCGTTCGAGGCCCTTCGGCAGCCGGGTGGTGACGGTCGCGACCTGGCCGCCGCGCAGGAACGCGAACGCGTGCGGGCCGCTCGCTTCCAGCGGCTCGTACGCGCCGGCGAAAGCCGACGGGCGGTCGCGCCGGCACCGCAGCGCGCGCGAGACCACAAGCAGCTTCTCCTCGTCCAGCGTCGCCGGTGCCTTGCCCGCGTCCAGCTGCTCGAGCAGTTCGCGCCGACTGGTGTAGTCGACGAGACGCCGGTTGTCCGGGTCCACCAGCGCGAGGAACGCGAGCTCGCTGCCCTGGTAGGTGTCCGGCACGCCCGGGCAGGTCAGCTGCACGAGCTTCTGGCCGAGCACGACGCAGCGCTCCGCCGGGCGGAGCCGCTCGACGAAGCGCTCGATCTTCCGCAGCAGGCTCGAGTCGCCGCGGACCGACTCGGCGAACGAGCGCACGGCGTCGTCGTACGCCGGCTCCGGCTGCGTCCACGACGTGTGCAGCTTGGCCTCGCGGGTCGCCTTCGCGAGGAACTCGGTCAGCCGGTCGAGGTCGACCGGCCACGCGCCGACGAGCACCTGCCAGAGCAGGTACTCCGTCGCGGCGTCGAGCGCGGCGGGTCGGTAGGGCGCGCTCGCCGCTCGCCAGGTCGCGACCGCCGTACCCCACTCGTCGGGCCGCTCGGTCAACGTGATCAGCCGGGCGCGGACATCCTCGGACCGCTTGGTGTCGTGCGTCGAGAGCGTGGTCATGCTGGCGTTCGGCGCCTCGCCTGCCCAGTGGTGGAAGTCGCTCGGGCTGAGCCCGAAGCGGTCGGCTGGGCTGCCGACCTCGCAGAGCGCGGCGAGCGGGTACCAGCGGTAGAACGCGGTGTCCTCGATGCCCTTCGCCTGCACGGGTCCGGTGGTCTGCTGGAACCGTACGCAGAACTCCCGATGCCGCGGGTCGTCGGCACGTTCGCCGAGCGCGAGCTGGGTGAGAAGCACGATCTCGTCCTCGAGGTCGGGCTCGGCCGTTCGTGCCCGCTCAGCCGCACGGTGGAGGGCCGTTTTCGCTTCTGTGGTTGGAGTTTCGCCAGGTCGTACGTACGCGCGGTAGATGTCGAACGCGACGAGCAGCTCGGTGAGCGCCGCTGTCAGCCGCCGCCGGGTGTAGTCGCGGACCTCGATGTCGTCGACGCCCATCGCGATGACGAGCTCGACGAGGCGTACGACCTCGGCGGCGAGCACTTCCTCGACGACGTGTCGTTTCGCCTTTTGTGCAACGGGAAGCAGCTCGGCAGGCTGTCCGGTCACGTGGCGCCAGAGGCGGAGCAGCGGGTCGGCGCCGTTCTGGTCGACGAAGACGCCCTGGATGCGCCAGAGCGTGTCGTACCCACTCGTTCCGGCACATCGCCAGTCGGCGGGGAGTCGTTCGTCGGCCTCGAGGATCTTCTCGGCGACGACCCACGCGTCGTTCGTCGCGTCCGCGAGGTGCGCGAGGTAGCCGGCCGGGTCGGCGAGGCCGTCGGGGTGGTCGATCCGGAAACCGTCAGCCTTGCCCTCCGCGTGCAGCTGCAACAGCAGGTCGTGGCTCGCGGCGAAGACCTCGGGCTCCTCCATCCGTACGGCGGCGAGGGTGTCGACGTCGAAGAACCTGCGGTAGTTGAGCTCCTCGTCGGCGACGCGCCAGTACGCGAGCCGGTAGTACTGCTGGTCGAGCAGCTCGGCGATGGGGAGGTCCTCGGTGCCGGGGCGGATCGGGAACACGTGCTCGTAGTAGCGCAGCACGGGCTCGCCGTCGTGCTCGTCCTTCGTCAGCTCGTCGCGCTCGAGGCAGCGACCGATGCGATCGCCGAGCACCGGCATGAGGATCGCGCCGTGTCCGGTCTCGGCCTGGTGCGACCAGTCGACGTCGAACCAGCGCGCGAACGGGCTCGCGGGTCCGTCCCTCAGGACCGCCCACAGCTTGGCGTTGAGGTACGCGGGCGTGGGGACGGCCATGTGGTTGGGGACGACGTCGAGCACGATGCCGAGCCCGTGCTCGCGGGCCTGTCGGACGAGCACGTCGTACTTGTCCTGGCCGCCGAGCGCGTCGGAGAGTCGTGTGTGGTCGATGACGTCGTACCCGTGCGTCGAGCCGGGCGCGGCCTGCAGGACGGGGGAGAGGTAGAGGTGGCTGATGCCGAGTTTGGCCAGGTACGGGATCGTTTCCGCCACCGCGGCGAAGTCGTACTCGGACCGGAGCTGAAGCCGGTAGGTCGACTGGACATGCGTGTACTCCCCGGCGGCCATGCCATCACCGTATCGGTGCCTGCCTAGAATCGATCCCATGCCGCCGACGCATCCGCACGAGGAGACCGCCGCCTTCGGTGCGGAGTCGGTGGCGAGTGGCGACGCGACCGGATGGTTCGAGCGGCTGTACGCGTCGGCGGCTTCGGGCGAGGCCGAAATGCCCTGGAACAGGACGGCGCCGAACCCGCTGCTCGCTTCGTAGGCAGCGTCGCGTCAATGTCCGGTTGACGGCCGCGCGGTGATCGTCGGTTGCGGCCTCGGTGCGGACGCGGAGTTCATCGCTGCCTGGGGCTACTCGACGCTGGCGTTCGACATCGCGCCGACCGCGGTCGAGCTGGCCCGTTCGCGCTTCCCGTCGTCCGCGGTGTCGTACGTGCCGGGCGACCTGCTCGCGCTGCCCGACGAGTGGGTCGGGCGTTCGACCTCGTGTACGAGTGCAACACCGTGCAGTCCCTGCCGGACCCGCTGAAGTCCCAGGCGATCCCCGCGGTGTCCTCGCTGGCGGCTCCGGGCGGCACGTTGCTCGTGCTGGCCGCGGTGCACGCCGACGACGAGCCCGGCCCGCCGTGGCCGCTCTCGCGTGCCGAGATCGACGCGTTCGGGGTCGACGGTGTGGAGGCGGTCCTGGTGGAGGAGCTGGCGGACCCGAACGACTCGTCGACAAGCCGGTGGCGCGCGGAGTTCAGGCGTCCGTAGCGATCGTCGACCAGACCGAGTCGAACCACGCGGTGGTCTGTTCGACGAACGCGTCCCCGGGTCCGAAGACGGTCGTGTCCCACCCGGACGGATGGTGCAGCTCGACCGACTTGCCGCCGGCCTCCATGGCGTGCGGCGCGACCGGGTAGAAGCCGAACATCGCCCGCTCGGCGTTCAGCAGGTACGCCTTGAACGTCGGTCCCAACGAGTGCAGCCGTACGTCCACCGACGCCGACGGGACCAGTCCGGACAGCGACGACACCGCTTCGTCCAACACCCCCAACGACCGCTTCGCCAGCCGCAGCAGGCCCGGTCGCACGGCCCGCGTGCTCTCCGCCGGGTCGACCGGTCGCGGGAAACCCACCGGCGCGGACGGATCGACCAGCAGCAGTCGCAGCCGGAACGACTTCGCCGACGCCTGCCCGGAGCGCAGCACGTCGAGGGCGCGTGGCAGTACGTTCGACAGCGTCTCCGCCCGCCAGCCGGCGTAGTCGATCGTCACGTGCGGGCGGTCGAACGCCGAACGCAGGAACTCCTCGAGGTCGTGCTCGGTGCCGCGCCGCGTACGGACGAACACGCCGCTGCCCTGACGGCTGACGATCAGCCCCTCGCGGTCGAGGATCCGCAGCGCCGACTTCACCGTCTCCCGCGCCACCCCGAAGCGTTCGCACAACGCGTGCTGGGACGGCAGCCGATCGCCCGCGCGCAGCCGATCGAGCAGGATCGCCGCCCGGAGCGAGTTCGCGATCTGCTGCGAAGGCGTGCGCGGGTCGTCCGGATCCAGGTCGAACAACTCGTCGGCGCCGATCGTCACGTTCACCTTCCACAGAATCTGACTTGACTTGGCTAGTCAAGCCAGACAAGTATCGTCGCTCATGCCGCCCGCACGCAAGCTCTGGCGGGACGCTGACTTCGTCAAGCTCTGGATCGCTCAGGCGACCGGCCTCGTCGGACAGCAGTTCAGCGTCCTCGCCGTCCCGCTCGTCGCCATCGTCACCCTCCAGACCGATCCCGCCACCGTGGCGCTGCTCGGGTTCGCGTTCAACGCGCCGTGGCTCGTGTTCGGCCTGTTCATCGGCGTGTTCGTCGACCGCTGGCCGCGCCGGAAGCTGCTCATCGGTTCCGACCTGCTACGCGCGATCGCGTTCGCCACGATCCCCGTCGCCGCCGTCCTGAACGTGCTCGGCATCGAGCAGCTCTTCGTCCTCGCGCTGATCGTCGGCACGCTCGACATGTGCTGGCTGACCGCGTACCGCACCTACGTTCCCGCCGTCGTCCCCGAGGAGCACCGAGCCCAGGCGTACGCACTCGTCGGCGCGAGCGACGGCGTGACTCGAACCGCCGCGCCGAGTCTCGCCGGCGGCCTGATCCAGCTGCTCGGACCGCCGGCCGGCATCGGCGTCACCAGCGGAACGTACGTCGTCAGCGCTCTCGCGAACGCCCTGATCAAGCGCGAGGACGAGCCGCGCCCGGAGTCCAACCCGCACCCCGTCCAGGCCTTCAAGGAGGGGCTCGCCCACGCGTGGCAGCAGCGCACGATCCGCGCGCTCGCGCTGTCCGAGGCGACGTACATCTTCTTCTGGGCAAGCATGCAAAGCGTTCTGCTGGTGTTCCTCACCGACGACCTCGGGTTGAAGCCGACCGTCATCGGGCTCGTCTTCACCCTCGGCACGATCGGCGGCCTCGTCGGCGCCGCGCTCGCGAAGCCGGTGAAGAACTGGCTGGGGGAGAGCCGCGCGATCGTGGTCGGCAACGTTCTGCGCAGCGTCGGCATGGCACTGATGCCGCTGGCCGCGATCCTCGGGCCGCTCGCCGTTCCCGCGCTGATGCTCACCCGGCTGCTGAACAGCTTCGGCTGGACGGTCTGGGAGGTCCATCGCGAGACCGTTCAGCAACGACTGCTCGCCGACGCCGTGCGCGGTCGCGTGAACGGCACCGTGCTGTTCCTCGGCGGCGCCGCGCTCGCGGCGGGCATGGCGGCCGGTGCTGGCATCGTCGCGCTGGTCGGCGTCGTGCCGACGCTCGTCATCGGCGGCGTCGGCACGCTACTGGCGACAGCGTGGCTCCGTCAGATGTCGTCGTCGAAGTCGCCGCGGATCCACGCGATGTAACGCTCGGCCGAGCTCTTCACTCCCGCTTTGGCATTCGGGCGGATGACCGTGCCGAAGTTGCTGTAGAGACGGTCGTACTCGTAGGGCTCGAGGTTGGCGACGATCTTCTCCACGCCGGCCTGGGACAGCGGGATCATGTTCGGGAAGCTGCGCATGAACGAGGCCGTGCCGACGCGGCGCGCGGGCATCACGGTGTCGCCGGCCAGCAGCACGCCCTTGTCGTCCGCGGCGCCGGTCCAGTGCACGGCGGCGCTGCCGGGGAAGTGGCCGCCGACCTGGATCAGCGTCGTGCCGGGGAGCAGCTCGACCGTTCCCTTCCAGAAGCGCACGACGGGGTCGGGTCGCATCAGCCACCGCTTGTCGGCCTCGGGGACGAGCACCGGCGCGTTGCCGAACGCGTGCGACCACTCGACCTGGACGCCGTACATGTGTGGATGGCTCGCGACGACGAACGCGATCCCGCCGAGCTCGCGGACTCGCTCGACCGCGGGCGCGGAGATGTAGCCGATCGGGTCCCAGAGCAGGTTGCCGTCGGGCGTCTGCAGCAGCAGCGCGCGCTGGCCGATGCCCACGGCGGGTGAGGTCGACAGCCCGTACAGGCCGGGCTCGACCTCTTCGACGTCGATCGTCGTGCCCGCCTTGTCCAGCTCGGCGAGGGTGGTCCAGCGCTGGCCTGTCTCGGGCACGTACTGCCGTTCGTCCGCGCAGATCGCGCACTCCCCGCCGGGCTGCGACGACGAGTCAGGGTGCTCCACGGCGCAGGTGGCACAGATCCATACCGTCATGATCGATCACCCTAGACACGGTGCGCCGCGGGCGCATCGGGCTTGCGGCCTAGGTCCTTGGACGCATCGCGTCGAGGAGGTAGCTGAGCAGGCGGTCGGCTTCGCCATCCGACAAGGAGGCCTCCGAGCAGGTCAGGGCGACGCCGCTGACCAGGCGGAGAACGTCGGGGACGTCGAGGTCTGCCCGGACGGCGCCGGCCTTCTGCGCCTTCGTGAGCAGCGAGCCGGCGACCTCGCGGATGGCCTGGTGGCAGTACGAGAACAGCTCCGAGTCCATGTCGAGCGTCCGCTTCAGCGCCATGGCAAGGCCGCGCTTGCCGATCGCGTGCCGGACGAACAGCCGCAGCCAGCTGAAGAACGCCCGCTCTGGCGGCTCGGAGTCGATGATCTCGCGGCCGCGGGTGCAGATGGCCTCGACCTCGTTCCGGTACACCGCCTCCTGCAACGCCAGCCGGGTGGGGAAGTGGCGGTACAGCGTGCCTGAGCCGACACTCGCCCGCTTGGCGATGTCGTCCAGGGACGCCTCCGGACCGTGCTCGGCGAACGACTCCCTCGCCACCTCGAGCAGGCGGTCGTAGTTGCGCCTCGCGTCGGCACGCATGTTGACCGATCCTTTACTTGCCAAAACGGAGATTGTCTCCGTATCGTACAGCGTAGAAACGGGGACTATCCCCGCTTAGGGTCTGCGGCCGCGAACCCTTCTGTCGAGCATTATCCGTAAGAAGGAGTCCCATGTCCGAGCGGACCGTCGTGTCACGCCCTGACTCGTTGAACAGTACGACCCCGGACGGCAATTCCCCGCAGACCACGCGGCCGGGCATCACTCTCGCGATCCTGCTGTCGTGGGCGCTGATCTACATCCTCGACGCGAGCATCGTCACGATCGCGCTGCCGCACATCCAGTCCGATCTGGGCTTCTCGAACGCGTCGCTGTCGTGGGTCCTGAACGCGTACACGCTCGCCTTCGGCGGCCTGCTGCTCCTCGGTGGGCGGGCCGGCGACATCCTCGGCCGGCGGCGGGTGTTCGTCGCCGGCGTCATCGTCTTCACGGCCGCTTCGTTCCTCGGCGGCCTCTCGACGTCGGCGGAGATGCTGCTGGTGGCTCGCGCCCTGCAAGGCGTCGGCGCGGCGATCGCCGGGCCCAGCACGCTGGCGTTGATCGTCACCAACTTCTCCGAAGGGCCCGCGCGAAGTCGCGCGCTCTCGATGTTCGCCGCGGTCGCGAGCTCCGGTCTGGCGATCGGCATGATCGCCGGTGGATTGCTTACGGGATTGAGCTCTTGGCGCTGGGTGTTCTTCGTGACCGTACCGATCGGGGTCGCGGTCGCGATCCTCGCGCCGCGGTTCCTCGAGGAGTCGCCGCGGAACCCCGGTCGGTTCGACGTCGCCGGCGCGGTGACGGCGACGCTGGGCATGACCTCGTTGGTGTATGGGTTCATCCGCACGGCCGAGGGCGGCTGGAACGACGCCGTCGGTCTCGCGAGTCTCGCGTTGGCTGTGGTCGTGCTGGCGACGTTCGTCCTGCTGGAAGCGCGGGCGCGGCAGCCGTTGATGCCGCTCGGCCTGTTCGCCGATCGGCGCCGGACGAGCTCGTTGCTGATCATGCTGATGGTGCCGGCGACGATGTTCGGGATGTTCTACTTCCTGACCCAGTTCCTGCAGACGTTCCTTGGCTTGTCGCCGTTGCTCGCGGGGCTGGCGTTCATGCCGTTCGCGGTGACGATGTTCGTGATGTCGCGGTTCACGTCGCGGATCATGGAGCAGCTGGGCGCGCGACGGATGCTGATCGTCGGCCTCGTGCTGATGGTGGCGGCCGTGCTGTGGCTCACCCAGATCTCCGCGTCGACGCGCTACGACATCAACCTGGTCGGGCCGCTGATCATGCTGTCGGTGGGCGCGAGCATGACGTTCCTGCCGGTGAACGTGACGTTCCTGTCGGGCCTGCGCTCGGACGAGTCCGGCGCGGCGTCGGGGCTGTTGCAGACGATGCAGCAGACGGGCGCGGCCGTGGGTCTGTCGGTGCTGGTGACCGTGTACGGGAACGCGACGGCCCACGCCGAGAAGGTGTCCCACGCGGCGCAGGCGTCCGGGATGGCGACCGGCTTCACGGTCAGCGTGGCGTTCGCCCTTACCGCGTTGGTCATCGCGGTGTTCGGTCTACGAGAACGCAGTCCCCGCACAAGCCTCCGTTAGGAACGCGGTAGAACAAGCAGCAGGTCGTACGCCTGAAGCCGGCACTGGGCTCGAACTGCCCGGTGCCGGCGAGGCGTTTGTCCCGCAGGAGTTGGTCTCTGAGCGCCTGCGCCTGCGCTTGGGCGTCGGGGAGTGCCGTCAAGAGGACCTTGACGGTGCCGACGAGGGCGGAGCTGGCGTCTCCCCAGAGGAGCTTGGCGGAGATCCGTACGGTGTCCTTGATCGCGGTGACGAGCGGCTCGAGGTGCTGGTCCAGGACGTCGTCCGGCTTGCCGCCCGTTGCCGGCTCGACGAGCTGGAGCCGGCCACCGTCCCAGCGCGTGGTGGCGGGATCGAGAACGGGAACCTCGCCGCCGAGCACCGCGGCCCCGACCACGGGTGACCACAGCCGCGCGGCGAGCCCCTGGAACCAGATCGACGCAGCGGTCCGGCGCTCGTTCGTGCGGAGCTGCTCCCGCATCCGGTCGATGCGCTCGTCGAGCAGGGCCCCACCGGCATAGAGCTCACCGAGGGTGGGGGAGTCGGACGGACCGACGTCCAGCGCGAAGTACTCGCCAACGGCGGCGAGCTCCGCGAACACGTCCACCCGCCGAACCTACCGCCCCAACCCCGTGATCATGATCGTGATCATGAAGCGAAACCGGCGTATATGACCGATCCGGCTTCATGATTACGATCATGATCACGGCTAGCGGGCCGGGAGGTTGAGGCGCTTCAGTCGTTCGTACGCCCCGGTGATGTGCTTGTCGATCGCCGCCTGGGCGGCCTCCGGATCGCCGAGCGCGAGGGCGTCGCGCAGCTCCAGGTGCTCGACGTACCCGACCTCGAGGAAGTCCGGGAAGCTGGCGTTGCGAGCACGGAGGAAGACCGTGACCTGGCCGCGGATGGAGGCCCAGACGCGCTGCACCCAGCTGTGGTCGCAGTAGGCGTAGATGATGTCGTGGAACTGCAGGTCGAGCACGACCGCGTCCTCGGGATCGATCTTCGTGTCCACGCTCTTCATCTGCTCGAGCACCGCGTCCATCTCCGCGAAGCCGTTCCCCTCCATCCGAAGACACGCGCGGCCGGCGGCGAGCCGTTCGATGGCGCCCCGGAGGGTGTGGACCTCCTCGACCACCGACCTGTTCAGCGTGCTCACGAACGCGCCGCGGTGACGACGCAGCTCGACGTGGCCCTCCGTCTCCAGGCGCGACAGGGCCTGCCGGATGGGGCCGCGACTCACCTTGAGGGCGTCGGCCAGCTCGGACTCCTTCAGGTGCTGGCCGGGCTGGAACTTCCCGTCGGTGATCATCGCGCGGAGAACGTCGGTCACGAGATCGCCGAGAGGGCGCTGGGACGGCAGCGGCGACACCATGCCCTCGGAGATCAACGGGCCAACCTCCTCACGGAGAGCACGATCTTGCGGGCTCGAGAACGAAGCTACGGCCAGGATTGCACATTGTAAACGATTTATGTTGACAGTTTCCAAGGTCCCAAGCCACGGTGGACCGAACGTTCGCCGAGGTGCCTCCCACCCCAGGAAGGTGAGGCTGATCCAGGGCATGAGCACCGATACGTCCGCTCACGTGAGTCGAGTCAGGCTCGGGCCGTTCCCGCCCGCCGCTCCGAGCGACCCCCATGCGCCGCACGTCCTCCGGGCTACGGTCGAGGTCGACGCGGCGGCAGGCCGAGGCCCGCTAACCAGGGTCTGGGAGAGCTTCGGGTACGACGAGATCAACTGGACCTACACCCCTACCGGCAAGCGCCTGCTCAGGACGTTCGCCGACTTCTCCCACAGCAGCTACCACGTCCGTCCGCACTACGTCTTCTGCTCCGGCAGCGGCTTCGGCATCCCGCACTGGGGCAACGGCAACGTCTACCACGAGGACGCCGACGGCAACCCGTACTACGACTTCGCCATCGTCGACCAGACCTACGACGCGATCGTCGGAGCCGGTCACCATGTGCTCGTCGAGCTCGCCTTCACCCCGCGCGACCTGGTGCCGCCGGAGGCGGAGGAGCTGAAGGTCGTGCCGAGCCCGACCGTCTACACCTCCTACGAGGCCGGCACCTGGGGCTACCCGCCCAAGGACTACGACAAGTGGGGCGGCCTGATCGCCGCGCACGTCCAGCACTGCCTGGAGCGGTACGGCGAGGAAGAGGTCACCGCCTGGCTGTGGGAACTGTGGAACGAGCCCGACATCAACTACTGGCGCGGCACGCTCGAGCAGTTCAACGAGCTGTACGCCGTCACCGCGCGAGCTGTGCGCAGCGTGCTCCCGAACGCGAAGGTCGGCGGCCCGACGGTCACGAGCGGCGGCCTGGAGTTCCTCAAGGGCTTCCTCGACTACACGGCGAGCCGGGACGTACCGCTGGACTTCATCTCGTACCACACCAAGGGCAGCCGTTTCCAGACGCGGGAGTACCTCCCGTTCGACACCCCGCCCAGCGAGCAGCTGAGCCCGTCGTCGACGAAGATGCTGTACGACCTGCGCGAGTTCAACCGCACGATCGCCACGTACGAGCAGTACCGGGAGCTGCCCGCGATCGTGGACGAGTGCGACGCCGCCGTGCCGGCCCACTTCGGCCGCTACGACAACCGCAACTACGACTTCCAGAACACCGAGTACTACCCGGTGTTCCAGGTCAAGCTGATGAAGAAGATCCTCGACCTGAACGCGAACGAGACCGTGCAGGTCGAGCGCGCGACCTCCTGGAGCTTCTACTTCGAGGGCGAGCGGTTCTTCGAGGGCACCCGATCGTTCCTCACCGCCGGTGGGATCGAGAAGCCGCTGCTGAACGCGTACCGGATGCTCTCGTTGCTCGGCGGTGAACGGGTCGACGCCACCTCGGACTCGGCCTGGAACGTCAGCGCGCTGGACGAAACCGACGGCAGCAGCATGCCGGAAGAGGTCGACGTGTTGGCCTCCCGCGCCGACAACGGTGCGCTGGCCGTCCTGGTCTGGCGGCACATCGACGACCAGTACCAGACCAGCGAGCAGGAGACGCCCGTCGGCGTCACGATCGCCAACCTGCGAGGCCGAACGTACCGGGTGCGCCACTACCGGATCGACGCCGAACACAGCAACGCCCACACCCGTTGGAAGTCGCTCGGCTCCTCGCAGGATCCGACCACCGAGGAGCTCGCCCAGATCACCGCACGGCAAGGGCTGGAGGAGCTCGAGCCGCCTCGCACGGTCGAGGCGGACGACGGCCGCCTGACCCTCGACGTCTCCCTTCCGCTGCCGGCCGCTTCGCTGCTGGTCCTCGAGCCCACCGACTGACGCGATGGAAGCGGCGGACCCATGACCATCAGAGCTGCACAGCTCACGGGGCGCGAGTCGCGGAAGGCGGCGCGCGCCTCGACGCTGGACGAGCGGATGGTCTCCCCGGGCCGCGACCGGAAGCGCACGGTCCTCATCTGGGTCTTCCTGCTCCCCACGGTGGTGCTGTACGGCATCTACACGATCTACCCGATCATCGCCAGCTACTGGTACTCGCTGGTGGAGTGGAACGGGTTCGACGCCGAGCAACGTTTCGTCGGAATCCAGAACTATCGTGCGGTGTTCGAGGATCCGTTCTTCTGGAACTCGTTCAAGATCACGCTGCTGTTCATGCTGCTGGTGGTGCCGGCTCGGGTGATCCTCAGCCTGCTGCTGGCGATCGTGCTGAACTCGCCGAGGTTCCCGCTCGTCGGCGTCCTGCGGTCGGCGTTCTTCATCCCGGTGGTCACCACGACGGCGATCATCGGCGTGGTGATGCGGTTCGTGCTCGATCCGGCCAGCGGACCGGTCAACAGCGTGCTGCACGCGTTCGGCATGCAGGGAGTCGACTTCCTCGGTGACCAGAACGCGGCGCTGCCGACCGCCGCCGCGTTGTACATCTGGAAGTTCTTCGGCATCACGATGATCTACTGGCTGGCGGCGCTGCAGACGATTCCGCAGGACATCTACGAGGCCGCCCGCATCGACGGTGCGAGCGTGCGGCAGGTCTTCCTCCACATCACGCTGCCGCTGCTCAAGCCGTTCCTGATCATCATCACGGTGCTCACCGTCGAGGAGACGTTCCACAACTTCGACCTGATGTACACGTTGACCGCCGGTGGGCCCTACTTCCATACGGAGATCATCGAGATCTACATCTACCGTTGGGCGTTCGCCGCCTCGATTCCCCAACTGGGACATGCCTCCGCGGCCGCGGTGTTCTTCGGACTGCTCGTCGCGGTCGTTGGAGCCATCCAGCTCTGGGGCGTCTACGCCAGCCGGCGGATGCGGAGGTCGACCTCATGACCGCGCTCGTGACCAGCTCCGACGCCCGCCACCCGAGAAGGCAGCGGATCCTGCGCCGGCTGCCCTGGTGGATCGGGGCCGCGTTCCTGGTCGGAATCGCGGCGCTGTGGGTCTTCCCGTTCGCCTGGATGGTGTCGGCGTCGCTCAAGGACAACATGGAGATGTTCGCCGGAGGGCTCAATCTCCTTCCCAGCAACCTCGTCTGGGAGAACTACGTCCGTGCCTGGAACGACGCGAACTTCGGCCGCTACCTGATCAACACCGTCATCGTCACCGTTGTCACAGTCGTGATCGTCACGGTCAGATGCGCGACGTGCGGGTACGTGCTGGCGCGGTATCGGTTCAAGGGGTCCCGGATCTTCATGGGCATCCTGATCGCGACCCTGTTCGTCCCCACCGGCTACACGATCATCCCGGTCGTCAAGATCTCCATGCAGCTGGGGCTGATCGACTCACTCGCCGGGATGATCCTCGCGCTGAGCGGCGGGGCGTACGTGTCGGCGATCCTGCTGTACTTCGGGTACTTCCGGACGATCCCACGAGAGTTGGAAGAGGCCGCCGTGATCGACGGCGCCGGGTTCGTACGGACGTTCTTCTCGGTCATGCTTCCGCTGGCCATGCCGGTCACCGCGACCGTCGCCATCCTGACGTTCATCACGACGTGGAACTCGTTCTTCCTGCCTTTGGTGTTCTCGTTCAGCCGCCCGGAGCTCCGGACCGTCAGCGTGGGCATGCAGGCCTTCGTCGGCGAGACCGCGACGGACTGGTCCGGGATGGCCGCGGCGGGCGTCATCTCGATCCTGCCCGTCGTCGCACTCTTCATCTTCATGCAGCGCTACTTCATGGAGGGCATTTCGGGGGCGGTGAAGTCATGACTCTCCCTACCGACGGACTGATCATCAACACACACGAGTGGAGTCGATCATGACCAAACCGGCTGGACTGACGCGCAGAGGCCTTCTGGGCGCATCGGCGCTGGCTGCGGCTGGGCTCGCCGCCGGCTGCGGCGGCTCGGGCTCGGGCGGCTCGGGTGGTTCCGGCGGATCCGGCGGATCCGGCGGCGGGGCATCCGGTGGCGTGGACTGGGCGGACCATTTCAGCTCGTTCCAGAAGCTGCACGACGAATGGGCGTCGAAGCAGTCGACGGCACTGGGCAAGAACGTCGTGCACACGTACTACGACGCCTCCAAGGCGCAGCAGGCGTTCCAGCTGGCCCATCAGGCGAAGAAGATGCCGGACGTCTACTCGAACGTCATCGGGCTGCCGTTGTCCGCCCTCGTCAGCGGCAAGTGGGTCCACGAGCTCACGCTGTCCGAGGAGACTCTGGGGAAGATCCCGAAGACCGCCCTGAGCGATGGAATCACCAGCCTGGACAAGAAGCTGTACGGCTTCCCGCTGTTCAGCTTCCGGCAGTCGACGACCTGTCTGTGGATGAACAAGGACCAGTTCGAAAAGGCGGGACTCGACGCGGCCAACCCGCCGACCGACTACGCCGGGTTCAAGGAAGCCTGTCGCACGATGGCGTCGGCAGGGGTGCAGCCGATGACCCTGGCGCTCGGAGCCGACGGCGGACGGGTCCGCGACCAGGTCGACGACATGGCGCAGACGGCCGGCTTCCCCGGCTACCAGGGGCTGAAGTTCACCACCGGCGAGTACGCGTACCACGACGACGCGTACATCACCGTGATCGAGTTCTTCAAGGAGCTGTACGACGCGAAGCACATGCTGCCGGGGACCAACAGCTTCGGCGTGGTGGACGCGCGAACCCGGTATGCGGCCGGCGCGGTCGGGATGTTCATCGACGGCATCTGGTGTGCCGGCGGATCCAAGGCCCTCGTACCCGCGTTCGTCGACAAGATCGAGTCCGGCCCGATCCTGGTGCCCACCGCCGGGTCCGACGCCTTCACGTACCGGGGCCGACCGGCCGCCACCTGGTTCGTGTCCGCCGACAGCGACGACCCGGAGTCGGCGACGAAGCTCCTCGAGTCGTTCATGACCGACGAGTACCAGAAGGGCATGATCGCGGCGATGGACCAGCCGCCCCTGAACCTCGACCTGGTGGCGAGCTCGGACGCGATCGACGCGTACAAGAAGGTCGTGACGTTCTGCAAGGAGAACGTCTTCCTGATGCCGCAAGCCATCGTGAAGAACCCGGCGATCGCCGCGGTCGACGCCCAACGCAAGCCGATCACCCCCCACCTGGGCGCCGTCCTGCAGGGCTACCTCGGCGGATCGATCAAGGACCTGCCGGGCGCGCTGAAGAAGCTGAGCGACGCCAACGAGGCCGACCGAGAGCAGGCCATGACCAAGGCCAAGGCGTCCGGCGCGGAGGTGTCCGAGGACGACTACGTCTTCAGCGACTGGAAGCCAGGGGTCGACTACGAGGCCAGCTGACCCGCGCCCCACTGCCCTGCGTGATCATGATCGTGATCATGAAGGCGAACCGGCGAATACGACCGGTTCGCCTTCATGATCACCGTCATGATCACGGCGAGGGGCTGGGCGAGGGCGGTCACGTTGGACGAAGATGTGCTTCGTCCAAGCGCGGCTACACCCGGACATGCGCCGGCAGTGCAGAGTCGCGGTGGCCGAGTTCCCGGGCAGCGTCGCTCGCCATGGACAACGTCGAGCGGCTGAGAGCCATGATCACTGAACTACGTCGGCAACGCGAACAGTGCGACCCGAAGGCGAACACCAACCCGCAGTACTTCCACTACTCCAACGCGATCACACAGCTTCGTTGGCTTGTGCACGACCTTGGCGGCATCGGACCCCAGCGACGAAGCGTAACCACCATCGGTCTAGGGCCGTGTTTGGAGGTGGTCCGTTAGGTCACTTCCCGGTAGTCCGTGCCGTCTCGTCGCGCCATTTGAGGGCGGATCGAACATCCGCACGAACGTCCTTCGCCAGCCTCGTCAACTCGGCGCGTTCGGCGTCGTTCAGAACGCCGGTTTCGTTCTGTTCCGCCAAGTCCACCAGGCGATCGGTCTTACTCCGCTTGGTCATGGCCAACCCCTTGGTCGTCGGGTGGTCGCTTGTAGCAGTCAAACGTGTCTTGCGATGTCGAGGCGTCTAGGAACCAACCCCTCACGCGGCTCCGATCACGGTCGTGATCACAGCGACCTACGAGGCCAGCTGACCCGCGCACCACTGGCCTGCGTGATCATGATCGTGATCATGAAGGCGAACCGGCAAATACGACCGGTTCGCCTTCATGATCACCGTCATGATCACGGCGCGGGGCTGACCAACCGAGGGGCTGGCGTCAGGTTCAGGGCGCCGATCGCGCTCTGGACGTCGGCCTGCCAGACCCACAGGCGGTACACCGGCGGGACGTCGATGTAGTCCTCCGGCCCGTGCAGCACGCGCGTCCGGAGGTCGGCGCAGTAGCGCTCCCGCCAGGCGTACCGGGCCGCGCCCGTCACCGGCTTGCCGTCCTCGATCCCCTTCTTGGCAATGGAGAACAGCTTCTCCATCGCGCGGTACTCGTAGGCCAGCAGCGTGTTCTTGTCGCTCCAGATCCCCTTCTTCCCCTTCACCGCCGCGGCGGCCGCCTCGAGGAACAGGGGCAGGTCCAGCTCACCCGGGATCGAGGGGTAGATGATGAACGGCGCGGCCCAGCCGGCGGCGATCAGGTCCAGGTTGAACGTGCTGCGCTGCGCTCGCGTGAGCTTCGCCAGCTCCGTCGTGCTGTAGTTCGGCGCGATGTAGGCGAGCAGCCGGTTGTTGTTGTCGAAGGGGGCGTCGGCGATCCGGATGAACAGGTTGCGCTTCTCGTCCTCGTTCGGCGGGTCCTTGCGCAGTCGCTTGTCGATGTTCTCGTGCTCGAACGCCGACGCCGACTTCCCCTGCGTGAAGTGCAGGGTCCCCGCCGCCCCCGTTGCCAGCTTGGGCTCCAGCACCTTCGACAGCCGAGCGGAGATGGGCACGTCCGCGGGGCGTTCGCGCATCCACTCCGCCAGTTGCAGGAACTTCTTGTCGACCTTCGCCGCCCCGTCGGGCGTACGAGCCGTCACCTCCGGCGTGTCCACCGACAGCATCCGGATCGGCATCCGGATGTTCGGGGTGTCCCCGTCGGTGACGTCGACGAGCGCGCGAGCGCCCAGCGAAGGCATCGACAGGCCGGCAGGCGACCACAAGACCTGAATGGGATCGATCATCGCGAACGTGCCCCCACGTTGGTAGCCGGTGTCCCGTACCCCGTGTCACCGGATGGCTACAGGTTAGGGACGGACTCCGAACGTGGGGGCCAGTTCGCGCAATCTTTACTTTGTTGCATCGTTTGCTGTGGCAATGTCGTCGGGACATGGTGCGGGTGTGCCGACAATTGCCGGGGCGTTCACCGCGCTCTCCGTCTGGTGCGGCCTGAGCGCGGAGTCCTTCTCTCTACTTGTTGTACGCGTCCAGAGCCTCCTGGTACGTCGCCAGGTACGACTCCAGCCCGATCTGCTCGATGGTGTCGACGTACTTCTTCCAGACACCGTCGTCGTCGATCTTCAGGCTGCCGATGATGAACTGCGCGGTGCTCGCGTTGATGTGGCTGTTGAGGTTCGTCGCGATCTCAGCGGCTGTCGCGGCCTGGTCCTCGTTCAGGTAGACCGGCGGCAGCTGCAGCTCCTGCGGCTGCTTGTGCGGGAAGTAGTTGTCCCGGCTGTTCGTGTACAGCGGCTGCTCGAACGTGGGGTTCTTCGGGTCGACGACCTCACCGAGCCGGTAGTCGTTGGACCGGTAGTTCGTGCCGTTCTGACCCCACCACGTACCGTCGGGGAGCTCCGACCAGGTGCCGATCGTGGTCCAGAGCGCCTGCTTGCCGTTGATGCCCTTCTCGCCTTGCTTCGCCCACCGCCACGTCTTGTCCTTGACGCCGCTGTAGGACCGCATCTGGGCCTCGAGCTCGTACTGCCCGTCCGCCCACATCACCGCCACAGCGGGGTTCTTGCACGCGTTGGTCACGACGAACCGGCCGTTGGCCCACGGCGCGTAGTAGTCCCACGTCGAGATTTGCGTGCCCTGCGGACCCTTGAGCGTCGGGACACACACATAGTCGCGCCACGCGGCGTCGGGGGAGTCGTCGTCGATCGTGAGGAACGAGCCCCAGTAGAACGCCCGCACCGCACCGAGGATCCGGTCGCCCTTCTTGTCGCCGACGCGGCGGAGCTGGTCGCCGTTCTGGGTGAAGCTCTCCTTCGCGATCAGCCCGTCCTTGTAGAGGCCGGCGATGTAGCGCAGCCCCTCGCGCCATTCGTCCCTGTTCGCGACGAACTGGACCTTGCCGTCGTCGCCCACGATCAGCCACGGGTCGCGCGCGTTGGTGCCGGTGAATGGGATGTACATGAACGAGCCCATGAAGTAGTTCGTGAGGAACGTCTCCGAGTCGGCCATCAGCGGCGCTTCGTCGTTCTGGCCGTTGCCATTCGGGTCGCGCGTCTTGAACGCGACAAGCATCTCGCGGAACTCGTCGAGCGTCTCCGGCATCTTGAGCCCGAGCTTGTCCAGCCACGGCTTGTAGACCCACATCCGCTGGCCGCCGGCCTTGCAGTGATAGCAGTCGTTGACGTACGGCATCGAGTAGATGTGTCCGTCCGGCGCGGTGATGACCTTCTCGGTGTCCGGATAGTCCTTGTAGACCTTCTTGATCTCCACGCCGTAGTCGGCGATGTACTTCTCCAGCGGGAGGAACAACCCTTGCTGGCCGTACAACATGAGCTGGGCGTTGGAGAACTGGATGTTCATGAAGACGTCGGGGATCTCCCCGGCCGTGAGCATCGCGTTGACCTTCGCCATCGTCTCCGGCCACTGGTCCTCGATACCGACGGACTGGAACTCGGCGTGGACGCCGGTGCGTTCCTCGTACCACTTCGAGAACTGGTTGTTGTTCCAGTCCGCGGTCTCCTTGTCCTTCGGGACCACGATCTTGAGCGTGACCTTCTCCTCGCCGACGACGAGCTTGCCCTTGTCGGACGCCATCGGGCCGACGTACCCGTCGGGGTAGATGATGCCCTTCAACGGTGTGGTCTTCGGGCCGCCCTTGACCGCGGCGGCGTCGTCGACCGGAGCCCCACCGGACCCGCCGCTGCCCTTGCCACCGGAACAGGCGGCCAGCAAGCCACCGCTCGTGGCAGCGGCCAAGCCGATGCCCATGGCGCCGAGTACGAAGTCGCGACGTGATCGCGCTCGGCCAGGTGACTGAGCCCCGTGCGTGTTGTCCTGCGTCATCGTCCTTCCCTTCCTGCTACGAGGTTCCTCACCAGAGGCTTGTCTTGGCGAGACGACGGGCGATCTGGTTGGCGATCACGAGCAGGACGAGCCCGATCACCGCGCGGAAAAACCCGATGGCGGCCGCGTACGAGATCTGCGGGACCTGAGACGCGATCCCGACCTTGTAAACGTAGGTATCGATGACCTCGGCCGTTCCCATGTTCAGCGGCGTCTGCATCAGCAGCACCTTCTCGAAGCCGACGCTGAGGATCGAACCGATGTCGAGGATGAGCAGGATGACGGCGATCGGCATGATGCTCGGGAGGTCGATATGCCACATCCGTTGGAGTTTCGTGGCGCCGTCGACGACCGCCGCCTCGTGCAGCTCCTGCGGAACGCTCGACAGCGCCGCGAGGTAGATGATCGCGGAGAAGCCCATGCTCTGCCATGCGCTGGACCACACGTAGACGTGCCGGAACATGCCCGGGTCGCCCATGAAGTTGACGCCCTCGATGCCCACCAGGCTCATCAGGTTGTTGAGCAGCCCGGTGCGCGGGTCGAGCAGCAGGAAGAGGATGCCGACCACGACCACGGTGGAGATGAAGTGCGGCGCGTACGTGATCATCTGCACAGATGCCCGGAACCAGCGGGTGCGTACGTGGTTGAGCGCAAGCGCGAGGATGATCGGCAACGGGAATCGCACGACCAGCTCGTACACGTGCAGGAACACGGTGTTCTCGATCAGCGGCCAGAACTGGTACGCGTTGACGAACCGCTCGAAGTGCTCGAGCCCGACCCACGGGCTACCAGAGATTCCGCCGATGGGGTTGAAGTTCCGGAACGCGATCTGGACGCCGTACATCGGCCAGTAGTGGAAGACGATCATGTACGCGACCGGCAGGATCAGCATGACGTACAGCTGCCAGTTGTGCTTGATCTGCCGGCCGATCGCGGCGCGCTTGACCGCTCGCCGTGCGCCGCGGTTCTGGCCCGGCCCGCCTCGGGTCCGAGGCTGGCGCTCGTTCGTCACTGTCGCCATGTCCTCATCCCTTCAACGAGCCGATCATGATGCCCTTGACGAAGTGCTTCTGCACAAAGGGATACGCGATCAAGGGCGGGATCAGCGCGATGACGATGAGGCAGTACTTCAGCAGGTCGCGAAGCTCCTGACGTCTCGCGAGCTCGCTCGCGTCGACCATCGCGCCGGGGTCGATGCGGTTCTGGATGACGATCTCTCGAAGGACCAGCTGTAACGGGAACAACGTCTGATCGGTCAGGTAGATCAGCGCGTTGAAGAACTGGTTCCAGTGGGCGACCGCGTACAGCAGCGCGTTCACCGCGATGATCGGTTTCGACAGCGGGACGACGACCCGCCAGAAGAAGTTGAAGTCGTCGCAGCCATCGAGCCGGGCGGCCTCGTGTAACTCGTTCGGGATCGTCACCTGGTAGAAGGTGCGGGTGATGATCATGTTCCAGACACCCATGGCCGTAGGGAGAATCAGCGCCCACCTGGTGTCGAGAAGGCCGAGGTCCTTCACCACCAGGTAGGTCGGGATCAGCCCACCGCCGAACAACAGCGTGAACGCGAAAAAGAACATCAACACGTTCCGGCCAAACAGATCACGACGCGCCAACGGATACGCCGCCAACAGCGTCAGGGTGACGTTGATGATCGTGCCGACGCCCGCGTAGAACAGTGAGTTCAGGAAGCCGGAGACGATCGTCCGGTACTCGATCACCGCCTGGTAGCCGTTGAACGTGATATCCACCGGCCACAGCCAGACCTCGCCGCTCGACACCGCGATCGGCGAGCTGATCGACGCGCTGATGATGAACACCAGGGGATAGAGCACGACCAGCATGAAGATCGACAGAACGACGTAGTTGAGGACGTTGAACGCCTTGTCCTGTTTGGGTTCCTTGACCGCAGTAACTGTCGTCATGGTCCGCTACTCCGCTCCTTCCTGCTGGTCCTGCACGAGGGCGTACTGAGGTACGCCGCGCTCCACCCGCGTGCGATGTTCCGTTGTCTTGTTGCGGCTTTGCTGCGTGCTGGCGGTCGGTCGGTTAGTCGTAGGCCGGTAACAGCCGGTCGCGCGACGCCGCGAGATGTGCGCACATGGCCGCTTCGGCGGCCTTGGCATCACCGGAGGCGATCGCCGCGACGAGCTGTCTGTGCTCGCGCAGGGCTGCCGTTCCCATGCCCCCGAAGTACCGCAGCCGCAAGATGTGCAGATGGCAGTGCGTCCTCTCGAGGGCGCGCCGCATGTGGTCGTTGCCGGACAGGGCCTGGATCAGGTCGTGCAGCCGTTCGTCGTGGGACGACAGTCCCTGGTAGCTCTGGTAGTAGTGGCCGGTCGGTGCCTTCGGACAGGTGGCCAGTTCGGCCTTCAACGCCGCGACGCCTTCGGGCGTGATGCGTTCGGCCGCTCGCGCAGCTGCCCACGGCTCGACCACGAAGCGGAACTCGAACAGGTCCAGCAGTTCCGCCTTGCTGAGCAGGGAAGTCGTGGAGTAGCCGCGGAACGGTTCCTTGGTGACCAGGCCGACCGCTTCCAGCCTGACCAGCGCCTCGCGCAGCGGAGACTGCGAGACGCCGAGCTGCCGGGCGGCCTCGTCGAGGTTCACTCGCGAGCCGTGGTCCAAGTTGCCGTCCATGATGAGCTCTTTGAGCGCCTCATAGACGCCGTCGGCGAGATTCTGTCGACGGGGCAGCGGCGCGGAGGTCTGCCACGTCACGTCTCCCGCCATCGCAGACCTCCGAGGGGTTGGATCAGTTCATCCTCGATCCACGATCCTATTTTCCGTACGATCTCGCAATAGCTCCGATGTTTACTCGGCTGACCACATGAGGACACCGGAACGACTTACGGACCCCCATAATCAGCGCGTGCTGTTCTGCGTCCTCGGGCCGGTCGAGGTTCTGGCGGCTGACGGTTCGCCTGTCGCTGTCGGTGGGCCGCGGCTGCGGGCTCTGCTCGCGTTGTTGCTGCTCGATGCCGGGCGGATCGTCCCGTTGGACCGGTTGGTCGACGGTCTGTACGGCGCGTCGCCGCCTGGAGACGTGGCCAACGCGCTGCAGTCGCAGGTCTCTCGGCTGCGTCGCGGGCTCGGCCCATTGGCCGTGGTGGAGTTCTCGCCGGCGGGGTACCGGCTGGTCGTCGATCCGGACGACGTGGATGTGCACCGGTTCGCTCGGTTGGCTGCCGCTGGGCGGGCATCGCTCGCTGGTGGGTCCCATGCGGCTGCGGCTTCTTCGTTGCGCGAGGCGTTGGCCCTGTGGCGCGGGCCGGCTTTGGCAGACGTACGGGAGCTGCCGTTCGCGGAGGCGTCCGCTGTGCGGCTGGAGGAGGCGCGGCTCTCGGCTCTCGAGGACCGGATCGACGCGGACCTCGCTGGTGGTACGGGTGAGGAGCTGGTGGGGGAGCTGCGTGCGCTCGTAGCGGAGCATCCGTTGCGGGAACGGTCGCGCGGGCAGCTGATGCGTGCGCTGGCTGGCGATGGTCGGCAGGCGGAGGCTTTGGCTTCGTACGAGGAGGCCCGCTCGACCTTCGCCGACGAGCTGGGTGCCGACCCGTCGCCGGAGCTTCGGTCGTTGCATCTGGCCTTGCTGCGCTCGGAGCCCGCGCCTGTCGCCTCGCGGATGCGGGGCTTGCCGGCGCAGCTGACCAGCTTCGTGGGTCGTGCGGACGAGCTCGAGCTGGTGGCGAAGCTGATCCGATCTGGGCGATTGGTGACGTTGGTCGGACCTGGTGGCGCCGGCAAGACGCGGTTGGCGGTCGAGGCTGCTGGACGGGAAACATCGGAGGTCTGCTTCGTGGACCTCGCGCCCGTTCCCGCCGGATCATCCGATCTTCTTTCCGTGACAGCTGCCGCGCTCGGGTTGCGCGACGTGGAGGCGCCGGTCGCGTCGGACCCACTGGAACGGGTGGTCGCGGCGCTCACCGAACGCCCGGTACTCCTCGTGCTGGACAACTGCGAGCACGTCATCGAGGCTTCGGCACTGCTTGCCCATGCTGTGTTGACGACCTCTCCTTCGGCGCGGGTGCTCGCGACGTCGCGCGAGGCGCTGGGCTTGACCGGGGAGCAGTTGTGCCCGGTGCCGCGGCTCGCCGTCCCCTCGCGAGACGTCGCTCTGGCGGAGGCTTCGGTCGCGCCGGCGGTGCGGTTGTTCGTCGATCGCGCGACGGCGTCGCAGCCTTCGTTCGCGCTCTCCGAGGACAACTTCGCCGCTGTGGTCGAGATCTGCGCGGCGCTGGACGGGTTGCCGCTGGCGATCGAGCTCGCTGCCGCGCGGTTGCGTTCGCTGTCGTTGGACGCGGTACTGGCGGGCTTGGCGGATCGGTTCCGGCTGCTCGGGCGTGGCGGCGACCGGGCGGCGATGCGGCGGCACCAGACGCTGTCCGCGGTGGTGGAGTGGAGCTGGTCGCTGCTCAGCGCCGAGGAGCGGAAGCTCGCCAGCCGCTTCACGGTGTTCGTGGGTGGCGCTTCGGCATCGGCGGTTTCCGAGGTGTGCGAGGTGCCGTACGCGGAGGACGTTCTCTCCAGCCTGGTGGAGAAGTCGCTCGTCGAACGGGTCGGCGAGCGGTACTCGATGCTGGAGACGATCCGCGCGTTCGGCGCGGCCCAGGAGTCGGTGTCGGACGAGGCGTTCGTCTCGTGGCTGGTCCGGCTGGCGGAGGAGGCCGAGCCTTGGCTGTTCCGGTCCGAGCAGCTGGAGTGGCTAGCTCGGCTGGCGGCGGAGGGCGCGAACTTCCAAGCAGCGTTGCGATCCGCCGACGCCGCGACAGGTCTGAGGCTGGTCGCCGCGTTGGCGCCGTACTGGTTCCTCACCGGCAGTCGGGGTGAGGCGGCGCCGTTCGCCCAAGCGGTGTTGGAGAAACTGCCCGCTGCTGAGGCGTCGGAAGAGTACGCGCTGTGCCGCCTGATCGCGGGCTCCGCGATGGACGTGACGCCGATCGTGACGCGACCGGAGGGCGTACGGCCGTTCCTGGTGATGCTGTGGGCTCTGAGCGGTACGCCGTTGCCGCCCGGCTCGCCGCCGCCACGGCTCGGCGACGACCCGTGGTCGTCGGCGTTCGCCCGGATGGGCGTGGGCTTCGGCGCGACGTTCGCGGGGGAGGCGGACCTGGCACGTGCGGAGTTCGCAGGGGCGTTGGACGGATTCCGTACGGTCGGCGACCGCTGGGGCATGTCGCAGGCCCTGGACGAACTGGCTGCGATCGCCGACGCGCAAGGCGACCTTGACAGTGCGCTCGCGCTGTCCGCGGAGGCGGCCACGATGCTCGAGGAACTGGGCGCGGACGAGGAGCTCGCCAACCTCGCCGTCCGCCGCGGCGACTCCTACCTCCGCAAGGGTGCGTCGACGGAGGCGGAGGCGGAGTTCGAACGGGCCGCCGCCACAGCGAGGCGGCTCGGCCTCCGCACGACACTGGCCGACGCCCTCCGCGGCCTTGGCCAGTACGCCCACCGCGCCGGCGACCTCCCCGCCGCCCGGCACCACCTCGAAGCAGCCCTGGCCGCCTGCGACACCACCTCCGTCGTCGCCACCCGCTCCCGCGTAGCGGTGCTGACCGAGCTGGGCCGCCTCACCGGAACCGAGGGCCACCCCGCCCAAGCCCGCACCCTCCTCCGCGAAGCCGCCGCCCTCGCCAAGTCCGCCACCAACCTCGCCGCCGCGGCCGAAGCCCAAGCCGCCATCGCCCAGCTCCAGGCCTAGCCAGCGGTAGTCAGCACCGGTCAGCGGCGGTGCGTGGATGGTGCGTGGTTGGTCAGTGGGGTTCGCGAAGCTTCCTGGCATCGACGAAGAACACGACACCAGGGAGATCGAGATGGGCAAGCTCACCGGCAAGACGGCGCTGGTCACGGGTGGTTCGCGGGGGATCGGGCAGGCGATCGCGATGCGGCTCGCCGCCGAGGGCGCGCTGGTCGCCGTTCACTACGGCAGCAACGACGAGGCGGCCAAGGCGACGGTCGAGGCCATCGAGAACGCCGGTGGGCAGGCGTTCGCGGTCAAGGCGCTGCTGGGGACGGACACCGCAATCGACGAGCTCTTCGCCCAACTCGAAACCGGGCTGAACGGCCGCAAGCTGGACATCCTCGTCAACAACGCCGGCGTCGGATCGTTCGGGCCGATCCAGACCGTCACGCCGGAGGAGTTCGACCGCATCTTCACCACGAACACCAAGGCCCCCGTCTTCCTCACCCAGCGCGCCCTGCCGCTGCTCGCCGACGGCGGCCGGATCGTCAACCTCTCCTCCTGCTCCGCCCGCATGGCCGTCGCGATGGAGCCGATCTACGCGATGAGCAAGGCCGCCCTCGACGCCTTCGGCCGCACGCTCGCCGTCGTCCTCGGCGACCGCGGCATCACCGTCAACAACATCGCCGCCGGCGCGACGCACACCGACCTGACCGCGAAGATCTTCCAGATCCCCGGCGCCGCCGAGGCCGTCGCCAGCGTCACCGCGCTCGGCCGCATCGGCCAGCCGGACGAGATCGCGAACGTCGTCGCCTTCCTCGCCTCCGACGAGGCGAGCATGATCACCGGAGCGACCGTCGACGTCAGCGGCGGCACCTGGCTCGGCCCGAAGATGCCCAGCTAGAGCGAACGAACGATGGCAACGGAACGGCCGGGCACGGAGACCACTCCGTTCCCGGCCTTCGTGTCGTCCGGCCGCCAGGCGAGCACGACCGACCCGGTCAGCGGCACGTCCTGGGCGTCCTCGGCCGCGTTGAGCACCACCCGGAACGTTCCGCGCGAGACCACCAGCCACCCAGCGGCCTCGTCGTACGAGACGTCGACCCGGTCCAGCCTGGGATCGGCGAGCTCCGGTTCGGTGCGGCGCAGCCGGAGCAGGTCCCGATACCAACGCAGCAAGGCGTCATGGGGTGCGCGTTCGGGCTCGGACCAGTCCAGCTTCGATCGTACGAACGTGGCCGGGTCGCCGGGATCGGGCACGTCGGAGGGATCCCAGCCGTACGGCTCGAACTCCCGCCGCCGCCCGGTCCGCACCGACTCCGCCAGGTCCGGGTCGGGGAAGTCGGTGAAGAACTGCCACGGCGTACTCGCGCCCCACTCCTCGCCCATGAACAGCATCGGCGTGTAAGGGCTCGTCAACAGCAGGGCGGCGCCAAGTGCCAACTGGTCGACGGAGAGCCGATCGCCGGCGGCCCGGTTGCCGATCTGGTCGTGGTTCTGCAGACACGCGACGAACCGCCACCCGGCGGTCCGCTCCCGGTCGACCGGGCGGCCGTGCGTACGGTCCCGGTACGTCGACCAGGTCCCGTCGTGGAAGAAGGCCGACGGTCAGCACTTTCGCCAAGCTGGCAAGGGATCCGAAGTCGCAGTAGTACCCGTCGCGTTCGCCGGTGAGCAACGCGTGCAGAGCGTGGTGCACGTCGTCGTCCCACTGCGCGTCGGACCCCGTACCCGCCCGCCTCGCGCGGCGTCACCGTCCGCGGGTCGTTGCGGTCGCTCTCGGCGATCAGCCACAGCGGCCGGCCGAGCGCGGCCGAGGCCGCGTCGATCTCCTCCGACAGCACCTCGAGGATGTGCACCGCGCGTTCGTCGTGCAGCGCGTGCACGGCATCGACCCGCAGCGCGTCGAGGTGGAAGTCGCGGAACCAGCCGAGCGCGTTGTCGATCACGAAGCGCCGCACTTCGTCCGAGCCGGCGTCGTCGAGGTTGACCGCACTGCCCCAGGGCGTCGAGTGCTTGTCGGTGAAGTACGGCGCCGAACTCCGCGAGGTAGTTGCCGCTCGGACCGAGGTGGTTGTAGACGACGTCGAGGCAGACGCCGAGCCCGCGCGCGTGGCACGCGTCGACGAGGCGCTTCAGCCCGTCGGGGCCGCCGTACGGCTCGTGCGGCGCGAACAGCGCGACGCCGTCGTACCCCCACCCGTGCTCGCCGTCGAACGCGGCGACCGGCATCAGCTCGACCAGTGTCACGCCGAGGTCGACGAGGTGGTCGAGGCGTTCGATCGCGGCGTCGAACGTGCCAGCCGCGGTGAACGTGCCGACGTGCAGCTCGTACGCGACCGCGCCCGCCAGCCCCACGCCGCGCCAGGCCTGGTCGGTCCACGCGAAGCGTGCGTGCTCGTACACGGCGCTCGGTGCGTGCACGCCGTCCGGCTGCCAGCGCGAGCGCGGATCGGGACGAGCTGGACCGTCGTCGACAGAGAACGCGTATCCCGTGCCATGACCGGCATCGGACACCTCCGCGGTCCACCAGCCGCGGTCGTGCCGCTCCATGGGCAGGCTGACCGGACCGAGGTGCACGGAGGCGCTGTCCGTGGCGAGCGGCGCCCAGAGGCGGAACGTGGCCATGACCCGTACCTTGTCAGACGTGGCAGCTGCCAAACCTGAGGCGATGCGGGCGTGGGTGGTGCGGGCGCCGGGGGAGCTCGAGTTGGTGGAGCTGCCGGTGCCGTCACCGGCGCCCGATGAGCTGCTCTTGCGCGTGCTGGCCTCTGGCGTCTGCCGTACCGACCTGCATGTTCTCGACGGCGACCTGCCGCCGCGCAAGTCGCCGGTGGTGCCGGGCCATCAGGTGGTTGGGGAGCTCGTTTCGGCTGGGGCGAACGTGCCGTCGTCCTACGTCCCGGGTGTCCGCTATGGCATTCCGTGGTTGCGGCGAACGTGCGGCTCGTGCACGTTTTGCCTGCGAGGCAAGGAGAATCTCTGCCCTTCGTCGGTCTACAACGGGTGGGACGTCGACGGTGGGTACGCCGAGTACGCGACGGTGCCGGCCGCCTACGCGTACCAGCTGCCGTCCGGGTACTCGGACGCCGAGCTGGCGCCGTTCCTGTGCGCGGGGATCATCGGCTACCGCGCGTTGCGGCGGTCGGAGCTCCCGCCGGGCGGGCGGCTGGGGATCTACGGCTTCGGTGCGTCCGCGCACCTCACCGCGCAGGTCGCTCTGGCGCGTGGTGCCGAGGTGAACGTTCTGACCCGGTCCGCGGCCGCGCGGGCGTTGGCGCGCGACCTCGGCGCTTCGTGGGTCGGGGACTCGACCGACAGGCCGCCGGAGCCATTGGACGCGGCGATCATCTTCGCGCCGGCCGGGTCGTTGGTGCCGGTGGCGTTGGAGGCGCTCGGGCGGGGTGGGACGTTGTCGATCGCGGGGATCTATCTGTCGGAGATCCCGCCTTTGAACTACGACCGTCAGCTGTTCCAGGAGCGCGACGTGCGGTCGGTGACGGCGAACACGCGGCAGGACGGGAACGAGTTCTTGTCGCTGGCCGCGATCCATCCGTTGCGGGTGTCGGTGTCGCCGTACCCGTTCGCGCGCGCCGATGCCGCCCTGGCCGACCTGCGCGCTGGCAGGATGCGCGGTGTCGGAGTGCTCACCATGCCTTGACGCCGAGGCAGTGCTCGGAACGGACAGGCTCGGTCTCGGAGCCGCGGGCCCTTAGTGCGGCGGCGACGGGTGCGGTGACGCGGTCGGCTGTGCTGGTGCCGTCGGTGCCGTAGAGGACGTGCAGTGTGCCGCCTTCGCGGAGCGCCGCGCGCAGGATCGCGACCTCGCGGGCTGGGTCGCGGGTCCAGAACAGGTTGACGTTCAGGCAGAACGCCTTGTCCAGGCTGGCGGCTTCGAGGTCCAGCTCGTCGAGCGACGCCTGGCGGACGACGAGCCGGCCGGTGGCGACATGCTCGGCGTTGCGCGCCTCGGTCCGCTGAACGGCGACGGCTGACCGGTCGACCGCCAGCAGCTGCCCGTCGCCGAGCCGTTCGCAGACGAGCCCGGCGGATACTCCCGGCCCACCGCCGATCTCGAGAATCCGCTCGCCTGGTTGAGGATCGACGAGCTCGACGGCCGCGCGTACTCGGTCGGGATCATGCGGCGAGCTCCGCGACCGCGATCGTCCGGCCGGCGTACCGGGCGACGTCGGGGTCGTGCAGGAGGGTCGCGACGGCGCGGCCTGGACGGTCGACCGGGTCGCTGCCTGGCGGGTTCGGTCCGAGCGCTGCCGTGATCGCTGGTTGTGCGAGGGGGCGACAGCGTGAAGCAGGGCGCGAGGGCCACGGCGGTGACGTAGCCGGTCAGGACGAGCAGGCCGCGGCGGGCGATCAGCAGGGGAGCGGCGCGGCTCGCGGTCTCGAGGTGGCTGCGTACGCCGATCGTCAGCATCTCGTCCCAGTGCTGCGGTGCGAGGTCCCAGAACGGGGCCGGCGCGAACGGGCGGGCGTTGCCGTTGCACGCGTTCGCCACCACCAGGTCGAGGCCGTCGTGGTCGGCGCGGATGCGTTCGATCACCGGCTTGGGGTCGTCGCGGTGGTCGTGGGGGATCGCGATCCCTTGGCCGCCTCTCGCCGTGACCTCGTCGGCGGTGTCCTCGACCGCGTGGCCGAGCGGGCTGACGCGATGGGTGCGCGACTCGAGGTCGGTGAGGTAGACGGTCGCGCCCAGGTCGCCGAGCACGAGAGCGATGCCACGCCCGACGCCGCGGGCCGCTCCGGTCACCAGCGCGACGGTCACGACTCGGCCCTCGCGGCGAGCGCTTGCAACGTCAGGGGCCAGCGGGAGGTGAAGCCGGCGCGGTCGTCCTCGGCGACCTCGCCGAGGACGCGGTGGATGACGGTGACGCGGGTCGAGGGCCCGTCGGGGTGGAGCTCCATGCGCCAGTGGCCGTTCACCGGGCCGGGCAGGCCCATGCTGCCGTCGAGCGCCAGGGCTCGTTCCGGCGCGAGCTCGGACACCAGGCCCCAGAGCTGGCCGCTGGTGTCGAGGTCGCGCGTGGTCGTCCCCAGCCGGCCGCCGAGCCGCGGCTCGAAGCTCAGCCTCGTGCCGTCCGGCCAGCACGGCGGCCACCAGGCTTCGAGGTCGAGCAGGGCTCGCCAGGTCCGCGCGGTGTCGGCGCGGACGACCTGCTCGGCGCGTACGTCGATGCCGTACTGGTTCATCGAGTCCTCCACATGGTCGGCGAGTCTCAGCGCCACGGCCGCCGCGTTCTCCGCGTGTGGGCGCACCCATCGCTCGTACGCCTGGACGAGCGGCACCGGGTTGAGGTGGTTGAGCCGCTCGCGCCCGCGCCGCTCGACGGTGACGAGGCCGACGTCGACGAGGACGCCGAGGTGTTCCATCACCGTGTAGCGCGAGGTCGGGAACCTGGCCGCGACCTGGCCGGTCGTCTCGGGCCCGCCGCGCAGCGCGTCGAGGATCGCGCGCCGGGTCGGATCCCCGAGCGCGCGCCAGATCGGCTCCTCGTCCGGGACCACTCGTCGGCTCACATGTTGGTTTATACCAACATGTGGTCAGTCGAGCAAGGGGCGCATGAACGTGCGGTCGTAGCGCAGCACGCAGCCGCTCTGGTCCCGGAGCTGGTCGGCCTCCACGAACGCGGGATCCTTTCCGAACAGCGTGCGGTACTGCTCGTAGGCGGCGAGGCTGGGGAAGCTGAACAGCGCGAGGGCTCGGTCGCTGGCGCCTTCGGACGGCAGGAAGTACCCGTGATGGGTTCCGCCGTGCTGGTTGACCAACTGGATCCAGCGCCGACCGAACTCCTCGAATGCCTCGATCTTCGCCGGGTCGATGACGTAGTCCACGACACAAGTGATCATGCCGCCACGATAGGCGCGAGGTCAGCTGGCCAGAGCCTCCGGGAGCGGCGTCGAGTGCACGACGTGGAGGGTGCTGACAGCCCTCGTCAGGACGACGTAGAGGCGGTGGAGGCCGCGGGGTTCGGCGGCGACGATGTGGGCGGGTTCGGCGACGACGACGCCGTCGAACTCGAGGCCCTTGGCCAGGCGGGCCGGGACGCAGACCAGGCGTGCTGACTCCATCGCGTCCTCGGTCTCGCCGAGCAGCGCCGACTCCAATCCCGAAGCCAGCAACGCCTTCCGGAACACCGCGATGTCGTCGTCCGCCGCGATCAGCGCCACCGATCCCTCGCCGGCCAGCGCGGCGCGGCAGGCCGCGGCGAGTCGCGCGGTGAAGTCGTCCGACCCCGTCGTGACGACCTGCAGCGAGTCCGGCATCGACCGGACGCTCCGGGTCCGCGCCAACGTCGGCGCGATCGTCGGCAGCAGCCGGGAGGCGAAGTCGATGATCTGCGCCGGCACCCGGAAGCCACGGTCGAGCTCGACCAGCGTCGCGTCGGCGATCCCCAGGTGCCCGAGTACGTCCGCCCAGGCCAAGGGGGCCCACGGCGTCGTCGCCTGCGCGAGGTCCCCGAGCACCGTCACGGACCCGTTCCGGCAGCGCCGCGACAGAGCTCGCAGCTGCATCGCCGACAGGTCCTGCGCCTCGTCGACGACCAGATGTCCCAACGCTGTCGGCTGGTGCTCGAGCAGATCGGCCAGCTCGTCGAGCAGAACGGAGTCCGCCTCCGACCACTTCACCGTCTTCACCGACCGCGGCGCCTTCACCCACAGCAGGTCCGACTGTTCCTCCGGCGACAGCTCACCGTCGGCGGCCCGAGCGAGGAAGGAGGCGTCCGACAGCAGCCGGTGCAGAACGAGCTCCGCCGTGAGCTTCGGCCACACCGCGGTCACGACGTCCTTGACCGGCTTCGAGCGCGCGGCCGCGTTCTGGTCCCGGTCGTCGGTGATCTCGCCGCGCTCCTCCATCTTCACCAGCACGGCGTGCGCCAGCCGTTGCGGGAGCGCCGCCCGACCCGGCTCGTACCTCGTCGCGCTCTGCTGCAGCGCGGCGACGATGTCGATGACATGGTCCGCGTGGACGCGGTACCGATGCGCGCCCTTCGCGTAGAGGATTCCCTCCGAGGGTGTGCCGACGTGCATCCACACGGCCCGGCGCAGCACCGCGGCCATCCGTGGGTCACCCTTCACCCGCGTGGCGACGGCGGGCTCCGGGTGCAGCGTCCGGTACGGCGCGATCACCTCGTCGATCGTCGACTGCTTGACGTTCACCTCGCCCAGCGCCGGCAGGACCTTCCGGATGTAGGAGAGGAACGACTTGTTCGGCCCGACGATCACGACGCCGTCGCCGCGGCCGAGCCGTGCGCGCTCGGTGTAGAGCAGGTACGCGATCCGGTGCAGGCCGATCGCGGTCTTGCCGGTGCCCGGCGCTCCCTGGACGCAGATCGACGGGTGCAGCGGCGCGCGGACCAGGTCGTCCTGCTCGGGCTGGATCGTCGCGACGATGTCGCGCATCGGGCCGGTACGGGGACGTTCGATCTCCGCCCGCAGGTACGCCTCGCCGTCGCCGGCGTCCGGAGCCAACGCCTCGGTCAGCGGCTCGTCCTCGAAGCCGGTCAGGTCGGCGGCGTCGGAGTAGCCGTACCGCCGGCGCATCAGCACGTGCTGCCGGTCGGTGCGGGTGGCTCGGTAGAACGGAACGGACACCCGGGCTCGCCAGTCGATGACCAGCGGCATGCCCTCGTCGTCGGTCACGTGGCGGCGGCCGATGTAGAGCCGGTCGGACTCCTCGACCGTGCCGTGCTCGTAGTCGAGCCGGCCGAAGAACAAGGGCACATCGGGCAGATCGACGAGTGCCTGGGCGCGGACCCAACGGTCGCGCTGGTAGGCCTCGTTGGTGAACCGTTCGTCGTTGTCCTCGCCGCCGATCAGCGGGGTGTCGAGGTTGACGACGTCGGCGTGCATGCGGCGCAGGGCAGCGCGGGCTTGGAGGAGGTAGGCGCGTTCGGTCGCGAGAGCAGGGTCTTCTTCCATGGGAGTGGGGGCTCCTGGAGACGATCGGACGGGTGGTGAAGGGAATCCCGCCCCGGACTGCTGTCCGGTTCGTTCCGATCCCAGACGGACCGACGAACGTATCAGGCCGCCCAGAAGACCAGCTACCAAATATTTCTCCAACAAAATCTCGCGGCGAACGATGAGTTCCGCGTGACGGCTCCGTCTAACCAATAACAGCGCGAGAACAAAGGAAAGAAGGCCCGAAATGAGCACTCTGCTAACTCTCCCGGCAGTCCACGCTCGTACCTCCCGCGGCGACCTGCTCGGTCAGCTCGACGACCTGGCCGAGGTCCTGCACGACCAGGGCTGCGGCTGCCGGGCAGTCGGCGACCGCCGCGGTTGCTGGGCCTGGACCTCCGGCCGCTTCCACCGCGCCGCCGAGCGTGCGCAGCGCGAAGGCGTCCGCCTCACCGACCGGGTGGCCGCATGAGCTTCTCGACCACTCAGTGAACGTGCGGCCCTGCCTGCGCTGCTCGCCGAGAGCAGAACGGACAAGGCCGCATGATCACGCGACTGTCACCCGCACCGGCCCGATCAGGCCGCTGGGGCGCTCCACCTCCTCGAACGCGTTCGTGTTCGTGTTCGCCACCTCGATCTCCAGCAGGTTGTCGCCTGCGCGCACGTGCTCGGTGAGGTCGAGCCGGTACGGCGGAAAGGCCAGCGGGGCGAGGGGAACGCCGTTCACGAAAACCTGCGCGGTCTCGAGCACGGTGCCGAGGTCGAGGACGACGCGTCCGCCGGCGGGCAGCTGGAAGCGGCTCGTGTAGCGGCCGATGCCCGAGTGCCTCGCCAGGCCGAGCTCGGGCCAGCTGCGTAGCGGGCCGCGGAACGTACGCCCGGCGAGCTCCAGCTCCCAGTCGTTCAGCGCGAGAATTTCCCCGCCTTCGGCGGCCCGGTCCGGTGCCTCGGATCCGTCGCCCGTCAGGACCAGCAGGTACGACTGCCACGGTGCGAACGCGAGCCCGACCTCGACGGACCCGGCGTCGACCCTCGCGGCCCGGTTCCAGCGCTCGCCCGTGACCGGGTCCCACTCCTCGACCCGCTGGACGCGAGCACCGGCGGCGAGACGGACGTTCCCGGCGAGAGCGTGGCCGGACTCGTTCACGAGGAAGTAGACGTCGTCGTCTCCGACGCTGCGGCGGACGTACCGCACGAAACTGGACGGTCGGTGGAGCTTGGTCTCCTTGCGGCCGCCGCGCCGGGCCTCGTCGACGAGCACCAACGCGGCATCGCCGTCGCCGAGATCCACCACCACGTCGGGCGACACCGCCTCGGCGAGCAGAGCCGAGACCGCGCCGACGCCCGCGGGCACGTACCCGAGCCGCCCGCTTCCCCAAGGCACGAAACCCGGATCCCGCAACGACACCAGCCGCGCGCGAAGGTCCGCCCAGGCCGGCGGCAGGTCGCTCCACACGGCCCGGTGGGGCGGCTCCTCGACGAACACGACGGTGCCGCCCGCCTCCGCGAACGCCAACAACTGACCGAGCGCCGGTCCGGAGATCGTCTGGAGTGGCGGGACGACCACCGCCCGGAACGTCTCGTCGCCGACCTGGAGAACGCCGCCGTCGACCTTCGCCTCCTCGACCGCCACATGGTCGAGCAGGTCGACGTCCCACTGGGTGCCGAGCAACGTCTGGGTCAGCCGGATCATCGCCAGGTCCGTGCGCTGCAACGCGAGTCCGCGTTCGGGCAGCTCCCACGGCTCGGTCGCCGCGCCGTCGAACGGCCCGGGTGCCGTCGGCGTGAGCTCGGCCCACGCCGCGTCGATCGGGTAGTAGACGCCGACCGGTGCCACATGCCGGCCAGCCGACAGCACAGCGGACAGCCGCGACACGTACGTCCAGAGCGGACCGCTGTGCTCCCACCAAGGGTTCTGGAAGAACTCCGACGGAGGGCACTCGTACTTCCGGTGCCCGTCGATGCTGTAGTAGAAGCCGTGGCAGGACAGCCAGTTGACGCCGCGGACGTACTGGTAGTCGACTATGCGCTTCATGTACGCCGGCGCGAGCTTCCAGCCGGCGAGGGCGAACGTCTCGCTCAGCACCCGTGACCGGCCGTTGACGTGGGCGATCGACGACACCAGCTTCTCGGTGATCTTGTCGGTGGCCTCGTCGATCCGGTCGAGCGCCGGGACCTGGAACGGGCCGAGCGCGCGGAACGGGCTGGCGGAGTGGCGGGTCATCGTGAACAGCCACTCCTCCCACTCCAGGTGGCCGGTGAGGCTCACGCCGTTTGCCGCGCACCAGCGGGCGAGCTTGCCGAAGAACCGTTCGTCGAGCAGCTCCGCGACCGTCTTCCACAGGTCCGCGCGCACCCCGTGGCTGTGCGCGCCGAGGTCCTCCCAGAGGCCGGGGAGCAGCGGGAGCAGCTCGTACCCGCGTCGGGCCGCGAACTGCTCGGCGAAGTCACCGGTCCACGGGATCGAGCCCGGGTTGCGGTCCCAGAAGTTGTTGTAGAAGCCGGGTTCGTCGACGAAGAAGCCGATGATCGTGTCGCCGAAGTACTCCTCGAAGCGGCGGTAGTACTCGTCGTGCGTCTCCTCGATGAACGCCGTCGTCGCGCCGTCGTTGATGAGATCGGTGTACGGGAACGCGCTGTAGACGGCCATCCAGTCGGTCACCGTCACCCGCGCCACCGTCACGCACCAGCGCCCTTCCGGTGCCTTCCAGGTGAGACCGCCGGTGTCGAACGCGACGGCCCGCGGCGCCTCCTGCGCGTACGTGTGCTCGAACGCCGCCGTGTCGGACCAGTCGGTCGGCAAGGCCGCGTTGACATGGTGCACGCGCAACGGGTCGACGGGCTTCGGCCGGGCCTCGGCGATCCGTGCGGCACCGACCGCGACCACGTCGTCCGGCCGCTCCCACTCCAGCCGGAGGACGTCCGGGCCCTCCACGTAGTGCCGTTCGATCCCGAGGTTCTGCCCCACGTAGCCGGGATCTCTCGCCACGACCCGGCCGCCCGCGTAGCCACTCGGCCAGTTCAGGTCGTCGTAGATCCACACCTTCATGCCGAGCCGGGCGGCTTCCTCGATGACGAGCCGGCAGCGGTCGAACCAATCCTCCGACAGGTAACGGATTCCGAGCCCTTCGCGGCCGTGGATGACGAACCCGAGCACACCTCGTTCGTGCATGAGGTGCAGCTGGCGCAGCAACTCGTCCGGCTCCAGCTCGCCGTTCCAGAACCAGAACGGGCAGGCGCTGTGCTCGGCGGCCGGGTTCGCGAAGAGTGCGCGCAGGTCAGCGGACATGCTCGAAGACGCTGCCGCCTGCGCGCACTCATCGGAAGCTCGGTTCACATGACTGAACCTGGACTGGACACGGGCTAGTCCCAGGTGAGGGCGCCGCCGCTCTGGTACTCGATCACACGGGTCTCGAAGAAGTTCTTCTCCTTGCCCAGGTCCATCAGCTCCGACATCCAGGGGAACGGGTTCTCGGTCTCACCGAAGACCGGCGCGAGCCCGATCTGCGCGCATCGCCTGTTCGTGATGAAGTGCATGTACTGCG
>CAVXLQ010000015.1:0-128969 GCA_963762635.1 uncultured Actinomycetota bacterium
CGCCCAGGCCTGGGTCCGCTCCTCCCAGGAGGGCGTCCACTCGTACTGGGGCTCCGGGATCGGTTCCGGCTGCGGTTCCGGGGCGCGCGGCTCGTCGTACTGAGGCTGGTAGCTCTGGTACGGCTCGGGCCCGGGCTGTGGTTCGAAGTACTCGACCCTCGGCGGCTCTTGGACGGGCTCGGGCTCGGACCAGGCGGGCTGCCAGATCGGCTCGGGCTCAGTCTCCAGCTGGGGCTGGGACTCCGGCTGGGGCGCGTACGAGTCGACCCGCTGGGGGACGTCGTCCTCGTCTTCGAACTCGGTGATCGGGATCGACGCGGTCTGGTGTCGCCAGCTCGTGGTGGGCGGCGAGGAGACGTACGGGAGATCACCCTCGGCGTCGTCTTCCCAGTCGTCCTGGAGCGGGTACGCGGCGCGTCGTCCGACGGGACGCCGGCCGGGCAGCGGCGACGGGGTGCGGTGAGGGGTCTGGGCTTCGACGTTCATCTGGTACGCGGCGCGGCGGCCTGGGGTGCTCGGGGCATCCGTGCGATCGCCGGCGTCGGAGTAGTCGGCGCGGTGCCCGGAGGCAGCCGCGCGTCGCCCGCCCCGGTGCCCGCCGTTCAGCGAGCGGCCTGGAGCAGGAGTAGCGCTCTCCCAACCGGACTCGTTCACATGCCCAAGGTAGAGCCCCAGTCACCTCCTCGTCACTCTCGCGGGCCCATCCGCGCTCAGAGTCATCAGGGTCTCACACTGCGCGGGCTTCGGCTGTGCCGGATGCCCCTATACGAGCAGCGATGCGAGGAATCGGCTGCTTGTGCTTTCTGCGAGGTTGGCTGTGCGTCCTGGTTGTAGCTTAGGCTTACCTAAGTGAGCAACATCGTGGTGTCGCATGCCTCGTCGGGCCTGGTGCTCGCTTCCGTCGTACGGTCGGCGCTGATCTCGCCGCACTTCGTTCGGGTGACGTTGGGTGGATCTGACCTGTCGCGGTTCTCCCCGTTGGGATTCGACCAGTGGATGCGGCTGGCCTTGCCGGTGTCTGCTTCGACGCGGTTCGACAACCTGGCGCCGACGTTCGGGATGACGGGGTTCCTGCGGTACCTGACCTTGCCGCGGGGGACTCGGCCGGTGATCCGGAACTACACGGTGCGGTCGTTCCGGCCTGATCCTCTGGAGCTCGATGTCGACTTCGTCGTGCACGGCACCGAGGGGGTTGCTGGGCCTTGGGCCGCGTCGGTGGAGGCGGGGTCGCGGGTGGCGTTCATCGACCAGGGGTGTGGCTGGCGGCCGGTGCCCGCGTCGTCGTACCTGCTGGTGGCGGACGAGAGCGGGCTCCCGGCTGTGGCTGGGGTGTTGCGCGATCTGCCGCGGTCTGCTGTGGGGACGGCGTTGGTGGAGCTCTTCGACCTGGCTGATCGGCAGGAGGTCTCGGCTCCTCCCGGAGTGACGGTGCGCTGGCTGGAACGGCCCGTGCGGAGCGCGCCGGGGTCGGTCGCGCTGGCTGCCCTGGCGGAGCTCCCTCTGCCTTTGCCTGACGCGCCGCCGTACTGCTTCGCGGTGGGGGAGCAGGCCCTCGCGACCGGTGCCCGGAGGCACCTGGTCGCTCGGGGTGTGCCGAAGACGCACGTCACGTTCTCGGGGTACTGGCGTCGGCCGCGCTAGACGAGGTCGGCCAGCCGATCGACCTGGGTGGGGTCTTCGCCGTGGCAGTAGAGCATGACCTCGTTCGCGCCCAGATCGGCGAAGGAGTCGATCGATTCCTTGATCTGATGTGGTGTCGTTCTGAGGCCTTGGATCAGGTGGTCGGCGCGGCCGGTGAAGCTGTAGTAGGCGTGCATCGCCTTGCGGGCTCGGTCGATCACGTCGTCGTCGCCGAGCGCGACGTTGACCTGAGCGACGATGCGCGGCTCGCCTTGGCGGCCGTGGTGCTGCCAGCTTTCGCGGACCGTGTCGAAGATGCGGCCAGCCCACTCGGGCGGCGCGGCGGCGATGACACCGTCACCCCAGCGGGCGACTCGTTCGAGCGCCTTGGGTTGGAAGCCGCCGAAGAGCACCTCGGGGCCGGTCTGCTTTGTCGGCGCTGGTCCGATGGGGCCGACGTCGTCGGCGTACGGCTCACCGGCCCAGATCCTTCGCATCGCCGGAAGCTGCTCGTCGAGCCGCCTGCCCCTGGTGCGGAGGTCGACCTGCGCGACTTGGTGGTCGTCCTCCCGCCCGCCGACCCCGAGCCCGAGCACGAGCCGGCCGTTGGTCATGCGGTCGAGCGTGGCGGCCTGCTTGGCCAGGAGTGCCGCATCGCGAAGGGGAGCGAGCAGCACCTCGGTCTGCACCCTGACGCGTTTCGTGGCGCCCGCGATGACCGCGAGAGCGACAAGGGGCTCGGGATTGTCGTACACGAGCCGATCCAGCAACCCGAGAGTGCTGAACGGCCCGTCGTCCGCGCTCTGAGCCCAGTCGAGCAACCTGCCGGGATCGCTGATGGGCAGGCCAATACCAACGTTCGTCATGAACATCCTCCGAAGGGGTCGACAAACTACGTCGCCGCCCCTCCGGCACCTCTGGAGAAGAGGTGGAACGTTCCCACTCTGCGGCTACCTCAGGGGACCGTCACATCGAAGTGATCCCCACTCTATACGTCAGGCGCGTGGACGAGGTCTTCGAACGTTCTCGTGCCGTGCGGTCAAAGGCCGCGCACGGGGCGGGCTTCGGCGGCGGAGTCGAGGAGTTCGGGGGCGCCCAAGGGGCGGACCGCTGCGTCGACGGGTGCAGGGCCGGGGAGCTCGTCGGAGGTGATCTTCAGCTCGTGCATCCGCCGCGCCGTTGTCAGCACGCGGGTCTCCAGCGAGCCGACCGCTTCGTTGTACGACGACACCGCGCCCGTCAGCGAGCGCCCGAGGCGGTCGAGGTGCCGGCCGAGCTTGCCGAGGCGTTCGTACAGCGACCGGCCCAGCTCGAAGACCTCGCGCGCGTTTTCCGTCAGTGCCTGCTCGGTCCAGGCATACGCCACCGTGCGCAGCAGCGCGATCAGCGTGGTGGGCGTGGCCAGGATGACGCGGCGCTCGGCCGCGTACTCGAGCATGCCCGGGTCCGCCTCCAGCGCGTGCGACAGGAACGCCTCACCGGGCATGAACAGCACCACGAACTCGGGCGTCCCCGGCAGCCGCCGCCAGTACGCCTTGCCGGCCAGCGAGTCGACGTGCGAACGAACCTGCCGCGCGTGGATCGCCAGCCGTTCGGCCCGGATGTGGTCGTCCACCGCCTCCGCCGCCTCGAGGAACGCCTGCAGCGGCACCTTCGCGTCGACCACGATGTGCTTGCCACCCGCGAGGTTGACCACCAGGTCGGGCCGTTGCACCGCCTCCCCGTCCGTACCGAACGACGTGTGCTGGAACGTCACGTCGACGTGATCGACCAGCCCCGCCAGCTCCGTCGCCCGCGCGAGGTGCAGCTCGCCCCACCGGCCGCGTACCTGTGGCTTGCGCAGAGCCGACGCCAGCGAACGGGTCTCCCGCCGCAGCTCCTCGCCCTGCAGCCGTACGGACTCGACCTGCTCCCGCATCGCCGTGTGCAGCTCGAGCCGCTCGTGCTCGATCTCCCGCAGCCGCGCGTCGAACCGGTCCAAGCTCTCGCGCACAGGCGCGACCGCGTCCTCCGCCGCCCGCGACCGCGCGTCGGTGAGGTCGAGCAGCTGCCGGCTCGACTGCGCGACGGCGTCCGAGCACATCGCCTTGACCTGGTCGGCGAACGCGCGCCGATCGGCCACCCTGCCGCGCATCCAGAGCACGCCGAGCAGGGCGCCGAGCGCGAGGCCGACGGCGAAGCCGAGCACGATCCCGTTCATGGAAGCCACTCTGCCGGCGACCACCGACAACTCGGCGGTGACGCTCCGCGTACGCTTCCACCGTGGCTTTGCAAATCGGGATTGTCGGGCTTCCCAACGCGGGGAAGTCGACGCTGTTCAACGCGTTGACCGCGAACGACGTGCTTGCGGCGAACTATCCGTTCGCGACGCTCGAGCCGAACGTCGGGGTGGTCGGCGTGCCCGATCCACGCCTCGACGTGCTCGGGAAGCTGTTCGAGTCGGTGAAGGTCGTGCCGGCGACGGTGCAGTTCGTCGACATCGCCGGGCTCGTACGCGGCGCGTCCGCGGGCGAGGGGCTGGGCAACCAGTTCCTCGCGCACATCCGCGAGGCGGACGCGATCTGCCAGGTGACGCGGGCGTTCCGCGACCCGAACGTCGTGCACGTCGACGGCAAGGTGTCGCCGTCCGACGACATCGAGACGATCACGACCGAGCTGATCCTCGCCGACCTGCAGACGGTCGAGAAGGCGCTGCCGCGGCTGGAGAAGGAGGCGCGGCTCAAGAAGGACCTCGCCGCGAAGGTCGCCGCGGTGCAGGCCGCACAGAAGGAGCTCGAGGCTGGCCGTACGGTCTACTCCGCCGGCCTGGCCTCGGAGGAGCTGCGCGACCTGAACCTGCTGACCGCGAAGCCGTTCCTGTACGTCTTCAACTGCGACGAGTCCGAACTGTCGGACGACGCGCTGAAGGCCGAGCTGTCAGCCCTCGTCGCGCCGGCGCAGGCGATCTTCCTGGACGCGAAGATCGAGATGGAGCTGATCGAGCTCCCGCCGGACGAGGCGCTGGAGCTGCTGCAGTCGACGGGCCAGACGGAGTCCGGGCTGAAGATGCTGGCGCGGGTGGGTTTTGACACGTTGGGCCTGCAGACGTTCCTCACAGCTGGTCCGAAGGAGTCGCGCGCCTGGACCATCTCCAAGGGCGCGACGGCCCCCGAGGCGGCGGGCGTGATTCACACGGACTTCCAGCGCGGCTTCATCAAGGCCGAGATCGTGTCGTACGACGACCTCGTCGAAGCCGGCACCCTCCCCGTCGCCCGCTCGAAGGGTAAGGCGCGCCTGGAGGGCAAGGACTACGTGATGGCTGACGGGGACGTCGTGGAGTTCAAGTTCAACGTCTGAGTACACCCGCTGACCTCGGCGAGGCAGAGACTCCAAGGTTCGCTGGACATGAAACGGCCCTGCTCCATGCCAAGAGCAGGGCCGTTCGGTCGCGCCGGGAAAGCGCGGCGCGACGTCAGATGAGGCGCGGGGCTCTGATGCCGGGAGGGTTTCGCAAGCAGTCCCAAGTGCACATGCAGGACTTCAAGGCGTTCGCCGAGCAGGGAAAGGACGTGCGCGACACCGCGTGACCGAGGGTGCGGCCGGCCCGGGCCTAGTCCTGGGGCTCCGGGAGTCGCGGGTGGTCGGTCGGGTAGAACGCCGCCATGAAGGCGTGGGCTCTGCCTCGGTCGCGGCCGGGTAGTTGCGAGAACTCGCTGACCAGCTGGAGGACTCGGTCCCAGAACGCGTCAGCGTCGGCTTCGTCGATCCAGGCATGGCGTCTGATGGCGCGGAGTTCGTCCGCGGCGTGGGCGGGAGCGGTGTCGGCCGCCCATTCGGCCAGCTGGTTCGGGATCAACTCGGTCTGCTCGGGCGTGATCCGACCGACGCCGAAAAGTCTCGCTGTTCGTCCGTAGAAGCGTTCCTCCTGGCCCCGGATGGTCCGCGTCCGTACGACCCTGATCATCCCGGCTTCGGCCAGCATGCGGACGTGGTACGCGACGGTGCCCTTCGGGCGTTGCACCGCGGTCGCGAGCTCTTGGATCGAGGCCGCCCGCTCGAGCAGCAGTTGGAGCAGGGTCCCGCGGAACGGGTCGAACATCGCCTTGAGCTCCTGGTTGGACGTGACGACGCGTACGTCGTCGAGCTCGTAGTCCGGTACCTGCTCACTTGTCGACACTTCTCGGTGACTCCACTACGATCACTGATTGAAAGAATTGAAACAGTGTAGACACGCAACCGGGACAACTATCTACGAGGTGGCTGATGCCCGACAGCCCGGCGCTCAACACGTACACGGTCCGCGCGCTGGACGGGTCGACCTGGGAGGCGTTCGCCGAACTGGTCGAACGCAACGGCGGGGTGTTCGGCGGCTGCTGGTGCTTGGGGCACCACGCCATGGCGAACGGCCAGTCGTACCGCGGCCAGAAGTACGACAAGCGCGCCAAGAAGGAGGAACTCGTCCGCGCCGGCCAGGCCCATGCCGCGCTGGTCTTCGACGCCGACGGCTTGGTGCAGGGCTGGGCCAAGTACGGCCGCCTGGCCGAGCAGCCGATCATCGAACACAACCGGCGGGCCTACGACGAGGATCCACCGCGACAGCCGGACTGGCGCATCACCTGCTACTACACCGACTCGCGGCACCGCCGCCAAGCCATCGGCCGCGCCGCGCTCGAAGGTGCGCTGGATCTCATCGCGTTGGCGGGCGGAGGCCTCGTCGAGGCGCTGCCTGAGGTGACCGCCGGCCGCACCGCGCACGGCCGATTCCTCTTCGAGATGACCGTCGAGCTGTACGAGGAGTACGGCTTCCAACGCGTGCGCCAGATCGGCAAACACCGGTGGATCGTGCACCGCCTCATGAGCACCACGGGCGACCGTCTTCGGCCCGAGCTCGCCGTACACCACGAGTCCCGAGGCGTCGAGAAGGACAGGAAGCGATGAGTCATGGCTGAGTTCAGTTCCGAGGATCTGCAGGGATCCCGCTTCACGCGTGTGAATCTGAGTGGTGCTCAGTTCCGGCGTAGTGACCTGGCCGGTGCCGTGATGCGTGCGGTGTCCGTGGATCGGATGGAGATCGACGCGCCGTGGCTCTATGAAGGTTCGCTGACGGTCAACGGTGTCGACGTGGTCCCGCTCGTCGAGGCCGAGCTGGTTCGCCGCTTCCCCGGCCGGGCCGAGCGCCGGGCGGCCGATCCGGACGGGCTAAGAGCGGCCTGGGCAACCCTCGAAGGCGCCTGGTCCGCCGTCATCGAACGGGTCGCGACCATGCCGGACGGGACCGTCGACATCTCCGTGGACGACGAATGGTCGTTCGCCCAGACCCTGCGGCACCTGGTGCTGGCCACCGACACGTGGCTGGGCAAGGCAGTGCTCCGGCGGGAGCAACCGTTCCATCCGCTCGCCCTGATCGACACCGCTTCCGCCGAAACGCCGAGCTTTCCCGACGTGCTCGACGCACGCGCGAGCCGGGTCGCGATGGTGCGCTCTTTCCTTGCCACCGTGACAGCCGAGGACCTGGCGGCCGAGAGGCCGAATCCGCATGATCCGGAGTATCGGGAGACCGTACTGTCTTGCCTGCACACCATCCTGGAGGAGGAGTGGGAACACCAGCGCTACGCCGTACGCGACCTCGACCGACTAACGGATCGGACGGAAGATGCCTGAGACATTCCCTGCGTTGATGCACACGGCGCTGGATGCGGTGGATTGTCGGGAACTGGCGGAGTTCTATCGGGAGTTTCTCGGGTTGCGTTACCGGCCCGGAGACGAGGTAGGGGACGACGCGGATTGGTTGGTGCTCGTCGACTCGGCGGGTCAGCGGGTGCTCGCGTTCAACCAGGTGGACAAGCTCGAGCGACCCACCTGGCCGGCGTCTGAGGATGTGCCGAAGCAGATGCACCAGGACTACCGCGTCGCGAGCGTCGAGGAGCTGGAACGGCAGCGCCAGCGGGCCGAGGGGCTGGGCGCGACCCTGCTGTACGACCGGACGGCCGACGAGGGCGAGCCTCTCTACGTCTTCGCCGACCCCGCCGGGCACCCGTTCTGCGTGCTCGTCTCGACAGGCTGATCCAAAGATTTGCCTTAGAGCGCACTCCAAGGGGCATGGTTACCAAGGTGAACGACGACCTTGAAACCTGTGGCATCGACGAGATCACGCCAGCTGTCGACGGACCGCTCACCATCGGCCAGGTCGCGACACTCACCGGCCTGAGCGCGCACACGTTGCGGTGGTACGAGCGGGTCGGCCTGCTCGAAGGGGTCGCACGCGACGCGTACGGCAACCGGCAGTACACGCGCAGGGACCTGCGCCGCCTCACGATGCTCGTCAGGCTACGGACGACGGGAATGCCGGTCATCGAGATGCAGCGGTACGCCGAGCTCCTGCGCGGCGGTGACGCCACCGAGCCGGAACGCGCGCGGCTGCTGGAGGCGCACCGCGATCGCGTGCAAGCCCATATCGCTGACCTGCATCGCGACCTGGACATGATCAACCGCAAGCTCGCCTCCTACCGACGAGCCAAACCACCCGCCTTGTCGGCGTAGCCAGAAACCCCAGACAACGGGCTCGGACCCCTGAGCCCTACCTCGCCATGCCCAAAGGAGAAAGCACCGTGCTCACCCGAACGATCGGCAGCAGCCGCCGCCAAGTCAGCGCCCTCTGCCTGGGTGCGATGAACTTCGGCACCTCGACCGACGCCGAGACGGCGACCGCGATCCTCGATCGCTTCGTCGAGGCTGGCGGGACGTTCATCGACACCTCGAACAACTACGGCCAATGGCACGGCCAGGCCGGCCGCAGCGAGGAGTTCCTCGGGCAATGGATGCGCGAACGGGGAAATCGCGACCAGCTGACCGTCGCGACGAAGGTCGGGGCAAGGTCGAACGTGCCGGGCGATCCCGGCGACGAGCACTGGGAGGGCCTCTCCGCGCCTGTGATCGACGAAGCGGTCAAGGGCAGCCTCGAACGGCTGGGCGTCGACCGCATCGACCTCTACTACGCGCACATCGACGACCGCCGGACGCCGCTGGACGAGACCGTCGGAGCCCTGGGCCGCCTCGCCGCCGACGGCGTCGTCGACGTCATCGGCTGCAGCAACACGACCAGCTGGCGGCTCGAACGCGCGCGGCAGCTGGCCACCGACCAGGGCCTCGCGCGGTACGAGGTGATCCAGCAGCGCTACACGTACCTGTGGGCCAGCCCGCTGGCCCAGGGCGCCGAGACCCGGCTCGGGAGCCGGCACTTCCCGCATGCCGGTGCGGAGCATCTCGACTATCTCGAGGAGCACTGGGACGTGACGCTGGTGGCGTACGCGCCGCTCATGGAGGGTTCGTACGCTCGTCCCGATCGCCCGTTCCGAGCCGAACGGGGCTACGCCCACCCGACCGCGTACGTGCGCTTCGAGGTGCTCCGCCAGGTCGCGAATGAGCTCGGCGCCACGCCGAACCAGGTCGTGCTCGCCTGGATGCTGCACAAGGATCCAGCGGTCATCCCGCTCTTCGGGGCCTCGTCCCTGAGCCAGCTCGACGAAGCGCTAGCGGCAACCGAGCTCGACATCGACGAAGAGACGATGACCCGCCTCGACCACGCCTAGGCCGCGAAGCTCACTTTCGAAAACAACGCCCGCAGCAGGGTCTTCTGGACCCGGGCCAGGCTGTAGCGGATCGCGTGCTGGCGGAACACGTTCCGGATGTCGTGCCCGCCCGCGTCGACGCACCAGCCGGAGCTGACGCCGCACAACCCGCAGGGCGTGCGCAGGAGGGTCCGTCGTTTCGCCTGTGCCTGGTCGTACGCGTCCATCGTCGCCCCAGTCCGGTCAGCGAAAGCGCCCGGCGCGCTTCCACCCTCCCTGACACCGACGACCCGGAAACATGACGCGACGAACCGAATTCGTTCAGTGATCGCGCCGGCGACGACCCACAGAACGTCCGACGACGAAGCCGACCAGAACGGAGATGACCACGGTCAGGACGAACGTGGAGTTGTCCCGCAGCGCCCAGAACAGGTTGTCGAACCACCAGGGCCGGAGGAACGACGACCCGCCCTCGATCACCACGCCCACCACGACCCCGAAGGCGAGGACGGCGACGAACCCGCCCAGGATCCACCGCAGCTCGTTCGGCAGCCGCGGGGACGCAGGAGCGGGCTCAGCGGCGGGAGCGCGAATGGGCAGGTCGGCCAGCACCCGCCCCAGGTCCGTGGTCGTCTCCGCCGCGAACGCCGCCCCCAGCCGCGTCTCGAACTCCTCCGGCGAGAGCCGTCCCCGGGAGTGCTGATCGGCGAGGATCTCCGCCGCCCGCTGCCGCTCCTCGTCGCCTACGCGTTGCGCCCGCAAAGGCGCCACCGGCGTCACCGGCGCACCCGCCGTCCCCGACACGTCGACCATGAGCGGAACGGTACGCCCGGCAGGCACCCCGGGTAATCCACCGCAGGACCGGTGCCAATACGCCGCGAGGACGAACCGACCCTGAGATGACCCTGAGATCCACAACAAATCTCAGGCTTCGTGCGTCACCACGACCTGGCGCAGTTCGGGACCTTGACACGAAACGCGATCGAGCGTACTCATAGCGTGAGTACGCCTTCAACTGTGTCGCGGGGCCGGCATGGGACAATCTCGCCGTACGACAGCTGCGGAGCGCTGGGTATACCGCGCGCTCTCCGCTGCGGTGGTGTTCTACGTCTTGTGGCGACTTGCCGTCGATGGCGAGTGGCTTGCCTTCCACCAGGTCGTCACGATCGCCGTTATCGCCTTCTGGGTTTGGCTGTTCTGGATCAAGCTCACAACTTGCGATGCGAAGAACGTGAGCAATCCCCGGTATTGCTCGAACCGTGCACACGGAATTCTTCGAGCGTGTCATGAGCCACGACACCAACAGATCAAGCGCGAGGCCGTATGGCGGAGAATAGGATTCCGCTTGGGCTGGTCGGTTCAAGCGGACGTGGGACACTCCGGTCACCGAGCATGTGGCTTTCTCGGCGAGGCGATCGCCACGGCCGATGGGACGATCGCCAACCGACGGGTCACTTCGCAGGACCAACTATGAGGACGTGACACTGCTCTGTGCGGTGACGGGCACGCTCTCAGGTCTGGTCGGTACCGCTGCGACGGTGATCCAGGTCTTCAAGGCATGACCAACAAATCTCAGGCTTCGTGCGTCACCACGACCTGGCGCAGTTCGGCGAAGTGGCAAGCCGACGGATGCGGGTCGGCCGGCCGGGGCTCGAGCCGAGGCTCGTCGGTCGCGCAGATGTCCTCTGCCTTCCAGCAGCGTGTACGGAACCGGCACCCCGAAGGCGGGTTCGCCGGCGACGGTACGTCACCCTCGAGCCGGATCACCTCGCGCTCACCTCGCGCCGACGGGTCCGGCACCGGCACCGCCGACAGCAGCGCCTGGGTGTACGGATGCGTCGGCCGCTCGTAGATCTCCGGCTCGGTGCCGATCTCCACGACCTTCCCGAGGTACATCACCGCGAGCCGGTCCGAGATGTGCCGCACCACCGACAGGTCGTGCGCGATGAAGATGTACGACAGCTCCAGCTCGTCCTGCAGCGACTCCAGCAGGTTGATCACCTGCGCCTGGATCGACACGTCCAGCGCCGACACCGGCTCGTCGCACAGGATCACCTTCGGCCGCAGCGCCAACGCCCGTGCGATGCCGATCCGCTGCCGCTGACCGCCCGAGAACTGGTGCGGATAGCGGTTGATGTGCTCAGGGTTCAAGCCCACGACGTCAAGCAGCTCTTGCACCCGCGCCCGCCGCGAGGCCTTCGGTGCCACGTCCTTGTGGATCTCGAACGGCTCGCCGACGATGTCGCCGACCGTCATCCGCGGGTTCAGCGACGTGTACGGATCCTGCATCACCAGCTGGATGTTGCGCCGCAACCGCCGCAGCTCGGCGCCCTCGAGACCGAAGATGTCCTGTCCCTGAAAGAGAACCTCACCCGACGTCGGCTTCTCCAGCCGCATGATGAGCTTCGCCAACGTGGACTTGCCACAGCCCGATTCGCCAACCACACCGAGCGTTTCGCCGGTCTTCAACTCCAGCGAGACGCCGTCGACAGCCTTCACCTCGCCGATGTGGCGCTTGAAGACGATGCCGGTCGTGATCGGGAAGTGCTTGACCAGGTCACGTGCCTCGAGGATCGTCTCAGTTCCGGGCGCCATCGAGCACCTCCTCGGCGAAGTGGCAAGCGCTCGAACGTTGGACCCCGACGTCCCGCAACGGCGGATCCTCCCGCGTGCAGATGTCCTGGGCGTACGTGCACCGCGGGTGGAACGGGCACCCCGACGGCGGGTGCAGCATGTTCGGCGGCATGCCCTTGATCGACTTGAGCTGTTGCCCCTTCAGGTCGACCCGCGGGATGGAAGCGAGCAGCCCTTCTGTGTAAGGGTGTCCGGGGTTGGAGTACAGGTCGTGGACGTTCGCGTTCTCGACGATCCGCCCCGCGTACATCACCGCGATCCGGTCCGCCACGTCCGCCACGACGCCGAGGTCGTGCGTGATGAGGATCAGCGCCATGTCGAGGTCGCGCCGCAGATCGGCGAGCAGGTCCATGATCTGGGCCTGAACGGTCACGTCCAACGCCGTCGTCGGCTCGTCCGCGATCAGCACCGCGGGGTCCAACGCCAGCGCCATCGCGATCATCACGCGCTGCCGCATCCCGCCGGAGAACTGGTGCGGGAAGTCCTTCACCCGGTCCTTGGCCGCCGGGATGCGGACGAGATCCATCAGCTCCACGGCACGCTTGTACGCGTCGGACTTCGACATCCCGAGCCGCTTGCGCAGGTTCTCCGAGATCTGGAAACCCACCGTGAACACGGGATTCAAGGCCGACAGCGCGTCCTGGAACACCATCGCGATCTCGGCGCCGCGAATCCGGCGGCGCTGTTCCTCGCGCATCGTCAGCATGTCCTCGCCGCGATAGCGGATGGAACCACCCGCGACCTTCGCCGGCGGGATGTCGAGGATGCCCATGACCGCCTGCGCGGACACGCTCTTGCCTGAGCCGGATTCGCCAAGCACAGCGAGGGATTCGCCGGCGTCGACGTAGTAGCTCACACCGTTCAGCGCGTGTACGACGCCGTCCTGGGTGTGGAACTCGACGCGCAGATCGCTGACGTCCAGCAGGTGCGTACTCGCAGCCGCGGCGTCGCCTGATTTCACATCCATAGGAGCGGTCATCGTAGCCTCGGGTCGAATGCGTCGCGGATCGCGTCGCCCAACATGATGAAGGCGAGCACGGTCACGCTGAGGAAACCGGCCGGGAACAGCAACGGATGCGCCGCCTCACGGATCCGTGACTGGGCGTCGGAGATGTCGATGCCCCACGAGATCGACGGCGGTTGCAGACCGATGCCGAGGAAGCTCAACGTCGCCTCCGCGGCGATGAAACCGCCCAGCAGGATGGTGAGAACGACGATGACCGGAGCGATCGCGTTCGGCAGGACGTGTCGCCGCATGATGCGCAGATGTCCCGCACCCAACGCGCGTACGGCCTGCACGTAGTCCTGCTGCATCGTCGAGATCACCGTCGAACGCATCACGCGCGCCGCGGTCGTCCAGCCGAACACGCCGAGGGTGAACACCACGCCCCAGATGCCGACGTCGCGGTTCGACAGCGACTTCAGCAGGACCAGAGCCCCGAGCAGCAACGGAATGCCGAACACGATGTCGATGATCCGCGAGATGATCACGTCGATCCAGCCGCCGAAGTAGCCGGCGAGCATGCCGAGCACGACCGCGATGATGCCGGCGAACGTCGTGCTGAACAGCCCGACGAGGATCGAGGCGCGGGCGCCGTAGACCGTTCGCGAGTAGACGTCGCAGCCCTGCAGGTTGTACCCGAACCACGCCTTGTCACTGGGCGGCTGGAACGACCGGGACAGGTTGCAGTCGGTCGGGCTGACGCTGGTGAACAGGCTGGGGAACGCGGCCATCACCCCGAGCAGCAGGATGAGGGCGGCCGACACCCAGAAGATCGGGTTGTGGCGCAGGTCCCGCCACGCGTCGCCGAACAGGCTGCGTGGCCGTCCGACGAGCTCCGCGCCCGCGGCACCAGCGGCGACCACGCCCTCCTCGCGGCGGGCGGTCGTGTCGTGCTCAGTCATAGCGGATCCTCGGGTCGAGCACGGCGTACAGGACGTCCACGACCAGGTTGGCGATCAGGTAGACGAGAACGAGGATGCTGACGATCGTCACGACCGTCGGCCCGTCCTCGGCCCGGATGCCCTGCCGGATCTGGAACCCGACTCCGGGAATGTTGAAGATCGACTCGGTGACGATCGCGCCGGCCATCAGGTCGCCGAGACCGGCGCCGAGGAACGTCACGACCGGGATCAGCGAGTTGCGAAGCACGTGCACGCCGACCACGCGAGCGGTGGTCAGTCCCTTGGACTTCGCGGTCCGTACGTAGTCCATGCGGAGGTTCTCGGCGATGCTCGTCCGCGTCAGCCGAGCGGTCGTCGCAAGCGCGAGCGCGCCGAGCACCATGCCGGGCAGTAACAGCTCGTACCAGGTCGCCTCGCCGCCCACGGCTACCGGGAAGATCCGGAACTGCACGCCGAACACGAACTGGAGCGTCGAACCGAGCACGAACACCGGGATCGAGATGACCACCAGCGTCGAGATCAGCACGGTGGTGTCGAAGATGCCCTTGCGCCGCATGCCGGCGAGGATGCCGGCGGTGATGCCGAACACGATCGTGAACGCGAACGCGACGATCGCGAGGCGGATCGTCACCGGCCAGGCGGTGGCGAGGACGTTGGAGATGTCCCGGCCGTTGAGCTGCTCGCCCAGGTCTCCGGTGAGGAGCCGGCCGAGGTACTTCACGTACTGCAGGATGAACGGATCGTTCAGGTTGAACCGGTCCTCCAGCACCAACCGTTCGGCCGGGGTGACCGGCCGTTCTCCGGCGAGGGCCTGAAGGGGGTCCGTGCTCCCGGCGAACATCAGCCAGTACACGAGCAGCGTCGTGCCGATGAAGACCGGGATGACCTGCAGGATCCGTCGTATCAGGTAGGCGCCCACGGTGATGGCCCTTACGTTGTCTGGCGAGAGTGGTCGGAGGATCGCCTCCACCACTCTCACCTATGGACGGGTTCGCAGATCGGCAAACCTACCGACTGCTCGACAGGTCTAACCCGCCGGCGCGATCTTGATCAGGTTGACCCGCTGGAAGGCGTCGATCTCGACGTCCTTCACCCTCTCCGAGCCAGCCGAAGTTGTTCTTGCCGAAGCGGAGCGGGAGAACAGGCAGGTCGCGAACGAGGATGTCCTCGGCCTGCTGCCACAGCTTGATGGACTCCTCGGGCGTGGTGGCCTTGCTGCCGTCGGCGACGAGCTTGTCGAAGTCCTTGTTGCAGTAGCCGTAGTAGTTCGACGAGCCGTTGCAGGCGTACAGCGGGCCGAGGTAGTTCTCCATCGACGGGTAGTCGAAGATCCAGCCCATCCGGAACATGCCGACGGCCTTGTCCGCGTCGACCTTCTCGAGCAGGTCGGCGAACGCGGGCTCGGGCGCGCTGGTGCACTGCACGCCGAGGTTCTGCTGGATCTGGTTGCACGTCGCGTCGACCCACGGCTTGTTGTCACCGTCGGAGTTGTACGTGATCGTCAGCTTGTTGCCCGGGATGCCGCCGCCCTGCGCCAGCAGGTCCTTGGCCTTCGCGGCGTCCAGCTCGCACGCCTCGCCGCAGGTGTTGTCCCGGAAGCCGGGGACCACGGGGGAGACGAACGAACGGGCGACGTCCTGGCTGCCCTGGAAGATCGTCTTGACCACGGCCTCGCGGTCGATGGCCATCGAGATCGCCTTACGGACCTCGACCTTCTTGAAGATCGGGTCGTACGTCGGGAACGCCAGCATCTGGTAGCCCGACGAGGACGACTGCGCGAACCGGTCCGGCAGGTCGGTCTGGGCGTTCGCGAGCTCGGCGGTCGGGATCGACTTCATCACGTCGTGGTTGCCGGCGAGAAGGTCGCGGTACTCGGTCGCCGGGTCCTGGTAGATCGTGAACTTGACGCCCGCGACCTTCGGCTTCTCGGCACCCGCGTACTTGTCGTACGCCTCGACCTCGACCTGCTTGTCGTGCTCCCACTTGCCCTTGAGCTTGAACGGGCCGTTCCCGATCGGGGCCTCCTCGTACGCCTTCAGGTCGGTGAACGCCGCCTTCGGCATCGGGTAGAAGACCGTGTAGCCCATGACCGACTTCCAGTCGGCGAACGGGTCACTCAACGTGATCGTGAAGTTGAGGTCGTCGGTCTTCTTCAGCCCGGTGAGCTTGTCCGCCTTCGGCTTCGGCGCCGCCTTCGGTCCGTCGCCGTCGGGGTCCGACGTGTTCATGTCGGCGTAGCCCTGGATGCGCTGGAAGAAGTAGTTGCCGCCCTGGCCGTTCGGGCTGTACGCGCCGTAGTTCCACGCGTCGATGAAGCTGTCCGACGTGACCTTCTCGCCGTTGTGGAAGGTCCAGCCTTCCTTGATCTTGACGTTCCAGACCTTGTTGTCGCTCGACTCGATCGACTCGGCGACGCTCAGGACCGGCTTGTTGTCCGCGTCGAAGCCGACCAGCGGCGAGAACAACGCGGCGAGGACCTGCGAGCCACTCGTCTCCGTCGTGTTCGGCGGAAGCAGGTGACGCGGCTCGGCGATACCGATGCTGATCACGGTGCCGGTCTCGGCGCCCGGGTCTTCGCCCCCATTGCCGCCGTTCCCACTGTTCCCGCCACAACCGGCGAGCACCAATCCGAACGCCGCGGCCAGCGTCAGGACACTGGCGAGCCTCCGTTGTTTCATTCTCGACCATCCCCTTGTCATGAACCCGGGCAAGCTTGCCTCGTGGGCGCCAGCGCCGGCCGTCCCGGCGCAAACTAGGGGATCGGGCCGGAGTTGCGGAAGAATCTGTGCCACTCCGTGTCTATAACGATGCAAGATCCGAGACTGGAGAGGGACAAAACGGACAGTGCGTGACCTGGATGTGATCGCGGACGAGCTCTATGCCGTCCCACCGGGCGAGTTCGTCACTAAGCGTGATGAAGAGACTAAGGCTGCCCGGGACGCCGGAGATCGCACGCTCGCGGCGTCGATCAAGAAGCTGCAGCGCCCCACGCAGGGCGCTTGGCTCGTGAATCTGCTCTGGCGGTCGGAGTCCGACCTGGTCGAGGAGCTCTTCTCGCTCGGCGCCGAGCTGGGCGCCGCGCAGCGGGCGATGAACGGGGACGAGATCCGGAAGCTCTCGACCGCTCGGCAGAAGTTGATGTCGAAGATCGCCGCTGCCCTTCGGCGGGTCGGGGAGTCGAACGGGGTCCGGATCACGGCGGACCTGTCGCGCGAGGTCGAGTCGACCTTGGACTCGGCACTGGCCGACCCGTCGGTGACGGAGCTGGTGCGCTCGGGGCGGGTGGTGAAGTCGGTCTCGTACGCCGGCTTCGGCCCGTTCGGCGGCGACCTCTCCGCGGTGCCGACGACATTGCGGTCGGTGCCATCGCCTTCGAAGAAGTCGTCCCGGAAGGCGTCCTCGGCGGAGGACGAGGACGCGGCGCGGGAGAAGGCCGAGGCTCGGCTCGCCGAGGCGCGCGAGGTGGTGGAGGAGTCCGAGGAGGACTACACCGAGCGGGAACAGGCGTTCACCGACATGGAGTCCTCGCGCGACTCGCTGCGGGAACGGCTGGACGAGCTGCGCGAGGAGCTCCGCGACACCGAGGCCCAGCTGCTGGCCGCGGAGCGTGGCTTGCGGGCGGAGAAGCGACGGTACGAACGGGCCGAGTCGACGCTCGAGCAGGCCCGCAAACGCCTGGCCGACGCCGAGAAGGACGCCAAATAGCAGGGCCGCCCCCTACCCGACCACGCCGACTCACCATCACCGCCCGCTCCGCCGCGTGATCATGACCGTGATCATGACCGTGATCATGACCGTGATCATGACCGTGATCATGACCGTGATCATGACCGTGATCATGACCGTGATCATGACCGTGATCATGACCGTGATCATGACCGTGATCATGACCGTGATCATGACCGTGATCATGACCGTGATCATGACCGTGATCATGACCGTGATCATGACCGTGATCATGACCGTGATGCGGTGTTATACGCGCGTTTGGCTTCATGATCACGATCATGATCACGGGGCGGTCGCTCGCCGGTTGCCCACAGATCCGCGCACTCCCCTAACCGGACCGGGGTTTTGCCACGTGGCAACACCCTCCAAAACCCCACTTCGGTGAGGGAAGTCGATGAAGGGGCGGCTACCAGCAGACGAGGGTTTCGCCGGTCAGATAGTCGGACGCCGGGCCGGCGAGGAACAGCACGATCGAGGCCATGTCGTCGGGCTCGGCGATGCGCTGCAGCCTCGACAGCTCGCTCTGGTCGCGCACGTCGCGTGTCGCGAGGAAGCGCCCGGTGTACGTCGCCGCGGGGGAGAGGCAGTTGACGTTCACGTCGAACGGTCGCAGCTCCTCGGCCAGGCAGCGCGTGTAGTGGGAGTTCGCCGCCTTGGCGGCCGCGTAGATGATGCCGTTCCTGGCGGGGACATGGCCGGCGACGGAGCCGACGTTGATGATCTTGCCGCTCCGCTGCTCGCGCATGTGCAGGCCCGCGTACTTGCAGGCGTACATCGTCGTCAGCACGTTCCGGTCGACCACGGCGCGGATGTCGGCCGGGTCGATGTCGAGCGCGTCGTTCGGCTCCGGGCGCGGCGTCGTCGCGCCCATGTCGCCGCCGGCGTTGTTGACGAGGATGTCCAGCGTCCCGAACGTCCCCACCACGTCCGAGATGAGCCGCGAGGTCTGCGCGGCGTCGGTCAGATCCGCCGTGAAGAAGTCCGAACGGCGCCCCAGCGCCTTCACCTCCGAAGCCACGGCCGGACCCGACTCGGCCTCACCGAACCGCGAGGCAGCCGCCGCGTCCACGTCGTGGATCGCGACGTCCGCACCCTCGCGAGCCAGCGCCAGCGCGTACGCGCGGCCCAGCCCGCGGCTGGACCCCGTGACGAGCGCGACCTTCCCCTCCAGGGTCATCGTGCAGCCACCAGCCCTCGTACGTACTCCAAGCTCTCGGTGAGCTGACGTTGCTCATAGGCCTCGATCGCCTCGGCGGACTCGCCGCGCTCGTACGGCGTCCGCCAGTCCCCGTCGAGCTTCGCGTGCGCGTTCACCACGCTCAAAGCCGAAGCCAGCTGCACAGCGGTCCGCGGCGGATAGTCCGGCCAGAAGTCGTCGGCGAACACCCGGATGTTGCGCGCCTCGAGAGCCCCGAGCTCGATCGACATCGGCACGTCCGGAACGGCGGCGTCGAGGATGTCGAGCAGGACGGGGAAGTCGGTGAGCCCCTGTCCGAGCGGGCAGCGGACGAGCCGGTAGCCGTCCGGGCTGAACCAGGTCCAGTAGTCCTTCAGGTGCACGTTCTTCACGTGCGGCGCGACCCGGCGGAAGTAGTCGACGGGCTCCTCCGCGGTGCCCAGCGGGTTGCCGGTGTCGAGGTTGATGCCGAAGAACGGGGACCCGATCTCCTCGCAGAGCTGGAGCAGCTCCTCCGACGCGAGGTCCTGGTGGTTCTCGACGCAGAGGGTGACGCCCGCTCGCTCGGCCTCCGCGGCGGCCAGCTTGAGCTTCGCGCGGACGTCGGCGAGGAACGGCTCCCACCGCCCGGCCAGCGGACGCCGGTCGCCGCCGATCTTCGCGCCGCCGACCACGGTCCGTACGACCGGCGACCCGACCTTGCCGGCCAGCTCGATCACGCGGGCGAGCGCGTCCGGCTCGAACCCGCCGGTGTCGACCGTGATGAACATCCCCCGTTCGGAAGCGTCCTGTCGGACGGCGTCGGGGTTGTCGATCATCTGGTCGGGGAGCTCGATGCCGACGAGGCCACGGGCCTGCGCCTTGTCCATCAAGGTGTGGGCGTTGATGCGCGGGCGGGTGGCCTTGGGATGCAGGCCGAAGCTGAACGTCGTGCCGGAGGTGGCGAGTCCGATCCGAGTCACTGTGCTGTCCAACCTCCGTCGATCACGAGCGTGGCGCCGGTCATGAACGCGGACGCGTCGGACGCGAGGAAGACGGCCGCGCCGCCGAGCTCTTCGGGGTTTCCCCAACGCCCCAACGGGATTCGCTCGGTGAACCACTTGTTCAACTCGGGGTTCTCGAGCACCGGGATGTTGAGGTCGGTCGCGAACGGTCCCGGGCAGAGCGCGTTCACCGTGACGGCCTGCGGCGCCCACTCGAGCGCGAGGACGCGGGTGAGGTTGACGACCGCCGCCTTGCTCGAGGAGTACGCGGCGCGGCCGGGGAGCCCGGTGAGCCCGAGCATCGAGCTGACGTTGATCATGCGGCCGTGCGCGCTGGCCTTCAGATGCGGCGCGGCGGCCCTGGCGAACAGGAACGGGGCCTTCAGGTTGGTGTCCTGAACGAGGTCCCAGCTCTCCTCGTCGAAGTCCTCGATCGACTTGCGGATGTTCACGCCGGCGTTGTTGATCAGGATGTCGAGGTGGCCGAACTCGTCGACGACGGCGTTGACCGCTCGTTCGACCTCGTCGGCCCGCGTCACGTCGGCGCCGATGCCGCGGGCGCGGCGACCGTTCGCCGCCTCGATCTCGCCGGCGGCCTTGTCCGCCTCGGCCTGGTTGCGGCTGAGGACGGCGACCTCGGCACCGGCCGCGGCCAGTGCATTCGCCATGACCCGCCCGAGTCCGCGGTTGCCGCCGGTGACCAGGGCGACCCGGCCGTCGAGTGAGAACGATTCCATGACCATAGCTTCAAACGTAGCCACGGATTTCCCGAAGTGGAGCAGCATGATCACATGCCGGGCTGTCTTTGGCGGCCGGTCACGGACGTTCACCGCGCTCTCCGTCTGGCGGGACATCCGGAGGGGATCCTTCTTTGTGTCGCCGGGAGCGCCGCCGATGATCCCCGCCCTTGTGCTCGGCGGCGCTCGAAGATACGTACGTCCTGCTGCTACGCGGCCACGATGTCGGTCGGGGAACCCGTCCGCTGCCGCGGGAGTCGTAGCCGGCTCAGCAGCCGACTGCGAGGTCCGACCGGTCTAGCGGCCGGATAGTCGCGCTCGTTGTGCCCGAGGTAGGCGATCGCCACCGGGCTTGGCGAGTGGGAGTCGAGGCCGCCCTTGAACACGCGGACCCGCACCTTCATGTGCAGGTCCCCGCGCCGCTGGTCGGCGTGCGGGTGCCGAACGATGATCCGCTCACCGCCGGACAGTTGACGTCGGTTCCCGATGATCCACCGCTCGACCAGTGCTCTGGCGATGTCGTCCGGGTTCCGGGTGAAGGCCTCGTCCTGGCGAACGACGACCTTCCAGAGACCTTCTTGGCCCCGTGTCGAAATTTCGAACGTGTACCTCTCCCTCATCGTGCACCCCTTAAGGTCGCGACCTCCGCCGCGGCGCACATCTTTGGGTGCCGGTCGGTCCTTATCCATTGGGTTCCGGTCGGACTGTCCCTTGGTGGGTCTGTCATGTCTGATAGACGTAGGACGAGCCCGGGACGTTTCCTTGGAGAGGCCAGTATTTGCGGTCTCAGCTTCAATTTCCAGGAAATTACGCAGCGAATTCCGGGCTGTTCAATCACTGTTCCGTAACGGGGTCGGAAAGTGGCCAGGCCACCCGACCGCTGAAGCGATTATGGAACGTTTGAAAGCGGCGAAAACGGACAAATGTGTGGCGCTTCGCCATGCTTCGTTCAGATGCAGGACATCTAGGTTTCGTGCCTTTGGAAGCCAAGTTGTAGCCAAGTTGTCAGGCCAGTCAATCGGGGCAAAACGCTCGCGGGGATCCTATCGGCCGCGGCGGAGGCTTGGGCGGCGGGTGCTTGGGAACTCTCGCGCGTGAAGCTCGCTGCTGGTCTCTCGGACTTGTTGGACGGTTCTCGGTCTCTATGCCGAGAGCTGTCCAACAAGTCGCTGGCTACTCGTCCTGACGGCAGCTCACCCCTGGGAGCTCTCTTGGAGGCAGCTCACTCCCAACTCAGAAGCGGCGGCCGGTGGGGGCGCCCGGAGTGTATTGGCCGCCCTCCATGTCAAGGGCGCTTCGCGTCTCGCCTTCGGCGAGATCAGGTCGCTTCGCGACCTGACCCGTTGACATGGAGCCTCTCGGCGGCCAATGAGCAGGCACCATGGGCAGGCTCCGCCTGCCCACCACTGACCTGGGCGCCCCCACCGGCCGCGGCGGATTCTTGGAACTCTCGCGCGCGACGCTCGCCAGCTCTTCACGCCAACTCGTCCGCGCCCAGCTCGCCCGCTGTGCACGCCTGCTCGTCCGCGCCCAGCTCGCCCGCTGTGCACGCCTGCTCGTCCGTTGTGCACGCCTGCTCGTCCGTTGTGCACGCCTGCTCGTCCGTTGTGCACGCCTGCTCGTCCGTTGTGCACGCCTGCTCGTCCGTTGTGCACGCCTGCTCGTCCGTTGTGCACGCCTGCTCGTCCGTTGTGCACGCCTGCTCGTCCGCGCCCAGCTCGCCGCTGCCTCTGGCCACGTCCCGCTTGACTTGGAACTCTCGGGCCCTATGCCCCTGCACTTCCACGCAACCCCGCTCCTCGCCCCTCATCTGCTCGGCTGTCGAGGTGGCGGTCCCGCTGACTTGTTGGACAGTTGTCGGTCTCTAGGCCGAGATCTGTCCAACAAGTCGCGGCTGCTGGATGGGCAGGAAGTCCGGCCTGATGCGGTCATTGCGGTTCCCTCGGACATCCCATGTCCGGTTCGATGAGGTGATGACCCGACGCGGCTTGACCCGCCGGCACCTGCTCGGTGCCGCGGCTGGGTCTGCGGCGGCCATGGCGCTCTCCGCGTGCGGGCTGTCCCGGCAAGGCGGGTTGGGCGATGGCACGGGCGAGATCCTGGTGTGGACTTGGCCCGACAACGACCGGACTTTTCTCGAGACGATCCCCGCGTTCGAGCGCAAGTTTCCCAAGATCAAGGTCAACGTCCAGGGCTTCTCCGGCGCGTTCGGCGGCAGCTACAACACGAAGGTGCTCGGCGCTCTCGTCTCCGGTACTGGACCGGACGTCGCGATGGTCGAGATCACCTCGGTCTCGAACTTCGCCAGCAAACCCGGATTTGTCGATCTCAAAAAACCACCGTTCAACGCTGGAGAAGTCGCCGACAAATACGCCGACTTCTCCTGGAAGTATGTTGCCGATCAGAACTCCGGGCGAATCTTTGCCTTACCTAAGAACACCGGTCCCGGTGGAATGTTCTATCGCCGCGACGTCTTCCAGCAGGCCGGTCTTCCGACGGAGCCGGACGACGTTCACGAGGCGCTAGGCGACTGGAAGACGTTCGTCGACCAAGGCCGCAAGGTCGCGGTCAAGGGCGAACGGTGGTTGCTCGACGCCCCCGACACGCTCATCCGCGTCCTGCAGGCCCAGCACGGCGTCTCCTACTTCAACGAGAGCGGCGAACCGCAGCTCGACAGCGACGTGGTGGTCGACGCGCTCGAGTTCGCGATCGGCCTGCAGAAGGACGGCCTGCTCGCGCCGGACATGTCGTCGCAGGAACGGGGTGCCGCGATCAACGCGGGCAACATCGTCACGTTCCTGTCCGGCAACTGGTTCGGCGGCCTCATCAAAGCCCAGTACGCACCGGACAGCGCCGGGAAGTGGGGCGTCGCGCTCGCGCCCGCGACGAACGGGGTGAGCGCGTTCAACTACGGCGGCGACTTCATCGGCGTCCTGCAGAGCAGCCGCAACCAGCTCGCCGCGTGGGAGTTCTGCAAGTGGGTCACCCAGGACTCCGAGAGCCTCGACGCGATGTACCAGCGCGACCTCTACCCCGCCTGGAAGACGGCCTGGCAGGAGCCGTGGATCAACAAGCCCGACCCGTTCTACGCCAACCAGAACGTCAACACGGTCTTCAGTGAGGTGTCCGCCACGATGAAGCCCCCGGTGACGAACCCGAACGACACGATCGCCAACACCGCCCTGTCGACCGCGGTCAACGACGTCGTGCACAAGGTTCGGTCGGTGCGCGACGCGCTGACACGGGCGCAGGCCGAGGTCGAGGGCAAGCTCGCGTGACGGCCACGACCGCGACGACGACCGCCCGCGGCGAACGGGTGGCGAGGCCGAGCCGGTTCCGGCAGCACCGGAACTTCTACCTCATGGTGTCGCCGTTCTTCGTGCTGTTCGGGATCTTCGGCCTGCTGCCGATCGTCGCCGCGGTCTGGATCGGGCTGACCGACTGGGACGGCCTCAACCCAGCGAAGTTCGTCGGTCTGGCCAACTACGCGACGATCCTGACCGATCCACTGTTCGCCAAGGCGGTCACCAACACCGTCTTCATCTGGGTCGGCTCGACGATCCTCACCTGTGGCTTGGCGTTCGTCCTCGCCTATCTGATCAACGAGTACGTGCTCGTCGGCGGCGGCACCCTCCGCATGGTGTTCCTGCTGCCGATGCTCGCCGCGCCGGCAGTGATCGCGATCATCATAAGTGTCCTGTTCTCCACCAACGCCGGCCTGATGAACGCGGCCCTCTCGGTGCTCACCGGCGACCGCGTCACGTTCGACTGGCTCGCGTCGACGGGCTGGATCAAACCGATCGTGATCGTGATGATCACCTGGCGGTTCCTCGGGTTTCACCTGCTGCTGTTCGTCGCCGGGCTGCAGTCGGTGCCGCGCGAGCTCTATGACGCGGCCCGCGTGGACGGCGCGAACGGGCGGCAGGTGTTCTGGCGCGTCACCGTTCCGCTGATGCTGCCGATCATCTTCTTCAGCGCGACCTCGTCGACCGTCGGCGCGTTCCAGCTGTTCGACGAGCCGTTCGTGTTGACGAACGGGTCCGGCGGGACGGACCAGGCGGCCGAGGTGATGGGCACGATGCTCTACCGGACGGCGTTCACCGAGTTCGAGTTCGGTACGGCGTCCGCGCTGTCGTGGATCATGTTCGCGCTGATCGCGGTCTTCACCATCGTCAACAGCCGCTTGCTACGGGTCAGGACGTGATCGAAGATGGCCCGTAGAGTCATCACCGCGTGGATCTGGCTGATCGCGCTGGTCTTCGTGTTCCCGTTCTACTGGATGCTCGTTCTGGCGACGCACTCCAACGACGACATCTACAAGTTCCCGCCCCCGCTGCTGCCGGGCGGTTCGCTCGGCGAGAACTGGGACCGCCTGCTCGAGGTCGTCGCGCTGCCGCAGGCTGTCTTCAACAGCGTGCTGGTGGCGTTGGCCCATACGGTGTTGGTGTTGGTGCTCTCGTCGTTGGTCGGCTTCGGGTTCGCGCGGTTCCGCGAAGCGCCGGGCGCCAAGTGGATGTGGCGCTTCGTGCTCGCGACGATCTTCGTGCCGGGGCTGGTTGGTCTGATCCCGTGGTACGTGCTGATCGCGCGGCTCGGCTGGATCGACACCCTGTGGCCGTTGATCATTCCGGGCGCGGCGAACGGTTTCGCGGTGTTCTGGATGCGGCAGATCATCCTGCAGACCGTGCCGCCGGACCTGTACGACGCCGCGCGGATCGACGGTGCGGGCGACTGGCGTACGTATTGGACCGTGGTGCTGCCGCTGATCCGTCCCGGCCTTGGTGCGTTGGGGATCTGGACCTTCATGGCGACCTGGACCGCGTTCCAGATCCCGCTGATCGTCCTGAACTCGCAGTCGAACTTCACCCTCCCGTTGGCGATCGCCAGCCTCAACACCCTCTACGGGCAGGACACCGCGGCCGTCATGCTCGGCAGCGTGATCAGTGTGCTGCCGATCTTCATCGCGTTCGTCCTTGCGGGCAAGCAGTTCATGGCCGGCCTCACCGCCGGCGCCCTCAAGGGCTGAGGCCCACAAGAGCGCCGGCGAGGTCGACTAGGCGTCGATCGAAGGGCTCGTCCCCGCGGCCATGCCCGCTCCCCAGTCGCGCAAGGCGAACGTGCCGACCGTCCAGAGGTTTCCGGTGTTGACCTGCAGGGCGACCTCGTAGCCGCCGCCGGGCAAGCAGGCGATCGAGGGGCTGGTGCCGGCCTTCATGCCGGCGTTCCAGTCCTTGTCCTCGTGCCACCCCAGCGTCCACAGCTTGCCGGTGTTGATCTGCAGAGCGACCTCGTAGCCACCGCCGGCGAGTGCGCAGATCGCCGGGCTCGTCCCCGCGGCCATGCCGGCGTTCCAGTCCTTGTCGCCAGCGTTGCCCACCGTCCAGAGCTCACCGGCGTTGGTCTGGAACGCCACCTCGTACCCGCCGCCCACCAGCGCGGCGATCGCCGGGCTCGTGCCGGCCTTCATGCCCGCGTTCCAGTCCTTGTTGCCGGCGTTGCCGACCGTCCAGAGCTCACCGGTGTTGGTCTGGAACGCGACCTCGTAGCCGCCGCCGGGCAGGCACGTGATGGACGGGCTGGTGCCCGGTGCCATGCCGGCGTTCCAGTCCTTGTCCTCCTGCCACCCCAGCGTCCACAGCTCACCGGCGTTCGTCTGGATCGCCACCTGGTACCCGCCACCGGCGAGCGCGCAGATCGACGGGCTCGTTCCCGGTGCCATGCCGGCGTTCCAGTCCTTGTTGCCGGCGTGGCCAACGGTCCACAGCTCACCGGTGTTGGTCTGGAAGGCGACCTCGTACCCGTCGCCAGGCAGCGCGGCGATCGCTGGGCTCGTGCCGGCCTTCATGCCCGCGTTCCAGTCCTTGCTCTCCCGCCAGCCCAGCGTCCACAGCTCGCCCGTGTTGGTCTGCAGGGCCATCTCGGGCTTGGCCGCGACGCCGCCGCCGTTGTTGTACGCGGCGACGAGCAGCGGCTGCAGGTTCTGGAACGGGTGGGCCCGGCAGGCGGCGCCCGAGCACGAGGGCCGTCCCGTGTACGGCGGCGGCAGCATGTCGATGTGCAGATGGGGCTGCGTTCCGACCGCGTGGGCGGACGTACCCACCGAGCCGATCGGGGTGCCGCGGTCGACGTGCTGGCCCACTGCCACGCGCAGCCCGGGGGAGTGGTGCATGTGCGCGAGGTACCAGATGTCGCCGTCGCCGTCGCGGATCTGGACACGGCTGCCGACGCCCGACGACGCGTGCGTCGCGCTGATGACGGTGCCGGCGACCGGCGAGATCACCGTCGTGCCGGTGGGCGCGAAGATGTCGGCTGCGTTGTAGTCGTGGTGGCAGTTGTTCTGGCTGGTGAAGCACCAGCGGAACGGCGTCTGCGACTCGATGACCGCCTTGGTCGCGTTGAGCGGGAACGTGATGGCGCCGGGAACGGCCTGCGCCGCGGGCGCGATCGCCTGGAGGCCCAGGATCGACGCCGCCGCCGCGACCACACTGACCAGAACCCGCCGGTAACGTGCACTTCTCGGTGAAGTCAACTCCGCCTCCCGTTGCTGGGCCGCGTCGGGGGACGCGGCGTCCAGAGGACCAACCGTTCGGAGCATGCACCGCCCTGCTGGATGCCGGCCTTGACGAAAACCTTGAACAACCGCTGGGGATGTGCTGTCCTCATTTCGTGTTCTTTCGGGTGCTTGGCCCGGTTGAGCTCTTGGCGCGGGGGCGTCCGGTCGACCTCGGCCCGCAGCGGCAACGAGCACTGCTTGCGGTCCTGCTGTTCCACCCGCGGCGCGTGGTGCCCGCGGCGACCCTGATCGACCGGATCTGGGGCACGTCGGCCCCGGCCGCCGTACGCAACACGCTCTACAGCTACGTCACCCGGCTCCGGCGCGTGCTCGAAGGCGTCTCTTCGCCGGACAGCCAGCCCCTGTTGGTCAGTCGCAGCGGAGGCTATGTTCTCGACGTCGATCCCGAGCTCATCGACCTGCACCGCTTCCGGGTCCTGCTCGGCCGCGCGCGGCAGGCCGGCACCGACGAGTCGTACGTGCGGCTCTCCGGCGAGGCGCTGAGCCTGTGGGGCGACAACCCGCTCGCCAACGTCTCCGGGGATTGGCTTGCCGGGCAACGCGAAGCGCTCGGTATGGAACGGCTGAGCGCTCTCGCCGAGCACGCCGACGCGCTGGAGCGACTCGGGCGGGGCGCCGAGCTGGTCCCGGACCTGGCCGCGACGCTCGAGGCTCATCCCTTGTCGGAGCCGATCGCGGCACGGCTCATCCGGGCCCTTCGCGGTAGCGGGCGACGAGCCGAGGCGCTCGCGTACTTCGCCAGGACCAGAGCGAAGATCGCCGACGATCTGGGAGCTGAGCCAGGCGCGGAGCTGCGGAAGCTCCACCTGGAACTGCTGCGAGACGAGGCTGAGCCACCGCCAACCAATCTGCCAACCACCACAGGGGATTTCACCGGGCGAGCCGACGAGCTGGCCGCGTTACTCGCCTATGCGGCCGACGCGACACCCGGCGTCCCCACGGTCGTCGCGGTCAACGGGTTGGCCGGCGTCGGCAAGACCTCGTTGGCGCTGCACGCCGCGCACCGGCTCGTCGACCAGTACCCCGACGCGCACCTGTTCGTCGACCTGTGCGGCCACACCGCCGACCGCGGCGTCCTCTCCGCCGAGGAGGCACTCGACACGCTGCTGCGCAGTCTCGGCGTCCCCGCGGCCGAAATGCCAGCCCGGCTGGACGAACGGGTAGCGTTGTGGCGAACCCAGCTCCACCGCAGGCGGACGCTCGTCGTTCTCGACAACGCGGTGACCGTCGAGCAGCTCCAGCCGCTGCTCCCTCCCTCCGGCGACGCCCTCGTTCTGATCACGAGTCGCCAACGGCTCATCGGGCTGGCCGGGGCGCAGTCGCTCAGTCTCGACCCGTTCACCCAGACCGACGCGGCGCGCTTCTTCGAACGGATCGCCGGCCGCGACCGGGTGCGAGGTGAGGTTGACGCCGTAGCGGAAGTCCTCGCCCTGTGCGGCTATCTGCCGCTGGCGCTGCGGATCGCGGCGGCGAAGACTGCATCATCGGCAGACCTGGACGGTCGCTCACCTGCTGGCCCGGTTGCGGGATCAGTCAACCCCGCTTGCCGAACTGGCGTACGGCGACCGCGGGGTCGCCGCCTCCCTCCATCTCTCCTACACCCACCTGACCCCCGACCAGCAGCGGATGTTCCGGCTCGCCGGCCTGGTGCCGGGCAACGACCTCGACGCGTACGCGGGCGCGGCACTCGTCGAACAGACGGTGCCCGAGGCTCGCAAGCTGCTCGAAGACCTGGTCGACGCCAACCTGCTGCACCAGCAGCATCCCGACCGGTACCGGGCGCACGACCTCGTCCGCGACTATGCCCGCTACCTGACCGACACCGAGGAGACGCCCGACGGCAAGCGACTCGCGGTCGGCCGCCTGCTCGACTTCTACCGCCGCGGCGCCTACCAGGCGAACGGGCAGATCACGACGCGGCCCGCGCCGTTCGTCCTGCCGGACGACAACGCACCGGCGCTGCCCGTGGTGAGCGACCGGGCGGCCGCGTTGGCCTGGTTCGAGCGAGAGCGGGCCAACCTGATCGGCGCCGTACGGCTCGCGGCTTCGACGGGCTGGCCGGAGTACGCCTGGCAGATCACCAGTCGGCTCTGGTACTTCCTCGACCTGCGCTGGTACACCGACGACTGGATCGCCACCCAGCGCGTGGCGATCGACGCGACGCAGGCCAGCGGCGACCGGAACGCCGAGGGCATCGCCAGGTACAGCCTCGGCATCGCCTACCGGCGGAGCGGGCGCTACCGAGAGTCCGTCGACGAGCTGCGGCACGTACGCGAGATCGGCGCGGAGCTCGGCGACGAACGGCGTCAGGCCGACGCCCTCAACTCCATGGGCGCCGCCTACATGCACAGCGCGAACTACGCCGAGGCGCACGAGAGCCTGCGCGAGGCCAGGAGGCTGTACCACCGGATCGGCGACCACGACGGCGAGACGATGGTGATCCTCAACCTCGGCGAAGGAGCCATGCGCACCGGCGACTACGGCGCGGCCGCCGAGCTGGGCCGGGAGGCGGTCGACCGTTCGCTTCGCACCGGTGCCGCCCATCTGCGGGTCGACGCGCTGCTCACGCTCGCCGAGGTGCACTTCCAGACGGGCGAACCGGAGACCGCTCTCGGGCTCTACCGGGACGCGGCGAGGTTGGCGCTCGAGATCGGCAACCCCGGACTCGAGGCGCTGGCGGTCAACGGCATCGCCCGGCTCACCAGCGCCGCGGGCGACCTGGGCGCTGCCGTCGAGTGCCACGAGCGAGCGTTGGCCCAGCTGCGCCAGCTCGGCGACCTGGCCGGCCAGGCCGAGGTCCACCTCGGGATGGGCGACAGCTACCGCGTGCACGCGGCGATCCCCGAGGCGGCCCGGCACTACCGGCAGGCGCTCGCGCTCGCCCGGCGGATCCGGTATCGGCACCTCGAGACGCGCGCCGACGCCTGCCTCGAGGCGATCACCTGAGGCGGGCCTTCTCTGTGCAGTTGTCAACGTGCGAGGCGTCATGCGCTTGGTGACGACCATATCGATTCGAACGTGTATTCGCATGCGCGTTCACCGATGGCGAACGTGCCCGACGTCTAGAGCTGGTCGATGACCGCGGTGATGCGGCGGGCCAGGTCCACGTCGTACTGGGTGACGCCGCCTCGTACGTGGGTCGACAGCGTGAACGAGACCGTCCGCCACCGGATGTCGATGTCCGGGTGGTGGTTGAGCTGCTCAGCGAGCTCCGCCACCTCGTCGACCAAGCGGATGCCGGCCAGGAAGCTGGGCGCCTTGACCGAACGGAACAGGGCGCCCGGCCTGGCCTCCCAGCCGGGAAGGTCGCGCAAGGTGTCGGTGATCTGGTCGTCGCTGAGGAGGTGCGGCTCGGTCATGGCAGCTAAGTAACGCGTCCCGCTTCGTGATCGTCAAGGGCCTGGGTGGCGAGGAGCTCCTGGTACGGCTTCGACTGGGTGAGGAGCCAGTCGTGTGGGCCGGACGCGACGACCTTGCCCCGTCGAGCATCACGACGCGGTCGGCGCCGCGGATCGTGGACAGGCGGTGGGCGACGGCGAGCTTGGCGGCCTCCTCGACGTCGTCGTCGGTTGCGGTCGGCCTGCGGAGGCGGATGTTGTCGCGGATCGTCGTGTTCAACAGGTAGACGTCCTGCGAGACGACCGCGAGCTGGCTGCCGAGACTGTCCTGGGTGAGCTCGCGGAGGTCCGTTCTGCCCATGCTGACTGATCCTTTGGCTGGGTCCCAGAAGCGCAAGAGCAGGTTGACGCAGGTGCTCTTGCCCGCGCCGGCGGCGGTCGAGCAACATGCGGCTTCCTTAGGGTCGACTAATATGACTGACGGTCAGTCAGAATAGGTGGAAACCGTTGTCGTTGCCAAGGGGGTCTGCGGTTGGGCGGGCTGGGCCGACCCCGTGATCATGACGGTGATCATGACGGTGATCATGAAGCCAGATCGGCGTATATCACCGCTTCGGCTTCATGATCACGATCATGATCACCGCGGCGAGCGCGGTCATTTTGGTCATCGGCGTATGGCTTATTTCGCGTCTTCACCGAGCGTCATGTTGCGTACGACACACCTTGCGTGTCAGCCCTTCCCCAGTGCGACTAGAAGGGTTAAGACTCCATTACGCTGCCCCGTCGTCGCCCTCGTTGCCCTGGCCAGCCCCGGAGTCCAAACCGAGCGAGCCAGGGAGCAGACTTCGTACCGGCAGCGACCAGAATGCGAGAGGACGCCAGATGGCCTCGGGAGTGTTCAGCCCCGAACGCGCGAAAATCGACCAGCGCACCCTTCGCCGTGACCGATGGTGGATTTATCCGGTCATCACGTTCATCGGCTTCACCGGCTTCGTCGTCTATTCGGCTTGGCGAGCCTTCGCCAACACGGCCTACTACGCATCGCCGTACCTCTCGCTGTTCTACTTCGCCATGCCTCAGCGACGCGTGCGTCCCGGGATCGTCGGACTTCGGTACGCCGTTGGCTTCCTGCCCACGTGGATCTCGCCCGCGTTGCGTCATCCTCGATCTTCCACTGCGGCTCCGGCTGACTTGCTACTACTACCGCAAGGCGTACTACCGCTCCTTCTGGCAGTCGCCTCCCGCGTGCGTCGTTGCCGAGCCGCACAAGAAGTACGGCGGCGAGACGCGCTTCCCGCTGATCTTCCAGAACGTGCACCGCTGGTTCTTCTACGCGGCCGCTCTCGTCGCGCTCGTCCTCACGTACGACGTGGTGATCGCGTTCCGCAACGAGGCGCACGAATGGGGCCACGCCGGACTCGGGCACGCTCATCCTGCTCGTCAACGTCGTCCTGATCTGGCTCTACACACTGTCCTGCCACTCCTGCCGACACGCGATCGGCGGCCGGCTGCGCAACTTCTCCAAGCACCCGGTGCGCTACCGCGCCTGGACCCTGGTCTCGAAGCTCAACCACCTCCATCCCAAGTTCGCTTGGGCGTCGCTGATCTCCGTGGGTGTCGCCGACTTCTACGTCTACTTGCTGGCGACCGGAACCATCACCGACATCCGGTTCTTCTGACGGGTCGAAGGAGCTCTTTCATGACTGAGTACGAACGTCACTCCTACGACGTCATCGTCGTCGGCGCGGGCGGCGCCGGCCTCCGGGCCGCGATCGCCGCGAACGACGCTGGCGCGAAGACGGCCATCGTCTGCAAGTCGCTGCTGGGCAAGGCGCACACGGTGATGGCCGAGGGCGGCGTCGGCCGCCGCGATGGGCAACCTGTGGCCCGAGGACAACTGGAAGGTGCACTTCCGCGACACCATGCGTGGCGGGAAGATGCTCAACCACTGGCGGATGGCCCAGCTGCACGCGCAGGAGGCGCCGGACCGCGTCCTCGAGCTCGAGGAGTGGGGCGCGCTGTTCGACCGCACGGCGGACGGCCTGATCTCCCAGCGCGACTTCGGTGGACACCGGTACGCGCGGCTCGCGCACGTCGGCGACCGTACGGGCCTGGAGATGATCCGTACGCTGCAGCAGCACGCTGTCGCGTCGGGCATCGACGTGTTCATGGAATGCACGATCACCGAGATCTTCAAGGACGGCGACCGGGTCTCCGGCGCGTTCGGCTACTGGCGCGAGAACGGCAAGTTCGTCGTCTTCGAGGCGCAGTCGATCGTGCTCGCGACCGGTGGCATCGGCAAGTCGTTCCGCGTCACGTCGAACTCGTGGGAGTACACCGGCGACGGGCACGCGCTGGCGCTGCGCGCTGGGGCGACGCTGCTGAACATGGAGTTCGTGCAGTTCCACCCGACCGGCATGGTGTGGCCGCCGTCGGTGCGCGGCATCCTCGTCACCGAGTCGGTCCGTGGTGACGGCGGCGTGCTGAAGAACTCCGAGGGTCGAGCGCTTCATGTTCGACTACATTCCGGAGTTCTTCAAAGCCGAGACGGCCGACACGATCGAAGAGGCCGACGGCTGGTACACCGACAAGACGAACAACCGCCGGCCGCCGGAGCTGCTGCCCCGTGACGAGGTCGCGCGCGCGATCAACTCCGAGATCAAGGCCGGCCGCGGGTCACCCCACGGCGGCATCTTCCTCGACATCGCCTCGCGTCGGGACCCGGAGTACATCATGCAGCGGCTGCCGTCGATGTACCACCAGTTCAAGGAGCTGGCGGACGTCGACATCACCAGGGAGCCGATGGAGGTCGGGCCGACCTGTCACTACGTGATGGGTGGCGTCGAGGTCGAGCCGGACACGGCGATGTCGCACGTTCCCGGCCTGTACGCGGCGGGCGAGGTGGCCGGCGGCATGCACGGCGCCAACCGGCTCGGCGGCAACTCGCTGTCGGACCTGCTGGTGTTCGGGCGTCGGGCCGGGCTGAACGCGGCGTACTACGCGATCCGTTCGAAGTCCGCGCCGGTCACGGTGACCGAGGAAGAGATCACCGAGGCCGAGACCGCGGCGATGGCCCCGTTCGCCGAAGAGGGCGGCGAGAACCCGTACTCGGTGCAGAGCGACCTGCAGGACGTCATGCACACGCTGGTCGGCATCATCCGTACCGAGGCGGAGCTCGAGCAAGCGCTGGTTGACATCGCGGCGCTGCGCGACCGGGCGGCCAAGCTCGACGGTCACGGGCGGCCCGGAGTACAACCCGGGTTGGAACCTCGCGATCGACCTGCACAACATGCTGCAGGTGTCGGAGTGCATCGCCCGGGCGGCGCTCGAACGTACGGAGAGCCGCGGCGGTCACACCCGCGACGATTACCCGATGACCGACACGTCGTGGGGCAGGAAGAACATCGTGCTGAAGGCGATCGGCGACAAGATCGACCTGTTCACCCAGCCGCTGCCGGTGATGCCGGACGAGCTCCAGACCTTCTTCGAGGAGAAGTAGAAGTCATGGGATACGACCTGTCGATGAAGGTGTGGCGGGGCGACCGCAAGTCCGGTGGCGCGCTGCAGGATTTCACCGTCTCGGTTGAGGAAGGTGAGGTCGTTCTCGACGCGATCCATCGGCTGCAGGCCACGCAGGCGGGCGACCTGGCCGTACGGTGGAACTGCAAGGCGGGCAAGTGCGGCTCGTGCTCGGCGGAGATCAACGGCCGGCCGCGGCTGATGTGCATGACGCGGCTCTCGGAGTACGAGGAGACCGAGACGATCACGGTGACGCCGATGCGGGCGTTCCCGGTGATCAAGGACCTCGTGACGGACGTCTCGTACAACTACGAGAAGGCCAAGCAGGTCCCCGCGTTCGCCCCGGCCGCGCCGGACAGCGACGGCAAGCGGCGGATGAAGCAGGCGGATGTCGAACGTGGGCAGGAGTTCCGCAAGTGCATCGAGTGCTTCCTGTGCCAGGACACCTGCCACGTCATCCGTGACCACGAGGAGAACAAGCCGAAGTTCGCCGGGCCGCGGTTCTTCCTGCGGTACGCCGAGCTCGACATGCACCCGCTGGACACCAACGACCGCCGCAACCTGTCGCAGCTGGCAGCAGGGCTTGGGATGTGCAACATCACCAAGTGCTGCACGGAGGTGTGCCCGGAGCACATCAAGATCACCGACAACGCGATCATCCCGATGAAGGAGCGCGTGGTCGACCGCAAGTACGACCCGGTGGTGTGGCTGGGCTCGAAGATCCTGCGTCGGGACCAGCGCGAAGAGGTCTGAGCCTCGCCCACCTCGCCCACCCCACAGTTTGGGTGGCGGATGGTGAGGCCGGACCGTCAGCGCTTGACGCGGTAGCGGATGTGGGTGGCCTCGGGGGTGTCGATGACGCGGACGACCTCGAGGCTGATGTGGTCGGTGCCGAGGTGCTCGAAGAGGCGGCGGCCGGCGCCGAGGAGGATCGGGATCTGGTGGATCTCGAGCTCGTCGAGGACGCCCGCCTTGAGCGCGGTCTGGGCGGTGTACGCGCCGTGGACGAGCACGTTCCGTTCGCCGGCGGCCTGCTTCGCCTGGGCGACGGCTTCCTCGACGGTGTCGGTGTACGTCACGAGCGGATAGTCCGCGACATGCGGCGCGGGCGGGCGGTGGCTCGGCACGAAGACCGGCATGCCGTGGTGGTTGCCGCCCCAGTGGTCGACGAACTCCGCGGTCCGCCGGCCGACGACGACCGCTCCGGTGGCGTTGAGCTCGTCCAGCACCTCGGCGTTCCGGCCGACAGGCCGTGCCACGTCGTCGGCGTCGAAGCCGATCCAGTCGTGCAGGACCTCGCCACCCGTACCCAGGCCGTTCTGGGCATGGTCGTCCGGGCCGGTGATGAACCCGTCGAGCGACATGGACATGTACAGCACCGAGGCGGAAGTCATGACGAAGACACTAGGCCGCGGCAGAGCTGGCGGGCGGTTTCGACGAGCCGGTCCTGGTCGATCGTGCGGTCGTGGTGAACGGCGTAGTCGGCGGCACCGTGCATGGCGCTGTACAGCAGGACCGCGGCCGCGGCCGGTGAGGCGACGGCGTACCCGCCCGCCTTGGCGCCCTCCTCGAGCAGCGTGCGGAGAGCGTCGAGGTGCTGGTTGGCCGGCGAGGCGGCGGTGCTGATCTCCTTGCCGGCGGCGACGTGGTGGAACAGCGCGTCGTGCAGGCCGACGTGTTCGAGGTAGCCACGGATGCCTTCGACGATCCACGTCTCGAGGAGTGCGCCCCAGTCGTCGGCCGGTACGTTCTCCAGCGCGGCGTTCTGGGCGGTGAGGACATGCTCGACGAACCGTTCCCGCAGCCCGGCGATCACTTCTTCCTTGCTGCGAAAGTAGAGATAGAACGTCCCCTTGGCGACGCCCGCACTGGACGTGACCTCGTCGACGGTGAGTGCCGGCAGCCCGCGGTCGAGGATGATCGCCTCGGCGGCATCCAGCAGATCGCCCCGCCGCCGATCCGGCGCCCTGGTCCGCGCCACGATCACCTCCACGTCCGCCGTGCACGTCCCGCCGAACCTACCCTGCCGCCGCTCCGCCGAGCCCCATCGACGCGAGGTAAAGAACGTTTGACATCGTGTCCGTCCTGCTTTACATTCGAGCATGTCAACAATATTTGACATCGAGGGTGGGGAACGATGGCGCACGAAGAGAAGCGCGCGTGGATCATGGGGGTGGTCTCGGCGATCGCGTATGCGATCTACGTCGTGACCGTGCTGAGTCGCGGGGGCGACGGCCCGCTGACCGACGTGCCGTACGTCTGGCCGCTGGTCTGGACGATCGTCGGGGCGATCATCGCGTCGATCGTGCTCGAGATCGTCGCCGCCGCCAGTTCGGGCAAGGACGGTACGAAGAAGGACCAGCGCGACCGGGAGATCGCCCGGTTCGGGGACTACATCGGTCACTCGTTCGTCGTGATCGGCGGTCTCGCGGCACTGCTCGGGGCGATGTTCGAGTTCGACTACTTCTGGATCGCGAACGCCGTCTACCTCGCGTTCGTGCTGTCGGCCCTGCTCGGTGCGGTCGCGAAGATCATGGCCTACCGCCACGAGTTCCAGACATGGTGAAGCCCACTCGAGTCACGAACGCGATCCGTGCCCTCCGCTTCGCGAACGGGGAAATGACCCAAGCGGAGTTGGCCGAACGTATCGGCGTGACTCGGCAAACCATCATCGCCATCGAGCAGGGCCGATACTCGCCCTCGCTGGAGATGGCGTTCCAGATCGCCCGGGTGTTCAAGGCGTCGCTCGACGACGTCTTCCAGTACCCGGAGAAGGAGTCCTCCTCATGAAGGCAATCGTGCAAGACAGGTACGGAGAGGCCGAGGTGCTCGAGTTCGCCGACATCCCGACGCCGACAGCTGGCGACGGAGAGCTGCTCGTCAAGGTGCACGCGGCCGGCGTCGAGCAGGGCGTCTGGCATTTCATGGCCGGGCGTCCGTACCTCGTGCGGCTGGGCATCGGCTTCAAGGGACCCAAGGATCGCGTCCGTGGCCGCGAGGTCGCCGGCGTGGTCGAGGCGATCGGCCCGAACGTGGCCGGGTTCGCGGTCGGCGACGAGGTGTACGGGACGTGCGACGGCTCGTTCGCCGAGTACGCGGTCGTGCCGGCAGCCAAGGCGGCGCGCAAGCCCGCGAACCTCACGTTCGAGCAGGCGGCGGTCGTCCCGATCTCCGGCGGGACCGCGCTGCAGGCGACCTGCGGCGTGAAGGAAGGCCAGCGGGTGTTGGTCATCGGCGCGTCGGGCGGCGTCGGCTCGTTCGCCGTTCAGCTGGCCAAGGCGTTCGGCGCGCACGTCACCGGCGTCTGCCGTACGGAGAACGTCGACCTCGTCCGCGAGCTCGGCGCCGACGAGGTCGTCGACTACACGCGCGAGGACTTCACCGGCCCCTTCGACCTCATCGTCGACACCGGCGGCAACCGCCCGCTGGCCAGACTCCGCAAAGCCCTTGCTCCCAAGGGGAATCTCGTCATCATCGGTGCCGAGACGAACGCCAAATGGACCGGCGGCATCGGCAAGGCCATGCTGCGTGCGCCGTTGCTGTCGCTGTTCGTCGGCCAGCAGCTGCGCGGGATGCTCTCGACCGAGAAGGCGTCCGACCTGGTCGCGCTCCGCGAACTCATCGAGGCGGGCAAGGTCACACCCGCCATCGACCGTTCGTACCCGCTCGCCCAGGCCGCCGACGCGATCCGCCACCTCCGCACCGGCCACCCCCGCGGCAAGCTGGTCGTCTCGATCTAGAAGACTCGCGAACCGTGCAGATCGTCGTGGGTGCCGCCATCGTCCGAGCGGGGGAGTTGCTGGCCTGCCGGAGGAGTACGCCGGCCGAGCTGGCCGGCGGGTGGGAGCTGCCCGGCGGCAAGGTCGAGCCGGACGAGGACGAACGGGCGGCGCTCGTGCGCGAGTGCCACGAGGAGCTCGGCTGCGTGATCGTTCCGGGCGAACGGCTCGGACCCGACGTGCCGATCGGCGACCGGTACATGCTCCGCGCCTATCTCGCCCACCTGGCGCCGGACTCGGCAGACCCGACAGCGGGACCAGAGCACGACCAGCTCCGCTGGCTCCAGCCCGAGCGGCTCGACGAGGTCGACTGGCTGCCCGCCGACCGCCCACTGATCACCGAGCTCGCCGACCGGCTGCTCGACGGCGACCAGCTCGCCGGCGGGCAGGTCGGCGGCGCGGTACGGATCGGCGACACCGTCCGGCGGCCGGTCGGACCGTGGACGCCGACGATCCACGCACTGCTCGCCCACCTCGCCGCCGCGAACCTGCCAGGCATCCCCAAGGTGCACGGCATCGACAAGCGCGGCCGCGAGATCCTCGAGCTGCTCCCCGGCCGCACCACCGGCAACGATCGCCCACCCTGGGCAGAGGCCGACGAGCTCCTGCAAGACGTAGGCCAGTGGCTGGCGACGTACCACGCGGCCGTCAAGACCTTCCGGCCCGAGGATCCGGTCTGGCGGTCCGGCGCCCGCCCGGTCGCCGAGGACGAGCTCGTCTGCCACAACGACCTGGCGCCCTACAACGTCGTAGCGACCGACACGGACCCGCCGCGGCTCAGCGGCGTGCTCGACTGGGACGTCGCCGGCCCGGGCAAGCAGCTCGACGACGTCGCGTTCGCGGCCTGGAGCTTCGTCGCCCCGTACGACGCGAAGCCGGACGAGGCGGCCCGCCGGCTGCGCATCCTCGCCGAGGCGTACGGAACGTTCACCGCCGAAGAACTACTCGAAGCCGCACCGATCCGGATGAACCGCGCGCTCGAGCGCATCCGCGCCGGCGCGGCGCGCGGCGACGAGGGCATGCAACGCCTGATCGACGGCAGCGAGGTGCGGGTGACCGAGGAACGCCTTGCCCGGTTGGAGATTCGGACGGCGGAGATCCGCGCCGCGCTGTGACCTCATGTTGCCACGGCAGCTTGGTGCCAGCTCTGATACCGGACACTCGCCTTGACGCGTACCATGCGCCACCCTGAGATTCGGCTGCATGGCATCGTTCCCACGTCGCATCCCCGTGATGGTGTTGGCCGCCGCGTCGCTCGTGGTCGGCCTCCTCGCGCCGACCGGTACGGCGTCCGCCGCCGACCCGTCCGGCGTCCAATGGCCCGCAGGGCAAGAGCTTCCGTCGTTCGCGAAGCCTCGCCACCTCGACGTCGCACTGACCAACGGGCAGTCCACGCCCGTCGACGTCCAGATCCTGCTGCGTACGTTGCAGGGTCTGATCAACCGAGAACGCCCGCAGATCTACGTGATCCACGACGAGCCGGCGGAGGGCAGCCGGACCTGGCTGGACGACACCGACGTCCCGTACCGCACGTACGCCGACCCGTGGCAGCTGATCAAGAAGTACCTGCCGCGCACGAACGGCGTCGTGATCTACGACCCCGCGGTGCCGGAGACGATCAACGTCGCCACCACGCTGGCCGGCATCCGCGGCGGCGTCGTCGCGAGCCCGCAACTCGCCGCGAAGCTGACCGCGGCGCCGTACGACCTGGCGGTGATCGACGACTACCGCGGCGACTTCGGCTCCGGCCTGGAGGCGACGGCGTGGCAGTTCGAGCACCTCTGGCCGCAGGTGACGCACAAGGCTCTGGTCGGGATCAGCCCCGGCCGCAGCGTGACCGTGCCCGCGGACAACTTCAAGGACTTCGTCGAGCTGATCCGCGAGGACGAGCAGATCCGGAACGGCTCGAACCGCGCGGTGCACGAGCTCGACCTCACCTCCTACCTCGGCGGCGAGGCGGTCTATCTGCGCTTCACCGACGCGTTCCCCGCCGACGGTTGGGGACCCGCGGTGCACAAGGTGACGGTCAAGGCGAACGACCAAGTGGTGCAGGAGTTCGAGGTCGGGACGCCGGAGGAGCGCGCCATGCTGACGGACCGCAGCCGGTCGGCGTTCAAGCCGAGCACCGAGCCGGAAGGTGCGCACCGGTTCGCGGACGGAACGGGCTACTGGGTCTACCGGTTCGTGCCCCCGGCGGGGACGACGAAGTTCACGGTGTCGGTCGACATGTTCAACCAGTACGTGGTTTCGGCGTCGAAGGTCCGCCCGCCGGTGTCGTCGGACGACAAGGAGCCGGAGTCGTTGCCGCTGCGCGACTACGCGCTGGCGATCGGCGCGATGCCGTTCTGGCTGCAGTCGAACGACAACCCCGAGGAACAGGCGCTGCTCGACCAGATCCTCGCCTCGGTGGAGAAAGGGACGCCGTACCTCGGCTGGTTCACCGACGAGTTCAACGGCGTACGGATGGCGTCGCGGCACGGCGTCTACGTCCTCGCGGCCGACTTCCTGGAGAACGCGTCCGTCCATGGTGGCGTGCGTTCGCCGCTGCGCGCGCAGAAGGCGCTCGCGCCACCGCCGTTGCAGAACAAGGCGTACGTCACGTTCACGCTCAGCGAGGGCGACAACCTGCAGTACGTGCAGCACCACATGCGCCGGCTCTGGGACAACCCGGACCGCGGCAAGGTGCCGCTGAACTGGTCGATCAGCCCGCTCGTCGTCGACGCGGCGCCGGACATGTGGGCGACGTACCAGGCGACGGCGACCAAGAACGACCTGCTGGTGGCGGGGCCGAGCGGGCCTGGGTACTTCTTCCCGTCCCTGTGGCCGGCCGATCATCTGCAGCCGTTCCTCGCGTCGTCGAAGCCGCGCTACTTCACCAAGCCCGGCCTGTCGGTGATGTACGCGCTGGACGACCGTTCGACGATGCGGCCCGAGGACGGAGCGGCGTACCGTACGGCGCTCGGCTTGAAGGGCGCGGTGTTCAACATGTGGTTCGGGCAGAGCGACACGTCGATCGTCGGTGGCCTGCCGGTGTCGCGGCAGCTCGCGTTCGTGAACCGTACCGAGATGGCGAACGCGATCAAGACCCAGATGGCAGCCTGGGATGGACAGTCGCCGCTGTTCGTCGCGGTCGGAGTGCCCGCTTGGGACCTCACGCCGACCGACCTCGCCTGGGTCGCCGACCAGCTCGGTCCGCAGGCGGTACCGGTGCGCGGTGACCACTACTTCGACCTGATGCGCAAGGCCGGAGTGTCCTAGCGCAAACCAGCCACAGCGACCGAGGACGACGACGAAATCCGCAATCGTCCTCGGTCGCTGTCGTATCGGCGTAGCGTGACGGGCTCGACAAGGGATAGTCGCCCATCCTCCGTGGGAGGTTTGGCGGGGGTTTGCGTGTCTCGTCCGGCGGCAGGGCGACGGGAGTGGAGCGCATCATGGGCAAACCCACGGTCGAGCAGCTTCGCGAGCGCGTTCGGGGTGCGGTGGTCACCGCCGACGACAACGGCTACGACGAAGCGCGCACGGTCTACAACGCCATGATCGACAGGCGTCCCCTCGTCGTCATTCGATGCGCGAACGTCGGCGATGTCATGGCCGCCGTCGACTTCGCCAGGGAGAACGAGCTCGACCTCGCCGTCCGTGGCGGTTCGCACAGTGTGCCTGGGTTCGGCACCGTCGACGGCGGCGTGGTGATCGACCTGTCGGCCATGCGGGGCGGCCGCGTCGACCCGCACACGCAGACAGTGCGCGTCGGTGGTGGCGCGACCTGGGGCGACCTCAACGCGATGACGTACGCGTTCGGGCTCGCGACGACGGGCGGCATCATCTCCACGACCGGCGTCGCCGGACTCACGCTGGGCGGCGGAATCGGCTACCTGGACAGAGGATTGGGCCTGTCCTGCGACAACCTGATCTCGGCGGACGTCGTCACCGCGGACGGTCGAATGGTGGTCGCGAGCGAGAAGGAGAACGAGGACCTGTTCTGGGCCATTCGTGGCGGTGGCGGCAACTTCGGCGTGGCGACGTCGTTGGAGTTCCAGCTCCACCCGGTCAAGGACATCTACGGCGGGCCGATGTTCTTCGAGCTGGACCGCGCCGGCGACGTGCTGCGGTTCTTCCGCGAGTTCATCGCCGACGCGCCCGAGCAGCTGGGCGGGTTCCCCGCGTTCCAGCGGGCACCGGCGTTGCCGTTCATCCCCGAGAACCGCCACGGCGAGCCCTTCGTCGCGATCGTGGCGTGTTGGGCGGGTTCGCTCGACGAGGGCGAACGGATGGTGCGCCCGCTGCGCGAGATCGCGCCGATCGTCGGTGAGCATGTCGGCCCGATGCCGTACCCCGCGCTCAACAGCGCGTTCGACGGGCTCGTTCCGCCAGGCCTGCAGCACTACTGGAAGGCGAACTTCAACACCACCCTCACCGACGAGGCGATCGAGGCACACCTCCGGTACGCCCCGGACCTACCGTCGGTGAACTCGACCATCCACATCTATCCGATCAACGGCGCGTGCCACCGCGTCGCGTCCGACGCGACCGCGTTCGCGTACCGGGACGCGACGTTCGCGACGGTCATCGCGGGCATGTGGCCCGATCCCGCCCAGAACGACGCGAACACCCAGTGGGTACGCGACTACTCCGACGCGACCGCACCGTTCTCCGAAGAGGGCGGCTACGTCAACTTCATGGCGGAGGACGACCAGGACCGGATCAGGGCCAACTACAAGGGCAACTACGACCGGCTCGTCGACGTCAAGCGGAAGTACGACCCGGGCAACCTGTTCCACCTGAACCAGAACATCAAGCCTTAGGGCCAGTGGCCGGCGTTGGCTGGTTCCCGGCCGAGCGATCTGCTCGGCCGGGAACTAGCATCTGACCTTGTGACCGTCTCTTTCCCTCGCCTCGCCGCCCGCACGATGAACTTCCGGCTCGGCGCGCCGCAGTCCTTCACCGTCGCACCGGACGGGAGCCGCATCGCGTTCCTGCGCACTCCGTCCGGCACCGAGCGCGCGACCCAGCTGTGGTCGTACGACGTCGCCACGGGCGAGGAACGCCTGATCGCGAACCCGGCCAAGCTGCTCGCCACCGGCGAGGAGGAGCTGTCGCAGGAGGAACGCGCGCGCCGGGAGAGGTCTCGGACGGCCGCTTCCGGCATCGTCGCGTACACGACCGACGCTTCCGCCCGGATCGCCGCGTTCGCCCTGTCGTCGCGGCTCTGGATCGCGGACCTGGAGGACGGCGAGGTCGGCGAGCTGCCGGCTTCCGGGGCGGTGATCGACCCGCGGCTTTCGCCGGACGGCCAGTACGTGGCGTACGTCTCGGAGGGCGCTCTTCGGGTGATCGAGATCAAGACGGCTGCCGAGCGCGTACTCGCGTCGCCCGACACCGAGACCGTCACGTGGGGGCTCGCGGAGTTCATCGCGGGGGAGGAGCTGCACCGTTTCGTGGGCACGTGGTGGGCGCCGGACAGCTCGGGTGTGCTGGCCGAGCGCGCTGACAACGAGCCCGTTCAGGTGTGGCACATCGCCGACCCGGCGAACCCCGACCGGGAGCCGATCGCGACGCGCTACCCCGCCGCGGGCACGCCGAACGCCGACGTGTCGCTGTGGCTGCTCGGCCTCGACGGGTCGCGGCACGAGGTCAGCTGGGATCGGGCGGCGTTCCCGTACGTCATGACGGCCAGCTGGACGTCGTACGGCCCGCCGGTGATCCGGGTGCTCAGCCGGGACTCCCGCACAGCGCAGGTGCTGTCGATCGACGTCGAGACCGGCGCGACCACGCTGGTGCACGAGGACCGTTCGGAGTTCTGGATCGAGATCGTGGCCGCGGCCCCGCGCTGGCTGCCGGACGGTCGGCTGGTGATGCTGCGCGACGACCTCGAGGCGGACACGCGTCGGTTGTCGTTCGACGACGCGTACGTCACGGCGCCGGGGCTGCAGGTCGACAGCGTGCTGGCGGTCACCGACTCTGGCGTAGTGGTGACGGCGACGAGTGAGCCGACCGAGCAGCACGTGGTGGTGGTCGGGTTCGATGGCTCGATCGCGTTCCGGACAACGGAAATCGGGCTGCATGCGGCGGCCGCTGGGAGCGATCTGCTCGTGCTCTCCTCGGCCGGGCCGGAGCACGACGGCACGTCGACTCAGGTGCTGCGCAACGGCGAGCACGTGGGCGAAATCGCTTCCTTGCAAGAGATTCCGCCGTTCGCTCCGAACGTCACGCTGCTCGAGCTCGGCGACCGTGCGCTGCGTGCTGGAGTGCTGTTCCCGCGCGACCACACTCCCGGGTCGGCGCGGTTGCCGATCCTGCTCGACCCGTACGGCGGCCCGCACGGCGCGCGCGTGCGTGCGACGAGGGCGATGTTCCTGACGCCGCAATGGCTCGCGGACCAGGGGTTCTGCGTCGTCGTCGCCGACGGACGCGGGACGCCGAACAGAGGTCCCGCCTGGGAACACCAGGTGAAGGACGACTTCGTCAGCACGCTCGACGACCAGGTCGAGGCGGTCGCGCAGATCGCGGCCGCGTACCCGGACGACGTCGACCCTTCGCGGGTGGCGATCAGGGGTTGGTCGTACGGCGGATATCTCGCCGCGTTGGCTGTGCTGAAGCGACCGGACGTGTTCCACGCCGCGATCGCTGGGGCGCCGGTGACGGACTGGCGGCTGTACGACACCGCGTACACCGAGCGCTATCTCGGACACCCCGACGAGCAGCCGGAAGTCTACGAGCGCAACAGTCTCAGCTCGCTCGCGCCTCAGCTCGAGCGGCCGTTGCTGTTGATCCACGGGCTGGCCGACGACAACGTGGTTGCCGCTCACACGCTGCGGCTTTCCTCCGCGCTGCTGGCAGCGGGCCGCCCGCACACCGTGCTTCCGCTGACCGGCGTCACTCACATGACGCCGCAAGAGGTGGTCGCTGAGAACCTGCTCCTCCTGCAGGTGGAGTTCCTACGGAGGGAGCTGGGCTCCTAGGCCCACCTACGGGTACGGCCGGCGACAACACAGTCGTCGCCGGCCGCCGCCGTAGCAGTGCTCTCCTGGCAAGCGTCACTCACGTGACTCCTCAGGAGGGTGGTGCGGAGAACCTACCTGCAGGTGGAATCCCTGCGGGAAGCCTTGAGGTCCTAGATGACCGTGACTGCGGAGGCCTGCGGCCCCTTCGGTCCCTGGACGATCTCGAACTGCACGCGCTGGTTCTCCTCGAGGCTCTTGAAGCCTCCGCTCTGGATCTCGCTGTAGTGGACGAAGACGTCCTTGCCGCCATCGTCAACCGTGATGAAGCCGAAACCCTTGTCGGCGTTGAACCACTTGACCGTGCCTTGAGCCATTTTCTTCCTCACAAATGAAGTCGGCGCTCACACCGCGTGAGCGTCTAGCCGCTTGTTCGTCGTGAGCGGCACTCCGCTCTTCTTGGGAAGAAAAGCAAAATCCGCAAGCCATTGACTGGCCCGCGGACTCAAGTATCGAGTACGTCACACAGACAGACGACTACGAGAGATGAGGGTAGCCCATCCGTCACGATTCGTCGATGCTCGCGGCATGCGGACGTAAATTCGCTTGCAAACCGGCCAGCAGGATGTCGAGCCCGCGCTCCAGTTCGGCGGCTCCGTCGTAGCTCGCCAGGACCGGCGCGAGGCCGCGCAGGAGCGGAAACTCCCGCAACGGAAGCCGGTGCAGGCCGAGCCGAAGGACGTCGTCGGTTTCGTCCGGCTGTTCGACGACCTCTTGCAGCTCGGTGAGGACGTGGCCGTGCAGGAAGCCGAAGAAGGAACGGTAGATGTCGAGCGCTTCGTCAGGGGCGAACGCGGCGCGGGTCAGCAGCGTGAGAATCGCCTCGAGCGGCCGCAACGTACCCAACGGGCGAAGCGCAAGCGGGGTCGACAAAGGCCGTGTGACCAGCAGCGGAACGACGTGCGGGTGATCGAGGGCGAGCCGCCGGAAGTCGCGGGCGACCATCCGGAGCTGGGACATCCAGTCGCCCGCGTCGATGTCCACTCTGAGCTGGGCCAAGACCTCTTCGGCGATGCCGTCGAGAAGATCGGTCTTGTGTGGTACATACCTGTAAAGCACCATCGGATCGCGGTCCAGCGCCTTGCCCAGCCGACGGATCGAAAGCCCGTCGACGCCATCCTGATCGATGATTTCCAACGCTGTCGCGAGGATCGTCGAGCGAGTAATACCTTGCCGCCTGCCCCCGGCTCTGCCAGAGGTGGTCGCGCTGGCCACGAGTTTGTCCTCAGCTCTGGCAGACAAGACAATCTGCCGTAGGTCTTCACTGTAGGCCTACGACATTGACAGAGCGTAATTCGCCGCGTTGACTGGTGCCAAAGCCGTAGGGCTGGTGACGACCCGGAGTGTCCGGCTTCCGCCCCGCCGAGACCCCGCGGGCTCGCGAGCTTCCGCTTTCGAGTTCCCGAACCGTCGTCTGGAGCGAGCATGGCCCGCCAGCAACCTCGTACCCGGCTCCCAAGCGCCGGCAGCTTCGCGATGTACGGGCTCAGGCAATACGACCACTCGCACGGCTAAGCCAAGGCCCGCGTGAGCGGGCTCCCCGACCTACGACAGGTGACTCCATGACAGAACTCGTTGCCGAAAGACCAACAGGTGAAGGTGATTTCGCCCGCGGCAGTGACTACGCGAAGCTGACCGAAAGCATTCGCTCAGCTGGTCTGCTCAATCGACGCAGCGGACATTTCGCAACCCGGTTCGGAATCACCATGGCCATTCTCGGCGGCATGATCGCGCTGATGGTGGTCGTCGGCAACTCCTGGTTGCAGCTCCTGATCGCCGCGGGACTCGGCATCGTGTTCACTCAGATGGCGTTCCTGGCCCACGACATCGGGCACCGTCAGGTCTTCCGTACGAAGCGGTCCGCACAGTTCGCCGGCCTGGCGCTGGGCAACTTCGGCATCGGCCTGAGCTACGGCTGGTGGATCGGCAAGCACACGCGCCACCACGCCAACCCCAACCACGTCGACGAGGATCCCGACGTGGGCGTGGGCGTCATCGCGTGGAGCGCGGACCAGGCGGCGGTACGTACGGGCTGGGCGTCCCGTGCACTGGCCGCGTGGCAGGCGTTCCTCTTCTTTCCCCTGCTCCTGTTGGAAGGTCTCCAGCTGCACCAGCAGAGCTTCCGCGCGTTGTGGTCGCCCGAGGTCAAGTTCAAGGCCGTAGAAGCGCTGCTCCTCGGTGCCCGCTTCGTCGGCTATGCGGCGATCCTGCTCGCGACGATGTCTCCGGTGAAGGCGCTCGTGTTCTTCCTTGTGCAGGAGGCGGTTTTCGGCTTCTACATGGGTAGCTCGTTCGCCCCCAACCACAAGGGCATGCCCATGGTGGACGGGCGCATGGACTTCCTGCGCAAGCAGGTCTTGACATCGCGGAACGTACGCGGCGGATGGTTCGTCGACCACGCGCTCGGCGGCCTGAACTACCAGATCGAGCACCACCTCTTCCCGACGATGCCGATGCCGAACCTGCGCCGCGCTCAGGTTCTGGTGCAGCAGTTCTGTGAGGACCATCGGATCAGCTATGCGGAGGTGGGGTTGTTCCGCTCGTACCAAGAGGTCCTGCGCCACCTGCACGCCGTCGGCGCCGTCCTTCGTCCCGCGGCGGGGACCTCGTCGTGAGCTTGGAAGCGTGCGCGGAGGAGCTCCACGCGGAGCTCCCCGCGCTCGTCACCGCCCTCCACACCGGCGGCGCGTCGACTGTCCACATCTCGCACCGGGTGGACGAGCTGGGCGACTGCAAGCTGACCATCGAGGTGGAACGGCCGGAGACCCCGCCGGACGGCGAGCCCGCGCGGAAGACCTGGGAGTACCGCTGGCCCTAGGCCGTGTCTGAACGAGCTTGGCCGGGTCCGGTGGGTGCCGGCCCGTTCGGGGGACCGATCCGTAGGGTTGGGTCATGGCCGATCGACGCATCCTGCTCGTACACGCGCATCCCGACGACGAGTCGATCAATAACGGCGCGACGATGGCGAAGTACGTCGCCGAGGGGGCACTGGTCACGCTCGTGACCTGCACGCGCGGCGAGGAGGGCGAGATCATCACGCCCGAGCTCGCCCATCTCGCGGCCGACCAGGAGGACGGGCTCGGCGCGCACCGGGAGAAGGAGCTCGCGGCGGCGATGTCCGCTCTCGGGGTGACCGACTACCAGTTCCTCGGCGGCGCCGGGCGGTACCGGGACTCCGGCATGATCGGCACGCCGCCGAACGAGCGGACCGACTGCTTCTGGCGCGCCGACCTGCGCGAGGCCTCCGACCACCTCGTCGCAGTGATCCGCGACCGGCGGCCGCAGGTGCTCGTGACGTACGACGAGTACGGCAACTACGGCCACCCCGACCACATCCAGGCGCACCGGGTGGCGACGTACGCCCAGGCGCTGGCTGGCGTGGTCTCGTACAAGCCGGAGCTCGGCGAGGCCTGGGACATCCCCAAGCTCTACTGGACCGCCACCTCGGAGTCGGTGCACCGCGAAGGGATCGCGGCGTTGCGCGCGGCGGGCCACGAGGTGCCGTTCGACCTCACCCAGGAGGCGCCGGAGCTCCTCACCGAGGACGAGTTCATCGCGGCGCGCGTGCAGGCGGACGACTACGCGGACAACAAGCGCCAAGCGATGTTCGCGCACGCGACGCAGATCAGCGTGGAGTGGCCGTACTACGCCTTGTCGAACAACATCGGCAAGAAGGCGTTCACGCAGGAGGTCTACCGGCTCGCGCGCGGCACGCAAGGCCCGCTGAACCCGGAGACGGGCGCCGAGGACGACCTGTTCGCGGGCGTGGCCTGAGCCCTCGCCGTGGAAACCCCACCGACTTCACCCACCCAACCGGGGCTTGCCCACGTTGTAGACGACCCACCAACCCCGGCTCGGTGGGCGAAGTCGGCCCTGGCTGTGGGAAAGGTCGCCGGGCTGGTCGTCTTCAGCGCGTTCGGCCTGGCAGTCGGTGCCGCCGGGCCCTTCATCGGCCGCGAGGTCCTGCGCTGGCAAGGGCTGACCCTGCCGTACGGGATCGTGCTCGCGCTGGTGGCCACGGCCGGACTGTTCTATGCGGGACGGAAGATTCTGGGCCCCCTCGGCGCTGTCATACCCGTGCTGACGTGGGCGGTTCCGGTAGTGGCGTTCCTGCTGCCGCGCCCCGAAGGCGACGTGGTCCTGGCGAACGACGGGTACGGGACCGTGTTCTTGCTGGTCGGCGTGCTCATCGCCGCCTGGAACTTCGGTCGGGCGATCACGAACCCGGGTAAGGTCGATCGACGTGCTGCAGAGCGTTCCTGACGACGGCCTTCTGCCCGTCGACACCGCGCAGTTCCGTACCGCGATGGGCAGGTTCGCGTCCGGAATCACGATCGTGACCGCCCGCGTGGACGACATCGACCACGCGATGACCGCGAGCGCGTTCACCTCGGTGTCGCTCGAGCCTCCGCTCGTCCTGGTCTGCGTGGAGAAGATCGCGCGCTTCCACGACGCGATCCTGCGCGCGGGCAAGTGGGGCGTGTCGGTGCTCGGAGCGGGCGCCGTCGACGTGTCCACCCACCTGGCGCGCCGCGGCCGGCCGTTGTTCGGGCAGCTCGACGCGTACCCGCACTACCGCGGCCGTACGGGCGCCGCGCTGCTCTCGGACGCCCTCGCCTGGCTGGAGTGCCGGACGTGGGCGACGTACGACGGCGGCGACCACACGATCGTGGTCGGCGAGGTCGTGGCATTGGACGTCGCGCGGTCGAGCGAGCCCGCGCTGCTGTACCACGAGGGCAGCTACCGGACCGTCCAGGAGACGACGGACGAACGCTGACGCTGCGTGTGCGTCTAGGCTAGGCGGCTGTCCTGCATCCCGGGACGTATCGGGCACATTCTTGGAGTCGCCATGCGCCGTCGCCGTCGATTGACCATGGGCCTGGCCGTGGGCGCCGTCGTGCTGGTGCTGGCCGGCGCCTACCTCCTGCTGAACCAGTACGCGAGCGACCATGTCGCGCGCGGAACCACGGTCGAGGGCGTCGCGATCGGCGGGCTGACTCGCGCTGCGGCCGAGCGCACGCTGGCCGAACGACTCGGTCCGGTCGCCGCGCAACCGCTGGCCGTGACGGTCGAGAACCACTCCGCCGACGTGGATCCCGCCACTGCCGGGCTGCGGCTGGACGCTCCGGCGACGGTCGAGGCGGCGTTCGACGGCCGTTCGTCCAACCCGATCTCGTTGGTACGTTCGCTGTTCGGCTCGCGCCAGGTCACGCCGGTCGTCGACGTGGACCAGCCGAAGCTGGACGCGGCCGTGACGAAGCTGGCCGCCAAGGTGGACGGGCGGGCCCAGGACGGCGGAATCACTTTCAAGGGCGCCAAGGTCGAGGTGACCAAGCCGCGACCGGGCGTGGAGTTGGACCGTACGTTGGCCGCCACGCGGCTGAGTACGTCGCTGTTCGTACCCTCCCGCGAGGTGACGCTGACCGCCGGTCCGGCCGAGCCGAGCGTGACGCAGGCAGAGGTCGACGAGGCACTGGAATCGTTCGCCACACCGGCGATGTCGGGCTCGGTCCGGGTCCGCGTGGGGGAGTCGGCGTTCTCGGTCAAGCCCGAGGAGATCTCGCCGGCGTTGACGATGGTGGCCGACAAGGGCAAGTTGACGCCGAAGCTGGACGGGCCGAAACTCGCTGCTGGCTTGAAGGTTCGGTTGGCGAACGTGGAGATCGAGCCCGTCGACGCGTCCATCCGACTCGCGGCCGGCAAGCCCGAGGTCGTGCCGGAGAAGCTCGGACACACCGTTCCGCCGCCCGCGTTGGCGTCCGCGGTGCTCCAGGCGCTGCCTCGTACGGGCGAGGAGCGGATCGCCGTCGTCCGTACGGTGACGAAGCAGCCGAAGCTGACCACGGCCGCCATCCAGAAGCTGGGCATCAAGGAGGTCGTGGGCGAGTTCACGACCCGCTACCCGCACGCGGCCTACCGCAACATCAACCTGGGCAGGGCGGCCGAGCTGATCAACGGCACGATCCTCCAGCCTGGCGACACGTTCTCGCTGAACAAGGTCGTCGGGAAGCGGACCCGCGAGCGCGGCTTCGTGGACGGCTTCGTCATCGAGGGCGGCCGGCTGCGCGAGGGCTTGGGCGGCGGGGTGTCGCAGATGGCGACGACGTCGTACAACGCGGGCTTCTTCGCCGGGTACGAGGACGTGGAGCATCACCAGCACCACTTCTACATCTCGCGCTATCCCGTGGGCCGCGAGGCGACGGTCTATTGGCCGCGGCTCGACATGCAGTTCAAGAACGACACGCCGTACGGGGCGCTGGTCGAGGCCGTCCGCAAGAAGAGCTCGCCGGGCAAGCGCGGCTCGGTGACCGTTCGGATCTGGAGCACGAATTACTGGACGGTCAAGACGGAGACGTCCGGTCGCTACGACTCCACCGCGCCGAGGCAGATCTACGACGAGGAGTCCGGCTGCGTCGCCCAGGCTGGTGCCTCGGGGTTCGACGTGGACGTGAAGCGCTGGGTCTATCTCAACGGAGTCGAGAAGAAGGACGAGAACGACCACGTCGTCTACAAGCCGGAGAACAACATCATCTGCGGTCCCGCTCCGGCGCCCGACCCCACGCCCAGCCCGACCCCGCCGCCTCCGGAGTGACCGTCAGCCGGGCGTGTAGTAGCGGTACTGGTGGTCGGTGCGGTAGCCGAGCCGTTCGTACAGCGCCTGGGCGGGCTCGTTGTCCGTACCCACCTGGAGGTACGACCAGCGGGCGCCCTGCGCGCGGCCCCAGGCGACGAGCGCGGCCATGACCGCCAACCCGTACCCGCGGCGGCGGGCGGCCGCCGCGACCTCCACGGCGCCGATGCCCAGCCAGGGTCCGGTCACGACTCCTCGCCCGATCGCGACGAGGGGATTGCCCAAGCGGGCAAGGGCAACGGGCGCCTGACCGCCGCCGGTGAGGACGTGTCGCGCCTCCGGCGAGCTCGACCGTCCGTACAGCTCCAGCCATTCGTCGTCGAGCGGGCTGTCGACATCGACCGGGGTGGTGACCTCGAGGTCGACGTCGGCGAGCCTTGCCACGCGTACGTCGACCAACGCGTACGGCGTCTTCCCGCTCGGCCGCACCACCCAGCCAGCCGACTCCAGCGCCGACTCCAGCGACGTGCCGACGAGCGTCTGGATCGAGGGCGGCAGGCCCCGCTCGGCGTAGAAGGCCCGAACGGTGTCCAGGGCTGACGAGAGCGGCACGCCGGGGTCGCCAGCGGGGACGACGGAGTTCGCCCGGCCGGTGAAGCCGGCCGCCGCTTGGAGCAGCCAGTCGCCGAGCGTCTGCGTCTCGACGGCCGGCCAGCCGGTGGCGGACACCAGCGCCAGGCCCTCGCCGCTGTCCGGTGGGCGCGGTGCCGGCGGGGGAGGAACGTGTTTGCCCGCCACGACGTCCGCCTCGGGCACGGAAACCTCGGACCCGTCGCGCCGGCGGATCACCAGCACGCCGTCGGTCCACGAGGACAGCTCGCCGAGCACGTCGCCGTACTGCTGCCGCCCGTTCTCGACGCCCAGCCGCCTGCGTACGACGATCCGCTGACCGACATCGGCTGGGGAGAGCGCCACCCTCGAAGCCTATTTGTTCGGGCGGTAGGGCGCGGATCGCGTCCGAGTCCCGGAGTCCGTGACCGGCATGTGGACCCTTCCGTGTGGTCATCCGGACGTCGGCAGGGATACTAGGTCGGGAGAGCCGAACGTCAGGAGGATCTGGTGACCTACGTCATCGCGCAGCCGTGTGTGGACCTGAAGGACCGCGCCTGCGTCGACGAGTGTCCGGTCGACTGCATCTACGAGGGCAAGCGGATGCTCTACATCCACCCCGACGAGTGTGTCGACTGTGGTGCGTGTGAGCCGGTCTGCCCGGTCGAGGCGATCTTCTACGAGGACGACACGCCGGATCAGTGGAAGGACTACTACGCCGCGAACGTGGAGTTCTTCGACGACCTCGGCTCGCCTGGTGGTGCTGCCAAGACCGGTGTGATCGAGAAGGACCACCCGTTCATCGCGGCCCTTCCGCCCGACATCAACCCCGAAGCGGCCAAGTAACCTCACCGCTCCCACGAGACATTCGTCACACCTGGCGAGAAGGCGGCCATGGCGCGAGAGCCTCTACCCGACTTTCCCTGGGACAGGCTGATTCCCGACAAGGAACGCGCCGCTGCCCACCCTGGCGGCATCGTGGACCTGTCGGTCGGTACGCCGATCGATCCCACCCCGTTGGTCGTACGGGAGGCGCTCGTCGCCGCCGCCGACTCGCCTGGCTACCCGACTGTCTGGGGGCCTCCCGAGCTTCGGCAGGCGGCCGCGGACTACCTCGAGCGCCGGTTTGGCGCACAGGGGTTGGGGCCTTCGGCGATCCTGCCGACGATCGGGGCGAAGGAGTTCGTCGCCTGGCTGCCGACCCAGCTGGGTCTCGGCAAGGGTGACGTCGTCGTGATCCCGGAGGCGGCGTACCCCACGTACGCGGTCGGCGGTGTGCTCGCCGGCGCGACCGTCGTTCCGAGCGACTCGCTGACCTCTCTCGGCCCGGCCCGCGTGAAGGTCGTCTGGCTGAACTCGCCCGGCAACCCCACCGGCCGGATCCTCCCCGCCGACCATCTCGCGAAGGTCGTCGCCTGGGGCCGTGAACGGGGCGCGCTGGTCGTCTCCGACGAGTGCTACCTGGAGTTCGGCTGGGACGCCAAGCCGGTCTCGATCCTGCATCCGGACGTCAACGGCGGCAGCCTGGACGGGATTCTCGCCGTTCACTCGCTGTCGAAGCGGTCCAACCTCGCCGGCTACCGGGCCGGGTTCGTCGCCGGCGACCCCACGATGATCAAGTCGCTGCTCGAGCTGCGACGGCACGCGGGGATGATGGTCGGCCGCCCTGTCCAGGAAGCGATGCGCGCCGCGCTGAGTGATGATGATCACGTCGACGAGCAGCGCGAACGCTATGCCAGACGTCGATCCATCCTCCGCCAGGCGTTCGAAGCCGCGGGATTCACCATCGACCACTCCGAGGGCAGCCTGTACCTGTGGGCGACTCGCGGGGAACCGTGCTGGGAGACCGTACGGTGGTGTTCGGAACGAGGCATCCTGGTGACACCAGGTGACTTTTACGGTACGGCGGGTATTCAGCATGTGCGGGTAGCGTTCACGGCAACCGATGAGCGTGTCTCCGCGGCAGCGGAACGCCTGAAGTAATGGTTTTGTCATGGCTTCGGATCATTTGAGTACGTATGTGAGGAGCCCTAAAACGCTGACACGCCGCCACATCACGAGTGCGGTGCGTGTGTCTGGGGGCGGTAACCGCTCAACCCTGGGACCCGGACTAGGCAGGACGGAGGACAGAGCGTGACGGACCAACGGTTCACGCTGAAACACGTGGGCGGGGAGGTCGAGCTACCGGTCGTCACCGCGACCGAGGGCGCCTCGGGGGTCGAGATCACGAGCCTGCTGAAAGAAACGGGCCATGTCACTCTTGACCCTGGATACGTCAACACCGGCTCGTGCACCTCGGCCATCACCTACATCGACGGTGATGCTGGAATTCTTCGATATCGCGGCTATCCCATCGGCGAGCTCGCCGAGAAGAGCAACTTCCTCGAAGTCTGTTATCTCTTGATCTACGGCTCGTTGCCGACACCGTCCGAGTACGAGGAGTTCGCCGGTCGCGTCACTCGGCACACTCTGCTCGACGAGGATCTGAAGAACTTCTTCGACGGCTTCCCGCGCGACGCGCATCCGATGCCCGTGCTCTCCTCCGCGGTGAGCGCTCTGTCGACGTTCTACCAAGACAGCCTCGACCCGTTCGACCCCGCGCAGGTGGAGATCTCCACCGTTCGGCTGCTCGCGAAGCTGCCGACCATCGCGGCCTACGCGTTCAAGAAGACCGTCGGGCAGCCGTTCCTCTACCCGGACAACTCGCTCGGCTACATCGAGAACTTCCTCCAGATGACGTTCGGCCTCCCCGCGGAGCCGTACGAGGTCGACCCGATCGTCGCGGAGGCTTTGGATCTGCTGTTCGTTCTGCACGCCGACCACGAGCAGAACTGCTCGACGTCGACGGTGCGGCTGGTCGGCTCCTCGCAGGCCAACCTTTTCGCGTCGATCTCGGCGGGAATCCTTGCTCTGTTCGGGCCCCTGCACGGTGGCGCGAACGCCGCGGTGCTCGACATGCTCGAGGGCATCAAGGCCGACGGTGGAGATGTCGACCACTTCGTGCAGCGGGTGAAGAACAAGGAGAAGGGTGTCCGGCTCATGGGCTTCGGACACCGCGTCTACAAGAACTACGACCCGCGCGCCGCGATCATCAAGAAGACCGCGGACAACATCCTCGACCGGCTGGGTCAGTCCGACGAGCTGCTCGAGCTGGCGATGAAGCTCGAGGACGTCGCGCTGCACGACGACTATTTCGTGGAGCGGAAGCTCTACCCGAACGTCGACTTCTACACGGGGCTGATCTACCGGGCGATGGGTTTCCCGACCAAGATGTTCACGGTCCTGTTCGCCATCGGCCGCCTGCCCGGGTGGATCGCCCAGTGGCGGGAGATGAACAACGACCCCGCGACGAAGATCGGCCGGCCGCGCCAGGTGTACATCGGCGAGCCCGAGCGCCCGTTCGTTCCGATCGGTCAGCGCTAGTCCTTCGTTCGTAAGATCCGCCGAACGCCCCCTCTCTTGAGGGGGCGTTTGTCGTGTGGCGTTAGGCGCGCCATCCCGCAGTGCCCGCCAAGGTGTCCCGCCACCGTCCGCGCCATCCCGCCCCGCCGTTTCCTGTGGGCCCGTCTCGCGGTGCCTGCCACCCCCATCCACCTGTGTCACCTCATCCACCCCGTGCAGCTCGCATCTCCCTCACGCCGCCGTTCCGGCACTTCACTCATTGGGCCGGCATTTCACCCACTGGGCCGACGCTGTCTCCGGGTTGGTGGGGAGCTGTTTCTTCTGCTTGTGCTGTTGCTGTGCACAGCTCTCTGAGTTTGGGAGCTCCCGTGGGCTGTTGCGGCGGTTGAGTGTGGTGGCCGGTCCGGGGCGCGTCAAGGGCGCCGTTCGGAACGGCGCTTCGCGGGCACGAACGACGTCGCTTCGCGATCTTCGACCCTTGACCCGCCCCGGCCCGGCCACCAGTTTTCTTTCTCGCCGCCCCACCCCCGGAACAGTGTCCGGGGGAAGGCCTTCTTGCCCCCAGGTTTGCTGCCGTGTTGCGGTCTCTTGTGGACCCCCGGCTCCTTGTGGTGCTGGTGGAGCCGGGTCCTTCCGCCCCCGGTGATCATGATCGTGATCATGAAGCGAAACCGGCGTATATGACCGGTTCGCCTTCACAATCACGATCATGATCACCGGGGGACGCTCGTCGACAACGCCAGGTCAACGAGCTGCGTGGTCGTCGGGTTGAGCTCATCCGGGAGGCTGTTCATCGGTTGTTGGCTGAGCGGCTGGTGCCCTCTCATGGTGGGAACCCCACCCAACTCATCGTCACCCGCACCGGTGGGCGGACCCTCGGCACCGGGGTCGAGCTGTCCCGCAGGATCGTCGAGCAGCTCATGTGTGAGGCCGACAAGGCGTTGTTGTTGCAGCCGGGTCATCAGCCGGGCCGGGTCGCGCTGCTCACCGACAAGCAGGAGCGGCCGTTCCAGAAGAAGCTCCGCCGGTTGCTCGAACTGCGGGACCAAGGTTGTGCGTTCCCCGGCTGTGACCGGCCCCCGAACTGGTGGCACGCCCATCGCATCGTTCCGTGGAGCGAAGGCGGACCCACTACCCGTGACAACGGGGTTCTGCTCTGTGGCTATCACCACCGGTTGATTCATCAGGGTGCGTGGCAGGTGCGGATCGCCCGAGACGGCTTACCCGAGTTCGTCTCTTGGCCGCCTAAGACATCGGCCGGGTGGGAGGAGTGTTTGTCGTGGAAGGCGCCGATAACGGCCGATTTCCCTTCTGAACAACGGCTTTCGGCTAGGAGAAACGGCGGGTCCATATGCTCGTCTGCTGGTTACAGTGAGACGTGTCGCCACGACCTAGCCCCGTTCAGGTGGTTTTGTCGTGGCTAAATGGCTGGGCCGGATCCCTGCTGGCGTTGGTGATTCTGCTTCCCGCCGCGGCCATCATCCAGCTCACCAATCTGATCGGTAGTCCCACCAGCACGATCGGTGAGGGCCTGCACGTGGCCCAGGCGTTCAACCTCGAACGCACCAGCCACCTCCTCTATCCCGCCAGCTGGGCCGAGCTCTCCGCCGGGTGGTGGCAGCTCGCCGCGTTCACCAACTTCACCGACGCGTTCCAGCACGCCACCAGCGCGATCGCGGCCGGTAGGGAGGCGATGGTCGCCGCGCATGTGTTCGCCTGCCTCGCTCTCTGGCTGCTCGCAAGACGCATCGGCCTGACCAGGCTCGGAGCCACCGGCGCGGTCGTCTTCTACGCGATCTCGCCGCTCGCGATCGAGTACCACCGCCTCGTCCTGCTCGACAACCTCGCCGTCCCGTGGCTGCTGATCGCGTTCCTGTTCGCCAGCGTCCGCTTCGCCAAAGGTCTCGCGTACCCGATCGCCATCGTGAGCTTCGCGGCAGCCGTCGCCACCAAGCCGACGTTCCTCGTGCTGCTCCCCGTCCTCGGCTGGCTGATCTGGCGCGGCCTCACCTGGACGCAAGACCGCACCCCGAGACTCATCTCGGCGATCGTCCTCAGCGTCCTCGGCCTCGCCTACCTCGCCGCCCTCTGGCGGTACGGCGAGGCGCTGCCTGGTATCGAGCAGACCAACATCTGGTCCAACCTCAGCACCAGCCTGTACGGCAACGTCGAGGAGCTCGGCAACGCCCAGCGGCTGGTCGGGCTCGATCCGATCCTGCCCGCGTTCGGCGCGGTCGGCGTCATCGCGGGACTGCGGCTGCGGTGGCTGAGGCCGTTCAGCGTCGGCGTGCTGATCCAGGTCGCGTTCTGGTTCGCGCCGGGCGCCCACCCCGAGACGTACGTCGTCGCCGTCATCCCGCTCGTCGCGCTGCTCGTCGCCGGCGTGATCGACGCGGCGATCAGGGCCGGCGCGAAGCAGGGGCAGCCCTTCCTGCAACGGCCGATCGCGATCGTCGCCGTGCTCCTGCTCGTCGGCAACGCCGGGCTCGCCGCCGCGTTCTGGCCGAAGTCGATCGGCTCGATCTACTCCGGGCACCAGGAACGGCCGAGGTACGCGGCCACGAGCTGGATCGCGAGCAACGTACGTCCGAAGGACAAGCTCATTGTCGACGACGCGATGTGGGTCGACCTCGTCGTTGCCGGCATCAACGAGAAACGCCTTGTGACGTTCGCGAAAGCCCGCGACTGGAAGAGCTACCAGTACCTCGTCGCCGTACCGCAGATGTCGTCGCCGCTCGTCAAGAGCGCGACCTCGAACTCCCAGCCCCACGCGAACTTCGGCCCCGCCGCGCAACGCATCGAGGTGCGCCGGATCCTCCCGCAGGGCAAGGTGGTCGCCGAACAAGAGCAGGACAAGGACGCCCAGAACAGGGCCCGCGCCGGCCTCGAGCTCACCAAGAACATTCGCCTCCACCTCGACGGCGACGCCCGCGACGCGCTCAGCAAGGCGCGCGTCGACCCACGGCTGCTCAGCGTACTCGCGTTGCTCTCCGGCGCCCACGAGCTCGTCGTCTACCAGTTCCCCGCCGAACCAGGCGAAGAGGGCACGAACGTCCTCCGCCGGTCCGCTCTCATCGCCGCCGTCGACGGCCTGCCGGTCGTCGACGCGGAAGGCGCCGACGCCAAGGGAGCGCGCGCCGTCATCTCGGAGTTGGTGGTGCAGTTGCCGAAGTACCGGCCCGCCAGCATGGAGGTCCGCGTCGTGAACGGATACAACGTGCTGGAGATCCGCTACACCCCGCCGAGCCCGACCGCGATGCCCAAATGAGGTGGATCGCGGGGGCGGTGGTGGCGCTCTTCCTCCTCGCCGCGTGCAATCTCCCGGAGCCGGCCGCCGAGGTCGGCCCGAGCCCGGCAGCGTCCGCGCCCAGCGCCGCGGCCACGCCGACGCCGGCCGCCTCGGCCATCGGTGGCAAGATCACCGGCTCGGACCCCGCAGGCGAGGTCGGGCTGCCTGGCGTACGTCCGAGGTCCGTCGTGATCCCGGCTATCGGCGTACGCAGCGCGCTGATGTCGCTGAAGCTCGACCCGTCGGGGGAGCTCGAGCGGCCTAAGGAGTTCGCCCGCGCCGGCTGGTACGACGGTGGCCCCATCCCCGGCGCGACCGGCCCCGCGGTCATCGCCGGCCACGTCGACTCCAAGACCGGCCCGGCGGTGTTCTGGCGGCTGCGCGAGCTGAAGCCAGGCGATCAGGTACGCGTCGAGCTGAGCGACAAGTCGACGGTAAAGTTCCGCGTCACCCAGGTGAAGGCGTACCCGAAGCGGAAGTTCCCGACGGCGAGCGTCTACGGCCCGACCCCGATTCCCACCTTGCGCCTGATCACCTGCGGCGGCGACTGGGAACGTGAGGGCGGCTACCGCGACAACGTGGTCGTCTACGCCGAGCTCGTCAGGTAGCGAGCTCCTCGAAGAACGGCACGGCCTCGTCGGCCGGCGGCAGCGCGTGGATGTCGGCGCGCAGCTTCTCCGCACCGGCCTTGAACGACGGCTCGGCGAGGACGCGGCGGACCGCCTCGGCCACCCGCGCGGGCTCGACGGGGTCGTCGAGGTGGTCGTTCCGTACCTGCAGCCCGGCGCCGAGCGCATGGACCCGCGCCGCGTTGTCCGGTTGGTCGGCGAACTGAGGTACGACCACCATCGGCACGCCCGCGGACAGACCGCCGAGTACCGTGCCCATCCCGCCGTGGCACACCATCGCCGCGGCATGCGGCAGCACGGAGGCCTGCGGGACGAACCGCTCGACGCGCACGTTCGCCGGCAACCCGCCGAAGGCGGCCGGGTCGCCGCCGTCGCCCACAGTCGCGAGGAGGCGAATCGGCAACGACGCAAGGGAATCCACGACCGCACGGAACGTCGAAACGGCCCGCGGCACCGAGGCGGACACGGTCCCGAACGTCACGTACACCAACGGGTCCGCGTTCCCGCTCCACCAGTCGGGCAGCGGCTCCGTGGCGCCCAGAGCAGAAGCGTCGACGTACCGCCGCACCGTCGCGTCGGCCGTGTCGGATTCCTCGTACGACAACGGCAGTAACGACACGGACGGAACGGAAGCCAACCGATCGGCCGTCTCCTCGACCGGCAGCCCCGCCCACGCGCGAGCCCGTCCGTGGATCGGAACGACCACGTCCCTCATGAGCTGGCCGAACTTCGCGAGCCCGATCAGCACCTGCACCTGCGGAATCCCGCGCAGCTCGGCCGCCATCGCCGACCCCAGCTCGCCGACCTCACGCAGGACGAGATCCGGGCGGTACCCGTCGATCGCGGCAAGCATGCCCGGCAGGATCGCCCGCGGCGCGAGGTCGGCGGCGACCTCGACGAACGCTGCGTTCCGCTGTTCCGGTGCCACGGCGTTCATCCGCGCGTGCGCGGCCGCCAGCTCCTCCGGGTCGACGTCGGCGCAGGGCCAGTACGGATAGCCGGAACGTTCGACCGCCGCCTCGAACGACCGCGGCGCCGCGACCTGCACCTCGTGCCCGGCGCGCACACAGGCCGCGGCGAACGGCAGCATCGGAACGTAGTGCCCCATGCCCGACGTCGTGGCCAGCAACACCCGCACGTCAGAGCCACCGCCGCATGCGGTCCTCGCACTGGCGCAGCTCGTCGACCTCGACGAACTCGTCCTTGGTGTGCGCGAGCAACGAGTCGCCTGGCCCGTAGTTCACCGCGGGGATGCGCAGCTCGGTGAAGCGCGCCACGTCGGTCCAGCCGAACTTCGGCCGCGGCTCGGCCTCGACAGCCTCTACGAACGCGGCAGCCGCGGGATGCGACAGCCCGGGCATAGCGGCCGGCGCGGAGTCGAGCAGCGCGACGTCGTAGTCGTCGAATACCTCACGTACGTGGGCGAAAGCCTGTTCCTCGGTGAGGTCCGGTGCGAACCGGTAGTTCATGGTGACGCGGCACTCGTCCGGAATCACGTTGCCAGCAACGCCTCCCGAGATGCCGACCGCGTTGAGACCCTCGCGGTAGACGAGGCCGTCTATCGGAACTTGACGCGGCTCGTACGCCGTCAGCCGCGCGAGAACAGGACCCGCGCCGTGGATCGCGTTCTCACCCATCCAGGCGCGCGCGCTGTGCGAGCGCTTGCCGGGAACGAGGATCTCGGCCCTCAACGTACCCTGGCAACCGCCCTCGACCTGCGCGCTCGTCGGCTCCATCAGCACCGCGAAGTCGCCGGCCAACAGCTCGGGCGACTTGCGGGCGAGCTGACCGAGCCCGTTGTGCTCGGCCTCGATCTCCTCGCAGTCGTAGAGGACGTAGGTGACGTCCCGCACCGGTTCGGCAACGGACGCGGCGAGTCGCAGTGCGACGGCGACGCCGCCCTTCATGTCGCACGCGCCGAGTCCGTACAGCCGCGTGCCTTCGAGCCTCGCCGGCAGGTTGTCCGCGTACGGCACCGTGTCGAGGTGACCGGCGACGACGACGCGTTCGGCCCGGCCGAGGGTGGTGCGGGCGACGATCGTGTTGCCGTATCGCGTGACGGTCAGGTGCGAAACGTCCTGCAGGGCGGCGAAGACAACGTCCGCGATCTGCTTTTCGTTCCTACTGACCGACTCGATATCGACGAGTGCGGTGGTGAGACTGACGACGTCTGTTGTGAGATCGAGCACGCCTGCAGTCTGCCACCTGGGGCTGTGCTGCGGACCGTTCGGGATTCTGGCAGGCTGGCCGGCATGACCCAGACACGGCCAGGCGCCTGGGCCTTCGGTGTCGCGACGACCACCCCTGACGGGACGGTCCTCGACACGTGGTTCCCCGCGCCTCGACTCGGGAGCCCCGGTCCGGACGACGACAAGGCCCCGGCTGACCTGACCGCCCTCGAAGGCGCCGACGACGTACGCGGCGTCGAGCGTCGTGTCGTGCGTACGGTGATCGAGTCGCTCGACGACGCGATCAGCGGCGCGAGCGACGCGTACCTGCGTCTCCACCTGCTGTCGCACCGCCTGGTGCGGCCGCGGGAGCTCAACCTGGACGGCATCTTCGGCCAGCTCAACAACGCGGTGTGGACCAACCTCGGTCCGTGCCCGGTCGACGGTTTCGAGCAGACCCGCTTGCGGATGATGGCCGCCGGGCATCGCGTCACCGTGTACGGGATCGACAAGTTCCCGCGGATGGTCGACTACGTCGTGCCCGCCGGCGTGCGGATCGGCGACGCGGACCGCGTACGGCTCGGTGCGCACCTCGCCGAGGGCACGACCGTGATGCACGAGGGCTTCGTCAACTACAACGCCGGAACGCTCGGCGCCTCGATGGTCGAGGGCCGGATCTCCGCCGGTGTGATCGTCGAGGACGGCTCCGACCTCGGTGGCGGCTGCTCGATCATGGGCACGCTGTCCGGCGGCGGTCGCGAGGTGATCTCGGTCGGCAAGCGTTGCCTCGTCGGCGCGAACGCCGGCATCGGCATCTCACTCGGCGACGACTCGATCGTCGAGGCCGGCTGCTACGTCACCGCCGGCTCGAAGATCCAGATGCCGGACGGCGAGATCGTCAAGGCCGTCGAGCTGTCCGGGTCGCCCGGCTTGTTGTTCCGCCGCAACAGCGTCTCCGGCGCGTTGGAGGCCGTCATCCGGGAGGGCGGAGGCTTCGCGTTGAACGAGGCCCTGCACGCCAACACCTGATGCGTAAGGCCCTCGTCATCCTGTTGTCGCTGGCCGTCGTCGCGGGGCTGGTGACTTTCGGCGCGTACCTCCTCTCCGACAAGCTGGCCGGCGAACTACCGTTCACCGAAGGCTGTGAGGCCACGGTGAACGGGCACTCGGCCAGCCTGTCGCTGGAGGAGGCGGAGAACGCCGCGCTGATCTCGGCCGTGTCGATCCGGCGCGGCCTGCCCGCGCGCGCGGCGACGATCGCGCTGGCGACCGCGTTCCAGGAGTCCGGTCTGCGGAACCTGTCCGGTGGGCACCTGGACTCGGTGGGGCTGTTCCAGCAGCGGCCCAGCCAGGGTTGGGGAACGGTGGAACAGATCCTCGACCCGTACTACTCGACGAACAAGTTCTACGCGGCGCTGGCGAAGATCGACGGGTACTCGTCGATGGAGATCACCGACGCGGCCCAACGGGTGCAGAAGTCAGCGGCGGGGCAGGCGTACGCGCAGCACGAGCCGGACGCCCGAGCCTTGGCGTCGTCGCTGACCGGGCACTCGTCGGCCGCGTTCAGCTGCGCGGTGCGGGCGGACGAGTCGGTGGCGGCTCAGCCCTCGGCGCTGCGGACGGAGCTGCGGAAGGCGTTCGGCCAGGTGACGGTCAGCAGCAACGCGTCGTCCACGGCCGTGCGTGCCTCCCGCGCCGAACGCGGCTGGGCGATCGCACAGTGGTCGGTGGCGAACGCGAAGAAGTTCGGCGTCACCTCGGTGACATTCGGCAACCAGCGTTGGACGATGGGGGAGTCTCGTTCCGGCTGGCAAGCGGCGACGGACGCCGGGTCCGGCACGGGCACCGTCCGGCTCTCCTTCGCCCCACCGGCCTAGCCCTCGCCGCTGGCCCGGGGTGATCATGATCGTGATCATGAAGGGAAACCGGCGTATATGACCGGTCCGGCTTCATGATCACGGTCATGATCACGGCGGGGGAGGGGATAGGTTCGGTGGCGGGATCCGTCGAGAGCAGCGGGAGAGTTGTGGCCGGGGAGTTCGTGGTCAGCCAGCGGGTGCGGCTCGGTGGGGTGGTCGCCGCGGTGCTGACGGTGGGTGGGTTGCTCACCACGGCGTTCCTCGTCGTCTCCTCGCCGTGGTGGCTGTTCCCCCTGCTCGGGCGCGCGTTCGGCGTGGACGCGGTCGTCCCGATCCTCATCGCCACCCTGATCATCTTCGCGCTCCCGCTGTCGATCGCGGTGCTCGCCGCGGAACGTCCCGGCAACCTGGCGATGCGGCGGCGGCAGCTGGCGATGGACGACCAGGGGATCCGGTTCTACTCCTCCGGGCGCTGGTGGCGGCCGCCGTTCCTGGTGCGGTGGGAGGAGCTCGCCCGGGTGATCGCGTTCACCGAGACCCGCGACGACCCGTCCCTCGGCGGCCCCACGCCGACGTTCATCCCGTGGGACTACCTGGCGTTCCAGCTGCGCGCCGACCAGCCGATCCGCGGCACCCGCATCCACGTCCTGTGGCTCACCGCGACCGTCGAGCAGATCGTCGCGAAGGCGCACGAGTTCCAGCCGAACCTGCCGTACGTCGACGACCGCACCCCACCGCCCGACGGCCTTCCCGGCCGCATCCTGGCCCGCCGGCGCGGCTAGGGCGTCGGGATCGTCTCCGGGTACTTCAGCCCGGTGCCCGTGTTCAGAACGACGACCTCCTCCGCCTCGCCGATCCAGCCCGACTCCCGCAGCTGACGTACGGCGGCGAAAGCCGCCGCTCCCTCCGGGCAGACGAACGCGCCCTCGAGCTCGGCCACCCGGCGCTGCTCGGCCAGCAGCGCGGCGTCCGACACCGCGAACGCGCAGCCCTCGGTCTCGTACACCGCCCGGAGGATCAGGAAGTCGCCCAGCGCCTTCGGCACCGTGATCCCGAACGCCACCGTCGACGCGTCCGGCCACGGCTCGGACTCCTCGGCCCCCTTCGACCACGCCTGCACGATCGGCGCGCACCCCTCCGCCTGCACGGCCACCAGCCGCGGCATCCGGTCGGCGGCGATCCAGCCGAGCGTGCGCAGCTCGTTCAGGGCCTTCCAGATCCCGATCAGCCCCACGCCGCCGCCGGTCGGATAGAGGATCACGTCCGGCACGCGCCAGCCCAGCTGCTCGGCGATCTCCAGGCCCATCGTCTTCTTGCCCTCGATGCGGTACGGCTCGCGCAGGGTCGACACGTCCACGTACCCCTCGGCCAGCCGGCCCCGGATGTACGCGCCCGCGTCGCCGATCAGCCCGTCGACGAGGGCCAGCTCCGCACCAACTGCCACGCACTCGGTCCGGCAGATCGAAGGGGCCGACCGCGGCATCGCGATCAGGCTCTCCATGCCCGCCCGGGCCGCGTACGTCGCCCACGCCGAGCCCGCGTTGCCGTTCGTCGGCATCGCGATCTTCCGCACGCCGAGCTCGTACGCCCGCGACACCCCGACCGCCGCACCACGCGCCTTGAACGTGCCGGTCGGGATCAGCCCCTCGTCCTTCATCAGCAGCCGCTCGACACCGATGTCGGCGCCGAACCTCCGCATCGGGAGGAGTGGCGTCATGCCCTCGCCGAGCGTCACCACGTTGTCGGGCGAACGGACCGGCAGCAGCTCGTGGTACCGCCACAGCGTCGGCGGCCGCGCGGCGATCTCCTCGCGCGTGACGGCGACCTCGTCGAGGTCGTACTGGGCCAAGAACGGCGACCCGCAGTCGCACACGCCGGCGACGACGTCCGCGTCGTGATCATGGCCTTGCCTGCCGCAGCTGAGGTGGGTCAGCGTCGAGTAGCGCATGATCAAGGAGCCTACGATGCGGCCGATCGGGTACGTGAGCGACGAACGCTTCCTCGCCCTGCCCGACGTCGCCGTCGAGATCGCGGGAGGCGATCAGGTCTGGCAGACCCGGTCGAGCGCGAGCGGCGCCATCTACCTCGAGCTGCCGCCCGGCCCGTACCGCGTCACGCTCGCCAAGCCCGGGTTCGGCGCCAAACACGCGACCGTCGAGCTGGGCGGCGGCGTCCATCACTTCCGGCTGCTGTCCGACCAGCTCTCGGCTACGTCTGGCCGAAGTGGGTCAGCTCGGGGGAGCTCGGCGAGTTCCGCGTGCACGCCCGGAGCCGTACCAGCTGTCGATGTGGCGGTACGGCGCCGAGGAGAGTACGTGCGGCTGATCGGCTGGTTCGACGAGCACGGGCCGCGCGCGACGATGCAGATCACGCCGGACGGCGACTACACGCAGACCGGCGCGCGCTGGAACGTCAGCGGCTACACCGACCCGACCCACCGGCAGTACGTCCGCGCGCCGGAGCGGAGCGGGCTGTACTACTTCCACGCCGAGACCGAGTCCGGCGCGTTCTTCGCGTTCCCGTGGGTCGTCGCGCCGGCCGCGCCCACCGCTCCGCTCGCCGTGCTGGCGTCGACCAACACCTGGAACGCGTACAACAACTTCGGCGGCCGCAGCAACTACATCAACGCCTCCGGACTGCCCGACGCGCCGCTGTCGTGCCGCGGCTCGAGCTCGCCCGCTACCAGGACGCCACGTTCGGGGAACACGGTTTCCCGGACGACTCCTACCCGCCGCTGTCGTTCGAGCGGCCCGAGCCGCTCAACCACGTCCGGCGCGGCGAGCGGCCGACCGACCCGATCGGCGGCCGGCAGCCCTGCCACCTCGCGCCCGCGGAATGGCGCCTGCTCGGCTGGCTGGAGCGGAAGGGCTTGGCGTACGACCTCTACTCCGACACGCAGCTGCACGACGGCACGCTCGACCTCGACGCTACCGGGCGTTGGTGATCAGCACGCATCCGGAGTACTGGTCGCGGGAGATGTACGAGGCCGTGCGCTCCTGGGTCTTCGAACGCGGCGGGCGGCTGATGTACCTCGGCGGCAACGGACTGAACTGCGAGGTCGAGTTCACCGGCGACGCGCTCGTGTTCCGTACCGAGGCGGTGAAGGCGGACGGACCGTACGAGAACCGCATGCATCGCAGCTTCCAGCCGGCCTCCGCGCTGCTCGGCGTGGTGTTCACCGACGCCGGCGCGATGACGTCCGCGCCGTACCGCGTGCTCGACGCCACGCACTGGGTGTTCGAGGGAACGGGTGTGTCCGACGGTGCGGTTTTCGGTGCCGCGAGTCTGCACGAACGGTGTCCCGGTGGCGCCTCCGGACACGAAACAGACAAGACCACCCCGCACACTCCGAGTGGCACAGAAGTACTCGCGCGTGGTCAGAATGTGGACGAGGGTGGAGCGGAAATCGTCCACTTCACTACCGATAGTGGCGGCGCTGTCTTCTCGGTCGGCTCCATCACATGGAACGCGTCCGTTCTCGTCGACGACGTTGTCGCCCGGGTGTCGATGAACGTTATCGAACGGTTTTGTTCGTAGCCGATCTGTGACCTCGAATTCGACTCGACCGCACTGATTCGACGCTCTGAGGGCGTTGGTTTCCCAGTCCCGTTGGTCAAGCTGACGTTGACGGCGTGTTCCCAATGAGCCGCTGACCTGCGACGTATCAGCATCCGGAACCACGATAAGAAAACGTTTTGATGACATCGCGAAAGCGTCACAGAAAGGTCACGAAAGCGCATATTCAAGCGTTCCCAAATCGTGACCGGCCCAATTCCTGAACTGCTCTATCGTCGGGCACGACTTCGGAATGACTCGGCGTTTCGTGCTCGGATGGGCTGGCGCGAGCGCGGGCCTCGTGTGACCAAACAACGATTAGGCGTCGGGGAGGACCGCTTATGCACAGGCGTGTGTTTGCAATCTTTTTAATGATATTTGGTCTGGTTGTTGCCGCTGCCTGCGGCGCGAACGGCGGTGGCGGAACGCCATCGGACAAGAACAAGTCAGCGCAGCCGACCAACAACTCCGGGACGACCGCGGACTTCAAGGTCACGCTCGATCCCACGGCCAAGGGCCCCGCCCCGGAAGTTCCGGGCGCGAAAGAGGGCGGCACCGTCACCGTTCTCACCCGTCAGGTTCCGCACACCTTGGACCCGACGCGTGCGTACTACACCGACTCGCTGGCGATCGCGAAGCTGGTGTTCCGCACGCCGACGGCCCTGGTGCTGCAGGACGACGGCTCGTACAAGCTCGTTCCTGACCTGCTGACGGACCTGGGCCAGCCCAACGAGGACTTCACCCAGTGGACGTTCAAGATCAAGGAGGGCATCAAGTACCAGGACGGAACGCCGGTCACGTCGAAGGACTTCGCGTACGCGGTGAAGCGGTCGTTCGCGGTCGAGGAGCTGCCGAACGGGCCGGTCTACCAGCAGACGTACTTCCTCGACGGCGACAAGTACAAGGGTCCGTTCCAGGCTGCCGCGAAGGGCGGCGGCGGCGACTACAAGGGCGTCGAGACGCCGGACGACCAGACGTTCGTCCTGAAGATGGCCAAGCCGTTCCCGGATCTGCCGTACTACCTGACGTTCCCGGCGTTCACGCCGATCCCGCAGGCGAAGGACACCAAGCAGAACTACGAGAACAACCCGGTCGCGACAGGCCCGTACAAGTACAAGCAGTTCAAGAAGGGGACCCAGCTGCTGCTGGAGAAGAACGAGCAGTGGGACCCGGCGACGGACCCGTTCCGGCACCAGTACGCCGACCAGTACGACTTCAAGTTCGACCAGGAGCGGCTTCGGCTGCAGGAGCAGCTGATCGCGGACAAGGGCCCCGACCAGATGTCGATCACGTACGACAACGTCGACTCGTCCCTGTTGCCGAAGATCGTCGGCAAGGAGCCCGAGAAGCGGATGAAGAAGGGGCCGGGCACCTGCACGTTCTTCACGTACCTGGACGTCCGGAAGATCCCGCTCGAGGTACGCCGCGCGATCCTGGTCGCCTGGCCGTACGACTCCGAGCGTCAAGCGGCGGGGAACAGCCCGCTGACGTCCGAGCCGGCGACCACGATCATGCCGCCGACCACGCCGGGCTGGGAGAACTTCGACGTCGCCGGCTACAAGAGCAAGGGCAAGGGCGACCCGGAGAAGGCCAAGTCGATGCTCGAGGCGGCCGGCAAGCTGAACTTCGAGCTGATCTGGAACTTCGTCTCCGACGACCCCGTGTCACCGCAGGTCTCGGAGGTGCGGAAGCAGGCGATGGAGAAGGCCGGCTTCAAGGTCACGGCGATCCCGCTCCAGCAGGCGCAGGCCCGGATCGAGGCGAACAACCCGAAGTCGCGGACGAACGTCAATCCCGGTGGCGGTTGGTGCCTGGACTGGCCGTCCGGCGGGACGATCTTCCCGGCGATCCTGTACGGCCCGCTGATCGCGGCGAACCCCGACGGCGTGCCGAACGGCTCGTTCCTCGACGAGGACAAGGTCGACAACGCGATCGACAAGGCGCTGGTCCTGCCTTCGGAGGAACAGCCGGCGGCTTGGGCGGCGATCGACAAGATGATGATGGAGGACTTCGCACCGGTCGTGCCGGACTACTACGCGAAGAACGCGTTCCTGTACGGCTCGAAGCTCGGTGGCGTGCGACTCGATGTGTACGCGAACGGACCGGACTTCACCCGGCTGTTCGTCTCGCAGTGAGGTGACTGCCGCTGTCGGGGCATCGGCCATCTGGGGGTGCCCGTGATCCCGGCAGCGGTACGGGGGAGGGTCGGCGAACGGCGCTGAGTTGACCAGCGTGGGTGAGCCGCCCTGCCTTGGGATCGCGGATCCGGCCCCGTTCCGGGCGGCTGTCCTGCCTCAGCCGTCCGGACGGGCCGGATTCGTGCGTGTGAGCGAGACCTCAGACGAGGCGGCGGTCGGTGGCCCAGCGGGTGAGTTCGTAGCGGTTGGAGAGCTGGAGCTTCCTCAGCACGGAGGACACGTGCGTCTCGACCGTCTTCACCGAGATGAACAGCTCCTTCGCCACCTCCTTGTACGCGTAGCCGCGGGCGATCAGCCGCAGGACTTCGCGTTCGCGCTGGGTCAGGCGGTCGAACTCCTCGTCCACGGTGCCCGGGTCCACCGCGCCGGCGAAGGCGTCGAGCACGAACCCGGCCAGGCGGGGTGAGAAGACCGCGTCGCCCTCGGCGATGCGGCGGACGCCGTCGACGATCTCCTGGCCGGTGATCGTCTTCGTCACGTAGCCCCGGGCGCCAGCGCGGATGACGCCGATCACGTCTTCCGGGAGGTCCGACACGGAGAGCGCGAGGAACTTGATGTCCGGGTTGCGGTCCAGCACCTGCCGGCACACCTCGGCGCCGCCGCCTCCGGGTAGGTGGACGTCGAGCAGCACGACGTCCGGCAACGTCGCGAGGACGACCTTGATCGCGCTGTCCACGTCGCCGGCCTCGCCGACGATGTCGACCTGGTCGCCGATCTCGGTGCGCACGCCCGTACGGAACATCGCGTGGTCGTCGACCAGCACGACCCGCTTCCGGCCGTCCGACGCAGAAGCAGCGGGAGCTGTGCCCTCAGGCGTAGGGGTAGTCACGTCCGAATCCTCTCACCCTCGGTGCGATCCACAACCAACTTGACCTCGGTGCCCTCGCCGGGCGAGCTGCGGATGTCGGCTTTGCCGCCGTGGCGTTCCATGCGCTCGTAGATGCTCCGCCGCACGCCAAGCCGGTCCTCGGCCACCGCGTTCGGGTCGAAGCCCATGCCGCGGTCGCGAACGAACACCTCGATCCGCGACGGCTCCACCTCGACGAACACGTCGATCTTCGGCGCGCCGGAGTGCTTGGCCGCGTTCGTCATCGCCTCGCGCGCCGCGCGGACGACGGCCGTCAGCGGCTCGTCCAGGGGTGCGTCGCCGACCGCGACGACCTCAACGGGGACGCCGTGCAGGTCCTCGACCTCGGCCGCGCGCCTTCTTCAGCTCCGAACGCAACGTCGCGTCGATGTCGTTCGGAGAGCCGTACAGCCAGTCCCGCAGCTCGCGCTCCTGCGAACGAGCCAGCCGCGCCACCGCCTTGGGGTCGTGCGACTGCTTCTGGATCAACGCCAGCGTCTGCAGGACGGAGTCGTGCAGGTGCGCGGCCATGTCGGCGCGTTCCTGCGAACGGATCCGCTCCTGCCGCTCCTCGGTCAGGTCGCCCGCGAGCCGCCAGACCCACGGCCCGACGATCAGGCCGACGCCGAGCAGGCCCACGGCGACAGCCGCGAGCACCGTGCCGAGCGCCGACATCTTGCCCGAGGCCGCCAACAGCAGCACGGCGGCACCGATCACCAGCACGACGCCAGCGGCCGAACGGACCAGCGTCGACATCCCGCCCGACCCGGTCAGCAGCCCGAACCAGCGCACCCGCTCGGCATCGCCGCGCCGCGCCCGCTGCGCCTCGTCGGCCTGCCGCCACAGCAGCGCCAGCCCCAGGCCGCCGAGCACGATCGGCCAGAACACGGCCGCCGAGATGCCCACCCACTGCTGGAACAGCAGCAGAACACCCGCGGCCAGGACGCCGACGGCGACGAGCTGCCCGGTGTCCTCGCGCTTGCGGCCCTTCGGCGTGGTGCTGAAGTTCTTCCGTTCGGCCCAGCCCGCCGGCCCGGCCACGCCCTTGACCGCGGACTCCTGGGGCAGGAACACCCAGAGCGCGGCGTACAGCGGCAGGCCGAACCCGCCGAGCATCGTGAAGGCGATGAACGCGAGGCGTACGTGCAGGGGCTGCAGTCCCAGATGGTCCGCGAGGCCGGCGGCCACACCGCCGAGCATCTTGCCGTCCGTACGCCGAACACAGCGCGGGGCGAGCTCGCCCGGCGCTTCCATGGTCGACGTGGTGCCAGCGGTGGTGCCGGCCGGATCGGTGAAGATGACAGCTCCTTCGCAGGTGGGATGCTTACTCAAGAGTCACACGCGCGGGCGCGCCCCGCCACCAGGACGCTCCCCGAGCGGGTCCCGGTCCGTCCAGGGTGTGTCCCAGGGACATCCCCGATGGCGGACCCCGGCCCGAGCGCGGAGGATCGGTTTCTGTGGCCGTTCTGTACGGTCCGACCACCCACCGTGACAGAGAAGGCAAGGAGCTAGAAGGCGTCATGAGCTCCGGAACACCACCGCCCGGAGCCGGACCGCCCGAAGGATCGGGCTTCCGGGTCGACGAGACCCTCGCGTACCTGCGCAAGCTCCGTCGCGTCCGCGACGGCCGGGTGCTCGGCGGCGTGTGCGCCGGCCTCGGCCGGGGCCTCGGCGTCGACCCGGTCGTGATCCGGGTGGCGCTGGCGGTGCTCACGTTCTTCGGCGGCATGAGCGCGCTGCTGTACGGCGCCGCCTGGCTGCTGATCCCCGAGGAGGGCAAGGACCGTTCGGTCCTCGAGCAGCACCTCGGCCGGCGGCGGAACGGCGCTCCGGACAACGCGGTCGTGATCGGCGGCGTGGTGCTGGTGGCGATCGTTCTGCTGTCCACGCCGTGGTGGGGTCTGCCCTGGCAGGCGCCGGTGCTTCTCCTGCTCGCGATCGTGGGCGTGATCGTGCTGGCTCGGCGCAACGTCGTGGCCGGCGGGACCGACCCCGGCGCGCCTGGCGTTCCGGCGAGCCCAGGAGACCCGAACGCGCCGACCCAGCCGCTGGCCAACTGGCCGGCGGCACCGACCGCTACCGCCGACGAGGTGACCGGCGTCGTCGCCGGCACCGGATCGTGGCGGGACGCGACGCCCGCGCCGGCCTCGTTCTGGCACCACCCCGACCCGCTCGGCCTCGCCGACTCCGAACCCGATCCCACCCAAGCGCTGATCGAGCAACCGCCTCCGCCGCAGTTGCCGGCGAAGCGCAGGTCGGCCGTGTTCCCCGTGACGATCGCCTCGACGCTGATCGCGATGGGTGCGCTCGCGGCGGTCGCGGAGGCCAACGACTGGAGCCTCGAGCCGGCGGCGTTCATCGCGACCGCGCTCGCCGTCGTAGGCGGGGGTCTGCTCGTCGGGACCTGGTATGGCCGTGCCCGCGGCCTGGTCGCGATCGGCGTCCTCCTGACGATCGCGCTGATCCCGGCGACCGTGGCCGAACGCGTCGACAGCGGCGATCTGTCCGCGACAGCGGTCGGCGCCAGCCCGTTGACGGCGGAGGCCGTCCAGAGCCGATACGACGTCGAGACGGGCGACTTCACGCTCGACCTGTCCGGGGTGAGGTTCACCGACGGGGTCAACGTGACGACGAAGCTCGACGTCGGGGCCGGGCACGCGGTCGTGGTCGTGCCGGACGACGTCGACGTCCAGCTCAAGGGCGACGTCGGGCTCGGCAGCCTGGAGTTCTTCGGTACCGAGGAAGGCGGCGTCGACCTGCGTCGTACGCGCCAGGACTACGGCGCCGACGGGGCAGGCGGCGGATCGCTGGTCCTGCAGGTCGACCTCGGCGTCGGCGCTGCCGAGGTGTACCGGACGTCCCGCGCACCCGCGGAGGTGCTCGACTTCCGGCCGCCTGCCATGCCGCCGGAGGCGCCGCGACCGGCCGACGAGGCGACGCCGAAGGGGTTCCGATGAGCAAGACACGTACCCCTGCCGGGCGGCACACGGCGAACGTCGTGTCGCTCGTGGCGGGCCTGCTCTTCTGCGGGATCGCGTTCAGCTGGATGCTGATCACGTCCGGGGTGCTGAGTACGAGCGACCTGGCCTGGATCGTGCCGGTGCTGCTGATGGGCGCCGGCATCGCGGGCGTCGTCGCATCGATCGGCCGGAACAAGAAGGGACAGCGCCGATGACCGGGGACACACCTGAGCGCGGTCAGGGCCAAGTCGGGGATGGGCCAGGACCGTTCCCGATACCGGACCAGACCGCCGAACGGCAAGCTGAAGACATGACCGACACGATGACTCCCGCCACCACGTACAAGAAGCTCCAGCGGACCCGCGACGGCCGCATGATCGCCGGCGTCGCCAGCGGAATCGCCCGTTACCTGGGCGTCGACCCGGTGCTGGTCCGGCTCGCGTTCGTGATCCTCACCGCGTTCGGCGCGGCCGGGATCCTGCTCTACGCGGCCTGCTGGATCCTCATGCCGGAGGACGAGCCGGCGCCGACCGCTCCGTCCATCTACGACGACCCCAGCTCGCCGATCGCCTAGTCGTGTCGGGCGCGAACCGCCCCGACACTCCACCCCACAGCAGACCCGCATGAACAGGCTCGGTCGCCCCTGACGCCTCTTCATGCGGGTCTCTTAGCTTTTGGCCCGATTCCCCTGAACCGGTTCTTCTCACTCGTTGTAACCAAATTCGGGTTTGATCCGTCTCACTACCAAGGCGGCGGGGGCAAGTTGAGGGGGAAGCGAAGATGGTTGACCTGACCGAAGAGATCGAGCACCTGGCACAGCAGCTGCACGACGTCGAGTGTTGCGGCGGCCGCTGCGGGAGCATGGACCGGCGCTCTTGCTGGAAATGGACGAGCGGGATCTTCCACCGCGCTGTCGAGCACCAGGTCCTGCTCGCGCGTACTGCCTAGGCCTGACTACCGCAGCATGGACCGGCGCTCGTGCTGGCAGCGTTGGATGGAGCGGCATCTTCCACCGTGCTGTCGAGCACCAGGTCCTGCTCGCGCGTACTGCCTAGGCGACCGGCGCCTTGGCGCGCAGGACCTTGAGGAACTCCCGCATCCACGACGGGTGGTCCGGCCATGCACGTGCCGAGACCATCATCCCGTCGACGACGGCGTCGGAGTCGACGAACTCGCCGCCGGCCCTCGCGACATCGGGCGCGAGTGCGGGATAGGCCGCCGAGCGACGACCCTGCAGCAGATCTGCCGCGGCGAGCGCGAGCGCGCCGTGGCAGAGATGCGCGACGGGCTTGTCGGCTTCGACGAAGTGCTTGAGGATCCGCTGGCAGTCGGGGTCGTTGCGGATGTACTCGGGGGCACGGCCGCCCGGTACGACGACGGCGACGTACTCTTCCGGATCGACCTCGGAGAACGCCTTGTCCGCGGGCCAGGTGTGGCCGAGCTTCTCGGTGTAGGTGTCGAAGCCGTCCACGAAGTCGTGCACGACGAACTGCAGCTTCTTCCTGGCCGGGGCCGCGACGTCGACCTCGTAGCCCTCTTCGAGCAGTCGTTGGTAGGGGTAGAAGAACTCCAGATCCTCGGCGGCGTCGCCCGTCAGGATCACGACCTTGGGCATCCTGGACCTCCTCGCATCGAACCGTTGCTTGGGATCCTCGTTCGCCTTGACCGCCCGGTCAACGGGGTGAGTTCTCTCAGCCCGTACGGACAACGAAGAACGGCTCGGCGAGGTGGCCGTCGCCCAGGTCGGAGGCCTTCGCGACCCGGCCGAAGGTGTCGGTCAGCCTGGGGCGGATCGCGTCGGGGTCGGGGTGTTGGCTGGTGTGCTCCAGGATCGCGGCCAGCTTCAGCTCGAACGTCTCCGTCACGTCCACAGTGTGGTTGAACGTCGGGTGCCCGGACACGAAGACCTCCCGTACGGTCCACGGCTCGAGGCCCTCGGCCGCGAGCTCGGGGAACGCGAACGGGTTCCGCGCGGCCGGGTAGATCGCCCGGTAGGCGGCCTCGCCGGCGGCCAGGTGGTCGGGGTGGCTGCGGCCCACCGCGGACCAGTCGCGTTCGGGGCTCTGGATCAGCATCCGGTCCGGCCGGACCTGGCGGATGGCGCGCGTGATGTCCCGGACGAGATCGAGCGAAGGCGTCAGCTCGCCGTCGACGTACCCGAGGAAGTGCAGATCGCTGACACCCACCACGCCCGCCGCGGCGGTCTGCTCGGCGCGGCGGATGCGCGGGATCTCGGCCCGGTCCAGGGTGGGATCGAAGCCGCCGGCCTGGCCGTCGGTGGCGACGCAGTACGCCACCTTGATCCCCGCGGACGTCCAGGTGGCCACCGTCCCGGCACAGCCGAAGTCGACGTCGTCGGGATGCGCGGTCACCACCAGAACGCGCGAGATCTCGTCAGCGGGCAGGAGCGACGGAGCGGGTTCCGAGTCACGCTTCACACCTTCAGAACCTACCCGCCGTACAGACCTACACCGCCGACTGGCGCAGAGGCGTAGGCAGCAACGACAGGCGATACCCCACGCCGCGGATCGACGCGACCGCAAGCTCTCCCGTCACCGACGCGAGCCGCCGCCGCAGCCGCTTCACGGCCGACACCACCGCCTCGACGTCGCCGAGGTACGGGCGGCGCCATACCGCTTCGGTCAGGTCCGAGAACGTCCACACCCGACCGCCGTCACTGACCAGCGTCGCCAGCAGATCGAAGTCCCGGGTCGACAGCTCCAGAGCCCGACCGCGCCAGGTCGCCTCGCGCAACGACGAGTCGATCAGCAACGGGCCGAACTCGACCGGCCGCGTGACCACCGAGGCCGCGGGCCCCACGGCAGACGAGGAGCGAGCGTTCTGCAGGACCCTCAAGGCGGCACCGGCGTCGGCGGCCATCATCACCACCGCGTCTGGCCCGACACTTCGCAACACAGCCGTACATTGGTCGGCGGTCGTGCCGACACACAGAATGAGCGCGGGCACGGCGTCGGCAATCTCGGCCGCTCCATCGAGGATGTTGGAGTACAACTGACCCTCCCCCCATCGGGGAACGCCGGACAAAGTCGGCGGGATCTCCACCAAATGCCCTGCATCCCCAACGCCACGTAACCCCTTGGTGACTGCAGGATTCTGACACGGAGAATGTTTCGGGCGTAAGTACTTCGCGAGCCAGATGGGGCAAACACGGTGTCCTGATCCGGTCTTGCCCCGGTCAGGGCGAATTCCCTTATTTCGTACGCAATCCGGGCGTACTGATTCGTCAAAGCAACTTTCGGCCGAGAACTGCCCGCCGTACGACCGACAGCGAGCCTGGCCGGAGCGACCCCGCCGCAGCAATGTCGGTCCACAACACCTGCAACCCGCCGCCGATCCCCCGGGGCGGGTCCGATGCGGGTGCCCTTGGGAGGGGATCGTGGCAAGACTGGACCCTGGCGGCGGACGAGGTCGTTCCGCTGCCTTCAGGAGGACATTCGCCTCGGTGGCCATCGCGTCGCTGGCCGTCATCGGGGGGCTTCTCGCGCCCACCGGCGCTGTCGCGGCCGGGAACGACGGCAAGGCCGACGACCCGAAGACCGCGCCGATCGCGCCGATCGCGCCGATCGTCGAGCGAGACCTCGAGACGAAGGGCTCGACCGACATCTACCTGGTCTTCAAGGACAAGGCCGACCTCGACGTCGCCTCGAAGATCAAGGACTGGACCGCGCGCGGCGAGGCCGTCGTCAAGGCCCTGAAGGACACCGCGAACGCGAGCCAGGCCGAGGCGCGTACCGAGCTGTCGAAGGCGAAGGCGGACTTCACCCCGTTCTGGATCTCCAACCGGATCCTCGTACGGAGCTCCACCTCCGCGCAGACGAACCAGCTCGCCGCGCTGCCCGGGGTCGAGCGGATCGCCGCCAGCCAGACGGCCGAGCTGATCAAGCCGGAGCCCGCCGCCACGACGGGCCCGACAGCAGTCGAGTGGGGCATCGCCGCGATCAACGCCGACGACGTGTGGTCCACGTACGGCGTCCGCGGCGAGGGCATCACGGTCGCCAACATCGACTCGGGGGTCCAGTACAACCACCCGGCACTGCTCGGGAAGTACCGCGGCAACCAGGGCGGCGGAACGTTCGACCACAACTACAACTGGTTCGACCCGTCCCGCGTGTGCGGCAACCCGTCGCTCGCGCCGTGTGACCCCGACGACCACGGCAGCCACACCATGGGCACGATGGTCGGCGACGACGGTGGCGCGAACCAGATCGGCGTCGCACCGGGCGCCAAGTGGATCTCGGCCGTCGGCTGCGACTCCCCGCTCGGCTGCTCGGAGAACGCGCTGCTGACCTCGGGCCAGTGGGTGCTCGCGCCCACCGACCTGCAGAACCAGAACCCGCGCGCCGACCTGCGCCCGAACATCGTCAACAACTCCTGGGGCGCGGGCAACGGCCCGGTCGAGGACCCGTGGTACGACGACATCATCGCCGGCTGGACCTCGTCCGGCATCTTCGGTGTCTTCTCCAACGGCAACTCGGGCCCGGGTTGTGACACGGCGGGTTCGCCGGCCGACTCCGCCCTCGCCTATGGCGTGGGTGGTTTCCAGTCGAACGGTGCGGTCTACAACAACTCCAGCCGCGGGCCTGGTGCCAACGGCGAGATCCGGCCGAACATCTCCGCCCCCGCGGTGAGCGTCCGTTCGTCGATCCCCGACAACTCGTACGCGAACTTCACCGGAACGTCGATGGCCGCGCCACACGTGGCGGGCACGGTCGCGCTGATGTGGTCCGCGGCGCCCTCGCTGGTCGGCGACATCGCCGGCACGCGGGCGTTGCTGAACCAGACCGCGATCGACACCGACGACACCACCTGTGGTGGCACGCCGACGAACAACAACGTGTGGGGCGAGGGCAAGCTCGACGCTCTGGCCGCCGTCACCGCGTCGCCGCGAGGCGCCTCGGGCACGTTGACCGGAACGGTCACCAACGCCTCCACCGGTGCGCCGCTGGCCGGCGCGCAGGTGAAGATCACCGGTGCCAGCTCGCGCACACTCACCACGAGCGCGACCGGTACGTACACCGCGAAGCTCTCGACCGGCGACTACAACATCGAGGTCTCCGCGTACGCGTTCGGCACGGCGACCGGAACCGCCACGGTGGCGACGGACGCCACGGTGACGAAGGACTTCGCGCTCACCCCGGTCGGCTCGTGGCCGGTCATCGGCGAGGTCTCCGACTCCCGCGGCGACCCCGTCGCCGGCGCTGTCGTCAAGGTGAACGGGACTCCGTTGGCTCCGGCGACGACCGACGCCGACGGCGTGTACGAGTTCGCCCAGGTGCCCGTCGGTACGTACAACATCTCGGTCACCTCGCCTGGTGGCTGCAGCGCCGACGCCTCCAAGGAGGTCGTGGTCAACGCCCGGAAGGTCGTGAACTTCCGGCTCGCGGACCGCGTCGACACGTACGGCTATCACTGTGAGACCGCCGCACCTGCTTACCAGCAAGCGGATACGGGTCTCGCGCTCACCGGTGACGACGCCGTACAGACTGTCAACCTGCCCTTTACGGCGACGCTGTACGGCACCGGCTACAACGCGGTGAACATCAGCACGAACGGTCTGGCCAACTTCACCACCTCGTCGACCGCGTACATCAACGGCGCGATCCCGTCGGCGGCAGTTCCGAACGCGGCGCTCTACCCGTTCTGGGACGACCTGATGATCGACGCGACCGCGAAGGTCTACACGAAGGCCGTGGGGACCGCGCCGAACCGTTCGTTCATCATCGAATGGCGGAACGCGCTGATCCGGAGCACGACCTTCCGGGTCGACTTCGAGATCGTCATCAAGGAGAACAGCGAGATCGCGTTCGTGTACCGCAACATCGACCCGAACGTCGCGCAGGAGCGTGGTAGCTCCGCGACGATCGGCGTCGAGAACGCGGCGGGCACGGTCGCGCTGCAGTACTCGAACAACGCCTCCGTCCTGAGTGACGGCAAGGCTGTCAAGTTCGTCTTGCCCCCGAACGGCTTCGTCACCGGCACCGTCACCGATGCCAACGACGGGCTCCCGGTCGCGGGCGCGACGGTGACGCTGACTCCAGAGGAGGGCGCGGCGAAGACGGTGTCGACCGGCGCCGACGGCAAGTACTTCGCCCAACTGTGGAACGGCGTGTACAAGGCGGCAGTCAAGGCGCCGAACTACACCAACGCGGCGGCGAACAACCTCGTCGTCACGTCGAACAAGTGGATCGCGAAGAACTACGCGCTCAAGACCGGTCGCGCGGAGATCGACACCGAGGGTCTGCGCTGGGTGTTGCCGCAGGGCAACAAGCAGGAGACGACCTTCACGCTCTCCAACACCGGTAGCGCCGCGATGAACTGGAGCACGGTCGAGCTCGGCGGTGCCAAGGTCACGGCGGTCGCCGCCAAGCAGTCGAAGGCGCTCGCGGCCAAGGAGGACCCGGCCGCCCGCAACGCCTCGGGCAGCGTCCCGTCTGCCGAGAAGTCGAAGGCCGTGCCGTTCGCCGCTGGCGACGTCCTCGACTCGTGGCCGACAGGGCTGTCGGTCGCGTGGGGTGTCGGCAAGAGCAGCTCGAACGTGTGGGTCTCCAACCCGGAGACGGTACGCAACAAGGAGTTCGCTCCCGACGGCACCGCGACCGGGCGCGACTGGCCGGGCGGCTACGGCGGTGCGACGTGGAACGCCGACATGGCGTTCGACTCGCGACGCAACCAGATGTGCCAGGTCGCCGTCCTCGGTGACAACGCCATCCACTGTTGGGACCCCGCGACGGGCAACGAGTCGTACTCGCTGTCCGGTGGGGCCAGCACCACCGCTCAGCGCGGACTGGCGTACAAGGCCGACGACGATACGTTCTACGTCGGCGGTTGGGTGCAGGACGTCCTGTTCCACGTGGCGGGTGCGTCTCACGCGCAGCCCGGCGCGGTGCTCTCCCAGTGCCCGTTGGCTTCCGGAATCGCCGGCCTGGCGTACAACCGGGCGTCCAACACGATCTGGGTGACGAACAGCGACGAGGGCAACACCATCACCCAGCACAACCCGGACACGTGCGCTCCGATCTCGTCCATCTCCCTGGACGAGCCCGAGGGCTTCGCGCTCGCGGGCGCGGATCTGGACGCGTCCGGCAACGTGTGGGCGACGTCGCAGAACACGCAGACCGCGTACCTGCTCGACACGGGCGTGCCGCAGGAGACCAACGTTCCGTGGCTGACGCTCGCGCCGGCCAAGGGACGCGTCCTGGCCGGTGGCTCGGTCGAGGTCACCGCGAAGGTCAACACGACCGGGCTCGCGGCCGGCATCTACCGCGCGGTCGTCGAGATCCACACGACCTCCGGACGGCAGCCGATCATCAAGGTGCCGGTCGAGGTCGTCGTGTCCGGCTATTGGAAGGGCGTGAACTCCGCTGGTGCGGCTGGTGTCGACGCTGGTGGGATCCCGTGGGTCGCCGACAAGGCGTACACCGCGGGCACGTTCGGTTGGATCGGTGCGTCGACGACTGCCGAGGCGCCGGCTGGCACGGACATCCGTGGAACGGATGACGACGCGCTGTATCTGAACCAGCGCATCGGCATGGACGCTTACCAGTTCGACAAGCTGCCGGCGGGCAAGTACGAGGTCACCCTCGACTTCGCCGAGCTCGAGCTGTCGCCGCGGGTCGACTGGCGGGCGTTCGACGTCGAGGTCAACGGCCAGTACGCGCTGGTCAACTACGACATCGCGGACGCGGTCGGCGGGCAACGTGCCGACCGCAAGTCGATCGTGGTGGACGTGCCGGCGAACGGGAACCTCCGGGTCGGGTTCCACGACCGCCGGGGCTACGAGCCCTCGGTCGTGAACGCGATCCGCGTAGTGCACCGTCCGGACCTCTAGGAGCTCCTAGAGGTCTGACGCGGTAGACGGGCGATCGAGGCTCCCCGTCTCCGGACTCGAGTGTCCGGGGGCGGGGAGTCACCCATGTGCGCGGGTCCGATCCACAGGGGTTCGCTACTTTGCCCATGGAAGCGGTGTTCCGGAGGGTGTTGCAGCGTTGGAGAACACCGTCCTGGTGGGCAAAGTGCGAAGGAGCGGCGGATGCGGTTGCGAGGGTTCCGGGCCTTCGGCACTCCGGAAGCAGACGAGCTCCCCGGCCTGATCGACCTCGCGAAGGAGTTCAGCGCCGACTGGGCCCGCGCGATCAGAGAGTGCCTCGCCCAGGGCAATCCACCCGACCGCATCGTCGTCGCCCGCCACCGCGAGCGGGGAATCGTCGGCTGGGCCATGTACGGCACCTACGAGAACGTCATCGAGCGCTTCGGCCCGTTCGGCGTCCACCCCAGCCAGCGTGGCGCAGGACTGGGCAAGACCCTGCTCCACCGCGCCCTCGAGCGGATGAAGCAAGACGGCGCTACCAAGGCCTGGTTCCTCTGGACCACCGAAGGCTCCCCGGCCGGCCACCTCTACCGAAAGTCCGGCTTCCACGTCGCCCGAAAGTTTCAGGTGATGGCAGCGACATTGACCAAATCGTGACCCGGCCGCTTTCGGTCAGCAATCGGTATCCCGCTCCGAGCGTGAGTTATACGTGAGCAAGCGGTTTCTCGGCATCGGTCGGGGCCGTAAGGGTAATTTCTTTCCGGGGTAGCGCTTTTGCGTTCCCCGCCCGTAAAGTCTTCGTAACTTCCCGCCAAGGCGGGCTCGGGGGTCCCGCGTGCCAAAAACCACGGATGCGAAGGGTGCGCCACTGATGGCCCAGTTGCAGGGATTGACCAGACGATCGCTTCTCTATGGTTCGGCCGTGGCGGCCGGCGGCGCCGCTCTCGCGGCGTGTTCTAGCGGCGACGGAGGATCCGGCGCCGGATCCGGCAGCGGTACCGGCAGCAGCGGAGAGCCGGCCGCCCCGACCGGAAAGGGATCGGAGGCCAAGCCGCTGCCGAAGCCGGCGAAGTTCGCCGAGTCGCCCCTGCTCGCCGAGCAGGTCAAGGCGGGCAAGCTGCCCGCGGTGGAGGAGCGACTGCCGGAGAACCCGTACGTCCTGCCGCACCGTTGGACCGTCACCGGCAACTACGGCGGCACGATGCAGATGGTGCAGGGCAAGAGCGAGTCGAGTGCCGTCAAGGAGTACATGTACGGCGGCTCGCCACTGCGCTTCCTCAACGACGGCCTGGACATCGGTCCCGGCCTGGTCGAGACGTGGGAGTCGAACGCGGACGCCTCGGAGTGGACGTTCAACTTCCGCAAGGGCCTGAAGTGGTCCGACGGCAAGCCCTGGACGACGGAGTCGATCCTCTACTGGTGGGAAGACCTCGTCCAGAACGAGGACCACCCCTTCACGCCGCCGGACGACGTACGTTCCGGCAAGGACACGGTCGCGAAGCTGACCTGCCCCGACGACACCACGATGGTGCTGACGTTCGACGCGCCGGCGCCGGTCACGCCGGAGCGCATCGCCGCCTGGGTCAACCAGTACGCGGAGACCGGCACGCTCGGCCCGCTGTGGATGCTGCCGAAGCACTACGTGCAGCAGTTCCACCCGAAGTACAACACCGCCATCAAGGCGGGGAGCGACTGGTTCTCCAACCACGATCTCAAGGCCGACTTCCAGCGCAACCCGGACTGCCCGACGATGACCGGCTGGCGCGGCAAGGCCTACCGCGAGGGTCAGAGCCTCACGCTCGAGCGCAACCCGTTCTACTGGGTCGTCGACAAGGAGGGCAAGCAGCTTCCGTACATCGACGAGGTCAACTTCACCGTCGTGAAGGACGAGCAGGTCCAGAAGCTCAACATGACGCAGGGCAAGTACGACTACATCCACGGCGGCCACCACCCGATCGTCTTGGGTGACGTGTCAACCTTCAAGCAGGCCGAGGCGAAGACGGGCGTACGACTTCGCTTCTGGGACAGCGGATCGGGCACCGGCTCGATGCTGTTCTTCAACTACGATCACCCGGACGCGAAGCTGCGCGCGCTGTTCCGCAACAACAAGTTCCAGAAGGCGTTGTCGCACGCGGTCAACCGGGCCGAGATCCGCAAGGCGATCTACTACGACACCGGTGAGGCGACGACAGGCACGCTGAGCGTGAAGGGTGTCATCTTCAACGTCAACGACGAGGGCAAGAAGCTCTACGAGCAGTGGCGCGACCTCGCCGTGAAGTACGACGTCGCGCTGGCGAAGTCGATGCTCGACGAGATCGGCGTCGTCGACAAGAACGGCGACGGCAAGCGCGAGCACCCGGACGGTTCGCCGTTGAAGATCTCGCTCGACTTCCAGGCCGACACCGGCAGCGAGAACCTGCGGAAGAACGAGTTCCTCAAGCGAGACTGGGAAGCGATCGGCCTCGACGTCCAGCTGAGCCCGAGCCCGCCCGAGGCGTGGGGCGACCGGTGGAAGAACTCGGAGTTCCAGACCACGACGACGTGGGAGATCGGCGACAACCAGATCCTGGTGTACCCCGGCTGGGTGATCCCGGTCGAGCCGAGCCACTGGGCGCCGATGCACGGCCAGGCGTTCATCCTGCAGACCGGCGATCCGAAGAAGATCGAGGCCGAGGCGAAGATCGATCCCTGGAAGCGCACGCCGCGATGGATCCTCCCGGAGGAGGGCTCGCCGATCGCGAAGCTGTACGACTTCTACGCGCAGGCACGCGTAGAGGCGGACGCGATGAAGCGCAACCAGTTGCTGTGGGAGATCGTGAAGGTCCACATCAACGAGGGCCCGTTCATGATGGGCTTCGTGTCGAACTACCCGCGGACGGTGCTGGTGCGGGACGGGCTGAAGAACGTGCCGATGAAGGAGAACCTGGCCCTCGGCGGCTTCGTCAACCCGTGGATCCAGCCCTCGCCCGCGGTGTACGACCCGGAGTCCTACTTCTGGGACAAGCCTGAGGAGCACGCGTAGACGAAGGTCCACCCTGATCTCCATCGTTCGGAGGACGCGCGTGTGGGGCGCCGCTTCGTAGCGTCCTGAGCATGACCAGAACGACTACACGACACCGCAAGGTGTGGTTGACACGGGGAGTCGTGTCGCTCGCGCTCGTCGCCGGCGTCGCCGGTGCTGTGCCCGCCTACGCGGGCACGGCACCGGACCTTCGGGCGGACGTCGACAGGGACGGCAGAATCGGCCCGAACGACGAGAGCGGCGAAGCGACGTGGACGACGGAACGCGGCGCGATCTTCCTACCCAACCTGGACGATGACCAACGGCGCTGCAAGGTCACGCCGTCCGACCTCGACGAGCCCGGCCTGGCGATCGACCGCCGGCTGGCCGCCTGCAACGACGCCGCGGACGACGTCGTCAACGGGCGGCGCGATGCCTTGGATCTCGCGCGGGTACGCATCCCACCGCACGCGACAAGCGACGGCGGCAAGCTCACCGTCGACCACCCCAACAAGGTCCGCGTTTTCGTCAAGCGGGGCAGCGAATTCGGCGCCAGCGACGGAACGTTCACCGCGAGCCAGCTCCGTAAGGGCGTCGAGCTGGCGGTCGAGGGCCGCGACATCATCCGCGACTCGGCGAAGTGGGACGGCGTCGTCCACCTCACGCTGACCAGCGACGGCGTGAGCGACACCGTGGCCATGCGCGTCGCCCCGCTGCTGTTGCAGAACGACTTGCAACGCGCGACCACCGTGTTCGCCGCCAAGCCCGGCGCCGGCGCGGGGTGGCCGGCGACCGAAGCCGAAGCGCCATGGCAGTACGACGAGGGCAAGCCGGCGGAGTGGGAGCCGTTCGCCGCCGGGCTGCGCGAGGCGACCAAGGCCGCTGGCGTTCCGGCTCCTCGTTTCGTCGCGGGCACGGCGAAGTGGTGGAAGGACGTCTGGTGGCAGGACACGTACGAGCCTGCCGTCGCGACCATGCCGGCGGCCGGTGGTCCGCGGACGATGCGGGTCGCGATCCGTTCGGCCAACCGGTGGAACCTCGCCGGCTCCGACGGCGTCGTGAAGCCGACGCTCCGCCCGGCCGGGAGGCTGCTGTTCCGCGACCTGCGCGGGCCTGACGTGGCCGTCGTGCAGGAGTTCACCGACGCGGACCGCGAACCCATGAACGACCTGCTCAACATGGGCGGCAACATCGAGTCGCTGCCGCCGTACGAGAACGCCGGAAAGTCTTATCCACAAGGGCGAATCGTGTACGGCTCGGGCGTGCGGAAGCCCGACCAGGCGTTCGTCGGCATGCTCGCCGCGCAGGGATACCAGAAGCCGGTGGTGATCGACACGTCGTGGCTGCTGGTCGGGCACGCGGACGAGACCATGCACGTGATCCCGGCGCGCACCAAGCACGGTTGGACGCTCATGGTCGCCGACCCGCGGCAGGCTGTGCGGCTCCTGCGTGAGGCGCAGGCAGCCGGTGCCGGGAAGGCTCGGCTGTTCGAGGGAACGAACGTGGCGACCAAGCCGACCGTCGACGAGCTGCTCGCCGACCCGAAGTTCCTCGCCGACAACGAGACCGCGGCGAAGCAGATCGACGGCCAGATCGCCACGATCCTCGCCGCGACCGGCCTGCGTCGCTCCGAGCTCGTGCCGGTGCCGGTTCCGTTCCGTCAGCTCGACTTCGCGCCCGTGTTCCGCGCAGTGACGCCCGGCATCCCGAACGGCCTGTCGCTGACCGCGCGCGAGTTCGCCCCGCCGGACCCGCACGGCCCGCGCGTGCGTGGCCGCGACGTGTTCAAGGTCGCGACCGAGCAGGCGCTGGGAGCGCACGGCGTACGGGTCCGCTGGGTCGAGGACACGTTCTGGGCGCACCTCAACGGCGGCGAGGTGCACTGCACGACGAACGCGTGGCGGGACGTCCGGTCGATCTCCCGCTGGTGGAACGGGGCCGCGCGCTAGCTGTCAGCGGCGACGGGGACCATGGGTTCATGTTCATCAAGCATCGAGGGCAAGAGCCCGAGGTCCACCCGTCGGCCTGGGTGGCGCCGACCGCGACCCTGGTGGGGAATGTGCGCGTCGGCCCGCGGGCGCGGATCATGTACGGCGCGGTGTTGGACGCGGAGGGCTCGCGGATCGAGATCGGTGAGGCGTGCGTGATCGCCGAGCACGCGGTGTTGCGGGCCACGGCGATCGGCGACGAGGAGCGGCCCGTACGGGTGGGCGACCACACGCTTGTCGGCCCGCACGCAACCGTGCTCGGCTGCACCATCGAGCGCTGCGCCTACCTCGCCGCCTCCGCCACCGTGCTGCATGGTGCCCGAGTGGGCGCTGGGGCCTGTGTGGCGGTGGGGGCTTTGGTGCACGCGCGGTCGGTGGTGCCGACGGAGTTCTTCGTCCCGCCGAACACGGTCGCGATCGGCGACCCCTTGCGCGTGATGGCCCCCGACCAGCGCGAGGCCGTGGTGGCGGCCATCGGAAACGTGGGCTTCACCTCGGCCGCGTTCGGCGTCGAGACCCGCTTCGAGGACCGCGTGGCCCGCTACCAGCAGGTGACCGAGGCCCGGGTCGCCGAGTTCGGCGAGCACGCGAACGACGAGATTCTCTAGCCCGCCGCGGTCAGTCCCAGAGGTCGATCTGCGGCAGGTCCGCGCGGCGGAAGGCTTCGTTCAGCTGGCCGCAGTGGTAGGCATCGTGGGTGAACAACCGTTGGAGGATGGCGCCGCGGGTGTGCTCGCCGACCTTCTCGTCGAGCATGCCGAACGTCCATCGGTCCAGGCAGCCTTCGACGATGCGGAACGTCGAGTCCAACGCGTCCGCGAGGGCCGAAGCGCTCCAGACGTGCTCGAGGTCGTCGTCGCCAGGGCAGTCGTACAGCGCGTTCGGGAACGGCGTGGTCTCCGCTCCCGGCTCACCGGCGACGCCACAGAGCCACGAGACGCGCTGGCACGCCGTGTGGCCCACGGTCGCCCACAAGGGCCAGCGCTCGGGCGTGGGCTGGATCGCCAGCTGCTCCTCGGTCAGCGCGGCCACGACGTCACGGAACGCCCGGTTGTAGCGAGGCCAGCTGCTGTACGCCGGGCGGATGATCGGGTCGCTCATGCCTAGCGCCTAGAGCTTCTGGACCGGGGCGTACCGGAGCAGCAGTCGCTTCACGCCTTCCGAGCCGAAGTCCACCGTGGCCTCGGCGTTGTCGCCCACACCCCGCACGGTCACCACCGAGCCCAGCCCGAACGTGTCGTGCACGACCCGGTCACCCGGCTCCAACGACGGCACCGCCCCGCCACCAGCGGTGCGGGCCGCGCGGCGCTCGGCCCGGCGGGACGAGGACGACTTCGAGTGCCACGAGGTCTGGTCGGCCTCCGTACGCCGCCACTCGATGAGCTCCTCGGGGATCTCCGGCAGGAACCGCGACGGCGGATTCTGCTGCGGCGCGCCCCACGAGCCACGCGAGATCGCACGCGACACATACAGCCGCTTCTCCGCGCGGGTGATGCCGACGTACGCGATCCGCCGCTCCTCCTCCAGCTCGGACGGATCGTTGACCGAACGGCTGTGCGGGAAGACGCCTTCCTCCATGCCGGTAAGGAAGACGACGGGGAACTCCAGGCCCTTCGCGGTGTGCAGCGTCATCAACGTGACCACGCCGCCGTCCTCCGCGTGCTCGCCCTCCTCCTGCTCCTCGGAGTCGGGGATCTGGTCCGCGTCGGCCACCAGCGACACCTGCTCGAGGAAGTCCGACAGCAAGCCGGGCGTGCCGTTGACCATCGCGGCGTCGGAGAACTCCCGTGCCACCTCGACGAGCTCGCCCACGTTCTCGATCCGCGTCTTGTCCTGCGGGTCGTCGGACGCCTCGAGCTCGGCGAGGTAGCCCGTTTTCGCCATCGCCGCTTCGAGGATCTCCGCCGGCGGTACCTCAGCCTCGACCATCGCGAGCAGCTCGTCGATCAGCGTCACGAACCCCTCGACGTTCGTCTGCGACCTGGTCGCGATGCCCGGTGCCTCGCCGGCCTTGCGCAGCGCCTGCCAGAACGTGATCCGGTCGCGCGCGGCCAGCGCCTCGATGCACGCCTCGGCGCGGTCGCCGATGCCGCGCTTCGGCACGTTCAGAATCCGCCGCAGCGAGACGGTGTCCTCGGGGTTGGACAGCAGCCGCAGGTAGGCGAGCGCGTCGCGGACCTCGCGCCGCTCGTAGAAGCGCACGCCGCCGACCACCCGGTACGGCATGCCGACCCGGATGAAGATCTCCTCGAACACCCGGCTCTGCGCGTTCGTCCGATAGAAGACCGCGACTTCCTTGGGCTTCGCGAGCTTCCCGTCGCTGAGCCGGTCGATCTCCTCCGCGACGAACTGCGCCTCGTCGTGCTCGTCGTCCGCGACGTACCCGACGATCTTCTCGCCGGCACCCGCGTCGGACCAGAGGTTCTTCGCCTTGCGGCCCTCGTTGCGGCTGATCACCGCGTTGGCGGCGGACAGGATCGTCTGCGTCGAGCGATAGTTCTGCTCGAGCAGGATGACCTTGGCGTTCGGGTAGTCCTCCTCGAACTGGAGGATGTTGCGGATCGTCGCGCCGCGGAAGCCGTAGATCGACTGGTCCGCGTCGCCGACCACCATCAGCTCGCCGTGCGGGGCTTCCGGGGCTTCGGGGTCGGCCTCGGTGAGCTCGCGGACGAGGACGTACTGCGCGTGGTTGGTGTCCTGGTACTCGTCGACGAGGACGTGGGCGAACTTCTCGCGGTAGTACGTCCGCGCCTCGGGGAACGCCTGCAACAGGTGCACGGTGGTCATGATCAGGTCGTCGAAGTCGAGCGCGCTCGACTCGCGCAGGCGCTGCTGGTAGAGCGCGTAGCACTCGGCGTACGTCTTCTCGAGGTGGTTCTCCGCGACGCGCGCGGCCTCCTCGTAGTCGACGAGCTCGTTCTTGCGGTCGGAGACCCAGTTGAGGATCGCGCGCGGGTTGTAGCGCTTCGCGTCCAGGTCGAGGTCGCGGCAGACCAGCGTCATGAGCCGGCGCTGGTCGGCGGCGTCGTAGATCGAGAACGAGCTCGGGTAGCCGAACCGCTTGATCTCGCGGCGCAGGATGCGGACGCAGGCGGAGTGGAACGTGCTCACCCACATGTAAGACGCGGCCTTGGGACCGATCAGCTCGGCGACCCGTTCGCGCATCTCGCCGGCGGCCTTGTTGGTGAACGTGATCGCGAGCACCGAGCTCGGCCGCGCGTTGCGCTGGGCGAGCAGCCAGGAGATGCGCCTGGTCAGCACGCGGGTCTTGCCCGAACCAGCACCGGCGACGACGAGCAGCGGATGTTTCTCGTGGACGACCGCGGCTCGCTGGGCAGGATTGAGTCCCTCGAGGATCGCCTCCGGGTCGCGGCGACGCGGCTCCGGGGCAGGCCGGTCCGCTGTCGGCTCGACGGCGACCGCGAGGGGCAGCTGGGTTTCGGTGGGCAGCGCAGTCATCGTGCAGACCAGCCTACGGTCGACCACCGACGAAGGCTCGGCGACTCTTCGAACGTATGTGCTGAGGCCTGAATTCCCGTTCGTGAATACGCTGGCCCAAGGACGATTGGGACGCTTGGCGAATGCGCGAGATGGAGACTGAGGTCGCGGTCGCCGGGACGCATGACCACTCCCCAGCGATGCACCTCGAGCTCCTCGACGAGGGGCCGCCGCCGGATCCGGACCCTGAAGCGTCCTGGCCCAGTAGCTTCACAGGGAACGGTGCGACATCGCGGCAGTCCTCGACGAGTTCTACATCGCGGCCGCCGACACCCTCTACCTTCCTCAGGGCGGGCCGCACGAGGTCCGCGTGACGGTGCGCGGCCGCGAGGCTAGCTTCGCGCACGGCGTCGAACAGTGGCGCATCCAGATCTGGCCCCGACGCCTCGCCGGGCCCGCTGAAAACCCTTTGTCCGCAAGGGGAAAGCTGGCTACCGTCGGCAGCGTGAGACTACGGAACAGGCCCGCGAGCCTACCGACACGGTAGGCCCTTTCGCGCTGCGTCAAAGCCGCCCCGGTGGGGCGGGTCGTCCCGTGCTCACCTCTCGACTCCGCGGGGAGTTCTCCCATGCCTGCTGACGAAAACCTGCCCGAAGAGGTCGAGGAGCTCATCGCTCTCGGCGACCTCGACGGCGCGATCCTGTTCCTCTTCAGCCGCCCCACGTTCTTCGCTACGCGATTCTTCGCCCTGTTCCGCCGAAGGTCTTGACAAGTCCCGAGCACTGCCATCTGCGAGAATCTCCATGTGCGTAAGGAAGAAATCGCCTCTACCCTCGCGGCATGACGATTCTCGTAACCGGTGCTTCCGGCACTATCGGTCGCTGTGTCGTACGCCAACTCGTCGGCGCGGGGCAGCGCGTCGTCGCGATGTCCCGCACCGAGCTCGCCGCCGGCGTCGAGGTCAGGTGCGGCGACTTCGAACGCCCCGGCAGCTGGGCGGCGGCGCTCGACGGTGTCCAGCGGGTCTATCTGTTCTCGGCCGCGCCGGAGGGCTTCATCGCCGCTGCGGTGAACGCCGGCGTCGAACGGTTCGTCACGCACTCGGCCGCGGCCGCCGGGTTCGGCGAGCACGACCCAGCGACCGCGCTGGGGAGACATCTCAACCACGAAAGGGCGTTCCACCGCGACCTCGAGCTCGCGGTCGAGGCCTCCGGAGCCGAGTGGACGCACGTACGACCCGGCCTGTTCGCCGCGAACGCGCTCGGCTGGGCCGAGCAGCTCTGCGCCGAGGGCGTCGTGCGCGGCCCCTACGCGGCGGCCGGGTATCCGTGGGTGCATGAGGCGGACGTCGCCGAGATCGCCGTTGCCGCGTTGGTCACCGACGACCATCTGGGTGCGGCGTACACCCTCACCGGGCCGGCGAAGGTGAGCCAGGCCGAGCAGGTACGGGCGATCGGCGCGGCGATCGGGCGGGAGCTGACGTTCGAGGAGATCGCGCCCGAAGAGGCCAAGGCGCAATGGCACAAGGAGGGCCTGGACGCGGACACTGCCGACTGGCTGCTGGAGCAGTACGAGGACGCGGTCGAGGGGTGCGGAGCGTTGCCGCCGACGAAGACCTACGACCGACTCACCGGGAGGTCACCGAGAACGTTCGCCCAATGGGCGAGGGATCACGCGGGGGACTTCGGCTAGCTCAGAGGTCGAGGCCGCGCTCGCGGAGCCACGGCTCCGGGTCGACCGGGTGGTCGGCGTCCGGCCGGACCTCGAGGTGCATGTGCGGGCCGGTCGAGTTGCCGGTCGACCCGACGTACCCGATGACCTCGCCGGCCTCGACCTTGCCGCTGCGGCGCTCGTAGCGCGACATGTGGCAGTACCAGAGCTCGGTGCCGTCCAGCAGGCGGACCTTGATGCGGTTGCCGTACGCCCCGGAGTACCCGGCGTCGACGATCTCGCCCTCACCCACGGAGCGGATCTTGGTGCCGGTCGGGGCGGCGAAGTCCAGGCCGGTGTGGTCGTTGGCCCACAGCGAGCCGGCGTCGCCGAAGCGGCCGGTCAGGCGGTACTTCGCCAGCGGCAGCGACCACTTGATGTACCGGTCGAGGACGAGCGGCAGGTCGTCGACGCCGGCGGCGCGCTGCTCCTGCTTCGCGATCTCGGCGCTGCGGGAGGCTTCCCAGGTGGCCCGGGCCTTGAGGTCGGCGGCCCTCTCGGCCTGCTGCTTCTCGAGGTCGGCCAGCGTCTGCCGGCGTTCGCGATCGGCGCGGTCGGCGGCGGCCTGACGGGAGTTGCGGAGCTGGTTGAGGCTGGCAGCGACGTCGCTGGCGCCCTCGGCCTTGTACTTCGGCTTGATCTGGTTGCCGGCTGCGGAGGCGAGGGAGTCGTTCGTGTGGAGGGCGATCGCTCCGGTGGCGGCGGCGACGATGGTCGCGATGCCAGCGATAGCGGGAACGGCACGGATGGGACGGCGTTCAACCTGTTTCTTGCGCTGACCAGGCTTGCGGTGTCGGCCGGCCGACTGACTTCGGCGGCCTTGCGCTTGCTCCGGCACTTGCGGGAAACCCTTCCGTGGGAAATCTTCCATGGACGATCTACCGATCCAGACCGGCAGGACGATAACGGATCGGACTACCTCTGCCAAATCCCCACGCACAGAAAGTGCCGAATTCGGCCTCCCGATCAGGCCATATCGGGCAAATCGGACGAAAAATCTGTCTCAGGGTAGCCACTCGTGACCGTAGCGTGACCCGCTCGTTCGCTACTGAATGTGACGACGTTGTCATCGGCTGCGTCCAACCGGAACAGCAGCCGAGCGAGCTCGCGGGCCACTCGGCCGTCGATCGGCAGCGTCAGATGCCCGACTCCATGCACGGGAACGTTGCTTGCGCGCAGGTCAGGATGCTCGAGCTGGGCGTTCCGCTGCGGGTGGATGACCTCGTCGAGGTCGCTCCAGAAGGCGACGAACCGGGTCGAGACTTCCGGAGCCGGCGCGGCGAGCTCGTTCAGCAGGGTGCTGCCCGGACGCAGCTGCTTGAGCAGCGGCAGGGGGAGGACCTTGGCCGCGTTCGTGCCGAGGTGCGGCGTTCCGAGCGTGACCAGAGTGTGGACGCGTTCGTGGCCGCCCAGCCGCTGGACGCAGTAGCGGGCGATCAGGCCGCCCAGGCTGTGCCCGACGAGGTGGATCTTGTCGTGGCCGGTCTCCTCGCAGACCTCCTCGAGCGCCTCCCGTAGGCGTTCGGCGGCCTCGCGTACGTCGGACGGCAGGGGCCCGTACGAGAACGACAGCACCCGGCCGAACCCACGCCGGTGCAGGCTGGCCCGCAGCGGCCCGAAGATCGAGCGGTTGTCGACGATGCCGTGCACGAGCAGGATCGGCGTCCCCGCGGCCTCGATGTTGCCGACCAGCAGCCCGCGCTGCATGGGCGGCAGGCGGTCGATGGAGTAGGGGTGGCCCGGCGACGGCTCCTCGCGGAGCAGTCCGAGCGGGTAGGTGGCGAGGTGCACGCCGATCCAGGTGGCCTCGATCGCGGCAGCGCGCACGCCGACGACCACGTCGGCGCACACCTTCCATACCGGTTCGAGCACTCGTCCTCCGACCCATCCCGCTTGTTACCTGTAAGTACCCCTCAGGTCATGATCGGCAACCGGTTGCTGGACGGCAACCTGTGAATCATGGGGTTAGGCTCCACCTCGTGACTGGCGGAACGCCGGCTACCAGCCCCATCCGGGTCGTGGTGGCCAAACCCGGACTAGACGGACACGACCGCGGTGCCAAGGTCGTCGCCCGGGCTCTGCGCGATGCCGGCATGGAGGTCATCTACACCGGCCTGCACCAGACACCGGAGCAGATCGTCGAGACCGCGATCCAGGAGGACGCGGACGGCATCGGCCTCTCGGTCCTGTCGGGCGCCCACATGACGCTGTTCCAGCGCACCGTCGAGCTGCTGCGCGAGCGCGACGCGTCGGACATCGCGGTCTTCGGCGGCGGGATCATCCCGGACGCGGACGTGCCGCTGCTGGAGAAGCTCGGAGTGGCGAAGGTCTTCACCCCGGGCACGCCGACCCACGACATCGTGGCCTGGGTCCGCGCGCACCTTGGAGACTGAGCGGGCTAGCTGCCAGTCGTGATCATGAGCGTGATCATGAAGCCAAAACGGCGTATACGCCCGTTCCGCCTTCATGAAACAGATCATGATCACCGGGGCGCGCCACCCAGTCACATCCGGGCGCGGGGTTGGCGACGGTCACCACGGGTGGGCGAAACGGTGGGCAAGGGGCCACTGGCTGCGCTGACCCCGGCGCCTTCGGTGACGGGCGGCGGGGTTAGGCTCCGCTTCGCTGGGGCGTGACATGCCGGAGCCGAAAAGAAGTGCGGGAGAGCATCCGTGGACCTGATGGAGTACCAGGCGAAGGAGCTCTTCGCCAAACACGACGTTCCGGTCACTCTGGGCCGGGTCGTGCAGACCGCGGAAGAGGCCCGCGCCGCCGCTGAGGAGTTCGGCGGGATGGTCGTGGTCAAGGCGCAGGTGAAGACCGGTGGCCGCGGTAAGGCTGGTGGCGTCAAGCTCGCCAAGACCCCCGACGAGGCCGAGACCCACGCCCGCGCCATCCTCGGTATGGACATCAAGGGCCATACCGTGCACCGCGTGCTGATCTCGCCTGGTGCCGAGATCGCCGAGGAGTACTACTTCTCGTTCCTGCTCGACCGCGGCAACCGCGCGTACCTCTCGATCGCGAGCGCCGAGGGTGGCGTGGAGATCGAGGAGGTCGCCAAGACCAACCCCGATGCGGTCGCGAAGGTCTCCATCGACCCGATCACCGGCGTCGACGAGGCGAAGGCGCGCGAGATCGCGACGGCCGCGAGGTTCCCTGCGGACATCACCGAGGACGCGGTCACCACGATCCAGAAGCTGTGGACGGTCTTCGTCGAAGAGGACGCGACGCTCGTCGAGGTCAACCCGCTGGTCAAGCTCGGCGGCGGTGGCATCGAGGCGCTCGACGGCAAGGTCACGCTGGACGAGAACGCGTCGTTCCGGCACGAGGACCACGCGGCGTTCGAGGACAAGGCCGCGAACGACCCGCTGGAGCAGGCGGCCAAGGAGAAGGACCTCAACTACGTCAAGCTGCAGGGCCAGGTCGGCATCATCGGCAACGGTGCCGGGCTGGTCATGAGCACGCTGGACGTCGTCGCGTACGCCGGTGAGGAGTTCGGCGGCGTCAAGCCCGCGAACTTCCTCGACATCGGCGGCGGCGCTTCCGCCGAGGTCATGGCGAACGGGCTCGAGATCGTGCTGTCCGATCCGGACGTACGGGCCGTCTTCGTCAACGTGTTCGGCGGAATCACCGCCTGCGACGCGGTGGCGAACGGCATCGTCGCCGCGCTGAAGCTGCTCGAGGAGCACGGCCAGGCGTTGACGAAGCCGCTCGTCGTACGGCTCGACGGCAACAACGCCGAGCTCGGGCGGCAGATCCTCACCGAGGCGAACCACTCCCTCGTGGAGCAGGTCGACACGATGGACGGAGCCGCGCGCCGCGCGGCCGAGCTCGCCGCGCAGGCGAAGTAGAGGGGCTGGCTTACTCGCATGGCGATCTTTCTCAACGAGGACAGCCGGATCATCGTCCAGGGGATGACCGGCGCCGAGGGCTCCAACCACACGCGCAAGATGCTGGCGGCCGGTTCGCAGATCGTCGGCGGCACCAACCCGCGCAAGGCCGGTCAGCAGGTCGACTTCGACGGCACGAAGCTTCCGGTGTTCGGCACCGTGGCGGACGCGATGAACGAGACCGGCGCGAACACGTCGGTGATCTTCGTACCCCCGGCGTTCGCGAAGGCCGCCGTGCTCGAGGCGATCGACGCGGAGATCGGGCTGGCGATCGTGATCACCGAGGGCATCCCGGTGCACGACTCGGCGACGTTCGTGGCCCGTTCGCTGGTCGAGGGCTCGAAGACGCGCGTGATCGGGCCGAACTGCCCGGGTGTCGCGTCGCCGGGCAAGTCGTACGCGGGCATCATCCCGGCGTCGATCGCTGGCCCGGGACGGATCGGGCTGGTGTCGAAGTCGGGCACGCTGACGTACCAGATGATGTACGAGCTGCGTGAGATCGGCTTCTCGACGTCGGTCGGCATCGGCGGCGACCCGATCGTCGGGACCACGCACATCGACGCGCTCGCGGCGTTCCAGGACGACGCCGAGACCGACGTGATCGTGATGATCGGCGAGATCGGTGGCGACGCCGAGGAGCGTGCGGCGGACTTCATCAAGGCGAACGTGACGAAGCCGGTGGTCGGCTACGTCGCGGGCTTCACCGCGCCCGAGGGCAAGACCATGGGCCACGCCGGCGCGATCGTGTCGGGCTCGTCCGGCACGGCGGCGGCCAAGCAGGAGGCGCTCGAGGCCTGCGGTGTCAAGGTCGGCAAGACGCCGTCCGCGACCGCCCAGCTCGTCCGCGACGTCGTCCAGTCGCTCGGCTGACCACCCCTGAGCCGTGATCATGTACGTGATCGTGAAGCCAAACCGGCGTATATGACCGCTCCGGCTTCACGATCACGTACATGATCACGCGGCTCGATCGGGCGGAGGCGGCGGGCGTGTCAGTCCGCTGAATGGCGCTGCCCGGCTGCGACGATGGCGGGGATGACTGGCGTACTCACCCGACCGTTCCTGCGCGACCCAGGTGATCGGGGCGAGGAACAGAGTCCACGCGAGCTCCGCCCGCCGGTCGTCGGGGGACTGCTCGGCGCCGGCTGGGCGGCGCTCGCCGGCAGCTTGATCTGCGGGGCACTCGCCGTGATCGGCTGGTTCACCGCCAGCAGCGGTACGGCCCACTCGGCGCTCCGCCTCGGCCTCGACGCCTGGCTGCTCGCCCACCGCGTCCCGCTCGAGCTCACCGACGGAAACCTCGCGCTCCCACCGCTCGGCCTGTCCATCCTCCCGCTCGCCCTGCTCTACCACGCGGGCAAGTGGGTCGGCCGGACCTGCGTCTTCCGCGTCCGCACCGACCTCGCCGTCGGCGCGGTCGCCCTCGCGGCCGGGTACGCCGCCCTCTCCGAGCTGCTCGGCCTCGTCGCCCGTACGCACGGCGCCATCCCACACCCCGGCTGGGCCGCCGCGGCACCTGCCGCCGCGGCCCTCGTCGCCGGCGGCCTCGGCATCGTCGCCGGCAGCGGCCGCCTCAGCAGAGCCTGGGCACAGCTTCCCGAGGAGCTACGAGCGACCGTCACCGGCGGCGCGGCAGCACTCACCGCGCTCCTGACAGCAGGCGCCCTCGCCCTCACGGCAGCCCTGGTCCTGAACTTCGGCCGCATCGTCACCCTCACCGAAGCCCTCGGTGCCGGCTTCGTCGGCGGCCTCCTGCTGCTGTTCGTCGGCCTCGCGTATGTCCCGAACGCCGTCGTCTACGCAGCCGCGTTCGTCGCCGGACCGGGCTTCGCGCTCGGCGAAGGTACGGCCGTCTCCACCACCGGCGTCACGCTCGGCCCGATCCCCGCGTTCCCGCTCACCGCCGCGCTCCCGACCCCGGGTGAGCAGCCCGCCTGGATGTACGGGCTTCTCGCGCTCCCGTTCCTCGCGGGCCTGACCGGCGGCGCGATCGCCGTCCTCCGCTTCCCGACGACGACCGTCGACCGAGCGGCGATCCGTGGCGCGCTCGCGGGAGCTGCCGGCGGCCTGGTGTTCGCCGCGGCGGCCACCATCGCGGGCGGCTCGGCCGGCCCCGGCAGGCTGAGCGAGGTCGGCCCGCCGCCGATCGAGACCGCACTGCTCGTCACCGTCACGTTCGCCCTCGCCGCGGCCATCGCCGCGGCGGCCGCCACCGGCTGGAAACTCTGGCGCGAAGCCAAAGCGATGAGTTTTCCCGCCGAGTCCGTCAGTACGGAACAAGAACCGACGGACTAGAAGGAGAGACCACGATGGGCAAGGTTCTCTGGCACCGCTCGATGTCCCTGGACGGCTTCATCGCCGGCCCGAACCACGAGATGGACTGGATGGGCGACTCCTCGCACGATGCCGACCTGGTCAACGAGGTGATCGCCACGACCGGCGCGATCCTCAGCGGCCGGCGCGCGTACGACTGGGGCGCCAAGCTCTTCCCCGGCGAGACGGCCAAGCAGGCGTACGGCGGTGCGTGGAGCGGTCCGGTCTTCGTGCTCACCCACCACCCCGAGGACGCCGTTCCGGAGGAGGGCCTCACGTTCCTCGACTGCACCTTCGAGGAGGCCATCCGGATCGGTCTCGAGGCAGCGAACGGGAAGAACCTCGAGATCTTCGGCGGCGACATCGCCAGCCAGGCCGCGCTGAAAGGACTGGTCGACGAGCTGATCATCCATCTCATGCCAGTGATGATCGGCACCGGCGTCCGGCTGTTCGAGAGCGAGGAGCTGGTGCGGATCCCATGGGAGCGGATCGGGATCTACGCCTCGCAGGACCAGGTCGTCAGCCTGCGCTACCGTCCGGTTGCACTCGCTCCATGATCCGCTTGCTCAACGTCTCCTGACAGCCCTGCTGCGAGGTTCGGGTGTTCGCACCCTCCATGCAGGTGCGGTACTCGTTCACCTCGTCCCAGAACACCCCCGCGGTCACCGTGACCAGGCTCGCGAAGACGGTGGCGAGGATCCCGAGAACGATTCCTGGCACCGCTCCCGGAGCGCGCACCCGAGCTGGGCGCGCGATCCGGCGGGCCAGCGATCCGAACACGATCGCCGCCACGCCGAGGATGAGCCCGAGGGGGAACGCGAGCACCGCGAAGATCACCGCGCCGGCTCCGAGGATGATGGCCATCCGAGCTCGACTGCGCATCTTGCGGTCGTCGGCTTCCGACAACGTCGAACCGGGCGGGCCGCTGGGCCAGCCCGGGCCGGAGCCGTCGGGGCCACCGGGGCCACTGGAGCCACCGGAGCCACCGGAGCCACCGGCGGGAGCACCGTACGGAGTCTGCGGCGTCTGCCCGAACACCCGGTTCGCGTCCGGGGGCGCTGAGGTGCCCTCGGACGGGATCGGCGCGGGCTCGCCTCCCGCACGTTCGTCGCTCACGCCGGTCTCCTCATCCTGTGTCCGTGATCGATTTCGGCTCCCGCTATCGTGGCCGACGGTCCCGACCTTCAACGCACCGCGGTCCCGCCGAAGTTTCTAGGAGCCCACGCTGAGCGCCCGCCTCGTCGTCCTCGTGTCCGGTTCGGGCACGAATCTGCAGGCCTTGCTGGACGCCACGGGCGACGCGTCGTACGGCGCCCGCATCGTTGCCGTCGGCGCCGACCGTACCGACATCGAGGGCCTGCGCCGGGCCGAACGCGCCGGCATCCCCACGTTCGTCGTCCGGGTGAAGGACTACGAGACCCGCGACGACTGGGACGCCGCGCTCGCGACCAAGGTCGCGGAGTACGAGCCGGAGCTCGTCGTGTCGGCCGGGTTCATGAAGCTCGCCGGCAAGGCGTTCCTCGAACGCTTCGGCGGCCGGTTCGTCAACACCCACCCCGCGCTGCTGCCGTCGTTCCCCGGCATGCACGGGCCGCGGGACGCGATCGAGTACGGCGTGAAGATCAGCGGCGTCACGCTGTTCGTGGTCGACGAGGGCGTCGACAGCGGGCCGGTCGTGGCGCAGGCCGCCGTGCCAGTCGAGGACGACGACACGGTCGACGCGCTGCACGAACGGATCAAGCAGGCCGAGCGCCAGCTGCTCGTCGACGCCGTGGGCCGGATGGTCCGCGAAGGCTTCACCGTGAACGGGAGAAAGGTCACGATCCCTTGAGCATCGAAGAGGGCCGCCGCCCGATCCGCCGGGCACTGGTCAGCGTGTACGACAAGACCGGCCTCGAAGACCTCGCCCGCGGCCTGGCGGCCGCAGGTGTCGAGCTCGTCTCCACCGGCTCGACCGCGGCGACGATCGAGAGTTTCGGCCTTGCTGTCACGCGGATCGAGCAGGTGACCGGATTCCCCGAGTGCCTCGACGGGCGCGTGAAGACGCTGCACCCGAACGTGCACGCCGGCCTGCTCGCCGACCTGCGCAAGCCCGAGCACCAGCAGCAGCTCGACGAGTTCGGCATCGCACCGTTCGACCTGCTGGTCAGCAACCTGTACCCGTTCCGCGAGACCGTCGCCTCCGGCGCCGGGCCGGACGAGGTCGTCGAGCAGATCGACATCGGCGGGCCGGCGATGGTCCGTTCCGCGGCGAAGAACCACGCCTCGGTCTCGGTCGTCGTCTCGCCTTCGCGGTACGCGGACGTGCTGGCCGCGGTCGAGGCGGGCGGCTTCACGTTCGACCAGCGCAAGCGGCTGGCCTCCGAGGCGTTCGCGCTGATCGCCGAGTACGACGTGGCGGTGGCGTCGTGGTTCGCCGCGCAGTACGCGCCGTCCGACAGCGGCTTCCCGGAGTTCACGGGTGCGACCTGGTCCCTCGGCGCTGTGCTGCGGTACGGGGAGAACCCGCACCAGCGCGCCGCGCTCTACACGCACTGGCGGCCGGGGCTGGCGACGGCGGAACAGCTGCACGGCAAGGAGATGTCGTACAACAACTACGCCGACACCGACGCGGCGCTGCGGGCGGCGTACGACTTCGCCGACCCGTGCGTGGCGATCATCAAGCACGCCAACCCGTGCGGCATCGCGGTGGCCGCGTCCGTGGCCGAGGCGCACGCCAAGGCACACGCCTGCGACCCGGTGTCGGCGTTCGGCGGCGTGATCGCGACGAACCGCCCGGTCTCGACGGAGATGGCGACGCAGGTGGCCGACGTCTTCACCGAGGTCGTGTGCGCGCCGGACTTCGAGCCCGGTGCGTTGGAGATCCTGACCAAGAAGAAGAACATCCGGCTGCTGCGGTGCCCGGAGCCGGCGCCACACGGGTTGGAGTTCCGGCAGATCTCCGGCGGCGTGCTGATGCAGAGCCAGGACCGCATCGACGCGCCGGGCGACGACCCTTCGACGTGGAAGCTCGCGACGGGCACGGCGGTCGACGACGCGACGCTGGCGGATCTGGCGTTCGCCTGGCGGGCGGTCCGCGCGGTGAAGTCGAACGCGATCCTGCTCGCCTCGGCCGGCGCGACGGTCGGCGTCGGTATGGGACAGGTCAACCGCGTCGACTCGGCCCGGCTCGCGGTCTCGCGAGCGGGCGAACGTGCGGCCGGCTCGGTCGCGGCGTCAGACGCGTTCTTCCCGTTCCCCGACGGCCTCCAGGTGCTGCTCGACGCCGGCGTGAAGGCCGTCGTCCAGCCCGGTGGCTCGGTCCGCGACGAAGAGGTCGTCGCGGCAGCCGCCGCGGTGGGCGTCTCGCTCTACCTGACGGGTACGCGGCACTTCTTCCACTAGCTGACCTGCGAGAACTGGCCAAGCTGGGACGTTCGCGTCGATCTTGGTCGGTACCCGTTACTACTGTGTTGTGGGATGCGCGTAGGTGTGTACGTCGATGGCTTCAACCTCTACTACGGAGCACGACAGTCCTGTGGTCGAGGGACTCCGGGCTGGCGTTGGTTGGACGTCCGCGCGCTCGCCTGCGACCTGATCGGCGAGCGGCGCAACTGGGAGGACGCCGAGATCTCGCGCGTCGTCTACTGCACCGCGGTGATCGACGGCGCGAGCAACCCGCGCGGGCAGCTCGACCAGGACGTCTACCTCAAGGCACTGCTCGCGAGCGGCAGCGTCGACCACATCGAGCACGGCTACTACGTCGCCCGGGTACGGTCCGCGCCGCTCGCCACGCGCGACGCCAAAGGGCGGCCGATGCTCGTCCGGTCCGACTGGCCGGTGGTCGTACACGACGGGCAGCGGCGGATCAGCGGCGGGACGTTCATGGTGTCGTACGCCTATCGCGAGGAGAAGGGCTCCGACGTCAACGTCGCCAGCCATCTGCTCGTCGACGCGCTCCAGGGTGACATCGACGCCGCACTGGTCATCTCGAACGACAGCGACCTGAGATTCCCGCTGCAGCAAGCTCGGCAACGCGTTCACGTCGGGCTGGTCAACCCGAGCGCGACCTACCTGGCAGGGGCGCTTCGAGGGCTGGCACGCGAAGGGGCCGGAAGCCATTTCTGGCGGCAGTTGGTCGCGAGCGACTTCCGGAACCACCAACTTCCAGACCCAGCCGGTTCCTATTCCCGTCCCGAGGGCTGGTGAAACGTAACGCCCTTGAAAACTTTACGTTTCGTCCTTGTCCGGTCAGCCGAAGACCCGCTAATGTTCCCAGGGATACCACCCGGCTCCTCGTGGGCCGGGTTTTCTTTTGCCCTCGCGGCGTGTGTGAGCCGCGTTCCGAGGTCGAGGACGGCCTCCCGGAGAACGTCCGGCTCGAGGACCTCGAACTCCCACGGGATCATCGTCACCGAGCCCAGCAGCGGTCCGAGCTCGTTGGCCGCCATCCTCACCAGACACGACGTCTCGTCGAGTGGCTCGACGACAGCCTGCCCTGGTGGGATGCGCCGCCGCGCCGTCTCGGCGGTGATGTGGACGCGCAGCGTCGCCTTGAGCTCCCACGGCACCACGCCGGTTCCCTCGGCGACCAGCGCGACCGGGTCCGGCGGGTCCTCGAACCGGTAGCGCATCCCCGTCAACACGGGCGCGGAGATCCGGTCGATCCGGAACGTCCGCCATGCCGCCCGGTCGCGGTCGCGCGCGACGAGATACCAGCGGCGACCGGTGTGGACGATCTGGAACGGCTCGACCGACCGCTCCGACTCCTCGCCGCCATGGCTCCGGTACCGGAAGCGCAGTCCCTCCGTATGCCGGCAGCCTGCCGCGAGGGTGACGAGCACGTCCGCGTCGACCTTCGGGAGATCGCCCTGCGGCAGCTGGATCATGCTCGCGCCGATCGCGGTGACCCGTTCGCGCAGCCGCGCCGGCAGCACCTGGTGCAGCTTGGCCAGCGCGGCGATCGCGCCGTCCTCCACCCCCGACACCGTCGTGGTCGTCGCCACCCGCAGCCCGATCGCGATCGCCACCGCCTCGTCGTCGTCCAGCAGCAGCGGCGGCAGCCTTCCGCCCGGGCCCAGCCGGTAGCCGCCGCCGAGCCCGGCCTCGGCGGACACCGGGTAGCCGAGCGAACGGAGCCGCGTCACGTCGCGCCGGACCGTACGCGTCGTGACCTCGAGCCGGCCCGCCAGCTCCTCGCCCTCCCACCGAGGGCGGGACTGGAGCAGCGTCAGCAGCCGGAGCAGGCGCGAGGCGGTGTCCATGTTCTCCATTGTCGCCGCTCTGCGGACCGATCCTGTCCGCAGAGCGTTCTAACGTTCTGCTCATGACCGAACTCAGAGAAGACCTGTTGGGACTGTCCGACTTCGCCTGGCAGCGCCTCCGAGGGCGCGTCGAGGGGCTGACCGACGAGGAGTTCTCCTGGGAGCCCGTGCCGGGCTGCTGGTCCGTCCGCGACGGGAAGCCGGACTGGGACGACCTCCCGCCGGACCCGCCGCCGTTCACCACGATCTCGTGGCGGCTGAACCATCTGATCGACGTCCTGCAGGCCGAACGGACGGCGACGTGGTTCGGCCACCAGCCCTCGCCCGAGGACGGGCTGCCGGCGACGTACGGCTCGGCCGCGGCGGCGCTCGAGGGGCTCGACCACGCGTACGCCGTCTGGCGCCGACGCCTCGCCGCGCTCAGCCAGGACGACCTCGACCGCCCGATGGGCGAGATCGCCGGCAATTACGCGTCGGACAGCGGAAACTCCTTCGCGCTGCACATCCTCGACGAGCTCATCCACCACGGCGCCGAGGTCGGTGTGGTCCGCGACCTCTACCGAGGCCAGCAGGCGGAGGATCCTTCGGTCGCGGCCGTGTTGCGCGGGGAACGTCCTGCCGACCTCGACCGCGTACGGACCGAACGCCCAGGCCTGGTTGCCGAATCGGCCGCCGCGAAGCAGTGGGACGCGATCCCGTACCTGCTCGAGCTGGGCTTCGACCTCGACGCCCGCAGCGCTCTCGGCCGCACGGCGGCCCAGCTCGCCGCCGGCTCCGGCGACCTCGCGACGTTGAAGCTGCTCGCCGAGAACGGCGCCGATCTGACCCTCGACGACCCGATGTTCCACGCCACGCCGCTTGGCTGGGCGCGGTACTTCGACCAGCCGGAGGCCGCCGCGTACCTGGGTGAGAAGGAAGGCTCCTGACCGTCCCTTTTGAGGGCTCGTTTCCCGTTCGGCCGTGGCCAGGTGCGTGCTGACACGTTCCGTACGAAACACGGGTCTGCCATCATGCGGTGGTGCGGACGCGAGGGGTCGGCTGGTGTCTGGCCGCGGTGAGCATGCTCATCGTGCTGCCAGCCGGGTCGGCGTTCGCCTCCCCGGACCCGGACAGCGCGGTCGGTAAGGCTCCGAGCACCGACTTCAACTGCGACGGCTACGCCGACCTCGCGATCGGCGTTCCGTATGACGCCGTCGACGGCGTCGAGGACTCCGGCGGCGGTGCGGTCGAGGTGCTGTACGGCAGTGCCAAGGGACTCACCGGCAAGAGGGCGCAGTATCTGACCAGAGACACTCCCGGCGTGCCCGGCACCCCGGCGCCGAACGAGAGCTTCGGTGGCTCGGTCGCCGCGGGCGACTTCGACGGCGACGGGTGCAGCGAGCTGGTGATCGGCGCCCCCGGCACGGACGGGCGGTCCAGCGAGGTGCTCGTCCTCGAGGGCTCGTCCGCCGGCGTGGAGGTCTCGCGCGACCAGCCGGCGCGGGTGATTCGCCAAGGGGCGTTGAGCGTTGGCGGCTCGTGGAACCCGGCGGCGAAGTTCGGCGCGGCGCTCGCCGTGGGGGACTACGACGGTGACGGTCGCGACGACCTCGCGATCGGCGCGCCAGGCGACAGCGTCGACTGGATGTTCGGCGCGGTCGACGAGGCGGGGTCGGTGACCGTTCTGTACGGGACGGTGCGCGGTCTGTCGATCGTGTCCAGCCGCAGCCAGTACTGGCACCAGAACAGCGAGGGCGTGCCCGACGTCGCCGAGCCGGAGGACGGCTTCGGCAGCAGCCTCGCCGCGGGAGACTTCGACGGCGACGGCGAGGAGGATCTCGCGATCGGCGTACCTGGCGAAGGCGTGCGCGGCATCGACGACGCGGGCGCCGTGCAGGTGCTGTCGGGCTCCTCGCACGGTCTCGTGGCCGGTCCCGCCGCTTTCCCTTGGTCGCAAGGCTCCGACGGGGTCGCCGATGTGGCCGAGGACGGCGACCGGTTCGGCGGGAGCCTGGCCGCGGGCGACTTCGGTGCCGACGGCCATGCGGATCTGGCGGTCGGCGCTCGCTTCGAGGGCGTCGGCGCCGCACGTGGCGCCGGTGAGGTGGACGTCCTCGAGGGCTCGGCGGTCGGCCTGGTCGGCCGCGGCGGCCTCCTGCATCAGGACGTCGCGAATGTGGTCGGCGTCGCCGAGTCGGGCGACGTGTTCGGCACCGCGCTCGCGGCCGCGGACTTCAACGGCGACGGCGCGTGCGACCTCGCGGTCGGAGCGCCGAGCGACGAGGACACGGCGCGGGGTTCGGTGACGGTGTTCTACGGCAGCGAGTCCGCGGGGCGGCTGACCGTACGCGGGAACGTGCTCGACAGCCAGGACAGCGGCTCGGTGCCCGGCGAGTCGGGCGCGAACGAGAGCTTCGGCGAAGCGCTCGCGGCCTCCGACTTCGACCGCGACGGCCGCGCGGACCTCGTCGTAGGAGTGCCGAACGACAAGCGCGACGCCGGTGCCTCGTCCGCCGGCGTGGTGAACGTCCTGTACGGCTCCCCGAAGGGCGTCCAGACCACCTCACGCGCGCAGCTGTGGTTCCAGGGCTCCGACGGCCTCGGCGGCGCTCCCACCGCCTTCGAGTTCTTCGGCTCTGCCCTCTACTAGGGCCAGACGACTTCGTCGAGGAACTTCTCGACCGCCGTCACCACTTGGCCGAGCACGTGCGCTGACTCGTGCAAGGGGCCGGGGAGGAACATGCCGTGGTCGGCGCCCTCGATCTCGAGGACGTGCGGCGTCAGCTCTCGGGCGAGGTCGCTGACCCACAGCTGGTCCGCCGTACCGCCCACGAGCAGGAACGGCGCGGTCGCGCGCCGCAGGCCCTCGACGCACGCGGCCTCGGTGAGCAACGGCGTCATCCACACCGCGGGCAGCCCGCGGTCGGCGGCCAGTGGAGCGCTCAATGTGCCGAGCGACTTGCCGACGACCAACGCGCCGGGGCCGGCCTCGTCGAGCACCGGCGCTACTCGTTCGTGCACCCACGGCACGCGTCGGTCGGCCGACGTGTCGAGCGGGTACTCCCAGTCGATCGGATGCACCACAGCGCCACGACGTTCGGCCGCCTCGGAGGGATAGAACAGCAGCGGCGCGGAGGGACCGTACCGCCCGCCTGGTGCGAGAACGACGTGCCGCTCGCTCACTACGCCACCTTCCATACGTAAAGTCCGCCGACGAGTTGGCCTTCCTCGCCGAGGAGCTCGTCGACCGCGGTCTTCAGCTCGTCGCGATGCGGCTGGTCGCCGAGCACCACCAAGGACGCCTTCCAGAACTCCAGGTCGGCCTTCGCCTGCGCCTTGTCGGACTCGGTGACCGGTATGCCCTCGCCGTCGCGGATCCGGCGCAGCAGCCACGACATCGGCCGCGGGTACGCGCCGTACGACGCGCGCCCGGTCTCGTCCCATGGCCCGACGAAGTATCCCTCCGGGATGTGGAAGTCCATCCCGGTCTTGACCTGCCAGTCGTACGCGTCCACATCGCCCGGCACAGTCGGCGGGACGGGGATCACGGTCCCACCCTCGGGAACGTACTCGCGGTAAGTGCCGTCGGCGAAGAACTCCGGCAACGGCTCGCGGTCGACCGCGCGCAGGGGAGTGGGGAAGATCGGCAACAGGGCAAGGGCAATCGCCGCGTACCCGACCACCCGAAGCCGCGTCGGTGCGGTCGACTTGCGCAGCCGGTCGATGCCCAGCGCGATCAGCATGCCCATCGCGGGAATGCAGATCATCGCGAGCCGCGACTCCAATAACGAGTCCAGCAAGGGCATATGACGGAACAGGATCCACGGTGCGGGCATCCACGTCGCCGCGCCGCCGATCACGATCTTCGGCCCGAGCGACAGCGCCGCGGCGACCACGGTGACAATCGCCAACACCCGGGCGATCTTGCGCTTCCACAGCCACGCGATCAACGCGATCGTCAACGCCAGCAGGGGCCAGCCGAAGAACGAGTTCTCCTCGGTCCGGTTCATCGACAGCTGCCGCGCGATCTCCGCGTGCCCGAGCAGCGACTCCGTCGAGAACGACCAGAACGACTCGAGCGGATTGCCGGACGGCCCGTGCAGCAAGGCGCTGTAGCTCTGCGGCCCGGTGAACTGGAACCACAACGGGTACGCGCTGATCACGAGCGACACCACCGCGCCGATCGCGACCCCGAGCGCTGTCGTACGAAGCCGCGAACGGAACTCCGACCAGTGCATCGCGGCCCACGCGACGATGAACGTCGCGATCCCGATCGCCGCGATCATCAACGCCTCTTCGCCGATGAACAGCTGCCACGTGACGATCAGCCCGAGCAGGATGCCGTTCAGCACGATCCGCTTGCCGCGATGCAGCTTGATCAGCTGGATGATGATGAACGGGACGGGGAACAGCACCATCATCTGCGGATGTGCCTGTGCCTGCGAGATCATCGACGGCGCGAAGCCCGCAAGCCCGGCGCCGATCGCCGCACCGAGCCGCGAGCTGACGAGGTAGCGCGACATCAGCCAGTACCAGCCGATCGCCGTACCCGCGAGGCCGACGACCAGCACGATCGCCCACGTGACCGAGGCGCCGAGCGTGAGCGTGACCGGCGCCAACGGGATGGAGAGCCCGAAGCTGGCGGTGTTCGCCATCACGTTGATGCCGGTCGGGAAGTTGATGAAGTTCGAGAAAAGCAGGTCGTCGCCGCGCGCCAGCGCGTGTGCCGTCTGGGCGAAGAACCACTCGAACAGCTGCTGGTCCGATGCCCCGTCGATCAGGTAGCGGCGGGTCGGATCGACCCACAACCGAGCGAAGACGAGGAACGCGAGCGCGATCATGCTGCCCATCGCCGCTATGTCCGCGAGCAGCAGTCTTCCTCGCGAGCGCTTCGGCTGTTCTTCTGTCGTGGCGGGTGATTGAGCGGTCAGCGTTCCCACGTCTCCCAAGACCCCAAGCCTGTCCAGCCCGTTATGTGACCTGCATCACTCCGGGCTCCCTGTGTTGCGCTGCAGCGTAACGGGAAATCCTGGAACGGCTGGCGCCACGTGCTCGTAGTCCCGCAACGTGACCGACTCGATCGCCTTGGCCACGCCGCCTTGGAAGTTCGACAGCGTTCTCTGGATGCTTACGGGGAGCTTGGGGATGGTGCGGAGCATGGCGGCGGTGAGCGTGATCTGTGCCTGGGTGCGCGGGACGATCGTCTTCATCGTGGTGGGGCCAACGGTGCGGAATCGTTTGACGATCTCGCCGATCGCTTGCTCGTAGGCGTTGTACGCGATCGTGTGGTCGCCGGGCGCTTGGTGGAGCTCGCCGGCGAGGACGTACGCGCCGACCATCGCGATGCTCGTACCGCCGCCGACGGCCGGCGCGGGGGAGTAGCCGGCGTCGCCGACGAGCGTGACGCGGCCGCGCGACCAGGTGTCCATGACGATCTGGCTGATGGAGTCGAGGTAGAAGTCCCTGGAGTGGTCGATCTCCTCGAGGAGGCGGGGGACTTCCCAACCCACGTTGGCGTATTCGGCTCGGACGAGGCGCTTCTGCTGCTCGACGTCGCGGCAGTCGTAGTCGAGCTCTTGCTCGCGGCGGAAGATGAAGGCGGCGCGCGCCCCACCCGTCTGGCGGACGCCGTAGATCCCGGCGAGCCGGCCGGGCGTGTTGTAGGCGCGCATCTCGCCTTCGAGGCCGAGGTAGTTGGGGACGGTGAACGCGGCGAGGTAGCCGCCGAGGTAGGTGCGGTAGTCGCTCTCCGGGCCGAACGTGAGGCGCCGGACGTTCGAGTGCAGACCGTCGGCGCCGACGACGAGGTCGAACGTGCGTGGTGGTGTGTCGTTCTCGAACGTGACGCGCACGCCGTCCCTGGTGTCGTCGAGGCTGGCGATCGAGTCGCCGAAGACGTACTCGACGTCGTTCTTGGTGGCGTCGTGGAGGATCGTCGCGAGCTCGCCGCGCATGATCTCGACGTGCTGGTCGGAGATGCCTTGGACGAGTCGTTGGAGGTCGACCTCGAGTGGGCGCTTGCCGGGGCGGTCGAAGGAGAGGCGTTCGGTCATCGTTCTGGCCGCGGTGATCTGCGGGAGGACGCCCATCTTGCGGGCGATGTCGACGGCGGGACCGAACAGGTCGACGGCGTGGCCACCGTACCCGGCCCTGAGCTCGGGGGTGCGTTCGAGGACGGTGGGCTGGAAGCCGTAGCGGCTCAGCCAGTAGGCGAGCGTGGGGCCGGCGACGCTGGCGCCGGAGATGAGGACGGTGGTCATGGCGCTTCTCTCCCTGGTTTGTTTACTTACCGGAAGGTAAACGTCGGAGAATGGGAGCGTCAAGGGTTTACTGAACGTTAAGTAAGTGATCTAGACTGCATGCCATGGCGAGGCCTCGATCCACCGACACCCGCGACCGCATCCAGGCGGCGGCGATGGAGCTGTTCCTGGAACGGGGCGTTCAGCAGACGTCGCTGCAGGACATCGCGGGTCGGCTCGGGATCACCAAGCCGGCGCTGTACTACCACTTCGACTCGCGCGAGGCGCTGGTACGGACCCTCATCCAGCCGCTCATCGACGAGTTCGAGGCGTTCCTCGCCGAACAGGAGGCGGAGGGCCCGCTGCCGCAGCGGGAGTTGCTCGAGGCGTACTTCGACCTGACCTACCGGAACAGGCACATCACCGAGTTCGTCCTGCGGGACCTGAGCACGTTGCGGCTCGTACGAGACAACTTCGAGGGCTGGCGGACCCGGGTGATGCTGCTGCTGATGGGACCCACCCCGACGGTGGCGGAACGGGTGGCGGCGATCGTCGCCATCGGCGGACTGGCGGACACGACGGTGATGTTCCCCGACCTCCCCGCCGACCAGCTCCGCTCCGCCGCCATCGACGCCGCCTACGCCACCCTCGGCGCGGGCTGACCCCCTGCCGCCGAACCGGGCCGAGGGCACCTCGTCCCGACCTCTTCGAAAGAGGGACGCCCTCATTCGAACCGGACCTGGTGGTGCCGGACGACTTGTTGGACAGATACCGGCTTAGAGGCCGAGATCTGTCCAACAACTCGTAGCGTGGTGCGCGGGTGACCGGCGGTGGGAGAGCCGTCGGCGGGAGCTCGGAGTTGTTCCAGGGATTTCGACCTAGAAGCCGAGATCCCTGGAACAACTCACGGGTCTGGTCGACAGGCCTGCTCGTTTGACGACGCCCGGCACCCGCAACCTCCGGCCACCACCGTCCACAGCTCCCGCGACTTCCCTCACCGAACCGGGGTTTCGCGGGCTCTTGCCACGCTGCACAACCCCAGTTCGGCTAGGGAAGTGCACGATCCTGTGGAGAACCTGCCCGGAGTTCATGGCACCCAGGTGACATACCGGCCTACGGGACCGGGGTGCCCCCGTCCGGTCGCGCGGCCCGTACGTGCGGGGCTGGTGGGCGGCGTCGGGCCGGTGGCGCTCCGTCAGGGTGGGCGGATGGCGTAACCTGCGGGGCAGATCCCAGAGGCTTTCCAGGAGGACCCCGATGTCGGACCACCCGGTCCGGGGGGCCGCGCCGGCACGGCCGTCGGCGCCGGCCGAGGCGCGCTCGAACGGTGGTCCTGTCCACGCGGCCCCCGCCGCCCAGCAGGGGCAGGCGCCGGAACATGGGCCGGCGCCGGAGCACGAGCCCCAGCATCGGCAGCCGCGACGACCCACCCACGCGGCGCCGACGCCGATCAACGAGGCGCCCGTCGACCCGCGCGAAGCCAGACGAGCCGCCCGGGCGAGAGCCTGGCGCTACGGCAAGTACTCCTGGCTCCGCCGCCAATGGCCCCTGCTGCTCGTCCTCGCCGTCATCGCGGCCGGCCTCGTCCTGGTGGTCGTCGACAACTTCCGCACCGGCGCCATCCTCTTCGCCGCGGCCGTCATCCTCGCGGCCGGATTCAGGCTGTTCTTCCCGTCCAGAATCGTCGGCCTGCTCGTCCTGCGGAGCCGCGCGATCGACGTCGTCACCCTCACCGTTCTAGGCGTAGCCGCGCTCGTCCTCGCGCTGATCGTCCCAGACCTCAGGTGACCACAACCTAGCTGTTATCTTGATGCCAAGAGATTTCGTCAGGAGGCGAACAGAACCATGGCGCGCAAGGGCAAGGTAGCCGTCGTCGGAGCCGGCTTCTACGGGTCCACGACCGCCCAGCGACTCGCGGAGTACGACATCTTCGACGAGGTCGTCCTCACCGACATCATCGAGGGCAAGCCCGCGGGCATCGCGCTCGACATCAACCAGTCGCGGTCGATCGAGGGCTACGAGACCAAGGTCACCGGCGTCACCACGACGACCGACGGCGGCGGGTACGAGGCGATCGCCGGGTCCGACATCGTCGTGATCACGGCCGGCCTCCCGCGCAAGCCCGGCATGAGCCGCATGGACCTGATCGAGACCAACGCGAAGATCGTTCGCAGTGTCGCCGAGAACGTCGCCAAGCACGCGCCGAACGCTGTCGTGATCGTCGTCTCCAATCCGCTCGACGAGATGACCGCGCTCGCGCAGATCGCGACCGGCTTCCCGAAGAACCGCGTGCTCGGCCAGGCCGGCATGCTCGACACCGCGCGCTTCACGAACTTCGTCGCCGAGGAGCTCGGCGTCGACACCAGCTCCGTCACGACGCTGACGCTCGGCTCGCACGGCGAGACGATGGTGCCCGTTCCCTCGCGCAGCACGGTCGACGGCAAGCCGCTCACCGAGGCGCTCCCCAAGGAGAAGGTCGACGAGATCGTCGACCGTACGCGCAACGGCGGCGCCGAGATCGTCGCGCTGCTGAAGACCGGCTCCGCGTACTACGCCCCGAGCGCCGCCGCGGCCCGCATGGCGAAGGCCGTCGCCGAGGACTCCGGCGCGCAGATGCCGGTGTGCGCGTGGGTCGACGGTGAGTACGGCATCGCCGGCGTCTACCTCGGCGTGGTCGCCGAGCTCGGCAAGGAGGGCGTCCGCAAGGTGTCCGAGGTCGAGCTCACCGACTCCGAGCTCGCCGCCCTGAAGGAAGCCGCCGAAGCCGTTCGCGCGAAGCAGGCCGACGTCCAGAACCTCTAAGCCCACGAGAGGGCTCTGTTGAAAGGATTGGCCCCATACCTATGGCGAAGATCAAGGTAGCGAACCCGGTCGTCGAGCTCGACGGCGACGAGATGACCCGCGTCATCTGGAAGGAGATCAAGGACCAGCTGATCCTTCCGTATCTCGACGTTCCGCTGGAGTACTACGACCTCTCGATCGAGAACCGCGACGCGACCGACGACCAGGTGACGGTCGACTCCGCGAACGCGATCAAGCGGCACGGCGTCGGCGTCAAGTGCGCCACGATCACGCCGGACGAGGCGCGGGTCGAGGAGTTCGGGCTGAAGAAGATGTGGCGGTCGCCGAACGGCACGATCCGCAACATCCTCGGCGGCGTGATCTTCCGCGAGCCGATCGTGATCAGCAACGTGCCGCGGCTCGTGCCCGGCTGGACGAAGCCGATCATCATCGGCCGTCACGCGCACGCCGACCAGTACAAGGCGACCGACTTCGTCGTGCCTTCCGCGGGCAAGCTGACCGTCTCGTTCGTTCCGGCCGACGGCTCGGAGCCGATGGAGTTCGAGGTCGGCGAGTTCCCCGGCGGCGGCGTCGCGATGGCGATGTACAACTTCGACGACTCGATCCGCGACTTCGCGCGGGCCTCGCTCAATTACGGCCTGCAGCGCAAGTACCCGGTCTACCTGTCGACGAAGAACACGATCCTCAAGGCGTACGACGGCCGCTTCAAGGACCTGTTCCAGGAGGTCTTCGAGGCCGAGTTCAAGGCCGACTTCGACGCCGCCGGGATCACGTACGAGCACCGGCTGATCGACGACATGGTCGCGCAGGCCCTCAAGTGGGAGGGCGGCTTCGTCTGGGCGGCGAAGAACTACGACGGTGACGTGCAGTCCGACACGGTCGCGCAGGGCTTCGGCTCGCTCGGCCTGATGACGTCGGTGCTGATGACGCCGGACGGCCAGACGGTCGAGGCCGAGGCGGCGCACGGTACGGTCACGCGGCACTATCGCCAATGGCAGAAGGGCGAGAAGACGTCGACGAACCCGATCGCGTCGATCTTCGCCTGGACCCGTGGCCTCGCGCACCGCGGCAAGCTGGACTCGCAGCAGGAGCTGATCGACTTCGCCGCCCTGGTCGAGGCCGCGTGCATCGAGACCGTCGAAAGCGGCCAGATGACGAAGGACCTCGCGCTGCTCGTCGGTGGCGACGCGCAGTGGCAGACGACGGACGAGTTCCTGTCCGCCATCGCGACCAAACTGGCCTCGAAGATCTCCGCTTGAGCCGTTGACGATGCGGGTAACCGAAGTCCGTGTGCGGTACGAGAACCGTCCGCACGCGGCCAACCCGATTCGCGATGCTCTGCAAACGTTGACCGGCGGTGGTTCGGTCCACGTCGAGATCCAGACCGACGACGGGCTCGTGGGCGTCTCGTCCTCGAGCTTCGGTCGCGGTGACGGTGCGCCGCGTTCGCTCGCGGTGCTGATCGAGTCCGAGCTCGCTCCGGTGGTCGTCGGGCAGGACGCCGCCGAGATCGGCGCGATCATCGAGGCGTTGAAGGTGCAGACCGAGTACTACGGGACGTTTGGCCTTCCTACGTTCGGGATCAGCGCGATCGACGTGGCGTTGTGGGATCTGCTCGGCAAGGCGCACGGCGTGCCGACGTACCGGCTGTGGGCGCCGTACCGCGACCGGGTGCCGGCGTACGCGATGGTCGGCTGGTCGAACTACTCACTCGACGAGCTGAAGCAGGTCTCGGTGAAGGCGGTGGAGCAGGGTTTCCGCGGCGTGAAGATGAAGGTCGCCGCGTCCACGCTCGACGAGGATGTCTCGCGGATCTCGGCTGTGCAGGCCGAAGTCGGCGAGGGCATCCGCGTGATGGTCGATGCCAACCAGGTGTTGACGCTCGACGACGCGGTGCTCTACGCGTCGGTGTTCGCCGACCTCGGCGTGTACTGGTTCGAGGAGCCGATCCGGGCGGACGACCTCCGTGGGTACGCCGAACTCAAGCAGCGCTCGTTGACGCCGATCGCGACGGGGGAGAACCTCTACTCCGTAAGGGAGTTCCGCGAGCTGTTCGAGCAACGTGGGGTTGACATCGTGCAGCCCGACCTGCGTCGCGCGGGCGGTCCGACGGAGATCCGCGCGATCGGCGGGCTGGCTGGGGCGTACGGGATTCCGTACGCGTCACACGGCGGCGGTCCCGCCGCGCTGAGCCTGCTGATGTCGGTGCCGACGGCGTCGTGGCTCGAGACCGGGCTGCGGTCGTCGGAGCGGTCGTTCCCGCTGCTCGAAGACGGCTGCGCGTTGGCGCCTACGGGCGCCGGATTCGCCTGGGAGTAAGGCGATTGTCGGCTTGTTGCGGTCCTGAGCGGTCCTCCACTGGAGGGCCGCTCGCCGCTGCTTTGCCTTTCGATATTCCCTCGCGGTCGCCACATGAGGTGCTGCGCGGCATGGTCGAGCTGCCGGGCGGCATGTTCCGCATGGGCGGCGAGGATGCCGACGCCTTCCCCGACGACGGCGAAGGCCCGGTCCGCTCGGTTACTGTGCGGCCGTTCGCGATCGACGCGACCGCGGTGACCAACCGGCAGTTCGCCGCGTTCGTCAAGGCGACCGAGTACATCACCGAAGCGGAACGCTTCGGCTGGTCCTACGTCTTCTACCAGTTCGTGCCGCCGGGTGCCCCGGTCGTGGACGGCTCCGTTCCCGGCGCGCCCTGGTGGCGGCCGGTGCGCGGCGCCACCTGGATGTCGCCGGAGGGACCGGGTTCGTCGGTCGCGACCCGCCCGCAACATCCCGTCGTCCATGTGTCGTGGACGGACGCGTTGATGTACGCGACCTGGGCGGGGAAGCGGCTGCCGACCGAGGCGGAGTGGGAGTTCGCCGCGCGCGGGGGGCTGGACCAGGCGCGGTTCGCCTGGGGCGACGAGCTCACGCCGCGCGGGCGGTGGCGGTGCAACATCTGGCAGGGCGAGTTCCCGCGATCCAACACCGAGGACGACGGACACGTCGGCATCGCGGCGGTGAAGTCCTTTGGTCCCAACGATTTCGGCCTCTACGAGGTGGCCGGAAACGTGTGGGAGTGGTGCGCGGACTGGTTCAGTGCGGACTGGCACGCCTCCGCCAACCCGGCAACGCGAAACGACCCGCAAGGCCCGGTTGACGGTACGTCGCGGGTGATGCGCGGTGGCAGCTATCTGTGCCACGAGTCGTACTGCAACCGCTACCGCGTCGCCGCCCGCACCAGCAACACACCGGACAGCTCGACCGGCAACCTGGGCTTCCGATGCGCGTTCAGTGTTGATGGTCGCGCTAAGCACCCGGCTAGGCCGTGATCGTGACCTTCGCCCGCGCGTGCTCGCTCTCGACGTACCGGATCGCGTCCGGGACCTCGCTCAGCTTGTAGCCGCGGTCGATCGCCGGCGTGACCCGGCCCGCCTCTATCAACTCCCGCAACGTCGTCAGTGCCTGCCCGCTCGGTACCGGGCTGATCTCGAGCAGCCGCTGGCTGATGAAGCGATCCACCAGCTTCGCCCGGATGAACAGTCCCATCGGGCCGACGAGTGACCCGCCCTTCGACACCCCACCACCGGACAGCATGATCGCTGCATCCGGTGTCGCGACGTTCCGGAGCTCTGTCAACGAGCGGTTGCCGACCAGGTCGAGCACCACGTCGTACCGGGTCGTCTTCTTCGTGAAGTCCTCGCGCTTGTAGTCCACGACGGCGTCGGCGCCGAGCGACTCGACCAGCTCCACGTTCCGCGTGCTGCTCACCGCGGTGACGTGGGCGCCGAACGCCTTGCCGAGCTGGACGGCGTACGTACCGACCCCGCCCGACGCGCCATTGATCAACAGGCGTTGGCCGATCTGGACATCCGCGACATCGCGCAGACCCACGAGCGCGGTGTTCGCCGCGATGGGCACGGCCGCCGCCTGCTCGAACGTCAGGTTGGCCGGCTTCGTCCCCACCAGGTCCTCGGGAACGCAGACGTACTCGGCGAAAGCGCCGTTCGCGTCGCCGACGTCGCAGTACACCTCGTCGCCGTTCTTCCACTGCTGGACGTTCGCGCCCACCGCCTCGACGACCCCCGCGACGTCGCGGCCGCGGATCCGTCGCTTCGGCGCGCGGAGCCCGAACACGGCCGGAGACGCCAGCCGCGCGATGTAGGGGTCGCCGCGCATGACATGCCAGTCGTAAGCGTTCACCGAGGCCGCGCGCACCCTCACGAGCACCTCGTTCGCCTCGGGTACCGGCTCGTCGACGTCGGAGAATGTCAGGACATCAGGGGAGCCGTACCGATCCTGAACGATCGCCTTCATGCTCGCGAAGGTAGGCGCGCGTGCTCGGTCCGCCTACTAGGGACATCCCCGACTCGGCCCCTACTCGACGACGCGATAGCCGTACGTGTCCTTCATGCGCGCGAAGATCTGCACGGTCTCGCCCTGCGGGTCGGTGACCTCGAGGAGCCGCCCGAACGCCTCGTCGACGATGCGCGCGTCGGAGAATCCCGCGTCGTGCAGGCGCTTCTGGACGTTCTCCAGGTCCTCGTCGGTGTCGAAGACGGTATCGGTCCGCTCGTCCTCGGCAGCGTGCAGCGACAAGATGCCGACATCGCCGCGCATCGACACCCAGTCCGTGCCCTTCTCCGAGACGATGTGGCTCTTGAAGCCCAGCAGCTCGAAGAACGCGCGCATCGCCTCGACGTTCGCCGTGAACCGAATGGGGGCAGAGGTGATCATCGGCTTCCCTCCTTCGCGTTGTCGAGGTAGCTGGCGAGGATGCGTTCGACGAACACGCTCAACGACAGCTCCTCGTCGATAGCCCGGTGCTTGACGCGCGTCACGAGCTCCCGTGGCAGGTAGATGTTGAACTGCACCTTCTCTGTGTCGACCATGGCTATAATGCTAGCAAGCTAGATTCGGCGATGCAATCCCTCGGTTCATCGCAGGTGGGCGGACAGCAATCGCACGGATTCGGATGAACTGGATCTTGGCGCCAAGGGGGCGCCAGTGGCTTCTGCCAGGCTGGCGGCATGGTGAACGAGACGACGACTGCCCCCAGGCTGGTCGACCGGTGGCCGACCGCGGTGGGGCTGGTCCTCGCGGCCGCGGCCATCGCCGGCATCGTCGCGGGCGGGGCCGACATCGACCTGTTGCCCGGGGTTGCCGCGATGATGGCGATCTACCCGGCGACGTGGGCGACCGGCAAGCCGATGGCGGCCTTCCTCATGTTCGGCGGAACGATCGTCGCCGGCGGCCTGGCGTTCGCCCTCCAGCTCGAGGGCGCCGTCGTCATGACCGTCATCCTCGTCGCCGCCTGGCTCTGGGCTCTCGTCGTCGGCAGGGCGCAGGACCGGTACTGGTTCACCGTCGAGACGCTCGGCATGATCTTCTTCGGCGGCCTGACCATCGCCGGTTTCCTCCTCGACACCAACCTCGGCATCATTCTCGCCGGCGTGGGCTGGCTCACCCACGGACTGTGGGACGCGTTCCATTACGTACGTAACAAGATCGTCAGCCGCAACTGGTCCGAGCTCTGCGCCGTGGTCGACATCCCCGTCGGCGTGGCGCTGATCGTGGCCGGGATCGTCCGCTAGTCAGCGCCCCTGGATCCCCGTCATCACCACGCCGCGGATGAACGAGCGTTGCGCGACGAAGAACACCAGCAGCACCGGGATCACCAGGAACATCGACGCCGCCATCGAGATGTTCCACGACGCGTCCGTCGGACTGATGAACGCGCGCAACCCCAGCGCCAGCGTCTTGTTGCCCTCCGACTGCAGGTAGATCAGCGGCGCGAGGAAGTCGTTCCAGTGGAAGACGAACGAGAAGATCCCCACCGCGATCAGCACCGGACGCGACAGCGGCAGGATGATGTGCCACCAGATGCGCCAGTTCGACGCGCCATCGAGCCGGGCCGCCTCGTCGAAGTCGCGCGGGATCGTCAGGTAGAACTGCCGTACCAGGAAGATGTTGAACGCGCCGCCGCCGAGGAACGAGGGCACGATCAGCGGCAGGAACGTGTCCACCCAGCCCAGCGACTTGAACAGCACGAACTGCGGCACCAGCGTCACCACGTCCGGCAGCATCATCGTGGACAGCAGCAGCACGAACAGGACGTTCCGCCCCGGGAACCGCAACCGCGCGAAGCCGTACGCCACCAGCGAGCACGTCAGCAGTGTCCCGATCAGCGCGAACACGGTGATCGTGATGGTGTTCGTCAACCACACGAACAGCGGTGCCCGCGCGAACGCGTCGAGATAGTTGGCGAAACGTACCGGATCCGGCACCCAGACCGGCGGGTACGCGAAGACCTGTCCCTGCTCCTTCAACGACGTCGAAGCCAGCCACAGCATCGGCGTCAGGAACACGATCCCCAACACGGCCATGAACACGTAGAGCAAGGCCCGCTTGACGGTAGCGATCATCGCTGGTCACCGCCCTCGTAGTACACCCAGCGCCGCGACATCCCCAGCTGGAGCAGCGAGAACACCATGATCACCAGGAACAGCAGCCACGCGTACGCCGACGCGTAGCCCATCCGGAACTGCTCGAACCCCAACCGGTACAGGTACAGAACGGAGAACAGCGTCGACTGCTCCGGCCCGCCGTCCTGGGTCAGCAGGTACGCGCTGGTAAAGATCTGGAACGAGCCGATGATCCCCAACACCAGGTTGAACAAGATCACCGGCGACAACATCGGCAACGTCACCGCCCGGAACCGCTGCCACGCGCCGGCCCCGTCGACCAGCGCCGCGTCGTACAGCGACTGTGGCACCCCCTGCAGCCCGGCGAGGAAGATCACCATCGAGTTGCCGATACCCCACATCGTCATCAGGACGAACGCGGGCTTGGCCGTCGCCGGGTCTTCCAGCCACTTCAGCTCCGGCAGTCCGACCCGGCGGAGCATGAGATTCGCCAACCCCACCTCGGGATTGAGGATCCAGAACCACAGGATCGCGTTCGCCACAGCCGGCATGATCGCGGGCAGGTAGAACGCCGTACGGAAGACAGACCGGCCACGGATCCGCAGGTTGAGCAGCAGCGCGGCGCCCAGGGCGGCTGCCAGGTTCAGCGGCACGCTGAAGAACGTGAAGAACGCCGTGTTGTACAAGGACTTTCCGACGAGCGGGTCGGAGAAGAGTTGCTGGAAGTTCGCCAGCCCGATCCACCGCGGCGAGGACAGCAGGTCCCACTCGGTGAACGACATCAGCAGCGAGGCGATCATCGGCCCGGAGACCAGGAACACGAACCCGACCAGCCACGGCGCGATGAACAGATAGCCGTCGATCGCCTCCCGCACCCGGTGCCGCGGCATCCTCCGCCGCGTCCGGCGCGCGACGGCGACGGAGCGGCCTTCCTGCTGCACGGTGGTCATCGACGCAAGCCTCAGCTGGCCAGGACGGTGTCCACTGCTTGCTTGGTCTTCTGCGCCGCGCCGGCCACGTCGTCGGTGGAGCAGGTGGTCCAGATCGGGTCGAAGTTCGCCGCGTACGCCTGCTGGATCCGCGACTGGTTCGCCGGGAACTTGAAGGTGATCACCTCGCGGTCACTCTTCCCGCGCATCGGATCCACGTGCACCTTGACGAATCCGTCCTTGGCGTCCGTACGCACCAGCGAGTCGATCGCCGCGACCACAGACGGTCCCCACCGCTTCTGGGAAGCGATCTTCGTCTGCACGGCAGGACTGGTCAGATGCTTGATCAACGTCCACGCACCCTCGGGATTCTTCGCGTCCGCCGCGATCGCCCAGCCGCTGCAGCCCACCGGGACGAACTGCCCACCCGGGCCGGACGGCAGGTACGTCACGCCCCAGTCGAACTTCGCCTTCTCCTCGCGCAGGAAGAAGTCCGCGCTGTGGAACGCTACCGTCATCGCCGTCAGCCCCGCCCGGAACGGGTCGCCCTGGCCGAGCTCCTGCGACGGCGACGGCGTACTCCCGTCCACACAACGCATCCGCCGGAACATCTCGAACTGGGCATGCGCCGGCGGCTGGTCGATCAACGTCGCCTTGTACGCCTCGTCGTACCAGTCTCCGCCGAACGCGCGCACGAAGCCGCGCGAGTTCTCCGACTCGGTCGGTGTCGGCGCGAGCCAGTTCAAGCCCCACTGCTTGATGTTCCGCGGATCGAAGCCCGCGGAACCCGGCGACCGTCCGGCCTTGTCCAGGGTCAGTTGACGCACGGTCGCCTGGAACTGGTCCATCGTCCAGTCGTCCGCCGGATACTTCACGCCAGCCTTGTCGAACAGCGACTTGTTGTAGTACACGCCCCACGCCGCGCAGTCCTTCGGAATCCCGTACACCTTCTCGCCGTCGGCGAACGCGTCGAACAAGGCGGGAACGAACGTCGACCGCTCGATGCCGTCCCGTTTCATCAACGGGGCAAGGTCAAGCAGCGCGCCACGTTGCCCGTAGTCCTGCACGATGCTCATGTGCTGGTGGATCAGGTCGGGGATCGCTCCGCCGGCGAGCAGGGTCGGAAGCTTGGTCATGTAGTCCTCCCAAGCCTCGAACGTCACGGTGACCTTCGTCCCCGAGTTCTGCTTCTCGAAGTCCTTGAGGAAACCGGTGTAGAGCTCGCGCTCGAGGCCGAGGTCGGCCGGGGTGATGAACCTGATCGTCTTCGTGTCTCCGCCGCTGCCACCAGCGCTGCCGCCGGAGTCCCGGCCGCCGAACGGCGAGCACGCGCTGACGATTGCGGCGGTCGAAGCGGCGCCGAGGAGCTGGCGACGGCTGAGGTGCCTCTGGTTCACGATCGACCCCTTTCACCGGTTCTACTCTGGAGGGTCCTGCTTTCGTTGGTGCTTGGTGAACGAGCGCTCGCCGTGCGCGGCCAGGGCTTCCAGAACGGCGTCCGGGTCGCCCGTCTCGATGACCTCGAGTAGCTGCCGATGGCGCTCGACGTGCGTCAGCAGATCTTCATAGAAGTTCTCGCGGGCATAGAGGTTCATCGCCATGCAGAGCAACAGCTGGTCGTGCAACGAGTGGTAGAGCGCCAGCAGCCGGCGGTGGCCCGCGAGCGCGACGATCGAGCTGTGGAACGCGTACCCGCGCTCGACCAGGCCCGCGCGGTCCTCGTCGCGAGCGCATTTCTCCATCTCCGCAAGGGCTCTGCGGCAGTCGTCGAGCCGCGCCTCGTCTGTCACGGGTACGCCGAGCTCCACCGCGAGCCGTTCCAGCGCCGAGCGCAACGTGAGGATCTCGCGTACGTCCTGGTCGGACAGCTCCGTGACAGCCACGCCACGGCGGGGAGTCGCGACGACGAGCCCTTCGCGTTCCAGGAGGCGGAGAGCTTCGCGAAGCGGCGGCCGGCTGATGCCGAGACGTTCGGCCAACTGCTCCTCGCGCAGCCGCGCGCCCGGACCCAGCTCGCCCTCGAGGATCATCGCGCGGATGGCGTCGGTCGCCAGCGCGACAAGGCTTTGAGGTTCGAGGCGGTCGGGCGACATCGACGTCCTTGCGAGGTGTTGACCGGATTGGACAGTCCGTCTATTGACTCTTGTAGACAATAGAGCACGCTGCTTAGCCTGTCAGCAAGGCTCATTGCCAGACACGGCCAAAGTCCATTCGGCTCCTTTGCTAAGGAGATCTGCATGTCGACCACGGTTTCCGAAACCGGCCAGCTCGCAGCCCTCTACAAACACCTTCGCGTGGTGGACGTCGCCGACGCGATGGACGGAATCGGGTATTTCGACATCGGGTTGATGTCCCGCGACGTCAGGCCGATCTGGCTTGGCATGAAGTTCTGGGGACCCGCGGTGACCCAGCGCTGTGTGCCGTCGAACCGCCCGATGTGGAAGCTCGACACCACGCAGGACATCGTCGAGGCGCACCGGATCTGGTTCTCCGAGGTGGGGAACGAACGCATGCCCGAGCTCGAGTCGGGCGCGGTCGTCGTGACCGACGGCGGGGGCGCGCGCGAGGTCGGCTTCTGGGGTTCGATGAACGCGATGGCGACGCACGCGAACGGTGCCGCCGGCATCGTGACCGACGGATTCTGCCGCGACACCGCGGAGATCGCGCTGCAGAAGACGCCGGTGTGCGCGGCGGCGCGCGGCCGGACGATCATCCCCGGGCGCATCCAGCTCGTGGAGGTGCAGGGCACGATCGGGTGCGGGGGAGTGCAGGTCCGTCCGGGCGACATCGTCGGCGCCGATGACGACGGCGTGATCGTCGTTCCCGTCGAGGTGGCCGAGGAGGTCGCTCTCCATGCGCGGGCTGTGTTGATCGCGGACATGCACGCGCGGAAGAAGGTGTACGACAAGCTCGGCTTGCCGGACGACCCGACGATCGACATCGAGTCGGTCGAGGCCTACTACTCCGGCCTGTGAGCAAGACCGTTGGTTTCGCCGGCCTCGGCAACCTCGGGTTGCCGATGGCCTTGGCGCTCGTCGACGCCGGCTGGTCGGTGACGGGGTACGACCCGCGCTCGTCCCAGCTCGAGGCGTTGGCGGAGGGCGGCGGCGCCGTCGCTTCGGGCGTCGGCGACCTCGCGTGCTCGGTGCTGGCGTTGGCGGTGCCGGACGACGACGCCGTCCGAACTCTCTTGCTGGACGAGGATCTGCTCTCGTCGGTGCCGGACGATGGCGTCGTGGTGGTGCACAGTACGGTGCTGCCGGCGACGGCTCGTTCGCTCGGTGAGCTGACCGCTTCGCGTGCGGTGGCGTTCGTCGATGCGCCGGTGAGTGGCGGGTTCGAACGTGCTCGCGCTGGTTCCCTGACCGTGATGGCGGGGGCGTCGGACACGTCTCTCGAGCGGGCGCAAGGCTACCTTGACGCGGTCGCCTCGGAGGTCGTGCACGTCGGTGCGCCTGGCGCTGGCGCGGCGGCGAAGTTGGCGAACCAGTTGATGATGTTCGCCGCGCTCGCTGGCACGCATGAGGCGTTGGAGCTCGCCGCGGCGTACGGCGTTTCGGTCGAGAACGTGCTCGCGGTCGCCTCGACGAGCACGGGTGACTCGTGGGTGGCGCGGCACTGGGGCTTCTTCGACGAGGTGGCCGCGGCGTACGACGCGGCCGGGACCGCGGTGCCGTTCCGCCCATGGAGCAAGGACTTGTGGGAGATCGTGGCGGCCGCCCGCTCGGCGGACGTGCGGGTGCCGCTCGCCGGGCTGCTCGCGCAGACAATGGCCGAGACCGTGGAGCGCCATGCCCATCGTTGACACGCACCATCACTTCTGGCGGACGGGAGCGCAGCATCAGTCGTGGCGCCCGGCGGGCACCGCCGAGCTGGAGCGCGACTTCGAGGCGGGCGAGCTTTCGCCCTTGCTGGCTTCGGCGAACGTCGACGCTACCGTCCTGATCGAGCATGTCGACGAGAGCGCGGAGAACGATCGGCTGCTGGCCTACGCGTCGATCCCGTTCGTCGCCGGTGTGGTGGCTTGGCTGCCCTTGAACGATCCGCCGGCCGCACGGGCTGAGCTCGCGCGGATCGACGGTCAGTCGGCTGTCCGCGGGATCCGGTGCCTAGTAGGACGCGATCCTCTTGCCTGGTTGACGAACGGCGGCACTCTGGAAATTCTGGATGCGCTCGCCGAGCGGCAGTGGGTGTGGGACGTGGTCGTGCTCGACGACACGCAAGCGGTTCAGGTGGGTGAGGTCGCCGAGCGCTTGCCGGAGCTGCGGATCGTCGTCGACCACCTTGCCCGGCCGCCACTCGGCTCGGGTTCGTGGGACGCGTGGACGGCGCGGCTGGCCAGGTTGGCCGGGCACCCGAACGTCGCGCTCAAGGTTTCCGTCGGCCTCGACGTGCTGACGTCGTGGGAGTGGTCGACCGCCGAGTTGGTGCCATGCGTCGAGTGCGCGGTCGGCACGTTCGGCACCGAACGCTGCATGCTCGCGAGCAACTGGCCGGTGATCCTGCTGCGGCACGGGTACGTCGAGACCTGGAACGAGCTCGCCTCGGCGGTCGGCCACGACGCCAACGTCCTCGGCGCGACCGCCTCACGCTGGTACCGGCTCCCTGACCGACCTATGTAGATCAAGCGGTGACCCAATCCGACCTATGTAGATCAGCCGAAGGCCGCGCGCGGGTTGTCGACCATCAGCGCCTGGTGCCAGGACGGGTCGAGGGCGGGGAGCAGCTCGTCGTAGAGGCGGCCGTAGCCGACATACGTGCCGCCGCTGGGTTCGCCGACGTGGTACCAGCCGGAGTCGTTCGCCACCAACGTCCGCCCCAACAGATCCAGGGCGGCAAGGCGTTCGACGCAGGTCTGCTGCCACGTGATCTCGTCCGACAACAGCCCGTCGATCTCCACCCACGCGCCGGCGCGGGCGACCTGCTCGTGGAACGCCGCGTCGGGCTCGGCCTGCGCGTGCACCCACACGAACTTCTCGGGAGGCACGCCCACCTCGGCGAAGACCTCCAGCTGCTGCAACGCGGCCCGCCCGGTCGTGGTGTGCGAGGCGACGGTCATCCCCGTCTCGAGCGCGGTCAGCGCGGCGGCGCGAACGAGCTTGCGGTCGAGCTCCTCGAGATCGCCGTCCCGTACCGCCGTCTTGACGAACCGCGGCCGTACGCCGTCGATCCCGTCACGATGCTCGGCGACGAACCGCTTCGCCAGCTCCTCGGCCGACCCGGTCCGCGCGTAGTCCGGCACCGCGATCCGGTCGGCCGCGCCGTAGATGCCGGTGTTCGTCCAGATCTCGATCCCGGTCGCGTCCGCCAACCGCCGCAGCAGAGCGGGGTCCCGCGCCAGATGGTTCGGCGTGCACTCCTGCAGCCGCCGGCACCCCAGCGCGTACGCCTCGTCCAGCTTGGGCTTCGCGACCGCGAACACCTCGTCCGCATCGTAGGAACCAGGGTTGACCACGCCACCGAAGTCGACGAGAACGTGTTCGTGGACCAGCACGCTGGACGGGATGCTCACCATCCCGCCAACGCTAGCCCCTCCGCCCCTCCGCCCCTCCGCCCCGTCCGCCGTGATCATGATCGTGATCATGAAGGCAAATCGGCGTATGCCACCGGTTCGGCTTCATGATCACGATCATGATCACGGGGCCCGCGCGTAGGGGAGGGTCAGCTGGCGAACGGATCGGGCAGGACCAGCTCGACGTTCCGATCCAGGACAGTGCCGCGCCGGGCGCTCTCGGCCGGTGTGTTCGCCCGGACCTGCCAGTCGTTCGCCGACAGCGTTCGCGACAGGGACGCCAGAGCGCCGGGGGAGTCCGTCGCACCCGACCAGGCAGGCTCGCCGTCGTGGTCGACCAGCACCGAGTACGTCGACAGCGTCCCGTTCCCGTTGCGCACCAGCTCGATCGACCGCCCCTGCTGCGGCCAGTCCACCAACGAAGGGCTGGTGATCTCCCACAGCGTGTCGTGCGGCCGCACCGTGCAGGTGTGCGTGTGCCCGTTCACCCACAGCACCACGCAGGAGTACGACTGCAGCATCCGCAGAATCTCCGGCCCCAACACGCGATGCGAAGCGGACTTCGCCGGCGCCTGCCCGTTCGTCAGCGTGTCCAACGTGTGATGCGAGGCCACCACCACGTACCGCCGCTCCGACTGTGCCGCCGCCAGCTCGGCCATCAGCCAGCGCAGCTGCGAACGGTCCAGCGAGCCGTCGTATCCGCCGTGCTCGTTGACCGTGTCCAGCACCAACACCGACGTGAGCCCCGAGTCGTACCGGTAGTACGCCGTGCCCTGCTCCTTGTTCGTCACCGAGAAGCCGTGCCCCTGCGGCTTTCCCTGCGAGGCGAAATGCGCCGCCACGAACTCCGGCCGCGAGAGCAGCCGCCGCTCGGCGTCCCGCGCGACGCGACGCCGCTTGGATCGCAACAGGGCAAGGATCTTCCCCAGGTCGATGTGACTGTCGCCCTTCGAGATCGCGGCCGGATCGAGGCCCGCGGGGATCTCGATCAGCTTCGTCCCCAACGTCGCGAGAGCCCGCACGACCCGCGTCGACCGCGCCATGCCCTGCAGGTGCGCGTCGTGGTTGCCGTACACCGCGAGCCAAGGAACGACCAACCCCGCCGCGGCGAACGGCGACCGCACCGCGTCCAGCAGGCCAGGAACCACCGGATACCCATACAAGGACCGCGGCAGATCCTCGGCGAACCCGTCCGGCGAGCCCTCCGGGTGCCAGTAGCGAACGTCGTAGCGCGCGAAGTCGGCGACGCCCTCGTACCGGCGCCGGTCGCCGGAGTCCGGAGTCACGGATCCACCGTCCAGCAAGGCGAGATACCACGCGACCTCGTTCGCCTGCGCGTTGTCCACCAGGTCGCCGGTCGCGATCGCGAAGCCCAGCGGCATCCCCGTCACCGGGGCGCCGGTCGCCAACGCGTTGACCGAACGCACCGCCGCGTCGAGAACGTGTGTGGTCATCAGCTCCTGCGGCCGGTAGGCCCCGAGGGAGTCGACCTGCCCGCGGTAGGGCGAGTCCGGATCGGCGTACCGGTCGCAGAACTCCACCCGCGCTGGCGATTGGTGGTCGCAGACATGCAGATCGGACAGGTGCGCGAACGCGAGCAACGGATCGGCTCGGCCGCCCGCGTCGGCTTGCGACGAGTCGGTTCGGAGGAAACGTCGGACGAGCGGCTCACCCGCGCCCACCGTGAGGTCGTGCCATCCCCGTGAGCTAGGCGCCGTCGCGGTGATCGTGCGATCCAGCGTCGTGGCCACTATTCCAGTGTGAGTGGTCGATTCCACGCTGCGAAGCGGGCGCGCGAACACCTCACCAATCGTTCAGCTTCCGTTACGCCAAGCGATGTGCGCCAGCCGAGGCGGTCGCGACGAACGAGGTCGGAGCGGTGAAGCCTCGTTCACCGTACGCTCGCGTGACGGCCGCCAGCACGTCAGAATCCGCGCCGGCGTCGATCAGCGCGATCACGCAGCCGCCGAACCCGCCCCCGGTCATCCGCGCCCCGTACGCCCCGGCCGCGAGCGCGGCCTCGACGGCCACGTCGAGCTCGGGGACCGTGACCTCGAAGTCCGTCCGCAGGGACTCGTGCGACGCGGTCATCAGCGGCCCGATGTCGCGGACCCGGCCGGCGCGCAGGAGCTCGACCGTCTTCAGCACGCGGGCGTTCTCGGTGACGACGTGACGGACGCGCTTGCGCATGACCTCGTCCTCGAGGGCATCCAGCGCGGCGTCGAGATCGGTCACGTCGCGGAGGGCCGCGATGCCGAGGACAGCGGTCGCCTCCTCGCACGTACGGCGACGCGCGGCGTACTCGCCGTCCACCAGCTCGTGCGGCGCCTTGGTGTCGATCACCAACAGGGCAAGGGATTCCGACGCGAGGTCGAACGGGACCTGCTCGGTCGAGATGTCACGGGTGTCGAGGAACAGCAGGTTGTCCTCGGTACACAGCAGCGACGCCGACTGGTCCATGATCCCGCATGGCACGCCGACGAAGTCGTTCTCGGCGCGCTGCGCCAGCCGGGCGAGCTGCGGACGCTCGATCGTCAACCCGTACAGGTCAACGGCCGCCAACGCGGTCGCGCACTCGAGCGCGGCGGACGACGACAGCCCGGCACCGAGCGGCACGTTGCCGTCGACCGTGATGTCCATGCCGCCGACCTCGTGGCCGGCCTCGCGGAGCGACCAGACGACGCCGGCGACGTACGCCGCCCAGCCCTCGACCGTGCCGGGCGCGAGCTTCGCGACCTCGGTCTCGACCGTCACGGGCTCCTGCTTCGACGCGATCCGCAGCAGGCCGTCGTCGCGGATAGCCGCGGTGGCGACCGCGCGCTGCGGCAACGCCAGCGGTAGCACGAAGCCGTCGGTGTAGTCGGTGTGCTCGCCGATCAGGTTGACGCGGCCCGGCGCGGCCCACTGGCCGGAGGTCATGCGGCGCTACCCTTCTGCCGGAACGCCCACGCGTCGGCGACCATCGCGTCGAGGTCGCGTTCGGGGACCCAGCCGAGGACCTTCTTGGCGCGTTCGTTGGAGGCGACGAGCGAGGGCGGATCACCAGCCCTGCGGGGGCTTTCGGCCACCGGGATCGGGTGTCCGGTGACCCGTCGTACGGCGTCCAGGACCTCGCGGACCGTGTAGCCGGTGCCCGTGCCGAGGTTGCAGATCAGGTGCTGCCCGGCCTGGGCGGCCTCGAGCGCGCGCAGGTGGGCGTCGGCGAGGTCGACGACGTGCAGGTAGTCGCGGACGGCGGTGCCGTCGCGCGTCGGGTAGTCGGTGCCGAACAGCTGTGCCTCCGGTTTGGTGCCGGCGGCGACCTCGAGCAGGTTGGGGATGAGGTGCGTCTCGGGGTCGTGCTTCTCGCCGTACCGTTCGAACGCCCCAGCCACGTTGAAGTAACGCAGGCTGACCGCGGCGAGGTCGTACGCGGCCGCCTCGCCGGTGAGCATCTGGTCGACCGCGAGCTTCGAGGCTCCGTACGGATTCGTCGGCTGCGGCGGCGTGGTCTCGGTGATCGGCATGGACTCCGGGGCGCCGTACGTCGCGGCGGTCGAGGAGAAGACGATCCGCTTGACGTTGTGCTGGCGCAGCGCGTCGAGCAGGTCGAGCGTGCCGGCGACGTTGTTGCGCCAGTACAGGTCGGGCTTGGCGACGGACTCGCCGACGAGCGACTTCGCGGCGAAGTGCAGGACGCCGTCGAAGCTGGGGTCGAGGACGTTCGCGGCGTTCTGGATGCGGCCCTGGACGAAGCTGGCGCCGTCGGGGACGTTCGCGGCGTGGCCGGTCGAGACGTCGTCGAGCACGGTCACGTCGTGGCCGGCCTTGACCAGCAGCGCGCCGACGATGCTGCCGATGTAGCCGGCGCCACCTGTCACGAGCACCTTCATCTAGAGCACCTCCCGCAACCTGGCCGCGATGGACTCGGGCGCGACGTCGTTGACCCAGGCACCCATGCCGGACTCGGAGCCGGCGAGGTACTTGAGCTTGTCGGGGGCTCGGCGGACCGAGTAGACCTGCAGGTACGCGCCGAAGTCCTCGCGGCCTTCGCGTACGGGTGCCTGGTGCCAGGCCGCGATGTACGGCAGCGTGATATCGAAGTAGCGGTCGAGGCCGTTGAGAATCCTCAAGTACAGCGGGCCAAAGTCGTCCCGCTCCGCCTCGGTGAGGCTCGGCAGGTCGGGGACGCGGCGCAGGGGAGCGAGGTTGACCTCGACGGGCCAGCGGGCGGCGTCGGGGACGTACGCGACCCAGTGCTCGGTCTCCGCGACGACGCGGACCTTGGCGTTGCGCTCGCCCTCGACGAGGTCCTCGAACAGGTTGCGGCCGCCCGTCTTGTCCTTGTACTTGGCGACGCTGGTGAGCATCTGGGTGGTGCGAGGGGTGACGTACGGGTAGGCGTAGATCTGGCCGTGCGGGTGGTGCAGGGTGACGCCGATCTCCTCGCCGCGGTTCTCGAAGCAGAAGACCTGCTCGACGCCTTGGGTGTCGTTCAGCTCGAGGGTGCGGTCGACCCAGGCGGTCATGACCGTACGGACCCGGTCCTCGGTGAGCTTGGCGAACGCCGAGTTGTGGTCGGAGGTGAAGCAGACGACCTCGCACCGCCCCTTACCTGGACGGCGGCCGAACGGGTCGGCGACGGGTTCGCTGAGCAGCTCGGCGTCGGCGGAGAACGAGGGGAACCTGTTCTCGAACACGACGACGTCGTAGACTTTCGGCCGGAATCTCGCTGGGGCGCCCGGGCTTGGACGGGCAGAGCGGGCACTGGTCGGCCGGCGGCAGGAACGTCCGGGTCAGCCGGTGGCTGGCGACCGCGACCCAGTCGTCGGTCAGCGCGTCGTACCGCATCTCCGACCCCTGAGCCCGCTCGGGCAGGTCGCGAGTGTCGCGCGCGTCCCGAACGGTGTCGTCGCGCTCGTCGAAGTAGATCAGCTCGCGACCGTCAGCGAGTCTGGTCGAGGTCCTCTTCATCGAGACGAACCCTAGCCGGGGGCCGCGGTCCTTGGGCCGCCGCTCACCCGGTGATCATGATCGTGATCATGAAGCCAAACCGGCGTATAGCACCGTTCCGGCTTCATGATCAC
>CAVXLQ010000016.1:0-11279 GCA_963762635.1 uncultured Actinomycetota bacterium
TTGGACGCACCGATCACGATGACGTTCTCGAGGCCCTCGACACCGTCGATCTCGCTCAGCAGCTGCGGAACGATCGTGTTTTCCACGTCGCTGGAGACACCGGATCCGCGAGTGCGGAACAGCGAGTCCATCTCGTCGAAGAACACGATGACCGGCGTACCCTCGTCGGCCTTCTCCCGCGCCCGCTGGAACACGAGCCTGATGTGCCGTTCGGTCTCACCGACGTACTTGTTCAGCAGCTCGGGGCCCTTGATGTTGAGGAAGTAGCTCTTCCCCTCCGTCTTGGCGTCCCGCTTCGCGACCTGCTTGGCCAGCGAGTTCGCGACCGCCTTGGCGATCAGCGTCTTGCCGCAGCCGGGCGGGCCGTACAGCAGGATGCCCTTGGGCGCCTTGAGCTGGTGCTCCTTGAACAGATCGGCGTGCAGGTACGGCAGCTCCACCGCGTCGCGGATCTGCTCGATCTGGCCTGGCAGGCCGCCGATGTCCTCGTAGCTGATGTCCGGGACCTCTTCGAGGACGAGCTCCTCGACCTCGGACTTCGGGATGCGTTCGTAGACGTACCCGGACCGCGGCTCGAACAGCAGCGCGTCGCCGGCCCGGATCGCGATGTCGCGCAGCGGCTCGGCGAGCCGTGCGATGCGTTCGTCGTCGGTGTGCCCGATGACGAGCGCACGTTCGCCGTCCTCGAGCACCTCCTTCAACGTCACGACCTCGCCGACCTCTTCGAAGCCGAGGGCGCGCACCACGTTGAAGGACTCGTTGAGCATGACCTCCTGGCCGCGCCGCAGCTCGTCCAGGTCGATGCTCGGGCTGACGGTGACGCGGAGCTTCCGCCCACCGGTGTAGACGTCCACGCTCTCGTCGTCGTTGCGCTCGATGAAGATGCCGAAACTCGCTGGCGGTTGTGCCAGCCGGTCGACCTCTTCCTTGAGCGTGACGATCTGCTCGCGGGCCTCTCGAAGGGTCGCGGCCAGTCGCTCGTTCTGGGCCGTGACGTTGGCGAGCATGGCTTGAGCTTCGGCGAGCCTCTGCTCGAACTGCCGGCTCTCTCGTGGCTGCTCGGCGAGTCGTCGCCGGAGTGCCGCTACCTCTTCTTCAAGGTACGTGACTTGGCTGGCGAGCTCGGCAGCCGAGCGCGACCCGCGTCTGTCATCGTGTGCGGGCACCTTCCTCACCTCCCCGGTCCTCGTGCTGTCGGCCGCGGCCGGCGTCGTCGTGCCTGGTGCTTCATGCTTGACGCTAACCGCTCTCGACCCGGTTCCGACCCTATATCCCGGACCCACCCAAAGGTCCACGTCTGCGTACACGGAACGAGACGCGTCGAACACGAAACACTGTGGTTATACCCAGGAGCACGGACAGGAACGTGTAAGCGTTCGTTACGGTGTTGGAACGAAACCCGCGTGTCGCGCTCGATGCCCGCGGATCATCGCTCCCATCCCCTGGCGTGCGGAATCACCGTCATGTCCGTGGAATGCCGGGAATGACGTCGCTGGGATTCAGCTATGAGCGGACAGGCCCGCTTGTAGTCAGAGGTCGACGGCGATCACATCGGCAGCCGCCGGCAATGGTGGCGGACCGCTCAACGGACCTCGTGGTCGCACCAGCTGCGGAGCGAGTCGGGTATCCCCCAGACGGCGAGTGGCGGCCCGCTCGCGCGCCATTCGCCGGTCGTTCGGCCTCTTGCAGCACGCAGTGGAGGGCCCAATGCCGCTCAGATTGCCAGTGCGAGCCACGTCAGCGGACGCACGAGGCGAAGGATCGGCGTCGACGTCAGGTCACGGTGTGAGCCGCGATCCGGTCAGTAGAAGGCGCGGCGCCGATCGGGTCAGAGGTCGACGGCCGAGGCTCGGGGCGAGGGGGCTTCGGAGTCCACATCGGCCACCTCGGTCTTCTCCGGCAGCGGCGGCGGGGTGCCGCCGAAGGCCGGGCAGCGGACCTTGTGGTCGCACCAGTCGCACAACGCGCTGGGGCTCGCGCGCCATTCACCCGTGGTCCGAGCTCGGTCGATCGCCTTCCACACCGCGTGCAGCTTGCGCTCGGTCGCGAGCAGGTCGGCCTCGTCCGGCTCGTAGCGCAGCACGTGGCCGCTGCCCAGGTAGACGAGCTGCAACAGCTTCGGGACGGCGCCGCGGAGGCGCCAGAGAACGAGGGCGTAGAAGCGCATCTGGAACATCGCGCGCTGCTCGTACCCCTCGCGCGGCGCCTTGCCGGTCTTGTAGTCGACCACTCGCACGGCACCGTTCGGCGCCACGTCCAGGCGGTCCACGTAGCCGCGCAGCAAGAGGCCGGAGTCCAGCAGCGACTCGACGTACAGCTCCCGCTCGGCCGGCTCCAGCCGGGTCGGGTCCTCCAGCGTGAAGTAGCCCTCGAGCAGCTCCCGAGCCCGAGCCAAGAACGAGTCCACCGTCGTCGAATCGTCGTCGAACAGCGCCGAAAGCTCCGGCTCGGCCTCGACCAACGCGTCCCATTGCGGCCGCAACAGCTGGTCGGCCTCGGAGAACGTCCGCGAGCTCGCCGGCAGATCGAACAGCCGCTCTAGAACGGCGTGCACGACCGTGCCCCGAGCGGCCTCCGGGCTCGGCTTCTCCGGGATCTTGTCGATGACCCGGAACCGATACCGCAGCGGACAGGTCAGGAAGTCGCTGGCCCGCGACGGCGAGAGCACGCCGAGCACGTCGGGCCGCTCGACCGGGTCGATGGCGGTCCGATGCTCCACGTGTGTCAGGCCCATGGCGACGACTGTATGGGAGTGGACCGACACGACCACGCCAGGCGCGCCACTCTCGACGAAGCCCCTTCAGGACGCGGGCGTGTCCGGGCGGGTGTAGGTCAGGGCGAGGTTGCCTCTCGGGAACGACTTCACGTCGACCAGCTTCAGCTTCGTGAACTCGGTGAACAGCGGGCTGCCGCCCCCGTGGGCGACCGGGCTGACCAACAGGTGGTACTCGTCGACGAGGTCGGCACGCACGAGCGCCCGCGCGAAACGTACGCCGCCGTGCGCGAGGATCGGGCCGCCGTCCTGCGCCTTCAGGTCCGCGATCTCGGTGGCGAGGTCACCTGAGCGGACGGTGGTCGTTGCCCAGGGGGTGTCGATCGGCCTCCGGGAGAAGACGACCTTCGGGATCCTGTTCATCGCCTCGGCCTCGGGGCCGTCCTGGTAGGGCCAGTGCCCCGCCATCTCCCGGTACGCCTGGGCACCCATCACGTGCACACCCGCGCCGCCGAGCACCTCGGCCATGTGCGCGACGAACTCCTCGTCCTCGTCGTACTCCAGGAAGAAGTCGTCAGGCACACCCGCCGGCGGTGCGCCAAAGCCATCGAGGGACAGACCGTGGCGAAGAATGAGTGGGCGCACGAGAATCTCCTCCTGTGGTTCCGGCCGCCCCTCCTGGGGCAGCCTCACCCCTGCGACGAACACCGAGGCCCCGATCCGACACCGCGTCACGGCGATTTCGGAGTGGCGCGCCTTTCCACAGGGAACGCCGCGGGTGTCGGATAGCGTTGCTCGAAATACCGGCAGTACGCAGCACACCTCGAGGAGTCCCGACCAACGTGGCAGAGCCGCAGCGCTCCGACCAGCAGCAGAACCAGCCCGGCCAGCCGAGCGAGCAACCTCCGCAGCAGCGGCGCTTCGGCGCGCTGAAGATCGGGCGGATCGCCGGCGTGCCCGTGTACGTCAACGTCTCCTGGATCTTCGTCGCCCTGCTGATCGCCTACGCCTTCACCCCGTCGGTGCAGGCCGCGGTGCCCGAGCTGGGGGTCCTGTCCTACGCCGCGGCGTTCGGCTTCGCGATCCTCCTGTACAGCTCCGTGCTCGTGCACGAGATCGCGCACGTGCTCGTGGCGCGTGCGTTCGGATTGCCGGTCCGCAGCATCACGTTGCAGTTCCTCGGCGGGGTCTCGGAGATCGAACGCGAGCCCGAGACGCCCTGGCGCGAGTTCGCGGTCGCTGTTGTCGGGCCGCTGACCTCGCTCGCCATCGGCTTGGTCGCCTGGCTCGGCTACGAGGTCGTTGCCGGTCCACCGCTGCTGTCGCTGGTGCTGTACATGCTCGCGTCAGCGAACTTCCTCATCGGCGTCTTCAACCTCCTCCCCGGTCTCCCCCTCGACGGCGGCCGGATCCTGCGCGCCGCCATCTGGGCGATCTCACGGAAGCCGCACCTCGGCACGCTCATCGCCGGCTGGGCCGGCCGCGTCGTCGCCGTGCTCGTTCTCGCGGTGCCGTGGATCTGGTTCGCCGGGACGAACGGGATGCCGAGCATCCTGCACATCGTCTGGAGCGTGCTGATCGCGACGTTCCTCTGGGCCGGCTCGACGCAGGCCCTCGTCTCGGCCCGCGTACGGAAGAAGCTCCCGGCCCTCCAGGCGAGGCAGCTCGCGAGGCGCGGCGTCCCCGTACCCCCGGAGCTCCCGCTCTCCGAGGCCATCAGGCGTGCCCAGGAGGCGCAGTCCGGCGGCCTCGTCGTGGTCGACCCCGGTGGCCGCCCGGTCGGCCTGGTCAGCGAGGCCGCCGTCCTCGCCACCCCGGAACACCGCCGCCCCTGGGTCGCCGTGGGCGACGTGGCGAGAAAGATCGAGCCCGGCCTGGTCCTCCCGGCCGACCTCACCGGCGAGGCGTTGGTCCAGGCGATGAGCGGCACGCCGAACTCGGAGTACCTCCTGGTGGAGCCCGACGGACAGGTGTACGGCATCCTCGCCTCGAGCGACGTCGACCAGGCGTTCGCCAAGGCCTGAGCCCGCCGGACCGCCCGTACCTCGCTAGGAGTCGTTCGTTGTCTGACCGTTCTCGCCTGCTCGAAGCCGGGGACCAGGTCCGCCTGGAGGACCCCAAGGGCAAGCGGCACCTGATCACGCTCGTCCCGGGAAAGATCTTCCATACCCACAAGGGCGGCATCGCGCTCGACGACCTGATCGGCAAGCCCGAGGGCATCGTCGTGAAGTCGACCGGCGGCGTCGAGTACCTGGTGATCCGGCCGCTGCTCGCGGACTACGTCGTCGCGATGCCGCGCGGCGCCGCGGTCATCTACCCGAAGGACGCCGCGCAGATCCTGGTGATCGCCGACATCTTCCCCGGCTCGCACGTGATCGAGGCCGGCGCCGGCTCTGGCGGGCTGTCGTCGTACCTGCTCCGTGCCGTCGGCCCCTCGGGCAAGGTCACGTCGTACGAACGGCGCGAGGACTTCGCGGAGATCGCCAAGAAGAACGTCGAGCGCTTCCTCCACGGCGAGCAGCCGCACTGGAACCTCGTGGTCGGCGACGTCGTCGAGTACGAGGGCGACGCCGACGTCGACCGGGTGATCCTCGACATGGTCAACCCATGGGACTGCGTCGAGTGGGCCGCCGGCGTGCTCGTCCCCGGTGGCGTGCTGTGCGCGTACGTCGCGACGACCACCCAGATGGCGCGGTTCGTCGAGACCGTCCGCGTGCACTCCGGCTTCACCGAGCCGCACGCCGAGGAGACGATGATCCGCTCCTGGCACGTCGAGGGGCTGGCCGTCCGTCCCGACCACCGGATGATCGGGCACACCGGGTTCCTGGTGATCGCGCGGAGGCTGGCGCCGGGCTTCACCTCGCCCCGCAAGAAGCGCCGCCCCGCGCCCGGTGCGTACGGCGAGGAGTACCAAGGACCACGCCCCGCTAGCGAGTAACCCCACATGGGGTTACAGTCGGGGTTATGCCAAAGATCAACGTCTATCTGCCCGACGACCTCGCCGATGCCGTGAAGGACGCGGGCGTTCCCGTGTCCGCGGTGTGCCAGCGCGCGCTGGAAGAAGCGGTGAGCCGGATCCGCGTCATGCGCGGCATCGTGCTCGGCGACCTCGACTACGACCAGCCGACAGGCGCGCTCACCCGCTTCACCGAGCGGACCCGTACGGTGCTCAGGCTCGCGGTGACGCGGGCGGCCTCGGCCGGTGCCCCGGAGGTACGTGCCGAGGACCTGCTCGGCGCGATGCTCGCCGAAGGCACCAACCTCGCGCTGCGCGTGCTGCGGAGCGTCCAGATCGAGCCCGACGCGCTCGTGCGCGCCCTCGACCAGGCCTCCCCCGCACCCGCCGACGCGCCACGGTCGGATCCGCAGCGCCTCGACTCGTCAGCCGCGAACGCGTTCGAGCTCGCGATCACCGAGGCGATCGCGCTCGGCCACAACTACGTCGGCTGTGAACACCTGCTGCTCGGACTCCTCGCCGAACCCGACGGCGTCGCGGGGTCCGTCCTGCACGCGGCGGGCGCCGACCCGAAGACGATCCGCCGGACCATCGGTGCGGCCGCGATGGGATACGCGCATCAGCGCGACTCGGCCGAGTCGAAGGGCACCGAGGTGCTCACCGAGATCGTGAAGCGCCTCGAACGCATCGAGCAGCACCTCGACTTGCCCGCCCAGCACTGAGCCCATGCGGCTTCTGGCGCTGGCCGTCGTCCTCACGCTGCTGCTGTGGGGCTGTTTCTGGTGACCTACGAGGGCGTGGGGAAACCCGCGAATCGTCTGTTGTCGTCGCCAGGCCGGTACAGGGTGTTCACCGCGCTCCTGGTCTGGCGGGGCTTCTGGAGGGGATCTTTTTAGAGGGGAAACCCGCGAGTCGTCTGTTGTCGTCGCCAGGCCGGTACCGGGTGTTCACCGCGCTCCTGGTCTGGCGGGGCCTCTGGAGGGGATCCTTTTGAGGAGTCGTCTGTTGTCGTCGCCAGGCCGGTACCGGGTGTTCACCGCGCTCCTGGTCTGGCGGGGCTTCTGGAGGGGATCCTTTTGAGGAGTCGTCTGTTGTCGTCGCCAGGCCGGTCCAGGGTGTTCACCGCGCTCCTGGTCTGGCGGGGCTTCTGGAGGGGATCCTTGTGGTGAAGAACAGCCAGGTGTCCGGCGGCCGCCCGTCGACGGGAGGCTCGTCGACCGTCTTCCACGCGTCGCCGACGAAGTCGGACGCGACCTGGGTCCAGAAGCGTTCCACACCAGGGTTGTAGCGCTGGTAGCCGATCCGCCAGCGACCCGGGAACAGCGCGATGGCCTGGCGTGCCGCCTCGCGGCCGACGCCGGTACGGCGAAGAGCGCGGACGACGAAGAAGTCGTCGATCGTCATGCTGCCGTCCTCGTGCGGGTCGGTCATGACGAAGCCGCCGAGCTTGCCGGCGGCGGTGATCAGCCAGGCGCGGTGGTCGGGCTTCTGGCCGGTACGGAACTCGTCGAGGCGACGATTGTTGAACGTGCCATCGGGATTCGGCATCAGGCCGTACGCCTCGGACAGGTCGTAGCGGTAGAGCTGGCCCAGGTTCTCCAGCACAGCTCGGTCGTGGCGGCTCGCGGGAACGAGCTCGACCGGGGTCGAAGGGGGCCGGGCAGGTGGAGTGAGAGTCTCTGCGGGCACGTCCGCCATCTTGTCAGCGGACGCGCCCGTTTCCCCACCGGGTTTCCGGTCAGCTGATCTGCGCGAACAGGCTGGCCAGGTCCGAGCAGATCCACTCCTCGGCGATCAGCCCGTTGTCGTTCACGCGGTAGAGCTCGTTGCTCTCGTACGTCACCGTGCGCCCCGTAGCGGGAATGCCCTGGAACTCCCCCGCGTGCGTCCCGGTGAACGTCAGCCGTACGGCGACTCGGTCGCCCGAGCCGAACGCGTCCTCGACGGTCGCCTTGATGTCCGGGAAGGCCTGCTTGAAGTAGTCCACTCCCAGCTTCCAGGTGTCGATTCCCGTCCGCTGTGGCACGCCGGCGATGTTGATGATGAACTCCGGCTCCATCCGAGCCATGCACGTCTCCAGGTCGCCCGCGTTCAACGCGTCCACGGTCGACCGGAGCAGTTCGACGTTCTTGTTGGTTTCCATCCCTCTCACCTCCGTTGCTGGTGAGCGTACAACATTGTGTAGTAGCCTCACTATATGACTTCCGACACGTCACCCGACGTCGCGGTGTTCGGTTTGCTGCAGGCGATCAGCATGTTGCTCACCGAAGACCTGACCGAGTTCGCCGAACGCGAGGGCATGACGCCGGCGCGCGTCCACCTGTTGTGGACGCTCGCCGAGAGCGGCGCCATGCCGTCGCATCAGTTGGCGAAACGGCTCGACGTCACGCCGCGTACGGTCACCGGCCTCGTCGACCGCCTCGCCGACACCGGGCACGTCACCAGGTCCGCACACCCGGACGACCGGCGCTCCACGCTCGTGACGCTGACCGAGAAGGGCGACGCGTTCGCCGCCAAGCTCCAGGCGATGCAGGACGAGCTCCTTCGCGACCTGTTCGCCGACTTCCCCACCGAACGCCTCGAACCGCTCCGCGACGACCTCGCCCTCCTCTTCGAACGCATGCGACAACTCGTCGCGGCGAGCAAGCGCGCCTAGTCCCACGAACACCCGAATCGCCAATAGCCTCTCGACGACCTTGTTTTAGTCGACTAGACTAAAATAAAGACGACCAAGCGGAGGGACACCATGGGATACGGACACTGGGACGACGACACGTACACCGCGGCACGTACGTACCGCCGAGCCAACGGCCTCGACGACTTCGGCTACACCGCCGACCTGCGCCACCTGCCGAGCAGAGCGTGGAAGGTCCACCCGACGCTCGACCCGAGGGACGCGTTCCGCGAGAGTCGCGACTCCGAAGACCACGCCGAACTCGCTGCCGATCGCGGTGCTGTTCGACGTCACCGGGTCGATGGGCCACGTGCCGCGCGTCATGCAGAGCAAGCTCGGCAAGCTGCACGGACTGCTGGCGACAAGGGGTACGCCGACGATCCGCAGATCCTGTTCGGCGGGATCGGCGACGCCGACAGCGACCGCGTGCCGCTGCAGATCGGTCAGTTCGAGTCCGACAACCGGATGGACGAGCAGCTGCGCACGATCTTCCTGGAGGGCAACGGCGGCGGGCAGAAGTCGGAAAGCTACGAGCTCGCCGCGTACTTCATGGCGCGCCACATCGTCACCGACGCGTGGGAGAAGCGGCAGAAGAAGGGCTACCTGTTCATCATCGGCGACGAGCTGAACAAGCCGCGGCTGTCGCGGCGACACGTTCGTGAGGTGATCGGCGACGACCTGCCGCAGGACGTCTCGGTCCCGTCGATCTACGCCAGCTCGAGGAGCGTTGGCACGTCATGTACATCCTGCCCGGCGGGTCGAGCTACTACGACCACCCCGACATCGAGAACCACTGGCAGCGGCTGCTCGGCGAACGGTTCGTGAAGCTCCCGGATCCGGCAGCGGTGTGCGAGCTCATCGCGCTGACCATCGGCGTGGGTGAGGATCGCATCGACGTACGTACCGGGCTCGCGGACCTCGGCGACATCGGCTCGCGCGACGAGGCCGCCGCGGTACGGAAGGCGCTGGCGACGCGATGAACGTCATCGTCGTCGACCTCGGCTTCGGCGACGCCGGCAAGGGCGCGACCGTCGACTGGCTGTGCGCCACGCGGCCAGTCGCCGCGGTCGTCCGGTTCAACGGTGGCGCCCAGGCCGCGCACAACGTCGTCGCCGAGGGCCGTCACCACACGTTCTCGCAGTTCGGGTCGGGGACCTTCTCAGGGGTGCCGACCGTGCTGTCGGAGCACGTGCTGGTCGAGCCGATCGCGCTCGCGTCCGAGGCCCGTGCCCTGGAGGCGCTCGGCATCGACGATCCGCTGTCGCTGATCTCCGTTCACGAACGGGCGCTGCTCACCACACCGATCCACGTGGCCGCCAACCGCGCGCGGGACGAAGCGCGCCGGCACGGCTCGTGTGGCAAGGGAATCGGCGAGACGGCGTCGTACGCGCTGACCCACGATGCGCCGCGGGTCGCGGACTCCCGGGACCCGCGCCGGCTTCGGCGCCTGCTCGACGACCTGGCCAGGCACTACGAACCGCTGATCGGCGACGAGCTCGGTCGGTGACCTCGTCGCGCTCTACCGGGAATTCGCCGATGCCGTTCGGATCGTCGACACGATGCCGCCCGGTCCGCTCGTCTTCGAAGGCGCGCAAGGGGTGCTGCTCGACGAGTGGCGCGGGTTCCATCCGCACACCACCTGGTCGACAGTCGAGCCCACGAACGCACGCCGGCTTGGCGGAACGTACGTGCTCGGCGTGATTCGCTCATACCAAACCAGGCATGGTGCCGGGCCGTTCCCGACCGAGGATCCGACGCTGCGGATCCCCGAACGGCACAACGCCACCGGCGAGTTCCAGGGTGCGTTCCGGCTCGGACACTTCGACCCGATCCTGCTGCGCTACGCGATCGCGGCCTGCGGAGGTGTCGACGGGCTGGCGGTCACTCACCTGGACGTCCCGCCGGGGAAGGCCGCGGCGGCATACCTCACCAAGGACGGTCTGGTGGACGAGCTCGCGTGCGCCCCGTGGCAGGACCTCGAACACCAGGAACGGCTCACGAAGCTGCTGACCACCGCCGAGCCCGTGCTCACCGAACTGCCGGCAGACCCGGTGCCGTGGATCGAACAGCAGCTCGGTGTCCCGGTGGTCGTCACGGCGTACGGTCCGTCCCGTGCCGATCGGCGGGCCAGGGTTGCGGCATGATCGCTGATCGTGGAGCTCGATCAGTCCGCCGTCTCGATCGACGTCGTCGCGCTGCGGTTCTGGCCCGACGACGAGCGGGTCACGTTCGGCATCGCGCGGCGTCCGCGTGGCCCGTACGAGGGCCGGCGCGCGCTGCCCGGCGTCCTGCTCGGGCTGGGTGCGCGGCTCGACGGCGACGCGCGGCGGGCGGTGACGGTCAAGCTCGGCGTTCCGGAGCCGCACATCCTCGCGGTCGGGCAGCTCGTCACATTCGACGAACCCCACCGGGACCCGCGCGGCCCGACCCTGTCGATCGCGATGTGGGCGGTGATCGGCCAGTACGACGGCGACACGCTCGCGCAGTGGGTCCCGTTCGACGAGCATCCACGGCTGGCCTTCGACCACGACCGGATCGTCGCCACGTCGCGCGCGCTCCTCGCTGGCAGGCTGTGGAAGGACCTCGCGTTCACGCGAGCGCTCACCGGCGAGACGTTCCCGGCGACCCGCGCGGTCGAGCTCACGGCCGCCCTCACCGGCGCCCGGCCCGACCCCGGCAACCTCAACCGGACGCTCGCGGGCATCGACGGCCTGGAACGTACCGATGAGCGCGCCAGGGTGCGCGCGACCGGCCGTCCGGCGGCCGTATGGCGGTGGGCTCCCCCGTAGGTCGGAGGCGATCTCACCTGCACGGATGAGCCCTGAGGCACCGAAGCGCCCTAGGCTCGGTTCGTGCAGGAGCAACGACGAGCGCGACCGCTGTACTGGTTTCGCGCCCACCTGCAGAAGATCGACATCGGGTTCGCGGTCCTCGTC
>CAVXLQ010000017.1:0-119607 GCA_963762635.1 uncultured Actinomycetota bacterium
CGGGGGGTGCGTCATGGCGGTGATCGAGGATGTTCGCGATCTGGGCTCGGAGCTCGACCGCTCCTATCCGGTCTACGTGCGCGGCCGGTTGAAGTTCCGGGTCAAACAGATCGTCTACGTCGCGTTCTCCCTCGACGAGACCGTGATGGAGTTCGCGTTCCCGAAGGACGAACGCGCCGCGCTCGTCGCCGGCGAACCGGACAAGTTCCGCATGCCGCTGGAACGGGACCTGCGGTTCAACTGGGTCCACGCGGAACTCGCCGCGCTGGACCCGACCGAGGCCCGCGAGCTCGTCGTGGACGCGTGGCGGTTCGTGGTCCCCCAGAAGGTCTCCCGCGCCTACGACCTCACCCATCCCGGCGGTCCAGGCTGACTGGGCGCCTGCCCGAGAGACTCCTGCATCGAGGCGATCCGCCACACCATCGCGATCGCCAGGCCCGCCGCCGCGAGGCCGTCCACCGTGAGAACGATGGTCGCCACCAGCGCGGACTGCGCCGTCCCGGCGTCGACGGTCTCGATCAGCACCGAGATCGGGATCGGCAGGCCGATCATCGTGGCCAGGAAGCCGACCCACCACGCCAGCACGATGCCCGATCGCCGGCCGTCCTGGCGCGGGGAGCTCGCCCGCCAGATGTCGTCGACGATCTGCTTCGGGAACCACAGGTTCACCACGGGCACCAGCCACCCGCCGAAGAGCCACCCGCGCGAGCGGCGGTGCGGGAACGGCGACAGGCTCTCTGCGTTCTCCCGCGCCCGCATCAGCCAGATGACGAACACGATCCCGACCACGGCGATCGCGGGATACAGGAGGAAGAAGCACAGCAACGCCATGAACACGACGAGGTCGAGGTCCGAGCGAGGTCCCGACGACCCGAGGGTGAGGATGCCCGACACGTTCACGACGATCGTCGCGATCGCGAGCAGGCCCCACGCCGCGAGGAACACCGTGGTGGTGACGGTCATCCCGCGCATCGGAAGGACGAGCCGCGTCGCTGGTGCCGCGTACGTCATGCCGGTGGTCCTTCCTCCCGCTGCCGCTCCTGCAGAGCGGAGATCCGCCAGACGATGACCACCCAGATGACGGTGCCGAGTACGAGCAGCCCGTTGGCTCCGACCTGCAACTCCGTGGTCAGCTCGGGCGTGGACGCCATCCCCGCGACCAGACCGACGACCGTGACGAACGACAGCACGACCAGCCACCAGGCGTTGACGATCACCTTGGAACGCGTGCGCACCATGGGGTCTCGGCTGGTGCTCTTCGGGTCGCTGGTCTGCCAGATGTCGTCGATGATCTGCTTCGGAAACCACAGGAACACCGGCGGCACGATCCAGGCGAAGATGATCCACAGCTTGTGCCGGCGATGCTCGTACGGCGCGAGCGCTTCCGCGTTCCCGCGGGCCCGGAACGTCCACCACACGCTGAAGACGCCGGCCACCAGACAGAGAATCCCGGTCAGCAGACTGAGCGCGAACAGCGTGTTGTTCGCGGCGACGAACGCCTGCATGTCCCAGGTCTCGATCAGCTTCGGGTCGGCGATCAGCGGCTCGAGCTCGGCCTGGATCGCGGGCATCCGCTCGATGCCCAGCTGGTACGAGACAGTGTTGGCCGCGAGGAACAGCACGGTGAACGTGATGACCGCGCTGCGCAGACCGGAGATCGGGCGGACCTCGCGCCACTCCGGCGGCGGTTGGTACAGGTGGTACGCCGGGATGCCGATCGGCACGACGATCCGCTCGGCGAGGGGAGCCGCCGGTGTCATCGTCGCGACCGGCCGTGGCGCGGAGGGTGCGTGGATCGGCTCCTCGCAGGTCTCGCAGACGGCCGGCGGCACCGGGTGACCGCAATGCGGGCAGTTCATGTGCTCCCCCAGGTGGTCGCCGCCCCCTCCCGGGCGGCGCCCGACCTAAGCTAGCCGGCGGCTGACCTGCGTGTATGCGATTTCTCCAGATTGTCACGTGCTCGGTCAACGGCCAGCTCAGCGGCCTGACGGGCGCTCGCGATCGTGACTTCGGACAGCAGCCCGGGCGCCGCGACCTGGTCGCCGACCAGGTAGACGCCGTCCCCGCGGTCGATCGCCGGCCGGTCGCGCCAGCTCGTGCCGGGCAGGTCGAGCGCACCCGTGCGGCAGTGCGCGATCGCCTCGCGCCGCCAGGTGACGCGATCCCGCCAGCCCGGCATCGCCAGATCGATCAGCTTCTCCAGCCGAGCGATGCCGTCCGCCTTCGACTCGCCCGGCCGCAACGGCTGCTGCGCCTGCGCGAGCGACTCGCCAGCGGGCGCGACGGAGGGATCCGCGGCGCTGAACCGTTCGAAGAACCCCGCCTGATCGAGGTCGAAGACGAGGAACAGGTCGCGCTTGTCCTTGCGTACGGCGAGATCCAGCAGCGCCGTTCGACCGCTCTCCCAGCGCAACGTGTCGTCGCCGAGCAGCTGGCGAGCCGCGTCGAGCGACGTCGCCACGATCGTCGGGCCGTCGGGGAGGGCGTCGACGCGGTGCCCGGTGTGGATCCGGACGCCGACCTCGTGCGCGTACGCGGCGAACTTGCCGATCGCCGCCTGCCAGCCACCGACGACGTACCTCGCGCTCGGGTACTTGAGCGCGGTCGCCCGGACGAAGCGCTCCCAGCCGAACGCCGCCGACAACCGGCCGGCGTCGTGGTCGAACGTCACCGCGCCGAGGAGTCCCGCCATCTGCCGTGCCGACTCGGCGCCGAACTGCTCGCCGGCCCAGTCGCGCAGCGAACGGTCCACGGGCGCGACGACCTTGCGCTTGGCCAGAAGCTTCGCCAGATCACCAGGCGGAAGTGCCACGAGCCGGCCCTGGTGCCTGAACCGCAGCTTCGTGAGTGCACCGAGCGGTGCGCGTGCCGATGGCGTGACCAGGCCGCGGCTCGCGAGCCAGCTCCAGTGCGGCCCGTTGTCGTAGAAGACGTGCGGGCCGTCGTTCGCGACGTACGGTCCCTCGCTTGATCGTGCGCGCCCGCCGAGCGTCTGGTGTCCCTCGTACAGGTCGACGGAAGCGCCCTGTTCGGCCGCGGCGATCGCCGCGGTGAGCCCGCCCAGTCCGCCGCCGACGACGGTGATGGTTTCCATGTCCGCTCCCTTGTTGGTGTCGTACCAGGACGAGGACGGCTGGCAGCTTGTGACATCACGTCTTGTCCCGCGCGGTCGGCGGCGGTCATAGTGCTCGGATGAGACGGCTGCTGCTGGGCTTGGTTGTGCTCGCGCTCTCGGTGTTCGGGTTCGTCGTTCCGAGCGCGCCGGCCTGGGCGGCGGGGGCCGACGACAACGTCGAGTGGAACGGGCTGTTCCACGACCAGGGTCCGCTGTACGCGAGCACGTCGGAGCCGACCTGCTCGACCGCGGTGACGGTGACGTTGCGGACGTTCCGTACCGACCTCACCAGCGCGAACGTGAAGTACTACGACAGCGCGGACTCCTCGTTCCACTTCGTGCCGATGGCCTGGGTGTCTAATGACGCGACGGGGCGCTTCGACCGGTGGTCGGGAACGATCCCGGCGAGCTGCTCGACGAAGTACTACCGGCTGCAGGTCAACGACGGTTCGGACACCGACTGGTACAACGCGGCGGGGGTGTCGGACAACGAGCCTTCGCAGCAGGACTTCTTCCTGATCCCCGGCTTCAGTACGCCCGCGTGGGCGAAGGCAGCGACGATCTACCAGGTGTTCCCGGACCGTTTCTCCAATGGGGACACGGCAAACGACGTGACGACGGGCGAGTACACGTTCTTCGGTGCGCCAACCCAGCAGAAGGCGTGGGGCCAGTCGGTGTTCGCGACGGCGCCGGCGGTGAACTCCAGCGTGTTCTTCGGCGGCGACCTGCAGGGCGTACGGCAGCGCGTCGGCTATCTGAAGAACACGCTCGGCATCAACACCGTCTATCTGAACCCGGTCTTCACGTCGCCGTCGAACCACAAGTACGACACGCAGGACTACGACAACGTCGACCCGCACCTCGGTGGCAACGCCGCGCTGTCCGGCCTGGTGTCCGATCTGCACTCGTCGTCGAACGGGCCTGCCGCGCGCATCGTGCTCGATGGTGTGTTCAACCACAGCGGCAGCTGGGCGAAGTGGTTCGACCGCGGCAACATGTGGCCGTCGGTGACGGGTGCGTACGAGTCGCAGGCGAGTCCGTACTCCAGCTTCTACACGTTCCAGAGCTGGCCGGACACGTACTCGAGCTTCTTCGACGCCACGCCGAGCATGCCGAAGTACGACTTCGCCTCGTCCGCCGTTCGCACCGCCCTGTACGGGTCGACGACGTCGGTGGCGCAGAGATGGCTCCGTCAATCTGGAGTTGACGGTTGGCGGCTGGATGCGCCGCAGTACGCGGACGCCGGCGGTGGCAACGGCTCGAACGCGACGAACCACGGGATCTGGCGCGAGTTCCGCACGGCGGTGAAGGGCGCGAACCCGAACGCCCTGATCTTCGGCGAGTACTGGGGCAACGCACAGCCCTGGGTGACCGGCGGCGAGTGGGACGGCGCGAGCAACTTCGACGGCTTCACCCAGCCCGTGTCGGAGTGGATCACCGGGCGCGACTACTCCAACAACGCGGCCTCGTTGAGCGCTTCGGCGTTCGACTCGTGGCTGCGCGGGACCCGGGCCAACTACCCCACGCCGGCGCTGCAGACGATGAGCAACCACCTGTCGAACCACGACATCACGCGGTTCGGGACCCGGGCCGGTGGGGACATCTGGAAGACGTACCTCGCGCACTTCTTCCAGTTCACCTACGTGGGGATGCCGACGATCTACTACGGCGACGAGTACGGGTTGCAGGGCGGAGCGGACCCGGACAACCGGCGCACGTTCGACTGGTCCCAGGCCACGACCGCCAACGCCTCGGTCGCGCTGGTGCAGAAGCTGGCGTCGATCCGCAAGCAGTACTCGGCGCTGCGCACCGGCTCGTTCCAGACCCTGGCGGTCGACGACGCGACCAAGCTCTTCGCGTTCGGGAGGGCGGACGCCTCGAACCGCATCGCCGTCGTGCTGAACAACGACTCGGCGACTCGGACCTACACGATCCCGGCCTACCAGCTGTCGGTGCCGGACGGAGCGACGATGAAGGACGCGATCACCGGCACCACCTCCACCGTCTCAGGCGGCACCGTGACCGTGACCGTCCCCGGCCACTACGGCGCGATCCTCGTCCACTAGCTCGGAGAGCCCCCGCGACCGGCACCAGCAAGAACGCACGCACCGTGCCACCTTGGCGACGAGCCGTGAGTGGTTTCTCCACAGGGACCACCCGTTCCGGTGGCGACCAAGCCGCGGATCCGGCATCCTCATCTGAACGACCGGGCGAGGCCACCCTCGCCGACGCGCTGCCCCCACGGGTCGAGTAGGGACAGAGCGAGGCGAGGGAAGGCCACCCGGGGATGTCACGTCACGCCGCGCTACCCCGTCGTACGGCCGAAGGCCGACCCGGGAGACGATGGCTGCGATGACCGAAACCGCCACCGCCGCGTTCGAGGAGCAGCGCGACCTGCTGCTCGGCGTCGCCTATCGCGTGCTCGGCAGATGGTCCGATGCCGAGGACGTCGTCCAGGACGCCTGGCTGCGGTGGAGCACGGTCGACCACGACGAGGTCCAGGACGCCCGCGCCTTCCTGGTCCGCGTCGCGACCAGGCTCGCGCTCGACCGGCTGAAGAGCGCGCAGGCGAGGCGCGAGGCGTACGTCGGACCCTGGCTGCCCGAGCCGATCCTCACCGGCCCCGACATCGCCGACGGCGTCGCGCTCGCCGACTCGATGTCGATCGCGATGCTGGTCGTACTCGAGACGTTGTCGCCGTTGGAGCGGGCGGTGTTCGTCCTCCGCGAGGCGTTCGCGTTCTCCTACGCCGAGATCGCCGAGACGCTCGACCGCAGCGAGGAAGCCGTACGCCAGTTGGCCAAACGCGCCCGCGAGCACGTACGCGAACGCCGTCCGCGGTACGAGACCGACAAGGCCACCCAGCGCCGTGTCACCGACGGCTTCCTGACGGCCACGATGAACGGCGACCTCGCCTCGCTGATGGACCTGCTCGCCCCCGACGTGGTCATGCAGAGTGACGGCGGCGGTGTCGTCCAGGCCGCACGCCGCCCGATCGTGGGTGCGGACAAGGTCGGCCGGTTCATGGTCGGTGTGCACAAGCGCGCACCAGAAGACGCGCACGCCTACCTGGCGAACGTGAACGGCCAGCCCGCCCTCGTCGTCACCTCGGCGGGCAAGCCGTTCGCCGTCGTCGCCCTCGACGTCGAGGACGGCCGAATCTCCGCGATGCACTTCATCGTCAACCCGGAGAAGCTGCTGGCCGTCGCCAACGTCGATCAGGTGGGCGTGGAGATCCCCTTCTAGCGGAGCGCGTACGCCCGGATCACGGTCTGGTCCACGCCCGTGCCGGAACGGTCGTGCGCCTTCACGCGCACCGACACGAAGCCGCCCTTGGACGGGTGCGTGACGTTCGCGGTCCACCGGTTCTTCCCGGCGCTCCGCACCTTTGCCGACGACCAGGTGGCGCCGTCGTCGTACGACAGCTGCAGCGTCACCGTCGTCAGCCGCGGCAGCCCGCCTGTCTTGAAGATCCGCGCGTCGTCAGCCGTGAGCTCGAGCCGGAACGGCTTCCCCGCCGGCGCCGTGTTGCGCAGGTCGAACGCGCCGGTCACCCGCATCGTCACCACCGGCGGCGCCTTCTCGACGTCGAACGCGTACGGGAACGTCCACGTCGCCTCCTCGCGGAGTCCGAACCGCGTCCCCGGCTCCCGGGTCGTCACAGCGTGGAACGCGTACCGCTCCTCCGTCTCCGGCATCGGGAAGCACCTGGCGATGTCGTCCGCCTCGCCGATCAGCTTGCCGTTCTGGTGCAACGTCACCCGGGTCGTGTCGCCGGGCAGCTGCCACAGCGCGTTGGCCGGTGTCATCGGGTACGTGACGAGGAACATCTGCCCCTCGCCCGGACGCTGACCACACTTCGGCCCGAACGCGTCGACCACCGGTCCGATCGCCCCGGCGTTGAAGGCGAAGCTCGACCGCCGTCCCGCACGCAGCGGCGGGTCCATCGCGTTCTCGGTGAAGTCCGGTGCGTCGAGCCACCGCATCAGCAGCTGGTCCTCCGGGTCGCCGACCGCCGAGTAGAGCTCGAGTCGCTTGCCCGGCAGCGCGATCGGGTACGAGCCGCCGCCTGACGGGAAGTCTTCACCGGGCAGGCCGACAACGGTGTACCGGCTGCCCTCCGCCTCGCCCACGTTGTAGTGGTAGCTCGTCTCGAGCGCGGCCAGCCGCCGGTCGTAAACGCGGTACTTAGGTCCGTCAGGGACGCGTCCGTTCGTCAACAGGGCAAGGTGATACGCCTTCGGCGCCGTGCGGGTGCCGAGTGGTTCGGCGCGGAGCGTCCGGTAGTAGAACGCGAACGACCTTCCCTGCACGCGCTCGGTCGGCGTCGCGTACAGCCCCACGCTCGGGTCCTCCGCGCCGGTCCCGGAGATGACCTGTTGGCCCCCGATCCGTTCGGTCGTCCCGATCAGGTCGAAGCCGAACCGCGCTGCCTTCGGGCTGTCCACCGTCGTCGCGGTCACCCGCTTCGCGCGCCGGGCGTCGGCGACGAGCGAGACGTCGTCGTTCACGCGGACGGTCGGGTACGAGAGGTAGTTCGCGTCGGCGTACGTGCCGTCGGCCTTCACGGTGTCGATGTAGACCTGGACGGTGTAGCGGCCGGCCGGCACCCTCGCCTTGACCGTGCCCTGGCTGACGAAGGTCGGCATGTACTCGCCGGTCTCGAGGTCGAACACGTCCACCCAGTGCAGGTTCTCGATCGCCGTGCCGGTGCTCTTGCCCGCGCGGTCGATGCCGGCCACCGAGATCGTGTGCAGCTCGGGCTCGTGGACCAGTCCGAGCGGAACGCCGACCCGTGCGCCGTCGGCCGTGCGCGCCTCCAGGCGGGCACCGAACCGCCCGAGCTCGGTCTTGGTCGGGTCGAGCCGAACGGCGACCTCAGCGCTGCCGTTCGCCGGCACGGCGACGGACGATTTGTCCATCCCGAACGCGCCCGCCGGAGCGGCGGTCGTCAGCGTCAAGGTGAGGTTGACAGCAGCGGACCCGTCGTTGTGGAACGTCACCGTACGCGTTGTGGCCTCGTCGCTCAGCCGTGCGGATACGCTGCCCGGCGAGGCGGAGATCGTGGCGTCGCCGGCCTTCGGAACGTTCACCAGCCCCGCGCCCTGGTGGAAGACGGGGTCGTTCGCGTTCGGCATCGCCGTGTTGACGAGCGCGGCCTTGAGCCGCGGCCCCGCCCACGTCGGGTGCTGCTGCGCGAGGATCGCGGCCGCGCCGGCGACGTGCGGCGAAGCCATCGACGTACCCGAAGCGCGGACGTAGTGCTCGCCGACGAGCTCGCCGATCTGGGTGTCCGCCGCACGAGCCGCGGCGATCTCCACGCCAGGAGCGGTCACGTCGGGCTTGATCGCGCCGTCGCCGAGCCGCGGACCCTTGCTGGAGAAGCCGGCGACCGCACCCTCGCGGTCGATCGCGCCGACGGTGAGCGCGGACTCGGCCACGCCGGGGAGCGACACGGACTCGTCGTGCGCGCCGAACTCGTCCTCGCCGCTGTTGCCGGCCGCCACGACGAACAGCGTGCCGGACCGTTCGGAGATCTCGTCGAGCGCCAGCGACACCGGATCCTTGCCGTCGCTCGGGATGCCGCCGCCGAGGCTCATGTTGACGACCTTGACGTTCTGTGTGGCCATCCACTCCATGCCGGCGATCAGCCAGGAGAACTGGCCCGAGCCGGTGTCGTCGAGGACCTTGCCGATGACGAGCTTCGCGTCCGGCGCGACGCCCTTGAAGCGACCCTCGGATGCAGTGCCGTCGCCGGTGATGATCGAGGCGACGTGCGTTCCGTGGCCGGCCTTGTCGACCACGCCGCTCTCGCTGCCGGAGAAGTCCTTCGACGCCACGACGGAGCCGGCGAGATCGGGATGCGTCTCGTCGATGCCTGTGTCGAGTACGCCGACCGAGATGCCCTTACCCGTAAGGCCTTTCGCCCACATCGCGGGCGCGCCGATCTGCTGAACGCTCTGGTCGAGGTGCGCCTTGGTCATGCCGTCGAGCCAGATCTTGTCGGCGTCGGCGCGGTCCGCCCAGAAGTCGTCGGCCTGGTCCTTGCGTGCGCTGACCGCGGCGCCGCCGATCGACGACAGTGGCCGGGCGACCGTCGTGCCGTCGAGCGTGGTGGCCCGCTGGCCGCGGTACCGCACGATCAGCGGCAACGTCGTTCGCGCGGTGTCGCCGTACCCGTCCCGCAGCAACCCAGTGATGTCGAACAGCCGCGCGTCCAGCTTGCCGGCCGCCACGAGCGGCGCCGCGTCGGCGGGCAGGATCGACAGCTGGTCGCCGCGCGAGCGGTGGATGAACGGAACCCGTTCGCGTCCCTCGCCCGGCTCGACGGTCGCGGCCCGGCGACCCTCGCGGCCGGTCCGTACGCGGACGACGTCGCCGGTGACCAGCGTGATCGTCTGCCCGGCCTGCTGGACGGAAGAACGTGGTGGTGGCGCCGACTGCGCCGGACTGCCGATCGTCGTGGCGAGCAGCGCGGCCACAGTGACCGCGCCGACGCCGAGAATGCCCCGCTGCATGCATGCTCCCGAGTAAGAGGAAGTGCTGCCCGTCGGCAGTACTTGCTCGAATCGGGGTCAACCCTTCTCAGGAACGTTTGCTGAACTCCGCGACCCAGTTCGGTTTCCAGGTCTTGCCGCCGTCCAACGAGAACGCCTGCTCCCACCGCGCGGCCGTCTCGGTGATGCCCGACCACTGGTAGCGGCAGATGATGTCGTGGCCGTCCCACTGCTCCTCGCTGTAGAAGTTGCCGACTCCGTCCGGGCCGAACTTCCCGACCACCGGAGGCAGACCGAGCTGCCCGCTCCGGCTGCTCGCCCAGTAGATCGACCACTCCTCGCGGGCCGGGTCGAACAGCCGGATGGTCAGGCCGGCCGTACCGATCGTCGGGAACTCCACCTCGTCGAAGTGCGCCCACCCGTCCTTCAGGAGCCGGAAGTTCGAGACGCCCTCGAACTCCTCCCACTCGTCGCCGTCGAGGTAGTCCTTGAGTCGCCGTTGCACCGAGTCCCAGGTGCCGACCAGAAGGTCGAAGTCTTTCGCCATGTCCGGGACGTTAGGACCGATCCACTGACACCTTCTGTCAGCGGATCGCGGCAGACTAGGAACGTGCGCGCCAGCCGGCTGGTCTCGATCCTGCTGCTCCTGCAGAGCAGGGGCCGGATGACCGCGCGCCAGCTCGCCGACGAGCTCGAGGTCAGCGTTCGCACCATCTATCGCGACGTCGAGTCGCTGCACGGCGCCGGTGTTCCGCTGTACGGCGACGCCGGTCACGAGGGCGGCTACCAGCTGCTCGACGGCTACCGCACCCGGCTCACGGGGCTCACCGCCGACGAGGCCGAGGCGCTGTTCCTCACCGGACTGCCCGGTCCTGCCGCCGAGCTCGGCCTCGGCACGGTCGTCGCGGCGGCCCAGCTCAAGCTGCAGGCGGCGTTGTCACCCGAGCTGCGCGACCGGTCCGGCCGGATCCAGGAACGGTTCCTGCTAGACGCGCCTGGTTGGTATCACGACGGCGACGACGTCCCCCACCTCGCCGCGGTCGCCGACGCGGTCTGGAACACGCAGGTGCTCGAGCTTCGCTACCGGCGCTGGCGCGAGCCGACCGATGTGACACGGCGGATCGAGCCGTACGGCGTCGTGCTCAAGGCCGGTAAGTGGTACGTGATCGGTCGCACGGACGACCAGTTCCGTACGTACCGCGTCAACCAGATCCTGTCGCTCGAGCCGCTGGACGAGCGCTTCGCGCGCGAGCCCGACTTCGACCTCGGCACGTTCTGGCGCACGCATCTCACCGACTTCAGGTCCCGGCTCATCCAGGGCGAGGCGCTCGTTCGGCTGTCCCCGACCGGCGTGGAGCGCATCCCCCACCTGATGAACCAGCAGGTCGTCGACGCGGTCGCGGCCGGGACCGCCGGCCCGGACGGCTGGACGCGCGCGACCGTACCGATCGAGTCACTCGTCAACGCACAGACGGAGTTCCTCAAGCTCGGCTCCGAAGTCGAGGTGCTCGAGCCCGCTGAGCTGCGGGAACGCCTGGCGCGCACGGCGAGTGAGCTGGCCGAGATGTACCTCACGGCCCCAGCCGGAATTCGCGGACCGTCCAAGGAGGTTGACCCACCATGAGCATCTACGACGTCCCGTTGAAGACCCTGACCGGCGAACCCACCTCCCTGGGCGACTACAAGGGCAAGGCCCTGCTCGTCGTCAACGTCGCTTCGAAGTGTGGCCTGACGCCCCAGTACGAAGGCCTCGAGCGGCTGCAGGAGGAGTACGGCGCGCGCGGGTTCTCGGTGATCGGCTTCCCGAGCAACCAGTTCGGTGGGCAAGAGCCTGGATCGGCGGAGGAGATCAAGGAGTTCTGCTCGACGACGTACGGCGTCTCGTTCCCGCTGGTCGAGAAGTCCGACGTCAACGGTCCGGAGGCCAACGCGGTCTACCAGGAGCTCACCCAGGTCGCGGACGCCGACGGCAAGGCGGGCGACGTCGCCTGGAACTTCGAGAAGTTCCTCATCGACCCGACCGGCAAGGTCGTCGGGCGCTACCGGCCGCAGATCGTTCCGGAAGACCCCACCCTGGTCGCCGCCATCGAGGCGACGCTTTCCCGAGTAAGCGCACAGTAAGAAGGCGATCACCGTGGCTGACTACGGCCGCGAACTCTCGTTCGGCTACTTCCTGATCCCCAACGCCGCCGACCCGCTGCTCGACTCGGCGCGGTCGTTGGAGGCGTTGGGGTTCGAGTACCTCGGCATCCAGGACCACCCGTACCAACGCAGGTACGTCGACACCTGGACGCTGCTCAGCTACCTCGCGGGAGCGACGTCGCGCATCCGGCTGTTTCCCGACGTCTCGAACCTCGCGCTCCGGCCACCGGCCGTGCTCGCGAAGGCCGCGGTGAGTCTGGACCTGTTGAGCGGCGGCCGCTTCGACCTCGGCCTGGGCGCGGGCGGCTTCAACGAGGCCGTCCAGGCGTACGGCGGTCCCGCACGTTCGCCGCGGGAGGCGTACGAGGCGCTCGAGGAGGCCATCGAGGTCATCCGCCTGATCTGGAGCGGCGAGCGCAACCTCCGCTTCTCCGGCAAGCACTACTCGCTGTCCGGCGCCATGTCCGGCCCCATCCCCACGCGCCCCATCGGCATCTGGCTGGGCGTCTACGGCCCCCGCGCCGTCCGGTTGGCCGGCCGCGTAGCCGACGGCTGGGTGCCCTCGCTGCAGCGGAACGCCGACAAACTCGCCTCGCTCGCCGCTCTCCTCGACGAGTCAGCCCTCGCCGCGGGACGCGAGCCACGGGACATCCGGCGGGTGCTGAACGTGAACGGCCAGATCACCTCGGGCAAGTCGGACGGCCTGCTACACGGCCCGGTGAGCCAGTGGGTCGACGAGCTGACCGACCTCGCGGTCGGCCTCGGCTTCGACACCTTCCTGCTCTGGGCCGACGGCGAGAACCAGCCCCAACGCTTCGTCGAAGAGATCATCCCCGCCGTCCGCGAGCAGGTGGCCAAGGAACGTTCCTAGCCGCTCGGGTCGAGGAAGCGACTGACGATCCAGGCGTGCTTGCCGACCCTGCGGACGCGTTCGAAGCCGAAGTCCTCGAACAGCTCGACCGTTGCCGAGAACAGGAAGCAGTCCGGCACCGGCGGCCACTTTCGCGGCGCGCTTGTCCAGACCTGGGACCCAGGCCTCCGGATGGCCGCTCATGCACCAGCAGCCGCCAAAGATGCCACCGTTGCGTTCCACCAGCTCGGCGAACGCGTCCCACGTCGACCCATCGAGCGCCCGAACGGTGTACGCCCGTTCACGTTCGTCGACCACGCGCCACCCCCTAAGAGGCCTGGGTTCCGTGTGTCCGGCCGAGCATGTCGGCGCGGAAGTAGAACAGGTGGTGGCGCCACACGTGGGCGGCTTCCGCGGGCTTGCCCTGTTCGATGAACTTGACCACCTCGTGCAGGTCCTGCGAGTGCGACGCCCGCGCTTCCTGCGTCGCGAAGGCGCGCGCTCGCAAGGCCATCCACAGGGGGCTCTTCGTGTGCAGCAGCGCGTCCTCCAGGGCCCGTTCCAGGATCGGGTTGCGCGCGGCGCGCGCGATCGCGCGGTGGATCGGCAGGTCGGAGGGGTACTCGCCGGTCGTCTGGAACACCTTCTCGTGATCGGCAAGCGCTTGCTGCAAGTACTCCAAGTCCACCGGGTAGTGCTTCCGCGCCGCCAAGGCCGCGAGCTGCGGCTCGATCGCCAGCCGGGCCTCGAAGACCTGGGGCGGGAAAATCTCCACACCCCACGTCGCCACCTGCGACGGCGTCCCGACGACGATCGTCCCGCGCCCGCGGTACGACCGCACCACGCCCGCGAGCTCCAGCGCCGCCAGGGCCTCGCGCACGGTCGGCCGGCTCACCTTGAAGCGCGTCGCGAGGTCCCGCTCCGACGGCAGCTTGTCGTCTGGCTTCAGCTTCTCCTCGCGCACCAACAGCACCAGGCCGTCGGCGACTTGGGCGGCGGCACTACGGACCACAACCGGGGCAATATCCGCCAATGGGTCGTTCCCCGGCTCCGGCATGCGCGGCCCCTCGTTCCTGACGTGGCTGACTGGCGCCGCCAGCCTACGGAACTTCCGCGCCTGTCAGGAAGCTTCAGCGACGATCCAGGAACGCCTCGACCGCCTTCCGCCCGCGGTCGTCGGTCGTACGGGACTGCACCGAGTGCCCCAGTCCGTCGAGGACGACCAGCTCACCGCGCGGCGTCCGGGACAGCTGCCAGCGTGCCCATTCGACCGGGGTAGAGAGGTCTCGGGACCCCGCCAGCAGCAACGTCGGGATCGGCGGCAGCTTGCGCGGCTGCGCGACGGGCCGGACCGCGGTCCGCGGATACGGCAGGCACAGGTGCATGATCCCGTGATTCTTTGCCGTCTCTTGGTCGAACGGCCACAGCTCGCTCGGCGAGAGCCGCCGCGCGGCGGCGTCGAGCAACGGCTGCCGCAGGAACTCCGGCGTCGATGCGTTGCCCCAAGGGAAGCGCTCCTCGGCGCACAACGTGCTCAGCATCAGCCCCTGGCTGTGGTCGTCGGCCGGTCCCCGCGTGGCCTGGAAGACCCCGTCGATCAACCCCTGGATCGGCGCGAGGTTGCCCGCCCGAGCGGCGGCCAGCAGCTGCGGCAGCCCGGAGTAGTTCGGGTCGACGATCCCGTACACGCTGATCGTGTTCAGCAGCTGCGGCCCGAGCTCGGTCGCCCTCACGACGGCCGCCAGATCCGCCGCCGGGTCCGTGGTGCAGCCCGTCGCCGCGCAGGCCTCGCGCAGCACGCGCGCGTTCGCGTGCAGCATCTCCGGGACGAACGCGTCCAGGTTGGTGTGCGGGACGACCGAGTCGAGCACCAGCTTCTCGACCCGCTTCGGGTGCTTGATCGCATACCGCGAGGCCACGTACGTCCCGTACGAGATCCCGTCGATCGTCCACGACCGGGCCCCTAAGGCACGACGCAGCAGCTCGAGGTCGTCGACGGTGTCGGCGGTGGCGAAGAACTGCCGCTTCGAACCGACCAGCCGAGCGCACTCCCGTACGGCAGCCGGCGTGGGGACGTCGTAGTCGAGGACCCCGCGCTCGGCCTGCAGCTGAGGACAGTCGAGCGCACCGTCGACGCCCGTCCCGCGCTGGTCGATCATCACCAGCTGGTGGTCGTCGAGCACCGGCGCCAAGGCGCGCTTGAACGTGTCGAACCGCAGCCCCGCCTGCCCCGGCCCACCGGCCAGCGCCAGCAGCACCCCCCGCCTGGCGTTGGCGTTGTCCGCCACAGCGACGCGCAACTCCAGCCGACCAGGCGTCCGGCCGCGATGATCCAACGGCACCGTCAACGTCGCGCAGGTGAACCCGGGCTGGTCGGCGCACGGCTTGGCATCGGTGAGCCGCGGACCATGGTCGGAAGCCGCGACCGGGGATTGCAGCATGGTCACGGTCAATGCCGCGGCGGCGACAGCGGCCAGGGTTCGTCGCATCATGAGCCACACCCTTGGTTCACGCCGCGACCGGCGGCAAACGATGCGAAGGATTTCGAAGCGTGTTCCGAATCCGGCTCGACGCCGAGCAGCTGACCAGGACGCGGTTCGCCGTGTCCCCGTTGGTGCACGCGATGTCGAGCCTGATGGCGCTCGTCGTCCCCGCACGGCTTCCCGACGCCCGCCCATGGATCCGCATCGCCCGAGAACGACTCGCCCAAGCGAGGCTCGGCGAGGACTTCGCGCTGCTCACCGAGCTGGTCCACAAGGAGTCCTGGTACATCCCGGACTTCCTGTACCCGATCCCCGCGACTCCCGCTCCCTCGATCGAGGACGAGCTGGCCACCGTCGCCGGAGCCTGCCCGGAACGGATCGCGTTCGAGCTGCAGCTCGCGTTCGAGGGACAGCCCGTACGTACGAGGGCCATCGCCACCGAAGCCGTCGACAAGCTGCGGCGTCCGATGCCCCCGTCGATCGCCGCGGCCCTCCGCGACGGCGAGGCGGCGTTCGCCAAGCGGCTCGCCTCGGCACTCGACCAGTACTGGACCGTCGCCCTCGCACCGGACTGGCCGCTGATCAAGACCGTCCTCGAGGAAGACCTGCTGGTACGAGGCCGCAGCCTCGCCACCGAGGGCGCGGCGAAGCTGTTCGCCGACCTCCATCCAGCGCTGCGCTGGGACGGCGAAGTGCTCACGCTCGAGTCACCGCACGAGGTCGACCTCACCGCGAACGCGAACGGTCTCGTGCTCGCGCCCTGCGTGTTCACCGAGACGCGACCGTTCTGCCTGATCGAGTCGCTGGACCGCGTGATGCTCGGCTACCGCGCTCGCGGCAGCGCGAAGGTCTGGAACGGATGTGCCGCAGGCCCGCCGAAGACAAGCCTGATCGGCGACCGGCGGGCCCAGCTGCTCGAAGACCTCGACGTCCCGCGCGCGGCGCACCACCTCGCGGCAAGGCAGCTGCTCGCGCCACCCACCGTCTCGTACCACCTCGGCCTCCTCCACCGCGCCGGCCTCGTTCGCCGTTGGCGGGTGGGGAAACAGATCTTCTACGAACGCACGCCCGCCGCCGAAACGCTGCTGGGCCTCGCGGGAATCTGAACAGCACTTCACCCGAACCCCCGACCACGCCACCGCCGATCTGCTATTCCTGTTCGGCAGGGGGTCGCATGAGTCTTTGGGACGATCTGCCTTCGTCGCTCAAGCAGGGTGGAACTCTCGACAACCTCGAGCCCGTGCTCGACAGCGTCGACACCCCCACCGAGGAGACAAGGACAGAGGACGACGGATTCACCTGGCGTGTCTGGAAGACCAGAGCAGGTGGGCGACAAACCGCTCAGTGTCGACCTCGGCAGCGGCAAGGTCAGCCGTACCGACGACCTCAACACCGGTACGCCATTGGTGTTTCCGCAACCCGGACATCGACCTCGAGCTCGGCCTGCGCCTCACCGGTCCGGGTGGCGATCCCGACGGCACCGTACGGCTGATCCTCGACACTCCGAACGCGATCGTCCGCCTCCCGTTCCTCCGCGGCGCCAAGCTCGACGCCCAGGGTCAGCTCCGCCCTGATCCCGCCAACGTGAACGTGCGGTTCCACCTCCCCGCGATCAAGATCCAGCTCCTGCGCCCGGCGAGCGGCGGGTTCGAGCCGAAGCTGTTGAGCAGCACGCTCGACAACCACCCACCCCAGGACCAGATCTTCGACTTCATCCGGATGGAGCCGCCGCACGCGCTCATCGGTCCCGGCAACGTCGTCGGTTTCGCGTTCCGCAGCGCCACGCTCGACCTCACCGGCGACGCCGGCCCGGCCGGCGTGCCAGCGAACGCGAGGACCCAACCCGACGAGTGGCAGGGCTTCTACCTGCCCGAGGTACGGCTGTTCGTGGCGCCCGACGGCCTCGAAGGGCTCGCCGCCAGCGCCGGCGTCCGCGACCTGTGGATCGGCATCGGCCAGCACGAGGGCGTCACCGGACTGTTCGAGGCCGAGGTCGTCAACCGCGGCACGAACCCGACGGTAAGGCTCGCGTTCCAAGGGCCGGCCGGCGAGTGGTACCCGGTCGCGGACAACGCCAACACGAACGCCGTCGTCGAGCTCCCGGACAGCGCGACGCTCTACATCACCGCTGGCGGCGGGCTGGCTCCGTACAAGTACCGCGTGCTGGTGAACAACGCCGACCCGACGACGCTCGACCGGCGCACGATCCTGGTTCCCGACGCCGGCGAGCTGACGCTGAGCATCGACGTCACCGACGCCGGCCTGCACACCCAGCCGCGCGGCATCAAGGTGAAGAAGCGCGCCAGCAGCGGAGGCACGCCCACCCCGCCCGGCCCGAACGAGGTCAAGCCGAGGACAACGAGCACCACCGGCCACCAGGTCGTGGTGTCGGCACCGGTCGGGCTGTCCGTCACCGTGTCGCTGACGCCCGACGACGGCGGCGACCTCGCCTGGACCTGGCCCGGCGGCTCGGCCACCGGCAAGACCGCCCAGATCCCGGTCGCCGCCGGCGCGACCGTCAACGTCACCGCGACAAGAACGGTCACGCCGGCAGAGGTCGAGCCGTTCAGCCTCTACACGCTGTTCGAACGTCCCAAGGCCTCGGAGTTCCAGCCCGGCGGACCCACCGCCTGGGCGGACAACCAGGCGAACCACGCGACCCAGCCGGCGTCGTCGAAGACCGGCTGGGGCAGTGCCGAACGGTTCCTCAGCGACGAGTCGAAGGCCCGTCTCGCCCAGATCCCCGCCGCGACACCGCTCACCGTCGAGGGCTTCGCCTCGTACGAGAACAAGAACGACGAAGGGCAGATCGCGTACAACCTGGCGCTCAGCGAGCGCCGCCGCGACGTCCTCATGTACCTGCTGAAGGAGACTTTCGGCTTCACGAACGTCACGCCCGGCACGGCGCACGGACATGGACCGGCCCGTGCCGGCGGCGCCGGCGTGCCGGCGCCCACCTCGCCGACGTGGTGGCGAGCGACCGCCACCCCCGGGCTCGCCGATCCGATCACCGAGACGATCACCGCCGAGCTGACCCGACCACCAGCGACCAGCACCGACGTCGACCCCGAGCCCACGCGTCCGCTCGTCCCGGACTGCTTCCGCAAGCTCGGTGTCAGGGTCGAGCTCATCCGCGGCACGTTCGTCCGCGCCGAGGTGTACGGCGAGTTCGACGTACGTACGGCCGCCGAGGCACGCCTGGACAAGCTCACGAACGACGAGCTCCCCGCACGGACCAACCCGAGCGACGGCATCTGCACGTTCCTCGTGCGGTTCCGCATCGCCGAGGACCGCTCGTCCTGGCTGACGTCGGCGGAGTTCCGCGCGATCGAGGGCGACCTCGACGGCCTCGCCAAGGTCGAGTCGTCGACCGGCAGCACCGCGCTCGACATCCTCGGCGCGGTCACCGCGCTCGCCCCGTTGCTCGCCGCCTCCGCGCCACCCAGCCCGACCGCCGGCGAGCTCGTCCCGCTCGCGGTCGTCGGCGCCAGCGCGATCGCCCTCGGAGCCAGCGACAAGTTCACGACCAAGCACGTCATCCTCCGCGGCGGCGAGTTGGTCGTCAGCGACGGCATCGTCGACCCCGCGACCGGCAGCGGACCCACGACGACGCAGGTCAGCATCCTGCTCGACCTGGAGACGGCGTTCTCGTTCGACCTCGGCATCATCAAGGTCGACCCGGACCACCCGATCATGACCCGGTACCGGGCCGTCGGCATCCGCAGCACCTGGGACGCCGAGCCCGATCCGGGCGGCGAGCTCGAGTACATCCCGCTGCCTGTCTTCGACCCCAGCCGCGGCTACACGCTCGACATCCCGGCCGGGTCGCTGCTGGCCGCGCCGCCGCTCGACTCGATCCTGCGCGTCCTCGGCATCAAGGCGAGCCGGCTCAACCCCGCGTTCCTGGAGGTCGAGGTCGGCCTCGGCGTCGACCTCGGCGTCGTCACCGTCGACACCGCGCGCGTACGGTTCCGCCTCGACCCACCGCCGAACACGATCGAGCTCACCAAGCTCAGCGCCACGCTCGACATCCCCGGCGCGATCCATGGGACGGGCTACCTGGAGATCACCGACCTCGGCTTCAAGGGCGCGTTCGACATCACGCTCCCGTCGGTCGGCATTCGCGCGTACGCGACGCTCGCACTCGAACAGCAGAACGGGACCACCGGGCTGCTCGTCGGCGCGGGCGTCGAGTTCCCGGTGCCGCTGCCGCTCGGCAACTCCGGGCTCGGCATCTTCGGCTTCCTCGGCGGCGTGGGCACCAACTACCGCAGGAACGAGCCGACCGGAGTCCAGGCCCCGGCGCTGAAGTGGCTCGAGTCCCAAATGACCCCCGAGCGCGGGTTCAACGTCATGCACCCGGCCGGCTGGGAGCTCTCGCCCGGCAGCTTCGCGATCGCCGCCGGCCTGCTGCTCGGCACCGCTGAGGGCGGATTCCTCCTTCACCTGAAGGGGATCGTGCTCGTCGAGCTGCCCGGACCGCGGCTGATGCTGATGATGAAGGCCGACGTGCTGAAGCTGCCGCCGGTGCTCGAGTCGCAGAGCAGCGCGACGTTCCTCGCCGTTCTCGACCTCGACTTCGGCCGCGGCACGATCACGATCGGCATCGTCGCCGAGTACAACGTCGTGGATCTGCTGAAGATCCGGGTGCCCGTGACCGCGTTCTTCGACCTGAACCAGTCGCGGAACTGGTTCATCGACCTCGGCACGTACACCGAGCCCGTCACGGTCTCGGTGCTGGACGTCTTCCGCGGCACTGGCTACCTGATGATCCACGGCGACGGGACGACGCTGTCGATCCCGAAACTGCCGATCGCGACGAACGGGCTGGCGATCGCCGTCGGCTTCCACCTGCAGGCCGTGCTGATGGGCAGCAAGTCCATCGGCCTCTACTTCGAGGTCGCGGCCGGGTTCGACGCGCTGGTCTCGTTCGAGCCGTACGCGATCGGCGGGCGGATCTACGCGCGCGGCGAGCTGCGGCTGTGGGTGGTCAGCGTCTCGGCGAGCGCGGAGCTCACCGTGCTGGTCGGCCGGCAGCTCGAGCCGGACGGCACCGTCGTGGACAAGACGTACATCCACGGCGAGGTGTGCGGCAGCGTCGACCTGTTCTTCTTCTCGATCGAGGGCTGCATCGAGCTCACGATCGGCGAGAGCGAGCCGCCCGATCCCGTCGCGCCCGACCTCGTCGCGGGGGTCAAGCTGGTCAGCCGTTCGCCCGCACTGGTCGAGGGCAGCGCGACGGACCGAGCGGTCGACGGCGCGCTCGCCGACGCTCTCGCACAGGGCTCGGCCGAGCCGCTGCCCACGGTGCCGCTGGACGCTGTGCCGGTCGTGATGTTCGAGGTGCCGCCGATGGTCCTCGGCGGCAACGTCGTGCTCGGCGGCGAGGCCCGCGGCACGTCCGGCGTCGGCGCCGACCCGTGGGTACGGCAGGGCAACCAGTGGTGGAGGTACCAGGTCACCAAGGTCGAGCTCGTCGGCGACCTGCAGCCGGCACCGCCCACGGGAAAGACGCCCGCGACCTGGTGGCCGCGGAACGCGCCCGGGCAGTCGCAGCTCGGTCCCGCGCTCGCGTTGCTGTCCTGGCTTCCGACGCCGACCCCGCGCGCGGTCCCGTACGGCGAGAGCCTCACCACCACCGTGCGCGAGCAGTGGGGACACGTCTGCGGCCCGGTCGCGCCAGCCGCGTACGTGCTGTGGACGTTCGACCAACAGCCCACCGGACCCAGCCCGATCGGCTGGACCCTCCCCGGCGTCCCCTGGCCGGACGGAACCGGCGACTTCCGGAGTACCCCGATCGACGCGAAGCTCGTGGTCACCGAACCCTGGCGGACCGGCAACGCGCTCGCCGACCAGCTGCAGGGGACCGATCCCGCCACGGTGGTGGGCGACGCGGTGCGCTGCCCGGACGGTGAGCTCCAGCAGGTCGACTCGCTCTCGGACTGGGCGAACGGCAACCCCTCGTCGTTCAGCAACGCGGCCATGCCGACCAGCGGCGCCGCGATGCAGGACGTGGTCGACATGTTGGCGGGAGGGACCTCGCTCGCCGACGTCGCCTCGGAGTGGGTGGACAACGCATGGGACCCGGACCTGTCCGACCATCCGCTGGGTTGCCAGGGCCGGATCCTCCGTTCCCCGTCGGGCGATCTCCCCGAACCCGCGCCCAACGCACCCGAGGAAGAACGGGAAATCGTCAAGCAGGTCTGGGACAAGTCCGGCTTCAAGCCGGCCGAGCTCGGCAACGCCGTACGCCTGCACGTCGACGGCGGCCTCGAGGCGCTCGAGCTGCTGATGCTGGTGAACGAGCAGATGCTGAACGAGCGGCTGATCGTCAGCTGTGTCGACGCGAACGGTGCCGTCGTCGCCCAGCAACCGGTGCGACCCGACGACCTGGTGGTGCCCGGCAACCCACTCCCGCCGGAGTGGACGGATCCCTCCGGTCCGTGGGCGGACCCGATCGAACGCGCCGGCCGGATCGCGGCGCGCGTGGCCACCAAGCAGCACCTGCTTCTCCTCGTGCGCGTGGTCGTCGACGTACCGCGCGGCACGCATCACGTCGAGATCGGGGCCGTCCGGGACGAGCCGAACCTCGTCGGCACCCCGTTCTGGCTGATCGCCGCGACGGGCGTTTCCACCAACGAGCGTTGGCGATACGACTACGACAAGGAGGTCGTGACGAAGGACCGCGACCTGCTCGAGTCGACGCTCAGCCAGGACCCGACCGACGTCGCGCTGCTGAAGCCGTCTTTCACCTACACCGTGCAGGTCACCTGGCGAGCGCAGTTCCTCGAGCAGGAGGCCAAGCCGTCGGCGACCGCTCCCGAGACGTGGGGACCGGAGAAGACGCAGGAGTTCCGGTTCGCCGCGGACGGCGCCGACGAGATGCCGACGGACCTGCGTCCCTGGCTTCTCGCGAGCGCGCCGTCGACGAACGAGACCGGCGTGCTCTGCGCCGAGCCGATCCGCATCGCGCTGGCCACCCAGAACGTCGCGGCGCTGTACGACGCGTACGGCAAGGAGCTGCGCGTCCGCGTCCAGGCGTCGTCCGGCTTCCACCCCGAACCGCCCGGCGGCGGCGACTTCCTCGTCCTGGAGCCGCTCCTCGGCGGAGCCGTCGATCCCACCGGCGTCGCCGGCCCGCTCAGCCCGACGCTCGGCGGGGTCATGCCGCCGTGGAACCAGGCCATCACCGAGCTGCTCGACGACCTGCCGTGCACCGACGGCAGCGGCAGCAGCACGTACGGCACCACGCTGACGTTGCCGTACGACCTGCAGCCGCTCACCGACTACCTCGTCGACGTCGAGGCGGTGCCCAAGGGCGCGGCCCCGAACGCCTCCGGCGTGCTCGTGCACCGCATCGGCTTCACGACGTCCCGCTTCAAGACCGTCGACGACCTCGCCAAGCTAATTCGCCTTGCGGTATTGGAGAATCGGCACGTTCCGAACGCCACGCCGCTCGGGGCGTTGCCGGTCGAGCCGGCGGGCGACGTTCTCGACGCGGCGTACCAGGCAGCCGGGCTCGCCGTTCCCCAGGTGCCGCGCTACCCGGCGGTCCAGGTGCTGTGGTCCGGCGACGCGGTCCCGCAGCCCGTCGCCGTCGTGGTCGAGTGCAGCGAGGCGATGTGGCGTTCGCGCCCGATGCCGACGCAGGTCGCCGGACCGCCCGATCCGTCAGCCGGACCGGGGCACAAGTGGTGGGCGGCCGTCGAGCAGGACTGGCTGTCGCTGCGGCCGCGTACGGCGCCGCCCGTCGCGGGCGACCCGCCCCCAGCCACCGTGACGAGGGTCGTCCAGGGACCAGGTGGAACGAGAGCCGTCGTGCTCCTCGCCGCCGGATCCCGCGGCCGCGAGCTGCGGCTGGACCTGGTGATCGCCGGCGACGCGCTCGCCGGGACCGCGGAGAAGCGAGCCGAGGCCCTGCGCGTGGTCCTGGACCGCGCGCCCTGGGAGGTGGACGACTGATGGCCCGCCGAGTCGCCTTTCCGTACTGGTTCCGCGCCGAAGGAGCCAGGATCCCCTGGCAGCAGATCGCCGAGCAGCAGGCCCGGTTCGCCGGCCGCCGGTTCGTCGCGCCGCGGCGGCTGCGCCCGTTCGACGTCCAGTTGCGCTGGTCGTGCGCCAAGGAGCTCGGCGTGCCGTTCGAGCCGTTCCTCGTCTGGCGCCGCTCGCAGAAGGACCGACCGGACCGCGTCGAGGTCGAGCCGTTTCCGGTCGACGGCGGCGCCGCTCTCACCTTCCACCGGGTGGTGGCATACGTCGAGGTCGAATGCGACCCGATCGACCCCTCCCGTGCCGTCGGACTGGTCGTCACACGCGGCGGCCTCAGCCTGAACAACGCGGTGGGCTCGGCCGCGGCGTTCCCCGTCCCCGGTGCGCGGGTGCGGCTGGTCGTGCGGTGTTCGGGCGGGACCCGGGCACTGCTCATCAACGGCCAGAACCCGTCCGTCCGCATCGAGACGCTCGACCAGGTCGTGAACGACGGGAACTGGAAGCCGTTCGAACGCGTCGGCCTCCCGGTCGACGATCCGTGGTCGGGCACGTCGTACGACACGAGCGAGCAAGGCCTGCTCGACTCACCCGTCAGCCCACTCGAGGCCGCGCTGCAACGGCTCGTGCGCGGTGGGCCGCAAGTGGGCTGGTTCCCGGCGACGAGCACCGGCCGGACCGCGCCGCCCTGGTCGGCGCCGGACCACCTCACCTTGCTCAAGGAGGTCCGCGACGAGACGCTGCCGCGGATCGAGAGCGTCTACGGGCCCGCGTTGAAACCGCGGCCGTACGACCAGCAGCTGCTCGAGGACACGTTCGCGGTCGACGGGCCGAGCGCGGCCCATCCCGCGGAGGCCAAGCTGTCCCCGCTGTCGCTGCTCGCGCTGCCGGCGAGCGCCGACCCGTTCCTCTCGCTGGCGTTGGGTTTCGGCACCGCGTACGCGTGGGAGGGCGGCCAGGAAGGGCCGTTCGTCGGCAACGACGACCTGATGGTCACCGCGGAGTACGAGGACCTGCCCGACCGGTCCGGCTCGGCACAGCTCGCGGCGTACGTTCCGGCGCCCGGTGTGCACGGCGCGACGGCGGCGCCGACCACCGTCACCGCGGTGCGCGACGGGCTGGTCGCGCCCGAGGTCCCCGACGCGCCCTGGCGCGAGACGATCCGCATCTCGTGGGATCGCCGGCAGGCGTCCGCCGCGCTGGGTCTCGGCACCGGTGCCGCGCTCGCGCGCTTCGACTCGCCCGCGGACCCGTCGGCCGAGTGCCTGTTGCCGCTGCGGGCGGCCGGTGACTTCCGTCCGCTGCTTCCGGTCCCGGACGGCCCGCTCGGCTCGCCGGGCTTCGGCCGGACAGGCATGGTCGACGCCGCGGCCGAGATCCCGGTCGGCAGCGGCGGCCGGCAGCCCGGGTATCCGGTGGCGTGGCAGGACGTGTTCGGCGTCTGGTCCCGCTGGGAGGACGCGCTCTACGCCGGCAACGAGCCGGCTCCGCCGCGACCGCGGATCATCGCGATGACGCTCGGGACCCAGTACGCGGGCTCGGCCCTCTGCCCGTCGACGCTCGAGGTCGAGCTCGCGGTCGACTGGGTCGACCGGAACCCGACCGCGGTCGACGTGTTCGCGGTCCTGTTCCCGATGTCCTTGTCGACCACGCCTCCGCCGGCCGGAGTGACACCGTTCGGCCCGGCTCCGGCGGGCTGTTTCCGGCGCGACGTGTCGCTGCCGTTCGCGGGCTCGGAGCTGCAGGGCGGAGGCGGCGTCACGGTCGACCATCTGGACTCCAGCGGCGAGGACGTCGTCACGCCCGGTCCCGCGCAGGGCGAGGAGAGCCGGCGCTACCGCGTCCGGATCTCCGTTCCCGCCTTGGACTTCGGCGCGACCTCGCGCTGGGGGGTCGCGTTGTGGACGCGGAGCGACCTACTCATCGGCGTCACGTCGGGCCTCGCGCCAGGACTGTCGCCGGCTCTGACGAGCGCCGCCAGCCCCGTTCCCGTTCTGCCGATCCCGCCGCCTCCCCCGCCCGGCGTGCCGATGGGAAGCGCGCTGGACGCGCAAGGACGATCGCACGCTCGCGTGCACTGGTCGATCCCGGCCGGCGCGGATCTTCAACCAGACAAGGGAATTATCGTCTGGGAGATCGCCGAGACCGCGCTTCGCCAGTCGGTCGGCCTGCCCGACCGCGCACCCGAGGGCACGCTGCCCGGCGTACGGCTGCAGCAGCTGTGGGACGCGTACGACGTGATGCCCGCCGCCCAGCGCCGGGCGGTGTTCCGTCGCCTGCTCGTCCTCCCGGGATCCGCGCGCGAGACCGACGTCGCGTTGCCCAAGGGCTCGACGGACATCCATCTGTTCGTAGTGACCACGCTGTCGCGGTCGGGCATCGAGTCACCGTGGCCGACCGGTGGGCACGAGGATCTGCAGGCCGTTGCCGCGCCGAGGCTGCGCCGCCCGGCCGCGCCGGTCGTCAGCTCGGTCCTCGGGGCGAGCGGCGCGGTGACGTTGTCGCTCAGCTCGATGAGTCGCGTGCCGGTGCGGGAGTTCCGCGTGTTCCGTACGCGGTCGGAGGTCGCGGCCCGTTCGTTCGAGACGATGGGTCCCGCGTTCGCGACCGTGCCCGCGGCGTTGTCGGCCGCGCCTCCGGATCCGACGACCGGCGAGCTGACCTATGTGGCCGCGTGGTCGGGGTCGTTCCCCGCCTCTTGGGACGACTGGTTCGTCCGCGCGGTCGCGGTCGCAGTGGACTCGGTGCCGGTCGAGGCCGTACGCGGCCTGCCGTCTCCCGCGGGCGACGCCGTCGTCGCCCGCGTCCTCCCACCGTTGGCTCCCGACCTCGCCCCGCTGGTCGCCGTGCCGATCGGCTCGGGCGAGCTCGTGCTCGTCACGACGTCGACCTCCGCGCCCATGCGCGAGGTGCCGCAGGGGTCGCATCGGGTGTCCGTCGGAGTCTCCGGCGCGGCGGGTGTGAACGACGTCGATCCGATCCCTCTGCAGGACGTGACCCTGGGACCGGTCGTCGCGGGACCCGCCCCGGTGGGAGCGGCGCCGGGCGCGGTGCTGGTGCGCGGCGAACGTTCGGCCGGGCGCACGCCGTTGGCGGTCTGGCTGACGCGCGCTGACGCCGCGCAACCCCTCGACGTCACCGTCCGGGTCGCCGATCCGGTCGGCCGGTTGACCACAGCCACGATCACCGTCCCTCCGGTGACCGTGCAGCCGCCGACCCTGGTCCTGCTCGAGGCGTTCGCGATCAGTGGCCGCGGCGTGGTCGTCCGCGTCCGCTCCGACGCGCCGATCGACGCGCAGCCTCCGTACGTGCTCGCGGTCGCCGCGAGACGCGCGGGTTTGTTCCCCGGCCCGTTCGTCCGCGCCAGCTTCGAGCTCGACGACATCCCGCGGCAGGTCGGCCCGTTCCCGCCGGTGCAACCGATCCAGGCGGTCCGGACGACCGACGACCAGCCGCACGAGTACCAGGTACTGATCCGGGTGCTCTCCCCGATCACGGCGACGCTGGCCATGGTCGCGCCGAACGGAGAGCGCGCCCAGGTGTCGATCTCTGTGTAACCGCCAACTCGCTGACCGTGACCAGACGGGCCGGATGTGGCATACGCTGGGCTCCTCCGGGGAGCTGAGGTTAGCCTTATCTTGGTTGTGGCCAGCGATGGTGCCGGCGCGACAGTGGGAAAGCAGTCGGTCGGAGGGACCCCATGCCACGTTCCGCGGAGATGCCCCGCGTCTCTGGTGGTACGGCGGAGAACGACGAGCCGAAGCGGACCAAGGCGACAGCCAACGCCTTGCGCAGCCTCGGCCTGTTCGTCGGTCTCGGCGCCCTCGTTCTCGTCATCCTGCTGAGCATCGCCGTCGGCGCGAAGCAGATCCCGCTGCCCACCGTTCTGCAGGCTCTGTTCGACTTCAACGGCTCGACCGACCACATCGTCGATCCGCGACCTCCGCCTCCCGCGCACGATGCTCGGCGTCGTGGTCGGCGCGGCACTCGGCCTCGCCGGCGCGCTCATGCAGGCGCTCACCAGGAACCCGCTCGCCGACCCCGGCCTGCTCGGCGTCAACGCCGGAGCGAGTGCCGCGGTGGTCACCGCGATCGGCTTCTTCGGCGTCACCAGCCTCACCGGGTACGTCTGGTTCGCGTTCGTCGGAGCAGCCGTCATCTCCCTCGCCGTCTACCTCCTCGGCGCGACCGGCCGGAGTGGCGCCACGCCGGTCCGGCTCGCGCTCGCGGGGACGGCGATCGGCGCGGCACTCACCGCGTACATCTCCGCCATCACGCTCACCAACACCGAGGTCTTCGACCGGTTCCGGTTCTGGGCCGTCGGCTCGCTCGCCGGCCGCGAGGCGGACGTCGTCAACCAGGTGCTGCCGTTCCTCGTCGCCGGACTCCTCGTCGGCCTCGCCCTCGCCCGACCGCTGAACGCCCTCGCGCTCGGCGAGGACACCGGCAAGGCGCTCGGCGCGCACATCGGCCGGACGAGAATCCTCGGCGCGCTCGCCATCACGCTGCTGTGCGGCGCCGCCACCGCGGCCGTCGGGCCGATCGGGTTCATCGGCCTGACAATCCCCCACGTAGCAAGGGCAATCACCGGCCCAGACCAACGCTGGGTGCTCCCGTACTCCGTCGTGCTCGCCCCGATCCTCCTCCTCGGCTCCGACATCATCGGCCGGATCGTCGTCCCGCCGAGCGAGCTCGAGGTCGGCATCGTGACGGCCGCGGTGGGAGCACCGTTCTTCATCTACCTCGTCCGCCGACGCCGGATCGCGCAGCTATGACCACCACCCTGGAACCACGTCAGCTTCCCGGCCGGGTCGTACGTACCCCCGCCGGCAAGTTCTCGTTCCGCATCGACCTCCGCGCCGCGATCGTCTGCACCATCCTCGTGATCGCCTCGCTCGCCGTCGCGGTCGTCAGCATCGGCACCGGCGACTTCCCGATCCCGATCCCGGACGTGATCCGCACGCTGGTGGGCAGGGAACGCGCGCCACCGAGTTCGTCGTCCTCACGCTGAGACTGCCGCGCATCCTCACCGCCCTGCTGGTCGGCGGCGCGCTCGGCATCTCGGGCGCGATGTTCCAGAGCCTGTCGCGCAACCCGCTCGGCAGCCCGGACATCATCGGCTTCACGACCGGCTCGGCGACCGGTGCGCTGATCGCGCTGCTGATCCTGAACCTCGGCACGATGGCCGTCGCGGGGTTCGCCGTCGCCGCTGGTGTCGTCACCGCGCTGCTCGTCTACCTGTTCGCCTGGAAGCGGGGCGTGCAGGGCTACCGGCTCGTGCTCGTCGGCATCGGTGTCAGTGCTGTGTTGACATCCGTCAACTCGTACTTGCTCACCCGCGCGGAGGTCCACGACGCGCAGAGCGCGGCGGTCTGGCTGACGGGGAGCCTGAACGGGCGAGGTTGGGAACACGTCCAGCCGGTGAGCATCGCGTTGGTGCTCCTCGTGCCCGCGGCGCTGTTCTTCGGTCGCGTCATGTCGATGCTCGAGATGGGCGACGACGCGGCGCGGGCGCTCGGGGTGAACGCGGAACGCTCGCGCCTGGGGCTGATCGTGCTGGCCGTCGCGATGACCGCGGTGGCGACGGCGTCCGCCGGCCCGGTCGGGTTCATCGCACTCGCGGCGCCCCAGCTCGCGCGCCGGCTCACCAAGAGGCCCGGTGTCGGACTGTTCTCCTCGTTGTTGATGGGTGCGTTCCTGTTGGCGTTGAGCGACCTCGCCGCGCAACGCCTGCTAGCGCCGACGCAGCTGCCCGTCGGTGTGATGACCGGAGCGGTCGGAGGCTGCTATCTCGCTTGGCTGTTGGCCCGTGAATGGAGGTCGGGGCGGTCATGAACGCCACGAACGGACACGCGTCGAGTCGGTTGCACGCCGACCAGGTGCGGCTGGCGTACGACAAGCGCGTCGTCGCCGACCAGCTGGACGTCACCATCCCGGACCAGTCGTTCACGGTGGTGATCGGGCCGAACGCATGTGGCAAGTCCACCTTGCTCCGGGCGCTCGCGCGGATGCTGAAGCCGTTGCACGGTTCGGTGTTCCTCGATGGACAGATGATCTCCTCGTACCCGTCCAAAGAGGTCGCGCGCCGGCTCGGACTGTTGCCGCAGACCTCGATCGCGCCGGACGGGATCACGGTTGCCGACCTCGTCGCGCGCGGACGCTACCCACACCAGCGGCTGCTCCGGCAGTGGTCCCGCGACGACGAGTCCGTGGTCGCCGAGGCGATGCGCCAGACGGGCGTGACGGACCTCGCCGAGCGGTACGTGGACGAGCTGTCCGGCGGGCAGCGGCAGCGCGTCTGGCTCGCGATGGCGTTGGCGCAGCAGACCTCGTTGCTGCTGCTCGACGAGCCCACCACGTTCCTCGACGTCGCCCACCAGGTCGAGGTGCTCGACCTGTGCGCGGACCTGCACGAGCAGCAGGGACGTACGTTGGTCGCCGTCCTGCACGACCTCAACCACGCGGCGAGGTACGCGACCCATCTCATCGTGATGCGTGACGGTGAGATCGTCGCGACCGGCGCTCCGGGTGAGGTGATGACCGCCGAGCTCGTCGAGCGTGTCTTCGATCTCCGGTGCCGGGTGATCGACGATCCGGAGACGGGAACGCCGCTCGTCGTCCCAGCCGCGAGGACTCGGCTGGTCAACTCCGGGATGTCCAACGGGTGAAGGCTTTCCACAGCGTCCGGTTTCGGCCTGGCGTGGAACGCCTTAGATGGCAGGTTCGTGGCTCGGGGCGGCAGAAAGAGCTCTGAAACTCCTTCACAGGGACACCCGTCCTGACGAAGAATCGATCCGCACCCGCCCGGTTCCGTGCATCCATGGGGTCATCTTGGTCGCGGCCGGGAGGTATAGCGACCAATACTTGGGGAGGGCTTTCCAGATGAGATTGCGCATCGCGATCACCGCCACAGCCCTGGCTGTGTCGGGCACCGTGGTCGGAATGGCTGGGTCGGCGTCGGCCGGCCTGGTCACCTTCTGCGACGGCGAAGGTGGTCCGGTCACCGTACCGAACGATCTCGTCGTCGCGGCCGGCAAGGCGTGCACGCTGGACCGTACGGTTGTCCAGGGCAACGTGTCGGTTCGCGCAGGCGCTGACCTGATCGTCGTCGGCGGCCGGTTCGAGGGCACCGTGACGCTCGCCGAGGGCGCCTACTTCGACGCCACCGAGACCACGATCACCGGCAACGTCAGCGGCAAGAACGCGTACGGCAGCTACCTCGACTCGTCCGAGGTGACCGGCGCGGTCATCGCCCGCGGCGACGCGGCCAACGCGAACGAGAACTTCACCTACGCCGTCAGCTCGACCGTCAACAAGCAGGTCGACGCGCAGGCGAAGGGCGAGCTGCTGCTCGACGGTTCGCACGTCCTCGGGCTCGTCAAGGGCCAGGGCACGCGCTACACCGACGTGTACAACTCGGTGCTCGAGAAGACGCTGACCGTTTCGGGTAACGCCGAGGGCAGCGTGCTCTGCGAGAGCGAGGTGTACGGCGACAGCAGCTGGAGCGGCAACAGCGGTCACCTGCAGCTCGGTGCCGACGGCCCGACGGTCGAGTGCGTGGGGGCGTCGTTCTTCAACAAGAACGTCGACATCTCCACCAACACCGGAACGGTCGAGCTCTCGAACACGATCATCCGCGGCAACCTCTCCGGTGACGGGAACGACCCGGCCCCGACCGGTGCGAACAACCGCGTCCGTGGCACCACGACGGGCCAGTTCGTCGACCTGCTGCCGCCGTCCCCGGCCGCGGCTCGCATGGCCGCCGTCGACCACGCGGACGAGCTCGGGGCCAAGGCCGCCGAGCGCCGCGCGGCCGCCAAGGCCGAGGCCGACGCCGCTGGACCGGCCAAGCTGTAACTCGCTTCTGGTTCGGCTGTAAGACCCCGGATGGCCGGGCTCGCTTCTCGCGAGTCCGGCCATCTTCTTTTCTGTGCTTCTAGCCTTCGGGGTAGAAGAGGAACAGCGTGCAGCCGGTCGTGGTCTGGGGAACGTGCCAGGAACCCGCCGGCGCGTGCAGGAACGTTCCGGCCGGGTAGTCGCGGGCGCCGTCGTTGAACGTTCCGGCCACGACGTACACCTCCTCCGGCCCCGGCTCGTGGACGTCTCGCTTCGGCCAGGACGTTCCCGGATCCATCTCCAACATGTGTGCCTGGGCACCGGCGGAGCCTTGCCACAGCGAGCGAAGGCGGATCCCCGGGAAGACCTCGCGGACCGGGGAGTCGTCGACGGACACGGACGTGTAGCCCTCCTGGGCGAGGATCTCCTGTTCCATAGCTGCCACGGTGCCGCTTCGGTCGGTCTCGAGCGAGAGTCGAGATCGACACCATGGGGTACTTTCTTGCCATGCATCGGGTAGTGGCTCTGGTCCGGCCGGTGCAGTCGACGTTCGAGCTCGGCTGCTCCGCCGAGGTGTTCGGCGCTCGACCGCCGGGCGTGCCGCAGCACTACGCGTTCGAGGTCTGTACGGAGACGCCTGGCCCGGTGCCGACGTCGGCCGGCTACACGATGGACGTACGCCGAGGGCTGTCGGCGCTCGCCACCGCGGACACCGTGGTGATCCCCGGCTGGCTGCCGGTGGAGACGCCGCTGTCTCCTCGCGTTCGTCGTGCGCTGCTGCGGGCACACGCCCGCGGAGCGCGGCTCGTGACGATCTGCTCGGGTGTCTTCGCGCTCGCTCGTACGGGACTGCTCGACGGCCGTTCGGCCACCACGCACTGGGGTCGGGCCGAGCAGCTGCAACGGGAGTTCCCGCAGTTGCGGGTCGAGCCGGACGTGCTGTACGTCGACCACGGCGACGTCGCCACGAGCGCTGGGGCGGGCGCGGGGATCGACCTGTGCCTGCACCTCGTTCGCCAGGATCATGGCCCGGCGCACGCAGCGCTCGTCGCGCGGCACCTGGTGATGCCGCCGCATCGCGACGGCGGCCAGGCGCCGTACGTACCCGCCGCCGTCGCGGCCGCGGACGCGCTGGACGGCCTGCTCGACTGGGCCGGCGCACGCCTCGCGACCTCGTCGGTGGGCGACCTCGCCGCGCAGGCCGGCGTCTCGCCGCGCACGCTGGCGCGGCGGTTCGCCGACCAGCTCGGCACGAGCCCCGGTGCGTGGCTGCTCACCCGCCGGGTGGCCGAGGCGCGCACGCTGCTGGAGTCGACGGACCTGTCGGTCGAGGCGATCGCGGCGCGCGTCGGCCTCACCTCGGCGGTCAACCTGCGCCGCCGCTTCCGTACGTACGTCGGCACGACCCCCGGCGCGTACCGGCGGGCGTTCCGGCTTTAGAGCAGGAACAGAGCCTCCGGCTCGGCGGTGGGCTCGAGGTCCTCGCGCGTCCACGGCAGCCCCGCCGCCACCCAGGCCGCGAAGCCGCCGTCGAGGTCGGTCGCGTGCCTCAGCCCGATGTCCTGCAACGTGGCTGCCGCGAGGCTCGACGCGTACCCCTCCGAGCAGAACACGATCACCCGCAGATCCCACCCGGTCGCCTGCGGCAGCCGGGCCTCGCCGGTCGGATCGAGCCGCCACTCCAGGACGTTCCGCTCGATGACCAGCGCACCGGGGACCGACCCCTCCGCGGCCCGTTGCGCGACCGGACGGATGTCGACGAGCAGCGCTCCGGCGCGCCAGGCCGTCCAGGCTTCCGCTGCGGTGACGCGGTCGAGTCGCTGCCGGGTGCGCTCGAGCAGGGCGTCGATGCTCACCAGTTCACCCCCGCCCGCTCCGACGCCACCACCCGCAGCCGGTCGTCCTCCAGCACGTACTGCGTCATCGCGGTGAGCTCGGGCGCGTACGCGTGGATGCTGACCGCGGGCTCGGTGCCGACGTTGCCGACGTCGTGGATGTGCTCGTACCCGAAGCCGCGGACCCGGCCCTCGTGGATCTGCCGGCGGACGACGTCGACCGGCTCGGTGAGATCGCGCGGCCTGCGCGGGTGGACGGTGGTCTCGGTGAGCGTGCCGCGGACGACGGTGAACGCGCCGAGCGCCTCGCCGTGGTCGTGCAGGCCGGTGTTCTGGCCGGGCAGCCAGGCGATCAGCCAGATGTCGTGCTCGGCGTCGAGGAACAGGCGCTCGAACCAGCGTTCGTCGCCCTCGCCGTACCGCACCAGGTCCTGCCACAGGTCGGCGTCGGCGCCGATCCTGCGCACGAGCGCGGCGGCCACGGCGACGCTCGGGCCGGCCGGGAGGGTGTAGTCGCCGGCGTTGTGGCTGAACGAGAGCTGTGTGGTGGTCATCGTGGTCTCCAATGAATCCGATCGAACAAGTAGGGATTGCGGCGTTCGAGGGACCGCTGGAGACCTTTGGGGTGTGGGTCAGCCAGCGGTGCGCGCGAGGCGACACCGCTGGTCGAAGTGGTCGCCGCGGCGACCGTTCCAGAACACGTCGAGCAGGAAGCGACTCACCATGCGGGCTCGCTCTCGCAGGGTGCGGCGCCGGCGGCAACGGGCGCCTCGTCGTCGAGCCACTCCGGCGTCGGGCGCGGGTCCGGGCTCGGTGCCCAGCGGCCGTCGACGGTGTCGTACGTCCAGCGCGGGCCGCGCGTGAGCAGGGCGTCGAGCGCGTCCGCGAGCCGGTCCACGTCCGCGGTCGTGCTGCCCGCGCCGAAGCTGGCCCGCACGGCGCCGTCGTTCGCGCCGAGTCGGCTCAGCAGTGGGTGGGCGCAGAACTTGCCATCCCGTACGCCGATGCCGTGCTCGGCCGACAGGTAGGCGGCGACGAACCCGGGGTGGTAGCCGTCCACGGAGAACGCCACCACACCGATCGAGTCCGGGCTGTCCCGCCAGATCTGGTGCACCTTCACATCGTCCAGGAGAGCGAGGCGTCCGAGGAGCCGATCCCGCAATGCGGACTCGTGGTTCTCCAACGCGCCTTGCGGGAGCTCTTCGATCGTCTTGCAGGCGCGGGCGAGCGCGACCGCGCCGAGGACGTTCGGCGTACCTCCCTCGTGGCGCTGCGGCGCGTCGGCCCACTGGGTCTGCGTGACGGTGACCTCGCGGACGGCGCCGCCGCCGGCGAGGTACGCGGGCGCCTCGTCCAGCCAGTCGCGGCGGCCGACGAGCACGCCGGCGCCGTGCGGGGCGTACAGCTTGTGACCGGAGAACGCGACGTAGTCGACGCCGGTCTCTTGGAGGTCGATGCGGCGGTGCGGAGCCAGCTGGGCGGCGTCGAGCACCACGCGGGCGCCCGCTGCGTGGGCGACCTCGACGATCTGCTTCAGGGGGAGGAGCTCGCCGGTGACGTTCGAGGCTCCGGTGACGGCGACGAGGCTGGCCTTGCGTGCGTTGAGCTCGGCGCGCAGTGCGATCAGCGTGGCGTTCTGGGTGGTGCCGGCGAGGACGCAACGGTGATTGACGCGCTGCCAGGGCAGCAGGTTCGCGTGGTGCTCGATGTCGAGGAAGACCACGCCGTCGTCGTTCGGCAGGCAGGTGGCGAGCAGGTTGAGCGCGTCGGTGGTGTTGCGGGTGAACACGACGACGTCGTCCTCGCGGGCGTTGAGGAAGTCGGCGACCGTGGTGCGCGCGCTCTCGTACAGCCTGGTGCTGACCTGGCTCGCGTACCCAGCGCCGCGGTGGACGCTCGCGTAGTAGGGAAGGACCTCGCTCAGGTGCTCGGCCACGGCCTTCAGGCTCGGCGCACTGGCGGCGTAGTCGAGGTTGACGTACCGCCGCCACTCGCCGGTGACGAGCGGGACGCTGAGGTCGCCGCCGACGACGGGCAGCAGGGGCTGAGCCGTGGCGGTGGTTGTGGTCGCGGTGGCCGGACAGGTCTCGGGCCGGGTGTCCAGGGCAGTCATCTCTCGGGTGGACCTCTCGGATCGGGGACCCGGAAGGTCCCGCGCTTGCCGTACCGGGATCGGTACGACCTGGTCTTCACCCGGGGCACCCCACCGCGGAGGAGGGTTGCCGGCCAGCAAGCCGGGGCTACGCGCTGGCACTCATGACCGCTCACGACGATAAGGGCACCCATCCCCTCGCCGTCGAGATATCTCACATCCCAAGACCCCGTCTCACCATCCGGCCACGCCGTGACGACGCCGATGCCGCTACGGCATCAGCCGCACAGCGGCAGGACGAGCCTTCGTCATCGGAGCGGCCCGCTCTGGAGCTGACGCCACTCGCCTACCTCAACCACCATCTGCATGCACGGAGACATCTACCTGCGTGGCGACATCTGCCTCCCACCACCGCCTGCCTGCAGCCAACATCTGCATGCACGACGACATCTACCTGCCAGCAGCATCTGCCTGCAGCCACCGCCTGCCTGCAGCCACCGCCTGCCTGCAGCCACCGCCTGCCTGCAGCCACTATCTGCATGCACAGCGACATCTGCCTGCCACCACCATCCGTCTGCGTAGCCACCCCTCAGGAGTCGCTACTCCCCTGGGCGTACCCACGCGATCGACCGCAGGTCGATGCCGGACCGGGCCCGGGTGGCCTAGCGTTCGATGCCATGCGGACCGAATCGTGGCGGCGATGGCGTGAGGCACATCCCGCGCTCACATCCGCGCTGCTCGTCGGCGTCGTTGCGCTGGTCCAGGTACTGCTCTCCGCCGTCGCCCATCGCGGCCAGCCCGGGCGGGTCGAGCCCGACTGGCTCGCGTACCTGCTGCTCCTCATCGGTCCGGCCCTGCTCTGGTGGCGGCACCGGTATCCCGCTGTCGTCGTCATCGGCGCCGCGAAGGTCACGCTCATCTACATGCTGATCGGCTACCCGTACGGCCCGATCATCCTGAGCCCGATCATCGCCGCGTTCTTCGCGATCGCGAACGGCCGCCGGCTCGCCGCCTGGGCGTCCGCGTTCGGGCTCCTCGTCCTGCACTTCGCGGGCAGCCGGCTCCTGCACACACCCGGCGGGCCGTCGGTCTTCCCGACCGCGATGCTCACCGCCGGCTGGATGGCGGCCATCCTCGGTGCCGCCGAGCTGCTGCAGCTGCGGACCAAGTGGGTCACCGAGCACCTGCGCGCCCGGCAGGCCGAGGCGGACACGAAGGTCTCCGACGAACGTCTTCGCATCGCCCGCGAACTGCACGACGTCGTCGCGCACAACATCTCGCTGATCAACGTCCAGGCCGGCGTCGCGCTCCACCTGATGGACACCCAGCCGCAGCAGGCGCGGACCGCGCTGACGGCGATCAAGCAGGCCAGCAAGGAGGCGTTGGTCGAGCTGCGGTCCGTACTCGGCGTGCTCCGCCAGGTCGACGAGCCCGAGCCGACCCAGCCGGCGCCCAGCCTGCAGCGCCTTGACCAGTTGGTCGAACGTACCCGTCAAGCCGGCCTTGACGTGGCCGTGGATCGTTCCGGCGAGAACGGCCCACTCTCTCTTGGCGTGGACGTCGCCGCGTACCGGATCGTCCAAGAGGCGTTGACGAACGTGGTCCGCCACGCCCACGCCACGCGGGCACGAGTGCGGCTCGACTACCAGCCGGGCCGCCTGATCGTCAGCGTCGACGACAACGGCCGCGGCTCCGCGTCCACCGAGAAGGGTGGCAGCGGGATCGTCGGGATGCGTGAACGGGCCGAAGCTCTGGGAGGCGAGCTGCGCATCGGCTCGTCGCCGCAGGGTGGATTCAGCGTCAAGGCAACCTTGCCCACGGAAGGCACGGAATGATTCGAGTAGTGCTCGCCGACGACCAGGCGCTCGTTCGGGCCGGGTTCCGCGCGTTGATCGACAACGAGCCCGACATCGACGTGGTCGGCGAGGCGAGCGACGGCGCCGAGGCTTTCGAGGTGGTTCGCGAGACCGTGCCCGACGTCGTGCTGATGGACATCCGCATGCCCGGCACCGACGGCCTCGAGGCGACGCGGCTGATCGCGAACGAGTCGGCGCTGAAGGACGTCCACGTCGTGATCCTCACGACTTTCGAGCTCGACGACTACGTCTTCGCGGCGTTGCGTACGGGCGCGAGCGGCTTCCTCGTCAAGGACACCGAGCCCGTCGACCTCATCCGCGGCGTCCGCGCGGTGGCCTCCGGCGACGCGCTGCTCAGCCCGAGCGTGACGCGCCGGCTGATCGCGGAGTTCGCCTCCCGTTCGAAGGACCCGGTCAACCTGCCGGACCTGACCATGCTCACCGACCGCGAACGCGAGATCGTCGCGCTCGTGGGTACGGGCCTGAACAACGACGAGATCGCCGAGCAGCTGTTCGTCAGCCCAGCGACGGCGAAGACCCACGTGAGCCGCGCCATGATCAAGCTTGGCGCGAGAGACCGCGCCCAACTCGTCGTCTTCGCCTACGAAGCCGGCCTCGTCCGCCCCGGCTGGCTCGGCTAGCTACAGCCGACCCCGTCAGCCCGCGGCCACCGTTCGACATCGGCACCGACCCGCAGGAACGCGCCCTCGTCGCTCGGCGACAGCCACAGCTCGAGCTCGTCCGCCCGGAAGCCGGTGTCCCGCGCGTCCTTCGGCAGCTTCGTTGCCAGCCGGAGCCCTTCGCGGAAGCCGTCACCGACGAGGTCCTCCGGGTCGCGTACGTATGGTCGCGAGTTGACGTACAGAAACGTCGCCGACTGCCACTCGCAATGCTGCGGTCCCGGGTGACTGGTGACCGTCCGAACGTCGGACCGACCGCCCTTTGTCCACTCCAGCTTCTCCTCGGCGGCGTACTCGGCCACCGTGGACGGCCCCGAGCACGCCACCACCAGGAGCAGACAAGCCAGGCTGAGCGCGGCTCTCATGCCTCGGAGACGCACGAGCGCCACGGAAGGTTCTAGCCGCCGCCGTCCAGGTCGGTTCGCTGGCGGAGGATCCGCAGCCCACCGTCGTGCTTGAACGCCACCTCGTACAGCTTGCCCCGCGCGTTCTCGAACGGCCGGTGCAGCACCAGCATCAGCTCCCCGGAGAACGACCGGAACAGCATCCCGTGCCCGCTCCCCTCCCGCACCAGCGGCCGCCCCTGCGTCCACGGCCCGGTCAGCCGGCCCGAGCGCGAGACCGCGTACGTCTGTACGTAGTCGCCTCCCACCGTGCCGTCGGAGTTCAGCGCGTTCTTCGCCCACGTCGACCACAGCATCAGCAGCGCGCCGCCGGGCGCCCGATACAGCTGCGGCCCGTCCGTCACGTACGGCAGCAGCTGATGCGTCGAAGGCGAAGGGACCTCCTCTCCGATCCACGAGGGGTCCGAGCCCTTGAACAGGTGCACCGGATCGCCAACGGTAGAAGTCAGATCCGCAGACAGCCGGATCGCCTCGATCGTCCCGTCGATCTTCTGCAGCCACTCGTGCGCGTACACCATCCACGGCTGCCCGCTCCGGTCCACGTGCAACGTGCCGTCCAGTGTCATGAACGACTCCGGTGGCGTCGGCCGCGAGGGATCCAACGGCACGAACGGCCCGAGCAGCGAGGACGACGACGCGACGATCGTTCCGCGCATGTAGTTGGGGATCTGCGCCGGGATCCCGTACTGGTTCGGCGGCGGAACGGGCAACGTACGCGACGTGTTGTGCAACGTCACGAACAAGTGCCACCGGTCACCAAACCGATGCACCTCCGGCGCCCAGCCGCCCTGCCGCGCCCACATCTCCCCCTCGGGAGGCTGAAACACGACCGAGGGCGCCACCCAGTCACGCAGGTTGCGGCTCCGGTAGACCATCGTCCCCACACCCGGGACGCCGGTCATCGACCGAACGTTCGACGTGTACAGGTGATAGATCCGCGTCGAGCGATCCGCCACGATGAACGGATCGTGCAGCGGCATCTCCGGGAGCCGCAACGTCGGCTCGGGAAGCTCGGCCGCGTGCGCGACGGACGGCCCGAGGGCCGCCGCCGCGGACACGGCTCCGACAAACGCTCGCCGGGAGGTCACTGCTTCAGCGCCCCCGCCGCGAGGTCGGCGAGGAACTGCCGCGCACCGATGAAGAACACGATGAGCAGCGGGATGACCGCGAGCAGCGTGCCCGCCATCACCATCGAGTAGTCCGTCGCGTAGACGCCGAACAGCTGCGACAGCGCGACCTGCAGCGTCAGCTGTTCCGGGTTGATCATGACGACCAACGGCCAGAGGTAGTCGTTCCACTGGCCGATGAACGTGAAGATGCCCAGGAACGCCAACGCCGGACGCAGCAGCGGCACCGCGACGTTCCAGTACTGGCGCAGGAACCCACACCCGTCGATCCGAGCGGCGTCCAGCAGCTCGCCACTGACCGCGCCCTCCGCGTACTGCCGCAACAAGAAGATGCCAAAGGCGCTCACAGCACCGGGAATGATCAACGCCTGCAGCGTTCCCACCCAGCCGAGCTCGGCCATGATCGCGAACTGCGGAACGATCGACAGCTGCCCCGGCACCATGAACGTCGCGAGCAGGAAGACGAACAGCACGTTCTTGCCCGGGAAGTCGAACTTCGCGAACGCGAACGCCGCCAGCGACGAGAAGAACAGCACCAGCACCGTGGTGATCGCCGCGACCAGGAAGCTGTTCCAGGTCGAGCCCCAGAAGTCGATGCTGGCGAACACGTTGCGGATGTTCTCCAGCAGGTGCGAGCCGGGCAGCAGCGCCGGCGGGTAGCGGAAGATCTCCGGCGTGGTGCGGGTCGCCATGACCAGCATCCAGTAGAACGGGAAGATCGAGAGGATCACCCCGAGGATGAGGAGCAGGTGGATGATCCCGCTCTTGACGCGCTCGGCGGTGGTCATGCCCGCGCTCCTCTCCGCAGCCGGAGGCCTCTGGTGCCGGTTCCCTGCACGAGGCGCCAGTTGATGATCGAGAACAGGATGATGACGATGAACATCGCCCAGCTGAGCGCGGCGCCGTAGCCGAAGTCGTTCAGCGTGAACGCCTGCTGGTACAGGTAGAGCGAGATCGTCTGACCCTCGCTGCCGGGACCGCCGGCATTGCCGAGCAGCAGCTGCGGTTCGGTGAAGAGCTGCAGGCCACCGATCGTCGAGGTGATCACCGTGAACAAGATGATCGGCCGCAGCATCGGGACGGTGATGCGGAAGAACACCTGCACCCAGCTCGCCCCGTCGACGCGGGCGGCGTCGTACAGGTCGTTCGGAATCGCCTGCAGGCCGGCGAGATAGATGAGCGAGTTGTAGCCCATCCACCGCCAGATCACGATCGCTGCGACCGCGAACTTGATCGGCCACGGCTCGGTCAGCCACTCGACCTGGCCCAGGCCGAGCCACTCCAGGAACGCGTTCACCAGACCGAACTGGTTGCTGAAGATCGAGCCGAAGATCAGCGTGATCGCGACGATCGAGGTGACGTTGGGGATGAAGTACGCGATCCGGTACGAGCCCTTCATCCGGATCTGCTGGTTCAGCAGGAACGCGACCACGAGCGCGATCACCAGCATGGGGATCGTCGAGATGAACCAGATCTGGAACGTGTTGAGGAGCACCTTCCAGAACTGCGGGTCGCTCAGCAGGAACTGGTACTGCGCGAACCCGACGAACTGCATGTCGCCGATGCCGTCCCAGTTCTGGAACGACAGGTAGATCGAGAAGATGATCGGGAAGACGCCGAAGACGGCGAACAGGATGTAGAACGGCGAGATCGCCAAGTACAGCGAGAGGAGCTCACGTCGCCGACTCTGTCCAGAGCTGCGGGTGGGCTGGGTCGACGGCTTCTCGGGAGCCGCGATGGGTGTCGTGGTCATCAGATCAACCCCAGGTGGGAAAGCTGCCGGTCGACCTCGCTCAGCGCATCCCGCCATGCTCGATCGGGATCCTTGCCCGCGCTCCACGTCAGCGTGAGCTGGTCGGTGAAGCAGGGGCCGATCACGTTGTCGTACGGGCTGAGGTAGACGGGCTTGACTTCCTTCGCCGACTCGGCGAACACCGAGTTGGTGACCTGCCCGCCGAAGAACGGGTCCTCCACCTGCGCGCGCTTGTCGTCGAGCGCTGACGCCGCTGCCGGGTAGAGCTTGTACTCGTTCAGCCCGTAGACCAGCTGGTTCTCCGGCGACTGGATGTACTTGACGATCTCCCAGGCCGCTTCGGGATTACGGCAGTACTTGGTGATGCCGAGGAACGAGCCACCCCAGTTGCCCGGACCGTCCGGTGCGCGGCACAGCTTCCACTTGCCGGAGGTGTCCTTCGCGCCGTCGGCCATGATCTGGGCGACCCAGACCGCGCCGACGAGGCTCGCGACCGCGCCGGTCGAGACCGCGGCGTTCCACTCGGGTGAGAAGTTGGCGTCGATGCGGGCGGTGAGCTTGCGCTCGTTCGACTGGATGTTGAGATCCCAGGCGCGCCGGATGTGCTCGCCGTCGCCGATGAAGCGGTTCTGCTCGTCCATGTAGCGCTCGCCGCTTTGGCCGACCACACGGTCGAACACGTCGTTGCCCCGCGGGATGAGCTTGACGTCCGGGTTCGCCTCGGTGAGCTGTTGGCCGAGCTCGAAGAAGCTGTCCCACGTACTGACCCGCTGAGCGACCTCGTCGGGCTCGGTCGGCAAGCCGGCGGCCTCGAACAGGTCCGTTCGGTAGTAGAGCGCAGTCGGCCCGGTGTCCATCGGGAAGCCGATGAGGCGTCCGCTCGGAGCCTGGCCGCGGAGCCACTTCCATTCGAGGTATTGGGACTTCACCTCCTCCGCGCCGAGCTCGTTGAGGTCGTAGAACTGGTCCTCGTCGGGGAAGTATGTCGCGACGTCCTCGTTCAGCCCGGTGACGTCCGGGACATACGCCTTCCCGGCGAGGCTGGTGAGCAGCTTCGCGCGGAAGTCGCCGCCGATCTTCTGCGCGGCCAGTTTGACGCCGGTCTCCTTGGGCGTCTTCTCGAGCAGCGCGTCGCTGATCGAGCGGTTCCAGTACCAGAGGGAGATCGTGTCTTCCGGCGCGAGGTGCGCACCCCGTCCGCACCCGGCCGTACCGAGTAACGCGGTGCCCAGGAGCCCCGATGCCGTCCCCGCGAGTAGCTGTCGTCGTGTCAATGCCATTCGGCCCACCTCGCTCGGTGTCGAGGGACGGAACGCGCCCGAAGTGGATCAGTTGTCGAAGCGCTTCGCTAGCGCAGGGTACGGCCGAGTGGCTGCGTGGGGAAGAGTTCGGCCAGGACTGGACATCCCATGTCCATATTGTGCGCGTTGAATGGGCGCGGCGCTACACCTGACCTGGGCCGACCCGTCTCAGCAGGCTATTTGTGGTCTAGGCCTGTTCGGCTGGCAAAGCCTTGTGCCGGCGGGGCAGCGCCTTCTCGGCGTACTTGCCCACGCGGTACGTCTCGACGCCGTCGACCACCGCGCCGACGCCGCCGCCGAGCAGCGGGATGCGCCGGGCCGCGACCAGCCCGAGCCGCTTGCCGCCCACCTTGAGGCCGAGGGCTGCGGAGATCTCGGTCGCGAGCTTCTTGTCCAGCTCCGGGTCGTGCACCGGCGCCGTGGCGATCGCGAGCGGCGTCGAGGGGAGCTTGCCCTTCTTCACCATGTCGTCGACGGTGTCCTCGCCGAGCAGCACGGCGGTCACGGCCGTACGGACGCGCGAGTCGTCCACGTCGTACCCGCGCAGGTGCGCGATCGCCCCGACCATGCGGACCTGCAGAACGGCGAGGCCGGTGAGGTTCGCCGGCATCGAGATCGGCAACAGCAAGAGGCCACCGAGGCTGGTCAGGAAGCCCTGACCGCCGGCCATCGCGGTGTGCTGCTCGATGACCGCGGAGATCGCCTGCGGGACGTCGCCGTTGGCCTTGGTCAGCTCGCGATCGGCGTACACGCTGGCGCCGAGGAACCGCCCGCGGCCCTCCATCGCGGTCGACACGACCGTACGAAAGAACCCGGATGCGGCCTGCGGCGCAAGCGCACGGGCCCTCGGAAGGATGTCCCGCGTCACCATCTTGCGAACCTCCATGAGGTATTCACCGGGCCCCTCGCCGCGACGCATGGTTGCCCCTGCACCTTACGTCGTCTGGGGCCCGTCCGCCGGGCAGCTACTTTTGACCCCGTGCCCATAGAACCGCCGCCGTCCCGGTGGGAGTTCCCGCCAGTCGAACGCGCGGGCTCCGACGACCTCGTCGGACAGGGTGCGGATCTGGAGCCGGCGACGCTGCTGGCGGCGTACCGGCACGGCATCTTCCCGATGCCCGTACGACGTCGCAGCCCGATGCTCTGGTGGTCGCCGGCGCAACGCGGCGTCCTTCCGTTGACCGAGCTCAAGGTGTCGCGGTCGCTGCGCCAGTCGTGCCGGAAGTTCGAGATCCGGGTGGACACGATGTTCGGCGAGGTGATCCGTTCCTGCGCCGCACCGGGTCGCGAGGGCGGCTGGATCAGCCCCGAGATCCTGGCCGCGTACGAGCGCCTGCACGAGCTCGGCTGGGCGCACTCGGTGGAGGCGTGGACCCCCGACGGCCGGCTCGGCGGGGGTTTGTACGGGCTCGCGATCGGCGGGCTGTTCGCGGGTGAGTCGATGTTCTTCCGCGAACGGGACGCGTCCAAGGTCGCGCTCGTCGGGCTCGTCGACCTGTTGCTCGAGGACGGCGAGACGAACCGGCTCCTCGACCTGCAGTGGAAGACCCCGCACCTCGCCTCGCTGGGCGCGACCGCGGTCGAACGTACGGAGTACCTCGCACTACTCGGCAAGGCGCTCACGCTGCCCCTGCCGGCCGCGTTCGCCGGCCGCGGCTAGCTCAGCCGGCGTGCCGGCCGCGCGGCTGCTCGTCCTCGAGCGGCTGCCCGGCCTCGATGCCGGCAGACAGCACGTCGATCAGCACCGGGACGTCCCGGGCACGCATCCTGAGCGACGCCACGCAGACGCTGTCGCGCCAGATGGACAGCACGGCCACCCCGGCATCGGGATGCCAGGACACCCGGAGCGAACGATCGCCCCCGCGCGCGTCGATGAAGACCTCGCCGTGCACCGGCAGGGTCGTCGCCGTCGACTCCGACATGAACCGATAATGCCGCAGCCGGATCCGTTACGCATCAATCTGTGCGCTGGACGCGAACTGTCGGTCGGTAGGCGGACAATGGAGCCATGCCCGAGCTACCCGAGGTCGAGGCGCTGGCCACGTTCCTGCGCGACAAGGCGGTCGGCCGTACGTTCACGCGCGTCGACGTGATCGCGATCAGCGCGCTCAAGACCTTCCAGCCTCCGATCACCGCGCTCTACGGCCGTACGTTCAGCGCCGTCGGCCGGCACGGCAAGTTCCTCGACATCACCTGCACCGCCGAGGGCCAGCCGGACCTGCACTTCGTCCTGCACCTCGCCCGCGCCGGCTGGCTGCGCTGGGCAGAGAACATGGCGGACACGCCGCCGCGTCCAGGCAAGGGCCCGCTCGCGCTGCGCGTGCATCTCGGCGACGGGTTCGGCTTCAACCTCACCGAGGCCGGCACGCAGAAGCGGCTCGCGGCGTACGTCGTCAACGAGCCTTCCGAGGTGCCCGGCGTCGCGCGGCTCGGCCCGGACCCGCTCGGCGACGACTTCACCCTCGACCGGTTCCGGCAGATCCTCACCGCGGCCAAGCGGGCCCAGCTCAAAGGCGTGCTGACCGAGCAGGATCGGATCGCCGGCATCGGCAACGCGTACTCCGACGAGATCCTGCACGCGGCGAAACTGTCGCCGTTCAAGCCCGCGAGCGGGCTGAACGACGACGAGGTCGAGCGCCTCTACGCGGCGATCCGGGACGAGCTGACCGAGGCGGCGAAGCGCTCGGCGGGGCTCGCGGCCAAGGACCTGAAGTCGGACAAGAAGACCAACATGGCGGTGCACGGCCGGACGGGGCAGGCGTGCCCGGTCTGTGGCGACACGGTGCGTGAGGTCTCGTTCGCGGACAAGAGTCTGCAGTACTGCGCCACGTGTCAAACCGGTGGAAAACCGCTCGCCGACCGCAGGCTGTCCAAGCTGCTCAAGTAGCCTTCGGCGGTGCGTTCCGCCTCCTCCCTGGGTTCCGCCATGGTCGCGCTGACCGTTGCTCGGTTGGCGTCGGTGGCGGCCACGTTCCTCGCCGGCGTCGTCGCCGCGCGCCTGCTGACGCCCTCCGAGGTCGGCATCGCCGGCGTCGGGCTGACCGTCGGCTGGGCGGTCGCGATCGCCGCGAACGGTGGGCTGAACATCGCCGCCGTCATCCACCTCGGCGAACGCGCCGAGCCGCGCGAGACGATCGTCGCCCGGTTCATCGGCTATCTGCTCGGCTCGCTGGCGGTCGCCTTGGCGTTGACCGCCGCGGTCGCGCCGATCGTCGGCGCGCTCGTCCTGGAGCGACAGGCGCCGTGGCTGTTCTTCGCGGCGGCCGTGCTCGGGGGCGCGACGATCGGGTACGAGCTGACCGGGGCGTTGCTGCTCGGGCTGGAGCAGCGCCGGACGTACGTCCTCGCCGACCTGCTCCGCAGCGGGGCGACGCTCGGGCTGACAGCGCTGGTGCTGGTCTGGCTGAGCCGGACGTCTTCGGGGTACGTGTTGGCGACGGGGCTCGGCGTGATCGTGCCGGCCGCGTTCACCGTCTTCATGTTGCGGCGGGCGACGGGGTCGCTGCGGCCGCGGTTCGAGTCCGCGCATTTCAAGCGGACGATGCGGCTCGGCCTGGCCGGGCAGGTCGGCAACGTGCTGACGTTCCTCAACCTGCGCTTCGACCTGCTGCTGGTGCCGGCGTTCGTGCACCTGGACCAGGCGGGCATCTACTTCGTGACGACGCGGGTGGCCGAGGTCATCGGGCAGGCGTCGACGGCGGCCTCGTCGATGCTGTTTCCGCACGTTGCGGCGCAGACCGACCGGTCGGACACGTCGACGACGGAGCGCGCGAGCCGGCTGACGCTGCTCGCGACGGTGGTGTCCGGCGCGGTGTTGGCGGCGCTGGGCTCGTTCATCCTCGGAATGTTCTTCGGACCGGTCTATGTCGCCGGCACCTCGACGCTGCTGATCCTGCTCGTCGGCATGCTGCCGCTCGCGTTGTCGCGGGTGCTGGCGGCCGACCTCAAGGGGCGCGGGCGTCCGGGGCTGGTGTCGATCGGGACCGGGATCGGCGCGGTCGTGACGGTGGTCGCGGACGTGATTCTCATTCCCCTGTGGGGGATTCGCGGTGCCGCGGTCGCGTCGGTGCTGGCGTACACGGTGTCCGCGGTGATCCTTGTCGTACAGTATCGCCGGGTGAGCGGTGGTCGGGTCGTGTTGTTGTTGCCGCGTCCTTCGGACGTGATGGATCTTCTTCGGATGGTGCGTTCGCGCCTGGGGCGCCGGTGAAGGCTTCGCGGATTCTCCTTGCCTGCTTGATCGCCTTGGCCTTCGCTACGCCGGCGTTGGTGCTGCGGGTGTCGGCAGAGGTACGTCCGGGGTCGGTGGGTGTCGCGGTCGCGGAGTCGGTGCTGAACCACTGGCGGGACACCGGGGTGCCGGACTCCGAGGTGAACGACGCGTTGGAGTCGGCGGGGATTCGTACGGTGGTGTTGGGGATGCCGTCGATCCGTTCGTACCTGGTGTCGGGCGCGGCGCAGATCCTGGAGAGCGGCGACCCGTTGGTGCTGCGGGGCTCGGACGAGTTCGTGGCCGCGGTGCGGTCGCGGTTCGGGTCCGCGGTGACGGTGAAGGACGGCGTCGTCACGGTCGCCGGGGTGCGTGGGGCGTTGGACAAGCCGCTCGGATACCTGCCGGGTCGGGTCGAGGAGCTACGCGCGGCCGGCTTGACCCTGGTGCTCGCGTTGCCGTCGCGGGAGCCCGATCTGGCGTGGCTGGAACGGGAGATCACGCAGACCAAGGCTCAGTCGGTGCTGCTCGCCGGGTCGTCGCCTCCCGCTGCCTCGCTCGCGTCGTACCTGTCGTCGCGAGGCTTCTCGCTGGTGGTGTCGGACTTCGTGCCGGGCGACGGATTGGTGTCGTCGTATGGGCGGCAGTTCGGCGGATCGCTGGTACGCGCGCATCTGATCGAGCTCAAGCGCAGCGACAACGTGGACAAGCTGACCGTTCGTGCGCGTCGGGGGGAGAAGGAGCGCGGTGTCCGGCTGATCGTCTTGCAGGCTCCGCCGGACTTCCCGGGCGCGGGGCCTGCCTTGGATCAGACGGTCGCGCTGGCGCACTCGATCCAGCAGGAGCTGCCGCCGGGTCTTAGCGCGGGGACTCCTTCGCCGCAGCCTTTGGTGGCGCCGTCGTTGTTGGTGCGGTTGTTGACCGTACTCGCCGCGGTTGCCCTTGCCACGTTGATGATTCTGGCGCTTCCGCGCGGGCCGACCATCGTGTTGGCCGCCGCTTTCGGGGTGGCGGGGATCGTCGGTGCGGTGATGGACCAGCTGTTCGTGTGGCAGCTGTTCACGTTCGCCACGGCCGTAGGCGGCGCTGTGCTCGCCGTACTGACCCGGCGGTATCTGCTGGGCTGCCTGGTCGCGGTGACGACCGGTCTCGTTGTCGCGGCGCTGGGTGCGCAGAGCACGTTCATGAACGGGACGACGTCGTTTCTCGGCGTCAAGGCGCTCTTGCTCGGCCCGCCGGTGATCGTCGCCGTGCTGGCCGCCATCGACGTCGGGCCGCGCAAGCTCCGTTCGCTGGTGTGGCCGCTTCGCCCGTGGCACGCCCTCATCGGCGTCGGGCTCGTGCTGGCCGCGGCGTATTACCTGATCCGCTCGGGCAACAGCGGGCTGGTGCCGGACTTCGAACTGGCGTTGCGGGACCGGTTGGACGAGCTGATGTACATCCGGCCGCGCTTCAAGGAGGCGTTGCTGGGCTTCCCGGCCCTGTTCGTCGCAGCCCAGTGGAAGGGCGACGCCCGTTGGCTCTGGGCCATCGTGGCGACGGTGGGGACGGCGAGTGCGGTGGACACGTTCGCCCACTTCCACACGCCAGTCCTGGCGGCGCTGCTGCGGACGGGCTACACGATCGTGATCGGGCTGGTGCTCGGGTTCGCGATTTCCCTTGTAGTGAAGGCGATCATGAAGAGAGTGCGCGCATGAAGCTGGTGATGCTCGGCTACTTCGGCTTCGGCAACGCCGGCGACGAAGCCATCCTGGCCGCCGAGCTCGCAGCCCTCCGTTCCGCCCTAGGCCCGGGGACGTCGTTCATCGCGGTGTCAGGCGACCCTGCGGAAACCCGAGCGACCCACGGCATCGAAGCGGTCTCGCGCACAGACTTCGGCGGCCTGCTCTCCACCCTCCGCTCAGCCGACGCCCTGATAGCCGGAGGCGGCAGCCTGCTGCAAGACGTGACCAGCGCCCGCCCAGTAGCGTTCTACGCGGGAACCATGTTGATCGCCCGCGCGCTCCGCAAACCGGTCTTCGTGTACGCCCAAGGCCTCGGCCCCCTCACGCGCTCCTTCAACCGCCGCCTCACCGGCTGGGCGTTGCGCACAGCAACGTACGTCTCGCTACGCGACGAATCCTCCATAGCCCTCGCCCAAACCCTCGGCGCCCACCAGGCCACCCTGGTCCCAGACCCGGTGCTAGGCACGACGTTCGAGTCGCAGCCAACAAACCGCCTAGCCGTAGCCCTCCGCCCCTGGCCCGGAAACTGGCTCCCCGCGGTGAAGGCTGCCTTGACGGACCTGGCGAAGGACACCGAGCTGGTCTTCGTCCCGTTCCACGGAGGCCAAGACGTAGACCTAGCCCACTCCCTAGCGGACCCGCTCGGCGCCGAAGTCGTAGAACCCACCGACTACAGGACGACCCTAGAAGCCGTAGCGACGTCGAATGCAACCCTAGGAATGCGCCTCCACGCCCTGATCACAGCGGCGGCAGCAACCCGCCCCTTCGTAGCGATCGCCTACGACCCCAAGGTGACAGCCTTCGCCAACCTCACAACCCAACCCGTAGCAGCCACCCTCCCAGAACCCCCCAACCCCGAAACCCTCATATCCCTCACCCGCAAAGCCCTCGAGGGCCCCGACCAGACATACGCCGAGACCCTCGCAGCCCTCCGCCTCCAAGCCCAGACTCCGGCCCACGAAGTCGCCCGCCTGCTCCAGTAGGCCTATCCAAAGGTGACGTCGAACGACATCGGCTTGAACCTCACCGTCCCCGACGGCTGGATGCCCTGCGGCTTGCCGGCGACTCGCCAGATCGGCTGATAGGTCACTCGGAAGGTTTTGACAGCCTGATCCACCTCGAAGATCGGCCAGTGGGTCTTGTTGTCGGTGTCGTCCCAGCTTCCGGACCGTTCGCTGACATCGCGGGAGGCGACGCCCTTCGCCTTCACAGTCGTCGAGTTCGGGACATCTCGCGTGATGTCGAAGGCGTAGACGCTGAACTCAGAATGTGCGTCAGCAGTTTCCAGAACGAGCCACATCTTGCCCCTTGACGCCCAGCCCTTGATGGGATGGAAGGGAGTCAGCATCGCGTTGACGAAGCGAAGGGAATGAGTGCCGTCGAAAGCGTAGGTGGGGTAGTTGGGGTTGGTGCCGTCGAGGTGCGCCTTCTGCGTCGCGTACTGCTTGTTCAGCCCAGCCGACAAGGCCTCGGGCACGGCGTCGGCGACCTTGCCTGTCGTTAGGGAGATTGTCTGGACCTGACCACCCACGGCGATCTCGATGGACGCGGACCTGGTGCCCTTCGGAACGGAGACGACGATCGTTCCCTCCCCCTTGAACGGCAACGCGACCCGACCGGTGGACGTCACCAGAGTGAACGCAGCGGAGACGTCGACGATCTTCTCCTTGGGGAAGGGATCGTTCCAGATCGTGTAGTCATCACCCACGTTGTAGACGTCGGACCACATGCCGTCCAACGCGTTGAACTCCCCCACCACGAAAACCTCGTTCGGCGCAACGACGCGGGTGCCATCGGCAGTCTTGACCCGTGATGTCGTTCCCGCCGCTACGAGCTGATACTTGAAGCTCGGTGTTTCCACCGGCGAACCGTTGAGCCGGAACGGCTTCTCGATCCTCACCGCGCCGATCGACGAGACCTCCGAACCACCCTCCGAATCCGACACCTCGGTGAGCCCGATGAAGCCTGGACTGGCCGCTGGCGGAGGAGGTGCAGTCAGCTCGTCCGCGTCAGCCGGAGCCGTCTTGCCGTCAGGGCGGAAGAGCACGGCACCCGACTCGGCGTTTGCACCCTTCGACTCGAGGTATGGGTCAATCAGTTGGTAGCCACCCTCGATGGCAGCGCTCTCGAAGGTGTAGGTGTCCCAGACGCCACTTCCCACCGCATCCCGCGGGTCGGAGTTCTGTTCCTCAACGAAATGTCTCACCGGTCCGCAGAACGTCAGCTGGTCGATGTCCTTGGACTCCTCGCCCTTGCTGAAGTAGCACCGAGCCTCCTCATGCACGTTCACTCGTTCCTCGGCGAGGTCGGCGCGCCAGGACTGCTCGACCTTCTCCAGGAACTGGTCGGGATCCTTGACCCGTTCGCCCAAGACGTTGATGGACCCCCCACTGCACCCTGCTGCAAGGGCAAGGCTGCTCGCGATTGCGAACGCGGCGATCTTCCGGCTCCATGCCATGGCATTCAATCCTCGAGAGTGGTGTGATCGAGCGACAGGTCAGACCTGTCCAACGGCCGTCGGTGTATCTGGAGATGGATTACTTTTCCGGGAACGTGACAATGAACGTCATTGGCTTCATCGTCCCGTTGTACGGTCCGTGCCCCGCGAGTCCCAACTTCACATACTCGAAGGACGGTCGCACAGTTATGTCGAAGGAGCGCATCCCTGGCTCAACAGCGAAGACTGGCCAGTCGTCGGCGTTCAACTCGTCTTCACCGTAGCGGGCACCTTCGCGAGCGTTGTTGGTGAGCTTGGTGCCGTTGGAGACCGCACTCCAGGTGGCGCGGAGGTCTCGCCCAGTTCGCCAGAACTCAGGCTGACTCCATCCGGTGGAAGCACGCAGAGTGAGCCATAGTTTCCCCTTGGGTGCCCATCCGTCCAGGGGATGGAAGGCGCTGAGGATGCCCTCCGAGATGTCGGCGCTGAACTCTCCCACGAATTCTCCATCGACGAGGCGCCCCTTGTAGGACTTGTCAATCGGCACCTTCGCGGTCGTGCTCACGGCCCCATCGATTGCACCGGTTCTGAAGGAGATGATCTGGTCTTGATATTCGTTGGAGACAACGAGATTCGCGAGGCTGTCTCCCTTGCGGACGGATGCCACGAACGACATGTGGCCGTCGGTGGGGAGCATCGCAAGATCCAAGTCTCCGCTACTCGTCTTCACATTGACATATGACGCTGGGCCGCTCGCCCGCGAACCGAACTCGGTGGCACCGTCCTTGTATGCAATGTCATCCCAGATGCCCTTGACGAGATGCGCCTTGATTACGAGGAACTCTTCGTCGCTTGCAGGACTCCTGGTCCCGAGTGGCGACGTGACTTCTTCGGCCTTGCCGATCTCATCGACGATGAGATCGCGATTGTCGAGTGGAACCTTCGCATTGGTCAGCTTCTTGGAGCTCGTAAGGCGTGGCTCTGCGAGAAGCATGCCGCGATCGCCCGGCTCATCGCTGATGTCGTCCGCACTCATTCCAGAGGCTCCGATGAGACCTGGTTCTGCCGGCGGTGGCTTCGGTCGGGCGAGCTTGGACGCATCCTCAGGAGGCTCCTTGCCGTCCGGCCTGAAGAGCTCGTTCCCCTCCGGGATGTCCGCCCCGATGCTGTCCTGGACGGGATTGTCGAGGCGGTAGCCGTCCTTGATCTCCGAGCTCACGAACTTGTAGAGGTCCCACACGCCGTCACCGGCCGCGCCGTCGCCTGACCCCTCGCCCACGGCTGTGTCGATGTAGTGACGCACCGGACCGCAGTACGCGGTCTCCTCGATGTCGCGGGAGCCCTTGGGGGCGCTGAAGTAGCAACGGCCTTCGGCATGCCGAGTCAGCGGACCGCTCGCCGTGTCAAACCGCCAAGTCTTCTCGACTGCCGTGATGAACCTTTCGGGATCCTCGACCTTGCCGCCGGTGTAGTACGGCTCGCCACTTGAGCATCCAGCGACCAGAGCGATCGTGGCGACGCACGCCAGACCGATGGCGCGAGGGCTTGGCAGGTTCATACAGGTACACTCCCGTGTGTCCGGTTTGGTCGACCATGGTAGTCGCGGTCGATGACCGCACGGGTACACACAGTTCGAATCTGTGGACAACTCGCCGACGATCACACCAACATGCCTAGAACACCGGTGTTGGCCATACCAACGAGGCGGGATGGACCTGTCAGCGCCGGCTCGTAGACTGCGGTCGCCCCGATCCAAGGCCGCCATCGGAGGCGATTAGTCTGGTTACGCCCGTTTTGATCGTGTCTACTCCCGCTGAACCGCTGCTCGGAGCGGCGTCAAGGCCGACCGAGTTACTCACAACCGGGGGACCCGGGGGCAGCGCTAGAGGCGCCGACACGCTTATCGTGACTACAGCCGGCAAGCAACCGAGAACAGTAAGGTCATGACGGAGCCGAACGAAGCCACCACACCGCTCTCCCGGATGCGCTTCTCGTGGCAACGGGGGTCGGGCCGTCCTGGTTCTCCCGCAGCGCCCGACGAGGTCGACGACCGCGATCTCCGGGACGAGGACGACTGGGCGCCGTCTCCTGCGCAACCGGGTTCCGACGGGCAGGACCAGGACGACCAGCTGGCTGAGCCGGACACCTGGACTTACGACGAGCTACCGAACCCACCTCGGAGCTGTCGAACGGTCGGTCCACCGTCACCGCGGATCCAGTCCCGGACCAGGACCGTCCCGAGGGCCCGCACGGCGCGCCCGCTCCGCCGCCGCTGGAGGAGCCGCCCGCGCCCGGTCCGAAGTACGACCCGGCTGCGCGCCGGCGAGTCGAGGCGCGCACGCCTCCTGAACGACCAGGCCGGCCGGCGAAGACTCCGCAGGCGCGAGGTGGCGCCAAGGAGCGACAGAAGAAGGCCCGGAAGGGCAAGGACACGTTCCAGGTTCCGCCGCCGGGCGGCCGGTTCTCCGGCGGACGCAGCGCGCATGTCGGCCTTCGCATCGCGCTGATCCTCACGACCTGCCTACTCGCCCTGGGCGTAGTCGCCTACATCGCGTTCTCGTTCGGCGTCGCGACGATGCGAGAGAACCAGTACCGCCTCTCCGATGCCGACATCGCGCGCTTCAACCTCACGGACTTCCCGCTCGAGCAGGCGGGTCGCTTCGCCGCGGACTACGCACGGCTCTGCCTGACGCATTCCTCCACAGCGGGCGCCGCCGATCAGCGGGTAGACCGACTGGCACGATTCGTGTCCGCCGGCACCGATCCCAGCTGCGGTTGGAACGGCGAGGGGGTCCAAACGGTCTCGGACTCCACCTGGACCGGCTCGTCGGAGCCCATCGGCGTTCCTGAGTACGCGCAGCATGCACGAATGATGGTCGTGCGCGTGCTGACCAGCGCGGGGAGCCGCATCGTCACGGTCCCGGTCTACGTCGCCGACCTTCGTAATGCCGACGGAATGCGCATCATCGGCGACATCGGTGAGATGCCACAACCACGCTTGGCGAACGCTCCCAAGGCCACGGCACCGGCTGACATCGACGAGAGCCTCGGCACTGCCTTGGTCGACGGCGAGTTCTTCCGGCAGTTCTTCGATGCCTGGGGTTCATCGGAGGGTCCTGCGCTCCAACGGTTTGTGACACCCGACGCGCTGCCGGAGGCTCGGGCCGGGCTTGGCGGAACGTTGTCGGCCCCCAAGATCGACAAAGCTCAAGTGTTCTTCCCACCTGATGTGGATCCGAACGACAACACCTTCCAATGGCGGACCGGCATGGTGACCGAGGCGTGGGTCTGGGTGGTCTGGAGCAACACCGCCGCCGGTAAGACCGCCACGGAGCGTCGGGCGTACAGGCTGCAGCTCGTCAAGACGACGCAGGCCGCGAGTCCCGCTCAGGAATGGGCTGTCAGAGATATCAGGGGAGGCGTGCCTGATATCGGGGACTGATTCGACAATCGAAAACGGATCTCTTTCAGGTGAATTGGAGGTAGGAACGTGAATGGTCTGACAGTACTGGCTGCGGGAGAGACGACGCTCCAAGGCGTCTTCAACAATATCCAGGGCATTCTCATTGGTATCGCTACGACAGCGATCACCATCGCCGTGATCATCATCGGCTTCAAGATCATGTTCGCGATCAGGAACGGCGACAACGTTCGGTCCGCGATCCAGAACATGGGAGTAGTCGCATTCGCCGCACTACTGATCGGTGGAGCCGCGGGGATCGCCGGCCTGTGCAGGCAGTCGGCAAGCAGATCGCTGGCTGAAGCTCGAGACTGCACGGGGGTGCATGGGAGGCATAGCAAGACATGGCCGATCCGGTTCAACAGTTCACCGCGTTCGATCACACTGACCTCGAGCGTCGTCGGAAGAAGCTCTGGAACCTCGCAGAGGGAGTGCCGCTCACGATCGTCGGCGGGATCGACCTGCGGGCGTTGGTGGTCGCGGCCGTGACGTTGCTGGGTCTGCTCGGACTTACGCTCCTCCTGGCCCCGGTACCGGTCATCGGGTTCGGCGTGTGGTCGATCCTGTTCTGCCTCGCCATCGCGGTGGGGATGTACATCCTCTGGCCGCGCCGTTGGCGGAACGGACTCACCACCGAGCAGAACCTGCTTGTAGCCGCCGACTTCATGTTCCTTCAGCCCCGCCGCATCCACGGCCTCGCGGCCGACGTCGAGCCGGACCTGGTGCATTGGCAAGTGATTTTCTGGCAGCCACGGGCACGTCGCTGGCGGCTCGCTCTCGCCAACGCACGCACCAAGAAGCGCCTGCTCCGCTGGCATCCGGATGACTTCTTCCTGTCCGAGCAGACGCCGGCGAAGACTGGGAGGAATCGATGAACCTCTTCCTCTTGCTCCCCATTGGGGCCGTCATCGTCGTCGCTATCGGTGCGTTTGCGATCTTCGTCCTCAACATCGGTGGCAACAACGACGAGAAGTCGAACGGCGAACGTAAACGTGCCGCCGAGCCGCGCACCGAACGCGAGCGGCTCCCCTATCGATACGGGGACGACGTCATCTTCATCTGGGGCAAGTCAGTCTGGACCGGCTTCTTCGTCACCACCACGACCGACGAGCACATCGCGAGCGACGACCTCGTACCCGAGGCGCTGAAACTTCCGCGGATGCTTCACCAACTCGCCCGAGAGTTCCATCGGCCGCAGTTCCAGGTCATGCTCATTCCTCGACGCCCCGACCTCAGCGGCTGGACGTTCGACCTCCTCGAACGCGTCTGGAACCCGACCGACAACTTCCGGAAGCTGATCAAGCGTGAAGCCGACCGCGCGATCACCTTCGGCCGGTTGAGCGCCCAGTACGACGTCGTCTTCCTGATGCGCGTCGGCCAGCTCTCGGAAAGCCGCACCGGAGGGAGCGCCGCGGTCGCGGCGATCGCCGACCAGGCGACCGGCGTCCACGACGAGTACCTCGATCCGAACGTCGTCGCCGAGTGGCACGAGCGTGCCGACGAGGTTTACGCGGTCGCGATCGACTCCGGGGTCGAGGTGCAGCCCATGCTGCGCCGCGATCTCGTGCGCATCATCCGTACGTGCCTGTTCGGCCATCTCCCCGTTCCGGAAGACGGTGCGATCGACCGGCGACCGTGGGGACCGCACGAGTCGAGCTCGCAGCCGACTTCCGCGCCCCTAACCACAAGAGCAGGCTCGAGGTCACCGTCATCGACGACGAGACCGGCGAGGACCGTACGACGTACCTCGCGACGCTCGTCGCCACCGGCTGGCCAGACGCGATCCGGTTCGCGAAGTCACGAGCCTGGGGCCGGATCCTCAAGCGCCTCGACTTCCCGGTCGTCGTCTCGTGGCGCGGTCTTCTCCTGCCGCCGGAAGAGTTTCGCGATCGTGGTAAGAAGATTCGCGCCAACCTCGAGGACGAGGCGCGCGATATGGAGCGCGCCCACGCGCGGGTGGACTCGCTGTTGGTCGAGCAGGTCGAACGAGCCAACCATCTCGTCGACGAGCAGGACAGCCGACCGTTCCCGGGCATGGAGTCCCAGCTCCTCATCACGATCTCGGCTCCCACCGCCGAGGAGCTGGAGAACCGTCGCCGGCGGATCGAGCGGTTGTTCGCGAAGTCCCTCGACGCCACCGTGCTGCGCCCCAAGAGACTGCAGTATCGCCTTCTGTACAACGTTCTTCCGGGCGACGGTGACCGTTCCCCGGTAGGTCGGATCGCCCCGTTCCGACGCCTGCAGGAACTCGACCAGCTCGGCATCGCCCTGCTGACGACCGCCACGCAGGTGGGCGACCGAGCGGTTGCTGGTCGCGACGGCATCACGAAGGGCTGGGAGGGCATCCTCATCGGCCGTACGCGCGACGGCCACGCGCCCGTTCACTACTCGGCGCACTCGTCGATCGCGCGCGAGAACGGTGCGGGCATGGTCATCGTCGGCGCGTCCGGCGGCGGCAAGACCACGCTCGCGCTCAAGATCTTCCACTACGAGTCCGAGGCCGGCGCGCGTTGCGTGTTCATCGACCCGAAGATCGACGCCGCGCGGCAGGCGTACTACCTCGCGTTCGGCTCACAGGTCCTCGACGCCGACTTCATGCGGCACGCCGCCGAAGGCTGCCTCGGCCTCGCCGACTGCCCGTTCCAGCCGATCAACGAGGAGTACTGGCGTGAGACCGAGATCGTCGACCCGCTGCGTGGTCGGTCCGGCAACCTCGACCCGCTGCTCACGGCGCAGACGGTTACCGAGGGTCGGATGCACGCGCAGGCCATGCTCGAGATCTTCCTCGGCGAGGTCGCCTGGGGCCGCGTGAGTGGGTACGTGGTGGAGGCGTTCTCGCGGATCGTCAACGAGTACGACCACGCGGTCACCGCGTACCGTTCGTCCAACCCCGGCGCGACCCGCAACCAGATCGAGCAGCAGGTGCCGCGGCCCACGTCGTGGCAGGTTCTCCAGCTCGTCGTCGACGAGTACGAGCGGATCAAGACCGCGGGCGTCGCGGACACCGAGGTCAGGGACCTGCGGTTCGCCGCTGCGATTCTCGAGGATCTGCGGAAGAACCCGTACGCGCGCGTCGCGTTCGCCCGTGACTCCGCCTCCGCGGTCGACTTCGAAGGCAAGCGGCGGACGATCATCACGCTGCGCGGACTGCCCCGGGCACAGGGGAACAGCTCGTCGGCGAACATCGCTCGCGGCATCATCTACCTGGTGACGCGGCTCGGCTTCCAGATGCTGGAGGAGACGACCGAGCGCGATCCGTACAAGGGCTGGCGGCCGCAGATGCTGTTCGTCGACGAGGCGTACAGCGTCGCGAGTACGGGCGAGGGCCGAGACCTGATCAGCTACGTGCTGAAGCAGGGTCGCGCTTTCAACATCGGCGTCGTTCTGATCACCCAGCAGGCTGGTGACCTGGCGCGGATCGAGTCCGACGATCTGGACGCGAAGGCCGCCGGTACCAACCAGATCCACACGGTGTTCGCGTTCCGCCACCACTCCGACGCGGACGCGGCCCAGTCGTTGCCGCTGCTGAACCGGATGCCCGACGAGCGCGCGATGATCGAAACCCTCAAGGCCATGCGTGACGGCGAGTGCGTCATGCGCGACGTCGATGGCGAGCTCGCGAGTGTCGAGGTGGACCGCGCGTTCTTCAGTTCGGCGCCGCGATTCAGAGCAACCCGAACCTCGAGGCACGATTCAAGGCGTTCGATCCCTCGCCGGATGTCGATGACTGGAGGACAGTCGAAGACGCTGCCGGTTTGATCGAGGTTGACCACGCGTCTGCTGAACCGGACGAGGACGATGTCACGGACCTCGATCCCCGCGAGCCATCCAGCCAGGAGATCCCGGCGTGACAGCCGGTTGGTGGCGCCGGGGACGCTGGAGAGGTCCCGTGTTGCTGTTCACGCCTCCATCGACTAGATCCGGGCGGCGAACACGGTTGCGCGGGGTCGCGCTGATGACAGGACGTGTCGTCGCGGCAATCGCCGTCCTCAGCGGGACTCTGCTTGGTGTGTCGTTGGCGGTGGAGCCAGCTCGTGCCGACCTCCTGTGCAAGGCCGACGTCGCGAGTGATCCGACGAACCTTGGTCCGGAAACGCTCGACGCGGGGACGACGGCTTGGGTGCCCTTCGTCCCCAGGGAGGACGTGAGGCCCACAGGGCCCAAGGCCGGAAACGACAAGGATCCCACCTGGGACGGAGCACAGCTTCGGCCGAACGACCACACGCTGTGGGAAGTGGTTGGACCGCGCGGGCTGAAGTGGTCGTACTCGCCTCAAGCAGTGAAGAACGGGCAAGGTGGCGACAAGTTCAATGTCGCTAATCGGAAGGACAACTTCGAGGAGAAGTGCTCCGTCGTCGACGCCTCGGGTGTCGTCATCGCCCAGATGATCTTCGAGTTCGGTCGCTTCCTCGCAGGTCTCACCCTCGGGCTCAAGCAGATTGCCACGGCGGAGGCTCCATTCGAGCCCTTCTACAACCGTCAGGGCGCACTCATCGACACGCTCCGGGACCAGGTTTCATCCCGTCCCTCGCGGTGGGCATGCCGTTACCGGCTTGTGGGTCGCTGTGCGGATGCGGAGGCAGCAGGAGGCCCGGGAGACCTACGCCGCTGTGTTCGGCGGGGCCCTGATCGTGATCGCCCTCGTAGCGGTGCTCTTCGGCGGGAACTACCGCACCTTGACCGAGGCCATCGACACGCATACGACTGACTTCAACTCGGGCGTTCTCAACATCCTTGCCAATACTGGAGAGAACGTACAGACGAGCCCTTGCTACATTCCAGATAAGCCTATTCCGATGGCTATATCGTCGCGGAGCTCGACCCCTACATACGCGCCCCTTCCGGACGGCGACGACAACTATGGCTATCTGCAGTACAACCGTGGGAAGCGCGTTTCATCCTGCATGCTCTACCGGATGCTGCTCTTTGATCCCTGGGCCAATGGTCAGTACGGGACGAGCGACCCCCTGCTCGTCGACGACTTCAAGTACAACACCGACCAGATCAAGGACCCGGATGGATACTGTGTGGAATCGCCCTATCGATGCAAGGCAAGCGACAGCCGCCTCGGTCCAAGATCGATCACGATCCAGCAGGTCGTAGCCCAGGGGTTCACGCGAAACGAGACGATCTCGTACGCCTCACATCGGGAACTTTTCCCCGCCCACGACCTCGCCCTATCGACTCCAGCTTTGGAAGACTGTTCAGTACTCGGTGGCGCACCGCTACCCGCAGTACTACGCGACCTGGAAGGGAGCCGAGCCCACCGGGCGTATGGCTACGGCGATCGGCTCTGCCGTCATGAACCTCATCGTTCTCATCGTCGTGGGGTTCATCGCCGTACTGACGATCTTCTGGCACGGCGTCCTGTTCGTCGGCTGGGTTCTTCTGCCCGTCGCGGCGGCGGTAGCAATCTTCCCTCCAGCACGGCGCATCTTGCGTGCCATCGTCGGCATCATGGTCCAGGCTGTCTTCCTGCGTTGCGTCTTCGGCCTGGTGCTCGTTGTATTGCTGGGGATCATGAACGCCATCCAGGTCGCGGATGGCTCGACGGCCTTGAAGATCATCCTGATGATCATCGCGGCCCTCGCCATCTGGAAGATCCTCAGCGCACTGCGCAGCGGCGCCTGAGTCCGCAGATCGCCCAGGAAGCCGCCCAAGCTGGCGTCCTTCCGTCCGACCAAGGAGTCGACCGCGGGTTCCAGGCTGGCCGTGCGGTCGCCGCTGGCCTCACTGTGGCGGCGGCTCGCCGCCAGTACGGTCGCTGGGCCGGCGGACGCGCCGGCGCCGCCGTCGCGCGGGAGAACTCGCCGCACCATCCGGACAGCCGCGAGTACTACCGCGACGTCAGAGACGGCCGCCAGCTCGGCCGCGTCCAAGGCGGCCGCGCCGCGACGTCCCTAGGACGCACCCGCCTCGCCGCCGAGACGAACGCAATATCGAGAGTCGACAGAAACCTGGAACCAGCGCGCCGCAGATTGAAGGCCGAAGACGAGCAGACCCGTGCTGCGCAAGCTGCTGAGGACCGACAGAAGAAAGCCGCGGCTGAAGAGGCACGCCGCGCGCGGCAGCAAGAGACCGAGGAGAGGCGACACCGCGAGATCATCGAGGGCTTGGAAGGCAAGGGCAAGAACAAGTAGCTGTCGACGTGCCTCAGACGTCTATCCGTCGAATCTTGTCGGAGAGTTCGCTGCGGACGCGGATCTCCATCGCGTCGTCGGCGCGAATCTCGAACGTCCCTATGTCCACGCCCGAGGTGAGATCTGTGACGACGGCGTAGATCACCTGGTCGATGTCGTAGCGAAGGGTGAGTCTCATCGGCGAATCGCGCGGTCGCGGGGTGATGGGAAACCGTCGGTCAGCGATGATGCGGACATCGGCTGGATCCCTGGAGTCTCCTTGGCTGATCTGCACCGTCAAGTTCTCTTGGTAGTCCCGCAGGGTCTCTGAGTCGCTGATGCCATCCGCTGGAATCGGTGTGTTGCGAGGGATGATGACCGTGTTGCGTTCTATCTCGTTGCTTCCATAGACGAGCAGCTGGCCGAGGCCGTGGGAGGTGACGTCGCGGACCTTCGGGAGTGGGGCCGCGGTGCGGATGGCTGAGGTGGAGCTGTCTTCCTGCTCGAGGAGGTGTGCCTGGATGGCGGCGCCTTGGGATATGAGTTCGTCGGGGTTCTGGGACCAGTCGGGTGGGTGGCCGGCGGTTTTTTCGAGCATGTGGCGGATCATCGGCATTCGAGTCGAGCCTCCCGCAAGGAGCACTCGGTCGACCTGACGCCAGGTGAGGCCGGCTTCCTCCACGACCTGCTCGACGCTGTCGCGGGTCCTACTGACCAAGGCGGAGCAGAGGTCTTCGAACTCGGGTCGGGTCACCGGCAGGGTGGTGGAGAACGCTCCCGCCGAGAGCACTACTTGGGTCGATGGCGCGGACGAGAGTGTGCGCTTGGCTAGCTCGGCCTTCTCGCGCAGGGCGGATTCCCACGCCGGGTCATCCAGCAGGTCGGGCCCTCCGGCCGCCAAGAAGCGGGTGTTCAGGAGGCGCATCAGCTCGTTGTCGAAGTCGAAGCCACCGAGGTTGCGATCCCCATGGGTCGCCAGCACGCGGAAGTCGCCGCCGGCGATGGTCAGGACGGTGACGTCGAAGGTGCCGCCGCCCAGGTCGTAGACCACCACGTTTCCGGACACCGAGCCGTCCAGGCCGTACGCCAGGGCCGCCGCGGTGGGCTCGTTCAGGATCCGTCGCACGTTCAGGCCGGCGATCGTGCCCGCGTCGATCGTCGCTCGCCGCGGCGCATCGTCGAAGTACGCCGGAACGGTGATCACCGCGTCGGTCACCTCGGCGCCCAGCACGCGTTCGGCGTCGACCTTCAGCCGCTTCAGGATCAGGGCCGAGATCTCCTCCGGCCGATACTGCGTGCCAGCCTCGGTCTCGAACCGCCACGACGGATCGCCCATCGAACGCTTGACGAACTCCACCACATCCAGCGGCGACGCCTGCACCGAACGCTTCGCCATCGTTCCAACGACCGGCGACTCTCCGGCGAAGTACACCACCGACGGAGTGAGCTTCTCGCCTTCCCGATTGGGAATGAGCTCCGGCTTGCCGAACTCGTTCACCTTCGCCACCGCGGAGAACGTCGTACCGAGGTCGATGCCCACCGCGAGCCCGCCACCACGGACGGCTCGGCGCATCTCCATGAGACCGTACTGTAGTCAGGTGCGTACGTTACGAGGCAGGTTGTGGCGGCTCGGGTTGGGTGCGGCCCTCGTCGTCGCCATCCTCGTCGTCGCCCAACAAGACCTCCCCTCCACCGTGCTCGCCGTCGCCGGGCTCGCCGTCGCCGCGCTGCTCTGGCTGGGCCTTCGCCGGCCGTACGTCGCCACGGCCGTCGTCTCGCTCGTCGTCGCCTGCGTCGCCATCAGCGAGATCACGCACTGGATCGGCGCCCAGCTCGGCTCGGTCGGCCCCGCTCAAGTGGGGTTGGTCTTCTGGATCTTCGCGTTCGTCGTCGTCGCGGCCACCTGGTTCGCCCAAGGCACCGGACGACCGTCGGCGCTGACGATCGTTCTCGCGCACGCCGTCCTCGTCCTCGCGAGCTTCGCCGCGTACATCCAAACCGCCGTCGTCCCCGTCCTCGCCTTCATCCTCGCCATCGCCCTCGTCACCTCGCGCGCCTGGTGGACCCGCCGCCGCACGCGGCGCGGACTCGAAGCGCTGACGCTCGACACGTTGTCGCGGAACGCGATCCTTCGCGGTGCCGAACGCACCGCGAGAAGCCCTCACTGAGCTCGAGGACGGCGTTGTCGGACCGGTGCAGGTCGGCGACCTCGAGATCGAACATGTCGTCCTCGCAGGCCGTCGGACTTTCGTAGTCGAAACCAGACGATGGTCGGGCAAAGTCGAGCGAGTTCGTCTTGCCAGCAAGGGAAAGGCTGTCGTCGAAGCCTTCGGGTTGGACTCCGATGTGAAAGAGCTCGCCGCGCGGACAGAGCCCGTCGTACGGGCGGCGCTGACGTTCGCTCGGGAGTTCGGGTTGAGCGGCAACGACGTGGTTGCCGTTGTCGTGCTGTGGGACAATGTGGAACTCGGCGACCGGGTTGTCGAAATGCGGGCAAGCGAGCAGCGAGCCTCACGTAGGAAGGCCCTTCCGGTGACCTATCTCGTCGAGGGAGAGCACCTCGCCGATTGGATCAGTTCGATGGATTAGCGCGAGCACACGGGGAGAAACTGTGAGAACACATGATTGGGCGCGGAAGGCTCGTGTGGTCGCCGCCATCGCGATTCTCGGATGCATTCCACTTGCTTGCGGTAATAGTTCGACACAGGGCCCCGGCCCAACTGTCAACCCCATGTACGACGAAGGCGAACCGCTTTCGGAGGAAGTTGAGCTTCCCCCGGACAAGGCGGCGGGCAAGGTTGGCGAGTTGTTCTGGCGCAACCTCAGCTTCGGTGATGCGCCCGCGACGTGCGATCTGCTCACCGCTGAGATGCGCGATGAGCTGAGCCGCTACACGGGACTCCCGGGCCGGTGTCCACTTCAGGTCCTCCGTCTCAACAGCTCACTCAACGAAGACGAGATCATCGAGCTGAGAATCGTGAAGGTTGAACGCGTCACGATCTCTGAATCAGGTACAGAGGCGATCATCGAGGATGAGGATCTCTCGATCGGAAAAGGGAGTGACAACGTCGGTGCATCATCAAGCTCGATGGAGCTCGAGTTCGATGACGGCCGGTGGTTGGTCAGCGAAATTGGTTAGAGCAGGATCAGGCGACTAGGTCGTCGATGACGATGGCGGCTAGGCGGCGGACGGCTTCGCGGGTTTGGGGGCGGAGCATTTTGTTGATGGCGTTGGGGTCGCGGAAGGGGATTTTGCCGCCGCCGTCCAAGGCTGGGTCGTACGGGACGATGATGAGGTCGCGGACGTGGTCGCGGAAGGCTCGGTCGATGGCTCGGACCTTCACTGGGCTCGCGGTTTCCTTTGCTATCACTGCGAGAACCACGCGGCGGCGCATTTCGGGGTAGCCGTTGTCGGTGAGGAACTGGAGCGTCTTGCGCGCCAGGTTGGCCCCGTCCTTCGTGTTGTCCGTCACCAGCACCATGCCATGCGCGACCTTCAACGTTCCCAGCATCGCTTCGTGGGTGATGTGGGTGCCGTTGTCCAAGATGGCAAAGGAAAAGAACGGCGCGAACAACTCAGCCAAGAGCTCCACGTCGGCGACGGACAGCTGGTGGCGGATCTTGCGGTCCGTCGACGCCGCCAGCACGCGGACGTTCATCTCCGGCACTTTCTCCATGAAATCGTGCACGTGATAACGCCACGGAATCTCGTCCACATGCGCAAGCAGATCGCGGATGGAGTGGTGCGGACGTACGCCGAAGCGGTCGGGCAACGTGCCGAGGTCGGGGTTGAGGTCCGCGACGCCTACGGACTCGCGCCGGCCTTCGGCGATCTCGGTCGCCAGCAGGGCGGCGAGCGTGGTCTTGCCCACGCCGCCCTTCTCTGAGGCGATGCCGATGTAGCCGCAGTACCCGCGCGTCCTGCGCAGCTGGCGGTTGAGGCGCTCGCGGATGCCGAGCTCCTCGATGTCCCTCCTGCTCGGCCCCAGGTTGACCTTCGACACCTTGTAGACGAACCCCTGGAACCCCGTCCGCGGGATCGGCTTCCGCTGCTCGAGTCCCTCGAACAGCGTGTCGTCATCGTCCGGCGCCCCGCTGCGTTCCGGCGTTCGCGCGTGCCGGGACGAGCCGGCGGCGGCCAGGGACGTGGTGGGCGTGCTCACCGGCGGACCGACCGGCTGCCGACTCTGCGCCGGCCGCTCGGACGCCGACGCGGAGGCAGCCATGGCCTCCACCCCGCGGCGACGGGCCATCGGGGAGGGGGGCGGCTCGGCGGGGCCGTTCGGGCGCGGTTGCCAGTACGCGGGTGCCTGCGCCGCGGGGGGTACGGGTCCGCCGCCGGGCTGGGGCTGCGCACGCTGCTGTGGCTGGGCGGGAGGTGGCGTCTGGTTCGCCTGGTGGTGCGGCTGCCACGGCGCCGGATTCGCTGGCGCGGAGGGGCCAGGCGCCGGTGGCTGAGTGAAACCCTGCGACGGCGGCTCAGGCTCCGCGGGCCCGTTCTCGGAGGAGGCGTCGGCGGGGGCGGGAGGGCCGGCGTGGTTGCCCGAAGCGTGGTCGTACGGCCGACCCACTCCGATCGACTCCCCGATCTCGGAGGACGACGTCGTGCCACCCTCGGCGCCCGGGCCGTAGACGGTGCCCGACCGCTCGGGTTCCCGCTCGCCGGTCGAGGTCTCGCCGTGCTGCTGGTCGCTCACAAACTGCTCCTGACGGACTCCACGCGGAGGCTCACGCTACCTCGTCACGATCGACAAGATCACACCGAGAAGCACGAACAACACCGCGCCTGCGATGATCGTCAGCCGCCCACGCAAGGACTCGTTCCAGGCCCGGCTCACCGACGTACTCCCGGTCGCGAGCCTGGCCACCGACGAGACTCGCCGGAAGAACCCCTGCCGCTCCTCCGAGGGTGGCTCCGATTCGTACGTTTCCTCCTCTTCGTCCGGCGACAACCGCAACGCCACGCGCTGGCCCGCCCGAACCTCGCCCAGGGCCCCCAGCAGCCCCTCGAGCGTCTTGGGCGTCAACGGCAGTACAGTCACCGCCTCGTCACTCTCCACACACAGGACCGCATTCCACGGATCCTCGGGGTCGTAACCTTCCACCCCGAAAGCGACCGCCGGAACGTACGGCAACTCGTCGAGAGTTTCGGCGCCCGCACCGGTAGAGGGCTCGGGACCATCCACATTCGTGCTCACGTGCCCTCCGTCCTGTCCGCCGCGCCCGGCTGTGAGCGATCGCAAACTCCGCGTAGTACCCATCATGGCCCCGCACGGTCACGGCTGCACGCCATGGAACCGGAGGAAGATCTCCGGATCCTGCGCGACACCGTTCACTCGCGTCTCGAAGTGCAGGTGGTTGCCGGTCGAGTTGCCCGTCGTCCCCACCTCGCCGATCATCTGCCCAGGGATCACGCTGGCGCCCAGCGCCCCCGGCGAGATGCTCCGCAGGTGGCAGTACCGCGTCTCGACGCCGTTGGCGTGCTGGACCTTCACCATGTTGCCGTACGGACCGCCGCTGGCCTGCGCGTAGATCACCGTGCCCGCCGCCGCTGCCCGGGCGGTCGTCCCCGCCGGCGCGGCGAAGTCCAGCCCGGTGTGGCAGTTGCTCCATCGGTCGCCGCAGGCGCCGAACCGCGCGGTCAGGCGGTAGGAGTTGGGCGGAACGGGCAGCACCCAGTCGCCCGTGTCCGGAAGCACCGCGGCGTTGCCGTACACCGAGACGTGCACATGGTTGCGGTGCAGGCAGTTGTCGGTCGTACAGCCCGGGATGTTGCTCTCGTACGTTCGCCAGCCCTCGTCGTTGCGGGCCACCGACCAGACCTTCGCGTCGAAGATCACGTACTTGACGCCCATCCGGGACGCGTTCGCCTTCGCGTACTCCGCCATCCGCCAGCCCAGCGCCTTGCCCGCGGCGGACTGATAGTCCGGGATCATCGCGTCGATCGCCCGGCCGTTGATGTGGTCGCCGTCCGGGCTCTGCCGCTCGGCCTTGCCGTAGTACGTCTCGACCTCGGGGAACGACTTGTGGAAGCAGCGGATCACGATCAACGCGTCCTGGGTCAGCCCGTCCTCGGCGTCCAGCCCGGACGGCGGGCATTGCAGCGCCGGCGGCAGGCCGCAGTCGCCCGGGAGCCCCGCACCGTCGCCGTACAGCTCCACCAGGCGGCGGGCCAGCGGTTCGTCGTCGGCGTACGCGTACGGGAACCCCGAGATCTGCACGGCCTGGGCGGCGTCCGTCACCGACATCGACTGCCAGTTCGGCACCTGCATCAGCCCGCGGTGTCCGTGCCCGCTGCCCGTGTAGAACTTGGTCGAGCTGATCACCGGGTCCATCCGCTCGTCGAACGTCCCCCACGGCGTGCGCTGCTGGAACAACCCGACCGAGTCGCGGTCGCCGTAAGCGATGTTGCGCAGCACCGACTCCTGCAGCGCGGTCGCGACCGCGATCACCCAGCCGTACGCCGGAACCTTCAGCTGCTTGCCCGTCGCGATGATCGTCTGCGCGTTCTTCTTCTGCTCCTCGTCCAGCTGGCTCATGCCGACCGCGCTCGGGCCGTTCGCCGCCTGCAGCACCTGCTGCGGCTGGCCGAAGCAGTCCGAAGCGAGCGCCTGGTCGTCGCCGCTGCCGCCGAACGGGGCGAACAGCGCCATCGTGGTCGCGCCGATGCCCACGACGAGCGCGATCGGCATAAATGCGGCCACTGCCGCGACCAGCACGATCAGCCAGGTGCGCTTCGGCCCCTTCCCGCCTCCGCCGGCGACCCGCCGCCTGACCTGCTGCTTCGCGAATCCTTTGAGGAACTTCTTCCCCAGCGTCTTGACCGCCACCCCGACGGCCGGCGCCGCCATCAGGGTGCTCCGGCGATCGGCGAGGGGCTCCGCGTGCCGGTCGCCCCCGGCAGCGGAGTGGGTGAGGCGGTCGTCGACTCGACCGGGAAGATCTCGGTCACCTTCCAGCCGTCGGTGTCGAGCACGAGGTTGCAGCGCAGCAGCTGGCCGTCGCTCCACTTCGTGTGGGTGCCGGCGGAGTACGGGGTCGCGGCGACGATCTGCGGCGCGCCCACCGGCTTGCCGGTGAAGACCACCTGGTCGTCGCTCAAGGTCAGCTGCTCGGTGAGTCCCGGCGTCGCGTACGGCGCGATCAGCGCGCGCCGCGCGGCGGCCTTGCCCGGCGTCGACCAGGCCTTGAGGAACCGTACGGTCACGTCGTTGATCGCCCGGACCGACCGCGGGTCGGGCGAGTAGTCGGCGTGGTCGTCGTCGCCCTCGAGCTCCTCGGTCGGCGAGACCGACGGCTCGACCGGTCCGGCGGGCGCGGGCTCGCCGTCGACGGCCTCGGACGTGGGGGTCTCGACGCCGGCGCTGAGGTTGGCGCTGCTCGTGCTGTTCAGGTAGGTGGTGACCACGAGCGCCACGACGGCAAGCACGGCGACCACAGCGGCGAGCACTGCGGTGAGTCGTACGTTGCGGTTGTCCATCGTGGGCCCCCGAGCTGGTGTTGTCGCGACTACCGTACGCGACGATCCGGTGCCACTGAAAGCCGTCTTTCCCGGCCTGTGGACAAGGGAAATGTCCGCTATCTAGCTAAATCAGCCGACGTATCAGCGGAATCTTCTGCACGCCAGCCACCACCAAGCCGGACACCACCAGCAGCGCCACGACCAGGCCGAGGTGGAACGCGGCGTCCACGTTCGGATCGGCGAACGAGAGGCCCAGCCGACGCACCAGCTCGAGCGGGATCGGGTGGATCAGGTAGATGCCGAACGTCAGGCCAGCGAGCCAGCCGAGCGGCCGGTCGAACCGCCCCGGCGAGGCCGCCAGAGATTTGATCAGCAGCGCCAACGCCAGCGTGGCGACGACGTTCTGCGGCGAGAAGTAGTCGTACAGCACCCGCCCGTCCTGCATGCCGACCAGCCCGAACAGCCACCAGCTCCCCGCCGCGGTCAGCAGCACGCACGCCGTGAAGACGCCGGCGAGCGCGAGACGCGGCGGCCGGAACGTCGTCGTCGCGACCACGTAGCCGAGCAGGTAGTAGCCGAGCCACGGGACGAAGTACGAGAACGCGTTGAACCCGCCGCCGCCCATCAGCAGGTGCTGAACCTTGTCGGCGCTCGCCAGCACAATGCACACCACGGCGGCCGCCACGACCAGTCGGCGGGACGAGGCGGCCACGAAGCGGCGCAGGAACGGCGTCACCAGGTAGAGGCCAGCGATCACGTACAGGAAGTAGAGGTGGTAGTACGGCGTCCCCCACAGGAAGCCCTGGACGAACGTGTAGCCCGTGACCGGGCGACCGTGGGTCCAGGCGTCGAACCACAGGAAGAACACCGTCCACACGACGAGCGGTATCGCGATGCGCGCCGCCCGGCGGGCGTAGAACGTGCGAACGGGTTCGGTCCGACCCAGCAGGACCGCGCCCGAGACGAGCACGAACAGCGGGACGCAGAACCGGGTAACGGCGTACACGAGGTTGCCCGCATGCCAGAGCCGCGGCGCCACGTCGCCCCACGAGAGCGCGAAGTGGGAGAAGACGTGGATGGAGACGACGGCGACGATCGCCAGCAGACGGCCCCAGGCGATCCACGGCTGGAACGAGGACGAGCTCGGCCGCGCCTGGGAAGAGACCGACGCGGTCGCGGTCATTCCGAGCTGGGTGACTTGGCCCGTCTCCGCGAGGTCAGGTACTCCCGGATCACCAGGCCGACGAACTCGACGTTGCCGAGGAAGTACCGGCGCAGCATCCGCGACGGCTCCTGGCGCATGCGGTGCAGCCACTCCAGGCCGTACTTCTGCATCCACAACGGCGCGCGCGTGACCTCGCCGGCCACCACGTCGAACGAGCCACCAACGCCGACAGCGAGCGGCACCTGCAGCTTGTCCAGGTGACGGTGCAGGAACTCCTCCTTGCGCGGCGTCGGCAGGCCGACGAACAGCAGGTCGGCGTTCGTACGGGCGATCTCCGCGACGACCTCGGGCTCTTCTTCCTCCGACCAGTAGCCGCTGCGCGAGCCGACGATCTTGACGCCCTGCTTCTCGGCGACCTCGGCGGCGCGACGTACGGTGTCCGGCTTGGACCCGAGCAGGTAGACCCGGTAGCCCTGCTTCCCGGCGGCTTCCCACATGCGGAGCATGAAGTCGATGCCGGTCACACGCTCCGGCAGAGCCGTGCCCAGCAGCCGGCTCGCCCAGACGATCGACTGGCCATCAGCGTTCGCGATCGCACAGGACTCGATGATCTCTCGGAGTGCTGGATCGCGGCGCGCGGCGACGACCTTCGCCGCATTGATCGCGACGTGCTGGTGCGGCCGACGGGTACGAATCAGCTGGTGTGCGACCTCGATCGACTCATCCATCGTCAGGATGTCGACGGGAATGTCGCAGATCCGCATGCGTCTCACCGACGGGCCGGCCACGGCGTCGTCACTGAGGTCGGCACGGATGCGCTCCGGTGTTCTCACCCGATCCCTCCGCTGCCGGCCCCTAAGTTGACGCCCCAGCATGCCAGTCCCGCCCCCATCGAGTCGACCAGGTGTGCCGCGTTTGTGGATATCCAGTTCGTCATGAAACGCGTCCACCGCCCCGAATTCGGCGTACCCGACCCCAGATGTCCATCAAATCGCGTCGGTGCGAGACGGAAAACATCAGGGCGAATCCAACCATGCAGAGCGTGACGACCAGGACCCGGGGCATCGAAACGGCGACCGCGGCGAGCGCGACGCCGACCACGGTGGTGACCCCGAAGCGGCCCAACAGCCGGGTCGGCGAGATGCCCAGCCGCCGCAGCGCGAGGACCAGCGGCACCCCCGCCTGGACGACCATGCCGCACAGATACCCGGCCGCGACGCCGGTCGCGCCGAACCGATCGCCGATCAGCAGCCACGCCGTCGTACCGACCACCACGCCGGCGGCCGAGGCGAGCGGGGGGATCCGGGCGAGGCGCAGGTCGTACGCGGACAGCACGTTCACGGACGGCACCGCGAGCACGTAGAACAGCACGGCGAGCACGAGCAGGGCGAAGACCGCGCCCCCGCCCCGGTACTCCGGCCCGTACACGAGACCCAGGGCCGGGCCGCCGAGCATCGCGGCGAGCGCGAACGCGGGCACCATCGTGACGGCGAGCAGCTTCGTGAGGCTCTCGGTCTGCCGCGCGAGGGCGCCGTCGTCCCCGCGCCCGACCGACTCCGCCGCGGCGGGGAAGAACGCCAGCGCCATCGCCCGCGGCGCGAAGAAGGCGGGACTGACCAGGCTCATCGCCGCCGCGTACCGCCCCGCCTCGGTGTCGCTCGTCAGGTGCTGCGCCACGACCATCGAGATCTGGAAGAACCCCTGGCTGGCCGCGATCCCGAGCGCGGTGTACGCGACGAAGCCGGACAGCTCGCGGCCCAGCTCGGGCCGCTCCCCCGCCTGCACGCGCGGCGTAGACAGCGCCGCACCGACCGCGAACGCCGCGTACCCCACGACCAGCGGCGCCAGCAGCATGCCGGGCAGCCAGAGCACGGCCACGACGGTGAGAACGAGGATCGCCACGTCCGCGCCGACCTCGAGCACCGCGTACCGGCCGGGCAGCTGGTGCCCGTAGAGGACCGACTTGGAGAACGTGTACGCCGAGTACGCCGCCGCCAGCGCGCACACCCAGGCGACCTGCGCGACCGAGGCGTCGGGAAGCAGCCACCGCCCGGCGATCGCGAGCGCGGCGACGACCGAGACCGTCGCGATGACCGTCCACCGGCTCAGCACGCGCTGCACAGCCGCGGCCGCTCCGGCGCCATGCCGGGCGTTCGTCAACGGGAGGAACTTCGAGGCCGCCGCACCGGTCGCCGCCGCGCTCACGAACGTCGCGACGAACGCGAGCGAGACAGCCGAGTTCACGTCCGCGAGCCGCGCGGGCGGGCCGGTCTGCCCGATCACCGCCGTGTAGACGAGCCGAGTGAGGCCCAGGGCGGCGATGCCGAGCATCGACCACAGCGTGCCGGTGAGCACGCGGCTGGCCATGCTCGGTGGCTGTTCCGAGGGCTGTCGGGTTGGCGGGGTATCGTTCGGCACCGCCCGTCATCATGCCGCAGCGGAAGAGAAGGCCACCGCCGACCGTGTCCCAAGAAAGCGTCGAGCCACTTCGCATCGTCGTCGTGACGAACCTGTGGCCAAGCGCACGGCGGCCCGCCTGGGGATCGTTCGTGGCCAACCGAGTCGACGCGCTGCGCCGGCTCGGGCAGGACGTCCGCGTCGTCGCCGTGCACGACCACCCGTCCGGTGCCGCCCGGTACGCGAGCCTGCTGGGCCGCGTCGCCGAGGCAGCGACCACTGGACGGCGCCCGCGTACGGTCGTCGAGGCGCACATCGCGTACCCGACCGGCGTGCTCGCCCTCCCCCTCGCCCGCGTGCTCAAGGCGCCGCTGGTGCTGTTCGCGCACGGCAGCGACGTGCTGCGGCTGCCGGACCGTACGCCTGTCGACCAGAAGCTGTGCCGGGCGGTGTTCAACCGCGCTGGCCTCGTCGTGGCGAACTCGAGCTACCTCGCCGGCGAGGTCCGCAGCAGGTTGGGCGTGGACGAGGAACGGATCGCGCTCGTTCCGCCCGGCATCCGGTACGGCGACTTCTCGGCCGCGCGGCGAGACTCCGACCGTTCGGGCGAGGCGCGGAACGAGCTGCTGTTCGTCGCGAATCTCATTCGGCGCAAGGGCCTCGACGTGCTCATCGACGCGCTCGCCGAGCTCAAGCGGCAGGGCGCGGACGTACCCCGGCTTCGGGTCGTCGGCGACGGCGAGGAGCGCGAACGGCTGGTCGCACAGGCGCGAGCCGCATCGGTCGAGGTGGAGTTCCTGGGCGCGCTGCCGCAGGAGGGCGTCGTACGCGAGATGGCCGCGGCCGAGGTGGTCGCCGTTCCGTCTCGCGAGGAGGCGCTCGGCCTCGCCGCGCTGGAGGCGATGGCCGCCGGCTGCATCCCGGTCGTGTCGGCGATCGGCGGGCTGGCCGAGTCGGTGAAGGACGGCGTTCAGGGCTTCTCGTGCCGGCCGGAGGATCCGGCGGACCTCGCTGCCGCGTTGCTGCGGGCGCGGACCGCCGTACGCGACCCGGCCCAGCGGGCGGCGTTGCTCGTCGCGGCGGACGCCGAGGCGCGACCGCACGACGTCGACGCGGTGACCGCGCGGACGTTGACCGCGTTCCGGCGGCTGGTGGAGGCCGGATGACTCCGTTGAAGCGCCGGCTGCTCATCGGCGCGGTCGCCGTGGTCGGTGTGCTCGGTCTCGCGCTGGTCGCCGACGTGCTCGTGCCGCCCGCGACCGCGAGCTCGCCGCTGACGTTGTACGTCGACCGCCGCATCGGCGCCGACAGCAACGACGGGTTGACGCCGGAGAACGCGCTGTTCTCGTTCGCCGCCGCTCTGAAACTCGCGCGCCCGGGCGCCGACATCGTGCTGACCGGGTACGGATCGCGGCTCTCGTACGACGGGACCGGGACGAAGTGCGTCACGCTGCGAGGGACGCCCGACAAGCCGATCACGATCCGCCGGAACGTCTACACGAACACGTTGTATCCCGCCAAGATCACCTCGACGCGGCTGGTGAAATGGCGCAAGTGGACGGTCGTGTCGACGGAGGGATCGATGCAGGTGTGGGCGGCGAACTGGCCGAGCCCGATCCGCCTGTCGACCGATCCTGACGCCGGATTCGTCAAGCTGGGTGTGGTTTCGCTGACCGGCTATGCGAAGGAGCCGCCGGCGTCCGCGGGCCGCGCCGCGTGGTGGGCGGACAACAAACTGTATGTACGCATGGAGAACGTGGATCCGAACAAGCACCCCGTGTACGTCAAGGACGGCGACGGGCTCTGCCTCACCGGCGAGTCGCGGCACGTGCGCATCTCGGATCTGATGTTCGCCGGCGCGGTGCATGCGATCCGAGTCGAGCCAGGTGCGGAGGACATTCAGGTCCGACACATCCACCGGCAGAGCGTGTTGGACAAGGACATGGGTGTGGAGAGCGTCGAGTGATCTCGATCGCGTTCGCTGTCGCCGCGATTGCCGTTGCTTTCGCGCTGTGGTGGTTCGTGCCCCGGTTGCGGGCCTGGCCGCCTTCGTTGGGCCTGCTCGTCGCGGTGTTCACGGTGGTGCCGCCGCACGAGTCCATCGCGATGGGCATCGGCGCGGACGACTTGCTGCTGGTGGTCGGGCTCGCCTTGCTGCTGCCGTCCGCGTTCCGGAACGGTTGGCGGCTGGGGTCGGTGCCGATCGGGAAGTGGCTGCTGCTCGGCGCCGCGATCCTCGTCGCGAGTATGACGGTGTCGTCGTTCGTCAACGCCGAGTCGTTCATAGCGACGTTGGCGCTGCTGATCCGCGGGCCTGGTCGGGTGCTGCTGTATGTGGTCGTCGTCCTCGCGGTCATCGTTCAGCGGCCGTTGACCGAGACGCGGTGGGTGGTCTCGCGGGCGCTCGCTGGCGTGGGTGTCTTCGAGTCGGTGGTGTCTGTTTGGGCTTATTTCATTGGGTTCCCGGGTGGGTTCGGGCTCGAGGAGACGCGCGGCAACACGTCGCTGCTCGGCGAGATTCCGGGTCGTGTCAACGGCACGTTGGCGCTGTCGCCGAACTTCCTCGGCGCCCTGCTGGTGTTGTCGATTCCGCTGACTTTGGGGATCGCGCTGGACGCGGCCCGGAAGTCGCGGCGGCTCGGTGCGCTGTGGGCGCTCGCTGTCGTCGTTCAGCTGCTGGCTTTGGTTTTGACATACACGCGGAGCTCGCTCGCCGTTGCCGCGCTGGCTTGTGCAGTCGTCTTGGCGTTGCGGGCGCGGTTGCGGTGGCTGATCGCCGGCGTGGTGGTCGTGATCGGGTTGGTGGCTCTGACGCCCGCGTTCCAACGGATCCTGCACGACCAGACCGACCGGATGGCCTTGTACTCGTCCGCTTGGTCGGTGTTCCGGGACCATCCGCTCGCCGGGGTTGGGCCTGGGGAGCAGGCGACGTTCACCGCGGCGGATCCGGAGCGGTATCGGGCGACTTCGCATGGCGTTGCCGGCAACAACGCGCACAACACGGTGCTGTTGGCGGCTGCGGAGAACGGTGTCTTGGGGCTTGTCGGCGCGTTGCTGCTCAACCTGGCGATGGCGGCGATCGCTGTCGCGGTGGTCTGGCGCGCTCGGGCTGACGGCGAGAAGCGGGCGGAACCGTTGGGGATCGCGGTCGCGTTGATCGCGTTCCTGCTGCAGGGGATGGCGAACAACCTGTTCACCGTGACGCTGACGGCGAGCGCGCTGGTCCTGCTGTTGGCCGGCGGCGCGATCCCTTGGCTGGGTGAGAGGCCCGTGATGTCCGGAATGTCGCCGGAGCGCTCCTCGGACGGCGAGCTTGCGGGTGTCCGCGACACGCCCTAGCGCTCTCTACGCAAATCTACGGTTCACGCTAGACATGCGCATACAGTCCGATCGTGGACCCCGTTCGGAACCCATATGCGCCTGGCGCTGGCCAGCGGCCGCCTGAGTTGGCGGGCCGGGATCGAGAAGTGCGGCAGTTCGAGGTGGTGCTCGAACGTGTCGCGGCTGGGCGGCCGGAGCGTTCGCTGGTGCTGTCCGGGCTGCGCGGCGTGGGCAAGACCGTCCTGCTGAACGCGCTGCGGTCGCTGGCGTTGGCGCGGCTGTGGGGCACGGGCAAGGTGGAGGCGCGACCGGAGCGGCCGATCCGGCTGCCCGTGGCGCAGGCCCTGCACGCGGCGACACGCGAGCTGGCGGCGCGGCATCGCGACGAGGAGCGGGTCGAGCAGTTCCTCGGCGTGCTGAAGGCGTTCGCGCTGCGTACGACGGTGGAGGAGCGGAAGGGGCTGCGATGGCGGCCGCCATACGACACCCCGGCCGCGCGGGGGCGGGCCGACTCGGGGGACCTCGAGGTGGACCTGGCCGAGCTGTTCATGGACGCGGCGGAGCTGGCACGGGACCTCAACGTGGGCGTGGCGATCTTCATCGACGAGATGCAGGACATCGAGGCGTCGGAGCTCGCGGCGCTGTGCGGGGCGTGCCACGAGATCAGCCAGCAGGCGGTGCCGTTCGTCGTCGTGGGAGCGGGGCTGCCGCACCTGCCGACGCTGCTGTCGGCGAGCAAGTCGTACGCCGAGCGGCTGTTCCGGTACGTGTCGGTGGACCGGCTGTCGCGCGAGGCGGCGGACCGCGCTTTGACGATCCCGGCCGAGACGGAGGCGGTGACGTACGCGCCGTCGGCTCTGGCGGCCTTGCACGAGGTGACGGACGGGTATCCGTACTTCGTCCAGGCCTTTGGCAAGGCGACCTGGGACGTGGCGCCCGGGTCGCCGATCTCGGCGGACGACGTGCGCGTGGCCGCGCCCGAGGCGGAGAGCGAGCTGGCAGTCGGCTTCTTCGGGTCCCGGTACGAACGTGCGACGCCGGCTGAGCGCGAGTACATGCGCGCCATGGCCGACCTCGGAGCAGACCTCGGCGACCACCCCGTCCCCACCGCCGACGTCGCCCTGAGCCTGGGCCGCAAACCCCAGAGCCTGTCACCGGCACGGGACGGGTTGATCAAGAAGGGCCTGGTCTTCTCAGCCGAGCGCGGCACTGTCGCCTTCACCGTCCCCCACTTCGGCGCCTTCTTGCGGTCGCAACGGAGCTAATGTCGGCCCCATGCTGACCACGGAGCTGAGTCGCGGGTTGGGGATGACGGTGCCGATCTTTGGGGCGCCGATGGCGGGGGCTATGCATGGGGAGTTGGCGGGGGCTGTTTCTCAGGCGGGTGGGCTGGGGCTCCTGGGCGTTGGCAACAGGGCGGATGCGGCGTTCGTACGGCGGGAGGCTGCGATCGCCTCAGCCCAGGGCAGCCGACGGTTCGGCATAGGCCTCCAGCTCTGGGCTGTCGACGGCCAGCCGGGTGTCGTCGAGGCCGTCGCAGAGGCGCATCCGACAGTTGTCTCGCTCTCGTTCGGCAACGCCGGCAAATACCGAGAGATCTTCCACGACGCGCTGATCGCCAAGCAGGTCAACACGATCGAGGACGTCAAGCAGGCCGAGGACGAGGGCGTGGACATCATCGTCGCCCAGGGCACGGACGCGGGTGGTCACACCGGGCACCTCGGCACGCTTCCCCTGCTCCAGCTCGTCCTCGAGAACACCACCAAACCCGTCGTCGCCGCCGGCGGCATCGGTACGGGCAAGGGCATCGCCGCTGTCCTCGCCGCGGGGGCGCAGGCGGCGTGGATCGGCACCAGGTTCCTCGGCGCCATCGAGGCCGCCAACACGCCCGCGGCCAGGAAGCGCGTCCTCGACGCCACCGGCCAGGACACCGTTCTCACCCGCGTCTTCGACCGCGCCCTCGGCCTCGACTGGCCGCATCGCTATCCAGGTAGGGCGCTCGCCAACGACACCTCCGACCAATGGCACGGCCACGAGGACGAGCTCGACGACGAGATCAAGCAGCGCGTACGCGAAGCCCAGCAGAACGAGGACTACGACAAGGCCGTCGTCTACGCCGGCCAGGCGGCCGCCTTCGTCACAGCTGAGCAGTCCGCCCAAGAGATCATCGACGAGCTCGCCACCGAGGCCGAACGTTGCCTCCGCGCCGCCGCCGACCTCTGCGACTGACTGGATAGGCTCGCCCCATGCGCTGTCCCCGCTGCGGTTTCGACGCACCCGAAAGTGCGCAGACCTGCTCGCGTTGCGGGTTCGCGCTCCCCCAGCAGTCCCGCCAGGTCCCGCCGGCGTGGACCAACCAGCAGCCGGTCGCGTCGCCGCCCTGGTCCGGCGCGCAGGACGCCGCGCCCTGGCAGACGCCGCCCCAGGCCACGCGCCCCAGCCTCTGGCCGAGCCAGGCGACGCAGCCGACGCAACCTGGCCAGCCGAGCCAGCAAGCGTCCGCGCCGCCCCCGCCGCCCGGCAAGATCAACGGCGGGCTCACCAAGAGCCTGATCGGCGCCCTCGCCGTCCTCGCGGTGATGGCGCTCGCGTACGCGGGATTCGCGATGTTCGCCCGCCGCGCCATCTTCGTCGAGCTCGCCACCAACCCCGCCGCGGTCACGTCGCAGGACGCGGAGAGCAGCGACCAGTTCAACCTCGTCCTGTTCCTCCTCGCCGGCCTCGTCCTTGTCGTCGCGGCCACGCTGTTGGTGGTCTGGATGGTGCGAGCGACGAGGGTGCTTCGCCGCGGCCCGTTCCCGATGGGCTGGTGGGCGGTCGCCGGCGGCGGCATCGTGGTGATCGTCGCCGCGCTCGCCGTCCACACCAGCCCGGCCCCCGCCACGATCGCGGTCGGCTACCTGATCCTCGGCGTGGGAGCCCTCGCGGTCGCCGCCGCCGCGATCTGGGGCATGGTCATCGCCGTACGCGCCGGCAAGACCAAGGAGCCGGAACGGATTCCGATCGGCCCGCCGATCCTGCCGCCGTTCAATCCGAAGGGACCCTTGACTCCGCGCTAGTATTTGTTGGACCGAGTCCAACAAATCCAGCCGGAGGGGTCGTGCCAGAAGTCCCAGCCGAACGGGTTCGCGCCTTTCGCGCGTTCACCCGCTTCTACACCGCGATCATCGGCGCGCTCAGCGAAGGCCTGCTCAAGTCGCCGTACTCGCTCACCGAGGTCCGCGTGATGTACGAGCTCGCCAACCGTGGCGCCACCGACGCCGTCGAGCTGCGCCGCGCGCTCGGCCTGGACGCGAGCTACCTCAGCCGGATCCTCACCAGGTTCGAGTCCGACGGCCTCGTCCTCAAGGCGCGCTCGGAGGTCGACGCCCGCAAGCAGGTCATCGTGCTCACCGACAAGGGCTGGAGCACGTTCGGCGAGCTCGACAAGCGGCAGACGCAGGAGGTCGCTGATCTGCTCGAGCGCCTCCCCGAGGAGGATCAGCGCAAGCTCGTCGGCTCGATGGCGACGATCCAGGGCATCCTCGAGGACGCGCCGCGCCCGCCCGCGTTCGTGCTCCGCCCGCTCGGCCCCGGCGACTACGGCTGGATCGTGCACCGGCACGGCGCGATCTACAGCCAGACGTACGGCTGGGACAGCACGTTCGAGGCGTTGGTCGCACGCATCGTCGCCGACTACGTCGACCACCACGACGCCAAGCGCGAGTCCGCCTGGATCGCTGAGGTCGACGGCGAGCCGATGGGCTGCGTGTTCTGCGTCCGCGACGACGACAAGACTGCCCGTCTTCGGCTGCTGCTCGTCGAGCCCGGCGCGCGCGGCATGGGCATCGGCGCCCGGCTGGTCGAGGAGTGCATCCGGTTCGCGCGGCGAGCGGGGTACGAGGAGATGGTGCTATGGACGAACGACGTCCTCGACGGCGCCCGCCGCATCTACCAGCGCGCCGGCTTCGAGCTGGTCGAGGAGGGCAAGCACCACAGCTGGGGCGCCGACCTGGTCGAGCAGACCTGGAGGCTCGATCTCAGGTCTGACGCTGCGGGCGGTACTCCTCCGGCGTGAAGCCGAACGTCCACGCGACCGCCTCGTGCGCGGTCGTCACCTCGGGCGGCACGCGCAGCCAGTAGTCCCTGAACGTGCCGTCCGGCTCCGGCGACGAGTTCACGACCTTGACGAACTGCAGCGGCTCCGAGCCGTGCCGCAGCCGCCAGAGCTCGCCGAAGTCGTCCTGCTGAACGAGCCTCCCCTCGGCCGCGCGCAGGTACTTCTCGGTGCCGTACCGATCGATCATCACGCGCCTGACCTCGGCGTTCTCCTCGTAGGTGATCCGATCGACCTTGAGCGTCTCCGGCGCCTCGACGATCTGCTGGGTCACGCGGACGCCGTGCACGAACCACAGGGACCAGCCGTCCCGCCAGACGATCGCCGGACCGTCCTCGCAGTGCGGGCGGTTGCTGCCGTCCGGGTCGAGGTGGAGCACCCGCGGCCGGTCGGTGACCAGGACGAACGAGCGGTGCGGCCACCACCAGCCGACCGCGCTCGCGAAGGCCTCCGCGCCGCCGGGCTCGCCGAGGGTGCGGACGAACTCCGCCCTCGCCAGCTGCGCGACCGCCCACTGGCCGACCATCGGACGGGGAACGGGAAACGCCCGATCGATCCACCCGAACCGGACGGCGCCCGCGACCGCCGCGTCGACCGCCTCCGACACCGCGCCGTTGATCGCTCCGCCCAGCGCATCGAGCGGACGGAAGATGGTCGCGTCCACCTGATCGCCGGCCGTCCACGGGCGCGGCCCGCGCAGGGCATCGGTCTCGAACGAGGGCTCGCCCCGGTACGCGGCGACGATGCCGTTCACCAGGCCGGACAGGACCAGACCGGCCACGCCGCCGATCACCGAGCCGGCGACCAGCCCGAGGACGATCGCCCAGCCCATCGGCAGGTCGAGCTGGAACCGAGCCAACACGAACGCGCCGACGCAGCCGACCAGTGCTCCGATCCCGAGCGAGAACCCCGCGGCCAACGACAACGCGTCCTGGAACTCGGTGACGACCGGGTCGACGCGGACCGGCGCCCGCGGCCCGCGCGGGGGAACCGGCAGGCCCACCGCTCGCATGACGGCGTCGGTGACCGCTTGGCGGGCGTTGTCGTCGACGCGCGATCGGCGCACGGTACGGCGGACCAGGCGGTCGACGACCGGAGCGCCGCGTCGCCTCAGGGCGCCGCGACGCCGGGTCAGCAGCCAGTCGGCGATCGGCGCGGCGAGCGCGCCGACGATCGGTGAGGAGACGCGGACGACCCGGCCGGGCCAGGGCAGGTCGTTCGCCGCGTAGACCGCCTGGGCGCCGCGTTCGAACTCCGGCCAGTCGGCCTCGTCCGTGCTCGTCGCGACGCCGCTCCACTTCGCCGCGGTCGCGGCCGCCTGCCCGAGCTGCTCCTGGCTGAGCCGCTGCTGGCCGAGGGCGCGGCGGTGCGACATCAGTCCGCGATGAGTCGCGGGGGCCGCTTCGGTGAGACGTACTCGCGTTGGCGGCGTACCTCGTACGTCCCTGGCGCGAGCGTGATCGCGTCGTGCTCCTCGTGCGTGAGCGTCACCTCGTGGGTGATCTCGAGGAACCGTTGCTCCAGGTCGGCGCCGGTGAGCTCGAAGAGCGTGGCGTCCGGGTCGCGGATCGCGTGGGCGTGACCGGTGACCTCGCCGAGCGCGAGCACGATGCGGCCGGCCTCGTCACGAGGGACCTCGCGGGTCCCGGTCGGCACTGTGGGTACGCGGACGATGAGAACGTCACCCTGTCGGGCGATGAACGGCTCCATGGCGTCCCTCCTTCGCCGTTCCAGAATCACTCGTGAGAGCCGAGACGACAAGATCCCGGCCACCGCCGAAGCGATGACCGGGATCCGGATGTCTTACGCGAGAGCTGCTCAGCCCTCGAAGATGCCAACGCCGTCACGCTCGGCCTGGTTGTAGTTGCCGTGGACGTCCTCGACGCCGGCACCAAGCTTCTCGAGCACGTCGTTCAGCTCGTTCGCGTCCTTGTCCCACTGCTTCTTCGCCGTGGTGTACGCGCCGCGGGCGTCACCGGTCCACTGGGCGAGGTGACTCTCGACGGCCTTCTCCAGGTCGTCGAGCTCGTCCTTGGTCATCCGGTACGCGCCACGCAGGTCGGCGACCGCCTGGGTCATCGCGCCGGCGCTCCATTGGGTGAAGCCGTCATCGCTCATAGTCGATCAGATCCTCCGTCTAGTCCGTCAAGCGAGGTGCGTCGCGGGTCAGGTCTTGTTGTTGATCAGAGCGTCGAACTTGCTGATCGACTCCTGGCTGCCCTGCTCGATCGCCTCGTAGTTGATCTTGGTCTTGCCGAGCTTCTCGATCAGGCCGTTGAGCGTGTCCAGGATGCTCTTGAGCTTCTCCTCATAGGTGCCGATGACCCGCTCGAACGTGAGCGAAGTGTTGCCCTGCCAGGTCGCCCGCAGTTCGTCCTTGCTCTGGATGATCCGGTCGCGGATGCTGTCGATGGTGTTGAGCGCCTGCTCGCACCGGTCGGCAGCCTGAGCCATCGCAGCTCTGTCTTGGCTGACGTTTCCCACACTTACCTCCTCGGTCGGTCCGGGCGTTTCCCGGTGCCGTTGTTCCCCGGCGTCATGTCTCGCGCCTTTACCTGACGTCGTAGGGGTGCGTGCCGGTTCCGTTGACCTCGTCCCCCGTCTGCTTCGGCGACGATACGAAGGTCGAGAACCTGCTTGGCACTCCAACGCGAGCACCACGCTAGCCCGAATTGGCCGGTCGGCGACAAGTCGGCTACGTCAAGCTGTGGATAACTTCGGCAAGAAACTTCATTTCGCCGGTGCGGCAACGGGCGGAGCGACGGGGGCGGGGCGACCGGCGTCCTCGACGTTCAGCGCCGGGCCCTGCGGCACCAGACGCAGGATCGCGGACGGCACCTCGACTGGTTTCACGCCTGCGTAGCCGAGTTTGGCGAGCGTGTCCTCGTTTGGAACGGGGAACTTCACGCCCGCGTCCGTGACCAGGTAGTACGCGCTCGGCGGGGAGTCCGGTGACGGCCGGGCGGCCACGATCGCCGCCTGTCCGGAGGGGACAGTCACGTGGTCGGCGGTCAGGCCCGTTCCCACGCCCGCGTCCGACTCGGTGCCCTCCGCGGGTGCGGGCAGTTCGCCGCCCGTGGTGATCCGGAGCGGCTTGCCGGGTTCGTCGAGCCACGCGCAGACGGTCGCTCCCGCGCCGGACACCAGGCCCACGCTCTTCGGAATCTCGCGGGGAAGGCCCTGCGAATCGACCTGCTTCGCCGACTGCGGTGCCTGGTTGATCGCGCTGATCGAGACCTCGGTCGGGCCGGTGGAGCCCGTCGGCTGGAAGTTCACCTCGGCCCCGTACAGCAACGCGGCCTGCGTCTCGGTGATCTGCGACAGCCCGTCCGCCTGCAGCACGTACCAGGCGGCCTGGTTGTTGATCGCGCGCGTCGTGAAGACCTGTCCGATCTGCGTCGGCTGACCGGCCACCTCGAGCCCGGGGTTGCCCCGCGCGCTGATCACCAGCGGCTTGAGCGCCTCCCCAGGGGCGACGGCGTTCAGCCAGGCGAGACCGACCGTGGTGTTGGCGAGGTCGGGGAGCAGCAGGCTGCGCATCGAGGACTTGTCGGTCTCGTGGCGCGTTCCACGTCCGACGAACCACAGCGTGTCGCCGCCCGCCTGGACCACGAGGCCCTGGTCGCCGACGTCGGTCGTGCCCAGGTCCGTACGACCGACGAGAACGTCGACCTCGGGCTTCGTGCCCTGGTCCACCGCGACTTCCTTGCTGCAGATCGTCCACGGCTTGGAGGCGATGTTGTCCTTGTCGGGAAGGGAATCCGGCGCGCCGAGGATGCCGAGAGCGGGACCACGGGTGGTGTCCGCGAGCGACTCCCGAGACACTCGCTGGATCTTCACCTCGTCGCCGAGCAGCAGGCGCGCCGAGGTGAAGTTGACGATCGGATTCAGGATCTTCTCGTCCTTGCGATAGATGTACCTGGTCCCGGTCTCCTTCTCGACGATCAGCGTGCCGCCGTCCTGCCATGCACGGGCGCTGTTGCCGGTGAGCCAGCCGAACAGCCCGACGCCCGCGCAGGCGAGCACGCCGGCCATGAGGCCGGAGAACGTGGACACCATCACACGACGCATCGGCTGCTCGGGCGACTCGGGCTGGTTGCCGAGCAGGGACGCCAGGATCCGCTTGATGAGGAACCGGTAGGCCTGTAGTTGGTCGCGTCGCGTCTGCATGTCGGGGCCTAGGATAGGCCCCGGTCTCGACCAGCGACGGGAAGGGAAGGGCGCGGAGGGTGTCTGCCGTACGACAGCAACCCAGGTCCGCTCCTGCCCGGCCTCGCCCGGCGCAGCGGCGACCGCAGCGGAAGTCGGCCCGGAGGGCGACGAACTCCCCGCACCGGTTGGCCCGCTCGTACCTCGGCCGCCACCTCGGCCCGATCCCGCTCGGTCCGCTGATCTGCTGGCAGCTCGCGCTAGGACTCCTCGCGGTCGGCTTCGGAGCGGTCGGGCTCGGCCGCGGCGGCCTGCTCGTCATCCTGGGCGCTCTGGCCGTCATCGTGGTCGCGATCTTCACGCTCGTACCGGTGAACGCGCGGCCGCTGTGGCGCGCGATCGGCGTGTGGCTGGCGTTTACCTCGCGGTCGTCCCGCGCCGGGATCGCGCCGCCGCACGATCCCGAGCTGGCACCGCTGCGCGAGTGGCTGCCCGACCTCGAGCTCGCCTCGATCGTCGGCAAGCGCGGCGGGCCGCAGATCGGCGTCTGTTACGACGGTTCGGCGTACGTCGTGGTGCTCGGCCCCGACGGCGAGGACCTGATCTCGTCCGCCGAGCCGGTCAACGTGCCGTTGCGCGCGCTGGCCGACATCGGGCAGGCGGAGGGCGTACGTCTCGCGTCCGCGCAGCTCGTCGTCCGCACCGTTCCGGCGCCCGCGCCCACGCTCGGCCCGTACGGCGCGCAGCTCGCCGAGTCCTACCACGAGGTCAACCAGTCGGCGGCTGCCCCGGCTCAGGTGTCGTGGTGGATCGCGCTGCGCCTGGAGCCCTCGTGGTCGGGTACGTCCTTCGCGTTGGAGAGCGACGACGAGGACGGTATCCGCCGCGGACTGCGACGCGCCGCCGCCGCGGCGACGCGCGTGCTGTCGTCGTCCGGACTGCCCTGCAAGTCCCTCGACGAGGCCGAGCTCCGCGACGTTCTGCAGCTCACGACGGCGTCCGACCCGCGGCAGGTGCCGCCCGCCGCTCGGGTCCGCCGGAGCAAGGAGACCTGGCAGTCCTGGACCTGCGACGGCTCCGCGCACGCCACGGCATGGGTGCGCAAGTGGCCGACCCGCGGGCTGCCGTCGATGGCGCAGCTGCTGAACGCGATGGCCGGCCTCCCCGCGCTGTCGGCGACCGCGTCGCTGTCGTTGTCGTGGCCGCCGGAGAACGAGGTCCGCTGCTCGGCGTTCGTACGGATCACCTCCGACGGCCCGCGCAACGCCCGGACCGGCCTCGACCACCTGTACCGCGGACTCTCGCGCAGCGGCTTCGGCCTGACCAAGCTCGACGGCGAACAGGTCCCCGGCCTGCTGGCGACGATCCCGCTCGGAGGTGGACCGGTATGAGGTTGGCACCTGCCGTGCCCGGACACGCGACGCACGCCGAGGAGCTGACCGGCGCCGCCGTTCGCCTCCCACCCGGCGGGGTCGTGCTCGGCTCCGGCCAGGACGGCGTGCTCGTCGTGCGGTTGTTCCGCGCGCAGCCCGTACGCCTGTGCATCCACTCGGCCGGGCAGCTCGCGCAGCTGATCGCGTACCGGGCGATGGCGCTCGGCGCGCACGTGACCGTGGTGACCGACACCGTGTCGGCTTGGAGCCGGCTGGTGCAGGCCGTTCCGCGCGGCCCGGCGTGGTTCACCGTGCTGCCGGCGGGCTCGCGGGTGACGGCGACGGGAACGATCACTCGGCCGTCGCTGGTGATCGACGCGACGAGCGACAACCGCGCCCTGCCGCGATGGGAGCAGGGGCAGTGGCAGACGTTCGCCTCGGTGGACCGCGAGATCACGCCGTCCGACCTGCACGTGCTGCGGACGTACGACCTGCTGGTGACGCAGCGGCTGCAGCCGACGGCGGCGGAGATCGCCCGGCGGGCTTTCGGTCTGGCGCCTGACCGCGCGACCTGGCTGACGCAGATGCCGGCCGGCGTGCTGGCGGTGGCGGCTCCCGGTCAGCTCGCGTTCGGGCAGATGACCGTGAGCAACGCCGAGCAGCGGCTGCTGGGCGCATGACCGCCCTCGTCACCGGCGCCTCGCGCGGGTTGGGCGCGGTGATGGCCGTCCATCTCGCCCGCGCTGGGCATGCGGTCGCCGTGAACTATCGCGCCGGCGCCGCGCTCGCCGAGGAGGTCGTCGCGTCGATCCGGTCCGCTGGTGGCGTGGCCGAGGCGTTCGGCGCGGACGTCACCGACGAGGCCGCCGTGACCGACCTGGTGGCTCGCGTCACCGCGTCGCTCGGACCGGTGGATGTGCTGGTGTGCAACGCGACAGGTCCTCAACCCGCTGTCCCCGTTGAGGATTTGACGTGGGAGGACCATCTCGACCAGCTGCGGTTCTTCGTGAAGTCGCCGACGCTGCTGCTGCGCGAGGTGTTGCCGGCGATGAAGGAGCTCGGACGCGGGCGGGTGATCCAGATCGGCTCGGACATGTTCGAGCGAGCGCTGCCACGATCGTCCGCGTACGTCGCCGCGAAGGGCGCGCAGCTCGGGCTGACCCGGTCATGGGCGCGCGAGCTCGGGCCGCTCGGCATCACGGTCAACTACGTCGCGCCGGGCTGGATCCCGGTCGAACGGCACGAGGGCGCTTCGGTGGGTGGGTACATCGCCGAGACGCCGATGAGCCGCCAGGGCGTGCCCGACGACATCGCGGCAGCGGTGGTCTATCTCGCGAGTGAGGCGGCTTCGTTCGTCACCGGGACGCGGCTCACCGTCAACGGCGGGCACACGATCGACTGAGCTCTAGCCGAGCCACTCCAGGATCATCTGGTAGACGCCCACGACGCCGAGCGTCAGTGGTACGACCGACAACAGGACGACGACCTCGAACAGGTCGGTCGCGCGCGCCCAGTACGGCGACACCCGGCGACCCGGCATCGTGACCGCCCACGCGCCGAGCGCGGCGGCGACGACGAGGCAGGGCAGGCCGACGATCAGCAGCACGGTCGCGTTGTGCTGGTCCGTCACGAGGCGGAACACCAGCAGGAACGCGCACGCGATGCCGCCCCAGATCAGCCACAGGCGTTGGGTTCTGCCGAGGAAATGCCGCGCCCTGAGCAGCAGCGCGAGCGCCATGACGCCGGTCAGCGCGGGGCCGAACCAGTTGTCGTCGCGGATCAGGAAGACGCTGGCGATGACCGCTACCGCCGTCGTGGCGGCCATCAGCGCGGCGACGAGCCGGTCGGCGGTGATCGCCTGCTGCAGAACGGTCGGGCCGGGCAGGACGTCGGTCTGCCTGCGGAGGTCGTCCGCACCGGTCGGCAGCTGCGGGATCGGCAACCTGGCCAGGCGGGCGGCGAACGTGGGGACGAACGGTGCGATCGCCAACGTGACCGCGACCGCGATCGCCGCGGCCGCCGGGGCGTCGGTGTCGAACGCCAGCCTGATGACGCACGCGAGGGCGCCGATCGTGGCGGCCGCGCCGGCGCCGAAGAAGCCGTCCCAGCCGGCCACGATCCCGAACGCGGCCAGCGTCGCGAGGACGAGAGCGAGGGCGCAGGCCATCAGCAGGTGGGGCGGGCCGAACGCGGTGAGCGGCTGGTCGCCACCGAGCGCCAGCAGGCCGCCTAGGGCGCCGTACGCCACCCCGCAGGCGCCGAGGTACGCGCCGACGCCGGCCTGGGAGAACGCGCGGGACATCGCCACGCCGCCGAGCACGAGCCCGACGCCGGCGACCAGCATCACGACGGTCGGCACGGTCCAGGGCGGGCCGCTGCCGAGCGCGACCAGGGCGCCGACGACGAAGAACAGACCGGAGGCGACGAGCCCGACCCGGCGGGTGTCGGACGGCTGCCAGGCGGGGCGGTGGCTCCTGGTGGCGGTGGAGATCGCGTCCGCGACGTCGTCGAAGGAGAACTCGGGGAGCGCGGACTCGCGGTGCCTGAGGTAGAGGACGTCGCCGTCTCGTACGCCGAGAACCGAGAGTCGCTGGGAGGGGTCGAGGGCCGTCTCGCCGAGGCGTTGGAGCACCCAGCCGGTGCGCAGGAACGCGGGCTCGTCGGGGTTCTCGCCGGCGTGCCGGAGCAGGGTCGGCAGCAGGTCCGCGAGCGGGGCTTCGGCGGGCAGCGCGAGGTCCATCCGCGTCCGAGGTGCGACCACAGTGACGCGGCAGAGCTCGACTCCACTAGTCGCGTCGACCACGTACGACTCCTTCACTCACCCTGGCCAAGCCCCCGCCGACCCCGGAGACTACCGTCCGCGCCTCGCCCACAGCCAAACCCACCGCCGAGTTATCCCCAGATCTCGCGCTCCACGCCTCGGCCGGCGACCGCCTGTCGACCTACCCGACTAAAGTTCCACCCAGACCGAGTCACCAAGTCTCAGACTCACGCCGACGGGGAAAGGGGTCCGACGTGAGCACGACGCTCTACCGGCGACCACCTCGCCGGCCGCCACCGCCGATGCCCAAGGGCGAGGTGCTCTTCGAGTCGCCTCCTGAGCTGCCCGAGGTCACCACGGGCTCGTCGATGCAGAAGATGATCGGCATCCTGCCGATGCTCGCCGGCGGCGCCTCGATGGCGTTCCTGTTCACCTCCGGCCGCGACACCATGCGGCTCGTGGCCGGCGGCATGATGGCGCTGTCCATGTTCGGCATGTACTTCAGCCAGATGGGCGGGCGCGGCGACGAGCGCAAGCAGGAGGTCGACGCGAGCCGGCGCGACTACATGCGCTACCTCTCCCAGCTGCGCCGCCGGGTGCGGTCCGCCGCGGAGAAGCAGCGCGAGGGCCTCGAGTGGCGCTACCCCGATCCCGACAACCTCTGGGCGGTCCCGCTCAGCAAACGGCTGTGGGAACGTCGCGCCGCGGACCGAGATTTCGGGCACATACGCGTGGCCCGCGGGCCGCAGCAGTTCGTGCTCAACCTCGTCGCACCGGAGACGAAGCCCGTCGAGGACCTCGAGCCGGTCTCCGCCGGCGCGCTCAGACGGTTCATCCAGACGTACCGAGTCGTCCCCGACGTGCCGATCTCGCTGTCCCTCCGCGGGTTCGCGCACATCCGCTTCGAGGGCGACCCGACCGCGATCCGCGAGCTCGCCCGCGCCATGCTCGGCCACCTCGTCGCCCTGCACGCGCCGCACGAGCTGATGACCGCCTTCTGCGTCGGCCCCGACCGGCGCGGCGAGTGGGACTGGGCCAAGTGGCTCCCGCACGCGCTGCACCCCACGACGTACGACGGCGCCGGCAACGCGAGGCTGGTCACGGCCTCGCTCTCGGAGCTGGAACGACTGCTCGGCAACCTCACCGAGAACAGGCCCTACTTCACCGCCAACGGCGCCCCGATCCCCGACCAGCCGCACATCGTGGTGATCCTCGACGGCGGGCACGCGAGCTACGACGCGCGCCTGCTCAGCGCCCCGCCGCACGGCATCACGCTGCTCGACCTCACCGGGACGGCGGTCCGCGGTGGCGGCGAGGGCGTGCTCCGGCTGCACGTGACCGACGACGAAGTCGCGGTCGTACGTACGGACGCCGACGGCCAGTCGCGCCGGCAGTCGCTCGGCACCGTCGACCGGCTCAGCGTTCCGGAGATGGAGTCGCTCGCCCGCCAGCTCGCCCCGCTGCGGTCGACCACGCCGGCCGGCGTCGAGGCGACCGAGGAGGTCGAGGCCGAGGAGAAGCCGGTCGTCACCGACCTCACGCTGACCAACCTGCTGGGCATCCGGGACGCGTTCGCGATCGACCCCGCGGTCGTGTGGCGGCCGCGCCCCACCCGCGAACGGCTGCGGACGCCGTTCGGTGTCACGCCGCAAGGCGTGCCGGTCGAGCTGGACATCAAGGAGTCGGCGCAGGGCGGCATGGGCCCGCACGGTCTGGTGATCGGCGCGACCGGTTCGGGTAAGTCCGAGCTGCTGCGGACCATGGTGCTCGGCCTGACCATGACGCACTCGTCGGACGTGCTCAACCTCGTGCTGGTCGACTTCAAGGGTGGCGCGACGTTCCTCGGGCTGGACGACCTGCCGCACGTCTCGGCGACGATCACCAACCTCGAGGACGAGCTGATCCTGGTCGACCGGATGCAGGACGCGCTGGCCGGTGAGATGAACCGCCGGCAGGAGCTGCTCCGCTCAGCCGGCAACTACGCCTCCCTGCGCGACTACGAGGAGGCGCGCGAGAAGGGCGCGCCGCTCGACCCGATGCCGTCGCTGTGGGTCGTGGTCGACGAGTTCTCCGAGCTGCTGACCGCGAAGCCGGAGTTCATCGAGCTGTTCGTGATGATCGGCCGGCTCGGCCGGTCGCTCGGCGTGCACCTGCTGCTCGCCTCGCAGCGACTGGAGGAAGGCCGGCTGCGCGGGCTCGACACGCACCTGTCGTACCGGATCGGTCTGCGGACGTTCTCCGCCGGCGAGAGCCGCGTGGTGCTGGGTGTGCCGGACGCGTACGAGCTGCCGCGCGAGCCGGGCCACGGCTATCTCAAGGTCGCCACCGAGGATCTGGTGCAGTTCCGCGCGGCGTACGTGTCGGGCATCTACAAGCGGCCGGCGGCGCAGGCCGCGGTCGAGTCGGTGCAGACGGTCGCCGGTGAGCCCGTGCGACGGCAGCCGCAGATCACCGCGTACACGACGGACTACGTCGAGCCGCAGGCCGAGCCCGTCGAGGAGCTGCCGCCGGAGCCGGTCGGCGTTGAGGAGCCGGAGAAGCGGCCGGAGTCGACCGAGCCGCAGAAGGTGCTGCTGGACCTGGTGGTCGACCAGCTTCGCGACCAGGGCCGGCCGGCGCACGCCGTCTGGCTGCCGCCGTTGGACCTGTCGCCGACGATCAACGAGCTGTTGCCGCCGCTCGAGGTCAGCGCCGAGCTCGGCTACAACACGGTGAAGTGGGACGGCCGCGGCCGGCTGCACGCGCCGGTCGCGATCGTCGACCGTCCGTACGACCAGCGCCGCGACCCGCTCTGGATCGATCTGTCCGGTGCGGCCGGACACGTGGGCATCGCCGGCGGTCCGCAGAGCGGCAAGAGCACGATGCTGCGAAGCCTGATCAGCTCGTTCGCGCTGACCCACACGCCGGAAGAGGTGCAGTTCTACTGCCTCGACTTCGGTGGCGGCACGCTGTCCGCGCTGCAGGGTCTGCCGCACGTCGGTGGGGTGGCGGCGCGGCTCGAGGCCGACGCCGTACGCAGGACGATCGGTGAGCTGACCTCGTTGCTGGAGTCGCGCGAGCTGATGTTCACCGAGCACGGCGTCGACTCGATCGCCGGCTACCGGCGGCTGCGCCGCAGCGGGCGGATCGCGCCCGACCGGTTCGCGCCGGACGTGTTCCTCGTGGTCGACGGCTGGATGACGTTGCGGCAGGACTACGAGCCGCTCGAGGCCATCATCACCCAGCTCGCCGCGCGTGGCCTCGGTTACGGCATCCACGTCGTGCTGACCGCGAACAAGTGGTCGGAGTTCCGGATCACGATCAAGGACGTGATCCAGACCCGGCTGGAGCTCAAGCTCGGTGACGCGTACGACTCCGAGATCAATCGGCGGGCCGCCACGAACGTGCCCGCCAACCGTCCCGGCCGCGGCCTCTCGCCGGACGGGCTGCACTTCCTCGCCGCGCTGCCGCGACTCGACGGCGTGCAGGAGGCCGAGGATCTCGCCGACGGCGTCAAGGCGATGGTGGAGACGGTCTCCCAGGCTTGGCAGCGTCCCGGCGCTCCGCCGGTTCGGCTGCTGCCGCTGGAGCTGCCGTACGAGACGCTGCCGAAGGCCGGCGCGGACGTTCGTCCGGGCGTGCCGATCGGCATCGACGAGGACGAGCTCGCGCCGGTCTATCTCGACTTCGACGAGGAGCCGCACTTCGTCGTGTTCGGCTCGAACGAGTGCGGAAAGTCCAACCTGCTCGAGGTGATCGCCAAGGGCATCGTGGCCCGGCACGAGCCGAAGGACGCCCGCATCGTGATGGTCGACTTTCGGCGTTCGCTGCTGGAGGCGATCGACTCCGAGCACCTGATCTCGTACGCCGCCTCGTCCGACGCGGCGGCGTCGATGATGAAGGACCTCGCGTCGTCGCTCCGCAAGCGGATGCCCGGACCCGACGTCACGCCCGACCAGCTGAAGAACCGCAGCTGGTGGTCCGGCTCGGACATCTACATCATCGTGGACGACTACGACCTTGTCGCGACCTCGTCCGGCAACCCGCTCGCCCCGGTCGCCGACCTGGTCAGCCAGGCCCGCGACATCGGTCTGCACCTGATCATCTCGCGCGGCTTCGGCGGCGCCGGCCGGGCGATGTACGACCCGATCATCCAGCGCATCCGCGACCTCGGCTGCCCCGGCATGATCATGAGCGGCACCAAGGACGAAGGCCAGCTCTGGGGCGGCGTCCGCGGCGCCCCCCTCCCCGCCGGCCGCGGCTCCTTCATCTCGCGGCGGGTCGGCACCAAGCTGATCCAGACCGGCTACATCGCCAAACCAGACGACAACTGACCCCAGGTCGCCCTGCAGCGGAGCTGCAACGGGCCTGAAATCCCTGCGCCCACCCTGCTGAGCAGAGAGATACCTCGATGCTCGAAAGGGTGGGAACCATGGCCGCACGGTCACCGGAACAGATCCTGAACTCCATCGCCCAGAAGCAGGGACGGGGAGCGGCGGTACGGCGGAAGCTGACCGCGAACAAGGAGCGCAACTGGATGCTCGCGCTCACGCTCAAGGCGTTCGCCAAGCTCGCCGACAACGAGAAGCTGACCGACCTGGATCAGACGATCGTCAACGCGTACAAGAAGAACGGCTTCACCGACGCCGAGCTCAAGGTGCACGGCAAGCTCGCCAAGGGCCTCAGCCAGCAGGTGCGGGACGAGATCTTCCCGCAGGCCTATGCCCGGCTCGACGCCACCACGAAGGCGTACGCGCTCAAGGACCTCGAGCGCGACGCCGACGGCATCGTCAAGCGCGTCTTGACGCAGAAGAACGTCAACCACATCGACGTCCAGGGGATCCACGCGGGCCGCGCCAGCCTGCGGGACTTCCCGAGCGTCAGCCGCGCCGTCATGAGTGAGACCGGCTCGGAGATGATGGTGGCCACCGAGTCGTCGGTCGCGCCGGCGAACGGTCGGTACACGATCAAGGCGACCTCGTTCCGCTGCAACGACCGGCAGTCCGACAGCGTGTTCGGCCCGTCCAACGAGCCGTACTGGATCTTCGGCTCGCTGGGCAACGGCACCGCGGTCACCACCCGCAGCCAGGAGTTCGGGGACGTCGACAACGGCGAGACGCGCACGTTCGCCTCCGGCGAAGGCTGCATCTGGGGCCAGAACTGCTCCGCCCAGACGCTGCCCGAGGGCGAGGTCGGCTCGCTCGTCGCCCTGTGGGAGCACGACGAGGGCAACAAGGAGGACGTTCGCAAGGGTGTCGCGGCGGCGTTCGCGGCAGCGGCGGGCATCCTCGCGGCGACCGGTGTCGCCGCCTGGGTGGCGGCGGTCGTCGCCGGCGTCGGTGGCGTCGTGCAGTGGCTGCTCGGCTTCCTGGACGACGACCACATCGCCGACCAGACGTTCGTGTTCACCCGTGACGTGGTGCAGAAGCAGATCCCGAATGTCGGCCAGTCGTTCATCGTCACCCGCCGGTTCACCGACGGCGACGGTGACTACACGCTGACCCTCAAGGTCACGCACGCCTCGTAGAACGTCACGACCGCAAGATCGAGAGATGCAGTTCCCTCGTCACGGACGCCGGGTCCACCCCGAGGTCCGCGGCGAGGGACTGCCGGAACTTCTCGTACGCACGCAGCGCCCGCGCCGGTTCGCCGGCGCGGGCGTGCGCGCGCATCAGCAGCCGGCATGCCGTCTCGTCGAGCGGGTCGACGACCAGCGCCGACATCGCCGTGGACTGCGCGAGCCGTACGTCGCCGACAGCGCAGGCCGCACCGGCGACCGCGTGCCGCGCTCGCCGGCAGAGCTCGCCGTGGAACGCGCGAGCGGGCTCGGCCCAGTCGGCGCACCTCTGGTCGGAGAGCACAGAACCCCGTTGCAGCGAACGTAGAGCGGACCGGGCGGGCTCGAGCGCATGGGCCGAGTCACCCACAGCCAGCGAAGCCTCGGCGCGGGTGACCAGGCGAACCACGTCGTAGAGGTCGACCCGAACGCGCTCGCCCAGTCGATAGCCGCTGCGGCCGCCCACCACGGCGAACTGCCCCAGCGCCCCGCGCAGCCGGCTCACCAGCGTCGCGGCGGAAGCCTCCGGCCGCCGCGGCGGCCGGTCCTCCCACACGACGTCGACCACCCGGTCGACGCCCACGACGCACCCGCGCTCGACCGCGAGCAGAGCGAGCAGTGTCCTGCCCTTCCGGCTGCCGACCTCCGCCGGCGGCCGAACCTCTCCGGCGAGAACGACGGTCAGCGGACCGATGATGTGGACAAGCAGGGCCGGAGGTTCCTCGCGATTTCGGGTCGCGGCTCCTCGGCACACCGGACGGGTGTGCCGCTCCACGATTCCCTGCCGTCCCCAACGCACGCCGCCACTGCCCGACATCACCGCACCCGTCTCCCTCCACGGAGACCGGAGTCTCCCTGGTCGCGGATTCGGCCCACTGCAGTGTCGCTGCGTCCACCCCCGTGTGACCCATGTCCGATTGGGCTTGTCAGTGCGCCGAACCGCGATGCCTCAGCACGACTGTGCTCGCGTACGGCACGGCCCACCACGGTCGCCGCACCTTAGATTTCGGCGGTCGCGCCTTAGAGGTCCTTGCGCATCTCGACGTGGACGCGACGGAAGCCGGTGCGTTCGTACAACGACTCGGCGGCGGCGTTGCCCTCGTGCACGAACAGGCGCAGATGAGCGGCGCCACGCGACCGTGCCCAGGACTCGAACTCCGCCAGCAGCGCGGCGCCGATGCCGCGCTTGCGATGGGTCGCCGCGACGCCGAGGTCGGCGACGTACGCCACCGGACCCGCGTAGCGCAGCATGCCGCCCTTCGGCGGTTCGGCGACGCTCCCCGACAGCACGCCGACCACCGCGCCGTCGATCTCCGCCACGAGCCGGACCAGTGCCGGATCACCAGCGCTCTCCAGCAGCTGATCCCGCAGCGGCGGCGCGCCGGAGGACTCCGCGGGTCCCACGCGGAGATCCTCCGGCCACTGCTCGCCGTGCCAGCGGACCGACTCCATGATCAGCTCGGCGATCACGTCCACCTCGTCCGGCAGTACCGCCGGTCGAATCGTCAGGCTCATCGACCCAACTTAACCGCAACCGCCTGTACCTGGTCAGAAGCGGTTTCGTACGACAGCAACAGCCAGCCGTCCGCCTTCAGCTTCGCCCGCTGGGCAGCCGACAGGGGCACCGTCACGCGCTTCTCGCCGGCTCGCACCGGCAGCGAGGACGACGACACCACATGCCCGCTCTGGTCGGGCGACCACACCGGGATCCCGCCGTCCGTCACCGCGCACGGAGTCAGCCCGTAGTCCGGCGGCGGATCCGCCGCCACCGAGCACGACGTCAGGTACACCGGAATCGCACCCAACCCCAGCGAACCGGCCCACAGGAACGTCCGCGCCGTCCCCCCAGCTCGGGATCCGTGCAGGGTGTACGACAACGAAGAATCCCCAAGCCGCACAGACGAAACACGCACTCGAGACCCGGGCGCCACGGGCACCCGTCCCGAGATCGGTACGTCGTTGCGCGCCGACTGCGCGATCGTCTGCGGAGACAGCACGCCGTTCAGGTTCGGCGACGACACGTTCGGCGGCGACGGCTCGACCGGCCGGTCCGCGGGCGGCGTGTAGCCCGGCAACGACGCCAGACCCCACCGGTACGGATCCGACTGCACCGACCCGAACGCCGACCAGGCGAGCCGCGTGCTCGCGTCGATGTGCCGCAGCTCCGTCGTCCCCTCGGCCGCCGTGTTGTCGTTGTCGTACGGCGTGATGTTCAGACCCAGCCGCGCGGGATCGACCGCGGAGGGCAACACGGCAAGGGGAATCTTGACCTCGATCGAGTACCCGCCGCCGTCGTAGGCGTGCGGCACCGTCGTCGAGTTCGAGCCGACCCACTGTGCTGTCGACGCCACCTCGACACCCGGCGCGTTCGGCGCGTCCGACACGGTCGACGCCAACGGCCCGGTCGAGTACCCCTGGTGGTTGTCGGCGTCGCGCGACCAGCACGGCCCGTTGGCGCCGTTCCCGTTCCGGTTGGTCGGGTCGTTCGTGTAGGGGAACACGCCGAGCTTGAACGTCGAAGCCGTGTCCATCAGACGCGAAGACGAGTCGCCACGCGGGTCGAGCAGGATCTCCACCGAGTCGGCCTGCCAGTGCCCGATGCACTCCTCCGGCGTCACCGCGTACGACTGGTAGTCGTCGCGCACCGACACGAACAGGTACAACGCGTCGTCGTTCCAGCTCACCCGCGCCGTGTTCCCGTCACCCACGCCGCAGTCGTCCACGCCCGTGCAGCCGGCCGGGTTTTGCCAGATCCGGCCCACGTTCAGCGCGTCGCCCGCGTACTCACCCGGCGACGCGACGCCGTCCACGACCGGCGCGGTGGGCACCGACGCGATCGACGTCGACGGAACGATCGACAGGTTCAGAGTCTCCGAGCCCGATCCCGCCGGCGCGGAGTACGTCGTGGTGATCGGCACCGCGACGGACGGCGTCGCCGGCAAGGTCGTGTCGGTGTTCGTCAAGGTGAACGTGACCACGGTCTCCGCCCCGGCCGCCAGCGCCGAGTACGGCTTCGACGAAGCGTCCGCCGTGAAGCCAGTTGGCACCGCCAGCGAAACCGTTCCCGACTGCGGCGAGGTCGACCAGTTGTGCACGACGACCGGCACCGACACCGTTCCACCGACCGCCACGGACTGCACCGCGGACGACCGTCCGAGCCGCACGGCCTGCGGAGCCACGGACGCCAGCCACGCGTCGTACTCCGCCCAGTTTCCCCAACGCTGGAAGCGTCCCTCGGTCGGTGAGACGATCCGCACCACGTTGTCCGTATAGCCCGAACGCGAGCCCGTCGTGTACAGCGCCGAGATCCGCGCGTTCGCGTTCGCCGCGGCCGATGCCGACGGCGTCACCGTGAAGCGCACCAGCGTCTCGCGCTTGGCGGACACCTCGCCGACCTTCTTCGGCCCGTCCACGGACCATCCGGCGGGCACCGTCAACGCGACCTTGCCCGGCTTCAAGGAGCCCGAGCCCGACCGCAGGTGCAGCACGGCCTCGAACGGCGCACCCGCCACGTTGTTGAAACGGGAGAACGTCAGGTACTCCAAGGTCCCCCTCGGCAACCCACCCGGATCGGCACGCACCGCGCCAAACAGCACCGCGTCGTCTCGCCCAGCGAGCGGATTCGCAGCACCAGTTGAAGAAACGTTCGGCTGGAACGGCACGAACGACTGTGTCATCCCGAACCGCGAGCACGTAGGAGTAGCCGCGCCCTTGAACATCACCCGCGACTGCGTCGGATAGGCCGCCCGGCCTTCGCTCGTGACCTGGCTCCACGACTTCGGCGTCCCCGCGGCGACACCCTGCAGGTTGCCCGCAGGCCAGCGGTACGGCGACGGGTAGCCCGTCCAGACGCCCGCGACCGTGTCGAGGTTGTCAGCGGCCGGCAGGAACCCCGTCGTGCAGTGAGCGGCGTCGGCCGTCCCACCCGTACCCGCCGTGTTGCCACCGGAGAAGACCTTCTTGACCTGCCACGTACTCAACGCGCCTGGTCCACGCAGCTGCTCGGGGAACCGCGACGGATCCGCGGCAGCGAGCACGCCTTCCCAGATCAGCCGTCCGGCCTGCTGGTGGTTGCCGTGTCCGGCGTTGAGGGTCGGCGTGAAGCCGATGTAGATCTCCGGCTGCGTCGTCCGGATCACCCGCGTCACCCGGCGCAGCGTCTCCTCCTCGTCCCAGAAGTACTGCGTCAACGGCGCGCTCTGGTTGTAGAAGAAGTCGATCCGGTCGAGGTTGAAGATGTCGACCGTTCCGGACCGGTAGTGGGCGACGCGGTCCTCGTTCTCCCGGCGCAGGCCGAGCGCTGGACCGAGCTCGGTGCCCACCGCGTTCCCGCCGCCCTCGCCGCGGGTCACCATGATCACACCGCACTTCACGCCGTAGCGGTCATGCCAGACACCGCACGGCCCGATGATGCTGGTGTCATCGTCGGGATGGGCCCATTCGCCCATGATGTGGATCTTCGTGTCGCGATCGGCGACATACGACCCGGAGTCCGAAGACCCTGAGGCGAGCGCCGGAATGCCGACGACCGCGAGCGCCAGGACGAGTGCGACCAGGCCAAGCCTTCTGCTGTTGTGCCCCATCGCCGCATTGTTGGCCCGCCAACCCACCTCAACAATGCCGACGGCCAAGTTGGTCGTCAGAGATCGTCGACCTGGGTCGGCGCCATGCCCGGCTGCCAGCGCCGTTTCTGCCCGCGCCGGTACGTCGTCACGGCGAAGAGCGCGATCAAGGTGAACGCCGCCGCGCCGCCGAACCCGATCAGCGCGATCCGGATCGGCCGCTGGTCCGGCTGCTCCGGCCTGGCGATCGGCGCGATCGGCGGTGCCGCCGGCTTGGTCGGCTGGGAGCCCTCCGAAGGCACGATCGCGGTGACCGCTTCGTACGGGTTCACCACGCCCCAGCCCAGCTTGGAGTCCGGCAGGTTGCCGCCTGGATGGTCCGCGGTGACCTCGAGCCGCCGCTTGACCTCGGCCGCGGTGAGGTTGGGGTACGCCGAACGGACCAGCGCCGCGACGCCGGAGACGAACGGCGCGGCGAAGCTCGTACCGCTCTCCGTCGCGTGGCCGCTTATCGGTGCCGTACTCACGACGGAGGCGCCCGGTGCCGCGACCGAGATCTGGAACGAGGACGTGGAGAACCCGGCCAGCTCGCCCTTCTGGTCCGTCGCGCCGACCGCGATCACGCCCGGGTAGGCCGCCGGGTAGCTGATCGCGTTGCCCTGCTCGCCGTCGTTTCCGGCGGCCGCGACGATCACGACGTCACGCGCGAGTGCGTACTCCACGGCCGCCCGGAGGGCGTCGTTGTCGCCATGTGTCACCGATGAGACGTTGATGACGTTCGCCCCGTTGTCGACCGCCCACCGGATCGCCTTGGCGAGCACGGTCACCGACGCCTTCTCGATGCCTTCGGTGAAGCGCACCGGCATAATCCGGGCCAGCGGGGCGACGCCCAGGAACGGGGTCCCCTGGACCGGCTGCGCGCCGATGATGCCGGCGACGAACGTGCCGTGGCCGTCGCAGTCCCGCGAGGCGGGCACGGAGTCCGTCGTAACGAAGTTGTGACCTTCGCCGAGTCGCATGCCCTTCAGCTGCGGATTCTGCAGATCGACGCCGGTGTCGACGACCGCGACCGTCGACCGACGGCCGTCCGAGAACGGCCAGGCGCGCTCGAACTGGAGCCGCTTCTGCTGCCACGGAACAGTCGTCACAGGCGCGGAACCGAACTGGTTGTCGCACACGGGCGCGGCGGTGTCCGCGAGGGCCGCAGGGGCTGGTCCGAGCAGGGTCGCGACGAGGGCGGCCAGCAGGCCGGCGGCTCGGATCGTTCCCCGCTTCACAGCCGCGAGACTACCGGGCGGGGAATGCGGTCGCCCGGCTAGGTTTTTGTCCTGCCATCTAAGGGAAGCAATGCGTCAGGTCAACGCGCGAGAAAAGAGAGCTAGTGGGGACGGCGCGGACCGAGTCAGTGAAGGAGTAGGCGTGCCAGTGGCTGTGGTAGGTGGGTCGTCCGCTACCTCGGTACTGGCGTTGCCGTTCGAGGTGGGCAGCGTGCCGAGGGCGAGACGACGACTCGCCATGGACCTCCGGAGAGCTCATGTCCCGGCGGACCGGATCGACGACGCTCTTCTCGTTCTCAGCGAGCTGATCGGCAACGCGCTCCGGCACGCCCGGCCCCTTGCTTCTGGCCAGCTGCAGGTCTCATGGATCTTCGGCCCGGACGGCTTGCAGATCAGCGTGACCGACGGCGGCGGCCCCACGAACCCGCGCGAGCTGCACCCGCCGGTGACCGCGCTCGGCGGCCGCGGGCTGTCCATCGTGCGCGACCTCGCGGTCGACTGGGGCGTGAAGCACCACGAGGGCGGGACAACGGTGTACGCCGTGCTCGCGATGGGTGGACTCGGGCTGCGGAACGGTCACTGACCCAGCTGCCCTACGCTCCTTCGAATGTCGAAGAAGGCGCGCGCTCCGCGACGGAAGCCCCTGCTGACCGACGACCAGGTGCCTGTGGTCGGACTCCGCGAGCCTTGCCCGTGTGGGTCCGGCAAGCGCTACAAGCAGTGCCACGGCCGCGCCTCGCGTGAGGTCCGGGATCTTCCGCCCGCCCGGCCGTTCGAGGGTCTCGCAGGTGAGTGCGACTGGGTGGCTTTGCGTACGTTCGTCCCGGCCGCGACGGCGCCTTTGCGGCTCGCCGCCTCCGACCAGCCGGTCCGGGTCGCGACCGTGCTCCCGCTGGCCTGGCCCGCGCTGGTGGCGCCGGACGGCGCCGTCTACGTCGGCGCGCAGGTGCCCACGCCCGGCACTGGTGACGCCAGTCGTGACCTCGGCGCCGCTCTGGCCGCTGGGTTGGCGGCCAAGCCCGGAACGACGTTGCCGGATGTGCCGATCGACGAGTCGTCGCCGCGGCTGCAGGACCTGCTCGACGTGTCCTTTGCCCCTGAGGTCGAGGTGCATCCGGACGTCTCGTACTGGTCCGAGGGCCTGGTCCCGGAGGACGACGACGACCTGGTCGCGGCCGTCGCCTCGTCGGTCGAACGGGTGAACGCCGCGATCGACCCGACCGTCCGGCTGTCCTCGGTGGAGGCGGCGTACTGGGTGCACGCGGGCGACAAGTGGAACCTGCGCTGGGTGCTGCCGTACGACGAGGACGCGGTGATGGACGCGTTCGCCCGGCTGCACGCGGCGGGCGGGTCGGCGTTGATCGAGGGGAGCCGGATGGTCGGCTCGTTCCGCGCCCATGGGCTGACCGTGCCGGTGTGGGAGTTCCCGCCCGAGACGCCGGCCGCCTCGCTCGAGGAACCGGCCGCCACCTTCGCCGCCCGCCTGGGCGACGCCCTCGCCGTCACCGGACCGCTGACCTCCGAGGAACGCCGCGCCCGCGCGGGCCTCGCCGGCCGCCAGGTCACGCTCCGCTAGGCACTCCCGCTCGGGCCGGCCCGGGTGATCATGATCGTGATCATGAAGCCGGATCGGTCGTATACGCCGGTTTCTCTTCATGATCACGATCATGATCACGGGGCGCGTGGGTCGTGCGGGCCTCGGGAATTCATCACCCATTGACTTCTGTCCTGGGTCGACGTACCTTCGTGACAAGAATTCAACGTGTGATGAATAACCTCCCAAGGAGAACGCTCATGGCTACCTCGCATGCCCCACGACCGGTGGCGGTCGGGGTTCTGGCCGCGCTGGTCGGGGCGCTCGTCGCGATCGCGCTCGGCTTCCTCACGTTCGGCGTTCAGGCGACGCTCGCCCCCAAGGACGTGCCGCTCGCGATCGCCACCAGCCAGCCGCAACTCACGCAGCTCGCCCAGCGCCTCACCACCCAGGGCGGCGACGAGGTCGAGTGGACCGTCACGTCGCCGGCGGAGGCCCAGCAGCTGCTCGTCGACAAGGACGTCTACGGCGTCCTGGAGCTCGAGCCCGGCAAGGCGACGATCCGTACGAGCGGCGCGATCAACCCGACCGGCACCCAGCTCGCCCAGCAGATCCTCACCGGCGCCGCGCAGGGCATCGCCGCCGCGGTCGCGCAGCAGGCACCACAAGGCACGCCGCCGATGCAGGTCGTCCAGGCCGCCGAGCACAGCGCCAGCCCCGCCGGGCGGACGGCACCGCTCGCCGCCAGCGCGCTGGTCTGGATGGCCGGTCTCGTCGCCGCCGCGGCGTTCGCCCTCATCTCGCTGCGGAACGGCGGTCGCAAGCCCGGCGTCGGCGCGCGCCTGGTCGAGGTCAGCTCGGCCGCGGTCGTCGCCACCGGCGTGGCCGGCGGGTTCATCGCGCTCTGGGACTCCTCGCTCGAACTGGACGCGAGAACGTGGGGCTTCCTGCTCCTCGTCGCGTTCGGCTTCGCCGCGATCCAGGGCGGCCTGGTCCGCCTGCTGGGCATCCGCGCCCTCGCGATCCTCGCCCCGCTCTACCTGATGGCCCCGGCCGTCGCGGGGCAGATCCCCGAGCTGCTGAACAGCGCCTACCGCGTCCTGCTCTGGTCCTGGACCCCGTTCCGCTTCTCCAGCGAGGGCCTGCGCAGCCTGCTCCTCGGCACCCCGGACGCGCCGGACGTCGCCACCGCGATCTGGGTGTTCGCCGGCCTCGCGCTCGTCGGACTCATCGTCCTCGTCGTGCCGCTAGGCCGAGTAGACGCGCCGTCCACCGAGCCAGGTGCCGAGGACGCGGGCGTCCCAGAGCTCGACCGGAGTAGCCGTTCGAGGGTCGACGTCGAGCAGCACGAAGTCGGCCCGCTGACCTAGCGAGATCTCGCCCGCGTCGTCGTCGAACGCCTGGTACGCCGTCCCCTTGGTGTACGCCTCGAGCGCCCGCATCAGACCCAAGCGCTCGCTCGGCACCCACCCAGAGGGCGGCGTACCGTCGTGCAGCTGCCGGCTCGCCGCCACCGCACAGCCGATCGTCGGCGACACCTCCGAGACCGGCCAGTCGCTCCCGAACGAGATCCGCCCGCCCAGCCGTGCGATCGTCGCCATCGGGTACTGCCGGTCACCCCGCTCGACCCCGATCCGCGGCAGCGTGAGCTCGACCATCAGCTCGTCGAGTTTCGCCCAGTACGGCTCGAAGTTCGCGATCACGCCGAGCTCGCCGAAGCGCGGCAGATCGGCCGGGTCGAGCAGCTGCGTATGCGCGATGACCGGCCGCCGGCTCGACGGCCCGTTGTGCTCGGCCGCGTACGCGATCGCGTTCAGCGAGTTCTGGATCGCCGCGTCGCCGATCGCGTGGATGTGGATCTGGAATCCGTCCTCGTCGAACGCGCGGACAGCCTCGCTCAGTTCTTCGGCGGAGAAGTTCGGCAGCCCCACCGACCCAGGCGCGTCGTCGTACTCCGCGAGCAGCTGGCCGGTGCCTTGCTCGATCACCCCGTCGGCGAAGAACTTCACCGTACGAGCCGTCACGAACGCCTCGACATCGGTGATTTCCTTGCGGCACTGGAGAAACTCCGCTCGCTGCTCGCGCCACGCGGAAGGATCGACCCAGAACGCGGTGTTGAACCGGCACGTCAGCACACCGCGTCGCGCGGCCTCCGCGTACGCCCGGACCTGGTCGGGCCGGGCTGCCGCATCCTGTGCCCACACGATGCCGTGCCGGTTGAGGTGTTCGCAGGCCCGTTCCAGGCCGCGAAGGTGTTCGTCAAGGCTGGGTTGCGGCATGACCTTCTCGACCAGCGCGAGCGCGTCCCACTCCAGCAGTGTCCCGCGCGGCGAGCCGTCAGGAGACCGAATGATCATGCCCAGTGGAGGATCCGGTGTCTCGCTGGTGATGCCGGCCTCGCGCAGCGCCGCGGTGTTGACCCACATCGTGTGGTGGTCGGTCGCGTACAGGACGACCGGACGCTCGCGACAAGCGGTGTCGAGCAACGAGGCATCGCCGAGACCGTCGGGCAGTAGCGTGGGATCGTACGGACCACCCACCACCCACGACAGTTGAGGATTCTCGGCCGCGTACGCCGCGACAGCAGCCACCAGCTCGGCAGCGCTGGAGCAGTGGTCGAGCGGCAGCCGGTTGAGCTCGAGGCCGCCCCACAGGGGATGCGCGTGCCCGTCCCGGAACGCCGGCAGCAGGAACCCGCCACCCAGGTCGACGACCTCCCCGCCGCCCGCCTCGAGCCGAACGACGACGCCGTCCGACACGGTGACGGCCTCGACGGCAGAGGCGTTCGACAGCGGTCCGGTGAGGATCGTGCCGCCCTGGAAGGTGATCGTCATCCGCGCTCCAGATCGAACGTGGCCAGGTGGGCGGCGGCGGTGAGCAGGTCGACGTTCGCGACCAAGACCACCCACACGCCGACCGCGTTCGTCGTCAACCGATCTTGAGCCACCGACGGAGACTAGCGGGCGCCGCAGCGGTAGCCGAGCGTGCTCGATAACCTCTGTCCCGTGTCTGCTCCCGTGCCCGTTCCGCGTGTCGCCGCGGTAATCCCCGCGAAGGACGAGGCCGAGCGGATCGCCGCCACCGTACGTGCCGCGAAGGGCGTGGCAGGCGTGGATCTCGTGCTGGTCGTCGACGACGGGTCCCGCGACGACACGGCGCGGCTCGCCGAGGCAGCCGGCGCGATCGTCGTCTCCCACGCCAGGCCCCGCGGCAAGGCGGCCGCGATGGAGACCGGCAGCCAAGCGGTCCAGGCCATCGACGCCCGCGAGGAACGGACGAGCCCGCGCCACCTGCTCTTCCTCGACGCCGACCTCGAGGACAGCGCGAGCGAGGCCGGCGAGCTCGTCGCCCCGGTGCTCGACGGCAAAGCGGACATGACGATCGCTGTCCTCCCGTCGACAGGCCAGGGCGGTGGCCACGGGTTCGTCGTACGGCTCTCGCGCGACGGCATCGCCCGCGCCACCGGCTGGTGGGCCGACGCCCCGCTCTCCGGCCAACGCTGCATCACCCGCCGGGCGCTCGAAGCGGCCAGGCCGCTCGCGTACGGGTTCGGCGTCGAGACCGGCCTCACGATCGACCTGCTCCGCAAGGGCTTCCGCGTCGAAGAGGTCCCCGTCGACTTCCACCACCGCGTCACCGGCAGTGACTGGCACGGCCAGCTGCACCGCGGCAAGCAGTGGCTGCACGTAGCCGGCGCCCTCGCCCAGCGCGGCATCCTCCCGAACCCGAAGGCCGTGATCGGCAAGGGGCAGCAGTGAACGAGCAGGGCCGCCGCGCGATCGCGTTGGTCGCGGCGAGCTTCGCGCTGATCTTCCTGGTCGGGTTCCTCGGCCCGTCCGTCGCCGTCGTCACGCTGCCGCAACGGCAGAGCTGGCACCCACCGTTCTGGATCGACGCCCACCCGCACCCGGCGATCATCATCGGCCTGATCGTCGCCGCGATCGCCTGCGGCGGCATCGGCATCTACCAAGGCCTCAGGGCGCTCGCTGCCGGCTGGCAGCCGCGCCACCTCGCCAAGCTGGGCATCCTCGGCGTCATCGCGGTCACGCTCGTGCCGCCGATGGGGTCCGGCGACATCCTCATGTACGCCGCGTACGGGCGGATCGCCGCGCTCGGCAGCAGCCCGTACGTCCTCTCACCCGCCGACCTCACCCGGCTGATCAACGACCCGGTCGCCAACGCCACCGAGCCGCCCTGGCAGGAGAAGACCTCCGTCTACGGGCCGATCGCCACGTGGCTGCAACAGGGTTCGTCGGCTCTCGGTGGCGACTCCACGCACGCCACCGTGATGTGGCTGCAGATCATCAACGCGCTCGCGTACATCGGCGTCGGCCTGCTCACGATCGTGCTCGCCGGACAGGACCCGAAGGACCGGGCCCGCGCGACGCTGTTCATCCTCGCCAACCCGGTGCTCGTGCTCGCGGTCGTCGGCGGCGCGCACAACGACGCGCAGGCCGTGGTGTTCGCGATCGCCGCGCTCGTCGTCGCGCGCCGGATGCCGTTCGGCGCGGGCCTGCTGCTCGGCCTCGGCGGCGCGGTGAAGCTGAACGTCGGACTGTTCGGCCTCGCGCTGCTCTGGGGCTTACGCAAGTCCAAGCGCAAGATGGCCGAGCTCTGCGCCGGCGCCGCGCTCGCGTTGGTCGGAACGTACGTCACAGCCGGGCCCGAGGCGTTCCATCAGATCACCGCGGCGGTCGGGTACGTCTCGACCGGAACGCCGTGGAGATGGATCTTCTCCCTTCTCCACTTGACGATTCTGCCGATCCCCCTCGCGCGTACGGTCGTCGCGCTGCTCGCGATCACGTCGATCGTGCTCGTCTCGATCCTGCTGCACCGCGCACTCCCGGCGGCGATCAAGCCGCCTGCCGGGCCTGGCGATCCCACCCCGGACGCCGTTCGCGCCGCCGCGGTGCTCGGCCTCGCGTGGGTGCTGCTCACGCACTACACCTTGCCCTGGTACGACATCGTCGCCTGGGCGCCGCTCGCCGCGATCGCTGCGACGCAGCTCGACAAGCTCTTACTGCTGAGGACTTCGGTCCTCGCCGCCGCCTACACCGGCAGCCGCGCCATCGCCCTGCCGGCGTGGCTTCAGTTCGTCCAGTCCCGCCTGCTCGACACGATCTCCCCGCTCGTCCAGCTCACCGTCATCGTGCTGCTCATCCGCTGGTGCCGCCGCCGTACGACCGCGCCGAAGGAGCCGGTCCACGAACGGCAGTAGCCGTTCCAAGGGCGCGAACGCCAACCAGCACACGACCGTCGGCAGGAAGTGGATGCCGAGCAGCGCGAACGTCATCGCGTGGAACCCGAGCCAGAACAGCGCGGCCAGCAGCAGTGCCCGCTTGCGCAGGAACAGCGTCAACGGCGAAAGCAGCTCGGCGGTGAACGAGATGTACTGCAGCACGACGAGCAGCGCCGGGTACTGCAGCAGCTGCGTGGACACCGGGTTCGGCCGGCGCATGATCGCCCACGCGAGGATCGCGCTGTTCGGCCAGCCGAACGTCCACTGGTGCGCGCGGATCTTCGCGACCGACGACAGGAAATACGTCGCGATCGTCGCGACCTGGATGCACCGCAACGCCCAGCCGGCGGCCTCCGTCCTCGCCGTCGACCGGAACGGCGCCCGCCCGACTGTCGGCAGGACGAGCATCGCGATGAGGATCGCGAGATGGTCGTGGTCGACCTTCCCGTAGCTCATCGAGATCACGACCCACCAGGAGTACGACAGGCCGGCCACCCAGCCCGCGATGCGCGGCAACCGCCCGGAGGCGGCGACGACCGCGGACACGATCAGCACGATCCGCAGGACGTGGACGATCGTCTCGGTCGGCGTCGGCAGGTGCAGCAGTTGCCCGATGAACAAGGGCCGGTAGAACTCCGGCGCGTACCCGTACGGGATCACGTCGTTGACGAAGAGCGTCATGTCGACGAGCGCGAACGCGTACAAACCCACACGCAGCAAGGCGATCCGGGCCAGTGGCATCGGGGCGGTCCACCACCGTACGACCGCGCCCATCAGCGAACCACCCACGTGGCAAGGACCTTCGTGGACTTCGGTCCGACCGCCTTGCCGTTCTCGAGCAGCTGGGTGTCCTGCTTGAGGAAGAGCTTGCGGTACGGGATGGCGTTCGGCTGGAGCTGGCTTTGCGCTCGGGCGAGGGCCTGCAGCATCGACGGGTCCTTGACGATGTCGCCGACGTGGCCCTCGATGTCCGCGCGCCCGAGGCCGACCCTTGTCTGCTTCAGCTGGACGTTGATCTCTTCGAGGATCATCGGTCCCGAATCGCCGGGCTGGCGGATCTGGTAACCGTGGGTCTCGATCTCGGCGGTGACGTAGGTCGACACGACCTCGCCGCCGGTGGAGTCGATCCGCCCGGCGTACTGCGACAGCGGCCCGAACGGGAAGTGGTAGTCGGTGCCGATCGTGCTGCCGTACGCCAACCCCACGAACGCCACCACGACGGCCCCGAACCGCCACCACCGCCCGGGGCCGGTCAGTCGTTGGATCCCCGCTTGCACGCGGGACTAACGTACCGGCCCCGGATCGGTTAAGGCTCAGCGACGGACCGCGACCGCGTTGTAGGTGCGTCTCAGGCGTCGGCGGCGTGTTGAAGCGCGCGTTCGGCAGGTAGAGCCGCTTGCCGAAGGCCGCGACCGTGGTCGGGATGTCGAAGCGGGCGTCGGTGAGGTTCTTGACCAGCTTCCCCTCGCGCCCGGACTTGTCCAGCTTGAAGACCGCGACCAGGTTGAGCTGGTTCCGCACCACGTACAGGGTCCGGTCGAGCACCAGCAGCCCGTCGCCGGCCGACACGCTCTCCCCGCCGAGGTCGACGGTCCGGGCGACGCCGGTACGCGAATTGACGCGGAGCAGCAGCCCGGTGTTGGACTGCACGATCAGCAGACGCCTGCCGGTCCGGCGTCTGCGCGATGCCGTTCGCGTTGAAGCCCTCGGTGTGGACGTAGTCGCCGCTCAACGGCAGCGTCTCGACGTCGCTCTGTTTCGGCAGCTTGCCGTGCCGGAGCGGCACCTTGTACAGCACCGCCTGCTGCGAGTCGGTGAACCAGGCGGCGTCACGCGTGAGCACGACGTCGTTCACGAACGTCGCGGTCTCGGAGGTGAACTGGTAGCTCGCGACGATCTTGCCGGACCGGATATCGACGACGCGCCCGTTCCCCGCCGGGCCTCCGGCGATGAACAGCCAGCGCTTGCCGTCGCTCTTCAGCCCGATGGACGGCGTGCCCGGTCCCTGGCTGAACACCTTGCCGCGGCCGGTCCGCAGGTCGACCCGGTAGACGTCACCGTCGGCCCGGGAGCCGAAGTACGCGTTGGCGCCGGGGCCGATCGCGATCCCCTCCGGCAGGAACCCGTTCGGCAACGGGAACGAGGTCGGGAACGCATGGTGCGACTCGTGCTGTGGTGCGGCATTCGCGGTCGCGGGCACGGTCAGCCCAAGGGCGGCGAATGCGACGAGCGGTAGCAGATAGCGACGACGGAGCATCGACTGTTCCTCCCAGCGTTGGCGGCCGAAGCGGCCCCCATCTCTACCCGAGCAGAACGAAAATCCGCCGAATGTCGTTCAGTCTCGCGTGGGCGGTCAGTGCGTGGAAGGGGTTGCTCGTTCCGGGGAACACCGTGTGGGCGTCGACGATCGTGAACGAGCCGGCGAGCGCGTTCTCGAGCTGCGCCATCGTTCGCCAGGCAAAGAACCGGGGCGGGTCGTGGGAGTCGTCGGCGAGCAGGCCCTCGGTGCCATCTCCGCCCCACGCGCCGAAGTAGAACAACCCGCCGGGCCGGAGCACCGCGTGGATCTGCGCGATCACCGGTGGCAGGTCGGCGGTGGGGACGTGCTGCAGGCAGTTCATCGACCACACGGCGTCGAACGAGCCGGCCTCGAACTCCGCCGTCAGCCCGGTGAAGTCGAGCACCCGGGCGTCCAGGCCCTTCTCCCGGCATCGTTCGACCATCGCCGGTGAGAGGTCGCTCGCGGTGACGGCCAGACCGTTCGCGGCGAAGAAGACGCTGTCCTGCCCGGTCCCCGCACCGATCTCCAACAGCCGTTGACACTCGACCGCGCGCAGCCGTTCGAGGAACGCGTCGCGCTCGCCGATCTTCCAGACGTCCTTGCTCAGGCTGTCGCGCCGCTCGGCACCCCGGTCGTACGCCTTGCGCAGGTCCGGGAGCAGGTCCGCGTACCGGCTGTCCATCAGCTACTGACATCTCTCGACGCGAAGCGAGCCCAGGACGCCGCGACGAAGATCGCGATGTACGCCGCCGACAGCTGGATCCCCGGCCAGATGCTGGACGTCGCGATCGGGTCGGTCAGCAGGTCGCCGAACGCGAGCCAGTAGCGCGTGAACAGGTACGGGTGCAGCCAGTCCAGCTGCGGGATCTGGCCGAGGATCTGCGAGACGATCGTGAGGATCATCGCCGCGATCGTCGCGCCGATGGGCTGCTCGGTGAGCGTCGAGATGAACAGCCCGATCGCGCCCAGCGCGGACAGACAGACCGCCATATAGAGGGCGACGAGCAGAACGCGGAACAGGCCCTCTGCGAGCGAGACCTGCGTACCGGAGAGCAACGTCACGGGTCCGCCGCCGAAGAGGGCCAGCCCGATCAGCGTGCCGACCGCGAGCACCAGCAGGACGGCGGCGAGCGCGAACACCACGATCGCCGCGTACTTCGTGAGGATCAGCCGGGTGCGATGGACGGGCACGGTCAGGAGGCCGCGCAACGTGCCGAGGTTGGCCTCGCCGGCGATCGAGTCGCCGGAGATCGCACCGACCGCGAGCGGCAGGAACAGCGGCAGCTCGACGCTCAGCGCGGCGAGTGCGACGAACATCCCGTTGTCGGTGATCGAGCCGAAGAACGTTCCGCCGCCTTCGTCGTTGCTGAGCTTCATCGCGACCGCGATGATGATCGGCACCGCGGCGAGGACGGCCATGCCGGCCCAGTTGCGCCTTCGCCCGAAGATCAACCAGAGCTCGGAGACGAAGAACCGCGGGCTCGGCGGTCGCGTACGTACCCGCCCGGGCTCCCCTCGTGTCACGTCAGGCGCCACGTCAGCCGCTGACATCGAAGCCCTCCCCCGTGAGTTCCACGAACAGCTCTTCCAGGTCCGGCGCCTCGATCGCGAAGCCGCGAACGGGTACGTCGTCCTCGACCAGGCCGCGGACGAGCTTCTCCGGCTGCGCCTCACCCAGCAGCGCGGTGACGGCAGAGGGCCCGACCCGTTCGAGCCCGGTCAGGCCGAACCGGCGCAGCGACGCCAGCGCGTCGTCCGGGTGGTCCGACTCGACCCGAACGCGCGGCGCGGCCGCTGCCCGCAGCTCGGCGAGCGGGGCTTGTGCGACCAGCTTGCCGACGTGCATCACGCCTACGTGGGTGCAGATCTGCTCGACCTCGGCCAGCAGGTGCGTCGACAGCATCACGGTCGCGCCGCCTCTCGCGAGGTCGGAGATGAGCGAGCGCACCTCTCGCGTGCCCTGCGGGTCGAGGCCGTTCGTCGGCTCGTCCAGGATCAGCAGCTCACGCGGCTGCAGCAGGACCGACGCGAGCGCGAGGCGTTGCCGCATGCCGAGGGAGTACGCGCGGTACCGCTTCTTCGCGGCGGCGAGCAGGCCAACGCGTTCCAGCGCCTCGTCGATCCGTTTCCCGCTCGTCTTCGGGTCGGCCGTGCGGTCGGCCGCGTCGAGCCTTCGGAGGTTGTCGAGGCCGTTCAGGTACGGGTGGAACGCGGGACCCTCGACGAGGGAGCCGATCCGCGGCAGCGCCTGGCCGGCGCCCGACGGCATCGGCCAGTCGAGCAGCTCGTGCTTGCCCGCCGTGGGGCGGATCAGCCCCAGCAGCATCCGGATCGTCGTGGTCTTGCCGGATCCGTTCGGGCCGAGGAACCCGTACACCGCGCCTCGCGGTACGGACAGGTCGATGGCGTTGACCGCGACCTGTCCGGACCGGAACCGTTTGGTGAGACCCTCGCTGCGGATCGCTTCGCCGGGCTCGGTCACTTCTGGGCAGCCACGGCGTACAGGCGCTCGGGGGTCACCAGGCCGGCGATCAGGCGGCCGTCGTCGGTAAGGAGGGCGGTGAACAGCTTGCCCTTCAGCAGGTAGCCGCTGCCCCAGGAGCCGCTGGCCCGCGGGAGCGAGGTCAGGTAGCCGCCCAGCGCGCCCTCGGCGTTGTCCTCGCCGCCGGCGCTCGGGGTCGACCCGGTCTTGGCGACGAGCACCGAGGTCCAGCCCTTGCCGACGACGTTCATGCCGTCCGGCGGTCCCTGCTTCTCCAGCTTCTCCGGCATCGCCTGCTCGTGCTTGCCGGCATCGGACGGCACGGTCTCCTCGGTGACCTTGACACCCGCCGGAGGCTTGAACGTGAACTGCTCCTCGCCCGGCCGGTCGAAGCTCACCTGGGTGAACGCGACCTCGAACGCCGGCTCGCCGGAGCCCTTCGGGAAGACCTGGACGCGGAGCGGGATCTTGTTCTCACCGTCGACCGCGAGCCGGATCTGACCGACCAGCGAGCTCGTGTCGCGCGGGGTGAGGATCAGCTCGTACACATCTCTTCCGGCGACTCGGCCGGTGCCGGAGGTGGTGACCTTGGTGGTCGGGTCGAGGGCGGCGAGCGTACGTTCGGCCGCCTCCTGCGGGGTCTTCGGCAGGTTGGTCGGGAGGTCCTTGGGGGCCGGTTGTCGGCATTGTCGGGCGTCGCGGGGAGGCGGAGGTGCGTTGCCGCGTTCTCCCGGCTCGACCAGGTCCAGACGTCGCGGCCGTTGTTGATGATGTCGGACTCGCCGAGCGTGCCGAGCAGCGCGATCCGGGTCTTCGCCGGGCCGCCGTACCAGACCCGCAGTGTGTGGCTGCCGGACACGAGGGACTGCAGCTCGGTGTCGCCGCCGCCGGTCGGCCCGCCGCCCTGGATGGAGGGCAGGGCGGGAATGCCGAGGTCGGCGCGCTGGACCACAGTGCCGGAGAACCCGTCGACAGCGGCTTCCTGAACGTCGACGAGCAGCTGGCCCGCCGTCCTCGGTGGCAGCGACCCAGCCGCGTCGGCATTCAACAGCGACCCGCCGAGGCCGATCGCGAACGTCGCCGCCAACACACCAGCCGGAACCACCCAGCGCAACGCTGGTCGAGATGCGAACACAGGTCCTCCTCAATCCTCCGTACACCCATCCTGCGTCACGGGACCTGTGAGCACGCTGAGAAGCAAGGACTCGCGCCGCAGTCTCGCCAGACGGAGAGCGCGGTGAACATCCTGTACCGGTCCGGTCGGCCACCCGTGCCACGAGCCACCCGACATCCTGCGTCCCCTCACCTCACCTCGGTGGCGTGAAGGCTCCTCGATGCATGATCCGTGCCAATCTTGGGCGCATGCGGTTGCTGCTGGTCGAGGACGAGGTGCGCCTAGGGCGTGCCCTTGCTCGCGGGCTGGGGGCCGAGGGGTTCGTGGTCGACATCGCTCTCGACGGGGTCGACGGGCTGGAGCGGGCGCGGCATGGGCAGTACGACGCGATCGTGCTCGACGTGATGCTCCCGCGGCTGTCCGGCTACCGCGTCGTCCACCAGCTGCGCGCGGAGGAGAACTGGACAACTTGGCGTTTTTCTGGCTCGCTGTTACCGGGGTCTATCTCTGGTGGCCGCGCAGCTGGCAATGGCGTGGATTGAAAATGAGCGTGCTGATCAGCACCCGCTTGCGCGGCAAAGCGCGCGACTGGAATTGGCACAACGTCATCGGATTTTGGTCTTCGGCGGTGCTGATCGTCCTCACCTTGACCGCCGCGGTCATGTCTTATCCCTGGGCCAACGATCTACTTGTACACGATGACCGAGCAGCGAACCGCCGCCGCGCGCGCCCGAAGGTCCCGCCGGCCCCGCTGCTCAAGGAGCGCGGGCGCGCGGCCAACGCGGCGAAGCTCGCGCCGCCACCCCTGCGGCAAGCTTCGATGTTCTATTGACGCGGGCCCAAGAGCAGGTGCCCGGTTGGGTGATGATCATGTTGCGCTTTCAGCCGCGCGGCGATGGTCCGGTCACTGCGTCGATCCAGGGACCTGATGCTTTTCATCCGTTCCAGCGCTCCAACTCACGCTCAATCGCGCCACCGGGGACGTCGTGAAATGGGAACCCTATGCCAACAACAGCGCCGGGCGAAAGCTGCGCACCTGGGTGCGCGCGCTGCATACCGGCGAAGCCTTCGGCTTCGCCGGCCAGACCGTCGCCGGACTCGCCTCGCTGGGCGGCTGTTTTCTCGTCTGGACCGGCTTGGCGATGGCTTGGCGCCGCTTTCGTTCTTGGCGCCGCACACCGAAAGAATTTTACTTCTGAGGAGTCAGTGATGAATGTAAATAGCCAACCAATCAATTTTTCCGATCCACACCAGCCGGAGATCGAAAGCGTCAACGCCGGGATCGCAACCTCATTGAGCGAAACCCAAATCGGCGCATCTAACGGCGCCAACGGCCACGCCCGCGCCGTACAGGATCTCGCGCGCGAGCGCGCCGCGGCGCCGTTCAACGGCGAGTCGGTGTTGATTCTTTACGGCACCGTGACCGGCAACTCCGAGACGCTGGCCAAGAAACTGGCCGACGCGCTGCGTCCACCGGTCTTACCGCGCGCGTCCGCGACATGGCGCACTGTCAACCGAACGTGCTCAAGCAAGCGAGCTGCGTGCTGGTCGTGGCGAGCACCTACGGCGACGGTGAACCGCCCGACGACGCGGCGCCCTTTTGGGAAGCCCTGGTGCACGGCAACGGCCTGGATTTGAGCGGCGTGAAATATTCCGTGCTGGCGCTCGGCAACACGACCTACGATCATTTCTGCAAGTGCGGCCGCGAGCTCGATGCCGCACTGGAGCGTCACGGCGCCGTGCGGCTTTATCCGCGCGTCGATTGCGACGTGGACTACGATGACCCCGCTCGACGCTGGATCGAAGGCGTGCTCGCGACTTTGCGGCAGGAGCAAAACTATTCCGCATCGGCCTGAAAGGAGAACTGCGATGGTGCAATTGCATTGTCGGCGCTGTCTTATTCTTGGCCTTGTGCGAAACCGCTCAGGCGCATTTCCTCTGGCTCGAACGCGACGGCGACGGCCCGGCGCACGCCTACTTCGGCGAATGGATCGACGACATCCGGGAAAAAACCGGCGGTCTGCTCGATCGCTTCAAAGCGCCGCGCGCGTATCTCGGCGCGAGCACCGAGCCGCTGCCGGTAAAGCGCAACGACAACAATTTGGAGATCAACGCCAAAGGCCGCGGCGACGTCCGTTTCGTCGACAGCAGCGTTCCGGCGCGTGAAGACAAGGAAAAAGGCGGCGCCACCAAGACGATTTATTACGCCAAAGCCGGCCGGGCGGAAACCGCCGCCAAGCTCGATTTGGAGCTGGTGCCGACAACGGCCAACGGCAATACTCTTGTTCTGATCTTTTCAGGCGCGCCCTTGCCCAAGGCCGAGCTCACGATCATCGGCCCGTCCAAATGGGAAAAACCGCTGGTCACCGACGAGCAAGGACGAGTGACTTTACCGACGCCCTGGGCCGGACGCTACGTATTGGAAGTCACCCATTTCGACGAGAAGACCGGCGGCAGCGGCGAGGAAAAGTTTAACCGCACGCGCCACATATCGTCGCTCTCGTTCGTGCAGCAAAACGGCATTCGCTGGACCGCTAAACCTTAACCTAGATCGGCAGGCAACGCATGGATACTCTAGTTGACAAAGCTTGGAATCTGCATCGACTGACCGCGCACTTTCCTATCGAAACTATTCTCGAGGCGACCCATTGGCTCGAAGCACGCCATCGCAAAGCGCCCGGCGACAAAGTCGCCATGGCGATCGCGCTGCACTACGTTTTACTGGCTTTGCGCGAGGACGCCACCTTGGAATCGAAGCGCGCCCGAGACTATTGCGCCAGCGCGGCGCGCTGGCAAGTGCTCGCCTGGGAAAATCAACGGACGGTATGCGCAGATAAAATCATTGACCGATAACGATTGAGCGAACACTTGAGCCAGAGAAAGGAGAACCCCGTCAGCAGCTAATCAAGAGCGCTTCGTCATCCCCAGCTCGGACATTCGCCGAGCTTGAAGAACGAACGCGCTCGCTTCGACATACATCGTAGCTCACCAGCCAGCCATCCGGCCTTCCCGGCCACGACAGCCAGCTCATCACGCAGAAAAGATCTGCTCGGGAGGTCGCATGAAAAAACTTCATTGTCCAAACTTTTCTTCCAGCGTTTACCGCCGTCCTGATCGTTCTCGACGGCCAAGCAATAGCGCCGATCAACCCTCCTTTCGACATCCAGCAACCGTGCGCAAGCAGCCGCCGGGCGCTTAGGCGAAGCATCTACAGTCGCCGCTAGAGCAGTGAGTGAGTAAAACCTATCAATCCCAAAGGAAGTAACAAAACATGATCACTATCGGCCAAAAGATCGACGACTTCGAATTCGAGGTCTATCAAAACGACGAAATCAAAAAGGTTAAATTGTCCAACTACCACGGCAAATGGCTGGTGCTGCTTTTTTACCCGGCGGATTTCACTTTTATCTGCCCGACCGAGTTGGAGGAAGCGGCGCAGTACTATGGCGAATTTAAAAAAGCAGGCGCGGAGATTCTAAGTGTCAGCACGGACACCGTCTTCGTTCATAAAGCCTGGCACGACAACTCGCCGTCGATCCAGAAAATCACCTACCCGATGGTCGCCGATCCGACCGCGCAGCTCTGCCGCTACTTCGGAACTTACATAGAAACCGTCGGTCTGTCATTGCGCGGAACTTTCATCATCGATCCGGACGGCATTCTCAAAGGCGCTGGACATTCACGACAACAGTATCGGCCGCAGCGCCGAAGAAATCTTGCGCAAACTCCAGGCCGCCAGTTTCGTGCGCCAGCATGAGGGCGAAGTCTGTCCCGCAAGCTGGAAGCCGGGGGAAAAAACGCTGAAGCCGGGATTGCACTTGGTTGGAAAAATCTAAATCGCCGTATCGCCATGCGCCCATGGTCGAAGAAACCGCTGCGCAGAAAAGAAGGAGTAAAATCATGAACAACGCCGGCTCGGAAAAAAAATGGGAAGTCTCTCTCGGTCCGGAACCACTGGTCCACGTTCACTACGCCACGGCTTCGCCCGAAGTGATCAGCGACGGATTCAAAGGCTTGGCGCGCGAACTGCGCGAGGTCGCCGACCAGCTCGAAGCGATCGCGCGTCGCGTCAATCGTGAAATGTCTAAACAGTTTTTCAGATTCCCCGCCCTTGTGTTTGCCTCCTCGTGAAGGGTTACGGGATAGGGGCAGCGGCGCTCGGTGGCTAGGCTGGGCGCCCTGCCCCGCTAATTAAAGCTCTCGAACCCTGGAGAATACGAATGGTAACTAACCCTAAACCGACAATAAAAGTAGTGTGATAAAACTTGAAATGGCCTGCGCCTACAGGAGATAAAGCAGTTGCGACACCGACTGAATCAACCTGTAAGGAGGCCACTCCAAGTGAGATTGAGTAGAGCGGATTTTTCTTCTTCGTGCAAGAGTTTTTTGAACATCGAATTTGCTTCCCAAGACATCACGGCGTTTGGCGGGCTGGAGCTCGTGCGGCGCTACTTGGCGCTGATCGAATTAGGACGCCGAGTGCGCACTGTTTTTGCGCGTTACGAAGTCGGCGGCGATTATCGAGCCATCGATATGATCTTGGTGATCGTGGTGTTGATTTTAGTGGGCGGACGCCGGCTCGAGCATCTGAACTATATTTGCGATGATCCGTTGGTGAAACGATTTTGTGGGTTGTTGAGGCTGCCGCGCGAACGCAGCGTGGCGCGCTGGTTAAAGCGCTTTACGCACAAGTCTGTGAAGGCGTTGGTAGAGATCAACAGTCAGATTGTCGGTGAGGCGATTGAGAAGCAGTCCTTGGCACGTCTGACCTTTGATATTGATGGCAGTGTGATTACGACCGGAGCCACTGTGGCGTGGGCCTATCGAGGATTTAATCCGCATCATCGCAAGGATCCCTCGTATTATCCGATCCTGGCGCATGTGGCCCAGACGGGCCATATCCTGCGAGTGAAGAATCGACCGGGCAACGTCCATGACTCCAAGGGAGCGCCGGCCTTTATCCGTGAGCTGATCGACGATGTCAGAGTACGATTGGGAAAGTCCCTGCCGTTAGAGTTCCGTATGGACGGAGCTTTTTTTCAGAGAGAGATTATCGCGCTATTGGAGAGAACAAAGAGTCGCTACGCGATCAAGGTGCCGTTTGTAAAGTGGTTGGGACTGGTGCCGATCATCCGAGAGCGTCAACGCTGGCATCGCCTAGGAGACGCCATGGGATACTTTGAAGTCTCGCTGTATGTTGCGGCTTGGGACAAAACCCTGCGCATGGTGGTTTACCGAAACCAGGTTCACCATGAGACCCAGAAAAACTACCAGCTCGATCTGTTTGACCCTGACGACGGGTACTTCGAGTACTCGGCGATATGCACTAATCTCGATCTAGGGGCGCCGGCATTGTGGGCTTTCATGGCAGGTCGAGGAGCTCAGGAGAAAACCTTCGCCGAACTCAAAGGACAATGGGCTCTCGATGCGGTACCCACCCGTCATTATGCGGCTAACTCCGCCTGGCAGCAAATCGCGATCTTAGGACACAATCTGCTAAGAAATTTTCAGCTCCAGACCCTGGCCACCGAAAAACCGAGATCGCGTAAACGGACCTGCTGTTATTTAATGCAAAGCTTGAAAACCATTCGGTTCAAACTTATTCATCAGCCAGCTCGCCTGGTCAAACCTCAAGGATACTCGGTCTTACGCTTCTCGGTGGCTCAACCGGTTCAGAAATTGATCGAATCTATCGAGGAGAAACTCAAATCGGCTGCTTGAATGCCTAATTTATTGTCGGTTTAAGGCTAAGTATTTTCCCCATGCGGCGGTTTTGCTTGGCGCTTTACTCTTGCTCTCTCGGTTACTGAACGGTTGTGAACACAATTGTCGCCCGGCAATGGATCGTGCTCCGGCGGCCGCGGCCTTTGCCAAATGCCTCGCCATTTGTCACGAGTAAAGAGATCGGTATGATTAAATACGAAATACCCTCGTCCTATCCGGCCGCCCGTTAACTTAAGGAGTGAAAGTATGGCAAAACTATTTTACGCTCTGTTGATTCTGGTCATCGCCATCGGCGCCCCAGCACCGGGCGCGGCGCAGGACACACAGGATTTTCCGGAGAGCGTCGCCAAGGAATTCGCCGGCGTCTATCGTTTCAATTATCTCTTCGTCGAGAATGGCATTCCCTACGTAGACGTTGCCGACCATTTGCAGTTTCTTGAACTGGACAAGTTCGAGAACGCGCCGCGGGTGACCTTTTTCAATCAGACCGGCAAAGGCGAAAAACGCGGCCACTACAATTACGTCTTTCATCAGAAAGAACACAAGTTGACGCTGCGCGAATTCGACGGCGACGGCAAATTCCGCTTCGATTGCATCGGCACATTCGACCCGCAGAAAAGAACTTTCGAGTGCGGCGCACCACGTTCGCCCAAACCGGCGCGCGATACCGACTCGCCGATCACGCGCAAGATCGGACTCTTCAAACGGCCCACGACCTGGCCCGCCTACGAAGTGCTCGATCGTCATAATCTGTTTCGCTTTTACGACTGGGGCTTCGTCAACATCCAAGCCAACCTCAAACTCGACGCCGACGGCAAAATCGTCGCGAGAGAAACCGGCGTGATGACCGCCGTGAAGGTTAAAGCGCCGGCGAGCGAGAACGCCCCGTAAACGCGCGAATAGTCCTCGGATGAAATCCGATGACGCCATTCGCGACGCTTACGTGAGCGTTTATCCCGCGCTGTTCGCTTCCTGCGCAAACAGTTCGGCTGCGCCAATGAAGCCGCCGACATCTCGGTATCCTCGAAAAATCTTCCATGCCTCAAAGGATTAGCGCAAAGGAGAACCACATCGGGCGACAAACCACGGCTCAAGCACTGCAATCGCTGGTTCCATGAGGTAAGATAGCTTGTAGACAATACGCCCGGCGTTAGAGCTATTATTAATAAAGACGACCGATAAAAAATGCCTGCTACTAAGAATTACCGCCAAAATCTTTTTAGAAAAATAAAATTATTGCAGAGCGCAGTTTATAAACAGCCGTTACTTTTTACGGTCATATTTTTATGTGCCGTAACCTTCTTGGCATTTTCAAAACTTGCCAGCGAAGTTCTTGAAGGCGAAGGCCGGTCAATAGATACGCAGATTATGCTTCTTTTGCGGGAGCCCAATGACAGTACAAACCCACTGGGTCCTAAATGGTTTGAAGAGATGATGCGCGACATATCCGGCCTGGGCAGTGTTGCCATCCTGACATTTATCACGCTGGCTTCTGCGCTTTACCTTTCTCTTATTAACAAAAAGGGATTGGCGCTTTATTTGTTGGCAGCCGTGGGTACCGGCGCAATGTTCAGCAGTCTTCTGAAAGCAGGTTTCGACAGACCGCGCCCGGATCTGGTCCCTCATGGCACAACAGTCTATAGTGCAAGCTTTCCCAGCGGACATTCGCTGATTGCCGCGATCGTTTATCTAACGTTGGCTGCATTACTGGCCGAAAGCCAGCCGCGGTACAGGCTTAAAATATATTTTTTATCTCTAGCGATTGTTATGACGCTCTTGATCGGTATCAGTCGCGTTTACCTGGGGGTTCACTGGCCTAGCGATGTGGTGGCTGGCTGGCTGGGAGGCTCCGCCTGGGCTTTCATGTTCTGGATTATTGCGCATTACGCGAGAAAATTACATTTACAAGGGTAGAAAAGTCTAGGAGGGACTTTAATTAGCCTCCAATTTGGTCAGTTCCGCAATAAGAAAATCGCGGCTGTTAATTTCTCGGCCGTCCTGGAAACGAATCAGATAAGGTTTGCCCGACGTGCCGGAGACACTCGCCACGGTGTCGATAAAATCCCGAGCGGTTCTTACTTTTGAATCGTTGGTTCCCATTTGCCCCGAAGAAAGCGCACGGCGGTCGTTAGTCCATAGCTAGATCCATTACGGACAAAACTGGCATCCTTAAGCTCACCAACTTGCTTAATCAATGCCTCGATTTTCTGCTTCTCGGGGTCGGGCGCGCTTTGTGTGAAAGCAAAGCGTGCACGGACTGGCGCAAATGTGGTCATGCAAGCCAAAAAAAACAGGAATGCCAGCTTGGTTTTCATAGTGCAGCTCTCACCGTAGTCATGCCGCAGATTGGCGCGGCGTTGCAACGCCTAAAAGTACCAGCAGCGCCGGCAGAACTATCAACACCAGCGGCAGTTGCGCGACGAGACCTGAAATAATAGCTATCGCAAGGGGTTGCTGCATGGCTGCGCCCTGACCAATGCCCAAAGCCAATGGTAGCAGAGCAAAGATCGCCGCCAAAGTCGTCATAGCGATTGGACGCATGCGGTCTTTGCCGGCCCTGACCAAGCGATCGAGCGGATCGCTTTCATCCGCAATGTCGGCGTACTCCGAATAATAAAATATCGAAACCTCGGTGACGATACCGACGATCATCGTCATGCCCATCATAGAGGTGATGTTCATCTCGGTGCCAGTGAGCCAGAGACCGCCAAAAACGGCCGCAAGCGCGAGCAGTGTCGTGATGAGCATGGCAATAGCCACACGGAAGCTTTCGTAAAGAAACAGCAAAAGAAAAAAAATCAAAGCCGCAGCGGCCAGAAACACCGCGACCAATCCGGCAAAGGCGCTTTGTTGCTCCGCATATAATCCGCCGAGAGTAAAACGAACCCTCCTGAACAAAAGCCCCGGACGATTCAGAGCCTGTTTCACTTCGGCAATCACTGAGCCGATATCACGGCCGCTGATCCGGCCCGTAACCGCCGCCATCCGCTTGAGATCGTCGCGGGTGATCTCAGGCTGGCCTGAAACGGTGGTGAGCGAGGCGACTTTTTTAAGAGGGAAAAGATGACCGTCCGGAGCGCGCAATCGTATATTGCCAATGTCAGATCCGGTTGCCCACAGGTCGCGCGGAATCCATGCGCGGACTCCGATCATCTTGGGACCACTTTGAATCTGGCTCGTGACCACACCGGTGAGATAGTCGGAAAGCGTATGGGTGATGCCATCGG
>CAVXLQ010000018.1:0-725096 GCA_963762635.1 uncultured Actinomycetota bacterium
CAAAGCTCTTCGCCGGTTCGCTCGGCACGTTCGGGCTCATCACCGAGGTCGTGCTCCGCGTACACCCGTTGCCGGAGGCCTCCGGAACAGTGGCCGTGGAGTGCGACGCGCCGACCGCGTTCGAACGCGTCACCGACCTGCTGGGCTCGACGTTGGAGCCCGTCTCGGTGGACTGGATCGATGGCCGACTGCTCGTCCGGGTCGAGGGCACCGAGCAGAGCGTCCGCCACCGGCTCAGCGTGATCGCGACCGTTGCCGGCGGCGAGCCGGCGGAGGACGGAGCGTGGGACGAGGTCGCGGACGTCGAGTACGGCGCCGAGGGCGACACCATCCTGCGTGCCGGAACGCGGCCGGACCGCTTTCCCGCGTTGGCGGCGAGCCTTGCCTCGTTGGCCGAGCAGTACGACGTCAATGCGTCGTTGACATCGAGCGTCGGGATCGGCGTGCACACCGTACGGCTGCGCGGTGGGACCGCTGCCGCGCACGCGAATGTCTTGCAGGCTTGGCGTTCCGACGCGCAGTGCCAGGGCGGGAGCGTTACCGTGCACCGCCGGCTCGAGGGCGTCGACGAGCTCGTCGCGCCGTGGGGCAAGGCGCCGGGCGCGGTGCACGTTCTGCAAGCGGTGAAGAAGGAGCTCGACCCCGACGGGCGGTTGTCCCCCGGCCGCTTCGCCCCCTGGTTCTAGATCGGAGCATGGATGACCGACGCGCCCGCTGTCGACTTCGGGAACTTCGACGCGCATCACCCGCCGTCGAAGGACCTGCTCGACGACTGCGTGCACTGCGGGTTCTGCCTGCCGACGTGCCCGACGTACGTGCTGTGGGGCGAGGAGATGGACTCCCCGCGGGGCCGCATCTACCTGATGAACCTCGTCCATGAAGGCGCGGCGACGTTCGACGACACGCTCACCACGCACTTCGACCGTTGCCTCGGCTGCATGGCGTGCGTGACGTCGTGTCCGTCGGGCGTGCAGTACGACCGGCTGATCGAGACTATGCGGCCGCAGATCGAGCGGAATCACGCACGGGGGAAGGGCGATCGGCTGTTCCGGCGGCTGGTGTTCTCGCTGTTCCCGTACCCGAACCGGCTGCGCATCGCGGCGCTCGGTGGCATCGCGTACCAACGACTGCGGATCGGCAAGCTGCTCAGGAAGATCGGGCTGATCGACCGGCTCCCGAAGCGGCTGCAGGCGCTCGAGGCGTTGCTGCCGGACGTACGGCTGCGCGACCTCGCGGCCCGAGCGCCGGAACGCGTCGCCGCGGTCGGCTCGCCGCGGAAGCGGGTCGCGATGCTGGCCGGCTGTGTGCAGCAGGTGTTCTTCAACCCGGTGAACGCCGCGACCGTCCGCGTGCTCGCCGCCGAGGGATGCGACGTCTTCGTGCCCGTGGACCAGGAGTGCTGCGGCGCGCTGTCCACGCACACCGGGCGGGAGGACGAGGGCCTGAGGCGGGCGCGGCGGACCATCGACGTGTTCGAGCAGTACGACGTGGACGCGGTCGTGGTGAACGTCGCCGGCTGCGGATCGACGATGAAGGACTACGGCGTGCTGCTCGCCGACGATCCGCGCTATGCCGAACGTGCGGCGGCGTTCTCGGCGAAGGTCCGCGACGTGACCGAGGTACTGGCGGACCTGCCGCCGCAGGCCGCGCGGCATCCGATCCCGGCGCGGGTCGCGTACCACGACGCGTGCCACCTCGGCCACGCGCAGAAGGTGCGGTCGCAGCCGCGGGCGGTGCTGCGGACGATCCCCGAGCTGACCGTCGTCGACCTGCCCGAGGCCGAGCTGTGCTGTGGCTCGGCCGGCGTCTACAACCTGCTCGAGCCGGAGGCGGCGAACGATCTCGGCCAGCGGAAGGCGGACAACGTACGGTCCGTCCAGCCCGATGCCGTCGCCACGGCCAACCCTGGTTGCCTGTTGCAGCTCCGCAAGCACCTCGGCGAGGACGCGCTCCCGCTGTTCCATCCAGTCGAGCTGATCGACGCCTCCATCCGCGGCATCGACCCGTTCACCCGGTCGTAGGCAGCATCGGAAACCGCAGCAGCTGCGCGAACACCTCCCACCGGCGTTCCGGCGTGCTGCTCTGGCTGTCCAGGTAGGAGCGCGTCAGCTCCTCGCCGAGGTTGTAGTTGACGACGTAGCTGCGGTACCGCTCGATGAACCGCACCCGCTGCTCGGCCTGCGCCCTGCTCATCAGCGCGTAGCTGACCAGCAGCTCCTGCGCCTCCGCGGCGTTGATCGATCCGTCGAGGTAGCGCCGCGCGACCTCGTTGACCGCGAAGCCGAGCCGCCCGGCCAGCCGGCGGACCTGTTCGTACCGCTCGGCTCCCGCCGGATCCAGGTCCGCGGCGGGATAGAGCACCTCGCGTTCGTACGCCGCCCGCTCGGCCTCGTCGAACACGACGTCCACGGCGAGCATCGCGGCGCCTTCCGCGACGAGCGCGGCAGGACTGTAGAGCGCGATCACCGAGAACTCGTTCCAGCCGTTGGCCAGGACCAGGTCCCGTTCGATCAGCAGCCCGGAGACGTGATGCCCCGGGTAGCCCTCATGCCCGGCGAGGTCGAGGATGCGGTCGATCCGCATCGGCACGTCGAGGTTGAGCATGATCTTGCTGTGGAACTCGCCCTGGTAATAGTTCTGCCCGCCCCACGCCTCGCCGCGGGTGAAGCTGAGGTCGAACGACTCGCCGTCGGGCAGGTCGATCCAGCGTGACGTCCGGAGGCGGCACTCGTCGATCGCGAGCCTCGACAGCTGCTCGACCCGGTCCGTCGGGACGATGAAGTCCGCCACGAAGGCCGCATACCGTTCGGGCGACCGGGCCGTCGCCGGGGAGCAGCTCGCCGACCTCGTCGACCAGGGCGCGGAAGTGGTCCTCGTCGTACGACGGCACCTCGGTCGCGTAGAGGCCGCGGGCCTCCTCGTCGAAGTCCACGGTCCGGCCGCCGACGAGCTCGGCTCGGAACGCCAGCGCCCGGACCTGACGCTGCAGGGAGCGCCTGCGCTCGGACGCCTCGACAGTCTCGAGCTCGGCGGCCAGCTCCTCGGCTCTCGCCCTGATCGTGGCCAGGTCGGGTGCGGCTTCGTCGCGCCACCCCGGCGGGCCGAAGTACGCGTCCACGTACCCCTCGTCGTGCTTGTCCAACGCGAGTGCGAGCCGGACGTACCGGTCGGCGAGATCGTCCACGGCCGCGAGGCTAGCCCACCGGAGCCGTCGTGGTGCTGAGCCGTGTCAGGTCTGTGTCACAGCCGTGTCAGCGGGCCGCGCGAGGTTTGCCGCATGGAGACCACCCAGAACCCACCGGTCGGCACCGAAGCCCGACCGAACGGCATCGCCGGGCGCCTGCTCGCCGACCGCCACTCGCTGCCGCTGTCCATCGTCCTGCACCTCGTTCCCGGCCTGCTGGTCGTCGCGGTCTTCCTGCTGTTCGCCGGACCGCTCGTCCAGGCTGCCGACCTTCCGTCCTTCCTGGGATGGGCGATCGCCTTGACCATCGTCCTCGTCCCCTTCGAGCTCGGGCTCCTGCTGTGGCTGGGCCGCCGTCGCAACGGCCGGTGGTCGTTGCGAGGCGTGCTGAGGTACGTCGACAAGCCCACCCCGCGAGGGAAGCTCGTCGCGATCGTCGCCGCCGTCATCGTGTACATGACGGTCCTGTCGTTCGCCCTGACCCCCGTGGACAGCGTCATCTACAAGCTGTTCTTCACCTGGCTCCCGTTCGAGGGTGCGGGCACCAGCGCCACCACCTACCTCGACGGCTACCCGCATACGGTCATGGTCGTCACGCTGGCGGTGTGCATCCCGCTGACCGGGCTGTCGCTCCCGCTCATCGAGGAGCTCTACTTCCGCGGCTTCCTGCTCCCCCGCCTGTCCCGGCTGGGCAAGTGGGCACCCGTGGTCAACACCGCGCTGTTCTCGCTCTACCACTTCTGGTCGCCGTGGGTGCTTGTGTCCAGGTTCCTCTTCACGTTCGCGGGCTACTACCTCGCCTGGCGGAAGCAGGACCTCCGGTTGTCGATCGGGATGCACGTCGGGACGACATTCCTCCTGCAGACGCTCGGAACCCTTGCCCTGTTGCTGAATCTCATGCCCTAGCCGAGCAGTCGGCTCGCGAACAGGGCGTAGCCAGCTGCGACGCGATGGAGGGCGGCTTCCTCGACGTACTCGTGCGGTCCGTGGGAGACCTCCATCGTGCCGGGCCCGTAGCCGAACGAGGGGATGCCGAGCTGGGCGTACCAGCGGGTGTCGAGGCAGCCGGGACATCGCTCGACCCGTACGGGAGCTCCCTTGATCTCCTCGATCGCCTCGGCGAGCAGCTTGGTGGTCGGGTGGTCTCGTGGGGTATGGGCGGGCGGCGCGACCTGGGTGACCTCGAGGTCGACGTTCGCGCCGGCTCGTTCGGCGGCGTCGTGGACGATCGCGGTGATGCGGGCGAGCTCTTCCTCGAGGTCCTCCTCGGGCTCGAAGCGACCGTCGACGGTGAACCAGGTGCGCTCGGGAACGACGTTGAAGTTGGAGCCTCCGCCGGACCGGCCGCCGACGACGATCGTGCGGCCGTCCGCGTACTCCCCAAGCGGGGTAGCGATCTGCAGCATATGCAAGAACGAATTGACACCAAGGGGTGCATGGCCGACGTGCATGGGCTTGCCGTGGACGTCCACGCGCAACGACAGCGCGCCCTTGGCGGCATGCCACACGACCTCGCCGCTCTGCTCGGCGGTGAGCATGGCTCGCGCGGACGGGTCGATGAGGTCGTTCGCACGGAGATAGCCAGAACCGACCGTGCTGCCGGTCTCCTCGTCGCCGACGAGGTGGATCACGATGCGGCCGTTGCCGAGCAGGCCGAGGTCCTGCGCGGCGGCGGCGCCGTACAGCATGCTGACGACGCCGCCCTTCATGTCCGCGGTGCCGCGACCGACGATCCGTCCGTTCTCGCGGCGGGCGGTGAACTGCGCGCGGTCCTGCGCCGGGACCACGTCGAGGTGGCCGTGGAAGTAGACGATGCCGTCACCGTCGCCGGCGGTGCCACGTACGACGGGCGGCTCGAGCACCTCGGGTCGCAGGCCGAGCCGGTCCATCGCCTCGCTGAGCACCTCGGCGCACTCGGCCAGACCGCGGCCGGGCGGGTTCTCGGTCTCGCAGGCGACCAGCCTCGCGAGCAGGTCGGCCATGTCGTCGGCACGTTCGTCGATCCAGGCGCGGGCTGCGTTCATGCTTCAGAAGGCTATGGCGGATCGGCTGGAAGGTGGTGCCAACTTTGGCCCGCCTCGGCGCCGTTGATGGAAGACTCTGCGCCGTGGACGCGATCGACCGGAAGATTCTTGCCGAGCTGCAGGCGGACGGCCGGCTCACTGTGACCGAGCTGGCCGCCAAGATCGGCCTCAGCCTCTCGCCGTGCCACCGACGGCTGCGCGAGCTCGAACGTTCGGGCGTGATCACCGGCTACCGCGCGCTCGTCGACCCCGTGTCGGTCGGCCTCGGCTTCCAGGCGCTGGTGTTCGTGACGATGCGGCAGGAGGACCGCGAGACCCTGCTCGGCTTCGAAGCCGCGGTGGCGAAGATCCCGAACGTCCTGCAGGCCCAGCGCCTCTTCGGCGACCCCGACTACCTGCTCCGCGTCGTGACGAAAGACCTGGACGCCTACGCCGCGCTGGAGGACGAGACGCTCGCCGCCCTCCCCGGCGTCCAGCGCCTGACCTCGACGCTGGTGATGAAGCAGATCGTCACCGACCGCCCTCTTCCGACCTAGACCTGGAGCGCATCAGCGACTCGAGGCCGTCGAGGATGCGCTCGAGTCCCCACTCGAAGTTGTTGTGGTCCGGCAGCGGCGAGGCCGCCAGCTCGGTGAGCGCGGGATACTTCGCTCCGTGTTCCGCGCGCAGCTTGTCCAGCATCTCCGTGGCGGGGAGGTCCAGGGTCCAGGGCAGGACGCCGTATGCCGTCATCGCCAGCGTCGCGCGCAGGTGCGCGCTCACGATGAACACCGCGTCCAGCTGCTCCGCCGGCGTGAGCCCCGTTCCCTCCATCGAACGGACGGCGAGCTCGACCCAGCCCACCTCGTTCGGGCCCATGGCTCGCTCCCCCGACGTCGGCCGCACCGCGCCGGGGCGGCTCTGCCACTCGCTGACGTGCGGGAGCCACGGGTGGCGGATCCAGTACCCCCGAATCAGCCGCGCCCAGCCGGTCACGCGTTCTCGCCAGCCGCTGCCGAGCGACTCCAGCGCCGGCGGATTGTCGATCGCGAGGTCGGTCATCGCCGCGAGCAGCTCGTTCTTGCTCTTCACGTACCGGTAGAGCGACATCTTGGTGAAGTTCAGCTCGCTCGCGATGCGCTGCATGGAGATCGCCGCGAGCCCCTCGTTGTCGGCGATCGAGATGCCCATCTCCGCGATCTGACGCACGCTCAGGGCGCGCTTCGGCCCGCGGCTGGGTGGCTCGCGTAGGCCCCACAGCAGCTCGAGTGTTCCGAACTCGTCCTCAGGTGGACGGTCGTCGGAAATCGCCAATGCACTCCTCGAAATCGCTCTTGCACGCCCCTGGAACTGTGTCTATGGTACACAGTGTCCGGCGGACGCAGTTAGGTAACACGCCGGAGAGTACGGAAAGGGAAGGGGCAGGCAATGGGCAGGGTGGTTTTCGACACCTCGATGTCGCTCGACGGGTACATGACCGCGGCCAACCGGACACCCGAGGAGCCTATGGGGCCGGGTGGGCTGCGCTTGATGGACTGGGCCTTCAGCGACGAACGTGGCGCGCAGGTTCTCCGCGACGGCGTCGCCGGGCTGGGCGCGACGATCGCCGGCCGGGAGACGTACGACACCTCGCTCCCCTGGTGGGGCGCGAACGGACCGTCCGGAGAAGCGCGGATGCCGCTGTTCGTGGTCACGCACGGGGCGCCCGAGACGTCACCGGAGAACGGGGTCTACACCTTCGTCACCGACGGCATCGAGAGCGCTCTCGAGCAGGCCCAGAAGGCGGCCGGCGACCGCGACGTCTGCATCATGGGCGGCGCGAACCTCGGCCAGCAGTACATCGCGGCCGATCTGGTCGACGAGCTCTCGATCCATCTGGTGCCGGTGCTGTTCCACGACGGCACGCGGATGTTCGACAAGCTCGGCGTGGAGCACCTCGACCTCGAGGTCCTCGACGTCGTCTCCACTCCGGCCGCGACGCACTTCCGTTACGCGATCAAGCGGTAATGGCGGCTAACGATGAGCACCGGCGTGGATGTACTCACCGGCCTTCTCGATGGCGGTCGCCGCCTCGGGCAGGAACGGCCAGAACAGCTGGAACACGTGCGCGGCGAACGGATAGTCGTCGACGTCCACCTTGACCCCGTGCGCACGGGCGTGTGCGATCAGGTCGGCGGCCTGGTCGGACATGAGGTCCTCGGTCGCGGACTGGACGAACATCGGCGGCAAGCCGGTGAAGTCGGCGAGCATCGGGCGGACGAGCGGATCGTCCTTCGGATGCGTACCGATGTAGGAGTCGCCGAAGCTCCGGATCACCTCGGCGGCACCGCTGTCCAGCCGTTCCGGTGGCACGAAGTCGACGCCCGGCGACATCATCACCAACCGTCCCGGCAACGGGACCCCGAGATCGCGAAGCTTGAGCGTCAACGCGAGCATCAGATGGCATCCCATCGAGTCGCCCGCGACGCAGAGACGCTCGGCTGGCACGCCACGCGCCAGCATCCACTCGTACGTGCTGACGGCGTCGTCGAGCGCGGCGGGGAACGGATGCTCGGGTGCCAGCCGGAAGTCCGGTACGACGACCGTGGCGCCGGCCGCGGCGGCGATCGCTCCGGTGAGCGAGCGGTAGCCGTACGCCGAACCGAGCGCCATCCCCCCACCGTGCAGGTACAGCACCGTCGGCGGCAGGTCGTGGTCGGGCGACACGGACAACCCGATCACCCCGCCCGCGTTGGCCGGCCGGACGACGATGCCCTCCGGCACCGGGAACATCGCGGACACCGACTCGTACGCGGCCCGTAGCTTGTCCAGGTCGGCACCCGAGGTGGACGCCACCTCGCTCACCGGCGCCCAGGTCCGGGCGACGCGCTCCATCAGCTCGTCACCGACCGAACGCGTCATCGTGACGGCCTCGTTGAGGTCGTGCAGAAGATCCCGAGCCCGGGTCAGCAACACCTCACCGGGCAACGTCAGCTCGACGCTGCGCGTGGAGCGGCGCAGCAGCTGACAGCCGACCAGCCGTTCCAGCCCGCCGATCTGCCGGCTCAGCGCCGGTTGGGTCACGTACAGGCGGGTCGCGGCACGCCCGAAGTTGAGCTCCTCCGCGACAGCGACGAACGCCCGCAGGTGGCGCACCTCGATCGCGTCCGCCGTCTGCGGAAGCCGCAACACGTTGTCTTCCATCATCGCGTCAAGATCCTCGTATCCCACCCCTGGATCCGGCAATGTCCGGGCGGCATCACAGCCATACCGGATCGGCATTTCCCCCACACGTCAGTCATCGCAAGACTGAACGTACCAACTTCTCCATCCCGCCAGCGCCCACCGCGGAGGCGCTGTCCTAGAAGTCTTTAGCCGCTGCTGTCGATTTCGGCCCTAGACCGCTCGTCGGAACAGCAGAAGAACACCTCACCCACGCCATCAAGGAGAACACCCATGCCTCAATACGGAATCTTCGTCTACGCCCCGGCTCCCGAGGACCCGGCGGCGATCACGCCGGAGCTGCTCGCGGAGCTCGAGGTCTACCCCGACAAGGTCACCGAGCTCGGCGGCACTATCGACATCGGGTTCGCGTTCCAGCCGAGCGAGCAGGCCAAGTCGATCCGTGACGACGAGGTCACCGACGGTCGGTTCCTCCAAGCCGACGAGGTCGCGGTCGGCTTCTTCGTCCTCTCCGCGCCCGACCTGGACACCGCGGTCGCGATCGCGAAGCTCAACCCCTCCACCAAGGGCGGCGGCGTCGAAGTGCGCGAGCTGTTCGGCCCGCCCGTCGAGTAGGCCGTGTCACGCCCAGCCTCCGCAACGCAACGAAGGAGCTCAGCCCCATGTCAGCATCGACCATCCCTCAGCTCGCGACTCGCCGCGAGTGGATCGGCCTCGCGGTCCTCGCGCTGCCCACCTTGCTGCTGTCGTTGGACATCAGCGTTCTGTACCTCGCCTTGCCCATCCTGAGCAGCGACCTGCACGCGAGCAGCAACGAGCAGCTCTGGATCCTCGACATCTACTCGTTCCTGCTGGCCGGGTTCCTCGTCACGATGGGAACGCTGGGCGACCGGATCGGCCGCCGCAAGCTGCTGCTGATCGGCGGCGCCGCGTTCGGGGTCGCGTCGATCATCGCCGCATACTCCAACAGCGCGGAGATGCTGATCGTGTCGCGCGCCCTCCTGGGCCTCGCCGGCGCGACGTTGGCGCCGTCCACGATGGCGCTGATCCGCAACATGTTCCACGACCCGAAGCAGATGGGTCAGGCGATCGGCGTCTGGTTCTCCTGCTTCATGGGCGGCATGCTGCTCGGCCCGCTCGTCGGCGGCATCCTGCTCGAGCACTTCTGGTGGGGAGCCGCGTTCCTGCTCGGCGTCCCGTTCATGGTGCTGCTGCTGATCCTCGGCCCGATCCTGCTGCCGGAGTACCGCGACGCGAACGCCGGCAAGCTCGACTTGGCCAGCGTTGCCCTTTCCCTGTTGGCGATTCTGCCCGTGATCTACGGCGTGAAGTCGGTGACGCGATCCGGTCTCGACCTGGTGGCCGGGGTGACGATCGTGGCCGGCCTGGCGTTCGGGGTGGCGTTCGTCCTGCGTCAGCGCAAGCTCGCACACCCGCTGCTCGACCTGAAGCTGTTCACCAACCGCAAGTTCAGCACCGCCCTGTCGACGATGTGGTTCGGCGGCGTGATCATGGCCGGCGTCAGCCTCGTGGCCGCGATGTACCTGCAGCTCGTGCTCGGTTTCGACCCGCTGACGGCCGGGCTGCTGATCGTCCCGCAGAACGTCGTCATGCTGCTCGGCTACCAGATCGCACCACGTCTGGCCGCCAAGCTCGGCAACACGCCGCTCATCACCGGCGGACTGCTCATCTGTGGCGCGGGGTTCGTCGTCATGACGTTCATCCGGCCGGAAGGAAGCATCGGGCTGCTGCTCGTCGGCATGTGCGTCGCCGCGCTCGGCATGAGCTTCCCGATGGCGCTCACCGCGAACATCGTCATGGGCTCCACTCCCCCGGAGAAGGCCGGCTCCGCGGCCGCGGTGATGGAGACCAGCGGCGAGTTCGGGATCGCGGTCGGCATCGCCGCGCTCGGCAGCCTCGCCGCCGTGGTCTACCGCGGGCAGATCGCCGACTCGATCCCCGCCGGGCTGCCGGCCGACACCGCGGCAGCGGTCCACGAGGGCATCGCGACGGCGACCGCGTACACCTCGCAGCTCGGGCCCGACCTGGTCCGTGCGGTGAACGCCTCGTTCACCACCGGCATGAACGCCGTGACGGCGGTCGGCGCGGCGATCTTCATCGCGCTCGCCGTGCTGTGCGCGATCGTTTTGCGGAAGTCCGATGAGTCTTCCGCTCCCGACCCGTCTACCACCCAGACGACCGACGAAGCAGTGCCGGTCGCGGCTGGTGCGACCGAACACTGAAGGAGATAGAGCGATGACCATCGTGCAGAGCTTCACTCGCGACCTCGCACCCCTGGTGACCGCCGAGACGGCGTTGGCAGCGACCGCAGTGCCGCGCACGCCGGTGGTCATCGAGGCCACGACCGCCTTGGACGTGCAGGCCGCCGTCCGGATGGCGCGCGAGCTGGACGTCCCGTTGGCGGTCCACGCGACCGGACACGGCTCGTTCGTCCACCCACAAGGCGGATTCCAGCTCGAGACGGCCGGCCTGGGTGGGGTCACGATCGACCCCACCCGGCAGGTCGCCCGCGTCGGCGCCGGCGCCCGCTGGGGCGACGTGCTGGCGGCCGCCGCACCGTACGGACTTGCTGCGCTGTCCGGCACCTCTCCCGCGGTCGGCGTCGCGGGCTACACGCTCGGCGGCGGGCTGTCGTGGCTGTCCCGCAAGTACGGGTTCGCCGCGGACAACCTGCTCTCGGCCGACGTCGTGACCGCCGACGGGACGTTGCTCACCGTCGACGCGGACCAGCACGCGGACCTGTTCTGGGCGCTGCGGGGCGGTGGCGCGAACTTCGGCGTCGTGACCTCGTTGACGTTCCGGCTGTTCCCGGTCGCGAACGTGTTCGCCGGGACCGCGTACTTCCCGTTCAGCCGGGCCGCGGATCTGCTGGTGAAGTTCCGTACCTGGGCGGAGACGTCGGAGCCGGACGAGCTCACGACGTCGGTCCTACTGATCCGGTCGGCGGCGCACTCGCCGGTGTCCGGTCCCGTTGTCGCCGTACGCGGCCTCTACGTAGGGACCTCCGACGAGGCGCGGCGCGCTCTCGCTCCGCTGTGGAAGGTGGCCGGTGAGCCGCTCGCCGACACCTGGCGGACGATGCCGTACGCCGAGTCGGGGACGATCGGCGGCATCGCGCCGCGGCGGTTCGAGACGTTCCGTACGTTGTCCGGCCCGGTGATCGAGACGGCGCTGTCGCTCGTCTCGGATCCCGAGGTGGACGAGCTCGAGATCCGGCACTGGGGCGGCGCCGTGCGGCGCTCGGTCGGCCGCGGGCCGGTCGGACACCGCAACGTGCCGTTCTCGATCGCGGTCAATGGCGCGCCGTCCGCTTCGGACGGGCTCGCGCAGTACGCGACGGGTGGCGCGTTCCTGAACTTCCTCAAGGACCCGTCGCGCACCGCCGCGGCGTACACCACGGCCAACTGGCGGCGGCTCCGTGAGCTGAAGCGGGCGTACGACCCGACCAACCTGTTCGGCCTGAACCACAACATCCGCCCGGGGAGCGACGCCGTCGCTCGTGACGGGCACCCGCTGCAGTAGTCGGAGGACTCTCGCATGGCTGTTTCTGTGCTCTACATGTCGATGTCGGTCGACGGGTTCATCTGCGGTCCGGACGACTCCCCGGACAACCCCGGCGGCGACGGCTTCGACCGGCTGCACGAGTGGATCTTCACACCGGGGACGTACGACATCAGGCCGACCGGCGTCGCGCGGGACATGATGGACGCGATCGTGGAGACCGGCGCGATTCTGGCCGGTCGGCGTACCGTGGAACAGGTCGACCACTGGGGCGGCGACAACCACGGGCTGCCGATCTTCGTGCCCAGCCACCGGCCGCCCGGTCCGACCGTCGCGAACTACCCGCTGGTGACGTACGTGCTGGACGGGATCGAGAGCGCGATGGCGCAGGCGAAGGCCACGGCCGGCGACAAGGACGTGGTCGTCCACGGCGCCTACACCGCCCAGAAGGCGCTGGAGGCTGGCGTTCTGGACGAACTGCAGATCCACCAGGTTCCGGTGCTTTTCGGCTCGGGTCGCCGGTTGTTCGACGTCCTGCCTTCGCGCATCGAGCTGGACATCGTCCGCGTGATCGACACGCCGGACGCCACCCATCTTCGCTACCGCGTCCAGCGGTAGCGAAGCACTCGAGGCGCCGCGACCACCTGCCCGGTCGCGGCGCCTCTTGCTCGTGGTCCGGTGAATGTTGTAGACAATAGACCGGTCCTCTGCTTAGGAGCGCGATGAATCCCTCTGCTCTGGCTGGTATCCGCGTCGTGGAGATCGGGCAGTTCATGGCCGCTCCGTTCGCGACGATGCAGCTCGCCGACCTCGGGGCCGAGGTGATCAAGGTCGAGAACCCTTCGGGTGGTGATCCGACCCGTGCCACCGGGCCGTTCTTGGACGGGGAGAGTTCGCCGTTCGTTCGGCTGAACCGGAACAAGCGGTCGGTGGCTCTGGATCTCAAGTCGCCTTCTGGGCTTGCCGCTCTCCTGCGGTTGCTTTCTACCGCTGACGTGCTGGTCGAGAACCTGCGTCCAGGGGCGATGGCGCGGCTCGGGTTGTCGTACGCCTCGTTGTCCGCTTCGCTCCCCCGGCTGGTGTACGTGTCGGCGTCGGGGTGGGGGCAGTCCGGGCCGCTCGCGTCTCTGCCGGGGCTGGACATCATGGCGCAGGCGCGTGGTGGGTTGATGAGCATCACGGGGACGCCTGAGGGTTCGCCGGTCAAGGTGGGTGTGCCTGTCTGCGATCTGGTGTGCGGGTTGTACGGGGCTCTCGGTGCTGTGGCTGCCTTGTCGGCGCGTGCTTCTTCTGGTGTGGGACAGCACGTGGATGTGTCGCTTTACGAGGCTGGCGTGTCGTTCGCGATCTGGGAGGCGGGGATGTTCTTCGCCACCGGTGAGGTCGGGCGGCCGCACGGGTCGGCTCATCAGAACTCGGCTCCGTACCAGGCTTTGCGGTGCTCGGACGGATGGATCACCGCTGGCGCGGTGACGCCGAAGACGTGGACAGCGTTCTGCTCCGTTCTGGGGTTGGAGTCTTTGGTTTCCGACGCACGGTTCGGGACGAGCTATCAGCGTCAACAGCACGTTGACGTGTTGATTCCGTTGATCGAGGCCGCGACTGCTTTGCGTACTGTGGCTGATCTCGTTGCCGCGCTGGATGCTTCTGGCGTGCCGTGCGCGCCGATCAACCGGTATGACTCGGTGTTCACCGATCCGCATCTGACCGCGCGGGAGTTCTTCTGGGACGCGCCGCATCCGACGTTGCCTCCGGTGCGGCAGCTGGGCTCGCCGATGCGGCTGTCGTCGAGTCCTTCGCGGCGTGATACTGCTGGGCCTTTGTTGGGATTCGACACCGCCGCTGTGCTCGAGTCACTCGGGTACTCCGCTTCCGAGGTGGACGCGATGGAGTCCGCGGGAGCTGTGCGGTGCTGGCGCGAGGAAGGGGTTGGGGATGGCCACGTCTGAGCTGTTGACGTCGTTGGAGGACGGCGTGCTGACGGTGACGTTCAATCGGCCGGAGCAGCGGAACGCGATGACGTGGGCGATGTACGACGGTTTGGTTTCGGCTTGTGCGCAGGCCGATTCGGACCCTTCGGTGCGCGTGTTGGTGCTCCGTGGTGCTGGGGACAAGGCGTTCGTCGCTGGGACGGACATCGCGCAGTTCTCGTCGTTCGCCTCGGGTGCTGACGGGGTGGCGTACGAGCACCGGATCGCTGCCGTCCTGGATCGGCTGGAGTCGGTGTCGAAGCCGACGTTGGCTGTGGTGCGGGGCTACTGCGTCGGTGGCGGGCTGGGTCTCGCGGGCGTTTGTGACCTGCGGGTGGCGTCGTCGGACGCGCTGTTCGGGGTGCCGATCGCGCGGACGTTGGGGAACTGCCTGTCGATGAACGGCTACTCGTTGCTGGTGGCGAACCTCGGGCGCGCCCGTACGTTGGACCTGCTGTTGCGGGCTCGGATGTTGTCGGCGTCGGAGGCTCTTTCTGCGGGGTTCGTGTCGGAGGTCTGTGAGCCTGCCGAGCTGGATGCCGTTGCCTCGCGGGTGGTTTCGGAGCTGCTCTCGCACTCGCCGTTGTCTATGTGGGCGGCGAAGGAGGCACTGGGTCGGCTGCGGCGGGCCGCCTTGCCGGACGGGGACGACATCGTGGCTAGGGTGTTCGGAAGCGAGGACTTCCGTTCGGCTGTGCAGTCGTTCGTGGCTAAGGAGAAACCGACGTGGACCGGCCGCTGATCCTGTCCGTCAACGGGCACACGCCTTCGATCGCCGCGTCCGCCTTCGTGGCGCCGGGCGCGGTGGTGACGGGGCAGCTGACGCTGTCCGAGCAGTCCTCGGTCTGGTTCGGCGTGATCATCCGTGCCGACTCGGCGCCGATCTCGATCGGCGCGGACACGAACGTGCAGGACGGCTCCGTACTCCACGCCGACCCCGGCCACCCGTGCCGCGTGGGGGCACGCGTAACCATCGGCCACGCCGCAGTGGTGCACGGCGCTGTCGTCGAGGACGACTGCCTCATCGCGATCGGCGCCCGAGTCCTGAACGGCGCGGTGATCGGAGCCGGCTCCCTCGTGGGCGCGGGCGCGGTGGTGTCCGAAGGAGCCGTCATCCCGCCCGGCTCCCTGGTCCTGGGCGTCCCCGGCAAGGTCCGCCGCGAGGTCACCGACGCCGAACGCGAACGCATGGCCCGCGGCGTCGCGAACTACGTGAAGCTCGCGGAAACGTACCGAGCCGCCCTCGCCTGACTCCGGCACACTTGGCCGCGGGTCGGACGAACTGGTCGAGTACTACCGCACTTTCTTGGTCGAGAGCGGCGTGGAGATCGCCCTGTCGTGGACCGTGGTGCGCGGCGCAGCCCGGCCCAGCTGTCTCCATCATCGAGAACAACGGCTACCAGGGGATGCGCAACGAGACGATGCGCTCGTTGAGCCGGGACGCGGTGCTGCACAACGTCTATTGGCCAGGTGAACGGTCAGGACCGCCTCCACTACACGGTGCGTGGCCGGACACTGGCTGGCGCCGAGCTCCACGACCGCGACGACATGTCCTGGTGGGGTGACGATCCACCGACGCTCGCAGTTGAGCTTTCTCATCCCTGACCCGACGGTCGTCGACGCGACTCCGGTACCACCGCGCGACAGCGGCGATCCGGATCTGGTGGCCTGGTTGACGTTCGCCGGCCCCGCGCAACGGAGCAGGGTGCGGGAGCTGCTCGTCGACTTGCTGGCCGATCGATTCGACCTCGATCACCTGGCTCTCGTCGCGGACCTGGAATCCTCGGGCGAGCCGGAGCAGCTGGCGGCCGCGCGGACCATCGCGGTGGTGGACAACGAGCCTGACAACTTCGACGCGGCGATCGTCCAAGCGCGTTCGGCGTTCGCCGAGATGTGGCCGGATGTTCGGGAGTCGATCGTCACCATCGCTCGTGGGAGTTCGTGATCGTGTTCACGAATCCTCAATGAGCGAAGGGAAAACAGACGCGTCTATCTTCCATGGAAGTTCTTGGATGATTGCTAGAAAGGGCTAGGGCGTGGCCAGCGATGGTGGCCACGCCCTACGTGGTGCGGCCGCGTTCCCGGCTGCCGAGGTCGCCCCTGTCGGCGCCGCGCGGCCACGTCTTGTGCCCTGCGGTGAACCTTGCGAAGTGCCTGAGCTTAGCCCCTGAGAGCCCTGAGAGTTGAGCCCTGCGTCACCAGAACGTTACCCATTCACACCGGGTTCCGGTCAAGACCTAACGGCATCGAGTTCCGGGCAATTTCTCCTCTCAACCCCATGATCACCGTTAGTCGATCACACAACTTGGTGCAGCCACCGGACCGGAGCGCCTTCGCCGGCGTACCGGAAGGGCTCCAGTTCGTCGTCCCAGGCCTTGCCGAGCAGCTTCACGATCTCCTGTTCGAGCGTCTGCTCCCCCAGCGCTGACTTGAGTACGGCGGCCTTCAGCCGGTCCTCGGGGATCAGGATGTCGCCGTGCGGACCGGTGACGGCATGGAACAGGCCGAGGTTGGGCGTGTACGAGTACCGCGCGCCCTCGCAGCCGGGGCTGGGCTCCTCGGTGACCTCGTACCGCAGCTGCTGCCACCCACGCAGCGCACTAGCCAGCGCGGCGGCGCGACCGGAGTCGCCCTGCCAGGAGAGCTCGGTGCGGTAATGGCCGACCGCTGCCGGTTGGCCGATCCAGTCCAGGTTGATACGCGCGCCAAGAACGCCGGCGACTGCCCACTCGATGTGAGGGCACAACGCCGACGGCGCGGAATGCACGAACAGCACGCCTCGTGTTGCCACCGGTCTCACCTTTCTCGGTTGAGGGAGCGCCTTCCCCAGCGTCCTCAACCCGGCAGGCCACACCGGCGTACGTGATCATTGTGCCCCACGCACCACTCCAACACCACCAGTCCCGGGCGTGTCGCATCCCGCATCGCGACATTACCCACGAAGGGGGCGTTCGAGGGTGTTGCGGGGGCCGCTCGAACGCCCCTTTCGTGGGTAAAGTGCGCGGGCTGTGGATGGCCGGCACGAGGGTGGGGCGATTTCGGCGAGCCTTGCAGGTATGAAGCGAGATCGCAGTGATCGCCTGCGGCCGGAGCTCGAGCAGCTGCTCAGCACCCGGAAGGGAGCGTTCCGGCGGAGCGAGGGGCTCGCGGCCGGCTACTCGACCGGGGAGATCCGGGCGCGGACCCGATCCGGCCGGTGGGTCCAGAAGGGTCGCGGCGTCTACGTCGACCGCGCGCTGCTCGCCGAGCTCGATGAGGATCGGCTGCACCTCGTCGAGGCGGAGGCCGTCGCTCTGGCCGCACGCGACGCGCTCGTCCTCAGCCACGGCAGTGCCGCTCGCTGGCATGGGCTCGAGCATCTTGGCGGGTTGGGACACCGTGTCCACGCGACCCGACCGCCGCAAGGACGGACGCCTCGTGTCCAGGCCCCGGTCAACATCCATGCCGCCGGGCTGCCCGGGGATCACGTCGAGCGCCAGGGCGACGTCTGGTTGACGACGATCCCGCGCACTGTGGCCGACATCGCCCGGGACTTCTCGCTCAGGGACGCGATGGTGGTCGGCAACTCCGCCCTATCCCGTGGCGGCGATGCGACGCGACGACCTGCACCGCGTCATCCGTTCGATGACTCGTTGGCCTGGCGTGCGTAAGGCGCGCGATCGTCGCCGACCTCCTCGACGGTCGCGTCGACAGTCCGATCGAGTCACTCGCACTCGCTGTGTGGCATCGAGAGGCGCTACCACCGCCGGAGTGCCAGGTGCGGGTCTTCGACATCCACGGATCTCATCGGGATCGTGGACGGAGCGTGGATCGATCAGGGCACGGTCTATGAGACCGACGGCATGCTCAAGTATCGCGAGTTCGGCGACGACCAGCTCGTCGCGGAGAAGCGTCGGCAGGAGCGACTCGAGCAGGCGGGGCTCCAGGTACGCAGGTTCACCTGGCCGGAGCTGTGGACCGCGCCAGCTCACTCGGCCCGACGGGTACGTATCGCCTTCGAGCTCGCGGCACGGCTCACCCGACCGCGGGTGCGGATGGAGGTCGCGGACCGCGATCGCCGCCCATCCCGCAATCGTGACTTCACCCACGAAGGGGGCGTTCCGAGTGGTGTACGACGGGCTCGGAACGCCCGTTGGGTTGGGTGAAGTGGGTGGGTTAGGGGAGGCGGCCGAAGAAGAGGAGGGAGGCGGCTGCGGCGGCTAGGGCGGCGAGGAGGGCGAAGCCGGTCCAGCGGGCGGTGACTTCTTGTTCCTCGGTCGTGTAGCCCACGGAGGAGCCGACGTCGGCGTAGACCTCGTCGAGCTCGGTGCTCGACTCGGCGGTGTAGGAGTTGCCGCCGGTCTCGTCGGCGATCTTGCGCATCGTGTCGACGTCGACGGGCACGTTCGTGCGTTGCCCCTGGATCTCGACCGTGCCCCACTGGGTGCCGAACGCGATCGTATAGATCGGTACGCCGGCCTGGTTGGCCGCGCCGATCGCGTCTTCGACGCCGCGGCCGACGTTCTTGTAGCCGTCGGACATCAGCACGATGCGGGCCGGCGGGCGTTCGTCGGGGTTCGCGGGGTCGGTGGGCACTTGTTTGACCGCCTCGAGCGCGGTGAAGATGGCCTCGCCGGTCGCGGTCGACTCCGCGAGCTGCAGGCTGTCGATGGCGCGGACCACCGGCGACCGGTCGATCGTCGGCGACACGAGGATGCTGGCCGAGCCGGCGAACGACACCAGCGAGACGTTGAACTTCTCCGGCAACGACTCCACGAACCGCTTCGCCGATTCCTGCGCCGCCTTGATCCGCGACGGCTCCACGTCGTCGGCGAGCATCGACAGCGACACGTCGATCACCACCACGATCGTGGCCCGTTCGCGCGGCACCTCGACCTCGGTCTGGGGTCGGGCGAACGCGGTCACGAGCAGCGCGACCGTCGCCATCGTCAAGACCGCGGCGACGTGGCGACGCCACGACGGACGGTTCGGGGCGACGCGGCCGAGCAACGCGAGGTTGGTGAACCGCAGCGCGTACTTCTTCCGCCGCCACTGCAGCAGCACGTAGCCGACCACGAGCACCGGCACCAGGAGCAGCAGCCACAGCCGCCCCGGCGCGAGGAAACTCATCCCGAAACTCCTCTCACCGGCGCATGCAGCTTCGCCGCGACGCGGCGATGACCGAGGACGAACCGCGCCGTGTCCGCCACCCAGTCCCGATCGGTCCGCAGTGTCAGATGCGCCGCGCCCGAACGCCGAAGCGCGATCCGTACCCGCTCCCGATGCTCCGCCGCGCCGGCGGCGTACTGGGAACGGAGCTCCGCGCTCCCGGTGTTCACCTCTCGAGTCTCACCCGTCTCGGGGTCGGTCAGCCACACGACGCCCACATCCGGCAGCTCCAGCTCGCGTGGATCGAGGATCTCGACCGCGAGCACCTGGTGTCGCGTCGACAGCCGCCGCATCGCCCGCTCCCAGGTCGGCGGAACGGTCGGATCGAGATCACCCGAGCCGTCCAGAAAGTCCGACACCACGACGCGCAGCCCGCGTCGCTGCTGCGCGCGGGACAGCTGCTCCAGCGAGGAGGTGAAGTCGTCGTCCGGCTCCTCGACCGCGGTCCGCGGCTCGTCCAGCAGCGACCGCAACAGCCCGTACAGGGCCAGTCGTCCCGACCGGGCCGGCCATCGCCGGAGTCGCCCGCCGCGGACGACGAAGCCGCCGAACCGGTCCCCCAGCCGGTTGGTCAGGAAGCCGACCGTCGCCACCGCCGCGACCGCGAGGTCGCGCTTCTCCAACGCCGCCGTGCCGAAGTCCATCGACGCCGACAGGTCGACCATCGCCCAGGTCTCGAGCTCGCGGTCGGCGATCACGTCGCGGACGTGCGGAACGGTCGTCCGCGCGGTGACCGACCAGTCCATCCTGCGGACGTCGTCCTCACCCGGCCGGTAGACCCGCGCCTCGGCGGCCTCCGTGCCCGGCCCCGGCAGCAGGCCGAGGTGCTCCCCGTGCAGGAACCCCTCCAGCTTGCGCACGATCGCCAGCTCCAGCCGGCGCAGTGCAGCCTCGGGCGCGAGGTGCGCGATCGACAGCCGCGTCGGATCGGCCTCGTCGACCGGCAACGAGGGCGGCGGGCCGACTCCGGGCGGGAACGTCGCGCTCACTGGAACTCCGGCCGCCCGGTCGTGACCGCGTCGTTGCGCCAGACCGGCCGCGGCGGCGGCACGGCCTGCAGCACCCGGTCGACCACCGCGGCAGCGCTCACCCCGTCGGCGACCGCGTCGAAGCTCAGCACCAGCCGGTGCGGTACGACGTCCAGCGCGACCTCCTGGACATCCTGCGGCAGCACGTAGTCGCGCCCGCGCAGCAGCGCCAGCACGCGCGCCGCCGCTACGAGACCCAGCGTGGCCCGCGGGCTCGCCCCGACCTCGATCACCCGCGCGAGCTCCGGCACGTGATACTCGACCGGCCGCCGCGTCGCGAGCACGAGCCGAACGATGTAGTCGGCGACCAGCCGGTGCACGAAGATCCGGTCCGCCGCCGCCTGCAGACCGAGGATCTTGTCCGGGTCGAGGATCCGCCGCGGCGACGGCGGGTCGACGCTCATCCGGTCGAGGATCTGGTACTCCTCCTCCGCGTCCGGCAGCGGTACGTCGACCTTGAGCAGGAACCGGTCGCGCTGCGCCTCCGGGAGCGGATAGACGCCCTCGGACTCGATCGGATTCTGCGTCGCGATCACGATGAACGGCGAAGGCAAGGGGTGCGTGTGCCCGCCGATCGACACCTGACGCTCGGCCATCAGCTCGAGCATCGCCGACTGCACCTTCGCCGGAGCGCGGTTGACCTCGTCTGCCAAGACGAAGTTGACAAACACCGGGCCGAGCTCGACGTCGAAAGCTTCCTTGCTGGGTTGGTAAATCCGGGTGCCCACGATGTCGGACGGAACGAGGTCGGGCGTGAACTGCAGCCGCGCGAAATCACCGCCCACCACCGTCGCGAACGTCCGGACCGCCAACGTCTTCGCGACGCCGGGCACGCCCTCGAGCAGGCAGTGCCCGCGAGCGAGCAGCGCGACCATCAAGCGCTCGACCATGTGTTCCTGGCCGACGATGACGCGCTTGACCTCGTTGGTCGCTTCCGCGATCAACGCGGCCTCGGCGGTCGTCCCCGCGGTCGTCGTCATGGCGAACGGTCCTCTCCTGCCCGGATGCTTCGGTGGTGCCCGGACATTCCATCAAGCTTTCCTGGGAACTGCACATGGCGGGTCGGTTGGGCTGTGGAAATCGGGGCCTGTGGACGAAACCTGGCCACAAGATCACGACGATCCGCAACCTGGGGACAGCCTCAACCGTCTGATCCGCGATTCGGGATAGGTTGTGCGCCGTGCAGTGCTGGAACGGGGGTTCTTCGACATGACTGAGGCTTTGCGTCCCGGCGATCCGCCGGTGCTGGGGCCGTTCACGCTCAGTGGGCGGTTGGCCGAGCACGACGCGGGCGTGGTGTTTCTGGGTGCCGACGGCAGCGGGACACCGGCCGCGGTCGCGGTGCTGCACGCCGCGGCGGCTGGCGACGCGGCAGTACGGGATCGGCTGGCCGGCGCGATCGGCACGCTGTCCGCCGAGCAGCCGGACAAGGTGCTCGGCTCAGGTCCCAGAGACACCGTGCCCTGGGTCGCGACCCCGTACGAGGACGGCGACCCCGCCGACGCGCTCGCCCTGCTCGACTCCGCCGCGCTGACGTCGGCGGTGGCAAGCGGCGCGACGCGCTCGGCCGGACCGGACTTCGCCCCCCACTGGTCCGGCGCCCCCGGCGCGGGCGCGGTCGGCAGCCTGCCCACCGCCCTGCCCACGGCGCCGTACTCGGCGCCGAAGTCCACGACCAGCGTCCGTTCGATCGTGATGCTCGCCGTCGGCATCGTGCTCTGCCTCGGCGTGATCGTCGGCGGCGGCGTCGCGATGTACATGATCAGCGACAACCGGAAGCAGGCAGCGCCGGACGACGTGGTGGCGCAGCCGACCACGAACCCGAACCCCACAGCGGGCACCGGCGGCACCACCGCCCCTACGCCGCCGATCCCCGGCTGGCCGACGCCGGAGCCGCCGTGGACCGGACCGGACGGCCCCAACGGCCCGCTCGGCGGCCCGACGTTCGGCAAGGGCGAGCCGACGTACTTCATGGACCTCAAGGACTTCCCGTTCGACTTCCGCGTGCCCAAGACGTGGGGCTGCATGCGCAGCGGCAAGGTCGTCGCGCCGACGGTCCGGTGGATCTGTCTCGACGACGCGTGGGCGTTCAGCGGCAAGCCGGGCCGCGCGCCGGGCGGCATCATCCAGGTCGACCCCTGCCCCGCGCCGTGCGGGCAGAAGGAGCTTCTCGCGATTCGCGAGAAGACCGAGACGCCGCCGTCGCCGTGGCGCGGCACGGACAAGTCGACCTTCTTCGCCGACGGTCAGGTCGTCGACGGTTCGGAGATCGAGTGGCAGCTGATGGTCAGCCACGTCTTCGCGTCGAAGAAGGGCGGACCGCTCGACTCGCACGTGTTCGTCCGCCTGACCGGACCGATGGCGGAGAAGGAAAACCTGCAGAAGACCGCGAACGAGATCCGGATCAAGACGCCTTAGACAGCCCGCGCAGCTTGGTCCGGAGCCGTTCGGCGTCGGAGCCGTCCAGCCCGTCGAGGATGTCCAACGCCTCCTTCCGGGCCAGGTCGGCCTTCGCCGGCATACCGGCCGCCACGTGGGTGAGGCCGATCCGCACCAGCGTGTCCGCCTGGGCGAACGCGTCGCCCAGCCGGCGCAGCATCAGCAACGCCCGGTCGTAGCAAGCCAAGGCCTCGGAGAACTGCCCGAGCTGATGGTGTGCGTGCCCCATCGTGTCCCAGGCGTGCGCCTCCGCGTCCTGGTACTGGTGCTGTTGCAGAACGGGGACAGCCTGCCGGCAACAGTCCAACGCCGACCGGTACTCCCCCAGCAACGCGTAGCACCAGCCCAGCGCGCTCAGCAGCTCCGCGGTCGACGCCACCGTCAGCGGGCTCTCCGCCGCCAGCCGGCTCAGCTCGACGGCGTGCTTGGTCTCCTCGAACGCCGTACGGATGTCCGCCTCGCGTTCGGCGATCCACCCCAACGCGCGCCGGCACCGAGACTGGCCGACCAGGTCGCCGACCTTCCCGCACAGCTCGTACGCCCGCTCCAGATGCCAGCGCCCCTCGTCGTTCAGGTCGACCCGGCCCAGGGCACGGCCGTACGCGGCGTGCTCGAACGCCAACAGGTCGAGCTCACCGAAGAGCTCGGCCTCGTCGAGCAACACGGCCTGCAGCTCCACGTAGTCGTGCCACCGCCCGCGCCGGTCGAAGAACTTGCCGAGGTGCCAGGCGAGCTCACAAGCCGCGCGCACGCGACCGAGCCGCACCGCGTACTCGACGATCCGCTGCAGCGTCTGCCGCTCGCGGTCGAACCACGTCATCGCGTCCCCGAGCGTCTCGAACCGTTCGGCGACCACGCTCGGCACCGGGTCCCGGAACGCCGGCGACCACCCGTACGGCGCGCTCAGGCTGGCCGCGGCGATCCCCGCCTGCAGGTAGTGGTCGAGCAGCCGCGCGACGGACGCGTCGCGCTCGTCTGCGGAGTCCGCGGCCTCGGACAGCTCGCCCGCGTACGTCCGCAGCAGGTCGTGCAGCCGGTAGCGGCCGGCCACGATCTCGTTCGCCAGCTGGGCGTCGCACAGCTCGACCATCAGCCGGAGCGTCTCCGACGGCGTCAGGCCGGCGAGGCTGGCGACGGCCGCGAGCCCGACGTCCGGCCCCGGATGGGCACCGAGCAGCCGGAACAACCGGGCCGCCGCGGGGCTCAGCCGGCCGTACGACCAGGAGAAGACCGAACGGACATCGGCGTTGGCGTCGTTCGAGGCGAACGCGTCCAGCCCGCGGCTCAGCCGCAGGTCGGCGGCGACCGACTCGAGCGGGAACGTCGGATGCGCGGTCGCTCGCGCCGCCACGATCGCGACCGCGAGCGGCAGCCCCGCGCAGTGCGAGAGCACGGCCGCAGCGGCGTCGGGCTCGGCGGCGATCCGGTCCTCGCCGAGCCGGCTGGTCAGCAGCTGCCAGGCGTCGCCGGTCTCGAACGGTTCCAGCACGATCGCCTGAGCGCTCTCCGCGGCGACCAGCCCGGTCAGGCTGCTCCGGCTGGTGACGATCGCGACGCTTCCGGCCGCGCCAGAGCCGGGCAGCAGCGACCGCACCTGGCCGGCGTCCCGAGCGTTGTCGAGCACGATCAGCATCCGCTTGCCCGCGAGCAACGAGCGGTAGAGCCCGATCTGCGCGTCGACGTCGGCCGGAATCCGTTCCGGCGGCACGCGCATCGCCGCGAGGAACCCGCGCACCACCTCCGACGGGTCCATCACCTGGCCGCTGGGGTCGAAGCCGCGCAGGTTCGTGTACAGCTGGCCGTCCGGGAACCGGTGCATGACCTGCCGCGCCCAGTGCACCGCGAGCGTGGTCTTGCCGACGCCAGGAGGCCCGGAGATCGTCGCGAGCACCACTCGGTCGGAGTCACCGTCGAGCAGCTTGTCCAGCCGGCCGAGGCTGTCTGTCCGGCCGACGAAGTCGCCGATCCCACCGGGCAGCTGGCGCGGCAGCGGCGCGTCGAAGCTCGGGGCCACCGAAGCCGAGTCGAGGTCGGGTGCGCTGGCGAGGATCCGTTGGTGCAGCTCGCGCGCGGACTGCGACGGCCGTACGCCGAGCTCGCGGTCGAGCCGGCGGAACAGCTGCTGGTACGTCGCCAGTGCATCGGCCCGTCGACCGGCCCGGTACTGCGCCTTCATCAACAGCTCGGCCGGCCGTTCACGCAGCGGATGCGCGGCGGCCAGCGCCTTCAGCTCACCGAGGACCGCGGTGGTGTGACCGAGCTCGAGCTCGACCGCGAGGCACTGCTCGACCAGGTCCAGCCGGCGCTCGTCCAGGCGCCGGGCGTGGTCGCGGATCGCGTGCAGCGTGACGTTCCCGAACGCCTCCCCGCGCCACAGCGCCATCGCGGCGCGCAGCTGAGGTACGGCGGCGCTGGGGCTGATCGCCATCGTCTGGAGACCCTGCTCGGCCAGCTGGTCGAACCGCCGCGCGTCGACCGAGTCCGGCGGGATCTCGAGCAGGTAGCTGCTCCCGCGGGTCGACAAGGTGACGTCGGCGTGCGCCTCGAAGACCTTCCGCAGCCGGTAGACGCACGACTGCAGCGTTGTCCGGGCAGCTGGAGGCGGCGCGCCGTCCCACAGCGCGTCGATCAGCCAGTCCCGGTCGACCGGAGTTCCCGGCCGCGCGAGAAGCAACGCGAGCAGATCACGCTGCCGCGTCGCCCCGATCTCTACCTGCTTGCCTGCGTGCCAGAGTTCGACCGGCCCTAGGACCCTGAACTCCACCACGACCACCCCCACCCAACTTGTGCCCGAGATGTCGGAGCGGTGGCTGACCTAAGCGCTTCGATGATCCGAAAACGATCACCAACGCCTGGTGGACCACCCTACGGCACAGTCGGGCAGGTGGGGGTAGGCGCTGGGGTCGGTTCGTCCTCGGTTGGCAGCAAGGAGACGGGCGGAACGGCGGCGCCGGTCGCTGTCGCCACCGGGCTCGGGGTGACGTCACCGGACGGGCTGGGCGACGGAGTGTCCGTTCCGTCCGATGTGGGCGGCGCCGTGGGCGGCGTCGTGGGCGGCGTCGTCGGGGCCGGGGAGCAGCTCGGCGACGGTGAGGGCGAAGGAGACGGGGACTCACTCGGCGAGGGCGAGGGCGAGGGAGACGGCGACTCGCTCGGCTGCGGCGAAGGCGACGGCGACTGGCTCGGCGAAGGCGACGGGGACGTCGTCGGCTTGGGCGACGGTGAGGGCGTCGGCTTCGGCGAGGTCGTCTGGCTTCGGCGAGGTCGTCGGCTTGGGGTCCGGCGGGTTCGGTACCAGCGTCGGAGCCGGATCGGGAGCTGGTTCCGTCGGCTTCGGCTTGGGCGCCGGCGTCGTCGGGTTGGGATCCGGCGCCGGGTCGCTGGGATCCGGGTCTGGCGGCTCGGGTGTCGGGTCCGGCGACCCTGGCACCCACGGTGCGGGCGGCGGGCCGGAGCCGTCGATCGGGCGAGCCCCGCCGGACGTGTAGCCGTCGATCCAGCCCAGCACCCGGCGTACGTAGGAGTCGGAGTGGTTGTAGCTGTAGATCGCGGCGATCAGGTCCGTACGGACGCCGAGCGTGCGGCTGCCGTTGCAGAGGTACTTGCCCGTGGCCACCGAAGCGTCGAACACGTTGTGCGGGTTGGAGACCCCGTCGCTGTTGCCGTCGGCGGCGTAGATCTGCCAGGAGCCCGGGATGAACTGCATCGGTCCGACCGCGCGGTCCCAGGTGCTGTTGCCGTCCAGCGCGCCGTTGTCGGTGTCGGAGATCGCCGCCCAGCGCGAGCCGTTCAGCACGGGGCCGAGGATGCGCCGCGAGGTGTCGCCGTTCGGTGCGACCGCGCCCCACGCGTGGTTCGACTCGACCTTGCCGATGCCGGCGATCATCTGCCAGGTGATCTGGCAGGTCGGGTCGGACGCCGCGAGGTTGGTCGCGGCGTTCTGGTACGCGGTGAGCACGATGCCCGGGATGCCGAGGCTCGAGCTGCTGGACGCGATGCCACCGGGAGGCGGCGTGGACATCGGGTACTGCGGGTTGATGTCCGGCGTCGAGTACGGGCGATCGGGCGAGCCGAGGTAGCCGGCGGGCGGAAGATCGGGGCCGGGAAGGCCGTTCGGCCCCTCGCCGCGGCCGCCGTTGTCGGCGAGGCCGGACGGGCGCGCGTCGTCCTGCGCCACGATGTTCCGGATCTCGGTGGGCGTAGGCAGGGTAGGTGGTGCCGACGGAGTCAGCGACGCGGCGGTTGTCGCTATCGCGACAAGCCCGACGTTGACAGCACTCGGACGCCCCATGACCTACCCACCTCCCCGCGCTCCACGATGGCACGATCGGCGTATTTAGGGGACCCCGATGGCAAAGATGGGACGCGAATCCTGCCCGAACGGGCCGTAACACCTCGGCGGTCGTCGACCGTCCCAGGATCTGGAGAACGGTCCCGCGATGCGGCGCATACCTGGCAGGATCGTGTCGTGCCGCGACCCGACGCCGTGCGAGTGATCCTGTCCTCCACGCCCGACCTGCAGCAAGAGCGCGACGAGCTCACCAAGCTCGTGCTGCCCGAGGTGCGCCAGCTCGCCGAGAAGCGCGGCCTGGTCTGGGCCGAGGACGTGGCGGGCGACGACGGCGCGCAGACCGTTCTGCTCGGGTTGCTCGGCCAGCGGTACGGCTGGGCCATCGGCGAACGTGAGCTGGTCCACGACGCCGCGCTCGGCACCACCTCCGGCCGCGCCTACTTCTACCTGCGCGACATGGTCTGGGTCGACTCGCTGCCGCTGTCGCAGCGGATCGGGTACGTCGAGACGCCGACTCCCGAGGAGAACGCGCTGCTCGGCCAGGTAGCCGCCGGCATGGTCGCCGCCGGACGGCGAGCCCAGCTCGAGGAGCTCAAGACCACGGTCAAGGCCTCCGGGCACCCGGTCCGCGACTTCACCGACACGGCCTCGCTGACCGCCCTCGTCCGGGACGACCTGCTCGCCCTCGTCGAGGAGCTCGCGGACCGTTAGCTAGCCGGGTCCTAGGACCATCGGAGGAGTTCATCCCGTCGTCTGCCCGATGTCGCATGTCGTCGCGCACCGATAACGTCACAGGCATGCTTGAGAAGGGTTGGTCATGACTGTGTCGGTGGACAGTCCGGCGGAAGGCACGCCCGTCGCCACGGACGATCGCATCTTCGGCTCGAAGTTCCGGAGCCTGACGTTCGGCATCGTCGCGTTGGTCCTGCTCGTCGCGTTCGAGGCGATGGCCGTGACGACCGCGATGCCGGTGGCGGTACGCGAGCTCAACGGATTGTCCCTTTATGCCTGGGGTTTCTCCGGCTTCATGGTCGCGAGCCTGTTCGCGACCGTCGTCGCCGGCGGGATCGCCGACCGCAGGGGGCCGGTGCCCCCGTTCCTCGCTGGTGTCACGTTGTTCACCGGCGGTCTGATCCTCGCGGGCCTGGCGCCGACGATGGTGTTGTTCCTCCTCGGCCGCGCGGTGCAGGGCCTCGGCGGTGGCGCCGTGGTCGTCGCGCTCTTCGTGATCGTGGGAAGGGCGTACCCGGGTCACCTGCGGCCGCGCGTCTTCGCGGTGATCTCGAGTGCCTGGGTGTTGCCGTCGATCGTCGGTCCGCTCGTCGCCGGAACGGTGTCGGAGCACGCGAGCTGGCGGTGGGTGTTCCTCGGCCTGGTGCCGCTGGTGCTCGGTCCCCTGCTGGTGATGCTCCCCCGGCTCAGGCACCTGCCGAGCGTCGAGCCGGGTACGCCTCAGGCGGGACGGAACTGGCTCGCGCTGTTCGCCGCGGTCGGGATCGGCCTGCTCCAGTGGGCCGGCCAGGAGCTGCAGTGGTTCAGCCTGATCGCGCTGGCGGTCGGTGTGGTCGCGATCGTCGTGAGCTTGCCGAAGCTGCTGCCGCCGGGGACTCTGCGGTTCCGGCGCGGGCTGCCGACGGTGGTCGCGATGCGTGGGCTGTTGGCCGGCGCGTTCTTCGGTTCGCAGGCGTTCGTCCCGTTGATGCTGATCGAGCACCGCGGACTGTCGACGACGGTGGCCGGGCTCACGCTCACCGTCGGCGCGCTCGGCTGGTCGTCCGGCTCGTTCTGGCAGGGCCGGCGGTCGCTGCGTACGCCACGCTCCCAGCTCATCCGGATCGGGGCGCTGTTCGTGGCCTTGGGTACGGCCGTCGTGGCGCTGGCCGTGTTCACGACCGTTCCGGTGTGGCTCGCGGCGGTCGGCTGCGCGATCGCCGGGCTCGGCATGGGCCTGTCCCTCGCGAGCCTGTCGGTGCTGCTGCTGGACATCTCCCCCGTCGAGCAGCAGGGCGTCAACACGGCGGCCGCGCAGATGTCTGACTCGCTGGGCAACGTGATCTTCATCGGTCTCGGCGGTGTGCTGTTCGCGTTCCTGCACGAACGAGTCGACGCGGTGGCGACGTTCCTGCCGATCTTCGTGGTGATGATCCTGGTCGGCCTCGGCGCCATCGCGGCCTCGACACGGGTCCGCACCGACAAGTAGCCCCGCCGAGCGATGAGTTTCGGCGGCTGCCGTCGTAGGAGCTACGACGACAGCCGCAACTCAGCTCTGGAGGACCCATGTCGCACGTGATCGTCGCTCTCCCGATCGCCGACCGCACCACCTCGTACGGCTTCTACACCAAGGGCCTCGGTCTCGACGCGATCGGCGAGCTCGCCGACGACGGCGTGCCCGAGCCGTTGCAGATCTCCCTGAACGAGGGCACCAACCTGATGCTGATCCCGTCGGACGGGTTCGGCTGGGTGATCGGCGACCGGCAGGTGGCGGCGCGCGGGCAGATCGAGTGCCTGCTGAACCTCGGCGCCGCCACGCCGGCGGAGGTCGACGCCTGGATCGCCCGGGCCCGCGACGCTGGTGCGGAGGTCGTCACCGAGCCTGGCCAGCAGCCGTGGGGCTACGCCGGCACGTTCGCCGACCCCGACGGCCACCTCTGGCAGGTCACCGCGGTGGGCGCGGGCCAGTTGTACGCCTAATCGGCCTTGACGGCGAGCACCGGGCAGCTGGCGTCCAACAGGACCCGCTGCGCGGTGCTCCCCATGATCAGCTTCCCCACCGGGGAGCGCTTCCGCAGGCCGATGACGATCAACTCGGCCTCCACCTCGGCCGCGATCTCGACCAGTTCCTCCGAGGCCAGCATCCCGCGCATCGGCTGCCGGATCTCGTGCGCGAGGCCGGACTCGCGGAGGACGTCGCGTACCAGCTCGAGCTCCTCGCCCTGCGCGAACCGTTCGTCCACCAGCGCGTCGCCGCGGGAGGAGTTCACCACGACGACGGGGCCGCCGCGCAGCTTCGCCTCCTGCAGACCGCGCGCGAGCGCTGCCTGGCCCTCCGGCGACGGCACGTAGCCGATGACGATCGTCATAACTCACCCTCCGAAATCCCCGCTGCCCGGCGGCGTCGGTACAGCCGCAGCAGCGGCGGCACGGCGACCGCGAGGAGCGCCACCACCAGCACGATCTTGCTGAACGCCGACTCGACCAGTACCCCGACGTCGCCCTCGCCGATCGCGAGCGCGCGGCGCAGGTTGGTCTCGGCGATCGGCCCGAGGATCAGCCCGATCACCGCGGGCGCGACCGGCCAGCCGTACCGCCGCATCGCGAAGCCCGAGCAGCGCCGAGCGACCAGCAAGAGCAACAGGTCGAACGGGTCGGCGTTCACCGCGTACGAGCCGAGCGAGGCGAACAGCAGGATGCCCGCGTAGAGGTACGGCCGCGGGATCCGCAGCAGCTTCACCCAGATCGCCGACCAGCGGCAGGTTGAGCACCAGCAGCATGAGGTTGCCGATCAGCAGCGACGCGATCAGCGTCCAGACCAGCGCCGACTCGGTCGTGAGCAGCAGCGGCCCGGGCTGGATGCCGTAGCCCTGGAACGCGGCCAGCAGGATCGCCGCGGTCGCCGAGGTCGGCAGCCCGAGCGTGAGCAGCGGGCACGAGCACGCCGGCCGCGGCCGCGTTGTTCGCCGCCTCCGGACCGGCGACGCCCTCGATCGCGCCCTTGCCGAACTCGTCCTTGTGCTTGGTGAGCCGCCTCTCGATCGCGTACGACAGGAACGTCGGGAGCTCGGCGCCGCCGGCCGGCAGCGCGCCGAACGGGAAGCCGAGCGCGGTGCCGCGCAGCCACGGCTTCCACGAGCGGCGGAAGTCCGCCCGGGTCAGAACCGAGCTCCGACCGATCTGCATCACCTCGCACCGGACCGTGCCGCAGCCGGACCGGCGACGTACAGCGCCTCGCCGACGGCGAACAGCGCGACCGCGACGACCACCACGTCGATGCCGTCGGCGAGCTGCGGGATGTTGAACGTGAAGCCGCTGCTGCCCGGTCAGCACGTCGGTGCCGACCAGGCCGAGGAACAGCCCGAGCCCGAGCGACAGCCAGCCCGCGCAGCGGCGACGCGCCGAGCACCGTCGACACGGCGACGAAGGCGAGCATCGCCAGCGCGAAGTAGTCCGCCGGACCGAGCGAGACCGCCCAGTCCACGACCGGCGGCGCGACGAGCGCGAGCAGCGAGCGTCGCGATGCGTGCCGGCGACGAACGACCCGATGCGCGGCGGTCGCCAGCGCGGCCGCGCCGCGCCCGGCCTTGGCCATCTTGTTGCCCTCGAGCGCGGTCATGATCGACGCGGACTCGCCTGGGGTGTTCAGCAGGATCGACGTGGTCGACCCGCCGTACATGCCGCCGTAGTAGATGCCGGCGAACATGATGAACGCCGACGGTCGGCTCGAGGCGTGAACGTGATCGGCAGCAGCAGCGCGACGGTCATCGCCGGCCCGATGCCGGGCAGCACGCCGACCGCGGTGCCGAGCAGCACGCCGAGCAGCGCGAACAGCAGGTTGAGCGGGCGTGAGCGGCGTCGCGCGAAACCGTTGAGCGAGCTCGGTGAGGCTAGACACCGGCCGATCAGCTCCAGCAGCACGCCGCCGGGCAGCGCGACGCCGAGCGCCTTGACGAAGATCAGCCAGATCGACGACCGACGTGATGCCGCCGGCGAGCAGCGGCGCGGATCCAGCCCGGCGCGCCGAGCGCCTTGGCGACCACCGGCGAACATCAGCGGTGACCGCGAGCGGCCAGCCGACGACGTTGATCAGCAGCGCGTGGGCGGCGAACGCGACCGACGATGACGCGCGACCGCCCGCCAGTCCGTCCGCGCGTTCGGGTCGACGTCCTCGCCTCTCCTCGGGCTCGCCCGGTCGCCCGCGCAGGACCGCGATCGCGCAGCAGCGACGCGCGACGACGAGCAGGACGCACGCCGACGAGGTACGGGAAGAAGCGCGGGCCGATCGTGTTCGTCGAGCCCGGCACGGTGATCCGGCCGGCGCCGACGAGCACGACGACGCCGAGCACGGCGAGCAGCGCGGCCATGCCGAGCTCGCCCCACGATCGGCGTGCGGGTCCGGCGCGGCCCGGCGCCGGTGCGGCGAGTGCGGCGGGCTCGCTCCGGAGTCGCTGGCGGCTCATGCTCGACCAGCCCGATCTCGCCGCAGGATCTCGTGCACCGCGTCTGCTCCTCCTCGAGGAACGCGCCGAACTCGTCGCCGGCCAGGAACTGGTCCTCCCAGCCGTTGTTCGCCAGCGCCTCCTTCCACTCCTCGCTGTCGTACGCGCTGCTTCGACCAGCGTCGATCAGGTCGTCCCGCTGCCTCGTCGCTGATCGCCGGGTGGCGCCATCAGGCCGCGCCAGTTGGTGAGCTCGACGTCGACGCCCTGCTCCTGTGAGCGTCGGCGCGTCGGGCAGCTGGTCGGAGCGCTCGGCTCCGGACACCGCGAGCGCGCGGAGGTCGCCGGACTTGCACCTGCTCGGCGTACTCGCCGACGCCGGAGATGCCGGCCGCGACCTTGTTGCCGAGCAGCGCGCCGAGCGACTCGCCGCCGCCGGAGTACGGCGATGTAGTTGACCTGCTTCGGGTCGAGTCCGACGGCCTGGGCCACCAGCCCGGCGAGGATCTGGTCGGCGCCGCCGGCCGAGCCGCCGGCGATCGGCGATGCCGCGCGGGTTCTGCTTCCAGGCGGCGACGAAGTCCTCGAGCGTCTCGTACGGCGAGTCGGCGGGCACGACGATGACCTCCGACTCGCCGGTGAGCCGCGCGATCGGCGTGACGTCGTCGAGCGTCGACGGACTGGTTGTTGGTCTCGATCGCGCCGACCATGACCAGGCCCATGGTCATCAGCAGGGCGTCGTCGGTCTCGCGGTCGAGCTGGCCGAGGCCGATCGTGCCGCCGGCGCCCTCGACGTTGAAGACCTGAACGTTGCGGGCGATGCCCGCCGCGCTGGAGCGTCCGCTGCAGGACGCGGCTCGTGGTGTCCCAGCCGCCGCCGGGGCTGGCCGGGGCCATGATCCGGATCCGGCTCAGGTCGCCCTGCCCGGTGACGGTTCCGGCGCAGCCGGAGAACAGGAGCGCGCAAGCGAGGATCACGCCTAGGAGGTGGTTGCGGCGTGTCATGCCTCGTGAGCGTATTGACATGGCCACCGAGGAGCCAGCATTTCACGCTGTCGTTTGTTCGCCGTCCGTTGCCGGGCTTGTTCCTTGACCGGTCGATCCGACTCGCGGAGGGTGAGATCCATGCCCATGAAGCGATTTCTCGCAGTGTTCGTCGCGGTCGCGCTCGCGGTCGTCGGCCTCGGTACGACGGCGAACGCCTCGTCCCACCGGCACGAGCAGGTCGTGCAACGGCACAGGGCGGTGACGCTGCCGGTAGTCGTCTGGCGAACCGGTGAGGCGGTGCTGGACCTGACCGCGGCCGCTCCCGGTACGGATTGGGCGGTCGAGGGCCGCGAATCGGCGGTGCTGTCGGTATCGGTCGACGGCAGGTACGCGACCGACGTGGTCGTCACCGGATCCGCGCCCCTGGCCCAGCAGTTCGTGCTCGGACGGCTCTCGAAGGGCGTGCACCGGGTCAAGCTCACGTTCGCCACGGACCGGTCGGCGATGTCCGCGCAGAAGATCATCGTCTCGAACGCGAAGGTGAAGACGTACTCGGCCCAGGATCCGGAGTATCAGGTGCTCGCGTACGCGCCGATCGTCTACGGGCGGACGATGGCCTCGCTGGGGAGCCCGTTCCAGAACGCGACGACGGACACGCCGCTGCTGGCCTGGCACGAGCGCAGGGCGGCGACCACGCCGGGGCACACGATCCTCGAGTACTCGGTGATCTGGAGCAACGAGGACGGCGGAACGAACACGCCGGCGCTGATGGCGCGCTGGGGCAGGACGACCGACATCGAGTGGATCTACCGGGTCGAGCTCGACGCGCGCGGCAAGCGCGTGGCGGGCAGCGACGTCTACCAGGCTCCGAACCACGAGACGCTGCAGTTCGCCGGCGCGTACCAGGGCGACCACGCGCAGCTCGAGACCTGCACCGAGAACAACAACATGTGCGACAAGCTGACCGGGTCGATGCGCTTCTTCCTTTCTCCGTTGCGGACTCGCCCCGTCGAGGCGGCCCGCGAGGTCGTGATGGACGCCAACCCGTGGTCGTACCTGGTGATGGCGAAGGAGATGCTCCGCGAGGGCAAGATCGAGGCGCCGTCGCCGACCGCGCCGTCGACGCCGGAGGTCAGCGACCAGCGCAACTACCTGTACGCGATCGTCAAGAAGACGACCGAAGGCGCGAACACCGGCTCGTCCTGGGTGGGCGCCGCGCTGACGGTCAAGCTGCGTTCGGGCGACACTGTGTACACGTCGAACCACGTCGACCCGACCTGGTCGATCCAGCGCAACGACCCGGCGGCGACGACCGTCGAGCTGCCCGCGGGAACGACGCAGGCGGACCTCGAGTCGGTCGGCGTCCGACGCGTGGTGGTCGGCACCGACAGCGGCGCCGCGGTGAACGTGACGCGCCTCGACCGCGGCTTCTTCCTCGGCACGGACTACCTGCCGCAGCCGTCGTTCCTGACCTGGACCGGCTCGGTGACGGTGACCGCCGCCCAGCCCGAGGCCGTGCTCTGGACCGCCCCCTAGGCTTCACCGCTCCACCTCCGCCATCCACAAGCTGGCCGGCACCCTAGGCTCGGGCAGGTGAAACCGGTCGGCACCACTGTCGCGATCGCGGTCGGTGGTGCCGTCGGGGCGGTCGCTCGGTATGGCGTCGCGGTGGCGATTCCCCATGCGGGCGGGACGTTTCCGGTCGCGACGTTCGTGACGAACGTCGTCGGCTGCCTGCTGATCGGCGTGCTGATGGCGGTCGTCGAACGTGGCGGCGCGCCGGACTGGGCGCGGCCGGCGCTCGGGCTGGGTGTGCTCGGCGGGTTCACGACGTTCTCCGCGTACGCGCTGGAGATCAGTGGGCTGCTGGACCGGCCCGTGGTCGCGCTGGCCTACCTGTTCGGCACGCTCGTCGCCGCGCTGGTCGCGACGTGGGTCGGGCTCGCCGCCACGCGGAGGCTGCTCAAGTGATCACGATCCTGCTCGTCGCGGTGGGCGGCGCGGTCGGCGCCCCGCTGCGCTATCACCTCGACCGAATCGTCGGCCGCCGAACGTTCCCGCGCGGGACGTTTCTGGTGAACGTGATCGGCTGCTTCCTGCTCGGCTTCCTCGTCCAGACCACGAGCGGTCCGGCGCTGGCACTGCTCGGGACGGGGTTCTGCGGCGCGCTAACGACGTACTCCACGTTCGGGTACGAGACCGTGCGGCTGCTCGAGGAGCGCACGTACGGGCAGGCCGCCGCGAACGTCGCGGTGAGCGTGGCGCTCGGCTTCGCCGCCGCGCTGCTAGGAATCGGCGCCGGGCGACTGCTCGGGTGAGCGCGGACCGAGGATCGCGCCGTCGAGCAGGAACGGCGCGCGCGACCAGGCGCGCATCTCGTCGCCCTTGACCTCCTCGCGCGCGTCCCAGCCCGCCTTGCGCCGCGACTCGTCGAGCTCTCGCGAGAGCGCCCCGATGCGCTGGGCGAGCACGTTCCGCCACGGCAACGGCAGGTCAGGAGCGACACCGTGGCGTACGCAGACGCCATGCGCGCCGGCCACCTCGGGCGCGGCGGCGACCTGAACGAGCCGAAGCCGTTCGCGCTCGACGGCCTCGGCCTGCAACGCACAGACGTGGCACGTGATCGAGCGGCCGATCTTCGCGGGCGAGCCGCCGCGCTCGGCGTACGCACGGAAGTCAGCCTGCCAAAGCGCCGCGTTGTGGTCGATCACCGCCGCGACCGCGGGCAGCAGGCCGTCGTCGGTGAGGACGTCGGCGCCGGACGGGTCGCGGACGCCGACCAGGTCGGCGAGGTGGTCCGCGCAGAGCGTAGCCTCGGTCCGCAGCTCGGCCACCTGGTCGCGTGAGAGCGTGGCGAGCCAGCCGAGCTGCCGCCACGAAGTACGGTCGGCGGCCGCGCACAGCGGGCAGCAGGGAGCGTCGAGCACCCAGTCCGCGTCATCAGCCGCCAGCACACTGTCGACCAGACGTTGACGGAGCTTGCGGCGGCGCGAGTAGTCGAGGTCGACCCCGACGAGATGGCGCTCGGCGGTGGCGGTGTCCTTGCCGAGACGTTCGGCGAGCAGTCCAGCGACCGATCGAACCCGACGGCGCAGCAGCGCGACCGCGTGCCGGACGCAGACGGCGTCGCCGGACTCGAAGAGCTGCGCGACGTCCGGATCCGAGAGTGCGTGCGCGAGCAGGCTGAGCAGGTCGGTCTCCGTACGCCGCACCGCCAGGCAGGCGGGACACGGCTCGAAGCCACCGAGCTGGCCACCCTCGGCGATCACCACCACGGCGGCGCGTCCGACCTCGGAGAACAGCCACCGCGCGAGCCACGACGTGGCCGGGCCGGAGTCGAGCAGGTGCCGCGTATGGGCGGCGCAGAACCCGAGCGAACGGTCCAGCCGTTCGCGCAGCTCGAAGTCGGCGCGGGTCTCGTTCTCGTACATGAAGAACCAGCGCTTGACCTCGTCGTTCATCGCCCGGCACACCGCGCAGTCGGCACCGCCGACGGCGTCCATCGCGTCCAGGCGGTCACGCCTGGACAGCGGCTCGGGGCGACCGAGCAGCCGGCGTACCAGGCGTGCGACCTCCATGCCTTGCACGGTAGCCGGTCGAGCGACCGGGGAGGTTACCCGAAGATGCCGAAGCCGGGCGTGAGGATCCGATCCGGGTAGTACGTCCGCTTCCGCCGCACGACGTCCGGCCACAGCGAGGCTCCAGACCTCTTCGAGCTCGCCGCGGCCGAGCAGCTCGCGCAGAGCACGGGCGGGGTCAGGCCGTGCGCGTAGGCGGCGCGGGTGAGCTCCGACCAGGTCACGCCGGCGTCGACGTCCGCGGTCCGGGTCGATCGCGTGGATCGTCGCGAGCGCCCTGCCGTCGATCAGCTGGCCGCGGGTCGCGACGCTGATCCCGGTCGTGCGGCAGAACTGGACCATGCGCCGGGCAGCACATCGGTCGAGGTCGGGCAGGTAGGTTCGAAGGCGTGAAGAACACGCTGGTGCTCTGGGACATCGACCACACGCTCGTCGACTACACGGGGATCAGCACCGACTGGTACGCCGAGGCGTTCGCGGCGGTGATCGGGCGGCCGATGAGCGCGCTGCCGGTCTTCCACGGGCGTACGGAGCGCGCGATCACGACGGAACTGCTCGTCGCGCACGGCATCGAGCCGACCGAGGGTGCGGTCCAGGCGGTGTGGGCCGGGCTGATCGCCCAGTCCGAGCTGAGCCGGGAGCGGTTGGCGGTCGAGGGCAAGGTGCTGGCGGGCGCTCAGGCGGCGCTGGCCACGCTGGCGACGCACGGGCACGTCGTGCAGTCGCTCGTCACCGGCAACCTGCCGGAGATCGCCGAGCACAAGCTGGCGGCGTTCGGGCTGCACGAGCACGTCGACCTGACGATCGGCGGGTACGGCGCGATCTCGGCCCACCGGCCCGACCTGGTGCCGCATGCCGTGGAGCTGGCGGCGGCGAAGCACGGCGTGACCTTCGCGCCCGAGGCCGTGTTCGTCGTCGGCGACACGCCCAGCGACGTGGCGGCGGCGCTCGCCCACGGCATGGTCTCGGTGGCCGTGGCGACCGGCGCCTTCACCGCCTCCGACCTGCGGGACGCGGGCGCGCACGTCGTCCTGGAGTCGCTCGCGGAGACCGAGGTCGTGGTTGGAGCACTTGTCGGTGGGCACGAGTAGCTTCAAGGAGGTGAGCACCACGTACGCGGAGAAGGCGCCGCCGGCCTATCTGGCCGGTGACGTTCACAGCGTGTGGCGCTCGTCGTTCGGCACGTCCTCCTCGATCCTGCCGGACGGGTGCCTGGACATCGTCGTGGCGCCGGACCGGGTGTTCGTCGCGGGTCCGGACACGACGGCGTGGAGCTCCGGCTACGCGGTCGGCGCTCCCCTTTACGGCATCCGTTTCCTCCCCGGCCGCGCGCCGCGGGTGCTCGGGGTGGCCGCGAGCGAGCTGCTGAACCAACGGGTCCAGCTGCTCGACCTGTGGGGCCGCCCGGCCAAGCGGATCGTGTCGAAGCTGTACGCCGACCCGATCCCGGAGCTGACGAAGCTGGTCGCGGAACGGCTCGACCGGCCTGAGGTCGATCCGGTCGACCCGCTCGTCGACCTCGCGGTGAGGCGGCTCCAGCGCGGCGGCTCCCGCGTGACGGCCGTGCTGCGCGACCTGGACCTGTCCGACCGGCAGCTCCGCCGGCGGTTCGCGTCGTCGGTCGGCTACGGGCCGGCGACGTACCTGCGCGTCGCCCGGCTGCAACGCGTGCGCGACCTCGCTCTGGGCACACCGCTGAGCCTCGCCGACCTGGCGTTCGAGGCCGGGTACGCCGACCAGGCCCACCTCAGCCGTGACGTCCGCGAGCTCGCGGGCGCGACAGCCCGGAACCTCCTCCGCCCCGCGGGGTCCCTGGCCGCCTAGCCGTCGAGCGGCGACATCCGTTGTCGAGGCAGGCGCTGGGCTGTCGGGTCGGCGTGCAGGATCCGGCGGATCGCGTGCTGCTCGTCCTCCGCCAAGGCGGACGGGTCGAGCTCGCACAGATCCTTGTAGCGCTGCCGCACCTCCTCGGCGTCGGACATGCCGAGCTGTTGCGCGATCATCGCCCAGCTCGCCCCACGCGTCACAGCCGCCGCGATGAGGATCCGCTCGTCCCAGTCCATCCCACGCCGAACGGCGGGAATCAACGCGAGCGCGTCGAGCAGATCTTTGGAACGGACGGCACCCCGGTGGTACCCGTCCTGTCGGTTGAGCGCCAGCCGGACCTGCGCGATCGCCTCCGCCGCACCGAGGGGCGGCATCTTGTGATGGCGATTTCCGAACGTAGACAGGGCATATCGCCGAGTCAGACGTTGGCGCGCGTCCTGCTCGCGCATGCTTCGGATGTATCGGACGGTGGCACTCTCCCGGCCGGTCACGGCCTGCTCACCCCTTTGCTCGGTCGCCCCCGAGTGTGTAGCAGCAGAGTTATCGCAAAGCCTCCAGCGCCGTCAAGGCCCCTGAGCGATCACATCTTGGCACTGTCAAGCACTGGTTGACAAGATCAACTACAGCTGCCCGCGAAGCCGCGACCAAGCGAGAACGACCTGAACGCGATCGGGCAGTTGGAGCTTCGCAAGCACGTTCGACACGTGCACCTTGACGGTGTAGCGACTGATGGTGAGTCGACCGGCGATCTCATCGTTCGACATACCCGCGGCGAGCAGCTCGCACACCTCCCGTTCGCGTTCGGTGAGGTGCCGAACGGCCGCCAGGATCGCGTGATCCTCCTCGGTCGGAAGCTCCGGACGCAGCGCCTCGATCATCCGCGTGGTCGCCTCCGGAGCGAGCACCGACTGCCCGGACGCGACCACGCGGATGCCGTCGCGCAGCCGTTCGGTCGGGGCGTCCTTCAGCAGGAAGCCGCTCGCGCCGGCCTGCAACGCGGCGTAGACGTAGCTGTCCAGGTCGTACGTCGTGAGGATCAGCACGCGTGTCCCGGTCCGGGGCGTGACATCGCGCACGATCTGCCGGGTCGCCTCGATGCCGTCGAGTACGGGCATCCGGATGTCCATCAACACGACGTCGGGTGCCTGGAGCGCCGCCGCCTCGACCGCCTCCTTGCCGTTCGCGACCGTGCCGATCACGGACAGGTCGGCGGCGGCGTCGACCAGCCGGCTCAACGCGTCGCGCAGCAGGCCTTCGTCGTCGCAAACGAGCACGCGGATCGTCATGAGTCCCTCCGCACCGGCAGGACCACGAACACGTCGAAGCCGCCGGACGCCGACGGCCCCGCGTGCAGCGTGCCGCCGACCAGCTGGACCCGTTCGCGCATCCCGTCCAGCCCCGTCCCCGTGCCGCCACCGGATCCGCGCGGTCGCCGGGAAGGCAGGTCGTTGTGCACGGACACCTCGAGAGCGTCGGGCAGATAGCTGACGCGCAACGACACCGGCACGGTGCCGGCGTGCTTCACCACGTTCGTCAGGCTCTCCTGCACGACCCGGTACGCCGCCAGCTCGATGCTCGCGTCGACCGGCCGTACGGTCCCCTCCCGCACGAAGGCGATCTCCGGCCCGGGCGTGCTCCGGACCAGCTCGTCGAGGTCGGCCAGCGTCGGCGGCGGCGCGATCTGGTCGTGGTCGGTCGGGGTCTTGCGCAGAACGCCGAGCAGCCGGCGCAGCTCGGCGAGCGAGGCCCGCCCGGTCCGGGCGACGCGCCGCAGGGTCTCCTTCGCCTCGGCGGGCGAGCCCGTCTCGGCGCTCGCCTCGGCGTCGAGCACCATCGCGGTGACCGAGTGGTTGAGGATGTCGTGCAGCTCGCGGGCGAGCAGGACCCGTTCGCGTTCGACGGCGAGCTCGCGTTCCTCCTCCAGCCGCGCCGTGCGGGCGCGCAGGGCGTTCATCCGTCCGCGTTGGTGCGCCTCGAACCGGCCGCCGGCCCAGAACGCCAGGAACGCGACGGAGGTGACGACGTACGACGGCAGCACGTTGGGCGTGTTCGGCGACGTCACCAGGAAGCCGACGAGCATCATCACCAGCACGAGCGGGACGCCGACGCGGTTCTGCAGGCGCCCGCCGCGGGCGCCGAGCCCGGCGCCGACCGCGATGACGCCGAACAGGATCGCGGTGCCGGTCGTCGCGGCCAGGACGGCGTCGACCGCCATCACCGCACACAGCGCGCTGAAGGGGTAGCGCCGGTGCACCACGAGCACGAGCGACTGCACCAGCGCACCGCCGAAGAGGATCCACCTGCCCGAGGCGCTCGACACCGCGGAGCTGTTGACCCACGCGACCAGCAGCGGCAGCAGGATCAGTACGGTCCCGCCGAACAGGTCCTCCGACAGCAGCCGGCTCAGCGACGTCCTCAGCTCCAGGAGCCGGCCTCCCGCCTGCGCAGCGCTCGGGTCCTGATCCAGGCGTACCCGCCGATCGGCACCAGGCCCACCAACGGCAGCATCCCGATCGTCCACGCGAGTGGCGCCGGCGGACCCGGCCTCGCTCCCACCGGGACCTCCAGGGTCCCCTTGCCGGTCCCCCGCGGACCCTTCAGGGTGAACTCGAAACGCCACGTGCCCTCCTCCGGCAGGGCCACGACATCAAGACCCCATACGTCTCGCGCCCTCGGATGCCGCGCGAGCTGGCCCCGCTCTCCTCCTCCGACGGCTGCGATCTGGGAACCGTACACAGACTTGCCGGACGGCGACGTCATCCGCAAGTAGGCCTTGCTCTCGGCGATTCCGCCGACCGGCTCGAACAGCAGGTCGAGCGATCGTTCCGCGCGCAGCGGCCATTCGCTGAACGAGGCGCGCATCGTGTACGGGCCGACCCGCGTGCTCTCGCTGTGTACGACCTCGACCGGTGGCGCGGCCTGCGCTGGTGCCGCGATCGCCAGCCAGGCAAGGAACGTACCGACAACGATGGCGGCGATGCGGCGCGTCATGAGGTCACCTTCGGAGTGGGAGCGAGCTGCCGGAGCAGGATGGCGAGGTGCCAGCCGAGGATCGCGGCACCGGCGCCGACTACCGCGACGGCGACGTAGCCGTAGAGCGGAATCTGGACGCCGATCACGAGGTAGCCGGCGAGGACGACCAGGCTGGCGACCGCGCCAATGAGTGCGAATGCCCAACGGGGGTGGAGATTCCGTTGCCTCGCCAGCCAGATACCGCCCGCGACGACAGCGGCCGCGACCAGCAGCCCGAACGGATAGGTGATCGGCATCGTGGGCTGCGGGCTGGCGAAGTCGCGGACCGCGAGACCCATCGCGTCGGCGTACCAGGTGGTGACCGCCGGGGCCCACAGCCAGGTGGCCGCCTGGACCGCGACGAACGTGAGGCCGAACGCGAGCACCCACCGCGCCATTCCGGTCGTTCCCGCGACGATGGCCAGGAGCAAGGCGCAGACGGCCGGCATGGCGACGACGAAGCCGGGCAGGCCGGGGATGACATTCGGCACCGAGTAGAGCAGGAACGTCGTCACACCGATCGCGTACGAGCAGGCGAGCCCGAGCGCCCACCGGCCGAGTCGCGTCGCGCGGAGCGATGCCGCCGCCATGATGGCTCCCGTGGTCGTGGCGAGGTCGCAGAGCGACATCGCGACGTGCGGCGGGGAGGTCGGCGTGACGTCGAAGCCGTACACCGTGTGCCACCACAGATCGCCAAGCCCGTAAAGGAGTCCGCCCGCGATGCCAAGCCCGGCGACGAGGAACGGGAGCGGGGCGCGGAACGTGCCGAGCACGGTGACCGCCAGCGTGCTGTCGTCCGCCTGGTCGCGCCGCGCGGCGAAGGTGTGCAGCAGGACGACGGCGAGGCAGCTGAGGCCGGCGATCGCCGACGAGGCGTAGAGCATCAGGTGCGGCGCGGTGAAGAACGTGTCCGGCCCGACGTCGGCGTGCCACTCGACGTCCCAGACGAGGCCGAACAGGCCGACGGTCAGGCCGGCCAGGAGCACGGCTGCGCCGACGACCTGTCGGCGTGGTGGGAGATCGGGTAGATCTCTTTGTCTGGATGGCGTTTCGAGCTGGGCCGTGGCCATCTCTTCTCCTGTCGTTAGCGGGTGACGGTGACGCTGACGGTGAGCTGTTCGGTGCCATCGATCCGGACGGTGAGCTCCCAGACGCCGACCATCGGGAACAGCTCGCCCTCGGCCCGGAACCGCCCGATCGCCTGCTTCGTGGTGGGCAGTTCGGCGTTGAGATGACCCATCCGGGGCATCGCGGCCTCAAGGGCGACCTCGTCCGCCTCGGCCGGGCGGCCGGCGCGGTCGGTGACGTCGACCGTGGCTCGCACCCGCCCCGTCCGAGGTGGCTCGACGGTCACCTGGATGCCGTACTCCTCCGACGATCCACGCAGGACGGCCTGGCCGGGCGTCCGCGTGGCGTGGTGCGCGACGAAGATCGCGAACAGTACGACGACGCCGATCAGGACCGCGATCGCGGCGGAGAGCCCGGGCGAACGACGAGCTCGAACGGAACCGTGATCACCTCGAAGTCGCGTGCGAACTGGAGCCACGCTCGGTACCTCCCTGGCTTGGGAAAGCTGAAGACGAAGCGCAGCCGCGGTCCGTACCGCGCCACGGTCTCGTCCGGAATCGCCTTGCCTGGTTGCGGGTTCACCTGCGCGATCATGGAAGTGAGCTCGTGCACGTGGGCGAAATACGGGCCGTTCTCGGCACGGAGAACGAGGTGCCCGGCCATCCCGAGCCACGGCTGAAGGTCGGACGCGGCAACATCGACGTCGACCGTGGTAGGTCGACCCGCTACGGGTGGCTTGGCCGTACGGATCCGCACCGCGACCTTCGGACCGGTCGGTGGGGCCGAATGTAGGGGGCCGACAGCGTCGAAGGTCGCGGTGACGAGCTGCGCGCCGGAGTCGGCCCGTTCGAACTCCACGAAGACCTGGTGTTCGCCGGTCCGTTCGGGCGTCAGCTCCACCTCCCAACGGCCCGGCGCGACCCGGACCGGATGCACATGACGGAAGTAGGCGCCGTCCGCAGTGGTCACAACGGTGTGGGCCAGAGAGGCATGGTGCGCGACGAGATCGTCGACGGGACGGCCGGTGGAGCCGTCGGTGAGCTCGAGAACGAGCGTGAAGGGCATGCCGGTGTGGGGAGCCGCGGGCTCGGTACGCAGCGCGAGGCTCGCGAACGGCCTGCCGAGCGGAGCCGAACCATCGGCGGGGTTGACCTGCGCGGTGGGGGCGGCACCGTCCGGCTGGGCCGGCGGGATGTGGCGGCTCAACCCGGCAGCCGTGAGGGCGACGGTGAGCGCGACGACGCCGGCACCCGCCTGGACGAGGGCGGCCCGGAGCCCGCCGCCGCGCCACAGGACGGCGGTGCCGAGCGCTCCCGCGAGGAGCAGGCCGGTGGCCGCGATGCCGCCGTACGCGACCGGCTCCCAGATCGTCAGCCTCGGCACGAGCACCCGGAACGGGATCACCGCCCGCCGCGCGCCGTCGGCGAGCGTGAGCTCGTGCTCGCCGGACTGGGCGACGGCGAGCTCGGCCCGGTAGCTGCCCGGCCGGTTCGCGACGAGCCGCACGCGGTCGCTCGTCGCCCCGACGCTCAGCGAGAGCGTCGTCGGCTTGACCGGCCGGTGCGCGATGACGTCGACGTACATCGGGCCGGGCACCTTCGGCGTACGCCGGATCACGACCGTCAGCTCGTTGCCGCCGAACGTCTGCGCCAGCGCCAGGTCCACGGTGTCGCTCACTCCGTGGGCGTGCGCCGGCCGCGCGTCGGCGACCATGCCGGCGACGCCGCACACGACGAGGAACGTGAACAGGACCCAGCGCATGCGGACGACGCTAGGAACAGACCGGCCGCCGTACGTAAGGCGCGGGGCGTGGCTCTCCTAGTCCCCGAGAACTACCGAGCCCCGGACGGAATCCGCCCGGGGCTCGACGAGAAGAAAGATGGAGCTACGGGTGCAGCGTCTTCAGGGTGTAAGAGCCGCTTCCGCTGTAGGCGTGGACCTGCCACCGGTAGGTGCCGGCCGTGCCGTTGTAGGTGAACTCCTCATCCGGGTTGGGCGTGATGCCCTGCGCGACCGTCGACCACGTACCCGAGGTGCTGCGCTTCTGCAGGTACAGGTCGAAGTCGACGCCACCCGGCCCGTCCAGGCAACCACGGAACGAGCCGCCGTTCGAGGCGAAGCCGGACGAGTTCGGGTGGTAGATCCGCGCGTTGGAGCTGGCCGCGCTCGAGTAGGTGTTCGGCAGCGTCGCGCAGGTCGGCGCCGGGGGCTGCGATCCGCCGAGCGTGTAGAGCAGCCGGTTCGGCGAGCTCGGGCCCGGGTTGCTGACGACGCCCTGCGTCGCGGAGGCGACCAGCGCGTCGCGTACCGCCTGCGGCGAAGCGGTCGGGTTGGCCTGGAGGTAGAGCGCGGCCGCGCCGGCCACGTGCGGCGTCGCCATCGATGTGCCGCTGATCGTGTTCGTCGCGCTGTCGCTGGTGTTCCAGGTCGACGTGATGTTCGAGCCCGGCGCGAAGATGTCGACGCAGGAGCCGTAGTTGGAGAACGACGACTTCGCGTCGGTGTTCGTCGTCGAGCCGACCGTGATCGCCTCAGCCGTACGGGCCGGCGAACGCGTGCAGGCGTCCGTCGTCTCGTTGCCCGCCGCCAGCGCGTAGGTCACGCCTGCCGCGATCGAGTTGCGCACCGCGGTGTCGAGCGACGCCGAGGCACCGCCACCGAGGCTCATGTTGGCCGCGGCCCGGGCGGCGTGGTTGTTCGTCACCCAGTTGATGCCGTTGATGACGCCGGCCGTCGAGCCCGAGCCACCGCAGTCGAGGACGCGGACCGCCACGAGGCTGACCTTCTTCGCGACGCCGTACGTCTTGCTGCCGACGGTTCCGGCGACGTGCGTGCCGTGGCCGTTGCAGTCGTCGGCGGCGCCACCGTCGACAGCATCAAAGCCGCTGGACGCGCGGCCCTCGAACTCACTGTGGGTGGTCCGGATGCCGGTGTCGATGATGTACACCGTGACGCCTGTGCCGTCCTGGTTGTACGTGTAGCTGTTCGACAGCGGAAGGTTCCGCTGGTCGATGCGGTCGAGGCCCCACGTGGCGGGCGACTGGGTCGCCGAGGCCTTCACCACCCGGTCGGCCTCGACGTAGTCGACGGCCGGGTTCGCGCGCACCTTGGAGAGCTCCGTCGACGACAGCGTCGCCGCGAAGCCGTTCAGTGCCTTGCCGTACGAGGCGCGGATCTCGCCGCCGGCCGCCTTGGCGGCCGAACGGGCCGGTGCCAGCGCCGCACCGTCCTTGAGGACCACGATGTACTGGCCCTTGATCACGTTCGCCTTGTCAGCCCCTACGAGCGGAGCCGGTCCACCTGGACGTGCGGCAGGTGCCGCGCCGGCACCGCCTGCCATCGATACCACACCTGCTGCGGCTGCCAGTCCGGCAGCCAGCACGGCGACAGACCGCCGCCAACGACGTGATTCCACGTGGACCTCCTTGTGGGTGGCTGAAACCGACCTTGTGGGTGGGGGGTCACCGGCCCACGGGGCCAAGTCGGCGTCCCTGACAAACGCCATACGAGAACCATGTCGGACAGTTCCGTTTAGCCCATGCCCCGCCGGAACTGTCAGACTGGCGAGATTTCTACTGGGGAACCCTCGACGTTGTCCAGAGTTTGGCCACGATATGCCGCCAGAAGTTCACACAGGATGACCAAATGGCATGCCTAGCTGACCGATATGTCTACAGAAGGTCGCAATGTAGCAAGACGTTCCAGCACGACATGAACCGGATTCTGCGTGAAGTCTTTAGCGGCAGTTGAGGCTATTTCAAGGCCATTGTCCGCTATTGGTGAGATGACCTGGTCGACGAGTCCGGAGAACCTCGGCCCCCATTTCCGCGCTCCGAGACGCGCCGTGGTCGAGCAGTTGTCGACCATGAACGCGACATCGCGAGCGTGCATGTACGGCAGCAGCGAGTCGACCGCCTCGATCACCGACTCGTTCACGATCTCCGACCACGGATGCCCGCGCTCGGCGAAGAAGTCGACCTGCGCCACCATCGCCGCCAGGAAGATGCCCGCGGTGTACGGGTCGGAAACCGTGGTTGCCGATTCCCGCCGCGCTCGTACCGCTGCGCCCGCCGCCCACATCGGCGATCCGCTGATCGGCTGCATCGGCGACCGCGCCAGCCGCGCACCCGCGAGCACCACGCTCGCCAGCTCGTTGCCCGAGTCGACCTCGTCGTAGATCTCCGCGACCAGGTCGCGGAACGGGCCGTACGCCGCGGAGTACGCGCGGTCGAACGTCGCCCGCTCCCCGCCGTCGAACGCGTCGCGGACACCCAGCAGCCCGTCCCGCGAGATCGTCGGCGCGATCGACGCGGTCACGGCTTCGGCCGACCGTTCGAACGCCCGCTCCGGCTCGTCGCCCTCGACGCGGTAGCGCTGGTAGAGGCTCTCGACGATGCCGTGCACCGCGCCGAGCAGGATCGCGCGCTCGCCGACGATGTCGGAGCGGTACTCGTTGTCCAGCGTCGTCTGGAACGTGTACGGCGATCCGAGCCCGATCGACCACGCGAGCGCCTGGTCCGTGGCGCGCCCGTCGACGTCCTGGTGCACCGCGAAGCTCGCGTTGATGCCGGCGCCGTTGACCTGTTTGCCCTGCAGGTAGAGGCGGCGTACGGAGTCGCCCATGCCCTTGGGACAGACGCCGATCACGTTGACGTGCTCGGGGAAGGATGCGCCGACCGTACGCAGGTGTCCGACGAGGAAGCCGTGCGAGAGGCCGAGCGTCGCGCCGGGCTGGAGCCGTTCGAAGATCGCTTGGTAGTTGTTCGCGGTGGCCGCGTCGGCGACGAGCAGGACCACGAGCTGGCTGCTCGCCACCACGTCCAGCCAGTCGCCGACGGCGAGGCCCTCGGCCTCCGCCTCGGCGCGGGACGACGAGCCGGCGCGCAGGCCGACCACCACGTCGATGCCGGTGCCGGCGAGGGAGTCGCGCAGGTTGAGCGCCTGGGCGCGGCCCTGCGGGCCCCAGCCGATCACGCCGATCTGGTCGACGCCTTCCAGCGCGGTCGGGAGGAGCGGGAACAGGTGGCGGCCACCGCGCACGATGGCCTCTTGCGTACCGGCGAGCTCGATGGTCTCGACGTCGAAGACAGCAGAGGTGAAGGTCATCCCACCGTTGTAGGCTCGCGGACATCGTTTCGACAAGCGCAACAATTCGAACGCAGCGTTTCAGGAAGTGAAATGGACAACCGGCAAGAGCTCGCGCTGTTCCTGCACTTGGCGCGGTCGCTGAACTTCGGCCAGACCAGCGCCGACTGCCACGTGAGCCCCGCGACGTTGACGCGAGCGATCCAACGGTTGGAGTCCGAGACGGGTGAGCGGCTACTCGACCGCGGACCGCGCGGCGTCGCCCTGACCGAGCCGGGCAGGCGGTTCCACGAGTACGCGGCCGCCGCGACCCAGCTGTGGGCCGACTACCGGAGCGGAACCGGCGCGGACGACCTCGCCGGCCGGTTGAGCGTCTTCGCGACCGTGACCGCATGCCAGGCGCTGCTGCCCGACCTGCTCGCACCGTTCCTGCGCGAGTATCCGAGCGTCGAGCTCGACCTGCGCACCGGTGACGCCGCGGTGGCTCTCGCCCAGCTGGCGGAGGGCTCGGTCGACGTGGCACTGGCCGCGCTCCCCCGCCGGGTGCCGGCGCTCCTGCGGGGCCGCGAGGTGGCCCGGACGCCGTTGCGGTTCGTCGTGGCGGCCGACCAGGCCGAGGCCGCGACGGCGCGCGAGTGGTCGGAGCAGCCGTTCGTCCTGCCCCGCCAGGGGCTGGCCCGCGATGCCGTGGACCGATGGTTCCGGTCGCGCAAGCTCGTGCCCAAGGTCGCGGCGGAGGTGGACGGGCACGAGGCGGTGCTGACACTGGCGGCGCTCGGCCTGGGCATCGGCGTGGTGCCCGAGCTCGTTCTGACCTCGAGCGTCGTCCGCGACCGGTTGGTGACGCTGCCGGTCGTCTCGGGGCTGGGCGAGTTCCGGATCGGCCTGTGCGTTCGCCGTGCCGACCTGCGTCGACCGGTCGTTTCCGCCCTGTGGGCTTCACGAGCCTGACATGGTCGCAGCCCCGGCTGCGACTAGGTGATCCGTCCGTATCTCCTCAGCGTCAAGGTGTTCATCAGCGCCGACAGGATGAGCACGGCGCCGAGTGCGAGCAGCTGGTACTGGCTGCCCTCGGAGCCTTCGAACGCGAGCAGCAGCCCGGCGTTCAACCAGGTGACCAGGAGCGCGGCGACGAACACGCCGCCGACCGTGCCGATGCCGCCCTGGATCGCGACGCCGCCGAGCACCGCGATCGTGATCGCGGGCAACGCCATGCCGTTGCCGACCGTTCCCGCGTCCGGTCTGGCGGACGCGAACTGGGCGACGGTGACGACCGCGGCCACGCCGGCGAGCAGGCCGGATCCGATGTACGCGGACAGCCGCACGCGCGGCACCGACAGCGTGGCGAACGTGGCCGCGACGTCGTTCGTGCCGACCGCGTAGAGCTTGCGCCCGTACGTCGACCTGTTGAGCACCAGCCAGACGATCACCAGGCAGGGCAGCAGGAACGTGAAGACCTGCAACGGGATCGCCGGGAGCAAGGGCAGCTTGACACCGTCGGTGAGCGCGCTGAGGTCCTGCACCGGTTTGGTGGAGATCGGCGCTTTGTCGTTGCTCACCAGCGCGATCGACGAGTACGCGTAGTAGGTCGCGAGCGTGGCGATCAGCGGCGGGAAGCGGAGGTACGCCGTCAAGAAGCCGTTGACGGCGCCTAGCACTCCGCCGACGAGCACGGCTCCGACCGCGGCCGGGAGGAGCGGCCAGCCCGCCACGCCGACCATGAAGCCGAACGCCATGCCGGCAAGGCTCACCACAGCGCCGACGGACAGGTCGATGCCGCCTCTTCCCGAGACGATCACGAGGAGCTCGGCCAACGCCAGCAGGCAGAGCGGAACCATCGACTCCAGCGCCGAGGCGAGATAGCCGGCATCGAACGGCGCGACCAAGTACTGGCCACCCTCCAATGCCTTGAACCAGACCAGCACCAGGGCGAGGAGGGCGACGAGCAGCACGACGCGTTCGGTGAGGACGTACTCGAGGGCGCCGGTCTCGCGCTTGGGCAGCTTCACAGCGTCCCCCTTCGACGTGCCCGCAGGAGGTCGACGCCGACCGCGACGAGGATGAACAGGCCGACGAACAAGGTCGTGAGCTCGCTTGGCCAACCCAGCAAGGTGACCGCGCTCGTCACGGTACCGACGAGCAGCGCCCCGAGCATCGTGCCGAGGACGGTGCCGCGACCGCCGATGATGCTCGTTCCGCCGATGACGACGGCGGCGATCACCTGCAGCTCGAGGCCTTCGCCGGCGTTCTGGATGACGAGGCCGCCGGTGCCGATGAATACGCACCCGGCCAGGCCGACGAGCGCGCCGGTGAGCACGTACGCGAACAGCTGGCGTCTGCGCACCCGTACACCGGCGAGGCGGGCGGCCTGCGCGTCGCCGCCGATCGCGTAGAGATGCCGTCCCGTTGGCCAGGATCGCATGTAGAACCACATGATCGCGGCGAGGACGACCGCGAGGAGCCAGGCGTTCGGGATGCCGAGAAGCCGTCCTTCGCCGCCGCCGCCGAAGAAGCCGAGCGTGTCGGGGATGCCGGTGACCTGCCGGCCGGCGAAGATCTGCAGCGCGACGAAGCGGAAGATGTTGAGCGTCGCGAACGTGACGATGATCGGGTGGATGCGGCCGTACGCGACGAGTGCGCCGTTCACCAAGCCCAGCAGGGCTCCGACGCCGAGGGCGACGAGAACGGCAACAGGCATGGGCGTTCCGCCGTCGTGGACCAGCTTCGCGACGATGACCATGACGACCGCGACCGCACTGCCCACCGACACGTCGATGCCGGCGGTGACGATGACCGCCGTCATGCCGATGCCGATCAGGGCGATCGGCGCGACGTTGAACAGGATCGCGCCGAGGTTGCCCGCGGTGAAGAACGTGTCCGTGGTGAGTCCGAGGACGAGCCACAGCACGGCGAGGACGCCGACGAGCGCGAGCTCCTGGCCCTCGATGGCTCGGGCCGCAGGCCGTCTCACGCGGCCTCCCCCGCGGCAGCGGCGAGGACGTCGGCCTGCCTCGCGCCGCGGCCGAACTGTGCGACGACCTTGCCTCTTCGTACGACGAGGACGCGGTCCGCGAGGCCGAGGACCTCGGGCAGATCGCTGGACGCGACGACGATCGCGCTGCCGTTCTCGGCGAGCTCGGAGACGATGCGGTGGATCTCGTCCTTGGCGCCGACGTCGACACCCTGGGTGGGCTCTTCGAGCAGGAGGACACGAGGTCTTCTGACGAGCTGTCTCGCGATGAGCGTCTTCTGCTGGTTGCCGCCGGACAGCGCGGCGACCCGTGTCTGTGGGCCCTTGGCGCGGATCGAGAGGCGGTCGATCAGGTCGCGGGCGACCGTTCGTTCGCGGGCTCGGTCCAGCCAGCCGGGGAGGTAGGAGAGGAACCCGAGGTGGGCTGTCGAGAGGTTGAACGCGATCGACTTCGGCGCGAAGACGCCTTGCACAGCACGGTTTCCGGGCACCATCGCGATGCCAGCCGCCGAGGCGTCCCGCGGCGTCCTGAGCCGGAGCCGTTTGCCGTCGACGTGGACAGTGCCGCCGTCGGCCGGATCGACGCCGTACAGCGCTCTGGCGATGGCGCTCGCGCCCGAGCCGACGAGACCGTACAGCGCGACGACCTCGCCCTCGCCGACGTCGAGGTCGAACGGTTCGAACTGCTCCAACTTGCGCAGTCCGCCGACTTGGAGGACGGGGGTTCCGGTGAACTCGCGGGCCGGTCGGTCGGGTGTGAGGGCGAGCTCGTGTCCGACCATCAGCTCGGCGACCGTACGGACCGTCAGCTGGCTCGTCGGCTTCGAGGCGACCACCTGCCCGTCTCGGAGAACGGTGACCCGGTCGCTGATCTGGGCCAGCTCGTCCAGCCGGTGGCTGATGTAGACGATGCCGACGCCGCCGGCGCGCAGGTTGCGGACGACGCCGAACAGCACCTCGATCTCGCGGTCGGTGAGGATCGCGGACGGCTCGTCCAGGATGAGGATTCTGGCGTCCTGGGCGAACGCCTTGCTGATCGAGACGAGCTGCTGTTCGGCAACGGGCAGATCGGCGATGCGGACGTCCGCGATGCCGCTGTCGACGCCCAGCCTGTCGAGCAGCTCGATCACGCGCCGCCGTTGCGCCGTCCAGTCCACGGGGCTCGCCCATTTCGGAAGCACCGTGCCGCTGCGGACTTCCCTGCCCAGGAAGACGTTCTCGGCAACAGTAAGCTCGCCGAACAGATGCGGCTCCTGGTAGACCGTCGCGATGCCGGCGTCGATCGCGGCGGCCGTGCTGGCGCTGGCGAGCTGGTCGCCGTTGAGCGTGATCGTGCCGGCGTCGGCCCGTTCGGCGCCGGACACGATCTTGATCAACGTGGACTTGCCGGCACCGTTCTCCCCTACCAGCGCGTGCACCTCACCGGACTGGACGTCGAAGTCGACGCCGCGCAGAGCGTGGACGCCGCCGTACCGCTTGACGATTCCGCGCAGCTCGAGCATCAGTAGTTGAACTTGTCGGCGTTGTCCTTGGTGATCTGCAGCGGGTCGCCGAGCAGCAGCATCTTCTGGTCGGCGAACCACTTCGCGTCCGGGATGCCGTCGCTCACCTTGTTGGACTCTTCCAGCTGCTCGCCCTTCGCGAGCTTCTGCGCGGCCCAGGCGGTGAGGTAGCCGAGGTTCTCCACGTCCCACAGGACCGAGGTGCTGGAGGAGCCGTCCTCGAGGTAGCCCTTCATCCCCTGCGGAGTGCCGAGACCGACGGTGAAGACCTTGCCGATCCTGCCGGCTTCGCGTACGGCCTTCGCCACGCCTGGCGCGGAGGTCGTGCACTGGCCGATGAAGCCGGTGAGGTCGGGATGGGCGTTCATCAGGTCCTTGGCCATGGAGACGGCCTTGGGCTCGTCCTCGCCCGCGTACACGGTGTCGACGAGTTGCATGCCCGTGTACTTCTCGGCGGCGACCTTCTTCTCGACCTCGATCCAGGAGTTCAGGTTGGCCGCGGTCTGGCCGCACGAGACGATCGCGAACTTGCCCTTCTCCCCCATCGCCTTGGCGAGTGAGTCCATGATCGTCGTACCGATGCCGTCTGCCGTTGCCTGGTTGACGAAAACCTCGCGAACGGAGTTGGGCGCGTCGGTGTCGGAGGTCATCACGTGGATGCCCTTGTCCTTGGCCTCCTGGAGCACCGGCGCCATGGAGTCGGGATCGTTCGGGGCCACGACGAGAACGTCGACCTGCTGCTGGATCAGTGACTTGACGATCTCGGTCTGGGCGCCCGGGTCGGCCGTCGTACCGCCCTTCTGGATCCACTTCAGGCCGAGCTCCTTGGCGGCCTTCTGGCCGCCGGTGTTCATGGCCTGGAAGTAGGGAACGCCTTCCAGCTTGGGGACGAAGGCGACCGTGATCTGGTCTGTCTTGCCCGTCTCGCCTGTGGAGGTCTGGTCGCCGGTCTTCTTCGTACAGCCAGCGAAGGCCGTAGCGAGAATGAGGACGGCGGCGAGTGCCAGGACCGGCTTGTTCGTGCGCATAGAGCCTCCCGTTTCGCTCATGATCGCCCGATGTCGCTGAGAGTACCGCTCGGCTCACCAACGGGAGCTGGCCGACTACGGCCGTGATCGTAGATGTCGGTGCGGGAGAGGATGATCAGTGGCAGTCGTCGAAGCGAGGAGAAGTCAAGTGCCGTTGCGAGTGATCCACGTCGGGATGGGCGGATGGGGACAGGACTGGGAGGAGAACGCGATCCCTCCGGTCCGTGAGGTGGAACGGGTGGCCTGCGTCGACGCCTCCCCGTCGGTCCTTGCGGCGGCCAAGAAGCGGCTCTCGCTCCCTGACTCCCAGTGCTTTACGAGCCTGTCCGAGGCTCTAGCCGCGGTGCCGGCTGACGCCGTGGTGATCACGGCTCCGGTGGGGGCGCACGTCCCGTTGGCCGTGGAGGCGATGGAGGCGGGCCTCGACGTTCTGACCGAGAAGCCTTTCGCCACCTCTTTGGAGGAGGCGGTGTCGGCCGTTGCCCGCGCTGACGCTCTCGGGCGGACGTTGATGGTGTCGCAGAACTACCGCTTCTACCCCGGCCCGGTGACCGCGACGTCCCTGGTCGCTTCCGGGGCCGTGGGCGAGCTCGGGTCGGTGTTCATCGACTTCCGGAAGTGGGGCAACAACGCGGCGCCGGGGACGAACAAGCACTACGAGATCGTGCACCCGTTGCTGTTCGACATGTCGATCCACCACTTCGACCTGCTGCGCAAGGTGACCGGGCAGGAGCCGGTGTCGGTGTTCGCCAAGACGATGGACCCGCCTTGGAGCCGGTTCGTCGAGGAGGCTTCGGCTGCTCTGGTCATCGAGTTGTCCGGCGGGGTCGTGGCCTCTTACCGCGGCAGCTGGGTGAGCAACGGCGAGCCGACGCTGTGGGCCGGCGACTGGCGGCTGGACTGCGCCGAGGGCGAGATCTACTTCACCGGGCGGAACTCGATCGCCGGGTCCGCGGCGGGTGACGCGGTGGAGGTACGGCGGCGGGCTTCCGGTGCTGTCGAGAAGCCCGCTTTGACGAAGGTGCCGTACGTGGGTCGGGCTGGGTCGTTGGGCGAGTTCGCCCGCGCCATCGCTGCCGGCGTGGAGCCTGAGTCTTCTGGCCGGCAGAACCTTGGCAGCTTGGCTCTGATGGAGGCCGCCGCCCGGTCGGCCGCGTCTGGTCAGGTCGAGGCGGTCAACGTTCCTTCTGTCTAGCCGCAACAGCCTTGTTGGTTTGCTGAAACGTCGTCGAGGAGCAGGCCGCCGGCGAGACCTGTGGTGAGGCCCTTGGGGGCGGCGAGGTTGGACGAGCAGACGCCGGTCTGCGGGAGGTCGAGCTCGACGTTGCGGGCCGCCTCCCAGTCGCCGGTGAGTGCGGCGACGACGGAGCGAGCTTGTTCGTAGCCGGTGGCGAGCAGGAACGTGGGTGCTCTGCCGTACGCCTTCGCGCCGATCGCGTAGTAGCCGTGCTCGGGGTGGCTCAGCTCGTCGACGCCGTGGGGCGGGACGGTGCCGCAGGAGTGGACGTTCGGGTCGATCAGCGGGGCGAGGGCGCGGGTGGAGCCGAGGATCGGGTCGAGGTCGAGGCGCAGCTCGGCGACGATGTCGTGGTCGGGGCGGAAGCCGGTGGAGTTGACGATGACGTCCGCCTCGACGCGGCGGTCGCCGTCGACGAGGGCGCCGTTCTCGATGGCTTCGGTGCGGAAGCCGGAGACCAGCTCGACCTGGCCTGACTGGACGAGCTGCCTGAGCCTGGCGCCGAGGGCACCGCGGGCGGGGAGTCCGTCGCCTTCGCCGCCGCCGTAGCTGCGTTCCTGGCTGGTTCCACGCACGACCCAGGCGACCTTGGTGCCGGGTTCCTGTTCGGCGAGGGCGCCGAGCTCGATCACCGTGGTCGCCGCGGAGTGGCCGGCGCCGACGACCGCTGTGCGCTTCCGGGCGAACCTGTCGCGGTCGACGCCCAGGACGTCGGGCAGCGCGGAGACGATCGGCGCTGTCCGTTCGCCGCGGGCTTCGAGGCCGGAGCCGCCGAGGACGTTCGGCTTCCGCCAGGTGCCGGAGGCGTCGAGGACGGCGCTGGCCAGCAGCTCGGTGCCGTCGTCGAGGCGGACGAGGAACGGGGCGCTCTCGCGGCCCTCGGTCCGTACCCGGTCGTAGCCCGCGCGCGTCACGGCGACGACCTCGGCGTCGTACCGGATCTTGTCGGTGAGCTCGGGCGTCTTCGTGAGCGGGGCGAGGTAGGCGTCGATGAGCTCGCCGCCGGTGGGCAGGTCGTCGAGGTCGGGCTCCTGCCAGCCCGCGCGGTCGAGAAGCCGGCGCGCTGCTTGGTCGATGTCGTAGCGCCAGGGGCTGAACAGGCGTACGTGCCGCCACTCCGCGATCGCCGCGGCTGCGGACGAGCCTGCTTCCAGGACTCGGAAATCTCGCCCGCGCTCCGCCAGGTGCGCAGCGGCGGCGAGTCCGATGGGGCCGGCGCCGATGACGATCACCGGAAGGCTCGTGTGTTCACTCATGCGTTTCACCTTGCCTCTTGATTCGATGACTGTCAATATAGACGTATGTCGAAACAGTGCTGCGCACCGTTGGCCTCGTCGCCGCTGTCCGCGGAGTCGGCGGCCGACGGCGCCGCGGTGTTCAAAGCCCTGAGCGACCCCATCCGCCTCCGGCTGATGTCGGTGATCGCCTCGGCCGGCGGCGAGATCTGCGTCTGCGAGCTCACGCCGCTGTTCGACGTCAGCGGCCCCACGGTGTCGCACCACCTCCGCGTCCTCCGCGAAGCCGGCCTCATCGACTGCGAACGCCGCGGCACCTGGGTGTACTACTGGCCGTTGCCCGACCGGTTGCGCCAAGTCTCGACCCTGCTCTCGGTGCCAGATGAGGTGCTCGCCCGATGACCAAGCCCAGCGTGCTTTCGTCTGCGTCCACAACGCCGGCCGCTCCCAAATGGCCGCCGGCTGGCTCCACCACCTGGCCGGCGACACCATCGAGGTCCGCTCAGCGGGATCCCAACCCGCCACCGAGCTCAACCCCATGGCCGTAGCCGCCATGGCCGAAGTGGGCATAGACCTCACCGGCAACCAACCCGCGAAGCTGACACTCGCCGACACCTCGATGGCCGACGTCATCGTGACCATGGGCTGCGGAGACGAGTGCCCATACGTCCCCGGAAAGTCCTACGAGGACTGGCAAATCCCCGACCCCGCCGGCCTTTCCCTCGAGTCGATCCGTCCCATCCGCGACGAGATCCGCGACAGAGTGGAGAAGCTCATCCGTCAGCTCACGCCGGAGAGCTAAAGCAGTCGAAAGCCTGCGCGGGGTCCGGCAGACTTGTTCCAGGGATGTCGGCTTCTAGACCGAGATCCCTGGAACAAGTCGTCGAGCTGTTCGAGCGCGCGGCGCCACAGGTGCCGAGCCGTGCCTCGCGGTGTGGTCCCCCGGGCTAGGAGTCGTAGCTCTCGTCGTCCCCGGGAACGGGCGTACGTTGCTCGATCACGTCCGCCTCGTCGGCCTGGTCCAACTCCTCCGCGAGGTCGGGGTCCGGCAGGGCATTCTCGTCGTCCGCATCGACCACGGGTTGGCGCTGCTCGTACGCGTCGGTCTCCGGCGTCTCGAGGTCGAGCTCTGGCTCATCGGTCATCAGCCCGCTCCTTCCATCGCACCGCGAAATTACCCCATTGTCCCGCTGTCATGCGCCGTCCGACCCGGTGATCGCCCCGTTCCCGACGGGAGTACAGTCGGCGACTTCACCGGGTGGGCTCGTTCTAAAAGCGGAGGGACCGGCCACGTCGATGATCCGGATCAGGGGCGATGAAGTCATCGGGTACTTCACCATGGTCACCTGCGACGAGTGTCACGGCACGATGGTCTTTCAGCCTGCCAAACATGGACTTTGGGTCGGCTCCGCAAGGCAGGTTCGCGTGTTCCTGACCGACCACAAGGGCTGGGTTTGGGATCAGCAAACCGGCGCGTTCTACTGCCCCGAGCACTTCCGCGAAGACGAGTCCCCGTACTGACGCACCACCGCACAGCCCGGCCACCTACAGTTGTCGCCTCATACCTGGGCGAGGCGAGAAGGAGGTGACCGGGATGGCCAAGGAAGATCCCGTACAAGCGGTCGAACGGGAGTTCGCGGTGCTGTTCCGTCGCTCTCGCTCGATGTCCGGAACTATCGCTCGCCAACTGCATCCCGATGTCGGCGCGGCCGCGTACGGACTGCTGCTGCAGCTGCAGCAGACCGGCGGGTCGCGACTGACCGATCTGGCCGCGTTCTTCGGCATCGGCAAACCCACCTTGAGCCGGCAGGTACGACTGCTCGAGAACCTCGGCTTCGTCGAACGAAGCGGCGACGAGGCCGACCGTCGCGCCGTGACGCTGCGGTTGACCGAGGAGGGCCTGGCCCGTCTCACCGCGACGCAGGAGGCGCGACGCGAACGGTTCCGCCGGCTGCTCGGCCTGTGGCCGCGCGAGGACGTCGACGACCTCGGCCGGTTGCTGCACCGCTTCAACGAGCTGCAGTTCTGAAACAACGCAGCGCCGCTTGCCGGTTACTGGCACGTTACGTTATCGTTGCTTTAAGCAACGATTGGTGGAGCCCATGGAACGGGTGCTGATCGAGGGGCTCATGCGGGCCCTGCAGGACGTCGCGATCATTCGTAAGGACCTGGTGCGCGTCGCCGCCGCGACCTGCCCGATGTCGGCGTTGGCCATGCTCAGCGTGCTCGACCGCACCGGCGGCATCCGCGTGGGCGCGCTCGCCGAGCTGTTACACGTCGACATCTCCGTCGCCAGCCGGCAGCTCGCGCAGCTCGAAACTTCCGGGTTCGTCGCCCGTACGGCCGACCCCGACGACCGCCGCGCCCACCTGGTCGACCTCACACCGGACGGGAAGCTGGAGCTGGAGTCGGTCAAGGCGAGCGTCGCCGACCGCTTCTCCCACGCGCTCGACGGCTGGTCCGAGACGGAGGTCGGCGAGCTCACCGAGCGGCTGCAGCGGCTCCGGAGCGACCTGACCCCGGTGTTCGCCCGCGAGCCCGTCGTCGCCGCCGTGCGTTGAGGCCGTTCCAGGACAACTGGTAGCGCTCCCAGGTTTCCCGACTCCACTTCGGTACGTTCGTCGCTGACATCTGCTCGTTTGTACGGAGAGGTAGCGGCGTGAACGGCTTTGCTGGCTTCAACAGTGGACTTGGCGACCTGTGGCGGCTGTCGTCGTCGGTCACCCGTTCGATCAGTGCGGAGAATCCCACCGGCGAGAAGGGCAAGGGTGGCGCGGCCACAGAGGGAACGGGCGCGAACGCGGCGCGGGACCTCGGGCAGGGGTGGAAGGTCTCCCCGTCGATCCACATCGCGTCCGGCGAGATCGCCACGCTGGCGGACATCGAGGGTGCCGGCGCGATCCAGCACATCTGGCTGACGACGCACACGAACAACTGGCGCAAGCTCGTCTTGCGCTTCTACTGGGACGGCGACTCCTCGCCGGCGGTCGAGGTGCCGGTGGGCGACTTCTTCGGCCAGGGCTGGGGAAAGTTCGCGCAGCTGAGCTCCCTGCCGGTGGCGGTCAACCCGCACGGCGGCTTCAACTGCTACTGGCCGATGCCGTTCAAGTCGGCCGCCCGGATCACGTTGGAGAACCTGGGCGACGACCAGATGACCGTGTACTTCCAGGTCGACTACGCGCTCTCCGAAGGCGCGGCGGCGGCTGAGGACGTCGCGTACTTCCACGCCCAGTGGCGGCGGTCGAATCCGCTGCAGTACAAGGACGTTCACACGATCGTGGACGGTGTGTCTGGCTCGGGCCACTACGTGGGCACGTACCTGGCGTGGGGCGTGAACAGCTCCGGTTGGTGGGGCGAGGGCGAGATCAAGTACTTCCTCGACGGTGATGAGGAATTCCCGACGATCTGTGGAACGGGCACCGAGGACTACTTCGGCGGGGCGTGGAACTTCGACGTTCCGGGCAACGGCTACACAGCCTTCACGACGCCGTTCCTGGGCCTGCACCAGATCCTGCGGCCGGACGGGCTGTACCAGAGCCAGCAGCGTTTCGGCATGTACCGCTGGCACATATTCGACCCGATCCGCTTCGCCACGGACCTCAAGGTGAACATCCAAGCCCTGGGCTGGCGCAACGACGGCCGCTACCTCTCGTTGCAGGACGACATCGCCTCAACCGCGTTCCTGTACGGCAAGGAGACCTCGTACCCCCAGCCGGAGTTCCCCGGCCGGGACCACCTCGAGATCAAGTAGAGCCAGCTGGACGAAGGGGCGGTCGTGGTGGCGGGCCGCCCTTTCGCATGCCTCCAGCCGCAACGATCTGGCGCTAGCGAGGTCAGCTGGCGGCTTCCATGGCGCGGCGGAGGCGTTTGTCGGAGATGGGTTGGCGGGTGCGGAGGTGTTGGGCGAAGAGGCTGACTCTGAGCTCTTCGAGCATCCAGCGAACCGCTCGGACGGCCTCCGTCGTGCGGCGGGACTCGGGCAGCGAGGCGAGCCAGGTGCTGTACTCCGCTTCGACGGCTTGGATGTCGTCGGTCCACTGCCGGTCTCGGTACGGGTTCTCCGGAAGTTTCGTCAACCGGTACGCCACCGCGCGGAGGTAGCGTTCGACGTCGGGGAGGCGGGCCCAGCCGGTGGCTGTCACGAAGCCGGGATACACCAGCCCTGTCAACTGGGACTTGACGTCGGCCACAGACACCGACAAGGAGGCCGGCAGGGCGTCGAGGCCCACCGTGACTTCGTGGGCCAGCGACAGGATCGCTCCGACCTTCTGCACCGTGTCCAGCGACAGGTCGTGCAGTGACGAGCGGACGGCGTCGAAGAGGGAACGGAACGCCGCTTCGTCCCAGGCTGGTCCCCCGGCGTCCGACACCAGCTTGTCCACGGCGCACGCCACGCTGTCGTCGAACAGGTCCCCCGACGACCCCCGCCAGTGCGTCGACAGCGCCAACTTGGTCCGGTTCGACAGCTGCCCCAGCACATACCGCACCGGCGAGCCGACGTTCAGCAACAAGAGCCGGCGCGTCCCCGCCCACATCGACGCCGCCTGCGCCTCAGGCGTATCAAACAAACGCACGCCCACCGACGAGCCCTCGTCCACCAGCGCCGGGTAGGCCCGGACCTCGAGGCCACCGCGCCGCGTCGAGAATTCTCGCTGCAAGGTGCCGAACGTCCAGGTGCGCTGCCCCGAAACTTCCAGACCCAAGGCCGCCGACGAGATCACCTCGCGCAACGAGCCACGGAGCTCGCGCTTCAGGGCATCGAGGTCCTTGCCGACAGCAAGCTCGCGACCGTTCTCGTCGAGAACGCGGAACGACACCTTCAGATGGTCCGGCACCTTCGAAAGGTCCCAGTCCTCCCGCGTCACCCGCACGCCACTCGTCCGCAGCAGCTCGCGCTCCAGCGAGTCCAGCAACGGCACCGACGCGTCCAGCTGCGGCAGCACCGAGCGCGCGAAGTTCGGCGCGGGTACGAAGTTGCGCCGCAACGACTTCGGCAGTGAACGGATCAGCTCCGTCACCAACTCCAGCCGCATCCCCGGCACATGCCACTCGAACCCGTCCTCCGACACCTGGTTCAACACCGACAACGGCACATCCACCGTCACGCCGTCGGCCAACGCCCCAGGCTCGAACTGGTACGTCAAAGGCAGCTCGATGCCGTCCGAATGCCACTCCCGCGGGTACTCCTCCTCCGACACGACGCCGGCGCCCTCGTTCACCAGCATCGCCTTGGAGAAGCTCAGCAGATCCGGCGACTCCCGCCGCGTCTTCTTCCACCACGAGTCGAAGTGCGCCGCCGACACCACATCGGACCCCACCCGCGAGTCGTAGAACGCGAACAGCGTCTCCTCGTCCACGAGAATGTCCCGCCGCCGTACGCGATTCTCCAGCTCCGAGACCTCCTCCAGCAGCGCACGGTTCTCGGCGAAGAACGAGTGATGTGTCACCCAATCGCCCTCGACCAGCGCATGCCGGATGAACAGCTCCCGCGACAGCACCGGGTCGATCCGCCCGTACTGCACGAGCCGCGACGACACGATCGGAACGCCATACAGGGTTACCTTTTCGTACGCCATCACAGCGCCGCGCGACTTCGACCAGTGCGGCTCGGAGTACGACCGCTTGATCAGGTGCGGAGCGATCGGCTCGACCCACTCCGGCTCGATCCGCGCCACGATCCGGGCCCACAGTCGGGACGTCTCGACGAGCTCCGCCGCCATCACCCACTTCGGCGACTTCTTGAACAGCGAAGACCCAGGGAAGATCGCGAACCGAGCACCGCGCGCCCCCTGGTACTCGAACGAGGTGCGCCGCCGACTCCGCGTAGCCGGGTCGCCCTTCTCCTCCTCGTCCTTCACACCGATATGCGACAGAAGCCCAGTCAGCAAAGACAAAACGACCTTCTGCGGATCCGCAGGCTCGGAGTTCACCGTCACGTCCAGCTGCTTGGTCAGCTGCCGCAGCTGGCTCTCGATGTCCTGCCACTCCCGCACCCGCAGGTAGTTCAAGAACTCCGCACGACACAACTTCCGGAACTGGTTGGAGGAGAGTTCTCGCTGCTTGTCCTGCAAGTACCGCCACAGGTTCAGGTACGACGAGAAGTCCGACTCCTTGTCCGCGAAGCGCGCGTGCGCCTGCGTGGCCGCCTCCTGCTTCTCGACCGGCCGTTCCCGCGGGTCCTGGATCGACAGTGCCGCCGTGATCACCATGACCTCGCGCACACACTCGTTCTCCGCGGCCGCCAACACCATCCGCGCGAGCCGCGGGTCCAACGGAAGTTGCGCCAGCCGCCGGCCCAGCTTGGTCAGCTGACCGTCGACCAGAGCCCCGAGCTCGTTGAGCAGATCCATGCCGTCCCGGATGTTTCGGCGGTCGGGCGGCTCCACGAACGGAAAAGCGCCGATATCTCCAAGCCCGGCGGCGTTCATCTGCAGGATGACCGAGGCCAGGTTCGTCCGCAGGATCTCCGGCTCGGTGAACTCCGCCCGCCCGAGGAAGTCCTCCTCGGCGTACAACCGGATACAGATCCCGTCCGACGTACGGCCGCAGCGGCCCATCCGCTGGTTCGCCGAGGCCTGTGAGACCGGCTCGATCGGCAGCCGCTGCACCTTCAACCGCGCGCTGTACCGAGAGATTCGCGCGGTCCCAGGGTCGATCACGTACTTGATTCCCGGAACAGTCAACGACGTTTCCGCAACATTCGTCGCCAGCACGATCCGCCGGCCAGGATGGGACTGGAACACCCGGATCTGCTCGGCATGCGACAACCGCGCGTACAGAGGCAAGACCTCGGTCTGCCGCAGGTTCTGCCGTTTCAGAGCATCGGCGGTGTCCCGGATCTCCCGTTCCCCGGAAAGGAAGACGAGGATGTCCCCCGGCGGCTCCGACACCAGCTCGTCGACAGCGTCACAGATCGCCTGGATCTGGTCCCGATCGGCGTCGTCCGCGTCCTCGACGATCGGCCGATAGCGCACCTCGACCGGGTACGTACGCCCCGACACCTCGAGGATCGGCGCGTTTCCGAAATGTCTCGAGAACCGGTCCGGGTCGATCGTCGCCGACGTGATGATCACCTTGAGATCGGGCCGACGCGGCAGCAGCTGCTTCAGATACCCGAGGATGAAGTCGATGTTGAGGCTGCGCTCGTGCGCCTCGTCGATGATCAGCGTGTCGTACTGCCGCAGCTCCCGGTCCCGCTGGATCTCCGCGAGCAGGATGCCGTCCGTCATCAGCTTCACGAGCGTCGAGTCGCTGGACCGGTCGGTGAACCGCACCTTGAAGCCCACGACCTCGCCGAGCGACGTCGACAGTTCCTCGGCGACCCGGTCGGCGACCGTACGAGCCGCCAGCCGCCGCGGCTGCGTGTGCCCGATCGTGCCCTCGATGCCACGACCGAGCTCGAGACAGATCTTCGGAAGTTGCGTGGTCTTACCGGAACCCGTCTCCCCCGCGACGATCACGACCTGGTGGTCCCGAATCGCCTCGGCGATCTCGTCCTTGTGCTGGCTGATCGGCAGCTCGGGCGGGTACGTGATCTCGGGTACGGCCGCCCGCCGCTGCTCCAGGCGAGCCGGATCCAGGCGAGGACCCCGGCCAGCGTGACGGGAACGGCGGGCACGCGGCGGCCGAGATGACGTCTTCATGACGTGGGCAAGGATAGGCAGGCACCGGCTGCGGCGCCCACTTCATTACGCTCCGTCGACCGCCTGCCGCGCCCGCCCGACCAGCGTTCGGGCCAGCTGGACCTTGTACGCCGACTGCTCCAGAGGCGTCGCCGAGTCCAGCGCCGCCTCCGAGGAGATCGCCCAGGGCACCGGCGCCACCCCGGCCAACCCGTACCGCACGTCGGACCCGAACCGCGCCGCCGCGACTCCCACCAGCGCGAACGCGTACCGCGCGCGGTCCATCGCCTTCAGATACACGCTCGCGTCAGGCAGCGGCACCGAAAGTTCCAGGATCAGCTCCCCGCTCTCCAGCGTCAGGAGCGAACGGTCCTCGTCCGTCGGCAGCCGGTACAGGTCGGCCAGCGGGAACGTCCGCCGATCCGTCCGCACCGACGCACCCAGCGCGAGCAGCGCCGCCGCCGGATCCGAAGGGTGGGCCGAGGCGCAGCGGTCGTTCCCCACGATCGCGTGCTCCCCACCCTGACCCTCCCGAGCCAGGCAGGTCGAGCCGCCCTGCAACCAGCAGCCGTACGACAGCCGCCAGTACCAACACCGCGTCGCCTGCAGCAGGTTGCCGCCGATCGTCGCCATGTTCCGCAACTGCGGCGACGCGGACAGCCGACAGGCCTCCCGCAACGCTTCCGGTACTGCGTCCGAAAGTTCCAGCTCCCCGAGCACGGTCGCCGCCCCGATCGTCACCACGCCGTTGACCGTGACGATGCCGCGCGGAACGAGAGCGCTGATGTCTACGAGAGTTTCGGCGTGCAGCAGCCCGTCGCGCACCAGCTGCACCACCTCGGTGCCCCCGGCGAGCGCGACGGCGCCGTTCCCGAGACCCGCCGAGGCGAGGTCGGCGAGGTCAGATGGCCGCTGCAGTTCCATGCCGCTCCTTCGCAGCCGCGTCGGCCGAGACCGAGGCCAAGGCCGCCAACATCGTCGCCCGGTCGATCGGCAGCTCCCGCACGGTCGCGCCGGTCGCGTCGCGGATCGCGTTCGCGATCGCCGCGGCGACCGGGATGATCGGCGGCTCACCGAGACCTTTCGCGCCCAGGTTGGTGAGATTCGGGTCCGGAATATCGACCAGCTCCGCCACGATTTCCGGAACATCGGCGATCGTCGGCATCCGGTACGCGTCGAGCGTCCGCGTCAGCACGGTCCCGGTCGCCGCGTCGAGCACCTGACGTTCGGACAACGTGCCACCGACGCCCTGGATGATCCCGCCCTCGATCTGCGACGACGCGCCCAACGGGTTGATCACCCGGCCGACGTCGTGGATCGAGAAGACCTTGTCCACCACGACCTGCCCGGTCTCGACGTCGACCGCGACCTCGACGACCTGGACGCCGAACGTGTGAACGCCCAAACCTGCCGGGTTCGGCCCCCGCGCGCCCTTGCCCAGGATCTGCGCGTTGCCGAGCAGGCTCAACAGATCCGACAGCGGCCACGACTCGCCGTCGGCAGCGACGATCTGCCCACCAGCCAGCCGCAGAGTCTCCGGCGTCCGGTCGTACCGCTGCGCCGCGATCTCCAGGATCTGCCGGGCAGCGTCAGCGGCCGCCGCCCGAACGGCAGGACCCATCGACGGAGTGGTCGACGAGCCCGCCGCGGCGACGGCGAACGGCCCGCGCGAGGTGTCACCGAGCGACGTGTCGACCCGGTCGAGGGGCAGTCCGAGCTCCTCCGCGGCGATCTGTGCCATCGCGGTCCGGCTGCCCGTGCCGATGTCCTGCATGCCGGTGACGACCTGCGCCCGCCCGTCGGAGGTGACGCGGATCCACGCATACGCGGGCGGTCCGCCACCGCCGTACCAGATCTGGCTGGCCATCCCCATGCCGCGCTTCCACGGCCCCTCGCTCCCGGCGCGAACTGCCTCACGCCGCGCCCAGTGCGGTTCGGCGCGGCGGTAGCACTCGAGCAGGTTCTTCGACGAATACGCACGCCCAGCGGCCGGATCGGCGTCGGTGTGGTTGCGCCGCCGCAGCTCCAGCGGGTCGAGACCGAGCCGGGCAGCGAGCTCGTCGACGAGGCACTCCATGCCGAACGTGCCCTCGACGAAGCCCGGCGCGCGGAACGACTCCATAGGCGGCGTGTTGAGCTGCGTCGCGTACTCGACCGTCCGCACGTTCGGGCAGGCGTACAGCGTCTGCATCGGGCCGGCGGTGCTGGCGTGCCAGCCGCTCCAGCCCAGGCAGGCGATGAAATCGCCGGACAGCGCGGTGATCGTGCCGTCGAAGCGGGCACCGATCCGGAGCCGCTGGATGGTCGGATTGCGGTTGCCGGAGGCGGTGGCCTCCTCGCGCCGGGTCAGCGCACAGCGGACCGGACGGCCGGTGCGCTTGGCGAGCTCGGCGGCGACGTAGGTGTAGTGGTGGGCACTGTTCTTCGCGCCGAACCCGCCGCCCATGTACTCGCAGATCACGCGGACGTCGTCGCGCTCCATGCCCAGCGTGCGCGCGACCTCGTTGCGGACGCCCCAGATGTCCTGGGTGGAGATGTAGACGGTGAGCTGCTGGCCCTCCCACAGGCAGACCGACTGGTGCGTCTCGAGCGCGTTGTGGACGACGGCCTGGGTGCGGTACTCGGCCTCGATCACCACGTCCGCGTCGGCGAGAGCCTGGTCGACGTCGCCGCGCTCGTGCACGCGGGCCTCGCCGTTCAGCTGGCCACGGCGGACGGCCTCGTCGGGATCGAGCAGCGGCTCGAGCACCTCCCACTCGACGTCGATCAACGCCAAAGCGGCCTGCGCCTCGGCTAGCGAGTCGGCGGCGACGGCCGCGACCGGAGCGCCGTGGTAGCCCGCGAGCTCGTCGAGCTCGTGCGCCTCGCCGGGCCCGATCGCCCCGCGGACACCGGGGGCCTCGAGCGCGCGGGACAGGTCGATGCGGCGGACGCGTGCGTGCGCGTACGGCGACCGCAGCACCGCCGCCTGCAGCAGCCCGGCCGGGCGGAGGTCGCCGATGTAGCGGGCCTCGCCGCGTGCTCGGGCATGTCCGGACTTCCGCTTCGCGGGCCGGCCGACGACCTCGAGCGGTCCGCTCGGCCATTGGTCGAGCGCGTCCTCCTCGACGACGAGCCAGATGGTCTCGTACCGGCCCTCGACCTCACGTTCGGTCTTGATCAGTCGCGCCATCTGGTGATCGCCTCCTCGATCTTCGGGTACGCGCCGCAGCGGCAGATGTTGCCGGCCATCGCGTGCCGGATCTCCTCACGGCTGGGCTCGGGCTTCTCGGCCACGAGAGCGGCGGCCGACACGATCTGCCCCGGCGTGCAGAATCCGCACTGCAGGGCGTCGGCGTTGACGAAAGCGTCGACGAGCGGGTGGTCGCGAAGCCCTTCGATCGTGGTGATCTCGGCGCCGTCGAGCTGATGCACGAGCGAGATGCACGACAGTCGGGGCTTGCCGTCCGCGAGCACCGTGCACGCTCCGCAGTGGCCTTCACCGCAAGCGACCTTCGTCCCTGTCATGCCGAGATCGTCACGCAGCACCTCGGCGAGCGTGCGCCCGATGGGCGCCTGGACGTCGACTCGCTGCCCGTTGATCCCGAGACGGACGGCTTCGGTCATCGATCACCTCTCCTGGGGAAGCGCATTCCCGAGGCCCCCGACCACGCGCTTATCTGGGGTGCAGCCTATCCCGCAACTGTGCCAAGGTGCCTACATGTCGCCCGATGGAACGCGTCTTCACGTCCTGGAAGCCGACCTGCCACCGCTCGTCGCGCGTGCCGTCGAAATGGCCGAAAACCTCGCATTTGCCAACTCCAGCAGGCCTGGTCACGCGCGCCTGTTGCAGGCGCTGGTCGCCGCGCGGCCGGGCGCCATGGTCGGCGAGACCGGAACGGGTTGCGGCGTCGGCCTGGCGTGGATGCTCAGCCTGGCCGACCCGTCGACGCGATTCGTCAGCGTCGAGCTGGATCCGGACCGGTACGCCGCCGCGTCCGAGCTGTTCGCCGACGTACCGAACGTGGAGCTCCTAGAGGGCGACTGGTCCCGCCTGGCGGAACGTGCTCCGACACCGCGCGGCTGTACTGGCTCGAGCACCCCGACCTGCTCTCGACCGAGGACCAGGCCCGGGCCCGGCGCGGTGACGATTCTCGGGATGCGCAAGCCCTAGTGGCTGGATTACGCCAGTGGCGGTAATGCGCCGCGCGACGACCTAGAACGGCACGCCTCGGATCCCTACTGTCACAGAAGTGATTCGCCGCGTCCCGGCCCTCGTTGCCCCTGCCTTGCTGGCAACGGCTCTCGCCGTCCCCACGAACGCGTCCGCAGCTCCATCCGTCCCGGTCGAGACCGCCCGAACGACCCAGGTGACGCTGCTCACCGGCGACCGGATCGCCTACCAGCGTGGGCCAGACGGCAAGGAACGGGTGACGATCCAGCCGGCCCCGCGCGCCACCGGTCTGCCACCGACGTTCGAGAGCCGGAGCGACCAGACGGGCTACTACGTCGTCCCGTCCGACGCCGCCGACGACCTCCGCGCCGACCGGCTCGACACAGAGCTGTTCGACGTACGCGAGCTCGCGAAGCTCCGACAGGGCGCGGTACCCGTCATCGTCACGTACGACAACGCCAGAACGCTCGCCCAGCGCGCCGAGGCGCTTCCCGCGAGCACCGTCACCGCCGTCCTCCCCACCGTCTCCAGCGCTGCCATGACCGTCGACGACGCGGCGACGTTCTGGAACGCGTTCAACCCCCAACGTCAGCGCAAGATCTGGTTCGACGCGCCGGTCCGGGCGAGCCTCGCCGACAGCGTCCCGCAGGTCGGCGCTCCGGCGGTGTGGCAGTCCGGGTACGACGGACGCGGCGTGAAGGTCGCCGTCCTCGACACCGGTATCGACCCGACCCACCCCGACCTCGCCGGCAAGATCGCGGCGAGCCAGAACTTCACCCCCGAGCCGGACGCCGTCGACGGCAACGGCCACGGGACGCACGTAGCCGCCACCGCCGCGGGGCGGAAGGGCGTCGCGCCCGGCGCCGAGCTCGTCGTCGGCAAGGTTCTCAACAGCAACGGCTCCGGCGCGACCTCGTGGATCCTCGAAGGCATGGACTGGGCCGTACGGTCCGGCGCGAGCGTGGTCAACATGAGCCTCGGCGGCGGGTTCTCCGACGGCACGGACCTGATGAGCGAGGCCGTGAACCGCCTCACCGCCGAGACCGGCGTGCTGTTCGTCCTCTCGGCGGGCAACGCAGGGCCAGGCGACTCCACGGTCACCTCGCCCGGCGCGGCGACTGCCGGTCTCACCGTCGGCGCGGTCGACAAGCAGGACCGCATCGCGAGCTTCTCCTCCCGCGGTCCGCGCCGCGGCGACGGTGCGGTGAAGCCGGAGATCACCGCACCCGGCGTCGCCATCGTCGCTGCTCGGGCGGCCGGCACCGACCTCGGCGACCCGGTCGACGAGCACTACACGTCGTTGAACGGGACGTCGATGGCCGCGCCGCACGTCGCCGGCGCCGCCGCGTTGCTCGCCCAGGCGCACCCGGACTGGCGGGCGAACCAGCTGAAGTCCGCGCTCGTCGGGAGCGCCCACCCCATCGAAGCGTCCGGGTTCGCCCAAGGTGCTGGCCGGCTCGACGTCGCCCGCGCGTACGCCCAGCACGTCGCCGCCGAACCTGCGTCGGTCGGGTTCGGCGCGTTCGCCTGGCCGCAGTCCGACGACGCCCCCGTCACGCGTGCCGTGACCTACCGCAACACCGGCCCCGCGCCGGTGACGCTCCAGCTGAACGTCAGCGCGAAGAACCTCGTCGGCGAGCCTGCACCGGCGAGCGCGCTGACGCTTTCCGCGACCGAGCTGATGGTTCCGGCGAACGGTTCCGCCGCCGTCACCGTCACGCTCGATCCACGCGTCGGCGACACCGGCGCGTTCTCCGGACAGCTCGTCGCGACCAGCGGCGACACCGTCGTACGGACGCCGCTCGGCTACTACAAGGCGGTCAAGTCGCAACGCCTCACCGTGAACCTCACAGGTTCTGCCGGGCAGCCAGCCGGCGGCAGCCTCGAGGCCGTGCGCATCGACAGCGCCGCACCGACGAAGGACCCGTTCGTCGACACGATCTTCTCGTTCTATCCGGAGCAGGGCGTCGCGACGATCGACCTGCCCGTCGGCGTGTATGACGTGCACGCGAAGCTCTACGAGCGAAACTTCACGCGCGATCGCGTAACTCTCGGCATCGAGTCCGCGGTCGACCTCACGACTGCCGACGCCTCGCTGACGTTCGACGCGCGTGAAGGAGTTCTGCAGCAGCCGAAGACCCGGGAGACCACGCAGCCGTTCGCCTCTTCGATCGGCTTCGTCTGGAAGCTGGCCGAACGCGTCGCGTACATCAACTCGTTCTCGGCCGCGCACTCCCCCGACACCGAGCTGCGCGCGATTCCTCAACGTACACGGCCGAATCCTGGCCGCTTCACGTTCGAGTCGCACTGGACGCTCGCGCCGCCGATGGTGACGATGCAGGTCGCCGGCGGCCGTGGTCAGCCGATGTACCCGGTCTACTACGTGGTGCCCGACGCCGTGGAACGGTTGGACGGCGACTTCCGCGTGCCGCTGATCGACGCCGGCGTCGGTGAGGCCGCGAGGTTCGCGGGAGCTGCCGGCAAGCTCGCGCTCGTCACGCTGCCCGTGCCGGAGAAGGATCCGTACGGCTACCTGTTCGCCCAAGCGGAGAAGGCGATTCGCAACGGCAAGGCCGCCGGCGTGAAGGCTGTCCTGTTCGCCCTCGACCTCGAGGACGCGATCGCGTTCCAGCCCGTGCCCGTCCAGGGCGTCCGGCTGCCCGTCCTGTCGCTGAGGTACGCCGAGGGAGCAAGACTGCGCGAGCTGCTCAGGGCCGGTCCGGTGCGGCTCGACGTGAGTGCCAAGCCGACCTTGACGTCCACCATGCACCTGCACTACGACCACCCAACCGGCATCCCGTCGGCGTCGCCTGCCCTTGTGCACCAGGCGAATCTCGCCGCGGTGCCGGTGTCCCTGCACGGCGACACGGACAGCCAGCTCAACCAGCTCGCGTTCTACGCGCACACCGAGCTGCCGAGTGGCTCGCTCGTGTCGGTCGGGGTCTGGGGACCGCAGAACCACACCGCGTACATCGGCCCGACGAGCGACCGCCTGGCCTGGATCGGGTCGATGAACCACTACGCCGCGGACGGGACCTGGATCCAGGCGATGGGATCAGACGGGACGTACGAACGGCGCGGCCGGATGCCGGCGGACCACTGGTTCGCCGGGCCGCTCGTACCCGGCTCGTTCGACGTCCCCGCCGACGAGCTGGGGCCGGCGTGGCCCGCGCTGTGCGCGTTCTGCCGCGAGGGCGACCGGTTCCTCCCGACCGGGTTGGACGTCGACGCCGAGCCGCACCACTGGACGCACACGCAGACCTGGCTGCACGAGGTGCACCTGTACGCCGGCGAGGAGGAGCTGCCGCTCAAGGCGCTGTCGGAGAACTACTACGGCATCGGCTACTACCTGCTGCCACCGCAGGCGGCCACGTACCGCCTGACCGACCGGTACGCCGACCCGCGTGGCGGCGGCCGCGAGGTGCGGACCAACTGGACGTTCCACTCGGCCGGGAAGACCGCGCCGGGATCGATCCCCGCGGGCTCGATGTGCGTGATGGGCCGGCTGGAGCCGACCGCGAGCTGCCGGTACGAACCGCTGCTCAACGTGCGCTACCGGATGGCGACCGCCCTGGACAACTCGATCGAGGGCGGGCGCACGCAGCGGCTCGAGGTGTCCGTGCGGCATCACTCGCAAGCGGCCGGCGCTCCGCTCGCGGCGACCACCGTCTCGGTGTCGTACGACGACGGCTCGACGTGGCAGTCCGTCCAGGCCCGCCGCGCCGGCGACACCTCCCTGGTGGACCTGCGTCCGCCGGCCTCCGGACAGCTCTCGCTCCGCGTCACGGCGCGTGACACCGCCGGCAACGACGTCGACCAGCAGGTGATCCGCGCGTACGCCATCAGATAAGGGCACTATGCTCGTCCCGTGTTGCAAAAGAGTCGCAACTACGTACCGCTGGCGACTCGGCCGGTTCAGGTCGAGGTGTACGCATTCCGCGGCGCGCCCGGGCTCGCGTACCGGCGGGTCGCGGGATACCTCGGCGCGGGCGAATCGCCCGATCTCGCGGTGGCGCGACTCGTAGGTCTACGCGACGGCGACTCGCTGGTCCACTCGACCAGCTGGCGGCCGATGCCGGACGGGACGATCGTGTTGACGTACGCGGTCGCGCCGGACCCGCGGCCGGCCGAATCGGCAACTCCGCTGGAGGATCTGGTCTTCGCGACCGGCGACGGTCCGAGCCGGCCGACCCCGCCCGACGTGACGAACGACCAGGTCGCCGCGCACGCGATCCGGCACCTCGGCTTCCTACTGGAGACGGATCCGTCCGCCCGCGCCGCGCTCGAGCGCGACCCGGCGCTGGCCGGACTGCTCGCCGACCTTGCGCCCGCCCTCGCCGGGAGGCTCGCGATCTCGACCACGTGACGTGCCCGGCGCGGTCGTCTACCTTCGCTAACGCAGGTGGGTTCGATCGCAGAGGGAGCGTCGGTGGGGCTGCTCGCGTTGATGGGGTCGGGTGAGACGAGTCCGACGATGGTGCGCATCCATCGCGACCTCGTCAGCCGGCTCGGCGTCAGTGCGCCGAAGGCCGTCCTGCTGGACGCGCCGTACGCGTTCCAGGAGAACGTCGCGGGCATCTCGGCCAACGCGCAGAAGTACTTCAGCGAGAGCGTCGGCCTGAAGGTGTCGGTCGTGTCCGAGCTATCCGGCTTCCACGACGCCGGGGTCGCGGCAGTACGTACGGCCGACTGGGTGTTCTCCGGGCCGGGCAGCCCGTCGTACCTGCTGCGTTGCTGGCACGACGGCCCGTTCGAACGCGCCCTGCGGGAACGAGTCCGTACCGGCACCGGCGTCACGCTGTTCGCCTCGGCCGCGGCGGCGACCGCCGGCGCGGTGACGCTGCCCGTCTACGAGATCTACAAGGTCGGCGCGGATCCACACTGGCTGCCCGGGCTCGACCTGCTCGGCGAGCTCGATCTGCCGGCGGCGCTGATCCCGCACTACGACAACAACGAGGGACGCAACCACGACACGAGGTTCTGCTACCTCGGCGAGCGACGGCTGACGGTGCTGGAGAAGGAGCTGCCCGACGACTCCGCCGTCATCGGGCTCGACGAGCACACCGCGGCGCTGATCGACCTCGAGACCTCCATCGTCGAGATCATGGGCAAGGGCGGGTTGACAGTGCGCCGGGCGGGGCGAAGCACCGTTCTCCCCAGCGGGACGACGCTGTCGCTCGACGAGCTACGACAGCTCCTTCGCGAAGCGGGCTCGGCCGTTCCCGCCGCGCCCGCCGGAGATTCGTCGACCGTGGCCGCGGAATCGCCCGAGTCGTTGACGTTGATGGAGCTCACGGCCTCGTGCGAACGCCGCTTCGACGCCGCGTTGTCCGAACGGGACGCGTCGGCGATGACCCGGGCGATCCTCGACCTGGAGTCGGCGATCCGCGAGTGGGCCGCCGACACCGAGGAGGACGAGGGTACGAACCAGGCGGCGGACGTGTTGCGGAGCATGGTCGTACGACTCGGAGCCGTTGCGGAGAAGGGCATTCGCGATCCGCGGGCGGTCTTCGGCCCGCTGGTCGAGCCGCTGCTCGCGCTGCGCGAGCGGCTGCGCGACGCCTCGGAATGGGCGTACGCGGACCAGCTCCGGGACGCCCTCGCCGCCGCGGGCGTCGAGCTGCGCGACGGCCCCGACGGAACCGAGTGGATCCTCGACGGAGGCTCGGCCTAGGCCGCGTCCGCCGCGGGCACCGCCAGGTCCATCCGGAGGAACTCGGTGATGCGCAGCATCCTCGGTGGCCGTCCGTCCTTGGGCAACGCCAGCAACGCCTCCTCCTCTACGACGAGGCGTGGCGCGGCGAGCTCGACCTCCTTCCCGTCGACCCGGAGGCGCGCGCTCCCGGCGGCCAGGATGTTGCGCACCCAGTCCGAGCGCGACCCGTACACGAGCACGAACAGGTAGCCGCCCTCGACGGGAAACGGGTCGAGCGGCGTCTGGTACGTCGTGCCCGACGTTCGGCCGACGTGGGTCAGCACCGGCCACTTCCCACCCGCGATCGCGGGCGGGTTGAACACCCGTTTGTTGAGGTGTCCCCACCACCATGGCATCGGCATCTCGCATCCCCTCTCAAACCCATTGGACTTACACCTGTAAGGCTGCCTTACACTCGTAAGTATGTCAACGCGTCCACCGCTGAGCAGGGATCGCGTGCTCGAGGCCGCGATCCAGGTCGCGGACCGCGGCGGCGCGGAGTCGATCACGATGCGACGGGTCGCGCAGGAGCTCGGCGTCGAGGCGATGTCGCTCTACCACCACGTACCGAACAAGGACGCGATCCTCGACGGCGTGGTCGACGCGGTGTACGCGGCGATCGAGCTCCCCCAGGCCGACGCCGACGACTGGCGCGACGCGATCCGGGCGGAGGCCTCCTCGGCGCGGACGGTCCTGTCGCGGCACAGCTGGGCGCTCGGCATGTTGGACTCGCGCCGCAACCCGGGGCCGGCGACGCTGCGCCGCAACGACGCCATGCTCGGCGTCTTCCGGAAGGCGGGGTTCGCGCTGCCCATGGCCGCGCACGCGATCTCGCTCGTCGACAGCTACGTGGGCGGCTACGTCCTGCAGGAGGCGAACCTGCCGATGCGGACGTCGGACGAGGTCGAGGACGTCGCCGGCAGCATCCTGGACCAGCTGCCCGCGGACGAACTGCCGTACCTCGCCGAGATGATCGCCGACCACGTCCTGCGGCCTGGCTACGACTTCGCGAGCGAGTTCGCGTACGGCCTCGACCTCATCCTCGATGGACTGGAAGCGCGCCGGGCCTAGGGTGGATGTATGGCGAAGAGGGAGCAGCTGGAGCTGGAGGTCGACGGCAAGGCCGTGCGCATCTCCAACCCGGGCAAGCTGATCTTTCCGGAGGGCGGCCACACCAAGCTCGACCTCGTCAACTACTACCTGGCGGTCGCCGACGGCGCGCTGCGAGGCATCCGCGGACGGCCGATGATCCTCAAGCGGTTCGTCAAGGGCATCGACGAGGAGGCCTTCTTCCAGAAGCGCGTCCCCGCCAACCGGCCTGATTGGCTCGACACCGCGACGCTCAGCTACCGCTCCGGGACGAGCGCGGAGGAGGCCGTCGTACGTGACGCCGCCGGGCTCGCGTACGTGATCAACCTCGGCTGCATCGACCTCAACCCGCACCCCGTGCAGGCCGAGGACCTCGACCAGCCGGACGAGCTCCGCATCGACCTCGACCCCAATCCCGGCATCGAGTGGAAGCAGATCCTCGACGTCGCGTTCGTCGCCAAGGAGGTCCTCGAGGACCACGGGCTGAGGGCCTGGCCCAAGACGTCCGGGTCGCGTGGCTTCCACATCTACACGCGCATCGACCCGCGCTGGCAGTACCGCGAGGTGCGCAAGGCCGCCGAGACCGTCGCCCGCGAGGTCGAGAACCGCGCACCGGACATCGCGACCGCCAAGTGGTGGAAGGAAGAACGCGAGGGCGTCTTCGTCGACTTCAACCAGAACGCGAAGGACCGTACGGTCGCGTCCGCGTACTCCGTCCGCCCGAAGCCCGACGCGCGCGTCTCGACGCCGCTCGACTGGGACGAGGTCGCCACCTGCCGGCCGGAGAGCTTCACGCTGCCGACGGTGATGGCGCGGTTCGCCGAGCGCGGCGACCCGTGGCAAGGGATCGAAGAGACGTCCGGATCGCTCGACGCCCTGCTCGACCTCGCCGAGCGCCTCGGTCCCGCCGAGAAGCCGGAGAAGAGCGGAACGGGCCGGCGCCAGTCGTCGATGCCGCTGATCGAGATCGCGCGTTCGAAGACGAAGCCCGAGTCGATGGATGCGCTCGAACGCTGGAAGGCGAAGCACCCCGACGTCGTGCACTACCTCGAGCCCGCGGACATCCTCGTCGACGGCATGCGCGGGCAGAGCTCGATCTGGTACCGCATCCGCGTCAACCTCCAGCACATCCCGGAAGCGGAACGTCCGCCGCAGGAGGAGCTGTTGCACGACTACGACCCGTGGGCGAACTCGCCGTGGGCACGCGACCCGGATTGGAAGCCAGGACAGTGAGTACGCAGACGTTCAAGGCGACAGCCGAGGTCGGCCGGGACGGACGAGTCACCATCCAGGTGCCGTTCGACCCGGACGAGGTGTGGGGAACGAAGGCGACCCACCACCTGACCGGATCGATCGACGGCAAGGGCTTGCGCGCCGTTCTGGAGAAGGAGGACGGCGGTTACCGGTTCGTGCTCGGCCCGGCCTGGGGGCGAGGCTGCAAGGTCGGCGACACCCAACAGGTGACGGTCGTCCTGGCACCCGAAGGACCGCAGCGGGACGACCTCGATCCCGACATCGCCGCGGCGTTCGAGGCCGAGCCGAAGGCCGGCGAGTTCTTCGACTCGATCGCGCAGTTCTACCGCAAGGCGTACTTGACGTACATCCGGGCGACCAAGCGGAGCCCGGAGAAGCGGGTCGAGCGCCTCGCCGAGGTCGTCGAGCTGCTCAAGGCTGGGGTGAAGCAGCGACCGGGGACTTGACCTTCGGCTTCCAGTTGCGCGCGACCACCACACCCACGAGACAGAGCGCGCCACCGACGATCGCCAACCACGGTGGGACTTCGGAGAGCATCAGCCAGCCCAGCAGGATCGTGATCGGCGGGACCAGGTACGTGGTCACGCCCATCTTGCCGGCGCTCGTCCTCGCCAGCGCGTACGCCCAGGTGGTGAACGCGAGCGCGGTCGGACCCAGGCCGAGGAACACCGTCCACCCGATCGTCGACGCCGACGCCTGACCCAGCTCCCTGCTGAGCTGCGGCGCGAACGGTAGGCACGCGATCGCGCCGATCGTGCAGGCCAGCCAGGTGAGCTCCAGCGCGGAAACCCTGCTGAGCAAGGGCTTCTGCAGGACGACGGCGACGGCGTACGCGAGCGCGGCGCCCAGGCAGAGGAGCGTGCCGCGAACGTTCGTGGTCGGCGAGTTCGACGTCGCGATGCCGATCGTGACCGCGCCGACGAACGCGACCGCGAAGCCGGCGACGAGCGGGCGCGGGAAGCCCTCGCGCAGGAAGATCCCGGCCAGGATCGCGATCAGCAGCGGCCCGACTCCGACGACCATCGAGGCCGTACCCGCGTCGACGTGTCGTTCACCCTCGTTCAGCAGCACGTTGTACGCGCCGAACCACAGCACGCCGAGGCCGATGATCGGCAGCCAGTCACGCCGTTGCGGGAACCGTTCGCGCCGCAACGCGACGACGATGCCGAGCACGACGCTGGCGACGACCAGCCGGCCGAGCGACAACGGACCGGCGGACAGCTCGCGTCCCGCGGCACGGATGCCGACGAAGGCAGCGGCCCACATCACCACCGTGGTGAGCGCGGCCACCAGGGGCAGGACGGTCGTCGAACGGTTTTCCACGTCCGGACTCTAGCCCCGCGACGGTTCGGCGCCTACCGAAAAGAACGCGAGGTCCGAATCTCGCTGAACCCTGTCCGTCAGCTTTGCCAGAGACGGCCAAGGCCAGACCCGGCACCTGCCTTGACCCCCGGTTGGGTGCCACGCGAGGGTCAGGGCCATGCGGAGACTGATCGCGCTCCCCCTCATCCTCGTCGCCACCCTTCTCGGTCCGGCCGTCGCGGCCGATCCACCCGCGTCGGGTCGGGTCACCGATGTCGTCCGCCTCGGCGACCGTGGCAGCGAGCGGGCTCACGAGCTCGACGCGAATGGGCACGCGCGTTCCACCTCGGGGACCGTCGACGCCGGCCAGCTGACCGAGCGCTACACCGCGCGAACCGTCAACCAGGGTGGGCGATTCACGTTCCAGCTGCGCGTCGACAAGCACGTTCCGCTGACGCTGCAGCTCCGCGAGGTTCGCCCGAACGACGAGTGGGGCGAGGGGTACGGGTTCCGCGTGCTGCTCGACGGCGTGCTGGCGTACGTGCGCGACGAACGCACCGCGGAGACCGGCGGCGGGCCCTACACCTCCGCGTTCGTCGACACCGCCGACGACGCGATCACCAAGGACGGCAAGGTCGTCGTCACCGTCGAGGGCACCAGCGCGCGGCCCGCGCACCTCGCCGAGGTGTGGGCGTACGGCGACCTCGAGCGTATGGTCGGCGAGCAGGGTATGCGGACTCCCGACCGGATGGTGTTCGCGCTCGGCCAGGACCACCGCGGCGAGGCGTACTTCCGCGAGCGCCTCGACTACCTGAAGTCGGCGTTCCAGCCGACCGACGAGGTCAAGCTCGGCATGTCCGTGCTCGACTACTTCCCGAACCGCACGCGCGATCAGATGTCCGCGAACTATCAACTGTGGTTGCGATTGAGCCGCGAGTACGGGCTGCCGTTCGCGATCGAGTCGACCAGCGACTGGGAGGGCACGCCCGGCCGGATACCGGACGGCAAGGGCGGGACGTTCGGCGACGTGAAGTACCAGCAGGTGCTCTGGAGCCCACAGGACCAGACCGGGCCGGACAAGGACGTGTGGAACGGGCAGCGGCTCGACGCGCTGCTCGGTTCGCGCTACGAGCCGCGCTACGGGCTGTCGGTGCCGAACATCTGGGGCAGCACGCCTTGGCTGACGTGGCGAAACCCGGACCTCAACGCGTACCTCGAGACCAAGGCGAACGACTCGCTCGCACTCGTGCGGCCGCTGCTGTGGGACCTGCAGAGCAGCGGCGAGGGCGACCGGTTGCTGCCGTTCTCCACGACACTGGAGTCGACGTACTGGTCGAAGCGCGACGGCGCGGGCGTGGCCGACAACGCCTACACGACGTACAACAACGGCGTCGAACGGCGCGATCTCTACGCCGACTACAACCCGTCGGTCGTTGCCGCGGCAGCGGCAGAGGGCGTGGTGCTCGACCCGGCCGACGGGCTGTCGGAGGCCGAGAAACGCTGGATGTTCAAGAACCAGTCGTACCCGCAGCAGTTGTTCGCCGACGTCTTCTACGCCGGCCTGCCGCGCGACGCATCGCGGTGAACGACTCCGGTGTGACGTTCCCGCGCGACTCGTTGCGGCACAACGTGCACTCGGAGGTGTACTCGCGCAAGCAGGAGCCGTACTGGGACGGGCCGCACGCCTCGATCGCGCAGGGCATCGTGCGGCACGGACGGCCGGGCGCGGAGTACATCTCGCTGGACGACTACACGCCGGGCGGGTTCACGCATCTGCAGAAGGCCCGCGAGTTCGGGCGGCTGGCGAATCCGAACCTGGAGAACTCGGTGTCGGGGCACGCGCCGGACAAGACGCTGCTGCTGCGGCAGGCGTACGTGAGTGGATCGCGCTACACGACGATCTACAACTGGCAGGGCGCGGGCTCGCCGGACGAGGCGACGAACTGGATCAAGCCGTTCATGGCGGACCCGCACCCGTACGACGTGGTGCTGGAAGGCACTCCGGACGGTACGGCGTCGGGGCAGGCTTCGGAGACGTTCACCGCGGGCGAGCTGCGGCTCGCGGACACGGTGGATGTCCGGGTCCGGAGGACGGGCACCAAGCCGCTTTCGCTCACGCTGCTTGACGATTCGGGACGGGTCGTGGCGGTGCGTACACTCGGTGCCTCGGAGGTGCCCGCGGACGGCTGGGCGTCGTTCCGCGTGCCGGTGCAGACGTTGGACCGCGGCGCCGAGTACACGATCCGCGTCACCGGCGAGAAGTACGCGTTCCCGACCGTCGGTGGTCACCTGATGCATCGGGTCGGGCTGGACATGGCGGCGCAGCGGGACCGGAGCCTCGTTGTCCAGTGGCGGCGCGACGCTGCCGACGCGGTGGCGAACGTGGCCGCGGACCAGGGCTCCGGCGATGCCCTGAGCAAGGCGACGTTGACAGCGGCTCGCGCAGCCTTCGCGTCGCATCGCTACACCGACGCGTACCGGCTCGCGATGAAGGCGGACTCGTTGCGGCTGCCCGTGCTGTATCAGCTGTCGGCCGGCAAGCGGGCGTTGACGCCGTTCCCGGTATCGGTGTCGGCGCCGGGCACGAGCGACGTGGACGTGACCTCGTTCGCTGCCGGACGGTCGGTGTCGTTGGCGTTGCGGCCCCGGGCAGCGGGGACAGCGGAGGTGTCGCTCGGCGGGCTTGGCCGTACGCCTCGCGTGACCGTCGACGGCGAGTCGGTCACGCCGACGGTGGTGGACGGCGTGCCGACCGTGCGCTTCCCCGTCACCGCCGGAACGGCGCGAACGGTGGTGGCCAACCGCTAGTCGAGGTGGAAGACCTCTTCGGCCGGAGCCCACCACTCCCCCGCGGCGGCCGTCTCGACCGGCTGCTGGCACGGGTCGGTGACCTTCCACCAGCGCTGCGTCTCCGGGTCGGCCGCCATCCGCGCGCTGTCCGCGACCCAGTCGTCGCCGTGGTATTCGAGGTAGCTGAACAGCACGCCGTCGCGGAGGAAGATCGAGTAGTTGCTGACGTGGATCTGCTTCAGCATCGCTTGGACTGTTGGCCATACCGCGGCATGGAGCTCGCGATACTCGGCCTCCTTCTCGGGGCGGAGCCGAATGACGGACGCGATCCGCTGCATCCGGCCACCCTAGCCCGGCGATCCGACGAGCGGGCCGAGGAACAGGCCGCCGCTGGCGTCGATGACCTGGCCGGTGACCCATCGGCCCGCGTCGGAGGCGAGGAACGCGACGACCTCGGCCACGTCGTCGGGTCCGCCCAGTCGCTGGAGCGCGGTCCCCGCGGTGACGGCGTCGACCAGGCCAGGCTGCTCGAAGAACACTCCGTTGGTCGCCGTCCGAGTGGCGCCCGGGGCGACCGCGTTCACCGTGATGCCTCGCGCGCCGAGCTGGTTGGCGAGCGTGACGGTCATGGTCTCGATCGCGCCCTTCGTCATGGCGAACGACGTCTGGGTCTGGTTGGCCATCCGCGTGGCGACGGACGAGAGCGTGATGATCCGGCCGCCGTCGCTGAGCAGGGGCAGGGCCCGCTGGACGATGAAGTACGGCGCCCGTACGTTCACCGCGAAGAGCCGGTCGAACTCCGCCCGCGTCGTCGCACCGATCGGGCCGGCAGGGGGCGCGGCGGCGTTGTTGACGAGGACGTCGAGCGGCCGGCCGTTCAGCGCCGCCTCGACCCCCTCGAAGAGCGTCTCGACGTCGCCTTCCGTACCCAGCTCCGCCTGGACGAGGTGGGCGGTGCCGCCCGCGCGTTCGATCTGCTCGACGGTCGCCGCCGCGCCGTCCTTGTCCGCGCCGAAGTGCACGATGATCTCCGCACCTTGGGCGGCGAGCGTGGTCGCGATCGCCTGGCCGATGCCGCGCGACGCACCGGTCACCAGAGCCGTTCTGGGCATGGGTCGACCTCCTGCGAGTGACTACCTAGATGTGAGTGACTATCAGTACGGTAGTCTCTCCCACATGGCCGAATCAACCCTGCGAGCGCAGCGGCGAGCGGAGACGCAGCGCCTGATCCAGGCGCACGCGGTGCGGCTGTTCGTCGAGCGTGGGTACGACGCCACGACGATGACCGACGTCGCGGAGGCCGCGGGCGTGTCGCCGATGACCGTCTACCGGCACTTCCCCACCAAGGAAGACCTCGTGCTCGTGGACCAGCACGGGCAGGAGATCGCCGCGCGCATCCTCGCGTCGCCCTCGTCCCAGCCGCTGGTCCGGCGGATCGGGAACGCGCTCGTCGCCTCGGCCGCGACGTTGACGCCCGGCGGAACGGAGGAGCAGTTCCTGATGGCGCGCCTGCGGCTGATGGTGACGACGCCGGCTCTGCGTGCGAAGCACCTGGACAACCAGTTCGCGCTCCAGCAGGCGATCGTCGGCGCCCTCGTGGACGACTCGACCGATCCGGAGACGGCGTTCGCCGCCCAGGCGGCCGTCAGCGCGTGCCTGGCGGCGGTGCATATGGCCCTGGTGCGCTGGGCGGAGAACGACGGCCAGACCGAGCTGTCCGAGCTGATGGCGAAGGCCCTCGCCGCCGCCTTCGGGTGATCATGTCCGTGATCATGAAGCCGGAACGGTCATATACGCCGTTTTGGCTTCACGATCACCATCATGATCACGGGTCGGCGGCTAGACCGTGCAGTGCATCGGGCCGCCGTTCCAGACGACCGTGTCCTTGAGTGAGCGCGACAGGTCGAGCTCCTCGCCACGGGCGTCGGCGTACGCGCGGTGCAGGTTGAGCACCAGCCGTTCCTGGTCGGGCAGGTCGGCGAACTCCCCCAGCTCGACCGACTGAGCGACCTCCAGTGGCTCCCTGCTCTCGTCGACGAGGTCGAGCAGGAACCGGTAGTACCGCGCGTGCTGATCCAGGACGGCGTGGAAGTCCGCCGCCTCGAGGACCGGCCCGTGCCCGGGAACGATCCACAAAGCCGGGAACTCGCGCAGCCAGTCGAGCGAACGCAACGCGCCCTCGACCGAGCCCATGAACACCAGCGGCGTCACCTGGTGGAAGACCAGGTCGCCGGTGAACAGCACCCGCTGCTCGGGCAGCCACGCCACCGCGTCGCCGCGCGTGTGCGCCGCATACCCCGGATGCCGCAGCTCCACCTCGACCGAGCCGACCGTGACCCGCAGCGAGTCCTCGAACGACACGGTCGGCGGGCGGACCGCCTCGATGTCCCAGTTCGGCGTCGGAGACCAGAACGGCGGCGTGTTCGTCAGAATGAAGTCGGCCAGAATCCCTTGTCTGGTTGCCTCTTGGGCGACGATCACCGTCTCGGCCGGCAGCAACGCGTTGCCGTACACGTGATCGCCGTGCAAGTGCGTGTTGACAGCCACCCGGATCGGCGCGCCATCGGTGGCCGAAGCGACCGCGTCAAGGAACCGTTGCGTACGTTGCCGGGTCGCGCAGGTGTCGACCAGCAAGGTCTCGCCGCCGGAGTGCACGACGCCGGCGTTGTTGATCCACCACGTACCGTCCGGCTGATGCCACGCGTAGACGCCGGGGACGAGCTCGCGCAGCACAGGCTCGTTCGTCATGCGCCGCACTCTCTCACACCGCGGCGCGTCCCACAGCGAACGTGGAGGGGAACGAGACGTCCTCGCCCGCGATGGCCGACGCGATCAGCGACCCCGCGTAGGGCGCCAACGTCAAGCCCTGCGGGCCGTAGCCGGTCGACACGTACAGCCCGGCGATGCCTGACGCCTGGCCGAGGAACGGGTCGCCGTCGCGGCTCGCCGGCCGGAGCCCGACGCGCAGCTCGAGCCACTCCGCCTGGTCGAGTGACGGCACCAACGTACGGCCGTTCGCGATGACCTGGGCGACACCGCCTGCCGTCGCCCTCGTGTCGAAGCCCGAGTGCTCCTCGCGGGTCGCGCCGACGACGACGCGGTCGCCGGGGAACGCGAGCAGGTAGTGGCCGCGGAACCCGTTGACGACCGGCAGCTCAGCCGCGCCCGGCAGCCGGACGTGCAGGATCTGACCTCGCTGTGGATAGACCGGCAGCGCGAAGCCGAGCTCCTCGGCCAGCTCCGGCGACCACGCACCACCGGCGAGGACGGCGGCGTCGCACTCGATCCTTCCGGCCTTCGTCTGGACAGCCTTGACGTTGCCGTCGTCGACGACGATCGACCCGCGTCCGTCGACGGCCGTCGCGCCGGCCCCGGTCGCGAGCGTCATCAGGTGCTCGCGGATGATCCGCCCGTCGACGCGGGCGACCTCCGGCGACCAGACCGCGCCGAGAATGTCCAACGACAGCAGGGGAAACCGCTTGGCCAACTCGATGCGGTCGAGCGCGACTGGCTGCCCCGCGCCGCGGGTGCCGTGCTGGGCGACGAGCTCGGTCGCTCGTGCCACGACCTCGTCGACATGCTCCAGCTCGGCCTCGTCCATCGCGACGATCAGCCCGCCGGTCACGCCGTACGAGTGGTCGGCGAGGCCCTCGGCCTCGAACCGTGCGATCAGGTCGAGGTAGTGCACGCACGACGCGAACGCGTACGCGTCGCGTTCCGCGCCGACCGGCGTGACCGCGACCGGCGAGATGATCCCGGCACCGGCGGACGTCGCACGGCCGGGCACACCCTCGTCGACGACCACCACGTCGATTCCCTTGCGCGCCAGCTCATACGCCGCACTCGCTCCCGCGATCCCGGCACCGACGACAACGACTCGGGTCACAGCCTTCCCTCCGTCAGGGTCTCCGCCGCTTCGACCCTAGCCGAGAGAACGAAGTGGCGACCGCGTCGAACGCCTCCTTGCGCTCCCATTCCCCACGCTCGTTGAACTTCACGACGCCGAAACCGGCCAGGTCCAGGTCCAGGCCGCGGTGCCGCGGGTCGGCACGGTGCGGGAAGTCCGGCATGGCGAACGTGAACACGAAGCAGCCCTCGATCCCGTGCTGCTCGTACAGCGCGATCAGCTCGGTCAGGTAGCGCGCCTGTGTGGCCTCGTCGCGGACGTGCCCCTCCCGCACCCGCGGCGGATCGGCCAGCCAGTCGACGGCGCGGAACGAGGCGGCGCCGCGCTGGTCCGCGCCGACGAACGCGCCGCAGCCGAACTCGGTGACGACGACCGGCTTGCCCGTCTGCCGGAGCGACCGCAGCCGGTCCTCGTAGCCGGCGGCGTTCGCTCGCGACCGGTACAGGTTGACGCCGACGACGTCGAAGCCGGACCAGTCGACGTTCTCCCAGCCGGCCGCGGCGTACGTGATCGGGCCGCGGAACTCGCGGCGGGCTGCCGCGAGCAGCTCGGCGAGCAACGCGTTGAGCTTGCGCCTGATCCGGCGGTCGAACAGCCGCCGCAGTCGCGGCCGGACGATCACCTGCAGCCGGGCGAACTCGTTCGGGCCGGGGATCATGCCGGACGACGTGAACGACAGCTCGCTGCCGACCAGCAGCGTCACCCGGCCCGGGAACTCGAGCCGCAGCACCTCGGTCTGCCGAGCGAGGTCGGTCAGGTGAGCGAGCCGGTCCGCGCGCGACCAGTCGACCAGCTGCGGCCGTACGTAGACGTCGAGCCCCGCCTCCAGCGCCGCTCTCGCCGCGCGCAGGTGGCCGGAGATCTCGGTGCCGAGCAGCATCACGGTCGTGCAGTGCAGCTCGTCGGCGATCACCCGAAAGTCGTGGTGCACCACCTCGTTCGGCACACCTTCGACGGCGTAGGAGATCCCTTTGACCCGCATGCCCCCACATTAGGGAGGCATGCGGGTCGCGGGTCATCCGTCAAAGGTCCCTGGTGTACCGACCAAAGTCGCTCATGGACGCAGGAGCACCGTCCGAGAGGCGCCCGTCGGAATCGATACGGTCACACGACCTTCGGTGACGGGAACGTCCACCAGGTGTTGCTCCAGCAGCGTGCCGACCTGGGCCGACGTCGCCTGGAACGACTCCAGAGACACACCGGCCTCCACCGGCGCCGGGGCGAGCGAACGCAGCCGGACAGCCACGCCGGCCGAGCCGTCGAGCGGCTGGCCGAGGCTCGTGACGATCACGTCCGGGTGGTCGACCGCCAGCAGGCTGCCGGTGTTGCCGTTCGCGCTCGTGCCCGAGCCCGTCGCCACCACCGCCACGAGCGGGTCGGTGAGACCGGCCGCGGTCGAGGCGCCGAGCTGGTGCGCGGGAACGTCCGGCGAGCCGGCGATCGCGTACCGGTACGTCATGTGCCCCTGCTGCTGGGACGGGAAGTTCGTGTCCCAGATGTTGTTCAGCGCCCACGAGTAGATCGTCGCCGGCTCCTCCTGCTCGTGCCCGATCGTGGACGGGAACGGCTGGTACGGAAGGTGAATCGTCCCGAACTGCACGAGCGGCGCCTCCAACGTCGCCCACACGGTCGAGTAGCCGGAGTCGGGCTCGGAGAAGCCCACCCAGTGCCGGATCCCGCGCATGTGCTGCGGCGCGCCCGGCAGGTGCGGCACACCAGCACCGTCCACCGAACCGGTCAGCTCGAACGCCGTCGGCTCGTCCGAAGCGGCGAGCGGGAACGCGAAGAACACGCTCTCCTTCGTCGAGCTCGGCCGCTTCGACAGCTGGTTGGTGATGTCGACCCGCGGAACGCCGGCGAACAGCTCGATCGTGGTCCGGATCCAGTCCACGCCCGGTGCGTGGACCTCGACCTCGAGCAGCTCGCTCAACGCGTTCGACTCCGCGCGCAGCACGACCGCGTTGCGGGCGACGTTCCGCGAGGTGAGCAAGGACAGATCCGTCGCGGTGGTCCGGCTCGACAGGTGGTTGACGTGCGGTGCCGTGCCATACGTGTCGTAGACGTACTCGTTCACGCCGGTCAGCGCGTCGGTGTTGACGAGCTCGCGACCCGTCCGGCGGTCGATGATCGACGGGACCATCGCCTGCGCGGGATCGTAGGTGACCTCGTAGAACTCGTTCCGCAGCGTCAGTGCGGCCTCGCGCGCCTCGCCGACGACCGGCGCGATCCCGGACACCAGGTCGAAACGCACCCAGCCCATCGCCGGAACGTCCGAAGCCACGAACTCGACGAGGTGCCCGCGCGGAGAGGCGCGCCGACCCTCCTGCGAGGTCACCCGCGTCGCGACCTGCTCCTTCTTCCGGCTGTCGACAGCACCGAACGAGCCGGATCCGGGCAGCACGCTCTCCGGCAAGAACGCCTTGACCACGTCCGTCCGCGGCCGGCCGGTCGTGTTGTAGACGTATACCGAGGCGAGCACGTCGCTCGACGGCTGCAGCGTGGCGCCGAGCCTCCGCACACCGCCGTGGACGAGGTCCTGCGCGTCGTCGTACGCCTGGTGCGCGAACTCCGACTTCCGCGACCACTGCAGCGCACCGGAGTCGAAGCCGTGCTCATGGTCGTGCCACGGGTTCGCCGCACCCCAGGTGTGCTCGTCGAACAGCCCGACCTTGTCGTAGATGTCGTCGACCGTCCCGCGCACGTCAAGCGGTGTCCCGGAGGCCAGATCCGCGAGCAGGTTGACGGTTTCGGCTGTGCGGACGAGGCCCTGCGAGCGCCGGTTGTAGCCGAGCGGGCGGGCGCCGGAGCCGATGCCGTCGGCCCACCAGTCGCCCCAGTCGCCGGCGTACTCGGGAAGCTGGTCGCCGAGCTTCTCCTCGGCCTCGGTGAAGAAGCCGTGGTTCGTCGAGGTGACGAGCCGCGGGTAGGCCCACTCGGAGTTCCACTGCCGCGCGATGTCCGACGGCTTGATGTTCGGGCACGCGTTGTCGGAGTGGTCTCCTTGCACGCGCAGGTGCAGGATGTCGTGCGCGTACGGCTTCTTCGTGATCTCCGTACCCGGAGGAAGCGGCGACAGGCCGAAAACGCCTTCGCTGTAAGGGAAAGGCTTGTTCGCGAGCGCCGAGAGGTACATCGGCAGCAGCTCGACCGCCTGGTCGTACGCGTCGGAGAGCCCGAGCAGGTTGCCCTCCATGTAGGCCATGCCGTGCGCGCTGTCGGTGAACCAGGTCAGCAGCCGCGAGCCCGCCGGCGTCTTCCACCAGAACGGACGGGACAGCTCCTGCCCGCCGACGAGGTACGGCACCGAGCGGCCGGCCCAGTTGTGCGCCGCGGACACGTACTTGACGCCCGCCTCGTACAGCGCGTCCGCCCAGCCGACGGTCGCGCCGGGAACGTCGGTGTGCATGGCTGTCGTGATCGGGATGCCGTGCTTCTCGCGCAGCTCGATCGCGGTGCGCAGCAGGCGGACGGTCTCCTCCTGGCTGGCGACCTCGGTGTGCAGGTTGAACGGCATCGCGGCGACCTCGATGACGTCCTGTTGGGCGAGCCGGACGAACTCCGCGACCGTCGCGGCCGAGCGGTTCGCCAACCACTCGGGCACGGGGAAGTTCGACTCGATCGCCCAGCGGAAGCGCGTCGACTCCTCCGTGCCGTCGCCCTGGCGGCCGAGCTCGACCGCCGCGTCGAGGTACTCCAGGTGGTTCCGGAGCACGATGCCCTGCGTGTCGGTGTAGCCGATGTCGAGGTGCGAGTGGTGCACGAGGTGCACGGTGAACTTCCGCTGCGGGATCAGCTCGACCTCGGCGGTGTGCTCCTTGCCGTTGATCGTCGCCTCGACCCGCCAGTGGGCGGTCGCGGTGACCTCGGGAACGAGGACGTCGACGACGCCCTCGCCGTTCGGCTGGCCGACGTCGGGGCGCTCTCCGTTCGGGCCGGCGAGCCTGAGGCTCTGGGCTCCGGTGGGCGGCGTGACGCGCAGCCGGACGACCTGCTCGAGGCCGGCGTCGCCCTGGCGGAACAGGGGCAGCGTGCCGGCGGCGACCGTCGTGCCGTCGGTGTCGATCGCCTGCTGCAAACTCACGGCGGCGAGGGCGTCCCTGATCGTCCCGCCGCCGGGTGCGTGACCGCTCCGGTTGAGCAACCTGGTCGTCATGGTCAGTCCTTCATCTCTGGTTGGCGGTTCAGGCTTCAGGCGATGCGTCGGTAGTCGCGCGTCGGCCAGGCGAGCGCGGCGAAGATCTGGATCGCCGCCGACTGCTCGAGTGTCTCCGGTCGGTAGGACGGGTCGTACGGTCCGCCGCCGGAAGGGCCGAAGCGGAACAGGCCGAGGCTCGGGTCGCGGTTCTCGTTCCAGATGTGGGTGGCGTACCGCTCGACCACCTGGCGGTACTTCCTGTCATGCGCGACGGAGTCGAGCAGCAACAGGTTCTTGAACCAGATCGCGTTGAAGATCGCCGGTTGGTCGAAGTAGCGGTCGTTCTCGGTCCAGTACTGGATCGACGCTTGAGCGTCGGCTCGCGCGTTCGCCTTGTAGGTCGGGTTCTTCGTGGCGCGGTAGAGGATGCTGGCGGCGCCGATCATCGCGCCGGAGTTGTACGTCCAGAGCGTCTGGTTGACCGTTCCGTCGGTCGCCATGTCGTTCCAGTACAGGCCTTCCGGCGACCGGAGGCAGGTGCGGTTCCAGGTGTAGAGACGCTCGGCCCATTGGCGGAACGACTTGTCCCTGGTCTGCTCGTACAGGTGCGCGGCGAGCTGCGCGCCGAGGCCGGTGACGTTCGCGGCGCGGATGTCGATCCAGGTCGCCTCGACCCACTGCATTCCGCCGGGGCACGGGAGGTCGCGGTCGTTCCAGCCCCGGATGACAGCCGCGAACGCGCGCTTGGCGTCGGCCAGGTGGTCCCGGTCGTGGCTGAACGCGTAGCGGCGGACGTGCTCGAGGCCGACGATCGCGTTGTCGTCGTAGAAGATGTCGCCGCCACCGCCGAGCGGCGGCGGGACGTACGACTGGTAGCCGGCCTTGTCGTTCCTGACGCCGTAGTACGTCTCGAGGGTGTCGAAGCGCTTGGGGATGTCCTTGCGGTACCGGCTGTTGCCCGGCGTGTTGGCGACGTCGATCGCCGCGGCGGTGGCCTCGCGCATCGGCCACAGGTAGGAGTACGGGTTATCGCCTTCCTGCCTGGGATATTTCTCCAGGTAGTGGCCGTCGACGTAGAGGTACTGCTGCATCGCCTGGTACGAGTCCTCGGCGCGGTCGGCCCACACGTTGCCGGCTTGAGCGGGAGTGGCGATCGCGGTGGCGAGCAGGAGCGTTGTCGCGACGAGCGCGAACCTACGCATGGGTTAGATCCCTTCGTACGTCACCGTGCTCGTGTCCCAGATCACGTCCGGGTCGGGGACCGGGATCGAGCTGATGAGCAGCTTGGAGTACGAGTGCTGCGGGTCGTCGATGACCCGCTGCGTGTCGCCACGTTCGACGATCTCGCCGCGGTACAGGATGCAGATGTCGTCGCCGATCTGGTACGCGGTGCTCAGGTCGTGGGTGATGTAGAGGAACGAGATCGCGTGCTCGTCCCGCAGCCTGAGCATGATGTCGAGGATCATCGCCCGGAGGCTCGCGTCGACCATCGACACCGGCTCGTCGGCGACGATGAGCCTCGGCTTGAGCAGGTACGCCCTCGCGACCATCATGCGTTGACGCTGTCCGCCGGACAGCTGGTGCGGGTGCTTCTCGAGCACCTCGTCGCCGCGCATGCCGACGACGCTGAGCGCGTCCTCGATCAGGTCGCGTGCGGCTTTGTCGTTGGTGGCAAGGCGGAACCGCTTGATCGCGACGTCGAAGATGTGCCGGATCTTGTAGAACGGGTTGTAGACGCCGAACGGGTCCTGGAAGACGGCCTGCACCTCGCGCCGGTACTCCAGGCGTTGGTCCCTTGGGAGCTTCTGGATGTCCTGGCCGCGGTAGCGCACGACGCCGTCGGTGAGCTTGGTGAACCCGAGAATCGTGTCGGCGAGCGTCGTCTTCCCGCTACCGCTCTCCCCGGCGATCGTGGTGATGGTGGCCGGAGAACCGGAGAGCACGAGGTCCACGTTGTCGAGCGCCCTCGTGGACTCCTTGCCCTTCTTGTAGACCTTGGTCGCGCCCGACACCTCGAGCAACGGCGTGCCATTCGCCTCAGCCACGGCCCACCACCGCCTCCGTCAACTGACTTGTTGGACAGATGTCGGCTTCTAGCCCGAGATCTGTCCAACAAGTGCGGTCGGGCACTGTCCAACAGGTCGACAGGTGCTCAGCCACGGAGCACCACCTCCCCTGCCCCACGCCCGTGAGTTGTTGGACAAATGTCGGCTTCTAGCCCGAGATCTGTCCAACAAGTGCGGTCGGGCACTGTCCAACAGGTCGACAGGTGGTCAGCCACGGCGGGCCACCTCCTCGATGCGGTCCTCGTCCGACACCGCCACGAAGTGGCCGGGCGAGACCTCCTCCATCTCCGGTGACGGGCGGGGCGTGCGGAGGTCCGGCGTGCGGACCAGGTTGACCACCAAGGGCTTCCGCTCCTTGATCGACGGGATCGACGCGATCAGGTGCCGGGTGTACTCGTGCTGCGGGTTCCGGAACAGCTCCCGTACGGGCGCGATCTCGACGATGTTCCCCGCGTACATCACCGCGATCCGGTCCACCAGCTGCGCCTGCAGGGCCATGTCGTGGCCGATCAGGACCATCGAGCTGTTCAGCTTCGCCTTCACGTCCAACAACGTCTGCGCCACCGCGCGCTGGACGACGACGTCCAGCGCCGAGGTCGGCTCGTCGGCGATGATCAGCGCCGGCGACAGCGCGATCGACATCGCGATGCACACCCGCTGTTTCATGCCGCCGGACAGCTCGTGCGGATACAGCCCGGCCACCCGCGTCGGCAGGTTCACCAGCGCCAGCAGCTCCTGCACCCGCTTCCGGATCGTGGCGCGGGACTGCTTCCCCTCGTGCGTCTCGATCGCGTCCGCGAACTGGTCGACGATCCGCGCGACCGGGTTCAGCGAGTTCATCGATCCCTGCGGGATCAGCGACATCTCCGTCCAGCGCTTGCGCCGCAGCGAGGGCTCGTCCAGTGCCAGAACGTCGACCCCGTTCAGGACGACGGACCCACCCACGATCCGCCCCGGCGGCGAGGTCAGCCGGAGTACGGCCATCGCCACGGTCGACTTGCCCGAGCCCGACTCCCCCACCAGGCCCAGCGTCTCGCCGCGCGCGACCGAGAACGTCACCCCGTTCACCGCGATCACGTCGCCACCCGGCGTGCGGTAGTGGACGCGCAGGTCGCGAACGTCGAGGACCGGACCGGCAGCAGCGTCCGTCATGCCTTCGCTCCTCGCAGCCGCGGGTTCGCGATCTCGTCCAGCCCGATCGCGATGAGGAACAGCCCGATGAAGATCACCATCAGCACGAGCGTCGGCAGTCCCCACCACCACCACATGCCACGCAGGATCGCCGAGCCCTGGATCGCGTTCGACACCGTCATACCCAACGTCGGAACGCGCTGCGGCCCGAGGCCCAGAGCCTCCAGACCCACCGCCGCGAGGATGCCGCCGGAAGCGGAGCCGATGAACGCCGCCGCCAGGTACGGCAGCAGGTTCGGCATCATCTCGCGGAACATGATGTTCGGCGTCGACAGCGCGGACAGCCGCGCCATCCGGACGTACCCCATCTCGCGCATCGACAGCACCTGTGCGCGAATCACCCGGGTCGGTCCCGCCCAGGCGAACAGCGCCACGATGAGCGCCATCGTGAAGACGCTCATCTCCCGCACGTACGCCGACACCACGATCAGGATCGCCAGTGACGGAATCGTCAACGCCGTATCGGAAATCGTACGGATCACCGCGTCGACCGGACCGCCGAGGTAGCCGGCCGCGAAGCCGAGCACGATCCCGATCACCATGCTCGTCACACCGACGACCAGCCCGACCTGCAACGTGGTCGGGCCGCCGGAGATCAGCAGTGCGAGCATGTCGCGACCGCTGTTCTCGGTGCCGAGCGGATGTCCCGCCGTGCCCGGCGCAAGGTTCAAGGGCGAGCTCGCCGCCCGCGCGAGCTTGGTGTCCCAGAACAGCCGACCGAGCAGCGTGAACAGGAGGACAGCCAAGATCATCGCGCCGCCGAAGACGAGCTTGCGGTTGAGCCACGTCCTCCGGGACCGCGGACTCGGTGCGTCTTCGGCCTCGACTTGAGTGACAGTCATGACATCCATCGACTACCTCCTCTCGTAGCTGATCCGCGGATCGAGCAGTGGGTAGACGAGGTCGAGGATCAGGACCGCGGTCACGGTCGTCAGGATCAGGATGAACACGATTCCCTGGATGACGGTGTAGTCGGAGTTCGTGATGCCCTGGTACAGCAGCGCGCCCATGCCGGGATAGCCGAACAGGTACTCCACGAGGACCGTGCCGCCGACGACGCTGCCGAGACCGAGCACCAGCGCGGTCACCTGCGGCAGGATCGCGTTGCGTACCTCGTACTTGAACAGCACGCGCAACGGTCGCAGGCCCTTGGCCCGTGCCAGCGTGAGGTAGTCCTCCCCCGCGACCGTGATCATCATGCCGCGCATGCCTAAGGCCCAGAAGCCCATGCTGGCAAGGACAATCGACAGTGCGGGCAACGTGCCATGCTGGATCACGCTGTTGATGTAGCCGAAGCTCAGCCCTGGATCGAGGTCCGCGCGAGCGCCACCGGAGATCGGGAAGAGCCCGAGCGCGAACACGAACACGTAGATGAGGAAGATGCCGAGGATGTAGAACGGCACCGCGGTGAACGTGAGCGACACGGGCAGCAGGACCTTCAACACCCGTGGCGTCTTCACCCACGCCATCAGCGCGCCGACGATCGTCCCGAACAGGAACGACAGGAACGTCGCGATCGCCAGCAGCCCGATCGTCCAAGGCATCGCCCGGCCGATCATCTCGCTGACGTCGGTCGGGAACTGCGCGAGCGAGTAGCCGAAGTCGAGGGTCGCCAGGTTCTTCAGGTACTGCAGGTACTGGACGAGCAGCGGGTCGTCCAGGCCGAACCGCTCACGCCACGCCGCGATCAGCTGCGCGCTGCCCTCGACCCGCCCACCCTGCGCCGTGATCCGGGTGATCATCGCGGTCACCGGATCGCCAGGAGCGAGCCGAGGGACGAAGAACATGATCGTGGCGCTCGCCCAGATGGTGAAGACGAACATCCAGATCCGGTGGAGGACGTAGCTGACCGAGAGACCGCGCACTGGCAGATCCCCCTACGCCGGCCGGAGGCTGTGGATGATCTTGTGCGCGTTGCCCCAGTCCAGCGTCGGCTGCAGGTAGTTGTCCTCACTCGTCGCCCAGCCGGTCCAGACGCTCGTGTCGAACGCGTACAGCTTGCGCGCGTGCGCGATCGGCAGGAACGGCAGCTCACGCAGCCAGATCCGTGAGGCGGCGATGAACGGCTGGTCGATCCCCTTGTCACCCAGGGGAAGGTTGGCGAACTTGTCGACCAGTGCCGAGTACTCGGCGTTCCGCCACCGCTCGGAGTTCGACGTCGCGGCCTTGCCGACCGCGACGACGTTGCGCTGGTGGAACAGGTCCATGGAGTTCCACGGCTCGCTCACCGAGCCGCAGGCAGACCAGTCGGCGGCGGCCTCGTACTTGCCCTTGTTGAGGTTGTCGCCCCAGGTGCCGATCGCGAGCTTGCGTACGGTCGCGTTGATGCCGATGCGCTGGAGCTGCTCGCCGACGACCTCCGCGTACCGCCAGATCTCGATGAAGTCCGTCGGAGCGTCGATCTGCAGCCGGAGCTCCTTGCCACCCTTCGTCCAGAACCCTTCACCCTGCCGCTTGTAGCCCTTGCGCTCGAACGTCGCCTGGGCCTTGTCGGCGTCGTGGGTGAGGATCGGGAACTCCTCGAACAGCCCTTCCTTCTCCAGCAGTCCGACGTACTCCTGGATGGCCGGGTAGTTCGGGAACATGAAGCGTGCCGGCGTGGTCGTGCCCTCGTACGCGATCTTCACGACCTCGTCGCGGTCGATCGCCTGGCTGAGCGCCCAGCGCATCTCCCGGTCGTTCCACGGAGCGACGGAGTTGTTCGGCGTGAGCAGCCGCGTACACGGGTCGGACCACGCGTACGGGGCGTTCGGCAGCCAGGAGATGATGTCCTTGTTGCGTGCCTTGAGGCTCTCGAAGGCGCCGGCGGTGAGGTCGGCGATGCTGTCCAGCTGGTGGTCCGAGGCCCGGGCGACCCGGATGTCCTCGGTCTCGCTGACCACCCACTCGAGCTTCTCGGGCTTCGGCAGCTCCTTGAAGTCGACCTTCGCGCCCCACCAGTCGTCGCGACGCGCGTAGGTGAAACGCGTCGGGCTGGCGGAGGTGAGCTTGTACGGACCCGTGAACACCGGCCAGCCTTTGGCCTTGTCGTAGTTCTTGAACTTGATCGGGTCCTGCCCGTTCCAGATGTGCTCGGGCACGATCACGACGCTGCTGTGCAGCTTGACCGAGAAGTAGTCGAGCTGGAAGCGCGGGTTCGGCTTGGTCAGCGTGAACTCGACCGTGGTCGGGTCGACCTTCTTGACCGACTTCACCCACAGCTGCATGGGCGCCGCGTTGTTCAGCTCGGCGTGCTTCTTCAGCAGGTTGATCGTGAAGACCACGTCGTCGGCGTCGTACGCCTCGCCGTCGGACCAGGCCGCGCCTTCGCGAATCTTCAACGTCCACACGTCTTGCGTCTCGTTCGGCGTGAACGACTCACCCAACCAGGGCTCGATCTCACCGGACTCGTAGTCGAGCATGAACAACGGCTCTTGCACTGCCTGGTGGAAACCGGCGTTGATGGTGAAGCCGGTGACGAGAGGGTTCCACAGCTCGGGCGACTGCACCCGTCCGCCGTGGTGGTCGAAGATGACCGTCTTCGCTCGTTCGCTGTCCGCGCCTCCGCCACCCTGTGGTCTGCTGGCGGCACCTTCACAAGCCGAGAGCATGGCCGCAACCGGACCGATACCCATCCCCGTGACAGCAATCCCGCGCAGAAGAGTCCGGCGAGATAGTCCCCGTGTGACTTGTGCACTTCCCGGTTGGGTAGCGCCGCTGCTGTCCGTCATTGGTTCCGACCTTCCTTGCAGGTACACCCGTGCGAACTGAGTGGTGTGGAGGTCTGGTGAGGTATCGATAACATAGTGCTGGCTCTCAGACGGCACAAGACATCGTTGCGGTCGTGTTAACCGTCGGGAGCATGGATGGCCGATTTTCTTCCGTGCATGGCGGTTTTTCGAACCTCGTTACAGCAGTTGGCGGAGATCGCCTCTTGCAAGGCCACCCTCACCGCAGGCATGGTGTCGTTAACATTGCGCTCTCAGGAGGCTCGTTGTGGCTGGCACAGTCCCGTACGACGCCAACCCGGCCTATCCGCCCGTCGGCGACCAGGTCAGGCACGGGTGGGCGGCGGTGGTCGGCGAGCTGCCGGCCGCCCCCGCGGTACTGAGCCTCGACGGACCGGGGATCGTGGACTGGGACGCGGCGGTGTCCGGGCTCGGCTCGGCCTTGGAGGACGCGGGACGAACGGTCCGCGCTGTCGACGTACGGGACTCGTACGCGCCGTGGGAGAAGATCGTCGCGCTCACCGAATCTCCAGCCCTGCCTGACGATCCGGACTTCGCGACGTTGGCCTCGCAGGAGCTGTCGGACCTGTTCGACGAGCTCCCGGCGGCGACTCCGTCGGCGTCGGAGCTGGTCCTCGTGTTCGGTCCGGGCGCGGCTCTCGTGCGGCACGACGTGCTCTGGTACGTGGACCTGCCGAAGCGGTACGCCGAGGCCGCGATCGCGTCCGGCACCGGCCGCAACCTCGGCCAGCCCGAGGACGGCGGCGCGGGAACCACGCGACGTCTGTTCTATCTGGACTGGCCGATCCTGGACCGGCATCGCGACTCCATCGCCGGACGCATCGACCGCTGGTTCGATCTTCAGGACACGTTGCAACCCGCTTCGCTGTCGGGCGAGTCGTTGCGCGACACCGCCGCCGCGCTCGCCTCGCGACCGTTCCGGACTCGGCCAACGTTCAACACCACCTCGTGGGGTGGGCACTGGGGACAGGACGAGCTCGGCTTGAACACGTCGGCGCGCAACACCGCGGTCGGGTACGAGCTGATCGCGCCGGAGAGCGGCGTGCTGATCGGTGCCGAGCCGGCCGGGCAGGTCGAGGTGCCGTTCCAGCTCGTGGTCGGTCAACGTCCGGTTGACGTGCTCGGTCCACAGGTGCACGAGCGGTTCGGTACGTCGTTCCCGATCCGCTTCGACTATCTCGACACCGTCGGCGGCGGCAGCCTCTCGGTGCACTGCCACCCTCGGTCGGACTACATGCGCGACGTGTTCGGCTGGCCGTACACCCAGCACGAGACGTACTACATCCTCGTGACAGATCAAGATCGGCAGGTCTACCTCGGACTGCGAGACGGCGTTGACATCGAGGCGTTCCACGACCGAGCCCATGCCGCGGACGCCCACGGCGAGCCGTTCGACATCGAGGACTTCATCCAGACGTTCCCTGCCACGCAGCACCAGCTGTTCCTGATCCCGGCCGGCACACCGCACGGCAGCGGCGAGGGGAACGTGGTGCTCGAGGTGAGTGCGACGCCGTACCTCTACAGCCTGCGCTTCTACGACTGGCTCCGGCGCGACGCCGAGCAACGGCAGCGGCCGGTACATGTGTCGCATGCGTTCGCGAACCTGGACGCGCGCCGCCAGGGCGCCGCGGTACGCGAGCAGCTCGTCCAGTCGCCGCAGGTGCTGCGGTCCGCGCCGGCGGGCTGGAGCGAGGAGCTGCTGGGAGCGGCGCCGGACATGTTCTACGACGTTCGCCGGATGGTGATTCCGGCCGGTCAAGTCGCGGTTGACAACACCGAAGGACGGTTCCATGTGCTGAACGTCGTCGAAGGCGACGGCGTGATGGTCGAGCCGCACGGCAGCCTGGGACATCGGCTCGCGTACGCGGAGACGATGGTCGTGCCGGCTGCCGTCGGCGCCTACCGGTTGCGCGCGCTCGGCTCCGGCCAGGTGCGCGTCGTGAAGTCGCTCGTGACGGCGACGACCTGACCTACGACAGGATGTGCCAGTGAGTGGCGACATGGTGCCGGTGATGGACGTTGGCGGCACGCATGTCACCGCAGGGCTGGTGTCCGTCGATCGGCAAGCCGTGGTTGACGACAGCCGCCGGACGCGGGAGCTGGACGGCTCCTGGTCGGCGGCGGCGTTGCTCGCCGAGCTGGTGGCGTGCGCTTCTTCCGTCGATGCTCCCGTGAACGCGACGTGGGGCCTCGCGGTGCCTGGCCCGTTCGACTACGCCGACGGGATCGCCAGGTACCACGACGTCGGAAAGTTCGACGCGCTCTCCGGAGTGGACGTGGGCAAGGCGCTGGCTTCGGGGATCTCGCCGACGCCTCGTTCCGTGACGTTCCTCAACGACGCGCATGCGTTCGCGTTGGGCGAGTGGGCCAGCGACTCGATGGCGGGGCACGAACGCGCGTTGGCGTTGACGCTCGGGACCGGAGTGGGATCGGCGTTCGTCTCCGCCGGCTCGATCGTGGACTCGGGAGCATCGGTTCCCCTCGAGGGGCGTGCGGATCTACTCGTCATCGAAGATCGTCCGCTGGAGGAGACCGTGTCGCGGCGGGCGATCGTCACGCGGTACGGCGCATCGGCCGACGTCGCGGAGATCGCCGCTCGTGCTCGTTCCGGCGAGTCGCGTGCTGCCGACGTTCTGCGGGACGCGTTCTTCGCGCTGGGGTTGGCGTTTCGGCCTTGGGTGGCGCGGTTCGGCGCTACGGTCGTCGTCGTAGGTGGGTCGATGGCGGCGTCGTGGGACCTGGTCGAGCCGCCGTTGTCCGCCGGCTTGGACGGGCCGACGCTGCGCCGGTCGACGCTCGGGGCGGACGCACAGCTGGTGGGTGCGGCGATCCGTGCTCAGGGAGGGGTCCGATGAGTGTGGATGGCTCCGCGCACGCGCCTCGACGGCTGCCGACCATGCGCGACGTGGCCGAGCAGGCGTCGGTGAGCCCGATGACGGTTTCGCGTGTCCTGCATGAGGATCCGCGGGTGTCGTCGACGACACGCGAACGAGTGTTGGCCGCGGTCGACGCCTTGGGCTACCGCCGCAACGAGGTCGCGCGCAACCTCCGGCTCGGGCGTACGTCGGGGCTTATCGGCCTCGTGGTGACGAACCTGGCGAACCCGTTCTACTCGCAGTTCGCGCTCGGCGTCGAGGCGATCGCGGGAGCGAACGGGCTGCGGGTCGTTTTGACCAACACCGACGAGGATCCCGAGCGCGAGAGGGTGCTGGTCGAGGAGCTGTCGGCGCGGCGGATCGACGGGATGATCGTGGTGCCCTCGGGAGCGGATCATTCGCATCTCGACCCGACGGCCCCGGGCGGGGTGCCGGTGGTGTTGGGTGCGCGGCCCCCTTCGGGCCTGCCGTTGGACTGCGTGCTGGTCGACGACTTCGGCGGTTCGCGTGCGGCGACCGCCGCGCTGTTGGCCGGCGGCCACACGCGGGTGGGCTTCCTGGGGTTGCCGCCTTCGGTATGGACGTCGTCGGAACGGTTCCGCGGTTTCTGTGTGGCGTTGGAGGAGGCCGGCGTACGGCTCGAGTCGCGGTACGTGCGGGTGTCCCAACGGACGATCCCGGCCGCGGAGGAGGCCGCCCGCGCGCTGCTGTCGTTGCGTCGCCCGCCGACCGCCTTGTTCTGCGCGAACAGCCGGAACACTCTGGGCGCGTTCCGGGCGATGTCGCAGGTCGCCCCGTCGACGGCCCTTGCCGGCTTCGACGACTTCGAGCTGGCCGACGTCCTGGGGGTGCCGTTGATCGTGGCGGCGTACGACCCGCGCGAGCTCGGCCGTACGGCGATGGAGCTGCTGCTGCGCCGCATGTCCGACGAGGACCCGCCGCCGGAGCCTCGGCGCATCGTCGTTCCGGCGACGGTCGTGCACTACGGCGGCTGACTCACCCGCACCGAACCTGCCCTTCGAACTCGGCCTGGCTCACGACGCTGTCGCCCTCTTCCTGACCCTGCAGGAGCACCTGGCCCGGCCGCAGTTGTTCCGTGGCACCGAGCCGGAACCGCACCGACCCGGTCGCGAAGCTGTTGTCCTTCGTCCCGCCGTAGGCGTGGTAGGCGGTCTCCTCGCGAAGGATCGGCGCGCCTTCGAGCTGCCAACCGCTGCTGCCGGGGTCGTCGAGCCGGAACGACGCCACCTGCCCGGTGAGTCGCGGGGCGACGTACACCGCGTCGGTCACCTCACCCCGTTCATCCTCGTGGTAGACGGTCACGCTGTCTGGCTGGGTGGGACCACACCAGGCGAGAACGACGGTCAGGTTGCCGCCGGCGTCCACGCTGACGCCGGTCAGCCCGTTGACGGGCACCGAGCACGCGACGAGCGGCATCGACAGCGCTGCCACGACCAGCACGAGAAGTCCTCGCATGCGCTGAGGATAGGTCTCGCCTCGGGGTGGAATGTGGCGTTCGTACGAACTCGAAGCCCGGTCACCGGGTGGCGTCCCGCTTGTAGAGGGAGCGCGACCAGACGAAGCCGATCAGCGTGATCAGCGCGCACCAGCCGACGGAAAGCCAAGCCGCGTTGCCGATCGGGGTGCCGAACAGCAGGCCACGGATCGTCTCCATGATCGGCGTGAACGGCTGGTACTCGGCGAACCACCGCAGCACGGTCGGCAGCGAGTCGGTCGGGACGAAGCCGCTGCCCAGGAACGGCAGGAACGTCAACGGCATCGGGGTGTTGCTCGCGGTCTCGACGGACTTCGCCACCAGACCGAGCGCGATGCACAGCCAGGTCAACGCGAAGCCGACCATCCCGACCATCCCGACGACGCCCAGCCAGTTGAGCAGGCCGACGTTCGTACGGAACCCGATCCCGAACGCGACCGCCATCACGATCGCGCTGATGATGTACGTCTGCGCCACCCCGCCCAGCGCGTGTGAGGCGAGGACGGACGGTTTGAAGATCGCCATCGTGCGGAACCGGGCGATGATGCCCTCGGTCATGTCCATCGCCGAGGAGACCGCGACGCCTTGCGCGCTTGCCGCGATCGCCATCATCAGGATGCCGGGGACGACGTAGTTGACGTACTCGGCGCGACCGCCGCCGTCGCCGAGGCCGGCGCCGAGCGTGCCGCCGAAGACGTACACGAACAGCAGCAGGAAGATCACCGGCATGCCGATCAGCAGCAACGTCATGCCTGGGTAGCGCCAGATGTGCAGGAGCTTGCGCTTGAACATCGTCGCCGTGTCGGCCACGGCATAGGTGAGGGTGCTCATGAGACCGTTTCCTTCTCCTTGGGCTGACCGGTCAGGGCCAGGAAGACGTCGTCGAGATCGGGGGTGTGCACGGACAGCTCGTCGACCTTGATCGCGTTCCGGTCGAGGGTGTCGAGCAGGCTGCGCAGGGACTGCACGCCGCCGTCGCTCGCCACCTGCAACGTGAGGGCTTCGTCGTCGCGGGCCTGTGCGTCGAGCGCGAGGGCTGCCGCGTCGAGGTCGCTGTCGCTGGCGAACTTGAGCGTGATGTGGCCCCCGTCGACCCGTCGCTTCAGCTCCGACGGCGTGCCCTGGGCGATGATCCGGCCGTGGTCGAGGACCGCGATCTGGTCCGCGAGCTCGTCGGCTTCCTCGAGGTACTGCGTGGTGAGGAAGATCGTCACGCCGTTCGCGACGAGGCGCCGGATGATCTCCCACATCGTGCGCCGGCTGCGCGGGTCGAGTCCGGTGGTCGGCTCGTCGAGGAAGATGATGCGCGGCTCGTCGACGAGCGTCATCGCCAGGTCGAGCCGGCGCTTCATGCCTCCGGAGTACGTCGAGGCCATCTTCTTTCCGGCTTCGACGAGGTCGAACCGCTCGAGCAGGCTGTGGACTCTTTCGTTGATCTCGTTCTTCGGAACGTGCCTGAGGCGTGCCATCAGCTTGAGGTTCTCCTCGCCGGTGAGGAGACCGTCGACCGCGGAGAACTGGCCGGTGACGCCGATCGAGCTCCGTACGCCGTCCGGGTCCTTGGCGAGGTCGTGGCCGTCGATGCTGACCTGGCCCTCGTCGGCGGTGATGAGCGTGGACAGGATGTTGACCGTGGTGGTCTTGCCGGCGCCGTTCGGACCGAGCATCGAGAAGACCGTGCCGGCCTTGACCTGCAGGTCGATCCCGTCGAGGACGACCTGGTCGCCGTACGACCGGCGGAGGCCGTGGACCTCGATCGCCAGTCTTTGCTGTGGGGACATGTTCGTCCGCCTTTCTGAGGTTGGGCAGGGATGATCGGCCGGCCGACCGTTGGTGGTCTTGCCAGGGGTTTTGTCTTGTGGGGTTGTTAGATGTCGAGGTCCTCGACCGGGGGTTGGTCGGCGAGCTTGGTGACCATGTCGTACAGCTCGGCCGGGACCTTCTCCCTGAGCTCATCGAGGGTGTCGACGATCGTGAGCGTCTGGTCGCCCTTGACCACGCCCCAATTGGCGACGTCGAGTCCGACCCAGCTACGCCAGCCGGTGCTGGTGGACTTGTACTCGTCGGAGCGCTTGAGATGGACGACGTACTTGCCGGTGCGGCTGCGGTAGACGCGGTACTCCTCAACCAGCCCCGTCGGCTGCGCGCGGCCCCATTCGCCTAGCAGAACCCCGACGAACCGCACCTTGCGGCCCACGCCCGGCCCGACCTGCACGACGATCTCGTCGAACCCCTCTTGCCGCCCCTCCTCCAGCTCGATCAAACGCCGCAGCGCCGTCGTGATCGCCGCGGACAAGTTGCCGCCGACGAGCTCCTGGGCACGGGAGAACAGCGGGAGATCGCTGTCGGAGACGTAGATCGTCTTTTGTGGCATGTCGTTCCTCCATCCAACTGACGACGACTATACATATATGTAGGTGTACACGTCAAGGATGAAGTTTCCGCAGGTCAGAGCGATACCACCTAACTCTGAAGAGGTGTACCGGTTGGGCGAGGAGCTGGGGTGGGACGGTGGCGCCGTGCGCCGGACCGCACGGTCCTGTGCCGCGTGTAGCAAAGTGCTACGCTTGTCGCATGGCGTCGATTCCTGCTCGTGACTTGCGCAACCACACCGCGGAGGTGCTGCGACGCGTCGAGGCGGGCGAGGAGATCGAGGTGCTTCGTGACAACCGCCCCGTGGCGAAGCTCGTGCCCCTGAGTCAACGCCGCACGTGGATTCCGGCGCTCGAGGTCATGCGAGAGCTTCAGCGTTTGGGCCCGGATACCACCGGGCTCGCTGAAGAACTCCGTGAGACCTTGACCGATACGACAGACGACCTGCCTTGGTAGCCGAAGGACGTCGGGCTCTCGCCGACACATCTGTGTTCATCGGGATGGAGGCGGCACGTTTCGACGAGAAGCTCCTCGCGCAGTTCGAGTGGGCCGTCTCCGTCGTGACGCTCGGTGAGCTGAGGCTTGGCGTCCTACAAGCCAAGGACCCGGAAGCTGTCTCTCGTCGGTTGTCGACCTATCAGTTCGCCCAACGGTTCGAGCCGTTGCAAGTCGACGACGCCACCTCGCAGTCCTGGGCGCTCCTGATCTCGCGGCTTCGCCGGGCGGGGCGGAAGGCGCCGATCAACGACTCGTGGATCGCGGCGACCGCCATCAGGTACGGGATCCCGGTCGTCACGCAGGACAGCGACTACGACGACCTGCCCGACCTCCAGGTGATCAAGCTTTGAGGCGACCCTCGAGGAATGCGCGCTCGGCCTCGTTGTCGGTGAGCTTGATGGCCGCCTCGTACGCGCTGGCGGCCTCCTCAGGGCGGTCCAAGCGGCGGAGGAGGTCGGCGCGGATGGCGTGGAAGAGGTAGAAGGTTTCCAGCGCGATCTTGTCGACCAGGGTCAGCGCCGCGGCTGGCCCTGCGAGCTCGGCCACCGCGACGGCTCGGTTCAGGGCCACGACAGGGCTGGGCGCGATGGCCATCAGCTGGTCGTACAGGGCGAGGATCTGGCCCCAGTCCGTCGCATCGGCCGTCGCGGCGGACGAGTGCACGGCGTTGATCGCGGCCTGGAGCTGGTACGGGCCGGGCCGGTTGCGCCGCAGGCAGAGGCGTACCAACCCCTGCCCCTCCAAGACCAGCGCGCGGTCCCACTGCGAACGGTCCTGGTCGGCGAGCAACACCATCGACCCGTCCCCCGACACCCGGGCGACACGCCGCGACGAGATCAGCAGCATGAGCGCCAAGAGGCCCACGTTCTCCGGCTCGTCCGGCATCAGCTCGACGAGCAGCCGCCCCAGCCGGATCGCCTCCGCGCACAGGTCGTCGCGCACCAGCGAAGCACCTGAGCTCGCCGTGTAGCCCTCGTTGAAGATCAGGTAGACGACCGCGAGCACGCCACTCAGCCGGTCGGGCAGCTCGGCCTCGGACGGCACCCGGTACGGGATCCGCGCATCCCGGATCTTGCCCTTCGCACGAACGAGCCGCTGCGCCATCGTCGCCTCGGACACGAAGAACGCGTGGGCGATCTCCGCCGTCGTCAGCCCGCCCAGCAACCGGAGCGTCAGGGACACCCGCGAAGGTAGGGCGAGCGAGGGATGGCAGCAGGTGAAGATGAGACGGAGCCGGTCGTCGCGCACGGGCCCCTCCTCTGCGGGTTCCGACTGAGCGTGCAGCAGCGCGGCCTGCGCGTGCTTGTCCGACCGGGCGGACTCCCGCCGCAGCCGGTCGATCGCGCGGTTCCGCGCGGTGGTGATGATCCAGCCCGCCGGGCTCGGCGGCACACCGGCCGAAGGCCAGAGCTCGACGGCACGGGCGAACGCGTCCTGGACCGCTTCCTCGGCGATGTCGATGTCGCCGAAGACGCGCACCAGAACGGAGACCGCGCGCCCGTACTCGGCGGCGAAGATCCGGGAGATCTCGGCGGTCATGCCTCGACTTCGCCGTCGAACGGACGGACCTCGATCGACAACGGCGTCAGGATCGCGGCCAGCTTCCGTCCCCACGCGAGCGCCTCGTCGAGGTCCTCGGCCCGAACGACCGTGAAGCCGCCGAGCACCTCCTTGCCCTCCGCGAACGGCCCGTCGGTCGTGACGACCGACCCGTCCTGCGCCTGCAGGACGGTCGCGGTGCTCGGCGGATGCAGTCCACCCGCGAACACCCACGCGCCCGCCGCCTGCATCTCCTCGTTGAGCTTCGACAGCTCCGCCATGACCGGCGCCAGCTCCGCTTCGGACGGCGCGCCGTCGTACGGCATGTAGATGCTGAGCAGGTACTGCTTCATCTCACGAGCTCCTCTCGTACGTCACCGCGAGGATGCCACTCGGCGTCGCCGCCGCGTCGACGACGCGCAGCGAGAACGGCCAGCCCCCGTCCGGGAAGAGCCGACGCCCAGAGCCGAGAACGACCGGGTGGATCAGCAGCAGGAACGCGTCGACGAGCCCGGCCGCGACCAGCGTCTGCAGGAGGACACCACTACCGAAGACGAGAATGTCCTTGTCCTCTTGCACCTTGAGCTCCCGCACTGCAGAAGTGACAGAGCCCTTCAGCAGCGTGGAGTTCTGCCACGGCAGCGGCTCGGAGAGCGTGGTCGAGGCCACGTACTTGCGCGCCGCGTCGAGGGAGGCGGTGAACGGGTTGCCGTCGGTCTGCTTCGGCCAATGCGCGAAGAAGCTCTCGTACGTCCACCGGCCGAACAGCATCGGACCGGCGTTCCCGGCGACGCGGCCGATCGCCGCCATCACCTCGTCGTCGGTGCGTTCGGCGCCCCATCCGCCGAGGGCGAACCCGTCGCGGACGTCCTCGTCCGGGCGGCCGGGCCCCTGCACGACGCCGTCGAGGCTGAGGTGGTTGATCACGATCACGTTGCCCATGGCGAGAGGCTCCTTCTCGTGTGGAGGTGCTCTGTCACCGTCTACACGAAGGAGCCACGGCGAAATCGACAGCCGTCAGGAAAGTTGGGTCAGCAGCAGGATGCCCAGCCCGTTCACGGCCCAGTGCAGACCCGCGCTCGCGAGCAGGCTGCCGCTGCGGCGGCGAATCTCGCACAGCACCAATCCGGCGAGACAGGTGAACGCGACCGCGAGCCCGACGAACGCGAGCGGCGGCAGGATCGTCCACTCCACCGTCGTCGACTCCTGGCGCAGGCTCGGCAGTACGTGCCACGCGGCGAACAGAGCCGAGGACAGCAACGAGCTCACCACCGCACCGCGATGCCGTTGCAGCAGGCCGAGCAAGACCCCGCGGAACGCGATCTCCTCGATCAACACCGTTCCGAGCGGTACGAGAACGAGCATCGCCAACCACGCCGAGCCGGTCGACTCCAGCTGGACCGACACCGCCGCCAGCACGGCCTTGCCGAACGGCACGAACAGCGTCACCGCGTACCCCGCGGCCACCACCCCGACGAGCAACAGCGTGTAGACAGCTCCGCGGCGCAGCGACCGGCGCGCCAACCCGAGCTCGTCCCAGGTCAGCCCGGCCCGCCGGGCGAGGAAGACCAACAAGAACGCCACCGCCGGCGCGGCCACCAGCCCGGCGACCGCCGAGCCGAAGCGCAGGATCACGTGCACACCGGCGAGCAGCAAGACGACAACTGTCAACAGAGCGATCGACCGCTGCCGGCGCGACGACAGCCATGGACGCGACAATGTCGCGGTCAGGAGCGCTCTCACCACGCGAGCATTCCCACGCAGCGCAGGACCACACATCGGACGTGCGTCAAGGAGCCCCCTTGGCGTTCGGAAAGGCCGACGCTCCGCCTGACTCGGTACGTAGCCTGCCCACCCACCCTAGGCGAGTCGGAGCTCATCGGCGCGGCCAGGTTCGGCGGCCCCAGGCTCGAATCAGCGCAAAGCGGCCTTATCGGGTACGGGCTCCCGCAGGCCTGGCGTGGAGACCGCCACCGCGAGAACGGCGAGCACGCACAGGACGCCGCCGGACACCAGGGCCACGAGGCCGGATGTCGCTCCCGCCACCACCCCGCCACGGACGTTGCCGATATCCGGCCCGGCCACGCCCACAATCTGTTCGGCGGCGAAAACCCTTCCCAGCAAGGCGTCTGGCGTGTTCAGCTGGATGATCGTGCTACGTGACACCACCGTCATCGTGTCCGCCGCGCCGGCGATGGCAAGGAACGCGAGTCCCAACCAGGGTTGGGAAGAGAGGCCGAACAACGCCAACGCCACACCCCAGCCGGCCGAGCCGACGAGCATCACGACGCCGGGCCGCGGGAGCCTGGTGAACGTTCCGGAGAACGCCGAAGCGACCACTCCGCCAACGGCGATTGCGGTGAGGAACAGCCCCAATGTCCTTGGATCGTTGCCGAATCGTTCGGCGTTGATCAACGGGAACAGGCTGATCGGCATCGAGAACAACGTCGCGGCGAGGTCGGTGGCGAGCGCTCCTCGCACCATCGGGTTGCGAACGACGAACGCCAGGCCGTCGACGATTCCCGAGAGCCCTGGCCGTGGCGCGTCACCGTTCGCGCGCATCGCCGGGAGACCGAACGCGCCGACGAACGCGCCGACGAACGAGGCCGCGTCGACCAGGTAGCACGCGCTGACGCCCCACCAGCCGATGACCAGGCCGCCGAGGGCGGGACCGAGCAACATCGTTCCCTGGAAGGAGATGCGGTTGAGCGCGAGCCCAGCGGCGGCCTGCCGCGGGGGCAGCAGGTGCGGGATGAACGTCCGCGCGGCCGGGCCCGCGCCTGCGCCGAACGTCGCCTGGATCGCGACGATGCCGAGGACCACGAGCACCTGGTCGTTGCCGGCCAGCGCCTGGATCGCGAGCAGCGCGGAGCAGACGGCCTGGCCCGTGATAGCGACGAGGTAGAACTTGCGTCGGTCCAGCCGGTCGATGAGGCTCCCGGCGAACAGGCCGAACGCCAGCAACGGCGCGGCGTGGGCGATGCCGACGGCACCGGTCCAGACCGGGCTCTCGGTGAGCTGCCACACCTGGAACATCACCGCGACGATCGCGAGCTGGCCGCCGAAGCCGGAGAACGTCTGCCCGATCCACAACCGGCGGAACGGTCGCGACGTCCGCAACGGAGTGAGGTCGATGAGCGCGTGCCTCACTCCCATTCCCGATTTCCCTTCAGCTGTTCGAGAATCCGGTCATGGAAGCTCTTGCGTTCGAGGGCCTTCTCGATGTCCTGGACGGCCTTGCTCAGGGGGTACGGGAGCTCCTCCTCGAGCGCGACGAGGGCGGCCTCGGTCGCCTGCCACTCGGCGGCGAGCTTCTCGACGATGGTCCTGGACTTGTCGGTGAGGTCGACGACCTTGTTGCGCGCGTCGCTGCCCGCGGTGGTCTCGACGAGCCCACCCGTACGCATGGCGGCGACCTTCTGGCTCATGGCGGAATGGGTGCGGTGAACCGACGCGGCGAGGTCCTTGATCGTCATCGGGCCTCGCGCGTGCAGCCGGAGCAGCTCCATGACGTAGCTCGGCTTGAGCTCGGGCAGGTCGTTCTCGACGTACAGCCGCGCGATGTCGTCGTCCATCCGCGCCTGGAGGAGCCGGAGCGGACGCCAGATCGACTCGTCGGTGGGATCGGGAAGATTGGGCACGTCGAAGATTGTAACAGCACTTATATAAGCACTGTCACGTTAGTTCGCGAGGCGCGGCTGTCCGTCCACTCCGGGCACGTGGATGGAGTACGCAGACGTGCTCGGAGTTGTTCCAGGGATCTCGGCCTAGAAGGCGAGATCCCTGGAACAAGTCGCCGTCAGCCCTCCAGGCCCTGGCGCATGACCCGCTTGACCACCCGCAGGTACTGCCGGCGGTCGAGCGGATTGTGGTCGGTCCGCGGCCGGCTCGGCAGCGGCCCGCGCGCCGGATCGTAGTGGTCGAAGCTCGACTCCAGTACGCCCTCGCCGTGGGTCAGCTCGGGCAGCTGGCGGTGCAGCTCGTCCACGCGGGCGGCCGGGATCAGCCCCTCGATCACGGCGACCGCACCGCGCAGGTCCTGCGTGAGCGGCACCGCGCCGAGGCGACCGAGCAGCGGCTGGATCGGACCGAGCGCGTCCGCGGGGATCTCGAGGAAGAAGCGATGCGTCGGCTCGTACACCCGCACCCCGGCCTCGGTCAGCGCGTCCATCAGCACCAGCGGCGTGAGGTTGCGGAAGTCGCCGGCGGTGCTCGACCACTTGCTGAAGCCGTACGGAGGCGGCGGCGTGAAGCCCGAGTGCGTCATCACGACCTCGATGTCGGTCACCTGCCACCCGTGCAGCCCCTGCGCGAGGGTCTTCCGGACGGTCTCCTCGGTCGCCCGGATGAACGAGTACGGCAGCGACCCGAGCTCGACGTCCAGCCCGAACCGCACGCCCGAACCCACCGGCAGCGGCGCCACCCGGAGGCCGACCGTCGCGCGGTACGGGTTGTCCGGCCCGCCCATGAAGTCGGCCGCGGCACCACGCGACACCGGCCGCTCGACACAGATCACCGTCGTCTCGCGGAACTCCACCGCGACCCCGTACTCACTGGCCAGCGTCGCCTCGATGACCTCCTTCTGCACCTCGCCGTACAGCGACAGATAGAGCTCGTTGCGCACGTCGTCCTGACGCAGGTTGATCAGCGGGTCCTGCTCGGCGAGCTGGGCGAGGGCCGTGTGCAGGCGCCCCTTCTCCTCGCGCTGCCGCGGTACGACGACCGTCTCGAGCGTCGGCGGCGAGAACTGCTGCCGCGGCTCGTTCGACGTGGGCAGACCGATCGCGTCGCCGATCTGGATCTCGGCGAGCCCGGTCAGCTTGCCGATCTCCCCCGCCGACACCTCCGAACGCGGGTCGGAAACGCCGTCGGCGAACACGGTGATCCCGGTGACCTTGCCCTCGTGTCCGTCGCCGAACGGCAGCTTCTCGCGGGTCCGAACGGTGCCGGAGAACAGCCGTACGTACGCGACCTTCTCCCCCGCCGAGCCGCGCTCGACCTTGAACACCGTCCCCGACACCGGACCGTCCGCGTCGCCCGTACGAGCGGGCAGCAGCGAGGCGATACCGCGGCTGAGCTCGCGCGTACCCGCACCCGTGATCGCCGAGCCGAAGAACACCGGATGCACCTGCGCCCGCTGGGTCTGCTTGGCGAGCTCGTTCCAGATCCGGTCCGAGGCCAGGCCGACGCCGTCCACGTACGCCGACAGGAACGCGTCGTTCCGCTCGGCGAGCCGTTCGACCGCTACCCCGGCGAAGTCCGCGGCGTCGTACGGCACGAACCGCGCCTCGCGGGTGCCGACCTCGGACGACACCGAGCCCATCGGCACCACCGCAGGCGAGAGCCGGTCCGCGATGCTCTCGAGCACCCGCGCGGGGTCGGCGCCACGACGGTCCACCTTGTTGACGAAGATCAGCGTCGGGATCCGCAGCCGCGTCAGCGCCCGCATGAGCACGCGGGTCTGCGCCTGGATGCCCTCGACCGCGGAGATCACGAGCACCGCGCCGTCGAGCACGCTGAGAACCCGTTCCACCTCGGCGATGAAGTCCGGGTGGCCCGGGGTGTCGATCAGGTTGACGGTGACGTCGTCGATCGGGAACGACACGACGGCAGCCTTGATCGTGATGCCGCGCTGGCGTTCGAGCGCGAGTGAGTCGGTCTGGGTGCTCCCAGCGTCGACACTGCCGACCTCGTCGATGACCCCGGCTGTGTAGAGCAGCCGCTCGGTCAGGCTCGTCTTACCGGCGTCGACATGCGCCAGGATTCCCAGGTTGAGCGTGGTCACGTACGTACATGTCCTTCGGGTAGGCGACAACTCCCTTCGAGTGGGACATGCACGCAGCTCGCATCACGATCTCCTTTATCCTCGGTCGACTCGGTGTCGCTGAGTACATCAAGCGCCAGCACGGCGCGCAACGGATTAAGCCACTGGCTTAATACTCGGAGCGTCCGACTCCACTGGACGTCATCCGATCGGCTGGGCCTCGCGGCGGGCGCCGAGTTCCGCGGTGGGGACGCGGTGCGTCTCGCGGGCCGTGGCGACCGCGATGGCGCTGATCGCGCAGAGGATCGCGGTGAAGATGGCCACACCCGTCCAGCCTTGGAGGCCGAGCCATCCACCGGGCGAGACGATCCCGGCTGCAGACGTCACCGCGAGACCCGAAAGGCCGAACCCGATCTGGGTGCCGATGGCCATGCCGGACAGCCGCACGTTGGTGGAGAACATCTCCCCGTACAGCGACGGCCAGATGCCGTTCGCGGCGCTGTAGACGACACCGAGGCAGAGAACGCCGGTGAGGAAGACGAGCACGTAGACGCCGGAGTTGATCGCCGCGAGGTATGCGAACACCGCGAACGGACTGCCGATCGCACCGATCAGGAAGATCGGTTTGCGGCCGACGCGATCGGACAGCCGCGCCCAGAGCGGAATCGCCAACAGCGCAACGGCATTCGACAACACGCCGACCCAGAGCATCGCCCCTCTGTCCAGGCCGACGGAGTCACTGGTCGCGTAGTTCAGCGCCCAGACCGTGAAGATCGTGCTCACCGACGCGATCAGTGCCGCGCACACGACGCGGAGCACGTTTCGCCAATGGTCGCGGAACAGCAGGGCGAGCGGCAGCCTCGGCACCGTTCCCTTGGCTACCTCCTCCTCGAAGAGCGGGGTCTCTGCCAACCGGCGACGGATCACGTACCCGGCCACCGCGACCGCGACGCTGAGCCAGAACGGGATTCGCCAACCCCAGCTCAACAACTGCTCCTCCGGCAGAGCCGCCACGGGGATGAAGACGAGCGTGGCGAGGATCTGCCCGAACTGCGTCCCGTTCAGCGTGAAGCTCGTGTAGTACCCGCGGGCGGACTCGGGCGCGTGTTCCAAGGTCATCGAGTTCGCGCTGGCCTGCTCCCCCGCCGCCGACAGCCCTTGCATCACACGGAGCGCCACCAGGAGCGCGGGAGCCAGGCCGCCGACCTGGTCGCGGGTCGGCAGGCACCCAATGAGGAACGTCGACACGCCCATCAGGATCAGCGTGAACACCATGATCTTCCGCCGTCCGAACCGGTCACCGAAATGCCCGAGGACGAACGCGCCGATCGGCCGGGCCGCGTATGCGACGCCGAACGTCGCGAGCGACTGCAAAGTGGCCGTCGCCGGATCCGAGGCGTCGAAGAACACCCTGGAAAAGATCAGGGCCGCCGCGCTGCCGTAGATGAAGAAGTCGTAGTACTCCAGCGCGCTGCCGATCCAGGCCGCCACGGCCGCCTTGCGTGGGGTTCCCCGGCGCGCGGGGACGGGGTGATCGGACACGAGATGTCTCCCTCAGGTGGCTCGAGGTGCTCACGATGTCGAGGGGATGGCGTCAGGTTACGAACTGGATAGTTAATTAGCTCACGTTGCTTGTCAAGAGCTCTAGCCAAATTAACTCACCAGTTCGTACATTCGTTGTGTGACCACCTCGCGAGACTTCCTGATCGGCCTGATCGGGTCTGGCATCGACGCCTCGCTCAGCCCAGCGCTGCACGAGCGCGAGGCGTCGCTGCAGGGGTTGCGGTACCTGTATCGCCTGCTCGACCTCGACCGGCTCGATCTCCCGGCCGACGAGGTGGGCGAGCTGGTTCGTACGGTGCGCCGCCTCGGGTTCGACGGCCTGAACCTCACGCATCCGGTCAAGCAGACGGTCCTCCCCCACCTCGACGAGCTCGCGCCGGAGGCCGCCGCCCTGGGCGCGGTCAACACCGTCGTCTTCGACGGGGACCGGGCGGTCGGACACAACACCGACTGGGTCGGGTTCGGCGAATCGTTCGCGCGGGGGCTGCCCGACGCACGGCTCACCACCGTCGTTCTGCTCGGTGCGGGCGGTGCGGGCGCCGCGGCCACGTACGCCCTGCTCGGTCTGGGTGCGGAACGCATCCGCGTGATCGACACCGAGCCTGGCCGCGCGGACAAGCTGGCGACCAGGTTCGGTGGCGTGCAGGCGGCAGCACCCGCCGAGCTGGAACGGCTGCTCGCGGCGGCCGACGGCCTGGTGCACGCGACCCCGACGGGGATGGCCCAGCACCCCGGGCTCCCCCTTCCGGCGAGGTTGCTGCACCCCGAGCTGTGGGTCGCGGAGATCGTCTACCGGCCGCTCCGGACCGAGCTCGTCCTGGCCGCCGAGGCGGCCGGCTGCCGGACGCTGGACGGTGGCGGCATGGTCGTCTACCAGGCCGCCCGAGCGTTCGAGCTTTTCACCGGCGTACGGCCGGACGCCGAACGCATGCTCGCCCACCTGACCGACCTCGTCTGAAAGGTGTCCTCGTTGCGAAGGTCCATCGCCACGGTGTCGATCAGTGGGACGTTGCCGGAGAAGCTGACCGCGATCTCGGAGGCCGGGTTCGACGGGGTGGAGATCTTCGAGAACGACCTGCTCGCGTGCCCGTTGTCGCCGGAGGAGATACGACTGCGCGCGCAGGACCTGGGCCTGAGCATCGACCTTTACCAGCCGTTCCGCGACTTCGAAGCCGTCACCGACGACATCCTGACGGCCAACGTGCGCCGCGCCGAGCACAAGTTCGCGGTGATGGAACGGCTCGGCGCCGACCTGCTGCTGGTCTGCTCGAGCGTGTCCCCGTACGCGATCGACGACGACGAACTCGCCGCCGCGCAGCTCCGCCTGCTCGCGGAGCGGGCAGCGCGCCACGGGATCCGGATCGCGTACGAGGCCTTGGCGTGGGGAGGACACGTGGACGACTACCTGCACGCGTGGCGGATCGTCCAGCTCGCCGACCATCCGAACCTCGGCACCTGCTTGGACAGCTTCCACATCCTGTCGCGCGGCTCGGATCCCATCGGCATCGAGGCGATCCCAGGCGAGAAGATCTTCTTCCTCCAGCTCGCGGACGCACCAGTGCTCGCCATGGACGTCCTGCAATGGAGCCGGCACTACCGGTGCTTCCCCGGCCAGGGCGGGCTCGACGTCGCTGATCTGGTCCGGCGGGCCCTGCGCGCCGGCTACGCGGGACCGCTCTCGCTGGAGGTCTTCAACGACGTCTTCCGGCAGGCCGACGCCACCCGTACCGCCCGCGACGCCATCCGGTCGCTGATCCTGCTGGAGGAGCAGCTCGCGTCCGAGGGCACGCTCCCCGCGGCACCTCCGCCGACGGGGTTCGCCTTCGCCGAGCTGTCGACGTCCGATCCGCCCGGGCTGGGCGACCTGCTGTCGGCGCTTGGCTTCGCCCGTACCGGCCGGCATCTGTCCAAGCCGGTCGAGCTGTGGCAGCAGGGTGCGGCACGGATCCTGCTCAACGGAACCGAAGAGCCGCCCGCCCTCGCGGCGATCGGGCTGGAGAGCCCCGCCCCGGTTCGCTCCGTCCAGCGCGCTGAGGCGTTGCACTCCCCCGTTCGCCCGCGGATCCGAGCGGACGGCGAGGCGCGACTCGATGCGGTCGAAGCACCGGATGGCACGCAGATCTTCTTCTGCCGGTCGGCCGACGCCCCCGGCTGGCTGGACGACTTCCGTACCGTCGCCGCGCCGGCCAGCGGGGAGATCAGCCACCTCGACCACGTGGCGCTCACCCAACCGTGGCACTACTTCGACGAGGCCACCTTGTTCTACCGTTCGATCGTCGGCCTCTTCCCGCAAGGGAGTGAGGAGCTGCCCGATCCGTACGGTCTGCTCCGGAGCCGCGCGATGACCAGCCCGGACGGGAACGTACGCATCGTCCTCAACGTCGCGCACGTGGGCGCCGGCGCGGTGCCCTGGCAGCACCTCGCGCTGGCCAGCACAGACATCGTGGCAACGGCGAGGCGACTTCGTCGCCTCGACCCCTCGCTCCTGTTGCCGGTGCCGGGCAACTACCACGACGACCTCGAGGCCCGGCACGACGTGGGCCCGGAGCTCAGAGAGCTCGGCCTGATGTACGACCGGGACGCCCGCGGCGAGTTCCTGCACCTGTACACGGTCACGGTCGGCCGCGTGTTCTTCGAGATCGTGCAGCGTATCGGTGGCTACCAGGGCTACGGCGCCGGCAACGCGCCCGTTCGTCTCGCCGTCCAGCACGCCGGGCTGGCCGATTAGGATCGCTTCGTACCTTCGCCCAGCCGCACGTGGAGCCAGATGACCTCGCGGTCCGTCACCCAAGGCGCCGACCGACAGCGCGACGCCGAACGTACGCGAGCCGAGATCCTCGAGGTCGCCCAGGCCGAGTTCGCCCGGCGCGGCTACGCCGGGGCGCGGGTGGACGAGATCGCGGCGCTCATGCGCACGACGAAGCGCATGATCTACTACTACTTCGGCGGCAAGGAGCAGCTCTACATCGCCGTTCTGGAGAAGGTCTACACCGAGGTCCGGACTGCCGAGCGAAGCCTCGACGTGGAGCACCTCGGGCCGACCGACGCCATCCGGACGCTGGCCGAGCTCACGTTCGACCACCACGACGCCCACCGCGACTTCATCCAGCTCGTCGCCATCGAGAACATTCACCGAGCCGAACACATCCGCAAGTCGGAGATCCTCGCCGGTCTCGGGACCCCCGTGCTCGACGTCGTCTCCCGCATCCTCCAGGCCGGCCTGGCCAGCGGTGAGTTCCACACCGACGCCGACGCGATCGACGTGCACCTGATGATCAGCGCGTACTGCGTCTTCCGGATCGCGAACCAGCACACGTTCGGGGCCCTGTTCGGTCGCGACGTCACCGCGCCGGAGTACCGCGACAAGATGCGCCGCATGGTCGGCGAGATGATCGTCGCCTTCCTGAGCGGCGCCGGCGCCCGGCAGTAGGACGGTCCGGTCCCGGACGGAACGGTTCTTGACCTGGGACAGGTCGCCACCTACGTTCTCGGGGCTACCAATCTCTAACCAGGCAAGGGGATCGCTGTGACGGACGGCTTGACACGTCGTGGATTCGTAGCCGCCGCTGGCGCGGCGCTGGCGGCTGGCTGGCGCGACTGGTCAGACGTGCGCGTCGCGCTGGCCGATACAGGACTGGCCGACGAGGACGGCTCGAACCTGTGGCTCCGCTACCCGCTCGTCGACGACGCCGCGAAGCGCAGCGCGTACCAGCGCGTGCTCGCGTACGTCGTCGCCCCACCGGCCGGCAACGCGGTCATGCAGAGCGCCGCGACCGAGCTCACCACCGCGCTGAAGACGATGCTCGGCCGCGACACACCACTGAAGCCGACCCTGAACGGCAACGGGGCGATCGTCGTCGGCACGCCGGACTCGTCGAGCCTCGTCGCCCAGTACGCCGACCGCGCCAAGCTCGGTGACCTCGGCGAAGAGGGCTACACGATCCAACGCAAGAAGATCAACGGGTTCGACACGATTCTCGTCGCCAGTAACGGCGATCGAGGCGCGCTGTACGGCGCCTTCCATCTCCTCAGGCTCGTACAAACCCAAGCCAGCCTGGACAAACCCAACGTCAGCGAGAGCCCCGTCAACCAGCTGAGGCTCACCAACCACTGGGACAACCTCGACCGCAGCGTCGAGCGCGGGTACGCCGGCGACTCCGTCTTCTTCTGGAACGAGCTCCCCCAGCTCAGGCCCAGCTACGAGACGTACGCCCGCGCGCTCGCCTCGGTCGGCATCAACGGCACCGTGATCAACAACGTCAACGCCAACGCGCAGTTCATCTCCCCCGAGATGCTGGCCAAGCTCGCACCCCTCGCCGGCGTCCTGCGCAAGTGGGGCATCTCGATGTACGTGTCGGTGAACTTCGCCAGCCCGATCCTCCTCGGCGGACTCGCCACCGCCGACCCGTTCGACGCGGGCGTCAAGCAGTGGTGGAAGGACAAGGCGAACGAGATCTACGCGACGATCCCCGACCTCGGCGGCTTCCTCGTCAAGGCCGACTCCGAAGGGCAGCCGGGACCGATCTCGTACGGCCGCACCCACGCCGACGGCGCGAACATGCTGGCCGCGGCAGTGCAACCCCACGACGGCATCGTCATGTGGCGCGCGTTCGTGCACGACTTCGACGCGCTGGAGTGGTCGAACAAGTCCTACGAGACGTTCACGCCGCTGGACGGCAAGTTCGCCGCCAACACCGTCGTGCAGATCAAGAACGGCCCGATCGACTTCCAGGTCCGCGAGCCCACGCATCCGCTGTTCGGCGCGCTCCCGAACACGAACTCGATGATGGAGCTGCAGATCACCCAGGAGTACACCGGGCAGTCGACCCACCTGTGCTACCTCGTCCCGATGTGGAAGGAGGTGTACGACTTCGACACCTACGCCGAAGGCAAGGGCACGACCGTCGCCGACATCGTCTCCGGCCAGACGTACGGCTACGGCCTCAGCGGCGTCGCCGGCGTGATGAACTTCGGCGACGACAAGGACTGGACGCGCAACCAGCTCAACGCCGCCAACACGCACGGGTACGCGCGCCTCGCGTGGAACCCGAGCCTTCCGGCGCGGGCGATCGCGAACGAGTGGACCCGGCAGACGTTCGGCAACTCCTCACGCGTCGTGAACCTTGTCAACCGGCTCTTGCTCGACTCGTGGCAGACGTACATCGACTACACGAACCCGCTCGGCATCAGCTTCCAGATCACGGCCGACCACTTCACGCCGAGCCCGCAGACCAACACGATCTGGCACCAGGCCGACGCCGAACGGCACCGGCTTCGACCGTACGGTCGCGACCGGCACCGGCTACACCGCCTTCTACCACTCGCCGGTCAAGGAGCGGTACGAGTCGGTGGCGGACACCCCCGACGAGCTGCTGCTGTTCCTGCACCACGTGCCGTACTCGCACAAGCTGAAGTCCGGCAAGACCGTGCTGCAGCACATCTACGACAGCCACTTCGACGGCCGCACCGGCGTTGCCCAGATGCGGCAGCTCTGGCAGTCGCTGCGCGGGCACATCGACGAGAAGCGCTGGGCGGACACGCTGGAACGGTTCGACCGCCAGCTCGACCAGGCGACGTTGTGGCGCGACACGATCGTCGGCTACTACTTCTCCGCCTGCCGGATCCTGGACACGAAGCGCTCCTGGGTGCAGGTCACACCGACGGCGTCCTCGGCGGTCCATCTGCAAGGTGGGTGGCCGAACCTGCTCGAGATCGAGGTCGCGAACGCTTCGGCCAACGCCGCCGAGCTCGTCGCCGGCCTGCCCGCGCTCGACGGCTGGAGCAGCGGTACGGAGACGATCTCGCTGCCGGCACGCGGGCTCGGGAAGGTACGTATCCCCGTCAACCCGGCATTGCGCCCGGAGACGGCGGTGCTTCGCCCGACGTTGAAGGCGGGCAAGCTGCAGGCACTCATCACCGAGGCTCCCGTCATCACCGCGCCGGCCGGCCGCCGGTGCCGCCTCGCGCTGGACGCGGGCTCGCCGACGAGTCCGCTGCTCGACGGGTACCGGCGACTTTCGCCTTCTGACGCGTGGGATTCGGCCCGCGGCTTTGGCTGGGTCGACGGGGCGCCGCAGTCTCGTGACCGCAACCAGCCGGACCCGTTGCTGCGCGACTTCGTCAACGACACCGTCGCCCGGACGCTGCGGCTGACGATTCCCGCCGGCGAGCATTCCCTGTACCTGTTGACGGGAGAGACCAGCAGCGACTCGTTCCCGACGACGGTCCGCATGGACGGCGCGGTCGTGGGAACGAGCGTGTTCCTGCCCGGCGGGAACTTCGAGTGGCTCGACGTTCCCGTGGACGGCGGCGCGTCGGGCAAGACGATCGACCTGGAGTTCAGCAACGTCCCCGGCCAGCACTGGCACCTGGTCGCGATCGCGATCCCGGACGAGGCACTCGCCGCTCCCCCGGCGATCATCAGCGAGCTGACGGCGCCTTCGTTGGTGTTCGCCGGCCAGTCGCAGGCGATCCCCGTACGCCTGGCGGCGACGGACGCCGCGGTGGACGCGACTGTGCGTGCTGTGGTGCCGGCTGGCTGGACCACCGCGCCGGTGACGGTGCGCGTGACGCCGGGAGCGCTCGCCGACGTCGAGCTGACGTTCGTTCCCGACGCGACGCCGGCGATGGGTTCGGTGCGGGTCGAGGTCGTCGTCGACGGTGCCGTCACCGACACCCGCGAGCTGGAGCTGGTCGCCGTTCCCGCCGGCGCGTCGCTCGCGCTGGCCCTGGACGCGGGCACGACGGCGAGCCCGCTGGTCGCCGGGTATCAGCGGCTGTCGAACCAGGCTTGGGATCCGGCGCTCGGGTTCGGCTGGGTCGGGACGGCTGCGATGAACCGCGACCGCGCGCTGCTCGACGACCTGCGTCGCGACTTCGTCAACGACAACGCGCCGCGTACGTTGCGGATCGCGGTGCCGGCCGGCGCGCACGAGGCGTACGTGCTCGTGGGCGACGCCAACCAGCCCTCGGCGCCGACGTTCGTCAAGTCGGGCGGCCAGTTGCTCGCGCAGAGTCCCTCGCTGGGCAACGGCGCGTTCGCCTGGGTGCGGGTTCCGCTGGCTGGCGGGCAGACGTACGACCTGGAGCTGTCCGGCGACGGCACCCAGCACTGGCACCTCAACGCCCTGCTCCTCAGGGCGACCTAGGAGCGCACCCTTCGCTGAGAATGTCCAAGGGCAGTCCGGCACCCGTCGCATCAGGGCTCCGGCGTCGCGTGCGGTCATCGGTGCGCTCCTTCCGGCTCGTTCCGGCTCGTACCGACGCGCGCCGTAACCGCGAGGGCCTAGGCGTCTCGCTCGACGAGATCGCCCGTCGCGCGGGAGTGGGTCCGGGCACCGTTCACCGGCATTTCCGCAGCAAGGAAGCGCTGTATCTCGCGGTCGCGACGGACCTCACCCGCGAGGTCGCCCACCTGCTCGACCGCGTCCGCCACGCCAACGTGGAGACCAACCCCGAACGCTCAGCCCACCTCGCCGACCTCATCCTCGACGCCCAACGACGGCCGCGCTGCCCCTGAGCCCCGGCCGTTGAGCAGCGGGAGGTAGACCTCGTCGACGATCTCGACGAGCACCTCGTCGGGGACGTTCGGTGTGCCTCGGGTGACGAACTCGTTGCGCAGCAAGGCGATCGCGACCGTGGCGGCGCGTGGGTGCAGCGCTTCGGGCGCCAGCTCGCCGCGGGCCACGGCGCGCCCGAGGACGGTCAGCCAGAGGGCGCTGCCGCCGTCGTTCGACGCCTCCTGGAGCTGGCCGAGCAGCTCCGGGCCGACGCCGGCGAGCAGTCCGCGCAGCACCTCGCCGAGCGGTGAGGACCAGTGCTTGTTGGCGCCGCGGAGCAGCTCGAGCACGTCGCCGCGGAGCGTGCCGGTGTCGGGGACGACGGTGTGCTCGTGCGCGAGCTGCCGGTAGGCGGCGAGGCCGAGCGCCGCTCGGTTCGGCCAGCGGCGGTAGAGCGCGTTCTTGTTCGTTCCCGCTCGCTTCGCGACCCGATCCATGGTGAGCCCGGCGTACCCCACCTCGGCGAGCTCGGCCGCCGCTGAGGCCAGGATCGCTTGCTCCAGCGCTGCTCCGCGTCGGCGTTCCGTCACGCGACGTACCTTACTTGACGATCCCCTCGGCCGCTATAAGGTACGGAACGTACCCTATGGAGAAGTGGGCCGATGCGCGGCAAGGGCATCTGTTACGACACGGGATTCCTCAACGCGGGGAGCAGCACGCACGAGCCGTTCGACCCCGACCGGGTCGCTTCGGATCTGCGGGCGATCCGCGAGGCACTGCACTGCACGGCGGTCCGGATCACCGGCGGCGACGTCGAGCGGCTGAAGCTCGCCGCCACCCACGCGGCGAGCGCCGGCTTGGAGATCTGGCTCTGCCCGTTCACGAACAACCTGACGAACGACGCGCTGCTCGCCGTGCTCGAGGAGTGCGCGGACCATGCCGAGTCGCTGCGACGCTCGGGCGCCGAGGTGGTCCTCCTGACAGGCTCCGAGCTCAGTCTGATGAACCAGGGCATGATCCCGGGCGAGACGTTCGTCGACCGGAGCAAAGCGCTCGCTTCGCGCGACCCGTCGATCTTCGCCGCGCTACCTGAGCGGATGAACGCGTTCCTCGCCGAGGCCGTCGCGCGGGTCCGCGCCCGGTTCGGCGGGAAGCTCAGCTACGCCTCGCTCCCGTTCGAAGGCGTCGACTGGACGCCGTTCGACTATCTCGCGACCGATACGGGCTACCGGTGGGCCGAGATCGCGGACTGCTTTCCCGGGCTGGTACGCGCGTTCGTCGAGCAGGGCAAAGCTTTGGGCAAACCGGTGGCGTTCACCGAGTTCGGCTGTGCGACGTACCGCGGCGCGTCGGCCGTACGGCCCGCGGGCTCCGACGCGGTGGTGTGGTCGGAGGAGACGGGCGAGCCGTTGCGACTCACCGGCCCGTACGTACGCGACGAGGCCGAACAGGCGCGCTGCATCCGCGAGACGCTCGAGGTGTTCGAGACCGAAGGTGTGGACTCGGCGTTTGCTCACGTGTTCGCGTGGTACGTGTTCCCTCATGATCCGAACGATCCGACGCTCGACCTCGATGTCGCCGGCTCAGGGCTGGTGAAAGTCACCAAAGATGGGACCTGGAAACCAAAGGAGGCCTTCCAAGCGCTTGCGGAGCACTACCGTTAGGTTTGGTAACGATCGTGGCCGTGTGATCGAGCGCAAGCAACAAATCGCGCTCGGGGGGTGTCTTCAGCACTGTGAGGGATAAGACGTTCAGCCGTCGTGGCGTGCTCGCAACGGTGCCGCTCGCGCTTGCCGCGAGCTGTGCCCAACCGGGAGTCACCGCGGAACCCGGTGGACAACCGGGCAAGGGGGCCACGTCGCCGGGGGCGACCTCGAGCACGACGGCGACGCCGCGAGTTGCTAGTCCTACGCCGACGAAACCCTTGCTGTACAAGGTTTCTGGCTTCGTCCCGGCCACTGACGTTCCGGATGGGCGGCAGCCGTGGCGGGACCGGCCGGCGAAGAAGGTCGACCGCTTCACGCGCGACCGGTACGGCGTGCGCATGTTCGAGTGGAGGGGCAAGCTCTACAACCACCCCGTCGCGCAGATCCAGTACGGGCTGCAGAACCTCTCCGCGTTCCGCAAGACCGGCGACGTGTTCTTCCTCAACCGGGCTCGGCTGCAGGCCGAGCGGGTGATCTCGAAGCAGGTCGTCCTGCGGGGCGCGTTCTACTTCCCGTACCCGTACAACTTCTCTCATGGGCAGCACAGCGGCCTGAACTTCAGGGCGCCTTGGTACTCGGGCATGGCGCAAGGCGAGTCGCTCAGCCTGTTCTCCCAACTGGCGCGGCTGGACGCGGTGCCGGCAGCGGACCGGGAGGAGTATCGGGAGGCCGCGGAACGTACGTTCCCGTCGCTGCAGCTCTTCGACGAGGCGAACCCCTGGGTGGTGAACGTCGACGACGGCTACTACTGGATCCAGGAGTATCCGGCGCTGCCGCCAGGGAAGCCGGACTACACGTACAACGGCTTCATCTTCGCGATCCTCGGGCTGTGGGACTACCACCTGCTGACCGGCGATCCGGTCGCCGCGCAGCTCTTCGATGCGTCCTTGACGACGATCGACAAGTACTTCACGAGCTTCCGCAACCCCGGCGGCTCGGCGTACTACTGCCGGACGCATCGGATCCCGACGCCGAACTACCACACGATCCACATCGTGCTGCTGTACGCGCTGCACTTCCTGTCGGGTGACGAGCGGTTCAAGAGGTACGCGGAGTTGCTCAAATCGGACGTGTGACCACCGGCTCGGCGTTGACCAGGGCGCGGACGGCGCCGCAGGAGCAGCGCTGGTAGGAGACCCAGCCCTCGCTCGTCGGGTGGCTGGAGGCGGTGATCCAGCGGTGTGCGCAAGGCTTCATGCGTTCCACCATGGCGCGGCAGGCGTGTCGCGCCATCGGCGATCGCTACCTATCTCGGCGTGCCGCGTTGCCGACATCTGAGCCTTGCACACGTCAACCGACCTATGTAGATCAAGCGCGAATACCGGTGCTGGACGGGGGCCGTTCAGCGGGTGGTGCCCGGGTTGTCGGGCCTGGGCCCTACGATCGTGCTCCGGACGAGTGAGGGCGGAGGACCGTGAGCGGGATCGAGGGCACCACCCACGTAGAGCGCAAACAGGTTCCGTTGGTCGTCGACACCGACCTGGGCGGCGATCCCGACGACGCGATCGCCCTGGTGGTGGCCGCGGGGCTGCCCGAGCTGGGCTTGGTCGTGACGTCGGACGAGCACGACGGCAGGCGCGCCCGGCTGGCGAGACATCTTCTCAACCTGCTCGGCCGCAGTGACGTCCCCGTAGTCGCCGGGCGCGACCTCGGCAACACCAAGGACTGGGCGGCCGAAGGGCTGGTCCCCGACTCCGTCCCGGCCCAGCCGGACGACGTCCTGGCCGCCGTCGACGAGATCGCCGACCCGGCGACCGGCGTCCGGTGGCTGACGCTCGGCCCGGCCTCCAACCTCGCCGACGTCATCACGGCCCGCCCGGAGCTCCAGGAGAAGCTCGCCCTGACCCTGATGTGCGGCGCACTGGCGTTCCGCGACCCGGAACGGGCCGAGCACAACATCCGCCTCGACGTCTCGGCCGCGCGCGGTGTGTTCACCGCCATCCGGAACCCCTGGCTGCTCCCCGCCGACGTCACGTTCACGGCGGCGAACGAGGTCACGCCGGACTCCCCCGAGTACGCGCTGATCAGCCGCCCCGGCGCGCCTGCCTGGGCGACCCTGCTGACCGCGCACCTCGACCAGTGGTTCGCGAACTTCTATCCCGGCACGATGCTGCACGACGCGCTCGCCCTGGCTTTGTGCATGCGCCGCCCGTTCCTCGACGTCGTCGCCAGGCGCATCGAGCTGGACGAAGCCGGCCGGATGACCGTGTCCGACACCGGCTGGCCGGTCTCGTTCACCAGCGGTGCCGACTACGCTGGGTTCCGTCTCTGGCTGCGGTCGCGGCTGGAGCGCGCACTCGACCGGGAGACCATGTCAAGCCTGGGTTGACACAGGAAGGTCGCGGATGATCTACGAGCTCAACCACGTCGGTATGAGGATCCGCGATCTCTCCGCCAGCTTGCGGTTCTACGTCGATCTTCTGGGCGCTCGGGTCGTGGACGAGCTGTTCATGACGAACGGCCAGACCGACCGCGTCCACATCCAGCTCGCCGGGGGGCTGATCGAACTCCTGCACCCCCACCAGCCAGGTCCCGACGTGACATGGGGCGTGGACCACATCGGCTTCATGACCGACGACCTCGACGGCGACCACGCCCGGCTGGTCTCGCGCGGGTTCGAGTTCTCCACCCCGCCGAAGGTCGCAGGGTCTGGGCAGGGGCGGCTCGCGTTCTGCTCGGATCCGAACGGGGTGCGCGTCGAGCTCCTCCAGCGCGAAGAGGAGTTCCGCGTCGCGCCGATCGAGGGCCACGTCCAGGCACTCGCCCACATCTCCCTCGCCGCGCCCTCCCTCGAGGCGGCGGAGACGTTCTACCGCGACGACCTCGGCATGCAACCGGTCGAGACCGACGGAACGGAGACGTACCTCCGCCACCAGAACGACACCATCGAGCTGGTGAACGCCACCTCGGACCGCCCCATCCGCGGCCTCGCCCTCCGCGTCGACTCCACCGAACCGTTCGGCTCCGCCACCCTCACCGACCCCGACGGCACCCGCATCGAGCTCGTCGCCGCGCACTAGCCGCCAGCGCATACACGATTCTGTAAGTGCTTGTCGCCGCGGCCAGTCGGCCGAACGATCGGCAAGGTGAAGAGACTGTGCATGCTCGGCATGCTTGCCCTCGCGTTGGTGCTCGGGGCCGGGGTCGCTCCGGCGTCGGCTACCCCAGGTACCCCTGCTGCCCCGTCGATCGGCTGGGGCGCCTGTGACGACCCCACGCTGGCGGCAGCCGGCGCCGAGTGCGCGCTGCTGCCCGTTCCGCTCGACTATGCCCATCCGAACGGCGCGAAGATCAAGCTGGCCGTGTCGCGGGTGCGGCATACGGTGCCGGACGCGCAGGCTCAGGGCGTCATGCTCGTGAACGCGGGCGGGCCTGGCGTTCCTGGCTTCGGGCTCTCCACGTTGGGGCAGTCCGTGCCTCAGGGGGCGGGTGGCTTCTACGACTGGATCGGGTTCGACCCACGTGGGGTGGGCGCGTCGCAGCCTGCTCTGTCGTGCGATCCGGGCTACTTCTCGTTCAACCGGCCTGGGTATGTCCCGTTGCGGCAATCGACCGTTCGGCAATGGCTTGCCCGTGCCGAAGGTTATGCGTCGGCATGTCGTAAGAACGGGGCTCTGCTCTCGCATGTGACCACGGTCGACAGCGCGAAGGACCTGGAGAGCATCCGGGTCGCGCTGGGTGCTGCGCAGATCAACTACTACGGGTTCTCGTACGGCACGTACCTCGGTCAGGTGTACTCGACGCTGTTCCCGACGCGGGTGCGGCGGATGGTGCTCGACAGCAACGTGGACCCGCGGAACGTCTACTACCAGGCGAACCTGAACCAGGACGTCGGGATTCGACCGGACTCTTGGCGTGTGGTTCGCGTGGTTGGCGAAGTACGACAGCACGTACCACCTGGGCAAGACCCCTGCCGCGGTGAAGGCGCTGTTCTACAAGACGGAGGCCGCGCTGACGCTGCATCCCGCGGACGGGAAGATCGGCGGGTCGGAGTGGGTCGACATCTTCCTGCAGACGGGCTACAAGCAGTTCGTCTGGCCGTTGCTGGGTGACGCGTTCTCGCGGTATGTGCATGCTGGCGATGTCGCGAACCTGGAGGACCTGTTCCTGCTGATCGATGGGCTCGGGAACGACAACTTCTACGCGACGTACAGCGCGGTGCAGTGCTCGGATGTGCAGTGGCCGCAGCGGTGGAGTACGTGGGAGCGGGACAACTGGGCGACGTTCGCTCGCGCGCCGTTCGAAACGTGGGGGAACGCCTGGTACAACGCGCCTTGCCTGTTCTGGCCGGTGCCCGCGCGCACGCCAGTGGCGGTCGATGGACGGCGGGTCGCGCCCGCGTTGTTGATCGGACAGACGCTGGATGCGCCGACGCCGTTCGAGGGGAGCCTCGAGGTCCGGCGGCGGTTCCCGCGCGCTTCCCTGATCGCCTTGCCTGGTGGGACGACGCACGCGAGCTCGCTGGCTGGCGACGCCTGTCTGGACGACCAGGTGGCGGCATACCTTGCCTCGGGTGCTCTGCCGGCGCGGCGGCCGGGGTCCGGGCCTGATGCGCTGTGTGCGCCGCTCCCCAAGCCCGTGCCTGACGCTGCTCTGTCGTCGATTCGTGATCAGCGTGCGGTTGTGGGAGGTTTGGCGCGGTCCTAGCCTGCGGGAGTGAGCATCCACGGCCGGCACCAGTACAGACTGCGGTTGGGTGACGTGGATGCGGTGAATCTCAAGCTGGTGAAGGCTCCGCACTTGTCGCTGGTGATGTTGCTGTCCGCCCGAACCGGGCGGACAGCCCACCTGGCCCGTACGGCAGCCGGCCGTGCGGGCCTGGTCGCCCTGCCTCCGGTGATGGCCTGCGCGCAGCGGGCGTACCCCGACACCGCGGTGACGCCGATCCCACCCTCTGCCGACGTCTCGGTGCCCGAGCAGGTCGCCCGGCTGCGAGACCTGCCGGACGACGCCGTGATCGACGACCTGGCGCGAACGTTCGGGCCGTCGCTGCCGACAGTCTGGCGCCCACCCGCCGACCACCCCCGCGCCTGGCTCCGGTCGTACGCGTCAGCCACCTCCTCCGCCTGGTCCGCGGTGTCGCCGCACTGGCGTTCGGCGGAACCCCTGCTCGCCTTGGAAGCCCGCCGGGTCGGAGCAGCCGTCGTGCGGGGCTGCACCGACGTGCTGCTGAACACGCTTCACCCACGGATCCGTTATGTGGATGGAGAAATCCGCGTCCCAGCAACGCGCGACCAATCAGTCGACCTAGCCGGCCGGAAGCTCGTCCTGGTCCCAACGCTCGCCGGCCCCGGAGGCCGCCTCGTGGGCTTCGACCTGCCCGACGTGGTGTACGTGGTGTACGTGGCGTACCCCGCTGCCCGGCCAGGCCACCACCTCGCCACTCTCGGCCACGGAACCCCTGACCCACCTGCTGGGCCACCACCGAGCCGCCCTGCTGCAGGCCGCCGGCCGACCGACCACGATGACCCACCTGGCGGCAACAGTGGGCTGCACGCTCCGGATGACCAGCTACCACTGCAAGTACCTAGAGTCAGCCGGCCTCATCCACCGCGAACGCCTCGGCCAAATCACCCACATCACCCGCACCCCGAGAGGCCACGAACTCCTCGACCTCTTCCGCGACTGATCAGGCCTCGCCGAGTTCCTCTTCGACTGCGGTGAACGGGTTGCTGCCGGACCTATCCGGAAGTTATCGCAGGTTCACCTCGATGGACGACGAGACGATCTGCATCCTCCCCCAACTGCCTTCCAAGAGTGCTCCAGCGTCATCCCATTCGAAGCTGTCGATCTGCCCGTGGTCCTCCTCGCCCGATGAATCGATGGCAGGAGGACTGCCGGAGTTCGACCAGAGAAGCCGAGTGACGCCTTTGAACAGGAGAGAACCTCGGCGGAAGCAATATTGCTCACCCGGTACGGGCGGCCGATATTCCGTGTGGTCTGGAGCGAGGACCAGGTCAACCTCAATCGTTACCGCTCCCGGGGTTGCCGTGACGCCCAACACGTAACTCTCTTCGAGCACAAGATCACGCAATTGAGGGATCTCGACGTACGGGCGCATCAAGGCAAATCCCATCTGATCGGGGGAGCGGCGGCGCTCTCGAAAACTGTGCCAACGACCAGCTTAGGCGGAATTCGCATGAACTCATGGCGGGATCTGGTCACTCAACGGGCGCAGGACGATCTTGATGGTCTTCTCGGCACGGCCCGCGAGTTCGCCCAACAGCAGTTGGAGAAAGCACGGACGTGGCGAGGTCGCTGATTCGTTCCAGGAAGTCGGCGTAGGTCACGGAGTCCATTCTCGAGTCAACGGGATGCGGGCGGGTGATCCTGCGGTGAGGTCGTAGCGGTAGCCGAGGGGGAAGTTGTTGACGTCGGTGTAGCCGCGGATGGGAGTTGTGTTGCCTAGGTCGAGGACGCAGGTTGTTCCCGACACGGACGCTACTCGGGAGATGCGGTACACGGCGTTTCGTTCGCCGTCGTTGGTGATGTAGACGTACGCGCCGGTCAACGCCAAGGGGTCGGGTAGCGGGCTGTCGAGGGTCAGTGTCACGGAGTTGGTGGAGGACAGCTCTGTGGTGAACGACTTGACCTTGCCTGTCACGGCCGCATATCCGCGGCGGATGCCGGGTGCGCCGACTTCGACGGCGTCGTGGCCCATGGCGTAGACCGGGCGGGCTCCTGAGAACGAGTAGACGCCGAAGGAGCCTTGGAACGTGAAGCGGCCGTCGACCTCCAAGCGGCTGTCGGTCAGCAGGGAGCTGACGATGTAGTCGGTTCGGCCGTTCGTCAACACGACCTTGACGGCGGACACAGAGTCCGGGTCGACCGAAGAACCGTCGAGGGAACGGACAGCCACAGCCGCGGAGGAGGCGATCAACGGCGACGCCACATACGGCTCGATCACCGACACGAACTGGCTCGACAACGCCACACCGCGGCGGTGGGCGAGGAAGTAACGCAGCTTGGGCGGGTTCCCCGGCTTGTTGCGCGGCGGAACACCGTCGGCCAGCGCCACGTCGTCGGCCGCACCCACATAGTGCAGCCGCACATGCACATCGAGGTCCGGGTCGTGTGCGTTCCACGTGTCCGTGATCTTCCAGTCCAACGTGAACGGCCCACCAGGCGTAGCGCGCGACACGTTCGACAGCCAGTCGAAGCCAGACGCCGTCGGTCGCGGCGGCACGCCGTCCGGCGGCTGGAAGACATCGGGCCCGGCGTACGTCCCGGTCGGCTGTGCGACAAGGTCGAGACCAGAAGCAGTCACCGGCCCTTCCGCCGCGTGGAACGAGAAGTGGTGGTCGGTCCCGCCACGCACGCGGAACACGTCCACCACGTACCAGGTAGAAGCATCGACCGAAACGGCGGCCGTCACACGCCGATACCGACTGGCCTGCGAGTACGCCTTGGGCGCCGACAGGTCGAACACCTGCACCCGGGACGTCTCCGCGAACCCGTGCGGCAACCCCACCCATTGAGCAACCTGCCGCCGAGCATCCACCGTCACGGTGTTGTGCGCGATCGTGTTCGCGTTCCACTCCCGCTGCCGAGAGTTGTTGTCGGCGAACTCCGGATATCCCAGGTCAGGCAGCAGATCCATCCCGAACCCATACAATCCGAGGTTCAGCGCATCGCCATGCCCGTGCCCACTGGTTCGACCGTAGTACGCCCACGCCGCCCGCTGAGAAGCACCAGCGCCCGCCCGCAAGGCGGCGAGCCCATATCCCGTGAGGTTCGCGCTGGACAAGGCCAGCGGTCCCGACCCATCGACGATCGCCTGGATCCGAGCGCGAGTCCCCTCGATGTCCGTCGAGAAGATCGACCCATACAACCCAGCAACGGAGTTCCCGTTGGTGAGATAGGCCATCTGAGCGAAGACAGGATTGCCATACCGTTCGAAGTCGACGGTGAACTGCTGCGCCGACCCGATGATCGTCGGACCACCCGTCGTCCCGCTGTCGCCGATCGACGGCTGGAAGCGGTTCACCATCGTCAGCGCCGCGCGACCCTCGAACATCTTGGCGTACTTGGGATGTTGGTACAGATCGGCCGTCGGGTACGTCGCATAACGAGCCAGCGCGTCGGCCGCGCCCGAGATCGACGCGATCCACCCGAGGTTGTAGCCCGGCGCCGACTCGTTCCCGAACCCGTCCCGATCCACGTCTCCAACGAGGGTCGCGTACATGTTCCCGCCGGTGATGTGCAGCGACGGCGTCGTGACTCGCCCACCACTCTTGAAGATCCAGTCGATCATCGTCTTCGAGTCGACCGGATGGTCGAGCACCACAGCGGCGTACGCGAGCGTCGACTGGTGCGAGCCGAAGTTGCCCGCGATCTGATGGTTCTGGATCGCCGGGAAGACCTGCCGGATCAGGTTCGTCTCGATGTTGTCCTTGATCGCGTCGATCGAGCCCTTCGACGGCAGCCCATACTGAGCAGACTTCGCGGAGAGGAACGCGACGACGTTCGCCTCGTCGACATCGGCCAGCGCGGGAAAGAACGCGTCGTACATGCTCGCGAAGTCGCGCAGCAGACCGCACTCCCAGATGCAGCCGAGCGCCTTGCCGCGCTTGTATCCCCCATCAGAGTTGAGGAATCCCTGCGCGACCGTATAGACGCTCGTGTCCAGGCTCGGGTAAACGTCGGCGACGCGGTCGAGCATGATCAAGCCGGCATGGGCATACCGCAGATCGCCGGTGTACAGGAACGCGTCACGCAACGCGCCGAGCGAGCCCTGCACCGCGGACGAGCCGGTCGCGCGGTTGAACGCGCCGGTCCAGACGTGCCAGTGGTTGTAGTACGCGACGAACGTCCACTTCTTGCCCGCCGCGTCGATCCAGCCGTACCCGTCGTCGACGCCCCAAGTTGGACCACGCTCCGGATAGAGCGTGTTGACAAGGAAAGAGCGATCGGCACGAGCAGGGTCGAACACGCCGGAAGCATCGATGCCGCTGGCGTAGTACGCGAAGAAGTCGTTCGTCGGGAAGACGTACCCACTGGACGGATCCGTCAGCTTCCACGGCTTGCGAAGCGGGTCGGCGAGCCAGGGATAGTTGCCGAACTTGTAGATCTCGAGACCGGTGATCGGCGACCCGAGCGCCTGGTTGACCGCGTACCCGCGCGGCAGCTTCTGGGTCGTGACCAGCGACCACAGCCACTCGTCGCCCTTCGCGACCAAAGGGTCCGCGGCGTTCACGGCCGCGTCACGCAGCGACTGGGCCCAGGAGAAGTCGGCGATGTTGCGCCGCGCAGCGGCCACCTTCTCCGGCGTGTAGAACGTCGATCCCGTTTTCGTGCTCTGCCCCGCCATCGCCGGCCCCTCCGCATCGCTGGGATGTTTCGGTAGGGTCCCTTAGTCCCGGGGCGACTTCAAGAGGTACGGACCAGATTGGCCAGCGCGGCCAAAGGCTACTTCGGCTCGCCGGAAGCCGACCCCAGGCTGCTCGGGTCACGCACGATGGCGAGCGCCGCATCACCGAGGCGAAGGTGGTTGTTGCGGGCGTGCTTACGGAGCAGGTTGAACGCCTCGTCGATGCTGACACCCAGATACTGGGACAGAACGCCCTTCGCCTGCTCGATGACGATCCGGCTGTTCAGCGCGGCCTGCAGCTGCTCGGTGAGGATCTCGCCTCGTCGGATCGTGCGCTCCTGCACCAGCCCGATCGTCGCGACGTCGGCGAGAGCCTGGACGACCTGGAGGTCGCTCTGCGGCACCGATCCGACCCGCGAGCCGAAGAGGTTCAGCGCGCCGAGGACGTCGGACCGCAGCCGGAGTGGGAACGCGTACACCGATCGATAGCCCGCCTCGGCCGCCCGCGCCGCGAACAGCGGCCAGAGGTGCGCCGCCGTGGTCAGGTCGACGTTCTGAACCTGCGATCCGGTGCGGTAGGCGTCCAGGCAAGGGCCTTGCTGGGACTGGATCTGGAACAGCTCGAGCAGAGTCGCCTTCTCGTCGGACGCCGCCATCACCTGGAGCTGCCCATCCGGGCCGGCCAACATCAGGCCGGCGGCGCTGACGTCCACGAGCGACGTCGCATGTCTGGTGACCATGTGCAGGAACTCGACGAGATCGAACTCCTCCACCAACGTGTCGGCGACCTCGACAAGCACCTCCGCCAACCGCTCGGCCGGGATCGTGGTCATGACGGCTTCCTCTCGTTCTCGACATCGTACGGCCGTGGGACTTCGGTCATCGGTGCTCCAAAGTCAAACGGCCGGCTACCACGTCCCTGGCCACGTCCACCAACGGGCGATCGTGGGCGTACGCGTAAGCGCGCATGATGGCCATCGCCTGGTCCAACGGAACTCCTAGCTGCACCATTGCCATCCCTTGCGCCTGATACACCTCGTGCCGGTATGCGAGCGCTTTGTCCAACCCAGCGGCAGCGTTCCCGGCAGGAGCCTGCTGCTGTCCGTCGAGCAGGGCGTCGACCGCGATCTCCGCGTACGCGAGCGCCATCGTCACCGAGTCCCGCGGCAACGGGCCAGGCTGATCGCGGTAGACGTCCATCACGCCGAGCCGCGCGGCGCCGACCTGCAACGGGAACGCGAACACCGCTCGTACGCCCCGAGCCAGCACCGCTGGCCAGTAGGCCGGCCACCGCGCGGCCGGCGCAGAATCCAGCCCCGGCTCGAGCACGGGACGCCGGTCGGCGAACGCGCTCATGCAGGGCCCCTCGCCGAGGGTGAACTGCAGCTCCTCGAGCACCGCGCTGGCCCCGTCGGACGATGCGGCGACACCGCGAGCACCGTTGTCGCTCAAAAGGCTCACGCCAGCTCCGGACGCCGGGAGCATACGTACCGCGGATACACACAAGCCGCGAAGCCACGCAACCGTGTCCGACTGCTGGCTGCTGCCGTTGATCTCCTGCGCGATCTGTTCCCGGATTCGAGCGACTCGACCGGGGTCAGCGTCCATCGGGCATCGGGGTCCTTCATCGAACGGACACACGCTGCCTTGTGGCAACACGACGACCATACGCCCAGGTCCGTCGACCAAAGGACTTCCGCACCGAGGTCAGCGGACTATAGTCAGCGACAACGGGCCGGCGCGATCCATCGCGTAGGTCCTTCTTGCGGCCCTGGACCCCGGCGGCGAGCTTTCCCACAGCTCTCCAGGGAGGCCAGGATGACCGCACTTCGCCTCCTTCCCAGCCATCCGCCACCCGACGTGGACAGGCTCCGAAGACTCATGTGCAGCGCACCCGGGCATCGTCCCGACACCGGCAGCAGCACCCCGCTCGAGCGCGTTCCCGTCCTCAGCACGGCGGAGTCCGGCGTGGTGGCCGAGCTGCTCACCGAGCTGGCTGAGACGGGCGAACCGCGGCTGGCCGTCCTCGCTACGGAGATGGCGGGCCGGCTCCGCGACCGTCTCAGCCTGTAGGTCGTGGGCTGGGACCCCGACGTAGGGGAGGAGCCGGGGACCCAGCCCACCAAATATCCACCGACCCTTCGGAATCGCCTCTTACTCCACGTGTCATGTGCAATGCTGAGGGTCGCGGCACCCCCCTGATGGCCGCGCGCTCGGCGGGTGGGGTTGAGTCACCTCCCCCCTCGGCTCTCCCGCCCGCTGGGCATCTCCGCGAACCCGGACAAGACGCGCCAGAGGGCTCAAACGTCTTCTGTGCTTGGGTGAACAGCGTCGAAGATCGCGACGAATAGTTGCGAACGCCAAGTCTCCCGACTCCTCAAACGGCACGATGCTCCTCGGTGGCCCCTTCCTTGAGCTAGGAGCGAACTCCCTGTGGCGATCTTCGACAAACGCTGGCGCCTCGTTGCGGCGGGACTGCCGCTCACTGTGGTCGCGGCGATGGCCGGGCTCACCGGCACCGCGAACGCCCTCTCGACCGACGTCGTGGTCTCCGCCGTGTACGGCGGAGGTGGCAACGCCGGTGCGACGATCAAGAACGACTTCATCGAGCTGGCGAACCTCACCGGCAGCCCGGTCAGCGTCGACGGGTGGAGCGTCCAGTACGCGTCCGCCGCGGGTGTCGTCTTCCAGATGACGAACCTGTCCGGCAGCATCCCGGCGAACGGCAGGTACCTGATCAAGCAGGCCGCCGGCGCCAGTGGCACGCTGGACCTCCCCACGCCCGACGCGACCGGCTCGATCCCGATGTCGGGGACCTCCGGTGTCGTCGCACTCGTCACGGCCCAGATCCCCTTGGTGGGTTGCGGAACGTTGTGTGCGACCGCGCCGAACGTCAAGGACCTCATCGGGTACGGCGCGACGGCGAACGTCGAGACGCTCGCCGCTCCCGGCCTCACGAACACCACGGCGAACGCCCGTTCCGGCGCAATGGTCGACACCGACAACAACTCCGTCGACTTCTCCTCCGGCGTGCCCTCGGCGACGAACACCGCCGGCGTCACCGTAAGGGCGGACGACGGCCCCACCGATCCGACGCCCGGCTCGGTGCGCATCCACGACCTCCAGGGCTCCGGCCGGATCTCGCCGATCGTCGGGCAGAACGTCACCAACGTCCCCGGCATCGTCACCGCCACTCGGACGTTCGGCAACTCGCGCGGCTTCTGGTTCCAGGACCCGTCCCCCGACGCCGACCCGCTGACGAGCGAGGGCACCTTCGTCTTCATGGGCCAGAACTCGCCGACCGTCGTCGCCGGCGATTCCGTTCTCGTCTCCGGCCGGGTCACCGAGTTCCGACCGGCCACCGGAGCGCAGACGCTCACCGAGATCGGCGGAACGGTCAGCACGGTCAAGCTCACCGGCGGGAACGCGTTGCCCGTCCCGGTGACGGTCACGCTGCCCCACCCGTTCACCAAGTCCGGCGCTCTCGAGGCCCAGCCGCTGGAGCCGACCAGCTACGTGCTCGACTGGTTCGAGATCAACGAGGGCATGCGGGCCACGATCAACCAGTCCACCCGCCTGATCAGCCCGGTCAACACCGCGTTCAACGAGCTCTGGGTGACGCTCAAGCCGACCCAGAACCCGACCCCGCGCGGCGGCGTGGTCTACAAGGGGTACGACGACCCGAACAGCGGCCGGTTCATGATCTCGTCGCTGGTCGGCGCACCTGCCGCGAACGTCGGCTCGACGCTCGCTGCCGGCACGACCGGCGTGATCGACTACCAGTCGTTCGGCGGGTACGTCCTGCAGGCGACCGAGCTCGGCGCGATCACCGAAGGCGGGCTGAAGAAGCAGAAGGTGCAGCCGCCGAAGAAGGCCGGCGACCTGTCCGTCGCGACGTACAACGTGGAGAACCTCGACCCGGGCGACCCGGACACGAAGTTCGCCCGGCTGGCGCAGGACCTGGTGTTCAACCTCGGCTCGCCGGACATCCTTGCGCTGGAGGAGATCCAGGACAACAACGGCGCGACCAACAACGGCGTGGTCGCGGCCGACCAGACGCTCGCCAAGTTCATCGCCGCGATCCAGGCGGCCGGTGGACCGACGTACGACTGGCGCTCGATAAGCCCGAACGACGGCACCGACGGCGGCGAGCCGGGCGGCAACATCCGCCAGGCGTTCCTCTTCAACCCGGCGCGCGCGACGTTCGTCGACCGTCCCGGCGGCGACGCCAACACGGCCGTCTCGGTGCTGCGGGCACGTCCGACGAGCAACCAGGTCTCGCTGTCGGTGTCCCCCGGCCGGATCGACCCCGGCAGCAGCGTGTGGGCGTCGAGCCGCAAGCCGCTCGTCGGCGAGTTCCTGTTCGACGGCAACAAGCAGCTGTTCCTGGTCGCGAACCACTTCAACTCCAAGGGCGGCGACCACCCCTTGACGGCAGCCGTCCAGCCGCCGAACCGGACGAGCGAGGTGCAGCGAATCCAGCAGGCCGCCGAGGTCCGCGACTTCGTCAAGGACCTGTCGGAGAAGAGCGCCGGCCGTGCCCGCGTCGTCGTGCTGGGAGACCTGAACGACTACCAGTTCAGCCCCGCTGTGGCCACGCTTACCGAGAGCGGCACGCTGCTCAAGACGCTGATCGACACCCTGCCCGTGGACCAGCGGTACAGCTACGTCTTCGACGGCAACTCGCAGGTGCTCGACCACATCCTGATCAGCCCGGCGATCAAGGGGTACTCGTACGGCGTCGTCCACATCAACGCCGAGTTCGCCGACCAGGCAAGTGACCACGACCCGCAGGTGATGCGGATCCTGACCGGCTGCGACGTCAGCCCGCTACCGACCCGCTGCCTGCCCGGCAGCCCGGTGGTCGACGTCCCGTAGCCACCCGCACGTCAGAGCGCCCGCCCCGTTCGCGAACGGGGCGGGCGTTCTCGTGCGTGCGAGGATGTGGGCATGACGATGCGGGCTACCGAGGATCTGCGGGCGCTGTTGCGGACTGTACCGACGTTGACGGGGACGGGGCCGGCTTTCGATCCGGATGATGCTCCGGAGAATCCCCTTCCTCTGTTCGTCGACTGGCTCCTCACCGCGATCGAGCGCGACGACGTGGCCGAGCCCGCCGCGATGACGCTGTCGACCGTCGACGCGAGCACCGGTAGGCCGACGGCGCGGGTGCTGATTCTCAAGAACGCCGACGAGTCGGGCTACCAGTTCGCGTCCAGTGCGCTCAGCCGCAAGGGCCGTGAGCTCGCCGCGAACGGCAAGGCCGCGCTGACGTTCTACTGGGTTCCGCTCGCGCGGCAGGTACGGATCAGCGGCACCGTCCGCCCCGCCGACCCGGACGACAGCGCGAGCGACTTCCTGGCGCGGAACGAGAGCGCGCGCATGGCCGCGATCGCCAGCAGGCAAAGCGAAAAGCTCGCCGCCAAGGAAGAGCTGGCCGAAGCGCTCACCGAAGCCGCGGCACGGCTCGCGGAAGACCCGAGCCACCTCGCCAAGGACTGGACCCTCTACACCCTCCAAGCGGACGAGGTCGAGTTCTGGCAGGGCGACAGGAGCCGACAGCACCTGCGGCTCCAGTACCAACGCCAGGGCACAGGCTGGCAACGCTCCAGACTCTGGCCCTAGACCAGCCCGAGCTCCTCGTCCGCTGACGATCCGTTTCCCCTTCGGGAGAAGGCCGTTGGTGCGACGATGCTTGCGGGAGGTTCGGTCCCGTGTACGAACGCGACGGCATGGCGGAGGTCCTCGAGGTCGGCCGCGACCCGAGGATGCGCAAGCCGGTGCCGCCGGTCGGTCGGTGGGTCGCACTGGGCCTCGTGCTCGTGCTCGGACTGGTCGCCGGATCGGGTGCCACGTACTGGTTCCTCGATCGCAGCGCCGAGCAGGACGCCAAGGCCGCGGTCCAGCTCCTCGCGCGGCTCGACGGCGGGATCGCGATGGTCGATCCGGCCGATCGCTGCGCGGCCGCGACCGTTCGCCTCTACAACGTCGGCGCGCATCCGCTCACGGTCGACGAGGTCAACGCCGACCTCACCGGCCAGGGGATGAACCAGAGCCGCCCGTTCTGCCAACTGCAGGAGTCCACGCCGCATCCGATCGTCCTGCGGCCGCACGCCTCCGAGCCGTGGACGATCGTGTTCCGGATCGACTGCGACCAGACCTGGGGAACGCCGACCTACCGGGCCACGGTCACCACCGTGCTGGGCGAACGACGCGAAGTCTCAGCTCCCATGGAGAAACTGGACTCGCCGCCGGCGCCGGACTTCACCTGCGACGGCAGTCCGGACATCAGCTGGAGCAACCTCGAGAGCCCGCTCCAGGGCACCGGAGAGGAGACGTCGCTGCTGCTCTCCGGCGTCATTCGGACCACAGCCGTTCGCCAGCAGCTCCTCTCCCTGAGGCTCACCGACGAGAGCGGCCTGCGGATGGTCCTCGAGCCGGACACCCCGCTCTCGTTGAAGAACGAGTCCGAGACGATCAGCGTCAGCGTCTCCGTCGCCGACTGCGAGGTCGCGCAGCGGTACGCAGACAGCTCGATCAGGCTGCGCGTCACCACGCGGCTCGGCCGCGCGCTCGTCGACGTTCCGTTCGACGAGCCGCGGGCGGTGACGCGTTCGATCGTCCGCCTGGTCGACTCCGTCTGCGGCAGCCCGGGGTGAGCCGCCGGTCAGTCGCTGGCGCGAAGCTCGACGCAGCACTCGCCGGCGCGCGGTTCGAGCACGGCGTCCACCGAGGTGACATCGAGGCCGTCGAGGAAACCGCTGAGGAACGCGTGGTTGAGCCCGCACACCAGCTCGGGTGCGTTCGCGGCGAGCGGATGGAACGGGCAGTTGCGCAGCTGGATACACCGCGGGGTCGCGCGGTCCGGCTCGAAGCCGTACTGGGTGAGCAGCTGCTCGGCCATGGTGAGCGCGCGTTCGGCACCCAGACGCCCGGGCCGAGCTCGTTCGCGTTCGGTGGTGCCAAGCTCCTCGCCACGCTCGCGGGCGACCCGGACCACCGCGTCCGAACCGGTCTCGTCGGCGGTCTCGCTGAGGACCGCGTCGATGAGGATCGCGGCGAGCAGGTCGTGCTGCCGCGGGGGGATGCTGAGCTGGATGTCGGTGTCGGTGAGCTCGTACGCCTTGGGCGTCCGGCCGACCTTCCGCGGCCCGGTCTGCGAAGCGACCCGGAGCAGGCCGGCGTCCACCAGCTTCTCGAGATGGAACGCCGCGAGCTTGCGGGAGATGCCGACCGCGGCGGCCGCCTCGTCGCGCGTCACCGGACGACGACCGGCCCGGATGTGCTCGTACATCGCGCCGCGTAGTCGGTCGTCCAGGACGGCTACCGCCCGGATCGTGCGATCGGCCTGCATGACCTCAGAATAACGCCCATCCTGATAGGTGTAGGCCTCGACTTGACCTGCACCCATGAATAAGACCAAACTTAGTTGGCGAAACTTCGGAATGGAGGTTCCGCCGTGACGAACCCGTCCGAGCGGGCGAAGGAGCCGGTGAGCAAGCTGCTCGCCGGTCCGTACGGGCACCCGTTCCATCCCATCCTCGTCACCGTGCCGATCGGGGCGTGGGTGTCCAGCCTGGTGTTCGACGTCGCGTCGCGCATCGTGGCCGACCCGGGCTTCCTGGTCCAGGGCTCCCGCTGGCTGATCGCGATCGGCGCGATCGGCGCGGTAGCCGCCGCGTTGGTCGGATTCCTTGACCTGTTGGCGATTCCGACCGGAACACCCGCGTTCCGTACCGGGCTGGTCCACATGAGCCTGAACCTGACGATCACGGCCGCGTACGTCGTCAACTTCGCCTGGCGGGCCGGCGGTGACGCGGCTGACGGGGTGCCGGTCGGCCCGCTGGTGCTGTCCGCGCTGAGCCTCGCCGGCCTCGGGGTGTCCGGCTATCTCGGCGGCAAGCTCGCTTACCACTACGGGGTCAGGGTCGCCGACGAAGCGACGCAGGCGACCGGCTTCGGTTCGAAATCCGCTTAGGAGATGTCATGGCAATTGCCGCTTTGATCACCTGGTTGCTGACCGCCGTCGGCGGGTTCGTCATGCTCGGCCTGTGGATCTCCAAGGGTGGTCCGCGCCAGCCGCGTACGACGCACCTGCCGCCGCCGGTGATCTTCGGACACTTCGGCCTCGCCGCGGCGGGGCTGGTGATCTGGATCATCTACCTGCTCGCCGACAGCCCCGCCCTCGCCTGGACGTCGTTCGTCATCCTGCTGCCGGTCGCCGTTCTCGGCTTCGTGATGCTGGTGCGCTGGGTCGGCACCCGCCAGACGGCTGCCGTCGCGGCCGCTCCAGGTGGCGCCTCGAGCGAGCCGCCGGAGCGGAGCTTCCCGGTGCCGGTCGTCATCGCCCACGGCGCGTTCGCCGTCGTCACCGTCGTGCTCGTCCTGATCACCGCTGTGGGGACCGGCTGACGTGCGGAGCGCCAGCGCACTTCGCGTCATCCATCAACCCACCGGCTCGGTCGACATCGACGCCGCCGAGCGTGCCGCTGCCGATCTGCTGCGGGCGCTCGGCATCGAGCCGCGCGGCGAGAGCCTGTCCGGTACGCCGCGGCGAATGGCGAACGCGTACGCCGAGCTGTTCCAACCCCGTCCGTTCGACCTGACCACGTTTCCGAACGACGAGGGCTACGACGAGCTGGTGCTCGCCCGCCGCATCCCGGTGCGGTCGGTCTGCGAGCACCACCTGCTCCCGTTCGTCGGCGTCGCGCACGTCGGCTACCTGCCCGGCGAGCGCATCCTCGGTCTGTCCAAGCTCGCGCGCGTCGTCGAGCACTTCGCCAGCCGGCCGCAGGTGCAGGAACGGCTGACCAAGCAGGTCGCGAACTTGCTGAACGAGCAGCTGAAGCCGAAGGGCGTCGGCGTGGTCATCGACGCCGAGCACACCTGCATGACCCTGCGCGGGGTGCAGGCGTTCGGCTCGAGCACGGTGACGTCGACGTTGCTCGGTGCGCTGCGCGAGGACGCGCGGTCGAGGTCGGAGTTCTTCGCCCTGACCGGCGTCAACCTGTGAGGTCTCTGATCCTTACCTGCTCGGTCAGCAGGCGGCGGAATCTCGCGTTGTCCCCGCCCACGTAGTCGGCGACGAGCTGGTAGCCGGCCGGGTAGTTGATGACGTACGTGCGGGACGACGGGTCGCTGACGAACCCCAGCACGCGCCGGGCCAGCTCCGGGGTGAGCGCGCCCCAGCGTTCGAGGTAGGCCTGCGCGTCGGCCTCGGCGGCTCCGTTCTCGTGCAGCATCAGGGCCGCGTTCACGTCGACCCAGCGGAGGGGCTCGCGTGCCTGGGCGATCGCCAGCTCGCGCCGGAGGTCGATGCCCTCCTCGTGGAGGATCTCGGCGAACCTGGGTCCGTTGGCTCCCGTGAGCAGAACGAACGGGGCCAGCTGGCCGATGCCTTCGGAGACCATCGACTGCGGCGCCGGCCCGAGGACGAGCGTCTCCTCGAGCTTGCCCTCTCCGCGGACGAGGTGGTGCTCGTGCAGGGACCGCTCGGCCTGGTGCCCGGGGTAGGTCTCATGCAGGGCGGTCAGCACCAGGTCGAAAGCGGGCAGCGGATGCCCGACGTTCACCGAGATCTGGCCACGCAGGTCACCGAGGTAGGTGTTGTAGCCGCTCCACGCCACGTCGTCGCTGACGAACGCCAGCTCGATGCGCTCGCCTTCGGGCAGGTCGACGAGGTCCGTGGTCTGCTTGCGTGCTTCGTCGATGACCGCCGTGGTCAGGCGTTCGATCCGCTCCGGTGGAACGACCGTCGAGTCGCGCCAACGCTCGAACCGTTCCGCCAGCGTCCCTTGGCCGGGCAGCAGCTCGTCGAGCTGCTCGTGCGCCCGGGCGAAGACCGCCTCGTCGGTGTGCGTCGGCCGTACGCCGTACCAGCCCTCGACCTCGTCGGCGTACGTTGGCCGCTCCCCCGCCAGCCCACCCGCGAAGACCCGCAGCGCCGTGACCTGGTCGCGCAGCCACCCGTCCGGCAGCTCCTTCACGAGAGCGTCCGCCTCGGCCACCAACCCCAGCGGATCGGCCGGGCCCTCCGCCTCGATCTCGGCAGCGAGCGCGGCCGGCCCGAAGTACGCGTCGACCACGCCCTCGTCGTGCCGCCCGAGCCGCAACCCCAACCGCAGATAGCGATCCGCCAACCCCTCAGTCATCCGCCGAACCTATCTCCCTGATGAGCAGCAGGGTCGCGCCCATGTCGCGCAGCCTGGTCAGCAGGCCGTACAGCTGGGCCTGGTCCGCGACCGAGCCCGTCAGCGTCGACGTTCCGTCGCTGTCGTGAACGAGGTCCAGGTCGCCGAGCCACGCGCTTCGGTGCGGGTCCAGGTGGCCCTCCACCCGGAGCTCGTAGCGGCGTGGCGTCGAGGCGCTCATCGCCTGGCCCCCACCAGCGCCCGGGTGGGACGGCGGATCGCCCACTCGGCGACGGCCAGGTTGAGGAACCAGGCCGAGCCGAGGTACAGGTCGCCGCGCAGCTCGCCGGTGCCGAACAGGGCTTCGCCGAACCCCACGGTGAATGCCTGGGTGCCGGCGGCCAGCGCCAACGCGTACGCCCGGATCATCCACGCGCGGTGCCGCACGAAGTCCCGGCGGCGGATGGCCGCGAAGCCGAGCACGACGCTCGCGACCATCGCACCCGCGAACAGCAACCGCAGCAGGTAGAGCAGCACGCCCGTACCTTCCTTCTGCGGATAGAACAACGTCATCCACAGGGCCGATCCCGCGACGGCGAGCCCGGCCAACACCAGCACCCGGCCGGCGGCCCGGTGCCAACCGGGCCGCCGACTCCGAAGCCGCGCGGAGAACTGGAACGCTCCCCCGACCGCGTAGACCACGGCACCCACGATGTGCAGGACGAGCGGCAGAGGCGAGGCCGCGAACCGTACGTCGGTCGGTATGAGCTGCGGACCGCCGAGCAGCTCGACCAACCGGATCGAACCGATGCCGATCGGGATGGCGCTGATCAGGAGCAGGACGACCGGGACGTGCCAGCTCCGCCTCTGGGCGGTCATCGGACCGCGAGCTGCTCGGTACGAACGTGCGCCGCCGCCTGCGGGGTCGGGCTGCGCCAGAGCGAGATGCCGAGGCCGATGAGCGCGATACCGGTGGGGAAGGCGAGCAGCCGGTCGACCAGATGCGGCAGGAGCGGGACCGCGAGCGCCGCGAGCGTGCCGGCCGCGAGCAGCGCCGCTGCCCAGCGGGCGAGGATGCCGGCCCGGAAGACCGCGATGCCGAAGATCACCCCACCGGTGAGGTAGGTGGCCGCGGAGACCAGGTTCACGACAGCCAGCGCCCCGATGTCGCCGAGGACCGTACCGCCCGAAGCCATCGCGAGAACGTCGCTCACGTACGCGGGTGAGCTGCCGGCCAGCGCCGGGAGGACGTACCCGGCGACGAACGCGATGCTCATCATCACCAGGTACGCGGTGCTGAACAGCACGTACCCGACGAGTCCGAGGACGCCAACCTGCCTGACCTGGCGCAGGTAGATGCCGGTGATGCCGGCGAGCGAGAGGGCGGCCATGACCACCTTCATCGTGTTGCGGACGACCCATTCGGTCGTGGTGACCGAGGCGAGTTCCATGTGGGGATGGCCGATCTGCACGCTGACGAACAGCAGTCCGGCGACCACGGCGCTGATGCCGGCCGCCTTGCCGAGGGTGGAGGGGGTGATGGTCATCGCTGAGCTCCCTGCTTCCTGGATCGAGGTATGACCCGAAGGTAGGAAGCGAGGGGGTGACCCCACATCACCAGACGATGTGATCGGCATGGTGATTCAGAGCAGGCCGAGCTCCTTGGCGCGAACGACCGCGGCCTGCCTGGAGTTCACGTCGAGCTTGGTGAAGATGTGCTTGGTGTGGGTTCTGAGCGTGTTGAGCGATATGTACAGCTGGCTGGCGATTTCGGGTCCGCTGAGCGCCGTCGTGAGCAGGCGTACGACGTCGACCTCACGTTCGCTCAGCGGCCCTACCTCGCGGTCTCCCTCGGCGAGGAGCAGGCGCGCGTACGTCTGCCGGTTGTAGTCGGTGAGGTACGAGACCTCGCTGGTCGCGACCTCATACTCGCGCGCCCAGGCCCGCGCCTCGTCGAGCCGGCCCTGCTCGATCCGGATCCTCGCCCGGAGCGCGGGGATCGGGCGTACGTCGGGGAAGAAGCCGGGCAGGTACAGCGACTCCGCCTGATCGAGACTCTCTACCGCGCCGTCGAGGTCACCGCGCGCTCGTTGGAGCTCGGCCATGGCGACGTACCAACGGTGCCGATTCTCCAACAGGGACGCACTTTCGCCGAGCTCCTGGCTCGTCCGCAGGTGCCGCTCGGCGGCTTCGAGGTCTCCTTGCTCGCGGAGGATATCGGCGAGCCCGGTGTGCAGGTCGCCGACGACCGAGAGCACCTCGGCTGGGTGCTTCTCCGCTGTCGCGAGCGCCTGCTCGAACAGCCGTCGCGCCTCGTCCGGCCGGCCGCGCGCCCGCCACATGTCGGCGAGCGGAGCGGTGCACCCGAGCGCGTCCACCACGTTGCCGGCGGCGCGCAAACTCCGTGCTGCTTGAGAGAACGTCTCCACCGCGGTCACGAGATCGCCGTCGGACCAGGCGGCCAGCCCGAGGAAGCCGCTGGCACCGCCGCGGGCGAGATGGTCGTCCGGGCGCGCGAGCCGGAGCGCCTCGCGGGCGTGCTCCGCGGTGCCCACCGCGTCTCCGCGGGCCTGGGCGGCTGACGCTCGGTAGATGGCGATCCAGGCGGGGAGAGTACGGAGCTCGTCGCTGACGTCCTCGCCCACAGGGGTCGCCCGCAACGCCCGCTCGGCGTCCCGAAGTCGCTCCTCGACACCGTCCAGGTCGCCTTCGACGAGTCGCGTCCAGGCGAGGAACGTGCTGAGGACCGGCCGGACCCGTATCAGCTGGTCGGGCAGTTTACCCAACCAGGTTTGGAGAATCCGATCGCGACGCTGGCGGCGGACCTCCATCATGCCCAGCTCGATGAGGTCGGCCGCACGTGCGAGGTCGTCGCCGGCGAACGCCTGGGCGACGGCCCGTTCGACCTGGCCGTTGGCGGCGTACCAGGCACTGGCGGCGCGGTGGTGGCGGCGCATGCGTTCGGGATCGTCGGCGGCCAGGCGGGCACGCAACGCGTCGGCGAACAGGTGGTGATAGCGGTACCAGGTCCGTTCGTCGTCGAGCGGAACGACGAACAGGTTGGCGCGTTCCAGCTCCTCGAGCACCGCGCGACCGTCGGTCCCGCCAGTCAGCGCGTCGCAGAGCGGGCCGGTCAGCTGGTCGAGCACGGCCGTGTCGAGGAGGAAGGCGCGCACCCGTTCCGGCTGCCGGCGGAGGACCTCCTCCACCAGGTAGTCGACGACGAACCGGTGACTGCCGGCGAACGCGTCGACGAACGCTCCGGCGTCGTCGTGCCCGCGGATCGAGAGCGCGGCCAGCTGCAGTCCGGCGGCCCAGCCCTCGGTCCGTACGTCCAGAGCCTCGACCTGCTGGGCGGTCAGGGACAGTCCCATGACGTCGTTGAGGAACGCTCCGGCCTCGGTCGCGGTGAAGCGCAGGTCGGCGGCACGCAGCTCGACGAGCTCTCCCCTGGCCCGAAGCCGCGGCAACGGGAGCGGCGGGTCCGACCGGGTCGCGATCGCGAGGCCCGCCGTTCGCGGCAGGTGCTCGAGCAGGAACGCCGTCGCCTCGTGCACCGCGGGCGTCGTGATCACGTGGTAGTCGTCGAGCGCGATGACCGTGGCGTCGGAGAACTCGTCGATGCCGTTGACGAAACTCGTCAGGATCGACTCGACCGGCAGATCCCTGGCTCCCTGGACGAGCGCCATCGCCCGCGGTCCCACCTCAGGCAGTGCGGCGACCAGATGCGCCAGGAACCTCCTGAGGTCGTTGTCGCCGTCGTCCAGCGACAGCCACGCCACCCGGGCGGCCGGCCCGTTCTCGAGCCACTGGCTCAGCATCGTCGTCTTGCCGAACCCCGGCGGCGCGGACACCAGCGTCAACCTCGGCACCGCACCGGCCCGCAGCGACCGCGTCAGTCTCGGCCGCGGAACGAGCTGACCACGAGGCACCGGGACGTGCAGCTTCGTACCCAGGACCTCCACCCTTCGAGCATAGGCACCGAGGGCCCCCGGCCAGGGCGGTTCACGAGAGGTTTGATAACCGTTATAAGCCGGGTATTGGGTTAGCATGATCAGTCCAGTGAGGTACGCAGCCAAGACGAGGCACCTCGACCGCGAGCTGGAAGGGATGACGGTGCACTACCGGGAAGCGGGAGTGCCGGCGTCGACCGCGGTCGTGCTCTTGCACGGGTCGCCCGCGTCGTCGCACTCGTTCCGCGAGGTGCTTCCCGTTCTGGGTGAGCACGCGTACGCGATCGCGCCGGACCTGCCCGGGTTCGGGTTCTCCGATGCTCCGAAGGAGCACACGTTCGAGCGCCTGTCGTACGTGATCGAGGCGTTGGTCGCGGACCTCGGCGTCGAGCCGGTACGTGTTGTACGTGACCGATTTCAGCACGCCCGTGGGATATCTGATGGCGCTGCGTCATCCCGAGCGGGTGCTGGGTCTGGTGGTGCAGAACGGCAACGCCCACGAGGCCGGTCTGGGCGAGGCGTGGGACACGACGCGCCGGTTCTGGGCGGACCCGAGCGAGGAGAACAGGGCGGCGATGCCGGAGTGGTTGGACTTCGCCGGGACGCGGAACACCTACCTCGGCGGGGTGCCGGAGGAGGTGCGGGCGTTGCATCCGCGGGAGTCGTGGCACTTCGACTGGGAGCGGCTGTCGCGGCCCGGGTACGTCGACCTGCACTTCGAGCTCTTCTGCGACTACCGCAACCACGTGGCTCGGTTCGATGAGATTGCCGCGTACCACAAGGAGAATCAGCCTCCCTGTCTGGTGCTCTGGGGACGGCACGACCCGTTCTTCGATATCGCGGAGGTGCTCGCCTACCACGAGGAGATGGACAGGCTCGACGTACACATCTACGAGGCTGGGCATTTCCTGCTGGAGACCCACGCGGCCGAGGTGGCGGAGCTGCTGGTGCTGTTCGTGGGTGAGGTGTTGGAGCGTGCTGGGTGACCACACAGTGGACCGACGACCACTTCATCGGCGGCGATGTCGCGTTGGACTTCGCGAACACCGTCTTCCGGCGTACGCCCGAGGTCGGGGCCGATTTGCTCGACAGCGTTGAGGATCTGGTGGGTTGGTTCGTGCACGCCGGGCTGCTCCCGTCGGGTGACGGAGGCGGCCCTGCGCTGCTGCGCGAGGCTCGGCGGCTGCGGGGACTGCTGTGGGAGCTGCTCGAGGCGCGCGGTGACGTACCGGCGGAGACGTTGGTCGGGCTCCTCGACCTCTCGCGGGCGGGAACGGTGTCCGTCACGGCGGACGGTGTCATCACCGCCCGCACCGCGGAGGGCGCGTGCGCGGCCGTCGCCCTGCACGGCGTACGGCTCGCGTTGAGCCCACCACCACGAGGAGTCCGGAGCTGCGACCGCTGCGGTTGGTACTTCCTCGACACCTCCCGCGGCCGCCGTCGCCGCTGGTGCAGCATGAAGACCTGCGGCAACCAGTCCAAAGCCGCCCGCTTCCGCGCGTCCCATCACTGACCCCGCGGTCTCCGGCGCGCGCCACCGTTGCGCCAGAGACTGGTGCGAGGATGCGATGCCGTTCCGCTCGGGCGGCTGCTGGAGGGTGCATGGGCGAGGCGGAAACCGGACAGCGTGCCGGCCGTAAGGAATGGCTGGCGCTGGCCGTCCTGGCGCTGCCGACGTTGTTGGTGTCGTTGGACACGTTCGTCATGCTGCTGGCGTTGCCGCACCTCGCCGAAGGGCTGGGCGCGGGCAGCACCGAGCAGCTGTGGATCATGGACGTGTACGGCTTCATGGTGGCCGGGTTCATGGTCACGATGGGGACGTTGGGCGACCGGATCGGTCGGCGCAAGCTGCTGCTGATCGGCGCGGCCGCGTTCGGGCTCTGCTCGATCCTCGCGGCCTACTCCACCAGTCCGCTGATGCTGATCCTGGCGCGCGCGGCGTTGGGCATCGCCGGCGCGACCCTGGCTCCCTCGACGCTCTCGTTGATCATGGTGATGTTCCACGACCGCCGGCAGCGGGCGACCGCCGTCGGGATCTGGGCGGGTGTCTTCACCGTGGGCGCGATCATCGGGCCGCTGGTCGGTGGGGCGATGCTGGACCACTTCTGGTGGGGCTCGGTGTTCCTGCTCGGCGTACCGGCGATGGTCCTGCTCCTCGCCGTGGGTCGGGTGTTGCTCCCGGAGTATCGCGACGTCACCGCTGGACGGCTCGACCTGACCAGCGTGGCGTTCTCGCTGGCCGCCATCCTGCCGATCATCTATGGCCTGAAGGAGATCGCACGACTGGGGTGGCGAACCGTCCCGATCGTGGTCCTCGTCGTCGGGCTCGTGATGGGGTGGGTGTTCCTGCGCAGGCAACGTCGTCTTGACGACCCGCTGGTGGATCTGGGCCTGTTCCGGCTGCGCGGCTTCAGCGTGACGCTGACCGGGATGGCGGCGTACTCGATGCTGTCCGGCGGGACGATGGTGTTCGTCGCCCAGTACTTCCAACTCGTGGCGGGGCTGTCGCCGTTGCGGGCTGGTCTGGCGTTGGTGCCCGGCATGGTCGCGGCGATCATCGGCTTCCAGGTGGCCCCGTTGCTCGCGCGCCGCATCCGTCCCGCGTTCCTGTTCGCCGGCGGTCTCGCCATCTGCGTCAGCGGCCTGCTGATCGTCACCCAAGCCAGCGCCGCCGACGGGCTGACGACCGTGGTCGTCGGGTTCGCCGTCACCAGCATCGGCGCCGGTCCCCTGGTCAGCCTGGGCACGAACATCGTCATCAGCGCGGCGCCGCCGGAGAAGGCTGGATCCGCGTCCGGCATCGCGCAGACCGGGAACGAGTTCGGGTACGCGTTCGGCATCGCCGTTCTGGGCAGCATCGGCGCCGCCGCGTACCGCGCGTACCTTCCGGGCGACACGATCGCCGCCGCCCGCGACAGCATCACCAGCGCCCTCGCCGCCGCCGAAGAGCTTTCCGGCAAGGCCGGCGCGGACCTCGTGGCGCTCGCCCAGCAAGCGTTCACCAGCAGCCTGCACACCGTCGCCCTCGTCAGCGGCATCCTTCTCGCCGCCCTCGCTCTGCTCATCCTCGCCGGGCTGCGCCACCTTCCGCGGATCGGCGCGACGCAGGACGAGGAGCAGCCGGAGCCCACGGCGGCTAGCTGACGGGCAGGCGAACGTCGACGACGGCCCGGTCGTCGTCGCGGACGACCGACAGCGAGCCGGCCGCTGCCTCGACCCGGTCGCGCATCTGGTCGACGGAGAGGCTGCCGACCTCCTGGCCGGTCAACCTCAGCCGGAGCTCGTCGTCCCGAACCTCGAGGTGCACGCCGAGGGGATCCACGACCTCGGCCACGCAGAAGTAGGCCGCGGCCTCGAGCTGAGCGTCGAAACGCCGTCCGCGACGGAGTCGTGGATCACCAGCCGCTCAGCGCTCCCGGTCCGGGCGAGAAGGGACACGAGCGCCATTGGCAGACCGGAGCGAACGAGCTGCGCCGGAAACACTCCCCGAGTGATCTCCCGCAGCGCCTCGATCGCGCTGGTCAGCGACTCGGCCAGCGGGGTGATCTGAGTGGTGTCGGTCAGACGTCGCAGCCGGCCCGGGAGTGGTGCCAGATGAACGACGACCTGCTGGGCGATCGCCCGTTCGACTCGGCTCCGTTCGGCGTCGGCGGCGCTGATCAGCCGCCGGCGGGAGTCGGCGAGCTCCCGCGTGCGACGATCGAGCCGCGCCACCTGGCCGGACAGCTCGGCGGTGAGCCGGGCGTTGCGGAAGGCCATCCCGGCCTGGTCGGCCAGGTCCGCCAGGAGCCGATGTTGCCATCGGCGCAAGGGATGTCCGGCCGGCATCTCGACCGTGATGGATCCGAGCCGCTCCCCGCGGTCGACCACGGACAGCTCGACGCCGGACGTCGTCGAGTCCGCGGACGGAGAGCAAGACGACGACCTGATCCGGCCCGGACTCGACGTGGAGCAGGACGACGACCCGGCTCGCGCCGACGGCGCTGCGCGGCCGCCTCGGCCACGGCCGGCAGCAGGTCCGACGGGTCGGGGCTGTCGCCGAGGCGGCGGCTGAAGTCGGCGAGCGCCTCGTACGGGACGGCCGCCGCGCCGAACGCGAGCCGGTCGGCGACCATCACCACGCGCCGTCGTAGCGGCTGGAACGCCAACGCCACCAGGGCGGTCGCGAGCAGCGACGGCCAGAAGCCACTCGGTGCACCGCCGACCGCGAGGCCGACGACCACGACGACGAGCACGTAGCCGACCGCGACCAGTCCGGTGGCCAGGGCGAGCACCAGGGCCCGGTTGACGATGAGGTCGATCTGGAGCAGGCGGTGCCGCAGCACCGCGACCGCGACGCAGAGCGGGACCGCGAGCAGGGCGAGCCGCAACGGCAGCCCGGCCAGCCACGTTCCCTCCACGCCCTGGAGACGCGGGACCACGAGGATGACCACCACGCCGAACGCCAAGAAGGCGGCGGACGAGGCGATCCACAGGAGCTGGCGACGCACGTCGTCCGTGGCCGTTGCGCAGGCGCAGCGCGATGGAGACGGCCGAGGCGATCAGACCGACGGCGACGAGGCACGACGCCGATCGTGAGCAGCGGCCCCGAGAGCGCGCGGTTGCCCGAGGTCCTCACCCGACGACGAACTCGCCGGGGCGGACCGTCAGCGTTCCGAGCGTGTGCAGGCCGAGGCCCGCGCACCGTGACCCACGACCGCCCAGCGCCACCGCGGCGAGGGCAGGCGGCCGTCGGGAGCGATGAGGAAGACGAGGATCAGCGCGGTGAAGGCCGGCCAGCCCAGCAGCGGTGCCGCCCAGGCGGACACGTGGGCCCAGTAAGGGGAACCGGGGCCGTCGCCGTCGAGCACCCAGACGCTGTACGCGTCGGCGGCCAGCGTCACCGAGAGCAGGCTCGCGGCGCACAGCAGCCAGCCGAGCGGCTGGCGTGGGTGGCGCGAGACGATGAGCGCGCCCATGAGCGCGCAGCCGACGCCGGCCAGCGGTGCGAGCGGCCAGCCGTGGTCCGCCCAGGTCGCCTCGCTCAGCAGCGAGCGGTGCGCGGCGGTGAAGACGGTGTCCAGGATGCCGGCGAGCGTGGTCAGACCGACGACCGCCCAGGCGATCCGGCGCGTGCACCGTCAACTCACCTGGACCGGCTCGGGACCACGGCGGTGACCGTCGTTCCCGACGCCCGAGCTGGCGACTCGACCGTGAGCGTGCCGCCGACCGCGTCCAGCCGGTCGCGCATGTTGGCCAGCCCGACGCCGACCTCGGCTCCCGTACGTGCCCCGGATCGAACCCGGCCCCGTCGTCGACGACGGTGAGGCGCCAACGTCCATGGTCCGTCGCCGAACCGCACCGACACGCTCCGCGCGCCGGAGTGCTTGGCGGCGTTCTGCACCGCCTCCATGCAGCAGAAGTACAGCGCCGCCTCGACCGCTGCCGGGAGCCGTTCCGTCGTCGTCGAGTCGATGGTGACCGGGATCGGGCTGGTCCCGACCGCGGACCGCAGGGCCGGCACCAGACCTTCGTCCGCGAGCAGCCTCGGGTAGATGCCGCGGGACAGCGAGGAGAGCGTCTCGATCGCGACGCCTGCCGCGTCGGCCTGCTCGGACGAGAACGCGCGCGGCGCGTTCCGGCGAGCGGACGGCGATCGTCTGCGCCAGCCGCAGGTTGACCGTCAGCGCCACCAGGTGTTGCTGCGCGCCGTCGTGGATGTCGCGCTCCAGGCGACGCCGCTCGGCGTCCTGGGTGCGCGATGAGCCGCTGCCCGAGACGCCTTGAGCTCGTCGGCTCGCGCCACCAGCTCCGTCGTGACGGTCCTCGAGCTCGGCCCGCAGCCCGACCAGCCGCAGCACCAGTCCGGCCTGGGCGGCCAGCCCGGCGAACAGCCGCTCCTCGACCGCGGTGAGCGCCAGGCCCGGTCGCTCCTGCAGGCGGAGCACCCCCAGCAGCTGGCCGCCGTGCCGCACGGCCAGGGCTCGCCGGCCCTCGCCCGCGGCGTCCACACCGTCGGGCTGCAGGGACGGCGGGGTCCGGTCTGTCGTCGGCGTCGGTCGGCCAGGTGGCCGCCAAGGTCAGCCGGTCGGAAACGGTCAGCCACACCTGCGCCCACTGCGCCCCGGTCCCTGAGCGAGCAGCATGGACATGCGCGCCGGCAGCTCCGTCAGTCGCGGCGCCGCCCGTGACCGTCTCCGAGAAACGACTCAACACGTCGTACGGCGTGGCGGCGCCGCCGTGCCCCATCCTGGTCGCGACCCGTTCGAGGGCGGCCTGCACCGGCGCGAACAACAGCGCCACGACGGCGGTCGCCAACACCGACAGCGGCAGGCTGGGCGAGTCGGTCCGGCCGATGATCGCCCCGCCGCCGAGCACGACGACCACATAGACCGCGACCACGAAGCCGGCCAGGCCGACCATCACCACCAGCCGGTTCCCGCCCGCGCGGCCGGCCGCAGCGGCGAGTCCCATCGGCCAGTGTGCGCCTGTGCGGAGCTCCATGCGGCCTGAGTGTGGCGGCTCTGCCAGGACGGTCCTCGACCGCCGGTCAGCCGGCTCGATCCGGTCGCCTCCAGGTAGGCGAGCACCGCCATCACGCGCCGGCTCACCTCGTGTTCGTCGACCAGCCCCAGCTTCTGGAACACCGACCCGATGTGCTTCTCGACGGCCCGGTCACTCATGAACAACGACTTCGCGATCGTCGCGTTGTTCCGACCGGTGGCCATCTCCTGGAGCACCTCGCGCTCCCGGTCGGTCAGGCCCAGGAGCGGACCGTCGCCGGCCCTGCGCGCGAGCAGCGCCTCGACCACCAGCGGGTCGAGCACCGACCCGCCGCGGGCCACCTCGCGGAGCGCGCGGACGAGCTCGTCGAGATCGGTCACCCTCTCCTTGAGCAGGTAGCCCATGCCGGCCACGCCGTCGGCCAGCAGCTCGAAGACGTAGTCCTCCTCGACGTACTGCGAGAGGACGACGACGCCGACGCCCGGGTGCTCGGACCGGATCCGCTTCGCGGCCTCGATGCCCTCGTTCGTATGGTCGGGGGCATGCGGATGTCGGTCAGCACCACGTCCGGCGAGTTCTCGGCCACCGCCGTCGATCAGCGAGTCCAGGTCGGTCGCGGTGGCCACCACCTCGATGCCCTCGACCTCGGCCAGCAGCGAGGTCACGCCCTGACGAACCAGGTAGTTGTCGTCGGCGAAGACCACGCGAAGCGCCACGTTCGTCGACTCTAGCCAGCGACTCCCGCGGCCCGTGCCGTTCTCATGCTTTCCCGGGTGGGGCAGCCGCACTCGTGGTGGGGCTGACCCCCGCCGCCGTGCTGCCTGCCCCATCGTGGCGGGCCTCGCTTCTTCCTAGCGTCAGTGAGTGCGGCCAGTCCGCAGCCCGAGCGCTCGACCAAGGAGAGTCATGTCAAGAAGGAAGATCGCGGTCACCGTAGGCATTCTGTTCTTCGTCCAGATGGCCACCGCCATGGTCGGCACGTCGTTGATCCAGGCGTTCGTGGACGGTGACACCGCAAGAGCACCACTGAACCTCGGCGTTCTGCTGATGATGTGCTCCGGCATCGCTGTCGTCGGCATCGGCCTCCTGATGTACCAGGTCCTGAAGGACGTCAACCGACGGCTGGCGATCTGGTATCCGGTGCTCAGAATCGTCGAGTTCGCCGTCTCCGCCGCATGCGGCGTCTATCTCCTGACGCAGTCGCAGGTCGTCCCGAACCACATGCTGTGGGTGTACATCCCGACCGGTATCGGCGGACTTGATCCTCACCTACTTGCTCTTCGTCTCGCGGCTGGTTCCGCGGCCCATCGCCGTGCTCGGCCTCGTCGGATATGCCGCGTTCACCTTGGGAGTGCCGCTCGACCTCCTCGGCGTCCTCGACATGAACGCAGGACCCGGGCATGGCGTTGCTCGCGCCCGGCGGACTGTTCGAGTTCGTGGTTCTGCCGATCTGGTTGATCGCGAAGGGATTCCGTACGCCGACCCCGGCGCCTCAGCTCGACCGCTCGCTGACTCTCTCCAGATAAGGAAACCCTGATGAACTCCAGCCCCACCAAGCTGAAGGTCTGCATCGTCGGAGCGTCCGGGAAGCTGGGCCAGTACATGGTGCGGCACGCCCTCGACCGCGGCTACGAGGTCGTCGGCGTATGCCGAACGCCAGCGTCGACAAGCTCGACGCGTTCAAGGACCGCATCACGATCGTTCCGGGAGCAACCGACGACCGCGAGATCATCAAGCGTGCGGTCGCCGGCTGCGACGCCGTCCTCACCGTGCTGGTCCCGCGCGGGGTCCACAACTACTCGACGGGCACGGCGCAGGCCGTCCTCGACTATGCCCGTCCGGCCGCTCGGCTGATGTTCTCCTGCGGCTATCACATCAGCCGCGACGGCCAGGACGTGTACTCGTGGAAGGTCAAGGCGCTCGTGAGCGTGGTCGGCAGGCTCGCGCGACTCGCTCGCCTCGTCGACCTCGACGACCAGGTGGAAGCGTGCCGGCGGGTCTTCGCCAGCGACACCTCGTGGACCGTCGTACGCGGCAGCGACCTGGAGGAGGGCGAGAGCCAGGGGCTGCCGGTGTGGAGCCGCCACGTGGGTGACCCCATCCTGAAGAGCAACCTCACCCGCCGCGTCGACTTCGCGCTGTTCATGGTCGACGCGATCGAGAACGAAGCACTCGTGCACGAGGCGCCCGCGATCGTCGGCTGCCAGACGCCCTCGGCTCTGGCGCACGCCGTCACGTCACCTCGGTGACGTGACAGGGGTGCCGAGGTGTCGGGCCAGGAACGTGGTGTCGAGGGCGTACCACTGGATGGTGCGGTGGTCGCCCGGGTCCAAGGACGACGAAGCCGCCGCCGAAGATCGCGGCGGCGATCCTGGGCTCGGTCGCCGTCAGCGGTATCCCGATCGCGGTGCCCAACGTGATGCCGCCTGTAGCCGATCGGCGCATCGGTGCCGATCCCGCACCGTACCTACCGACGATCTGCCGGGGGCCAACCATTCGTGCGGCCCGATTGTGCGGTCCGAGGGGTCGTGCTCGTGCGCAAGATGCTGTTAACTCTGTGTTCATTGTGCGTTCACGATCGACCGGACCGCTTCTCGAGGAGTCGTCATGACATCGTCGCGCCGCCAGTTTCTGAGCCGGGCCGCAGGCGCCGGCGTCGCCGTCGCTATCGCCGGATCCGTCGACGCGTTGTTCGCCGCCCAGCCCGCGGCCGGTACGTCCGGACCGCCGGCCGGATACGGACCGCTGATCCCCGACCCGGACGGCATCCTGGACCTCCCCCGCGGCTTCCGCTACAAGATCCTGTCCCGCGAGGGGACGATCCGCCCGGACGGCCTGCCGGTACCGAGCCGCTTCGACGGCATGGGCGCGTTCGCCGGCCGCCGGCAAGGCGCACGGCTGGTCCGCAACCACGAGTGCTCGCCGACCTCGCAGATCAAGGTGCAGGCACCGCCGGAGCGGACGTACGACCCGGGCGGCGCCGGCGGCACCAGCACGCTGGTGATCGACCGCCGCGGGAACGCCGAGTCCGAGCACGTCAGCCTCGGCGGTACGGCGATCAACTGCTCCGGCGGACCCTCGCCCTGGGACACCTGGCTGACCTGCGAGGAGACCGAGGCCAAGGCCGGAGACACCGGCTACACCAAGGACCACGGCTTCATCTTCGAGGTGGACCCGTACAACGACCGGCACAACCGGAATCCCACGCCGCTGAAGGCGATGGGCCGGTTCCAGCACGAGGCGGTGGCGATCGACCCGCACACCGGGATCGTCTACGAGACCGAGGACGCGTTCGTCGCTCCGCTCGGCAGCTTCTACCGCTTCCTGCCGGAGAAGCCCCACGGCGGTTGGGGAAGCCTGCGCGCCGGCGGCAAGCTGCAGGCGCTGCACGTACCGGATTTGCCGGACCTTTCGGTGGTGCAGGAAGCGGGCGAGGTGTTCGGCGGTGTCTCCTGGGTGACCGTGCCGGATCCGCTGGCGACGACGGAGTCCGTACGGGCGCAGGACTACGCGAAGCCGATCACCGGCGGCTACAAGATCGAGGGCGCCTGGTGGGGCGAACGGGACCGCTGCGTCTACTTCGTCTCGTCGTTCGCGCGTACCGAGCTCGGCCCGGCGATGAACCACGATGGCCAAGTCTGGAAGCTCAACCCGCGGCGCAAGACCCTCCGGCTCGAGGTGATCTTCACCCGTCCGACGCCCGGCCCGGAGAACCCGGAGTTCGACGCCCCGGACAACATCTGCATGTCGCCGTACGGCGGCCTGATGATGTGCGAGGACGGGATCGGCGACGCGTACATGCTCGGCACCACCCGCGACGGCGAGGTCTTCCACTTCGCCAAGAACCGGGTGAACAACGGCACTCCTGAGGAGCCGTCGTACGGCGAGCTCGCCGGGGTGGGGTTCTCGGCGGACGGGAAGACGATGTTCTTCAACATCTACGACCCCGGCATGACGATCGCCGTCACCGGGCCGTGGAACCGGCACCACGACTGAGCCCACGATGTCGGCGGGCCCTGGTCTACTGACGGCATGCGGCTGATCAGCGTCGACTTCCAGAACGACTTCGTGTCGCCTGGCGGGGTGCATCACCGCGGGCAGCCATGTGTCGGGTTCGTCACGGACACCGTGGTGCCGTACGCCCGCGCGCACGGCATCACGGTGGCGGAGATCGTCTCCGACTACCGCAGCGCGGGCGGCGACGACGCCGACGACACCTGCGTGCCCGGCCAGTGGGGGTTCGAGTCCGCGATCCCCGCGGACCTGAAGCCCGCCGCGCCGTGGGTCAAGGCGTCCATCGCGCCGACCTGGGTCCGCGACGGCGGTGGCGTTGCCGACGCCGTCCCGGGACCCGAGCGGCCCGATCCCGCTGGGTTCACGGCCTGGTTGGACGCGACGATCGGCCCGCCGGACGCTGGCGAGCCGATCGTCGTCATGGGACTGGTGTTGGAGGTCTGCGTTCTGGCCACCCTCATCGACCTCAGGTTGCGCGGCTATCCCGCCGCGGTGCTGACCGAGGGCGTCGACACGTACGACGGAGACCCGCGACGTAAGCAGGAGTTCCTCGACACCCTCGCCGGCTTCTGGGGACAACCGATGACCTGGGCCGCACTCGTGGGTTGAGGTTTCACCGACTCCGCCAGGCGACCACGGCGATCGCAGCGGCGACGAGGAGGTACGCGAGGGGCAGGACCGGGCTGGTGTGCAGGGCCACGACGTTGGTGATCGCCGCCCCGATGAGGAGACCGACGAGACCGAGTGCGGCCAGGAAGCGCAACGGGCGGATGAACAGGCCGACCGCACCGGCGATCTCGAGGACGGCGACGGTGATCCGCAGCGAGGCGCCGCCGCCGATGTCGTCGAACATCGCGACCATCGCCGGGTCGGCCAGGAGCTTCGGTACGGCCCCGCCCACGAGGAGGAGGCCGAGGACGATTCGTCCCACCAGGAAGAGGATTCTCCCCACTCGGTTGGACGAGACGACAGGAGCGGTGGTTGCGGTCACGATTGCCTCCGATGCGAGAGCTCGAACACGTACCTCGCACGCTAGGCGCCCACCCACCAGCTCCGAATCCGTCGCCAGTTAAGCATTTCCCGAACGTGGTACCGGGCTACTTAGGTACGGCCCACCTGTCGAAATCGGCCTCCCGGCTCCGACGTCTCCAGTGTTGGACGTCGCGAGCGAGAGGACCCGCCCTGATGAGTGAGCTCCACCCGTTCCGGATCGAGGTGCCCGACGAGGACCTCGCGGACCTGGAGTACCGGCTGGCGCACGTGCGCTGGGCACCGGAGCCGTCCGGCGGCGATGCAGGCTACGGCGTCTCCCTCGCCACCGTTCGCGAGCTCGTCGGCTACTGGCGCGAACGGTACGACTGGCGGCGCTGGGAGGCACGGATCAACGCGTACGACCAGTACACGACCACGATCGACGGCACCACCGTGCACTTCCTGCACGTCCGTTCGCCCGAACCCGACGCGCTCCCGCTCGTGCTGAGTCACGGCTGGCCGGGCACGTTCGTCGAGTACCTGGACGTGATCAGTCCCCTCACCGACCCTCGGGCGCACGGGCTGGACCCGGCGATCGCGTTCGACCTGGTGATCCCGTCGTTGCCCGGCTTCGGCTTCTCCGGCCCCACGCCCGACGTCGGCTGGGGACCGCGCCGCATCGCCTCGGCCTGGGCGCTGTTGATGGAGCGGCTGGGCTACCAGCGGTACGGGGCCGCGGGCAACGACTGGGGCTCGGTCATCTCCGCCGAGCTCGGCCGGGTCGCGCCGTCGCGCGTGGTGGGAGCGCACGTCACCCAGGTCTGGCCGGCACCTCCGGCCGACGAGCCGGACTGGGCCGATCGCCTGACCGGTCGCGACGCCGAGGTGCTCGCCGACTTCCAACGCACGTTGGGCAAACACGCGTCGTACGGCGCCGTCCACGGGCAGCAACCGCAGACGCTGGCGCACGCGCTCTCCGACTCCCCGGTGGGCCTGCTCGGCTGGAACGCGCAGGTGATGGGCGGGCTCGATCCGGAGATCCTGCTCACGCACGTGACGATCCACTGGCTGACTGGCACCGCGGGTTCGTCGATCCGCATCTACGCCGAACATCCGCTCGAGCCCGTTCCCACCTCGCCCACGACGGTCCCGCTCGGGGCGGCGCTCTTCCCCGGCGACCTCGGCTCGATCCGCCACCTCGCCGAGCGCGCGCACTCCCGGATCGTGTCGTGGAACGAGTACGACCGCGGCGGCCACTACGCGACCCACGACGCCCCCGACCTCTGGCTCGACGACCTCCGCGCGTTCTTCACCACCGCGCGGGCGCTCTAGGGCGTGTCTTCTGACCAGGTCTTCGCCGTCGCGTCGAACAGGGCTTGGTCGCTTTCCACCGGGAGGACGCAGAGCAGGTGGCCGCCGGGCGCGCGCAGGATGCGGCACTCCTGCCAGCGGTCGACCAGTTCGGCGCCGAGCGCCACCAGACGCTCGGTCTCTGCCTGGGGATCGTCGCTTTCGATGTCCACGTGGTACCGCGGTGCGCCGTCGATCGACTGCAGCGCGGTCGCCAGTCCGGGGACCGCGTTCCGCAGGCTGATGAACTGCGGCTCGTCCGGGAGCGGCCGGGCCTCGACCCCCAGTGCGGCGGTCCAGAAGTCCGTCGCACGGGCGACCTCGTCGTGCGGCGTGTCGATGAGGATGGCGTAGAGGCGGCTGCGATGCATGCCGGCCATTCAACCGCCCACGTTCACCCTTTGCACCCCTATGACCTGGTCGGCCAGGAGCCTCGCCAGCCGTGCTGGATCGGTGTTGGGCTTGGTCACGCCGGCCGACAGCGTGCCGTCGATGAGCAACAGCAGCTGGTCGGCGGCAGAGGCCGGTTGCTCGTGGCCGTACTCGACGAGCTCGTGCTCGAGGAGCTCGTGCATGTTCACGCGGTACTGCCGGGTGATGGCGTGCGCGGGATGGTCGGGATTGGTCAGCGCGAGGTCCGCCGAGAGGTAACGGCAGCCGCGGAAGTCCGGCGTCTTGATGACCTCGGCGAGCAGGTCGAAGATCGCGAGCAGGCGGACGCGGTGATCGTCACCGGCGGCCCGCATGGTCTGGCGGAACAGCTCCTCGTCCTCCGCCGTCGTCACGCGCAGCACCTCGGCGATCAGCCCGTCCTTGCCGCCGAAGTGCTCGTAGAGCGACCGGCGAGCGACGTTCGCCTCCTTGAGGATGGCGTCCACGCCCACGTTCATCCCCTGGCTGTACGTCAGGTCCTTGGCGGCGGCCAGGAGCCGTTCCCTCGGGCGGCTGGCGGTGCGGGTGTTCATGCTCGCCAGCGTGCCACGGACTTGCGAGTAGATCAACCGGTCTATATATTGGCGGTAGACCGACCGTTCTATCTAAGGAGTCGTCATGACCCAGCGCACCCCAGCGGAGACCATCGAGCGCTTCAACCACGCGTTCGTCCACCACGACCCGTCCGCCCTGGACGGCCTGATCGCCGAGGATTGCGTCATGGAGGCGATCCAGCCCGCGCCGGACGGCGAGCGCTACGAGGGCCGCGAGGCCTGCCTGGCCTTCTGGCTGGCGCTGGCCGAGGATCGCAGCACCCAGTTCGAAGCCGAACAGATCGTGGTCATGGGCGACCACGCGACGATCCTCTGGCGCTACCGGTTCGGCGACGGCCCATCGGACTCGGTACGCGGTGTGAACGTGATGCGCGTACGGGACGGGCAGGTCGTCGAGGCCCTCGGCTACAGCAAGACCGGCGGCGAGGTTCCGCTGGCCGCGATGGAAGGTGCCGACGATGAGTGAGTTCGTCATCCAGCCGAGCTTCTGTACCGCCGACGTCGAGCGGATGCGCTCCTTCTACGTCGACGTCTTCGGCGCTGAGGAGGACCTACGGGTGCCGGGCAAGAAGGGCCCGTTCATCCTGACCCTTCGCCTCGGCGGCGCCACGCTCGGCTTCGTCGACTACAAGAAGGGAGCCGCGGTCGCCACAGGCCGCGTCGTCGTTGCCGTGTTCGTACCGAACGTCGACGACCTGCTGCCTCGAGTGGAGCCAGCCGGTGGAAAGGTGCTCGGCCCGGCCAAGGACATGCCCTGGGGTCATCGGGTCGCCCACATCACCGACCCGGACGGCAATCCGGTCAACCTCACTCAACAGCTGTAGAGCATCCATCGATCGATAGCGGATGATGGAAGATGCGGCGAGGATCCCAACGCCCCTTCACCTCTCGGAGCTTCGGGTAGTTTCCGCCGTAGTACAGCTCGGACCAAGGGGAATCGGACTGATTCCACTTGTCGTCCCGAAGATCTGGGTCGGGCCAGTTGATGTAGCACCCGCCCGTCCGGTCATTAGGGACAGGCACGCCACCGGTGGCAGCAAAGAGATCTCGGTAGAAGGTTCGGGTCCAGTCCAGGTGCTTCTCGTCCTCTTCCGGTTCCTCCCAGAAGGATCCCAGCGCCAGGAGCGCTATCGACTTTCGCTCGGCGATCGCGGTGTCGCTGGGGTTCAGCGCGTTGATCTTTCCGCCCCAGGTGGAAAGGGAGATGATGCCACCGCGCCAGCCGTAGTCGTCATCGGTCAGACGTGCATAGACGGTTGCGGTTTGCGCCGCGTCCAAAGGCGATCGCAGGTACGCGCCCTTGGTTTTCGAACGCAGCTCGGTCGCCTGGAGTCCAAGTGCGTCGGACGCGTCCGGAAGATTGACGGTGTTGTACAGCCATGGCTCGTCTCGCGTCGCCTTCGTGCCGTTCGGAACGTTCGCGGTCACCTCGGCGAAGTACGTGTCCAGCGCTTCGCGGCTCGCCGACTGTCCCGGATCGATCTGGCCGGTCAGCATGACGACACCGAACTCCTTGCGGAAGGCGATCAGCTGACCCCATACCGCCGCCGCGGGAGTGTTCGGAGAACTGTTGCGTTCGCACCAGCCCAGGAAGTTGTCGTACAGCGTCGCCAAGGCGGCCTCGTCGAGGTCCGCCCATTTCCAGGCGACCGAGGCGGTCGTGAACCCGGACGGCCGCCTCGGCAGCAGCTCCGCCGGATCGTCTCCGCTCGCGTCTCGACTCCGGAACCAGAACTTCGTCGCGACGCCGAAGTTCCCACCACCGCCTCCGGCGTGAGCCCACCACAGGTCGCGGTTCGGGTCGTCCTCGTCTCGCGTCGCGACGACCCGCTTCGCCTTGCCGTCCACCCCGACGACCACGGACTCGACCGCGTACAGATGGTCGGAGACGCACCCGTGCAACCGTGACAACGCCCCATAGCCGCCCCCGATGACGTGACCACCCACGCCAACGGTCGGGCAGAAGCCTCCGGGAAGCGTCACTCCCCAACCCAGATCCAGCGCCGTGTACAGCCGGCCGAACGTGGCGCCGGTCTCCACCGCGAACGCGCGCCGCTCCGGGTCGAAGGACACCGCGTCCATGCGAGCGAGATCGATCACGCACTCGACCGCGGGATCGTCGACGAACCCTTCGACACAGTGCCCACCGCTGCGTACGGCGAGCCTCTTTCCCGCGGAGACGGCCGCGTCCACCGCCGCCACGACCTGACTCGTGTCGGCCACGGGATAGACGCGGTCCGGCGTCCCGACGAACCGTCGGTTGTTCCCTCGCAGCTGCAGGTCCCGATACAGCGGATCGCCGGGGTTCACTTCCGGCAGGTGAGCGCGCATGCGTTTCGGCATCCTCCCAAACTTGACCATCGGTCCAGTTCTCTAGTGTGAGAGGATCTGGACCGGCGGTCAAGTTCGTACGGAGGGGTTCCTGGGGATGACGGTCGACGCGAGACCCGAACGGGCCGACGCCGCGCGCAACCGCCGGGCCATCCTCGACGCCGCCGGAAAGCTCCTGGCCGAGCAGGGCGCGAACGTGTCGATCGAACAGATCGCCGCCGCGGCCGGCGTCGGCAAGGGCACGGTTTTCCATCGCTTCGGCAGCCGCGTCGGCCTGCTGCGCGCCCTCGTCCTGGAGCGCGCCGACTCGCTCAGGAACGCCGTCACCTCCGGTTCACCGCCGCTCGGCCCCGGCGCCCCCGCACGCGACCGGCTCCTCGCCTTCTTCGCCGCGTGGTCGGACTTCGCCATCGAGAACTTCGAGCTCTACGCGGCCTACTCCACCGGCATCGACGAAGACCCACGCTCGGAGGAGTTCCACGCCTTCTGGTGCGAGCACATCGCAGCCCTGCTCAGCGAGATCCGCCCCGACATCGTCGACCCCGAAACACAGGCCCGACTGCTGTTCTTCGGCGCCTTCGGAAGCCCCGTCTGTCTACGGATGTTTCGCGCCGGCCAAGGAGACCGCCTCAAGTCCGCCGTCCTCGCCATCGTCGGCCAGGTAGGCCGTCCGGCTAGCTGAGTCGAACGGGTCAGAAGGTGGCGATCGGGTTGACCGGGCTGCCGGACGTACCGGCGAAGCGGATCGGCGCGACCGAGAGGTGGAAGTCCCACTGGCCGAGCTCGGCGGCCGTGGTCGCGCACGCCTCCAGGTCGCAGTTGTCGAGCAGCCACAGACCCATCGCGACGAGGCCCACGGCGTGCACCGGCATCAACACGCCCTCGACCCCTGACGGCTGGACGTCCTGAGGGGTGTCGGCGGCGATCAGCGCGACCTCACGTTCGCGCAGCCACGGCAGGCAGGACGCGTGCCAACCGGCCTGCGTGACGCTGTACTCCGCACCGGACTCGTGCCGGACGCGGCCGTAGCCGGTGCGCAGGAAGACCGCATCGCCGGATCGCACCCGGACCCCTTGGCGACGCTCGGCCTCTTCGAGATCGTCGGGAAACACGCCCTCCCCCGGTTCCAACCACGGCACGTCGCGGACCTTCGCGATGTCCAGCAGGACGCCACGCGTGCTGATCCCGTTCGCCGCCGCCGTCACGGCTGCCCATGCCGACCCCGATTCGGCGTCGACCAGCGAGTGCGACCGCCCGTTGTACAACGTGCCGTCCCAGAAGAGGTGGCACGGCGAGTCGAGGTGGGTGATCGTGTTTCCGTGGTACGCGATGCCGAGCCGCTCGTTCGAGAAACCCCATCGGCGGTCGGCGTGGAACTCGGGCGGCATGTTCTCGGCGCCCGGCATCTCGACGGCGTACGGGCACGCCGTCGTCGACCGCTCCATCTCCCCCGGCGCCTCGATCTCCCACCCGCAGGACACGCTCCTGCCGTGGCGCACCGCCCGCGTCGCCGCCAGCCGAACCTCGTCCGTGATGTGGTTCAGCGTGCCGAACTCGTCGTCGTCGCCCCACCGCCCCCAGTTCGACAGCGTGTCGAAGTACCCCACTACGTCGTCCTGTGTGGGCATCGCCCGTCCTGCCGTCATCCCTGCATCGACTCCTCCGGTCACGCCGTTCGAGGCACGGCTGGCAGGCTAGGCTATCCGCCCGCACGCCGTGCGAATGCGTCGGCCGCCGACGGTTGGCCGAAGCCCTCGGGGAACAGGTACGTGCCCTTCTCCTCGGCCGGCTTGGCATGCTCGACGGGGATGCGGTTCACGTTCGCCCAGGCGTCCTGGCGGATCCCGGTGACCTGCCAGCAGATCCGTTGGCCGGGCCGCGCACCGGCGAGCGCGAACGTCCCACCTGACAGCTCGGCACTCACGTACACCTGCCGGTCGGTCGCGCCGATCGGCGTGAGCTGGTAGCGGAAGTCCTTGTTGAGCGCCTCGAACCAGTCCGGCAGCTCGACGGTCGCCGCACCGTTGTCGTCAGCGGTCACGACGCCGTCGTAGATGTTCTTCATGTCGGGCGACTCGACGAAGGAGTGCGAGAGGTACTTGTTCTCCGGGTCGATCGGGTGGTCGATCCGGAACGAGCCACCGGACTTCGAGAGGAGCCCGGTGACCTGCAGGTCGCCCTGGAACTGGGAGTGCCTGTACGCGAGCACCGCGAGGCACCCGGTCTTCGAGGTGTCGCTCCAGGAGAACAGCCCGGCGCCGTACGGGTGCTTGGCGACGCCGGCGACCCCGACACCGGACTGCATGGTGGCGACGCCAACCACACCCGTCGCGCCGGCGAACTCGCCCGCCCCGGCAGGCACCGGCGCCTGGTCGAGCTGTGCCTGCGGCGGTCGGACCCACCGTCCCGACGACGGCGACCGCGTCCTTCGAGGCGGCGGACGCGCCGAGGTTGCGCGCGACGACCGCCTGAGCGGCGACGTTCCCTGTCGTGGCGATCAGTCCCGGGTTCTGCCGCCCGTCGGCCCGAAACGCCGCGCCGGAGCCCTTGGCGGTCGCGGCGTTGACCGAGCTCACCGCGTACTTGTCCTTGTGGCGCGTCCAGATCGACGCGCCGTGGTTCGTGGTCGACTCGACGTACGCGCCGAGCCCGCCGGTCGCGGTGACGTTGATCCCCGGCCCGGTCGAGCTGACCTTGGTCAGCGCGGTCGCGGTAGTGGTCCGCCCCGCCAGCACCGGGCTCCCGTTCCCCGCCTCGGCCTCCGTCGCGGTGCCCCCGACCACCGCGGCACCCAACAGCGCCGCCCCGCCCGTGAGCATCGCTCGCCGACTAGCTTCGTGCGTACGCGCACCCTCGTTCTCACTCATACCGCCACGATGCCGGCAACTGAGGCGAGGGTGTATCCGCAAAACGACGTAGATCGCCCGCGCCTGAGGCTAGGTGGCGCAGACCGGGGCGGCCGCGGACTTCATGGTGAGCAGGAACTGGTCCGCCGCGTCTCGCACGCAGGTCGAGGTGTAGTAGGACGTGTGTCCGTCGCCGATCCGGGTGAGCACGCTGCTGCCGCGGATCTGGTCCGCCAGGCTGAAGGCCCACTGGTACGGGAGGGACGGGTCGTGGGTCGCGTGGACGATCAGTGTGGGCACACCCTTGATGTCGAGGGGGCGTTGCGGGTTGCCGACCTCGAGTGGATAGCCGATGCAGATGCCGCCGAGCCAGAACTCTGACGCGCCCTGCAGGTGCGGGGCCAGCTGTCGGGCCATCTCGATCCGTTGCCGCATGTCGGCGAAGGTCTGGATGTCGGACACATAATCGCCGCAGTGGTTGGCCATTTGGGCGTAGATGGTCGCGGTGGGAAAGTCGAGCGGCGGCCAAGCGAAGTACTGGGCGTCGCCAGCGATGGCGCGTTGGAGAACTTCGGCGAACAACGGCCAGGACGTTTCGCCGGCGATGACGTTGGGTGTCTTGGCGGTAAGCCATCTCGGGGTGTTCATCCGGATGTCTTCGCCGGTCACGGGGCGTAAGGCTCCTTCGACAGGGATCGGGTTCTGGTCGGCGTCCTTGACGAACTTGTCGTAGATGGCGGCGACGTTCTGGCCCTGGAGGACGCAGTCGGCGCTGGTGGCACACCAGGCGACGAACCGGTTGAACGTGTCTTCACCGCTGCTGACCTCCGCGGCGGTCAGCAGGACCTCCGGCCCGCTGTGCTCGAGGGCCGCGTCCAGGACCATGGTGCGGGTGCGCTTCGGGTACAGCCGGGCGTACTGGGCCGCCATCTGGGTGCCGTAGGACAGCCCCAGCCAGTTCACCTGCGACTCGCCGAGGGCGATCCGCAATGCCTCGTGGTCGCGAGCGACGCTGGCCGTGTCGGCGTTCAACATCAGCGGCCCGGTCTGCTCGAGGCAGCTCTTGGCGACCGCCTTGTTGTGAGCGACCATCTTGTCGAACTCGCGCTGCGTTTTCGGGAAGAACGTGTAGTCGGGTGTCAACGCCGGGACGCCACACGTGATTTGAGTGCTTCCCGCGAGGCCTCTGTTGTTCATGCCGACGATGTCGAAGCGAGCCCGCAGCGTGTCGGAGAAGAAGGTGTCGGCCGCGAGGACGTACTTGGTGTCAGGATCTCCTGGACCGCCGAGGTTGAAGAACAGCGTGCCGATCCGGTGTGCTGGATCGTCGGCGGGGCGACGTGCCACGGCCACGTCGATCTTCGCGCCCTTCGGACGAGACCAGTCCGCCGGCACCCGCAAGATGCCGCACTCGGCCGTGGTCGACCCGGGGCACGGGGCGAAGTCGACGCTGTACCGCGGTGACTTCGCGGTGGTGGTCGCGGACTGCGCGGCCGGTCCGATCATCGTCGAGGCGACCAATCCCGTACCGAGAAAGGCCACGAGCAGCAAGCCACGAATGCGTCGAAGCTTCATCGACACTCCCCACGCCAGGTCAAGCCTCGACCGGGGTCCGGGGTCCGGGAACCGACCTCACCCGCATGGGTGAACGGAGTCAGCTCCCTGCCAAGGTGACGCGCCCCTAGACCATCGTCGCGACCTCGGCGACTGTCAAGGATGTTCGACGTGCCGCGGTTGGAGTCCGTCGAGAACGCGTTCGAGCCCCCAGAGGAATTGTTCGGTGGTGAAGTCTTTCGAAACGGTGGATGCCGATCTGAGCGTGCGCGGGTAGGTCTGGGCGGAGATGGTGTCGAGGGTGGCGCGTCGGGTGGCGACGCGCTGGGGCTCGGTCGGAACGTCGTCGGGTTGGTGGAGTTCGGCGACCTCGAGGGCGATGGCCCCGAGGACGTAGACCAGGAGCAGGTAGGAGCCGCGGGCGGTGTCGTCCGGGCTGGTACCCGCGTCGGCGAGGACGTCGCTGAGCGATTCGCGGAGCATCCGGGCGTTGGGTCCGTCGAGGGATCCGTCCAGAAGCAGGTGAACGGCGCCGGGATGGGCGACCAGCTGGGTACGTAGCTCGAGCGCCATGGCCTCGACGCGCTGGCGCCATGGCACCTCTCGGTCGATGAACTGGTCGTGGTTGACCTCTCCGAGGAACCGTTCGACCAGAGCGCGGAGCACCGCTGCCCTGTTGGGGAAGTAGGTGTAGAACGCGTTGGGCGCGATGCCGACCTGGGCGGCGATTCCTCGTACGGAGACCGAGGCCACGCCACCGGTGTCCAGCTGCCGGAGGGCGGCGTCGAGGATCGTCTCCTCGGTGACGGCACGCGGTCGACCGGCTCGGCGGGTCGGTGTCGTCATCGCTCAGCTCGCCTTCCGGTTTGTCTCTTGACTTGTTTCTGTACGTCGTCCATCTTATGTACGCAGTACAAAAAGAGCCCCGGACAACCGGCTCGCACCTCGGGGGATTTCGGACCCAGGCGGTCCGTACATACTTCCGGGACGTGGTGGGCGAATCGCCGGTCCCGCTCGCAGAGGGGATCGACCCCACATGTCCAGACTGGATGCACCCCAGGGCTCGCATTCCACCACGACAACCGCACCCTCCGACCAGCGGTCGGCGCTGTCCCGGCTGGCGGGGCCGCTCGCCCTGTCCGCCGGACTGTTGGTGGTCGTTGCCGAGCTGGTGATGTGGCCGGTCGTCGATCGCGGCGACCGCGTGGGCACAACGCTGAACCTGACGTACCAGGTGAGCAACGTGGCCTATTTCTTGGCGTTCTGCCTGTTGCTGGTTGCTCTTGTCGCCGTGTACGACTGGCAGGCGCACAAGGCAGGCCGGCTCGGCGTCGTCGGGCTCGTCGCCGCGATGGTCGGCACGATGTTCCTCGGCGGTGATCTGTGGTTCGAGACGTTCTACGTCACCTATCTCGCCGACGTCGCTCCCGCGATGCTCGACGCCACGCCCTCCGGCCTCCTCGTCATCGGAGCCGTCACCAGCTACCTGCTGTTCGCGATCGGCTGGGCCTTGTTCGGCATCGCCTGCCTGCGGGCCGGAGTGTTCCCTCGCCTCATCTGCGTGGCCATCGTGATCGGTGGCCTGGTCGGCTACAACGCCCTGTTGCCGCCCTTCGGCGTTCCGCTCGGTCTGGCGATGGCGTGGCTCGGCGTCTGGATGATCCGTACGACACCGTCACCGATCCTGGCACCGACGCCTGCGGGGGCAGCGATGCAAAGCCCGGAGGCTCTCTCATGACCACCACACCCACCACACCGACAACCCCATCAACACCGCGTGTGCCGAACCCGAGGCCCGCTCTACCCGTTCAGCGTTCCTGGAGTGGCTGGCGCACGCTACTGGTCGTTCTCGGCACTCTGCTCCTCCTGTCTGGCGTCAGCCTGGTCGCAGTCGGCGGAGTCGGACTGTGGGCGGACCAGCAGCGCGACGCCACCGGATTCTTCACGGCGGGTCCCGAACGGCTCACCACCGACACGTCGGCGTTGTCCACACCGAGGCTGGACATCAACGGCTACGGTCCGGACGCGTTCTACACCGACGACTTCCTGGGCGAGGTCCGGATCGAGCTCCAGTCCCGGAACGCCGAGACGCCACTGTTCGTCGGGATCGGCCCGGCCGACCAGGTCGCCCGCTACCTCGACGGTGTCGGCTCACGACGAGCTCGACGACATCGACGTCGACCCCTTCGCGGTCACCTACAACACGCGACCCGGAGGCCAGCCGACCGACCCGCCCGACACGCAGTCGTTCTGGGTCGCCTCCGACACCGGAACCGGAGCCCGGAGTCTGAACTGGGACGCCTCCAGTGGCGACTGGACCCTCGTGATCATGAATGCGGACGGATCACCAGGCATTGACCTCGACCTCTCCGCCGGCGCCAGACTGCCCGCCGTCCTGGGCATCTCCATCGCCTCGCTCATCGCTGCCGCCATGTTCCTGATCTGCGGTATCGCCATCATCGTGGTGACTGTCGCCACCCGGCCGACCGGCCGCAGAATGGCACGAACCCCACCGACCGCACCCAACTGGCCAACCGCATCGTGACCTGACGCGGAGGGCTGTCGCTGTAAGAATCCCTGGATGACTGTGAAAGAGCTCGTCTGGGACATGGATGGCACACTGCTCGATACGACCGCGGCGGTACCCGCCGCGTTCGTACGGGCGGTGCGTGCGCTGAGTGGATCCGACCTCCCTCCGAGCGCTGTCGTCGACGCGTACTGGCGCGGCACCCCCGAAGTCATTCTGGAGCACCTCGTCGGCCGACCACTGACTCCCACCGAGACCGACCTGTACTACCGAGAGCTCGAAGGAGTCGAGGTCGCGCCGTACCCGGAGGTCGCCGACACCTTCGCTGCCCTCAAGGCACAAGGCAGGGCGCTGGCGGTCTTCACCGGCGCCAGCACGCGGGCCGCGGCGATGCTGTTGAACGCCGCGGACCTACCTGTCGACCTGCTGATCGGCGGAGACAAGGTCGCGCGATCGAAGCCGGCGCCAGACGGCGTTCTCCTGGCCGCGAAAGAACTCGGCATCGAGCCCGAGAACGTCGCCTACATCGGCGACGCGCCACTGGACCTACGCGCCGCCAGATCTGCCGGCAGTCGAAGCGTCGCAGCGGCCTGGGGTCACCAATACGACCACGCGGAACCGGCCGACGTCGTCCTGACGTCGGCCGCGCACGCACTCGACCTCATCGGACCCTGAGGCCAGCTGGGATGTCGGCCCTTGGCGGCGTGGTGCGGCCAACTTGGCCGGCCGCTCGCGGTCACCGGGCGACCCGAGACGATCCCGGGGAGGCGATGGTGGAGCCATGGCTTTGAAGATTGCGATGGTCGGCGCCGGTTCGTTGGGCTTCACCAGGCGGCTGCTGCGTGACCTCCTCACCGTGCCCGAGTTCGCCGACACGACGTTCGCGTTCGCCGACATCTCCGAACGCAACCTGGAGATGGTCACCGCGCTGTGCCGGCGCGACATCGAGGCGACGAAGCTGCCGGCGACGATCGTGCCGACCACAGACCGCCGGGCCGCGATCGCCGATGCCGACTACGTGTTCTCGACCGTGCGGGTGGGTGGGCTCGACGCGTTCCGCACCGACATCGAGATCCCGCTGAAGTACGGCGTCGACCAGTGCGTCGGTGACACGCTCTGCGCGGGCGGCATCATGTACGCCCAGCGCACGATCCCCGTCCTGCTCGACTTCTGCAAGGACATTCGCGAGGTCGCCAAGCCGGATGCGCTGTTCCTCAACTACTCCAACCCGATGGCCATGAACACCTGGGCGTGCAACGAGTACGGCGGCGTCCGGACCGTCGGCCTCTGCCACGGCGTGCAGGGCGGGCACTGGCAGATCACGCGGTGCATCGAGGTGTGGGCGAAGAAGGAAGGCCTGATCGGTCCGGACGAGACCCTGCATCGCCGCGATGTCGACATCGTGGCGGCCGGGATCAACCACCAGACGTGGTACGTGCAGGTGAGCTGGCGCGGCATCGACCTGATCCCGCGCATGCTGGAACTGTTCGAGGGGCACCCGACGTATCCGCGGACCGAGAAGGTGCGGATCGACGTACTGCGGCGTTTCGGCTACTACAGCACCGAATCCAATGGCCACCTGTCGGAGTACGTGCCCTGGTACCGCAAGCGGGTCGACGAGATCCCGCAGTGGATCGACCTGTCCAGCTGGATCAACGGCGAGACCGGCGGCTACCTCCGGGTGACGACCGAGGGCCGCAACTGGTTCGAGACCGACTTCCCCAACTGGATGCGCGAGGACCCCAAGCCGATCACGGCCGCCGATCGCAGCGAGGAGCACGGCTCGTACATCCTCGAGGGGCTGGAGACTGGACGCGTCTATCGCGGGCACTTCAACGTTCCGAACCGCGGCTACATCACCAACCTGCCCGAGGGATGCGTGGTCGAGGTCCCGGGATACGTCGACCGCAACGGCATGAGCATCCCCGTGGTCGGCGACCTACCGCTCGCCTGCGCGGCGACGGTGTCGGCGAGCGTGCGCGTCCAGGAGATGGGCAAGGAGGCCGCGGTCCACGGCGATGTCAGCCTGCTGAAGCAGTCGATGTTGCACGACCCGCTGGTGGGTGCGGTGTGCAATCCGGAGGAGGTGTGGCAGCTCACCGACGAGATGCTGGTCGCCCAGGCGCAGTGGCTCCCGAACTTCGCCACCGAGATCTCGCCAGCCCGAGAGCGTCTCGCCGCCGCCGAACGCGACGGCACCCGAGTGCGGACGGTGCAGACGGAGGGCGCGGCACGGCTGGCAGTGAAGTCGGTCGAGGAGATGGCCCGCGACAAGATCGCCGCGTCGGCGAACGCGGCAGCCGCCGACAAGGCGGGGATGACCAAGTCCTAGGTCAGCTCACCGCATTCCCTACCAGCACGGCCGCTGGCGATGTCGATGTGGAGCCGCTTCGTTCGTATGAGTGGTGAGCCGGTGGACTGCCGGCACGCAGCGGCAAGGAGAGGCGACATGCCCACGTACCTGCTTTCCATGCACCAAAGCTCGGGTGAGACCGCGGACGGCATGACCGACAGGGAACGGCAACGCTCCTGGCAGCAGATCGAGAAGCTGAACGAGGAGCTGAAGGCTGCCGGCGCCTGGGTCTTCGGCGGTGCACTCCTCGGGCCGGACGCGACCACCGTGGTGCGGATCTCCGACGGCAGCCGCTGCCATCGGACGGCCGATCGAGGTCCGCCCGTTCCGCGATGCCGAGGTACGTTGACCCGTCAGCCAGCACCTGTGGCGGGCATCGACTCGAGGATCCGTTTGAGTCGGGCGAGGTCCTTCTCGTTGGCGCGACGTATCGACGCGGCCATGGCGCTTCCGACGACCTTGGCGAAGCCAGTCGGCTCGCCGCGGTTGCGCAGCGTCATTCGGGTGCTCGACGCCCCTTCGGCCTGCCACGCATAGGTCGTCTCCATCGGGAACGGTCCCTGGGCGGTCCGCATCACCAGTTGGGACTCGCTGAACTCGACGACTTCGTAGGTGTATCGGAGGGTGCGTCCCAGGAATCGAGCGACGAATTCCAGCCGTGATCCGGCCATCCCGTCATCATCACTCGCTCCTCGCGCCTCCGTGTCCAAGTGTCAGTTCTCGGCGTTCGACCAACGGCTAATGACCTTCGGCGTTACGGTAACTGTGACGTTACCGAGGAGCATGTGATGGCTGATGGACAGGGAACCGCCGAGAACCCCTGGCACCTGACGACGCCGCCGCGGACGTCGGAGTACCAGCTCTACCGCGACCCCGACGCCGATCCCCCGGCGCTGGTCTGCGTGGTCGGCAAGACGACGCTGAAGTACCACCTCCGCGCGGTCGAGGACCTGCACGCGATGCTGGTCGAGCACGGCGACTGGGTCGAGCTCGGAGCGGCCGACGAGCAGAAGCCCGCGAAGGACGGCACCGTCGAGGCCTGGGCACGCGACGAGAGCAACCCGGTCGGAGGCTGGTACGGGCTCCGCAAGGGCTACCGCGGCCGGTTCGGGATGTACCTCCCGCCCCTGCTGGAGCACCTCGGCCTCGCCGAGCTCGAACACAACCCCCGCAACAACCGGATGCGCGCGAAGTAGCCAAGCCACCAGGGCAGCGGTAGCGGCGGCGTAGCTGGCTTGGTCGGGCTAGTTGCCGAGCCTCAGGGTGATCGTCTCCGAGCCGCCGGCGTTGTCGATGACGTGGGCGAGCCCGTGGGCGTTGCGGAACTGTCCCGTGCCGCCGGTGACGGCGAACGTGACCGCGGTCGGTTCGGTCGGCGGACCGGTCGGTCCGTCGGCGATGGCCTGCAACGTCAGGTGGCCCTCCGGCAGCGAGATCGTCATCGCCCACTGGCAGGTGAGAGAGTCCGCGGTCGCCTTGACGACGGTGCAGACGACGCCATCGGTGCCGACCTGCTTGCCCTACCGGAACACCTTGTCCGAGCTGATGATCTGGTCGCCGAGCCCGAGTGCCGGTCCGGGAGTGCCGACGTCGACGACCGCGAACTGCTCGGTCTCGGCGGTCAGCGCGATGACCTTCGTCTGGCCGTGGGCCGCGGCGACGAACGAGCCGCTGGCAATGGCGGCCAGCAGCGTCGCGGTGAAGGCGGCCTTGGTGGGGATTCGCATCTCGTCGTTCTCCTCGTGTTCGGATGTGGGGTACGACGAAAGCCTGCGGCGAGTAGTGCGCTCGAACATCAGTGCCCGCTACGGAGTTAGCCGATCGCCGAAAAGCCGGACGCCGGCGACGCGCGACGGTCTACTGGACGGGTGAGCCCCGGCCTTGGTCCCGCAGCGCTGACTGGCCGCGACCTCGAGCTGACCCGCATCGGGCAAGCCATCGGACTCGCTTCGTCCGGCGAGGGCGGCACGATGGTGATCACGGGCGAGGCCGGTGTCGGCAAGTCGAGGCTGCTGCGGGAGTGCCGCCTGCTCGCGGCCGAGGCGAAGCTGACGGTCCTGGCCGGCCGGGCGGTCCCCCAAGGCGGCGCGTATCGACCGCTCGTCGAGGCGTTGCTCGGACACCTGCGCGACACCGCGGTGACCGAGTCGCCGGAGCTTCGGCCGTTTCGTACGGCCCTGTCGCGGCTGGTGCCGGGCTGGGCCGGATCCGCCGCGCCCGACCCGATCGTCGAGCAGGCGGTCGACCCGGTCGTTCTGCTCGGCGAGGGCTTGGTGCGGCTGTTGCGGCACGTCGGCGGCGACACCGGGTGCGTCCTGGTCCTCGACGACCTGCACTGGGCCGACGCGGACACGCTCGCGTTGCTGGAGTTCCTTGCCGGCGCGGTACGTACGTCGCGGATCCTCGTCGTGGCGGCGGCCCGTACCGACGAGGCTTGGCCGGCCGATCGGCTGACCGCGAACGAGGACGTCGCCGTGGTGCGGCTCGACCGGCTCAACCGCGACGAGATCGTCGCCCTGGCCCTCAGCTGCCTGCCTGCCGGCCGCCTGCCGGCTGACGTCGACGACCTGCTCGTCGCGCGGTCGGAGGGCCTGCCCCTCGCCGTCGAGGAACTGCTCTCTGGGCTCGTCGAGTCAGGCGCGCTCGTGCCGGACGAGCAGGTCTGGCGGCTGCGAGCCGAGCCCAGGGTCATCGTTCCCGAAAGCCTGTCGGCGCTGGTGTCGCAGCGCCTGGCGACCCTGGGCGCCGACCAGCGCGCGGTCGTCGACGCGGCGGCGGTGCTCGGTCGCGAGGTCGACTGGTCGCTGCTTCCACGGATCGCGGCGATGACCGAGGACGCTGTCCTCGTCGGACTGCGCGCCGCGGCGGACGCCCACCTTCTGGTGACCGCGGAGTCGCCAGGCCGGTTGAGCTGGCGGCACGGCCTGATCCGGGATGCCGTGCTCGCTCTCCTCGGCCCCGCCGAGCAAAGCGTGCTCGCCCGCCGCGCGGCCGCGGCGCTCGCCCCCGACGCCTCCTCCGATACCGATTCCGCCGCGGCAGCGGTCGAGCTGCTCATCCGTGCGGGCGACGGGCGGCAGGCGGCCGATCTACTGATCGAACTCGCCCGGCGTGCGGTCACGGTCGGTGCTCTCGGCACGGCGAACGAGCAACTCGAACGTGCCTCCCAGCTGGCGCCGGATCACCCCAGGCTCGCCGCGGAGCGCGTACGGGTGCGGGTCTTGTCGGGCCAGGTGGAGGAGGCCATCGCGGCCGGCGAGGCCGCCCTCGGCGCGATGTCCGGAGAACGCCACGCGGACCTGTGCCTGCAACTCGCGCGTACGGCGATGTTCGCCGGCCGGTGGGACCAGGCCGACAGCTACCTCGGCCGGGCCGGTCGGCCCGACGAGGCACGGACGCTCGCCATCGCCGCGGACATCGCGTTCGGCAGCGGCCAACTCGCCGAGGCTGTCGAGCTCGCCACCAGGGCCGTACGCCTGGCCGAACGGGACGGCATGCCGGAGCAGCAATGCGAGGCGTTCGAGGTCCTCGGCCGCTGCGCGCGACAGACCGATGCACGGGCCGCGGCCGACTTGTTCCGGCGCGCCGCGCAGGTGGCCGCGGAGAACGCGCTGACGCCGGCCAGGATCAGTGCGCTGCTCGCACTCGGGACCATCGAGCTGCTCCAGACCGACAGCTCCGCCACCCTGCTGCAGGCGCGCGACCTCGCCATCGACGCCGGCATGCTCGGCCGGGTGTGCGACATCGGCCAGATCCTCACTGACTGCACCCTCGTCGTCGAGGGGCCGGTTGCCGCCGCCGAGGCGGGACGCCGTGCCGCCGACCTCGCCGCCGGTCTGCGGCTGCACCGCGTCCAGGCGATGGTCAGCCTGATGACGGCGTTCGCGACCGGCGTCGGCGGCGACGTTCCGGCCATGACGGCGGCACTGGACGCGGCGGAGGCACACCCGGACGCCCCGTTCGAGGTGGCGGCGGCACGACCGTGCATCGAGGCGATGGTGCCGTTGATCGCGCACGATCTCCCCCGTGCCCGGGACCTGCTGGACCGCGGTATCGGCCTGCTGGCCGCGCACGGTCCTACCGCGCCGATCGGCTACTGGGGACTTTGGGCCCTGGTCCGAACGGTGCTCGCCGACCGGGACTCGGCCGCCCGCGACATGCTGCGAGAGGCCCCGGCGCTGATGCGGACGATCAACCAGGCCGCGCTCAGTTACGCCGACGCTGTCGCCGCGGGACGGGCGGGCCGGGCGGACGAGGCGGCGGCCTTGGTGGCCGCGGCCGACAGCATGATCCCCACCCAGCACTGGTGGCGCCGGATGTTGCGGCTTCTCGTGGCCGAGGCCGCGATCGCCGACGGCTGGGGCGACCCGGTGGCGATGCTCCGGGCAGACCTCACCGCGTTCGAGGCGACCGGTGAAGAGCAGTTCGCCCGGACCAGCCGCGCCCTGCTCCGCCGCGCCGGCGTGACCGTACGCCGCGGGCGCGGCACCGCCTCCGTGCCCCCGGCCCTGCGCGCACTCGGGGTGACGAGTCGGGAGATGGACGTTCTCGGCCTGGTCGGCGACCGGCTGACGAACCAACAGGTCGCCGAGCGGCTCTTTCTCTCTCCGCGCACCGTCGAGACGCACGTCGCCAGCCTGCTCGCGAAGACCGGCACCACCAGCCGGACCGAGCTCGTCACCTACGCCGCCCGGGTGACCTGACCTAACTCCGTGCCCGGCACGGATCCGCCGACAGCCGCCGCGGCGGAGGCTCGTACCTGTCGGCCTCACACCTCTCGAGGCCAAACAGGAAAGGCACTCCAGTGATCATCGGACACCCCGACCCTCGGCGCGGCACCCGGTTGCGCCGGCTCGTGCGCACGGCCTTGCAGTCCCTCGCGTACGCCTCGCCGCTCGCGCCTCCGTTCCTCCCCGACGTTCCCGACCACGACGAGCACCTGGGGAGCCGGCCATGACCGCCGTGCATGACCACGTCGACCTCCTGATCGTCGGTGCCGGGCCCGCTGGGCTCGCCACCGCGATCAGCGCCGCCCGTAACGGCGTACGACCCCTGCTCGTCGAGCGGCGCGACGACACGTCGAGCTTCCCCCGCGCCACCCACGTCAGCACCCGGACCATGGAGGTCCTTCGCTCTTGGGGGCTCGACGAGCAGGTCCGCGCCGGCGGCATGAACCTCCTCCCGGCGATGTCGATCTCCGCCACCCTCATCGACCCGCGGCGCACCGTGGTGCCGATGGGCGTTCCGACCGCCGACGACCTGCGCTCGATCAGCCCCACCACGCCCTGCCTGTGCCCCCAGGACCACCTCGAGCCGGTGCTCGTGGACCACCTCAGGCACCTCGGCGGCGACCTGCGCTTCGCCACCGAAGTGATCGCCTTCGACCAGGACACCGACGGCGTCAACGTCACCTTGCGCGACCGCCATACCCATGCCGTACACACGATCCGCGCGTCGTACGTCGTCGCAGCCGACGGCGCACGAAGCAGCCTCCGCACTGGTCTCGGCATCGCGATGCAGGGCCCGGACAACCTCGGCGCGTTCCTCAGCACCCTGTTCCGCGCCGACCTGTGGGACGCCGTCGGCGACAACCGCTACGGGCTCTATCGCGTCGAGGCACCGCCAGCATCCGGTGTGCTCGTGCCCACAAGTACCAACGACCGTTGGGTATACGGGCGCGAATGGCATCCCGAACGCGGCGAGAAGCTGGCCGACTACACCCCTGAGCGCAGAACGGAACTGATCCGCGCGGCCACCGGCATCTCCGACCTGGAGCCCGAGATCCTCGCCGTTCAGTCGTTCGAGTTCGCCGCCCAAGTCGCCGACCGCTACCGCGAAGGCCGCGTCCTCCTGGTCGGCGACGCCGCCCACCGGATGACGCCCAGAGGCGGAATGGGCATGAACACGGCGTTCCTCGACGGACACAACCTCGGCTGGAAACTGGCCTGGATCCTGCGCGGATGGGCCGGAGCCGCGCTCCTCGACAGCTACGAGGCCGAGCGACGTCCGGTCGGTGTCCACAACACGCTGGGGTCGATGGGCGACAGCGAGAAGAGCATCGCGGACGGCCTCACCAACGACCTGGGCATCACGTACACCTCCGGCGTGATCCAGGAGACGGTCGCCTCCGTACCGAACGGCGACGGCTTCCACCAGTCAGCAAGCCCCGGCGCCCGCGCCCCGCACCTGTGGATCGAACACGACAGCCGGCGCCAATCGACCCTGGACCTCGCCGGCGCACACCTCACCCTGCTCATCGGCGCGACCGGCCACGCCTGGTCGACAGCCGCCGCCACCATCGCCACCTCGACCCCTTACCCGTTGGTCGCGCTGCGCGCGGGGAGCGACTTCCACGACCCCACCGGCTGCTTCCACGATGTCCACGCCCTCCCCCGAACCGGCGCGCTACTCGTCCGCCCAGACGGCCATGTCGCCTGGCGAAGCACGCCATCCTCCACCCCGTCCGCCCCCACCCTCCGCTCGGCGGTGGCCGCCTCCCTAGGACTTGGCCAATGACCATCCGCCGGCGACGGAGCTCAGCAGCGTCCGGCAGCCAGGTCCATCAGTCTCGAGAGCACACGCGGGTCGCGTACGCCGTCGTGCTCGTACTCGTTGGTGATCCAGGCCCGGGCGTTGCCGAGCCTGGCCAGGGTGTCCTGCTGCAGCTCCGAGGCGACGTACATGTCCTCGACGTAGACCGCCGCCACGACCGGAACCTCGTTGGCAGCAAGGCGATCGAGGTCGTAGAGCGCGTTCCAGTCGTCCACCGCGGCGAGGCGGTCCGCGGCGCCGGCGAACGGCTTCAGGGCGCGGATCTCGTCGAACATCCAGGGATACATCATCTCGCCGGTGAACAGCAGCGGCGTCGCGTCGGCCGCGAACTCCGGGTAGTTCGCGATGGCGCGTTCGGCGGCCCACGCCGTTGACTGACCGGGCGCGCCGTACGTGTACTCCTGCAGCGCGAACAAGGGTGTATCGACGAACCCGGTCTCCGACATCACCTGGTACAAGAAGCCGTCCGCGAGCTCGCCGCCGTGCCAGGCCTCCTCGAGCAGCCAGTGGATCCGTTCGTAGCCGTCGCTCACCCCGAACACGAGGCCGAGCGACCGCAGTCGCTGGGTAGTGAGCCGGTCGCCGTCGGGAAGCCGGACCTCGTGCGAATCCAGGTGATCGGCGATCGCCCTGACCCTGGCCACGTCGTCGGGATAACGTCGGTAGAACGCCTCGTTCTTGGCGGCGACCCGAGGGTAGGTAAACGCGTACAGGTCGTCCTTGGTCGCCGCGATCCCCGGGAGACCTCCGGTCACATAGCAAGTGCCGAGAGCCTGCGGTGCCATGCACAGATAGGTCAACGTGACGTAGCCGCCGTAGCTCTGGCCCAGCGTGTCCCACTGCCGGTCGCCGAGCAACTGCGCACGGATCACCTCGGCATCGGCCACGATGCTGTCCGCCCGCATCAGCCGTACCCGCTCGGCGATCGCCGCATCGCTCATGCCCGCAACGGTGTGCGCCGTGAGCGGCGTACTGCGCCCTGTCCCCCGCTGGTCCAACAACAGGACCCGATGCGTCTTGACCGCTTCCCGGATCCACCCACCCGGCGCACCCGGCCGCGGCGCCTTCCCACCCGGTCCACCCTGCAGGAACAGCAACCACGGCAGGTCCTCGCCGACCTTGTCCACCGCCACGACCTCGCGGGCGAAGACCTCGATCGAGCCAGCCTCCGGCTGACCGTGGTCAAGCGCGACGACGAACGTGTGGTCCGTCAACGCCAAGCCGGGAACACGTGTGACAGCGGCAGGACTCTTCTCCGACATGGAGCACCCCTCCGAGACCGTAACGACCTAAGACCATCTGCGCTCCTTACACTACTGCTCACCCGGCAGTTCCCGACAGAGCGTCGTGGGAACGCTCCTCCTGACCTGCGACCATCACGAACGATCCGCCGGAAGCATCGATTCGGGCAATAACGTGCATTGGACGTATCGATCATGCTGACCTAGCGTCGACATCGTGGAGCAACGATTTCTCGGCAGGACCGGGCTCAAGGTCACAGAACTGTGCCTCGGCACCATGACGTTCGGAGGCGACACCGACGAGCGGGTCGCTCATCAGATGCTGGACGCGTTCGCCGAGGCGGGTGGCACGTTCATCGATACCGCCAACGGGTACAGCGGAGGTGCCTCGGAGGAGATTCTCGGCCGGTGGCTCAAGCGCAGACGGCGGGACGACTTCGTGGTCGCGACGAAGGTCTTCCATCGCGTCGGCCCGAGCGGCAACGACCGCGGGAACGGTCGCAAGCACCTTCTCGCCGCGGTCGAGGCGAGCCTTCGCCGGCTCGACACCGACTACGTCGATCTCTACCAGACCCACGTCTTCGACGAGAACACGCCGCTGGAGGAGACCCTGTCCACGCTGGACAAGCTCGTCGCCAGCGGCAAGGTGCGCTTCATCGGTGCGAGCAGCCACAGCGGTTGGCAGCTGCAGAAGTCGATCGACCTGTCCCGCCAGCACGGTTGGGAGCCGTACGTCTGCGTGCAGCCGCTCTACAACCTGCTGGACCGCGACGTGGAGTGGGAGCTCGCTCCGCTCTGGCTTGGTCGCGGTACGCGAACGAGCACACGTGGACGGTCCTCGACACTGTCACCGAGGTCGCCAAGGAGACGGGCAAGAGCGTGGCTCAGGTCTCGCTGCGCTGGTTGATGCAACGCCCCGGCGTGACCGCACCGATCATCGGCGCCCGCACGTTCGCACACTTCGAGGACAACCTCGGCGCCGTCGGGTGGTCGCTGACCGACGAGCAGCTGGAGCGGCTGAACGCCGTCAGCGAGCCTCGGATCCCCCACCCGTACGACGTTCTGCTCTGGGCGCGGACCCTCGTCTAGTCCAGAGCGAGGAACCTCGCCAAGGTGGTCGACGGGTTGTCCGGGGACCAGGCAAGCGCCAGGTCCCACGTGGGCAGCTCGTCGGTCAGCGGCCGGTACACCACGAGCGCGGGATCGATGGGAGGAGGCGGGCCGATCAGGATCGAGATCCCGAGTCCCGCTCCCACCAGCGCGACGATCGTGGCCGTGTTGTGGGCGTGATGGACCACGTTCGGCGTGAACCCTGCCTGCGCGCACCGCTCGACGATCAGGTCGAAGCCGGTCGAGCCAACTTCCTTGCCATGCAGGATGAACGGCTCGCCAGACAGCTGCGTCAACGCCAGCTTGCGCCGACGGCTGAGGCGATGCGCGGCCGGCAACGCCACCACCATCGAGTCGCGCGAGAGCACGCGGAACCGCAGACCGCGGTGCGGACCGGCGGCACCAGCCGGCTGCCGTGGACGGAGCAAGCCCACCTCGAGCTCGTCGTTCGTCAGCGCGGCGAGTTGCTCCAACGTCGTCATCGGTCGAGCATCCAGTCGTACGTCCGGGCATTCGGCTCGGAACCGCAGAGCCAACCGCGGAAGGGCTTCGTACGTCGCCGACTGGACGAAGCCGAGCCGCACGACGCCGATCTCACCTCGTGCGGCTCGTCGAGCGTGCTGCTTGGCGTTCTCGGTCCGTTCGAGGATCGCGAGAGCCTCCGCCAGGAACGCGCTGCCGGCCGAGGTGAGTTGAAAGCGGCGGCGAGCACGGCTGAACAGTTCCACCTCGAGCTCGCGTTCCAGCGCGGCGATCTGCCGGCTCAGCGTGGGCTGCGCGAGATGCAGGCGATGCGCGGCCCGACCCATGTGCAGGTCCTCGGCCACGGCGACGAACGTACGCAACTGCTGCAGTTCCACAAGGAGCGATGGTGCCACGAGGAACGAACGAGGGCCGGCCCGCACCGCGCCGGCCCCCCGCTCGCCATCACGACTACTTCAGGTGCCAGGCGTTCTCGATCGTCTGCTCCAGCTTGTTGCCGCCGCGGTCGGCCGCGGTCACCCGCAGCGAGGCCTCGGTCGCCCCGGCCGGGGCCTTCGGCAGCTTCGCCTTCAGCGGCGCGTTCCAGCCGGAGGTGCCGACCGTGCGCCAGGTCTTCCCGTCGTACGACACCTCCGCCCGCAGCTGGATCCGGCCCGGCCCGGCGGCGCCGGGCTGGTAGCCCGGACGCAGCGTCAGCGCCGCGCCGCCCGCCCGAGACACCGCGTTGAGCAGGTCGACGTCGACGTCGTACCGCACCTGCAGCAACGGGAGCACCTTCCGCGTCCGCACGTGCCCGGAAGTGAAGCTCCACACCGACCGCGTCGCCGTCGAGGTGTCCGCCCACGACGCCGGGAGCCGGGTGACGTCGTACCGCAGCTCGTACCGCGCGGACGCCGCCGGCACCGGGAACTTCCCGGCCGACCCGGCGAACGTCTCGACGAGCTTGCCGTTGCGGAGCAGCGACAGCGTGGACTTGCTCTGCAGGCCGCGGTTGTCGTTCCAGCCGTACGTCCTTGCATCGCCGGAGACGAACGGCGGGATCAGCGCCCGGATCGCGTCCTCGTACCTCGCCACGGGCAGACCATCCGCCTCTCCGCCGACGACGTCCGGGATGCCGGGACGGGTGATCGCGCCCCACACGTCCTGGTGCGCGGTGTCGCCACGTCCCAGCTCACGGTTGACGCCGTGCTCGTCGCCGACCCAGTCCCACAGGTCGGCGGTCGACGAGGTCGACCAGACTCCGGCGTTGACGAAGTCCGTACGGTGCAAGGGCGCCTTGACCTGACGCGTGATCGGGTAGCCGACCGGGTTGCCCTCGACCCACGCCGCGCGCGACTCCGACTTCCCGACCTTCTTCGCGTGCTTGTGGAAGTCGGTGGTGATCGTCGCCATCGGCAGCTTCCGCGCGTCGTAGGTGATCGGCCCGCGGACCTGGCGCTCGACGAACATCAGGTCGTAGCGGTACGTCGAGTCCGAGACGCCGACGAGCTTGGCCTGCCGTTCGCCCTTGACCAGCAGGTCGTGCAGGCGGCGGCCCTCCTCGTATTGCACGGTGTAGAAGGGAATCGGACCCTCCCACACGCCGTCGCTCCAGTAGCCGGGAGCGTCACGCCACAGCAGCATCACCTTGGCGCCCGCCGCGGCGGTCGCCTGGACCTGTGCCCGGGTGTTCTGGTAGCTCGTCCATCGGACGAGCGCGACGGCTCCCGCGACGTTGGCCTTGGCGAGCTCCGCCGGAGTCCCCGTGCCGGCGTCGACGATGCGCATCGTCGCGTTGCCGACGAAGTGCGTCCCCCACTGTCCGTCCGGCGAGGGCACCTTGAAGCCACCCTCGCCGAGCACGTCGACCGTGAGCAGAGGCTGCTCGAGGTCCCACCGGTGCGTGACTTCGAACGTGCCGGTCCGCGGCCGCTCGACGTGACCGACGTAGACCTCCTTGGTAGTGCCGCCGAACAGGGTCCAGCCGAGCAGCGCGTGCTTGCCGTTGACACTGCGGTGCCACGCGATGATGAACGCGTTCGGGTCGGCCTCCTTCGGCGTGGAGAGGTTGACGCGTTCTGCCGTACGGGCGTCGAAGCGCACGGTCGTCGAACCTCTCACCTCGATCTCCGGCTTGGCGAACAGCGTCATCGACTCCGGGTACTCCTCCTCGTCCTCGGTCGTCGCGAACACCGTGACCGAGTACCTGCCGTCCGGCACCTGGACGACGGCCTTGCCGGCATTGATCTCGTACGCCGTCAGCACCTCCGCGTCGATGCTCTGCACGACGAGGGAGGTCAGGGCGCCGTCGGCCGGCCTGCCCAGGCGGTCGGTCACGTCCACGGTGAGCTTGTTCAGCTCGCCTCCGACGACCGCGCTGTACGCGGTCTGCACGGTCGTGCCGTTGCTGGTGCGTGCGACGACCCGGCCGGCGTACGTGCCCGGCCTCGTCCCGTCGACGTCGAGCGCGACCTTCGCGGTGGTGGTCTTGCCGGGCGCGATCTTCAACGTGCTAGGGAAGAACCGAACCCGGGCGCCGGGGTGCCGCCCGTACGCGATGTTCGCGACGTCGGCCGACAGCCGGACGGTGACCGATCGGTTTCCCGTGTTGGTGTAGCTCAGGGTGCGCTCGGCGTTCGGCCGTTCGGTGCCGGTCCACGCGATCGTGCCGAGGGCGATGGACGAGGTGCCGACGACGTCGCCCCGCAGGGCGGCCGGGATGTCGACGAGGCCGAGACCCTGCTCCGCGGCGGAGGCCTTCGCGCTCGGGCGTGCGCTCGAGACCAGCGCGTTCTTCAGCTGCTGACCGGTCCAGGTCGGATGCTTCTGCGCGACGATCGCCGCGGCGCCCGCGACGTGGGGCGTCGCCATCGACGTACCGGACAGGCCCGTGTAGTACTCCCCCAGGTCGCTGCCGATGTGCGTGCCGGCCGCGCGGGCGGCGACGATGCCGACGCCGGGCGCGGTCACCTCGGGCTTGACCATACGGTCACCGAGCCGGGGGCCGCGGCTGGAGAACTGGGCCAGCGCGCCGTCGCGGTCGACCGCGCCGACGGTGAGCGCCGACGTCGCGGCACCGGGGAACGTCACCGTCGTGGCGTTGGGACCGGCGTTGCCGGCGGCGATCACGAACAGCGTCCCGGAGTTCGCCGACATCGTGTCGACGGCCTTGCTGAGCGGGTCGGAGCCGTCGGACGGAGCGGCGCCGCCGAGGCTCATGCTGACGACCTTCGCGCCGTTCGCGATGGCCCACTCCATGCCGGCGAGGATCCACGAGTCGTAGCCCGATCCGGAGTTGTCGAGCACCTTGCCGACGAGCAGGCTCGCGCCCGGCGCGACGCCCTTGCGTACCTTGCCGCCGGTCGAGGCGGCGCCGGAGCCGGCGATCGTGGAGGCGACGTGCGTCCCGTGTCCCTGCAGGTCCTGGACGGACTCCTCGGGGACGAAGCTCTTCGAGGACTCGACGCTCTGCTTCAGGTCGGGATGCGCCTGGTCGTACCCGGTGTCGAGTACCGCGACCTTCACGCCCTTGCCGTCGAGCCCGGCTTGCCAGGCCTTGTCGGCGCCGATCTGCCTGGTGCTCTTGTCGACGGTGGCCTTGACGCGAGCGTCGAGCCAGATCTTGTCGATGCCGTTGGCCAGCGTGGGTCGTACGGTCCGCGAGTCGTCGTCGACCGACTCCCAGAACGTCCTGACCTGACCGTCGCGCGGGGTGACCGCGAGCGTGGCGAGCGAGTTGAACGTACGCTGCCGCGCGAGTGCCTCCGGCATCGCCGGCGCCTTGCGCGCCCTTGCGTTGGCCGCCGTTGGGGTCAGCAGCAGCGGCAACGTACGGCCGGCGAACCCCTGCTCCACGAGCGAAGTCAGGTTGAACAGCTCGGGGTCGAGGCGCCCGGCGGCGAGGTACGGGTAGGCCTCGGCGGGCACCAGGCGCAAGTCACCCTTGACGAGGCTGGTCTGATAGCCCGCGCTCACCTTGCCGGGCTGCGGGACGAGGGCGGCGCTCTGCCGGCCGTCCGGGAGCACCGACAGGCGCGCGACGTCGCCGGTCACCAGCGTGAGCGTGTAGGACTTCGCCCCAGCCGGCACGGCCGGCGCCGTCGCGACCGGCGACGCGGGATCGGGGGCGGCGTGACCCGCCGGAGCGCCCAGCACGAGGGCGCTGAGTACTCCGACGGCGGCCACGAGGGCAAGCGTCGAGCGTGGATGCGGCACAGGTATGGCTCCCCACCAAGCGGATGAACAGTCCGAAGCGTCCAAAGGCAATGTCCACCAGCGAAAACCGGTCGGTCCACCACAAAGGTTGTCGACTCAGCGTCATGTCTCAGCTTCGCCAGCGTCCGATTCCGGGCAGTAGCGGACGCGGAGTGTGCGAGAAGGGCCGACGATTTCGCGTCAGCGGGCTGGTCACTGCCTCCTCAGAAATCTCCGCGGAGCGTGTAACGCCTTGCCGTACTGCTGACACTGCACCGCCATGAGCACACAACTTGTCGAGCGGACGCCCCTGGCGGCGCGGAAAGCAAACCGGCGGGAATGGATCGGCCTTGCCGTCCTCGCGCTCGCCTGCTTGCTGTATGTGATGGACCTGACGGTGCTGCATTTCGCGGTTCCGGCCATGAGCGCCGACCTGCAGCCGACGAGCATCCAGCTGCTTTGGATCATCGACGTGTACGGGTTCATGGTGGCCGGCGCGCTCGTCACCATGGGCACCCTTGGCGACCGGATCGGCAGGAGACGGCTGCTGCTGATCGGCGCGGCCGCGTTCGGTGTTGTGTCGATCCTGGCGGCGTTCTCGACGAGCTCGGAGATGCTGATCGTCAGCAGGGCGCTGCTCGGGATCGCCGGTGCGACGATCGCGCCGTCGACACTCTCGCTGATCTTCCACATGTTCCAGGACCCGAGGCAACGGACGTTCGCGATCGGGATCTGGGTCGGTGCCTTCTCTGCCGGTAGCGCGATCGGTCCCGTCCTGGGCGGAATCTTGCTCGAGAAGTTCTGGTGGGGCTCGGTGTTCTTGCTGGCGCTGCCCGTCATGGCCGCACTGCTCGTCCTCGGCCCGAAGGTGCTCCCGGAATACCGCGACCCGAAGGCCGGCCGGCTCGACCTTGTCAGCGCCGGGATGTCGGTCGTCGCGCTGCTCGGTGTGGTGTTCGGGTTGAAGCAGACCGCCCAGGACGGACTCGCCGCGCTGCCGGTGACGACCATCGTCGGCGGTGTCGTCGTGGGAGCTCTGTGGGTTCGCCGTCAGAAGCGGCTCGCCAACCCGATGATCGACCTCAGCCTGTTCCGGGTGCGGCAGTTCAACGTCGCGCTCGCCGTCAACTTCCTCGCGATCTTCGTGCTGGTCGGCTACTTCCTGTTCGTCGCCCAGTACCTGCAGCTCGTTCTCGGGCTGTCCCCACTCGAGGCCGGTCTGTGGTCTGTGCCGTCGGCCGTCGGATTCATCCTGAGCTCCCAGCTCGCGCCGCGGCTGCTGCAGCGCGTTCGGCCGGCGTACGTGGTCGCAGGCGGCCTGGCAGCCTCGTCGATCGGGCTGTTCCTTCTCACCCTCGTGGGAGCGCAGCAGGGACTGTTCATGCTGGTGGCGGGAGCGGTGGTGATCTCGCTCGGCATGGGCCCGGTGTTCGGCCTGACCACGGAGATGGTCGTGGGCTCCGCCCCGGCGGAACGAGCAGGCGCGGCGTCAGGCATTGCGGAGACCGCCTCCGAGCTCGGCGGAGCGCTCGGCATCGCCGCCCTCGGAAGCGTCGGGATCGCCATCTATCGCGGCGGGATCGCTCGCGGTCTGCCGGAAGGCGTGCCCGCGGACGCCGCGGACGCGGCGCGGGACACCCTTGGCGGGGCGGTCGCGGCCGCGGGGACCCTTCCCGACGCCACCGGCGCGGCCCTGCTGGACCTGGCGAGGGAGTCGTTCGTGGCGGGCCTGCAACTAAGCTCGCTCGCCGCAGCCATCGTCGCCGCGGGGATCGCCGTCGTAGCGGCGGTCGCGTTGCGCGGCAAGGCATCAGACAGCGCCGCAGACCAGCCGACCGAGGAGGTCGACACGTCCGGAAAACCCGTTCCCTGCGCAGCGTGAACCCTCAGCCCCGGCAACCACCTCAAGTCGCGAGGAGAACCTGATGTCCCACTACGTCCAGCTCGGCGATGTGCACACCTACTACGAAGACGACGGCGCCGGGGACGCTCTGGTGCTCCTGCACCCCGGGCTCGCCGACTCCCGGTCCTTCGATCTCAACGTGCCTGGCCTGGCTGAGCAGTTCAGGGTGTTCAGGCCGGATCGGCGGGGCCACGGCCGCACCCCGGACGTCGAGGGCCCGATCTCCTACGAGCAGATGGCGCTGGACACGATCGGGTTCCTCGACCAGGTCGTCGGTGGACCGGCCAATCTGGTCGGCCACAGCGATGGAGCTCCGGTTGCCCTGCTGGTCGCGTTGAGGCGGCCGGATCTGGTCCGAAAGCTCGTCCTCGGCGCCGGCGTCTTCCACCACGACGGATGGGCGCCCGGCGTGATCGATCTCGACGAGGAGACCACAGCGTTCTTCGTCGACTACCACGGCGCCGTGTCGCCCGACGGGCCCCAGCACTTTCCCATCTTCGCGGCGAAGATGCACCGGATGCATTCCGAGGAGCCCACACTCATCATCGCAGATCTCGCCGGCTACCCAGGACCGGCGATGGTCATGGTCGGCGACGGCGACGACGAGATCCCCATGGCACATACCTTGGCGCTCCGCGACGGATTGCCGAACGCCCAGCTCGCCGTGGTTCCCGGCACCGCACACGGGCTGTTCGCCGAGAAACCCGACCTGTGCAACCGGATCGTCCTCGACTTCCTCACCGAGGAATCCCCGTGACAACGTCCGACACCCCGCGGTCCGAGACGCTGGCGGCCCGTCGTCGAGCCCATCACTCGGACGAAAGGTCGACCTCGTAAATGATCTCTAGGCCGTCCTCGTCGTCCCACTGCTCACCAACCTCGACAAAGCCATACTGCGATGCCAATTGGTGAGAGGCGACATTGTCCGGGCTAATGGTCACCCGCACCGTATGCACCTGCGGCTCGCGAGCAGCGCGCTGAAGCAAGGCCTCCAGCGCGGCCCGGGCGTAGCCGCGCCGGCGATACGCAGGGTCGACCGCATAGCCGATCTCCACCATCCCCGCCGGATCGGGCGGCGCGTGGTAGCCCGCTCGACCGACGGCCAGCTGCTGCCGTTCATCCCAGATCACACCAGTCACCCATGCCGCGCTGGCAGGGTCCTCCTCGACCTGCTTGCTGCGCATCTGCCAAACCCCTCTCCACTCCGGGCCGGCGAAGTACGCCGGGAGGGGGACGGGGCTCGCCAAGTTCGCGGCCGGCAGGTCACCGTCGACCAGGGCACGGAACACGGGCTCGGTCAATTGCACGATGCGAACCCGCAGCCGGGAACGCCGTTCGGACGAATCGTCCTGCTCCTCTGGATTCACCGCGCAAGCAAGCCAGCCCGCAGCGCACCGCTAAGCCACCACGCGCGTCACGAAAGGCGGGTCCGCCAGGAGGTGGAAGCTCCGGACGGACCCTCGATCGGCCCTCGAAGGAAGGACCCGACCGTGGACACATCCTCCCACCACCCTGCCCACCCGACCGCTCGGGGCACGTCGGATGGGGCTCCAACCATCCACCCGCCCCGTACACCTAACCCGTCGCTCGCCCATCGAGTGGAGCGAACGCCGCCAGCGCCTGGGCGTCGCTCGAGGCTGACCGCAAGTACTCTTCAGCCCAGGCGACGCGGCCAGGAAACGTCGATGCGCTGACCACCCGGGCAATTGCCGCGTCGACATCGATCTCAGTCCGGCGCAAGGCGACGCTGCCGTTGCGCAGCAACGCCCAGGATCCGCCAGGCCGCCCGTAGGGCATGCCGATGCTGCCTGAATTGATGACAAGTCGGCGATCCACCATTCTCACGAATGGCATGTGAGTGTGCCCACACACAACGGTCTGGACACCCTCAGACAATTCGGAGAACGCATCCCCCCACTTATCCAGCCGCGTATCCACCAGGACCACCTCATTGTCATCGCGAGGAGTTCCGTGACAGAACACCACGGGACCGAAACCGTCAACCTCCAGCGTGACCGGGTGGGGCAACAGGTCGAGAAGCCTCACGTGGTCCTCGCCGAGTTGGCCAGCGGCCCAGAGGTCGACAGGGTAAGGCTCGCCGACCGTGGAAGGTAGTCCGCGGGCAAGAGCCACCAATTCCCGGTCGGCGTTCCCCCGGACCAGTACCACCCGATCACCGAGCTCGAGGAGCTTGTCGAGGACCTCGACCGGCTGCGGACCGGCTGCGTGATCGCCAGTGACCACGATCATGTCAGCGGACTGGACCTCCTCCTCCGCCAGCACCGCCTCCAGCACGGGCAGCACGCCATGGATGTCTGACAACACAGCGACGGTATTCATGGTCGTCAACCTTCCGCTCGATGGTGAACCCTCACGCTGATCCCCTTGGCTCCGTCTGATCCTCCGACGCGTTGGGCTTGACCAGGATCCAGTCATCAGGTGATGCGGCCAAGGATTCGGCGACGCGAGAACCGACGGTCTCGGGACTCAGCATCCGCTCGAGTCTCACGATGCCGTCTCGTGCACGGCCTCCAGTTCAATCACCTGGCTCCTCGGATGGTGTAGTCGCCTGCCGTGGCCGGCTCTTGCGCTGGCCAGCCCTTCCGCCGCGGCCCGTCGGCGGAACCAGTCGGCCAGCGACGGCCTGGGCAGTGCGCTCGAACGCCGCGGAGGAACGCTCGTAGGTCTGCTGGGCGACCGTGACGAAGATCAGGTCGATCAGGAACAACTGCGAGTGCTGCGCCGCGAGTGCCTCGGAACGGAAGGTGGTCTCATGGACGGCGGTGGTCAGCACGAGGTCGGCCAGCCGGGCCAGCGGTGAGTCAGCGAAGTTGGTGATCACGACGGTGGTGCTGCCGTGCCGTTGTGCCTCGGAGATCACGTCGATGGCTTCCTGCGTGCGGCCGCTGTAGGACGCCACGATCAGGACGTCGTCGGGCCCGTGGAGCGCGGCCGCGGTCAGGCCGGCATGCGCCTCCTGCCAGACCCACGCCCGTACGCCGATGCGCTGCAGGCGAAACCGGAGCCCGTCCGCCGACATCGCACTGCCTCCGATGCCGAACAGGTCGACGCGGCGGGCGGCCACGATGGCCGCGGTGATCGCCGCCAAGGCCGGGAGGTCGAGTCGCTGAAGGGTCTCCTCGATCGCCCGGGTGTCGGCCGCGGCGATCGTGTACGCGACCCGTTCGAGTGAGTCGTCGGGTTTGAGCTCGCCGCCGATGTCCTTGGCCCAGCTGGCCTGGGTCGACCTACCACTCTCGGTGGCGATGGCGACCCGGAGCTCGGGATAGCCGGCGCAGCCGACCGCGTGGGCGAACCTGTTCACGGTTGCGGGTGAGGTGTCGGTTCGGCTGGCCAGTTCACCGATGGTCATGGCAGCGGCAGCAGCTGGGTTGTCCATGATCAGCGAGGCGATCCGCTGGAGACCTTCGGGGAGCTGATCGCGGGTCCGCGCCAACGTGCTCAGCAACGGCGTCTCAGACATGCGGAAGATACTTCCATCAACCCGCTCGAACGCAAAGCCGGCGCGCAGTCGCCGGAAGTAACTTCCGCCCCACATCTTGACAGTAGATAAAAAGTCTCGGAACTATGTTCCGCATCCGCTGCCCATCTGGCCGCAGGGAGAACTATCTACCGAGGAGCGGAACATGCCTTGGCTCAGAAGCGCCACTGCCATGCTGGTCCTCGCCTTGGCCGGCGGACTGGCAGCGGCCGGTCCGCACCAGCGAGCCGCCGCGGCTCCAGGGCAGCCGGTCGCGGCCGCTGCGGGAGTCCCCCAGACCGTCCCGGCTCTTCGGCACTGGTCGGCGGGTCCGGCGCAGACCACCATCGGCACCGGCAGCCGAATCCTCGTCGATCCGGCGTACGCCTCCCAACTCACCGACGAGGCGAACACCTTCGCCGAGGACATCGCCGCGCAGCGGGCCGGCCAGAAGCCTGTCGTCGTGTCGGCGGCTCGGTCCGCCGCCGCACCTGGTGACCTCTACCTCGCACTCGGGTCGAGCGACACCACGATCGGCGCCGAAGGCTACGTGATGGAGTCCGGAGGCTTCATCGCGATCACCGCCCGCTCCGAGGTCGGAGCCTTCTACGGCACCCGAACGGTGCTCCAACTCCTCAAGCAGTCGCCGACGATCGCCGGCGGGATCGCGCGGGACTGGCCCAGCTACCCTGAACGCGGCATGCGGGTGGACACCGTGACTCGCGAATTCTCCACCACCTGGTGGCACAACCTCATTCGCGACTTGTCCTACGTGAAGCTGAACATGCTCAACGTGCTGCTGATCGGTGGGCGCGGCTTGAACGACGGCGAGATCGACGAGCTGGTGCGGTTCTCGACGAAGTACCACGTGACACTGATCCCGACGGTGGCCATCCCGTCGCACTCCGACCCGATCCTCGACGAACATCCCTACCTGCGGCTGGAGCCGTCGGCGACCACCAACCCGCTGATCGGCGCTCTGGACTTCACTCATCCGCGGGCCGAGGAGGTCATCCGCTCGTATGTCGAGCGCTACATCGACCGGTTCCCCGGCCCGTACTGGCACACCAGCGCCGACGAGTACCTCGGATTCCCCGAACACCCGCGGATCTGGGACAGGTATCCCCAGCTGCAGGCGTTCATCCGGGCCAAGGGTTACCCGACGGCGACCGGACGCGATGCCCTGACCTGGTTCCTCAACTGGATGAACGCGCTGGTCAAGTCGCACGGAAAGAAGCTGCGCGTCTGGAACGACTATCTGGAGCGAGGGGTGGTGCAGCTCGATCCCGACATCGTGGTCGAGCACTGGTATCAGCCCAACGATCCGATCGTCTTATCGCCACAGGAACTCGCCAACCCGACCACCGCACATGGCGGTCACCGGGTACTCAATGTCGACGAGAGCCTCTTCTACCACGACCAGGGCCATCGCACCGTCGACCCGCGACGGGTGTACGACCAGTTCCAGGTGCACCGGTTCAGCAAGGGGCGCGAGGTTCTGGGAGCCGCGCAGCAGAACCTTGCCGGCGGGATGATCGCCTTCTGGCTGGGTGGTGGCCTCGGCCAGTACCTCGAGAGCAACGAGGAGATCGTCGGCGCGTTGTTCGCCCCGCTGAGATCGCTGGCGCAGGTCACGTGGAACTCGCCCAAGCCGGGCAGCTACGACACGTTCAAGGCACTGGTCGACCGGATCGGCCGTCCGCCGGGCTACACACCGACCAGCGGCATCATCGTCGGCAACCCCGTCCAGGCACTGGACCACGACGGCCGGGCCGGATTCTTCGCCCGGACTACCGACGGCGCCCTGGTCTATGGACGGGAGCCGATCACCGGTCAGGGCCCCGGATTCGCGACCTGGCCGCGAACGACCGTGGCTACCGGCGTGGTCGGCGACCCGGTCGTGAAGCTGGATGGCAGCGGCCGGCTCACCTACTTCATCCGCTCGGCCAACGGTCAGCTTCTCTATGGGCGGCAGATCGCGCCGGGAAGCACGGCATGGCAGGTCTCGGTGGTCCTCTCCGGCGCCGCGGGTGACGCCTCGGTGGCGCTCGACGCCGATGGTCGGCTGGCCTTCTTCGTCCGTTCGGCCGACGGCCAGCTCTGGCACGGCCTCCAACAGCAGCCGGGTACCGCCCAATGGACGATCATCAGGCTGGCCACGGGAGTGGCGGGCGATCCGGTCTCGGCATTGGCGACCGGCAAGCTGGTCTACTTCGTGCGGACCAGTTCCGGCTGGCTGCGGCACGGCTGGCAGAGCACCCCGGGTGGGCCCTGGTCGGCGACGACCGCCGACCTCGTACCCGGCGCCGTGGGGAAACCGGCGATCGCCACCGACGCGACCGAGCGGCTGGTGCTGTTCGTACGCACCACCAACGGCGACGTCGTCCATCGATGGCAGCAGACCCCGGGCGGCGGCTGGAATCCTGAAAGCTGGGTGGCCGTGAGCAACGCTGCCGGCGACCCGACGTCGGTGTTCGCCGCGGGCGGCAAGCTGACGCTGTTCGTCAGGAAGAGCAACGGTGACATCGTGCATCGCTGGCAGCACACCGCCGGCGGCGGCTGGAGCGCGGAGCAGTGGGTGGCGGTCACCGGCGCGGCCGACGACCCGGTGGTGAGGCTCGACGCCGAGAGTCGGCTGACGCTGTTCGTCCGACGGACCGACGGCTCACTCGTGCATCGGTGGCAGCACACGGCTGGCGGGGGTTGGAACCTGGACGGGTCGAAGACGCTGCACCTGCGGTTCGTCGGCCGACCGTCGGTCGCCGCCGATCGTGGCGGCCGGCTGATCTTCATGGTCACCACCTCGACCAGGTACCTCGTGAGTGGCATGCAGTTCCAGCCCGCGAACTCGTCCGGATGGTTCCGGGCACCGCTGGTCACGTCCTGACCTCGACGAACGGAGAAGATCGTGCCTGCCGAAATGGAAACCCGGACCAGCACTGGAAACCTAGGACGTCACCATTGGCGCCTGATCGCCGGAGCGATACTAGCTCCTGTCTTCTATCTCATCGTGCTTGTAGAGATACTCACCCGGGATGGATTCGACATTTCCCGGCATCCTATTAGCAGCCTGGCCCTTGGCGACAACGGCTGGATACAAGTCGCGAACTTCATCATTACCGGGGCATTGGCTCTGGTCGCCGCATCCGGGCTACGGACGGCATTGGCAGGTGCCAAGGGCGGCCGGTTCGGTCCGCTACTGGTTGGGCTTTATGGCGTGGGCATCATTGTCGCTGGGATCTTCAAAACCGATCCAGCACTCGGATTTCCTCCCGGCACGCCCAATGAGATGCCCGACGCGATGAGCTCATCCGCCGCGATACACAGCCTGGGGTTCTTCGTGGCGTTCGGATCTCTGACTGTCGCATGCTTTGTCGTTGCCCGCCGGTTCGAGGCTTCGCAGGAGCGCAGATGGCGCTGGTACAGCTTCGCTAGCGGCATGACCGCGCCCTTGCTCATCATTCTCGGAATGGTCAATCCAGCCGCCGCCGGCGTATTCTTCGCCCTCGCGGGCATCGTGGCCTTCGGGTGGCTCTCTGTCATTTCTGGGCGTCTCGCGAGGGTACCGCTCGGCCGACCGTCCTCAATCGAAGCATAGCAAGCGGCGCTGCTGTGTCCCTGCGCTCAATAGGCGACCTTCTCCGGATCCAGCTGAACGCGGCTTTCACCAATTCGCGATCTGTGCATGCTCGGCTTCGGTCGTCGTTGGGGCATGGTCCGGGGTCCGCTCGAGCGGACCCCGGACCGGTAAGAGACGTACGCGTTGGGACTCAGTGTGGAGCCTTCTGGAAGTAGCCCTGCACCCACGGTGGTGCCAGTGGTCGCGCGCCTCGAGGCACGGGCCGACACCCGACCGGCTAGGGGATGAGCACGCGCCGGGTGATGTGTGCGTTGTTCTCCCAGAAGGTTCGCCGGCTGGCGACGTATGGGTCATCCGGCGTGGGTTGGACGTTGCCGACCTTGTCGTACGCCCGTGACCTGATCGTGTGCTCGCCCGGGGCGGGCGTTCCCCAGTTCAGAGTCCAGAACTTCCACGCGAACTCGTCACCGTGCCGCGAGTCCGGGCCCCTCGACAGGTTGCGGGCGAGCTTTGTCGCCTGCCAAGGTCCGTCGTCGACCTGGACCTCCACCCTCGCGATCGGTGCGCCCCAAGCCGCGCCCATGACCGTGGAGTTGTCACCACGGCGTGTGACCTTCGCTGGCGCCGACTTCAGCCGTTCGTGGGTCACCGAAGTGAACGTCCACAGGGTCTCGCCGCCGCGGTCCTCCTCACGGATGCTGACGTAGTCGCGCGCCATGAAGCGGCCCTGGAAGCGGCTGTCGGTGACCTCGATCCGGGTGAGCCACTTGACGTTGGCCACGCCGTACCAGTCGGGGGCGATGAGGCGGACGGGAGCCCCGTGGTCGGGGGGAAGCGGTGCGCCGTTCATCTCATAGCAGAGCAGGTTGTCCGAGGTCATAGCGTCCTCGAGCGACATGCTGCGGGCGAACTGCTCGGTGATGGTCAGGTCCAGACCCCCGGCACCGTCGGGCTCTACCTCCCCCGTCTGACCCGGACCGGTCACCCCCGAGTTGTCGCGGATCGTCACCTGCCCCTTGTCGGCGCCCCAGAAGATCACCTCGATCCCCTGGTCCAGTGGCCGCGCCATGCGCAGGACCTGGCGCAACGATGCGCCGGCCCAGCGGGCGTTGCCGATGAGACCAATGGCGAACGGCGCGCCGCCGGTGTTGCCGGCGCATTCGAGCGCGAACGTCACGACACGACGCGGAAGGGCCTTGAGATCGGCCAGTGACAGGGTTTGCGGGTGCGCGACGAGGCCGGAGACGCCCAGGCGCCAGTCAGTCGCCGAGAGCTGCGGGAGGTCGTAGTGCTTGACGGTGAAGAACTTGTCGTTGGGAGTCAGATACTCGATCTCCTCCCACACCAAGGGGTGCGCCAGAGTGTCCGCAAGCTCCGGCGGCACCGGCGCGGGCTGGTCGAGCCACGGGATGACCACACCCTCGCCGGCATGACCTGGAAAGGCCCGTGCGGGGCCGGCCACACTCAGGACCGTGACCCCGGACAACGCCGCGGCGGCGCCGCCCTTCAGGACGGTTCGTCGTTGAACGTCTGATTGCGCCATGGCATGCCCCTTCATGGGAGGCGGTGGAGTCCGCCGGACGACAGGGACCCTCCGTACGGCCTACTCCGGTTCGCCGTGCCATGCCATAGTCCGATGTGGCCATCCCGGCCGTTGGGCTACGGGTAGAACGTTCCGGCGTACACGGAACAATCGGCACAACCGAGGTCGGAGTGGAGCGTGGGAGCGTATGGACGAGGAAGCTGTCCGGCCGCTGTCTGTGATCGGGGCGCCGTCGAGTGCCGGTGCGTACGGGCCGGGGCAGGAACGGGCTCCCGCGGTGTTCCGAGCGCATGGGCTGCTCGATCGGTTGGCGGCGGCGGGCCGCGAGGTCGTGGACGGGGGCGACGGTCGCCAGGTGCCTTGGCGACCTGACGAAACTCGCCCAGAGGCCGCCAATGCCGGGTCGGCAGCGAACGTGGCGAGTGAACTGGCCGACAACGTCGCAGCCGCGATCGCTCGGGGGCACGACGTCCTGGTGCTCGGTGGTGACTGCACGGTGGAGCTGGGAACGGTCATCGGTGCACAGCGTGACGGTGCCAGCGTCGCGCTCGCCTACATCGATATGGACGCTGACCTCCACACTCCGGCAACGGCGGAGGGCTTCCTGGATTGGATGGGCGTCGCGCACCTCCTGGGCATCGAAGGAACCACGGACGAGCTGGCCTCACTGGGTCGGCGACGTCCGATCCTGCAGCCCGACGCCGTTCGCCTCCTCGCTGCCGGGAACATCACACCGCCGGAGCAAGCGACGATCGACAGACTCGGCGTGCACGTTGAGACATTGCAGACCGTTGTCGCCGCTCCTGCCGACGTGCTATCGCGCACCAGCTCCTGGGCGCAGGCCTACGACAGGCTGCTCGTGCACGTCGACATCGACGTCTTGGACAATGACCAGTTCCCCATCGCCGAGAATCAAGATCGGCGAGGCGGCTTACAGCTGGCTCAGTTGGCCGCCCTGGTGGTGGAGCTGTGTAGCCACCCGAACTTCCGGGCGCTGACCGTGTGCGAGGTGAATCCGGACCACGCTCCAGACGAGCAGCGCAGTTTCAAGCAGCTTGTCGACCTGATCGTGTCCGCCCTGCGGACAGCGCCTGTCCCGTAGCAACGATGCGAGACGAGCCGGACCGATGTCCGCACCGGAGACCTCCGCGCATACCGCCGGCGAACGACTTCTGATCAGCTCGTAGCTTCGCGCTCCCGGTAGGTGGCTGACTTGACGCGGGTACCGCGGACGGACCTGAGCCGCGGTGGCCTGTGGACCCAGGATGGCGACGAGTGGGAGTGAAGGTGTGGTCCCGTCCAGCATGCCAAGCTGTTATGGCCTCCGCGAGCCGGTGCCAGTACGACGGAGGCGCTCGCGGGCCTCATGCTCGGACAGTGAGGTGATGGGCTGCCCGACCGTGTGCTGATACTTGGCGTCGTAGGCCCTGGTCCAGACGCCAGCCGCCCACGACCGTTGGAGTTCGTCGGCGCTGAACTCCCGGCCACGCGCATGGCAGTACGCGACGAGGAACCGCTCGGTGTCCTCGACGGTGGCTAGCTCGTCCGCGCTGACGGTCGAATACAGCGCGGCAGCGAAGCCGACCAGGACGGCTTCGCTGTCAGCGATCATGCTGTCCCAGTCGTGCACCACCAGCAGCGCGTCTCCGCTCCAGCGCAGGTTGCCGGCAAGCCAGTCGCAGTGGCCGATCACGGCTTCGGACTCGCCGGCTCGCAGCCGGTCACGGGCACGGCGCCCGGCATCGTCGATCCACTCCGCGCCGGCCACCTCGTTGAGGTTGACGTCAGGGTCCTCCGGACACGGCCACAGTCCGTCCCCGGCGTGGTTCCAGGCCGCCCACGACGGTGCCGGGTCGAGCGTGGACACCTCGGCCGGCCGGGGGGCCAGCCGGATCAGCCGCGCGAACGCCTCAGCGAAGGCCCGGGCCGCGTGGTCCGCGCTCGGGAGCATCGCACCGCCGGGGACGTAGGCCTCCGCGGTGGCGACGTCGCCGCCGAAAGGCAGCGGCGCCGGTGAGCGGCTGGGGGCACGGATAGCCGGCCTGGAACATGCGGCGCTGGACTTCGACGCATGCCGCTATCCGCGGCGAGTCCGGACGAACCTTGACCACGACCTCACGGTCGTCAGCCAGCCGGAGCCCGATGACGGCAGACAGGTACCCGGATCTGAACATCTCATCCGCTGGCGGGCTGCCGAGATGCTCCATGCACCACCGGGCAAGGCGGCCAGGATCGACGGCACGCGCGCGAGGTGACATCTGAGCATCCTCACATCCGCCGGCCATGAACGTGGCGGTTCGCCCCTAGGATGACGGAGCCGTCCGCTGCCGTCCCTACGGAGGATCGATGCGTACGTCTCGCCGTCTCGTCCTGTTCGCGCTCACGGTGGTGCTGGGATTCGCCGTGGTGGTCGCTCCCGCCTCGGCCGGGTCCGGTCGGTCTGACCGGCCGCCGAAGCCGCCGTCCTGGCTGAAGGTCGAGAACGGGGTCTCCGTACCTCAGTTCTCCTTGGCGGACGCGGTCGAGGAGACGCTGTTCGTCCAGACGACGGTCGACAGTGACCTCGACGGGGCAAAGGACCGGGTGCGCGTCAAGCTGTCCCGGCCCGGCGAGACCGAGACCGAGGGCATCAAGGTCCCGGTGATCTTCGAGCACAGCCCGTACCGCTACAACATCGGCGGCGGCGAGAACCACAACGTCGACTTCTCGGTGCTGCCGCAGGAGGGCATCCAGCCCCGGCTCGCCGCAGGCGCGGGAACGGCGGTCGCGAAGCCGCTGCCCGACCTTCCTGGTTCGCTCGACAACTACTGGGTGCCCCGCGGGTACGCGGTCGTGCTGGGCGAGTCGATCGGCACCGGCTTCTCCGACGGCTGTCCCACGGTCGGCGACATGAAGGAGACGCTCGGCACGAAGGCGGTCATCGACTGGCTGAACGGCCGGGCGAAGGCCTGGAACGAGGCCGGCGAGCCGGTCGCCGCGGACTGGACCACCGGCGACGTGGGCATGGTGGGAACGTCGTACAACGGCACGCTGCCCAACCAGGTCGCCACGACCGGCGTCGAGGGTCTGCGCACCATCGTGCCCACCTCCGCGATCGCCAGCTGGTACGACTACTACCGGGCGAACGGTCTGGTCCGCGCGCCACACTCCGAGGTATCCGGCCAGGGCCAGAACGCCTACCAGGGCGAGGATCTGGACGTCCTCGGCTACTTCGTCGAGGGCCCGGACCGCGTCGCGAAGTGCGCGCACATCACCGACCAGCTGCTGCAGTACGCCGATCGGACGACCGGCGACTACAACGACTACTGGAACGAGCGGGACTACCTGCATCGCGCTCGCGGGTTCAAGGCCAGCGTGTTCGTGGTGCACGGTCTCGAGGACTACAACGTGATGCCGCGGGCGTACGCCTCCTGGTGGGAGCGGCTCGAGCGCTACGACGTGCCGCGCAAGATCTGGCTGCACAAGGGTGGGCACGGCGGCCCGTCGGGGACGTCGGACTTCCAGCGCACGCTCAACCGCTGGATGGACTACTGGCTGTTCGGTGTGCGCAACGGGATCATGTCCGAGCCCACGGCGGACATCCAACGCCCTGACGGCACGTACGAGAAGTACGCGGACTGGCCGGTGCCCGGAGTGCGGAAGAGCCAGCTGCGGCTGTCCTCGCCGAACGCGACCGCTCCTGGCGGGCTGGGCCGATCGGGTGGCGGGCCGCGACAGTCGTTCGTCGACTCGGGCCGCACGCTCGACACCGACGTCTCGCTGCTGCCGAACCCGGACCAGGCCAACCCGAACCGCCTCGCGTACCTGTCGGCTCCGTTGGCCAAGCCGGCGCATCTGAGCGGCACCCCGTCGGTGTCGCTGCGCGCGTCGGTCGACAACAGGTACGCGGCGAACCTGACGGCCGTACTCGTGGACTACGCCCCCGACGGCAAGGCGACCATGGTCACGCGAGGCTGGACGGACGTGCAGAACCGCAAGGGCATCCAGCGCAGCAGCCCGATCGAACAGGGCCGCGAGTACACGTTCGACTGGCCCCTGGAACCGGACGACTACGTGTTCCCGGCCGGCCACCGGATCGGGCTGGTGATCGTGTCGACGGACCTGAACTTCACGCTCCGCCCGCTACCCGGCACGCAGCTGACGGTCAACCCGGGAAGGAGCTCGGTGACGCTGCCTATCGTCGGCAGGCTCTGAGTCCCGACGACGGAATCCGTCGAGCGCCCCGGCGTACCCCTCCAGCGCCGTTGGGCGGATCTTGGGCGGGCCCTGACGAAGACTGGCCGACGGGCGGTCAGCAGACCAGCGGGCCGCCGGACCAACGGGAGGGATCGTGCAGATGAGATCGATCAAGCGACTCGGCGTTGCCTTGGCCACAGGGGCGGCGGCGTTCTCGGTGCTGGGTGCCCCGGCCGCTCAGGCCGCAGGGGATCCCGTGAGCATCGCGGCCAAGTCCCTCACGGGCTACACACACGTCGGCCAGGGCGAAGACTGGTGGTGCGGCCCGGCCACGGCGTACATCATGATCAAGGGCATGAAGCACTACGGGAAGATCTCGACGACCGACTCTTCCCTGGCGGGCTCGGCCCTCACGCAGAGCCGACTCGCGTCCGACAGCTACCTCAAGGCCAACGGTGGTGGGGGGACGCAGCGCGCCGACATGCGTGACGGGATCAACAAGTGGATCGGCCACAACTGGTTCAACATCTTGAACGAGCCCACTCCCGCGGAGTTCAAGGCCAAGCTGACCAACAACATCGGCAAGGGGTACGCGCTCGCGGTGGCCGCGTACGAGCCCGCGGGCGAGCGGCACTACAACGGCCACCCGGTGAACCAGTCCGTTGACCACTGGGTCGTCGCGCGCGGCTACACGACCGACGTCAGCAAGACCCACTTCATCGACCCGGCGACGACGGTCTGGTCCGCGCCGGAGCCGTACTTCTCCCACTACACCAACAGCTTCGTCAACCTCTTCGTCCGCCCCAGCAAGGCGATCGTCTGGTGAAGAAGCTTCTCGCTCTGGCGGTCACGGCCCTCGCCGTGACCGCCTGTGCCGCGCCCACCGACACCGCCGTCTCCACCGCGCCGCCGGTCTCGTGCGGCGGGACCGGGGCCTCGCTCACCGTGGCCAAGGCCTCCAACGGCGCGGCGGACCTCCTGACCGCGGGAAAGCCGTTCCCCGCCGGCGACCTTCTGCTCGCCGCCGGCTCGACGGGTGAGCTGCTGGTCGAGAGCGGGCGCCACTTCACTCCCGCGACCGAAAGCGCCCCCGCCAAGTTGCGACCGGGGACCCTGTCGGTGCTCGATCCGGCGACCGGGCGGACGCAGGAGGTACGCGGCAAGGGCGACCTTCAGCCCGGTACGCAGACCGTGTTCGGCGACCTGGACCGCGAGCACGTCGTCTGGCAGCAGATGAAGGGCACGACCCTGAGCGAGTCCGACTGGGCCATCTACGCCGCCGACCGCGCGACGGGGGTGATCACCCAGCTCGCGACGGCGAAGCCGGTCGACGACAAGGGCCTCAAGCCGACCGTCCCGGGCTACACCATCCCGCGGATCCACGAGGGCACGACCTACTGGGCCGAGGCGCAGGCCGCGGCCACCGCCGGCACTCCCCCGACGGTCGGCATCTACGCACGCGCCCTCGACGGATCAGCCCCGGCCAAGCAGGTCGTGCCGAACGCGATCCTCCCTGCGGTCTCCGGCCAGTGGCTCTACTACGCGGACTTCGACGGCGCGAAGTCGGACCGCCCGGGCTACGCGATCCACCGCCTCTCGCTGCGCACCGGCGCGACCGAGACCGTCCAGCGGTCCGAGACCGGACCCGGGGTCCAGTTCCTCGCCGCCGACGGCGACACCGTTGCCTGGGCGCTCGCCGACGGCACCGTCAAGGTGCGGCGGACCGCGAACGAGAAGCTGGTGACGATCGCCGCCGAGGGCGAGCACCTCGGCTGGCTCAGCGCCGGGCAGGGGCTGGTCGGGTTCGGCGACGGTAGAGGTGAGGGCGGGCGGCTCGTACGTGCTCGACGTACGGCGCAACTGCCTGCACGCCCTCGCCGCCAAGGGCGCCAACGTCGTGATCGGCGGCCCGACCGTGGCCTGGACCTTCGAGACGGCCGACGGCAAGCACCAGTGGCTGGTCGGCTCGCACCGGCCCCGCACGTCCGACTGAGTCCGCCGGAGCTAGACCAGCCTCACGGTTGCGACGTTTCGACGGGAAGGTCCACGTGCGTGGACTGGCCGAGCGTCAGGGTGAAGGTCTCGCCTGGGGTGCCGTGGTAGGAGAAGCACGAGGCGTCGTGGCCTGCGATCGCGATCCGGATCCGGTGGCCGGAACGCAGCAGCGCCGACAGCGGGAGGAGCTCGACGACCAGGTCGAGATCCTCTCCCGGCCGGACCGGTAGCCCGTCGGCGCGGGCGAAGCTGCGCGGAACGCCGAGGCCCGCGGGTTCGGCAGGCCCGTTCGTCGCACGATGGACGAACCGCAGGCAGCCTTCGGTCAGGTAGGTCACCGTGCCGTCCGGCCCGAGGTCTTCGAGATAGACGTAGACCACGCCGTCGGTCCCGGTCGTGGCGAGGCGAAGCGTCACCACCGGGAAGCCGAGGACGGCGAGGTCGGCGGCAAGCGGTGGAGAGGTGAAGGTCAGCAGCGTCTCGTCGGCGACCTGTCGGTCGGGGTAGGCGGCGCCTTGGCCGATCTCGCCGGCGAGCCACCGGTTGGTCGGGCCGGTCGACGAGCCGGGTACGACGGCGTACCGCACGGTCGCCTCGGCCTCCGGATCGTCGGCAAGGTCACCGCTCGCTGCCGGATACAGCCGGCGTACCTCGAGACCCTCAGGCGGCCAGGCTTGGACGGTTCGCCACTGGTCCGTGCCGAGCGTGCTGAACGTCAGCGTGCCGCGGCCCGCCGGCGGAGCCGAGTCCTCTTCGAGATACCGCGAGAAGAACTCGACCAGGCGGCGGTCCTGGCCCTCGGGGCTGGCGAGGTCGCCCTCGGGCGGACCGCTGGGGCGCAGGGTGTCGGCGGAGGTACGGCCGCCGTGTCCCCACGGCCCGATCTCGACCGTCTGGTGGTTGGGCAGGGTCGCGAACCGGGCCAGAGCGCCAGCCAGGAAGGCACCGTCGATCCAGCCGGCCCGCACCAGCAGCGGTACGCCGGTCGAGGCGATCGCCTCCTGCGCGCTCGCCGGTGCGGTGATCGACCAGTCGAGCCCCTCGACCCGGTCGTCGCGAAACGGCACCTGGTCCATCAGCTCGTGGACGTCGGTGTTCGACTGGTGATCCGCGACCGCCTCGGCCAGCAGAACCCTGCCGTCCGGACCGTCGACGGGTTTGACCGGCGCCGGGAGCTCGATCTCCTCCGCGAGCAGACCCTGCAGCTTGCCGAGGCGCTCGCGAGCCCCGGGCACGCCGTCCTTCACCTGGCTCTCGCACATCCACCGCGCGAACCGGCCCGCGGTAGCGGCTCCGCCTGGGTAGAAGAGCTGGCGGTACGGGTCGTACGGGCTGAACAAGGCCGCGACGGCAACGAGATGCGGGTTGCCGGTCCGCGCGACGAGCTCGGCGGCCTGGCCCTCGTAGGACGTGCCGTAGACGCCGACCCGGCCGTTCGACCACGGCTGCGCCGCCACCCAGTCGATCAGCTCGCCGTAGTCGGCGATCTCGCGTTCGCTGAGCTCACCGGACCGCGCACCGAACGACGCGCCCGTTCCGCGCGCGTCCGCCACGACGAGAGCGAACCCAGCACCGTTCCACAACTCACCCTCGGCCCAGTTTGCGTCGACCTCCGGCCCCCCGCCGAACCGCTCCTCCGCGCGGTAGTAGCGGGTGGTCCGCACAACCGCACCAATCGCCTCGCCCGCGGCGATCCGCTCGACCGGAAGCCAGACATCGACCGCGAGCCGGACGCCGTCTCCGACAGGGACGTACAGGGACTGCAGCCGACGAGCCGGATCAACCACCATGACCCGCATCCTGGCAGCGCACTCCCCCGGATCGGAAACCGTTTATGGGTGCGCTTCCCGCGACCCAGGGATTGTGAGGACGCTGGGGATTGCCGCTAAGCCAGCACGCGTGTGACGCGGGTACTCGGCGACCGCAAGTCGACGAATCCCCTGCTGTAGCAAGGCGGGTCCGCCAGGAGGTGGAAGCTCCGGACGGACCCTCGACCGGACCTTCCGGTGAAAGGACCGACCGTGGACGAATCATCGCACCTCCCCACACGACGCCGTCCCCCGCGCTGCGCCCGTACCTGTCCGGAGGCGGCGAGACGGGCGCAGACCTGCGCCACGTTGAGGTCGACCGCGGCATCTCCACCGAGACCGTGTTCGGCCCTCTCCGGCCGACGACGAGGGTCGAAGCGCGCTCTGCAGCTGTTCCAGACGTTGAACGAAACCGAGCGTGCTGCCTTCATCATGGGCGTCGCCGACACCCCGCCGCCCGGCCGTCTCGACGGGATGCTCCGCGAGCTCCGCTCCCCGGTCGATGCGTGACTCAAACTCAGATGTCGGTAGCTTCCCTACCAGCGTTTCCGCAGGTGGTAGGGCGGGCGGGACTCGAACCCGCGACCCAGGGATTGAGAGAGCCACCTCGGACAGCTCCACAGCGGCCAAGGCGGTGACCGCGTAGCACGCCACGTTCGTGCGAGGCCAACTCCTACGTCGCGCTCCCTTCTTCGCCCGCTAGGGCAGCGCGGAGGGCCGCCACCGGAGTGGCCAGTTCGTGAGTCTGCCCGCTCGTCACGAGCCACCTGAGCTGCCCGGTCGCCTGCGTGATCGTGTGCCTGCCGATCGCTGCCCGTGCCGCGTTTCCTTGCGGGTGGCCGGTGACGATCGCGTCGAAGTCCGCCTGTGTCGTCCTCATCCCGACGCCGGCGAGCTCGGACGCGGCCGACCCCGCGTACCACTGGCCGAAGTCGATGAGCCCCACCACGCGCAGCTCGGCGTCGACGAACACGTGTTCCGGCGACACATCGCCATGACACAAGGCGAGAGGCCGCTCGACGGGGAAGGACTCCAAGGCCTCGACCACTAGGTCGACCTCCGTCGCGCTGAGTCCGGCGACCGGCAGATGCCGTGTGTCGGCGAGCACGTTCGCCAGGTACCGCTCACGATGCACGTCGACGTCAGCCCATTGACCCTCCCCCTCGGGCTCCCACGCACCGGGCGTCGCGATCGCGTTCAGGATCCCCAACGTCCGGCCGACGTCGACCATCGCCGCGCGCCGTTGAACGGGTGACAGGTCCGGGAGGAGCTGACCGAGCTGGCGGCCGTCCGCCGCCCGCATCACCATCGCCGTCCGGATACCGTCGCCGGTCTCGATCGATCGGATGTCCACAACGTCGGGCACCGGTATGCCTGCCTCGCGCGCCTGGCCCATCGCCCAGGCCTCGTGATGCACGAGGCTCTCGGCCGTCCCGGGAAACGTAACCCGTACGTACACTGCCGATCCATCGACCAGCTGCACGTGGTGAACCTCGTTCTCATCGCCCCTGACCAACCGCTCCGCGGACGTGACGCCGACACCTGTTGCCTGCTCGACCAGCGCGACAACGGTCGGACTGGGCACGCCGAACCGGCTGTGCAACTCGTCGCGGTATGTGGCTCGATCCATTTTCAGCTCTCCCCTGCTCAGATTCGGACTGGCTGGGGAGAGCGCCACCTGAAGGGCTCCCTCCGAATGGCTATCAGGTTCACGGCCCACGCGCAAGGCCCGTTCATTGCGGGCGCGAACTCAAGCGAGCAGCGAAGACGAGGACGGCGGTGACCATGTCCTTCCTGTTCAGAAAGCTCGGCGCCGGCAGCGACAACGGCCGGCCTCTGCTCGAGCTGACCGCCCGACTCGTCGATAGAGCTCGGCGTCCACCACGTACACGTCGTCATTGTCCTGGTGCTCCATGCAAGACCACGCAGACCACCGTGGGTCTCAGGTCCGACAGCTCCGGGCCGCTGCGCGATCGACGACAGAAGATCTTTCTGTTGTCGCTAGCCGTCGCGCCTACCTTGCCTGGCGAGTAAGCACAACGGCCGCCTTTAACTCGTGACCGTCCGCACTCCCAGCGCGACCAAGATCGCACCCCCGACCCGGTTGACCGTCTTCGCGAACCAGTCCGACTGCGCAAGCCGGCGACCACGCCGCAAGACGATCGACCACAACCCAAGCCAGATGCTCATGGCCAGGACGTGGACGCTGGCCAGCAGAAGCAGAGGTCCCACACCGACCTGCTGTGCGGTCAGGAACTGGGGCGCCAACGTCATATAGATCGACGCCGCCTTTGGGTTGAGGACATTGGCCAGCAACGCCTGAGGGTAGGTGTGGTGCCCCGCCCACGGCAGCCGACCTGGCGCGGGGGCTTCCCGGCGGCGCCGAGTCCGCCAGATCGTCAGCAGGCCCAGCCCGATCAGGTAGGCGCCGCCGACGATCTTCACGACCAAGAACGCCTCCGACGAACGCATCACCAGCGCCGACAAGCCAGCCGCCGCAAGCAGTGCATGAAGGTAGGTGCCAGTAGCCGTGCCCGCCACGACCCACAGGGTCGCGCGCCGTTGCCCGTCCAGCGTCCGCTGCGTTGCCAGGGTGAAGCTCGCCCCCGGAGTCAGCACCAGCGGAACGATCGCCACGAAGAACCCGACGAGTGCGATCCAGCTCACAACTGCCAACCTACGCCGACAACGCCACAGGTTTGATCCGCTTGGCCCCCGCGACGACTCGTGACTGCCGCACTGCTGCGCCTCAGACCATCTCGCCAGGACGCCCGTCTCAACCGAAGCGGTGGCGCCAAATCGGGCCGCCACGCTGGGCCAAATCAGGGTTGACACACTTAGTCAGGCTGCTCCGAGGTCGATACCGAAGACAAGGGCGTCCCCACCGTTCTTGAACACCCGACGATTCAGCACCAGCCCGATCTTTGCCGCCACCCGCTGCGACGGCAGGTTCTCCGGCCGAATGATCGCAACCAGATGGCAGATGCCACTGGCCCGCGCCGCCTCCCGAACGGCCGCGGCGGCTTCGGTCGCCAGGCCTCGCCCTCGCAGGGCGAGGTGAACGTGGTACCCGACCTCGACGAACGTCTCGCCCTCGATCTCTTGCATGGTCAGACCGCAGTCGCCGACGAACTCACCGTCGTGGGTCTCCACCACCCACAACCCGAACCCATGCTCGACATAGTTGCGCTGGTTCCACGCGATCCACCGCTCAGCGTCTTCCCTCGTCCGTTGACGTCGACCGGGCCGTGCCGGATCAGGAGCCGCGAGCACAGCGGTCATCTCATCGAGATCGTCCTCGGTCATCTCACGGAAGCGCAGACGCGTCGTCGGCGACGGAAGCATCCTGCCAGGCTAGGGCGTCGTCCGAGTCGCTCGACGCCGTCGATGTCGGGCTCGCCCTGGCACCAACTTGCCCAGCTACCGTAGCGAGCTATGACCGATCTTCTGATCTACCACGCGAACGGTGTCGAGACCGACCCGAACGCGCGCGGCGAGCACCACATCGAGCATTCTCTGCGAGTCGTCCTCAACAACGGCCGCGAGGTCGAAATCTGCCTGGCAAACGGCGCCCCGTACTCGTCGATCGGGTTCCTCGTGCACGGCAGCGGCGTCCTAGAGATTCGCGCCGACAATCGGTACCACCTGCGAACGTTCGGCCCGGCGGCATGGGCGTGGATCGACGGCGAGCCCGGCTGACACCCGGCACGACATCTATCCGGCGAACCACGCCCGCTCACCCACGCACCTGAGGGGCTAGCCGGATTCGCTTTCCGTCGTCGAACTGGGTCGCTGTTGTTGGCGCATCTCGGCGTCGAGGCTGATGCCTTGGTCGACCAGCTCGCGGGCCCGGGCGGCGATCCGCAGCTGGTAGCGGGAGAACCGGCGGTGCCCGCCGGCGGAGCGTTGCGGCAGGAGTAGTTTCGCCTCGTCGAGGCTGCGCAGGAACCCAGCCGTGTCGGGTTGGGGATCGGTCATCGGGCAGACAGGTCGTGCTTGCCTCGCCCGAAAATCTCTGGCCACGTCCGTCGGTGACTGCAAGGGTGGATCCTCGTGATCATGCTCGAAGAGGCTCTCCGGCAGATCGTGGGCGATCTTCACGACCTCGGTTCGCCCTGGGCGCTGGTCGGTGGCCTCGCCGTTTGCGCGCGGGCGGAGCCGCGACCCACCGCGGATATCGACATCGCCGTCGCAGTGCCCGATGACGCGGCGGCGAAGGCACGTGTCGCTGATCTGCTCGCGGCCGGCTACCGGTCGAGGGAGTCAATCGTGCACGATCAGACCGGTCGACTCGCGACCGTACGGCTGCTCTCGCCTGTCGCCGGCGAGGACGTGGCCGTCGACCTGTTCCTCGCGAGTTCCGGCGTCGAAGCCGAGGTCGTGGGGGCGGCGGAGTCGTTGGAGGTCCCGCCGGGCCTGACGATCCCGGTCGCCCGCATCGGGCACCTGATCGCGGTCAAGCTCTGCTGGCGGCGTAGCGAGAAACGCGACCGCGACCTGCGTACGTTGATCGAGCGGGCGGACACCGAGGATCTCGAGGACGCCCGTCACCTGATCGCCTTGATAACTGAGCGCGGCTACCATCGCGGCCGGGATCTCGGGGCAGCACTAGACAATTGGCTGGGCGCTCCGTGAACGAACCGCTGAAGACGGTCACGAGCAGATGGCGGCCACTCACGCCCAACACGGCCTCCAAGTCGGTCTGGCACCTCCACATGGCCACGCGATGGCCGCCGGACGACTTGACGAGACCAATTGGGCTGCACCCGGACGCACAGGTTCGATTGGAGCGGGTAGATGACCGGCTTTCCTTCCGACCTCTACGTCGGGACGGCGGGGCACTACGAACGCTTTCGGCCGCGGTATCCCGACGTCATGCTGGCCGAGTTGGTCGAGCCTGTCGGCTCAGGTGGCCTGCTGGTCGATATCGCTTGCGGGACAGGGCAGATCGCCGTTCCGTTGGCGCCCTCCTTCGGCCGGGTCCTCGCCGTCGACCTTGAGCCGGAGATGATCGACGTTGGCCGGCGGATCGCTGAGCGGGCCGGTGTCGACAACGTCGACTGGCAGGTGGCGCGGGCGGAGGACCTGTCCATCGACGCGGGCACGGTCGACATGGTGACGATCGGCAACGCCTTCCACAGGTTGGACAGGAAGCGGGTGGCTGGGGAGGCTAGATCCTGGTTGCGGCCTGGTGGCGTTCTCGTGGTGATGGGGACCGGGGATCCGCCGAACCAGCCTCGCCCAAAGGCGCCTTGGCAGCAGGTCCTGGCCAGCGTGGTCAAGAAGTGGACGGGACCGCCCTCGGAAGCCATCGTGCGAGCACGGGCCGGCCGGCTACACGGCGAGGTTCTGCACTCGGTGGGGTTCGAGATTGAACGCCGGGAGTGGACGGCGTCCCGCCGGTGGACTCTCGACGAGCTGGTCGGACTCATGTTCTCGATCTCGATCACGTCCAAGCGGCAGCTCGGCGACCGTGCCGACGCCTTCGAGGCCGACCTTCGCTCGGCACTTCTCGACCTCGATGCGACCGGCGCGTACGACGAGGAGCTCCAGTTCTTCGCCATCACCGGGACGAAACCTCGCGACGGCGGGTAACGGACGCTCACATTGCCCGTGGCGACGACACCCCGGCGGACGTGACGGGAGCCATTGGGCTGCACCCGGACGCCGTCGGCTCGTTAGGTCGCGGCCGGCGCAAGGGCGAGGTGCAGAAGGTAGCGACTGCCTCGTTTACCGTGTGAGGGGTTGCATACTTCGTGAGGATGTCGGCCAGCTCGCGTTGCAACTACTTCGCGTCGCCGTGGGCGAGATGGATCTCGGCGTACTGATCCCAGACCGCGGGCGTCGTCGGACTGAGAGTCGTCTGCCAGAAGTCATGTGCGGCTGCCAGACTGCGGTGCTCGTTCTCGGCGTACTGGCCGAGCAGACGCTCGATCTCGGCCGGGGCGTGCTCGTGGCCTCGTCGCCGATCACGTACACGGGCACAGTGGGAAGCTCGGCCTCGATCGCGGCAAGGGTGCGGCGGTGTCCGAACCTCAAGGGCGGGCGGCGCCAATGGCGCGGCAGTTGCGTGGAGGTCGCGGCGGACCATAATCGCCAAGCCAGGAGGGACAAAGACGCTTCTAGAGAGCCGACGAAGTCGGCACCGAACCCGGCCGCAGGCCGGAGCTCTTAGCCAGACGGCTTATCGGCTATACACGCGATCCCGCGGCCTGAGAAGCGGCGCAGGTTCTCTGGCTCGATCCGCCGTCGGCGTGGCGTTAGGTACGTGTGTCGAGCCGCCCGACCGTTCGAAGCTCCGGGTCGACTTGGTGGTCCCGCGACCTCAGTCTCGTCGGGTTCGGCGATGTCCCGTACGACCTCGAGCTATGACCTGAGGGCACACCTTCAGACGGGATACTGACGCCAACATGCATGCGCGCGAACAACACGATTGCGTGAACCGGTCCGTCGTTCCCAGCGGGGTGTCGTCAGTCGCTGCGAGACATCGGGTTCATCGACGAGTGCAACCTATATTCCCAGTCCGGTGAGTCAGGATGGGGTCCGCTCTATCACCACCATGCCCAGGTGGGAGGGCTCGTCGTTCGCGCTTCGGCTGTCGACGAGCGACGTATCGGCCCGGAATCCGCGCCGACGTTCACGACGACTGGGCGAGAACTGGGGCACGTATATGACTTTGCGACGCGGATCTCCACGCGCGCCACGTTGAGCATTGACGCCGAGATCGCTGACTTGTGGCCAGAACCGGCGCATCGGCCGAGGTCCATACCACGGCGGCCACAAAGGAAACCTACAGCTCTTGCCAGAAGGGGCAAGAAATATTCATACTACGAAGGCTTCGCGGGGGGTGGTCGACTATTTGCGGCGGCCGGTGCGGTCGCGGGTTGCCTGCCGGTTCGCCCAGCCCTGCTCGATGCCGACGAACCGCCAGCCACCTCCGTCGGGGATGTTGCCGAACTTGGTGACATCGACGTGGATCAACTCACCCGGCCGAGAGCGCTCATAGCGGCGAGCGGGTTCGCCGCTGACCCGGTCGATGTGGGACAAACGGTTCAGCCGACAGCGGACCAGTACCGCGTGCACCGTCGAGGCCGGCATCCCGAGCCGGGCACCGATCTGCACGGAACCAGCCGCTGTTTCCACCGCAGGTGGACGATCTTGCGGACCACCGGCGCCGGTGTCCTGGCGTGCTGGGTTCGCCGGGCAGAAGATCGGTCGTTCATCCCGGCCGGCCCTTCCTCCTCATAACGCCTGGCCCACCGGTCCGCCGTGCGCCACGACACATTGAAGAACTCCGCCGCCCGCGACACCGACCAACCGTCATCGACAACAAGCCTGGCCAGTCGTAGACGATGGGAAGATGCCCTCCGCGTACCTAAGGAGGGGGAATGATCAAGAAACTGGTCCCAGTGACCATCGTCGCCGCCGTTGGGCTGGCTCTGGCTGTGGCCGTGCCGCATGCGAGCGCGACGCCGCAGCAGGATGCTGCCGGCGAGGTCGCTGTCTCGGGCAGGATCCTCATCGACGGGAGCCCCGTACGGACAGGGCAGGTAACGCTCGTCGCATGGCCGAGCACGGAGACGCTAACCGCGGCCGCGGCGGTCAATCAGCCCCTTGAGCTGAGGACTGTCCATTCCGGCACAGCAGATTCGAACGGCAACTTCGTGGCCGCACTGGACCCCACATCACTGCCACCCGAATACCTTGAGCCAGGCGGCATGGTTGGATTGCAGCTGGATGTCACCGACGGCATCCGGCAGGCGACCTGGAACTTCAGTGTCCTGCATCAATCGGGACGGGGATGGCTCGATTCAAGCGGGGACCCGAAGCTGGCCGCTCCAGTATCACTCACCTTCGACCTCGGGTCATCGCCGAGCGTGACTGACCAAGAACAAGTCCAGACCGAAGTGTCGTCCTTGCCGATGAAATCGAAGGCGTTTGGGGCGGAGGCCGCCCTTGACTGCAACATCACCGGCTGGGGACCCACTCACTATGGTATCGAAGAGTATTTCTCGCGCCTCCACGGAACCGCGAACGCACCTGCCCGCATGATTCAAAGTGTGGGCAGCATCCACACTTTGGGCATTGGCATGAGCACCGCCTTCAGCGGGGGCACTTGGAGTGCCGGCGGAACACTTGGCGCGTCGTCGGGAATGGGCGTGAGAGGCGCAGCGATGGCGTCATCGGTTCGCATCTACAACAAGGTCAACTACATCGACGTCTATGTAGATTGCTATCCCTGGGTCATGCAGCGACGCCCGCTGTCGATTGCGGCGCTGAATAGCAAGCACGTCGCGATTTCCGCTCCAACGTGGGCGTACGTCTGCACCCCCTATCCTCCCGGTACCGAGATCGAGAAGGATCATGGCAGAAACACGACCATGTCGCTCGGCGTAGACATAGGCCCAATCAACGTCTCCGCCCAGTCGGGCTGGACAAGTCGGTTGGTAAACTATTGGTATGTGGTCAACACAGAGCACCTCTGCGGTAGCCAGCCCGCAGGACCCGCAACATCACCTGAAGCGCGGACTAAGTGACATCTTTGCGTCGTAGAATTCGGATCCAGCCTGCCCCGGAGGCAGGCTGGATCTGTCCGCAGCGGATCGCCGTGCTCGTACCTCTCTTCGCCATCGTCTGCACGCTCCTCGTCGCTTGCTCGGACAAGGGTAGCGACGCCCGGATGATCGTGCCCGGTGAATCGAACTCGTTCAGAGTCAAGATGCACTTCACGAAACTCGGGAAGTCCTATTCACTCGGCAACTATCCACTATGCCTGACTAAGCACGGAACCGCCACGATCAAGAACGTGTCCCCCTACGGAGGAAACGGCAAGCTACGCCTAGTTAGATTCGCCACCCGACCGGATCCTGCATCCACTGGCGGGGAGCGACTCGGGAGCCGCGAAGCTACATTGACACAGGTAGGATTCCCGATCTCACCAGAAGTCAAAGTATCGACGATCTGCCCAACCAAGAGCGAAGAGGCGAGCCCGGACGTATACCAGCACTATACTGAGCTTGGCGTCGAATACGAGAAGAAGGTCACTCAGACAGAGTCATCTGATGGGATCAGAATCACCTACGTAATTGACGGTCACGAGGAAACGTTCGACGTACCGTTCGGCGCCACGCTCTGCGCAGTCGGAGGAACGCCAAAGAAGAAGAAGGATTGCGACAAGCTCGCATAACTTTCGTCCGTCCCGCCAACGGCCTTGGTAGGTAGACGGTTCCGACGGTACCTTGCGTACTGCCGCGACTGATCAGTGCTCCGAGCTCCCGGCCACCAAGGTCCCAAGCCCACCGTTGCTCTCGAGCATTCGTGGTGAACGTCGCGTGGTTTCCCGACCGGCCGCTTGTCGACCGCCGAAGCGCGACGATGCGGCATGCATCCTCCACGGACTCAACGAGCGATCATATGTCACGGTGTGGCGGACACCTGCAACGCATAGAGGTGCGAACGCCGCGTGCACGCAAGGGCCTTTGCGGCACCCCGCTACTTCGCCGCACGCAGCACCGGCGGCGATGGCCTGTGCCGGATGCATTGGAAACGACTCCTGAAGCAAGGAGACCCAGGCCAGGTTGCGGCGCTACACGGACCTCCGCGCACAGGCTGCGACGTCGAATGCTGCGACCGGCCACACTACGGCCGCGGGGTACTGCCGCACATCTAGCTAGACGGCACAAGACCGGCGACCCACTACCCACCTACCGCACGACCTGTGAAATCCCAGGCTGCGGCCGAAGACACCGAACCCGCGGCTACTGCGAACCCCACTACTACCGTTGGCGCAAGTATGGAGACCCACTCCACAAGCTGTTGAGCCGTGGGCCATGCGGGATGGGCGGCTTGGCGACGCCTCAGTGGTACGGCTGGCTGTCGCCGACCAGCCTGTTCGATTGGCGAACCCGATCGGGCTCTCGGTAGGCCCTCGCTTGAAGCTCGAAGAGGCTCGCATAGGTCCCGTTGGAGGCAACCAGTGCCTCGTGGGTGCCGTGTTCGATCACTTGGCCGTCGTCGAGAACATAGATCCGATCCGCACCACGCACGCTGGAGAATCGATGCGAGATAAGCAACACGGTGCGATCGACGAACAGCTCACGGATCCGATCGAAGAGCTCGGCCTCCGCCTGTGGATCGAGCGAGGCTGTGGGTTCGTCGAGGATGACGAATGGGGCGTTCCGATAGAACGCACGGGCTATGGCAAGCCGCTGCCACTGGCCCAGGGAGAGATCGACGCCGTTCTCGAACTCCTTGGCCAGCAAGGTGTCGAAGCTGTCCGGTAGTGCGTCGAGGAAGTCGTACGCACCTGCCTGCCGCGCCGCGCTGTGGGCATGGTCGATCCGCGCGGGTAGCTCTGGCCGGCCGAAGACGATGTTGTCGGCGGCGGACAGCTTGTAGCGAACGAAGTCCTGGAACACCACCGCCGCGGACTCTCGGAGCACCGTCGGGTCGTTGACCGGCTCGTCGTTGTGCACCAGGCGTCCGCTATCGGGTGGATACAGTCCTGCCAGGATCTTGGCCAAGGTGGTCTTGCCGGATCCGTTCCGGCCGACGAGCGCCACGATCTCGCCCGCCTTCAGCGTCACCGACACGTCGTGCAACACGTTCCGGTCGGACTCGGGGTAGCCGAAGCCGATCCGTTCGGCCCGCAGCGTCGCGAACGGTGCGACCGGAGCGACCGGAGCGACCGGAGCGACCGGCGAAGAGGAGCCGGCACCGGGCGCATCGTCCTCTGCCGAGCCAGGTCCAGAGAACGTGCGCAGATCCCTCAAATACAGAACGGTCTCGCCGACGTTGTTCACCAGGTAGCCGAGCATCTGCACCCGGCTGGAGAGCAACCACAACGCCGTCAAGGCCGCGAGCCCGGTCGACAGCGGCAGCGTTCCGACGCTGACCAACCACCACATCACGCCGATCACCGCCACCGTGACGAGGTCACTGAGACACCGTGCGACGATGCGGCGCCGGATGTGGACCCGCTGCATCGCAGTGGTCCGCTCGATCTCTCCCTGGTAACGGGTGGCCCACCGATCCCGCAGCACCGCGCCCAGCCCGTACGCGCGCACCTCCTTGGCCTCGTCTCGTCCCGTGAGTACACGTTCGAAGTACTCGCGTACCCGTCGATTCTCGGCCAGCTCGACATGCAGGCCGTATCGCGCGTCCCGTTCGTCGCGCGCGGTTCGGAGCACGGGCAGCAGGGTCAACGCGCACAGCGGCAACAGCCACCACGCCATCACCGCGAAGGCGCTGGCGACCGCCGCGACGCCCAACACCGCCTGCAGGGTCGCGGCCAATGTGGCGACGAGGATCATCGGCTGGGAACGGGAGGCGAACACCGCACGCTGCAACCTGTCGTGAAACGCCGGACGCTCGAAGGTCGTCAACTCCGCCCGGGTCGCGGACCGCAGCACCAGGGCGATGATGTCCCGGTCCAGTTGGAGACCGAGTACGCGCTGCCAACCTTGGCTGATCAACCGCAACATCCCGCTGATCGAGCCGATGAGCACCAGACCCGCCAGCGCGGGAATCAGCCGCTCGGTGCTGGACGCTTCCTGGCGGCTACCGAACGCCAGTGCACCGCTGAGCAGATCGCGGGTGAGTAACACGAACGCACCCAATCCGGCGGCGGACACGAACTGGACCAGGAGGACGCCGAGCAGGCGCTTCGGGTCGGCCCGCCAGGCCAGCCGGACGGCGAAGGCCGCGCCACTGACCATGTCACGCGTGCGCACAGTCCGCAGGCCAGTCTTCCGCCGCGCCATCGGTCAACGCCCCGTCGAGATCGGGCTCGGCTGTCGAGCCCAGCGATCCATCCACTGCTGGTGCGTCTCGACGAGGAGCCGATGACTCTCCTGGTACTGGACGTTGTGGCCTTCGTGCGGCAGCAGGACCAGCCGCGAGTGCCCGCCGGCGGCGACGATCCCCTGGTACAGCTGCACCGCCTGATCGGGTGGCGTCGCCGGAGTGGTGTCCTCGGCGCCGTGCACGATCAACACCGGTCGGTCCAGCCGGTCGGCGAACAGCAAGGCACTGAACGCGTGATAGAGCGCTGGGATTTCCCAGTACGGTCGCCGTTCGTACTGGAAGCCGGTCGGTGTGAGCGTCCGGTTGTAGCAACCACTGTGCACGATCGCCGCCGCGAACGCCTGTACGTGGGCCATGGCGTACAGCGCGAGAGTGGCGCCGAAGCTGTGCCCACCGACCACGAGGGCTCCGCTGCCGTGCGCGGTCAGTTCGTCCACGGCACCACGCACCGCGCGCACGATCTGCCCGTGCAGCACCTCGACGGTCGCATCCGAAGGCCAGTGCAGTGGTAGGTCCAAGGCGGCGCCCGCGACGTCGGTGCCGTCGAGCGGACCAGGTCGACGTGGCACCGGTAGCGAGCCCCGGTCGCGGTGCCATGGCTGGATCCACAGCACCACCGGCGTCCGCTCGGAGCGCTCGGCCGTGGCTGGCCAGACGGTCAGCCGAGCGGTCGCGTGCCCCGTCGGGATCTCCAGGGTCCGCGTCGGCTGGTCCCGGTCCGGCTCCGGGCGTTCCGCATCGGGTGATCCGACCGACCGCCGTACCGGGCTCTGCCGAGGAACGAGCGAGGTTCGCCGTAGCCGGGTCGTCCGTCCTCCGACCTCCAGCAGTCCCGCCGACCACTCGAACCCCTCGACGTCCCGGCCGGCGTTCAGGGCTTCGTCGACGTACTCCACCACCGGTCCTTCGGCGGACACCGCGAGCCCACGTACCAGCAGAGGAGAAGTCAGCACCTCGACGGCTCCGGTGTCTGGGGCGAGGACCGAGACGGCAGCTCCCGCCAGCTCGACGAGCGTCTCGAGACCTGGCTCGAACGAGACGAACGCCGGACCGCGCGCCTCGTAGACGGCCGGTCCCGCGGGTGGCGGGTCCGGCCGAGGCCGACCGGCTGGGGGCGTCAGGAGCAGCAGCCGGCTGTCATACCAGACGAGCGGCTGGAGGGGCGGGAGTCCGAACTCCGTCAGAGACGTGGCGGCCCGAACCTGGTGGAGCTGCAGCACGGTTCGGGTTCGATAGTCGCCAACCCATGGGTGGAGGTTCCGGTCTCGAACGGCGAGTCCCGCGACCAGCTGGAGGGACGGATGCCACGCCAGCCGGTCCCCGAGCACGCCGGTGACGGGAACCGACCACCCATCGGACCGTTCCCTGCACCAGATCGTCAGCCCGCTGGTCCGTGTGGCGTTCTCGGCGAGCCCTACCAGGTCCGGGTCCAGCCCGATCCCCCGCCACTGTTCGGTGGCCGGGTTGTGGTCAGCGTACGAAGGCAGCGCTGGCGCGGTCGCGACAGCCCATGCCGAGTCGTCCGGCCGGACGTCGACGGTATGGCGCGGGCGGTGCGACGGCCGCCCCGATCCCCCGTGCCGATCAGCGCGCACGGGTGTCGGCCGGTGCGCTGATCGTGATGGTGTCGATGAGTGCCTTGACGGCCCCGATGCCTGACACCGGAGCGCAGATCCGAATGCCGGACCCGTCCAGTGCCGTGGCGGCCGGTACACCGAGATCCTTCATGTCCGCTGGAACTTCGTCGCCCTTGTCCACGACGAGCTTGTCGATCGCCGCACGCCGCACGGGCTCCATCCCGGCCACCAGCCGCTCGAGCGAACGGCACGCCGGACAGCTTGTCGACACGTACAGCCGGACGCCGCTCACGCGCTCGGTGCACGGAGTCGCCAGCTGTTGCTCGGACTTGCGCCGGTCGAGCACGAGGACGAGGACGAAAACTCCGACGGCCGCGGCGCCAGCGACGATCGCCCGCCACAGTGGCAGCGGCGCGGGTGCGGTCAGCAGGCTCCCCACCACCAAAGCCGCGGCTACGAGAGCACCGAGAAGGTTGCCACCGATGTGTGCCCGGCCGACCGCCGCCAGCCGGGCGGCACCGAAGCAGGCGCACCGCTGGCCTCGGAGTCGATAGGCCGCCACCGTGAGCACGGCGTACGCACCCGTTGCAAGGACCGCCGCCGCAGGATTCGGCAACACAACAAGGCCAATCGCGGCCAGGCATTCGCCCGCACCGACGAGTCGTGGCCCGCGGGGAGCACGGAACAGGCCGGAGCTGTACGGCCAGGACAACTCCTCCGGCGGCGTCAGCACCTTCGCCAGACCAGCGACGACGAGCGGCCCGGCCAGGATCGCGACCGCAACCTCCACAAGGAACTGGGACATCGAGTTCACCTTTGGTCAGGGCCGGCGATCAGCCATCCGGCCTCGAAGAGTCGTGCGGCCAGCCGGTCCACGTCCGCGTCATCCGGGTTGTCTGTCTCAGCTGACCGGTCCGGGCCGAACGTGGTGTCCGCGATACCCGCCGAGTCGTGTGCGGCCAGCACCCGAGCGACCAGCTCCGCATCCCGCTCGCCGCACTCGACGATGGCCAGCGTCCGACTGTCGAGCAAGACCCCGCCACCGAACGGCAAGCGGGTGAAGCCGACGTTCGGGGCCAGTCGCAGCTGTCCGCGTCCGACGTTCACGTCCATCATCGACCTCGCAACCATTGGTCCAGCCACACCAGACGCAGCAGTGGCAACGCGCGTTCGGACATCGACGGTCCGTCCCGCAGCAGACGGACAACCGTCGGCACGTCGATCAACCCTCTCTCGGCGAGGGCGCAGTCGCGGTTCAGTTCCGCGACGATCTTGTCCCTTTCCCGATGCAGGTGGATGGCGGCCGCGAGTCGGAGCCGGAAGCCCGGAGAGGTGTCGAGGAAGCCTCCGAACCCCGCCGCTGTCAGCGCCCGGCGCATCGGAAGGTAGTTCTGGAAGGCGCCGCGTCGGATACCGCAGAGCTCCCGGTCCGGCAGACCAGCGGCGGCCGCCAGGACGTCGGGGTCCACGGCGGGTACGACGACCGGTCGACCAGCGGGTTCCGCCACCAGCCCTCGTTCGTGGAGTCCGGCCTCCACCCTGCCCAGGGCGCGCGGAATCCCCTCCAGATGTTGGTTCCACACGGCTTGATACGAACGCCGGGCCGACTGCAGCTCGACCCTGGCCGACTCGGTGAGTCCAGGTAGCGCGTCGCCACCGGGCGGAGTCGACGGCGGTGGCCCGGCGATGGGTTGGACCTCCGGTCCGGCGGTGCCGTCGTGGCTGGGATCGTGCCGGTCCGACGGATGGACGACACCCGCCCTCATCAGCTCCCGCGCCTCTCGAAGGGTCCGGAGGATGCCGGTGACGTGGAACGGTTCGCTGCCGAGCAGCCGCCACCCCTGGAGACCCGTGCCGGCCTCTGCCAACCGGGCGGACACCGAGTCCTTCAACAACGCACCGCTCACGATTGCCGTCCCGCCGGCATCGGCGAGCCGGGACAGGAGCTGCCGCGGCAGCTCCGTGTCCGGCATCGGTGGACTCGGCTCGGCACCGGTGACGCGATGATGATCGAGCAGCTCCGACAGGTCGACCGGGACGCGACGCAGCTCGAGGCCAGGGACGTCGGTTGCTGGCGTTCGGCGTGCCAGCTCGGAGCCGAGATCCGCGTGCACCAACGTGGGACGCCGACCCGAACGGAGCGCGCATACGGCTAGGAACGCGGAGGAGAGCCCACCGCTGTAGGCGATCGCCAAGTCGCCTTCGAGCGACGCCACCATGCGCCCGACCGCTTCGACGAAGTCCTGCCTTCGCGTGGGTGCTTCGGGCAACGATCGCGTGACGGCAACACCACTGGCATCCAGCCGTACGGACGCGCCAACCGCCAGCTGACGTACGCCCTGCAACGGACTGACATCCGGCGGCGGGATGAAGCCGTGGATCATGGCCAGCAGCGCACCCGAGTCCGGCTCGGACGTCGCCGACGTGTCGACGAACTCGCTGAGGTCGCTGCTCCACTCCAGACGGCCGTAGTCCACCCGGTAGTACACCGGAGTATCGCCCGGGGCACGCCGGCGCAGCGCGAACGACGACGCCGACTGCTCGACCTCTACTCCCCGCCACTCGCCGCCGGTCGTCGGACCTGCGACGCGTACGGCGCCGTCGACCAACTCAGCAATGCTCAGCACCGACTCACGCTCCCGTCGATCGATACACCTCGACGTACTCCTCCCGTACCGGAACGGAGGTGCTCACCACCTCGTCGCCACAGCTGACCCAGGCGTAGAAGCCACTTGGGGCGGACACCGGCACCAACTCCCGGCCGAGGTGGAACGAGGCATCGAAGCCCAGCCTCCGCAGCCCTTCGGTCAGGAAGATGGCGTCCTCCAAAGGGTCGAGAAAACCCATCGAAATCCGCTGGACCATCCGCAATCGAGAAGCCACTGACTTGAGCTCTCGACGCCGAGAAGGCCGATCCACCCGCCACCATCCCGTCAGCCGGTACATGCCGTCCTCGGCCACGGCGGATCTCACATAGTTCCGCGCACCGCGTGCGGCCCGCCACAGTGGCAGCAACGCTGTCATCTCCTCAGTTCATGAAAGGCAAAATCCGCCGGACGAGCACCCGTCGGGCGCTCATCGTCCGGCGGATTCCGGTCATGACTCCTTATCCGGCCGGTGCGCAGTTCCAGGTCTCGCAGATCAACCCTTCACAGCATGCCGTGTCGAAAAAGCAGTGCTCGTAGCGCGGAACGCAGGCTTCTTGAACGACAGTCGCTTCACCATGCAGATGCTGCTGAAGGCCATTCGTCGTCAGCCTGGACGAAATCGTCGCCATGGGCATGTTTAAGCTCCTTCCCTTGGAATTACTTCCATGGGAATCATGCCCACACCTATTGAGCGACTTCTTGTAAGAATGGGACGACGTGAGATCGACGCGCCAGCTTTGTAAAAATGCGACGGATTCCGCAGCAATTCGATCGGATTCGATCGAGCGGAGCTAACCTTCGTCAGATGCAGGTGGACAAGGACACCCCGGACGTGACCCGCGACGAGCTGGGCCGGATCGTCGAGCTGAGCGACCTCCGTACTCCTTGGTGCGTCCATGTCGTGGCGACCTTGCGTATCGCCGATCACCTCGCCGCGGGAGCGGACCGCCTCGACCAGCTGTCAGCGGCTGCCTCCTGTGATCCCGACCTCCTGAGCAGGGTGCTCGGCCACCTGGTGAGCAAGGGCGTGTTCGTTCAACCCGAGCCCGGTCGGTTCGCGCTGAACGGAGCCGCCCGTGCACTGCTCGACCCGTCCCTGCGGCGGTCGCTCGACCTGGACGGTGTCGGCGGTCGCCTCGCTCGGGCCTGGAGCACCCTGCTGACGGCCGTACGAACCGGCCGCTGCGCGTATCACGAGGTCTTCGGGCTGTCGTTCTGGCAGGACCTGGAAGCCCACCCGGAACTCGCCGCAAGCGTGGAGGATTCCATGCGAGCTCGGTCCCGGCCTGACCCGGAGGTCCTGCTGAACGGCGACTGGAACGGGATCGCCACCGTCGTGGACGTGGGCGGCGGAACGGGCGACCTGCTCGCCGAAGTCCTCCGCATGAGGCAGAACGTTCACGGCATTCTCGTCGACCTTCCGCGGACGGTGTCGCGCTCCGGCGACGTCCTTCGCGCCGCCGGAGTGATCGAACGGACCACGACCGTTGGACAGAGCTTCCTCGATCCCCTACCGGCCGGCGCCGATCTCTATCTGTTGCGCAACGTTCTGCCCGTGTGCCCCGACCAGGAGGCGAGGACCGTTCTGAGTCGCTGCGCCGAGGCAGCGCGTCCCGCGGGTCGCGTCGTCATCGTCGGCGGAGTGTCGCCGGATCGGAGAGCCAACGGTCTGACTCCCGAACTGATTCTGGTGGGCGGCAGGCAGCGTACGCTCGGGGAATTCGTCAGACTCGCTTCCGAAGCAGCCCTCGACACCCTTTCGACCGGGCATCAGCCGTCCGGCCAGTTCGTCGTCGAATGCGGACCGATGGCTCGCCCAAGGTTTACGTGATCAAGCCGGAGAACATGGCGGGTTGACAATCTTCTCCGCATTCCGAGTCGTCGTTCACGGCATGCTCGGCCAAGAATTCCTTGGGTGTAAGCTCTGTCAGGCTCTTGAAGTCATGGACGAAGTGTGCCTGGTCGTAGTACTGGCACTTCAACGCGACATCGGCGGTTGGCAAACCACTGAGGAGTAGCTGACAGGCTCGCCGCAGGCGAAGTGTTCGAGCGACCGCCTTGGGTGAGAGGCCGATCTGTTCTCGAAACCGGCGCCCCAGATTCCGGCGACTCCATCCGATGCCTGCCGCCAATTCCTCAATGGAGACCACACCGTCACTTCGGCAAAGTTCCCGCCACGCCTCGGCAACAAATGGCGAATACGGAGACCCATTCGAGAACCGCTCGGCCAAGAACGCTTCGATCCTGGCGAACCGTTCCAGCCAGCTTGGCGCCGCAGCCAGAAGCCGCTTGAGATGAAACGCATCCGCGCCGAACACCTCCGACGCCGGCAACACCGAGTTCGCCAACCTGGTCATCGAAACCTTGGCCAGCGTGAAGACCAGCCAAGGCTCCAGCACCACACTCATCCCGCGCAGCTGGCTGTCGTACTCCGCCACCATGGCGTCGCTGTGCGGACCGACGACCAGAACATCGGACGACCCGACCGCCTCGGAACCCCCATGCACACCGGAAAACCGCACCGACCCCTCGAAGCTGACAACGACAGTGATTCGGTTCGGAATCATCAGGTGACGCCGCATCCCAGCCAGCTCGAACCAGAAGCCTGGATAGATCCGCTTCCTGGCTGGCCGGCCGCCAGCCGCAGCCTCCCGCCTCGACGAAGGCTCCCGCGACCCCAGCGAACACGTAAGATCAACAGCTCCACATGCGTCCCCGTTGTGAATGTCACCCTCACTCCCTGACGCTGTGTCGCGCCATCCTGCCGTCCAGCGTGTCAATCGCTCCTGGCGCGTCGGTGGCACGTCGGTGGCACGGCGGTGGCACGGCGGTGGCGCGGCGTGGATCGGCAGGGCTCACGGTTACCGCAGATCCGTCATCATGGCCCTCCGGATACTCCGGATGGCCCTGGTCGGCTTGCGCCGCTCATCTGCACGACCGTACGTTGATGCGTTCGATTTGAACGTTCGCTTGTCCCAGGGAGCGGAGTTGCTCTTCTCAAGCATGCACCGCTCACTGACCGTGCCGTGCCGTGGCATACAGGACTGTTGGACCAAAGGTTCGTCCGCGCTCCTGCGCCATGGGCTGCAGCGCGTCCTCGAGGACTGATCACGTACGGCGACCAGCGGCTGCTGATCGACCCGGGCTTGGCCCAGCCGGAGTGGCTGGTCGAGATCGAGGCCATCGCCACCGCCGCGAACGGAACGCGTGATGGCCAGCGTGAGCAACGACGACCAGTCTCCGCAACACCTCGACGACCTGACGACGACGTACGAACTGATCGAACACGACCAGCTGGGGGCGGTGGCGAGGTCGTCCGCTACTGCTGCTCGGACTGGAGGCGCACCGAACCGTCCTCGTCGTGGTCGACTAGGAACAGCGTGCCGGGTGGGAACTCGCCCAGGACCTCCGGCGGCAGCTGGACGGTGCCGTCGCCGGCGACCACCGCGAAGTCCTGGCCGTCCCGGCCCTCGGCACCGACCCGGCCGTCGCGGATGGTGACCACACGGCCCAGCTGCGCGCCGACCTCGGGGTCGTGGGTGACGATGACCACGGTGGTGTCGCGCTTGGCGTTCACGGCCTTCAGCGCGGCGAGTACCTCGTCGCGGCCGGCGGTGTCGAGCTGGCTGGTCGGCTCGTCGACGAGGAGCAGACCGGGACCCGCCGCGATGCCGACCGCCAGCGCGGCCCGCTGCTGCTGGCCCATCGTCAGGTCTGCGGGCTTCGCCTTGGCCAGGCCGGTGAGTCCAACGAGGTCGAGGATCTCGTCGGTCTCGGCAAGCTCGATCCCGCGTGTCTTGGCGGCTCGACGCTGGGCGAGCCAGATGTTGCGAGTCAGTGTTGCGTACGGAAGCAGATTCCGGCCGACACCCTGGAGCACGACGCCGATCTCGGTGCCCCGCAACCGATTGAGCTCGGCATCGCTGAGCTTGCCGATGTCGTAGCCACCGACCGCGATCCGCCCGGCGGCCGGCCGCATGAGTCCGGCGAGCAGCGAGATCAGGGTGGACTTGCCCGATCCGGAAGGTCCGACGAGGGCAACCATCTCCCCTGAGCTGATGGACAGGTCGACTCCAGCCAGCGCCACCACGTCGGAGCCCTCGACCCGGTAGATGTGCACCACCCGACGGCACACCACTGCGATGCCCATCAGCCACTCGCCTCCTCGCGTCGTCGGACTACCCGACGGCGCACCACTGTGATGCCCATCAACTGCCCTCCTCGCGTCGTCGGACGACCTGCCGCTGCCACCACGCGCCGGCTCCGACCGCCGCGGCCAGGACGGCCACGACCAGGATCTCCGACACCAGGACGTACGGCCATCGCGGCCAGGCCGGCAGCAACGAAGGCTCGACGCCGACGGGCAGCCGGCCGCCTGCCACGTACCACGTTGCTCCGGCGGCGAGAGCACCAACCACAGCGCTCGTCGCAACGATGCCGCCGTACGACCAGAGCGCCGCGGTCGTGGTCGTCCGTTCCCTCGTGCCCTGTGCGCGCAGTGCTCGCATCCCCGGAATCCACACACGCCGGTCGACGACCACGATGAGGGCGAGCGCGCCGAGCCCGACGAGCACCGTCACGCCGGCACCGAGCTGGTAGGACTGCAACGCCATCGCCGCGCCGGACTTGTCGAGCGAGCCTCGGATGGTCTCCACCGTGCGGTCACCAGCGATCACCAGGCCCTGGTCACGCAGCTTGGCGACGATGCTGTCCGGTGCGTCGGCGCTCAGCCATACCTGCGGGGACGAGGCCGTGCCGGGATCGCGGGTGAGCCGTTCGGCGTACTCCAGGTCCGCCAGCACCCCGGAACCCCCGAGGCCGGGCAGGCCGGTCATCGTCGCCTTGGTGTCGAGCCGGACCTGCTCGAGGTCGAGGTTGGGCAGCAACTTGCCCCGGATCTGCCCGGCGGTGATGGCCGGGAGCGGGTACGGAACGTCGACGGCCAGCAGCTCGTACTCCTCGTCGACCCGTGGGGACGGCTGCGAGAGCCGGAGGCCGTCAGGGGTCGCGTTGGCCCAGAGTTGTTCGACGGACCGCGACCCCTCCGGCGCCCGCCACCGGCTCTCGTCGGCAAGCTGTTCGGCCGACAGGACCGTACGGTCGCCCTGGCGCAGGGAGCCGAACGTGAGGCCGAACTGGACGACGTCGTCGTCGGTCGACCTGGCCGTGATGCCGGTCAGCCGGCACTGACCGTCGCAGCCGCTGACCACGGCGCGGTAGGTGGACTGGGTCCTCGTGAGCGGGCCGAAGCTGGCGATCACGCGGTCCCCGTCCGCCGACACCAACTGCAGCGCGACCCGCAGCGACTTCTCCGTGGTGACCGCGTCGGGCCACATGTTCGCGACCAGCTCACCGTCGCCGAGCGTCGTGGGCTCGCGCGCCGGTGGTCGCAGCAGCTCCGCCGCCTGGGCGGCGCTGGTCGCGCCGTACCGCTCCGGCCAGTACGCGACGTGGGAGAGCCGGGTGGAGTCGACCGCGAGCAGCGGCGGGTTGTCCCCGGTGGAACGGTAGGCGGGCACGACGGCCATCGCGTACTTCCCGTCCGGATCCGCCGTGCGTACGGCCTTCAGGAACGCCTCCCGGTTGATCGACAGCACCTCGAGCACGCGGGGCGCGCCGAGCAGCTGCTGGGCCTCGGCCTGCCGGCCCTGGGCGGCCACGTCGGTGGCGATCGCGGCGAACCCCAGCGTGCCGAAGACCAGGACGAGAACCGCCAGGAGGCGCGCGGACGCCGCCGGTCGCCGGGCCAGGTAGAACGCCGCGACCGCCGGGCCGATCCGTCCTCGCCGCAGGGTCCAGCGACCCAGGAGGTCGAGCAGCGGACGGACCGCGAGGGCGGCGAGCATCGCCACGGCGAGGATGACGAGGACGGGTGCGGCGACCCGGACACCGACGAGTTCACCGCCGAGCTGGCGGAGCTCGACGACCGAGACGATGCCGAGCGCGATCACGAGGACCTCGAAAGCCGCGACCGCGAGGCGCTGTGACCGCGGCGCCACCTGGCGCAGCAGCCGGCCGACCGGGCCGGCCACCTCCCGGCGCAGGGCCAGCAGGCCCGCCGCGACGGTGCCGGCGGCGGCGAGACCGGCCGCGACCAGTTGGTCGTCGTCGATGCCGATCGGCGAACCGTCGCCGGGTCCGGTCATCCCCACCAGCGGTCCGGCGACCAGCAACCCGACAGGGACGCCGGCGAGCAGCGGGAGCAGGCTCTCGCCGGCGACCGTGGCGGCGCGGGTCGGCCAGCGCACGCCACGCAGAACGACGGCACCGACCTCCAGCCGCCGTCCCCACATCCCGTGGCCGACGGCGAGGTGGATGACGAACCAGCACAAGACGATCACCGGAACGGCCGCGATCGGCAGCAGCGCCCGCCCGTTCTGTCCGTGGGCTTCGATGCGGTCGAGCAGGCTCGGCAACGACGTCAACAGCCCGGCGCCGAACCCGTCCTCCTCGGAAAGTCGCTGTTCGGCCGCGTCGAGCTGGTTGCGGAGCACGGGGATCCGTTCCGGCGTCAACAGCCGCGAAGGCATCACCGCGTCGAGCCAGACGATCTCGTGCCCGTGCTCGATCGTGTCCATCGTGGTTCGGTTGGTGAACGCCTTCGGCAGGTCGAACTGGCCGAGCGGGTCCTCGGCTACCCAGTAGGGATCAGCGGCGTTCCTGGGCTCGAACACCCCGACGATCGTGATCGCGACAGGTGGTCCGTCCAGCTCGATGCTCTCCTGGGTGCGCTGGACCGGAGTGAGTACGGACTGGTCGCCGGTACGCAGTTTGAGCTTCTTGGCCAGGTTGGCCGGCAGGGCCATCTCCCGGTTGCCGACCGGGCAGCGGCCGGCCGAGAACGTCACGTGCCGGCAGAAGCCGTCCCGCGCGATCAGGCTGTACAGGTCACCTCCTTCTTTCTTCCGGTCGAGGCCCTGCACCTGGATCTGGACGGTCGTGAGCGGGATGAATCCCGCGAGCCGGGAGCGTGCGTCCGCGTAGGCGGTCAGGTCCTCCGTCGTCCCGTCGTCCACGACGCCGTCGCCCTCCGCCGCGGGAGGCTGCTTCGACACAGTCGCGACGGACACCACGAACTCGCTGGCGTCCGCCGCGGCGCGTTCGTTCTCTACGGCCGCCCGGTCGATCGCCACGGCGAACGCCGGAACGCTCACGGCCACCACGGTCGCGGCCACGGACAGGACGAAGAGCGTGACCGCCTGACCCCATCGGGCGGCGAGCTGGGAGAACACCAGGCTGATCACGACAGCTCCCGGGTCCGGCGGAGCAGCGCGGCGCCGGCCACGACGACGACCGCGCCGAGCACCACGGTCGTCGTGACGGTGGCGACCAGGACGGGTGAGGTCTGCATGGCCACCGGAGGAAGGACGGTCCAGCCGTCGATGAAGCCGGGGGACAGCCTCCGCGCGACCGCGGCTCCGGCGAGCCCTGCACCGACGCCGACCACGGCCCCGGCGGCCACGAGGGCGGCGACGCCGCCGTACCCGACGGCTCGAACGTCCCGCAGCTTGACGCCCTGGGCACGAAGTGCCGCGAACTCGGCGGCCCGCACCGTCTGATCCCTGGCCGCGTCGACCAGAACCGCACCAGCGGCCAGCAGCAACCCGACGAGGGCCACCAGCAGCTGGAACCGTTCGGTCACCGCGGTCCCCTCCGAGCGCAGCTGGTACAGCCGTTCGGACAGCGACTCCGTCCGGAGCGGGCGGAGGCCCGCCTTGGCCAACTCGTCCACGATCGAAGGCGGCGCGTCGGCGGACAGCCACACCTGCGGGGTCACGCCACTCTGGAGCGGGAACGGCACCAGCCGGTCGGCGTAGGTGAGGTCGACCAGTACGCCCTCCGCGCCGTACCTGGGGACGAGTTTCGCGTTACCGACGATCGCGGCGGGAACCGCGGCTCCGGGCAGCGGATGTACCCGCAGCTCGGCGGTCGTGTCGGGTTGCCAGCCCGCGGCCACGACGGGCAGCGGGGCCGGGGTGTCGGCGACGTACGCCCAGCCGGACAGGTCGACCTCCTTGCCGCGGGGGACCGCGGCAGTGGTGACGCGCAGGCTCTTCTGTGTCCCGGCGGTGATCGCCGGACCGAGCTCGCGTGGCCCGAGCGCCGGCCGCCAGCGGGTCGGATCGGCGACCAGTGCCGGTGGCAGCAACGGCTGCTCCGACTCGCTCGCCGGGAACAGCTCGACCTGGGTCCCGGTCGGTGCCGGCAGGTGTCCGACCGACTCGGCGTCCGCGGCATTGCCGCTGGAGGCGTCGGCCCGTTTCGGTCCGAGGATCTGTACGCCCACCAGCCGGCAGCCGTTCGCACACGCGGCCAGGTCCGCGGCGTAGGACTGGCGGCTCGTGCCCAGCGGTCCGACGATCGCGTCGACAGGCTTCGCGTCCGCGACGGTCCGCAGGTGGAAGCGGAGGTAGACGTCGCCGGTCGCGTTGGTCGCCGCTGCCTCGAGGGCGAGCCGGTCCGCTTTGGCCTGGACGGACGTGACGTCGGTCGGGCGGAGCGCCGCGGCCACCCGCTCGACGCCGCCGCCGTAGCCGTCGCGCCAGCCGGCGACCACCCTCAGCCGGGTGCTGTCCACGGCGAGGATCGGTGGGTCGAACGTGCTGCCCGGCTGGTCGATGACCGCCATCGCCCGCGTTCCCTGTGGATCCACCGAGCGCACCACCTCCCGCAGCCGCGCGGGGTCGTCGACGTCGACGGTGACCACCCGGTCGGCACCCACCTCCAGCGCAGCACGTTCCCACCGCGTGCGGTTTCCGGTGTCCCAGCCGACGAACGCGGTCGTCACCAGCGCGACCCCGACGACCACGAGGGCGAACATCCGATGCGTCTCCGGTCGCCGAGCCGTCAACGACGCGATCAGGGTGGTGCGCACCCGCCCGGAGTGCCGGGCCCGGGACGCCAGCCAGGTCGCCAGCGGCGGCACTCCCCACGCGGTGACCAGGGCAACAGCCAGCACGGCGAGCACGGGCGACAGTGCCGACAGCCCGCCGACACCTTCGCGGACGACCAACGACTGGACGACGCCGTACGTGGCGAGTCCGACCAGGACGAGGTCGACGAGCGACCGCCGCCACCCAGGCCGGCGCACCGGGATGCGACGCAGCAGGTCACGTACGGGAGTGACGAGCGTGCCGAGCTGAGCGGCCACAACCGCCAGCAGCCCTCCGGAAAGGGTGAGCGCGACGAGCAGCAGCGCCAGCAGCAGAGCGGAGCGACCGGCGTCGCTCGGGAGGTCACCGACCAGGAGCCGGCCAACACCGAGCCCGATGCCGGCACCCAGGACGGCGCCGGCGACCAGCGGAACGATGCTCTGGCCGAGTGCCAGGATCCAGCCGCGGCCGGACGGGGCGCCCCGCAGCCGCCACCAGCCGATGTCGGCACGGACCTGCACGCCACCGCCGCGGACGACCACGGACAGCGCGAACCAGGTGAGCAGCAGCAGGACGACCACGCCCACACCGACACCTGTGGCGACGTTGCGCCGGTCCTGGGTGATCCTGTCGATCACGAACTGGAAGTCCGTCGTGCTGGCGGTGAATCCCTGCTCTCGCAGCTCGGCCACCGCGGAGCTGAGCGTCTCGGACAGCTCGTCGGTGTCGATCGTGGCGAACGCCTTGGCGCCGGGGAGCAGATCGTAGGTGTGCGTCACGCCGTTCAAGCCACGCAGCGTTTCCGGCGCGGTGAACATGACCAGCGGGTCGTTCGAGGAACTCTCGCCCCGTTCGACGAGGGAGCCGTCTCCCCAGTAGGGCTCGCTGGGGTCGCTCACGTCGTACACGCCGGTGACGTGGACGGGGATCCGGTTCTCGTCGTTGTCCTCGAGCTGCACCTGGTCGCCGACGTCGAGGCCGACGTCGTCGGCGAGCGTCGCGGGAACGGTGACCTCGCCCTTGGCCTTCGGGCAGGATCCGTCGATCAGCTCGAGGTGCTGGCAGGCGTCCTCGCGGGCGGCGGCGACCACGTCCGCCGAGGACTTCTTGGCTCCCGGCTGCCACAGGTCGAAGGTGGTCGTGGCGCTGACGATCGCGGTGAAGCCGGTCGGCGTGAACTGCTCCCGCGCCCGCCTGATCGCCGCCTCGCCGTCGGCGTCCGGGTCGGTGTTGAAGCCGCCTCGCCAGCTGATGGTGATCAGCCGCTGCTGGGCACCGGCGCCTTCGACCGCGGCGATCCCGACGTCCTGCGAGGCGCGGACGGCGTACCACGGTGCGGCCGCGAGCGCGGCCGTGGCGAGCAGAGCGACGACGGCGACGATGACCGCCTGCTTGCGTCGCGCCGCGAGAACACTGGCGAGGACAACCCACATGCGGGATCTACACGCTCGGGGGTTGGTCGAGCCGATGGGCGCCGGCCCCGACGCGGGCCTGCCCTGCCTGTCCTGACTTCTCCTTGCCGTTGCGGTCCTGGTCGGTGCTGATGGGTTCGGTCCGGACGAGCTCGGCCCGTCCGTCGACCAGGTGCAGCTCGGCGTCGCAGACGGCCGCCGCCTCCGGGTCGTGCGTGGCGAAGACCACCGCGGCTCCACGGTCGGCCTCCGCGCGGAGCAGGTCAAGCACCGTCTGGCGGGACACCGCGTCGAGCTCGCTGGTCACCTCGTCGGCGAGGAGCACGTCGCCCCGCAGCGCCAGACCGCGGGCGATCGCGGTCCGCTGCTGCTGGCCGCCGGAGAGCTCCTCCACGAGCTGGTCGCGCTGCCCGGACAGGCCGAGCCGGTCCAACGACTCCACGGTGAGCCTGCGCGCATCGGACGGGCTGCGGCCGTTGGCGAGCAGGACGACCTCGAGGTTCTCCCCCGCGGTGAGGAACGTGGCCAGCCCGTTCCCCTGGGGAACAAGGACGATGCCCTGGGCGACCGCGTGGTCGCGGTCGCGGAGGCGTACGCCGTCCACGGTGACCGTGCCGCCGGCCGGGCGAAGCAGCCCGGCGATCGTCGACAGCAAGGTCGTCTTGCCGGCACCCGATCTCCCGCTGATCGCCACGATCCGTCCGGGCTCGGCGGAGAGCGTCACGTCCCGCAGCACCGGAGGTCGGTTGCCGTAGGCGACGGTCACCCGATCAACCGACACGGTCCTCACGAAACGGCCTCCCCTCCCCCGGTCGCGTGTGGCTGAAGCGGGTGGCAGCGTAGTTCGGCGAGGTCGACCATGAAAAGGACGTGACCAGAACGTGACGGTCACCCACGCGGTCTGACCGGGGACCATGACCTGAACTGGTCGATCTCGGAGCCGTCCGCCGAGCCGCCTGCCGGCGGCGAACGCCGCACCTCGGAGTTGGTGATCGCCCTTTGCCTCCTCACTCCATCTTGGCGGACGCCGTCCTGGGTGAGGGCGCTGACGCAGTGCGCGAGCAGGCCGCGGAGTTGGTCGCGTTGCCGTGGGTGAGGCCGGCGTCGGTGACCTAGGCGTCGAGGGTATGTCCGTGCCCGGGGCGGGACTGCAACTCGGCCAACTGGTCAGCCGTGTTGCGAGCTTGTTCCGCACGATGAGAGCGGCAACCGCGTCGAAGCGTCCGACGCGCTCGTACCTCGACCGCACCGAGTCTTCGGAGCCGATGTCCACGCGCACATCGCCCGACGGGCGGCACCACGATGGCGCAACCGAGCGATTACGGCCTGCCGGCCACGGCTCTGAACTGCGGATTCGCGGGTAGGGCGGGCGGGACTCGAACCCGCGACCCAGGGATTATGAGAGCCACGACAACACCAACACCGACCAACTTTAGGCGGCAGCACTACCGGATCCGCCCCACTCCGGCCGCCTACTCCCCCACAGCTAGACGCAGTTTCATGGCACAAACCATGGCACACCGAGCCTCACTGGTCTGGTCATCGCCAAAGTGACCTTGGCGCCGGCCAAGGCTGGTCTCGATCCAGTCGAGGTAGCCGGTGCAACAACCGCCGCCGCCACCGCGGATCTCGGTCGGCGCAAGCTACGTCCACAAACGCGGCGAGACGAACCGAGAACACCCTTAGGTGTCATTGGCTAGACGCGGTCGCGGACTGTGGCGCCGAGTACGTACGTGTCGATCCGCGCACCGTTCCCAGTTCCGCGTCGACTTGGCTGTCCCTGTATACCTATCTCGTCGATGGGGTCGGCGATGTGCCGTCCGACCTCCACCTGCAGAACTTGAGTGCACGGTCGTCCTCGTCGATGAGGTCCGCCTCGGTGACCACGGCCGCGGCCCGAGGCCGTCGACGCCGCTCGACATCGCCATCGCCACCGCAAGTTGGAGCGCGGACAACTCCAGCGACGGCAGCGCGACGGTCGCCGCTTCGGCATACTCCGCGATTCCGCACCGTCGCGATGGACGACCCTTCCCGACCGGAGGAAGGGCCATTGCTTGTTAGGGGATTGCCGCGAGGTCTACGACCTCGTAGCCGTCGTTGGTGTCGTTCAAGTGCATGCGGTCGCTCTGACTCGCGTAGCCGTGGTCATCCCGGTCGAGGCCGAGCAGGCCGTACTGCCGGTCCGCAGGTCGTACACATCCCCGTGCTGGATGAGGAAACGGTCGCGTACGGGCGCGGCGGCCATCCCGCCCGACATCCACAGGTGCACCGACACAGGCGCCTTCTGCCGCCCGGTTCCGTCCCTGCGCTCGACAAACGACGTATCAAATGCTCGCCACGGCCACCGTTCGACGCCATCGTCCTCATCACTGGAGCAGGAAGGCCGTCACTATCGGCAGCACCAGGTCGGGTCGAATGACCTGCAGGTGCTTCGTGTCCGGCAGGATTGCCAGTTGCGCGTTCGGCAGCAGCTGTTTCATCTCGACCGCGTGCTCGAGCCGGACGAAGTCGGTGTCGCCGATGATGATCAAGACCGGCATGGTGAGCTGGGCCAGCTGTTGGTCGGTCCATCCTTCGAAGTCGTGCACCGCCGGCTGGACCTTCTGCACGAACGAGAAGAAGCCGTCGGGATTCGGCGCTACCTCGTTGTAGGCGCTGATCATGGCCGCGGACTCCGCCTCGGTCGGCATCCGAGGCGAATCCAGTTCCATCCCCGTGATCTCGGGGTAGTAGGCCTCGGATCGGGTCGGCCGGACATGTGAGGCCGCCAGGACGAGCCGGCCGACCCGATTCGAGGCCAGCACGGCGACGTCGGTGGAGACCAGGCCGCCCAGGCTGTAGCCGAAGAAGTCGGCCTGCTCGATGCCGAGGTGGTCGAGTAGCGCGATCACGTCCTCTGCGCACTGCCGGATGGAGAACGGCCGGTCGCTGTCGGCCGTGTGCCCATGTCCCTGCAACTCGACGCCGATCACTTTCCGCTCGGCGGTCAGCGCCGGCAACAGCGAGTCGAAGCTCAGATGAAATGTGTACGCGCCACCGTGCAGCATGATCAGCGGCGGACCGGGCCGGTCGGCGCCAAGGACTTCGTAGTAGAGGTCGATGCCGTTCACCGACGCGTACGCGCCTTGAGGCATGTCGGTTCCTTTCGTCGCCGTCAGGGCAGAGGTCTTCGCGTCCGGCTACCAGCTCAAGGCATAGGCCAGCACAACTGTGCCGTTGCCGAGCTCGGTCACCTTCGTCAGGTCCATGGCCGTGGTGGGCAGTCCGGACAGCAGCGACTCACCGGACCCGGCGACGAACGGGGACACGCTCAGATGCAGTTCGTCGAGCAGACCCGCCTCCACCAAAGCCCGGCTGAATGGACCGCTGCCGTACTTCACAAGGGTGCCGTCGCCGGCCTCTTTCAGCCGAGCGACCGCCTCGACCGCGTCGCCGGCCATAACCTCGGCGTTCCAGGTCGTCTCAGTCAGCGTGCTGGAAGCGACATGCTTGGGCAACGAGTTGATCTTGTCGGCGACGGCGCCGGTCATGGTCGGCCAGGTCTGGGCGAAGCCCTCGTAGGTCACCCGGCCCAGCACGAGGCCGACGGCCGAGGACAACAACCGGAGTTGGTAGGCGAAGTGGTTGTCGTTGGGGACGACCTTCGACTGTCCGGCCCACCACGCGTCGCCAGACATCATCCCGTCGACCGATAGGTGATCGTATTCGACCAGTTTTCGCATGTCGCGGAGTCAATCATCCGGTGGAGCGGCGGGTCTTGTATCGGACCGAAACCGCACTACAACGCTAGAAACGGGATGCCGCCGGACCTCAACTCGCTCGGCGTGTGACCGGTCGCCCACCGCATCGCCCGCGTGAGTTGGGGATGGTCGTAGTAGCCGCAGGCGGTGACCACCTCGGCGATCGGTGTCCCCGCCGTGAGGAGTCGCGCGGCGCGCTGTGCCTGCTCGATGCGGACCAGCCTGCGGTGCGAGATGCCGACGGCCCGACGGAACCGGAGCTGACCGACCCGCTCCGACATGCCGCGTGGCCGTTCGCCGTGCCGGATCTCGTCGATGAGAGGGTCGAAGATCAACAACCCCGCGCGTACCAGCCGGTCGACGAAGACGTCGACGTTCTGCTCGGTCGGCAGCTCCCAGTCCCGGTTGTCCAGCAGGATCCGGCCGCTCGGCAAGGTCGGCAGGAGCGCGTCCTTGAGGTCGGTCTGACCGAACGGCGGGAACTGCGGCAGAAAGGCACCGAGCCGCAGATCTACGCCGAAGAACTCCCAGCCCGCCTCGCACGCCTGCGAGGTGCCCATGGTCTCCGGCCCGCGGAGGTGCACCGTCGTTCCGGTACCGCCGCGCGCGATCACGATCATCGACGAGGCTTTCGCCGCCGATGCGAACCAGGTCGCGGCATCACAATTCGCCGACCACACCCGTTGCACCAACGGGACGTCGCCGCCGACAGTCTTGAAAGTCAGCCCCACCCGGGGATCCTAGAACGTCGCCGCGCCAGACCCGACGCACCACCTACCTCAGCGACAGCAACAAGTTCACCCTCACGCTCGGCCTCGCGTCGTCCAAGAGCACCTGCCTCACCTACCAGTCTAGACCGGCTCAATTTCGCCCGCGGCCGGTCCACGAGGTGGCGAGCATCGGCTCGAACGGCCCGCAGATCTGCACGTACCCCAGCCTGCCCGCGCGGGTACCGATCGTTTCGCTCAGGGGTTTCCGATCCGCGTTCGCGCCGGCGGGCTTGGATGATGCCACTCACGTTCGGAGCGCCGCCAGCGAGCTGCTGGCAGCGGGCCGGTGCGGCCGATGCCTGCGGCTACGAACCGGACGCGACTGCTGCTGGATCCCGGCCGCAGGAGGAATATCGGTCTTGCGCTCGCCGCCGTGTCGATGTGAGCCCACCCGGTTCGTATGAGGGGTGAGCCGGTGGACTCCCGGCACACTATGAACGAGGAGAAGCGACCATGGCTACGTATCTGCTTTCCATGCACCAAAGCTCGGGTAGCTCGAGCGACGAGACCGCAGCCGGTATGACCGACGGGGAACGGGAACGCTCCTGGCAGCAGATCGAGAAGCTGAACGAGGAGCTGAAGGCTGCCGGCGCCTGGGTCTTCGGCGGTGCACTCCTCGGGCCGGACGCGACCACCGTGGTGCGTGTCTCCAACGGCGACGTCCTGACCACCAACGGTCCGTACGCCGAAGGCAGAGAACACCTCGGCGGCTTCTACGTCGTCGAATCCGACGACGTCGACTCGGTGCGTGCATGGGCGGCCAAGGCAGCCGCTGCTATCGGACGGCCGATCGAGGTCCGCCCGTTCCGCGATGCCGAGGTACGTTGACCCGTCAGCCAGCACCTGTGGCGGGCATCGACTCGAGGATCCGTTTGAGTCGGGCGAGGTCCTTCTCGTTGGCGCGACGTATCGACGCGGCCATGACGCTTCCGACGACCTTGGCGAAGCCAGTCGGCTCGCCGCGGTTGCGCAGCGTCATTCGGGTGCTCGACGCCCCTTCGGCCTGCCACGCATAGGTCGTCTCCATCGGGAACGGTCCCTGGGCGGTCCGCATCACCAGGCGGGACTCGCTGAACTCCACGACCTCGTAGGTGTATCGGAGGGTGCGTCCCAGGAACCGAGCCACGAAGTCCAGCCGTGATCCCACTCCGATCGGCGGCGGTGTCTGGACGTGGACCGACGCGATGTTGGCGTACCAACGCGGAGCGTTCGTCGGGTCGCCCACATACTCGGCAACCTGCGCACGAGGACGCTCGATGACGATCTCGGTACTGACGTCTACGGCCATCCCGTCATCATCACCCCGGCGTTCGCGCATCCGCGGCCAAATCGCCCAGATCCCCAAGGCGGCTGACAGTGTCGAGGCCTGGGCGCGTAACGAGTGCGTCAGCTCAGGTAGCGAAGCCACAGGTAGGGGACGGCGAGCGCGATGGTGATGACGGTGACGATCAGGCCGTAGCGGGTGAACTCCCAGAACGAGATCGGCTTCCCTGCGCGTTCGGCGATACCGAGGACGACCACGTTCGCCGAGGCGCCGATCGCGGTGGCGTTGCCGCCGAAGTCGGCGCCGATGGCGAGGGCCCACCACAGGACTTGAGCGCTCTGGTGACCACCATTGCTCGCGACGAGTTCGGCGACGATCGGCGACGCCGTCGCGACGTACGGGATGTTGTCCACGATCGCCGACAACCCCGCCGACGCCCACAACAGCACCATGCTGGCCAGCCCGAGCCGCCCCTCCACCGCCTCCGTCGCCGCTCGGGCGAGCTGGTCGATGACACCGGTCGACACCAGTCCCCCGACCATGACGAACAGGCCGGCGAAGAACGCGAGCGTCGGCCACTCCACGTCCTTAACCACCTCGCCGGGACTCAACCGGGACAGCGCGAGCAGGCCCAGCCCACCGACGATGGCGATCACCGCCGGCTCGAGGTGCAGCACCGTGTGAAGAACGAACGCGGCGAGCACCAGTGCGAGCACGACCAGCGAGATGACGAGCAGGCGAGGGTCGCGGATCGCCTCCCGCTCGTTGAGGGTCGCGACCTCGGCCGACCTGTCCGCGGCGTCGCGGAAGGCGTCGCGGAACAGCCAGCGACACAGGGCCACGTAGACCACGAGCACCACGGCCACGAACGGCGCCATATGCACGAGGAAGTCGTTGAAGCCGAGGTCGGCCCGCGACGCGATGATGATGTTCGGCGGATCGCCGACGAGCGTGGCCGCTCCACCGATGTTGGAAGCGAGCACTTCCGCGATCAGGAACGGCGCCGCCGGCACACCCAGGCGCGCGCAGACCAGGAACGTCACCGGCGCGATCAGGAGCACCGTGGTCACGTTGTCCAGCAACGCTGAGGCGATCGCTGTGACCAGGACGAGGATCACCATGACCCGGAACGGCTTTCCGCGCGCCTTCTTCGCCGACCAGATCGCGAGGTACTCGAACAACCCCGTGCGCTTCAGCACCGAAACGATCAGCATCATCCCCAACAGCAGAACGATGACGTTCCAGTCGATGCCCGCCTCCTCGGAGAAGAAGGCGTGCTCAGGGTCGGTGATGCCGAACATGAGCATCGCCGCCGCACCGCCGAGAGCCGCGGCGAGCCGGTGCACCCATTCGGTCGCGATCAACACATACGCGGCGGCGAAGATCGCGACCGCTAGCCACCCGAGAGCCGTCACGATGCGAGCATCCGATCGAGGAGAGCGTCCAGCGTGATCACGCCGGTCAACGAACGATCCGCACCGACGACCGCCACCAACGGACAATGCGCGCGCGCCATCAGAGCCGCGACCTCGAGTGCCGTCGCCGACGCCTGGACCACCGGCAACTCCCGATGTTCCTCCGGCAGACACTCACGCACGGTCCGCGCCTCGAGCTCGTGTGGGAACAGGTCGGCGTGGGCCTCGTCGACGACCCGCGCCAAGGCAGGATCGTCCTGAAAGTAGGAGGGAACGATCAGCCTGAGCACCTGGGTCCCGGCCAGGATCGTCACGGGGTGGCCACGTCCATCCACCACGACGAGGCCTGGCAGATTCTGGTCCGCGAGGAGCCGCGCGGCGTCTATCGCAGGGGCGGACAACTCGACAACGGGAAAGGGTGCAGCCAGGTCACCGGCACGCATGGGTGGCCTCTCTGGTCGGCAACGGGGAACAACGCCGCCGACCAGACTTCCCGGCACACCAAGGACCACCCTACCTGCTCAGCAGGCTGGGGATCCAACCGGCCAAGGTTATGGCCTGTTAGGGTCCCGGCGAACGACAGAAGGGAGGGCGGCCGTGACGACACTGCTGCTGGCGTTCGCGGTCGTCTTGTTGATCGCGGTTCTGGTGTCGAGCCTTGCCCACCGAACGGTGTTGTCCACCGCGGTGCTCTTCCTCGCCGCTGGCTTCGTGCTCGGTGACGGCGTGCTCGGCGTGGTCGGGCTGCGCGCCGGTGACCCGATCGTGAAGGGTCTCGCGGAGCTCGCCCTGTTCACGGTCTTGTTCACCGACGGTATGCGCGTCGGCTGGAAGGAGCTGACGACCGCGTGGCGGCTTCCTGGTCGTGCGCTGGGTTGGGGAATGCCGCTCACTCTGGGCGTCACCGCGGTGGTCGCCCACTACGTCGCCGGACTCGGCTGGCCAGAAGCGTTGCTGATCGGAGCTGTCCTGGCCCCCACCGACCCGGTCTTCGCCGCTGCCCTTGTCGGCAACGAGAAGGTGCCACCACGGCTGCGTAGCCTCCTGAACGTCGAGTCAGGTGTCAACGACGGCTTGGCACTGCCGTTCGTCGTGCTGCTGTTGGCGATCGCGGCACGTTCGGACAACCTGCACCTTGGCGAGCTGGGAACCGAGCTCGGACTCGGCCTGCTTATCGGAGTGGCCGTACCGTTGCTCGCGATCTGGCTGGAACGGCTGCCGATCTTCTCCGCGTCGATCAAGTACGAACCCCTCAACGCGGTGGCCATCGGGCTCGTCGTCCTCGCCCTCGGCTACGCCACGCACGCCAACCTCTACCTCGCGGCGTTCGCCGCGGGCATCACGGTCGCCACGTTCGGCGACCAGCAGCGCAAGTCGTTCGAGGAGTTCGGCGAGCTCGTCGCCGAGCTCCTCAAGCTCGCCGCCCTCCTGGTCTTCGGAGCCCTGCTCACCCCGGCACTGTTCGCCGAGATCTCCTGGACAGGTTGGCTGTTCGCGTTCCTCGCCCTCTTCGCCGCTCGCCCGATCGCGCTGCTCGTCTCGTTCCTCGGCGCCAAGCTCAGCTGGCGCGAACAAGCCGCCGCGATGTGGTTCGGACCCAAGGGCTTCGCGTCCGTCGTCTACGGCCTCCTCGTGCTCGAGTCCGGCATCCCCGAAGCGGAGAAGATCTTCCACCTCGTCGCCGTCACCATCGCCCTCTCGATCGTGCTGCACTCCTCCACCGATGTGCTCGTCGCCAAGCAGTTCGACGACGCCAGGGAGACACCTGCCTGGCACGAGGCGATCAGACAGCGGTTCAAGGGGCGTGACAGTCCTTAGGCGAACATGCCCTTGACGAGTAGGCAGAGGGCACCGACGAAGAGGACTGTCATGAAGGCGATCTCCCGCCAGGCCAGGCCGGGGTTCGCCTGGATGGCGTACGACATGAGCTTCCTCGGTGGCGTCGGCGACTCTGGCGCCTTGTCCTCGGGTAGCGGCTTGCTGAAGCGGTGGAAGAACAGCTGGATCGTCAGCATGCCAACGACCAGGCCGGTGACGAAGCTGACGTGGTGCGGATCGGTGAGCACCAGCAGGACGACGAGGGCCACCATGATGACCAGCGTGACGCTGTCGTAGATGCTGATGATCTTGCCGTCGCGTTCGTAGTAGGCGGCGATCCTCTTGATCCGGATCGGGTATGGGACGAGGAACCCCACCGCGAACTTCACCAACCCCTGAAGGCAGAACGCGATCAATACGATGGTGAGAGCAAGGGTCATCGAGACGCTCCGTTCTGGTTTCGATCGCGGTCGAGTCATGGACGCAACGTCTCCAGGTCGACCAGCATCACCGTTCCGCCAGGGACACCGAGGACCCGCCCGATCGCGTCGCTGTACGCCGCCACGGTGTTCTCGACGCTGCTCGGCTCGACCTCTGCGGCGAGAAGGAGCTGGGCGAGCCGGTCGTTGAGGTCCTGGATCAACGAGACCAGGACCCGGCCAGACTGTTCGGGCAAGGGCGTGGTGAACACACCTTCGCGCACGCCCTGACTCACGATCTCCGCCAGCAGCGGCGCCATCCGGTCCGCGATGCCGGACCGCAACTTCAGGCGAAGCAGGGCGTTGCCGTCGGAGTGCCACACTCGCGCCAGTGCCTTCAGCAGGTCGTGCCGCTGCGCCTTCCAGGACGCCAGAGCGGCGAAGAAGCCGGCCAGCTTCTCCAGCGCGGGAAGGTCTGGATCGGTCGCGGCCGGGCTCACCGCCGCGGCGGTCGCGTCGGCTAGCCGGTTGACGACGGCTTCGAGCAAGGCCTGCTTGGACGAGAAGTAGTGGTAGAAGGCGCCCTTGGACGTACCCAGCTCCCGCAGCACGTCCTGGATGCTCAGCTGCTCGTAGCCCTTGGTCTCCAGCAGTCGCTGAGCCACGTCGAGGAACTCGTCACGACGCAATGCGTGCGCCGCCCGATCAACCGTTCGCGCCATCGCCACTCCAATAAACCGACCGTCGGTCTATTATTACGACGTGTCACAGCGGAAGGCAAGCCGTGATATCCCGTCCGGCTCGTGAGATCTTTTCAGAGATTATTGAAACTTTTGACCGGGCGAGGTTCGCTGATCCCGTGAGCGAGCTGGACGAGTACGTCGAGGAGATCGGTCTCTTCTTCGCCAACGCGGGGCTGCCGCGGATGCCCGGGCGGATTCTCGGCTGGTTGCTGGTGTGCGAGCCGGCGCATCAGTCGGCGGAGGACCTGGCGGCGGCGTTACGGGTGAGCAGTGGCTCGATCAGCATGGCCGTGCGGATGTTGGTGCAGGCCGGAGCGGTCGAACGCTATGCGCTGACCGGATCGCGTCGCACGTTCTACCGGCTTCGGCCCGGATTCTGGTTACGCGAAGCCGAGGAGAAGGCGAAGCTCGCCGCGGACTGGCGCAAGCTCGCCGACCGCGGCCTGGCGATGCTCAGCGACCACCCCGGAGACACACCCAGCGAGGATCAAGCTGCGCGTTCGCTCCGGCTGGAGGAGATGCGTGACATGTACGCGTTCCTCGAGACGGAGTACGCCCAGATCGACGCCCGGTGGCGGCAACGGGACAAGCGGGACAAGGCGAAACGGTCCAGTTCGAAGGAGTCAGGGGCATGAGCGCGGTCATGGTGGTCGACGATCTCACCTTCACCTACCCGAAGTCGGCGCAACCCGCAGTACGCGGCATGAGCTTCGCGGTCGACGAGGGCGAGGTGTTCGGATTCCTCGGCCCGAGCGGGGCCGGGAAGTCAACCACGCAGAAGATCCTGATCGGCCTGCTCGCCGGGCACGGTGGCAACGTGGCCGTGTGGGGCAAGCCCCCGGCGGAGTGGAAGTCCGCCTACTACCAGCGGATCGGCGTCTCGTTCGAGCTCCCGAACCACTATCAGAAGCTCACCGGCCTGGAGAATCTCGAGTTCTTCGCGTCCCTCTATCCGGGGGAGAAGGAAGATCCGATGCGGCTGCTCGAACGCGTCGGGCTCGCCGAACATGCCAACCTTCGGGTGGCGAAGTACTCCAAGGGCATGCAGATGCGGCTGGTCTTCATCCGCGCTCTCCTCCACAAGCCGCAGCTGCTGTTCTTGGACGAGCCGACGTCTGGCATGGATCCGGCGAACGCCCGCATCGTCAAGGACATCATCCGCGAGCTGCGCGCCGACGGACGGACGATTTTCCTGACCACGCACGACATGGCGACAGCGGACCAGCTCTGCGACCGGGTGGCGTTCGTCGTCGACGGGAAGATCGCCGCGCTCGACTCCCCCGCCGAGCACAAGGTGCGTCGAAGCCACCGGACGGTGCGCGTCACCTATCGCACTCCCGCGTTCGACGACCTGCAGTACAAGGACTTCGCGATGGACACGCTCGCCGACGACGACGCCTTCGCCACGCTGGTGCGCGCCAGGAGTGTCGAGGCCATGCACAGCCAGGAGGCCAGCCTAGAGGACGTGTTCATCGACATCACGGGACGGACCCTGAAATGAGCGCAGCTGTTTCGGGACCGTTGTGGAACGTCGTCAAGTTGGACTTGCGGCTGCAGTGGAGGTACGGCTTCTACTATGCCGCCGGGTTCTCCCTTGTGCTGTGGGAGGTTGTCGTCCTGCTCATCCCCGAGGGCCTACGGCAGCTCGCCATGCCGTACGTCATCTTCGGCGACTCCGTCATCATCGGGTTCTTCTTCATCGCCGGCGCGGTTTTCTTCGAGAAGGGCGAACGCACACTCTTCGCACTGCTGTCCACCCCGGTGCGGTTCCGGCACTACCTGACAGGCAAGCTCGCCACCCTCAGCCTGCTCAGCCTCGTCGCGGCCGTCGTCCTCGCACCGCACGCCCTCGCCAGTCCCGGCGATGGCCTCGCCACCGTTGCGGTGAAGTCGGTGACGTTGGTCGTCGCCGTCGTCCTGTGTACGTTGCTGTTCCTGCTGTGCGGCATGATCACGGCCGCGCCGTTCCCGTCGATGACCGACTGGATGATCCCGTCCACGATGGTGATCGCGGCCATGAACGTCCCGCTGCTGTCGTACAGCGGGCTGATCGACCACCCGGCGTTCTACCTGCTTCCGACGCAGGGAAGCCTGCTCCTTCTGGGATCCGCGTTCGACCAGGTCGCCCTGTCGGGATGGCAGGTCGCGTACGCCGTGACCTATCCCCTGGTGTGGATCGCCGGGCTCGTCGTGCTCGCACGCCGAGTGTTCGACCGGTACGTCGTGGCCAAGGAGGGCAGCGCATGAGCGTCATGAACGCGATCGCCGGCTTCGGTCGCAACGACCTGCGGAGCGTGCGGCGCGACTCGATCATGGTCGGCGTCGCGATCGGGCCGTTCCTGTACGCGTTGGCGATGTGGTTCCTTCCGCCGTTGACGACGTTCCTCGATCGCCAGTACGCCTTCGACCTGACGCCCTACCACATGCTGATCGTGAGCGGCTTCGTCGTCGTCGGCCCGATCGCCGTCCTCGGCGCGCTGTGCGGACTCATGCTGCTCGACGACAAGGACCAGCACACCCTCGCGGCGCTGCGGGTCGCGCCGATACCGCCGCTCACGTATCCGCTCTACCGTGCCGCGATGATCACCGCCGTCACCACCGTGTCGATCACCGCCGCCCTCGCGTTGACCCGGCTCCTTCCCGCCGAACTCGTCCTCGCGTCGATCCCGATCGCCTTCGTCTGCGGACTCGGCGCCGCGGTCGTCGGCCTGCTCATGCCCTCGGTCGCGAACAACAAGGTCGAAGGTCTCGCCGTGATGCGTGCCATCGGCATCGCACTCTTCGGGCTACCGCTCGTCCCGTGGTGGCTCGACTCCCCCGCCCAGCTCCTGTTCGGACTCCTCCCGACCTACTGGCCGGCCAAGGCGTTCTGGCTCGCCGCCAACCACGAGACGTACTGGCCCTACGTCGTCGGAGGCATCGCGTACTGCGGTCTCATCGGCTACCTGCTCCTGCGCCGACTGGCCCGAACGGCGCAGGAATGAACCGGTCACAGCTTCTCTGCCGAGGCGAAGCGCTCGAACTCGATGGCCGTCAGATCGCGGCCGGCTGGCTCGAAGTATCACGCTCGATAGTCGGCCGGCCCGACATCCTCGCGTTCCATCCACCCGTAGTCGCGTAGCAGTTCGCCGACGTCTTCGGGGTCGAGGCCGTACCGCCACAGCTTGTCTCTGACGACCCAATCGTCGTAGCTTTTCTGCCAGCCGTACAGGTTCCTTCCCTCGAGGAAGTCCCTTCGTATGTAGGTGAAGACCAGACGGCTCCCGGCGGCGGCCTTCGCCAGTGTCGCCACCGTCTTCCTGACGCCGTCCTCCGTCAGATACTGGGTGATCGCCGCCCAGACGCACATCGCGGGCCGACCCATCTGGAAGCTGCTTCTGGTGAGGGGGTCTTGTAGGCGACGTTCGCGGGAAGGTCGAGCTCGATGGCCTCAGCACCCGCGGGTGCTACAAGTCGAAAAGCGCGTGTGTCCAAGCCCGCGCCGAGAAACACGACCTGACCGATCCCCGAGTCGAGGGCGTCCGCCACCTGATCGTCGGCGTACCCCTTCCTGGCAAGCATCCCGCCCCACAGGCCAGGCGCGTCCTTCTCGATCGCCCGCGTGGCGAGATCGCGCACGAACCGCCACCGCAGCAGACGCATCATGAGGCGCAGCCCGGCAGCAAGGAAACCGATCGCCAGGTCGTCCTGCGTGACGCGACCCCCGGGCGGACGGAATGTAACGCTCGGCGGCGGCGAACATCGTCTGTCCGAACGCCGTCTGGGCTGGGGGCGTCTTTCCGGCCATGCCCATCGCACCTCCGTGGTGCTGGTCAACCAGCCAACAGATTCTGCCTACGACCAACGTTAGGCCAGGCGGCGCAGGACTCGGCGGGTGAGGAGGCCTCCCCAGAGCGCGGTGCAGGCGAGGCCACCGGCGAGTGTCAGCAGGGTTGGCCGTTCCCATGCCCGCACGACCCAGTAGGTCGGGAGCGGGGCGAGGAGGAACCCGACTGGACCAGTGAGCCACCACGCGGCGATCGGAAGGTACGTGGGGAACCCGAGCGCCTTCGTGGCGGCGACGCCCTGCACGCGGCCACCAGCGAGTGCGAGCGTCGCGAGCAAGAACAACGGCGCGATCGGAAGTGCGACCAGCGCTGAGGCCCACGCCGTCGTGGGCACGACGCCCGACAGCGGCGCCGCCACCGCGAGGCCGACCATGGCCGCGGCGGTCACGGTGGCGAGCCGATACGCCAGATAGCGCGGCAGCCCGAGTGGCGACGTACGTACGATGCCGAGCACGCCGTCCTCCTGGTCGTCGAGGACGACGATCGCGGCGGTCATGCCGAAGCTCATCGGCACGTGCACGAGGACGGCACCGAGCGCGAGCACCGGTCGATATGCCGCGAGCTCCAGCCCGTGCGCGGTGGACAGCCAGGACTCGAATGGCGGCAGCCCGAACCGCAGCGCGAGACCGAGTGCCAACGGGCTCAGTATGAGGGCGACCAGCATGGTTTCGCGGCGTACGTTGCGCAGGTCCGCGCGCGGGAACACCAACCAGCGTGGACGATTCGGCAGCGGGCGCGCCCGTTCGGCCCGCCGCGATCGCGGTCCGGCTGCCTCGTGGCGGATCGCGTGGACGGCGAACGTCGCCGCGGCGAACGCCCACAGGGCGAGGTAACCGAGCAGGACACCGGCGGGATACGGCGCCTCGCCCCGCAGTAGGGCGAGCGCGCCGGTCGTGGGCAGGACGTACCAGACCGGCCCGCCGAACAGGCCGATCGCGACGGCCGGCGGGACGCCGAGCAACGGCACCAGCGGCAGGGGAACGGCGAGAAGGAATCCCACGAACGAGCTGGATCGGTGCGCGATCCCGGCTCCGATCCCCAGCAGGACAAGGCCAGACAGCACAGCCGCCGGGAGTGCTGTGGCCATCCGATCGCCGAGCCGCCCGGCCAGCAGCACCAGCACAACGCCGCCGGCGGTGAGGACTGCGAGGGTGGCGAGACGAGCCGCGACGTACTCTCCCCGGCGTACCGGCGTCGCCAGCAGCGCCGCCGTGGCTCCGGTCGCCCGCTGCCGGAGCTCCAGCGCACCCACCAAGGTGACCGCGACCGCAGTGGTCTCGAAGAACAGGACGTACGGCGTCGCGGCCCGCGCCGCGGCCACCGGGACCAGAACCAGCACCACAGACCACACCGCCGCGAGGCCGAGCAGGACTACAGGGACGGCGTCGCTGCGCTCGACCCGCCACTCCAACGCGAGCATCGCCTTCAGACGTTGGGTCATCGGGTCACGCGGCCGGAGCCGGCGACCGCGACGAACACCTCCGCCAACGGCGCCTCGCGCGTGTGCACGGTCTGCACGGCGCCACTGGCGAGCAGGTGCAACAGCTCGGGCGCGTCGGTGGCCGGGAACTCGGCGCGTGCGCGTCCGGCCGCTCTCGGCGTACTCCACGACGACCGAGCCGTGGCCGTAGGCCAGCCGCAGGTTGCGCGGGGTGTCGACGGCAACGATCCGGCCGGCGTCCATGAACGCGACCCGGTCGCACAGCTGCTCGACCGTCGGCATGTCGTGGGTGGTGAGGAACACTGTGCGGCCGGCGTCGGCCTGCGCCCGGATCACCGCCCGTACGTCAGCCGCGTGCGCGGGGTCCAGGCCCGACGTCGGCTCGTCCAGGAACAGCAGCTCCGGACGATGGAGGAACGCACGCGCGAGGTTCAGCCGCATCTTCATCCCCTTGGAGAAGCGGGCGACCCGCTCGTCCGCGACGTCGGCGAGACCGACGATCCCCAGCGCCTCCTCCGGTGAGTCCACCGGGCCGGCGTACAGCGCGCCGAAGGCGGCGAGGTTCTCCCGTGCCGTGAGCTTCGGGTAGTACGCGGGAAGCTCGAAGCCGACGCCGATCCGCTCGTAGAGAGCCCGGCCCCAGCCGCGTACGGGCCGACCCAACACCTGCACGCGGCCGGCGAAGTCGCGGCGCTGGCCGGTCAGGACGTGCAGCGTGGTCGACTTGCCCGCGCCGTTGGGGCCGAGCAGGCCGAAGATCTCGCCGCGGGCAACGGTGAGGTCGATCCCGGCAACGGCATCGTGACTCGCTCCGGCGTAGCGCACCCGGAGGTCGGCGACGTCGATCGCGTTGACGGTGGTCATGGCAATTCTGCAGTGTACTGCAGTTTTGCATCAAGCTGCATAGAATGACGCTCGTGGCGAACGGAGACGACGAGACGCTCGGGCTACGGGAGCGCAAGAAGCGCCGTACCCGCGAGGCACTGACAGAGGCGGCCCTCGCGCTGTTCGCCGACCGTGGGTACGAACGAACGACGGTCGCCGACATCGCGGCCGCCGCCGACATCGCACCCCGGACCTTCTTCAGCTACTTCCCCACCAAGGAAGCCGTGCTCTTCGCAGGCACCGACGAACGGCTCGAGCTGATCGTCGCGGCGTTCGCCGATCTGCCCGACGGACTCGACCCAGTCGACGCCATCCGCCGCATCGTCGACCGCATCGCCGACATGGCCGACCTCGCCGGACCCCAACGCCTGCAGCGCATCGGCGCTCTCCTGTCCGACTCCGGGCTACAAGCGATGGCGTTGCAACGCCTCTTCACCGCCGAACGTCTGATCGCCGAGCAACTACGCGCCACGTACCCCGCCCACTACGACGACGCCAAGGCGCGCACCCTCTCGGGCGCCCTCGTCGGAGCACTCGTCGCCACCGTGCTGCACAGCGCGGAGAGCGGCTACACACCAGCCCGAACGCGCACCGAGCTCCATCGCGCACTCGACGTTCTCGAACCCGCACTGAGCCGCCCGCCGCGACGTCTCTAGCCGGCGAGGCGTTCACTCGCCCGGTCGGAGCTATTGAGGCGTACGCTTCCTGAGCGATACCCAAATCGAGCACCCAGACCCCGTGTCCGACGTTGGGCGGTACGTCATGAAAATCAGCACGCGGTTGAACGGCGAGTCCAAGCCGTCGTCTCGGTGGCGGGCGACGTCGATCTCACCACGGCCGGCGAGCTGAAGGAGACGCTCCTGTGCCTCATGGACCCGGAGCGTGCCCCGGTGATGATCATCGATCTGCGCGAAGTTTCCTTCCTTGACTCCCGGGGGTTGTCCGGGCTGGTAGCCGCCCAGCGTCGCGCCACCCAGCTCGGGCTCGACCTACGCGTGGCAGGCGCGTCAAGAGGGCCAGCCAAGGTGCTGCGCATCACCAGTCTCGATCAGTACCTCGATCTCTATCCAACGCTGGCCGAAGCGGAGCAAGGGCCCAGGATCAGGCTCAGTCGCGCGACAGAATGAGTGAGCCCGGCGTTTCGGAGCTGCCGAGCCTCTCGTGTGATCAGGTCGCGGTGTCGTCGAGGCTGGTCGGGTCGCGGAGGACGGACAGTGCGACGTCACCCAGGCGGAGCTGATGGCGGCGTGCGTGGGTGCGGAGGAGTTGGAACGCCTCGTCGACCGTGACGCCGCGGTGCTGCGCGAGTCCGCCCTTGGCCTGCTCGATGACGATCCGGCTGTTCAGTGCCCCCTGCAACTGCTCGTGTTCGCCGCGTTCCTGTTCACCAACGAGCCGACGCTCACCCAGGGCGACCTCGTCGACAACCTCCAGATCAGCGCCGGCTCCGCCTCCACCAGCATCCGCGCCCTCCTCGACGTCGGCCTGCTCGAACAGGTCCCCGCACCCGGAAGCCGCCGCGACCACTACCGCCTGCGCGACGACGCGTGGGCGACCCTGTTCTCCCACCAGAACGCCGCGGTCCGGATCATGCGCGAGGCCGCCGACGCCGGCATCGCACGCTCCAAGCCGGGCAGCCCCACCCGCCAACGACTGGAGAACATGCGCGGCTTCTACGACTTCCTGCTCAGCGAACTCCCCACTTTGGTCGAACGCTGGCAACGCAAGCAGGCCCGAGCGAACGCTCAGACGCGACGAGGAAAGGCGACTATCGCTTAGCCAGCCTGGCCTCAAGGGCATCGAGGATCAGCTCAAGGCCAGACTCGAAGCTGGTGTCCGGCCCGTCCGGAACGGCCTCGGCGCGGGCGCGAAGGCGGGGATAGGACATCGCGATCGCGGCAGCCGCCTCGTACGAACGCTGGTCCCGCTCCTCGAGGTCGTCGGGGCCTCACATTCGGCGGCACGGGAGCAAGGCTCGTTTGGTTCGGTGCTCGTCCGAAAATGGAAGTCTCCGGACTCGTCAACGTCGTCGGATGGAGAGTCACTCATCTCCGCAAGGGTCGACGAGCGAGCCGAGTGAGTTCCGAAACGGAATGCACTAGGCTGGTCCTGTGCGTTGGGCGGAGATCGGGGACAGCCGTTGCTCGATCGCCCGAGCGCTGTCCGTCGTCGGTGACCGGTGGACGCTTCTGCTGCTGCGGGAAGCGTTCTTGGGATCGACCCGGTTCGAGGAGTTCCACGACAACACCGGAGCGGCGCGCCACCTCGTCAGCTCCCGGCTGGCTGACCTGGTCCAGCACGGTGTGCTCGAGCGCGCACCGTACAGCGACCGTCCCGTCAGGTACGAGTATTCCCTTACCGACAAAGGCGAGGATCTCTACCCGGTCATCGTGTCGCTGCTGGCTTGGGGCGACCGATGGATGATCGACGGCCAACGCCCTTCCCTCACCACGCTCCATGAGCGGTGTGGCAGTACGGTGACGCCCGAGCTCCGCTGTCCGCACTGCGCTGACCGCGTCGAGCCACGTGACGTGCGACACCAGGTCGTCGACAGAGCCGAGCCGCGATGAGCGTTCGAGACCTCGACGTCAGCCACCGACCAGCCGAACAGCTCGGCGCATGACCAGCGACCTCCTCCTCGACGAGGCCGAGCGTCACCGCCGGGAACTGCTCCTGCACTGCTATCGAATGCTCGGGAACCTCGAGGAGGCCGAGGATGCCGTCCAGGAGGCCTTCCTCCGTGCGTGGCGGGCGCGGGCGACGTTCGATCGGACCAACCTGCGCGCGTGGCTGTACCGCATCGCGACGAACGCGTGTCTCGACGCGTTGAAGAGGTCGAAGCGGCAGGTGGACTCCTTGGAGTCGTTGGCTGATCTGCCTTGGCTGCAGCCGTTTCCGGATCGATTGCTCACTGACGACGAGCCCGGCGCCGTGGTCGTCGCGAAGGAGACGATCGCGCTGGCGTACATCGCGGTGATCCAGCTGCTGCCGCCCCGGCAGCGGGCCGTGCTCATTCTTCGCGACGTTCTCGGCTGGTCCGCCTCGGAAGCCGCGACAACGTTGGAGACGACAGTGCCGTCCGTGAACAGTGCACTCCAGCGGGCTCGAACGACGATCGGTGGGCTCGCGCCGACGCGGGACGACGCTGCCGTCCGGAGCTGGCAACCCAGTGAGTGGGAGCGGAAGCTGCTCGAGGGCTACATGTCGGCGCACGAGCGCGGTGACTTCAGCAGCATGATCGCGCTGCTACACGAAGACATCCGGATCACGATGCCGCCCGTACCGGCGCGCTACTACGGGCGCGAGTCGTTGCTGCTCCTGGTCGAGAATGCGTTCAGCGGCGACGGGATGGGCGACTGGCTCCTGCGGCCGGTATGGGCGAACCACCAGCCGGCGACAGTCTGCTACCTGCGACGCCATGGCGACAGCAGCTACCGGGCGTTCAAGATCGACGTGCTGCGGATGCTCGACGGACAGGTACGCGAGATCACCACCTTCGGACCGGAGCTGGCCCAGCGCTTCGGCGCGCCGGAGCTCCTGGCGGACGCATGATCGCAAGCCGGTCTCGGACCCACCGATGAGTTTCGTACCCGGCCGTCGTTTCACGTCACATGAACAGCGAATCCATCACCCAGCTCGCGGACCGGTATCGGCGACGTGTCGACGACTTTCACCGGAAGGTCGCCGAAGTGGAGCCCGACCAGTGGTCCCATCAGTCTCCATGCGACGACTGGACGGCACGCGACGTGGTAGCACACGTCGTCGACATGCACCTGGCACTGCTGCGCACGCTCGACCGCCAGGCTGACGACACACCGACGGTCGCACAGACCCCTCTGGCGGCCTTCGCCGCGGCGCGCGCGGGAGTACTCGCCGTCCTCGACGATCCCCCACTCGCCGAGGCGATGGTTGACATGCCGAGCGGCTACATGACCGCCGCACAGTACGTCGACTCCGTCCTCAGCGACGACCTTCCCCTGCACGGCTGGGATCTCGCGACGGCAACCGACCAGGACAACATCATCGACCCATCCGACGTCGAACGGATCTGGGCGACGATCACGGCGCTGCCCGGCGAGATGCTGGCGGCGTTCCGCCAACCTGACATGAAGATTCTGGGTCCGGAGGTGAACGTCCCCGCCGACGCACCTCTGCAAAATCGGCTCCTGGGCGCACTCGGACGCGACCCAGGCCACGCGACGCTCGGCACGATTTCGCGCTCGCGATAGCCCTCCGTCCGCCACCTGTCAGAACGTCGAACGAAAGGCATCATCATGCTTTCTCCCAACGTCGCGACCGGCCAGCCCGCCGCCCGCACCTCAACCGACCGCCTGACCCGGGCGCTGCTGTGGTGCGGCATCATCGCTGGGCCGCTCTTCGTCGCAGTGCTCGTGATCCAGGGACTGAACCGCGCAGGTTTCGACCTGAAGGTCACGCCGCTCAGCCAGCTGAGCCTCGGTGCGCAGGGGTGGATCCAGATCGTCAACCTCGTGCTCAGCGGGATCCTGTTCGGTGCCGCGGCCGCCGGCATCCGGCGGGCCCTCGGGTGGGGCAGGGCTCGAACGTGGAGCCCGTTGCTGGTCGGCGTCTTCGCGGCCTGCCAACTTGCCAGCGGCGCCTTCCTGCCCGACCAGGGCTACGGGTTCCCGCCCGGAGCCGCTGCTGGCACGTCGGAGACGCTGAGCTGGCACGGCACGCTCCACGTCGCCGGCGTCACCCTCGGCGGCTGGGCACTGATCGCGGCTTGCCTGGTCTACGCCCGCCGCTTCGCCGGTCTCCAGCAGCGGACCTGGGCCACGTACTGCCTCGCTAGTGCCGCCGCTGACCTCGCGCTGACCGTCGCCGGACTCGTGAGCGGCGACTACCGGCTTGCTCTTGTAGGTCATGCCCTCATCTGGCTGTGGCCGTCCGCGATCGCTGCCCATCTCATCGCAACGGCAGGCGAGGGCGTGGCGAGAGCACGTTCGTCGTAAGCGGAACCGCAGCGCTGATCATCGGGAGCCGGTGTGGGGCGGCCGTCGTCTCGCGCTCGACTCGGAGACCAACCACAGGTCGGGATCCCGCCAGCGCTGGCCCGGACCGGCCCCCACCACCCGCCGTCAGGTCGCTCACGACACCACGACAGCACCCTCGACGGTCGTCGCCAACCCGACCGGATGACCAGCGCTGGGTGAGGATTCCGCCGACTTCGGCGGAACGGTGGTCGCCAGGAATAGGCTGGAGCACGTGCCTCCTGAGCTGCGGCATCTTCGATACTTCGTGGCAGTCGCGGAGGAGTTGAGCTTCTCCGTCGCTGCTCGCCGGCTGTTCGTGTCGCAGCAGGCGCTCAGCCGGATCGTCCAGCAGCTCGAGCGCGAGCTCGGCGTCAAGCTGTTCGAGCGCACCACCCGTTCGGTCCGACTGACTGCCGCCGGCGAGGCGATGCTCGTCTGGGCACGGCGTTCAACCGTCGCCGCGGACAAGGCAGTCGACGCCGCCCGGCGCGCCGAGCTGGGCGAGGACGTCCGACCGCTTCGCCTCGATCTGTCGGCCACCAGCCTGTTCACCGCGGCGAAGATCCTGCGCCGCTTGCGAACTGACCATCCGGACCTGCCCGTGGAACTCGTCGAGGACGGGGTCGCGCGCGGACTGGACGCCTTGCTTGATGGCCGCCTCGACGCCCTGCTCGGCCTGGCCACCCACTGCCCGCCGGACCTGAACGCCGACCTGATCCGGCGGGAACCCGTTCTCCTCGGCATGGGCGGTCACCACGATCTCGCCCGGCTCGACACCGTGCCGGTCGCCCGGCTCAGCGACGTCGACCTCCTGCTTCCCTCCGATACCGCTGCGGCCGAATGGGTCGAGTTCGTCGCACTCTTCTGTGCGCAGGCGGGCGTACGTCCGCGACGTTGGCCCGCCGCCACCCACGGGTCGGCCGCCGCCGCGGACGTCCTGCGCGGGAGCGCAAGCGTCACCCCCACGGTCGCCTGGGCCGACCCGCCGGCCGACCTGGTCTTCCGCCCGCTCGTCGAGCCGACACCCATCTTCGCCTGGTCGGTGATGACGGCGCCGGCGGCCGAGGAACGACCGGAGCTACGCGCGTTCAAGCAGTCTGTCCGTGCCCTGAGCGCCGAGGAACGCTGGCTCGTGCCGCTCGAATGACCAGGTCGGCGGGGATTCGACAACCCAGCCTTGTCAATCGCGGCATGATCGGTGTTTCCGCGTTGCCTGCAAGGCGATCTATGTTCAAGTGTCGTGAGCTTCAGTACGGACACCAGACCGCGCACTGCCGGGCTGCTGCTGGCGGTGGTGTGCGCGACCATCTTCTTCGACGCACTCGACTTGTCCATCACCCAGATCGCCTTGCCCAGCATCCAGGCGGAGCTACGCCTGTCGACCAGCTCCCTGGCGTGGGTGGCCACGGCGTACGTCGTGACCTACGGCGGCTTCCTGCTGCTCGGCGGCCGAGCCGGGGATCTGCTCGGCACTCGGCCCGTCTTCCTTGCTGGGTTGGCGATCTTCGGAGCGGCTTCGTTGGTCTGCGGGCTCTCGAGCGATGGCGGGGTCCTCATCGGCGCCCGTGCCATCCAGGGGATTGGCGCGGCACTCACCGTGCCGACGGCCGTCTCCATGCTCGCCACCGGGTTCGCCGAGGGGCCCGCGCGCAACCGGGCGTTCGCGACCTTCACCGCGGCCGGGGCCAGCGGCTTCAGCGCTGGTCTCGTCCTGGGTGGACTCCTCACCGATGGGCTGTCTTGGCGATGGATCTTCCTCGCCAAGGTGCCCGTGGTCGCGGTCACGCTGATTGCCGCGGTCGCGTCCGTTCCCCGATCCGAACCGCGCCCGCACGGCGGGTAGGACGTCGCGGGCGCGCTGACCGCGACGAGCGGCGCGATCCTGCTGCTCTATGGCATCACCCAAGCCGGCAAGCCGGCCGCGGCTGTCGCGTTGGCCGCGGCAGTAGTCGTACTGGCCGCCTTCGTCCTCATCGAACGGCGGAGCGCCGCCCCGCTGTTGCCGCAACGACTCGTCCGGACGCGCGGCCTGGCGGCCGCCGACGGCGCCGCACTCGCGGTGCTCGCGGCACCGTTCGGTGTGTCGTTCATCGTGACGCTCTACCTGCAGGACGTGCTGCACCAGTCGGCGATGCGGACGGCACTCACCCTGCTGCCGGGCAGCATCGTGTCCGTACTCGTCGGACGCTACGTGGCACCGCGGGCACTGGACCGGTTCGGGCTGCGCGCCGTTTACACCGCGGGCCTGCTCGTGGTCGCGGCGGGCAACGCTCTCCTGCTGGCGCTCACGCCCGGGTGGGCGTTCGGGCTGGTCGTGGTCTCCGCGTTGATCTCGCTCGGCATCGGCATGGGGCTGGCCTATCCGGCCGCCACCGTCGGCGGAGTCGCGGGGACCGTTCCTGCGGACCACGGAACGGCGGCCGGCCTGAACAACACCGCCCTCCAACTCGGCGGCGGCATCGGTCTGGCCGTCATCGCAGCGAGTACCTCCTTGCAGGGGGTGCGACTCGGCGTCCTCGCCGTCGTAGCCATTCCCCTGGCCGGAGCCGCCATCGCCCTGTTCGGACTCCGCCGCGCGCCCAGCGCTGAGTGAAAGAGACTCCATGCCCATCACCCACGCCTCCGGCACGAAGGTGCACTACGCGATCGCCGGCAACGGCCCGGGCCTCGTCCTCGTGCATGGCACCAGCCTGGACGCGGCGGCGAACTACGGCCACCTGGTCGAGCAGTTCGCCGGCGAGCGTACCGTCATCACCCCCGACTACGCCGGCAGCGGCGAGACCACCGCGCCCTCCGGCGACCTCATGCTCGACCTTCTGGTGGAGCAGGCGCCGTGGTGGCGGCCAGCATCGCGGCTCGCCGGCCCGAGCTCGTACGACGCCTCGTGCTCATCGCCGGCTGGACGCACAGCGAAGACTCTCGGCTCCGACTGGGGCTCCACACCTGGGCCGACGCCATGGACGTCGCGCCAGGGCTGGCATCAGCGGTGGCGCCGCTGATCGCCTTCAGCCCGGCGTTCCTGAGCAGGCTGGGCCCCGAGGGACTCGCCGAGCTCCGGTCCGCCGAGCCTGCACACGGCACTCGCCGCCAGCTCGCACTCGACCTACGCATCGACATCCGCGACGAACTCCCCCACATCATCGCGCCAACGCTCGTCGTCGGCTGCGCTCAGGATCACCTGATCCCGGTCGAGCACTCCCGTGCGCTGCACGAGTCGATCAAGGGCAGCGAGTACGTCGAGCTCGACAGCGGTCATGTGGTGGTGTTCGAGAAGCCGGTCAAGCTCGTCACCGTTCTCAAGGACTTCCTCGAACGGGAGCAGCACTCCTGATTCCGCTGAACCCGAGCTCAGCGCGGATGTCGCGCTTCGAGAAGCACTACCTCAGGACGTGCCGCGTGTTCAAGCTGAGTGCACAGTGCGGGGCGAAGTAGCTTGCGTCGCGGCCGTGCCCGTCGACGATGACGAAGCCCAGCTCGCGGGCTATCGCGAGCCGCGCGTCCAGGTGCTGGAATAGCGCGGCGTAGAAGGTGGCTACCTCCTGTGCGTGGCGATGGCCTTGGTCGAACGCTGGCAGCGCATACAGGCACGACGCGACGGCGGAACGCGTACAACCCGGCGACGACGACGCGTGACCGGCAGCTAGCGTCGCCTGGCCTCGAGTGCGTCGAGGATGAGCTCGAGGCCAGTCTCGAAGCTGCTGTCCGGCCCTTGGGGAACGGCCTCGGCGCGGGCGCGGAGGCGGGGGTAGGACATCGCGATCGCCGCGGCCGCCTCGTACGAACGCCGGTCCCGCTCCTCGCCTCCGGACTGACGGAGGCGGCGCTGGCGGGAGAGCTCGGCCGCTTCGGACAGGGCTCTGCCGAGGACGAAGACCACGACGATCTGTAACGCCCACTCGGCGTCGGCGCCCTTGAAGCCGGCCGCCTCGTACACGCCGAGCGCGTGGTCGTCACGCCGCGCCTTGCCCTCGCCGTAGATCAGGTGCGTGCTCATCGCGGTCGCCAGCCAGGGATGCCGGATGACCATCGCGAGCAGGTCGCGCGCCATCGACGCCGCGGCCTCGCGCCAACCCACGTTCGACGGCGAAGGTAGGGCGATCTCCGACCACACCGAGTCCGCCGCGAGCACGACGAGCTCGTCCTTCGTCTTCACGTGCCAGTACACCGCGGTCGCCGCCGAGCCGAGCCGGACACCGAGGGCGCGCATGTTCAGACCCTCGAGCCCTTCCTCGTCGAGCAGGTCGACGGCCGCCCGCACGATCTGCTCCGACGTCAGCGTGTTCCGCGGCATGTCGATCAGCATAGCCAGACTTGCACTTAGTTCAAGTCTACGGTTAGCGTGTGACTTGCACTTAGTTCAAGTAGAGGGAGCCATCATGAAACGCCCCCGATCCGTCACCCTCGCCGCCGTTCTTCAACTGCTGCTCGCCACCGCGTTCGGCATCTCCGTCGTCACCGCACTGCTCTACGGCCCGGCCGCACAACAGGCAGCCGAGAACGAGATGCGCCGCCAGGGACTCCCACCCGGAGCTCTCACCGGCGAGAGCCTGCGCTTCGACGAGGGCCTAGCCGGCACCGCCCCCGCGCTCGCCATCGCGCTGATCCTCATCACACTGGCGATGCTCAACCTGAACGGACGACGCCTCGGCCGCCTCCTCACCTGGATCTTCCAACCGCTCCTCGCCATCGCCGGCGCGATCCTGGTCAGCGGCCAGGTCTTCCTCGCCCAGGGCATCACCAAGGCGTTCGCCCAGTCCGACAACCAGGCCCTGCACGCGGTCGACGTCGAAGCACTCGTCAAAGCAGCCGCCGCGGAGTTCCCGAACTGGTACCCGATCGAGTCCTGGGCCAAGCTGATCCTCGTCACCCTCGGCTCGGTGCTCATCGTCGTTCTGCTCGCCCTCCCCACAGCGCGCGCCTTCTTCCGCCAGCCCACCCGGGAGTCGGCTGATGCGAGTGCGCATGCTTCATGACAAGCCCGGCGCCTTCGGGTTGCATCCGGTACCTGCGTACGGGCTTACCGTGGGAGCACAACTGGTCGAGTCCGGCGATCGGGACAGGTCGCGGCGGCGGCTGGGGTGAATCCAGAGACCCTGCGGTACTACGAGCGATCCGTTCGCCACCGTCGCGCACGGGTGGAGCGAGCCCGGCCGGTACGAGAAGTCGGATCGGAGTCCCAGGTCGGTTCAGTCTCCGGCTTCCTGACGCCGCTCAATCGAAGTCAGCCCGCCTGCCACATGCCCGGGCGTCAGACCACTACGCTCGCCGCCTGTACTTCCGCCACTTGTCGGACTAGAGCCATGCGCGAAGCCGAGCGATGACCTGGCGGAAGGGCCGAGCGGACGGCTTGGAGCTCGGCTGCCGATGCTTGTCGAGCTGGTTAGGCGGTGGCCGGTTCGGCCAGGCCTGGTGCGGGCATGGCACCGAGCTGCTGCATCAGGCCAAGGCTGTCGACCTCATGCCAGCTCTCGACGATCTTGGTTCCTTCGAAGCGCCAGATGCTGATGCCCGTCAGCCTCACCGTTCTTCCCGTCGGCGAAATGCCCTGGAACACCCCCTGGTGGGTTCCGCTGTACGTCCAGCGTTGTACGACCTTGTCGCCTTCGGCGACCAGATCGTCGCTCGTGTTCCGCCCGTCTGGGAACGCGCGTTGGAACCCAGCGATCATCGCGCGGTGGCCCTCTCGGTCCAGGGGCGGGCTCCCGGCTGCCCGAAAGACGTGGCCAGCGGTGAAGAAGTTCTCGACTTGCGACGGATTTCGGCCGTTCCAGACCTCTTCTTCGAAGCGGCGTACTAGATCCTTGTTTCCTTCGGTCGACATCTCATGACCTTCCTCTCGGGTGCTCGCCCGCGGCGAGCGATCGCTGACCGGAACATAGCCCGGTCCGCGTTCCACGAGCGTTCCGCGAGGTGAGCAGACCCCGCTCGGCGGCGTTCACTCCCTGGTCAGCGGCGGACGTCAGGTACGTGGTCGGCGTCGGGCGACGAGTGACCCCCACCTCGACGGAGCGGGGACGCTTTCCCTCGCCACCATGCCCGGACGGAAGGCTCGTCGTAGGGCTGGCGATACATGTGGTTCGCATGAGGGCCGTAGTGCTCTGGGAACGTTGTCGGCGAGGTGACTCAGGACTGTGGCGACGATCTCGGTGGCAGGTGCGTGCTCTTGTATGCGACAGAAAGAGGTGCGGCGGCGACGGGAACTGCCATCTGCCGCGCAGTATCGAAGAGGTCAACGACCGTGACCGCGCAGGAGGGCAGGCATCGCTTTCGTCCAAGGTTCGGCGTGGTCGAATGCGCTGGGTTCTCGAGCCTCGGAACTGAGGGGTGGAACAGTGCACCTTGTTGTTGTGGAGGAGCGGCTCGAGGGTGGCGCCGCTGGAGTCATCCCATCCGACGAGCAAGCGTCGGTCGCCGAGTTCGTGCAGCCTCGTGGCGTACTTGACCGCGTGCGTGAACACCTCCATATCGGATCCCGGACGTCACAGGGTGTCGATTGGTGTGCCCATCGCGGTGTAGTGGTTCAGGTAAGGCACTTTGCTCCCCGCGTGTCGGGCTGGTGAATTGCCCTCGTATCCCTCGCCGAGCTGTGATGCATGTGGTTAGGGTAACGCGTCGGCCTCTCCAGGACTCGCGCGTCGACCGCGGCGATCGAGCCTTCTGTTGCTGCACCCCCGGCTCATAGCTGGTCGACTCCACCCCGCCTGAATCCGCCGGGATCGATGTCTGGAACGACTTGCTCCATGCTGAGGATCGAATCGACGACGTATGCAAGACCGGCTTGGCAAGCCCGCTCCGTCCATGGCGGCTTGGTCCCGGAGAAATATGACAGCTCGCCGCTCATACTCAACGGGGGGCGCATCTGAGAACTTGTCTCTCCAGTGCAAATACTGCGTGACGTTCATGCCAAACGCCGTGAGTCGACCGAGGATCTGGAGGCGCCGCAGGGCGATCGCTGCGTCTTCGGCTCTATGGAAGGGGTCCTGGTCGACGCTTGAGTGCAACACACCCCTAACGACAACCAGGAGCTCGGCGACGTTGACAACTGGCCCAACCAGGTTCTCGCCACCGTTCGCGAAGGCATACTCAAAGGCAGCACGAATCCATCCCATCGCACCGTGGGTGTCCCCGCTGACCTGACATCCGACGGCTCTGTGTAGTCGTTCGCGCGCCTCGTCGGACTTTATCGCTTCAAGGTCGGCTTCGAAGAAATCGAAGTCCCATGCAAGGCGTGTGAGTTCCACCAAGGTCTCTCTGGCATGAACCACTGACTCGGCGAATTCAACGCGGGTTGGCACGCGAGCTTCGTGTTGTGCAGCGCTTCGAACGCCTCGAAGTTGCTCGACACCTGCTCGCATCGGCACAGACGCGGCTTTGCCCGCGCCTACAGCATGTCATCGGCAAGCTTGAGCAGCTCGGTGAAGCGTTGCTCACGCCGCGCGTGCGGACTTCCGCCATCTGCGAGATAGGCACGGATAACCGTCTCGACCGCGAAGTCGAGTTGGACGACAGCTGCAAGTCCAGGGTCTCGACCAATCGGCCAGCTTCGCTGCTCTGGTCGGGGAAGACCACTCGTAGCCCGCGCTTCTCCAACTCGGCGACCTCGACAGCGCGCTCTTCGGCCCGCTGACGCTCGTCGCGGAGACCGGCAAGAGTGTGAGCGAAACCGTACCTCTGGGAGGCCTTGATCAGTCGATCCACGGCGACGGGGTCGTCGTCGAACTCGGCGATCGCGGCCAGGTGCTCCAAGGTCAGCTCGGGCTCGTCCTGGTCCTCGTCCTCCTGGGCGCTGGTGCGGCTGCGGGCGAGATCCCGAGCTGTGGCGGACTTCGCGACCGCCACGGCATGGTCGACATCGGCGCGGGCCATGCGGGTGCGCTTCGCGAACTGGGTAGGGCTGACTTTGAGCAACGACAGTTGGTGAACGACGTTGACCCGGTCGGCGGAGGTGAGCGGGGCGCGGTGCTCGTTCTCGGCGTACTGGCCGAGCAGACGCTCGATCTCGACCGGTGTGCTGGTGGCCTCATCTCCGATCACATACACGGGGACCGTCGGGAGTTCGGCCTCGATCGCGGCAAGCGTGCGGCGGTGTCCGAACCTCACCCGGAACACCGGCTCGTCACCAGGACCGGCGGCGCGGACGGCGACGATTGGCTGGAGGACACCAACGTCCTTGATGCTTCCGACCAGATCCGGGTCGGTCAGGGTTTCCTCGCGTACGTTCCGGTCGGCGATCAGGTCGCGCGGGTCGACTCCGGCTCGGATTGAACCATGGTAGGGCGCGCATGGCTCTGACCTGCGGCTTTACCGGTAGGGCGGGCGGGACTCGAACCCGCGACCCAGGGATTATGAGTCCCCTGCTCTAACCAGCTGAGCTACCGCCCCTTGGCGTTCTGTGAACGGACCGAGCTTAGCGGCGGGGAGGGGGTGCCAGGCCTCAGGAGGCCTGGTCAGGAGGGGTGCTCCCGCGGCTGGACTCGAACCAGCAACCTATCGGTTAACAGCCGAACGCTCTGCCAATTGAGCTACGCGGGACCGTGCCCGGGCGACGCCGGACAACGCAGGAAAGACTAGCAGCCGGACCAGGGCAGGGACGAACGGGTAAGCACTCAGCGTGGGAGGGCTCCGTACTCGCGCATCACGGCCAAAGCGGCAGGGGCGGAGGCGAAGGCCTTCGACACCGAGGCGGGCGTCACGATCGTGTGCGCGTACGTCGCGACGTAGTCCCGCAGCAGCCGGTCGAACACGTCTGGACCCGCCGCGGCGCGGGCCTTGTGCAGCATCGCCCCGCCCTGGCGGTAGACGCCCGCGGCGTACTTGTCGGCCGCCTCGGGCCGGGCGGCGTACCAGGACATCGGCCGCCCGACCTGGTTCCGCACCGCCTCCGGAGCAACGTACGACAGCGCCTGCGACTCGCGACCGGTCACGAGCGTCTCCGCGTACTCCGCGAACGACTCGTCCAGCCACGGATCACGCGCCTGGTCGTTCCCCACCAGCCCGTAGAACCACATATGCGCTACCTCGTGCGGCACCAGCGGCTTGAACTGGCGCGGATCGACGTCGCCGAACTGGATCGCCCCGGCCAGCTCGATCCCGCTCGACACGTCCGGCGCGATCGTCACCCACAGGTCCTCGTACGGGAAGTCACCGAGCTCCGACACCAGCGAACGGATCGTCGCCACCGTCTCGTCCGCCCACACGTCCGGCGACACCTTGGACCCACTCGCCGGCGCCCCCACGTGGACCCGAAGGTCGCCGACGTCGCGCTGCACGACGGTCAGCTCCCCCACCGTCACCGCCACGTCCCGGACGGCGTCCGCGGAGAACTGGTGCGTCGTCGTCCCCTGTCGCGGACCCTCAACCGTGCCTTCCGACCGGCCGGTACCCAGCACCTCGTCGCTCGACGGCGCGATCACCAGCAACGACTCGAGGTCGAACTCCTCGCTCGTCGTCATCTCGCCGAACAGGTTCACCGCCGGCTCGGTCGCCCAACCGCGGCCACGTTCCCAAGCCAGCAAGGGGAAAGCGGTCGCCAGCCACGCCGTCTTGTCCTCCGACGAGTAGCTCGCCCGCTCGTCGCCGTCCGGCCCCAACGTGAGCGTGAAGTCCAGATCCGCCGTCACCTGCTGCCCCGGCTTCAGGCACCCGGCGAGCGGCACCCGGATCAACGTCCCGGGGACACCCTTCGGCGCACCCGCCGCCTCGACCTGCGGCGTCACCGGCTTGCCGCCCACGACGACGGCCTTGACCTCGAGCTTCGTCCCGTTGACCGCGGAGTCCGGCTTGTTCGGCCAGGCGCGGAACACGAGCTCGCACGTCTGCCGGTCGGGCTTGAACGAGACCGTCTCGTGCCCGGTCACCACCCGGCGGTCGGCGGGTACGTCGAAGCAGAGCCGTACGACCGGGCGGTCCTTCCACGCCGGACTGGGTACGGCGTCGAGGTAGGAGACCAGCGTGCCGAGCGACCCGCCGCCACCCGTCGGGCAGCCGTTCTCTTCCGACTCCTGCGGGCTCTCCCCCGGCTCCGGCGAAGGCCGCGGCCGCGGCTCGTTCGTCGGCGGCGCCGGCTGCGCGGAGCGAGCGGCGGGCGGCTCCGAAGGCTCCGCCGCGGTCGACCGGGACGCCTCCGGCATGCAGCCCGCGAGCAGGACGACGGCGCACAGGGCGCCAGCCAGTCGCCTCAGCCTCACGGCTCCACCTGGCCGCGGACCTCCGTCAGCGCTCCTTCGGCAGCGTCGAGCACGCCGGGTGCGTCCGGGTCGAGGCCCTCGTCGAACGCGACCGACCAGACCAACGGTTCGTCGCTGCCCGGCCGCCGCCGCGCGACCACCCGGACGCCGACCGGGCCGCGCAGGGGTACGTGCTGCGACACCACGACGCTGGCCGTGACGCGCTCGCGGATCAGGCTGAGCAGGCGGGTGGGCGGCTCCTCGAGGCGTACGACCCGCAACGGCAGCTGCTCGCCGAACGGCGCCGACTCGGTCACGCGGAGGATCTCGGCGTCCTGGTCCCACTCCGCGTGCTCGATCTGCTGCCACGGGATGCGAATCGACGAGCCGTCGTCGCCAGGCAGGTACAAGGCGCGGTCCGTGCCGGCGCTCCACCGCTGGTTCGCGTCCGGAGCGGCGGCGAGCACGCGTTCGCCCCGCTCGAGCGGCAGCGTGTCCTTGATGTCCTTGGGCAGATCCCGATGGCGACGCACGCCGTCACGCTACCTAATAAGACTCGCACCGGAGCCACCCCAGACCAGGAGCGCGGTGAACATCCCAAAACGGCCTGGCGATGCCGGCAGGTCCACCGCGGGTTTGCTCCTCAAAGCGCGGCGAAGCGCCGTCTAGCGCCCCGGCACCCACAGCTTCGAGGCAGGCGGCGCAGGCGGCGCGGGAGCAGCGGGCGGCGTGGGTACGGCCGCCAAGTCGTTCGGCTCCGGCTCCGCTCGCTGCGCGACCTCGCGTTCGGCGCTCACCTGCGCGAAACGAAGCTGACCGAGCGATTCGTCCACCTGCTTGGCGAATCCGGCCGACACGTGGTCGCGCGCATGGTCAGTCACGACCCCGGCGAGGTCGATCAGCAGCCGCGCGTCCTTGCGACCGAGCTTCAGCTGGGCGGCGCTGAGCAGGGTGAAGAGCAGTTCCGAGACCAGCCCCTCGACCGGTGCCGACCGTACCTTCGCGACGTACTCGCGTTCGTCCTGTTCCGACGTACTCACAGCCCGCAGGATATCCCCGCTCAGGACGGGCGAAGAGCGGCGAGCAACGGAATCGCGGCGATCTTCTCCTCGGTGAGCGCGTCCCAGTCGATCCGTCCGGCCGCGCGGCGGTGGTCGCCGCGGCAGTCGATCACGTGGTCCGGCGTCACGACCAGGTCGAGGCGTACGTCGTGCGAGGTCTCCGGGATCTCTCCCGCGCGCCGTACCTGCAGCGGATGCACGGTCGTCACCACCACGGTCGACGCGCCGATCAGCCCTGCCTCGCTGGCGAGCGCGAACTCCAGGTCGGAGAACCCGCCGCCCTTACCGAGCCGGACGCCGTCCATGCCGGCGGCGACGGAGCCGGCGACGACGAGGTCGACCGGCGTCAGCTCGTCGACCCGTACCCGCCGGGCCGAACCCGAGGCGCCCTTGATCGACGACGCCTTGCGCGGCGTGTCGGCGAGGTCGTCGGGGTCGAGCAGGAAGAACGGTTCCGGCTCGGCCAACCGCGGAACGGCCATGTACACGAGCTTCCCGTCCTCGAGCGCGCGCTGCCGTACCGGCCACTGGGCCGCGTCCGGGTTGGCCTTGATGGTGCGCGCCTGCTTCCACTCGGGCGTGGCCCGAAGCCGTTCGGCCGCCGCCTCGGAGCCGGTGAACGAGGGAATCCGCCCCACCGCGCCGGGGAACCGCGCGACGTGCGCTTCCCGCATCGCGGTCCAGACCTCGTCGCGGAGCGCCGCCTTGGCCGCGAGGAGGTCGGCCGGACCGCCGGCATCGTGATCGTGACGAGGCATTCGCCCAAACTAGCCCGTCGCGAGGTGTCCATCCGGCGCTGAGCCGTTCGTCGTCTGGGCATGACGACGGAGACGACGGAGACGACGGCAGTGCAGGCAGGGGCGCGACCGGCCAGGGCTCGGTTCGTACGGGACGGGCTGGTGCTGGGGCTGCTGACGGTGCTCGGGCCGTTCGCGATCGACATGTACCTGCCCTCGCTGCCCGCGATCGGCCGCTCCCTCGGCGTCGGTCCGGACGCCGTGCTGGTGAGCCTGACCGCGTACTTCGCGACGTTCGCTCTCGGGCAGCTCGTCTTCGGGCCGATCTCGGACCTGGTCGGTCGCAAGCCGCCTTTGTACGCCGGGGTGCTGCTGTTCCTCTTCGCGAGCGTCGGGTGCGCCCTGGCCGACGATCTGCCGACGCTGATCGCGTTCCGCGTCCTGGAGGGCATCGGCGGTGCGGCCGGCATGGTGATCGCGCGTGCTGTCGTTCGCGACCTGCACAGCGGGCACGACGAGGTGCGCCTGCTGTCGGTGCTGATGCTGGTGTTCAGCGTGTCGCCGGTGCTCGCGCCGATGGTCGGCAGCTTGGTGATCGCCGGTACGTCGTGGCAGGTGATCTTCTGGCTGATCGCCGGCCTGTCCGTCGTCGGGCTCGTGCTCGCTGTCGTGCTGATCCCGGAGACGCGGCCGCGCTCGCTGCGTAGCGCGAGCATCGGCGCGGTGTGGTCGGCGTGCGGGCTGCTGCTGCGGCACCGTACGTTCCTCGGCTTCACGCTCGTCGGTGCGTGCGCGACCGCGGGCTTCTTCTCGTTCCTGGCGAGCTCGTCGTTCGTGTTCACCGGTCAGTACGGGCTGTCGCCGATGCTCTACAGCCTCGCGTTCTCGGTCAACGCCGGCGCGTTCTTCGCCGGCATGCAGCTGAGCGGGCGGCTCGCGCGCCGCTACGGGCTGCGCCGGATCGTCGTGGTGTCCGTCGCCTCGTACGCGACTGTCGCCGTGCTGCTGCTGGGCTTGACCGCGGCGGGCGTCGACCATCTCGCGGTGGTGATCGCTTTGCTGTTCGTGGCGTTCACGTTCCTCGGCCTCGGCGGCCCCGCCGCCTCCGTGCTCGCCCTCGCCGACCACGGCGCCATCGCCGGCACCGCCTCGTCGCTGATGGGCACCATCCAACTCGTCATCGGCGCGGCCCTGATGGCAGTGACGAGCACGTTCGCCAACGGCACCATCCTCCCCATGACCACCGCCATCGCCGCCTGCGCCGTACTGGCCTTCCTGCTCACGTTTGGCCTTGCAGGGCGGCGGTCCCAGTGACCTCCGCCTTCGCAGCGATCTCGGCCACCTGATCGATGAGGACTCGTATCTCAACCGCCGAGGGCGAAAGCTCGTATGCGTGGTAGTGGCAAGCGATGCTCAGCTTGTTCCAAGCACTCTTGGCCAGATCAGCGATGCCGAATTCGTCAGGATGTCCAAGGCTGATCAATCGGGAGCGCATCCTCGCCTGCTGAAGCATCGGACAGAGCTGATGCACGACGTCCTCGAGTGCCTGGCGAGCAAGCATCGCGGCAGCCCGTGCCGCATGTGCATGCAGATCCGCATGCTCGCCTGCGAGCACGTTGCGCGCATGAGTGAGGACGTCCGCCGGTGAGGTTTCTACAGTCATGGGAGCGCTCGCAGGTCTCTGACCAGCCACTGTACATTCTTCACAGCGCCCGCCGGATCGCCAGTGAGACCGCCGTGAGTCGCCTTTCCGGTGACCGCCAGCGCGGCGCGACGATATGAGCACTCGTCGAGCCATGCCTCAATCTTCTGGGTTCCAACGACGAGCTCGACCTTCTGGCGCGTGCGATCCACGGCCTGCCAGGCGTTCTCGATGTCGATGCGTTTGAGCCCTTGTTTGAATCGACGCCTCATGAAGAGGTCACGTGCCGCAGCTTCTACGGCCGTTCGGCACAGACTTGGAATGACCCGGTTCTTGACGTCGAGAGGAACCTTCGCGTCCTTCGCCAGTGCATGGGCGTCCTCGAGGCACCGCGTTGCGGGGTCAGACGCCTCCTCGATACGTACCACCGAATCGAGCCCGCGAATGACATGAAGGACCTTCGCGTCCACCTCGAGGTCTCGGATCGCCTGAGCGAGCCGATCGTCGTGTGAGAAGACGACAACCTGCCGGTCCTTGGCAAGCCCATCAAGTACACGAACGAAAGCATCCACCTTCGCCGGGTCCATCGCCTGTATCGGATCGTCCAGTACGACGAACCGGAACGGGCTCCCTGGCAACGTCGCGCGTGGCAGGAACAACGCAAGGGCGAGGGCGTGCAACTCCCCCTGGCTCACTACACCGAGTGCCTGAACTTCGGAACCGTCCACCGCGGCATGGAGCTCAACGTGCCTCTATTTGCCTCGTCCCCTTAGTGAGATGGACCCGAGGTCGACGTTACTCTCCTGCCGAAGGGCAGCCCAGATCTCGCGGGCGCCTGTCTCCAGACCCTCGAGTCGAATGTCCCGCAGGCGCTCCGTTGCACTCGTGGCGAAGTCCGCCGCGGTCTTGAGCAGACGCAAACGCGGCGCAGTTGATTTCGCCTCGTCCGCGAGATCGGCCCATCTGGAAAGCTGAGTGGCGTACGGCCTCCAGAGGTCCTCTCGTTCGGCCAACAGAGCAGCGCTTTCCTCGCGAAGTCCCTGGGCAGTACGTTCGAGCTCGCCGTAGCTGGTCTCGATATGGACACAGAGCATCTCGTCGTCAGCCTGGGGCGCCGTCGACCACTTCTCGCACGCGGACCGTGCTGGCGAGAGTGTCTCGAGAGCGAGTCGATCCGGTGCATCGGGCTCGGCCACTCGGCCAAGGATGGCATGCACATCGCTTCGAGCCTTCTGAGCCGCTCGCCGTGCCTCCCTCAGGCGGCCAATCTCCGCCCGCTCTGCCGCCAGTTCTTCCTCGACACGTTGGCGCCACGACCCGTCGAGCACGCCTTGCCCGCAGACGGGACATTCGCTGTCACCGGCTTGCTCGTGCAGTTGAAGGGCATCGTGCAGCAGGCCGGATCGCAGTTCGAGTCGCTCCACAGAAGCGGCGCGTACCTGGGCTAGCTCAGCCAGTGCGGAGCGCAGCTGCGCAACAGCATCGGAGGTCTCCTGTGCCGACGGAATCTGGAGCTCTGCCAACCGCCGTAGGACGGCGAGGTCATCGTCAGCTTCCGTCGATGTTCCGGAAGCGAGGGCACGGACAGCCTCAATGTCCGGCTTGTATTTCGCCAGCTGCACGCAGGCCAGTACAGCGCGGCCGTCCGACACGTCGGCTAGCTCCTTCTTGAGCTCGCGCGTCGCCACCTTCAGCGCATCGGTGTGCTGGCGCCCTGCCTTAGCCGCTTCCGTCAACCGATCCTGTGCGTCCTTGGCTCGTTCGATGCCGAGAATCGCATCGATTTTGTCGAAAAGCTTGCTTGGTCCCGCTTCGAGCAACCCGCCGAGTTCGTCGTACGACAGCAACGGCCGATACAGCTCAAGGGGCCGCTGCCACCCCAGCCCGTTGACGCCAGCTTCACGCTTCGCGCCCTTGCGCTGCATCCATTGTGCGAAATCCTTGTAGGTGGAGTTCGTGGGCCAATCGACTCCGACGGTGGTGACACCCGTCCCGTCCTCCGCCAACTCGACCCTGATCTCGCACGGCTCACCGGCGTGAAGGCTTCGCCAATGATCCTTGAGGTTCGTCGGCTTGGTCCACCGGTAGGTCGTTCCCGTGAGTGCAGCCCAATGGCTCTCGTCAAGCCCTGCCGCAGTACGAGGTGACCGGTCCAGATCCCTTCCTAGAGGGTCGGCTCTGGAACAGGTCCTCAAGCCAGCTCGTGCCCGCGGCGTGGCGGCGGAGGTGCGCAAGGGGGAACCCATCGGGTGCTGTGCGAGCTCTCCGAACACAGCGGCGAAGCTGCGGGGTCATAGCGACATGGATCCAAGCCAGTGCACGGGCGACGCGCTGGAAGAACGGGAGACACGCTGGAAGACCGGGAGACACGCCGTACCGCACCTTGTCCAACGGGCACGCGCCGAACATGCTCACAGCGTTCGACACGCCATCTGAGCAACACGAGGAGGTAGAGGCCTTGATGAGTCGACGGCCTAGCGATGCTGTTCTTGAGTGGGCAGCTGGTGTGGTCGGTGACGGTGCGACCGTCGCCGAGGTGGAGAGCCTGCACCCCCACCGGCACCGCGCGTCCGGCACGTTCCGGCTGCGCATCGAAAACAACGGGACGACAACCGAGGTGGTTCTGCGCGTTCCTGTGCCTGGCTGGATCGGCGCGAACATGGTGGCGACTGGAGCACGAGCCCTGCAGCTAGCAGACCAGCATGCCCTTGACGCGCCTCGGCTGATCGCTAGTGATCTCGACGGCGAGCACAGCGGACAGGTGGCCACACTGGAGACACTGCTGCCCGGTAGTAGCGCGCTTCCTTCCACAGTGTCCGAGCAACGCCTTGAAGCAGCTGGTGCCGCGATCGCCGAGGTTCACGCGATACCCCTCACCCCTGAGCGCCATCTGCCGTATCGGCCGCGGCCGATCGCCGTGGACGACTTCGCTGGTGACCGGCGGGCCGGCCGTATGCCTACGACGGCGTTGCTGCAGCTGGCCGACGAGCGGATCAGGGCCATCGGCACGCCCTTGCAGGAGTCGGTGTTCGTCCACGGTGATGTGTGGGGCGGCAACATGCTGTGGGACGGCGACGTCTGCCTCGCGCTGATCGACTGGAAGACAGCCGGCGCCGGGGATCCGGGCGTGGATCTCGGCGAGTTGCGGAAGCAGATGGCCCTCCAGTACGGTCCCGATGCCCCCGCCCACGTGCTGAACGGGTGGCAACGCCAAGCCGGCCGGACCGCCGCCAACGTTGCCTACTGGGACGCCGTCGCCGCGCTCAACACGCCCACCGTGCTGGACACCGCCGCGGTCAGCGCGCGCCGTGACGCCTTTCTCCAAACCGCGCTCGACCACCTGCCGACCTGACGGCCCTTCGCGCCACATGTGCCCGGCCGTCGTCCCCATCGGGACACAACTGACTGTCAGGGTGGGGAATTACGCAATCGTCGACAGAAACTGACCCGCACGACCCCGATCAATACCCCCGACCCGAGCGAGCACCTTGTCCGCGACACCGGTCCTCAAGGAACCCAGCGTGGCAGCCGGGCCCGCCGACCAGCCACCGAATTCGAGCGTCAGGCGGCTTCCGCGGGCGCGGTGTAGCGGGCGTCGTAGCGCCGTTCGCTGCGCAGCATCGCGTGGAGCACGTTAACCCGACGCCTAGCGAGTGCGATCACTGCCTGGCGGTGGGTCTTGCCTTCGGAGCGCTTGCGGGCGTAGTAGGTCTTGCTAGTGGGGTCGTTGTTCAGGGCGCAGATCGCCGACTGGTAGAAGATCCGTTTCAGGCGGCGGTTGCCGCCGACCGGCCGGCGGAGCCAGCGGCCTTTGCCGGACTGGCGAATCGTTGGTGCCATCGCCGACGCGGCGGCCAACGAATCACCGGAAGGAAACCGGCTCAGATCGCCCACCTCGGCATGAAACTCCGCCGTCAGGACAACGCCCATGCCCGGCATCGACAGCGTGATCTGGTCGCCGATGTGGTCCTCCAGCGCCTCCTCGAGCTGCTTGTCCAGCAGCCGGATCCGCTCTCGTGTCGCCAACGTCTCGGCCGCGAGCTCGCGCACGACGTCGGCCATCACCGCCTCGCCGCGGACGGCGATGTGCTGTTCGATCGCTGCCGCGTGCGCTGCCTCTGCAAGCGCCTGGGCCTTCTTGTCTCGCACCCCGTTCTTGGCCAGGAACGCCACGATCCGCCGCACGCCACCGCGCCGGATCTCGGCCGGCGTGACGTACTTGGTCAGCAGCACGACGTCGGCCTTGGTCTGGGGATCGATCTGCTGTTCCAAGCCCGGATGGAGGCTGCACAGCAGGTCACGGAGCCGGTTCGTCCGCGCCGTCTGCGCCTTCCGCAGGTCCTCCCGACGACTGGTCAACACCCGCAACACCGCATCGCGCTCCGCCGGCAGCTCCAGCTCCCGCAGATCGCTACGGATCCGCAGCTGGTCCGCGATCGCCCGCGCATCGCGCGGGTCGGTCTTGTTCTCCCCACCGCGGGTCTGCCGACGGGCCCGAGCGACCGAGGCGCCCGCAGATACACGCAGCGGACGCCCGCCTCGACAAGCATCGCCAGCAGCAAGCCCGCGATCCCCGCCGTCATGTCCACACCCACCGTCACGTCGAGGTCGAGCGCATGCAGTTCCCCGATCAGCTCCCCGATCGCCGTCGGGGTGTTCGGCATCTTCCGGTTGATCAGAACCTTCCCGTCCTCGCTGATCGCGACGACCCAGTGCAGCTCCTTGGCGACATCGATGCCGACCTTCACGCTCAACGGATTTTCCTCTCCAGACGCACCACTCACCGAACCGCCTAGACACGACGCAGTCCCGTTCTCGCCGACCAGGCCCTACACAGCGATCGACCGCCTAGCCCAATGAGTGGTCAAGAACGAGAGGACGGAGCGGGGGGACCTGCACCCGGAGCCATCACCGCGGCACACATTCCGAAGGCCATCCCCGCCCCGCCTGCGCACCGCACGATCCAACACCCGAACGGCACGCTGGGAACGGTAGGGCCATTTCGAGGGCTTCAGCGAAGCTCGACTTGCCAGAGCCCGTTGCGGCCAGCGATCACGGTCAGACCAGGGCCTGGTGTCAGCGGCAGGCTGGAACTCGGGCCGACGCCGCGAAAGCCGGTGACCTTGATCGTCAACAGATACGCACCGACGGGTTCGAGGGCCGCAGCTTCGTCCACACTCGGCGCCGAAGCCGCATAGCTGCCATCGAGGGCCAATGACAGTTCCTCGTCGCCTTCCAAGGCAGCGAGCACGAGAAGGCCAGCGTCCTTATCGAGCCCATCCTCGTCGGCCATAGCCAGCACGGCGTCGACAACGTCTGTGTTCTGGTCTAAGGAGTACGAATCGCCCACGCCATCATGACGCGTCCGTACCTGATCGGTTACAGGCCGCAGCTTCTCCCGGTCAAGCCACCTGCGTCGGTAGGGCGGGAAAGGTAGCGCGTGGGTCGATGCCGGCGAAGGCTAGGCCGATGAAGAAGCCGGCGGCTTCTTCTAGCTGGCGGGCGCGGGTGAGGGTGCCGTAAACGTGGGGCGTTCCGCCGGCGGCGCGGACCAGGGTCGAGACGGTTTCGAGGGCGGCCGCGTCGTTGCCCGCAAGGGGAACGGTCAGGTCCGCTGGCCAGGCCTCGGCTGGGACGAGGTGGAACGCCTTCACTACAAGGGATCCCGGCGCCAGTCGGGCGATCTCCTCGGCGGCCGAGGTACCCGAGGGCACCACCAGCTCGCCCACGCCGTGGGTCACGGCGTTCGTCGGGTCGATCACCACCACGCCCGCGAGGGAGCCGGCCGCGCGCAGCATGGGCTCGACTCCCGACCAGGGGACGGCGAGGAGCACCGCGTCCCGTTCCCGCACCGCCTCTGCCACCGGCGCGCTCGAGGCGCCGATCTTCTCGGCCGCCGCGGCTGCTCGCGAAGCCGAACGGCCCGCCACCACCACGTCGTGTCCAGCCGCAACCCAAGCAGCGCCCAGTCCGACGGCCACGCCGCCGTTGCCCAAGATCCCGATCTTCATGCGAGCTACGGTAGGAAGCCCGAAGCACACCGCCAGGTAGGAGACGAGATGGGCCAGCACGCGCACGCCGACGAGGTGCTCGTCGACTGCCAGCTGCGCGCGGCGACCGACCTGTTCGCGCACCGCTGGGACGTGCTCGTCCTCGCCGCCCTGCACGAAGGGCCGCTCAGGCGCAACGACCTCCTCCAGCTGGCCGGCATCGCCGACAAGCTCCTGACCGAGGCACTGAGAAGGCTGCAGGACAACGGCCTCGTCGAAGCCACCCGCCACAAAGCCGCCCCACCGCGCGTCGACTACCACCTCACCGAGCTCGGCAAGAGCTTCGCCGACGGACCACTCAGAGCGCTCGCCGACTGGACGCAGGAGTACGGCGTCGACCTGCTCGACGCGCAGGAACGAGCTCAGGCCAGGTATTCGCGCAGCGCCATGGAGTAGGTGCCGCCGCGGAGCTTGGCTAGGCAAGCGCGGAACGTGCCTCGGCAAAGAGGCGGATCAGATCGTCTTCGATCGCATTCCCGGTTGTAGGTGGCACGCTCGAACTCCTAAAGAGCGGCGGCGCGTCGGCGTACACGCCAGCAATCAGAACGGTGGCGTTCACCAGCGAGCCGTTCAGGCCAGGTATTCGCGCAGCGCCATGGAGTAGGTGCCGCCGCGGAGTTTGGCTAGCGTCTTCGCCTCGATCTGGCGGACGCGTTCGCGCGTCACGCCGAAGCGGCGGCCGACCTCTTCCAGCGTGTGGATGTGGCCGTCGGAAAGGCCGTAGCGCATCTGCACGACGTTGCGTTCCCGCTCCCCCAGCTGCGCCAGCGCGGAGTCGATGTGCTCGCGCATCAGCAGCGACGCGGCGGCTTCGACGGGTACGACGGCGTCGACGTCCTCGATCAGGTCGCCGAGCTCGGACGCCTCCATCTCGCCGATCGGCGTGTGCAGCGAGACCGGCTCGCGCGCCAATCTGAGCAGCTCGCCCACACGCGCGGGCTCGACGTCGACGACCACCGCCACCTCGTCCGGCCGCGGGTCGCGACCCAGCTGCTGGAACAGCTGCCGCTGCGCCCGCAACACCCGGTTGATCGAGTCGACCACGTGTACGGGAACGCGGATCGCCCGCGACTGGTCGGCCAAAGCGCGGGAGATCGCCTGCCGGATCCACCACGTCGCGTACGTCGAGAACTTGTAGCCCCGCGCGTAGTCGAACTTCTCCACCGCGCGGATCAGCCCGAGATTGCCCTCCTGCACAAGGTCGAGCAGCGGCAAGCCGCGTCCGGTGCAGCGCTTCGCGACCGACACGACGAGCCGCAGGTTCGCCTCGATCAGCCGGCGCTTCGCGTCGTTCCCGATCCGCACCAGCGCGTGCAGTTCGGCAGCGGAAGCGACGACGTTCTGTCCCTCGGAGAACGTTCCCGTCGCGAGCTGCTCTTCGGCGAAGAGTCCAGCCTCGATCTGCAAGGCGAGCTCGACCTCGAGAGCCGCGGTGAGCAGCGGCACGCGGCCGATCTCGCGCAGGTACTGACGGACGAGGTCAGGTGAACGATCACGCGAATCCCCAAGCACGACAGGGGGTTCGTCCGGCTCGTCGGCATCTTCGGAGGTGGCAACGAGGTCAGCCGGCGGCTCCTCGTCGGCGGGCGCGACCAGATCCTCTCGGTCGTCCGCCTCGGCGAGCTCGAGATGCCGTCGTTGCTCGGGCGGACGGGTCAGAGAGTCCTTGACGTCGGCTCCGTGAGCCGCCGCCTCCAGCGCGGAGACCGGCACAGCGCGACTCCCCTCCCGCAGGGTTCGGGTTGGCACTGCTCAGTCTGCCCGTCCGCGATGCGCCACGTTCGCGGTTTCCGATAAGACCTATGGTCACGTTCTCGCACCAAGCGTGCGAAACCCGAGCAACCCCGGATCTACCGGCACCACGTCACAGCGCACGACCGGAGTTGAAACGCCCCGTCCCTAGGGTCGCGCTCGCGGAACACCGAGCGGCGCCCCACATGTCCAGGCTGGTACGTGGAGCACCCGACCCACAAGCCGACGGCCGGAAAAGGACATTCGGACCGCTCCGGACCTGTCCGGATATGCGCCGAAGGGCGCCCCCGCCACGGCGGGGACGCCCTTCGCGTACGAGACCGCGTCAGTCGGACGAGGCGAAAGCCGCGTCGAACGAGGCCGTGGGCGGCTCGATCTCCAGCAGCGAGCGCACGATCTTCAGCGCCTCGGGAGCGCCGTGGAGGCGGTCCATCCCGGCGTCTTCCCACTCGATCGAGATCGGGCCGTCGTACCCGATCGCGTTCAGCGCGCGGAAGCTGTCCTCCCAGGGCACGTCGCCGTGCCCGGTCGACACGAAGTCCCACCCGCGCCGCAGGTCGCCCCACGCGAGGTGCGAGCCGAGCCGCCCGTTCCGACCGTTGCCGACGCGACGCTTCGCGTCCTTGCAGTCGACGTGGTAGATCCGGTCCTTGAAGTCGAAGATGAAGTCGACCGGGTTGAGGTCCTGCCACACGAAGTGGCTCGGGTCCCAGTTCAGGCCGTACGCCTCGCGGTGGTCGATCGCCTCGAGCATCCGGACGGTCGTCCAGTAGTCGTACGCGATCTCGCTCGGGTGCACCTCGAACGCGAACTTCACGCCCTCGCTGTCGAAGACGTCCATGATCGGGTTCCAGCGGTTCGCGAAGTCCTCGTAGCCAGCGTCAACCATGGCTTGCGACGCCGGCGGGAACATCGCGACGTACTTCCAGATCGACGAGCCGGTGAAGCCCACGACGGTGTCGACGCCCAGAGCGCGCGCGGCGCGGGCGGTCACCTTCATCTCCTCGGCGGCCCGCTGCCGTACGCCCTCGGGGTCGCCGTCGCCCCAGATCTTCGAGGGGAGAATGTCCTTGTGGCGTTGGTCGATCGGGTCGTCGCAGACGGCCTGGCCCTTGAGGTGGTTGGAGATCGCCCAGACCTTGAGGTTGTACTTGTCGAGCACCTCCCGCTTGGCCTTGACGTACCCCTCGTCCTCGACGGCCTGCCAGACGTCGAAGTGGTCGCCCCAGCAGGCGATCTCGAGGCCGTCGTAGCCCCATTCCGAAGCCAGCTTGCACATCTCTTCGAACGGCAGATCGGCCCACTGGCCGGTGAACAACGTGACTGGACGTGGCATATCGAACAGACCTTTCCTACTTGTCGACCGTGACCCAGCCGGAAGAGTTCGCCGCGCTGCGTTCGACGGCGTCAAGGACGAGTTGCACCTGGAGACCTTCGGCGAACGTCGGCGACGGGTCGGTGCCGTCGCCGATCGCTGTCAGGAGGTCGTACGCCTCGTGGGTGAACGTGTGCTCCCAGCCGATGATGTGGCCGGCGGGCCACCAGGCACCGACGTACGGGTGCTCCGCCTCGGTGACGAGCAGCCGCCGGAAGCCCTGGACGCGGCTGTCCTCCTCTGCCAGGTAGAGCTCGAGCTCGTTCAACCGCTCCAGGTCGAACGCGAGCGAGCCCTTCTCGCCGTTGATCTCCAGGCGCAGGCCGTTCTTCCTGCCGGTCGCGAACCGCGTCGCCTCGTACGTCGCGATCGCCCCGCCGGACAGCCGCGCGGTGAACAGCGCCGCGTCGTCGACCGTCACCGGGCCGCGCTCCTCCGAGCCGGTGCCGCGCAGGCCCTCGGTCGACGCGACGAGCGGGCGCTCCTTGATGAACGTCTCCAGCAGCGCGCTGACGCCGGTGACCGACTGCCCGGTGATGAACTGGGTGAGGTCGACGATGTGGGAGCCGATGTCGCCCAGCGCGCCGGAGCCGGCCTGGTCCTTCTGCAGCCGCCACACCAGCGGGAAGTCCGGGTCGGTGATCCAGTCCTGCAGGTAGACCGCACGGATGTGGCGGATCGTGCCGAGCTTGCCCTCGGCGACGAGCTGCTTGGCGAACGTGGCGGCGGGTACGCGGCGGTAGTTGAAGCCGACCATCGCGCGGACGCCGTTCTGCGCCGCGGCCTCGGCGGCGGCGACCATCTGGCGCGCCTCGTCCACGGTGTTCGCGAGCGGCTTCTCGCACAGCACGTGCTTGCCCGCCTGGAGGGCCGCGATCGCGACCTCGGCGTGGTTGCCACCCGGGCTGCACACGTCGACGAGCCCGATGTCGTCGCGGTCGATCACGCGGTGCCAGTCGGTCTCGTACGACTTCCACCCGAACTTGTTCGCCGCGGCCTTCACGTTGTCCTCGTTGCGGCCCACGATCGCCGCCATGTCGACCACGAAGGGCACGTCGAAGGCCGAGTTCACGGTGCGCCAGGCCTGGGAGTGCGCCTTCCCCATGAACGCGTACCCCACCATGCCCACGCCCAGCGTCGGCTTGCTGTCGGTCATGCCATTCCCTTCCGTCTACCTCACTCCGAGCAAATGGTCCATCGCGAGCTGGTCGAGCCGCTCGAAGCCCATGCCCCGGCCCGCGAGAGCGTCCACATCGACATCCTCGCGGCGCAGGTCGGCCACCGTCTCGCCGGCGTCCAGGGTCGGCCGGGCCAGCTCGTCGAGCTTCGAAACTTTCAGCGCTTCCTGGACCTCTGGATCCGCCCGGAATGCCTGGGAACGTTCCCGCAAGATCAGGTAGTTGCGCATGCAGCCGCGCGCCGACGCCCAGACGCCCTCCATGTCCTCGGTGCGCGGGGGCTTGAAGTCGAAGTGCCGCGGCCCCTCGTACCCGCCGCGCTCGAGCGTGTCGACGGTCCAGAACGCGCCGCGCAGGTTGCCCGCGCCGAAGCGCAGGTCCTGGTCGAAGCGCGGGCCGGTCTGCCCGTTCAGGTCCACGTGGAAGAGCTTGCCGTGCCACAGGGCCTGCGCGATGCCGTGGGCGAAGTTGACGCCGGCCATCTCCTCGTGGCCGACCTCGGGGTTGAGGCCGACCAGTTCGGGGTGCTCGAGCTCGTTGATGAACGCGAGTGCGTGCCCGATCGTGGGCAGCAGGATGTCGCCGCGGGGCTCGTTCGGCTTCGGCTCGACGGCGAAGCGGAGGTCGTAGCCCTGCTCGAGGACGTACGCGGAGAGGACGTCGTACGCCTCCTTCATCCGGTCCAGCGCGGACCGGATGTCCTTGGCGGCGCCGGACTCCGCACCTTCGCGGCCGCCCCAGCAGACGTACGTCTTCGCGCCCAGTTCGACGGCGAGGTCGATATTTTCGACGACTTTCCGGATCGCGAACCGGCGGACGGCCCGGTCGTTCGCGGTGAAGCCGCCGTCCTTGAAGATCGGGTGGCCGAACAGGTTCGTGGTGGCCATCGGGACGATAATTCCGGTCTCGTCGAGAGCTTTCCGGAAACTTCCGACCGCCTGATCGCGCTCGGCGGCGCTGGCGCCGAACGGGAACACGTCGTTGTCGTGGAACGTGACGCCGTAGGCGCCGAGCTCGGACAGCTTGTGGACGGCGGCCGCGGGGTCGAGCGGCTCCCGTACGGCGTCGCCGAACACGTCGACGCCCTGCCACCCGACGGTCCACAGGCCGAAGGAGAACTTGTCCGCGCGGGTCGGCGTGTAGTCGTTCATGTGCGCTGAGCCCTCTCCAGGTGCCGCCGGCCGGGATCGGTCGCACGGGTTCCGAAAGTTTCGGAACAACCGTGGAACGTTCCCGGCTGACAGTTGATCTCTCCGTCGCAGTCTTTCGTAGCAGGCTGCCGGGCCTGCCAACAGGGCCACGCCTGGATTGGACTCGATCTGACAGGTCTGGAGAGCTGAATCGGGCGGGGGCTCAGTCCGCGCGGGTGATCTCCATCATGAAGCAGCCGTACTCGGCGTTCCGGGCGTGCACGAAGGAAACTTCCGGGTCGGCCAGCAGCCGGGCCGCCTCGGTCTCGACGTCGTCGGACGGGCCGACGATCACGCCGCCGTGGATGCCGCCGACGCCGTTGTAGGCGCGGAGGATCTTGGTCTTGCCGTCGAACCACTTCCGCGGGATCCCGCTGCCGGCGTACCCGGGGCACTCGTCGGCGTGCACGAAGACCGGACCGACCTCGTCGTACGGCGCCAACGTGCCCGTGGCGCGCCCGGCCACCGGCGCGTACGAGATCAGCATGAACCGATCCGACTCCGTCGAGTGCGTCAGGCAGCACCGCAGCTGGTCGCCGGGATCGTTCGTCCGGATCTCGAACGGTGTGCCGTGGTCGTCGTGCCCCTGAGCGCGGATCCGCTTCAGGTAGTCGGCGGGGATGGCCACCGCCTGCAGCTGAGAGGTCGTCATGACACCCGAGCATGCCGCCGCGCCGGAGGCTCTGCCGGCGGGAATCGGACACCGCTTTCCACCCACTTCAATCAGGACGTGATGAAACAAATGGCAACCTCTTGACTTGCGCTCTCGACGCTGTCGAGACTGGCCAGGAACTCGCGTCTCCCCCGGTCTAGGAGGTGCTCCGATGTTCGTGCGCATTCTCACTGTTCTGCTTGCGATCTGCCTGCTCCCCGCCGCACCCGCGGCCGCCGCTCCGGACGTGTTCACTCACCCCGGCGTGCTCGTCAGCGCCTCACAGCTCGACTTCGTCCGGGGCAAGGTGAACGCGAATGCCCAACCCTGGAAGGCTGCCTGGGATCAGATGATGGCGAGCCGGTACGCCAACCTGAGCCGCGTACCCAAGCCCCGCGCCGTGGTCGAGTGCGGCCCGTACTCCAACCCGAACCTCGGCTGCACCGACGAACGCGAGGACGCCATCGCGGCGTACACGCTGGCGTTGGCGTGGTACGTGACCCGCGACAACCGTTATGCCAACAAGGCGATCGAGATCATGGACGCCTGGTCGAACACGATCCGGGACCACACGAACTCGAACGCCCCGCTACAGACCGGTTGGGCCGGCTCGTCCTGGCCGCGAGCCGCCGAAATCATCAAGCACGCCTACGGAAACTGGCCGAACTTCGGCCGCTTCGCCACCATGCTGCGCAACGTGTACCTGCCGAAGATCATCAACGGCAGCCACAGCAACGGCAACTGGGAACTCACGATGATGGAGGCCGCCGTCGGCATCGCCGTCCATCTGGACGACAAGGCGACCTACGACCGCGCGATCGCCAAGTTCAGAACGAGAGTCCCCGCGTTCGTCTACGTCGCCAGCGACGGAGCCCTACCCAGGACCGCGCCCGGCAGCGGGCTCGACACCCGCGACGAGATCATCGGGTACTGGCACGGCCAGACCACGTTCGTCGACGGGCTCAGCCAGGAGACCTGCCGCGACTTCACCCATACGGGGTATGGCATCGCGGCGATCGCGAACACCGCCGAGACGACGCGGATCCAACGGCAGGACCTCTATCCCGAGATCGGCGACCGGCTCCGGCACGCGCTCGGCTTCCACTCCAAGTACCAGCTCGGCACCGCCCCACCGTCCTGGCTCTGCCGCGGGAGCCTCCACCTGGGGCTCGGACCGGTCACCGAGGTCGGTTACAACGCGATGAGCTTCCGGCTCGGCAACGCGATGACCAACACCAAGACGCTCACCGAGCGCCAACGTCCCGCCGGCACCAACAACCTGTTCGTCGCCTGGGGAACGCTGACGCACGCGAGCAACCCGAACTGAGCCTCGCAAGATTGGATAAGACGGCGTGGTGGATGGGCGCCTAGGCTCGCCGACATGATTACGCGCATTCATTCGACGACCGTTCTCGTCAGCGATCAGGACAAGGCGCTCGAGTTCTATGTGGGCAAGCTGGGTTGGGAGAAGCGGGCCGACTCGCCCTTCGGAGAGGACGGGGCGAGCCGATGGTTGACGGTCGCGCCGAAGGGTGCCGAGACCGAGCTGGTGCTCGGCACCGCGGCGATGTACGAGGAGAAGCCGACCTCGGCGATCGTCTCCAGCGGCATCTCGTTCACGGTCGAGGACCTGGACGCCACCTACGCGACGCTGACCGAGCGCGGCGTGGCGTTCGAGAAGCCGCCGGAGACGATGCCGTGGGGCACGAAGTCCGCCTGGCTGCACGACCCGGACGGCAACACGTTCTTCCTGTCCGAGTAGCTCAGCCGTAGAGCGACGACCGGGCCTCCGCGTACGCCGCGCGGATCCGCTCGCCGGCTTCCGCGTCGATGTCGTCGCGGACCATGGTCTCGCCGAGGTCCCAGTGCGGGGGCGCGGCGCCGTCGGCGTACGCCCAGGCGGCCTGGCGGGCGGCGCCCAGCGCGACGTACTGCGCCGGCGGCGGCACCGAGATCGGGACGCCGAACACGGTCGGAGCCACGGCCTGGACGACCGGCGAACGGGCCGCGCCGCCGATCAGCAGTACCCGGCGTACGGCGACGTCCTGCGCGCGCAACGCGTCCAGCCCCGCGGCCAGCCCGCTGAGCATGCCCTCGACGGCGGCGCGCGCCACGTTCTCCCGCGTCATCGCGCCGCGGCGCAGGTTGTGCAGGGAGCCGGCGGCGGTCGGCAGGTTGGGCGTCCGTTCGCCGTCGAGGTACGGCAGCAGCACCAGACCGCCGGCCCCGGGCGCGGCGGCGAGCGCGAGGTGGTTGAACTCCGCGAGCGAGACGCCGAGCAGCTCCGCCGTCGCCGAGATCACGCGGGCGGCGTTCAGCGTGCAGACCAGCGGCAGGTAGCGGCCGGTCGCGTCGGCGAAGCCCGCGACGAAGCCCGACTCGTCCGCGGTCGGCTTGTCGTGCACCGCGAAGACGGTTCCGCTCGTACCCAGCGAGACCACGACGTCGCCGGGCTCCAGGCCGAGGCCGAGCGCGGCGCCCATGTTGTCGCCGGTACCGGCCGAGACCGCCACGCCAGCGGCGGTGCTCGCCGGCCAGTTCGGCCGGCCCCAGCACGCGCGGCAGCTGGGGGACACGGCCGAACGCGAGCTCGAGCAGGTCGGTGCGGTACTCCCCCGTCGCCGGCGACCAGTACGACGTGCCGGACGCGTCGCCGCGGTCCGTCACCGGCTCGGCCTGACCGGTCAACCGCCAGGTCAGGTAGTCGTGCGGGAGCATCACGGTCGCGACTCGCGCGGCGTTCTCCGGCTCGTGCTCGGCCAGCCAGGCGAGCTTGGTGACCGTCATCGCCGCGAGCGGAACGGACCCGGTCGCCTCGACCCACGCCTTCGGGCCGCCGAGCTCCTGGACGAGCCGGGCGGCGGCGTCGGCCGAACGGGTGTCGTTCCAGAGCAGGGCGGGACGTACGACCTCGTTCTGGTCGTCTAGCACGACCATGCCGTGCTGCTGGCCGCCGACGCCGATCGCGACCACGTCGCCGAGCAGCCCGTCGCCGGCCTGCTGGAGCGCGTCCCACCACGCCTCGGGCGGGCACTCGGTCCCGTCCGGGTGCGCCGCCGTCTGCTCCGCGAGCACGTCGCCGGAGTCGGCGTCGCAGATCACGACCTTCGTGGACTGGGTGGAGGAGTCGACTCCCGCGACCTTCGGCATGCCCCGATCCTAGGGCTGATGTCTCAGTCCCCGATGATGCAGAACAGGTTGCCCTCGGTGTCCGCGAGCACGACGAAGTCGGCGCCTTCTGGGTAGACCCAGTCAGGCTTGGTCGCGCCGAGCGCGAGCAGCCGTTCGACCTCGGCCTGCGCCTGGCCGGGCTCCGCCCACAGGTCGAGGTGGCTGCGGTCGTTGTCGTCCACATGCACCCGCGTGCCCTTGCCGGCCGGGTCGTAGAGGAAGTCCTGGTTGTCCTCGTCGTGCTCGTACCCGAGCGCCTTGGCCCAGAACTCCGCGCCGCGATTCAGATCGGCCACCTTGACGACGATCGCTCCGATTTTCAGCATCGCCGCATCATCGCAGGAAAGGGTCCTCCAGCACGACCGTGTGATAGCTCTCGATCCGCGACTCGATCTCCTCCGACGGACCCTTCAGCCAGACGTCGCTCCCGTAGAACTCCGCCTTCTGGCGGGTGCGTTCCTCGGGCGTGGTGAACCGGCGGATCAGGTACGCGGACTCGTACCCGTCGTCCTCGGCGACCGAACGGCCCGATGCCACCACCTCGATGCCGACGTCCTGCAGCAGTGGCAGTGCCACCTCCTGCATGAGCCGCACGAACTCCTCGCCGGTCCCGGGCTTCAGCCGGTACGTGCGGATCTCGACGATCACGCCAAACCGCCCGCGGCGCGGGCGCGGAGGTCCTGGCGGAGCTTCTCCAGGCCGACGAGCTCGCCGAACATCCGGTTGTACGTCTCCGTCTGCTCGACCGGGTTCATCCGCTGCAGCCGGGACTTCAGGTCGTTGATCTTCCGCCCGATCGACAGCTCCTGCACGCGGGCGACGAGCGCGCCGGCGTACTTCGGCTCGGGCTCGCCCACGGCGCGTACCGGCTCGACCGCGAGCGCGGAGACCAGCGAACCGACGGCGCTGTCGGCCGCCTTGTCCTGCACCGTCGAGACCCACGCGTCGCTGCCGACCGCGGTGCCTGCTCCCCCGGCCGCGCCGATCGCCTGCTTGATCGCGACGTACGCCGGGTGGGTGAAGTCGGTGTCCTCGAGGACGTCGAACTCCGGCCCTACGGCGGTCGGCATCTGGATCGCGCACTTGAGCAGCTCGCGCTCGGAGGAGATGCGCGGGTCGTTCGGGTGCGGCATCGGGATCGTCACCACGGCCGCGGGGGCTTCGGCCGCCGCCACGGGCCGCTGCCCTTGGCGGCCGCGACCCTGGCCCTGTTGGCCCTGGCGGCGCGGGTCGGCGGCGCGGCCGACCTCGGTGCGGACCTCCTCGAGGTCCATCCCGAGCATCCCGGCCAGCTCGCGGCTGAACGCGCCCACCTTCGCCTTGTCGCGGATCGAGGCGACCAGCGGCGCGGCGGCCCGGAGCGCGTCGACGCGGCCGTCGGCCCGGTCGAGGTCGAAGCGGCGGAGGACGTTCGTCAACACGAACCGGTACAGCGGCACCCGCCGCGCGACCAGGTCACGGACCGCGGCGTCGCCCTTCGCCAGGCGCAGGTCGCAGGGGTCGAGGCCGTCGGGCTCGACGGCGACGTACGTCTGGGCGACGAACTGCTGATCGCCCTCGAACGCCCGCAGCGCCGCACGTTGGCCGGCCTCGTCGCCGTCGAAAGTGAAGATGACCTCGCCGCGGAACTCGTCGTGGTCGAGCATCAGCCGGCGCATCACCCGGGCGTGGTCCTCGCCGAACGCGGTGCCACACGTCGCGACGGCGGTGGGCACGCCGGCGAGGTGGCAGGCCATCACGTCGGTGTAGCCCTCGACGACGACGGCCTGCGCGCGCTTGGCGATCTCGCGGCGGGCGAGGTCGACGCCGTACAGCAGCTGGCTCTTGTGGTAGATCGCGGTCTCGGGCGTGTTGAGGTACTTCGCCTCGATCCGGTCGTCGTCGAACAGCCGCCGCGCGCCGAAGCCCACGACGTCGCCGGACAGCTCGCGGATCGGCCAGAGCAGCCGGCCGCGGAACCGGTCGTACGCACCGCGCGCGCTGGTCGCGACGAGGCCGGACGCCTGCAGCTCCTCGTCGTTGAAGCCCTTGCCGCGGAGGTGGTCGAGCAGGCTCGAGTTGCCGCGCGGAGCGAAGCCGACGCCGAACTGCTCGGCCGCCGCCTTGTCGAAGCCGCGGCTGTCCAGGAAGTCCCGCCCGGCAGCGGCGTCGCCCGGCAGCAGGAGCTGCGCCTGGTAGTACTCGGCGGCGATCCGGTGCGCCTCGACCAGCCTCGCCCGCGAGTTGTGGTCGCGCCGCTCAGGCCGCGCGCCGCCGTCCTCGTACCGCAGCTGGACGCCGGCCTTCATCGCCAGCCGTTCGACCGCCTCGGCGAACCCGATGCCCTCGATCTTCTGCAGGAACGAGATGACGTCGCCGCCCTCGCTGCAGCCGAAGCAGTGCCAGAACCCGACGTGCGGACGGACGTTGAACGACGGCGACTTCTCGTCGTGGAACGGGCACAGCCCCTTCATCGAGCCGACGCCGGCCTGCTTGAGCGTGACGTACTGCGAGACGACCTCGTCGATCCGGGAGCGCTCGCGAACGAGAGCGATGTCCTCGTCCCGGATCCGACCTGCCATGCAGCGGAGTCTACGACCGCACCCCACCCGACTCACCGGCAGCGCTCGGACCTGTGGACGAAGGTAGGTCGAGCGGCGGCCGCTGACCGCTTCGAACCACGGCGCCCTCCTGTGGAAGAGCCGATGCGTTCCTGGGGGACCGGCTTGGGTGGGGGCCCCTAGTCCCACAGGGTCGGACCAGGTTGCCCCCGACCCGGTCGGGACCTCCGCAGACCGACGCCTCAAGGGTCGAGCCCCGCCCATGCCCGGGGAGTCGTTGTTCTCGCGACTCGGGCCTGGCCCTCTCACCCGACACGGCACTGGCCGCTACCTCGCACCACGTGCCACTCCGGCGCAGTCCATCCCACCCGCGCACACCGCCACGTTTCGAATCAGGGACGCCCCCTATCGAATAGGCCGGTCTGTCAGCTGGGTGCCGTGAACTCCCGGGCGCCCCCTCATTCGAAACGGCGGATACACGCGAGGGTGAGCCGGACTGCTTGCCTCCAAGGAAGAAGGCCCGGACAGAGCCCGGGCCTTCCTGCTTGATCGAAGCCGTCAGCGGACGAAGCCGCGCGCCAGGTGGCGCAGGGCTTCCTGTCGCTTGGTCTCGTCCTGGCTGGACAGTGAGCCGAACAGGCCGCCGTCCTTCTCGCAGTGCAGGCCTGGCCTTGGGCGCTTGCCGGTCACCAGGTACGTCGTCACGGTGTTGTTGCCGCAGGCGTTCTCGCCGAACAGGAACACTCCGTGGCCGCCCTGGTCGACGGTGACCAGCCGAGCCTTCGCGCCGAGTGCACGCTTCATCTCGAGTGTCCCGACTAGCGGCGTCGCCGGGTCGCGGAGGTTCTCGACCAGCAGGATCCGGTCGCCCGCCTTGCTGTTCACGCGCACCGGCGGTTCGTAGCGCTCGACCGGCCAGAACGCGCAGGCCCAGATGTTCGACGCCGCCGGGCCGAAGGCCGGATGCAGCTTGCGCGAGCGCTCCACGACGCGCTGGTACGTCGACACCGACTCCGGCCAGTCGCTGTCGTTGCAGACCACGGCGAGCTGGCTGGACACGTAGTTCTCCAGCGGGTCCACCGCGGCGGCGACCGACGCGGCGGCCGCGGCCGAAGGCGCGCGGAGGAGTTGCTGCCACGCCTGCGCCATCGTCGGGAAGCTCGCGTCGGAGTAGAGCCAGCTGAACGAGGCCGCCCGGAACAAGGCCCCGTCCACGCCCTCGATCGGCGCCTCGTCCAGACGCGCAGCGAGCGAGAAGTACGTCCGGCGCACCTGCCCCGGCGTCGCGCCGAGCTCGTACGTCGCGTTCCGCGCCGCGGCCCACTTCGCGAAGTCCGGGAACCGGAGGTCGAACCCGGTGGCGAACCACTGCGACCCCTGGTAGTCCAACCCACGAGGCCCGGTCACCGAGTCCAGCACCACCCGATCCACCCGCGACGGGAACATCGACGCATACGAAGCGCCCAGGTAGGAGCCGTAAGACACCCCGAAGTACGAGATCTTCGGCTCGCCCAAGGCCACGCGGATCCGGTCCATGTCCCGCGCGGTGTTGGAGGTGTTGACGAAAGGCAGCAGCGCACCAGTCGACGAGCCAGCACACTGCGCCGGCAACGGCTTCAGAGCCTCCGCGCGAGCGGCCACGTCGGCAGAGTTCCGCGCGTAGGGCGGCACGTTCCCCTGGAGCTCCGCCGGCGGGATGTCGCAGGTGACCGGCGTGCTCTCCCCAGTACCCCGCGGGTCGAAGCCGATCAGGTCGTAGGTGTCCATCACGCTGACCGGCAGCCCGAGGCTGACCAGGTCCAGCGGCATCGTCTGCCCCGGCCCGCCCGGCCCACCCGGGTTGACCAGCAGGACACCGCGCCGCTTCGCCGGGTTGGTCGAGCGCAGCCGCGACACCGCGACCTCGATCGTCTTCCCGGTCGGCTCGCGGTAGTCCAACGGCACCGGGATCCGCGCGCACTCCTGGCCGTACGAGCCACCCGGCTCCGGACACGGCTTCCAGGCGACGGAAGAAGAAGCCACAGCCGGCAGAGCCGGCAGCAACCCCATCACCAAAGCTCCAAGTGCCACCGCAACCACACGTCTGCGCATTCCAGGTCCTCCCGTAGCCCTCACCCTGACCTCGATCACGCTAGGGCCGGGCACCGTCCGACCGGCTCGACCGCGCGGACGAACGCGGACTCCTCCTTTGGTACCTGTCGGTTCCTACCTATCGTCAGGGGCGAGCCGGCACCCGGCCGTCGTACTGTCTCCCGGTGACGTCGATGCGACGAGAGCTCGCGGGCGGGCGACGGCTGCTGCCGCGCTGGCCGGCGGTCACGCGCGCGGAGGTCGTCGGCGACCTGCCGATCGCCGCCGTCGTCGTCATCTGCTCGGCGACCGAGGCGTACGTCAGCAACAGCACCCAGCGGGCCGCCCAGGTGCCGTTGCCGGTGGCGGTCGCGATCGGGGCGGTCCTCGCTCTCGGCGTCGTCGTTCTCCGCCGCCGCGCGCCGATCCTCGCGCTCGCTCTGCCCACGTTGATCGGCACCTGGTTCGGCGTGGGCTACGTCCTCAGCCTGCTCGCCGGGTACCACGTCGGGTACCGCGTGCAGAAGGCGTGGAAGGTCGTCCTCGCGACGCTCCTGGTCGGCATGCTGCCCACCGTTCTCGAATGGCTGTTGGTCATCCGGCATCTGGGGCCGGAGTACAACCTCGGCATGATCATGGTCTTCACCGTGATCTTCGCGGCCGTGCCGGCGATGATCGGGCGGTACGCGCGCCAACGCGTCGCGCTGAACGAGGCCGGCTGGGAGCAGGCGAGGCGGCTGGAACGCGAACACGAGATGGTCGTCGAGCAGACCAAGCTGCGCGAACGTTCGCGCATCGCGCAGGACATGCACGACTCGCTCGGCCACGAGCTCAGCCTGATCGCCTTGCAGGCAGGCGCATTGGAGCTCGACCCCGAACTGCCCGACCGGCAGCACGAAACCGCGAAGCTGCTCCGTACGACCACCGCCGACGCCGTCAACCGGCTGCACGAGATCGTCGGCGTCCTCAGAGACACCACCGACCCCGCGCCGACCGGGCCTGCCGCGGAAGGCGTTTCGGCGCTCGTCGACCGGGCCGCGGCGTCCGGCGTCGCGGTGACGTACGAGGACTCCGGCGGCGACCGCGCGCTGTCGCCGATGACGGATCGCGCGATCTACCGCGTCGTCCAAGAGTCGTTGACGAACGCCACCAAGCACGCGCCCGGCACGGACGTCACCGTACGGCTGCACTACAACGCCGACGACGTCGTCGTCGAGGTCGACAACGAAGCTCCGGCGGCGAAACGCCCACGTACACAGGAGAACGGAAGCGGCGGCCGCGGCCTCATCGGGCTCGCCGAACGCGTCCGCCTCGCCGGCGGTCGGCTGACCGTGGGGCCAAGAGACGACGGCGGGTTCAGTGTCAAGGCAAGGTTGCCGCGCCGGGTCGGTAGCGCGATCGCCGCGGACGAGCCTGCCCGGTTGGGCAATCTGCCTCGGCTCGAGCCGTCGGCGGAGGAGATCGCCCGGTTCGCCGACTACCCGTCGGCCGTCGCCAGGCTGCGGCGCAGCTTCTGGTTCAAGCTGGTCGCACCGATCATCGGCCTCGCGGTGTTCGCCGTCGGCTACCTGTTCGCCATGGCCCTGCAGATGGCGACCGTGCACCCGGATCGGTTCGAAGACCTGCGAGACGGCCAGTCCCAGCAGTCGGCGCAGGACGCGTTGCCGCCAGGCAACCCGAACGCACCGGCCGACTTCGGGGCGGTCGAGGCCGAGCCCAAGGGCCAGGAGTGCCGCTACTACAGCCCGCGCAACGGTCCGTGGTGGGACTTCTCCCGGTACGTGCAAGCCCAGCTCTACCGGGTCTGCTACGCCGACGGGAAGCTCGCCTCGCACGTGGTCCTGCGCCAGATCAAGGCGTCCGAGTGAGAGTGTGGAGAACGTGACTATTCGGGTGGTACTCGCCGACGACGAGATGATGATCCGGGCCGGAGTGAAGGCGATTCTCGGCACCGAGCCGTCGATCGAGGTGGTCGCGGAGGGCGCGAACGGGCACGAGGCGGTCGAGCTCGTCCGCAGCCATCGGCCGGACGTCGTCCTGCTGGACATCCGGATGCCCGGGCTCGACGGTCTCGCCGCGGCGGCGGAGATCCGCAAGGTACGACCGGAGACCGCGATCGTGATGCTGACGACGTTCGGCGAGGACGCGTACGTCGCGCGCGCCCTGTCCAGCGGCGCGAACGGCTTCCTGCTGAAGGCGAGCGACCCGCGCGAGCTGATCGCAGCCGTACGCGCGGTCGCCGACGGTGCCGCGTACCTCTCCCCCACGGTCGCGCGGCAGGTGATCGCCCAGCTCTCCGGCACCGCGTACGCCCGCGGCGAGGAGGCGCGTGCGCAGCTCGGCCAGCTCACCGACCGCGAACGCGAGGTGCTGGCACTTGTCGGACAAGGCCTCTCCAACGCCGAGATCGCCCGTAGGCTGCATCTCGTCGAGGGGACGGTGAAGAGCTACGTGAGTACGATCCTCACCCGGCTCGATGCCAAGAACCGCGTCCAGGCGGCGATCCTCGCCTACGAGGCTGGGCTCGTGGACCGAGACGCCTGATCCGGCCGGTTCCGGGCGTGTCGGTGAACCGAACGCCGTCTCCATCCGATGCAGTCAGTGGTGGACTCCATCCTCTGGGGAGACGCGATGACGGAGATCAAGAAGTATCTGGCCGAAGAGGTCGCCGAGGACCTCGCGGACGGCATCATCTCGAGACGTGAGGCCGTACGCCGGCTGGGGCTGATGGGTGTCTCGGGAGCGGCGGCGACAGGGTTGTTGGCGACGTTCGCCGCGGGTGAGGCGGCGGCCGCTCCGGCCGTCCACGCGAGCGGCAAGAAGGTGACGAGCTGGGCGCCGGTCGCCCGCGAGTCGATCACGTTCGCGGGACCGCGCGTCCCCCTGCTGGGCGTCTGGGCGCCCGCGGCCAAGGCGCGCGGCGGGGTGCTGGTCATCCACGAGAACCGTGGCCTGACCGTGCATATCCAGACGATCGCTGGGCGACTCGCCGCGAGTGGCTACTCCGCGCTCGCCCTGGATCTGCTGTCCGAGGAAGGCGGCACGGGCGCGTTCCCGGGCGAGGCCGAGGTCGCGGCGAAGCTGTCGGAGATCTCCGCCACCAATCCGGGGCGGTTCGTCGAGGACATGAAGGCGGCGGTCAGCGAGCTCAAGCGGCGGGTACGCGGCAAGAAGCTCGCGGCGATCGGGTTCTGCTTCGGCGGCGCGATGGTCTGGCAGCTGCTCGCCTCGGGTGAGCCTCGGCTCGCCGCGGCGGCCCCGTTCTACGGCCCGTTCCCCGAGGGCGGCGACCTACGGGGCTCGGGCGCCGACGTGCTCGGCGTGTACGGCGGGCTCGACGCGCGGGTGAACGCGACCATGCCCACGGCGAAGGCGGCGCTCGACAAGGCCAGGCTGGACTACGAGCTGCTCACGTTCACCGAGGCGGACCACGCCTTCTTCAACGACACCGGGGCGCGGTTCAACCCGCACGCCGCGACCGAGGCCTGGCGCCGGACGATCGGCTGGTTCGACGACGCGCGGAAGTCCTGACCAAAGTCAGACCGACGGATCACTTTCGCGGCTGCCGCGACGAGGTGTGCCCGCCGTAGCGTTTCGCGCATGATCACCATTCGAGGGTTGACGAAGCGCTACGGCGCCACGCTCGCGGTCGACAACCTGTCGTTCGACGTGCGGCCCGGGCAGGTCACCGGCTTCCTCGGGCCGAACGGCGCGGGCAAGTCGACGACGATGCGGGCGATCCTCGGCCTCGACCGGCCGACCAGCGGGCAGGTGCTGATCGACGGTCGCCCGTACCGCTCGCTTGGCGAACCCCTGCGGGAGATTGGCGCGCTGCTCGAGGCGAAGGCCGTGCACCCGCGTCGTAGCGCGGTGGATCACCTGAAGGCGCTGGCGCACAGCAACGGCATCGCGCAAGGCCGGGTTGACGACGTCCTCGGACTCGTCGGGCTGTCCCAGGTCGCCGGGCGGCGCGTGGGCCAGTTCTCGCTCGGGATGTCGCAGCGGCTGGGCATCGCGTCCGCGCTGCTGGGCGATCCGCCGATCGTGATGTTCGACGAGCCGGTGAACGGGCTCGACCCGGACGGCATCCGGTGGGTGCGCGAGCTGATGCGCGGGCTCGCCGCGGAGGGGCGGACGGTGTTCGTCTCCAGCCACCTGATGAGCGAGATGGAGGACACGGCGGACCATCTCGTCGTGATCGGTCGCGGCCGGCTGGTCGTGGACGCGCCAGTCGCGGACGTCATCTCCGAGAGCTCGCACACGATGGTGCGCGTACGTACGCCGGAAGCCTCGAAGCTGGCCGCACTCCTGGCAACGGGATCGGTGCAGGACTCGTCCGCGGACGAGCTGCTCGTGTCGGGGTTGTCGACCGCCGAGATCGGCGATCTCGCGTACGACAACGGCATTCGCCTGCACGAGCTCGCGCTCCGCGAGGCCTCATTGGAGCAGGCCTACCTCGAGCTCAGCCGCGAACACCTCGATTACACGGGAGCCTGACCGATGTTGTTGCTACGAACGATCCGTGCGGAATGGACGAAGCTGTGGTCGCTGCGGTCGACCCTCGCCTGCGCGTTGGTGACCGTGGTGCTGACCGTCGGGATCACCGCGTTGTTGAGCTGGGCGGTGGCGTCGGGGAGCGACGGTGCTTCCACCTCGGCCGCCGAGCTCGCTTCGGTGGGTGCCTCGTTCGGGCAGTTCGGGCTGCTTGCCCTTGCCGCGTTGGTGATCACGTCGGAGTTCACGACGGGATCGATCCGCGTGACGCTCGCGGCGACACCGTCGCGGTGGCGACTGGTGGCGGCGAAGGCGGTGGTGGTCGTGGTCGTGACGTTCGTCAGCGCGCTGGTCGCGGTGGTGGTGGCGACGCTCGTCGCGGCTCCGATCCTGGGGGTTTCGGCCACGTCCGTTCTGCCTTCGGGCGCGAAGGCCGCGGCGGCGATGACGCTGATGGGGCTGGTCGTGCTCGGCATGGGCGCTCTGCTGCGGAGCACGGCGGGAACGATCGTGACCGCTGTCGCGATGCTGTTCGCGCCGCTGATCATCGGTGGCGTGGTGTCGAACAAGGTGGTCCGTACGGTGCTCGACTACCTGCCCGCCGGCCTGTCCGACGGCATCACCACAGCGAAGGACGCCTACGCCCCCGGCCTGGCCGCCGCGCTGCTGGCCGTTTGGGCGGTCGTCCTGCTCGCCGGCGGCGGCGTCGCCCTGGCCCGCCGAGACAGCTAGCGCGCCAGCTTGGTGTGCAGGGCGATGGCCGAGGAGTCGGTGAGCGAGGCGACCTGGTCGACGACGACGCGGAGGCGGGCCGCGTCGTCGTTCGCGTCCTCGAAGTCCTCCTGGAACGCCGGGTCGAGACCGCGCGGCGCGGCAAGCCGAAGTGCCGAGACGAGCTCGTGGACGATGTCGCGCTGCTTGGTGAGCAGCGCCATCCGTTCGTCGGACCGCATCACGTAGTGCGCCGCGATCCCTTTGAGGAGGGCGATCTCGACCTGTTCCTCGCGCGGCACGACAAGGTCGGCGCGGTACCGGGTGAGCACGCCCTCGCCGTACACGTCGTGCGTCGCGGCCTGCGTGGCGATGCAGAACCGGCCGATCAGCTGGCTGGTCATGTCCTTCAGCGCGGCGAGCGCGCGGCGGCGGCCGTCGTACGGGGCGTCCGGCCAGTAGCCGAACTCCCGCAGCCGTCCGTACGCCTCGTCCAGCTCCTCGTCGGCGGCGTCGGCGACGTACCAGTCCCGCACGACCTTCCACACGTCCCGGCGCGCGCCCGGGTCGGCCAAGGCGTGCAGGTCGACGCGGTCGGAGACGACGGCGTCCTCGACGTCGTGGACGGAGTAGGCGACGTCGTCGGAGAAGTCCATCACCTGGGCCTCAAGGCAGCGCCGACCCGCCGCGGGTGCGGGCGCGCGGAGCCAGGTGAAGACGTCGAGGTCGTCGTCGTACACGCCGAACTTCTCGCCGCTCCCGGGCGGGCCCTCGCCGCGGCGCCACGGGTACTTGGTGGCGGCGTCGAGGGTCGCGCGGGTGAGGTTGAGACCGGCCGAACGGCCGTCGCTGGCGGTCTTCGCCTCCAGCCTGGTGAGGAGCCGCAACGTCTGGGCGTTGCCCTCGAATCCCCCGATCTGGCTGGTGATCTCGTCCAGCGCACGTTCCCCGTTGTGCCCGAACGGCGGGTGGCCGAGGTCGTGCGCGAGGCAGGCGGTGTCGACGACATCGGGATCGCAGCCGAACGCCTGCCCGAGCTCACGGCCGACCTGCGCGACCTCGAGGGTGTGGGTGAGGCGGTTCCGGATGAAATCGTCGGTGTTGGGACCGAGGACCTGCGTCTTCGCGGCCAGGCGCCGGAGCGTGGCGGAGTGCAGCACCCGCGCCCGGTCCCGCGCGAACGGGGTACGGCCAGCGCGCTTCGGCGGCTCGGTGACCCAGCGTTCGACGTCGAGGGCCCCGTACCCCTCCGGCGGCGAGCTCCACGGAAGATCCATCGCTTGCTCACCCTAGAGCCCCACCGCCCCAGCCGGTGATCATGTCGCTGATCATGAAGCCAGAACCGCCATATACACCGGTTTCGCTTCATGATCACGATCATGATCACCGCGGGCGGCCGGAGCGGTTGTGCGGTGGCTTCTGGCCCACCCCGGTGACGTGTACAGTGAGGCCGTTGTGCATAGGTAAGCCTTACCAATCCTTTACTCGGGAGAGCTGCGCGTGCTCGCCACGTTCGTCATCGGCCTGCGGGAGGGCCTCGAGGCGGCCCTGATCGTCGGCATCGTCGCCGCGTTCCTTCGGCAGCGCGGCCGGCTCGACGCACTCCGCTATGTCTGGCTCGGCGTTATCGCCGCGGTCGTCATCTGCGTCGGGATCGCCATCGGCCTGATCCTGCTGCAGTCCGAGCTGACCCAGCAGGCCCAAGAAGCGCTCGAAACCGTCATCGGACTGCTCGCCGTCGCGATGGTCACGTACATGATCCTCTGGATGCGCAAGCACTCCCGCGGCCTCAAGCACGACCTCGAAGGGGCCGCCGAGAGCGCGCTCGCGCAAGGGTCGGCGATCGCCCTGGTCGGTATGGCGATTCTCGCCGTTCTGCGCGAAGGCATCGAGACCGTCGTGTTCCTGCTCGCGCTGTTCCGCACCGCCGAGACGCCAGCGCTTGCGGGCGTCGGCGCGGCGCTCGGGCTCGTCATCGCGATCGCCATCGGGTACGGGATCTACAAGGGTGGCGTACGGCTCAATCTCAGCAGGTTCTTCCGCATCACCGGCTTCGTGCTCGTCCTCGTCGCGGCCGGCCTGCTCATGTCGGCGGCCCACACCGCGCACAGCGCCGGCTGGATCAACTTCGGCCAGCAACGGGCGCTCGACCTCAGCTGGCTCGTCCAGCCGGGCACGATCCGCGAGTCCCTCCTCACCGGTGTCCTCGGCCTGCAGCCCAAGCCGACGGTCATCGAGGTCGTTCTCTGGCTCGTCTACTTCATCCCGTTGGCGCTGTACGTCTGCTGGCCGGCCAAGCGGCAGCCGCGCCCAGCCGGCACCATTCCCCAAGAAAGGCCCGCACCGTGAACGTTCGCCACCTGGCGATCCTCGCCGTCCCGCTCGCCCTCCTCGTCGCAGCCGGCTGCCAGAAGGTCGCCACCAACGCCGAAACGCCGGAGGACCGGAACGTCGCGATCACCATCGCCGACAACGGCTGCTCGACCGACCGCGCCGAGATCTCCGCCGGACCGGCGACGTTCAAGGTGACGAACAAGGACGCCAAGGTCGTCAACGAGGCCGAGCTCGTCAACGCCGAAGGACGGATCCTCGGCGAACGCGAGAACCTCACGCCGGGACTGTCCGCCTCGTTCTCGTTGAACCTCGACGCCGGCGACTACACGATCTACTGCCCCGGCGCGGAGACCGAGAGCGCGAACTTCAAGGTCACCGGCGAGGCCAAGGCCGCGAGCCAGCCGCCGTCGGCGGTCGGCGACCAGCTCAAGCAGGGCGTCGCCGGGTACGCGGACTACGTGAAGGCGCAGACCGAGCAGCTGGTCACCGCGACGAAGGCGTTCACCGACGCCGTACGGGCCGGCGACCTGGAGAAGTCCAAGGAGTTGTACGGACAGGCACGCGTCTACTACGAGCGGATCGAGCCCGTCGCGGAGAGCTTCGGCGACCTCGACCCGGCGATCGACGCGCGCGCGAACGACGTCGAGGACCCGACGAAGTGGACCGGGTTCCACCCGATCGAGCAGTCCCTGTGGGAGAAGAAGACCGCCGCGGACTTGACGAAACTCGCCGACCAGCTCGACGCGGACGTGACGAAGCTCGACGGGTTGGTCCAGACGACGACGTACCAGCCGGCCGATCTCGCGAACGGTGCCACCACGCTGCTCGCCGAGGTCGCGGGCTCGAAGATCACCGGTGAGGAGGAGCGCTACTCCCACCTCGACCTGCTCGACTTCTGGGCGAACGTCGACGGTGCGAAGCGCTCGTTCGACCTGCTCACCCCGGCGCTGAAGCAGGTCGACGGGCAGCTCGTCACGACTGTCAACGACCGCTTTACAGACGTCAACCACGCCTTGGCGCAGTACCGCGACGGCAACTCGTTCAAGCTCTACACCGATCTGACCAAGCCGCAGATCAAGGAGCTCGCCGACAAGGTCGACGCGCTGGCCGAGCCGCTGTCCAAGGTCGCGGAGAAGGTGGTGTCGTTCAAGTGACCTCGGCTGAAAGGTCCCGCTCCGGCGTCTCCCGCCGCGGCTTCCTCACCGGCGCCGCTGGCGTCGGCGGGGTCGCGGTCGGCGCGACGGCGACGGGACTGTTCAACGCGGTGAACGCCGAGGAGCCGGCGCCGCCGCCCACCGACGTGGTGCCGTTCTACGACGAGCGGCAGGCGGGCGTCGCGACGCCGGTGCAGGACCGGTTGGTGTTCGCGTCGTTCGACGTGGTGAGCGATCGCCGCGAGGACTTGGTCGCGATGCTGAAGGAGTGGACGGCCGCGGCCGCCAAGCTCACCGCCGGTGACCCCGTCGGCGAGGTTGCCGGACACCCGATGGCACCGCCGGAGGACACCGGCGAGGCGCTCGGACTGCCTGCCGCCAACCTCACCTTGACAGTGGGCTTCGGGCCCTCGCTGTTCGACCAGCGCTTCGGCCTCGACGCGAGGAAACCCGCAGCCCTGCAGGAGATTCCGGCCCTCCCCGCGGACGAGCTGGACCAGAGCCGTTCGCACGGCGACATCTGCGTCCAGGCCTGCGCCGACGACGCGCAGGTCGCGTTCCACGCGATTCGCAACCTGCTCCGCATCGGCCGCGGCACCGTGGTCATGCGCTGGTGTCAGCTGGGCTTCGGCCGTTCGTCGACGACCACCCGTTCGCAGTCGACGCCGCGCAACCTGATGGGCTTCAAGGACGGGACGAACAACATCCTGTCCGAAAGCCCCGAGGACATGGATTCCTTCGTGTGGGTGGGCGATGAGACCGACCAGAAGTGGATGCGCGGCGGCACGTACGTCGTCACGCGCCGGATCCGCATCCTCGTCGAGTCGTGGGACCGCGACCGCCTGGAGGACCAGGAAGCGGTGATCGGTCGGCAGAAGGTCGGCGGCGGCCCGTTGACCGGCGTACGCGAACGCGACGTCGTCGACCTCGCCGCGAAGACCAAGCAGGGCGCGCTCGTGGTCGACGAGAACGCCCACATCCGGTTGGCCGCGCCGGCGAGCAACGACGGACAGAAGATCCTGCGCCGCGGCTTCAACTTCACCGACGGCATGGACCCGCGGACCGGCCAGCTCGACGCGGGGCTGTTCTTCATCTGCTTCCAGAAGGACCCGACCAAGCAGTTCGTCACGATCCAGCGCCGGCTCGGCGCGACCGACCTGCTGAACGAGTACATCAAGCACGTCGCGAGCGCCGTCTTCGCCTGCCCACCCGGCCTGCGGGAAGGCGAATGGTGGGGCCAGGCACTGTTCGCCTGACCCCACCGATGGATCGCCGCTATTCGGTGAGCCGCACCTTGATCGGATCCACTTCGCGCTTGTCGTAGGCGTAGGCGAAGAAGGTCACGTCCTGCGTCGTGGGTGTGGCGACCGTGTCGATCGAGTGGCGCGCCTTGCCGCCGGCACGGTCGACGACGTAGACGCGGACGACGTCGAGCTTGGCGAAGCCGGCAACGAGCACCCGACCGTCACCGAGCGGTTTGATCGTCGACTGCACGCGCTCGTCCGGCTTCCAGCTGGTGAAGCACACGCGGTCGGGCTGGGCGAGCCTGGCCAACGTGATGCACGGCTGGCCATTCCCGTTCAGCTTGTGCGCGACCGCGACGCCGGGCTCGGCGAAGCCGTCCACGACGTAGCCGACGCCCTGCTTACCCTCGACGAAGTCCTCGAAGCCGTTGCCGCTGGCGCGCAGCGTCGAGCGATTGCCCTCGCCGTTCGGTGCGGTGATCCCCTCGTCCGGTTCGGCGGCCGTGCCGTGCGCGTACACCTCGCCGAACGCCGGCCCGTACTCGTCGCCGATGAACGAGGCGTGGAACCGCACGTCGTTCGACGTCTCGGTCCTGACCACCTTGGCGCGGCTGATCTGGTCGCCGGCGTGCGAGACGAGCTCGACGTCGTGCGTCCCGCCGCCAGTGATCACGAGCAGCACGTTGGCCGTCACGCCACCGAGCGAGATGTCGACCGTCTTCTGCTCGAACTGTTCACCTGTCAGCTCGCGATCCAGGCAGAAGCGCGGCCGTTCGTCGCTGAACATGCTGACCGCGACCAGGCATGGCCGCCCGTTGCCGTTCTCGCGGTGACTGACCACCGCCATGGCGCCACCGCTCATCACGACGTAGCCGGGCCCCTGCCTGCCGGCGACGAAGTCCTCGAAGCCGACACCCTTCACCTGGCTGCCGACGGGGAGCCCGTTCGGGGGAAGGTGCGGCCTGGGGTGGGCCGGCGACTCGGCCGGGGTCGGTTCGCTCGTTGCCGCGGGGGCGAGCGCCGTCCCGCCGGTGAGGGCGGGGACGACGGTGGTCGCGACCAGCGCGGCACAGGCGGCGACGGCGACGCCGCTTACCGAATAGCGAACCTTGCGGCGGCGGTTGATCCGGCGATGGATCGCCGGCATCGGGTCGGCGGGGGCTGACGGCAGGTTGCCCATCTTCAGCAGGCCGTGCCGCAGTGGACCTTGTTCGTGCTCAGACATGGGAGCTTCCTCCTCCAGGAACGGGCTGGGGCACGGGCTCTGGCTCGGCTGAGAGCGACAAGCCGGTACGGCGCAGGCTGGCGAGCCCGCGGGAGGTGTGTTGTTTGACCGAACCGACCGAGCAGCCGAGCAGTTCGGCGACGTCCTGCTCGGACAGGTCCTCGGCGAAGCGCAGGTAGACCGCGGCCCGTTGTTTCGGGCTCAGCTCCCGCATCGCGCGGCGAAGCGCGTCCCACTCGTCCACTCGCGAGTGGGTCTCCTGGGCCACGGTCTCGGGCAGTTCCGCCGCCGTCCGTTCGCCCCACCAGCGGCGCCGCCGGCTGGACAGGAACGTCGACGCGACGATCGTGCGCAGGTACGCCTCGGGATTGCCGTCGCGCGCTCGGGACCAGCGAAACCACAGCTTCGCGAACGAGTCCTGCGCGAGATCCTCGGCGTGGCCGTGGTCAAGGGTCAAGGCGTACGCGAACCGCATCGTCGCGGTCCACCGGGCCCGGACGAACTCGGCGAAGCTGTCCTTGCCCGACACCCTTTCGGGTTCGTCGTTCGGCATGTGTTCACCCCTCTCACCTGTCCAAACGACGGCGCCGACGGCCCAGGTTGACACGAACCCGCGCCGATACGGACGAGCGGCCGCGAGGCCCCTTCGGGCTTCGCGGCCGCTCGCTTCCGCCGTGGCTATCTCACCGCGCGCACCTCGGCGACCTTGGCCTCCTTGGGCAGCCTCGTGAGCTCGGCGAACCCGACGCCATGGTCGGTCGATGGTGGCGCGAGCCGCACGATCTTCTTGCCCTCGGCGTCGAGCAGGTCGACCAGCTTGACGCCCGGCTTGGTGAAGATCGCGACGACGTCGTTGCCGTCCGGCAGGCGCTTGGTCGTCCACTGGACACCCGAGTCCTGCCAGGACCCCAGGCAGACCCGGACCGGATCGGTGGGCTTCGGCGGGACCAGTTGGAACGTCACGCAGGGCGCGCCTGTCCCGTTCAGCTTGTGCACGATCGCCCGGCCGGGCATCCGGCGCAGGCCGTAGTCCGTTCCCGGGCCCTGGCGGCCGTCGGCGTAGTCGTTCGCCTTCACCGGGGCGAACATCCAAGCCCGGTTGGCCTGCTCGTCCTGGACCGGCTCGACGTCGGTAGTGCGCGAGGCCACGAGTCTCATGCCGGGGAGGAGCTTGCTCGCCGCGGCGAAGAAGCGCACGTCGTCGGAGGTCTTGGTGGTCCAGGCCGGCCAGTTGTCGGCCGCACCGCGATCGTCGGTGGGCTCGATCGCGTGGACGTCGTTCGCGGCGAAGCCGAACAGCAGGTCGGCCTGTCCGTCGTTCCGCTTGGCGGTCGTCCACTTCAGCTGGTCTCCCGTGACCGGACCGTCCGTGCAGAACGGCGTACGCTCCCAGCCGTCCCCCACCACGGTAAGGCAGGGCTGGCCGGTGTCGGGGTCGCGGTAGCTGGCCACGGTCGCGTCGCCCCAGCGCCCGACGAGGTAGCCGGGCCCGAGCCTGCCTTCGACGAAGTCCTCGAAGCCGGGTCCGGTCACAGGTTCGCCGGCCTGCTCGGCCCCCGGCGGGCTCCCGGGGCGGATCGCCTCGGCTGCGGGCGTGGGTGTGGCGGCCGGCGTGAGCGTCTGGGTCCGCTCATCGAGGAGGGTGGGGACGAGCGCGGTGGCGATCAGGCCGGCGCAGGCGAGGGTGACGACGCTGCCGGTGACGATGCGCCGGCGGCGGATCGTGCGGATCCGGCCGCGGACGCCGGGCACCGGGGTGGCTGGCGTACGACTGATCGGCGCGAGGTCGCGCAGCTCCTCTCGCAGCCGGTCGTGGTCGATCTGGCTCATTGGTCCGACTCCTTCAGGTCCTGGTCGGTGGGAACGGTCTGAAGGGTGAGTCCGTCGACGCGCCGCAGGCTGGCGAGCCCGCGGGACGCGTGGGACTTGACGGTGCCGACCGAGCAGCCGACGAGGTCGGCGACCTCGCGTTCGGACAGGTCCTCGGCGTACCGGAGGTAGACGACCGCGCGTTGCCGTTTGGTCAACGTACGCAGGGCATCGACCATCGTGATGTGCTCGTCGACGCGGGCGGTCTCCGACTCCACGAGCAGCTCGGGCAGGTCGGCCGTCGGCCGTTCGCCCCACCATCGACGCCTTCGCTTGGCCAGGAACGTCGTCACCAGGATGCGGCGCAGGTAGGCGTCCGGGTTGTCGGTGACGTGCTTCCACCGGAACCACAGGTTCGCCATCGACTCCTGCGTCAGGTCCTCCGCATGGCCGTGGTCGAGCGTCAATGCGTACGCGAAACGCATCGTCGCCGACCACCGGGCCACCACGAACTCGTCGAACGTGTCCTCGCGCGAGACACGTTCGGGCGCATCCTCCGGCATCGGTTCACCCTTCATGCCCACTAGATGCGCCGGCGGTCCTGGTGCGTTTACACCCATGGTAGATATGTGGCTATGAGACATCTCGTCGCTTTTGCCGCTGTTGTCCTGAGCGTGCTCGGGCTGGCCGCTCAGCCGGCCGCGGCTCACTCGTCTGTACCGTTGCCGGTCGTTGCTCTGATTTCGTACCAGTCTGCCGGCTCCGGCGCCGATGCGCTGACGTACGACCCGGCGCTGGTGCCGGTCGGAGCGACCGCTGTGGTGATGTCGGTTCCCGTGACCGCCGGGACCGTCGTCGCGTTGCAGGTCCGTGGTTTGGAGCCGAATCGCGAGTACGGCGCGCACGTCCATGTGCGGCCGTGTGGTGCGGATCCGATGGCCGCTGGGCCGCATTTCCAGAACGTGCCGGATCCGGTCACGCCGTCGACCGATCCCGCGTACGCGAACCCGGAGAACGAGGTCTGGCTCGACTTCACGACGAACGCGCTCGGTATCGGCAAGGCCGCGGCGACCGTCTCGTGGCGCTTCGACGGGCGGCCCGCGGCGTCGGTGGTCCTGCACGAACATCACACCCATACCGCGCCTGGTGAGGCGGGAACGGCGGGAAGCCGGCTCGCGTGCGCGTCGGTGCCGTTCGGCTCTGGCTGAGGCTCGGTTCGGGGTTGTCCCCTAGGCCGATCGTCGCAGGGCGGATCGCCCTTTCGGAGGATGTCGCGCCCGGCCCGCGACGTCTAGCGTGGAACACGTCCGCGGGGGAAGTGGACTACGGGACTGCGCTGGGCTGGCGCCGTCCCGTACCCATTCGTACGGTCGAGGTATGCCGACTCTCGCCACTGAGCTGCTGCCACTGCTGCCGACCGAGGACGACGTCGCCTTCTACCGCGCGCACGGGTACTGGATCTCCGGCGCGATCCTGCCCGACCCGGTGATCGCTGCCGCTGAGGCCGGGATGGCCCGGTTGTACGCGGGGTCCACCGACCATGCGGTGCCGGATCGGGACGGGATCCCGGGCTGGTCGCCGGCCGATGGCGACGTGCTGCGGAAGAACGACTGGGCTTCACTGCAGGTCGACGAGCTGGCCTCGCTCGTTCGGCACCCGCTGATCGCGGCCTGCGCCGCCCGGCTGAGCGGTGCCTCGGAGATCCGGCTGTGGCACGACCAGCTGCTGTACAAGCCGGCGGAGAGCTCGCAGACCGCGTCGGGGCTGGTGAACGTGGGATGGCATACGGATCGCCAGTACTGGTTGACGAACTCGAGTACGGACATGCTGACGGCCTGGGTGCCGTTCCACTCCGTCGGCGAGGTCGAGGGCGTGGTGTCGTTCGTGGACGGGAGCCATCTGTTCGACGACGACATCGCGCTGGACTTCTTCAACCCCGACCTGTCGCAGCTGGACTCGGTCCGGGCGTCGCACGACGTACGCATCGCGACGCACGAGATCCCGCGCGGAGGCATGAGCTTCCACCACTGCCGCACGATCCACGGCAGCGGCCCCAACCTCAGCGGCGCCCCACGCCGGTCGATCGCGGTCCACCTGCAGCCTGGCGACAACCACTTCGTCGAAGTCCAGCGCCCCGACGGCTCCCTCGCCCACCACGGCAACGACGACCTCGTCCGCCGCACACCAGACGGCCACCCCGACTACACCGACCCGGCGATCTGCCCGCGGTTGTACTGAACGGAGGCGCCAGCTCGCGCCCCCGTCACTCCTGGTGGCCCTAGAACGGCCACTCGCTTCGACTATCTGCCGCTCGGCGGTCTGGCCTCACCCGTCAACGCGTTGAGTTCGTGACGGCCCAGTTCACCTCGCCATCGGGCAAGATTGGACGAGGTGAGCCGGGAAGCCTGGTCGGCATCAGAGTTAGACCTGCCGTGTGGAGGCTTACGATGTCGACTCAGTACCTTTCTCAGCCCCGGCCGACCGAAACAAACCGGCGCGCACACTAGGACTGGTCGCGCCGTTCGTTGTCTGCTTAACGATGGCCTTTCTCTTCGCCGGGGTGACAGCACTGGGTGCCTACCGCACCTACGTTTTGCTACATCAGGGCAAGATCGCCTCGGGTGTGATCGTTCCCACCCCATACGAGGACCAGGGCCGCCGCGCATACGTAAGCTTCCGCGCAGAGGACGGTCAGCAATATGTCTGCTTTTTCGGGAGCTTCTACGCGATCGACACGAGCCATCGGCCGGGGATCAAGGTCGGCGACGTCGTCGAAGTTCTCTACGAACCAAGCAATCCCGTCAATTTCCGGGACGCCCGCGTGCCGCCCACCTACGGGCCCGTCCTGTGGTCTGCCGTCGTCACCGTGGCGTTGGCGGTGGTGGGGACGTTCACGCTCTGGCGTTACCCCGCGTGTCGTCGCTGCCAACGGACGCCCTGGCTCTAGGCCCCCACCGAGTACGTCCGCGACGAACCCGAACTGTCGCCCCGACCTCGAGCGCGGTGGCCCTAGATCGGATCAGGTGTCGTCCTCGACCCTCGCCTCGGGGGCATTGCGCTTGACCGAGTCGATGCCGTTCTGCGCGCCGGCCTTCGACTCGTACGCCTCGCCCACGGCGATGATCTCGCCGTTGCCGGCCTTCAGCCGCCACCGGTACTTCTTCGCCGCGTCCAGGTAGAGCTCGAACTTGCCAGCCATGTCATCCCCCCAGATCACCAAGCCCACATAGGAGAAGCGGTGGGCAACTGGCGCCGAGTCTAGGCGCGTTGGTACGGATACGTCCGACGAATGGGTCGACGCTCAGAAGTCGATGCGCACCACGGCGCGTCGGTTGGTGGGCCTGCTGACCTCTTCGAACCCGGCCGCCTTGAAGGCGCCGAGCGAGCCTTGGAACTCGTTGTCGATGAGGTTGGGATAGCCCTCGATCGCTCGCGCACCGCATCGTCTGGCGAAGTCGACGGCGCCGCGGGTCAGGGCCTCGCTGATGCCGCGGCGGCGGAAGCCGGCGCGGACGACGAAGCAGGTCACGGCCCAGACGGTGGCGTCGGTCTTGTCCTCGTTCCGGCCGACCCAGGGCACGGGGACGTGGCTCAGCAGGCGCGGGTTGTCCGAACGGGGATCGACCGCGCACCAGCCGACGGCTTCGCCGTCGAGGTAGGCGACCAGGCCGGTGGTCGTCTTGGCCTTCCTGGTGCCGCAGTTCGTCTGGTCTCGGAGGCGGCGGGCGAGCTCTTCGGGGCCTTCGGACGCCCAGGCCTCGCCGCGCGTCATCTTGAACCGTTGGCACCAGCACTTGGACGAGGCGCCGCTCGACTCGAAGATCGTCTCGAGGTCCTGCCAGGACGCTTCATTGGCGGGAACGATGGTGAGCTGGTCGAACGTGATCGGTGTCCGGTCGCGGTTTCGTTCCACCGGCTTGGGCTTCCGCCGGGGCTGCTTCGGCTTGGCATGTCGGGTGGTGGTCAGCCGGATCGTGACGGTGTCTCCCGCGCCGACTCCGGCGGCCTTGCGGACCAGGTCCTTGAGCGGGATGACCCACCCACCGTCCTTGGGCCACATCGACGTCGACCACTCCTTGCCGCCGACGCCGTCGATCCGCGCCCGGATGGGGATCATCCCCCAGGCGTAACCGATGTCCTTCGCCACGGGCCGCAACGCCTGGCACTCCGCTTCGGGCACCGTGACGAAGTAGTACGGCGCCGGCCCGCGCCATTCCCAGATCTCGCCGCGAATCTCCAGGTCCATGCCAGCACGCTAGACCGCAAGGCGGACATTCCGCGTCCGGAACCCCGCGGAGAACGTGACTAACGGGCGGCGTCGCCCATGCGGAACTCGTGGGTCAGCTCGTCCAGCCGTTCCTTCAGGTCGGCCGGCAAGGGCTTCTCCGCCGCGGCGATGGACTCGTCCAGCTGGTCCGGCCGGCTCGCGCCGATGATCGGCGCGGTGATCGCCGGGTTGGCCAGCACCCACGCGACCGCCATCGTCACCATCGGCAGCCCGACCTCGGCGGCCAGCGGGCGCAGTCGTTCGACCGCCTCGAACGCGGCCTCGTGCCAGTACCGGCCGCGGTACGTCTCGCCCGCCGAGCCCAGCGTGAAGCGCGTGCCCTCGGTCGGTGCGCCCGGCTGGTGCTTGCCGCTCAGCATGCCCGCCGCGATCGGGTTGTACGGGATCACGCCGATGCCTTCCTCGGCGCACAATGGCAGCAGCTCGCGTTCGATCTGGCGGAACAGCAGGTTGTAGCGCGGCTGCAGCGAGTCGAACCGCGCGACCCGCAGCACCTCGCTGCGGCCGAGCGCGCGGGCGAGCTGGTACGCGAGCCAGTTCGACACCCCGAGGTAGCGGACCTTGCCCGACCGGACGAGGTCGTCCAGCGCGCCGAGCGTCTCGTCGATCGGGGTCTCCGGGTCGAAGCTGTGCAGCTGGTAGAGATCGAGGTAGTCCGTCTGCAGCCGGCGCAGCGAGCCGTCGACGGCCTCGATCAGGTGCTTGCGCGAATTCCCTTGCTGCCAAGGCCGTTCGCCCATCCGACCGAAGCACTTGGTCGCCACCACGAACTCGTCGCGCCGACCCCGGAACCAGCGACCGATGATCTCCTCGGTCCGCCCGACCGTGCTGAGGTCGCCGGCCACCGGATAGGCGTCGGCGGTGTCGAGGAACGTGATGCCCGCTTCGGCCGCCTTGTCGAGGATCGCGAACGACGTCGGCTCATCGCATTGCAGACCGAACGTCATCGTGCCGAGGCAGAGGCGGGAGACCCGCAGGCCGGTACGGCCCAATCGCACATGCTCCATGGCACCCAGCCTATCGCTAGACATTCCGTCTAGCTTGGACGTAGAGTCCATGACCGTGGGACGCTACAAGCCGCCGGCCTGGGTCGGGACGTACGCGCCGGTCGTCGAGGCGGTCGTGGCACTGCTGCACCCGTACGCCGAAGTCGTGTTGCACGACGTCAAGCCGGATCGAGTCGCCGCGATCTGGAACTCGTGGTCCAGACGTGCGCCCGGCGACAAGTCGCTGATCACCACCGCGGACCTCCCCACCGACAGCACCGTGCTCGGCCCGTACGAGAAGGTCGGCACCGACGGCCACCGGATCACCTCGGTGAGCGTGCTCGTCGAGGGCGGTGCCGGGCTGCTCTGCGTCAACCTCGACCGGTCGCCGTTGGACGGGGCGATCGACCTGCTGTCGAAGTTCGCGGCCGCCATCGAACCGCGGCCGGAGGCTCTGTTCGAACGGGACTGGCGCGAGCAGATCGCGCTCACCGTCGACGCGTGGTGCCGCGACCAGCACGTCGCGCGGGATCGGCTGTCTCGTACCCAACGGCTCGAGCTGGTCCGCCACATCGACGCGCGAGGACTGTTCGCCACGAGGCGCGCGGCCGAACACCTGGCCCTCACGCTCGGGATCTCGCGGGCCTCCACCTACGCACTGATCAAGGAGGCTCGCGCATGAGCCAGCGACTGGACCTGCCGGAGTTCCGCATCGAGGCGTACTTCGAACGGTGGGAGTTCAAGGCCCGTTACCACCTGACCGCGTCGGACCCGGAGTCGATGACGGTCTCCGAGCTGCTCGCGCTGGGCACGGACGCGGACAGGGAGGCGCTGGACGGGTTGTGGCTCGGCTACACGCCGACCTGGGGAACGGACGCGCTGCGGGAGGCGATCGCGGCGACGTACTCGACCGTGTCCGCTTCCGACGTGCTCGTCTTCACCGGCGCCGAGGAGGCGCTGTTCTGGACGATGCAGGTGCTGCTGGGGCCGGGCGAGCACGCGGTCGTGACCGTTCCGAACTACCAGTCGACGGAGACCGTTCCGCTCGCGTCCGGCTCGTCGCTGACCGGCGTGCCGATCTGGACGGGCACGGGATCCTCGCTCGAGTGGACGCTCGACCTGGACCGCGTCAAGGCCGCCTTGCGCCCGAATACCACCATGGTCGCGGTGAACTTCCCGAACAACCCGACCGGGTACGTGCCGTCGCTGGACACCTTCCGGGAACTCGCCGCGCTGTGCGAGGAACGGGGCATCCGGCTCGTGTCGGACGAGGTGTACCGCGGCATCGAGCTCGACCCGTCGCGGACGTTGCCGCAGGCCGCGGACCTGTCCGACCAAGCGGTCTCGATCAACGTGCTGTCGAAGGCGTACGGCCTTCCCGGCTTGCGCATCGGCTGGGTCGCGTGCCGTGACAACGCGGCCTTGCGGGCGTTGGAACGGGCCAAGGAGTTCACCACGATCTGCAACTCCGCGCCGAGCGAGCTCCTCGCGACCGTGGCGATGCGCAACGCGCCGGCGCTGCGGGAACGGGTCCGCGAGCTCGTCGCGGCGAACGTCGCGGTGTTCACCGACTTTTTCGCCAAGCACGCGGACCGCTTCGAGTTCACCGCACCGGACGGCAGCTGCGTCGCCTTCCCGCGCTACCTCGGTCCGGAGGGCGTGGAGGAGTTCTGCCGCCGAGCCGTCGAGGAACGCGGGTTGCTGTTCCTGCCGGCATCGATCTTCGGTTCGGACCTGGCCGACGTGCCGGCCGACCGCTTCCGTGTCGGCCTCGGCCGCCGAAACCCCCAACCGGCGTTGGAGGTTCTCGACGACTTCCTCAAGAGTTGATCAGGTCCACTGCATCGAGCTGGTCAGGTCGTTGAAGCTCTGCCGGCAATTGAGCGCGCAGGTGCTCCGCATGTCGTACCACGTGTTCATCCACAGCTGCCATTCGATCCCGGCCGGTCGATATCCCTGGAAGTCCGGGTCCGCGAAGTGCCGGACGGATCAGTTGCCACTCACATCCCAGCCTGCCTTGAACGAGCTGATCCGGTTGTACCAGTCACCATGCATCCTCGCCTGGTAGTACTCGGGAACGCTGCGTTCGAGGTCGCACATGCGGTTGCCGATCGCGGTCAGCGTGGGGCCCTCGTGCCAGATGTGCTCGTACTCGACGCTCAGCACGTACTGGGCCGCGGCAGCGGACTGCTTCTTGTAGCTGGCCAGGAACGCTGCGTCGTTCAGGGCAGTCGCGGGATCCCCGGGTGCGTTGGTGATCCGCCCGCGGGTCACCTTCGCGACGACCTCCGGGAACGTGGCGAAGCAGGTTTGTTTGCCGTGGGGCGACAGGTCCACGATGCAGTGGTTCTGCTTCGGCTTGACCACTGCCTGCGCGTCTCGTCCACCGCCACAGCGAGCATCGGGGAATCCCCTCGCTATTGATCCAGACGCGGAACGTCCGCCTTGCGGCCTTGCGTGCTGACATACCACGTCACTGCTCGAGGTCGGTCGACGACTTCCTCACATCCGCGCCAGCGTCTCCTTGAGCATGGCGAGGGCCAGCTCGGCGTCGGCTCCTGGTGCGTTGATCGAGACGATCGTCATGCGCCCGTCGTGCTTGGCGGCGGCGGTCCAGTCCTGGAACATGCCGATCGCCGTGTACGCCTGGTCGCCGACGCCCTTGACCGGCTTGTACTTGGCGCCGGGGTCGTTCTTGGGCTCCGTCCAGAACTGGTCCGGTGTCGTCTGGATCATGACGTTTCCGCCTTCGTCCCGGTCGAGGAGCCATTGACAGGCCGAATCCAGCGGCCCGGCGATCACCCCGGCCTGGACCTTGGCGCCGAGCTGGTCGCCGATCTCCTCGGCGGTGAAGAACGTGCACAGCGCCTCGCCCGCTCCGCCGCCGCCCTCGCCGAGGACGATCTTCTTCCGCACGGGCGCGACGGGCGCCGCCGGCTCCGACGACGCTGGCTTCGACGACGCTGGCTTCGACGACGCCGGCGCGGCCTGAGTCGGCGTGGGTGCCGCGCTGGTGGTGGACGTCGGCGGCGAGTTCGAGCCGCACGCCGCAAGCGGCACGGCGGCGAGCAGAACGACTACCCCGATGGACCTTCTCATGACTCCCCTTCCAGTCAGCCTTGCTGAAGCAGCTTCGGATTGACGCCGCAGGCGGTTCCCAGCCGCGTGCCGGCTCCCGGGAAGTCGCGCTCGGCGACCTCGTTGCCGATCACGCCCCCGTTCGCACCCGAGGCGACGAGCTCGAAGATCCGGATCAGTACGTCGAGATCGCGTTGCTGGGCAGGCGAACCGAGCGGACGGATCGCCTTCAGTCGGCTCGCCATCTCGCCCGACGAGGAGAGGCCACCCGCCTGGACCCACCACTGGACGACCTCCCGGTACTTCCCGCAGAAGTCCCCCTTCGGCTTCTTGGACGGCTTGGGCGGTTCCGGCGTCGGCGTCGGCTCGTCGGGCTGGTGGAACGCGACCCACACCGTCCCGCTCCCAGACACCGTGAACACTCCCGACGTCTGCTTCTTGATCTCCGCCTCGAGCTCGTTCAGCACCGGGTTGACGATGGACACGACGACACCCCTCACAGCCGAACGAAGCGGCGCGACCGGGATCTTGTTCAGCAGCTCGTCGATCGCCCCCTGGAGCCGTCCGCGAACGAGCTTCAGCAGCTCGTCCAGCTCCTTGCGCTCGATCGTCGCGGTCGCCGTGGCCGGGGCCAGTCGTTCCTTACCCTTCGCGGTCTCCGGGTCCTCCCGACCGGTGACGAACGCCAGCCGGGCCTCGTTGTTCTCGACCTTCCCCACCGCCGGGCTCGTGAGGTGAGTGACCGGGAGAGGGTCGGTGACGGTCCAGGTCACCTTGGCGCCGTTCGCCACGACCTCCGGAACGTCGATGTTCACCGCGCGAGCGCAGCTCTTGAGCGTCTCTGGCCAAGCCTGCTTGGGATCCGCCTTGGCGATGTACGTGCCCGCGATGTCGGGTGCGTCGCCGACGGCGAAGTGGTACGGGTTTCCCGGGCTGAGATCGGGTGGGTCGAGGTCGACCGAGAGCTGCGGCGTGCCGAGGTAGGACTTGATGATCGAGACGACCGCGAGGATCCCCATCGCCGTGCGCAGGACGGTGAACGCGGGTTGAGTGAGCGTGTCGACGACCGCGTGAACGATCCCGCGCATGATCTCGACCGCTGTGTCCCACACCGCCACCAACCAACCGATGAGCGGGAGGTCGCCGCCGGTCTTGGGGTCGAGCTTCAGTGTGTTGAAGACCGCGTCGATCGCGTTCGCGAGGAACGTCGTCGCGATCACGCACGGATCGGCCCGCAGCTGGATCGCCTGCAGCGGTGGGCGTTCCCAGGAGCGGCTCGGCCTGGTCTCGCGCTCGAGTGCGCTCCCCACGTCGGAGACGAACATCGTCACGACCGCGGTGGGGAACACGATCGACTGGGCGTACCTCCAGTCGTGCTCGCCCATCAGGACGCCCGCGGTCTTCGCCGACGGGGTGGGAGCCGCCACGATCCAGGCGGCGATCAGGTAGCTCAGCGTCGGCGACCCGGCGGGCATCGGCGCGAGCCGGTCGAGCTCGCGGCCGACGATCCCGGCGCCGCGGGACTGCTCCGCCACCAGATAGTCGGCCTGGGCCTGGGTGAAGACCAGGCCCTTGCGGGTGTCGACGGGCGCTTGCTCGTCGGCGACGATCCGCAGGCCCGCGGTCTTCAGGTCGTCTAGCGTGACGCCGCGCGCCGCGGCCGAGGGCGTCGGCGAGGCCTCGGGCCCAGGATCGGCCGGCGAGCCGCAGGCGGACAGAAGGACGGCCAGCGCGAGCACGAGAGGAGCGAACAGGCGGATCATGCCCGGAGGGTAGGCCGGGCATGATCCGCCGAGATATACGGGAAACTACGTAGTTCGGTCGCTCAGTCGAGGGCGTCCCGCAGGCCCGGGACGTCGATCAGGATCAGCTCGGTGTCGTCGGGCTTGCCGAGGATGCGGCCGTCGTTGCCCGGGAAGTTGTTGTCGTTGGCGACCAGCACCTTGTCGCCGAACAGCGGCAGCACCGTCTCCACCGACTGCAGCGGGAACGAGAACAGCTGGCCCACGCCGTACTCGCCCGGCCGCGCCGGCGTCGAGACGCCGTCGCGGGTCGGCGATCCGCATCAGGTCGAGGGCCGTGCGCCGCGGCAGCACGCCGTCGGCGGCAGCCTCGTCCAGGTCGGTCACGACCAGCCGCTTGACCCAGGCGTCGACGCCCTCGGCGTTGTCCCGCTCGATCAGCACGCAGCCGCCGCCCGTCGAGCACGGCGGCGTCGCCGACCATCAGGTCGGGCGTGTCCATGCGGAACGTCCAGGTACGGCCGGTGTAGCGTCGCGCTGCGCACGTCGAACTCGTAGACGACGCGGCGCCGCTGGTCGGGGTCGTCCGATCCGCGCGCCCTCGAGGATCGGGTAGAGCGTCCAGCCGTCCTTGCTCACCGCCATCGCCTCGAATCCCTTGCTGGCAGGCAGGTCGACTGCTCGCCGGGCGCGAGATCGGGCGACTGCGGCGACTTCGTTCCGTCCGGCAGCGGGATCGGGGCCTGCGAGCACCTTGCCGGTGCGGTCGACCTTCACCAGGTACGGGCCGAACTCCTCGCCCAGCCACAGGTTGCCGCGGGCATCGCGCCGCAGCGACTCGATGTCGAAGTCGGCGCCGGTCGAGCAGCCGGTCCGGCGTGTCCTCGTTGACGATCGGGAACGGCACCTGGTGATCAGGGTCGCGGAAGCTGATGAAGCCCTTCACCGCGATCTTGACGTGTGCGTCCGGTAGTCCGGCTCGATGGTGTAGGCCCGGAGCAGGAAGTCGGCGGAGTTGGTCTTCGCGCCGAACCCGTTGTCGGGCATCGCGAGCAGTCGCTTGCCGGACCGGTCACGGGTTGGCCGGGATGACCGCGGAGAAGCCGGGGATCGGCTGGCCGGGGAACGGCGGCGTCACGCCGTTGACGGTCGTCGGCGGGAGCTGCGTACCGGAGACCGGGCCGGGCTGGTACGCGGTCGCGCTGTATGAGCGCCCGCGAGAGCAGCTTCGGCTGGTCGGGCGACGCGGACCGAGAACCGGTACAGGCGGGTGGTCTGCGTGGCACCGCCGTTGTCGTCGGACAGCAGATACAGCTCGCGCCGGTCGCCGCGCAGGTCGTCGCCGAGGGCCATCGCCTCGATGTTGTCCAGCAGCGGGTTCGGCTGCGGCTGCTTGGCCGTCGCACCGGACGGCGGGCACGTGACGACGTCGACCAGCAGCTGCTTGCCGATGAACGCCCGCGGGTCGGTGAGCGTCTTCAGCGAGGCCACGTCGGTCACGTCCGGCACGCCGGTCGCCGTCGCGCGGTAGACGCGGAACGGTGTTGCCGACGCCAGCGACGAAGCCGCGCTCCATCGACCAGCAGCTGGTCGTCACCGAGCGGCGACCAGCTCGACCACGTCCGAGCCCGGGGTCGGCCCGGTAGGCGTACTGGGCGACCGGCGTGTAGGCCCTGCCCGGCTTGCCCTCGTAGCGGAGGAACCGGTTGAGCATGCCGTCGGTGACGTCGGTGTCGTCGCCGGAGAGCGCGCCCTCCATGCCGGCGTAGAAGGTGTCGGCCGTTCGGCGTGACCCCGAGCGCCTCGAACGTCGCGTTCTGCATGGCCTCGCCTGCCGGCGCGACCCGGAAGCGGGCCGGCACCGGGAGCTCGGCGAGCTGCTTGCCGGTCGCGCGGTCGGAAGCGGCGGATCGACGGCTCGCGTTCGACGACGCGAGGATCGTCTTGCCGCCGCGCTCGGCCACCAGGCCCTCGCCGTCGAAGTCACCGCCGGTGTACGGGGTGCCGTCGGGACGGGTCAGCGTGGTCACCTTGCGGACGGCGACGTCCAGCTTGCGGTGGGCGTCGATGCTCAGGTCGTAGAACCGCGCCGGCGTCGTGCCGAGGTTGTCGACCAGCGCGAGCGCCCGGTCGTGGCCGGTGAACGACAGCGCGGACAGGCCGCTGACGGCGGTGCCCTCGAACGTGGTCTTGTCCAGGGCGTCGGAGAATCCGAGCAGGGAGGCGTCGGGCGAGCAGGGCGCCCCCTTCTCCCAGCCGTTGGCGACCGCCCCGGCGTTGGCCGCGGGCGCGGCGGCGAGCAGAGCCGCGCCAGTGGCGGCGGCGACGATCAGATGGAGACTGCGCGACTTCAAGTTCCCTCCAGGGCCTACGGACGTACCCGATCGATCGAAGCGGATCGATCGGGTATGCGCCAGTCCAGGGCGGGCGAACAGCAGTTGAACTACTTGCTCGGGTCCCTCATCACCACCGCACGACCTGCCTCCAGCCGCGCGGCCGGCACTCGGAACGGCGAGCACGACACGTAGTCCAACCCCACCTCGTCGAAGAAGTGCACGCTGTCCGGGTCACCCCCGTGCTCACCGCAGATGCCGATCTTCAGGTCCGGCCGAGCCGCCCGGCCCGCGCGGGTCGCGTACCGCACCAGCTCGCCCACGCCCTCCACGTCGAGCGACTCGAACGGCGAGACGCCGAAGATCCCTCGCTCCAGGTACGCCGAGAAGAACGCGCCCTCGACGTCGTCGCGGCTGAAGCCCCAGGTGGTCTGGGTGAGGTCGTTCGTGCCGAACGAGAAGAACTCCGCCGCCTCCGCGATCCGACCGGCCGTCAACGCGGCCCGGGGCAGCTCGATCATCGTGCCGATCGGGATGGTGAGCTCGATGCCGGTCCGTTCGCGCACCTCCGCGAGCACCTTCACGGTCTCGTCGCGGATCAGCTCGAGCTCCTGCACGGCGCCGACGAGCGGGATCATCACCTCGGGGATCGGGTTGCCGCCGGCCTCGATGCGCGTCGCCGCGGCTTCGGCGATTGCCCTGACCTGCATGGTGAAAAGCCCTGGCACCACAAGACCGAGCCGGACACCGCGCAGCCCGAGCATCGGGTTCTGCTCGTGCAGCTTGTGCACAGCCTGCAGCAGCCGGAGGTCGCCCTCGTGCGCGTCGCCGGTCGCCTCGGCGACGGCGACGCGGACGGACAGCTCGGTGATGTCGGGCAGGAACTCGTGCAGGGGCGGGTCGAGCAGCCGTACGGTCACCGGCAGCCCGTCCATCGCCTCCAGGATCCCGACGAAGTCGTCCCGCTGCAGCGGCAACAGCGTGGCGAGCACCTCGTCCCGCTCGTCGTCGCTGTCGGCGAGGATGAGGCGCTCGATGTACTTGCGCCGCTCGCCGAGGAACATGTGCTCGGTCCGGCACAGCCCCACGCCCTCGGCGCCCATCCGGCGCGCCCGCGCGGAGTCCTCGGGGGTGTCGGAGTTCGCACGTACGCGCATCTCCCGCCGGTCGTCGGCGAGCGCCATCATCCGATGCACTGCCGCGACGAGGTCGTCGGCGTCCGGCTCGATCTCCCGCTCGAAGTACCGCACGACGGGCGAGTCGACGACCGGAACCTCGCCGAGGTAGATCTCGCCGTTCGTCCCGTCGATCGAGATCACGTCGCCCTCGTCGACCGTGATGCCGCCGGGAGCGGTGAACTGCCGTTGCTTGGTGTCGATGTCGAGCTTGTCCGCACCGCACACGCAGGTCTTGCCCATGCCGCGAGCGACGACCGCGGCGTGCGACGTCTTGCCGCCGCGACTCGTCAGGATCCCCTGCGCCGCGATCATGCCGCCGAGGTCGTCCGGGTTGGTCTCGCGCCGGCAGAGGATCACCTTCTCCCCCGACCGCGACCATTTGATCGCCGTGTACGAGTCGAAGACGGCCCGGCCGACCGCGGCACCCGGCGAGGCGTTCATGCCGGTGGCGATCGGCTTCTTCTTGGCGTCGCTGTCGAACCTCGGGAACATCAGCTGGGCGAGCTGCGCGCCGTCGACCCGGCGGAGCGCCTCGTCCTCGTCGATCAGGCCCTGGTCGATGAGCTGCGTGGCGATGCGGAACGCTGCCGCCGCCGTCCGTTTGCCGACCCGCGTCTGCAGCATCCACAGCTTGCCGCGCTCGATCGTGAACTCGATGTCGCACAGGTCGAGGTAGTGGTTCTCCAGCGTCTCCATGATCTCGAGCAGCTGGTCGTAGCTGGTCTTGTCGACTTTCTCGAGGTCAGCGAGTGGAACGGTGTTGCGGATGCCGGCGACGACGTCCTCGCCCTGCGCGTTCTGCAGGTAGTCGCCGTAGATGCCCTGCGCGCCGCTCGCCGGGTCTCGGGTGAACGCGACGCCGGTGCCGGAGTCGGGACCGAGGTTGCCGAACACCATCGCGACGATGTTGACCGCGGTGCCGAGGTCGGTCGGGATGCGTTCCTGCCTGCGGTAGAGGATCGCGCGCGGCGCGTTCCAGCTGTCGAACACCGCGCGAGTCGCGAGGTCGAGCTGCTCGCGCGGGTCCTGCGGGAAGTCCTTTCCCGAGTGCTGCTTGACGATCTGCTTGAACGTTTCGACCAGCTCACGCAGCGCTTCCGCGTCCAGGTCGACGTCATTGGTGGCGCCGGCGTTGGTTTTCGCTTCGTCCAAAGCGGATTCGAACGCGTCGCCGTCGATGTCGAGGACGGTCTTGCCGAACATCTGGAGCAGCCGGCGGTACGAGTCCCAGGCGAAGCGTTCGTCGTTCGCCTGGGTGGCAAGGCCGTTCACGGACTCGTCGTTGAGTCCGACGTTGAGAACGGTCTCCATCATGCCGGGCATCGAGAACTTCGCTCCGGAGCGTACGGACACCAGCAGCGGATCGTCAGGCTGGCCGAGCTGTTTGCCGCGTTCCTTCTCCAGGGCGGCAAGGTGTTCGGAGATCTCGTCGTGCAGGCCGTCGGGCTCGTGGCCCGTCTCGAGGTAGGCGCGGCAGGCCTCGGTGCTGATCGTGAAGCCCGGTGGGACAGGCAGGCCGAGGTTCGTCATCTCGGCGAGGTTGGCGCCTTTCCCGCCGAGGAGGTCCTTCATGCCCTTGTTGCCTTCGGAGAAGTCGTACACGTACTTGGGCACGGCCAGCTCCTTCCCGTGACAGGTTTCTCGTTACATGGGGTGCCCCGTAACTGGTGTGAACACACGTTGCTCTTCGCGCAGTTGCTGTCGGGCGCGCTTGACCGCGGGGTGGACGGGCATGGGGATCGCCTTGAGAGCGGCGCGAACGGTCTTGAGCGTGAGCGTGGTCGTGAAGTCCGTCGTGGGGAGGGCGGGAAAGCCGTACATGCGCCTGGCCCAGCCGGGCAGGCTGGCGAGCGCGAGGGCGATCAGCGCGGGGGTGCCGAGCTTGAGGACGGCGAGGTTCTTGGGCAGCGGCGGGTTGAACGTGTTTCGCAAGGCCTGCTTGGCTTCGTCGCAGGCGTAGAGCTTCGGCCTCAGGCCGTCGAAGTAGTCCTCGAGCTCGCCGCGTGACTTCGGCACACTGTCGTACGGGATGCCCACGACCTCGGCGGCGCGGCGTCCCTCGTTGACGTACTGGTCGGCGTCCTTGTCGTTGTCGAGAATGCCGGAGCGGCGCGCGATGTCCACGTAGGAGTCGATCTCGCCGCAGTGCACCCAGAGCAGGCTGTCGACCTCGTCGAGCCGGAACGTCTCACCGGTGTCCGGGTCATAGCCGGCGAGGCTCGCGTGAATCGACCGCACCCGGCTGGCGAGCCGCTCGACCTCGTCGGCGCTGCCGAACGTGCGGACGGTCACGAACTCGGTCGTCCGGACGAACCTCGCCCACGCCTTCTTGCGATCGAACAGCGCGGAGTTCTGATACGTCCCGCGCATCACACGCGCGTTGAGCGACTGGAGATAGAGAGCGCGGAAGCCCGCGACCCACAGGATCGGCTCGACGTGGACCCGCCAGGTGACCGATCGAGGTCCGAACAGGCCATCGTCCATGAGGTGAACGTACGCTGCCCTCCCTGGCGGGTCCATGGCCCGCGAGCGTCATGCTCGTCACGTTTGCCGCGGACGGCTTGAACAAGGCGGGGTGGGCTGCGATCTAGACGACGCCCTGCTCGATCAGGCTGCGGCCGCAGTCGAGGATGGTTTCGGTGGCGGGCCTGGGTTGCCAGTCCAGGACTCGCTTGGCCTTGTCGATGCTGTGCCGGTGGCGGCGGCCGAGGGACACGGTGATCTCGCGGAGCGAGGGGTCGAAGCGGGCGGCGATGCGGATGGCGAAGTCCGGCAGCTGCCGGGTCGGGATCTTGCGGCCGAGGCCGTCTCGCAGCGTCTGCGCCATCTCGCGCATCCACACGAACTCGCCCGTCCCCAGGAACCGTTCGCCCGCCGCCTCCGGTGCCGTCATCGCGCGGACGTGCAGGTCGGCGAGGTCGCGGACGTCGACGACTTCCAGCCCGATGCGGGGTACGCCGGGCATCCGGCCGGCCACCATGCGCTGCACGATCGACACCGAGCCGATCGTGCTGGTGGCGAGGATCGGCCCGAAGACCGCACCGGGCAGCACGGTCGTGAGCTCCGTCGCGCCACCCTGGTCGCGGATGTAGGCCCACGCCGCGCGCTCGGCGGCGGTCTTCGAGCGCCGGTACGGGATCAGCGTCGGGTCCTCCGGGTCGGTCCAGAGCGTCTCGTCGGTCACGCCGTCGGTGTCGTACGACGACGGGCTCGCCGCGTTCGCCGCCGAGGTCATCACCACCCGCTTGACGCCGGCCGCGACCGCCGCGCGCAGCACCCGGAGCGTGCCTTCGCGGGCCGTCTCCACGATCGTGTCCGGGCCGTCGGTCTGGCTGATGCCCAGCGGCGAGGCGACGTGCAGCACGTAGTCGACGTCCTTCATCGCGGCCGCCCAGCCGTCGTCGGAGGTGAGGTCGGCGACCGCGAAGCCGAGCCGGTCGCTGGCCCCGACCGCCTCCCGCACAGCGGCCTCCCGGCTGGTCGAACGGACGGTCGTCCGCACGTCGTACCCGCGCTCGAGCAGGGCCGCGATGCACCAACCCGCGACGTACCCGGTGCCTCCGGTGACCAGGACCAGCTCGTTCATCGCCGCCTCCGCGCCAGATGTCAGAATCCTGTGCCACCATAAGTGGAGGACCCTCCGGTAAGATCGAAACGTTACCGGAGACCCCTCCGGTTTGCAAGGAAGGAGAACCACCGTGGCCCGCGCCGACGCCGTCCAGAACCGCGAACGCCTGCTCGCCGCCGCCCGCGAGGCGTTCGCGGAGTCGACCGAAGCGTCGCTCACCGCGGTCGCCAAGCAGGCCGGGGTGGGCATCGGCACGCTGTACCGGCACTTCCCGACCCGCGAGTCGCTGATCGTCGCGCTCTACCGGCACCACATCGAGCGGCTGATCAAGCTCTCCCGGTGCTCCTCACCGAGCGGAAGCCGCTCGAGGCGCTGCGGGCCTGGTGCGCGGAGGTCGCGCGCTACGGGCGGATGAAGTACGGCGCGGCCGAGGTCATCCACGCGGCGGTGAACGACGCGGAGTACTACGGACCGTTCGTCGACGCGATCCGCCAGCTGCTCGAAGCCGGCGCCGACCAAGGGACGCTGAAGAGAGGCGTCGACCCCGAGGACGTCCTCCTCCAGCTCAGCGTGCTCTGGCGACTCGACCCCGCGAACGACGGCGAAGCGCGGGCGGCACGGATCGTCGAGCTGATCATCGACGGACTCCGCGCGCGGTCCTAGAGCGGCTGCACGAGCTGGATCACCTGTGGGTTCCGGACATGCGACCGACCCAATGTCCGGAGCCGGTCGGCACTCGTCACTGCTGGCCATCCGCCCGTTGCCATTCCCTCATCTGTTGGGGCAATCGTGGCCCGCGAGCCGAATCTCCCGCGGAGGTGCACTTTGTCCCAGCCCACGCCACCCCAGCCCACATCGGCGCTTGGCCGTCGTACGTTCGTCGTCGGCGGCCTCGCCGCCGGCTCTCTGCTCGCCTTGCCTGAGCTCGCCAACGCCAGCGCGAGCGCGGCCAAGCCCAGCTACCTGCGCCAGAACCCGTTCACGCTCGGCGTCGCGTCCGGCGACCCCAGCCCCGACGGCGTCGTCCTCTGGACCCGCCTCGCCCCACGCCGCTCGCCGAGGACGGGCTCGGCGGCATGCCGAACGAGGCCGTGCCGGTCCGCTGGCAGCTCGCGAAGGACGAGCGGTTCCGCCACGTCGTTCGCCAGGGCACGGCGATCGCCCGCCCCGAGCACGGCCACACCGTGCACGTCGAGCTGTCCCACCTGCAGGACGACCGCGAGTACTGGTACCGGTTCCGCGTCGGCCCGTACGTCACGGCACCGCTCGCACCAGGACCGCGCCGCACCCGAACGGCTGGGGCAGCAAGCTCGAGATGAGCTTCGTGTCCTGCAGCCAGTACGAGCATGGCCTGTTCACCGCATACGGCGCGCTCGCCGCCGACGAGCCCGACCTGATCCTGCACCTGGGCGACTACCAGTACGAGTACACGAAGGGGGCCTACGTCGCGCCCGGTGGGAACGTGCGCGACCACGAGGGCCCCGAGACGATCACGCTGGAGACGTACCGGCAGCGGCACGCCCAGTACAAGACCGACCCGCACCTGCAGGCGGCACACGCGATCGCGCCGTGGCTGGTGGTGTTCGACGACCACGAGGTCGAGAACAACTGGGCCGACGAGACGCCCGAAGCGGGCTCGCAGACGCCCGCCGGCGAGGCGTTCCTGACCCGGCGCGCGGCCGCGTTCAAGGCCTACTACGAGAACATGCCGCTGCGTCGTACGTCGATCCCGCGCGGCATCGACCTGCAGCTGTACCGGCGGATCCGCTGGGGCAAGCTGGCCAACTTCCACATGCTCGACACCCGGCAGTACCGCGACGACCAGGGCTGCGACGACGGCTACAAGGACTGCCCGGCGGCGATCGACCCGGCGCGCTCGATCACCGGCGGCGAGCAGGAGGAGTGGCTGATCGACGGTTTCCACGGTTCGCGAGCGCGGTGGGACGTGATCGGGCAGCAGGTGTTCTTCGCGCAGCGCGACAACAACGCGGGTCCGGTGAAGGTGACGAGCATGGACTCGTGGGACGGATACGTGGCGTCGCGGTCGCGGATCACGCAGGGCTGGATCGACGCCGACGTCCGAAACCCGGTCGTGCTGACCGGCGACGTCCATGCGCACTGGGCGTCGGAGCTGAAGTCCGACTACGACGACCCGACGGGTCCCTCCGTGGGCACGGAGCTGGTGTGCTCGTCGATCACGTCCGGGGGAGACGGCGGCGACTCCAACCCAGCCGACCACCCGTTCCTGCAGATCAACCCGCACCTAAAGTTCTACAACAACCTGCGCGGGTACGTACGGACGACGATCTCGCGCGACGAGCTGCGGGCAGATTTCCGCTGCCTGCCGACCGTCCGCACCGAGGGCGTGCCGGCGTTCACTCGTCGTTCGTACGTGATCGAGGACGGCGACCGGACGCTGCACCAGGTGGACGACAAGCCACCGGCCGCCCCCGCCGCCGCGGCGCGGGCCGGCGCGGACGCGCAGGCGACCATCGACGCGACGGTGGCCTGGGAGACCGCGCGCCCGTGACCTCCTGCTAAGGGTGAGTCCGGGCCCACCGAGCTTACGGGCCCGGGCTCACCGCGTCGGCGGCGGCGACCAGCAAGGCCTTGCTCTGTTGGGCGATGAAGGCGGGATCGGTGCTGTAGACGTCGAACGACTCCACCAGGGAACGCGCCAGGTCGTGCGCCGCGGCGGGGTCGCGCTCCCCCAGGATCCTCAGCAGCTCGTAGTCCTCGTGGCCGTCTCGCGTCGCGATGCCGCGCACCGAGCTGCGCACCGTGTTGTGCGCGGGGTCGGGGTAGACGATGTAGCCGTCGCCGGGCCGGGACTCGCCGCCGCCGGTTCCGGTGTAGCCGGACTCGGCCCAGGCGTTGTAGCCCCAGTGGAAGAAGCCGGTGATCCCGAAGCGGTAGTTGCCCCACGCGGTCAGCTTCGCCGTATACGACTCCTGCGTGGTCATCCGGTCCAACCAGCCGTCCGCGGGATCGGAGCACCAGCCGCAGGTGTAGCTCCAGACCTGCTCGCCGAGCTCCTGCCGGGTCGCGTACCAGCCGTCCGCGTCCTCGAACTCCTGCACGCTCGGGATCCAGATGTCGACGCTGCCCACATAGTCCGTCGAGCGGCCGTTGATCGCGTCCTGGATCGTGGAGATCGGGCCGAAGTACGAGCGGTACGTCGCGACCGTAGCCGCGTAGTTGTCCGGGTTCGACGGCTCGTCGCTGATCGTCTGGTACCACATCGCGGTCCAGCCCTTGGCGTCCAAATGTGCTTTGAGCGCTGGGATGTACGCGTTCAGCCACCTGTTCGCGGCCACCGAGCCGACGGCGGCTTGTGCGACTCTCCCACTGCTGTTGATGATCCAGACACTGTCGGTTCCGCCGGGCCCGGCGTTGAGCAGCGGGTTGCCGCGGAACGTGGTGACGGCGCCGTGGGCGAGGAAGCGTTCGATGAACTGGTCGAAGCGGCTCCAGTCGAACGTGTAACGCCCGTTGACCAATCTGCTTCCGCCGTCCAGAACGAGGTCGATCGAGACGTGGAGTTGGTTGTGGCGTTGGGCCTTCATCTCCTCGGCGAGGTTGTCGATCAGCGTCCACCACTGCGGGGAGTAGCGGGTGTAGCCGTACTGCGTCTCGAGGTCGTCGTCGATGATGTCGCCGTTGGCGTCGGCGTAGTCGTTGAAGAACACGTTCCACGTGCCGGAGACGTACGTGCTCTGCGCGGGGTCGGGGATCTCGACCGCGTACACGGTGAGGTGGATCGGCACGACCTGGTCGCCGGCCGTGGTGCGCACGGTGGCTGAGCCGGTGTACGTGCCGGCGGCTTGGCCGCGTGGGACGTTCACTGTGAGCCAGAGGCCCTGGGTTCTGTTCGCGCTCACCGCGACCGTCGGGTCGTTGCCGAGCGGGTCCGGGTGGCCGACGCCGTCGCCGGCGGCGTCGTAGTACTGCTGCAGCTTGTAGCCGAGGTTGCCGAGGGCGAGCGTCGCCGGCCCCACCAGGTCGGTGAACGTGACGCCGGTGATCGTGAACGCCGCCGTATGCCTGAGCAGCACCTGCGCCGACTGGCGCTCGTTCCGCGCGGCGTCCCACGTGATCGAGGTGGGCGCGCCCGCCGGACGGGCCGTGGTCTGGAAGACCTTGGCGAACGGGTTCGCGGTCCACACCACCGGTCCCGCCGCGTACGCCGGGCCGCCCGAGGCGACGACCGAGACCAGCACGATCCCCGCGATCCACGCTGCCGTTGCCCGTCGCATGACGCCTCCCCACGATTTAACTGGTCTCCATCATTATTAGGTCGAGAATCGACCAGGAGACAACGGCCAAGCGGTGGTCACTTGTGGCCAAGTGCGGTTTTAAGGTCAGGGTCCAGACAAAAAGGCGGCCTAGCCGCCGGAGATCCCCAGCTCGGCCGCGGACAGCTCGTCGTTCGTGCCGTCGGTGTCGTCGAGCCAGCCGTACGGCAACGTCACCGGCCGCGGCGAGCCCTGGCGGCCGCGCGGCTGGCCGAGCTCGTGCGCCGGGAACGGCTCGTTAGGGTCCAACTCCGCGAGCAGCCGGTCGAGCTCGGCGAGCGAGGAGAGCATGCCGAGGTCGGTCCGTACGCGGGTGCCGACCGAGAAGCCCTTGAGGTACCAGGCGACGTGCTTGCGGAACTCCCGGCAGGCGCGGTCCTCGCCGTCGTACGACGCGAGCAGCTCGACGTGCCGGCGCATCATCACCGCGACCTCGCCGAGCGTCGGCAGCGGTGGTGGCTCCTTGCCGGCGAACGCGGCGGCCAGATCGCGAAACAGCCAAGGCCTTCCGAGACAACCGCGACCGATCACGACGCCGGCGGAACCCGTGGTTGACACCATCCGCAGCGCGTCGGACGCCTCCCAGATGTCGCCGTTGCCTAGCACGGGAATCGAGACATGCTCGACCAGGTTGGCGATTGCCGACCAGTCCGCTGTGCCGGAGTAGTGCTGCACCGCGGTCCGTCCGTGCAGCGCGATCGCCGCGGCGCCGGACTCCTCCGCGATCCGACCCGCGTCGAGATAGGTCAGCTTGTCGTCGTCGAGTCCCTTCCGGGTCTTCATCGTGACCGGCACCCCGTACGGTGCGGCCGCCTCGACCGCCGCGGACAGGATGCGGCCGAGCAGCACGCGCTTCCACGGCAGCGCCGCTCCCCCGCCGCGCCGGGTGACCTTGGGCACGGGGCAGCCGAAGTTCAGGTCGACGTGCCGGACGCCGTACTCCTCGCACAGGATCGCGGTCGCCTTGCCCACGTACGTGGGATCGACGCCGTACAGCTGCACCGACCGGACGGTCTCGCCGGGCGAGAACACCAGCATGTCCCGCGTCTTCTCGTCGCCTTCGACGAGGCCGCGGGAGGTGATCATCTCGCAGACGTACAGCCCCGCGCCCTGCTCGAGGCAGAGCTCGCGGAACGCCGCGTTCGTGACGCCGGCCATCGGCGCGAGCACGACGGGCGGGTCGACGGTCAGCGGACCGATCCGGAGCGGGGTGGCGGGCACGTGATCGATGGTACGGGTCACTTGGCGGGCTGGAAGATCAGCGAGCCGTCGTTGAGCAGCTCGCCGAGGTAGGTCGTGTCCGTTCCGGTGACGTCGGTGACCGTGCAGGAGAGGCCGTCGTTCTTGCCGACCTTGACCAGCTTCAGCTCCTCCATCGAGCAGACCACCTTGGCCGGCTTGTAGGACTGGCGGGTGAGCTCGTGCAGCGCCTTCGGCTTGGAGACGGGGAGGTACGTCGCGTTCCACTTGAGCTTGACGGACTCGGTGCCGACGGTCGCGTCGATCTCGTACCGCACGGTGATCCCGCCGGTGAGCATGACGTCACAGGCGAACGCGTGCTCGCCGCGCTCGGCGAGCTTGCTCTCGGAGATGTCGCAGTCGGTCTTGGCCTTCTTGTCGTACACGCCGAGGGAGTTCCATGCGATCTGGCGCAGGCTGTAGTCCAGCCGGGTCAGCTCGGGAGTGTCGTCCGCCGGAGCCTTCGGGACCTTGGGATTGGGGTACGCCTTCGTCGGCTGCTTCAACGCGGGCAGCGTGACGGGCTTGCTCGGCGACGGTGGCGGCGACGGGTCGCTCGACTTCGTCGGCGGATCCTGCGTCTTCGGCTCCGGCGCCTTGTCGTTCTGGCTGGAGTTCGTCGAATGCGCCACGAGCAGCGTCGAGTCGAACGCGCCCAGACCGGCGGCGACCGCGACGCCGAGCGTCCCGGCCGCGGCTATCGCGGTCAGGAGGCGCAGTGGTGCGGTGGGTTTCATTCGCGACCTCAGCAACCAACCAACCGTTGCGCGAGGTATCCCGGAACCTCGGCGACGGGCACCCGTTCCTGCTTCATCGAGTCGCGTTCGCGCACGGTCACAGCGTCGTCCTCCAGCGACTCGAAGTCGATCGTCACGCAGTACGGCGTGCCGATCTCGTCCTGCCGCCGGTAGCGGCGGCCGATCGCGCCGGCGTCGTCGAACTCCACGTTCCAGGACCTCCGCAGCGTGCTCGCGAGCTGCTTGGCCTTGGGCGACAGCCCGGGGTTGCGCGACAGTGGGAGGACGGCGACCTTCACGGGGGCGAGGCGCGGGTCGAGCCTCAGCACGGTGCGCTTCTCGAGCACGCCCTTGGCGTTCGGCGCCTCGTCCTCGGTGTAGGCGTCGAGCAGGAACGCGAGCACGGAGCGGGTCAGCCCGGCGGACGGCTCGATGACGTACGGCGTCCAGCGGTTGCCCTTCTCCTGGTCGAAGTAGGAGAGGTCGACGCCGGACTTCTTGGAGTGCGTGGCGAGGTCGTAGTCCGTCCGGTTCGCGATGCCCTCGAGCTCGGAGAACTCCTCGCCGCCGAAGCGGAAGCGGTACTCGATGTCGACGGTCCGCTTGGAGTAGTGGGAGAGCTTCTCCTTCGGGTGCTCGAAGAAGCGGAGGTTGTCGGGGTTCATGCCGAGGCCGACGTACCAGTCCCAGCGCGCCTGCAGCCACTCGTCGTGCACCTGCTCGTCGGTGCCGGGCTCGACGAAGTACTCCAGCTCCATCTGCTCGAACTCGCGGGTGCGGAAGATGAAGTTGCCGGGCGTGATCTCGTTCCGGAACGACTTGCCGACCTGCGCGATGCCGAACGGCGGCTTCTTGCGGGCGGCCTGCATGACGTTCGCGAAGTTGACGAAGATGCCCTGGGCGGTCTCTGGCCTGAGGTAGTGCAGGCCCTCCGCGGACTCGACGGGGCCGAGGTTGGTCTTGAGCAAGCCGTTGAACATGCGCTGCTCGGTGAACGCGCCCTTCGCGCCGCAGTGGGTGCAGTTGACGTCCGACAGGTCGGGCTGGGGCGGTCGGCCGTGCTTGGCCTCGAACGCTTCCTCGAGGTGGTCGGCGCGGAACCTGCGGTGGCAGGCCTGGCACTCGGTGAGCGGGTCGACGAACGCCTCGACGTGGCCGGAGGCTTCCCAGACCTGCTTGGGGAGGATGACGCTGGAGTCGAGCCCGACGATGTCGTCCCGGCCCTGCACCATGCTGCGCCACCACTGGCGCTTGATGTTCTCCTTGAGCTCGACGCCGAGCGGGCCGTAGTCCCAAGCCGAACGGGTGCCACCGTAGATCTCGCCGCACGGGAAGACGAACCCGCGTCGCTTGCAGAGGCTGACGAGGGATTCGATGCGATCTACTGGCACGCCTGGACTCTCCATCCGGCTGGCTGTCGGCGAGGGCAAGTCGTCCCACGATAGCCAGGTCCGCAAGGGGTTGGCGCTCCGGCCCGCCCCTGAGGTGTGACCCATCGCACGGCGCGCCGCGGCATGTCGCGGCGGATATGGACAGATTTGCCCGAATCGACGTTCGCCGGGCCCAGGGAGTTGGACAGATCTCGGTGCTTCAGCCGTGAGTTGTTCCAGTGATCTCGGTCTAGAGGCCGAGATCAGTGGAACAAGTCCGCGGCCCTCGGTCCAAACGGGGCTAGGCGTGGACGTAGGCTCAGGGCCATGTCCAACCGCCGCCGGTCCCAGCAGGGCGCTGCCCGTCCGCGTCCGGCCACACCCGCCGGTCAGTCCACGGGGCGGCCGGCGTCGCCGGGGTTCCGGGGAAAGGTCGAACGGTTCAGCTACCCGATCCTCAGCGGGCTGCACCGGCAGCCGCGCTGGCTGGTGGTCGGCGGGCTCGTCGTCCTGCTCGTCGCCGGACTGCTCGCCCCCAAGGTGGTCGCCGTGCCCGCGCTGGCCGTCGCGGTCGCGTTCCTCGGCTGGCTGACCTACCTGGCCTGGCCCGAGATCCACGGCAGCCGCCGGCTGGTCCGCGTCGTCGCGTTCGTCCTCGCCATCGCCGCCGTGGTCATGCGTGCCGCGACCTAGCCAAAGCTCTCGCCCTTCGTAGTCGGTCACTCACGGTCAGTATTATGCCTCTGACTTCGTTTGACAGTCACGAAGAGTAAGTTGAGAATGATTCTCATGTTCTTCCGTAGCTCCGCCGTCGTCGCCCTCGTTCTGGCAGGTGGGTTGGCCCTGTCCGCCTGCGGTTCCAACGCGGCCGGTACGGGTGGTGACAAGCTCGAGGTCGTCACCGCGTTCTATCCGTTGCAGTACGCGACCGAGCAGATCGCCGGCACCCACGCCACCGTCACCAACCTCACCAAGCCCGGCGCGGAGCCGCACGACCTCGAGCTCACGCCGCAGGACGTCGCGCAGGTGGGCGAGGCCAGCCTGGTCGTCTACCTGCACGGCTTCCAGCCCGCGGTCGACGACGCGGTCGAGCAGGAGGCCAAGGACAAGAGCCTGGAGGTCGGCACGGCCGCCGACCTCAGCCGCCCCGCCGTCGAAGAACAACACGCCGAGGGCGAAGAAGCACACGCGGACGAGCTGAAGAACGACCCGCACTTCTGGCTCGACCCCTCCAGGCTCGCCAAGGTGGGCGAAGCGATCGCCGGCAAGCTCGCCGAAGTCGACCCCGACAACGCCCAGGCCTACAAGGACAACGCGGCCAAGCTCACCAAGGACCTCACAGCGCTGGACAGCGAGTACAAGCAAGGCCTCGCCAGCTGCGAGAACAAGGACCTCGTCACCAGCCACCAGGCGTTCGGCTACCTCGCCGATCGCTACGGCCTCACCCAGGTCGGCATCAGCGGCCTCACCCCCGAGCAGGAGCCGTCGCCGGCGAAGCTCGCCGAGGTGTCGAAGTTCGTTCGCGATCACCAGGTCCGTACGATCTACTACGAGACGCTGGTGAGCCCCACGATCGCCGAGACCGTCGCCCGCGAGACCGACGCGCAGACGGCCGTGCTCGATCCGCTCGAGGGCATCACCGACGATTCCGCCGCCAAGGACTACCCGGGCGTCATGCGTGCCAACCTGCAGGCGCTCGAGAAGGGTCAGAGCTGTTCGTGACCGACGCACCCGCGATCAGGGTCCGTGGCGCCACCGTGGCGTTCGGCGACCGGCCGGCGCTCCGCCAGGTCGATCTCGACGTCGCGACCGGTGAGGTGGTGGCACTGCTGGGCCCGAACGGGTCCGGCAAGTCCACCTTGATCCACGCGATCCTCGGGCTGACCCCCCTGGCGGCCGGCACCATCGAGCTGTTCGGCGTTCCGGCGGCCCGCTTCAAGGACCGCGGCAGGCTCGGGTACGTACCGCAGCGGCACACCGTCGGCGGCGGCGTTCCGTCCACGGTGCAAGAGGTCGTGAGCTCCGGCCGCCTCTCCAGACGCCCGCTCTTCGCCCCGTTCCTCGGCCCGTTCGACCGCGAGGTCGTGTGCGACGCGATCGCCACCGTCGGGCTGACCGAGAAGCTCACCGCACCGGTCTCCACGTTGTCGGGCGGCCAGCAACGCCGGGCGCTCATCGCAAGAGCCCTCGCCGGACAGCCGGACGTCCTGATCATGGACGAGCCGTTCGCCGGCGTCGACGCACCGAACCAGCAGATTCTCGCGCGTACGTTGGGAGATCTCGTCGAACGAGGCGTCACCCTGCTCCTCGTCACGCACGAGATCGGACCGATCGCCGCGCTGCTGAACCGCGCGGTCGTCCTCAGCCACGGCCACGTCGTGCACGACGGCGCGCCGGACCAGGACCTGCTCGACCGGTACGGCAACGGCGACCCGCACGCCGGATCCCCTTCGCCTACGAGCGAAACCGTGCAGCTCGGCAACCTCAACGGATCGAGCTGAGGCGATGGAGATCCTCGAGTTCGGCTTCATGCAACGGGCGTTGCTCGCCGCGTTGCTCATCGGCCTGACCGCGCCGGCGGTCGGTATCTACCTCGTCCAACGCCGCCTCGCGCTGATCGGCGACGGTATGGGCCACGTCGCGCTCACCGGTGTCGGCCTCGGCCTGCTCACCGGGCAACAGCCGGTGTGGGTCGCGCTCGCGGTGACGGTGGCGGGTGCGGTGGGGATCGAGCTGATGCGGGCCCGCGGTCGGACCAGCAGCGACGTGGCGCTGGCCGTGTTGTTCTACGGCGGCATCGCGGGCGGCGTGGTGCTGCTGGCGAAGGCGCCGAGCGGAACGCCGGCGAGCGTGACCGCGTACCTGTTCGGGTCGATCACGTCGACGACGCCGGGCGATCTCGCGGTGTTCGCCGTGCTGGCGGTCGTCGTGCTGGTGACTGCCGTGGGGCTGTCGCGGGTGCTGTACACGGTCGGCGGCGACGAGGAGTACGCGCGAGCATCCGGGCTTCCGGTGTTGGGCATGAACATCCTGCTCGCCGTGATGGTCGCGGTCACCGTTGTCGTTTCCATGCGCGTCGTCGGGCTGTTGCTGGTGAGCGCGCTGATGATCGTTCCGGTCGCGACCGCGCAGCGGTTGGGTCGCTCGTTCGTCGGAACGTTGGGCGCCGCGATGGTGATCGGCGTGCTCGTCAGCGTTGGCGGCGTGGTGACGTCGTTCTATGCCGACACCCCGTCCGGCGGGACGATCGTGCTGCTGGCGATCGGCTTCTTCCTCGTCGCGACGATCGGCTCGATGGTGTGGGCGGCGGCGTTCCGGCGTTCGCATTCGGAGGCCGAGGACCATCTGCACCGGCACGGACCTACGTGCGGTCACGAGTCGGTGACGCACGAGGACCATGTGGACTATCTGCACGACGGGCATCGACACGCCGTGCACGGAGCCCACTATGACGAGCACTGAAGTGGGCCTACTCCTGGGTAAGCTGGCGTGATGGGAGGTATCGACGTGAAGACCAGCCCAAGGCTGCGGTCGACCCGGCAGCGCACGGCGGTGGCGGAGTTGCTCGACAACGTCGAGGACTTCCGGAGCGCGCAGGAGATCCACGCGATGTTGCGCTCGAAGGGTGATGCCGTCGGCCTCACGACGGTCTACCGCACGTTGCAGTCCCTCGCCGACGCCGGCGAGGTCGACGCGATCCGTACCGACAACGGCGAAACCGTCTTCCGCCGTTGCGAGAACGCGCGCCACCACCATCACCTGGTCTGCCGCTCCTGCGGCCGGACGGTCGAGGTGCAGGGCCCGACCGTCGAGAAGTGGGCCGACCGCGTCGCCGACGAAGCCGGCTTCGTCGACGTCACCCACACCCTCGAGGTCTTCGGCACCTGCGCCGACTGCGCCAAGAAGCAGCGCTAGCCACACAGTCGGACGAGCGCCCCGTCGATGGGTGCCAGCCCGTCGAGGGCGTCGGCGGGATTCCACCAGGTGATCTCGGAGATCTCGTCGTTCGGCTCGAACGGCAGCTGCCGGTCGATCACGCCGCGATAGATCGCCAGCGACTCGACCCGCTCGGCGGGGGCGTACCAGCAGTGCGCGAACGCCACGAAGTCGAGCTCGTCGGGCCGTTGCCCACTCTCCTCCGCGAGCTCGCGGAACGCCGCCTCACGAGACGTCTCCCCCGGATCGATCATGCCGCCGGGCAGTTCCCACACCTCGCGAAACCGGTTGAAGACCTGCAAGCACTCCTCGCCACGCCAGAGCACCACCAGCGACGCGGTGAGGGGTCCCTCCTGGGTGGCTCGGTCGAATCCGAACAGCCTGTTGCCATCGCTCTGGACGACCGGTAGCTCGAGCACGGGCTAGCGCACGATCCCGCGGGTGGACTCGGCTTTGCCGTAGCGGCGGTCGCGTTTGGCGAACTCTTCGATCGCGCGCCAGAGGTCGCGGCGGTCGAAGTCGGGGAACAGCGTGTCCAACACGACGATCTCGGCGTACGACGCCTGCCACAGCAGGAAGTTCGAGACCCGCTGTACCCCCGACGAGCGCACCACGAGGTCCACGTCCGGGATGTCCGGGTGGTACAGGTACTTCCCCACCGTGCGCTCGTCCACCCGATCCGCCCGCAGCCGCCCGGCGGCGACGTCCTGGGCGATCGCGCGCACGGCGTCGCCGATCTCGGCGCGGCCGCCGTAGTTCACGCAGAACTGCAGCGTGATCACGTCGTTGTCGGCCGTTCGCCGCTCGGCCTCCTCGAGCTCGGAGATCACCGACCGCCACAGTCGCGGCCGGCGGCCGGCCCAGCGGACGCGCACCCCCATCGCGTCGAGCTCGTCGCGGCGCCGGTGGATCACGTCGCGGTTGAAGCCCATCAGGAACCGCACCTCGTCCGGCGACCGACGCCAGTTCTCGGTGGAGAACGCGAACGCCGACAGGTACTTCACGCCGATCTCGACCGCGCCGGCGATCACGTCGAACAGCGAGCTCTCGCCCTGCTCGTGGCCCTTCGTCCGCGGGAGTCCGCGCGCCTTCGCCCAACGGCCGTTGCCGTCCATGATCAGCGCTACGTGCCGCGGCACCAGCTCCGAGGGCAGGACGGGCGGCCGAGCACCCGACGGGTGCGGATTAGGCGGCTCGTACGTACGGCGACGGCGCGGGCTCACCGCGCGACCCGCTCGACGTGCGGCAGCGAACGCAACCCACGCTCCAAATGCCATTGCAGGTAAGCAGAAACCAACCCCGTCGCCTCTCGTTGATGCCGCTGCTCGGCCACGTCGGCCACACCCCAGTCCCCCGCCAGCAGGGCACCGAGCAACACGACGGTCTCAGCCGCCGGAATCGCCACACCCGCCGGCCGGCAGTTCGCGCAGATCATCCCACCCGCCGCGGGCGCGAACGCCCGGTGCGGTCCCGCCGTGCCACACCGCGCACAGGCGTCGAACGACGGCGCATACCCCGCGACCGCCAACGAGCGCAGCAAGAACGAGTCGAGGATCAGGCTCGCGTCGTGGGTGTTCGCCGCCATCGCCTTCAGCGCCGCCGCGAGCAACAGGTACTGCTGGGTGGCCGGCTCGCGCTCCTCCGCGGTGAGCCGTTCCGCCGCCTCGAGCATCGCGGTCGCCGTCGTGTAGCGCGGATAGTCGGTGCACATCGCCTCGCCGTGCTGGGCGATCGTCACGACCTGCGTGATCACGTCGAGCGACCGGCCGACCGCGAGCTGCAGGTCGACCTGGCTGCACGGCTCCAACCGCGCGCCGAACCGGGACGTCGTACGCCGCACGCCTTTGGCCACCGCGCGGATCCGGCCGTGTGACCGGGTCAACAGCGTGATGATCCGGTCGGCCTCGCCGAGCTTCTGCGTGCGCAGCACCACGGCCTCGTCGACGTACAGGGTCACAGGACCAGTGTCGCAGCTAGGCGAGCGTTACCAGCGAAAGCGCCGCGATCACGTTCATGATCATGTGCACCACGATCGAAGGCCCGAGCCGATCGGTCTGCATGCGGACGAACCCGAGCACCAGTCCGGCGGCCAACAGCAGCACGACGCGGGCCGGCTCGAGGTGGACGACGGCGAACAGCAAGGCCGTGACCAGCAACGTCAGCCAGCGGTGCAGGCCGCGGCGCCGGAGCGCCGACCACCACATGCCGCGGAAGTGCAGTTCCTCGGCGAACGGCGCCAGCACCGCGATCACGGCCAGCGCGTACACCTGTCCGGGCGTGCTCGCGTTCATGGCGACCGTGCCGACGGTGGAGGTCGGCTGGGTGCCGGTGACGCCGGCGTAGATCACCACGAACGCGGCCGCGCAAGCGAACACCACGACCGCGCCCAGCACGCCGATGCCCACATCGACCCAGCGGAACGTGAAGTGCAGGTCGGAACGGATCCCGTTCCCGCGCCTGCGGGCGACGAGCAGCGGCCAGCCCGCGAGACTCAGCCAGGCGACCGGCGTGGCGATGATCGTGGCGGTCACCGGGTCGACGCCGAGGAAGACCGGCAACGCCAGCGCCAGACCGAACGAGATCGCCACGAAGCCGAGTAGCGACCCGATCGCGTGCAGTAAGCCCCAGCGCGGAGCCGGCAGCACCTGCGTGGCGGCGGAGTCCTGCGCGGCAGGCGGCTGAGGCGGACCGTACGGGTACGTCACCATTCCATCTTTCCGGCTCATCGAGGTTTGCGCCTCCTCGACCCGGGCAGGGGTCTTGATCGACGTACCGTCAAGGAATTGCTAGGAGACGTCTTCGTGCTCACACTGACGAACAACGCCGCGACTGTGATCAAGTCGCTGACCAGCAACGATGCGTTGCCGGACAGCTCCGGTCTACGCATCGCGGCCCGCCAGGAGAATCTGGAGAGCCTGCAGCTCGGCGTCGCGCCGGAGCCCACTCAGGGAGATTCTGTCGTTGAGGACCAGGGCGCACGCGTGTTCCTCGGAGAACACGCCAACGACATGCTCGACGAGATGATCCTGGACGCCGAGGTCGACGAACAGGGCAGCGTGCAGTTCTTCCTCGCGTCGCAGGCGGCGGCGCGAGCGGACACACAGCAGTCCAACGGACAGCAGCCTCACGACTGATCCACAAGCCCTCTGCAAGGGGCGGCCGCGTTCGGGTGCTGGGTAGGGGCACTCGGATTGCGGGCAGGAGGTCGGTGATCCGCATGGATGCGGCGGGTGACCGACCTCCTGCAACGTCTAACCCCTGAGCTCCTCCAACAGGAGCCGGATCTCTTCCCGCCGGTCTCCCCCTTCTGACGACAGAGCCGCGGCCGGCAAGGACTCCAGGACCGCCGCGAGCAGCGGCTCGGCCTCCTTCGGCCGGCCCAGATCGATCAGCAGCCGGCCCCGCAACGTGTCGGCGAACGAGGCCTCGGTCAGCTCACCGAGCGCTCGGAACCCCTCACTCGCCTCGACGGTCCGAGGCAGCGCCTCCTCGTACCGTTCGGCAGCCGCCAGCAGGCGTGCCCCCTCGTAGCTGAGCAGCGCTCGCTTCCAGACGACCTCGGGCTCGTCGTCGGCGAGCAGCGCCGAGACGGCGTCGGCGCGAGCCAGCGCGGCGAACGAGCGCTCGTTGTCCTCCGCCCAGTGCCACGACTTGGCGGCGCGGGCCCAGTTCTCCAGCTGATCGGGGGCGGCGGCCTCGATGGTCGCGTACGCCTCCGCGGCGAGCGTGAACCGTTCCGCCGCAGCGGCGTCACGGTCGGCCTGGTCGAGGATCTCCCCCGCGATCCCGTGCATCTGCCCGGCACCCGCGAGGTTCTCTTCGGAGAGGCAGTGTGCGATGACGTCGTCGAGCAAGGCGAGCGCCGGGTCTGGCTGCTCGAGGTCGCGATACACCTTGGCCAGCAGGAACTTCGCGCGTGAGGTGGCCTTCGCGTCGCCGAGGTCCTCCAGAACGGGGATCGCTTCCTCGGCCGCGTCGGCGGCCTCGTCGAGGTGGCCGGTCGTGTGGGCGGCGTACGTCAGCTCCACCCGCGCGTACGCGGCCTGCTCCCGCTTCGACGCCGACAGCAGGTCCGCGACCGCGCCGGTGAGCGCCTCGTATGCCTCCGGCAAGCGGTCCAGGTCCAGCCCGAGCCGACCGCGGAAAAACAGCACCTCGCCGCGCAGCTCGGGGTCGTCCACGAGCGCGGCTTGCTCGGTCAGGTCGAACGCGGCGGGCAGCTCGTCGTTCGCCGCTTGGAAGCGGGCGGCGATGAACTGCAGATGGCGGACCATGCCGCAGTCGCCGGCGGCCTCGCGGTAGAGCGCGATGCCACGGTCCAGGTGGGCCAGCGCATCCGGCAGCGCCTCGGCGTCGCCGCGCTGGGACGTGGCATTGGCCAGCTGCTGCGCGATGCTTCCCCGCAGTGCCGGCGACACGGCGAGACCGTCGGCGTGCTCGAGCGCCGCGAACGCGTCGTCGGCTCGACCCAGCAGCATCCGGCCGAACCCGAGCGACACCCAGCCTCGTGCTTCCTCGTCGGCGTCGCCGAGTGACGACAGGGCGGCGATCGCGTTCTCGATGTCGGCGAGACCGTCCGGCGTCTCCTCGAGCTGGCACCGGATGACTCCGAGGCGACCGAGCATCACCTGGCGGCGTACGTCGTCACCGCCCTCGGCGAAGAGGTCGGCCGCCCGCGTTCCCAGCTCCCGCGCCGCCGGCAGGTCGGTCGACATGAGGTCGACCGACTGTGCGGCCAGCCGCTGAGCCAGCAGCAGGCCTTGGGGGTCGGGGCACAGGTCCTCGAAGCGCGCCCAGGCGGCCCGTTCGGCGGCGAGGTTGCCGAGGCGGGACTCCCGGAGCGCGAGCTCGGCCAGCTCCTGCGGCGACTGGGGCAGCGGCGGCAGCACGGGCGCGGTCTGCTGGGAGGCCCGGCGGGCCGGTCCGGACAGCGGCAGCTGGTCGACCAGCTGCTCGGCCTCCAGTACCGCTCGGACCGCCGTTCCCTGCGTGTCGGTGCCGTTCCGGGCGTCGAAGCGTGCGGCCAGGTCGAGCGCGCGGGTGCGCAGCTCGTCGGCCAACGCGCCGACGGACTCGTCGCTGACGGGCAGGTGTCGCCCGCCGCGTTCGGACACCAGCCGCAGGACGAACGCGCACGCCGCGCTGAACCACATGTCGGCCCAGGGCGAGGGCGCCTCGTCGAGCCAGGGCAGGTGCCGTTCGATCAGCTCGAGCCCACGCGCCCGGTTGCCGGTCAGGCCGCAGAACGCGATGTGGTCGCCGACGGAGCTGAGCTCGGCCCGGTTGGCCTGGATGGCGCGGTACGCCTGCCGATGCACCGCGGCCGCCTCCTCCAGCCGGCCCGTGCGCAGGTACGGTCGAAGCAGCGAGGTCTGCATCGAGTACGGCTGCTCGATGCAGGTGAGCTCGCCACTGAGGACGGACAGGCCGAGCGCCACGGCTTCCTCGTCGTGGCCGAGCCAGCGCAGGTGGTCCACCTTCGCGGTCGGCTCGCAGCCGATGCAGTCCGACATCTCGCCGCGCGGTGCGGCACACCAGAGCCGGTACTGCTCGCGGGCCGTCTCCACGTCGCCGATGTGCGCCGCGACCAGCTGGCGATACTGGCGCACCGGGTTCATCGAGTAGCCCGCGAGGCGGTACCGCCGTTCCATGTCGTCGAGCACCGCGTAGGTCCGATCGAGCGGCACGTCGGGAAACTTGGTGAGCGCGTTGACCAGCCACTTGTACTGCCACATCAGCGAATAGGCGTCGCCCTGTGCGGTCTCGCCGCGGTCGTGCGCGGCGAGGCACCACGAGAACGTGACGAACGACTTGCCCGGCTCGCCACCGAACGTGTACGCCTCTGTCGCCCTCATGCGCGCGGCGAACTGCAGCTCCTTCGCGCCCACGGCGTCGGCGTGGCGGACGAGCTCCTCGACCGCGGCGATCTGGCCGCGTCCGTACGGCAGGTTTCCCGCGTTCCACAAGCGCTCGCGCAGCTCGTCCTCGTTCACTGGCGGTCCTCCGTGGGTACGGCCTGGTCGAGCAGGCCGAGGAACGAACGGTTGAGCAACTGCGCGTCGGCCGGCCGGATCGGGTGGTACCCGAGCAGCAGGGCCTGTCCGTACAGCGCTTCCACCGCGAGCCGGACGAGGTCCGGGTCGGTGAGGCCGCAGACCCGCCGGACGAGCGCGTTGCGGTAGTTGAGCACGAGCTGCGGCCGGTCGGTCGTCGGTTTGTCGAATGCCGACAGCACACCTGCCCACAGCTCGTCGACCCGGTCGCGAGTCGCGCGCAGCTCGTTCTGGAACGCGGCGGCGCGGTCGATCAGGAAGAGGACCGACAGCGACGCCGGCTCGTACGAGCGCAGCACGACCTCGCAGCCCATCCGGTCCATCGCGCGCTGGGCGGCCGCGAGGAACGGGCGAAGTGCCAACTCCTCTTGGGATTCCAGCGCCGAGAACGTGGTGGCGAGATCGGTCGGGTCGAGCCTGGTGACGACGAGCGAAGGCTCGATCGACGGCAGCCGTTCGATGATCTCGGTGTCGTACGCGTAACCACCGTTGACCAAAGCGACGTCCTGCGCCGCCGCGACCGCGGCGAGCTGACGGAAGTCGTCGGTGGTCGCGCAGTAGCGGATCGTCTCGTACCGCTCGCGGAAGTCCGCGAGCGTCATCCGCCCGAAGTTGGTCTCCATCGGCATCCACAGGTCGACCAGGCGGAGCATCTCGTCGTCGTGCAGAGCGAGTGCCTTGACGCCGAGGTGGTGGATCTCGAGGAACCGCGCCAGCCTGGCTGAGTCCGAGCGCGCGAGCCCGACCAGCCAGCCGCGAAGTTGGTCGCCGAGTGCTTCGCGGGTGGCGTCGAGCAGGCTGTCGTCGTACAGCGCTTCCCGGCTCGCGGTCGGCCGCAGCTCGGCGGTGTCGACGACGCAGCGGGCGAAGAATGCCCAACTGGGCAAGAGACCTTCGGCCGTCTCGGCGAGCAGCATGCGCTTGAGGTAGACGCGATGTCCGGCACGCTCGGCGGGGTTCGCCGGGAACGGCAGCACGTACGCCACACCGGTCAGGCCGGCCTCGGGGACGTCGAGCTCGATCACGTCGAACGGCGTGAAGCCGAACGTCTCTTGGGCAAAGCCGACGAGGTCGGCCTGGCGCAGGCCGGTGGGCCGGTCGTCGGCTCGCCAGGGCGGCCCGTCGCCGCTGACGCGCTCACCCGCGACGGTGACGGGGAACGGGAGCATCGAGCCGTACAGCGTCGCCAGCTCTTTGACGGTCGGGACTTCGAACCACTGCTCGGCGCCCGGGCGAGCCTTGAGCGTCACCGTCGTGCCGGCGGTGTCCCTGCTGCCGGGGCCGATCCGGTAGGTCCCGTCGCCGCGCCCGACCCACTCGACGGCCGGGTCGCCGGCGACCGAACGGGTGACGACGCGGATCTCGTCGGCGACGAGGAACGCCGACAGCAGGCCGATGCCGAACTGGCCCAGGAACTCATGGCGCGCGAAGCCGAGGTCGTCGCGTTTGGAGCTGCGCCCGATCGTGGCGAGTAGCTCGTGCACCTGCGCCTCGGACAGGCCGACGCCGCTGTCGGTGATCGTGAACGTACCGTCGGCGACGGCCACGTCGATCTCGGTCGGCGCGTCGGCGTCTCGCGCGCGGCGGGCGGTGACGGCGTCGACGGCGTTCTGCAGCAGCTCGCGGACGTACACGCGCGGGCTGCTGTACAGGTGCTGGCTGAGCAGGTCGACGACGCCACGAAGATCGACCTGGAAGGTGCGGTTCAGGTTCTTGTTCTCCCCCACTGGCTGACACGCTGCCGGGCAAGTGTGGCACCGTTCGCGATCGGGGGCACGTGAGAATGGTCCAATGAGCGACCTCCTGCAACGTCTCGAGACCTACTACGACTCCTCGCCGCGGCCGACCGCCCGGACCGAGGAGATCGGCCCGTTCACCCTGTTCGTCGCGACCGGCGCGTCCGCCTACTACGCACGGCCCCGGCGGGGGTACGCCGGCACGTTCACGGTCGCCGACGTGGCGGCGGTGCGAGCGCGGCAGGAGGAGCTCGGCGTCCCGGTGGCGTTCGAGTGGGTGCACGAGAACGCGCTGTCGCTGGCCGAGACGGCCGCCGAGGCCGGGCTCTCGGTGGGGTCGTACCCGCTGCTGGTGCTGTCGGAGCCGTTGGCGCCGTCCACCCCCAACGGCGTGCGGCTGCGGCTGCTCGGGGCTTCCGACCCGGCGGTGGGGCCGGCGAACGCGGTGCTCGGAGTGGGCTTCGGGGCGCCGGGCACGGCCGTGGGGCCGGAAGGGGTGGTGGAACGGGACGCGGCTTTGGCCTCCTCCGATTCGGACGACGACCGGACCGCGTACGTCCGCGAGCTGATCTCCCGCGACCTGTACGTCTTCGCGGTGGCCGAGGACTCCTCCGGACCGGTGGGCGGCGGCCTGCACCTCCCGCGCGGCTCGGTCACCGAGGTCGCCGGCGTGGCCACCCTCCCCAGCCACCGCCGCCAGGGCATCGGCGCCGCGGTGACCGCGCTGCTGGTCGCGGACGCCAAGCAGCGCGGCATCGACGTGGTGTTCCTCTCAGCCGGCTCCGAGGAGATAGCCCGCATCTACGAACGCGCCGGCTTCCGCCGCTTCGCCACAGCCGGCATCGCCTCGCTGCCGGAGAACTGAGGAAGGGCAGCCGATCGGGGCCAACTCCGTCTGCTGCTAGCCGTCGCCTGCTCGTCATCGGCCACTCGTCATCGGCTGCTCGTCATCGGCGACTAGGCGATGCCAGCTAGCCATTGCCAGCCACCCGTTGCCAGCCAGCCGTCGCCAGCCAGCTAGCCGTTGCCAGCTAGCCGTCGCCAGCCAGCTAGCCGTTGGCGCGCGCGATCGTGCGGTGGATGAGGTCGAGCACCTCGTCCGGGACCCGCAGCGAGGGAAGGTGGTCGACGCCGGGCACCTCGACCAGCTCGCACTCAGGAATCCGGGCCGCGATCTGGCGGTCGCACTCGATCAGCATCGGGAGGTCGGCATCCCCGACGAGCAGTGAGGTCGGGACGGCGATCTCGCCAAGCCGGTCGAAGATCGGCGGGTTCGACTGGACCAGCTCGCCCTGGGCGAGCCACGCCCGAGCGGCGGACCGGAACTGTTCCATCACCTCTGGCGTCCGCCCGGCAGCTCCCCAGCGGCGGAGTCCGAGCTCGGCGAGGGCCTCGACGCCGTCCGCGGCGGCCCGTTCGAACTCCGCTTCGGGAAGGGGCTCCTCCGGCCACGGGTAGCCCGAGACCCCCGGGCACAGCAACACCAGCGCCGACACCCGCGAAGGCTGGGCGATCGCGAGCCCCATCGCACAGTCGCCACCCTGCGAACAGCCCACGAGCGCGGCCCGCCCGATGCCGAAGTGGTCGAGCACGGTGACGAGATCGTCGAGGAGCGTGTACGGCCGCGTCGACGCGGGCGAGCGCCCGAACGCGCGCTGGTCGTAGCGCACGACCCGGAACGAGGCCGTCAGGTCGGCAAGCAGCGGATCCCAGCTGCGGGAGTCACCGGTTCCCGGATGGACGAGGACCAGCGGCGGCAGGTCGCCACCGGTGTCGTCGGCCCACAGCTCGCCGCCGTCGACCGGGATGATCAGCTCAGGCATGCCGCCAGCCTGCCACGACCTGACGACTCAGCCGCACCGCGCCTTGGCCACGTGATCATGAAGCCAAACCGGCGTATATGACCGCTTTGGCTTCATGATCACCGACATGATCACGCGCTGTGGGCGGCGGGGTCGTCCCAGTACCAGGACTCGGGGTCGTAGACGGCGGGTACGGGGTAGTGCCAGTCGTTGGTGAAGCCGTTCAATGCGGTGTTCTCGCGCGCGGGGATGTTGCGCAGGCCCTTCCTGTACAGCTCGATCGCGGGGTAGTTCGCGATCGAGCCCATGAAGAACGGGCCCTCCTCGATGTGGATCCGCACCATGTCCGCTACCAGCTTGTCCCGCTTCAGCACGTCGGCCTCGAGCCGGATCTGGTCCGACAACGCCCACAGCCGCGCCACCGGGCCGTCGGGCTCGGGTTCCATCCGCGGCGGGGTCCGCTTGTACGGGTCGACGTCCAGCTCTTCCTTCTCCGCCGGCGTTCCGCGCACCGCGTAGAACTGTCCCTGCAGCGGCGCCCAGCGCGTCGTCTCCATCGGCATCAGCCACAGCATGTCCGCCGCGAACGTGACCGTGCTGACCTCCCACGCGGTCGTACTCATCAGCTTGCCGGCCGCCCACAGCGCGGGGTAGGCCTCGGGCGAGACCGGGTTGAGCTTCGTCTCGATGCCGATCGCCGTCCAGTCGCGCTTGAGCAGCTCGTTCTTGGCCAGGTGCTCACCACTCGGGTCGATGTCGGCCGGATAGTCCAGCGAGACCACGAGCTTCTTCCCGCTCGGCAGCTCCCGCAGCCCGTCGCCGTTCTTGTCGACCACCCCGAGCTCGTCGAGCAGCCGCTTCGCCAGCGCGACGTCGTACTTGATGTACGAGTCGCGCCACTGCTCGTACAGCGACTTCCCCGAGCCACGTTGGAACTCACGCGTCTTCGGACTGTACGTCCCCGTCGTCAGCTCACCGCTGTCGTAGTAGATCGCCCGGCGTGCCTCGTCGCGACGGAACGCGTGCGACAACGCCTGCCGGAACTTCGGCTGCCGGATCAGCGCACGCAGCTCCGGCTGGTCGTAGTCCTGGTTGAAGAAGAACATCGACCCCGTGCCGGATCCCGTGTCCCACAAGGTCATCTGCATGCCGCTCCGCGACTCCGCCGCACGCAGCGCGGACACGTCCTTCAACGTCAGCTCGATGAATCGCCCGTGCACGAAGTCGAACTGGCCCTGCTGGATCTGCAGCTTCCGCGTCTCCACGTTGTCGTTGACCTGGAACGTGATGCTGTCGAGGTACGGCAGCTGGTTGCCGTCGCGGTCGACGACCCAGTAGTACGCGTTGCGCTCGTACGCGCTGAGCTGGCTCTCCCGGTACGAGGTCAGCCGCCAGCCCGTCATCACCGGCACGTCGGGGTTGAGGATCGCGTTGCGCTTCTGGTCGAACGTGGTCGGCCAGTCCTTCGGCACGTTCTTCGAGTACCGCGGATGGAACTGCCTCAGATAGTGCTTCGGCTCCATCCACGAGCCGCAGACACCACGCTTCACGCAGCTCGCGATGATCTCCGGCACCATCGGCGACGGCGCGTCGTACGTGAGCACGATCGTGTAGTCGTCCGGCGCGGCGAGCTTCGCGACCGTGCCCTTGCCGGAGCGCGCCTCGTCCGGGATGCCCTCCGCGAACTCCTCGTTGAGGACCATGTCCTCCCACCAGAACAGCACGTCCGCGGTCGTCCACGGCTGCCCGTCCGACCAGCGCAGGCCCTTGCGGAAGTGCAGCGTCCACTCCGACTGGTCGTCGTTGGACTCCCAGCTCTCCGCCAGCCCGGGCCCGAAGTCGAGGCCGTCGTTCAGCCAGCGCAGCGGGGAGTGGCCGTACATGTACTCCTTCTGCGAGGTGTCCTCCGGCGGGTTCCCGGGGATCCGCAGCGTGCCGCCGTACTTGCCGGTCGTCACCCAGCGGTGCGGAATGACGTACGGCTTCTCCGGCAGCCGTTCGGTGAGCGCGGGCAGCTTGCCGGCCTCGACCTGCTTCGTCAGAGCCGGCGACTCGTGCAGCGCGGCGGGCGGCGCGAGCGGCTTCTTCTCCGAGCCCTTCAGCTTGGACGAGGGCGCACCGCTCGAGCCCGAGTCGCCGTTCTCCCGGTCGGCCTTGCCGCTGCAGGCAGCCAACGTCGTGCCCGCCGCGGCGACCGCCGCCCCGTACAGGAACGTTCTCCTCGGCAGTCCGTTCTCCGGCATCGTGCGACGCCCCTCTCGCTCGGGTACGGGGGGACTCCTTCCCAAGCGGGCCGAGGGGCAAGCATCGCTAGCTGTGGGCTGAAGGGTCGTCCCAGAACCAGGTCTCGGGGTCGTAGGCGGCCGGCACCGGGTAGTGCCAGTCGTTGGTGAACCCACCGAGCGCGGTGTTCTCGCGCGTCGGAATGTTGCGCAACCCGTTCTTGACGAGCTCGATCGCCGGGTAGTTCGCCACCGAACCCATGAAGAACGGGCCGTCGGTGACGTGGATCTTCACCAGATCCGCGACGAGCTTGTCCCGCTTCAGCTCGTCGGCCTCGACGCGCACCTCGTCGGACAAGGCCCACAACCGCTCGACCGGACCGCCCGGCTCGGGCTCCATGCGTGGCGGGGTCCGCTTGAACGGGTCGACGTCCAGCTCCTCCTTCGCCGCCGGCGTTCCCCGCATCGCGTAGAACTGCCCCTGCAGAGGCGCCCACCGCGACGGTTCCATCGGCAGCATCCACACCATGTCGGCCGCGACGCTGACCGTGCTCGTCTCCCAGGTTGTCCGGCTCATCAGCTTCCCGGTCGCCCAGGTTGCGTCCCAGGCCGCGTTCGGCACCGGATTCAGCTTGGTCTCGATCCCGATCTCTTCCCAGTTCTTCTTCAGCAGCTCGTTCTTCTGCATGTGTTCGCCGCTGGGCTCCTCCTCGGCCTGATAGTCGAGATAGACGACGAGCTTCTTCCCGCTCGGCAGTTCGCGCTTGCCGTCGCCGTTCTTGTCGACCACGCCGAGCTCGTCCAGCATCTTCTTGGCCTGCTCCGGGTCGTACTTGCTGAACGAGTCGCGCCACTGCTCGTACAGCGACTTGCCGTCGCCGCGTTGGAACTCCCGCGTCTTCGGGCTGTAGGTGCCCGTGGTGAGCTCGCCGGTGTCGTAGTAGATCGCCTTGCGCGCCTCCGGCCGATTGAACGCCAGGGACAACGCCTGCCGGAACTCGGGCTTGCGGATCAACGCCCGCATCTCCGGCTCGTAGTAGTCCTGGTTGAAGAAGAAGATCGAGCCGGTCCCGGACCCGCTGTCCCACAAGGTCATCTGCATACCGCTGCGCGACTGCGTCGACCGCAGCCCCGAGATGTCCGACAGCACCAGGCCGGCGAACCGCCCATGCACGAAGTCGAACTTGCCCTGCTGCATCTGCAGCTTCCGCGTCTGGACGTTGGCGATCACAGTGAACGAGATCGAGTCGAGGTACGGCAGCTGATTCCCGTCCGGGTCGACCACCCAGTAGTACGGGTTGCGCTGATAGGTGCTGGCCACGCTCTCCTGGTACTTCGCGAGCTGCCACCCCGTCATCACCGGCACGTCCGGGTTCTGCACCGCGTTGCGCTTCGCGTCGAACGCGGTCGGCCAGTCCTTCGGCACGTTCTTGTTGTACTTGGGGTGGAACTGCTTCACGTAATGCTTCGGCTCCATCCATCCGGCGCCGATGCCGCGCTTCACCCAGTTCGCGATGATCTCCGGCACCATCGGCGACGGCGCGTCGTAGGTGAGCACGATCGTGAGGTCGTCGGGTGCGGTGAGCTTGGCCACCGTGCCCTTGCCGGAGCGCGCCTCGTCCGGGATGCCCTCGGCGAACTCCTCGTTGAGGACCATGTCCTCCCACCAGAACATGACATCCTCGGTGGTCCAGGGGTGCCCGTCCGACCACTTCAGCCCCTTGCGGAAGTGCAGCGTCCATTCCGACTGGTCGTCGTTCGACTCCCAGCTCTCCGCCAGCCCGGGCCCGAAGTCGAGGCCGTCATTCAACCAGCGCAGAGGCGAGTGCCCGTACATGAACTCCTTCTGGGTCACGTCCACGCCCTCGTTGCCCGGCATCAGCATGGTGCCGCCGTACTTGCCGGGAGCCAGCCAGCGGTGCGGGATGACGTACGGCTTCTCCGGCAGCCGCTCGGCGACCGGCGGCAGCTTGCCCGCCTTGACCTCGGTGGCGAGCGCGGGTGCCTCCTGGAACTTCGCCGGCGGCGCGAGCGGCTTCTTCTCCGACCCCTTGCCGGTCGAGGTGCCCGTACTTGTGGGGTTTTGCGTTCCAGGGTTGGTGTTTCCCGTGCATGCGGCCAGCGTCGCGGTGGCTGCCGCGACGGCAGTGCCATAGAGGAAACCGCGCCTTGACAGTCCGTTGTCACTCATATGGGTGCGGACCCCCTCCGGGTTTCTAGCGTGATGGCGGGACGAGCGTCGTCCAGGCCTTGAGAACGTCGAGCGCCGGGCCGTTCGCCCTGGTGAGTGCCTCGGTGCGCGCTTGTTCGAGCACGTCGGCGATGAGAACGCGTTGCTTGGTGGTCGCGGACACGATCGCCGCGTGCACCATGGCGAGGCTGACGACGTTGTCGTGGCACTCGCCCATCGGGGTGCTGCCGTCGCGTAGGGCGTCGACGAACTCGCGGAGCGAACCGTCCAGGCCGGTGTGCTCCATCGTCTGCGGGTCGGTTGGGTCAGTGGTGGTCTCGGTCGTGGGCGCGTTGTCGCCGTCCCACTGGGCGGTGCCGTTCGCGCCGCTGACCCGCCAGGCGCTGTTCCAGGAGGTCTCCTGGCCGGGGCTGCACCAGCTGCCGGTGTAGACGAACCGCAGGCCGTCGGTGAACTCGAAGATCGCGGCGGTCGCGGCGTCGCCGGCGTACCAACTCCACGACGGGTTGTACTCGTCGCAGTAGACGGCGACCGGGTCCTGGTCGGTGAGGAAACGTGCGCCGTCGAACGTGTGGATCGCCATGTCCAGCACGAGCGGATGCGCCATCTCGTCGCGGAAACCGCCGAAGTGCGGTGCCTTGAAGAAGTTCGCGACGACCGCGCCGAGCGCGCCGAGCTGCTTCGTGTAGGCCTTGAACGTCTTCAGATGCTCGATGTAGCGGCGGTTCTGGCTGACCATGAACAGCGTGCCGGTCGCCTCCGCCGTGGCGACGAGCTCGAGCGCCTCGGGGAGCGTGGCGGCGAGCGGCTTCTCGCCGAGGACGGGCAGCCTGGCGTTGAGCGCGGCCAGCGTGACGGCGTGGTGGGCCTCGGGGATCGTGACGTCGACGACGAAGTCCGCCTCGGTGCTGCTGAGCAGCCGTTCGAGCGTCGGCGCCGTGGCGACGTCGTGCGGATGCGTGCTCGCGAGGTCTTCGGCGCGCGCGGAGTCGATGTCGGCGATGCCGACGAGCTGAACGGCGTCGTACCGGGCGAGGGCCTGCGACCAGCCCCGGCCCATCCCTCCCGCGCCCACGAGGAGCGCCCGCAGCGGTCGATCAGTCATGTGCGGCGCTCCTGGTGCCGTCGAAACGCTTCGATGTCCTGGACGTTACGGGCGAGCGCCCCGGGTGTCCAGACGTACCGACCAGGTTTGGTCAGCGGGGTTCGCCGCCGGGCCGTGATCATGAGCGTGATCATGAGCGTGATCATGAAGCCGGAACGGTCCTATACGCCGCTTTGCCTTCATGATCACGGTCATGATCACCCGGCCCGCCGGGGAGCCGCTGAGCCGGGACGGTGGGCGGGGGCTAGGCGGTGCGGGCGGTGCGGTTGACGGCGGAGATCACGGCCTTGAGGGAGGCGGTCACGATGTTCGCGTCGATGCCGACGCCCCAGCTGGTCTTGCCGTCGACCTCGCACTCGACGTACGCCGCCGCGGTGGCGTCGCCGCCGGAGCTCAGGGCGTGCTCGGTGTAGTCGAGGACGCGAACGTCGAAGCCCACCTCACGAACCGCGCACACGAAGGCCGCGATCGGGCCGTTGCCCTCGCCGGTGAGCGTCTTGCGCTCACCGTCGACGTACACGTTGACGGTCAACGCGTCGCGCTGCCCCTCGGCCGTGGACGTGTGCACCGAGTTCAGCGCCAGCGGGCCTTCGCCGGAGAGGTACTCGGCCTGGAAGATGCGCCAGATCTCGTCCGGCGAGACCTCCCCGCCCTCTTCGTCGGTGAAGCCCTGCACGGTCCGGCTGAACTCGATCTGCAGCCGGCGCGGCAGGTCGAGCTGCCGCTCGGCCTTCATCACGTACGCCACGCCGCCCTTGCCGGACTGCGAGTTCACCCGGATGACGGCCTCGTACGTCCGGCCGACGTCCTTCGGGTCGACCGGCAGGTACGGCGCCTCCCACGGGAACTCCGACACCGGCACACCCGCGTCGGCGGCGGCGCGAGTCAGCGCCTCGAGGCCCTTCTTGATCGCGTCCTGGTGCGAGCCGGAGAACGCGGTGTAGACGAGGTCGCCCGCGTACGGGTGCCGCTCGTGGACGCCGATCTGGTTGCAGTACTCGACGGTGCGGCGGATCTCGTCGATGTCGGAGAAGTCGATCTGCGGGTCGATGCCCTGGGTGAACAGGTTCAGGCCGAGCGTCACCAGGCAGACGTTGCCGGTGCGCTCGCCGTTGCCGAACAGGCAGCCCTCGACGCGGTCCGCGCCGGCCAGCACCGCGAGCTCGGCGTCGGCGACGGCCGTGCCGCGGTCGTTGTGCGTGTGGACGGACATGCAGACGTGCTCGCGCCGGGACAGGTTGCGGCTGACCCACTCGATCTGGTCGGCGTAGACGTTCGGCGTCGAACGTTCAACCGTACAAGGCAGGTTGAGGATGATCTCGCGGTCCGGACCGGGCTGCCACGCGTCCATCACGCCCTCGCAGACGTCGAGCGTGTAGTCCAGCTCGGTGTCCATGAAGATCTCGGGCGAGTACTCGTAGCCGAACTCGGTGCCGGACAGCAGCTGGTCGGCGTACTTCATCACGGCTTCGGTTCCGCGTACGGCGATGGCGCGGCACTCGTCGCGGTCCACGCCGAACACCACTCGCCGGAACAGCGGCGCGGTCGCGTTGTACATGTGCACGGTCGCTCGGGGGGCACCGACGAGCGACTGCACCGTACGTTCGATCAGCTCTTCGCGAGCCTGGGTGAGGACGGAGATCGTCACGTCCTCGGGGACCAGCCCCTGCTCGATGATCTCGCGGACGAAGTCGAAGTCGGTCTGGCTCGCGGAGGGGAAGCCGACCTCGATCTCCTTGTAGCCCATCTTGACCAGCAGGTCGAACATCCGCCGCTTCCGCTGCGGGCTCATCGGGTCGATCAGCGCCTGGTTCCCGTCGCGCAGATCGGTGGAGAGCCACCGCGGCGCCTTGGTCATCCGGGCTTCCGGCCAGGTGCGGTCCGGGAGCGCTACGGGCGGGAACGCGGCGTAGCGATGGAACGGCATCGGGCTGGGCTTTTGGCGGTTCGGCATGCGTTGGGGTCCTTCGTCTTCGCGGTTACTGCCTGGACGACGGCCGGGCGTGGCAATCTCCGCGACGAGGGACCGGCCTGTTAGAAGGCCCCGCCGCGGCAGCGAAGGAGGAGGCTCACGTACCGCATGATGCGTTTAGCTTAGCGGGACGCGTGCCCGCCCTGACAACTACCTAGCGACATCGAGAAGATCGAGCCGGTAACGGACAGCGGCTCCCGGAGGTACGGCGAGACCGCCGGACGTCGCGGTGAACCCCTTGCCGAGGCTCGCCGGGACCGACACGAGCACCGTGCTGCCTCCCGGCAGTCCGCTGAGCGCGTCGAGCCAGCCGGGAGGTACGGCGCCGGGCTCGAGCACGAACCCGTTCGGCGCACCGCGCCGGTACGAGGAGTCGAACACCGCACCGTCCGGCCAGGCCAGACCGGTGTAGTGCAGGACCACCGTGGTTCCCCGCTTCGCCACCGGCCCGAGGCCGCGCTTCAGCACCTCGGCGCTCAGGGCGGTCGGCGGCTGCCTGGTCGGGAGCGCGAGTCTCGGTTCGAACGCGCGCTTCGCGGGATAGCTGCCGACGAGGTCGAAGACGAGCACGAGGGTGTCGCTGGGCTCGACGTTCGCGGGCGCGATGCCGTCCTTGCCGAAGCCGAGCTTGGCCGGCGCGATCAACAGGATGCGGCTACCGGCGCGCTTGCCGACGAGCGCGGTGTCCCAGGCCTTCGACACCTGACCGCCACCGAGTCGCACCGAGGTCGGCTGCTTGGTGCGGTACGTGTCGAGGTACGGCTTGTTCTTCTGCCACGTCCAGATCGCGACGTTCACGACCGCGACGTCGGTACGTGCGACGACCCGCCCTTGACCGGTCGACAGCACCTTGACGACCGGCTCGTCGGGTGCGGCGATGCGCGGTACGTCGACGACCGGCAGTGCGCCGAACTCGCCTCGCACCTGGGGAAGTGGCGTACCGCAGCCCGCCGCCATCGCGAGAAGGACGACGGCGACGGGCAGCAGCCTGCGGATCACTTCTTCTTGCTCTTGGCGGTCACGGCGGCGTGCGCGACGGTCACGTCGATCGCGTTCAGGCCGAGAACGGAGACGTGCGCGGCGTTCGCGTATCCGCTCGTCGCCCTCGGGTCGAACTCGTACCGCCCGTTCGCGTCCTCGGTCGGCTTGCCCTCGCTGTCGGTCGTGACCTGCTCGTTCAGCACGACCTCGGCGAGCGCGGGATCGCTGCGGTCCTCGGGGATGCGGATGCCGAGGTTGGGCTCGATGTAGTCGGTCGGCACCTCGAGCAGCGGGCGGCCGAGCAGCGAGACGTACCCGGCGACCGGGCCCATGCCGCTGAACTTCAGCCGCTGCCGCCACGACGTCACCGCGACGCGAACGCCCTCGAGGTGAACGCCGACCAGCGAGAGCTGCTTGCCCCCAGGGATGATGTTGGAGATGTAGGGGACGCCGACGTCGATCGACGTCGCGGCCGCCTCGGCGTGCGCGGCGCCCGGGTACGGCAGGTCCATCTGACCGGGGTTGCCGGCGACCGCGTTGCCGATCGCCTTGGTGTACGCGCCGGAGGCGACGCCGAGGCCGACCGCGGGAATCAGCGGAGCCTGCGCCTCGGGAACGAGCCGGATCAGCTCCGAACCCCCGCTGCGGACCTCGGGTGCGCCGGGCATCACCGGGTAGTGGCTGGCGAACACCGCCTTGTCGGCGATGATGCCGTCGACCCGGACGAGCCAGGCGTGGGACTGCGGGGCGGGAACGTTGGGGATCACCGTTCCCCAGGCGGTGTCCGGGCCGCCGCCGTCGCCGAGCAGACCGCCACCGAGCAGGTCACCGCCGAGCAGGTCACCGCCGAGCAGGTCACCGCCCAGGAGGTCACCACCCAGGAGGTCGCCACCGAGCAGGTCACCACCCAGGAGGTCGCCGCCGAGCAGGTCACCACCGAGCAGGTCGCCGCTGTCTTCGTTGTCCGCGGAGTCGCCGTTGTCCTCGGAGTCGCCACTGTCGTCCGACTCGTCGCCGCCATCACCGAGGAGGTCACCGAGCAGGTCGTCGTTCGACGCCTCGTCGCTCGCCTCTTCGGCCGGCTCGGCCTCTTCCGACTCGGATGGCTCGGCCTCGTCGGCCGATTCGTCCTCGGCCCAGTCCTCGGCTTCTTCGGCGGCTTGGTCGTCAGCTTCGTCCGCCGACTCGTCGCCGCCGAGCAGACCGCCCAACAAGCTCTGGCTGGACTGGTCCTCCGCCTGGCTCGGCTCGTCGTCGGCCCACGCCACCGGTCCAGCCGCCAACATCGCGACCGTCGCTACCAGAACGCTTGCTACCCGCACACGGTGTTTCGTCCGCATGAGACTGCCCCGTCTCAGTTGTCACATTAGTCACAAAAACACCGTTAGCGTACTTCTGTCCCATTAGCTCCACAAGACCCGGAAGAAATCTCCGAAAGCTACCGATGAGTTCCCGCGGGCGTGGCAGTCTCCCCTGCGACCTTGAAGACGTACCCGCGAGGAGCACTCACGTGACCACCACCAACGGGCAGTACGCCGACGTCAACGGCATCCACCTGTACTACGAGACGCACGGCACCGGCCGGTCGCTGATCCTGCTCCACGGGGGCCTCGGCGCCGGCGAGATGTACGCGCCGCTCCTCCCGGCCTTCACCGAGAATCACCAGGTGATCCTGGTCGACCTGCAGGGCCACGGCCGGACCGCGGACATCGACCGTCCGCTCGACATCGCCCTCATGGCCGACGACATCGCGGCGCTCATCGACCACCTCGGCCTGGACCACCCCGACGTCGTCGGGTACTCGATGGGCGGCGGTGTGGCCTTCCAGGTCGCGGTCCGGCACCCGGAGAAGATCCGCAAACTCGTCACGGCGTCGACGCATGTCCGTACCGACGCGATCTACGCCGAGATGCGCGATCAGCAGGGACAGGTCTCGGGCGCGGCCGCCGAGTTCATGAGGGACACGCCGATGTACGAGTCGTACGTGCGGCTCGCGCCCCGGCCGGAGGACTTCCCGCGCCTGCTGGACAAGATCGGCGAGACGATGGCGGTCCCGTTCGACTACACCGAGGAGGTCCGGTCGATCCAGGTGCCGTGGCTGGTCATTGCCGCGGATGCCGACATGGCGCCGCCGAGCCACTACGTCGAGGTGTTCGCGCTGCTCGACGGTGGGCTGCGCGACGGCGGCTGGACCGGCGAGGGCCGGCCGAAGGGCGGCCACGCGCTGGCGATCCTGCCCGGTCTGACCCACTACGACATCTTCCTGTCGCCGCTGTTCGCGTCCACGGCGCTGTCCTTCCTGGACTGAGATCTGGACTGCAGGGGAACGCTCGGCGCCGCCCGTCCGTACCAAGGACATGAGCGAGATCCGGGTGACCCGGCGAGGTGGCTTCGCCGGCCAAGACGTCAGCGGCCGGCTGGACACGCGCGGGACACCGGGCGGCGCCGAGCTCGAGGCGATCGTGAAGCGCCACCGCAAGCAGCGGCGGTTGCCTCAAACGCCCTCGTCCGATGCCCCGACGTACACGATTCAGGCGGGCGGCGAGAGCATCGAGGTCAGCGAAACCGAGCTCACCGGCGAGCTGGCGACGCTCGTCCACCGCGTGCTCGGAAATCGGAGTCTGTAAACCCGGTTGCGCGGACCCGCCAAGGGGCCTGACGCTGTGTGGGTGAACCTCGAACGACTCGACCTCGCCGACGACGCCGCCGTCGATGCCATGATGGTCCTCGACGAAGCTGCCCGGCTCGCGGACCACCCGTACTTCCCCGCCGACACCCGCCAACAGGTGATCGCCTGGAACCGCTTCGGCTGGGACGGTGAGCCGCCCGAGGTCTGGCTGCTGCGCGACGGCGACGCCACGATCGGCAAGCTCGGTGTGTGGTTCAGCTACCGCGACAATCTGCACCTCGGTGGGGTGAACGTTCTCGTCCACCCGGAGCATCGCCGCAAGGGCCACGGCAGGGCGTTGTTCGAGGCCGGGATGAAGCGCGTACGCGAGGAGAACAGGCGTACGGTCGGCGCTGGCACCCTGGACCGTCCCGAGTTCGTCGCGTTCGCCGAGGCGATGGGCTTCGAACGGAAGAGCGCCGACATCCACCGGCGCCAGGACTTGCGGACCGTCGACTTCGACGACATCGCCGCGCACCGCGCTAAGGCCGAGGCGGCCGCGGCCGACTACGAGCTGCTGCGTGTCGTGGGCGCGGTTCCGGAGGAGCTGATCGAGGACGTCGCGGTGATGACCGCGGCGATCAACGACGCGCCGACGGACGACCTCGACGTCGAGGACGAGGTGTTCGACGCCAAGCGCGTCCGGGAGTGGGAGAACGCCCGCCTGGAGGGCGGCGACAGCATCTATCGGATCATCGCCCGCAGGAAGTCCGACGGGGTGCTGGCCGGGCACACGATGGTCGGGTATCACCCCGGTGCTCCGGAGTACGCGAACCAGTGGGACACGAGCGTGCTGAAGGACCACCGCGGGCATCGGCTCGGGATGCTGCTCAAGGCCTCGATGGTCGAGTGGCTGCGCGAGGTCGAGCCGACGGTCCGGTACGTCGACACGTGGAACGCCGAGTCGAACTCGTACATGATCGCGGTCAACGAGTCCCTCGGATACCAGGTCGTCGAGCGCCACGTGGGCTACCAGCGTTCGGCCTAGCTCGGGCTAGCTCGGTCCAGCTAGGTCCAGCTCCGTTCAGCCCGGCACTTTGGGTGATCCCTCGTCGTTCTAGGCTCTGACGTCCACGGCAACATTCTGGAGGCAGGGCTTCATGGTTCGACGGGGATCGCTCATCGCAACGGGCCTGGTGGCCGGCGTGCTCGCACTGGCCGGCTGCTCGTCCGGTGAGGGCGACAAGAACGCCGCCCCGTCACCGTCCGGCACGCCGGGCGCGCTCCCCAAGGTCGGCGAGTGCCACGCCGCGGAGGCGTCGGCGCTGAAGGACCACCGCGACCCGAGCCCGGTCGTCGCCTGCACCGAGCGGCACACGCTGGAGACGGTGGCTGTCGTTCCGGCGACGGAGAAGGTCACGGCGAAGAACATCGGGCAGTACGCCGCCTCGTGCCGGAAGGCCTTCTCCGACTACGTCGGCGCGACCGACGACATCTCGCGGCTGGACCTGACATTCATGGTGCCGAGCGACGCGACGCAGAACGCCGGCCAGTACTGGGTGCGCTGCGACGCCTTGGCGCGGCTCGACACCCAAGGCACGAAGGCGGAGTCGCGCGCGGGCACGGTCCGCGGCGTGCTCACCTCGTCCGTACCGCTCGGACTCCGGGCTTGTTTGAACACGGTGCCGGACTTCGCGAAGAACCAGCAGTACGTGTCCTGCGCCCAGTCGCACATCTCCGAGCTGGTGCCTCGGGCTTCGGAGCTGGGGACGGTCGACGAGATCTACCCCGGTCGCGGCTCGCTGGACACCCGTTCCGAGGAACGCTGCGCAGCGCTCGTGTCGACGGCCGGCTACCCCGGCCACGTGGGCAAGCAATGGGAGTTCCCGAACGAGTCCGGCTGGGCCGCCGGAGACCGCACCGGCAGCTGCTGGGTCAGCGCCACCCTCCCCGCCGTCGCGGCACCCACCACAAGCCCCGCAGCAACGCCGGGAGCAACGCCCGTCCCGACAGCGACGCCCTAGCTCCGACCCGGGTGAACGACCACAACCACCGTGTCGTCGAAACCCTCCGCGCACGCGTCGCCGCCTTCGTGGCGGGCGAGCTGGATCTCGTCGAGATCCAGTTCGCCCTGCAATCGTGCTACGCGCTGCTGGAGAACGATGGCAGCGAGGTCCGCCGGCTCGTGCGACGAGCCGAGGCCGAGGTCGAGCAGATCCGCTTCACCCAGCTACTGGACGAGCAGCGGCCCGCGGTCGTCTTCCAGCTGGACGAGCTCCTCGGGGCCGCTAGAAGCCGAGCTTCCGTAGCTGTTTGGGGTCGCGCTGCCAGTCCTTCGCGACCTTGATGTGCAGGTCCAGGTAGACCGGGGTGCCGAGGATGGCCTCGATCTGCTTGCGGGCGTCGGTTCCCACCCGTCGGAGGCGGGAGCCGCCGGCGCCGATGACGATGGCTTTCTGGCTGGGGCGCTCGACGTACAGGTTCGCGTAGATGTCGAGCAGCGGGCGGTTCTCCGGGCGGCCTTCGCGCAGGCCCATCTCCTCGACCAGCACGGCGATCGAGTGCGGCAGCTCGTCGCGTACGCCCTCCAGCGCTGCCTCGCGGATCAGCTCCGCGACCAGCACCTCCTCGGGCTCGTCGGTGAGCTCGCCTTCCGGGTACAGCTGCGGGCCGTCCGGCAGCCGCCCGACCAACAGCTCCGCGAGCAGGTCGACCTGCTGGCCGATGCGTGCCGAGACCGGAACGATATCGTCCCACTCGAGGCCGGTGTCCGCGCCCAGCTGCTGGATCGCGAGTAGGTGCTCGGCCATCCGGCCGGGATCGACGAGGTCCGCCTTGGTGGCGATCGCGACCGTCGGCCGGCGCCGGATCTTGCAGACCTCGGCGACCAGGAACCGGTCCCCCGGCCCCGGCTTCTCGTCCGCCGGCATGCAGACGCCGACGATGTCGACCTCGCCGAGCGTGGTGGTGACGATGTCGTTCAGCCGCTCGCCGAGCAGCGTGCGCGGCTTGTGCAAACCGGGCGTATCGACCAGCACCAGCTGCGCGTTCGGCCGGTTCACGATGCCTCGTACGGTATGCCGCGTCGTCTGCGGGCGCGACGAAGCGATCGCGACCTTCGCGCCGACGAGCGCGTTCGTGAGCGTCGACTTCCCGGTGTTCGGGCGCCCCACCAGGCAGGCGAAACCGGACCGGAACGTCGGTTGCTCGTCACTCACGGGGCCGATTGTCCTCCATGCCCGATGGCAACGGTGGCGCGGCGTGCGGAAACAGCGCGCGGGGCGAAACGGGGGCGGTCCGGTCGGCGACGTCGCGGAGGACGTGGATGATCAGCCGGGCGTCGGCCACCGGGTCGCCGGTGGCGTCCGGGAGCCGCTGCAGCTGGGGTGCGTAGCGCTGGGGCAGCCGAACGGTGCGGGCCTCCAACGACCGTTCGAACCGCCGGCCCAGCCAGCGGTAGCCGGGAATCGGCCGCTCCTTCATCCGCGGCTGCGGGGTCGGTCCCGACAGGTACCCCGGTTCGCCGTACCAGCGGGCGAAAGCCCCACCCGCAGACACCCACCGCACCTCGTCGAACCGATACGCCTCGCGCTGCGGCGACAGCCGGACGAGATCCTCCACCACGTCCCTGCCGCTCGGTCCGTCCCACGCGATGACCGAAGACGCCCGCCCCAGCACCGGATCCAGAGCCACCAATGCCACGTCGACCGCGGCCAGCTCGACCGTCAGGTCCAGGACGAGCACCCCGTCGACAGCCCGCACGAGCACCACCCGGCCAGACGCGTCCGCCCTGAAGACCAACGCGCCAGGACGACGCAGCGACTTCCCCGCCTCAGCGGCGGCGACGTCATGCAGGAATCGCGCCATCCCGGTGGCGACGAACGCGGGATCGACATACGGCATATCCGATGGCGGCATACCTGTAGGACGAGGGAGTCCCTCAGGCGCGTTCCACCCGCCGCACTTCGCCGTCGAAACCGGCGACGAAGATCGGCGTCTCCGCACCGCCGAGGTCGGTCACCGCGGCCCGGTCGTCCTCGTCGAGGAGGTCCGCATCGGTGACCACGGCCGCGGCCTCGAGGCCGTCGACGCCGCTCGACACCGCCATCGCGACCGCGAGTTGGAGCGCGGACAACTCCAGCGAGGGCAGCGCGACAGTGGCCGCGGTGTACGTACGCCCCGTCGTGTCGCGCACCGCCGCCCCCTCGTCGGCCCCTGTCCGCGCGCGCGTCGAACGGGCGAGCGTCACGATCTTCGCGTCCTCGGGATCCAGCGGTTGCTCATCAGCCACCGGAGCATCCTAGGTTGTCGATCAGGTCACGCACCGGAGCTCCGCGAGATAACCCGCGCCTTCCTCCTCGACGCCGGCGAGCCGCCAGGGCGAGTCGGCCACCAGCGCACCGAGCTCGGCCGGCGTGCAGAGCAGGTAGTCGAACCAGTCGTCGGCCCACCGCCGGTACCGAATCCGGAGCCTGAGCTGCCCGCCGAGCCGGCCCGCCTCGCGGTTGCGCTGCTGGTACGCCGCGTGGTCGGGGTCAGGGCCGTACGGATCGACGTTGCCGCCGAGGATCCGCGCCCCTGGTGCCGCTGCCGCGGCGAGGCCCGCGAGCAGCCTCGGCGCCGCCTCGCGGGAGCCGAGCAGCCCGAGGTTGTTGCCCAGCAGCAGGAACGTGTCGAACCGTTCGCCCAGCTCCCCCACCTCGCCGATCCCGGCCTCACGCACCTCCCGCACGCCGCGCGCACGCGTCACCGCGCAGGCACCCGGCGAACGGTCGAGCGCGACGACGTCCAGGCCGCGCGACTGCAGGTAGAGCGCGTGCCGCCCGGCCCCGCAGCCGACATCGAGCACCCGCCCCGAGGCCCGCTCGCAGGCGGCCCGCTCGAGTGAAGTCCACTCGTCGACCTCGCTGAAGTACCCTGCCGCGCCGTGCGGCGAGATCAACCCGTCGTCGCGTTCGATCACGCCGGTCGCGCCGCGATCCTCCCAGCCAGCCAGCAGCAACGCGCCGAACGCGTCGCCGTTCTCGGGTCCGTCCATCCGACGGAGGCTATCGACCAGAACAGGACGGAGCCGACCGCATTTCCCGCGCCGTTCGCTAGAGAGGAGCCATGACTGGACGCGTTGACGGCAAGGTCGTACTCGTCACCGGCGGTGCGGGCGGCATCGGGGAGGCGACCGCGCGGTTGTTCTGGGAGGAAGGCGCGTCGGTCGCGGTCGTCGACGTCGACCAAGGCGCAACCGAGCAGGCCGCCGCCGGAATCGGCACCGAACGAGTCCTCGCCCTGGGCGCCGCGCTCGACGACGAGAACGAAGCGCGTCGCATGGTCGAGGCGACCGTCGAACGGTTCGGACGGCTGGACGTCCTCGCGAACGTCGCCGGCGTACGCGTCTACGGCCCGATCACCGAAGCCGACGGCGACAGCTGGGACCGCATCCTGCGCGGCAACCTGCTGCAGCTCGCGTACTGCTCGAAGTACGCGGTGCCCGAGATGGCGAAGAACGGCGGCGGCAGCATCGTCAACGTGTCGTCTGCCAACGCGATCCGCGGCCGCGGCGGAATGCCGCAGTACGACGCGACGAAGGCCGGAGTGCTCGCGCTCACGCGTTCGATGGCGCACGACCACGCCGCCGACAACGTACGGGTGAACGCGGTCTGCCCAGGCCCGACTCTCACACCGTTCCACGTCCGTCGCCGCGTCGAGGCGACCGGCGAGTCGCCGGAGCAGGCACGGGCCTTCCTCGCCGCGCAGACGCCGACGTTGTTGGGTCGTCAGGCCGATCCGCGCGAGATCGCGTACTCCATCCTGTTCCTCGGCTGCGAGGAGTCCTCCTACGTCACCGGCGCGACGCTCATGGTTGACGGCGGGCTAACTGCATAGCCTGCCTCGAGTCCAGCGCCCGTTCGATCAGGTCGGCGGCGCGTCGGATGGTCTGCAGCTCCTCGTCGTCGAAGGAGTAGAACAGGTCCCCGAGGTCGTCGACCCGCGCCGCCCGCCCGCGTTCGAGCAGCTTTCTGCCCACGGTCGTCGCGTGCACGAGCACGACGCGGCGGTCGTACTCTGACGGCCCGCGCCGGACCAAGCCCTGCTCCACCATCGAGTTGACCATCTTCGTGATCGCGGGCGGGGACACCTGTTCGAGCTCGGCCAGGCTGGAGATCGGCTTGGGGCCGCCGAAGACGAGCACCGACAGCACCGACGCGCGTGGGCCGTCGAGCTTCAGGTCGCGGTCGACCTTGCGTACCTCGCGCAGGAGATGCAGCGCGGCGGAGTGCATCGCGTCGGCAGCTTCTTGACGTTTCCTGTATCGAGAACGCTTAGCCATGGTTAACCTTTCACCCAGGTTAAGCATATGCGAGGTGTGACTATGGCACTCGGACCTCTCGCCCAGCTGCACATCAGCGTGACCGACCTCGCGCGGTCGATCGCGTTCTACCGGGACGTGCTGGGGATACCGTTCCTGTTCGAGGTGGACGGCCAGCCGATGGCGTTCTTCCAGAGCGGCGACGTCCGGCTGTATCTAGGCCGGCCGGAGACGCCGGAGTTCACCAGCCGCGTCGTCGCGTACTTCCGCGTCGAGGACATCGACGCGGAGTACGAGCGGCTCCTGGGCCTCGGCGTCGCGTTCTCCGACAGGGGGCCGCATGTGGTGCATCGCGACGGTGCGACCGAGCTCTGGATGACAGGGCTCCAGGACCCGGACGGCAACCACCTGGTGCTGATGGCCGAGCGCGTCGCCTAGCCGCCGTTGCCGTTCGACGAGGCGGTGTCGTCGCCGCCCTCGTCGAGCGGTTCGGCGCGGGTGACGAGCACGGTCGGGATGCGGTTGCGGCGCCCGACGGGGCCTTCGGCCAGCAGGTGCAGGCCCTCCACCGTGACCTCGGCGCCCGGAATCGGGACGCGGTCCAGGTGCTTGGCCATCAGGCCGCCGACCGAGTCGACGTCCTCGTCGTCCAGCTCCAGGTCGAACAGGTCGCCGAGCTCGTGGATCGGCAGCCGTGAGCTCACCCGGACGACGTCCTCGCCGAGGCGCTCGACGGCCTGCTCGATCGCGTCGTACTCGTCGGTGATCTCGCCGACGATCTCCTCGAGGATGTCCTCGATCGTCACCAGCCCGGCCGTGCCGCCGTACTCGTCCAGCACGATCGCGAGGTGCGTCCGCTGCTGCTGCATCTCGCGCAGCAGCTCGTCGACCGGCTTGGAGTCCGGGACGAACGCGGCGGGCGCATGACCTGCTCGACGCGTTCGGTCATCTCGGCCTGGCGGTTGTCGTAGACCCGCCGGGTCACGTCCTTGAGGTACGCGATGCCGACGATGTCGTCGAGGCCCTCGCCGGTCACCGGGATGCGGGAGAAGCCCGACCGCAGGGCGAGCGACATCAGCTGGCGCAGCTTCTTGTGCCGCTCTATGACCACGATGTCCGTACGCGGCACCATGACCTCGCGCACGATCGTGTCGCCGAGCTCGAACACCGAGTGGATCATCTGCCGTTCGCCGGACTCGATCACCGACGAGGCCTCGGCGATGTCCACCAGCTCGCGGAGCTCGGCCTCGGTCGCGAACGGGCCCTCGCGGAAGCCCTTGCCCGGCGTCAGCGCGTTGCCGACGAGGATCAGCAGCTTCGGCAACGGCCCGAGCACGCGGGTCAGCCCGAGCAGCATGCCGGCGGTCAGCAGCGCGACGGTGTTGGGGTGCTGCCGGCCCAGCGTGCGGGGCGCGACACCGACGACGACGTACGAGACCACGAGCATGATCCCGGCGGTCACGAGCACATCGGCCCAGGTCGACCGGAACGCCCCGAAGACCACCTCGGCGACCAGCACGGCCGCGGTCAGCTCGCAGGCGAGCCGCAGCAGCAGCGCGGTGTTGAGGTACGGCGCCCGGTCCTCGACCAGCCGCCGCAACCGGGCGGCGCCGCGACGACCACGAGCGATGAGGCCGTCCGCGCGCGACTTGGAGAACGACGACAGCGCGGCCTCGGCGGCGGCCAGGATCCCGGCGATCACCACGAGGACCGCGGCCAGGATCAGGAGGGGGATGTCCCCCGTACTCACCGCGCTCCCCCCTCCCGCAGCGGCTGCCAAGCCGCCAGCAGGCGGGCTTGCAGCCCGAACATCTCCTGATGCTCCTCGGGGTCGCCGTGGTCGTAGCCGAGCAGGTGCAGAATCCCGTGCACGGTCAACAGGTGCAGCTCGTCCTCGGTCGAATGGCCGGCCTCCTTGGCCTGCCGTTCGGCGACGGTCGGGCACAGCACGACGTCACCGAGCAAGCCTTGCGGCGGCTCCTCGCCCTCACGCCCGGGGCGCAGCTCGTCCATCGGGAACGCGAGAACGTCCGTCGGACCGGGCTCGTCCATCCAGCGCAGATGGTGCTCGGCCATCGTGGGCTCGTCGACGAGGAGGACGGACAGCTCGGCCTGCGGGTGCAGCCTCATTTGGTCGAGGACGAACCGCGCGAGCCTCGACAGTTCCCGTTCGTCGACCTCGACGCCGGACTCGTTGGCTATATCGATGCTCATGGGTGTGCGAAAGGCTAGTGCACGCGTTCTCGTACCGCGTGCTCAGGAGCGCTGCGGCGGGCGCGTCGGCCGGTTGGCCCCGTTGGCCGTGTTGGCCCGCTCGGCTTCGAACTGGTCGTACGCGGCGACGATCTTCCCGACGAGCTTGTGCCGAACGACGTCCTGCGCGTGCAGCTGGGTGAAGTGCACGTCCTCGATCTCGCCGAGAATCCCCTGCACCACCTTGAGTCCGGACGAGGTGCCGTCGGGCAGGTCGATCTGCGTGACGTCGCCGGTGACGACCATCTTCGACCCGAACCCGAGCCGGGTCAGGAACATCTTCATCTGCTGCGGCGAGGTGTTCTGCGCCTCGTCGAGGATGATGAACGCGTCGTTCAGCGTGTTGTGGGTCAGGAGGAAGTCCTCTGTCACATAGAGCGAGTCGGCCGCGGCGACCTGGATACACACAGCTTCTGCAGTCCCCGCCGGCTCGATACTGTGCACGAAGCGCATCGGCCGACCGCCGCCGCTCGCGGCGTACCCCGCCAGCTTGCGCCGCAGCCGGAACGGTTCGATCCCCGCAGGGAGCCGGATGTCGAGCACGAAAGCATCGTGGTTGTGGCCGATCTCACGGCCACGAGCCCGACCCAGAGTCCGGCCCGCTGCCGGCCGGGTGCGCCAGTACGCCACACCGCCCAGCGAACGGACCAGGAACAACACGTCGTCCCGCAGGCGTGGTGACGTCGTCGTGTAGTGGATACGGCAGGTGCGGTCTGCTTGCACCACGGGCCCGCCGTCAGAGTCGAGCAGCCCCTGGAGGAGGGCAAGCCGGACTGCGGCAGTGTTGGAGAGGTAGGCCTCCGGCACGAACTTCGTCTCGGATTTCGAACCGACGAGTCCGAGTTCGCGCATGATCGCGGTGACTGGGTTGGCGAGAGTAATGACCTGCCCGGGCTCCGCGATGCGGTTCAAGACATAGTCCGGACCATCCTTGTGCCGGACCACGACGCCTGGAAGAAGCGTGCCTAGGGCGTCGGCAAGCTCGGGATCGTTGGTGGCGAAGCTCGGGGTCGTCGAGCCAGTGAGGCAGCCATCGCCTAGGAGCAGACCCAGTGCGTAGGCGTCCATCGGAACGTCCTGCGCCGGCAAGAACACCGGCTGGCTGAGCAGCGGAAGCTCATAGCGGTGGTAGTGAGCGGCGCGGAGGTTGCCGATCATCTCGCTCGTCGTGAGCACCCGGTGCGGCTTGCCGCGCCGGCGATCGTCGCGTGTGTGGACTGCCCAGAGGTGATCGCCGGTGGCGAGGGTCGAGGCACCGTCCTGGGTGGCGACCCGGAAGATCTCCTTCTCGCCCTGGGGATAGACGCCGAGAACAGGCGTCGGCTCACCGTTCGAACCCACGACGTAGTCGCCGACCACCAGCTCGCCGATCGGTCGGAAGCCTTCCGGCGTCAGCACGTTGGTGAACACCGGCTGCGCACGACCACGCATGTAGGCCAGCGGCGCGACCTCGATCGTGCCGGCCGTGAGCAGGCGCGGGATCGAGTCCGGGTCGACCATGTCGTGCAGCGCGTCGTACAGCGGCCGCAGGTACGGGTCGATCTTCTCCGACAGCGTGCCGGGCAGGAAGCCGAGCGACTCCCCCGCCTCGACCGCCGGCCGGGTGAGGATGATCCGGTTGACCCGCTTGGCCTGCAGCGCCTGGACGGCCTTGGCCATCGCCAGGTACGTCTTGCCCGTACCCGCCGGACCGATCGAGAAGATCACCGTGTGGTTGTCGATCGCGTCGACGTACTTCTTCTGGCCCAGCGTCTTCGGCCGGATCGTCCGCCCGCGGCTGGACAGGATGTTCAGCGTCAGGACGTCGGCCGGCCGCTCCTCGTCGCGGGAACGCAGCATCGCGACGCTGCGCTCGACCGCGTCGGCGGTGAGGCCTTGGCCGGAACGGACGACGACGACCAGCTCGTCGAACAGCTGCTCGACCAGCTTGATCTCGTCGACGTTGTCGCCGGAGACGGTGATCTCGTTACCACGGGCATGGATCTGTGCGTCGAACGACTTTTCCACCACTCGGAGGAGCTCGTCGCGCGGCCCGAGCAAACTGACCATCGGGATGCTCGAGGGGACGGTGATCTTGGCGCCGGGTGTCGTGCTCTTCGCCATGGGCAGCCTTGTCGGCCTACCTCCGAGGTTTCGTGGTGGACTGGCAGTGTCGTCACGCGGCGCCCGACCGCTCAGCGAGCCTTTCCGCCTCTATCGGGTGCGGCAGAGCAGCCTCACGGTCGACCCCGCGCGCGTTCATGGTATCCGCCGTGCGCCGAAACCGGGTGATGGATTAACGGCTATCCGAGCTCTCCGGCGAGCTTGCGGCCGCCGAGAACGTGCGCGTGGCAGTGCGGAACCACCTGGCCGCCCTCGTCGCCGGTGTTGAACGCGATCCGGTAGCCGGAGTCGGCGACGCCCTCCTCGTACGCGACCGCGACGCACTCCTCCATGATCTGGCGGAGCAGCTCGGAGTCCGCGGCGGCGACCGCGCCGACGTCGACGAGGTGCTCCTTCGGGATCACGAGCACGTGCACCGGCGCCTGCGGGCTCAGGTCGCGGAACGCCAACGTGGTGTCGGTCTCGCGTACCACGGTCGCCGGGATCTCCCCCGCCACGATGCGGCAGAACACGCAGTCCCCGGGACCAGCCATCCGTACGCCTCCTCGCGCCGCTCTCTTGCGGAGCTGAGGCTACTCGCTCCCCTGAGCGACGGCTCAGCTGCGGTCGGTCCACGCCTCGCGGATGCGGGAGAACACGCCACGGCGTGGCGACGCGAAGTGCCCGCGGGCCTTCTCCTCGCCACGCAGCCGGGCCAGCTCGGCGAGCAAGTCGCGCTGGGCCGCGTCCAGCTTCGTCGGCGTCTCGACCACCACGTGCACGATCAGGTCGCCGCGCCCCGTGCTCGACAGGTGCGGCACTCCGCGCCCGGCGACGACCACGCGCTGCCCGGACTGTGTGCCCGCCTTGATCTCCAGCTCGTGTTCGTCGCCCTCGAGCGTGTCCAGGGTGATCGTCGTCCCCAGCGCCGCCGCGGTCATCGGCAGCGTCACCGAGCAGTGCAGGTCGTTGCCGCGCCTGTTCCACACCTCGTGCGGCGCGACCTCGACCTCGATGTAGAGGTCACCGGCCGGACCGCCACCGGGACCGACCTCGCCCTGACCGGCCAGCTGGATCCGGGTGCCGTCGTCGACACCGGCCGGGATCCGGATCGACAGCGTCTTGCGCGTCTGCACCCGACCCTCGCCGGCGCACTCCGGGCACGGGTTGGGGATCACGCTGCCGAAGCCCTGGCAGCGCGAGCACGGCCGCGAGGTCATCACGTTGCCGAGGAACGAACGCTGCACGGAGTTGACCTCGCCGCGGCCCTCGCAGGCCGGGCAGGTCGTCGGCTGGGTGCCCGGCGCCGCGCCCTCGCCACCGCAGGAGCCGCAGACCACCGCGGTGTCGACCTGGATCTCGCGGACGGCGCCGAAGACGGCCTCGGCGAGGTCGATCGTCAGCCGCAGCAAGGCGTCCTGCCCGCGCCGCCGGCGTGGGCGAGGCCCACGCTGCGTCGCCGAGCCGAAGAACGCGTCCATGATGTCGGTGAACGAGAACCCAGGTCCGAAGCCCGCGCCACCCGGCCCGGCCGCGCCGAGCGGGTCGCCGCCGAGGTCGTACACCTCGCGCTTCTTCGGGTCGGACAGCACCTCGTACGCGCGCGTGATCTCCTTGAAGCGCTCGTGCGTCTCTGGATCCGGGTTGACGTCCGGGTGCAGGGTGCGCGCGAGCTTGCGGTACGCCTTCTTGATGTCTTCGGCGTTCGCGTCTCGGCGCACGCCGAGGAGCTCGTAATAGTCCTGACTCATGCTCTGGGTAGCCTCATGCACAGACTTCATTCCCCTGCGAGGATCTGGCTGACATAGCGTGCAACTGCCCGGACGGCGCCCATGGTGCCGGGGTAGTCCATGCGGGTCGGCCCTACAACACCAAGTGTGCCGACCGCTTCGCTCCCTGGACCATATCCGGTCGTGACAAGCGAGGCAGCGGCCAGCTCCGCGTACTGGTTCTCGTGGCCGATCCGCACGGTCAACGACGGTCCGCTCGCCTCACCGAGCAGGCGAAGCAGCACGACCTGCTCCTCCAGCGCCTCGAGGACGTCGCGGATCGAGTGGTCGAACTCGGTGCCGAACAACGTCAGGTTGGCCGTCCCGCCGACCGCGATCCGCTCGTCCGATCGCTCGACCACGGTCTCGAGGAACGTCGTGACGACCGGCGTGACGATCGCCCGCTCCTCGTGCGCGAACTGCTCGGGCAGGTCGGCCACGTTCGGCTGGACCTCGACGAGCTTGCGCCCCACGACGGCCGCGTTCAGCCTGGCCCGCAGATCGCCGAGCAGCTGCTCGGTGACGTCGACGGGAAGGTCGATCACGCGCTGCTCGACCCGGCCGGTGCTGGTGATGAGCACCAGCAGCAGCCGGCTCGGCGAGAGCGTGACGAGCTCGACGTGCCGGACACTGCTGCGGGTGAGCAGCGGGTACTGCACGACCGCGACCTGGCGGGTGAGCTGGGCGAGCAGGCGTACGGTCCGGTGCACCACGTCGTCGAGGTCGACGGCGCCCTCGAGGAACATCGAGATCGCCCGCTTCTCCGCGCCGCTCATCGGCTTGACCGTGGTCAGCCGGTCGACGAACAGCCGGTAGCCCTTGTCGGTCGGGATCCGCCCGGCGCTGGTGTGCGGCTGGGCGATGTAGCCGTCCTCTTCCAGCGCCGCCATGTCGTTGCGCACGGTCGCGGGCGAGACGCCGAGGTTGTGCCGGTCCACGAGAGCCTTCGAACCCACCGGCTCATGCGTGTGGACGTAGTCCTCGACGATGGCGCGCAGAACAGAGAGCTTGCGTTCGTCCAGCATCGACACACCTCCCCGGCGCAGCTTGGCACTCGATAAGTACGAGTGCCAGTCTACGGGCTCCCAGGTCCTATGGCGGATTCGCGATGGCGGGACACACACCCACAGCCAGACCGCACTTCACCCACTCGACCGGGGTACTTCAACGTGGCAACTGGCTGCCGAACACCGGTTCGGTGGGTGAAGTCGCGCGAGCTGTGGACAACCCAACCCCGGCCTGGGCAGCAGGCGCGCCGTTCGGGATGCTTGCGGCGTGAGTGGTGAGGGATGGGTCGAGGTCGGGGAGCGGTGCTGGGCGCGGACGTACGGTCCGTTCGACGCCACCGTGGGCGTGGTGGCCGGCGCGGATGGGCTGCTGGTCGTCGACACGCTGGGCTCGCCCGAGCAGGGCGCTGAGCTGCGCGCCGAGCTTCCCGTCGCCGGCGAGGTCAGATGGGTCGTCAACACCCACGGACATCTCGGCCATCTGGGCGGAAACGCGGCGTTTCCCGGCGCCACGATCCACCGGCACGAATCCATCGAGGGTGAGGCGGCAAGGACATTCGCCTCGATCGCGTACGTCGACCTCGGCGACCGGCAGGTCGAGCTCGCCCATCCCGGCCGCGGCCACACCGCCGGCGACGTCGTCGCGAGGGTGCCCGACGCGAACGTGGTGTTCACCGGCGACGTCGTGATCCAGAACGGACCGCCGGCGTACGGGCCCGACAGCTTCCCGATGGACTGGCCGAAGGCGCTCGACGTGGTTCTCGGCCTGCTCACCGAGACCTCGGTCGCCGTTCCCGGGCACGGCACCCCCACGAACCGGGACTTCGTCAACGACCTCACCGCGGAGGTCAGCGCGGTCGCCGACGCGATCCAGCACCTCGTCTCCACCGGCGTCCAGCCCGCCGACGCGCTCGCCGCGACCGAGTGGCCGTTCCCGCGCGAGACGCTCGTCGAGGCCATCAAACGCGGCTACGAGCACCTCGGCGGACCCACCCCGCCGCGCCTCCCCTTGCTCCCGGCCTAGGCGTATTAGCGTCGAACGCATGGCCCACGACCCGTACGGATCCGACGTGCTCGCCACCGACTGGCGCAAACCGAAGCTCGGCCGCACCACCGACGTGGAGGTCGAGCTCGATCTCGTTCTCGAGGACGCGACCGACGGGTTCGTCGGCGCGGTCGTGAAGTTCGAACGGGACCAGTTCGTGCTCGAGGACCGGCACGGCAAGCGCCGCACGTTCCCGTACGGACCGGGCTTCTGGCTCGACGGCAAGCCGGTCGCCGCTCGCAGGCCCACCCAACAAGGCCCGACCACGCCGCAGCGCACCGCCTCCGGCTCCGTCGCGGTGCACGGCGCGAAGGCTCGAGTCGCCCGCGCGAGCCGCATCTACGTCGAGGGCCGCCACGACGCCGAGCTGGTGGAGAAGGTCTGGGGCGACGACCTGCGGATCGAGGGCGTCGCGGTCGAGTACCTCGAAGGCGTCGACGACCTCGCGGCCATCGCCCGCGAGTTCGCGCCCGGCCCGAACCGCAAGCTCGGCGTGCTCGTCGACCACCTGGTCGAGGGTTCGAAGGAGAGCCGGATCGCCGCGGCGGTCAAGAACCCCCATGTCCTCGTCGTCGGCCACCCCTACATCGACATCTGGCAGGCGGTCCGGCCGGAGCGCCTCGGGCTGAAGGCGTGGCCGACGATCCCGCGCGGTACGTCGTGGAAGCACGGGATCTGCGCGGCGTTCGGCTGGCCGCACGAGGATCAGGCCGACATCGCCCACGCCTGGAAGCGGATCCTCGGCGCCGTACGCGACTTCCGCGACCTCGACCCGGCCCTGCTCGGCCGGGTCGAGGAGCTCATCGACTTCGTCACCGCCACGCCCGACGATCAATGACCGCCTGAGCGGGCCCGAAAGCACTACCGTTCGGCTATGACGCAGCCTCCTTCTGAGCAGCCACCCGGTCCGGCCGGCGATCCGCCGCCGGACGCACAGCCTCCGCCGCCACCGGTGAGCGACACGACGCCGCCTCCGGTGAGCGATCCCACGCCTCCGCCGCCCCCATACAGCGAGCCGCCTCAGCAGCCTCCGTACGGTGGCGCCCCGCCTCCCCCGCCGCCCCCGACCGGGTGGCCCTCCGGCGCGACCGGGGCCAGCACGCCGATGACGCCGGACCAGGAGCGCACCTGGGCGATCGTGTCCCACGTCGGCAGCTTCGCCGCCGCGTACATCGCGCTCGGCCTGCTCTGCCCGCTGGTCGTCCTGCTGGTCAAGGGCAACGAGTCGCCGTTCATCCGGGCGAACGCGGTCGAGTCGCTGAACTTCCAGATCACCGTGGCGATCGCCGCTGTCATCTCGGCTGTCCTGGTGTTCCTGGTGATCGGGATCTTCATGCTGATCGCCCTCGCCATCGCCTACATCGTGTTCGTCATCCTCGGCACGATGGCCGCGAGCAAGGGCGAGGTCTACCACTACCCGATCTCGCTCCGCCTGGTGAAGTAGTCCTCAGCCGGCGGCGGCCCGCTCCGTCAGGGGACGCCGCCGCCGTGGCAGCTCGGTGAGGGTCGGCAGCGGGAACGCGGCGTTCGGGTCGTACGCGTTGACACCGGGCGGCACGATCTCGTCGATCCGGTCGAGCACGTCGTTGTCCAGCAGCAGGTCCTCGCTCTTCGACAGCGAGTCGAGCTGCTCCATCGTGCGCGGGCCGAGGATCACCGACGTCACGCCAGGGTGGACGAGCGTGAACGCCACCGCGAGCTCGGGCAGCGGACGGCCCAGCTCGTCCGCGAGCGCGGCGAGCTTCTCGATCGCCTCGTACTTGCCGGCGTTCGCCGGGTTCTCCGGGTCGAACCGGTCCGGTGCCAGCGCGGCCCGACCGGAGGTGAAGTCGACGTCCTGGTCGCGGCGGAACCTGCCGGACAGGAAGCCCCACGCGAGCGGGCTCCACGTCAGTACGCCCATCCCGTACCGCTGGCAGGTCGGCAGCAGCGAGCTCTCGATGCCGCGGGCGAGGATGTTGTACGGAGGCTGCTCGGTCCGCAGCCGCAGCAGGCCGCGCTGCTCGGAGACCTTGTGTGCCTCAACGATCTCCGCGGCGGGGAACGTGGAGCAGCCGAACGCGCGGATCTTGCCCTGGTGCACCAGATCGCTCAACGCCGACAGGGTTTCCTCGATGTCGGTGTTGTAGTCCGGGCGATGCACTTGGTAGAGGTCGATCCAGTCCGTCTGCAGTCGCCGCAGGCTGTCCTCGACCTCCTTGACGATCCAGCGTCGCGAGCTGCCGCTCCTGTTGCGGCCCTCGGTGAACGGGAAGAACACCTTGGTGGCGAGTACGACATCGTCGCGGCGGCCCTGGAGCGCCTTGCCGACGATCTGCTCGGACTCGCCCGCGGAGTACATGTCCGCGGTGTCGACGAAGTTGATTCCGCGGTCGAGTGCCGCGTGGATGATGCGGATGGAGTCGTCGTGGTCGGGGTTGCCGATGGCGCCGAACATCATGGCACCGAGGCAGTGCACGGAGACCTCGATGCCGGTTCCGCCAAGTGGTCGATAGCGCATGGTTCGTACGTTAGGAGCTGGAGTTCTCTCCAGGTCAAGACTCTCTTGGTGTGCTCGGTGCCCGATCGGGCAACCGGTGGGGTCGGCTCTATCGTCCGTTGGCACCGTTTGCGGGTGAACGCCAGCGGGGCGTCCGATTTGGACTTACCTTCTTCGCATGACCGAAACGCCAGGCAGTCCGTACTCGGGACCGACGCCCGAGCAGCAGCCCACGACGCCACCGCCTCCCCCGCCGCAGCAGCCGGGGTACTCCGGGCAGGTTCCGCCTTCCGCGCCGATGACCGTGCAGGACGAGCGCACCTGGTCGCTGCTCGCCCACATCGGGTCGATCATCCTCGGGTTCCTCGCACCCCTGATCGTCCTGCTGGTCAAGGGGAACGAGTCTCCGACCGTTCGCGCACACTCAGTCGAGTCGCTCAACTTCCAGATCACCGTACTGATCGGCTACGTCGTCTCGTGGATTCTGGCGTTCGTGCTGATCGGGTTCTTCCTGGTCTTCGTGGTCTGGGTCGTCTCGCTCATCTTCGCCATCATGGGCACCATGGCGGCCAGCAAGGGCGAGCCGTACAAGTACCCGTTCGCCCTGCGTTTGGTGTCTTAGTCCCAGTCCAGTAGGCGGCGGACGACGGCGTCGGCGAGGAGCCGGCCGCGCAACGTGAGAACCGCGCGGCCGGCTGCCAGCGCGTCCTCCTCCAGCAGCCCGTCAACCGCCGCTTGCGTAGCGGCGGTTTTGCCTTTCTGGTCGAGGATCTCGACGTCGAGCCCGTCGCTCAGGCGCAGCTCGAGCAGCACGCGTTCGACCCGCCGGGTCTCGTCGTCGAGCAGCTCACGGGCGTGCGCGGGGCTCGCGTTCTCCGCCAGGCGTTCGGCGTACGCGGCCGGGTGCTTGACGTTCCACCAGCGCACGCCACCCACGTGGCTGTGCGCTCCCGGCCCGATCCCCCACCAGTCGGCGCCGGTCCAGTACAGCTCGTTGTGCCGGCATCTGGCGGTCGAATCCGTTGCCCAGTTGGAGACTTCGTACCACCCGTAGCCCGCGGCGGCGAGCGACTCGTCGGCCTGTACGTACTCGATCCGCGAGCACGTCGTCGTCCGGCATCGGGAGCTCGCCGCGCTTGATCCTCGCCGCGAGCCGCGTGCCGTCCTCGACGATGAGCGCGTACGCGGACACATGGTCCGGCCCGGCCGCGACGACGGCGTCAAGGCTGGCTTGCCAGTCCTCGTCGGACTCCCCTGGCGTGCCGTAGATCAGGTCGAGGTTGACGTGCTCGAAGCCCGCCGCCCTCGCCTCGGCCACGCACTCCTCCGGCCTACCCGGCGTGTGCTGCCGGTCGAGCACCGCCAGAACGTGCTGCCGGGCGCTCTGCATACCGAACGAGACGCGGGTGAATCCCTGCTCCCGAAGGCGATCGAGGTAGGCGGGGTCGACCGATTCTGGGTTCGCCTCGGTCGTGACCTCGGCACCGGGCGCGAGCCCGAACTCCGCATCGGCCGCCTCGAGGATCCGCCCGAGATCCTCTGGCGGCAGCAACGTCGGCGTGCCGCCACCGACGAAGACCGTCGCAATCGGCAGGTCCGGTCGCCGAGCACGCGTCGAGCCAGCCGCAGCTCGGCCAGCACCCCCTCGGCGTACGTCGACCGCGAGGCACCGGGAGCGGTCCCCAGCTCGGCGGCCGTGTAGGTGTTGAAGTCGCAGTACCCGCACCGGGTCACGCAGAACGGCACATGCACGTACAGCCCGAACGGCCTGCCGCCGCCCAGCTCGGCCAGAGCAGACGGAGGCAGCGCCCCGTCAGGGGGCGCCGGCTCACCGTCGGGCAGCGTGGAAGGCACGCCCCATTCTTACCTCGGGTAGAAACCGTCCAGCACGTCGGCGTACTTCTTCTCCACGGCCTTCCGCTTCAGCTTCAGGCTCGGCGTGATGCCGCCGTTCTCCACCGTGAGGTCGTGGTCGAGGATCGCGAACCTCTTGATCGTCTCCCAGCGGTTCAGCTTCGCGTTCAGCTGGTCGACGTACCCCTGCACCATCTCCTGCGCGGCGGTCGACGTCACGATCGCCTCGTAGTCGCCCGCGACCTCGTTCTGCTCCGCCCAGGCCACGATCGCGTCCGGGTCGAGCGTCACCAACGCGGACACGAAGTTGCGCTCGTTGCCGTAGACCAGCAGGTTGCTCGCGTACGGGCACAAGGCCTTGAACGACGACTCGATCAGCGCCGGCGCGACGTACTTGCCGCCGGAGGTCTTGAACAGGTCCTTCTTCCGGTCGGTGATCCGCAGCAGCCCGTCCTCGAGCTCGCCGATGTCGCCGGTGTGGAACCAGCCCTCGCCGTCCAGCACCTCCGCGGTCAGCTCGGGCAGGTTGTGGTAGCCACGCATCACGCCCGGACCGCGGACCAGCACCTCACCGTCCTCGGCGATCTTCGCCTCGGTGCCGGGAACGACCGGACCGACCGTTCCGAACCGGAACCGCCCAGGCAGGTTGACGAACGACGCCGCGCTCGTCTCGGTGAGCCCGTACCCCTCGACGATCAGGATGCCCGCGGCGTGGAACCACTCGGCGATGTCGCGATTGAGCGCGGCCGAGCCGGACGACGAAGAACCGCTGCCGTCCGCCGAAGCGCGCCCGGATCTTCGACAGCACGAGCGTGTCGGCCAGCTTGTGTTGTACGGCGAGCACGCCGCTGGGCTCGCGGCCGGCCTGCCGGAGCACGGACACCTTCCGGCCGACGCCGAACGCCCAGTGGAAGAGCTTCTCCTTGACCCCGCCCTCTTCCTCCATCATCGTGACGATCCGCCCGTGCGCCTTCTCGAAGATGCGCGGGGCGGCGCCCATGAACGTGGGCTTCACGATGCCGAGGTTCTCGACGATCTTGTCGACCCGACCGTCAACAGCGGTGGAGAATCCGATCACGAGCTGCGCCACCTGCAGCACCTTGCCGAACGAGTGTGCGAGCGGCAGCCAGAGGAACTGCAGGTCGTCGATGTTCAGGATGCCGAGCGCCTCGATAGCCGCACCCTCGTACGTCCAGCAGTCGTGGGCAAGCCGCACACCCTTCGGACGGCCCGTCGTTCCGGAGGTGTAGATCAATGTGGCCAGGCTGTCCGGACCGATCGCGGCGACCGCCTTGTCGATCGCGTCCGGGTGCTCCTCGAGGTACGCGGCGCCCTTCGCCTCCAGATCGGCCATGGACATGACGTTGTTCGCCTCGTCGGCGGTGCCCTCGAACGTCACGACGGCCTCGACCGACGGCATCTCCGCGCGCAGCTCGGCGAGCTTCTTCAGCTGCTCGTCGCCCTCGGCGAAGACGATCTTGCAGTCCGCGTCGGAGACGATGAACGCGACCTCGCTCGCGATGCTGGCCGGGTAGACCGTCGTGGTCGCCGCGCCGGAGCACATCGTGGCGAGGTCGGCGAGGATCCAGTCGTAGCTCGTCGAGCCGAACACCGCGACCCGCTCCTCGGGCGCGACGCCGAGTGCGATCAGGCCGGCCGACAGCTTGCGTACGCGTTCGCCGACCTCGCGCCAGGTCACCGACATCCAGCCGCCGGTGGTGTCGTCGCCGGTCGGGTAGCGGAACGCCTCCCGCTCCGGAGTCGACGCGATCCGGTCGAGGAACGCGTGCGCGACCGTCGGTGGGCGGCTCTCGACCTTGGAAGCGTCAGGGCCTACGTAGTCCCCCACGGCAATGGTCATGTCGTGCCTCCCAATGCGGTCGCCCAGCGTGCCCGAGGTGTGAGGAGAAACGTAGTCGTCCCCACCCTTCCCACCATAGTGATCCAGCGGAAACGTCATGGCCAACTGGGCGAGGTCGATTCGGGTGGTTTGCCGTCCCCTTCTAATTCATCTAGTGTTGAGTTTCAGGCGAGGTGATGAGGGTGCGGCGGAGCGGCCGGCGGCCAGGCAAGCAGGACACGCGGGAGACGATCCTCCTCGCCGCGCGGGCCTCGTTCGCCTCCGACGGGTACGACGCCACGACGATCCGGCAGCTGGCGACCAACGTGGGCGTGGATCCCGCGCTGGTGCACCACTACTTCGGGTCGAAGGAGGAGCTCTTCCGCAGCGCTGTCGGCGCTCCGGTCAACCCGGTCGACCTGTTCCCGCGGATCTTCACCGGCCCGCGGGAGGGGATCCCGGAGCGGCTGGTCCGTACGTTCCTGGATACGTGGGACGACCCGATCACCGGCCAGGCGTTCGTCGCGTTCCTGCGTACGGCGGTCAGGAACCAGACGACGAACAAGCTGGTGCGCGAGTTCTTCGGCATGCAGGTCCAGCGGAAGGTGCTGCACGAGCTCGACACCGGCATCCCCGCCGCGGAGATCCCGCTGCGGACGACCCTGCTGGCGAGCCAGCTGTTCGGGCTGGCGCTGATGCGCTACCTCATCAAGCTGGAGCCGCTCGCGAGCGCGTCCGCCGACACGGTCGTGGCCGCGGTCGCGCCCGGCGTCCGGCACGCCCTGTACGGGCCGCTCGCTACGCCAGCCGAGTGACTTCGACGGTGACGCCGAGCGTGCTCGAGCCCGTTCCGGAGTAGAGGCCCTTCAGCGGCGGCACGTCGCCGTAGTCGCGGCCGCGGCCGACCAGCACGTGCCGTTCGCCGACGGGGATGTCGTTCGTGGGGTCGTACGACGTCCAGCCGCCGTCCCACCACTCGACCCACGCGTGGCTCTCCCCCTCGGCCGGCTCGCCGACGGCTGCGTCCGGGATCGGGTGCAGGTAGCCCGAGACGTAGCGGGCCGGGACGCCGCAGCCGCGGAGCAGCGAGACGGCGACGTGCGCGATGTCCTGGCAGACGCCCTTGCGTTCGTGCCAGACGTCCGCGACGCTCGCGTGCACCTCGGTCGCTCCGGGCACGTACTCCACCGACGAATGGACGAAATCGCAGATCTGCCTGGCGGTCTCGCTCGGGGCTTTGGCCTTCGCGAAGCCCGCCGCGAGCTCCTCGAGCTCGGTGTCGAGGGTGGTCCGGGTGGTAGGGGTCAGCCACTCGACGTACTTGTCCCGGATCTCGTCGTCGGCAAGCGCCTCCCAGGGCGCGCCCTCGTGCGGAGGGGGCGTTTCCAGCGTCTCCACGACACTGGTCGCGACGACCTGCAGCTCGGAGTGCGGAACGTGGACGTCGAACGCGTACACCTGGGTGCCCCAGTAGTCCCAGTACCGCGCCGTCGCGGTCACCGGCCTGACCTCGACGCGGGCCTCGAGCGCGGTTTGGAACACGTTGGTCACCGGGATCATCCGGGCCTCGTTGTACGACGCGACGACGTCGTTCTCGTAGCGGAAGCCCGTCCGGTGCCTGATCCGCAGCCGCCACGTCATGCGATGCCCTCCTTCGCCCACGACACCGCTCGCGCGGACTGGAAGAAGCGGCGGGTCACCGCGTCGCTGACGTCGGAACAGGTGCGTTCGAGCTCGGCCAGTACGGCGGGGAGGTCGGCGATGATCTCGTCGGTGCGGCGGTATTCCAGCATCGTCCTCGCCCGGCCGAGCCTTCTCCGGGCCTCGTCGGCGACGCCGGCGCGCTCAGGGCCGGGGTCGAGCTCGGTCAGGCACGACTCGGCGGTCGACAGCGCGGCGAAGACCGAACGCGGAAACAGCCTGTCCAGAAGGAGAAACTCGACGACCGCGGCCTCGTCGAGCACGCCGCGGTAGGTGCGCAGGATCGCCTCGTACGCGCCGCAGGAGCGGAGCATCGTCGACCAGGAGGGGCGGCCCTGACCCGGCGCCCCGTCGAGGACGCGGGTCATCAGCAGGCGCGCGGTCATGTCGACGCGTTCGAGGGATCTGCCGAGGACGAGGAACAGCCAGGCGGAGTCGCGGGACATCGTGGCGTCCACGACGCCCGCGAGAGTGGCGGTGCGTTCGCGTACCCAGGTGAAGAACACGTGCGGGCCGATGCGTTCGGCTCGCCTTCTGGCTTCGGGGAGGGCGAGCCACGTGCCGTTCAGGCTCTGCCAGAACTCCGACGACAGCGTTTCCCTTGCCCCACGGGCGTTCTCCCGGGCCGCGGAGATGGCGCCGCTGATCGATCCCGAGTCGGAGGACTCGAATCCCAAGCGGGCAAGGACGAACCGCGCGTCAATCCGGCGTTGCGGCACCTCCTGCTGACCCATGACCGAGAGCAGCGAACGGCAGGCGGTGTCCTCGTCGGCCCACGGGTCTTCGAGCAGCAGCTGGAACTGGACGTCGAGCGTCCGCGCGGTGGAGTCGGCGCGCTCGACGTACCGGCCGATCCAGAACATGGACTCCGCGATCCGGCTCAGCATGGCTCGTCACCTTCCGCCAAAGCTTTCGGGATAGCTTTCTGGAGAGGTTTCTGCTGCTGTTGTTGCTGCTGCTGGTCGCTCCAGCTCGGTCCGCGGTCGGGCGCGACGCCGGGTGGCGTCTGCGAGTGCTCGGCGTCGAGGTGGACGACGATCCCCTGCCGTGGGGACTGGGTCTGCTCGTCGTCGCTCACCACCCACGTGTCCTTCGATCCGCCACCACGGCTGGAGTTCACGACCAGAGCGCCCTCGCCGAGTGCCACCCGTGTCAGACCGCCTGGCAGCACCCAGACGTTCTCCCCGTCGTTCACCGCGAACGGGCGAAGGTCCGCGTGCCGCGGGCGGAACCGATCCCCGACGAAGGTCGGAACGGTCGAGATCTGCACCACCCGTTGCGCGATCCACGCCCGCGGCTCGGCTCGGACCCGCACCTGCAGCCGGGCCAACGTCTCGTCATCGGCGTGCGGACCGATCACCAAGCCCTTCCCACCAGATCCGTCGACCGGCTTGAGCACCAGTTCGTCCACCCGATCGACCACCCACTCGAGCACGTCGGGGTCGTCGAGCCGGTACGTGTCGACGTTCGGCAGCAGCGGTTCCTCGTCGAGGTAGTAGCGGACGAGGTCCGGCACGTAGGTGTAGATCAGCTTGTCGTCGGCCACACCGTTCCCGACCGCGTTCGCGAGCGTGACGTTGCCGACGCGAGCGGCGTTCAGGAGTCCGGGACAGCCGATCATCGAGTCCGGCCGGAAGTGCACCGGGTCGAGGAACTCGTCGTCGGTACGCCGATAGATCACGTCGACCGGCCGTTCCCCCGCGGTCGTCCGCATCCGCACCCGGTTGCCCGAGCAGACCAGGTCGCGGCCCTCGACGAGCTCGACGCCCATGAGTCGGGCCAGCAGCGCGTGCTCGAAGTACGCCGAGTTGTAGACGCCCGGGGTGAGGACGACGACCGACGGGTCGTCGACGCCGGGTGGTGCGGCGGCCCGGAGCGCGGCGAGCAGCATCTGCGGGTAGTCGGAGACCGGGCGGACGCGGCCGGCGGCGAAGGCCTCGGGAAAGACCCGGGTCAGCGCGCGGCGGTTCTCGATCACATAGCTGACGCCGGAGGGCGTGCGCACGTTGTCCTCGAGGACGCGGAACGTGCCCTCCTCGTCCCGCACGAGGTCGATGCCGGAGACGTGCACGCGGACCCCGTTCGGCGGCTCGATGCCATGGGCCTCGCGGTGGAAGTGCTTGCTGGTCGCGATGACGCGGCGCGGCACGATGCCGTCGTTCAGAACGTGCGCCGGCCCGTACACGTCGGCGAGGAACGCCTCGAGCGCCTTGACCCGCTGCTGGACCCCGCTTTCGATGAGCTCCCACTCGAGCTGGGTGAGGACGCGCGGCACGATGTCGACCGGAAACGGCCGCTCCTCGCCGTCGTACGCGAACGTGACACCGGAGTCCATGAACGCCCGCGCGAGCGCCTCGACCCTCGGCCTCAGCTCATCCGCGGCAAGCGGTCGCAACGCCGAGAGGATCGCGTCGTACGAGGTCCTGCTCATCCCCGGTTCGGCGAAAGTCTCGTCCCAAGCCGCACCCAGCTCGTAGCCCTCGAAGAGATCCGCCATGTCCGGACTGTACTTCCGGGACGTTTCGGAGTCATTACCTCGCCGCGCGGCGGGCTAGGCCCGAACGAAGCCCAGCTCGTTGCCGTCCAGGTCGCGAATCGTGAACTTGCGGCTGCCGTACGGTGTATCGAACAACGGCTCGACCACATCGGCGTCCGGCCCGACCCGTGCCCACCAGGCGTCGACGTCGTCCACCTCGAAGTTGAACCTCGCACACGTGCGTCAGCCGAGGAGTGTCTACTTCTTCTCCTTGACCGCCGCGGCGTCACCGGTCTGGAGGGCGGCGACGAACGCCTCCTGCGGGACCTCTACGCGCCCCACCATCTTCATCCGCTTCTTCCCCTCCTTCTGGCGCTCGAGGAGCTTCCGCTTCCGGGTGATGTCGCCGCCATAGCACTTGGCGAGAACGTCCTTGCGCATCGCGCGAATCGTCTCCCGCGCGATGATCCGCGAGCCGATGGACGCCTGGATCGGCACCTCGAACTGCTGCCGCGGGATCAGCTCCTTGAGCTTCTGCGCCATCGTCACGCCGTAGGAGTACGCCTTGTCCTTGTGCACGATCGCCGAGAACGCGTCGACCGGGTCGCCGTGCAGCAGGATGTCGACCTTCACCAGGTCCGACGTCTCCTCGCTGGTGGGCTCGTAGTCCAGCGATGCGTAACCCCGGGTCCGCGTCTTCAACGCGTCGAAGAAGTCGAACACGATCTCCGCGAGCGGCAACGTGTAGCGCAGCTCGACCCGGTCGGTCGACAGGTACTCCATGCCGAGCAGCTTCCCGCGCCGCCCCTGGCACAGCTCCATGATCGGGCCGATGAAGTCGGACGGCGACAGCACCGTGGCGCGCACCACCGGCTCGTACACCTCGGCGATCTTCCCCTCCGGGTACTCCGAGGGGTTGGTGACGACGTGCTCCGTGCCGTCCTCCATCACGACGCGATAGACCACGTTGGGCGCGGTGGAGATCAGGTCGAGGTCGAACTCGCGCTCGAGCCGTTCGCGGACGATCTCCATGTGCAGCAGGCCGAGGAAGCCGCAGCGGAAGCCGAAGCCCAGCGCGCCGGAAGTTTCGGGCTCGTACAGCAGCGCGGCGTCGTTGAGCTGCAGCTTGTCGAGCGCCTCCCGGAGCTCGGTGAAGTCGTCACCGTCGACCGGAAAGAGGCCGGCGTAGACCATCGGCTTCGGGTGCCGGTAGCCGGCCAGCGCCTCCGTCGCGCGGTTGTTGACCGCGGTCACGGTGTCGCCGACGCGCGCCTGCCGTACCTCCTTCACGCCGGTGATGAGGTAGCCGACCTCGCCGACGCCGAGCGTCTGCGCCTTCATGGGATCCGGCGCGATGACACCGACCTCGAGCATCTCGTGCGACGACTTCGTCGACATCATCAGCACCCGCTCGCGGTTGGACAGCGAGCCGTCGATGACGCGGACGTAGCTGATCACGCCGCGGTACGTGTCGTAGACCGAGTCGAAGATCATCGCCCGCGGCGGCGCGTCCGCGTCGCCGACCGGGTGCGGGACCTGGCGGACGATCTCGTTGAGCAGGTGCTCGACGCCCTCGCCGGTCTTCGCCGACACCCGCAGCACGTCGGCGACGTCGCACCCGATGATGTGGGCGATCTCCGCCGCGTACTTGTCCGGCTGCGCGCTCGGCAGGTCGATCTTGTTGAGCACCGGGATCACGTGCAGGTCGGCGTCGAGCGCGAGGTAGAGGTTCGCGAGCGTCTGCGCCTCGATGCCCTGCGCGGCGTCGACGAGCAGGACGGCACCCTCACACGCGGCGAGCGAGCGCGACACCTCGTACGTGAAGTCGACGTGCCCAGGCGTGTCGATCAGGTTCAGGATGTGTGGCCGGGTGTCGCCCTCGGGCGTCCACGGCAGTCGCACGGCCTGGCTCTTGATCGTGATGCCGCGTTCCCGTTCGATGTCCATCCGGTCGAGGTACTGCGCGCGCATGGAACGCTCGTCGACGACGCCGGTGAGCTGCAGCATCCGGTCGGCCAACGTCGACTTGCCGTGGTCGATGTGCGCGATGATGCAGAAGTTCCGGATGAGCTCCGGAGGCGTCTGGCCGGGCAGCGGCGCGGACACGGGGGCTACGGGCACGGATGGTCCATTCGACTTGGTCAGGGGAACGAGACCATCATCCCACGCCTGCACGCTCCACCCACCCCCTGCGCCGTGATCATGATCGTGATCATGAAGCCAAACCGGCCTATACAACCGTTACGCCTTCATGATCGCGATCATGATCACCGGGCGGAGGCGGAGCGCTCCAGGGCGCGGAGCAGGTGCAGACGGACCCGTTCGAACGCGTCGCCGTGCTCCGGGTACGACACCGGCTCGGCCGTCGTGGTGTCGTCCATCACCCGCGGCACGATCGTCGCCAGCGCCTTCTCGACCTCCCGCGAGAGCCCGGCGGCGCGGGCCATCGTCAGGTACTGGTGGTCCTGCAGCCCGCGACGGTAGCTCGCGAGCTGAATCGTCCCGATCGGTCCGGGTACGCCACGATCCTGCGCCGGGTGCAGCACCTCCTCGCCCGGGTAGACGAGCACGCCGTCGCCGTTCGCGTAGAAGCCGCGCCGGTTGAAGAACGTGATCGGGTCCGCCCAGACGTTCTGGTCCCGCTCCCACGCCGGGTTGGCCTGCCCGTTGTGCCGCCAGTGGTTCGCGTGCCAGTAGAAGTAGCGCGAGATCCTGTGCTTGAAACAGGCCCAGATCGTCGCCCGCGGGTCGGTCGCCGGGCTGTCGATCAGCGCCGAGCCGAGCTGCGGCCGCTGCCCGTTGTAGGGGTGCATGTCGCGGCCCTCGGCCCGCAGCTTCGCCGCGACCGGGCTCGAGTAGAGGTCGGCGACCGTGCCCCAGATGTCGATCGCCCTGTTCGGACCGTCGAGCTCGGCGTCGTACGTGTGGGACACGAACACCGGCAGCGGCGCGCCGCTGGAGTGCACGGCCTCGCCGATCGAGCGGATGTACGGGAACTCCTCCGGGCTCGGCTCGTCCGGCATGTAGACGAACGTCTCGGCATCCGGCAGGTTCGCGCCCAGCCAGTCGGTCCACGGGCGGGCGTTCGCGGCGGCCTCCTCCGGCGTGTCGAAGTCCGGGCCGGGGCCGTAGAACGTCCGTGGCACCAGCGTGTTGCCGACGCCGACGCCCGGGCCGTCGTACCCGTTCGCCGGCGTGAAGTCCGTGCCGCGGAAGCGGGCGAGCGCGGCGGTGGCGGTCGGGATGTCGTACCCGTGCACGAACTCGACGCGGTTGCGGTGCGCGAACCGGTGGAACGCCGGGTCGAGGTTGTGGCCCTGGTAGCGCTCGACCTGCGACGGCTCGTAGTAGATCATCGCGGTCAGGCTGTTCTCGTCCGGCAGCGTGACGTCGTACACGCGCAGGCTGATCGGCAGCCGCTTGACGATCCTGTCGGCCCGGACGGTTACGGTGCCGCGGTACGTGCCGGCCTTGGCGTCCTTCGGAACGTAGACGTCGAACCAGAACGCCTGGTTCGACCGAGGCGCGACGGTCAGCGGGAAGCCGCCGAGGCCCTTCTTCGCGGTCGACGGGATCAGCTGGACCGGTGTCGGGCCGAGCGGGTCGGCGGGCTCCGAGGGCGAGTCGGGCGGAACGATCCAGTCGGCGTTCGTGCGCTTGGTGACGTCGAGGTAGCCCTCGCCGAAGGCCTGGATGTCGCGGCCGGCGTACTGGGTCGGGTCGTCGGCGGGCGGCCGGCTGGTGATCACGTGCCGGCCGCGGCGGAGCTCGGGCAGCGCGGCCGTCAGCTTCTCGATGCCAGCGGAGCCGGACTCCACGACGACCTGGAACGAGACGATCTCGTTCCGGGCGCCGAAGATCTCGAGGTCGCGGCCGTCCCAGACCGAGTTACGGCGCTTGTACGGGTTGGCGAGGTCGTCCCGATCGACCTTCTCGCCGTCGTTGACGGCCCAGATCGCGGCGACCGTACGACCGTGGCTCCCGTGGTCGGGTGCCGCGACGGCCACTCCCGCCGAACCCGTCAGGGCCATGGCGCAGACCACCACGCCGAACCGAAGTACCGAACCTCGAGTCATCGTGTCCCCTCGCAAAACCGGCACGGTCCCCGAGGGCATCCAACCACGAATGTCAGCTGGGCTTGAGCTCCCGGCACAGATCGGCCAGCGCGCGGTCGACGGCGGCGGAGACGCCGGGGGCGTGCGGCGAGGTTCCGTCGGCGAGGGAGACCAGCCACACGAGGTCGTCGGTTCCGGGCTTGCGGCGCGCGACCACCTTGGCCTGGCCGTGGCCGTCGAGGTCGATCCGCGTGCTGATCAGGTGCGAGGCGGCAACCCGGTCGGCGACGAGCGTCGCGAGCTCCGCGCTGCCGAGGGCGAACGTGAGCTTTGTCGGCACCCCGGGAAGAAGCCCGAGGATGGTGAGCGTTCCCGATTCTTGGTCCCAATGGGAACGGGCGATCTGCTCCCAGCCAATTCGCGTACTCGCCGATCGCAGACCCCAATAGAAAGCAAGGTCCGTCACCATCACCGGCTTGGCATCGGCCCAGCCCTTGGCGAGGATCCGCTCGGCGGGCAGCAACCCGACGAGCTCGCGTGCGTGGCGAAAGACGTTGGAGCGTTGATGAATCTTCGAGTAGAAGCCTCGGAGCAAGCGCTGGCCGAACGTCGCGCGAGCCAGCCGTCCGGCGACAGTGAGGGTTGCCATCACTCGACCTCCTATGCGTGGCTGCACATCTGAAGACACGAAGCGACAATCGACTTGGTTCATTCCCGGAGAATTGTTTCCGTGCGATATCCTCAGTCACCGAAAATCGGACGAAAGAATTGCGGTTGAGTTTCGAGCCCCGGATTTGCGAGGATCATCCCGTGGCAGAGACGAAGGCGATCGGCGTACGCGCGGCGTACGAAGCGATGCCCGAACGGGTGCGAGCCTGGGTCGAGCGCGAGCTCGGCTCGGCCGTGGTGAGTGCCGAGTCCCAGTCGGGTGGTTTCTCCCCCGGCGCGGCGGCCCGGTTGGTGACGGCGGACGGCACGCGGGCGTTCGTGAAGGCCGTGGGCCTGGAGCTCAACCCGGACTCGCCGGGCATCCATCGCGCCGAGCTCGCCGCGATGAGCGCGCTGCCGGAGACGCCATCGACGCCGCGGCTGCTCGCGGGTTACGACGACGGCGACTGGGTCGCGCTTCTGCTGGAGGACATCGACGGACGCCAGCCGCACCACCCGTGGACGGCCGACGACGTCGAGCAGGTCTTCGGGGCGCTGGGCGAGCTGTCGGCCGCGCTGACGCCCACGCCGTGGGCCGAGGCGCCGCCGCTCGCCGAGCTGGACGCGCCGTTCCTGACCAGCTGGTCGCTCATCGAGTCGACCCCGCCGGACGACCTCGATCCCTGGATCCGCGACCACCTGGACGGGCTGCTCGAGCTGCAGCATCGCGCGGCCGTCGTCACCGCGGGCGACGTCCTCACGCACTGGGACGTACGCGCCGACAACGTGCTGATCACGCCGACCGGCCGGGTGGTGTTCGTCGACTGGGCGTGGGCCTGCCAGGCCGCGGGCTGGGTGGACACGGTGGTGAGCGCGCTCGACCTGGTGATCAGCGGCTCGCCCGTCGACGCCGACGCGCTGCTGGTCAAGCACCGCGCGACAGCTGAGACGGATCCCGACGACGTCACCGCGCTGATCGCCTCGATCACCGGCGCCCTGGTGGACAGGGCCCGCGACCCGGCACCTCCGGGGTTGCCGACGATCCGCGAGTACCAGCGGAACGTCTCCACCGCGCTGCTGGAGTGGACCAAACGCCGTACCGGCTGGTGATTGCTCAGCGGGTGGCGCGGAGTAGCCAGGCGGGCATGGAGAGCGGACCGTCGGAGTCGGCGTAGATGGTCGTCGGCTCGATGCGTACGTCCTTGAAGCCGGGGGCGAACAGCTGCTCGAGCTCGGTCTTCGACAGGCCGTGGTTGAACTCGGCCACGTCAGACATCGCGAGCAGGTGCACGGCCGCGCCTGGCCCGCAGACCCGCGTCAGCGTCGCGACGTACTGCTGCCGCTCGGTCCCGACCAGGCTGTGCAGCAGGCCGCTGTCGAAGACCAGGTCGAACGTGCCGAAGTCGCCCGACAGCGCGAGCGCGTCGGCGACGTGGAAGTCGACCGGGACTCCTCGTGCGGCCGCCTTCGCCCGGGCCTGCTCGATCGCGACCGCGGAGAAGTCGAACGCGGTGACCTGATGTCCCTTGCTGGCAAGGAGAATCGACAGCTCACCGGACCCGCAGCCGGCGTCGAGGACCCGGTGCCCGTCGACGCCCGCCGCCACGACCGCCGCGAGCGCCGGCTGCGGCTGGTCGATCTCCCACGGCGGCCGCTTGCCGTCCCGGCCGCCGTACATCGCGTCGTACTCGCCTACTTCGTTTCGAGGCATGGCCCCCAGCCTAGGACCGCTCGTTCCACCAGGGCTGGGTCTTGGTCAGGTCCCGCTCGGCGTTGGTCACGCAGTGGATCTCGCCGAGGCCGACGTGCGCGTACTCCCAGTCCTCGACCCACGCGACGTTGACGCCGACCTTCGCCAGCGCGGTCTCGGTGACCTGCTGGAACACGTCCTTGCCGCCGTCGATCGGGCCGTGCTGCTTCGGCGCGAGATACGTCGACGTGCCTGTCCCGATGCCGTTCGCCACGCCGGGCAGGTAGGCGAACGTCCCGCTCCGCGGGTAGCCGCCGCCGGCGGTGAAATGGTCGAACAGCGCGGGCAGGCGGACGATCTCGGCGTCGGTGAGGCCCGTCTCCGCGCGCAGCTTGTCCAGGGCACGGTCGATGCCGCGGGTCGCGATCCGGTTGGCGCCGCGCAGCCGGAGCTCGCGGACAGCCTGTGCCACGGTCAGGTCCGGATTCTCGGCCGGCACCCCGTTCAGCATCCGGACGCCGCCCTTGCCCTGGGCGATCAGGTCGGTGAGCAGCTTCTCGCCCATCACCGGATCGGCGACCGCGAGGATCCAACCCCGCTTGTTCTTCGCGGGCAGGACGGCCATGAACTCGTCGATGTGCCCGACCAGCAACCAGCTCGTGTCGAGCACGATCGGCTGCTGGAATCCCTGTGCCTGCAGCATCTTCTTGAACGTGGAGTCCGGCGACCAGCGCGCGATCGAGCCGTACAGCATGCGGCCGGCCGGGTAGCTCTTGCCGGCGTGCGAGTACGGCGGCACGGCGCCGAAGTTGCCGGTGGAGTTGAACGTGTCGGACTCGTACCCGTTCGGGTCGGTGACGCGGCGCGGGTCGTACTGCTGAACGCCGGCGACGTTTCCGCCACGGTACTTGAGGAAAACGTTCCGCCCGCCCTCGCGAAGCGGTCGCTCGTCGGCCGGCCCGCCGGAGCGGGACAGGTTGGCCGAACGGACGTAGATGCGGATCCGCTGCTCGCCGCCACCGGCCGCCGGCATCGACGCGTACGCGGGCTCGAACTGGTCCTGCACCCAGATGTCTCCGCCGGTCGGGTGCTCGATGAACGGCTGGGTCAGCCCGGCGCTGTCCAAGCCCCTTGCGCAGGTCCTGCCGGAACGCCTTCTCTCCGTAGTCCGGCACCTCGGCCTTCGCCTTGGCCATCGGGCGGCCCAGGATGTCGCGGCGCCCACCCGCCGCCGCGACGGCCGGCTCGAGGTTGTTGGCGGAGACCATCAGCCGTCGCACGGTCATCAGGTCGTGCTGGAACAGCAGCGGCGCGACCCGGACCCGGACGCGGTCCGACGTGGTCGAGCTGCCGGAGACGATCTTCAAGGTGAGATCGGCGAACCCGTTCCACACCGCGAGGTCGCGCACGATGTCGGTCGCCTCGACGGCGAGGTCGACGCCGTCGCGCACCTCGGCCGCCGTGAGCTTGCCATTGGCGGGCAGCGCGACCCAGGTGGCGCCGCGACGTACGTACGCGCGCAGGCGTGGGCCTGCCGTCAGCGTGACCTGGGCGGAGTCCGGCAGCTCAGCCACCGGCTGCACGCGGAGCCGGGCCAGGTCGGCGAGGTCGGTTGCCCCGTTGATCACCGAGTCGGCGGCGTCGTTGCAGGTGGGCAGCGCGTTGTCCGGGATCCGTTCGCCGTTCGGCAGCTTCTTCGGGCAGCGCGCCTGGTCGTCGTCCAGGTTGGGCAGCACGATCGCGCCGCGCGCGTGGGTCCATTGGTCCTCGGCCGCGTCGTCAGCGGCGGTGACAGCACCATCGCGGTCGACGTCCGCACGCAGGTCAGCGGCGGGCGCGGCGAAGGCCGGCACCGCGAGCGCCGAGCCGGCGAGCGCGGCGGACAAGGCACAGACGACAGCCAAACGTGTACGGACAGGCATCGTTCCCCCGTGGGTGCGAATGTCTTGTCGATCAACCTACGGTGATCGGACGCCTACCGCATCCGAGGGTCGGCTGGACCCAGGCCTGCGTCGTCGGACAGGATGAGTGGGGTGACCCAAGCCGACGCGCCGACGATCCCGTACGGCGCGACCGCACTCCGCCCGCACTGGCCAGACCTGCCCGAGCCGATCCGCGCCCGGATCGAGGAACGCCTGGGCGATCCGGTCGTGGCGGTCGCGAGCCAGGGGTCGGGGTTCACGAGCGGGTTCGCCTCTCGCCTCGTCTACGGCCGGGGCCGGAGGGCGTTCGTCAAAGCGGCTTCGGACACCACCACCCCAGTGATCGCGGACTGCTACCGCGCCGAGGCTCGCGTCGTTCCGACGTTGCCGGCCGGCGTGCCGGCACCCGCGCTGCGCTGGACGATCGAGGAAGCCGGCTGGGTCGTGCTGTGCTTCGACGACGTACCGGGCCGCCCGCCGCGACGTCCCTGGGAGCCGAGCGAGCTCACCGCCGTTCTCACCGCTCTGACGCCGATGTCGGAGGCACTGACGCCGGGACCGCCGACGCTCGTCGTTCCGGACGCGCAGGACTGGCTGGCCGCGGACTTCGGCTACTGGCGCGACCTCGCCGACAGCGCCCAGCGGGGCGACAGCGAACGGATCGCCGACCTCGCCGTCCTCGAATCCGCGGCTCTCGACGCGATCTCCGGCACCTCGGTGATCCACTGCGATCTGCGCGACGACAACGTGATCATCGGCGACGACGAGAAGGTATGGGTCTGCGACTGGAACTGGCCCAGCCGGGGCGCGCCCTGGGTCGACCTGCTGACGCTGCTGCTGTCTGCGGCGGGTGACGGGTACGACGCCGACGCTCTGTTCGCCGCGCACCCGCTGGGCGCCGACGTCGACCCCGACGCGCTCGACGCGGTGCTCGCCGGGCTGTGCGGCTACTTCGTGCGCTCGTCCCGGTCCGGGCCGGTCTCCACCTCGCCGCACCTGCGGAACCACCAGAGCTGGTACGCGGAGGCCACGATGAGCTGGCTCGCCCGGCGCCAAGGCTGGCATGGGTAAAGGGCTCCTCGCGGGCGGTCTCGTCGGCGTGTACGGCCTCGGTGTGGCATCGACGCTCGCACCGCTCGACAATTGGTTCGGCATCGTCCTCGGCCTCCTCGCGCTCGGCTCGTCGGTCCTCGTCGGGATCGGGATCCTGAAGCTCGCGGGACGCGTGATGCTGCTGTGGCTGGCGATCCTTGCCGGCATGTTCGCCGCGGTGACGGTCGTCCACGTCGTACCGGCGTTGGCCCTCGCGCAGGTCGGCGAGCGGGTCACCTGCGTGGTCGTCGACTGGGACCTGGTGGGGCGTAAGGGTCGGTCCTACGAGTACACCGTGGTGTGTCCGAACGGCGCGCCGACCATCGTGAAGACGAGCGCCATCTCCTGGGAACTGGACGGGCCCGCCGTGGCGAAAGGTCAACCCCTGCAGGTGATTCGCGACCCGTCGGGATGGTGGAAGCCGGACACCGTACAGAGCAGCGAGCTGGTCCGCGAGTCGATCCCGCGCTGGATCGGCATGCTCGCACTTCCGGTGATCCTGCTGTATCCGGTGGCCTTTCCTACGGTTGTGCGAGCGGCGTCAGCCCGTCATTAGGGTTCGCGGAACGCGGCTTGCAAAGCCGGTTTCGGACGTTCACCGCGCTCTCCCTCCAGCGTGGCTTCCGCAGGAGTCCTTTGTCCCGACCCCTACCCGAGTGGGGCCCAACCCGTAGGGGAAACCGGTTCCGCGCGTCATCCTCAGGTGTGAAGGAATGCCCGGTCGGGTTGCACTACGTTCGTGCCGTGACCGTGATCACCACGCAAGGCCTCACCAAACGCTTCCCCACCGTAACGGCTCTGGACCAACTGACCGTCACGATCGGGCCCGGCGTCACCGGCCTCGTCGGCGCCAACGGCGCCGGCAAGTCGACGCTGATCAAGATCCTGCTCGGCCTCCTCCCCGCGACCGAAGGCTCGGCGAGCGTGCTCGGGCTGGATGTCGTCGAGCAGGCCTGGCAGATTCGCGGCCGAGTCGGCTACATGCCCGAGCACGACTGCCTGCCGCCGGACGTCTCGGCGACCGAGTTCGTCGTGCATATGGCGCGCATGTCCGGGTTACCACCGGACGCCGCGCGAGAACGGACGGCCGACACGTTGCGGCATGTCGGGCTGTACGAAGAGCGGTACCGCGCGATCGGCGGCTACTCGACCGGCATGCGGCAGCGCGTCAAGCTCGCGCAGGCGTTGGTCCATGACCCGCAGCTCGTCTTCCTGGATGAGCCGACGAACGGCCTCGACCCGGCCGGGCGCGACGAGATGCTCGGCCTGATTCGCCGTATCGGTGCGGAGTTCGGCATCTCGGTGCTGGTGACTTCGCACCTGCTGGGCGAGCTCGAACGGATCGCCGACCAGGTCGTGATCATCGACGCCGGCCGGTTGCTGCGGGCTTCGACGACTGCGGACTTCACCCGTACGACCCAGGTGATGTCGGTCGAGGTCACCGACCTGCCCGACGCGATCGGCCGCGACCGCCTCGGCGCCGCGCTGACGTCCGCCGGGCTCACGGTGTGGCCGGAAGGTCAACTGCTGCAGGTGAACATCGTCGACGAGGGCACGTTCGACGTCGTTCGTGACACGACCGCGGACCTCGGTCTCGGCCTGGTGCGGATGCAGCAGGGCCGGCACCGGATGGACGAGGTGTTCCGCGACGAGGAGGAAGGGGTGACCCGTGTCGGTTGAGCAATCGCTGCCGCGGCAGCCGTCCGGTGTCATCCACGACATCGGCTACCGGCGGTACGAGGGACAGCGGCTCGGGCGTGGGTATGCCGTGCGGTCGTTGTTCGTGCAGAGCCTGCGGAACGCGTTCGGCCTCGGCCGGACGGCGAAGTCGAAGGTGCTGCCGATCGCGCTCCTGGGCGTGATCCTCTTGCCTGCTGTGGTTCTCGACGCTGTGACGATCCTGCAGGGCGGCGGCGAGCAGCTGATCCCGTACACGCGGTACGTCATCTTCACGCAGGTGATCATCGCGATCTTCGTCGCCTCCCAGGCTCCGGCCTTGTTCTCGCGGGATCTGCGTTTCCGTACGGTGTCGTTGTACTTCTCGCGTCCGCTGACTCGGCTCGACTATGTGGTGGCGAAGTTCGGGGCGCTGACGACCGCGTTGCTCATCTTGATGACGTTGCCGCTGCTGGTGTTGTACGGCGGCGGGTTGCTGGCGAAGCTGCCGTTCGGGACGCAGACGAAGAACTTCCTGCTCGCGTTCGTGGGGGCGTTGATCTTCTCGTTGATCCTCGCGGGGATCGGAAGCGTCCTTGCCTCGTTGACGAAACGTCGCGGCTTCGGCGTCGCGACGATCATCGCCGCGCTGACGGTGCCGTACGCAGCAGTGACCGCGATCCAGGGCATCTCCCAGGAGCTCAGCCGCGACAACCCGGGATTCGCGAGCTGGGTCGGGCTGTTCTCCCCGACCACGTTGCTGGACGGGGTGCAGGTGGCGTTGCTCGGCGCGGAGTCGTCCAGTCCGATCCCGCCGCCGTCCGGCGCTCTCGGTGGCATCGTGTTCGTGCTCGTCGCTCTCGCGGTGATCGCGGGTTCGTTCGGTCTGTTGTTGGTCCGGTACCGGAAGGTGGCCGCGGAATGAGCGTGCTGACGATCGACCGAGTGTCGCGCTGGTACGGCAATGTGGTGGCGGTCAACGACATCGCGATGACGATCGGCCCCGGGGTGACGGGACTGCTCGGTCCCAACGGGGCTGGCAAGTCGACGTTGATCCACATGATGGGCGGCTTCCTCGCGCCATCCGCCGGCACCGTGACGCTGGACGGCGTGAAGGTGTGGCGGAATCACCATATCTACAAGCAGATTGGGCTCGTACCGGAGCGCGAGGCTCTGTACGACAACCTGACCGGGTGGAAGTTCGTTCTGGCGAACGCGAAACTGCACGGGATCTCGGCGCCGGAGGACGCGACGCGCAAGGCGATCGCGCTGGTGGAGATGGAGTACGCGCAGGACCGCGAGGTCGGGCAGTATTCCAAGGGCATGAAGCAGCGCATCAAGATGGCGACGGCCTTGGTGCACGATCCGTCGGTGCTGCTGCTCGACGAACCGTTCAACGGCATGGACCCGCGGCAGCGGCTGCACCTGATGGATCTGCTGCGCCAGTTGGGAGCGGAGGGTCGTACGGTGCTGTTCTCCTCGCACATCCTGGAGGAGGTCGAGCAGGTCGCGTCGCACATCGAGGTGGTGGTGGCGGGACGGCACGCGGCGTCGGGTGACTTCCGGCAGATCCGCCGGCTGATGACGGATCGCCCGCACCAGTACGTGATTCGGTCATCGGACGACCGCGCCCTTGCGTCGGCACTGATCGCGGACGGCTCGTCGGCGGCGGTGTCGTTGGACGCCTCGGACGGCGGCGGCGTACTGCGAGTGGAGGCGGTCGACTTCGCCCGCTTCACCTGGCTGCTGCCGCAGGTGGCACGGCGTTCCGGCATCCGGCTCTATGAGGTCTCGCCTTCGGACGAGTCGCTCGAGAGCGTGTTCTCGTACCTCATTACGGCTTAGAACAGGACGTGTCTTAGATGAATGCCACGATCGCCTCGCTGACCGCGAGTGTCGTCCTGGGCAAGCGCCGGGCGTTGTTCTTGTTCATCCTGCCGGGACTGCTGATCGCGATGGCGGTGGGGATTCGGGTGGCGGCGGGGGCTGACTCGTCGATCGCCGCGACGGTGCTGCAGACGTTCGCGATCGGAACGGTCGTACCGCTGCTGGGGCTGATCGCGGGAACGGGCGTGATCGGGTCGGAGATCGACGACGGCTCGATCGTGTACGTCCTGGCCAAGCCCATCCCCCGGCCTCTCATCGTCCTGACGAAGCTGCTCGTGGCGGTCGGAACGCTGTTCGTCTTCGCAGCGGTGCCGGTGCTGATCGCCGGGGTCGTGCTGGCGGGGCTGACCGACGGCATCGCGGTGGCGTTCACCGTGGGGGCGCTTTTGGCTTCGATCACCTACGCGGCCCTGTTCTTGTTGTTGGCCGTGTTGACCCGGCACGCGGTGGTGGTGGGGCTGCTGTACGCGCTGATCTGGGAGAGCCTGGTGGGCTCCTTCGTACCCGGTGCGCGGACGCTTTCGATCCAGCAGTGGGCCATGTCGTTGACCGATCGGCTGGTGTCAGGCGACGCGGGGGCGACGATCGAAGCGACAGTCCAACCCCTGGTAGCCGCCATCCTCCTGCTGGTAGTGACAGTGGGAGCAACCTGGCTCGCCGGCCAACGCCTCCGCTCGCTGACCCTCACCGACGCCGAATAGCCCCCCGGACGGGCGCCCCGCCTCCCGCGCGGCGCCAACCCTGCGAGCCCAAGGTCCGCGAAACGTCCGCTGCTCGCCGATCCCCACCGGGCCGCGTTGCGCTCGACGACGACGTCGGGGCCATCGATCTCCAGCCCACCTCGACCAGCAAGCCCGTCCCGGTTGGCCTGGCGGTTCATCCGACCATCAGCCCTTTTCGCCATTCCCGTTCGCCGATCCTGAGTTCATCTGACCATCAGCCCATCAGCCCATCTGCCCTGTCCTCGCGCCCACGCCCCGCCCAGAGGGCGGGCTGTCCCCAATGGTCGCTCCGCCGGGCGAGAGGCCTGTCCCCCACCTGTACCCACCGGGCCACGCATCGGGTCGACCGGACTGCCTGGGCAGGGTCGAGCCGGCGGCTGGCTGGAGCGACCCGAGGCCTGCCGCTGAGAATGCGACTGGTTCCAGGGTTGGGCTTCGGCGAGGTCGGTGGGGTGGGCTGGCGACGATCTGTGGAGAACTTCCTGAAATCGCCGCTTGTGGACCAAGACCCGGCCAGTCGGACTCGATCGGAGGCGCGCCAGGCCGCAGGCATGGTTGGAGCGAATTGCCTTGCTAGGCAGGGAATCGCCATCTCCGCGTCATGGCGAAGGCGATGGCGGCAACGCTCGGCTCGGCGGTCCGGGCACGGCAGCGGACAGGAGGCTGTGTCGCTGGCCACGCATCGGGTCGACCGGACTGTCTGGGCAGGGTCGAGCCGGCGGCTGGCTGGAGCGACCCGAGGTCTGCTGCTGAGGATGCGACTGGTTCCAGGGTTGGGCTTCGGCGAGGTCGGTGGGTGGGCTGGCGACGATCTGTGGAGAACTTCCTGAAATCGCCGCTTGTGGACCAAACCTGGCCAGTCGGACCGTCGGAGGCGTGCCAAGCTGCTGCACGGTGGGAGCGAATTGCTTTGCTAGGCAGGGGAATCGCCATCTCCGCGTCACGACGTCGGCGATGGCGGCAGCGCTCGGCTCGGTGGGTCTGGGCACCGCGGCGGAACAGGTCTGCTGCTGAGAATGCGACTGGTTCCAGGATTGGCCTCGGCCCGGTCCGATGGGTGGGCTGGCGACGATCTGTGGAGAACTTCCTGAAATCGCCGCTTGTGGACCAAACCCTGGTCAGCCGGACCAGTCGAAGGCGCGCCAGATCGCTGCACGGTGGGAGCGAATTGCCTTACCAGGCAGGGGAATCGCCACCCCTGCGGCACGACGACGGCGAGGGCGGCAGCTCTCGGCTCGGCTGGTCTCGGGCACCGCGGCGGACAGGACGTGGTGCCGCGGAATATCGTGTTCGGCGCGGCGGTCCCCTTCTCTCCACCGAGGATGACGATGTCGGTTCTTCGCTTGCTTGCTCTCGCAGCACTCCTTGGCGCGATGGGACTGACCGCGGCGCCTGGCCAGCAGGGTGCGCAGGCGGCGGATCGGGTTACGGGCATGGTGGCGGACTATTCCGGCGGCAACACGATTGGCGCCGAGCTCAGGGAGAAGATGCCGCGGGCGGACGGGTACAAGCACATCGACGTCGAGACGACCGTTCGTAAGCTCGGAGAGCTCAACGTCAACTCCTACCTCTACCTCGTCTGGCGCTCCCCCGCCGACTGGGGCGACCTCGCGCGGTTCCTGCCGCAGGCGCGCAAGGCTGGCATCGACGTCTGGGTCTACCTCGTCCCACCCAGCGAGTGCTTCGCCCCCGGCACCCCCGACCGCTGCTCGTTCCCCTACAAGACCGACTACGTCGCCTGGGCCCGTGCCATCGCCAACCTCAGCCTCCAGCACGACAACCTCGCGGGCTGGATGATCGACGACTTCGGTCACAACCTCGAGGGCAGCGGCCGGAAGCCGTCCTTCACGCAGGCCTACCTCAGCCAGGTCGTCACCGCCGCCAAGCAGATCAACCCGAACCTCCCGTTCCTCCCCCTCCTCTACACCTACCAAGTCACCAAGGACTTCCTCGACAAGTACGCACCCCTCATCGACGGCATCACGCTTGCCTACAAGGACGATCCGGCCCGCAACACCGTCATGACGCACACCCTCCGCCCGCAGATCGACGCGGTCCTCGCGACCATCAAGCCGTACGGCAAGCCGATCGTCCTGATGTTGTACGCCGGCCGCTACACCGCCTCACCACTTCTGCCGAGCACCCCCTACGTTCGGACCGTCCTCGACCAGGGCCTCGACTACTTTCGGAGCAAGCAGACCGCCGGAATCGTCACATACGGCGTCCAGATCGACGGTGCCCCCGCACAACCCACGGAACGAAAGGCGCGGACCGGCAACGGCCGGCTCAGTCTCGCGATCGCCAGCCATGTCGCCGCGACGGGGCAGAACTACATCGAGGCCAGCGAGATCGTCCGCTTCACGACCGGATCGAAGAAGCTCACCTTCGCCCACCGAGACCACCGCGGAACGACCGGAGTCATCGGCACGCACCAGAAGCAGCTCCTGCTCGACAACAAGGTCGTCTGGAGCCAGAACGTCAGCGCCACCACCGGAAACTGGCAGCTCACGACGGTCGACCTCACCCAGGTCGCTCAAGGCAAGACCACCGCCAAGCTGGCCTTCCGCCTCACCAACGCCACGGACATCGCGAACTCCGCCGTCGACGTCGCCATCGACGACCTCGCCGGCCAAGGTTTCACGGTCCGCAACCCCGGCTTCGAGGACGCCACCATCTGGCAGCTCGCCAGGTACGGCGGGCGCTACGTGATCGGCATCGACGTCTACGACCCGCAGCGCCCGCGCCGGACGTTCGAGCTGATCCAGCAGCGGTTCGCGCCCTACTCCCCGACGACCTGACGGTCCGCCGAGGAGAACGCGATCACGAAGACCGCCTGGTCGGAGCCGATGTTGCGCGCGTTGTGCAGCACGCCAGCGGGGATGCTGATCGTGTCGCCCGGGCCCATTGTCCTGAGGTTGTCGCCGTCGGAGTGCTCGATCGTGCCCTGCAGGACGTGCAGCACCTCGTCGCAGTTCGGGTGGTAGTGCCGCGGGTTGGCCTTGCCTGGATCGATGTAGCAGCGGCCGACGGTCATCGTCGTCGAGTTGCCGAGCCGGCCCGCGATCATCCACTCGAGCCGTCCGAACTCCGTCTCCTCGACCTCGCGCGTCTTGGCGGGAGCCAGGTGGGCGGTGGTGTCCGACATCAGGATTCCTTCGCAATCTCGAGAGTGACGACTTCGCCTGCAGGTGTCCGTTGGTAGGCCTCGAACAGTCGCATGATGGCCAACGCGTCGTCGAGCGTACCTTTCACCGGCGCCGTTCCCGAGAGCACGCTCTCGCAGAAGTGCAGGACCTCGGGTACGTAGCCCAAGTAGAAGAGGTTCTTGTTGTACAGAACGCCGAGCGAGAACTCCGGCTCCCAGGACAGCGGCGCGACGGCGTCGTCCACGACGAAAGAACTGGTCCGCCCATACGGAAGTCGCGCACCCGGGCGGTAGTAGGTCACCCGAACGGTGTTGTCGACCACGACGTTCGCATCCCGACCCACGACTTCCAGCCGCTCCAGCGGCGACGTTTGGGCCGCCCCGGCGGTCAGATGGAGCGATCCGACCGCCCCCGACTCGAACCGAAGGCTCGCCACCGAACCACCGTTCCGCGGCTCCCACTCGTACGAGAACCGTTCGACGGGACCCATCAGGTGCGTCAGCACCGCGCCCGGGTGGTAGATGTGGTCGAGGAACCCCCGCATCGCGTTCAGGTCGCCGCGCTGCTCGAACGGCGGCAACGACTGCGGATAGCGAACCGAGATGGATGACACGTCACCGAACTCGTCCGACGAGATGATCTCCTTGACCTTCGTCACCGCCGGCGTGAAGATCTTCTTCAACCCCGTCAGGACGAACTTGCCGGCGGACGCCGCCGTCTCCTTGAGCTCCAAGATCTCGGCCACGCTCGCCGCGGTGGGCTTCTCCATCCAGACATGGAGCCCCGCACGGAGACAGTCCAGCGCGAGATCGGTCGCCTGCACGCGTCCGGTGGCGTTGTCGTACGCGGTCACGATGAACACCGCGTCGAGCTCCTCCTGCTCGAGCATCGCCCGGTGGTCGGAGTACGCGCGCGTCGCGCCGAACATCCGCGCGTACGTCTCCGCCCGCTCCTTGCGGACGTCACACACCGCGCGCAGGTCGATCGGCGCGTACTGGAACGTCGGATAGACGTTGCGGAACGAGTGGTCCCCCGCTCCGATGAACGCGATCCGGATCCGTTCGTCGTACTCGTACTGATAACGCACAGGCTCCATAGCCACCCTCTACTTGACCGCACCCGCGACCAGGCCGCGGGTGAAGGACCGTTGCAACAGAACGTAGACGAGGATCGACGGGATCATCGCCAACACCATGCCCGCGAACAGCGCGCCGTAGTCGGAGCTGTACTGGGACTGGAACTGCACGAGCCCGAGCGGGATCGTCCGCGTGTTCTCGCCGATGAGCAGCAGCAGCGCGAGCTGGTACTCGTTCCACGCGCCCAGGAAGCTGAAGACCGCGACCGCGAGCACCGCCGGCTTGGCCAGCGGCAGCATCACCCGGAGGAACACCTTCCAGTCCGAGGCGCCGTCGATCGTCGCGGCTTCGACGAGCTCGTGCGGCAGGTCGCGGAAGAAGTTCCGCATGAGGAACGCGCCGAGCGGAACCCCGCCGGCGACGAGCACGAGGATCAGACCGACGCGGCTGTCGACGAGGTTCATCGCCCGCATCTGGTAGAAGATCGGCACCACGATCGCCTCGAACGGCAGCGTCAGCACGAGCACGTACACGTAGAACACCCAGCTGCTGCGGCTGCTCGACAGCTTGCCGAACGCGTACCCGGCCGGGCAGGTGACCGCCACTGTGAGCAAGGTCGCCGCGACGGCGATCACCACGCTGTTGAGGAAGTAGCTGCCGAAGTTGCCCTCGTTCCATACGGTCGCGAAGTTCTGCCACCGCCATTCGCCGGGAAGGCCGAGCGCGTCGCCGAAGATCTCGGTCTCGCTCTTGAACGCGCTGAGCACGACCCAGACGAACGGCACGAACGTCAACGCCGTAAGGACAGTCAGCGGAACGACGAGCGCCAACGTGCTGCCGAGGCGAGGTCTCATCGGTCCGCCTTCCGATCGCGCCAACGGTTGAAAGCGAACGTGATCACCAGCGCCAGCACCGCGATCGACATGCCAGCGGCACTCGCGACGCCGATGTCGCCAGACTGGAACGCCTTCCGCCATACGTACACCGCCGCGAGCTCACTCGACCGCGCCGGACCGCCTTCTGTCATTGCCCAAACGGTGCCGAAGCCCTTCAGCGCGCTGATGAACGCGAGCACGCCGACCAGGCTGACCGTGTTGTGCAGCGCGGGCCAGGTGACGTTGCGGAACCGCTGCCAGGCGTTGGCGCCGTCGATCTTCGCGACCTCGTACAGCGCCGGATCGACGGCCTGCATGCTGGCGAGGAAGATGACGAGGTAGAAGCCATAGCCGTGCCAGGCACTCGCGAGCCCGGCGGCGGGCAGGGCAAGCTCCGGTGTGCCGAGCCACGGTCGAGCTAGCGCGTCGAGCCCGACGGTGGAGAGGAACTGGTTCAGCAGCCCGACCGTCGGGTGGTAGAGCTGGCTCCAGATCACGCCGACGACCGCGAGCGACAGCACCTGCGGGAGGAACGCCAGGCTGCGGATCGTCGTACGGTAGCGGCTCCACCGCACCTCGTTGATGAGCGCCGCCATCAGCAACCCGCCGCCGGCGGCGAGCACGACGTGCATCACCCACCAGAGGACCGTTCTGCCCAACGCCTGATAGAAGATCGGATCGGACCAGAGCTTGACGTAGTTGCCGAGCCATTGCCGGTGCATGACGGGCGCGACGCCGTCCCAGCTGTAGACGCTCAGCTGGATGCCGCGCATCAACGGGAGCAGGACGAAGACCGCGAGCAGCACGAACGAGGGCGCGAGCATAGCCGCCCACAACAGCGTGCGTCCGCGTGGTGGCTTGCGGGTGCTTCGCGTACTCGCGATTGGTGCCGCCAAGGTGGCCTGCGCGGTCATCGGGCCGCTCCGTTCCTCGCGGTGACCAGCTCTCGCTGAACATCTCGCATGGCCTTCTCCGGGGTCAGGTTCCCGGTCACGATCCCCTGTACCGCTTGGTACCAGGCGTCCTTGGCGAGGTCCGGCAGGTAGACGCTCGGGTTGAAGCCTGCTCCACCTTGCACCTTCGCCAAGCCGTCGGCGACGACGGGATGCATCTCGATCCCCTTCGGAACCTTCCGGGCCGGAACCAGCGTCAACCCGTTCTTGGCAGCAAGCCTCAGGTAGTCCTCGGAGGAGATCCAGTCCAGCCAGGCTCCCACCGCCGAACGAGCCTTCGTCTCGTTGTTGACGACCCAGCTGACGGCGAGTCCCGCCGTGGGCAAGGCGGGCTTGCCTGCCTCGACAGGAGGCATCGGGAACGCGCCGAGGTGATCCACCTTCTCGCCGTCGAAGGCCGCGTTGGCGACCGCGCTCTGGGGAATCACGATCATCGCGGCATCGCCCTTGAGGAATGCCGCCGTCGCCTGCCCGCCGTCGAGAGCCGCCGTCTGCCGCCCGTCGAGGTGGCCGGCGTCGAGCAGGTCCTTCAGCAGCTTGCCGCCTCGGACGATCGCGGGTTGGTCGAACGCGCCGTCTCCGTAGATCACCTCGGTCATCACCTCACGTCCGGCGGACGCCTGAACGAGCGAACCGAGCAGCCAGCCGCCGGCGAAGTTGTCCCGGACCCCGGCGACAATGGGTGACACGTCACCCTTCTTGAGCGCATCGCAGACGGCCAGGAACTCTTGCCAGGTGGTGGGAACGGCGATCTGGAGTCGCTCGAAGATCTCCTTGTTGTAGTAGACCTGGAAGACGTCGAGGCCCTCGACGACCTCGTAGATCCGGCCGTCCGGACCCGATCGAGTCTGTTCGATGACGGCATCCTGGTAGCGCTCGGCGAAGCCCGTTCTCGCCAGGACGTCGTCGAGCGGCGCGATGAGATTGTTCCTTGCCAGCAGGCCGACGCGACCCGGCCCGGAGTTCACGAGGATGACGTCGGGGCTGCGTCCCGACCGCAGCAACGTCTGAGCGCTGCCTTCCTCGAAGGAGACCGAGCCATCGGTGTACGCGACTGTCAACCCTGGGTTGCGACCGCGGAACTCCTTCAATGCCGCATCCGTGTAGGGAAACTGTCCCGCGAGGAGGCGCAACCGCTTCGAGCTGTCCTCGGGCCCGCTCCCGTTGCTCCCGCCTCCCGGCGCCGCGACGGTCGCACAGCCCGGCAACAGCGCCAGCCCAGCGGCGGCGAGCAGATGCCTTCGGCGCACGGTCGGCCTCACGTTCCTTGGTGGTCAGCCCCGTTGTCCTTCAGATTGGCGCTAGATTGGCAGGGCACGCACCTCGCAGCCATAGCCAATGACGAGAAATTGGATCCTGATGCGTTTCTCCGCAGACCAGCTGGCCCGGATGCTGGTCGAGTCCGGGGCACGTTCCGGTCCGCTGCACGCACAGCTGAGCGAGGGCCTGCGCGAGCTGATCGATCTCGGTGAGCTGCCCCTCGGCGCCGTACTGCCGTCGGAGCGGGCGCTGGCCGACGCGATGTCGGTGAGCCGGACGACCGTGGTCACCGCGTACCGATCACTGTGCAAGGAGCGGCCGGCTGGAGCGGCGGCAGGGCAGCGGGACCCGGGTCTGTCCGCCCACCTGCGGGCCGGCGAACGGGAGACGGTGTCCTCGCCCGTTCTCGGCCGGTGACCATGCGGCTCCGCGTTCCTAACGGTCCGCTGCGCGGCACGGTCGACTTCGCGACCGCGGCGCTGCCCTGCCTGCCGTGGTCAGCGAGGTCGCCGCCGCGGCTGGGCGGGACGACTATCTGCGCGCTCGGCGGCGAGCACCACGGCTATCACCCGCGCGGGCTGCCGGCGCTGCGCGAGCGGCTGGCCGGGTGGTACACCGACGACGGGCGTGCCGACGACGCGCCGAGCAGATCCTGGTCACGAGCGGCGCGCAGCAGGCGCTGGAGTTGGTGACGCACGGCTGCCTGCAGCCGGGCGACGGGGTGGTGTCGGAGGAGCCGAGTATCGCGGCGCGCTGGAGGCGTTCCGGCTGGCCCGGCGCCGGATCCAGTCGGTGCCGGCCGATGATCATGGGATGGTGGTCGGCGGCTGGAGCAGCTGATCGGCGCAGCGGCCGCCGCGGCTGGTCTACGTCCAGTCGACCGTGCAGAATCCGACCGGCACCGTGCTGGCCGACGGACCGCCGGCAGCAAGCTGGCGCGGCTGGCCGAGCGGCACGTCGTGATCGTGGTCGACGACACCGCGCTCGCCGGGACGCGTTGGAGGGCGCCGGCCGCGTGCCGCTGGCCGGCGTCACGCGACAGCGAGCGACTGTGACGATCGGCTCGATGAGCAAGCTGTACTGGGGCGGCCTGCGGATCGGCTGGATCCGCGGCAAGGCCGAGGTGGTCTCGCCGGTTGGCGCAGATGAAGGGGATCACCGACCTCGGTACGTCGCTTGATCAGCCAGCAGATCGCGGTCCATCTGCTGGAGCGGGTCGATGAGGCGCAGGCGGCGCGGCAGGAGTAGTTGCGGGCCGGGCTGGACGACGCTGACGGCGCTGCTGGAGGAGTTCTTGCCGGAGTGGACCTGGTCGTGCCGCGTGGCGGTCCGTCGTTGTGGGTCCGGCTGCCGGGGGCGGACACGACGCAGTTCGCGCAGGTCGCGCTGCGGTTCGGCGTGGCTCTGCTGCCGGGCGCGGTCTTTCGGCTAGGCGGCGGGATGACCGAGCACACGCGGCTGCCGTACGCCGTGCCGCCGGCAGTGCTGCGAGCCGGCATCCAGCGCCTGGCGCGAGCGTGGGAGGCGTACCTTGGAGACGCGCGCAGCTCGGTGCCGGTCGTGTCGCTGACGACCTGATGCGGTCGGTTTGGGCGGGCCAGGCCCCGGCTGGTAGGCTGTGCGTTCGCGCGTCCGGTGGGTTGTGTCTTCCGGCGCGCTCCCGAACCCAACGACGTTCAATCGAGGCTAAAGCTCCGTGGCGAACATCAAGTCCCAGATCAAGCGGATCAAGCAGAACGAGAAGGCCCGCCAGCGCAACAAGGCGGTCAAGTCCTCGCTGCGTACCGCGCTGCGCACCTTCCGCGACGCCGCCGAGAGCGGTGCGGACAACGCGCAGGAGCTCGCGCGCACTGCCGCCAAGAGGCTGGATGTGGCCGTCTCCAAGGGCGTGATCCACAAGAACCAGGCGGCGAACAAGAAGTCCGCGGTCGCCAAGCGCGCCGCTGCCGCCGCCAAGTAAAAGCTTCTGCGCCGCACCTAGGCGCCGAGTCCCCCACCGGGACGCGGCGCCTTTTGGCGTTTCCTGGCTTCGCTCGCGCTTAGGCCGGCTTGTGGGCCGAGCAGGTGAGCATCAGCGGGAGCGGGTCGACGGGCAGCTCGCGGATGCGGTCGACGACCAGGCCGGCGTCGGCGAGCGAGGTGACGACGCCAGTGATCGTGCGGCAGCGATGGAGTCCTGGGAGAAGTCGACGCCCGTGACGGTGGCGCCGAGCCTCGCCCAGGACAGCGTGTCGAGCCCGAAGTGGCACTGCAGAAATCCCAGGCGTGCCGGTTGCGTTGGAGCCGTTCCTCGTCGTCGCCATCAGCCGCGCGAGCGGGCCGCGGTGACGGCGAGGAGCATGCGCTCGAGGGCGTACTCGGGGTCGTCGGCTGCGCCCTTGATGTCGGCGTCGGCCTGGGCGACGGCCAGGACGGCGGCGGCGAGGCCGTCGGGGGTCCAGCCGCGGAGCTGGCCACGCAGGGACTTGAGCTTCCACGGCGCGACGCCAACCTCGCGGGCGAGGTCGGCGTCCCTCAGGCCGCGCGGTGCGCCGGCGAACTTGATCAGCCCGCGCAGGGCACCGGCCATCGCCGAGGTGACGAGTACGGGCACGACGCCGGAACGCAGTGCCCAGCGGAGCTGCTCCAACGCCTCCGCGGTGTGGCCGACGACCGCGGCGTCGGCGACCTTGAAGCTGGTCACCTCCGCTCGGCCGGCGAAGTACTTGCGCACGATGTCCTGCGTGATCGGTTCGCCGCCGGTGTCGGAGATCAGCTGGTTGGCCGCGCCCGCGAGCGAGCGCAGGTCGCTGCCGACCGAGTCGACGAGCAGCGCCGCCGACTCCTCGTCGATCTTGCCGCCGGCGGAACGGATCTCGCGTACGACGAACTTCGGCAGCTCCCAGGTCTTCGGCGCCTCGGTCGTGACCAACCGGACGCCGGCCTTCTTGAGCTTGTCGACCGTGCCCTTGCCCTTCTGGCCGCCCTTGTGCACGAGCACGAGAGCGACATCGGGCTGCGGCGCCTTGGCGTACCCGATCAGCGCGTCGGCGCTCTCGGGCGGGACGGTGTCGAGGTTGCGTACGACGACCGCCCTGTTCGTCGCGAACAGCGACGGGCTGGTCAGCTCGGCCAGCGCGCCGGGCACGAGCGTCGCGGCGTCGAGCTCGGTCAGGTCCGCGTCGGCGTCGGCCGCGCGCACGGCGGCGACCGCGGCGGCGATCGCGCGCTCGGACAGCAGCTCGTCGGGGCCGACGATGAGCGTGACCGCGCCGAGTGCCTCGCGGTCGGGACGTACGGACGAAGTCGCGGTAGCCATCGCGGCACAGCATGCCACGCCGTACCGACAGCGCCGTTCACTTGTGCCTCGCCTGCAACGCGGCGCCCGCGTCGGTGAGGACGACCACCGACTCGCCGTGCTGGTCGGTCCTGGCGACGGCCATGCCGGCCTCCTCGAGAAGGCCCAGCGTGGAGGCCGCCGGGTGGCCGTAGTCGTTGTCCTCGCCGGCACTGACCAGGGCGAACCTCGCGCCGACCGCGCGGATGAACGCGGGGTCCTGGAACTTGCTGCCGTGGTGCGGAACTTTCAGAATGTCGGCGCGGAGGTCTTGGCCGGAACGGAGCAGCGCGCGCTGACCTGCCGGCTCGATGTCGCCGGTGAGCAGGATGCGCAGGCCGCCGATCTCCGCTCGCGCGACGATGCTGGCGTCGTTCTCGACCGATCCCTCGCCATCCTCGGGGAGGTCGTCAGAGGCGACCTGGCCGTTCGGCGCGAGGACGGTCCAGCTCACGGTGCCGACCTGGCGTCGCTCTCCGACCTGGACGCGGTTAACTGGGATGTGTGCCGCGGCGGCGAGTGCTCGTACGGCCGCCGCCTCGTCTGCTGGTGAGTCGAGCGGGCCGACGCCGATCTCGCCGATCCTTCGTCCGCTGAGGACGCCCGGCAGGCCGTCGACGTGGTCGGCGTGGAAGTGGCTGAGGAGGACGTACGGGACGTTCCTGATCCCGAGCTCGTCCAGGCACCGGTCCATGGCCCGTGGGTCGGGTCCGACGTCGACGACGACGGCTGTGGCCGGGCCGGCACGGAGGACGAGGCCGTCGCCTTGGCCGATCTGGCAGGCGACGACGATCCAGTTCGGCGGGGGCCAGCCGCCGAGGCCGATCAGCCTGGTGGGTTGGACCAGCCAGAGCAGCATGGCGGCGGCGAGGGCGAGGCTGATGCCGCGCCTCTTGAGGACGGCTGGGGCTGGCGCGGCGGCCGCAATGCAGGCGACGACGAGCAGGGCGATGCCTGCCGGTGAGGTCGCCCAGCCGAGGGTGGCGCCCGGCAGGTCGGCGGATCTGGTCGCGACCTCGACGATCCATCGCGCGGCGAACCCAGCCAGCCTGGCTGGGACGCTGGCGAGGTCGACGCTGATCGGCGCGATCATCGTGGCGACGAGACCGAGCACGGTGGCGGGCGCGACAGCGGGTCCGGCGAGCAGGTTGGCGACGATCGCGACGAGGCTGACCGACTCGGACAGCACGGCGACGATCGGCGTACACAGCAGCTGCGCGGCCATCGGGATCGCGAGGGCGGCGGCGAGCCAGCGGGGCATCCAGCGGGCGAGGGCGTCGGTGCAGGGCGGGCCGAGCAGCAGGATGCCGGCCGTGGCGAGAACGGAGAGCGCGAACCCGTACTCCCGCCCGAGCCACGGGTCGATCAGCAGCAACGCGGTGACGGCGGCCGCGAGCGCCGGGACGCCGCGTTGCCTCGATCCGGTCGCCAGGCCGGCGAGGCCGACCAGTCCCATCGCGGCGGCGCGGAGGACGCTCGGCTCGGGGCGGGCGAGGATCACGAACCCGGCAACGCAGATCGCGCCGAGGATGGGCAGCGCCCAGGACCGCAGGCCGCACCATCGCGCCAGGCCGAGGGCGAACGCCAGCATGATCGTGAGGTTGGCGCCGCTCACTGCCGAGAGGTGCGTGAGGCCGGCGGCGTCGAGGTCGTCGACGACCTCCGGTGGGAGGAGGGAGACGTCGCCGACGACGAGGGCTGGTACGAGGCCTCGTTCGGCTGGTGGGAGGTCGTCGACGGCTGCTCGTAGTCCTTCTCGGAGCTGGCTTGCTCCCCGGTCCAGGGCGCCTGGCTGGGCCAGGTGGGTGGGTGGCGACCTTGCGGAGAGGACTGCGGCGACGCGGTCGCCGGGCTCGGTGGGGGCGAGCCTTCCGGTGAGCCTTACGCGTTCGCCGACGGCGGCCTGCTTCCAGGCGAGGTTGCCGGTGAGGACGACGGTGGTGTGGACCTCGGCGGTTTCGCCGCGGGACTTGATGCGCTCGACGATGGCCTTGAGGACGACGTACGCCGGACGTTGCGAGCCTGGGCGGTGGCGTTCGATCGGGTCGCTGCGGACCTGGATTTCGGCGGTCACGACGGCGCTGGCGGCGGCGAGCTCGGGGACCGGGCCGGAGTGGGCCGAGGCGACCTGGACCGCGGTGATGGTGGCGGTCGCCGCGGAGCCGAGGAGAAGGAGCGCGATCGCCGGGGCGAGGCGGGGAGCTTGTCGCGGGATGCGGAAGGCGGCGACCAGCGCGGCCGCCACGAGCAGTGCTCCGACGCCGGTCGCTACCGCGCCTGGCGGAAGGCTGGGGACGGCGAGCGTGCAACCCCAGGCGGCGAGCGCGAGCGGCACGAGCCGGAAGTCGATCCGCGCGGGGGCTGGCTGCTCGAGCGGCTCGAGGGTGCTCATGAGACCCGCACCAAGTCGCGGAGCTCGGCGAACTTCCGCGTACCGATGCCGGTGACCTGCTGCAGGTCGTCGACCGACTCGAAACGGCCGTGCTCGTCGCGGTAGTCGAGGATCCGTTGCGCTAGTACGGGCCCGACGCCCGGGAGCGCGTCGAGCTGGTCGAGCGTGGCGGTGTTGAGGTCGACGACGGGGGTCCCGGTGGGGGAAGGTCTGGCCGAGGCGCTGCCCGGCGGGGGTGGCAGGCCGACGAGGACCTGCTCGCCGTCGGTCAGCTGGCGCGCGAGGTTGAGGCTGCTCAGGTCGGCGCCGGGGAGCGCTCCGCCGGCCGCCTCGACGGCGTCGATGACGCGGGCGCCGGTTGCCAGCTCGACGACGCCGGGTTTGCGTACCTTGCCGGCGACGTGCACGAGCAGCCGGCCCGGCGAGGGGCTCGGACTCGCGCGCGTCGCCGGCGAGGTGCCGGTCGCGACGACGGTGGTGTGGACGATGGGGGTGAGCTCGGTGGGTTGCTGGCGTACGAACAACAAGACGGCGCCGATGACGGCGACCAGCAGCAGGATGCCGACGAGGAGGACGTGCTTGCCGCGCAGTCGTGGCACGGCGAGCGGATCCGGTGCCTCGGTCGAGGGGCGTGGTCCCGCGCCAACCCGTTCGGCGACCCGGCTCACGACGTCACCGGCAGTGTCGCGTAGCAGTCCCACGTCGGCCTCCCCTGCCTTTGTGCGTTGACGATCGGGCACCCAGCCACCCACCGCCGGCTGGCCGCGCGGCGGCGGTGGCGTCGTAGGGGGCGGTGCGCTTCCCGCCACATGCCGCCCCACGACCGGGCGGTGCAGATCGCGCAACCGACTCACGGCGCGGGCAGCGAGCTCTGGGCTCACCCGCGGACGAAGGCGATGGCGACCGAACACGAGATGGACGTTAGGCAGCCCGCGGGCCCAAAGAGACGGTCAGCGAGCGAGCTGTGGAGAACTCGGCGAATCGCCAACCTGTGGAGGAAACGTGGCCACAGGCGCGGACGCGGTCGCGCGTGCCTCAGCTGGTCGGGGCGATGACGATGCCAAGGAGGCCGGGGCCGGCGTGGGCGCCGATGACGCCGCCGATTTCGGAGACGACGAGGCGGGCGATCATGGGGACTCGGGCGCGGAGGTTCGCGGCTAGGGCTGCTGCGCGGTCGGGGGCGGCTAGGTGGTGGATGGCTAGCTCGACTTCGCGCAGGCCGGCCAGGTCGACGGCTCGCTGTTCGAGCTCGGCGAGCGCGCTGCTCGACGTACGGACCTTGGCCAGCATGGCGACTCGGCCGTCCACTACGTGCAAGAGCGGCTTGACGGCCAGCGCCGAGCCGACCAGGGCTTGGGCTGAGCCGATGCGGCCGCCGCGCCTCAGTGAGTCCAAGGAGTCCACGTAGAACAGCGTCGCCGCCGACTCCGAACGACGGCGCGCCACCGCGGCGACCTCGTCCGCGGACGCACCGGACGAAGCAGCACGAGCGGCGGCCAGGACGGCGAAGCCGAGGCCCATCCCCACCTGCCCGGAGTCCACCACCGTCACCGGCACCGGCGACTCCAGGGCGGCCAGGCGGGCGGCGTCTCGCGTCCCCGACAGCTGCCCCGACACGTGCACCGACACCACGGCCGACGCGCCGGCGTCAGCGGCCGCCGCGTAAGCCGAGAGGAACAACGGCGGCGCCGGCCGCGAGGTCGTCACCGGCAGCCCGGCGCGCACGGCGGACGCCACCAACGAAGGCAGGGAGGGGTCACCCTCGACGTACGTCTCCCCATCCACGACCACCTGCAGCGGGACCACAGCAACGCCCAGAGCAGCCAAGTCGTCCGGAGACAGGTACGCCGTCGAGTCCGTCACGATCGCGACCCCGGCCATACCGCCACACCTTAGTGACGGCGGCCGGGGCCGCCACCAACGGACGAGACCTCCTGCACAGCGGTCTCACACGCGGTGAACCCTCTCCACGTCGAGGATGTCGGTGGTCTGGTGCAGAGTGGGCGCCATGTTCGAGACCCCAGCCGAGCTCGCCCAGCTCCAGACGCTCCTCGACGCCTCGCTGCCGCGCTCGACCCAGCACCTGCGCAACATCGTCAAGCCGGAACGCTCACTCACCGCCGGGCAGCTCGTCACCGTCCTCACGAGCATGCGCACGCTCTCCGTCGCCACCGTCACCGCGAAGGGCGAGCCGCGCATCAGTGGGCTCGACGGGCACTTCCTGCACGCCCGCTGGCACTTCAGCACCTCCGAGAAGGCCGCCAAGATCGGCCATCTGCGCAAGCGCCCGGCCGTCAGTGTCGCCCACATCGTCGGCGACGACCTCGGCGTGTTCTGCCACGGCACGGTCGAGTTCCTCGAGCGCGACCACCCCGACTTCGAGGCGTTCCACACCCACCTCGTCAACCACTACGGCAGCGATCCCGACTCCTGGCAGGAAGACCCGATCGCCTACCTGCGCGTCCAGCCGTCCTGGATGGTCGGGTACGCGCACGACCCCGCCGGGCTCACGGCGAAGGCCACGACCGGGTAAGATCCTTCGCAGAGTCCGAGACCGAGGAGTGACAGTGCGGGAGCAGAAACAGGCCTAGCCGTCGCGCCAGCCTGCCCACATCTCTCCCCCAAGAAGGTCTCATGCAGTCCCACGACTGGATCGTGCGTACGGCCGACGACGTCATCGCCGCCGCACAGGAACGCAACGCCGACCCGATCATCTGCGCCTCCGGCATCAGCCCGTCCGGACCGGTCCACCTCGGCAACCTGCGCGAGCTCACCACGCAGCACTTCGTCGCCGAGGAGATCAAGCGCCGCGGCGTCCCGTGCGAACACCTCCTCTTCTGGGACGACTACGACCGCCTCCGCAAGATCCCGGCCGGCGTCCCGCCGGACTTCGCCGAGCACCTCGGCAGGCCGCTGACCGGCGTCCCCGACCCGTGGGGCGAATACCCGAGCTGGGCCGAACGGTTCGCCACGCCCGTACGTGAGGCGATTCGCCAACTGGGCATGGACATTCGCGAGATCTCCCAGACCGAACGCTACGCCGCCGGCGCCTACACCGACCACGTCGTACGGGCGATGCGCGAACGCGACACGATCCGCGACGTCCTCGCCCGCTATCGCACCAAGGGCAAGGAGCGCGCGGAAGAGGAGTACTGGCCGTACCGCGTCTACTGCGAGACCTGTGGCCGCGACACGACCAGCATCATCACCTACGACGACGCGAGCACAGCCCTCGGCTACACCTGCGAGTGCGGCCACGCCGGCGACTTCGTCCTCGACCGAACCAACAGCGGCAAGCTGTTCTTCAAGGTGGACTGGCCGATGCGCTGGACCGCGGTACCGGTGACGTTCGAGGCCGCGGGCGCCGACCACTCCTCCCCCGGCTCGACGATGACCGTCGGATCCGAGCTGTGCCGGAAGGTGTTCGGCGCCGAACCGCCCGTCTACCTCGGGTACGCGTTCGTCGGCATCCGCGGCGCCTCGAAGCTGTCCAGCTCCGCCGGCGCCGTCCCGACACCGGCCGACGGCTTGCGCGTGATCGAAACGCCGATCCTGCGCTGGCTGTACGAGCGGCGAAGGCCGAACCAGTCGATCACGATCGACTTCGGCAGCGAGATCACGCGCCTGTACGACGAGTGGGACCGCCTCGACGACCCGACCGCCTACGAGCGCGCGACCCGTACGACGACGACCGAGCTTCCCCAACCAGCCAAGCGGATTCCCTGGCGACTGCTCACCTCTGTGCTCGACCTCACCGCCGGCGACGACGCCCAACTGCTGCGCATCCTCCGCGACGTCGATGCCGACAGCAAGGACCTCGCACTGGCGGAGCGTCGAACCCCGCTTGAGCAGAGCACGTGCCTGGGTCGCCGAGCATGTGCCGGTCGAGGCGCGGACCCACGTACGCGAAGAGCCCGACAACGAACGCCTTTCAGCGATGTCGGAAAGAGAGAGAAGAGCAGTCGCCACTTTGCTCGAAAGGCTCGAGGACGACTGGAGCCTGGTCGGGCTCACGACCCTCGTGTACGGCGTCCCCAAGCTGGTAAGAGGAATGCCGATCGACGCGCCACCGACCGCCGAGCTCAAGCAGGACCAACGCGCGTTCTTCGCGCTCGTCTACACCCTGCTGGTCAACCGCGACACCGGACCGCGGCTCCCCACCCTGCTCCTCGCGCTCGGCCCGGAACGGATCAGAAGACTGATGACCTACGACGGCGAGTGAAGGCCGTAGCTGAGCACGAGGTTCTTGCGCCGCTGGTACTCCGTCACCGGAGGCTGGTCCAACCGGCCGAACGCCGCCACCGCGGAGTACGCCGGCGAGCAGTTGGCGAACAGCCGCGAAGCATGGAGGTCGCGGCTCGCGTAGTACATCAACGACAGGTCGCGTGACCACAGGGTCGCGGCACACGACTCCGGTGCGGCGTTGGCCATGCGGATCGCCGACGAGTAGTCCTCGAAGCTCGCCACCGACACCACCGGACCGAGGATCGCCTCCCAGAAGGAGTCCGTGGCCTCGACGATCGTCGGCTGCATGTAGAACCCGTTCGCCAGCTCGCCACCGAGCTCGGCCCGCGCACCGCCGGTGAGAACGCGAAGCCCCGACTCCTTCGCCAGCCCGACATGTTCGAGGATCTTGGACAGCTGGTCTTCGCTCGTCTGGGCACCGAGCATCGTCTCGGTGTCCAACGGGTTGCCCTGCCGGATCGCCTTCGTACGAATCGCCGCCGCCTCCACGAAGTCGTGATAGATCGGCAGCTCCACGAACGCACGCGAAGGCGAACCGCACGCCTCACCCTGGTTCAACGCGAACGTCGTGAACCCCTCCAGAACGCGGTCGGAGAACTCGTCGTGGATGTCAAGCACATCGGCGAAGTAGATGCTCGAACACGTTTCCCCGGTGTTGTCTGTCAAGACGGCCTTGCGGACCCGGTGGCTCGACACCAACGGCGTCGCCACCTCGGCGGACAGCCCGTTCACCACGTTCACCACACCCGGCGGCAGCAGGTCCGCGATCAGCTGCATCAGCTCCATGATGGACACGGGCGTCTGCTCGGCCGGTCGCAGCACCACGGTGTTGCCGGCCGCCAACGCCGGCGCGAGGTTCCAGGCTGCGCAGAGCAAGGAGAACGTCCAAGGGATCGACTGCGCGACGACGCCGAGGGGCTCGTACCGATGGCACGCCACCATGGCGCCGTCCTGCTGGGTGATCCCGCCCTCTTGGGCCGTAATCGCCCCAGCCAGTTGACGAAAGTGGTCCACAGCCATCGGCAGATCGGCGGCGAGCACCTCGCGGATCGGCTTCCCGCTGTCCCACACGTCCGTCACCGCGAGCCGCGTGGTCTGCTCCTCGATCCGGTCCGCGATCTTGTTCAGCACGATCGCGCGATCGGTCGGCGTCGTCGCGCCCCAGCTGGTGAACGCTTCCTCCGCGGCATCGAGCGCGAGCTCGACGTCGTCCACGGTCGAGCGGGCCACCTCGGTGTAGACCTCACCGGTGACCGGCGTCGTGTTCTCCGCATACCGTCCGCGTACCGGCTGGCGGCACTCGCCGGCGATCCAGTTCCCATAGCGAGACGGAAGCGAGATCGGGCTGGCTGGCTGCCCAGGTGCGGCATAGACGGCCATCGGCGAGACCTTTCCCCGGATTCGAAGTCACGCGTTCGGCAACACGTGACACGCACCCTGACATTAGGTCTCACGACGTTGCACATACGTTGCACCATTGCGGAAAGCGACGACTGCCACTCAGCGTGAGGACTCGCGCAACCTGTCGAGATGGGTACGTACCTGTGTACGCCGCGGCGACCCGTACCGCAACCGGTCGAGGCACGCCTCCCACAGCACGGTGTCGTTCAAACCGTCCTGACTCTGGGCATAGCTCAGCAACACGTCGACGGTCGCGTGCGCGAGCAGCGCGTTTCGCAACCGGCGTCTTATTTCATGCCGTAACGCGACGACGGCCGGGGCCTCCGACCGCGGCAGCACCGGACCGGCGTAGAGCGCGAGTGCCTGCCGATGAGCGCCCCGGGCGAGCAGTCGCCGGAGCTCGGCGACGTCGGTGTCCAACGGTTCCGCCAGACGGTACGGACGAGAACGGATCGTCGGCTCTGTCACGATTCGGCGCAGCCGGGTGATCTCGGCACGGATCGTCACCGGCGGCCGATCGCTCTCGTGCAGACCGACGGCGAGCTGGTCGGCGGTCATGCCCTCCGGATTCAGCGCGAGCAACAGCAGCAGCTCGGCATGCCGTACGGACAGCCGCAGCTGGCGCCCTGCCCAACTGAGCCGCGCCTGGACCGCGCCGAGAACATCCAGTCGCCCACCCGGCAGGACCTCGAGCCGGCGCTTGCGGCCGATGCCGTCGATCCGCTGCAACCGCAGCTCGGACTCCGCCGCCGCGGCAGCGGTACGGACGAGCGTCAACACCCGAGGCGTCGCGACCTCGCCTCCGCCCGACACGTCGAGTACGCCGAGCAGCTCCTGGCTGTCCGGGTCGACGATCGGGGCCGCCGTACAGCTCCATGGTTGAACCGAGCGGCTGAAGTGCTCCGAAGCGAAGACCTGCGCCGACTGCTTGGTCGCGAGCACCAAGCCCGGCGCGTTCGTGCCCGCGAACTCCTCGCTCCAGTTGGCGCCTTCGACGAAGTGCATCTCCGCGGCCCGGCTACGCAACCGCCGGTTGCCCTCGACCCAGAGCGCGCGACCCTTCGTGTCGAAGACGGCGACGACGAAACCGTTGTCAGCGGCGTCGGACACCAACAGGTTGCGGAGCACCGGCATCGCACCAGCGAGCGGATGCTGGTCGCGGTACGCCTCGAGCTCGTCGTCGACGAGTTGGACGGGTGCCACCGGGCGGTCCGGGTCGACGCCCGCCGACGACGAGCGACGCCAGGAGTCCAACACCAGTGGACGAACGGGATGATCCGGTCGTCCCGTGGTGAGGAACGCCTCGTGCGCCAGCGACGTGAACCGCGAGGCTCGCGCAGGGTCGACCCCGTTCGGCAACGCCACCGACGATCCCGTCATTGTCCTCCGTTCAGGAGTCGATCGCGACCTCCGCGACGATGGACTGCGCTGCGCCACGGAGGGCGGTGACCGCTTCCTTGATCGTCACCGGGTCGAGCCGGCCGGCGGGCGCCGCGAGACTGATCGCGGCCGGCGTCGTGCTGCCGGGCAGAACCACCCCGACGCATTCCCCTCCGTCCTCGTTCTCCCCTCTGTCGAGAGAGTACCCGCGCGTCCGTACGTCGCCGAGCTCCTCCAGGTAGAGCTCGACGTCGGTGATCGTCGCGGTCGTGCACGCCGGCATTCCCTCGACACGCAGAATGCGGCGTACCTCCTCTTCGCGCAACCGCGACGCGACCGCCTTGCCGAGAGCGGACGAGTGAATCCGGTCACGGGCGCCGGGGCGCGCGACGAACCTGACCGCGCGCGGACTCTCGGCCACCTCGAGGTAGGAGATCCGGTTGACGTCGAGCACGCCGAGATTCACGGTCTCCTGGAAACGTTCGGCGAGCCCCTCCAGATGCGGGCGGGCGACCACCGAGAGGCGCGCGAGCTCGCGCGGCCGAAGTTGGCCGAGCGCGCGTCCGAGTCGGTACGTGTCGCCGGCGACGTCGCGCGCGACGTACCCGCGGGCCTCCAACGTGGACAGGTAGCGGAACGCCGAGCTCTTCGGCAGTCCCGCCGCGGACGCGATCGCACCGAGGCTCAGTCCGTGCGGCGACTGCTGCAGCGCGTCCAAGATGTCGACGACACGATCCACCGCGCGAATGGTGTACGTCGGACTCGAGACGTCCACGATGCTTGTCCGTTCCCCCGGGAGCTGAAGGTTGCCCGCCCGACCGGCGAACGGCGCCACGCGAACACCATGCCGAAGGTCACTGCACCCCCTCGGGCAGCGTCACCACGACACAGAACGGCTACGTGGAACCACGTGCTCGCCGGTCGGAGGCCGCTCGATCACCTGCCAGCCCCCCGCAGACTGGCATTGGTCGAACCGACCGGCCCATTTCACTCAATGAAACGGGCCTTCTACGAGCGTCAGGCATTCTCGACGGGATGACGCATCCTGGTCAAGGCATAGACAAAGTGTCGGCCTAAATGACATTTCGACTATCGAAATGGGCGCTTAGCCGACGACCAGGTTAACCAGCGTCGGCGGTTTGACGACGGCACGGCGTACGACGCGCGTTCCGATAGCCGAAACGACCTTGTCCGAGGCTCGTGCAAGCGCTTCCAAGGCCTCGGCGTCGATTTCCGGCGGGACGTTCAGCCGATCCCGCACCTTGCCATCGATTTGCACCACGCAGATCACGGTGTCGACCGCCAAGAAACCCGGATCCGCTTGCGGATAAGGCTGATACGCAACCGATTCCGCATGTCCCAGTCGGCTCCACAGCTCCTCGGCCAGGTGTGGAGCGAACGGCGCCAGCATCAGGACCAGCGCTTCGACGGCGGCTCGTGGCTTGCGTTCCAGTCCGGTCAGGTGCGTCGTCAGCTCCATCAGCCGAGCGATCGCGGTGTTGACTCCCAGCTCGTCCAGGTCACGACGTACGGCGTCAATCGTCTTGTGTAGTTGACGATTCGTGGCCTCGTCAGGCGCGTCGTCGGTGACCACGACCAAGCCGGTCTGCTCGTCGACGACCAGCCGCCAGACACGTTGCAGGAACCGCTGCGCTCCGCCGATGGCTCGCGAGTCCCACGGCCGCGCCGTACCGATCGGTCCCGTGGACATCACGTACACGCGGAACGTGTCCGCGCCGTACTCGTCGGCGATGTCGTCCGGCAGCACCATGTTGCGCAGGCTCTTGCCCATTTTGCCCAGTGAACGGGTTACCGGTTTGTCCGCGTACCAATGGGTTCCGTCGCGTTCGACCACTTCGTCGGCAGGGACGTTCACGCCGCGCTCGTCGGTGTAGCTGTAGGCCTGGATGTAGCCGACGACAGTGAACCGGCGGAACGGCTCGCGGCTCGACACGTAGCCCAGGTCGTACAGCACCTTGTGCCAGAACCTCGCGTACAACAGGTGCAGAACGGCGTGCTCGCCGCCGCCCACATACAGGTCGACGCCGCCGGGGTCGCCGCCCATCCAGTACTTCTCCAGCGCCGGGTCGACGAACACCTCGTCGTTGTCCGGGTCCAGGTAGCGCAGCTCGTACCAGCACGACCCCGCCCACTGCGGCATCGTGTTGGTCTCACGTCGGTACTCGCGCGGGCCGTTGCCCAGGTCCAGCGTGACCGTGGTCCAGTCGGTCAGTCGCGACAGCGGCGCTTGCGGTTCGGAGTCGGCGTCGTCGGGTCCGTACGTGGTGGGGGTGAAGTCGTCGGTGTCGGGCAGTTCCAACGGCAGCAGGTGCTCGGGGAGCGCGATCGGACCGTGGTCGTCGTACACGATGGGGAACGGCTCGCCCCAGTAGCGCTGCCGGCTGAACAGCCAGTCGTGCATGTTCGGAATCCACTGTCGCTGTTGGGATTTCAGGGCGTCCGGCCAGTCCAGCTCGTCCAGGCCCTTCAGCAGGCGGTCGGCGTACGCGGTGATGCGCAGCACCCACTGCCGCATCGTGCGCTGGAACACCGGGAAGTTGCCGCGCTCGCTGCGGCCCTCGTCGGTGACCTCCTCGTTCGCCAGTACGGTGCCCAGACCGGGACACCAGTTGACGACCTCCTCCGACAGGTACGCCAGCCGATGCGCGTCGACGGTGGCGCGCTGCTCGCCCTGGGTCAGCTCGCACCAGCCGCGGCCGGCCGGCGTACGCCGCTTGTCCATCGCGAACTCGGCCTGCAGCTCCGCGATCGGACGCGCCTTGTCCTGCTCCTCGTCGTACCAGGAGTTGAACAGCTGCAGGAAGATCCACTGCGTCCAGCGGTAGTAGCTCGTGTCCGTCGTCGCGACGCCGCGGCGCGGATCGTGCGCCATGCCCAGGCGGTGCAGCTGCCGCCGGATCGTGTCCATGTTGCGTTCGGTCGTGACGCGCGGATGCTGGCCGGTCTGTACGGCGTACTGTTCCGCGGGCAGGCCGAACGCGTCGAATCCCAACGCGTGCAGGACATTCTCGCCCAGCATCCTGCGGTAGCGCCCGAACACGTCGGTCGCGACGTAGCCCACCGGGTGTCCGACGTGGAGCGCGCCGGACGGACCGGGGAACTGGTCCAGCAGGTAGAACTTGGGCTTGGTGTCGTCGCGTTCGGCATAGAACGTGTGGCGCTCGTCCCAGTGCTGCTGCCAGCGGGTTTCGATCTGCCCGGCCAGCGCGCCGGTATAGCGATGCGGGGTGTCCATGATGAGGGCTCCTCAGCGAGTCTCGCGGTCGGCATGACGAGTAGCCGCGCCGACGCGGTGCCCGAGGCACCCGCTGAGGGTCAGCGCGGCTGGCTAAGGAGAAGCCCGAACCGCATGACGTCGAGGATACTCATGCCGCGACGTCGGCGTCCACGGCGATGCGTTCTCTGGCCGGATCGTGGCCACGATGCCACCGGTCGGCGACCACCGTTCCCAGGATCGTCAACCCGACCGAGGCGATGACGATCGCGGGCATGCCCGCCGCACCTGCCACGGCGAGGTCGAACGCGAACGCCCCACCACCGTTGGAGAGTGGGATCATCGCTCCGACCGCGACCGTGCTCAGCGCGCCGACGACCCGGAGTACCGTACGCCTCCCCCAGCTCTTGATCGCGGCGCCCGTGAGGACTCCGGCGAGCATGCCGGCGAGCGGCGCGACGGTCTGCTGCGCGAGCGCGATGGTCGGCAGCGACCACCTGGCGTCGACGAGCATCGCGGCCTGGAGGCCGTTGCCGACGCCGCGTTGATCCTGCGTGAGGAGGCGTACGGCCAGGCCCCGGTCACGGTGTCGTGCAGGGCGGAGAGCAGGCAGAACGCGCCCATCGCGACGAGGATCCCGGGGAGCTGCTCGTCGGGATCGAGCGTTCCCGGCGCGAGCAGGGCGACGACGAGCAGGGGTTGGGTGGCGAGCAGCCAGGTCTTGTAGTGGCCGAGGCGCCGCCAGCCGAACCGGTCGCCGAGCGCGAAGCGGGCGAAGTACGCGAGGCCGAGCAGGTTGACGAGCGCGAGCTGGGCCAGCGGGATGCCGCGGGTGAGCAGGATCGTCATGAACGCGCCGAACAGGAACGAGAGCCCGATGTCGGAGACGAAGTACAGGCACGCGATCACGACGAGCCGCCGCGTCGGGCTGGGTGGGGAGGTGGGCACGCGTCGGACTCCGCTCCTCTAATGACTGACAGTCAGTCGCGTTAGTGGAAACGGTTCTCAACTTCAACAGGGTGTGGGCCCAAGGCGCTCGCGAACGGCTCGACGGCTGGTGGCCCGAGACCTGAAGGTCCACTTCCAGGGGTGCGGGACCGCACCTCCCGCAGGACTCGTACGGCAACCTGTACGTCCCGTACGACTCGACCAAGCTGGTGCGCGAATCAACCCGCGCTATGCCGCTTGGAATCGATCGAAAGCTCAGCTGTGGCCATGAATCTCCGACCAGACGTACGACTTGTTCCAGGGATCTCGGCCTCTAGGCCGAGATCCCTGGAACAAGTCCGAGCACCCACCGCCGAACGGTGGAAGAGGGGGACCCCCTCATCCACTAGGCCGGTCTGTCACCTGGGCGCCATGAACGAGTCGGGTGGACTTGTTGGACAGATCCCGGCTTCTAGGCCGAGATCTCTCCAACAACTCCCGGGCGCACCCTCGGACGAAGAGGCCGATAGAGGGACGCCCTCATTCGAAACAACCGCCGCGGCGGGTCAGGCCGGGACGATGTTGACGAGCTTCGGGGCGCGCACGATGACCTTGCGGATCTCGCGGCCGTCCAACGACGCCAGCACCTTCTCCGACGCCAGCGCGAGCTCGCGCAGTGCGTCCTCGGAGATGTCCGGCGCCACGTCGAACTTGTCGCGCACCTTGCCCGCCACCTGCACGACACAGGTCACCGACTCCGCCGCGGCCAGCGCCGGGTCGAACGTCGGCCAACCGGCCAGGGACACCGTCGGCTCGTGGCCGAGCCGCTCCCACATGTCCTCCGCGGTGTACGGCGCCACCACCGACAGCATCAAGGAGAGCTTCTCGACGGCCTCGCGCACCGCCGGGTCGCCGCCGCCGACGCCGGAGTCGACGGCCTTGCGGATCGCGTTCACGAGTTCCATCAGCCGCGCGATGCCGACGTTGAACTTGTACGACTCCAACAGCTCGGTGAACTGCTGCACGGTCCGGTGCGTCACCTTCCGCAGCACTGCGTCCCCGTCAGCGGGTGAAACACCCACAGCGGACGAGACCTCGTTCGCCAACCGCCAAGCCCGCTGCAGGAACTTCAACGATCCCGCCGGCGACACGTCGGCCCAGTCGATGTCGTCCTCGGGCGGTCCCGCGAACACCATCGTCAGCCGGATCGCGTCGACACCGTACGAGGCGAGCTGCTCCCCGAGGTCGACACCGTTGCCCAGCGACTTGCTCATCGCCTTGCCCTGGTTGACGACCTGGCCCTGGTTCAACAGCGACGTGAACGGCTCGATGAAGTCGACCGCGCCCATGTCGTGCAGCACCTTGGTGAAGAACCGCGCGTACAGCAGGTGCAGGATCGCGTGCTCGACACCGCCGACGTACTGGTCGATCGGCATCCACCGCCGCACGGCCTCAGGATCGAAGGGCCCGTCCTCGTACGAAGGCGAGCAGTAGCGCAGGAAGTACCACGACGAGTCGACGAACGTGTCCATCGTGTCGGTGTCGCGCCGCGCCTCTCCCCCACACTTCGGGCACGCGACCGCCACCCAGTCGGTGGCGGAGGCCAACGGGGACACGCCCTTCGGCGCCAGGTCCGCACCACGCAGGTCGGGCAGCTCGACCGGGAGCTGCTCGTCCGGCACGGCCACCTCACCGCACGCATCGCAGTGGACGATCGGGATCGGGCAGCCCCAGTACCGCTGTCGCGACAGCAGCCAGTCGCGCAGCCGGAACGTCACCGCGCCCTTGCCGAGCTCCTTGGCGGACAGCCACTCGGTGATTCGAGCCTTCGCCTCGTCGACCCCCAGCCCGTCCAGCGACACCTCGGCGTTCGCCGAGTTGATCGCCGGACCGTCACCGGTGAACGCCTCGCCGTCGAAGTCGGCCGACGGCTGGACCGTACGGACGATCGACAGGCCGAACTGCTTGGCGAAGTCGTAGTCGCGCTGGTCCTGCGCCGGCACCGCCATGATCGCGCCGGTGCCGTAGTCCGCGAGCACGTAGTCCGCCGCGTACACAGGGATGCGCTCGCCGTTCACCGGGTTGATCGCGTGCACGCCGAGGAACACACCGGTCTTGTCGCGCTCGGTCGACAGCCGCTCGATCTCGGTCGAGCGCTTGACCTCCTCGAGGTACGTCTCGAACGCGCCGCGCTGCTCGTCCGACACGACCTCGGCGGCGAGCTTCGCCTCCGGCGCGACCACGAAGAACGTCGCGCCGAACAGCGTGTCCGGCCGGGTGGTGAATACGGTCACCGGCTCGGAGCGGCCCTCGATCGCGAAGTCGACGTACGCGCCCTCGGACCGCCCGATCCAGTTGCGCTGCATGGTCAACACGCGCTCGGGCCACTTGCCCTCCAGCGGCGCCATGTCGTCCAGCAGCCGCTGCGCGTAGTCGGTGATCTTGAAGTACCACTGGGTCAGCTCGCGCTTGGTGACGTCGCTACCGCAGCGCTCACACTTGCCGGCGATGACCTGCTCGTTCGCCAGTACGGTCTGGTCCTTGGGACACCAGTTGACGAAACTCGCCTTGCGGTAGGCGAGGCCGCGCTCGTAGAAGCGCAGGAACAGCCACTGCGTCCACTTGTAGTAGCCGGGGTCGCTGGTGTGCAGCCGCCGCGACCAGTCGAACGAGACGCCGTACCGCTTGAACGACTCGGCCTGGGTGTCGATGTTCGCGTACGTCCACTCCGCCGGGTGGGCGTTGCGGCGGATCGCGGCGTTCTCCGCGGGGAGGCCGAAGGAGTCCCAGCCGATCGGGTGCAGGACGTTCTCGCCCTTTTGGAAGTGGTAGCGGGAGACCAGGTCGCCGAACGCGTAGGCCTCGGCGTGACCCATGTGCAGGTCGCCGGAGGGGTACGGGAACATGTCGAGCTGGTACCGGCGCGGCCGGGTGTCCTCGGCCCCGTCGTCGGTCGCCTCCGACTCGGCCCGGAAGGGGTCCATCCGCTGCCATACGGGCAGCCACTTGCTCTGGATGGCGGCGAAGTCGTAGGCCTGTTCGGTGTCGCTCATGCTCGTCTGCACTCCGTACGCGGGCGGGAAGGCAAGTAGATACTCCAACAATGAAGAAACCCCTCACTCAGGAGGGGTCGCCACGCTGACGTGAAGCTGCGGTCAGCGCGGCCAGCTACGAAGGAGCAGAGCCACTCGCACGCCCACAGGGTAGCGCACGAGCGGCCCTGCCTCGGTCACGGTGTGTATGCGACCACCGTCCGCCCGGACACCGGCAGCGCGCCCGCCCGGGCCCGATCGTCACGGCGTGTGCACCCTCGTCGAAGGTCAGCGCCGACTCGCGCAACCGCAGGAACTTCAGCGCCAGGTCCCTGGCCTCGCCGAGGACCTCCCACGGCAGCCGCGGCGCAGCGCGGGCCAGTCCGGCTTCGCGGTGACGTTCCTCGCGCCGGCTTCGAGTTCCACAGACAGGTTCGCGGGCGTGAACAGGCCGGAGCCCTGCTCGTGCGGTCCTCGTACTACTCCATCCGCACGAGCGTCGGCGAGAGAACGGTGAAGCCGGAGAGAGGTTGCGCCGACGGGTGTCGACTACCAGTACGTCAGCGAGGCACAGCTTGCCGGGACGTACCCGGTCGTTCCCGAAACGCTCGTGCGGTACCAGACGGTGCCACCGCCGCACTCGGTGTAGGCCGCGCCCGGCGTTCCGGTGCAGCCCCGGCCGGGCTTGGCGAGCGTGACGCTGCCGACGACCGCGGAGGCACCGTCAGCGCTGGCGTGCGCGGCGACCGGTTCGTTCCCGGCCGGCTCGACCAGGCACCCGATGCTCGCGTTCGCGGCACCGGTGGTCAGTGCGATCAGCGCCGACGAAGCCAGTGCCGTGGCCGCGACCAAAGCAGCCCATTTGCGTGGAGATCCAGACATTGCCGCCCCTTTCAACGTTGCAACCCTCGTGATGGCGCACACCGTAACGGTGCGATGAAGCGCTCACCAGGCCCGCTTGCGAGCACTTGGTGACAGCGCGACCACGATACGGAGTAGTACCTGTCGTGATGTCGCCATTGCAGGTATGCGACAGGTGGAAACTGCCCCCGATCTCGGGCCGGTCGGTGAAGATGTTCACACCCCAGTTGGCATCCGACCCCGACCACAGGGAGCTTGCCGGGAACCACGCCCCTGACCCGTGGCACTCCGCTCCAACGATGCTTGTGCCCCGCGTTCGCCTACCCCCCTGACGTGCGCGGACGGACTGGCATCGACGTGCATGCGACAGGTGGTCGAACCGGATGCCTTCTGGGGTGCTTCATGTCCGGCGCTTTGGGAGACTCGCGTCATGCCTCAGATCGGTGTTGTCGGCGACTACCGCCCGGCGAATCCCACTCACGTCGCGACGACCGAAGGCCTCGAGCACACCGGCCGTGCGCTCGGCCTCGACACCACCGTCACCTGGTTGCCGACCGACACGTTCACCGACGCCGACCTCGCCGGCATGGACGGTCTGCTGATGGCGCCGGGCAGCCCGTACGCGAGCATGACCCGCGCGCTCGACGCCATCCGATACTCACGTGAGAACGACGTTCCGCTGCTCGGAACCTGCGGTGGCTTCCAGCACCTCGTGGTGGAGTTCGCGCGGAACGTCCTCGGCGTCGAGGATGCCGACCACGAGGAGTACGACCCGTCCGCGTCGACGCTGTTCGTCACCGAGCTCGCCTGCTCGCTGGTCGGCCAGCAGCTCGACGTCCAGGTGCACGCTGGCACCCAGGCTGGCGCCGCGTACGAGACGAGCACGGCGACCGAGCGCTACTACTGTTCGTTCGGGCTCAACGCTGCCTACCTTCCGCCGCTGGAGGCGGCCGGTCTGGTGGTGAGCGGCGTCGACAAGGACGGCGAGGTGCGGATCGTCGAGCTGCCGGCGCTGCGGTTCTTCGTGGGCACGTTGTTCGTCCCGCAGGCGTCGAGCACGCCGGAGCGGCCGCACCCGTTGCTCGGCGCGCTGCTCACCGCCGCCGCTGGCTGATCCCCTCGTCGGCGCGCCGGGCGGGTTCGCCGGGCGGGCGCGGGGCACCATGCGAGGTATGCGTCGACTCGTCCGGTACCGCGGCCTGCTGCTGGTCAACCTCGCCCTGTTCCTGCTGTTCCTCGTCGGTCTCGTCCTCACTGGGCAACAGACGTACAACGCCGACCAGGTCTCGCATGGCGAGCAGCCCGTGGGTGTCTTCGCGTACCTCGGCACGTCGAACTTCGGCGAGGCGGTGTTCGAGAACTGGGAGAGCGAGTTCCTGCAGATGGGCATGTACGTGGTGCTGACCGCGTACCTGCTACCAACGCGGCTCGGCGGAGTCGAAGACCGCTCGAGGGCGACCCGGAGCATGACGAGGACCCGCGGCTGCACGCGTCCGATCCCGACGTGCCGTGGCCGGTCCGCCAGGGCGGCTTGGTGCTGAAGCTGTACGAGAACTCGCTCGCTCTCCTGTTCGGCGTGCTGTTCCTGGCTTCGTTCCTGCTGCACGGCTGGACCGGCGCGCACGACTTCAGCGCGGAGGAGCTCGCGCACGGCGGCGCAGTCGGTGAGCGTTCCTGCAGTACCTCGCGTCCAGCCGGTTCTGGTTCGAGTCGTTCCAGAACTGGCAGAGCGAGTTCCTCGCTGTGGCGACGCTGGTGGGCGCGACGATCTTCCTGCGGCAGCGACGTTCGCCGCAGTCGAAGCCGGTCGCCGCGCCGCACAGCAAGACCGGCGACTAGGACCCACCGAGAGCCAGAATGCGTTCGGCGGCTCCGATCATCGCGGGGTCGAGCATGCGGCCGTCGGGGAGGACGACGACGCCTTCGCCGGTACGTTCGCCCGCCGCTACTGCCGCCAGGACGGCCTGGGCGTCGGCGCGCTCTTCGGCTGATGGGCGGAAACTCTCCGCGATCACGGGGACCTGGCGCGGGTGGATGGCGGCGCGGCCGACGTAGCCGAGCCTCTTTCCCCGCAGGCATGAGGTTTTGAGGCCGTCGAGGTCCTTCACGTTCGGGTAGACGGACATCATCGGCGGTGGGAGGGCGGCGGCGCGTGCTGCCACGACGATGCGCGAACGGGCCCACAGCAGGCCCTCTTCGGTGACGCCGAGGTCGCTGGCCAGGTCCGCCTCGCCGAGGCCGATCGACGCGACCGATGGGTGGGCGGTCGCGATCTCGTACGCTCGCTCGACGCCGAGCGCTGTCTCGATCAGGCAGTGCAAGGGTCTGTCGAGGTGTCGGGCGGCTTCGCGTACCTGGTCGGCGGACTCGATCTTCGGGAGCCGTACGCCCGCTACGGCTGGGAGCTCGGCGATGTCGTCGGCGAACCACTCCGACCCGATCTGGTTGACCCTGACCTCGACCGGCACCTTCGACGTCGTCGCCCAGGCGCGCAGGGCGTCGCGGGCCTTCGCCTTGTGGGATGGGACAACCGCGTCCTCGAGGTCGACGACGACCACGTCGGCACCGGCCGCGGCGGCCTTGTCGAAGCGGTCGGGCCGGTCGCCGGGAACGTAGAGCGCGGTGAGTCTCATGCCACGCCGTCCTCGCGCAGCTTCGCCAGCTCGTCGGCCCGCACGCCTACCTCTTGGAGGACTTCGGCGGTGTCGGCGCCGTGCGGACGGCCGGCCCACCTGATGGCGCCTTCTCCACCGGACAGGCGGAACAGCACGTTCTGCATCTTCAGCGGACCGAGCTCGCCGTCCTCGACGGTCACGACGGTGCCGCGCGCCATGTACTGCGGGTCTTCGAGCACACCGCGAACGTCGTACACCGGCGCGACGGCTGCTTGGGCGCGTTCGAACTCTGCCAGCACCACCGACTCCGGCCGTGCCGCGATCCAGCTGCCGACGGCCTCGTCGAGCTCGTCGGCATGGCGGCGCGGCCGTGGCCGTTGGCGAACCATGGCTCGTCGACGAGGTCTGCTCTTCCGACGAGCCGGAGGACGCGTTCGGCGATGCTCTGCGAGCTCGTCGAGACCGCGACCCAGGTGCCGTCGGCGGTGCGGTAGACGTTGCGCGGCGCGTTGTTGGCCGAGCGATTTCCCAGCCTGGGTTGAACGATCCCGAGCTGGTCGTACGCGGTGATCTGGCCGCCGAGCATCATCAGGATCGGTTCGATGATGGCGAGGTCGACGACCTGGCCCTTGCCCGTCCGGTCTCGGTCCCTCAGCGCGGTCATCATGGCGAACGCGGTCGCCAGCGCGGCGATGCCGTCCGCGAGCCCGAACGGCGGCAACGTCGGCGGACCGTCGGGTTCGCCGGTGAGGGCGGCGAAACCGGACATCGCTTCGGCGAGCGAGCCGAAGCCCGGGCGTCCGGCGTACGGGCCGTGCTGGCCGAACGCGGTGACGCGGACGAGGACCAGGCGGGGGTTGCGTTGGCAGAGTCGTTCCCAGCCGAGGTTCCAGCGCTCGAGCGTTCCGGGGCGGAAGTTCTCGATCAGGACGTCGTGGCGTTCGGCCAATGCCAGCAGGATTTCCTGGCCCTGCGGCTTGGAGAGATCGAGCGTGGCGGTGCGCTTGTTGCGGCCGAGCGTCTTCCACCACAGGCCGACGCCGTCCTTCGACGCGCCGTGCCCGCGGGCGGCGTCGGGTTGGCGCGGGTGCTCGATCTTCGTGACCTCCGCGCCGAAGTCGCCGAGGAACGTGCCGGTGAGCGGCCCGGCGAACAACGTGGCGGTCTCGAGGACGCGGATGCCTTCCAGTGGGCTCATGTCGCCTCCAGGCAGCGGAAGCCGATGCACTCCGAGCGGGACATTCCGGCGCCGAGCAAGAGCAGCTTGACAGTCACCTCGGGCGGTTGCTCGCCGCCGTCGACGTACCAGTCGGAGCCCTCGGCCCGGAACCAGCTGCCGCCCTTGAGCATCGCGAACCGCGTGATGCCGTCGCTGTGCTCGCTCTCGGTCCAGTTCCACACCAGCGGTTGCCGGCGTTGGAGCAGCCCGTCCTCGGCGGCGGCCTGCCACTCGTCCTCGGTGGGCAGCCTCGCGCCGCGCCAGTCGGCGTAGGCGCGGGCGTCGCCGAGGTCGACGTAGGTGACGGGCTCGTCCTCGGTGCCGGGAACAGGAGAGCCACCAGCCCAGTGGGCGAGAAACCGCTCCGCACGCCTCGGTGTGTAGCCGGTGGCAGCGATGAACGTGGCGTACTCGGCGTTGCTGACCTCGAGTGCGTCCACCACGCCATCGCCGACCTGCGCATCGCGCACCTCGTCCACAGTGTCATGGAGGCGAGGTGGCAGCGGCTTCCACTCCTCGACATACGGGAGCGCCGTCGTACATCCCCGTCTCCCGCCGCCGATAGGTCAGCCGGAGTTTCCGTGTCGAAAGCTTTCCAGAAAGCTTTCCGGCAAGACGGGTCGCGGTCCGGGCAGGGAAGCTGGCGTCAGACGACGGCTCATCGGCAGTTGCGGCCGCGAGCAGCTCGGGCAGCCACGCGGGTTGTTCGCCCACCGTGTGGACGATGCCCGTGATTCCACGGGCGGGGACGACGATTTCGTCGGTTCGGGCGAGTGTGCGGCCAGCCGTCACGTCATGCGAGCGCCCGTCGCCCATCGCACCGATCGCGTGGTCGGCGTCGCTTCGGTTGACGAGGGTCCAGAGCTTCACGCCTTCGTGTTCCCACGACGAGGCGAACACCGGTCCTGGGCGCAGCGGCTCGAGTGGTGTCCAGGTCCCGTTGACGAACACCTCGTGCATGGCCCGCTGGACGCGGAGCATCCGACGCAGCGTCGACTTGTCCCGCTCGTTCCAGCCCACCCAGGAGCCGAAGACCGCGTCCCAGATGAGCATGCCGCAGCCGTTCATCCAGGCTGATTGGAGCTCGTCGCTGTGGTCCCTGTTCCAGCGGCGGGTGTGATGGAGCAGGTGGCGGCGCTCGTACCAGTGGGCTCGGAGGACACCCGGCGCGGGGCTGTCTTCGAACCACTGCGCCCAGGACAACGCGTGGTCCTCCACCCGCGCCAGTGGCAGGCGGGACTCGCCTTCCAGGGCGATGCCGGGCAGCGCTGAGACGAGGCCGGGTGCGCCCTCCTTCAGCGTGTCGAGGAAGACGCCGTCCGCACCGAGGTCCCGCACCACCCGCGCGAGCTCGACGAAGTCGTCTTCTCCGCGGCGCGTCCCCGTGTCCCACGGGTTGTAGTCCACGAACACCCGCACGCCCGCACGCTGGAACGTCGCCACCAGCTCGCGCAGCTCCGGCACCTGCCGGTAGTAGTCCCACTGGTTCCGCCGGTCGATGCCGATGACCGGGTACGCGTGCCACAGCACGACACCGTCCAGCCCGCCGAAGTCGCGCCGCATCGACTCGAGGTACGACTCCGGTGTGAACCGCTCAGCCTCGAAGTCGTACAGCCGCTCGTCCCACAGCCACGCCAGCGCGACCGCGTAACACGACGAGGTCCACGCACGCTCGTAGAGCGTCCCGCGGTAGGCATGTCGGCGACGAGCATCGTCCCGCCACCGCCGCAGCTGCTTTCGCCACCGTGGCCAGTCGCGAGGGTCGGACGGTGCCGCGAGGATCTTCGCGTGGTCCAGCACCGACAGGTCGGCGTCGGGATCGAGCGGCACCTGGGTGGGTTGGTCGATCGGACGAGGTACGAGCGGGTTGAAGTCGTTCATGCCCACCTCTCGGCGAGCGCGACCGTCCGCGCCGCCAGTTCGTCGAAGCGCACCTGGTCGAGTCCCGGCAGGCTGGTCGCGAGCCGGTTGCCGAGCGGTGCGATCCACTCGTCGGGGAGCCGCGACGCACCAAGCAGCGCACCGCAGATAGAGCCGACGGTCGCACCGTCGGAGTCGGTGTCCCAGCCCGCCATCACCGCGGCGCCGATCGCCGGACCGAACTCCCCCGCCGTACTAGCCAGCGCGTACGCCACGGCCGCCGCGTTGTTCACCGCATGCACCCAGTGCAGGTCGCCGAACTCCTTGTGCAGCTGGTCGAACGCGTCCTCCTGCGGCAGCGGCGCGAGCTCGATGCCACGCTGTACGGCGGCGGCGAGCCGAGAACGCGGCGGCACGACCGCGAGGCCTGCTGCCAACGCAGTGTTGACATCGGGAGCTACGACCGCCGCGGAGCAGGCCGCGGCGACGAACATCGCACTGTAGATGCCGTTCGCGGTGTGGCTCAGCCGCGCGTCCCGCCAGGCCAACCGAGCCGCCTCGCGCGGTCGGCCGGGCAGCACCCAGCCGTACACGTCCGCCCGGATGGCGGCGCCGATCCACTCGCGGAACGGGTTGCGCACGGTCGCCGTGAACGGTGGCGCGTAGCCGTCGAGCAGGTTGCGGTACGCGACCCGTTCGGCGGTGAACACCCGACCCGCCGGCAACGAAGCGAGCCAGGCCTCGGCGACGTCCTCGGTGCTGAAGTCGAGGCCATGCCGTTCGAGAATGCTCAACCCCAGCAGGGGAAAGTTGAGGTCGTCGTCCTCGGGCATGCCGTCGATGTTCTCGACGAGGCTGGTCGGCGCGCTCCGTCGGTTCCACGGCCAGCGCGCCGCGACCTCGGCCGGCAGACCGGCTGCGGTGAAGTACGCGGTCAACGGCCACCGGTCGGTCGCCTGGAGGATCTCCCGGATCCCCTCCCGCGGGATCTTCTCGACCGGCTTGCCGAGCAAACACCCCGCGGCCCGCCCCAACCACGCGCCGTGGATCCGGTCGAACAACTGTCCAGACGACTTGTTGGACGAATCTCGGTCTCTAGGCCGAGATTCGTCCAGACAAGTCGGCCCCGAGGCCGCCTGCCGGCAGCTCGGCGAGCTGGTCCAACAACTCGCGGGCGAGCGCACGAAGCTCTGGCGACGCCGGTACGGCCGCCGCCCCACTCACCGGCGGCGTCGGATCGCCACCAGCCTCCCGCCACCTGGCGGCGATCGCTACGACGTCCCGCCCCTCCGCAGCGCTCTGCACGAGCTCGTGAGCGAGCAGGTCCTCCGGCTGGACCCAGGTCAGCCTCACGGCTCCCCCAGCAGGGCGAACGAGGCCCGCACCGCCGCGCGCCGCGACTCGTCGCGAGCGAAGATCTCCGAGGCCACCGAGGCCATCACTCGCCCCGGCGCCTCCAGGTCGAGCCGGCTCGCCGCCGCGACCTGCTCGCGCCACGCGGTGGGCACCCCTCTGAGCCCACCGAGCGCGCCAGCGATCCCGCCCGCCATCGTCGCGATCGAGTCCGCGTCGCGGCCGTAGTTGACCGCGCCCAGCACAGCCGGCGAGTACGCGCCGTCCGCGACCAACAAGAGCCCGAGCGCCACCGGCAGCTCCTCGATCGAACGGGTCCGGCTCGGCCGGCGAGCGTCCAGCTCGGGCTGCCGGTAGTCGTCGCCGACCGTGTCGTACGGCCGCACCGCCGAACGCAACGCCGGCAGGGCATCAGCCCAGGTGGAGAACTCCCGCGCCTTCGCACAGACCGTCGAGATCGCCGCCAGCGTCCCGTCCCGAGCGAGCCGCAACGCGTCCGCGACGACAGACTCCGCCGAAGCGCCAGGCGTCATCGCCGATGCGACAGCAGCCGCATAGACGCCAGCCGCCTCCCGCCCGTAGCTCGACTGGTGCGCCCCAGCGACCTCGATCGCCTCGGCGTACGCGGCATCTGGTGCGGCAGCGTTGGCGATACCGATCGGCGCGGCGTACATCGTCGCGCCACAGTTGACGATGTTGCCGACACCGGCCTCGCGCGGATCGACATGCCCGTAGTGCAGCCGCGCCACCAACCACTTCTCGGCAAGGAACACGCGCTGCAGCAGGAGAGCCTCGGTCTCCAGCTCGGGCACCCACCGCTTCTCCCCGATCAGCAACGGCACCAGGTCCTCGGCGATGGCGAACGCGTCGAGATGAGAACGCCGCTTGGCGTAGACCTCCACAAGGGCGTGCGTCATCAACGTGTCGTCGGTGACGTGCCCATCGCCCTTGTGGTATGGAGCAATCGGCCTCGCGTCCTGCCAGTTCGGGAAGTACGGCGGCACGATCCCGGTGACCGGGCCGCCGTACCGTTCGACGATCTGCTCCGATGTCCAGCCTTCGGTAGCACCCCCGAGTGCGTCACCGACGGCCGCGCCGACCAGACAGCCGACTGCCTTGTCTTCGAGCTGACTCACGATCCGCCGACCTGGCCCCATCCGTCCACGAGCTGTTTCGTCAACGTGGCTTCGTCGATCTTGTTGGCGAGGTACTGCTGCAACGCAGGCGTGGCGATCTGGTCCTTCCACTGCGGGTAGCTGTCGACCGTCTGGAACGGAGCCTCGGTGAGCCGTCGTCCGCTCTCGATCGTCTGCTGCCAACCATCCGCGGCCTTGGTCTGGTCGAGAACCGCGGCCTGGGCGTCGGTCGAGGTCGGGACGAGCCAGTCACCCTGGGCGACCGCGGCCAGATTGTCAGCCTGCATGAAGAAGGTGAGGAACTTCGCCGCCTCTTCGACGTGCTTGCTCTCCGCGGCGACGGACAATGTCTGCGGGTTGGCCGACTGGGCGTCGGACACGGTTCCCGAGAGCGGCGGCAGGGCGACCCACTCGAAACCCTTCGGCGCTTCGGCCTTGATCTGCTGGCCGAGGAAGCTGCCGCCAACGATCATCGCGTACTTGCCGTCGTAGAACCCTGGCATGATGTCCCCGCCGCTCTGTGTCAGCGTGGTCGGGTCGATCGACTTGTCCACGTACGCCATGTCGTGGATGCGCTTGGGCACCTCGAGCTCGTTCGCTCCCACCGTGATCTTGGCGTCGGCTCCGGTGCCCTCGAAGAACTTCCCGTCGAACCCGAGGCTGAGACTCATCACCGTTGCCGTCGGCTGCTTCAGGCCCCAGCCGAGGCCGTACTTGCCCTCCGCGGTGAGCTTCTTCGACGCAACGGCCAGGTCGTCCCAGGTCCACTTCCCACCGGACTTCGGCGGCACCCCACCCGCCTGCATCAGCTTCTGGTTGCCGAACACGACGTACGACTGCAGCAACGTCGGCACGGCGAACGTCTGCTCGCCCTCCGATACCGTCGCCCAGACGCCCTCCGAGACGCTCTTCTTCACCTTGTCGTCGAGGTACGGCGTGAGGTCGGCGAGGTAACCCTGCTTGGCGAAACCGGCGATGTCGGCGGACTCGTCGTGGATGATGTCCGGTGCCGTACCGCCCTGGAACTGGGTGACGAGCTGGTCGTGTACGGCGTCCCAGCTGCCCTGCACGTACTCGACCTGGATGTTCGGGTTGTCCGCGTTCCAGTCCGCGATGATCTTCTTCGTCGCGGCGATCGTCGGCTCCTGGAACGCCAGGCTCTGGAACTTCAGCGTGACCTTGCCGCCGCTGCCTTCGTCGGCGTCGCCCCCGCACGCCGACAGGCCGAACGCGGCGACCGTGAGGCCCGCCGCGGCGAGGGCCAGCAGTCTCGTTCGCATCTCAATAGTCCTTTCTAGCCCTTGACCGCACCGGCGAGCAGCCCGGACGTCAAGCGGCGTTGCAGAATCGCGAAGAACACGAGGCTGGGGATGGTGGCGAGGAGCGCTCCGGCCGCGAGCGGACCGAGCTGCACCTGGCCTTCGGCGCCGACGAACCTGGCCAACGTCAGTGGCAAGGTGGCGAGGTTCGGCGACTGGATCAGCACCAGGGCGAAGAAGAACTCGCTCCAGGCCGAGATGAACGTGAACATGGCGGTGGCGACGAGCCCAGGCAACAGCAGCGGCCCGACGATCTGCCAGAGGATCGTCAGCCGTCCGGCGCCGTCGATCGCCGCGGCCTGCTCGAGGTCGATCGGAATCGACGCGACGTACCCCTGCAGCATCCACAGCGCGAACGGCAGCGACCACACCATGTAGACCAGCACGAGCCCCGGCAGCGTGTTCACCAGGCCGATGCCCTTGAGGATCATGAACAGCGGGATCACGATCAGGATGACCGGGAACACCTGGCTGACGAGGATCCAGCCGTTGGTGATGCCGCGCAGCTTCGTGCGATAGCGGGCGAGCGCGTACGCGGCGGGGATCGCGACCACCAGCACGAGGAACGTCGTACAGATCGAGACAATCGCGCTGTTGGCCGCCGACTGCGCGAGATCGAGTCGGTCGATCGCCGTGGTGTAGTTGGAGAACTGCCAGTCCCGCGGGATCAGGTCGGCGTTGACCTCGGCGAGCTCGCGCGGCGACTTGAGCGAGCTGGACAGCAGCCACAGCAGCGGGAACGCGAGGAAGACGATGTAGCCGACGAGCGCGGCGTACTGCAGCATGCGGCTGGCGGGACGGGTCCGGGCGTACGGCGTGCTCATTGCGCCACACTCCGGAGCCTCGAACGTACATAGAACAGCAGCAGCACGCAGATGATGACGACCATGACGTCGCCCATCGCGGCGGCGTAGCCGAAGTGCCCGTACTTGAAGGCCTCGTTGTACGCGAACAGCATCGGCAGCATCGTCTGCCCGCCGGGACCGCCGGCGGTGAGCACGTAGACCAGGCCGAACGAGTTGAAGTTCCAGATGAAGTCGAGTGAGGTGATCGCGGCGATCACCGGGCCGAGGCTGGGCAGCGTGACGAACCGGAACCTGTTCCACGTTCCCGCGCCGTCGACGGCCGCCGCCTCGTGCAGGTTGGCGGGAACGGACTGCAGGCCGGCAAGCAACGTGATCGTCGTCTGGGGCATGCCGACCCAGACGCCGACGAGGATCACCGCGGGCAGTGCGGTGGAGAAGTTGCCGAGCCAGTTGATGTTCTGGTCGGTGAGGCCGAGCTGCTTGACCAGGTTGCTGACCGGACCGCTGGTGGGGTTGAGCATCAGCGTCCACATGATCGCGACGATCACCTGCGGCATCGCCCACGGGACGAGCGCGAGGGTGCGGGCGAGCCAACGCAGGCGCAGGTTCTGGTTGAGCAGCAGGGCGAGGCCGAGGCTCAGCAGGAACTGCAGAACGGTGACGCTGATCGCCCAGATCAGGCCGATCTTGAACGAGTTCCAGAACAGGTCGTTGCCCAGCAGCTTGGCGAAGTTGTCGAGGCCGACGAAGTTCGTGTCGACGTTGAGACCCGCTCGCGCGTCGGTGAAGCCGAGCCAGAGGCCGCGGATCAACGGGTACGCGCTGAAGATCAGGATCGGCAGCATCGCGGGGAGAACGAGCAGCCAGGCGTCGCGGCCGTCCGTACTCCTTCGGCGCTTGCGCTGTGCGTGGCCCGGCGGCGCCATGGTGGCGGCGGTCATGAGGTCGACTGCCGGGTGACGAGTCTGGGCTGGACGATCTTCTGCCGTGGCTCCCTGGTCGGCTGGTCGAGGCGGTCGAGCAGCAGCTCGGCGGCGATGCGCCCCCGTTCGGCGCTGCCGAGGTCGACGCTGGTGAGGGTCGGGAACGCGAGGTCGGCGAGCTCGGTGTTGTCGATGCCGACGACGGCGACGTCCTCGGGGACTTTGAGCTTGCGCTTGGCCAGCTCGTGCATGGCGGCGACGGCGAGCAGGTCGTTGGCGCAGATGAGGGCGTCGGGGGTGCCGTTGTCGAGCAGGATCTGGGCGGCTTGCTTGCCTGCCTGGAACGTGAAGTCCTGCGCGAAGACGTGGAGAGACTGGTCGATCTCGAGCCCGATCTGCCTGGTGGCGCGGTCGAAACCCTTCTGCCGCGCGGCCCCGGGAACGGTGTCGAGCGGGCCGTTGATGAACGCGATGATTCTGCGCCCCGTTCTCGCGAGGTGCTGAACGGCGAGCGCGATGCCCCGTGCCGAGTTGGCCCGGACGCTGTCGACGCCCGCGTCCTTGGGGACGGTACCGATGACGACGACGGGTACGCGGACGGCCTGCAGCTCGCGGAGCAGCTCGGGCGTGATCCGCAGCGGGCTGAGGATGAGCCCGTCGGCGTACCCGTGAGCGAGGCTCTTGAGCAGGCTGAGGTCTTCCTCGGGGTTGGAGCCGGTCGAGGAGAGCACGAGGCGGTAGCCGGCCTTGCGGACGACGGTCTCGACGGCGCGCATCATCTCGACGTACACCGGGTTGCCGATGTCGGCGACCGCGAGCGCGAGCTGTTGGGTCCTGCCCACCTTGAGCGACCGCGCGGTCGCGTCGGGAACGTAGTTGAGCTTCTCGACGGCGTCCTGGACGCGTTCGGTCATGGCCGGGCTCGCGGACAGCCCGTTGAGGACGCGCGACACAGAGGCCACCGACACCCCGGCCCGCTTGGCCACATCCGTCAGCGTGCGCCTCGAGTGCTCCGTCATCCGACATCCTCGCAAGAGAAGGATCACCGGCCTCAACCCCGAGCCAGACGGAGAGCGCGGTGATCGTCAGGACCCAGGCCATCATCTTGTAAACGTTCTTGCAAACGTTTACAAGATTGGGCCTGGCGCTACGGTGACGCACTCCGTGCCGGGATGTCAAGGCCTGCGGCGAACGCCCGAGGCGGGCCGGTGGATCGCCAGGTCAGCGAGCGGTGTCGGACTCGACCTGGAACTCGGCGAGCTGGAAGTACCGAGTCGGGTCGCCGGCGCAGGCCGTTTGGAGCTTGGTGGCGTGTACGCGGACGTAGCGGTAGCTGCCGGAGACGGTGAACGTCTGGCCGCTCACCGGTGCGGCGAGCGGCTTGCCGTCGTTGAAGTTCGTCCGCGTCGCGAGCGTCTTCCAGGAGATCGCGTCCTTGCTGCCCTGGATGGTGAAGTCGATCGGGAAGCCGTACCCCTCGCAGTCCTTGTCGTCGCGCGGGAACAGCTTGACCCGGTCGACCCGAGAGGGCTGCAGGAGGTCGACGTACGCCCATTCGGTGGCGTCGGCGGTGTCGTGGCCGTTGCTCGACCAGCCGTTGCTCACCGCCCCGCTGTCGACCTTGCTGAACGTGTGCGTGAGCCCGTCGACGAGCGCGGCCTGGGACCAGCCCCACGGCACGGCCGAGCTGGCCGCGACCTGCCGACCCTGGGCGAGGTTGCGCGTCACCGCGGGCTTCGGCCTCTCGGCGACCTGGCGAGCGTTGGTCTTCTCGAGGACGTACGCGACCACGCTGTACGGCTCGACGGTGAGCCTGCGGTCGAACGTGCTGCTGCCCTTGACGATCCGGACGTCGACGGGGTCCGCGTTCTCGGTGGGCCCGACACTGTAGCCACGAAGGCCTTCGGCGTAGTCCTTGTAGTAGTTGCCGTGCGTGGCGTCGATCAGATATTGCGTGATCTGGACGTTCTGCCTTCTGGTGTAGGGCAAGTTCCGCACGTTCAGATCCAGCTGTGCGCCAGCGGCCTGGTCGTTCCAGGCCAGCAGCACGACCTTGCCCGTCGCCGGGTCCTTGGTCACGATCGCGCCGACCGAGCCGTCCTGCGTGCCCGGGCCCGTGACGGACGTCTGGAGGAGCGTCGGCTGAAGCCGGTTGGTGAGCTCGAACGCGTTGAACGCCGCCTTCTTGTGGTTGTCGACGGTGAGCAGGCCGAGGTCGCCGTTGAACAGCGAGGACGGCTGCAGCCCCTCCTTCGGCGAGAACCAGAAGATCTTCGACAGCGCCGGCCGGCGCAGAGCGTCGCCCATCCGGCGGACCGCGTACGAGGCGCCCTGGTTGGTGTCGGAGGGCGCCCCGGGGCCGCTGGTCATCTGGGCGGTGATGTTCCACTCCGTCACGAAGATCGGCACGTTCGGCCGCCCGGCGGCGTCGAGGCGCGACTTGACGTCGTCGACGAGCGCAAACGTCGGGTCCGGGCCGTAGCTGTGCACGGCGGCGAAGTCGAGCGGGACCGCCGGATTGTCCTTCAGGAACGCGGTAAAGCCGTCGAGGAACCACCAGCCGCCCTGCGTCGTCGTGGGTCCGCCGATCTTCGCGGTGGGGTCGGCGTTCTTCACGCCCGTGGCGGTGGCCTGGTACATCGCGTTGTACTGCGGCTGGGTGCCGGCCCAGAAACCGCCGAGGTCGGGCTCGTTCCAGACCTCCCAGTACCAACCGGTGTGGCCGAGGTCCTTGTAGTGCTGGACGAGCGCCTGAACGACCTGTCCCCACAGCGCGTTGTCGTTCGGGATCGCGTTGTCGTAGCCGGTCGCCTTGTCGGCGCCGCCGAGGGCTTGCGGGGTGAACGCGACGCCCATGTACGGGGTCATGCCCTGCTCGACGAGCGGCAGGACGACGCGGTCGAGCTTGCTGAAGTCGTACGTGAGGTTGGGCGGCGTACCTTGGACGACGTTGTAGAAGTTCTCGTTGAGCAGATGGGTGATCGCGACCATCCGCAGCCCGGCCTGCTTGAACTTCGGATAGGACTCCGGCAACCAGTTCAGCGCGTTGTGGGTGAGGTAGCCACCCTCGTTCGCGTTGAGGTACTTGGCATGGTCGAACGTACCGGCGCTGGTGCTGAAGTCGGCGGCGATGGTCGGTTTGGTGACCTCGGCCTCGGCCGGCGCTGACGTGGTCAGAGAGCCGGCAATCAGCAAGACAGGAACGAGAATCCACGACATGTTCGGCATGGTGGGCCTCCCCTTCGGCGCTCACAGCCTGACTTCTTCAACGATGTAGGACTAGTCCGATCTTGACCATCACCCGGACGATCCTGACCTGCCGGCGTCACGGCTTCGTAAGGGTCTCCGAAGGTCGGGCTCCCCTAGGGTGTGGGCCAACCGGACGAAAGGGATGGCAGATGAGGCGTGGCATGGGCGCGGCGGTCGTCGTCCTGCTGGCGGTCGCCGGCTGCGGCGGCGAGTCGACGGACACACCGCGGGCAGCGCCGACCGACGCCACCACCACGGCGCCGGCGATGACGCCGAGCAAGATGTCGACGATGGCTCCGAGCCCGACGCCGACCGAGCAGAGGGTGCCGGCAGCGTTGACGTTCACCGGCACCACGCTCGACGGCGAGGCGTACGACGGCGCCAAGCTGGCGGGGAAGCCGACCGCACTGTGGTTCTGGGCGCCCTGGTGTCACATCTGCCGCGACGAAGCACCGACGGTCAAGGAGCTCGCCGCCAAGCACAGCGGCGCTGTCAACCTCCTCGGCGTCGGCGGACTCGGCGAGGAGGACGCGATGCGCGAGTTCGTCGACGACGGCGACCTCGGCGCGGTCACGCACCTGGCCGACGAGGACGGCAAGGTCTGGAAGCGGTTCGACGTCACCTCGCAGGCCAGCTGGGTCCTCCTCGACAAGAACGGCGCCGAGGTCTTCCGCGGCCGCCTCGACCACGACGGGCTCGAGGACCGCGTCGCCGAGCTGGCCGAGACGTAGGCCGTGTCTGTCAAAGATCGCCTGACGCGCGACACCTCGCATCCCGCCTGGACGCGGTCCACATCGTCACCCATAGGACGAACTATGAATTCCTCCTGCACCACGCCCAGCCGGGCGCGATGCGCCGCGCGCCATCGCGCTGCGCGCGATGACCGGCGCTATTTGCCAGACACGACCTGATGCTCGTCGCCCTCGCCGCGGGCATGCTGGCCGCCGTCAACCCGTGTGGCTTCGCGCTCCTGCCCGCCTACCTCGGCTTTCTCGTTCTCGGCGACGACAAGGGCCACGAGGTACGGAACGCGCTCAAGCTCACCGCCGCGATGACCACGGGATTCGCCGCTGTCTTCGGCGTCTTCGGCCTCGTCGTCGCCCCACTGGCCAGCGGCGTCCAGCGCCACCTGCCGTGGTTCACGATCGTCCTCGGCCTCGCCCTCGTCGCGAGCGGCGGCTGGCTCCTCGCTGGCCGTGCTCTCCCCACGGTCAAGCTCCCCACCGGCAAGGGCCCGATCACGAGATCCACCGCCGCGATGGTCGCGTTCGGCGCCTCCTACGCCGTCGCCTCGATCGGCTGCACGATCGGCCCGTTCCTCGCGATCGTCGTCGGCAGCTTCCGCGCCGACGACCCCCTCGAAGGCGTCGGGCTCTACCTCGCCTACGCGGCCGGCATGGGTGTCACCGTCGGCGTCGCGGCGGTGGCGGTCGCGCTCGCCCGCCAGGGACTCGTCCGCAGGCTTCGGAGCGCGGGCCGGCTGATCCCGAGGCTCGCCGGCGCCCTCATGGTCGCCGTCGGCGCGTACGTCGCGTACTACGGCTGGTACGAGCTCCGAGGTGCCAACGCCGATCCGATCGTCGATGCCGTTGACGACCTGCAACGTGGATTGGCCAACGCACTCGAGGCCATCGGCGTGCCCATCCTCGCGGTAGCCCTCGCCGTGGTCGTCGTCGCGACGATCGCGATCACGCGGCGCCGCCAGAAGGAGCGTGCCGGAGGAACGTGAGCACCGCCGCCACCCGCCGGTGCAACGAGTCCTCGGTCCCCAACGAGAGCTTCGCGAACACCGCGTTCACGTGCTTCTCCACCGTCGACTCCGACAACGACAACGCCTCGGCGATCCCTCGGTTGTTCTTCCCCTGCGCCATCTCCCCCAGCACGTCCAGCTCGCGCGCGGTCAACGAGGCCAGCGGCGACTCCGACGTCCGCGTATGGCTCCGCACCAGCACCTCCACGATCCGCGGGTCGATCACCGACCGCCCCGCCACGACCTCGCGCAACGCACGCAGCAGCTCGTCGACATCGCCCACGCGTTCCTTCAACAGGTACGCCAACCCGGCGGTGCCATGCGAGAACAACGCGAACGCGTACTGCTCGTTGGCGTGCTGCGACAGCACGACCACGCCCACCGAGGGAAACCGCGTCTGGATCTCGTGCGCTGCCGCGATGCCCTCGGTGTGATGACCCGGCGGCATCCGGATGTCGGTGATCACCGCGTCAGGACTCAGCCGATCGACCGCGTCGAGCAGCTCCACCGCCGTGCCCACGGCCGCGATCACCGACACCGAGCCCGAGTCCTCCAGGATCCGGCGCGTCCCCTCACGCACGAGGTAGTGGTCCTCGGCGATCACGACCTTCATGAATCTCCCGCCCCAGAAGGAAGAATGGCACTTACGGCCGCTCCTCCGTCGTCACTACCGACCCACAACGTACCGCCCACCGCCTCGATCCGGTCTCGCAGCGCCGTCAACCCCGCGCCGGCCTGAACGTTCGGCGGCAGCCCCGTTCCGTTGTCCCGAACCTCCACCACCAACGTCCCGTTCACCGCCACCAGGTCGATGGCCACCCGTGACGCCCGCGCGTGCTTGAGCACGTTCGTCAACGACTCGGACACGAAGTAGAACGCCGACTCCTCCACCTCGACCGGGAACCGGGCAGAACGTACGCCGTCCGCCGAAACCGCCACCGGGATGGGCATCCGCCGCGCGGTCGACTCGACGGCCGCCACCAGACCCTCGTCGGTCAGGACCGACGGGTGGATCCCGTGCGCGAGCTCGCGCAGGTCCTCGACGATCCGCAACGCCTCGCCCTGCAGCTCGCCCAGCAGCTCACCGGCCCGGCTCGCATCCCGGTTGAGCGACGAACGCGCCAACCCGAGCTTCGCCACCAGGGCAACGACTTCCTGCTGGACGCCGTCGTGGAGGTCGCGTTCGATGCGGCGCCGTTCGGCGTCCTGCGCCTGCACGATCCGTGCCCGCGACGCCTCCAACTCCGCGGCCTGGCGCGCGTTGTGCAAGGCAAGCGCCGCTTGACGCGCCAAGGTCTCGACCAGCTCCAGGTCGCGAGGGAGGAACGCGCCACCCAGCTTCGGTCCGCAACGGATCTCCCCCAGCACGACCTCGCCGTGCGACAGCGGCTGCTCCGCGGACGCGGACCCCGACACCGTTCCAGCGGACGCCACGTACCCGTCGACCGAGACCTGCGCCCAGGACAGCCCCAAGCCGTCCCGCAACCCACCGGCCAGCTCGTCCGCCAACTCACGCGCCCGGAACGCGTGCTCCAAGGTCCCGCCGAGCCGGACGAGCAGCTCGTAACCACTGAGCCGCCGGCCGAAGACCCGCCGCTCCGCCAGCCGGTTGACCCATCGCCGTACGGGCTCGAGCACGACGGTCGCCGCCACCGTCGCCACCACGGCGATGCCGATCGGCAGCCGCGCCGACACGGCCAGCCCGAGTGCGGAGGCCAGCGCGACGTACGTGCCGGCGATCAGGATCCAGACGAGCCCGAAGACCAGCGAGCGCCGGACCACCACACCCACCGGGAGATTCCGCGACTGCACGCCCGCCACGACCACCGCGGCGAGAATCGCGACGAACGGGAGCATGCCGAAGAAGCCGGTCAACAACTGCGTCGCCGGCGCCGGCTGCGCGAACCACAGGTAGCCGAGGCCGAGCGCGATCAGCTCGAGGGCGATCAAGAGCAGCACGACGAAGACGGCGCGCAGCATCCGGCGTTCCTTGGGCTCCATCCGGACCGCGCGTGCCACGAACAGCCCGATCCCCACGATCACGATCACCCAGTAGTACTGATAGGCAACCGTGACCGGGCCGGCCAGCCACTCGATCGTCGGCAGCGAGGTCGGTACGCGCGGGAACGCCTCGAAGTACGGAGCATGGTCGACGTACGCGGTCGGCCCGGCGAAGAGAATCAGCACCGCGACGAGCGGGACCAGCCATGCCGCGGCCAGGATCACGCGCTCATACCCATGGCGGTATCGACCGTCGGGCAACAACGCCAGGACCCGGACGAGGAAGATCATGGCGATCATCCCCGTGACCCCGCAGGCCCAGACACCGGCCACCAGGAGGCCGGCGGGAGCATCCACCACCGCTGCTGCCTTCACGCCGTACTCGATCACTGTCTGCAGTCCGAACATCCCGCCCAGACCGAGCAGCAGCCCCGAGATCGGATAGGTCGGCGCCCGCCAGTACGCGGCCAGCCCGACCACGTAGAACGGGAACGGGCCAGCCAGCAGCCAGATCAGGCTCATGCCAGGGTCGTGCCCGTCGACGGTCTCCAGAGCGATCGCGATGTACGCGCCGAGGACGAACGACAGCCCCGCCACGACCGCGAACGTCCACATCGCGATCTGCTGCTGCCTGTTCCTTCCCGTCACCACCCCATTGTCGGCCCCTTCGGGCACCCGGCGAAGGGAGTTGGCCTCCGTTGCCCTGGAGGCCAGCCTCCATAGGGCCGTGCGGGCAGCCAGCTTCTCCCGAGGCCTCCAGGCGGCGAGTCTGGTGGTACGTGGCCCCGAAGGCGGGCCGCAAGGGGAGGAAACGCACATGTGGGGGTTCCTGGAACGTCGCGGATGGATCGTGCTCGCGGTCCTGTCCGGGATCCTGGTGATCTTCGGCGTGGGGGACGTTCGGAACGGCAACGAGGCGGACGCGGCTATCCCGTTCGGCCTCACCGGCAAGACGCTCGACCAGTTGCGGGCCGAGAGCGCGGACGCGTACGAGGTCGCCGACATCGGCGTACGAGCGAACGGAGTCACCATCGCCGTGGTCGGGCTGCTGCTGCTCGCGATCATCGCCACGGCGTACCGAGCGGGGCAACGCTGGGCCTGGTGGACGCTGTGGCTGCTGCCGCTGTGGAGCCTCGGCGCGGCAGCGGTGATGTTCCTCGCCGACCGCTCGCCCGGAACTCCGCCGCCACCGCCCATGGTCTCCGGCCCGATCTTCTTCGTGCTCGCCGCGGCCATCCTGCTCGGCTCCGCCCGGCGTTTCTTCCGACCCGCTCCCATGGACGAGAAAGCGGCAGTGTCATGAGCGACAACCTGTTGACCGAAGAACCCGCGACCGAGCCCGAGGCCCCGCGTCGGGTACGCACACCACGCAAGAGCCTGGTCGCGCTGCGGATCATCGCCGTGCTGCACCTGCTGGTGTTCTTCCTGCAGCCCGTGCTCGCGGGGATCTACCTCTCCGGCGACTTCGACGCCATCGGGCTGCACGAGCTGAACGGGCAGATCGTCACGCTCATGGTCGCCGCCCAGCTCGTCGCCGCGATCGTGTACGCGGCGGGCGGCGGCGGCAAGCTGTGGCCGATCTGGTTCAGCCTGGGGCTCGCGCTGCTGGAGGAGACGCAGAAGGGGCTCGGGTACGAGCGGCTGGTCGCCTTCCATGTCCCGTTCGGGATTCTCCTGCTGATGACCCAGTTGTTGTTCACGTATTGGACGTTCGGCGCCCGCGCCAAGGTCGCGCGGGAGCCGAAGACACGGAAGAAGCGTCGCTCATGAAGCTGTCGAGGCGAGGTTTCCTCGGTGCGGTCGGGGGTGCTGGCGTGGCCATGCTCGGTGTGGCCGCCTGGCGACCGGACGGGCTGGTCGGTCAGACCGGGGAGGTGCTGCGAAGCACGGCGAGACTGCCCAGCCCGTTCACGGTCCCACTGCCGATCCCGGCGGTGAAGCGTCCGGTCCGTACGGACGCGACCACCGACTACTACGAGCTGGTGCAACGCGAGGCCTCGGTCGAGATCCTGCCGGGGCTGAAGACGAAGATCTTCGGGTACGACGGCACGTTTCCCGGCCCGACGATCGAGTCGCGGTCCGGCCGGCGGATCGTCGTACGGCATCGCAACGAACTGCCCGTTCCGACCGCCACACACCTGCACGGCGGGCACACGCCGGCAGAGCACGACGGGCACGCGATCGACCTGGTGCTCCCCGAAGGAGAGACCGACGCCCAGTCGTTCTCGCACGCCATGGTCGGCAAGGTGACGTCCGGCGAACGGGAGTACGTCTACCCGAGCAAGCAACGGGCGGCGACGCTCTGGTACCACGACCACCGGATGGACTTCACCGCGCCGCAGGTCTATCGGGGCCTCGCCGGCTTCCAGCTCGTCCGCGACGACGAGGAGGCCGCGCTGCCGCTGCCCGAAGGCGAGCGCGACCTCCCGTTGATGATCGTGGACCGGTCGTTCGACGAGGACGGCACGTTCCTGTACCCGAGCATCGACTCGACGCTCAAACTGCAGCCCGGCGTCGTTCCTGCCTACATGGAAGGCGTGCTGGGCGATGTCGTGCTCGTGAACGGCGCTCCGTGGCCGGCGCTCGAGGTGGACGCGGCGCGGTACCGGTTCCGGCTGCTGAACGCCTCGAACGCGCGACGCTTCCGGCTCGCGATGGAGGCGTCATCGGGTGACAAGCTGCCGTTCACGCAGGTCGGCTCCGACGGCGGGTTGCTGGAACGACCGGTGCGGCAGGAGCGGCTTGACGTCGCTTCCGGCGAACGCTTCGACGTGGTGGTCGACTTCTCCCAGCTGGCTGTCGGAACGACGGTGACGCTGGCGAACCAGCTCGGCGAAAGCCCGTCGGCGTCACGGGTGATGCGGTTCGTCGTTGCCCGCAAGGCAGCCGACGACTCGAACGTGCCGGCGCGGCTGAGCCGGATCGAGCGGCTCGACCCGGCGAAGGCCGTACGGACGCGGGACTGGTTCTTCAACCGCGGCGAGCTCGTCCCACACAACGGCGACCACAACGGTTGGACGATCAACAGCGCGACGTACGACCCGGAGCGGATCGACGCCGATCCGCGGCTCGGCGACATCGAGATCTGGCGCTTCGGCTCCGACCTGCACCACCCGGTACACGTCCACCTCGACCCGTTCCAGGTCCTCACCCGCGGTGGACACGACCCAGGTCCCTACGACACCGGCTGGAAGGACACGGTGGACGTACGACCGAGCGAGTACGTGGAGGTGTTGGTCCGCTTCACCGACTACCTCGGCCCGTACCTCATGCACTGCCACAACCTCGAGCACGAGGACATGGCGATGATGGCGACCTTCCAGACCGGCTGAACCGATCTGGAAGGCCGCACCACAGAGCTACTTCTTCGGATCCGGCGTCCCGTCCTGCTCCCCACCACCCACGCCAGCGAGCTGACGACGTTCCTCACGGGTGGGGATCAGGCCGGACGGGGCGACCAGCTTCGACTCCACGAACGGAGCCTCACTGCTCGGCAGCGGCTCACCTCTCCTGATCGCCTGGGTCCAGACCCGGATCGCGTCGGCGATCACGATGATGATCAGGACGGCGAACAGCGCGGCCAGCGTGGCGTTCACCGTCGAGTTGAGCACCACCTGCTGCATGTCCTCGATGCTCTTCGCCGGGGCGAGGACCTGGTTCTGGGCCAGGGCGTCCGCGTACCGCTCACGCTGCGCCAGGAAGCCCAGCTTCGGGTCGGACGAGAACACCTTCTGCCAGCTCGCGGTCAACGTCACCGCGGCGTCCCAGGCCAACGGGACGAGCGTGACCCACGCCCATTTCACCCTGCCGCTCTTGATGATCAGCGTGGTCGCGACCGTCAGCGCGACGGCTGCCAGCAGCTGGTTGGCGATACCGAACAGCGGGAACAGCTGGTTGATGCCGCCGAGCGGGTCGTTCACGCCGACCCACAGGAAGTAGCCCCAGCCGCCGACCACCACGGCACTCGTCGCGGCGAGACCGGGCCACCAGCTCACTCGCGCCAGCGGCTTCCAGATGTTGCCCAACGTGTCCTGCAGCATGAACCGGCCGACCCGCGTGCCGGCGTCCACCGTGGTGAGGATGAACAGCGCCTCGAACATGATCGCGAAGTGGTACCAGAACGCCTTCAACGCCGTTCCGCCCAACAGGCCGGAGAAGATCTCCGACATGCCGACCGCGAGCGTCGGGGCGCCACCCGTCCGCGCGACCAGCGTCTGTTCCTCCACCGCCGCGGCCGCCGCGGTCAAGGCGTCCGGTGTGATCGAGAAGCCCAACCCAGTAACGAACTCAGAAGCCGTCTGGACGGTCGGACCGAGCAGTCCGGCTGGCGAGTTCATCGCGAAGTACAAGCCCGGCTCGAGAATGCACGCCGCGGCCAGCGCCATGATCGCGACGAACGACTCCATCAGCATGCCGCCGTACCCGACCATCCGGACCTGCGACTCCTTCTGGATCATCTTCGGAGTCGTGCCGGACGAGATCAGCGAGTGGAAGCCGGACAACGCGCCGCACGCGATCGTGATGAACACGAACGGGAACAGCGAGCCTGCGAAGACCGGGCCCTGCCCGTTGAACGCGAACTCGGTGAACGCGGGCAGCTTCATCGACGGCAGCGTGAAGATCACGCCCGCCGCCAGCAGGATGATCGCGCCGATCTTCATGAACGTGGACAGGTAGTCCCGTGGCGCGAGCAGCAGCCACACCGGCAGCACCGCGGCGACGAAGCCGTAGATGATCAAGCTGATCGTCAACGCCTGCGGGCTCAACGTGAACGTGTCGGCAAGCCCGGAGTTCGCCACCCAGCCGCCGGCGACGATCGCGAGCAGCAGCAGGGCCACGCCGATGACGGTCGTCTCGATCACCTTGCCGGGACGCCACCACCTCATGTACGCGCCCATGAACAAGGCGATCGGGATCGTCATCGCGAGCGAGAACGTGCCCCACGGCGACTGCGCGAGCGCGTTCACCACGACGATGCCGAGCACGGCGAGCAGGATGATCATGATGACCATCACGGCGACGAGCGCCGCGACGCCGCCGATCGGCCCGATCTCCTGGCGCGCCATCTGGCCCAGACTCTTGCCGTCGCGGCGCATCGAGAAGAACAGAATCACCATGTCCTGCACGGCACCGGCGAAGATGACGCCGAAGATGATCCAGATCGTGCCGGGCAGGTAGCCCATCTGCGCGGCGAGAACGGGACCGACGAGCGGTCCGGCACCGGCGATCGCGGCGAAGTGATGGCCGAACAGCACCCGCCTGTCGGTCGGGTGGTAGTCGATGCCGTTGTTCAGCCGTTCCGCCGGCGTCGCGCGCCGGTCGTCCACCCGCAAGACGTGCTTGACGATGACCTTCGCGTAGAAGCGGTAGGCGATCGCGTACGAGCCGAGTGCCGCCACCACCAACCAGGCGGCGTTGACGTCCTCCCCGCGCGAGAGCGCGAGGACGCCCCAGGCCACCGCACCGATCACCGCGACGCCCGACCAGATCACGATCGAACGGGTACTCGGCCTCGGCCGATCCAACAGACTCACGCTCCTGCTCCTCTCGTGGAATCCGTGTGCAGACGCCCCATGCAGGCGCGCAGGCCCGCGTCCGGCGGCAGGTCGGTGACGTACCGGCGCCATGGACCGAACATGCGGCAGTCGACCTCGACGTCGTGCTCGGCGAGGTGCGACCACGCGGTGGGATGGACGTACACCGAGCCCTCAGGTGCGGCCGGAACCGGCCGCATCGTGCGCGGCAGTCGTGAGGTGCGAAGCGGACGCACGGAGAACTCTCCCGCGTCCGCACAGCAAAGGCCGGTGACGTGCCAGTCGATCAGCACTACTTCGTCCGGCCGGAGCGCCTCCCGCGCCCCCGCGGTCAGCGTGATCACGGCGCCTGACCGCCCTCACCGATGCGTTTCGAGCAGACCACGAGTGTGCCTCCCTCGTTAGACGGCCTGACCCACTACCCATTTTGGCCCGTATGCCGACGGGATGTTACCCACGTCTTAGGGCCACGTTGGGGAGGCGGCGTCATGTCGTCAAGTCCCGAACCGCCGAACGGCATGGCCGGGCAGTATGAGCGGCTCTTCTCAGCTGGCGTACAAGATCCGGAATCGGCCGGGATTGGCCGGGTCTCGATCGACGACCTGGACCGGCGGCCAGGCCCATTGCCAGACGTTGATGCCTGGAGTGCGGGAGAACCGGATCTGGCCGCGGGTGCCTTCGACCGAGAGCCGCGGCCAGGCTTCGGCGACGCGTGCCCTGTCCGTGCCGTGCGAACGGAGCGCCTCGGCGAGGACGGCGATCGTGTCGTAGCCCTCGAAGGCGACGAACGAGGGCGCCTCGTCCAGCTGCTCCCGGAGGGCCGCCTCGACGCGTTCGCCTGCTGGGCTGAGGCGCTCCGGGAGGTAGCGCAGAAACGGGATCGCGGCGCCGTCGTCGCCGAGTTCTGTCGCCCAGGCGGCGAACTCGGGCTGGCCGGCCGGAGCGCCCAGCAGGATCTCGGCGAGGCGCCGGTCGTCGCGGACGGCCTTGACGATCGGCACCGCTGGCTCCGGGGTGCCGACCAGCAGGAGGAGAGCCGTGGCGCCTTGGCTGACGAGCTCGTCGCACACTCCTTCGGGGCCGAGCATGTTCACGTCGAGCTCGACGACGGTGCCGCGCGTCCCGAGGTGGTTGCGCAGGATGCGGGTGCCAGCCGTCCAGTAGACGCTCGGCTGCGCCGCGACGGCGATGCGACTGTGGCCGGCGCCGAGGAGGTAGTCCGCGTAGAGCCGCCAGCCGTGGGACTGCGCCGGGGCGATGCGCGCGACCCAGTCCGTCGGCTGCTCGGTGAGCGCGTCGAGAACCGCAGAGGAGCAGAGGAACGGCAGACCGACCGCGTCGGCTCGCGCGGCGGCGGCGCGAGCGACGACGCTGTGGTACTCCCCCGCCAAGGCCACGACGCCCATACTCGCCAGCTCGTCGACGGCCGCCTCGGCCTTCCGCGGATCGGCCGCGGTGTCGCGGACCACCAGCTCGAGCGTCCGCCCGGCGATCCCGCCGGCGTCATTGACCTCGCGAACCCCAAGCTCGAGTCCGGCAAGCAGGTGCCGGCCCGCCTCGACCCAGCCGGGCTTGGTGAGCGGAACGATCGCGCCGATCTGGACAGCACTCATAGACGTGGCGTCTCCCCTTAGTTGCCGTTCCAGCAACATTACTTGCCAGAATCGAGCTGCCTCGCGGACAGTTCGAAGCATGACCGAAGACGAGCAGTACTGGGACGGCCGATACGCCGAGCATCACCAGATGTGGAGCGGCGAACCGAACGAGCTCCTCGTCCGCGAGGTGACCTCGCTCGAGCCCGGTCGGGTGCTCGACCTCGGGTGTGGCGAGGGCGCGGACGCGATCTGGCTGGCGCGACAGGGGTGGCAGGTCACCGCGACCGACATCTCCACGGTCGCGCTGGAACGGGCCGCCAAGCACGCGGGCGAGGCGGGCGTGGTCGTGGCCTGGCAGCACCACGACCTGGCGACCTCGTTCCCCGACGGCGAGTTCGACCTGGTGTCCGTGCAGTTCCTGCACTCGCCGCAGGAGTTCTTCCCGCGCGAACAGATCCTGCGCGCGGCCGCCGCCGCGGTCGCGGAAGACGGACGGCTGCTCATCGTCGGTCACGCCGGGCCGCCGCCTTGGGAGCCTGAGAACAAGCAGGTGTTGCCCACGCCGGAGGAGGTGCACGCGAGCCTGGACCTCCGGGACGACGAGTGGGAGGTCCTGCTGAGCGGCGAGCAGGAACGTACGCAGCGCGACCCGCACGGCGAGCACGTTCATCGGACCGACAATGCGCTTCTGGTCCGGCGCGTACGTGGGTGAAGCTGGACAAATGTCACCCGAGCTCGGCAGCCGCAAGCGCCCGCAGCCAGCGCCGGATCCGGACAAGGACTGGACGGCGCCGCACAGCGGGGAGATATTGGGAGCGCTCCCAGCCGTCGCCTCGAAGGGCGTACCGCCATGGCGTCGATCTTCCGCGTTCTCAGCGTCGTTCTCGCCGTCGTGGCGAGCCTCACCCTCACCGGCGGGCCGAGCGCCGCCGCCGATGTCGCCGTACGCGTCAACCAGCACGCGTACCAGTGGAACGGTCCGAAGCACGCGACCGTCGTCACCGACTCGACCGCGCCGCTCTCCTGGCAGCTGACGACCTCGGCCGGCAAGGTCGTCGCGCAGGGGAAGACCACGGTGTACGGGCTCGACGAGTTCTCCGGCGACCACGTCCACCTCGTCGACTTCTCCCGCGTGACGAGAACGGGCGAGCGCTACCGGCTCGTCGTCGCGGGCGTCGCGAGCTTCCCGTTCGACATCGCCAAGCGGCCTTACAAGTCGTTGCGTGAGGACGCGTTCGCGTACTTCTACCACAACCGCAGCGGCATCGAGATCGACGCGGCGTACGTCGGCGCCCAGTACGCGCGGCCCGCCGGACACGTCGGCGTCGCGCCCAACCAGGGCGACACGAACGTGCCCTGCTACCCGGGCTCGTGCGACTACAGCCTCGACGTTCGCGGCGGTTGGTACGACGCGGGCGACCACGGCAAGTACGTCGTCAACGGCGGCATCTCGGCATGGCAGCTGCTCGACGCGTACGAGCGCGCGGTCACCGTCTCCGGTGGTGGTCGGGCCGAGATCGCCGATGGCACGTTGCGGATTCCCGAAGCGGGTAACGGTGTTTCCGACGTTCTCGACGAAGCGCGGTGGGAGGTCGAGTTCCTGCTGCGCATGCAGGTGCCCGCGGGACAAGCACTCGCGGGGATGGCGCACCACAAGATGCACGACGACGCATGGACCGGCATTCCGATGCGGCCCGACCTCGACCCGCGGCCGCGCTACCTGCAGCTGCCGTCGACGGCGGCGACGCTGAACCTCGCCGCGGTCGCCGCTCGTTGTGCCCGTCTGTGGAAGAAGATCGACGGTGCGTTCGCCTCGAAGTGCCGCACCGCGGCCGAGACGGCTTGGGCCGCCGCGGTCGCGCACCCGGCGATGTACGCGCAGGACCTCGGCACCGGCGGTGGCGGGTACGGCGACGGCGACGTAACCGACGAGTTCTCCTGGGCGGCCGCCGAGCTCTTCACCACGACCGGACGCGCGACGTACAAGGCCTATCTCGAGCCAAGCGATCTCAGCGCGGGGTTCTACTGGGGGTCGGTAGCGGCGCTCGGCGACCTGACGTTGGCGCGTTTCCCCAACCAGCTCTCGCGATCGGAATGGCGCGATGTCCGCGACCGCGTAGTGGCGGGAGCGGACGCACTTGTGGCGGACATGCACAGCCAGGGGTACGCGAACCCGTACCTGCCCCGCGACGGGCACTACGCGTGGGGCTCGGCATCGGCGACGCCGAACAGCGCGTTCATCATCGCGTCGGCGTTCGACCTTACGGGCAAGCAGAAATACCGCGACGCGGCATTGGAGTCGATGGACTACCTGTTCGGCCGGAACGCGCTGAACCAGTCGTACGTGAGCGGGTACGGCGAACAGGCCAGCCACAACATGCACCACCGGTTCTGGGCGAACCAGGCCAATGCCGCCTACCCGAACCCGCCCGCCGGTGCCCTCGCGGGCGGCCCGAACTCGCGACTGGAGGACCCGAAGGCGCAGGAACTGCTGCAGGGCTGCAAGCCGGCGAAGTGCTACGTCGACCACATCGACTCGTACTCCACGAACGAGGTCACGATCAACTGGAACGCGCCGCTGGCCTGGATGGCGCTCTTCGCCGACTCACCGTCCGGCCGCCGCTGACCTCCGGCGCGGGTCCCGGGCTTCCAGCTAAGAGGTCTCGCGCCAGCCTTGCTGAAGCTCGGCGACGCGCTGGAACGAGCGCTTGAACTGCTTGTACGCCTTCTGCCCGATCGCCTCGGCGTGCCGCTGCTCGATGTCGGCGACGATCGCGTCGGCCTTCGTCATCTCGTCGATCCCGCGCTCGGTGGGCACCACGAGCTTCGCCCGCCGGTCCGCGGGATCGGGCAGGCGTTCGACGTACCCGAGCGCCTCCAACTCGTCGACCAGCGTGCCGATCACCTGCTTGTGCTGGCCCGACAGCCGGGCCAGGTCGGTCGCGCGGCTGCCTTCGACGTCGAGGTACGCGAACACCGCGCCGTGCCGAGGGCGCAGCTCGCCATGGCCGAGCTCGCCGAGCCGTTCGAACAGCTCCTTCTGCAACGAGAACAGCAGCCGGCCCGCCAGCACGCCGAGATCCGGCTCGGCCTCGCTTCGTCGTCCGGCCACGCCCTACCTCCTCGATAGTCACTGATTTGGACTATCACTAATCCTGACCATATCCTCAGAAGGTGTGACGACCACTGTCGAACTCACCCGGTTCCGGGTTCTACCTGACCAGGTCGACCGCCTGCTGGCGAGCCGACCCGCCATGCTCGCCGACTTCGAAGCGGATCGGGACGGGTTCCTCGGAGCTCAGCTCGTCCGGCTGCCGAACGACGAATGGCTCGACATCGTGCATTGGAGGACGCCGGCGGACTTCGCGGCGTCGCGCGCCAAGGGCGCGAACCTCCCCGGCATCGCCGCGTTCTTCGGCGCGATCAGCGAACTGGTGTCCGCCGAGGAGGGCACCAGCGACGACGGGAAATCCTGAGATGACCACGCTTGTCACCGGTGCTTCCGGCACCGTTTCCTCCACTCTGGTTGGCGCTCTGCCCACTTCGGCGGACTTGCGGCTGGCCGTTCGCGATCCCCCGAGGACGCTCGGGTGACACTCGAGTACGGCCGCCGACCACCTCGCCCACCTGCGCGGCGCCGCCCGGCTCGCAGGAGATCCGCCGACCGGCATCGGTCTCGGGGTCTTGACGCACGGAGAGGCGGCACTTAGCTTTCGGTCATGACCGGTATAAGCACGCCGCGGCGGGCTGTCGTCATCGCCCTGCTCGCCCTCTTCCTTGTGGTGACAGCGGCGTTCAAAGCACCCTCAGCCGCGCCGGCATATACCGACCCCAGCAACATGTCCGATGCGACTTTCTTCGCCAAACTCGATCTCAGTCAGCCCGGCCTGGCCACCGTTCGCACCCACGTCCAGGCGGCGGACTATCCGGCGGCGAAGGCCGCACTTCTTTCCTACACCCGCGATCGAGCCACACCGGTCGTTCCGGGGCTGGGCACCACCCCGATCACCAGCCCGATGAGCTCCACTGCCGATGATCTGGTCAACTATGTCTTCGAGTTCGCGGAGCTCGGCCAGACCCAGAACTTCAACGGCGACATCAACTGGGACTACCCGTGGAACCCGTCGACACCCACCGAGTTCGGGCCGGCGCACTACTACGTCGTGGATTTCATGATGGTCCACATTCTGGTCCCGTCCTACAACGCACTTCCGCCGGGCGATCCGAAGCGAGCGCAGTACGCCCAAGCGTTCTGGTCCTTCGCCCTGGAATGGATCGCCGACAAGGGCAACACCAACGACGGACTCGGTCCGGAGCCGTCGCACGCCGGCAGTAACCGGCTCGACATGGCCAAGCGGCTGGCCGCCTGGGTCTCGGCGTACGACACGTTCAAGAACGAGCCTTCGCTCGACGCCGACGCCAACATCGCCATCCTCAAACACCTCTGGCAGATGAGCAATCGTCTCTATTACACGATCGAGGGAACCAGCGGCAACAACTGGTACATGAGTATCGCCCGCTCCCTCTACAAGACCGGGGTGTATCTGCCCGAGTTCACCGACGGTGCCAACTGGCGCTCCCGAGCGGAGGGTGCGACCTCCAAGTACTTCGCGAACAACTTCAAGGGCGACGGCATGAACGTCGAGCCGACCGAGGGCTATCACCTCTACGCACTGTCGCTCGCCAACGAGATCAAGACCCTGGGTGTCCTCAACGGACGTCCTGTACTGACCGGGATCTCCGAGGGGCTGGAGCGCGCGGGTGAAGTGCTGACGGACCTGCTGCTGCCCAACCTGGAAGGACCGCAGCTCGGAGACAGTGCCTCGGTCAACTACGGTGGCGAGCAGCTCCTCAAGGACTTCGCCGGGTACTTCGACCGGCCCGATTTCCTTTACCTGGGCACCAAACGGGCGCAGGGGACCCCGCCCACGAGGCTGTCCGTCCTGCACCCGAACAGCTTCGCCGTCATGCGTACCGCATGGTCGGCCAACGACAACTACTTGATGGTCGAGAACTCCGACACGCCCTACACCGGCTCGCACAACCATCCGGACGATCTGAGCCTCAGCCTGTACGCGTACGGCAAGCGGCTCATCGCCGACCCCGGTGTCTACGACTATCTCTCCACCGGACCGGGGCCGTGGCTGCGACTGCAAACAGAGGCCCACAACACGGTCGAAGTCAACAACGCGCCGCAGTCGAACATCGACCGCCAGCAGGTGAGCTGGCGATCCAACGGTGGCTTCGACTTCTATCACGGCCGGCATCGCGACTACGCCCCGATCAGCCATGATCGCAAGGTCTTCTTCGTCAAACCCGGGTTCTGGGTCGTCTCCGACCTCATGTCGGGAAGTGCGATCACCAACACCTATGAACAGCTGTGGCACTTCCCGCCGACAACGGTGTCGGTCAACGGCACGACGAAGCGCGCCAGCACCAGCTTCGGCGGCGAGGCCAATCTCGAGATCGTGCCGGCCGACCCTACGACGGTCACCGCCGCGGTGCGCAACGGCTACTACTCTCCACAGCCCAACGTCGTGAGCAACGCGCAGTACCTCGCCTACACCAAGTCGGTGGCGGGAACGACGTCGTTCGACACGGTCCTCTTCCCCGAGCCCGCCGGCGCCAACCGCAACGTCACCGTGAGCCGTCTTCCCACGGGGGTCGCGAGCACGACGGCCACCGCCCTGCAGATCGCCCAGGACGCTGGAAACGGCGGCAATACGGGAACGTTCTATCTGTCGCACGAGGCCAGTCCGGCTACCCGCTCCTTCGGTGGTTTCACCTTCGACGGGGAGGTCGCCTATGTCGAGAAGAGCGCGGGCGGAAGCCTGGTCAGCACGTCGCTCGGCCGGGGATCCGTGCTCACCGAAGGCGCCGTCAACCTCATCAGCTCGGCCGTTCCTGTCGGCGACCTCTCGGTGCGCTACCAGGGCGCCACGCTCGCGGTCACGGCCGGCGACGCCCTGGCCGGGCCGGTGACGATCTACGCTCCGTCGGCGACGACAGTCACTCTCAATGGCACCGCGACGACGTACACCCGATCCGGTGACTACCTCACGATCGCGGCCCCAGCCATCCCCACCACGGGGACGACGGTCATCAACGACGACTTCGGCATCGGTGGTTTGAGCAGCCAGAGCTGGTCGTTCGACGACGCCAACGGGTCGACCGGCCTGCGCCCCGAGAGCGGAACGTGGGCCGTGGCACCGTACGCCGGCTCCCACGCCTACCGGCAGTCCGACTACTTCCAGTCGAACGCCCGTGCTCTCACCACCGCGGCGGACTGGACCGACTCGCTCGTCGAGGCCAAGGTGACCACCGTCGCCAAGGCCGGAACGGTCTTTGGGGCAAGCCTTTTCGCCAGGTACCAAGACGATCAGCACCACTACGAGTTCCAGTACACCAGCAACAGCGGCGCGCCGGAGCTGCGCATCGTCAAGAGGTTCATCGGCACCGCCACGGTCCTGGCGTCGGTGCCGTTCACGATGATCCCGGGCACCACGTACACCATGAAGGCGGTGGCGAGCGGGGACACGTTGAAGCTCTTCGTGAACGGTGTCGAACGGGTGACCGCCCATGATCGGCAGATCCTCGGTGGTGCTGCCGGCGTCGGCACGCACAAGACCGACACGTACTTCGACGATCTCAAGGTCACCGAGATCGTCGATGGCGATACCTGGAAGGTCGATCGCGGCTACTTCCTGATCAACAACTCCGCGCTGTTCGTTGACAGCTTGGACGAGGAGGCTTCACAGCTCAGCAGCCTACGCGCCAACGATCTGGCCGACGTGACCGCTTCGGCGGACGTCAAGGTGACTGCGTGGGGCAGTCAGCCGGGCTGGGTTGGTCTGACGGCTACCACTTTGGGCACCAACGACACTTATCGATTCGTGGTTTCTAGCACTGGAAGGCTGCGCATCGAGCGGGTGGTCAGCGGGCAGCCTTCACAAGCCGCGCCTACGGTGCTGGCTGAGAAGGCTTATGCGCTGAGCACCGGCACGTCGTATGCGTTCACGGTGCGTTCCTATCGTGGGTTGCTGACCTTCTCTGTCAACGGGGTTCCGGAGTTGTCGGCGCGTGACACTCTGCTCAGCCGTGGTGGGTTTGGCTTCACCGCCAGCCGGGCCCAGGCTCGCTTCGACAACGCCAGGCTGCAGACCCTTCCCTAGCTGTGAGGTGCAGCCCCCCGCCGTGATCATGACGGTGATCATGAAGGGAGACCGGCGTATATGACCGTTCCGGCTTCATGGTCACCATCATGATCACCCAGACCCGCGGTGAGCCGGGGTGGCTCGCTCGGCGTCGGCCACTCGACGCCGCCACTCCACGCCGGCCGCTGCCCGACCCACTTCGCGAGTTGTTGGACAGATCTCGGGCTCTAGGCCGAGGTTCGTCCAACAAGTCCGGCCCACTCGGCCAATCTCGCTCGCTCGGGCTGGGGTGGCTCGCTCGGTGCGGGTGGCTCGCTCGGTCGATGGGGATCGCCGGGAGTTTATGGGCCGCCCTCCATGTCAAGGGCGCTTCGCGTCCCAGTCAAACTCGCGGGCTTCTTGGTGCTGGTGTTGTTTGTGGGCGAGTTTGGCTGGGATCAGGTCGCTGCGCGACCTGACCCTTGACATGGAGCCTCTCGGCGGCCCGGTGCAGGTCGTTAAGGGCAGGCTGCGCCTGCCCACCCGTGGCCCCGGCGATCCCCACCGGCCTCGTTCGCCACCCTGCCTCGCTCGCCCGTCGCTCGGCTCGCGTTCTGCCACCTGAGGCCCTTGCTCTTCGCGGAACCTCGCGTCTGCCGGATCGCTCGCCCGCCGTCACTCCCACTCCCGAGTTGTTCGACGGATCTCGGCCTCTAAGCCGAGATCTGTCTAACAAGTCCACCTCACCCGGCCTCGTTCGCCCCGCCAGCTCCCCTCGCGCGCAGCTCGGCTCGCCTTCTGCCACCTGAGGGGTTCTTGCTCTCTCCACGGAACCTCGCGCCCCCGCTCGCTCGACCGGGTCCCGTGATCATGATCGTGACCATGAAGCCAAACCGGTCGTATTCGCCGGTTCGTCTTCATGATCACGATCATGATCACCGCGCCAGGTCAGTTGGCATCACGCGTCACGCCGGGTCCCACACCTCGCGAGTTGTTCCACAGATCTCGGCCTAGAGCCCGAGATCCGTGGAACAAGTTCGCGCTACGCCTGCACTGCCTCGTAGCTCAACACCACGATGCCGTTGGCCAACGCTCGGTTGCCCGTCAGCGTCAACGCGCTGTTGACACCCGGCTTCAGGAGCAGGTCGTTCGGCTCCCCCACACCCGCGAGCTTCGGGTGCACCCACAGGTGGAGGACGTCGACAAGGCCGTTCTTCATCAGCTCAGCCGCGACCGAACCGAAGCCGTGCATGAGGATGTCGCCGCCGGGGGCTGTGCGGAGGTTGCGGACGAAGTCGACGACGTCGCCCTCGATCACGGTGGTGTTGTTCCACTCGGGATCCTTCAGCGTCGTCGAGGCGACGTACTTCGGGAGCGCGTTGATCAGGTCCGGGTACTCGCCATCGCGGCCCGGCCAGGCGCCGGCGTAGGAGTCGTACGTTTCGCGCCCCATCACCATCGCGTCGGCGGTCTTGATCTGGTCGAGCGCGATCTCGCTCAGTTCGTCGGAGATGTAGTCGAAGTGCCACGCCTCCATGCGGTTGATCACGCCATCGAGACTGATGAACGTGGAGTTGACTACGCGCATTACTTCTCCTTGCTGGGCTTGATGTTCTGGTTCAGGTGGAAGACGTTGTCCGGGTCGTACGCGTCCTTCAACGCGGTGAGGCGCGCGAGCTTCTCCGGGGTGTACGCGCGACGCACGCCCTCGACGCCCTCGTCGGAGAGCACGTTGACGTACACGCCGCTGGCGTACGGGGCGAGGCCGGCGCCGGTGCGGCGGGCGATGGCGATGCGGTCGGGGTCCTCGGCGGCGTCGGTCCAGCGCGAGGAGGAGACGAACTCGAACAGCGTGCCCCGCTGGGAGAACGCGGCCGCGTCGTCCGGCACCTCGGCGATCGCGCCGCCGTATGCCTGCAAGCTGACGTTCGGCAGCATCTCGCCCGTGCCCGACTCCGTGCCACGCAACAAGAAGGCCTGGATGGTCTCGTCGTCGAACCGCTGCAGGTAATGGCCCTTCCAGTACCGCCGCGACGCGTGCCCCTGCGGCGAGTCGTCCATCGTCTGCAGCTCGAGGTACGTCCGTTCGACGACATCCTCGGAAGTGGGTTTGCCCAACGCCTGCAGGCCAGGCAGCAGCTTGCGGCCCTCGTCGGGATCGCCGACCCAGACGTACCCGACCGCGAGCCGCGCGCCGCCGTCCGGGGTGTTGTAGACGCCGGCGGTGAACGTCGCCTGCCGCGGCGCCTCGGCGTTCAGGTCACGCCAGCCGCGCAGCACGTCGAGGCCCTGGTCGAACGAGAAGCTGAGATCGACCAGCAACGCCTGCGTGCCGGTCGTGTGCAGCTGGAACTCGAACTCGGTGACGATGCCGAAGTTGCCGCCACCACCGCGAAGTCCCCAGTACAGCTCGGGATTCTCCTCAGCACTCGCGCGCACCACGTCACCGGCGGCGGTCACGACCTCGTACGACACGACGTTGTCGCACGACAGTCCGTACTGGCGCGCGAGCCAACCCATGCCGCCGCCGAGCGTGAGCCCGCCGACGCCGGTGTGCGACACGTTGCCGGCGGTCGTCGCGAGCCCGTACGGCTGCGACGCGGCGTCGAGCGCGCCGAGCATCGCTCCACCCTGCACCCAGGCGCGCTTCTGGTCGGGGTCGACGCGCACAGCGCCGTACGGCGTCAGGTCGATCATGAAGCCGTCCTCGGGTACGGACATGCCGAGCACGCTGTGCCCGCCACACCGGACGCCGAGCTCGAGGTCGAGCTCGCGGGCCGTCCGTACGGCCGCGACCACGTCGGCGACGCTCGCGCACCGCGCGATCATCCGCGGCCGGCGGTCCACCATCGCGTTCCAGACCGTTCGCGAGGCCTCGTAGCCGTCGTCGCCGGGCAGCAGCAAGTCGCCCTCGAAACGTCCCTGGATGTCGTTCACCGCAGCGGTCAAAGCAAACCCCTCCCATAACTTCTTGGCGGCATGAGCCTTCCAGAGAATCGGTACGAACGATAAGGTCCAATCCGATGGCCGATTCATGGTCCAATTCCCGCCCGATCGGAGATCTCCTCATCGAGCTCCGGCGGGACGTCACCGAGCCCTTGCACCGGCAGATCGCCGCCGCGATCCGCGCCAGTATCCAGGCGCGAAGGCTCCGCCTCGGCATGGCGCTGCCGCCGACGCGCCAGCTCGCGGCGACCCTCGGGGTCTCCCGCGGCGTCGTGGTCGAGGCGTACCAAATTCTCGTCGCCGAGGGGTACCTCACCAGCCGGTCGGGCGGCTACACGCGCGTCGCGATCGGCCCCCAGCCGGAGTCCCTGCCGCCCCGCACGGCGCCGGCGAACGACGCGCGCATCGACTTCTCGAGCTGCCGTCCGGACGTGTCGCGTTTCCCGCGCGCGGCCTGGGTTCGATCGGTCCGGCGCGTGTTCAACGAGACGCCGAACGAGCTGCTCGGCTACCTCCCCGGCCGCGGGATCCCCCAGCTGCGGCAGGCGCTCGCCGAGTACCTCAACCGGGTCCGCGGCACGAACGCACACCCGGACAACATCGTGGTCTGCAACGGCTACACGCAGGGCGTCGCGCTGCTGCTCCAGGTGCTGAAGTGGATCGGCGCGAAGCGGATCGCGGTCGAGGACCCGACATCCGACGACGACGCGGTGCCCGCGGCGCGAGCGCTGGGCCTGGAGGTGGTGGGCGTTCCCGTCGACGACGACGGCATCCGCGTCGACGTTCTGGCCCGGACCGCGGCCAACGCGGTGATCCTCACGCCGTCGCACCAGTGGCCGACCGGCGGCGTGCTGTCGGCGGAGTCGCGAGCCGCCGTCCTCGGTTGGGCGGCCGACCGCGGCGCGTGGGTGATCGAGGACGACTACGACGCGGAGTTCCGGTACGACCGAGCCCCGATCGGCTCGATGCACGGCCTCGCGCCGGAGCTCGTCATGTACATGGGGACCGCGAGCAAGACGCTGGCGCCAGGGCTTCGGCTCGGCTGGATGGTGCTGCCGCAGAACCTCGTCGACCTCGTCGCCGAGGCCAAGGTGACGGCGGACCGCGGAACCCCGGCGGTCGAGCAGCTGGTGTTCGCCGACTTCCTCGCGCGCGGCGAGTTCGACCGGCATCTGCGGCGGATGCGGCCGGCGTACCGACGCCGGCGCGACGTGCTGTTGGAGGCACTGTCGACGTACTGCCCGATGCTCGAGCCCGCGGGTGTCGCCGCCGGATTGCACCTGATCGCGTGGCTGCCCGACGCCGTCGACGAGACCGCGGTGGTCACCGAGGCGCGGGCGCAGGACGTCAAGATCGATGGGATCGGGATGTACCGGCTGTCGTCGACGGGACGCGGCGGACTGATCTTCGGGTACGGCGGACAGAGCGAGGCGGCGATGACCGAAGGAGTGAAGATTCTCGGCTCGGTCATCGCCGCGCTGCTGCCTTGAGTTACTGAGCGAGGATCGCGTCGAGGCGCCGGTAGCCCTCGATGATGCCAACCTCCATGCCGCTGGAGACCATCATGTCGCGGCCCTCGAACGTGTCGACGACGCTCAGCGTCGTGACCCGGCAGCGCCCGCCGTCGAGCGGCTCGAACGAGATCGTCTCGAGCGCGACGCCGTTCGGGTAGCCCTCCCAGGTGAACGTCTGCACGATGCGCTCGTCCTTGCGGATCTCGTGGAACGAGCCGTAGAAGCTCTCCCCGCCGTTGGACTCGTTGTACTTCCAGCCGCCGCCGGTCTTGGCGTCCCAACGGTCGAGGTTGATCTTGGTGCCGTCCGGGCCGAGCCACTGGACGATCAGCTCGGGGTCGACCCACGCGCTGAACACGCGGTCGGGAGTGGCGTCGAACTCGCGGACGATCTTGACGGTGGGGACCTTGGGGTCGGCCTCGATCGTCGTCTCGTTCTTCGTGGTAGCGCTCATGATGCTGCTCCTTGGTGTCTGTCTTCTTCGTCTTGGGTGTCTTGCGCCGCGAGCAGGGCGTCCAGGCGGCGGAACCGCTCCTCGGCCTGCACGCGATACCGTTCGATCCACTTGGTCATCAGGTCGAACACCTCCGCCTCGAGATGGCAGGGTCTTCGTTGCGCGTCCCTCGTCTGGCTGACGAGACCCGCATCGGCGAGGACCTTGAGGTGCTTGGAGACGGCCTGGACGGACACGTCGTACGGCTCGGCGAGCTCACCAACCGTGGCGTCCTTGAGGGACAGCCGTGCGACGATGTCGCGCCTCGTCGGGTCCGCGAGTGCCGCGAACACCTTCGACAGCCGATCCTCCGTCATGACCTCTCCTCGTCCTCAACCCTTTGGTTGAGTACGAATCTAGGCCGGAGTCACGACGTTGTCAACCTATTGGTTGAAGAAGGTTCTCAAGGCCGCTAGCGAACGGTCCATCGCCTCGGTGAGCTCGGTGGTCGTCTCCTCGTCGACGCAGAGCCAGCCGTCGTAGTTGGTGGCCGTGAGCGTGGCGGCGAGCGCTTCGAAGTCGATCGTGCCCTCACCGAGGAGGCGCCACTGGCCGTCTCTGAAGTCCTTCAGGTGCAGGTTGTCGATGACTTCCGCGAAGTCCTTGACGAGGCCAGCGACGTCGGTGATACCGGACTTCACCAGGTGCGCGGTGTCGACCGTGAGGGTCACGGCTTTGGCTTCGTGGAAGAACACGTCGAAGTCGTGACGATGCATGACCGGCTGGTCGAAGTGGTGGTGCAGCGAGAGTGCTACGCCTTGGTCGGCGGCCTCCTTGCCGACCTGGGAGAGGACCTTCGCGAAGCCGGCGATGTCCGCGTCGGTGAGCCCCGTCCGGCTGATGCCGTGGCAGAAGACGAGCCGTTCGGCGTGCGTCGCTTGGGCGAACGCGATCGTCTTCCTGAGCTGCGCGAGCCCGCTTTCGTCGAGGGTCCCGCCCGTGATCAGCGCCGAGGTCAGGGCCGGGTCGTCGCCCCACTCGTTCTGGAACGCGCTCGGGTCGTCGAGGTGCGCGGCGTACTGGCCACCCTTGAGCTGCAGACCCTCGTAGCCGGCGCTCTCTGTAGCGGTCGAAGAGCAGCCGCTGCTCGTCGATTCCGCTGGTGGGCTTGGAGAACGCGAGCTTCATCTTGGCAGTCCTTCGGTGAGCGTGACGGGTTCGCCGGACTTCGCCGAGGCGTACGCGGCGTCGAGCAGCGCGATCGTGCGGAGGTTGTCCTCGCCGCTGTTCTGCGGTTCCTTGCCGCCGTCGAGTGCTTGCAGGAGCTGGTCGAGGCAGCGGTAGGTGGACTCGGGTTTCCCCTTGCCCGCATAGGAGTTCTGCCAGCTCGTCGTGCCGGTGTGGTCGGTCAGCTCGACCTGTTCCGCGGAAAGGCGCAGCGTTGCCTGCTCGCCGAGGACGATGGTCTCCGTACGCCTCAGCCGGCTGGAGAAGCTCTCGGTGTACGTGACGGGGATGTCGTCGAACAGCAGCTGGGTGAACGCCTCGGTCTCGCCCTTGGCGTCGATCACGGGCGACGATGCCGTACGGCACCAGACCCAGCTGGCCTCGCGGCCGAGCAGGTAGCGGAAGCCGTCGAGCCAGTGCACGCCCATCACCGAGAGCGCATGTCGTTCGGCATGTTTCCGCCAGCCCTTGTCCTGGCGGAACATCAGGTCCTCGTGAACGATCCCGAGGACATTGCCGAGGCGTCCGTCGGCGACGAGCTCGCGGGCGAGGTGGAACCCGTAGTGCTCGCGGAAGTTCTGGTTGACGACGAGCTGTACGCCGGCCTTGGCGCAGATCTCGACCAGGGCTTTGGCCTCGTCGTACGTGTCCGCAAGCGGTTTCTCGACCATCGAGGTGCTTGCCGGCCGCGGCCAACCGCTCGACCATCGCGCGGCGGACGCTGGTCGGGGTGCAGACGACGGCGACGTCCCAGTCGGCCGCGTCGATCATCGCGTCGAGCGTCTCGTGCACGCTCTCGACGCCGTACGTCTGTTGCGCCCAGTCGCGTCGCTCGGCCAGTGGGTCGCAAGCCGCGACGACCCTGATCCGTTCAGGGTGCGCGGTGTAGCCCGCGTAGTGCATCGCGGTGACGCCACCGCAGCCGACCATCGCGATCCTGTGCACGGTCATGCCTTCCAGCATTCCCGCGCAGGTTCAGGGGACCAAGAGCCAATCCGCCGACATTGGCTCGCCGTCACGGTCGCGCCAGCAGGCGGGCCAGCCGTTCCGCGGTCGGGGTCTCGCTGACCGGCGTGTAGATCACGAGCCTCAGCTCGGGGTGGTCCGAGGGCACCAGCCGGTGGTGTTCGAGGTGGAGGTCGCCGACGTCGGGATGGTGGAAGAGCCGTTCGCGGGACGTGAATCCCTCGATGTCGTGGCGTTTCCAGCCCTCGGCAAACGCCTCGCTCGCGGCGTTCAGGCGGTCGACGAGGTAGGCGAACTCCCCCAGCCGCGGCCCGGCCTCGGCGCGGAACTCGGCGAGGAACCGGTGGCTGGTGACGTCCCAGTCGGGCAGCAGGTCGCGGACGTACGGGTCGGTGAACACGAGCCAGAGCAGGTTGCGGTCCTCGTTCGCGACCTCGGCGACGTTCGGGTAGAGGGCGGCGTACGCGGCGTTCCAGCCGACGACCTGCCAGTCCGGCGCGAGCGCGTACGCGGGATCGCCGCCGAGGGCGTCGAGCAGGCGCTGCACGTGCGGCGGCGCTTTCGCGTCGTGTGGTGGGGCGGGCTCGGGCCGCGGGGCGGAGAAGCCGGCGAGCGAGAGGACGTACGCGTGCTCGGTGCCGGTCAGCCTGAGCGTCCTGGCGAGAGCGTCGAGGACCTGGCGGGACGGGTTGATGTCGCGGCCCTGCTCGAGCCAGGTGTACCAGGTGACGCTGACGCCGGAGAGGTACGCGACCTCCTCGCGTCTGAGACCTGTCGACGAACGACGGCTGAGCTGTGGCAGGCCGAGGTCGGCGCGGTCGAGTCGGGTCCGCCGCGCGCGGAAGAAGTCGCCGAGCTCCTGCCTGGTCATGGTGCCGATGCTAGTAGTGCCACTACTAGAAGTGGCGCCGTCTTCGCAGGTGAGCCGCCTGCGGGGAGGCTTGGGGGCATGCCTGAGCTGCGTTCCCGTACCGTCACGCACGGCCGCAACATGGCCGGCGCCCGCGCCCTGCTGCGCGCCGCCGGCGTCGCCCGCGAGGACTTCGGCAAGCCGATCGTCGCGGTGGCGAACAGCTTCACGGAGTTCGTTCCCGGCCACACGCATCTGGCACCGGTGGGGCGCATCGTCTCGGCGGCGGTGTCGGAAGCCGGCGGGATCCCGCGCGAGTTCAACACGATCGCGGTGGACGACGGGATCGCGATGGGGCACGGCGGGATGCTGTACTCGCTGCCGTCGCGCGAGCTGATCGCGGACTCGGTGGAGTACATGGTCAACGCGCACTGTGCGGACGCGTTGGTGTGCATCTCGAACTGCGACAAGATCACGCCGGGGATGCTGATGGCGGCGCTGCGGCTGAACCTCCCGACGGTGTTCGTGTCGGGTGGGCCGATGGAGGGCGGGCGCGCCGTTCTGGTGGATGGTTCGGTACATACGCGGCTCAACCTGATCTCGGCGATGTCGTCGTCCGCTTCTTCTGCTGTTTCGGATGAGGACTTGTCGTTGATCGAGGAGGCCGCGTGCCCGACGTGCGGCTCGTGCTCGGGGATGTTCACGGCGAACTCCATGAACTGCCTCGTGGAGGCGTTGGGGTTGGCGTTGCCGGGGAACGGTTCGGTGCTGGCGACCCACACGGCTCGGCGTGCCTTGTACGAGGCCGCGGGGCATACGGTCGTCTCACTGGCCTTGCGGTACTACTCGGAGGACGATCCGTCGGTGCTGCCTCGCGCGATCGCGAGCCGGGAGGCGTTCGACAACGCGATGGCGTTGGACCTGGCGATGGGCGGGTCGACGAACACGATCCTGCACCTGTTGGCGGCGGCGCACGAGGCTGAGCTGCCTTACACGCTCGCGGAGATCGACTTGTTGTCGCGATCCGTTCCGTGTCTGTGCAAGGTGGCGCCGAACGGGTCGTACCTGATGGAGGACGTGCACCGAGCGGGCGGAATCCCTGCCCTGCTTGGCGAACTGTCTCGGGCTGGGCTGCTGCACGAGTCGGTGCACGCCGTGCACGCTCCCTCGTTGTCGGCGTGGTTGAAGGAGTGGGACGTGCGGGGTGGGTCACCTTCGGCCGAGGCTCTGTCGCTGTTCCACGCGGCGCCTGGATGTGTGCGGTCGGCTTCGGCGTTCTCGCAGTCGGAACGGTGGGAGTCGCTGGACCTGGACGCCGCCGAGGGGTGTATCCGTTCGGTGGCGCACGCGTACTCCGCGGACGGCGGATTGGCCGTCCTGTTCGGCAATCTGGCGCCGGATGGGGCGGTGGTGAAGACGGCGGGTGTGGACGCTTCGCTGCTGACGTTCGCCGGCCCCGCTGTCGTGGTCGAGTCGCAGGAGGATGCGGTCTCCGCGATTCTCGGCGGCCGGGTCCAGGCCGGCGACGTGGTGGTCGTGCGGTACGAGGGTCCGCGAGGCGGGCCAGGGATGCAGGAGATGCTCTACCCCACGGCGTTCCTGAAGGGCCGCGGCCTCGCCTCGTCGTGCGCGCTGGTGACGGACGGCCGCTTCTCGGGTGGCTCGTCCGGCCTTTCGATCGGCCACCTCTCCCCCGAAGCCGCCGCCGGCGGGCTGATCGCCCTGGTGGAGGACGGCGACCGCATCGTCATCGACATCCCCAACCGCCTGCTCCACCTGGACGTCCCGGCCGACGTCCTGGCCACCCGCACCAGCTCCTACCAACCGGCGAACCGGACCCGTCCGGTCTCCACAGCCCTCCGCGCCTACGCCGCCCTCGCCACCTCCGCCGACAAGGGCGCGGTCCGGCAGGTGCCGTAGCCGCGGCGTTTCGACCTGGTGGTGCCGGACGACTTGTTGGACAGATACCGGCTTAGAGGCCGAGATCTGTCCAACAACTCGTAGCGTGGTGCGCGGGTGACCCGCGGTGGGAGTGCCGTCGGTGGGAGCTCGGACTTGTCCCAGGGATCTCGACCTAGAAGCCGAGATCCCTGGAACAACTCACCGGTCTGGTCGACAGTCCATGGTGTCCAGATGACATACCGGCACCCGCCACCTCCGGCCACCTCCGTCCACCTCCGTCCACCTCCGTCCACAGCTCCCGCGACTTCCCTCACCGAACCGGGGTCTCGCGGGCTCTTGCCACGCTGCACAACCCCAGTTCGGCCAGGGACGTGCACGATCCTGTGGAGAACCAGCCCGGAGTTCACGGCACCCAGGCGACATACCGGCCTATTCGATAGAGGGTGTCCCTCATTCGACACGGTCGGTCAGCGGTAGGCGCGGGCTTGGAGCTCGAAGAGCTCGGCGTACTGGCCGCCGTTGGCGACCAGCTCCGCGTGGCTGCCGACCTCGATGACGCGGCCCTTGTCCAGTACGACGATCAGGTCGGCCATTCGTACGGTCGAGAAGCGGTGCGACACCAGGATGGTGATGCCGCCGGTGGAGCGGGCGGCGTCGCGCGAGACCGCGGCGAACTGTTCGAACAGCGCGTGCTCGGCCTCCGGGTCCAGTGCGGCCGTCGGCTCGTCCAGGAGCAACAGCAACGGACGTTCGCGCATGAACGCACGGGCCAACGCCAACCGCTGCCACTGTCCGCCCGACAGCTCGACGCCGTCGCTGAATCGCTTGCCCAGCTGGGTATCCAGCCCCTGCGGCAACCGCGACACCACCGACTCCGCGTCGCCACGGCGAAGGGCCGACGCCAAGGCCGCATCGTCGTTCAGACGCGAGAGATCGCCGATCGCCACCGTCTCGCGCGCGGTGAACTCGAACTTCACGAAATCCTGGAACCCAGCAGACATCCGCAGCCGCCACTCCTCGGCCGGCATCGTGCGCAGGTCGACGCCGTCGATGAGCACCGCACCGGCCGACGGGTCGTAGAGCCGGGCGAGCACCTTCACCAACGTGGTCTTGCCCGCACCGTTCTCGCCGACGAGCGCCACCGTCGACCCCGCCGGCAAGGTCAGGTTGACATCGGACAGGACGGGTCCGTCCGAGCCCGGGTACGCGAACGACACGTCCCGCAGCGTGATGCCCGACGTCAGCCGAGCGGGCGCGGGCGCGGAAACCTCGGCCCAGGCATGCTCGGCCGCGTACTCCCGCAGCCACTCGTAGCGGGCGAAGGAACGTACGACTTCGCCCACCCAGTAGACGTTCTGCGCGATCCCGCCGGTCATCTGGTCGATCTGCGGCGCGATCAGCAACAGCAGCACGACGTCGCCGGCACTCGCCTGCCCCTGCCGCGCCCGCCACACCACCCAGATCACCGCGGCGATGTACGCGGCGCCGAAGCCGAGCCGCACCCCGCCGTCGACCAGCACGCCCCACCGCGTCGCGCGGAACAGGACGCGATAGCGATCGTCCTGCAGCTTGATCATCCGCGAGACCAGGTTTCGCGTGATGCCGAAAACCCTGAGCTCCAAGGCGTTTCGCGGATCCTTGGCGATCTCGGCCAACCGATCCGTCAGCCGCTCCTGGTGCATGGTCTTCTCCCACGCGGTCTGGTCGGCGCGGCCGCTGGCGTACGCCGACCAGATCCGTGCGGCGCCGAGGATCGGCAGCACGAGCAACACCGGATGGATCGACGTCAGCAACGCCAGCACCGTTGCCGTGTTGGCCAGCGACGCCACCGCGTACAGGAGGACCTCCGCGCCGATGCCGAGCCGCCAGGAGTTCTCGCGGATCAGCTCCAGCCGGTCGGAGACGTCGGCCCGTTCGTGATGCATGATCCCGGGGATGCCGGCGGTCACGTCGAGCAGATCGGCGTGCACCTGGCGCGCGACCCGTTCCTGCGCGGTGTCGCGCAACGGGTCGGCCAGCACCATCGAGACGAACGACACAGCGAAGCCGAGCACGATCACGCCGATGCCCCACGCGATCGGGGTCTTCACGGTGCCGGTGAGGCCGTCGACCAGCAGCTTGACGCCGTACGTCTGCATCGGCGACGTCACCGACTGCACGGCGACGAGCACACACGAGACGCCCATCAGCAGCGGCGCGGCCCGGAACGCGGTGCCGAGCCACAGCCGCAGGATCCGCCACGCCCTATCCATCGGCTGTCTCCAAGACCTCCTCCTCGTCGCCGGCGACGTAGCGCTCGGCCTGCAAGCGGAACATCGACGCGTACCGGCCGTCCTGCGCCAGCAGCTCGTCGTGCGTGCCCGACTCCACGATCCGGCCGTCGTCGAGGACGCAGATCCGATGCGCGTCGCGAACGACGGAGAACCGGTGGGAGATGATCAACGACGTCACGCCGGACGTCAGGTCGAGATAGCGCTCGACCAGCTGCGCCTCGGCCCGTACGTCGAGCGCCGCCGCCGGCTCGTCGAGCACCAGCACACTCGCACCGGCGTGAACGGCGAACAGCGCGCGGGCGAGTGCGAGCCGCTGCCACTCGCCGCCCGACAGGTCGACGCCACCCTCGTACGTCTTGTCGAGAATCGTGTCCCACTTGGCCGGAAGTGCCTCGATGACCTCGCCGATGCCGGCTTCACGTACGGCCTCGGCGAACGCTTCGGGGTCCTCCGCGTGCTCGACTGCGCCGAGGACGACGTTGTCGGTCGCCGGCAGCGGGAAGCGCAGGAAGTCCTGCACGATCGCGGCCACGCGGCGCTGCCACGCTTCGAGGTCGAGCTCGGCGAGGTCGACGCCGTCGATCGTGATCCGCCCGCTGGTGGGGAGATAGGCGCCGCCGAGCAGTTTGACCAGGGTCGACTTGCCGGCACCGTTCACGCCGACCAGCGCGAGTGCCTCGCCCGCTCTGATCTCGAGGTCGAGGTTGGTGAGGACGTCGTGGTCCGCGCCCGGGTAGCGGAAACTGACGTTCTCGAAGCGAATCGCCTTGCGGGGCAGGCCATTCTGCTCGGCATGCGCGTCGGGAGTCGGCTCGGGATAGCGCTCGGCGATCAGCTTCGGCAGCAGCTCCATCGACCGGTAGGCGGACAGGCCGCGGCGGATCATCATCACGCCCCAGCCGTTGTACGAGATGCCGACCGCGAGGATGGCCGGGACCGCCGTGGCGACCTGGGTCAACGGCAGCTCGCCGTTGAGCGCCGAACGGCCGAGCCACAGGATCGCGCCGGCCTGTGCGGCAAGGTGAAACACGCCGATCCCGATCGCCGCGACGACCCCGCGCCGCCTCGCCTGCCAGACCGGGCGGAACGCCTCCGTCCACTTGGAGACGTAGCGGTCGAGCAGGTACGGGCCAAGTCCGAAGACCCGGATCTCCTTCGGTGCGTCCTTCATGCCGAGGTTGAACGCGTACTCGGCCTGCCGCTGCCCCTCGGTGTTGCCCCACCACGAGTCGATCTCGCGCTCGCAGGTCACCGCGCGGTAGTACTCCATGGTCAGCGTGACGACGACCAGCCCTATCGCGATCGGCCAGGAGAACATCTGGCCGACCAGGAAGGCCGATCCGAAGAGCGTGAGACGGCTGGAGATCAGCCACCGTACGTTGCGGATTCCTCGGCCCACCTGGAAGCCGGCCTTGCCCTTCGCGCGTTCCTGGATGTCCTTGATCTCGGGGTCTTCGAGGTGGGCGATGCGTCTTGGTTGGAGGACCGGCTCGGTGATGCCGATCGCCAGCGCGCGGTGCACGTGGTTGTCGAGGTTGAGCCCGATCATCTGGTCGAGCGACGGCATCACGCTCTCGACCAGGAACGCGACGAACAGCGCGGTCAGCAGCAGGCTGAACGCGGCCATCGACAGCGCACCCGGCTCGTTCCCGATGACCCCAGGCACGGCGCCGACGACCTGGCCGACCAGATAGGTCAGCAGCACGCTCACGACCGACGACGTGATGGCAAGCCCCAGCGACGCCGCGGCACTCAGGGGCGCGATCCGGAACATGTAACGGAGCAGAGTGAACATCGCGACCTGACCGTACGCCGGGCCGCCGACACCCCTCGAATGGTTTTCCCCCGGCTTGTCAGGACAAGCAGAGACAGAACGGATGGCCGTCGGGGTCGACCATCACGCGGTGGTACGCCGGACTCGGCTGGAACTCCGCCTCGACAGCGCCGCACTCCACCGCCCACGCGACGCTGACGTCGAGGTCCTCGACGCCGAGGTCGAGATGCTGCGAGGCGAACTGCTCGCCGTTCTCGCTCGGCCAGACAGGACGCCGGAAGTGGCGGTCGAGCTCGAAGTTCAGCGCCGGCTCGTTCACCCCGTCAGGTGGGCACACCAGCGCGTAGCCCGGCGGCTCCTCGCGGACGTACGGCCAGTCGAGCAGCTTGGAGTAGAACCTCGCCAGCTCGATCGGCCGCGCGGCCGCGATCGTCAGCGCCCCGAGTCGCAGCTTCGGTGGACTCACGAGCTCGTTCTCCCGTCACCCGATGACCGACCCGGCCACGATCGCGATGGCCACGGTGTACGCGGCCGCGGCGATCTGGACGATACGGAGGCGTCGCGACTCCGTCCACCCGGTGAAGCGGAGCAGCCAGGCGATACCCGGCAGCACGAGGACCGCGTGCATGGTCACCGCGTGCAGGGGCTTCAGAGCGCCAGCGGTCAGGTAGGCGGCGGCCGGGTCGCCGGATCGGACGAGGGTCACGCCGTTCGCGATCATCAGCGCGCCGACGACGAGGGCGCCGAGCAGGGTGACGAAGCCGTACCGCAAGGCGAAGCGCATGCCCGGCGAGAGCGCCGCCTGCGCACGCAGCGCCGCGGCGGTGAAGGCGAGGATCGTCACGATCAGCACCGCGCCGCCGCCGGCGAGCGTCATCGCGACCGTGGTGTCGAACGGCGTCTCGAAGTTGAAGTGCGACGGCACCCCTCGCCACGCCTGCATGCTGACCAGGAACGTCTCCAGCACGCACGCGGCGCTGAACACGCTCAGCAGCACGGCGCGCAGGGCAGGCGACAGACGGACGTACGAGCCCGCCCAGGTGACCGTCAGCAGCGTTAGCCCGAACGACAGCCCGAACGTCGCCGCCTTCCGCAGGGACACCGGGCCCTCCCACGACGCGCCGGTCGCGAGCAGGATGCCGACGTGCGCGAGCCCGCTGCCGAGCAGGACCGCGGCGATCACGTACGCGATCCGCTCCACGCGGCTCGCATACCGCCACACGTCCCACAGCTCCGAGGCCGCCGTCCGCACCCGCCCCCGCACAGTCAGAGTCACCGTTTCCATGCCGCTCATCGTCGTCCGCGGGACGTTTCTCCGCGTCCGCCGCTGAGCGGCATCCGGCGTACGACGAGGCGCGTAGCCGTTGTCCACAACGGACGCCCGTCCGCTCCCTTCAACCACCCGCGGACTGTCGGTGGCCGGTGCGACGATGCCGGCACCCTGCGAAGAAGGAGGGACTCCATGAACCGAGTCGTGCACTTCGAGATCCACGCCGACGACCTCGACCGCGCCGAGCGCTTCTACACCCAGGTGTTCGGGTGGACGACGCAGAGCTGGCGAGACGACTACCGCCTCGTCATCACCGGCGCCGACACGCCCGGGATCGACGGCGCGATCATGCAGCGCCGCGGACCGGCGCCGGGCCCGGAGGCGCCGCTGAACGGGTTCGCCTGCTCGATCGAGATCGAGGACATCGGCGCGACCGAGAAGGCCGTCGCCGACGCCGGCGGCCAGCAGGTCATGGAACGCATGACGATCCCGGGAGTCGGCTACGTCTCGTACTTCACCGACACCGAGGGCAACGTCTTCGGCGTCTACCAGTCCGTCGAGTCGCCGGGCTGACCGAGGTACGCGGCCACCTACTATCTGGAGATGACCGACGCGCAGAGACCGCACGAGCAAGAGGCCGTACTCACCGCTGCCCGCAGGGCCAGAGAGGCCGCGGCGGACCTCGCTACCCGTTCGAGAGCGGCCAAGGACGCCGCCCTGAACGCGATGGCGGCGGCGCTCGAGGTCGACAGCGCGTTGATCCAGGCGGCGAACCACAACGACGTCGACCGGGCTCGCGCGATGCACACGTCCGAGGCGATCATCGACCGGCTCAAGCTGGACGACAAGCGCATCGGCTCGATGGCCGACGGGCTGCGCCAGGTCGCCGGCCTGGTCGACCCGGTGGGCGAGGTCGTCCGCGGCTACACGCTGCCGAACGGTCTCGAGCTGCGCCAGGTCCGCGTCCCGTTCGGCGTGGTCGGGATCATCTACGAGGCCCGCCCGAACGTGACGGCCGACGCCGCCGGGCTGTGCGTGAAGAGCGGCAACGCCGTCCTCCTCCGCGGCTCGTCGTCCGCGCGGGAGTCGAACGCCGCGATCGTCGAGACGCTGCGCCGCGCCCTCTCCGACACCGGCCTGCCGCCCGACGTCGTCCAGCTCGTTCCGGGCGAAGGGCACGAGGCCGTGAAGCACCTGATGCGCGCCCGCGGGCTGGTCGACGTCCTGATCCCGCGCGGAGGGGCGAGTCTGATCAAGAGCGTGGTCGAGGAGTCGACCGTTCCGGTGATCGAGACCGGCGTCGGGAACTGCCACATCTACGTGGACTCCTCCGCCGACCTCGACCAGGCGATCGCGATCCTGCTGAACGCCAAGGCCCAGCGGCCGAGCGTCTGCAACGCGGCGGAGACGTTCCTCGTACACCAGGCGGTGGCGAACGAGTTCGTGCCGAAGGCGCTCGCCGCGCTGAAGGACGCCGGCGTGACCGTGCACGGCGACGAGCGGATCCGTTCGTACAACAAGGACGTCGTGCGCGCGACCGACGACGACTGGGACACCGAGTATCTCTCTCTCGATATCGCGGCGGCGGTCGTCGACAGCCTCGACGACGCCGTACGGCACATCCGCAAGCACGGCTCGGGCCACACCGACGCGATCCTCACCCGTTCGCAGGCGGCGGCCCGGCGCTTCGTGGCCGCGGTCGACTCGGCTTCGGTGGTCGTGAACGCCTCGACGCGCTTCACCGACGGCGGCGAGTTCGGCTTCGGCGCGGAGATCGGCATCTCCACCCAGAAGCTGCACGCCCGCGGCCCGATGGGTCTGCCGGAGATGACGTCGACGAAGTACATCGTCATCGGCGAGGGACACGTCCGCCCCTGACGCCCGGTGTCGGTGAGGGCGGATAGGCTTTTGGCATGCAGCTGACGCAGCTCGTGCTCCTCGCGGCAGAGGAGACCCACCAGGAGGGCGGGATCGCGCCGATCTGGATCGGCGTGGGTACGTTCGTGGGCCTGGTTCTCCTGCTCCTGGTCGTTCTGGCGCTCGGCAAGGGGCGTCCGCACTCCTGAGCGGGGGACACGATGAGCAGTAGCCGGCCGCGTCTCGGCGTGATGGGCGGGACGTTCGACCCGATCCATCACGGCCACCTCGTGGCCGCGAGCGAGGTGCAGTCGCAGTTCGACCTGGACGAGGTGATCTTCGTCCCGACCGGTCAGCCGTGGCAGAAGGGCGACCGGCAGGTGTCGCCTGCCGAGGACCGGTACCTGATGACGGTGATCGCGACGGCGTCGAACCCGCGGTTCTCGGTCAGCCGGGTGGACATCGACCGGCCTGGGTTGACGTACACCGTCGACACGCTGCGTGACCTGAGGGAAGAGCGCGGGCCGGAGGCGGAGTTCTTCTTCATCACCGGCGCCGACGCGTTGACCCAGATCCTCACCTGGCGCGAGGTCGACGAACTGTTCGAAATGGCGCATTTCGTTGGCTGTACGCGGCCCGGGCACACGCTGGACGTGTCCAAGGTCCCGCCCGAGGCCGTGACGATCGTCGAGATCCCCGCGCTGTCGATCTCGTCCACGGAGTGCCGCGAGCGGGTCGTGAAGGACCAGCCGATCTGGTATCTCGTACCGGACGGAATCGTGCAGTACATCAACAAGAGGCACATGTACCGCTCGGCGTGAGATCCTAGAAGAGCACCAACCTCGACATCAGACGCTGGCCCGGCCGGTAGGACGACGTCCGGGACTGCGAGAAAGGACCCCGTGCCCGCAACGAATCGAGCCATCGAGCTAGCTCTCGCCGCCGCGCATGCCGCGTCGGACAAGCTGGCCCACGACATCGTCGCGTTCGACGTGTCGGAACGGCTCGCGATCACCGATGCGTTCGTTCTCTGCTCCGCCTCCAACGACCGGCAGGTCGGAGCGATCGTCGACGAAGTCGTCGACCGCCTTCGCGCGGCTGGGGCGAAACCCGTCCGCCGCGAGGGTGAGCGGGAGAACCGCTGGGTGCTCCTCGACTACATCGACATCGTCGTTCACGTGCAGCATGCCGACGAGCGGGAGTTCTACGCGCTCGAGCGGCTGTGGCGCGACTGCCCGGAGATTCCGCTGCCGTCGTCGGTGAACATGGAGCGGAGCCGTACGGGAACGGACGCGTGACCGCGGGGTCGATCGTGAGGCTGCTCTCGCGCACCCGACCGTCGTCGGAAACGCCCGCTGAGCGATCGGGCCCCGCGGCATGAGCGCCGCCCGACGACTCGTCGTTTGGCGGCACGGCCGGACCAGCTGGAACCTGGAGGGCAAGTTCCAGGGGCAGGCCGACATCGAGCTGGACTCGGTGGGCGTGTCCCAGGCCCAGTCCTCGGCTGCCCGACTGGCCGCCCTGGAGCCCGCCGCCCTGGTGGCGTCCGACCTGCGCCGTACCGCCGCGACCGCTGCCGAGCTCGCCCTTCTGACGGGTCTGTCGGTGACGTACGACCCGGATCTGCGGGAGATCGACGTGGGGTCGTGGTCTGGTCTGACGCAGGCCGAGTTCGCCGCTTCGTGGCCCCGCGAGGCTGCGCTGATGGCTTCGGGCGTCGACGTACGCCGCGGTGGCGGGGACGGCGAAACGGTGGCCGAGGTGGCGGACCGCGCGTCCAAGGCGTTGCTGCGCGCGTCCGACCTGGGCCCTTCCGGCTCGACCGTCGTGGTGGCGACGCATGGCCTGGCGGGGCGGGTCGGGATCGCGCAGCTCGTGGGCCTTCCGCCGGAGCACTGGAGCGTCCTGGCAGGCTTGTCGAACTGCTCGTGGTCGGTGGTCGAGCAAGGGCGCCGCGGGTGGCGGATCGTGGAGTGGAACGCCGGAACGTTGCCCAAGCCGGTACTGTCCGACGACCGCTGACCGGGCCCGGCGCATCGAGGGATACCCGTTTCGTTCACCGCCAGGCCACCCGATACACTCATCGAGCCGTTTCGGCACGGGGCTGTAGCGCAGCTGGTAGCGCACCTCCATGGCATGGAGGGGGTCAGGGGTTCGAGTCCCCTCAGCTCCACAACCAGGTCAGAGGCCCCTTCCCTCCATCGGGAAGGGGCCTCTTTCGTGCTCGCTACACCAGGCGCTGCGAAGAGAGCTGTTCCGTACGGTCGAGGAATTTGCGGAATCCCCTCGCGTCTCCGACCGACCTGCACCGCAGCGCGAACTCCACACAGGTCGCGAACGTCCAGCCCGCGATGCGTCGCGCGTCAAGATCCAGACGATCGGCAAAGAAGGCGACCTGCTCCCGCGCGTCACGGAGGTCACGCAGCGACAGAACCTGCCTCACGTCGAACGCGCGATCACCCAGCATCGGATACGGATCGATCGCCAACCATCCACGCTCCGAGAGCACCGCGTTCCCCGGCCCAAGATCGCCGTGTAGCAACACCAGGTCCGTAGAAGATGAGCTCAGGGACGTGAACAGCTCGTCCGCCTGCGCGACGACGCCTCGATCCACCGGCCGCTCAAACCGATCGAACCAGTCCCACATCGTCTCGCGGGAGCGCTCCACCGACCTCGCGAGTGGCTCGAACTCGTCCTCTGCGGGAGGTTCGACCGCGTGTAACTCGGCGAGTACTGACGCAACGATTTCGTTCCCGGTCGCGACGTCGAGGTCATCACCGTTCGTGCCGGGCACGCACCGCTCGAGCAGAAAGGCCTGGCTCGCCTCGTCGGAGTCGAAGAGTCGCGCCGCTCCGCGACCAGCCCAGTGTCGCAGGCCCTTTGCCGCCCAGGGATTGCGATGACCCGGACACTCCACCTTCAACGCCGCGTCGCTGCCGTCCGCTCGACGTACGGGAGCAACCCACCCGACGTTGCCGCCCGGCTCGAACGGGGCGCCCACCTGCAGCTGCCAGGCACACGCCGCGTCAGCGACCAGACTCGGTAGTCGCGCCAGCCAGTCGCGTCCGACATCGCCGAACGCCGAGACGACGGTGTGCGCCAACCGATCCGGAATTCGAAGCGCAGTCGTCATGCATCAGCCCCTTGGTCTGCCTGACTCGTACTTGAACAGACGGACTTCCCCGTAGGCGATCGTAGGGGAAGGAGTGTCTACCACCGTCCAGGCGACGTGATGGGCGTCACGCCGCGAACCGGGGTGCGACCTGCGACTGTCGCCTGCGGATCTTGGAGTTGATCCCCTCGGCGACTTGCTTCGCCTCGCCACCGATGTTCAACAGTGGTTGAACAAACTCGCGATCATCTGTCCCTGCTGATCCTGGTCGCCGCGAGGAGACGGGACGAGGTGTGAGGACTTACCTGACCCAACGTCGACCTCGGTGCGGCAGAGCTGAGCGTTGGTCATGGTCTACAGCGGATGGTGTCGGGAACGGATCCATCGACCGGTCTCGTCTCTCGGGCTCGTCAGCGAGAATGTCCTCCCGTCACTCGACGCAGCCGCCCGCCGGTGGCTCGACGACGCTCTCTCCATCACCGCGCCGAGCCATCGATGGCGAGCCGCACTGTCGAGCTAGCGCTCCCGGAAGGCGTAGGTCAGGTGGGTCACCCTCGGGGAGGGCTCCGCGCGGACCGGCTCCAGGGCCACGCGGCCCGCGTCCACGCCGTCGAACAGGCGGATGCCGGTGCCGAACAGCACGGGCGACAGCGTGATCGTGAACTCGTCGATCAGGCCGGCATTCACGTACTGCTGGATCGTCGCGGCACCGCCGGAGATGCGGACGTCGCGGTCGCCAGCGGCCTCGCGGGCCTGGTCGAGCGCGGTCTCGATGCCGTCGTTGACGAAGTGGAACGTGGTCCCGCCCGGCCGCTCCCAGGGGTCGCGCTTCTCGTGCGTCACGACGAAGACCGGCGTGTGGAACGGCGCCTCCTCCGGCCAGGACAGCTCGCCGGCGTCGAACATGCGCTTGCCCATCACGTTCGCGCCGGTGCGCTCGTGCGTCGCCCGCGCGAGGTCGTTGTCGACTCCTTCCTCACCACCCTCGCCGAGCTTCAGGTTCTGCCGGAAGAACCGCTGCGGGAAGGCCGCCTGGTGCAGTTCCGACCACTGCGCCATCCAGCGCCGCACCTTCGGGTCGCCCTGCTTCTTCTCGGGCCCGAAGAGATCCTCGACGGGCACAGCCTCGGGCGCGACGAACCCGTCCAGCGACATCGTCACGCCGAAATACACCGTTCCGGCCATCAGTCCTCACTTCCCTTCCGAACGAGCGAGCAGCTTCCCGATCGCGTCGAGCTGGCCGGCGGTGCCGGACTCGCGACCGGCCGCGGCATCCGGCCCGGGACCGTGTACACCGTCGAGATGGACGCCCTGCTCGGTGAACGTCAGCCGGGTCCCCGGGCCGGCCCCGTCGGTGGCCTCGAACACGATCGTGGTGATGGACGTCGAGGCGTGCGCCCCGTCGAGCCACATGTCGTAGGTGAAGACGATCCGCTCGTTGGGCGCGATGTCGGTGTACGTGGCGCGGTACTGAGACAGCGGGCCACCGTCGCCGTGGCGCCCGTCGTCGATGACCACGCCGCCGACCCGGAAGTCGTCGCTGCGCTCGACGTAGTCGAAGGCGTCGCTGCCGAACCACTCGCGTTTGAGCTCGGGGTCGGCGAAGGCGGCCCACACGTGGTCGACCGGAACCGGGTACTCGCGCTCGAGCACGAACGTGGCATGGGTCTGGGCACGGTCTGTCATGTCAGTCCTTCTGTGTCGGGTGAGGGTTGGTGAGGTAGTCGCCCAGGCGGTCGAGCTGGCGTTCCTGCGGGCGGCGGTGGGCCACGATCCAGGCGTTGGCCGGGACCATCGCGTCGGGCACGAGTTGGTACGTACGCACCCGGCCGACCTTCTCCGACGACACGATCCGCGCCTCCTCGAGCACCCGGAGGTGCTGGACGACGGTGGGCAGCGCCATGCCGAACGGTTCGGCGAGCTGGCTCACCGACGCCGGCCCGTGGACCAGCCGGGCGACCATCGCCCGGCGGGTGCCGTCCGCCAGTGCACGGAACATCCGGTCGAGCTCGGCGTCACCGTCGGCCTCATCCGAATGCTTAGGCATATGACTAAGTATTGCCATCGGGATGAGGATGTCAAGGGCGCTTGCTGGGATCTGACGTCAGCTGGCAGCGCCGCGCAGGGACGGCACACCACGACGCGGGTGGCGTCGGGGCGGGTCACGCATTCCAAGTCGTAGGCGGTGCCCCTACCCCGTCAGCCATGACCAAGGGGTCGGCCCGAGATCGTCGGCATCCGCGCTGGTGGCGCGTTCGACGTTGGTGATGAGGGCTCTGCTTCGTCTGAGCGGCGCGAGACGAAGAGCGTGACCGAGGGTGTCTCGTAGGTCCCGCGGACAGGCGTAGTCGGTCCACGCCTCGAGGTACGAGTCGATGATCAGCTGCATCGAAGGACGGCCGGCGCAGGTGACGAGGACCTGCATGAGCGAGAGGAACGGATGGGTCCATGCTGCGTCGCCGAAGTCGATGAAGCGGTGGTGATCGCCAGGGCGGGCGACCAGCACGTTGCCCGGCCAGAGGTCGCCATGGTCGAGGCAGGCCGGGATGGGTGAGTCGGCGAGCGCCGTTCCGGACGCGGCGAAAGCGTCGACCTTCGCCAGCAGAAGATCTCTTTGCGCGGCGGTGACGTGGCGTGGGTCCGAGCTCGGCAACGCGTGGAGCAGGTCGGCCTGCAGCTCGGCTTCCTGAGCCGCATCGGCCGGATCCCAAACGGGTAGGCCGGCAGCCTCGGCTTGGCGCCGGCGGCCGATGGTGGCGCGCTGCAGGTGGGCGTAGTCGGTCACCATCGCGGCGATCGCTTCCGGCGATGGCGCGGCGAGCCAGTCGGCACCGGCCATCGTCAGGCCACCATCCGCGAACAGAATGCGCGCCGTCGACGGATCGGAGGCGAGCGGTCGGTCCACGTAATCGGGCGCGACCTCGGCGCAGAACGCGTGAACGGGTCCTTCATACGCCCTGGCAGCCGTCGTCTGCTTCAGCACGACGTCCCCCAGGTCCGTCGGGAGACGCCAAACCCAGGACCAGCGCTGGTCTGACAGGACGGACATCGCGCCGACCGGACGGAAACCAAGTCGCTCGAGCTGCCGATGGGCCCACTTCTCGGCTGGGTCGCACCAATCTCTCGATCCCCACCCCGCACTCACGTGACGGACTCTAGACGTCGCAGAGGGGCGGCCGAATGCGGCAAGTGGTGCGGCGTTAAGGAGATCAACTAAGGTAAGGTGTACCTAACTAGCCTTCGAGACTGGCTCGGTGCTGCGCCGGCGAGGGTGCTGCTGGGTTTCGACCTACCTGCCGAGGACCGCGCGCATGCCGAACATCGTTCATCGACGTCTGCTCATCGCCACCGTCGCCGCGACCGGGCTCGTGCTCGCCAGCTGCGGCCAAGGAAGCGAGACAGAGGCCGAGCAGCAGCAGGAGCCGACGACCCGCGAGGTGAAGTCCGACTTCGGCAACGTCTCGCTACCCACGAATCCGCAACACGCGTTGGGGATGTACACCACCGACATCGACATCCTGATCACGCTGGGCATACCGCTCGCCGACTCGCAGCCCATCCGCGGCGACGGGTACACCGACTTTCCGTCGTTCTTCCCGCAGCAGCAACTCGACGGCGTCAAGACGTTCCACAACTACCCCGAGTTCAACTACGAGGCGATCCTCGCCGCCAAGCCGGACTTCATCCTCAACGGCCTCGGCTACGAGAAGGAGGTCGTGAAGCGGCTCCCCGCCATCGCGCCTACCTACTCCATCGACGCGTTCGACGGCACGGACTGGCGGGAGAAGTTCGAGCAGGTCGCCGCGGCGCTGGACCGCAAGGCCGAATACCAAGCCTGGATGGACAAATACCAGAAGAAGGTCGACGCCGTACGTGCCCGGCTGGACGCGGCCAAGGTCGATCCCGTTGTCGCGCCGGTCTCGTACGACGGCAACGGCAAGGTCGTCGTGAACTGCTACGGCGTGCCCTGCTTGGTGTTCGCGGACCTCGGCCTGAGGATCTCCCCGCTCACCAAGGGCCCCAAGGGTGAGGGCACCGAGCTCAGCCTGGAGGAGCTGGAGAAGCTGAACGGCGTCGACATCGCGTTCCGGCCGGCGAAACCGACGAAGACCGGCGAGCTGCAGAGCGCCGACGAGACGCTGAAGGACCTCTCCGGCAACAAGATCTGGAAGACGCTGCGGTTCGTCCGCGACGACGCGCTCCATCCGTTCGACATGGAGATGTACTACGGCTCGCCCAGCGGCCACGAGGCGTTCCTCGACGTCGTCGAGCAAGCACTGCTCGACTGAGAAGCCGAGAATCGGAAGGCACAGATGGCCATCACCAGCGACCTGCCCATGCGGTTCTTCACCGCGGAGGTGACCGCGACGCACAGGCTCACACCCGGCATGGTCAGGATCGCGTTCGGCGGCCCGGACGTCGCGGACTTCCTGTCGACCGGCGTCGGCGACGAGTACCTGCGCATCTTCTTCCCGGTCGACGGACAGCAGGTGCCCACGCTGCCGGTGATCACCGACAAGGGCCGCTGGACGTACCCGGACGGGGTCGAACGGTCGCCGATGCGCACCTACACCGTGCGCGAGCACCGCCCCGCCAGCGGCGAGGTCGTCATCGACTTCGTCGTCCACGACGGCGGCGTCGCGGCCAGCTGGGCACAGCGGGCCACGAAGGGCGACGTCGTCGCGCTCAACACCCCGACCGGCCTGTACGACCCGCCGGCCGACCTCGCCTGGCAGCTGTTGCTGGCGGACTCGACGGGTCTGCCCGCTGTCGGCCGGATCCTCGACCAGTGCCCGGACGGGGTCCGCACCCGCGCGATCCTCGAGGTGCCCTCGGCCGAGCACGAGCAGCCGCTCGCCACCCACGGCGACATCGAGCTGGTCTGGGTGCACGGCGGCAACGGGCACGGGCCCAGCCGGCTGGACGAGATCCTGCGCTCCATCGACCTGCCCGAAGGCCCCGGCTACATCTGGGTCGCCGGCGAGACCGCCGTGCTGCGCGGCGTCCGCAAGTACCTGCGCCACGAACGCGGCCTGCCCGCCACCGCGTACAAGACCATCGGGTACTGGACCGACAACGCCGAGGCATGGACCGAGAAGTTCGACGGCCTCGACGAGAAGACCAAGGAGTGGCTCTGGGCGGTCTGGGACACCGATGCCCCCGAGGAGGAGCAGGAGGACGAGTACGACGCTCGCCTCGAGTCCCTGGGCCTCTAGGTCACGGCGACGGGATCACCAGGTCGAACGTGGCCAAGGCGCGCAGAACCTCGTCGACCACCGCAGCGCGGGAGGCGCGGTGGTCGCCGGCCCACCAGCGCTCCCCCGCGATCTGGTAGACGGCGAACGTCACGTGCGCCGTCAGGGCCACCCGCACATCGCCAACGGGTCGGTCCATCCGTACGGCGAGGGCGCTCTCCAAGTCGGCCTGAGCCTGCGCCACCAGGTCCCACAGCCGAGCCCGCGGCACCGGCGCGTTGTCGACGATGCGCCGCAACGCGGTCGCCCGGCCGTCCTCGTCGGCGAAGCCCTCCACCGACTCATGGATCACCGCGCCCAAAGCGGCAGGCAACGGCTCCGACGAAGGTCGCGAACGAAGCCGCGCACCCAGATCCATCGACTGGGTGAACCGGTCCAAAATGAGCAGGTCCTTGCTCGGGAAGTATCGGTACAGCGTCGTGCTGCCGACCTCCGCCCGCTCCGCGATCTGCTCCATGGTCGTCTCGTCGTATCCCTGCTCCACGAACAGGTCGAGCGCCACGTCGACGATCTGCTGCCGCGTCCGGGCGGCCTTGAGCGCACGCAGTCCCACCCCAGCAGCATATCGGTATTGACAGCCGTTCGGGAATCACTACTTAATGGGGGTCACTCCCACTTCCAGTAGGAAGAGACCGCATGAACACCCTGGCCGTGTCGTCGTACAGCGTCCGTGAGCACCTCGGCCCCATCGTCTTCGACTTCGTCGATCCGCAGGGCAACGACGTGCACTTCGAGCTCCCCTACCCGAAGCTCCTGCGCATCTCCGAGTTCCCCGCCCGCGCCAGGGACACGTTCGGCGTCGACGCGATCGAGACGGTCGCGTTCCAGTTCGACGGCCTCGACGACCCCGAGATCGACGCGTTCGACCAGGCCCTCAAGAGCACCCGCGTCAAGTTGCTCAACATCGCCATCGACGTCGGCGACCTCCTCGAGACAGACACCGACAAGCGCGCCGCGGACGTCAAGCTGATCGAACGGTGGATCGAGCGGTTCGCCGCGATGGGCTCGCAGTTCGTACGCGTCAACCCGGGCTCACCGTTCGGCCAACACCACGGCGACCAGCCGCCCGCGCACCTCGTCGGAGCGCTCCAGGAGCTCGGCACGTTCGCGAACGAACGCGGCGCCAGGCTGCTCGTCGAGAACCACGGCGGCCCCAGCAGCAACCCGGCGTGGATGCGGCAACTCCTCGACGCCGTAGGACGAAACAGCCTCGGCCTGCTGCTCGACCTCGGCAACTTCGACGTCCTGATGGCCCCGATGATGGCGATGTTCTTCGGCGGCGAGGCCGAGAAGAAGGACCCCGCTGAGGTGTTCTCCGGGCTCGATCTCACCACCCTGTACGAAGGCATCGAAGCCCTCGCCGACAAGGCCGAGCTCGTCAGCCTCAAGGCCCACCACGTGTCCGATGACGGCGACGTCGGCCCCGTCGACCTCGAGCGCGCCCTCGGAATCCTCAACGCCCACAGCTATTCCGGCGCCCTCACGGTCGAGTACGAGGGCAGCGGCGGCGACCCGTGGGCCAAGAGCGCACGCGTCCTCGACGTCGCGAAGGCCGTCCAGTGATCGACGTCCTCGTCATCGGCTCCGGCCCCGCGGGCTCGACGTACGCGAGGACGATCGGCGACGCCAAGCCGGACGCGAGCATCCTCATGGTCGAGGTCGGCCCCCAGGTACCCGGCGAACGCGGCTACCACTCCATGAACATGGCCGACGCCGACCGTACGACCGCCCAGCTCCTCACCCAGGGCCCAGACGCGGGCATCGAACGAGCAGCCGCGCTCGCCGACATCGCACCTGGCATCGACCCCAGCCTCGAGTTCCGTCAGACGATCCTGCCGGGGCTGTTCTTCGTCGACCCGCGACCGAAGCTCCGAGAAGGCGAGGTCGGCCTCCCCGCCGCGAGCATGTCCAGCGGCGTAGGCGGCATGGGCATCCACTGGGCCACCTCGACGCCGAGGCCGCACCAGTCCGAACGCATCCCGTTCGTCTCCGCCGACGACCTCGACACAGCGCTCACTCAGGCTGAGCTGCTGCTGAGAGTCACGAAGCTCCAAGAAGCCACCGGCCTGCTGGGCGCGATGCGCAAGGCGATGGCGGACGAGTTCGACGGCCCCGGCCTCACGCCGGTCGGCTACCTGCCGACCGCGACGCACCGGGACGGCAACAAGATCCTCTTCGCCGGCACCGGCGTAATCCTCGGTGACCTCGAGCGCACGACACCGGGCTTCGAGCTTCGCAGCGAGACCCTCGCCCGCCGCGTCCTCGTCGAGAACGGCAAAGCCGTCGGCGCCGAGCTGCAGGACCGCCGGACCGGCGAGACGTACGAGGTCAGGGCCCACCACGTTGTCGTCTGCGCCGACGGCCTGCGCACTCCGCAGGTGCTGTTCGCCTCCGGCATCAGGCCGAAGGCGCTCGGCCACTACCTGAACGAGCACTTCCAGATGGCCTCGTTCGTTCAGCTCAGCGACGAGTTCGACCCGGCCAGCTACCCCACCGACGGGCAGAGCCTCGGCTCCGTCCTGATCCCGTTCTCCGACGCCCGACCGATGCAGGGCGGTGTCACGCCGCTGGCCAACTCCGCCTACAAGCTGCCGTTCGGCGACGAGGTCTCGATGTCGCGGCTCGGCATCCTCGCGTGGTATGCCGCGAAGGACCTCCAGTACACCGACGCGGTCGAGTTCAGTGAGACCGAGACCGACTTCTACGGGATGCCGAAGATGTCGATCAGGTACGCACGTACGGAGGGGGACCTCGCGACGATCGAAGCGCTGCGGCAGAACTCCCTCCGCAGCGCCGAGCGCATCGGCACGCTCAACGAGGAGCCCGCGCTCGCGGCCGGCGGCTCGTCGCTGCACTACCAGGGGACCATACGCATGGGCGCGACCGACGACGGCACCTCGGTGTGCGACCCGTACCTGCGGGTCTGGGGCGTCGATAACCTGTACGTCGGCGGCAACGGCGTCATCCCCACCGCCACGGCAGCGAACCCGACGCTGACGACGGTCGCCCTGGCCTGGCGCGCGGCTACCAGGCTGGCTCACGGGCTGGAGAACGCGGATTGAGGAGTCGATGACCACCAAGCGCCAGTACCGACAGCTTCGAGAAGGCCAGACGTGTCAGCTGCACGTGTTCGACGTGGCGACCCGTTCTTCCCAGCTCGTCGCCGAGTCCGACGACGTCCTGTTCGAGGCGCCGAACTGGGGAGCGGATGGCCGGACGCTCTACCTGAACGGTCAGGGCGACCTGTGGGCGTTCGACCTCGAGTCGCCGGACAAGCCTCGTCGCGTGGAGTACGAGGGCCTGCCGCCCATCAACAACGACCACGTCCTCGACCCTCGGGGCGAAGCCGTCTTCATGTCCGCGTCGGATGGCCAGATCTACCACGGCGCACTGCGGGGCGGCAGCGTCCGCCGCGTCACCTCCGACGAGGGCGTCTGGCACTTTCTGCACGGCGTCTCGCCGGACGGTTCGACACTTGGCTTCGTTCGGATGGCCGACTTCAGCTCGCCCGGCAGGCTCGCGCTGGTGCCGTCCGCCGGTGGAGCCGTCACGGTGGTCGACACGGGTGCGGGACACGTCGACGGTCCCGAGTGGTCGCCCGATGGCGAGTGGATCTACTTCAACACCGAGAACTGGGCGTCCGAGCCTGGGCAGGCCCAACTAGCGCGGGTGCCGAACGAGAATCCCGTTGCGGACAAGGTCGAACGGCTCCTCTCTACCGCGACCGTCGACTGGTTCCCCCACCTCGCGCCGGACGGGCGTTGGGCGGTGTATCTGCAGTACCAGGCGGGAACGACCGGCCATCCCGCCGACCGCGACGTGGAACTGGTCCTCGTCGAGGGGTCGGACTGGTCCACGGCGTTGGCGCGCGTGCCGGCGTTCGGTGGACAGGGAACGATCAACGTCAACAGCTGGAGTCCGGACTCGGCGCGGTTCGCGTACGTCTCCTACCCCGTCTGATCAGCGCCTCGGCCACGAGCAGGTTGACGACCCAGCCCAACGTCTGACCGATCGGGATCAACGAGGGCGCCACCCTCGACGGGTGACGCCCTCTCGCGGATGCGTGGACGCTGGTCAGTTCTTCAGTTGGGCGAAGCGGACCATGTTGCCCGCGGGGTCGCGGAACGCGCAGTCGCGCACGCCGTAGGGCTGGTCGATCGGTTCCTGGATGACCTCCGCACCGGAGGAGCGGACCTGTTCGAACGTGGCGTCGCAGTCCGGCGTCGCCAGAACGACGGCGCGCAGCAGGCCCTTGGCCAGCAGGCCCTTGATCGCCTCCAGGTCGTCCGCTCCCACGTTCGGGTCGGCGTTGACGGTCTCCAGGACGATGTTGACGTCGGGCTGGGTCTTCGGGCCCATCGTCAACCAGCGCGCACCCCCGTAGGCCACGTCGTTGCGGAGCTCGAGACCCAGTGCGTCCCGGTAGAAGGCAAGCGCCTGGTCGCCATCGTCGATGGTGATGAAGCAGTAATGAAGTGTGAGTTCCATGCCCCGAACCTAGGTCCGCACACACCCCACCTGCTTCTCGATTCCTGACCGTTCCCTCGCGACACCCCGCGTCGCAATCTTGACTGATTCCAGAAAAGAGGACAGGGTAGGGCGTGTGACCACAGTGGGGACGGCGGAGTTCGAGCAGCTGCTCCGGCAAGCCTCGCTGCGGGTCACGCGACCGCGCGTGGCAGTGCTGCATGCCGTCCACGATCTCTCGCACGCCGACACGGACTCGATCATCGATGCCGTACGGCAGCAGCTTCCCAAGGTTTCGCACCAAGCCGTGTACGACTCGCTGCACCGACTCACCGCGGCGGGGCTCGTACGGTGCATCCAGCCCTCTGGCTCCGTGGCAAGGTACGAGTCGCGCGTCGGCGACAACCACCACCACGTCGTCTGCCGCTCGTGCGGAGCCATAGCGGACGTCGACTGCGCGATCGGCGAGGCGCCCTGCTTGATCGCATCTGACGACAGCGGCTTCGCGATCGACGAGGCCGAGGTCATCTACTGGGGCCTGTGTCCCGACTGCTCGAACGCCAACGCAACCTGAAACCCCGGAAGGACCCATGCCTGAGATTCCCGTTGCCGGAGAAGCCAACACCGAACCCACCGAAGGCGGCTGCCCCGTCGCGCACGGACGCGCCGCGCATCCCACGCAGGGCGGCGGAAACCGCGGCTGGTGGCCGGAGGGTCTCAACCTCAAGATCCTCGCCAAGAACCCCGACGTCACCAACCCGCTCGGTGCGGAGTTCGACTACGCCGAGGCGTTCAAGAGCGTCGACCTCGCCGCCGTGAAGCAGGACATCGCGCAGGTGTTGACCACCTCGCAGGACTGGTGGCCGGCGGACTTCGGCCACTACGGCCCGTTCATGATCCGGATGGCGTGGCACAGCGCGGGTACGTACCGGGTCAGCGACGGCCGTGGCGGCGCTGGCGCTGGCATGCAGCGGTTCGCGCCGCTCAACAGCTGGCCGGACAACGGCAACCTGGACAAGGCCCGCCGCCTGCTGTGGCCGGTGAAGAAGAAGTACGGCCAGAAGATCTCCTGGGCCGACCTGATGATCCTCACCGGCAACGTCGCGCTGGAGTCGATGGGCTTCAAGACGTTCGGCTTCGCTGGCGGCCGCGAGGACGTATGGGAGCCCGAGGAGGACGTGTACTGGGGTCCCGAGCAGACCTGGCTCGGCGACGAACGCTACACCGGCGACCGTGACCTGGAGAGCCCGCTCGGCGCGGTGCAGATGGGCCTGATCTACGTCAACCCCGAGGGCCCGAACGGCAACCCCGACCCGATCGCCGCGGCGCGCGACATCCGCGAGACGTTCGGCCGGATGGCGATGAACGACGAGGAGACCGTCGCGCTGATCGCCGGCGGCCACACGTTCGGCAAGACGCACGGCGCCGGCCCGGCGGACCACGTCGGGGTCGAGCCCGAGGCCGCGCCGATCGAGCAGCAGGGCTTCGGTTGGAAGAGCAGCTTCGGTACGGGCAAGGGTCCGGACGCGATCACCAGCGGTCTCGAGGTGACCTGGACGACCACGCCGATCCAGTGGGGCAACGGCTTCTTCGAGATTCTGTTCGGGTACGAGTGGGAGCTCACGCAGAGCCCGGCCGGCGCGAACCAGTGGGTCGCGAAGGACTCCGCGGAGATCGTCCCCGACGCGTACGACGGTGCGAAGAAGCGCAAGCCGACGATGCTCACGACGGACCTGTCGCTGCGTTTCGACCCGATCTACGAGCCGATCTCGCGACGCTTCATGGAGAACCCGGCGGAGTTCGCCGACGCGTTCGCTCGTGCGTGGTTCAAGCTGACGCACCGCGACATGGGTCCGATCGTGCGCTACCTCGGGCCGGAGGTGCCGAGCGAGACCCTGCTCTGGCAGGACCCGATCCCGGCGGCGACGCACGAGCCCATCGCTGCCGACGACGTCGCGGCGCTCAAGCAGCAGATCCTCGGCTCGGGGCTCACGGTCTCGCAGCTGGTCTCGACCGCGTGGGCTTCCGCGTCGTCGTTCCGTGGCAGTGACAAGCGGGGTGGCGCGAACGGTGCGCGCATCCGGCTCGAGCCGCAGAACGGCTGGGAGGTCAACAACCCCGACGAGCTGGCGACCGTTCTGCGAACCCTGCAAGGGATCCAGGAGGCGTTCAACGCCGGCGGCAAGCAGGTCTCGCTCGCCGACGTGATCGTGCTCGGTGGTGTCGCCGCGGTCGAGCAGGCCGCGAAGGCTGGCGGCGTCGAGGTCGCGGTGCCGTTCACGCCGGGCCGTACGGACGCGTCGCAGGAGCAGACCGACGTCGACTCGTTCGCCCAGATGGAGCCGCGTGCCGATGGGTTCCGCAACTGGGCCGGCAAGGGCGATCGGCTGCCGGCCGAGTATCTCCTTGTGGACAAGGCGAATCTGCTGACGCTGAGCGCGCCCGAGCTGACGGTCCTCGTCGGTGGTCTGCGCGTTCTCGGCGCGAACCACAAGGGGTCGTCGCACGGCGTCCTCACCTCGACACCGGGGACGCTGACGAACGACTTCTTCGTCAACCTGCTCGACCTGGGCACGACCTGGACGCCGACGTCGTCGGAGGACTCCTCGACGTTCGAGGCGCGCGACGCCGCGGGCGCGGTCAAGTGGACCGGTACGCGAGCCGACCTCGTCTTCGGCTCGAACTCCGAGCTCCGCGCGCTCGCGGAGGTGTACGCGAGCGACGACGCGAAGGAGAAGTTCGTGCACGACTTCGTGGCCGCGTGGGACAAGGTGATGAACCTGGACCGGTTCGACCTCGCGTGAGCTGAGAGCGTTGTGGTGACGTCCGGGTCGGCCTTGGTGAGGCCGACCCGGACGTTCTCAGTGTGGCGAACGCGACGAGCGGGGGAACCGGTCAGGAATCGAGAAGCAGGTGGGGTGTGTGCGGACCTACGTTCGGGGCATGGAACTCACACTTCATTACTGCTTCATCACCATCGACGATGGCGACCAGGCGCTTGCCTTCTACCGGGACGCACTGGGTCTCGAGCTCCGCAACGACGTGGCCTACGGGGGTGCGCGCTGGTTGACGATGGGCCCGAAGACCCAGCCCGACGTCAACATCGTCCTGGAGACCGTCAACGCCGACCCGAACGTGGCGAGCGGACGACCTGGAGGCGATCAAGGGCCTGCTGGCCAAGGGCCTGCTGCGCGCCGTCGTTCTCGCCACACCGGACTGCGACGCCACGTTCGAACAGGTCCGCTCCTCCGGTGCGGAGGTCATCCAGGAACCGATCGACCAGCCCTACGGCGTGCGCGACTGCGCGTTCCGCGACCCCGCCGGCAACATGGTCCGCTTCGCCCAACTGAAGAACTGACCCCCCGCACTAGGCCGCGCGGTTCAGCCACCAGGCTGCCGCGCGGCGTGGGCGGGGTGGGAGGTCGGTCGCGTTCTGGATGGCTTCGAGGACAGGTCGGAGCTTGGTGAGGCCGGCGCTGTAGACGAGTCCGTCCAGAACGTCGGGCGAGGTGTCGAGGCGCAGAACTCGCTTCCAGTACTGGCGATCCGTCGTCCCGGGCACGTGCGCCAGCGAGTACGCCGCGGTGCGGGCGACCTCCGTCGCGACGCCCGGGGTCGCGGCGAGGCGTTCGATCATCGCTCGTTCGGCCGCTCCGCCGATCATCCGCAGCGCCGCGAGAACAACGTCGGGCCAGCCCGAGCGGTCGAGCACAACGCGGCTGCTGGTGAGCTCCGCCGTGAGCGCGCTGGCGATGCCCACCCGGTACGGCGACGCGGCGAGAAGGCTGGCCGCGCTGAGCCTCGTTCCCGGACCCAACGCGAACAGCATCTCGCCGACGAGAAGCTCCAACGCCGGATCGCTCCCCCGCGCGAGCCGCGCTGCCGACACCACCCGACCGACGGCGCGGTCTCGGGTGAGCGGATCGGTGCGGGAGGGTCGCGCCTCGACCGAGACGGGCGCGCGGCCGGCTCGTTCGGTGTACCGAAGCATGGCGTCGACGATCCGACCGGTGTCGCCGCGCAGCGGAAGAGCCCTGACCACGTTGACGATCCGGTGCCGCTGGGCGGGACTGAAATGCCCGAGCCGCAGCTTGCGCACGCAGGCGAGGAGGGCGCCCTCCCGCGCCGCGTCGGTCGTCGGATCCTCCAGCTGCTCGACGACCGCCGCGCTCGCGGTCGGGTCGCCGTTCGCGTCGAGGATGCTGATGATCTCGATATGCGTCTGGTGGCCGCGGTCCCGGCCGGCCGACACGCAGCTGTCGACGGCCGCCGTACGACCGCGTGGGTGGGCCAGCAGACGGCAGTACGACTCGTACGACCGGTGCCAGTCGATGCCGTTCGACACGGTCAGGTCGACCAGCAGCCGTTCGGTGAGCTCCGTCCACACCCGCCGTGGAAGGTGCACGTTCGGGGCCATCGCGAGGCCGAGCGTGAGGTCGTCCCACTCCCTCGCGCTCAATCTGACGGGCGAGCAGGCGCGATCGAGCAGGTCGTCGAACGGCCGTGGCCGGCGGCTCAGCGCCGGAGCGCTGGTCAGGCTCGGCGCCCAGTACCGGTGCATGGTGTCGAGTACGGCGACGAGCTCGCGCGAAGGCAGACCGAGCAGTCGCTCGTACCGGCGCACCACCTCGTACGAGACCGCGACGGCACCCGTTTCCCACCGGGAGATCGTCGCCGGACTCACGGCCCACGAAGGCGAACGGTCCGCGAAGGCCCGCGCGAGCTCCGCGAGGGTTCGCGGACCCCGGTACGCACGGAGCAGCCACCCCACGCGCTGACGCAGCGACAACGGCGCCGAAAGTTGGTACATCTGCCACCCCCCACTACGACCCACCGTGAGTACCACCGGCGCAGGGGGATGACAAGAGGCATTGCACACGAGTGAACGACCCGCACGCCGGCTCGCCCGACAGCGCGCGGGACGGCGAAGGTCGTCGGGTGACAGATCAGGGGGGAAGTGTGAAAGGCCCTGCGATCGTGCGGACGCAGGGCCTTTCGCTGTGCGGGTTACTGCTGCGGCGAGAGGAACTCCGCCGCCGCGTACACGAAGAACCCGGCGCGCGTGTAGAGCTTGGCCCAGTAGCGGCCCTCGGGACCGTTCCAGACCAACTCGCACGGCCCGGTCACGACCTCGCCGATCGTGAGCGTGCGGTAGATGCCGTACGTCGTGCCGGGTCCGTAGCGGGCGCGGACGCCGGTGTCGTTGACGACGTACCGGCAGGTGGCCAGCACGACGACGGACGACGGCGCGAGCTGCGCGGTGGTGGCCGCGGTCGCCGGCAGCGGTGCGCTCAGCAGCACGGTCGCGGTGGCGGCGGTGGCGAGAGCGCCGCCGAGGATGCGACGAGCAAGGACGGTTCGCATGGCTCCTCCTCAGGAACGGATGGGGTGCGTGCAGATCTCACTCCGTTCCGCCTGCGCGGAGGGCCGGTCCTGGAGATAGCTGGACGTTGCTGGACGGGGATCCACATGGACGTGCCGATCGGGCGTTACCGCACTGCCGGTCCGGATCCGAGCCGGATCGCGACGCGCACTGACCTGGCCCGCGAGCTCAACCTGCTGCGGGGCCGCGCGGCGGCCGGGACCTTGCACGTACGGGTCAGCCTCACCGAGCTCGCCCAGCGCGTGAACGTTCCGCGGTCGACGGTTCACGCGTACCTCACCGGCAAGCACCTGCCGCCCGCCGAGGTCCTCGATCGGATCGTCATCGCGCTCGGCGCGACGCCGCACGAGCAGCGCCAGTGGAGCGAGGCCTGGTTCCGCGTCTGCGCTCCCCCGGCGGCCGGCGCGACCAGCACGATGGCGGTGGCGCTGGAGCTCGCCACCGTCCTGGTCGGCTCCGATCCGGACGCCGTGGCGTCGCGGTTGGCTCAACATCTCGCCCAGGAGCTGCGGAAGCTGCTTGCGGACTGATCTTAAGAAAATCAATATCGACATCTTGAAAGTTAATGATCGGTCGCGTACAACTTGAGGCATGGCAGAGCAGGCTATGGACTGGCAGGAACTCACGAACCTGACCCGAGGCCAGCCGTTCGTCGTCGAGCGGGTGCGCTTGGCAGGCAACGGGGTCGCGATCGAGGGTGAGTTCGAGCTCCCGCAGCTGGCTCAGCTCAACGTCGAGGACCAGGTCTTCGTGACGGCGTTCGTGCGGTGTCACGGCTCCATCAAGGAGATGGAACGGATCTTCGGCGTCAGCTATCCGACGATCAAGTCCCGGCTGAACCGGATCACGCAGATGCTCGACTTCGTCGAGACCGATCCGGCACCCTCGCGGGCCGACGTCATCGACCAGCTGCGCCGCGGCGAGATCACCGCGGAGCAGGCACTGTCCGAGCTGGAGGGACGCGCATGATGCCGCAGCTGCTGACCGTACGGGTCACCGAGCCGAACCGACGCCCGATCCGCCTCTGGGTCCCGATCCTCCCGGTCGTCCTCATCCTCTCGCCGTTCCTGCTCCTCGCCGTCCTGGCGGCGGCCGTGGCCGGCCAGATCTACCGCGTCGACGTGCCACAGGCGCTCGACGCCGGGTGGCGCGTCATCTGCGCACTCCCTGGCACCGAGATCGACGTCCACGAAGGCCGAACGGCCGTCCACATCACTTTCGACTAGGAGACATCCCGATGAACGAACAGCGCAAGGACATCCTCGCCATGCTGGCCGAGGGCAAGATCACCGCCGACGAGGCGGAACGGCTCATCGCCGCGGTCGAACGGGACCAGCCGCCGGTGGCGTCGAGTCTCGACGTCCGCCCGAAGGGCAGGGCGAAGTACCTGCGCGTGATGGTCGACACCCTCGAGGGCGGCGAGCCGGGACGGGTGAACGTACGCGTCCCGCTCCAGCTGCTGCGGGCCGGCGTCAAGCTGGCGGCGCTGATCCCGCCGCAGGCCATCGTTCAGATCAACGCCGAACTGACCAAGTCGGGTGTGCCGATCGACCTGACGCAGCTCAAGCCCGAGCAGCTCGAGGAACTCGTCGAGCACCTCGACGAGGTGACCATGGAGATCGAGCAGCCAGACGCCAAGGTGCGCGTCTTCTGCGAGTAGGACCCGGTCGGCTAGCGCTTCTGGGCGAGGACCACACCGTCGCGGAGCGGGAGCATGACGGCGTCGACGCGGTCGTCGCCGGCGACGAAGTCGTTCACCTGCCGGATCGCCACGGTGCCCGGGTCGTCGTCGGCCAGGTCGAAGACCGAGCCGCCGCGGAAGGCGTTGTCCAGCACGATCAGACCGCCGGGGACGAGGCGGGCGAGGATCTCCTCGTAGTACGCCGGGTACGTCTCCTTGTCGGCGTCGATGAACGCGAAGTCGAACGTCGGCTCCGCGGGCAATGCGCGCAGGGTCTCGAGCGCCGGGCCGATGCGCAGCTCGATCTTCTCCGCGACGCCGGCGCGATCCCAGTACTCGCGGGCGATCGACGTCCACTCCTCGCTCACGTCGCACGCGAGCAACGTCCCGTCGGCCGGCAGCGCGCGGGCCACGCAGATCGAGGAGTAGCCGGTGAAGACGCCGACCTCGATCGCACGCTTCGCGCCGGACAGCCGAACGAGCATGCCCATCAAGACGCCCTGCTCGGGGCTGATCTGCATCCCCGCCGCCCCACCGGTCGCCGCGCGCGTCTTCGCGGCCAGGTCCTGGAGCAGCTCGTCGGGCGGCGTGGCGTGCGCGTGAACGTACTCAGAGGCTCTGGGGTGAACGGCATCGATCGGGCCGGTCGACGGGGACATCGGACTCCTTGTACTGCAATCGGCTAGGTCTCGGCGTCACGATAGCGGCGCGACCTGGACTCACGGCAGCTGCGGGACCGCCTCCTGGCTGTCGCGCAGGCGGGCGGCGTCCTGGCCGGGCGGGGCGCCGAACAGGCGGCGGTACTCGCGGTTGAACTGGGTCGGGCTGTCGTAGCCCACGAGATGCCCGACGCCCGCGACGTCGCCCGGGCGGGCGGTGAGCAGCGACCGTGCCTCCTGGAGGCGGATGCGCTTCTGGAACTGCAGGGGGCTCATCGCGGTGATCGCGCGGAAGTGCCGATGGAACGCGGAGGGGCTCATGCCGACGAGCCGGGCCAGGTCGGCGATCCGCATCGGCTCGGCGTAGTTGTCGCGGATCCAGCGGATCGCGCGGCTGACGTACGCCAGCCCGCTGTCGGCGAGCCCGATCTGGCGGACGACCTCGCCGTGCGGGCCGGTGAGCATCCGCCAGAGGATCTCCCGTTCGATCAAGGGAGCGAGAACGGGAGCGTCCGCGGGATGGTCGAGCAGCCGCAGGAGGCGTACGACGGCATCTAGGAGCTCGTCGCTCGCCGTACCGGTCGCGATGGCCGTCGCGCCGGGCGTTCCGCGAGTCCAGCGCGCGGGCGACTCGAGCAGCAGGGGCGCGATGGCCGCCGGACGCAACACCAGGCCCATTCCCAGGGCCGGCGTCTCGGGGCTGGGATCGAGGAAGTGGCCGGTCACCGGCAGGCTCGCGGCGACCAGGAGGAATTGCCCGGCCACGTACTCGAACACCTGGTCACCGAGCAGCAGGCGCTTGCCGCCCTGAGCCATGACGACCAGCAGCGGCTCGGCGATGGACGTGTCCGGCGACCCGTCCTCCACCTTCGACAGCAGCAGCCCGTCGATCGGCGTGCTCAGCTCCGGTCGCGCATGAGTCGCGATGAGAGCTCGCAGCTCAGCCAGGGAAGAGGGCACGCGTTCAGTGAAGCATCGATCGAGCCCGATCGGGGCGAAGTCGAGAGGATTGGGCAAGAGCCAGCGTGGATCGATCTAACGGCTAGCGTGCCGTCGCGGTTGCATGGAAGGGAGAGATTTCCCCTACGTACAGGAGCATTCCATGTCGCTCGACCACTATGTCACGCTCGGCCGGTCCGGTCTGCGGGTCAGCCCGTTCGCGCTCGGCGCGATGACGTTCGGAGAGGATCCGGGAGCCGCCGGAACGACCGTCGAGGAGTCGGAGAAGATCCTCGCGACCTACCTCGACCGCGGCGGCAACTTCATCGACACCGCGAACCTCTACACCAACGGCCACTCCGAGAAGATCCTCGGCGACTTCTTCGCCGCCCAGCCCGGACGGCGCCAGCACGTCGTGCTCGCGTCCAAGTTCGCGTTCAACCTCTTCCCCGGCGACCCGAACGGTGGAGGTGCCGGCCGCGGCTCGATCGTCGCGCAGCTCGACGAGACGCTGCGCCGGCTGCGGACCGACTACCTCGACCTGTACTGGCTGCACAACTGGGACCGACACACCCCGATGGAGGAAACCCTGCGTACGTTGGACGATCTGGTCCGCGCCGGCAAGATCCGCTACCTCGGGTTCTCCAACACGCCCGCCTGGTACACCGCGCAGGCGCAGACGACGGCGCTGCTGCGCGGCTGGACCCCGTTGATCGCCCTGCAGGTCCAGTACTCGCTGCTGACCCGGACCGTCGAGGGCGAGGTCGCGCCCCTCGCGCGGGACCAGGGCCTGGCGCTCGTGCCGTGGAGCCCGCTGCGGAACGGGTTCCTGTCCGGCAAGTACCGACGCGGCACCGAGGTCACCGACTCCGCGCGCGTGGCGTACGTCGGTGGGCCGACCGAGGAGGAGTACGCGGTGATCGAGCTCGTCGGTGCGATCGCGGACGAGCTGGGCACGAACTCCGCCGCGGTGTCGCTGGCGTGGCTGCGGTCGCGTCCCGGGACCGTCGTCCCGATCCTGGGCGCCCGGCGGGTGGAACAACTGGAGGCCAACCTCGCCGGACTGGACGTCACGCTCAGCGCCGAGCAGACGAGTGCGCTGGACGAGCTCTCGGCGCCGACGCTGAACTATCCGGCGTCCATGTTCGGTGCGCAGCAGGCCATGTTGCAGTTCGCCGGCACGACCGTCGACGGCGAGCCGTCCACCGTCTATCCACCGCTGCTGCAGAGCGACGTTCGCTACTGACGTTGTCCACAGGGCGATCACTGCAATATTGACAGTGTCAGCTTGCAGTGTCAGGATTGCCGGCATGACCGACGTTGCCGCGCTCTGGACGCTGCCGGAGCTGACCGAACGGGTGGATGCCGCGCTCGCTGCTGAGGACGGCGCCATCCCGAGCGGTCGCGTGCGCGACGTTCCGGACGCGAGGACGATCCGCTGGTACCAGACGACGGGGCTGGTGGATCGGCCGGAGCACCGCGGCCGGACGGCGATGTACAGCGAACGGCACCTGCTGCAGCTGATCGCGATCAAGCGGCTGCAGCAGCAGGGGCTGCCGCTCAACGAGATCCAGGCCAGGCTGGCCGGGCTGGACGACGATGCGCTCGCCGCGATCGTCGGCCTCGAGCGCGAGCCACGTCCGGCCGCTTCCGCACGGCGCTTCTGGACCCAGCAGCCGGCGCCAGCGCCCTCGCCGGAGCCGTCCCGTCGCACGGTGGTCGACGTCATCTGGCTTCGCGACGACGTCCGGCTGCTCATCGACAACGCCACCTGGCACCTCAGCCCGCACGAGGAAGCGGCCGTGCTCGACGCGGCCGCTCCCCTGCTTTCGCTGCTGAAGCGCCTCGACGTCATCAGGACCGACACCACCGCCGAGGCCGTGCGGCGACCGAAGGAGCAAGCATGACCATTTCCGTGACCAGGCTGGACACCCCGCCTGTCCCGATCGAGGACGACGGCTTCGGTTCCCTGAGCACCGACAAGGGCAACCTGCCCCTCGAGGCCCTCGACGTGCGCGTCAGCACGACCGGGCTCGCCAGCCACACCGTGCTGACCCAGCGCTTCCACAACCCGTACGCCGAGCCGCTCGAGGCGACCTACATCTTCCCGCTCCCCGACCGGGCCGCCCTCACCTCGCTTCGCATGACCGCTGCCGACCGCGAGATCGACGGCGTGCTGCGCGAACGCGAGCAAGCCCGCCAGCAGTACGACCAGGCCATCTCCGAGGGCAAGCGCGCCTCGATCGCCGAGGAAGAACGTCCGGGCGTGTTCACCATGCGGGTCGGCAACATCCTGCCCGGCGAACAGGTCTCGATCCGGCTCACGCTGGCCGGACGACTCGCGTACGAGGACGGCCTCGCGACGTTCCGCTTCCCGCTCGTCGTCGCGCCTCGCTACATCCCCGGCACTCCTCTGCCCGGCGGCTCGGTCGGCTCCGGCGTGGAGTCCGACACCGACGCGGTGCCGGACGCCTCGCGGATCACCCCACCGGTGCTGCTGCCCGGATTCCCCAATCCCGTCGCGCTGTCCATCGAGGCCGAGCTCGACCCGGCCGGGCTCCCGCTCGCGAGCGTCGAGTCGAGCCTGCACACGGTCGCGGTCGAGGAACTCGACAACGGTCGGCTGCGGGTCCGCGTGCATCCGGGTGAGCGCGCCGACCGGGACTTCGTGCTCCGGCTCGCGCTCGGCTCCCCCGACGCGGTCACCAGTTCGCTGGTGCTGGCCCCCGACGAGCGCACCGACGTGCCCGCCGACTTCGGCTCGGGCAGCTTCGCGCTCACGGTCCTGCCGCCCAACCCGACGGTCAAGCCGAAGCCGCGCGACGTGGTGTTCGTGCTCGACCGGTCCGGCAGCATGGGCGGCTGGAAGATGGTGGCCGCCCGACGCGCGACCGCGCGGATCGTCGACACCCTCGGCAGCGCCGACCGGTTCACCGTGCTCGCGTTCGACAACACCGTCGAGCCGCCGGCGCACCTGCCGTCCGGCATGGTGTCCGGCACCGACAGGCATCGGTTCCGAGCCGTCGAGCACCTGGCGAAGCTCGAGGCGCGCGGCGGCACCGAGATGCTGCGGCCGCTGCTCGAGGCGGCCGACCTGCTCGCGGCGGACGGCGACGAACGCGAACGTGCGCTCGTTCTCGTCACCGACGGCCAGGTCGGCAACGAGGACCAGATCCTGCGCGAGCTGGCTCCGAAGCTGCGCGGCGTCCGCGTCCACACAGTCGGCATCGACGTCGCGGTCAACGAGGCGTTCCTTCGTCGGCTCGCGTCGCTCGGCGGCGGACACTACGAGCTGGTCGAGTCCGAGGACCGGCTCGACCAGGCGATGGAGGCGATCCACCGCCGGATCGGGACACCGCTCGTCACCGAGCTGCGGGTCGAGGGCGACGGTCTCGACCTCGTTCCGGACACGCTCGCGCCCGCTCGCGTGCCTGGCCTGTACGCGGGGGCTCCGCTGGTGCTGACCGGCCGCTACCAGGGCAAGCCGGACGGCGCGTTGCGCATCGTGGGCCAGCAGGCCGACGGCACGGCGTGGACCCGCACGCTGCCGGGCGCGGTGGACGCCAGCCCGGCGCTCGGCGCGGTCTGGGGCCGGGCGCGGATCCGGGATCTGGAGGACCGGTACGTCACCGCCCAACGCAACGACACCGAGGCGCTCGAACGGCAGATCGTCGCGACCTCGTTGGCGTTCGGCGTGCTGTGCCGCTTCACCGCGTACGTCGCCATCGACAACCGGGTCGTCACCGACGGCACCACGCCGCGGCGGGTGACCCAGCCCGTCGAGCTGCCGCAGAGCTGGGAGCCACCGACGATGCCGCCGCCCGCGCCGATGGCGTTCGCGGGTGGGTACGCCCGCTCGGCCGCCCCGGCTGGTCCACGGCGTGGTCGGGTCGGCGGGATCAAGGCGGCGATGGACTTCGACGGTGGCGCGGCCACGATGGACTGGAGGGAGGCCGAACAGGAGCGCGCGACGTCGAGCCCTGGTGGTGGCCGCGAGGAAGCCGCCGAGTTCCTCACCCGGCTGCGCGAGGTGACGGGTGAGGAGGTCCGGCCCGTGCTCGAGGAGCTTCAAGCCTGGTTGGACGATCTCGACCAGCTCGGCTTGGTTCCGCACGAGCTGCAACCGCTCCGTGAGCTGGCCGCGGATCTCGCCGCATTGCCGACCGACGCGGCCGAGCTCGAACGGCTCCGGCTCCGAGCGGTCGACGTCCTCCAGGCCTTCACCGGAGACGCCGGCTCGACGCCGCCGGTGAAGCCGAAGCGGAAGACCGCGTTCTGGCGCCGCGGCTAGCTCAGGGTGTGACGCGGTGGGGAGGTCGTGGCGTCGTACAGACATGACCTCTCTGACTCGACGGACGATCCTGGCGTCGTCGGCCCTGGCCGGCATCGGTGCAGCTGTAGGGACAGGGCCGGCGTTCGCCGCTCCCACGGTGGGCAGGGCGGGCGCCGGCACTGCCCCACCGCGGTCGGTGCGGCTCGTCACCGGAGACCTCGTCCGGCTGCGGGACGGGCAGATCGTCGACGTCGAGCTCGCGCGGCCATTTGCACGACCAGGGGCGCGGACACCGATCCTTCGGTACGCGGTCGGCGGCGATCTGTACGTCGTCCCCGCTGACCTGCTGCCGAAGGTCCGCGGCGGTGAGCTGGACGAGCGGCTGTTCAACGTCTCCGGGTTGGCTCGCGCCGGCTACGACGACGCGCGCAAGGCCGATCCGCGTCGGGTGGCAGCTCCTCGCCGCTCGAAGGCAGCGGCCGACACGTACGACGTCACCGCGCGGCTGGTCGATCGCAACGGCGCCGACACCACGGCGTTGGAGGGCTGGAACCGCGCGTACTTCATGGACGCCAGCACCGGCGAGATCGTCGCCTCGCCCGCGCATGGCGAGCAGGCGACGCTGTCCGCCGGCCGGTACCTCGTCATCGGCGCCATCCTCACCGACGAACGCGGCCAGGACTTCCCGAGCCGAAGCCTGATCGCCCAACCAGGGTTCGAGGTCACCGCCGACACCGCCGACAGCGAGGTGCTACTGGACGCCCGCGTCGGTCACCGGGTCGCGGTGACCGTGCCGGACCGGGACGCGATCACCGTGCTCGGCTTCGTCAGCGCCGCGCTGCCGATCGTCGATCCGGACGGCAACCCGCAGCTGGTCGACCTGCTGTTCCCGCTGGACCGGTACGACGATGTTTACGTCGGATCCCCCGCTGGCACTGGGCATCCGGACTTCGTCTTCGTCCACCGGCAGATGCTGCAGGAGCCAGAGCTGAAGGTCACGGTGACCGCGCCGGAGCGGTTCGAGCTGAAGGCGGACTGGTACGACGTCGTGACCCCACGGGTCCTCGGCACGAAGCGGTTGGTGGCCATCCACGTCGGTTCCGCCACTCCGAAGGAGCTCGCCGGCCTCGAGCTCGACGGCCGGCTCGCGCTGTGGGACCTGCCGCCCGATGACGCGGCAGACTTCCTGCCGCGGCTGCGAGCGCTGGAGGAGGCGGGCGCCCGAGCGGTCCTGCACGTGGGCGCGGAGGTCCCCGGCACCGACGAGTCCGGCCCGCTCCCGTTGCCCCTGGGCTACGCGATCGGGTCGGCGGCGAGCCGGCTGGCGAAGCTCGGCCTGGGTGCGACTGTCCACGTGACCTTGCGCGGACTGGCAGGCAGCTCGTACCGGTACGACCTGTCGTTCCCTGGCCGGAACGCCATCCCGACGGCGCAGGAGCACGCGCTGCGGCGCCGCGACCTCGCCCACCTGCGCGTGACGTACGCGTCGCATGGTGCGCCCGGGATCGGGCTGACCGGCGCGGCGGCGTTCTTCTACGGCTTCGGCATGGGCGCCGGCGGAGCGGTCGCTGTCCCGAGGCCGACGGTTCGCGACGAGTACGTGACGCCGGGCGAGTGGAGCCTGAACAGCACCAACTGGCAGGTCGGCGGTGAGCAGTCCTGGCAAGTCAAGCGCGCATACAAGGTCGGCCGGCACTACCGGCTCGACTGGCACAAGGGCATCCTCGGGCCTGCGTTCCCCGCGGGTAGCGCGGACGGCTTCTACCAGGTCATCCGCGATCAGGACACGATCTTCGCCAACCACCTCATGCTCACCGACAGCCAGCAGAACCCGGGCGAGCTCTGGTACCCGATCGACAACGACAACGCGACGACCAAGGGCAGCCAGGAGCTGTACGTCGACGGCGAGTTGGTCGGCCGAGTCGACGACAACACGTTCGCGTCGTTCATCGTCCCGGCCGAGCTCCGTACGTACGAGCTCCGCTCGACGCTGTCCCGGCGAGCGGCCTGGTGGCAGACCACGACCGACATCTCGGCGGCCTGGACGTTCTCCTCGGAGACCGCGATGAGCGCCGTTCGCCTTCCGCTGTTGACGATCCATGCGACCGCGCCCGTCGACGAGATGAACATCGCACCCGGCAACCGCGTGCTGTTCCTCCCGATCGCCGTGCACCGACAGGACCTGGACGGCCAGCCCGCGCCAGTGCGTTCGCTCGGCGTGAGCTACTCGGTCGATGACGGCAAGAGCTGGCGAGCCGCCACCGTACGCCGCACCCCGAGCTCGGGGTGGCAAGCGCGAATCAGCAAGCCAGGCAAGGGATTCCTGTCGCTGCGGTTCAAGGCGAAGGACGCCGACGGCAACACCATCCAGCAAACCGTCATCCGAGCGACCAAGCTGCGCTAAGCGGGAGGGCGACGCGATGGCCTAGCATCGCCGAGTGGTCGACATGTCGTGGTTGAGCCGGCAGTACGCGGAGCGGAAGGAGTCCGCGGAGTCCCAGGTCGCTAGCTGGGTGCCGTATTCGGACCAGGCGTACGCGGTCGAGCCGCTGTACTTCCTCAGCAGCCGCCAACGGCCTGGGTCGCCGGTCGCCGACCAGGCCGACGCCCTCTTCTGGTACGGGTTCGGCAGCGGCGGCGGGGTGATGGTCGAGCGCGGGCTCGTCCACTCCGAGAACTACAACGAGACCTTCTTCGTGCCCGGTATGCACGGCCCGGTCGAGCTCGCCGCGTTCGACTACCACGGCGACAAGGCGGCCATCCGTCACGAGACCTTCACCTACCAAGCCGGACGGCTGGACGAGTCCGCGTTCCAGGCGACGTGGGGCTGCGGACGCTCCCGCTGTCGGTACGTGGAGGGGCGGCTGAGCGAGCTTGTGGTGGAGGCTGGCGAGAGCTTGGACACGCTCCGTTCCTCGCAGCGGATCCACGCGTCATACGACGAGGGCCAGCTCAGCCGGGTCGCCATCCACCATGCCGGGAGCGGCGAGACGGAGGTCGCCTATCGCGCCATGCCCGCCGACAGGACGATCGAGGACGTCGAGCGGGAGTTCGTCGAACGGCTCGTCGCAGCCGTCCCCGAGGCCGTCCGCATGGCGCAGCTCCCTGGTAGACCGGCGTGCTTGGCTTTGCTCTACCTGCCTGGCCAGTTCAGCGTGCTGCCACCCCTGCTCGCGATCCCGCTCGGCGACGGACCAGACGGCATCGCCGAACTCCTGCACCACGCGAGGTTCCACGAGATCGCGCTCGACCACACCGACCCTGAGCTCGACGAGCTCGCGGGCTTCCTCGACCAGCAGCCGCTCGACGACGTGCGGGTTCAGGCGATTCTCAACGAGGGCTGCCATCGGCTCAACCGTGTCGACTGGCGGCGGGTGCTCGACGTGGGCGACGACTTCCTTGTCTTCGCGACCGACCTGGAGCACGTCCATCTCGAAGCGAACCTGCGCGCCGTGACCTCGAAGAGGAACGCGGAGCGGATCAGCGGACTCGGGTAGGAGCTACGGACGACGCCGACGCCGTCGGCGGTTGTCGAGGGTCAGCGGGCAGAGAGGGTGGTCGCGAGGATGCGGCCGCCTTGGAAGACGCCGCCGTCGGTGGCGGTGACGCGGCCGGAGGCGTACGTCAAGGGTTCCTTGACGTCCCCGGGAGCGATTCCGAAGGCGTCGATCAGCGTGCTGTGGCCGTGCACGACGGCGTGCGCGCCGAACCTCTCGAGGAGGGCGTCGACGGCCGCATCGTCGCGGAACGCGCCGCGGTGGCTCATGACCTCGCACAGCGCGATCCAGGCGTCGAGGTCGAGCTGGGCGAGGACGGCGGCCACAGCCCGGTTGACCTCGTCCACGGTGGCTCCGAGGTGTGCGTACCTGTCGGTGTCGGAGTGCATCAGCAGATGGCCGTTCGCGACCGCCACAGCGGGCAGGGCGCGGAGCCAGGCCAGGTGCTCGTCGGTCAGCCGTGCCAGGTCGTTCTCCTGCCCGCCGAAGCGGAGCCAGCCGGTATGGAAGTCCCGCAACGCGCCCAAGGCCGCGACCGGAGTCCGGTCGAACAAGTATGCCGCGAGCAGCTGGACCTCGTGGTTGCCCAGGAGCGGACGAACGGCACCGCCCGACTCCGCGGCCTGCGACTCCCATCGGCGCACGTCGTCGATGACGCCGATGCCGTCAGGTCCACGGTCGACGTAGTCGCCGAGCAACCACAACCAACGGCGACCTCCGGCCCAGTCCCCCGCCGAGTCGACCAGCTCGAGGTCGGTCAGCAGCTCGCGCAGCTCGGTCCGGTGCCCATGGATGTCGCCCACCACGACGTCGTTCGTCACCCAGGGACGCTAACAGCCGCGGGCCGAAACGCCCACCCTAGTAAGGGCGGACCGCTCCGGCGTCGGCGATCGGGCGGGGTGCTGTGCCCTCGTCTACGCGCATGTAGAACGTGTCGCGGTCCAGCACCTCGAGGCCGATGACCTCCCACCGTGGCAAGCCGGCCGAGCCGCGGTGCTCGTTCCACAGCCGCAACGCCAACGAGGCGGCGTCGAGGATCTCCTCGGCCTGCTCCCAGTACCGCACCTCGGCTCGGTCCTCTCGGTACCGAACCGTCAACAGGAACGGGCGTTCCTCGACCAGACGTTCCAGCCCGCTCCGCACCTCGGACGGGTCGTGCGCGTCACCGGCAACCGTCACGGTGACGTGCCACATCCGCGACTCGCCATCGGTCACCGGGCGCCTCCGTTGCGACGTTCGTGCAGGAGAACGAGATCGTCACGGTGGACGACCTCACGTTCGTAGGCCGGACCCAGCTCGCGCGCGAGCTCGCGCGTCGAACGGCCAAGCAGGGCGGGAAGTTCGTCCGCGTCGAAGTTCACCAGACCACGCGCCACCGCGCGACCGGACGGGTCGACCAGGTCGACCGGATCGCCGTGGCCGAAAGAGCCTTCGACAGCGGTGATGCCGGCCGGCAGCAACGACGCGCGCCGGTCGCGTACGGCGACGACCGCGCCCTCGTCCAGCAGCAGCCGGCCCTGCGGCGTCGTCGCGTGCTGCAGCCACAACAGCCGCGTCGAACGCCGACGTCCGGTGACATGGAAGTGAGTCCCGACCGGCGACCCGGCCAGCGCGTCGCCGACGGCGGACGCCGAGGCCAGCACCACCGGGATCCCCGCGGCCGTGGCGATCCCGGCCGCCTCGACCTTCGTCACCATCCCGCCGGTTCCGACGCCGTTGCCCTTCGCCTTCCGCACGACGACCCGAGCCAGATCCTCCGGCCCGCGCACGTCACCGATCAACGAGGTGCCAGCGCGCCGAGGGTCCCCGTCGTACAGACCCTCGACATCGGACAACAACACCAGCAGATCGGCGTGCACGAGGTGTGCCACCAACGCGGCCAACCGGTCGTTGTCACCGAACCGGATCTCGTGGGTGGCAACGGAGTCGTTCTCGTTCACGATCGGGACCACGCCGAGCTCGAGCAAGCGGGCGAACGTACGGAACGCGTTCTGATAGTGCGACCGCCGCGTGACATCGTCCGCGGTCAGCAACACCTGCGCGACGCGGAAGCCATGCCGGCCGAACGCCTCGGTGTACCGGGCGACCAACAGGCCCTGCCCGACGGAGGCCGCGGCCTGCTGCGTGGCCAGGTCGCGCGGGCGGACCTTCAACCCCAGCGGGGCGATCCCGGTCGCGATCGCACCCGACGACACCAGCACGATCTCGGTGCCGGCGAAACGACGCGAGGCCAACGCGTCGACCAACGCGTCGATGCGGGCCGGGTCGATACCGCCGCGCGCGGTCGTCAGCGACGAGGAGCCGACCTTGACGACAACGCGCTGAGCCCGCGTCACGTCCGCACGCAGCTTGCCCACCTACGCCTTCCCGTCCTCACGTGGTCGCTTGAGCCGGTGAGGTGCGTCCCGACGGGCGACCGTACGGCTCGTCGTCGAGTCGAGGCGGTGGTCGGTGCCCCGCGCCCCCTTCAGGTGCTCCGCGCCGGTCGGCACCGATGGGTCGAAGTCGAAGACGACCGCGTTGTCGTCGTCGCCGATCAGTACGGTGTCGCCGGGCTCGGCGCCGAGCTCGCGCAGCCGGTCCTCGACCCCGAGCCGGTTCAGCCGGTCGGCGAGGTAGCCGACCGCCTCGTCGTTGGTGAAGTCCGTCTGCCGCACCCAGCGCTGCGGACGCGTGCCGCGCACGCGCCAGCCGTCGGTCTCGCGGACCACGGTGAAGTCCTGCTCGTCGACCGCGCGCGGCCGAAGCACGATCCGCGTCGCCTCGGGCGCCGGCGTGGAGGCGCGGCGCGAACGGACGAGCCGCGACATCGCGTACGAGAGCTCGGTCAGCCCCTCGTGCGTCGCCGCCGAGATCTCGAAGACCTCCAGACCACGGGCCTCCAGCTCCGGCCGGACCAGAGCGGCGAGGTCGCGGGCGTCGGGCAGGTCGACCTTGTTCAGCACCACGATCCGAGGCCGTTCGGCGAGGCCGCCGTGCTTCTCCAGCTCGGCCTCGATCACGTCGAGGTCGGTCAGCGGATCGCGTCCCGGCTCCAACGTTCCGCAGTCGATCACGTGGCACAGCGCGCTGCAGCGTTCGATGTGCCGGAGGAACTCGTGGCCGAGGCCGCGTCCCTCGCTCGCGCCCTCGATCAGGCCGGGTACGTCGGCGACCGTGAACGACGCACCGCCTGCCGTGACGACACCCAGGTTCGGCACCAGCGTGGTGAACGGGTAGTCCGCGATCTTCGGCCGGGCTCGCGAGATCGCCGCGATCAGGCTCGACTTGCCGGCGCTGGGGAAGCCCACCAGCCCGACGTCGGCGACGAGCTTCAGCTCGAGCACGATCGTGCGGCGGTCACCGGGCTCGCCGAGCAGCGCGAAGCCGGGCGCACGCCGGCGCGAGGAGGCGAGCGAGGCGTTGCCGAGGCCGCCCGCGCCGCCAGCGGCGATGACGTACGACGTCCCCTCGCCGACCAGGTCGACGACCTCGTCGCCGTTGGCGGAGGTCACGACGGTGCCGTCGGGGACGCGAAGCACGATGTCGTCGCCGTCTCCCCCGGACTTGTTGTTGCCCTCGCCCTGCTTGCCGTTGCCGGCACTGCGGTGGGGGGCGTGGTAGAAGTCGACGAGAGTGGTGAGGCCGGGATCGACCTGGAGGATGACGCTGCCACCACGGCCGCCGTCACCACCGTCGGGGCCACCGAACGGTTTGAACTTCTCCCGGTGTACCGAGGTACAACCGTTCCCGCCATCACCGCCGGCGACGTTCAAGGTGACACGGTCGACGAAGCTCGGGACTGCCACGGCACACCCTCCTTTCCCACTCCCCCGAGGCCCCCGCCTGCATGCACGTACGTCGCCACCGCAAACCTAGAGGATCTTGGCTTTCCACACGTGAGAAAACATCAAAGAAGGGCGGGCCTTGTGCGGCCCGCCCTTCTCTCGAAAGTCTTGCTGCTGGTAACGCCAGATCAGCCCGCCGGAACCTCGGCCGGAACGATGCTGACGACGCGACGCCCGCGCCGGCTGCCGAACTCGACGTGGCCCGGGGCCAGCGCGAACAGCGTGTCGTCGCCACCACGCCCGACGTTCACGCCGGGGTGGAAGTGGGTGCCGCGCTGGCGAACGATGATCTCGCCCGCGCCGACGAGCTGGCCGCCGTAGCGCTTGACGCCCAGCCGCTTCGACGTGGAGTCGCGTCCGTTCCGCGAGGACGACGCGCCCTTTTTGTGTGCCATCTCGGACTCAGCCCCTACTTGGTCTCGATGCCGGTCACCTTGAGCTGGGTCAGGCTCTGCCTGTGACCCTGGCGGCGACGGTATCCGGTCTTGTTCTTGAACTTCATGATGGTGATCTTCGGTCCCTTGGCGGCACCGAGGACCTCCGCGGTCACCGAGACCTTGCCGAGCGCGTCGGCGTCGGCCGTGACCGACTCACCGTCCACGACAAGCACGGCCGGCAGCTGGACGGTCGAGCCGACCTCGTCGATCAGCTTGTTGACCTCGAGCACGTCGCCGACGGCGACCTTGTGCTGTCGTCCGCCGCTGCGCACGATCGCGTACACCGCAGGTCCCACTCTCTTCGTACGGTCAGAATCGCTCCGCCCTAGCCGGGCGAGCAGAAGTCATCAGCGCACTTCTACGCCGACGTCCGATGGTACATGACGTCCCCCTCGGACGGCCAAACGGGCTACCCACCGGGTGCCGTGGTCCTTTCGCTCTGGCCGTACGACCCGCACCCGAACGACCACGTGGCCCCTCGGCCAGAGTGAAGGGGCCACGTTACAAGCACCCGGCTCGGAGCGCGCCAGCGCGACCAGGCTACTTGGCGGCCGCCACGCGCTTGCGCGAACGTCGCCGCGAACGGGTCGGCACCGGCTCCACGTCGGGCTCGACCGCGTCCACCGATCCCGCGTCGTCCTCGGCGCGTGGCGTCGGCAGCTCGGCGTCCTCGGCGTCCTCGGCCACGTCCGGTTCCTCGACCGGCTCGACCACGTCGGTGGTCTCCTCGGTCTCGGTCTCCGTCTCGGCCGCGGGCTGGACGTTCCCGCCGCCACCGCGACGGCGACGCCGCGACCGGCGGCCACCGCCGCCCTCCTCGTCGGAAGAGGAGGCGGACGACGAGTGGGAGTTGGACGACGCCGCGACGTCGAGGTGCACCTTGATCCCACGCCCGTTGCAGACGTCGCACGGCTCGGAGAACGCCTCCACCAGCCCGGTGCCGATGCGCTTCCGCGTCATCTGCACCAGCCCCAGCGAGGTGACCTCCGCCACCTGGTGCTTGGTACGGTCCCGGCCCAGGCACTCGACCAGGCGCCGGAGCACCAGGTCGCGGTTGGACTCGAGCACCATGTCGATGAAGTCGACGACGATGATGCCGCCGATGTCGCGCAGCCGGAGCTGCCGGACGATCTCCTCGGCCGCCTCGAGGTTGTTCTTCGTGACGGTCTCTTCGAGGTTGCCGCCCGCACCGGTGAACTTCCCGGTGTTGACGTCGACCACGGTCATCGCCTCGGTGCGGTCGATGACGAGCGAGCCACCCGACGGCAGCCAGACCTTGCGGTCGAGCGCCTTGATGATCTGCTCGTCGATCCGGAACGTCGCGAACGCGTCGTCCGGGGAGTTCCAGCGCTCGAGTCGGTCGGCGAGGTGCGGGGCGACGTGCGAGACGTACCCCTCGACCATGTCCCAGGCGTCGTCGCCGACGACGACGAGCTTGGTGAAGTCCTCGGTGAACAGGTCGCGGACCACCTTGATCAGCAGGTCCGGCTCGGCGTAAAGCAGCTCCGGCGCGTTACCGCCGTTGCCGACCTTCTTGTCGATCGCCTCCCACTGCGCGGTGAGCCGGGCGACGTCGCGCGACAACTCGTCCTCGCTCGCGCCCTCGGCAGCGGTGCGGACGACCACACCGGCCTCGTCGGGAACGATCTCCTTGAGCAGCGCCTTGAGCCTGTTGCGCTCGGTGTCGGGCAGCTTGCGGCTGATCCCGTTCATCGAGCCGTGCGGCACGTAGACGAGGTAGCGGCCGGGCAACGAGATCTGGCTGGTGAGCCGCGCGCCCTTGTGGCCGACCGGGTCCTTCGTCACCTGGACCAGCACCTGCTGGCCGGACTTGAGCGCCATCTCGATCCGCTTCGGCTGACCGGAGTGGCCCAGGCCGTCCCAGTCGACCTCACCGGCGTACAGCACGGCGTTGCGGCCGCGGCCGATGTCGATGAACGCGGCCTCCATGCTCGGCAGCACGTTCTGCACGCGGCCGAGGTACACGTTGCCGATCAGCGACGTCTGCGCTTCCTTGGCGACGTAGTGCTCGACGAGCACCTCGTCCTCGAGCACCGCGATCTGGGTGCGGTCGTTGTGCTGGCGGATGACCATCGTGCGGTCGACCGACTCGCGGCGGGCCAGGAACTCCGACTCGCTGAGGATCGGCGGGCGCCGGCGACCGGCCTCGCGGCCCTCCCGGCGGCGCTGCTTCTTCGCCTCCAGGCGGGTCGAGCCCTCGACCGAGGTCACCTCGCTGGTGTCGGACTTGCGCGGCTCGCGCACCTTGACGACGGTGACCTCCGGGTCGTCCGGAGCGCCGTCGACCGGCTCGCCCTTGCGGCGGCGCCGACGCCGGCGGCGACGCGAGCCGGTGCCCTCGCCGTCCTCGCCCTCGTCACTGTCGCCTTCGGCCTCTGCCTCGGCGGGAGCCTCGGCAGCGGGTTCTTCGGTGGTCTCGGTGCCCTCGGCGTCGTCCTCGCCCGTACGGCCGCCACGACGGCGTCCGCCGCGCCTGCGGCGACGGCGGCTGGTGCCCTCGTCGGTCTCGGTGTCCTCGACCTCTTCGGCGACCTCGGCCACAGGCTCCGGCGCCTTCTCGGCGGCCTTCGCGGCCGCGGTCTTCCTGGGCGCCCTCGTCGTCTTCGCCGGCGCCTTCGCAGCGACCGGCGCGACCTCGGCGTCGGGCTCCGGCAGCTCCGGCAGCTCCGGCGGCTGGAACAGCAGGCTCGGCTGCTGGAACGTCACGGCCGGCGTCGACCTGCGCGTCCGGCTGGCCGCGACCTCGGGCTCCGCGGGCGTCTCCTGGACGGCCTGGGGCTCGGGCGCGGCCTCCATCTTCGCGGGGGCCTTGCGGGTACGGGTCCTCCGCGCCGGCTTCTCCGCGGGTGCCTGGGCGGGCACCTCGGCGGGCAGCTCGACGAGCGGCACGTCGGCCTCGACGGCGACGGCCTTCTTGGTGGTCCGCCTCCGGGTGGTCTTCTTCGCCGGCGCGGGCTGCTCGGCGGGCGTCTCAGGCGTAGCCTCGGCTACTGGCGCGGCCGCGGCGGCCTTCTTCCGGGTGGTGGTACGGCGCCGCTTCGGCGCCGCCTCGCTTGCCGAGGTGTCGGCAGCGGTCTGTTCGTTGGTGCTGTTGTCGGCGCTGTTCGCGCCCTGCTCGGTTTCGAGCATTCAGTCGCTCTCCTGTCGATCCCCGGGCTGTTGCCACACGGGAATCCATCTCTGGCGTCGTCCCGGCACGAAACCGGGGCGACGAAGTCGTCGTGGTCCGGCATCCGTTCGTTCGACTCAGGAAAGGACTGAGCCGGCGGGCGGTGCCGCGACGGCGCCCTGGCCAGCGGCACCGGAGGCGGTGACCGTCGACTCCGCCGCGGAAGCTGCCTCGGCAGAGGCGTCGCGGTCGGGCCCAAGCGGGTCGCTCACGGTGCCGGATTCCTCGTCCCAGGGCCCCTGCGCCAGCCTGGTCGCACGAGGCGGGGCCGGCGACTCGAGGCCAGACACCAGGCGGAGTCCGGCGAGGACATCGTCGGGTCGAACGGCGGGGGTACTGTGCCGGACGACCACGGACAGTATCGCACACGTTTCCACCATCTCGGGCGTACGACGCTCTGGAGCACCCAGCCGGAGCACCGCTCCCCGTACGTCGAACACCCGGCGTCCGTTCTTGGTCATGCGCTCGACCTCGATCAGATCGCGCTCCAAGAAGGCGCTGGTCGCGGCGTCGGCGGCCGCCTGCTCCACGCCTGGCAGCGCGAGCTGCCAGTGGGAGGCCTCGAGCCGTTCGGCGAGGCTGGAACCGCTCGCGACGACCACCTCGAGCACGTCCAGCCCGTCCGGCAGCGCGGCGTCGAGGGCCGTACGGACGGCCTCGGTGTCGCAGGGAACGGTGACGCCCAGCTCGACGTACTCCGCCTCGCTCGCACCGCCCGTGGGGGCCGCCCCGGCGTAGGAGATCTTCGGGTGCGGGCTGAACCCGGCCGAGAAGCCGATGGGGACGCCGGCCCGCCGGATCGCGCGTTCGAGCGCCCGCTGGAAGTCGCGGTGGCTGGTGAAGCGCAGGCGCCCACGCTTGGCGTACCGCAGCCGAAGCCGCTGGACGACCGGCGGCGTGTTGCGCTCGGGCGGACGGGGAGGGGTCATCACCTGCGACGATATGCGACGCGGGCGGCCGCGCGCCCACTACCCTCGGGGTCCGGGAGCAGGAGGCGGGGTTACGTGATCGGCAAGGCGTTCCGGAAGCTGTACTTCGGCCCGTTCATGCGCCCGTGGCGCTGGCCGGACGACGTCGACCGGACGCGCTGGACGCCGATCACCATCCCGCGCGGCCGTACCCACCTCGTCGGGCTGCTCGGCGCGGCCGACCACCGCGACCTCGGCTCTGTCGTCCGCAAGCCGGCGCTCGGCACGGTCGTCCTCGCCCATCCGGCTTCGGTCGCCGCGAAGGGGTTCTGGCTGCGGCGCGGGCACGCCGAGTTGTTCCGCAAGCTCGGGTACGACGTGATCGTGTTCGACTTCAACGGCTGGGGCGAGAGTCCGCCGGTCGCGATCGACTTCCCCACCGACCTGGTCGCGGTCGGCCGGTACGCGAAGGCCCGCGCACCCGAGCTTCCGGTGGTCGGGGTGGGTACGTCGTTCGGCGCCGGGCATCTGCTCTGCACGCTGGCACTGCCGGAGCACTCGTACGACGTCGTCGTCGCGGAGGCGCCCTGGTACTCGCTGCCGAACTACTGGCGGCCGTACCTCCCGCAGTACGTGGTGACGAAGCTGTCCCAGGTCTTCTATCCGCGGATGGAACGCCGGCAGCGCCCGATCCGCGCGATGGGCCGGCTGCGGAACTCGCCGCACGTGCTGCTCGTGCACGGCGACCTCGACGAGGTCGCCGCGCCGAAGATCAGCCGCAAGCTCCTCGCGGCGGCTCGGGGCGCCGCTCGGGCGGAGCTGTGGGACGTACCTCACGCCGGCCACAACGACGCGCTCAAGGCTTCGCCCGCGGCATATGCCGAGCGAGTGGGCGGGTTCCTGAGTCAGGCGCTGCGCGTCAAATGATCTCGTCTCTTCGCCGGGCGGCGCCCGCGCTGCTGGGTTACGTCGCGATCCGCGGGTTTTGCCTTGTGGTGTTGGCTCTTTGGGCTCGGGTGGCGGACGAGTCGGCGTACTGGCTGATCGCGGATCGGTGGGACGCGGTCTGGTATCAGCGCATCGCGGAGAACGGGTACGGCTTCGTGCTGCACGCGCCCGGTGTCGTGCATCCGGACTACATGTTCTCGCCGCTCTATCCGTATGCGATGCGCTTCGTGGCGGCTGGGACGCCGCTCGACCTGCCTTCTGCTGGGCTCGCGTTGTCCTGGCTGGCTTGTCTGGTGGCGGGTTGGGGCGTCTTCGCTGTCGGGGCTCACCTCGGTGGGCGGCGCGTCGGGACGATGCTCGTGTTGTTGTGGGCGGCGTTGCCGCTCGCGTACGTGCAGACGATGGCGTACACGGAGTCGCTGTTCACCGCTCTCTCCGCGTGGTGTCTGTATGCGGTGCTGACGAAACGCTGGCTGGTGGCGGGGGCGCTGGCCGCGGTGGCGGGGCTGACGCGGCCGTCGGCGCCGGCGTTGATCGCGGCCGTCGGGGTCGCGGCTCTGGTCGAGATCGTGCGGGAGCGGCGCCTTGTGCTGCCTTTGGTCGGGGCGGCTCTCGCGCCACTGGGGTACGTCGGCTGGGTGGCCTGGGTCGGGGTGCGGACGGGCTCGCCGTTCGCGTACTTCCACGTGCTCGAGCAGTGGAACAAGTCGATGGACCTCGGGCAGGCGGCGGTCCGGTGGATCCTCGCTCTGCCTGGGTGGCTCGGGTCGATCGTGGCGGTGTCGTACCTGGTCGTGATCGCGTTGCTGGTCTGGTCGATCGTGCGCTACCCGCGGCCTTCGTTGGCCGTGTTCAGCTCGGGCACCGTGGCGTTGGCGTTACTGGGAACGGGCTACTTCAACTCCCGCCCACGCCTGCTCGTCCCCGCCTTCCCGCTGCTGCTCCCGTTCGCCGACAAGCTCGCCCGGGCCCGCCCCTGGGTGCCCGCGTTGGTGATCGGCTTGCTGACGTTCGTCTCGGCCGCGTACGGCGGCTACTCGCTCGTGGTCGGGCAGGCTCCGCCCTAGCCGGGCACGATGCAGTGCCGCTCCTGGGCCTCGGCCAGGCTCAGCACCAGACCGTTGCGCCGGGACGCGGAGGCCGCAGTCGAAGAACGCCGTCCAGCGGTCGTTCTGGGTGCCGACCAGCAGCTCCGGCGGGCGGATGCCGCCGATGAGGGGAGGCAGGAGGTCGAGCAGCTTCGGGAGGGCGCCGGTGACGTCGTGCTTGGTGACGCGACCGTGCAGGCGCTTCCGCCAAGTGAGGAGACCTTCCGCGGCCTCGTTCAGCGGGAGCTCGAGGAATCCGAGGCTCGAGGTGATCGGCGCGTATCGGTCCGCCAGCAGCGTGAGCATGTGTGTCAGGACTCGGCCGGGACCCACATCATCAGCCGGTCCGTGGTCCCGAAGCCGGCGCGCTCGTAGAACGGGACCGAGCGCGGTGACGGGCTGAGGACGAGGCGGACCAGGTCCTCCTCGCGGGCGTACGCGGTGGCCGCGTCGACCAGCAGGCGGCCGATGCCGCTGTCGCGATGAGCCTGAAGGACGAACACGTTCGCGATGTACCCCCACCGGCTCGGCTCGACACCGGGTCGGGGCATGCGCGTGAACACGGCGAGGTTGAGCATGCCGATCGGGCGTTCGTCGATCGCGGCGATCCAGGCGACCCGCCGACCGGACTCGGTGGCGAACCATTCGGCGAAGCGGGCTTCGAAGTTCGGGTCGACGACCTCGCCGGCCTGCTCCTCCACCCAAGCTCTCCGCAGCGTCGCGAGCGCTGGTACGTCCTCCGCGCTCGCCCGACGAATCTTCGCAACGGTCACTGACCGACCTTGCCAGACCGCGCCGCTCACCGCACGCGCATTTGGGTCGGGGCACCCCTGTCCCAAGGGATCGGACATCGCACCAGCTGCCCTCAAACTGTGGGCCCGTGAGTTGTTCCAGAGATCTCGGCTTCTAGGTCGAGATCCCTGGAACAAGTCCCGAGGTCCCACCGACGGCTCTCGCACCGCCGGTCACACGCCCACCACGCCACGAGTTGTTGGACAGATCTCGGCCTCTAAGCCGGTATCTGTCCAACAAGCCGTCCCGCACCACCAGCTCCGTACCGAATGAGGGACCCTCCTATCGAGAAGGTCCGGACGGAGGGTGCCCCCGAGCAGTCGTGGCCAGCGGGGCACACAGCGCGCGCGGGCTACTTGGCCAGCATGGCCTCGCGGCCCTGGGTGACGCCGGCGATGGGGAGGAGCTTCTGGCCGGTGGGGCCGATCTGGATCTCCGTATCCATCTGCGGGCACACACCGCAGTCGAAGCAGGGGGTCCAGCGGCAGTCTTCGACCTCGACGGCGCCCTCGGGGTCGATCGCGTCCTGGTAGTCCTCCCACAGCCACTCACGGTCGAGCCCGGCGTCGAGGTGGTCCCAGGGCAGGACCTCGGCCTCGTCGCGTTCCCGCGTCGTGTACCAGTCGAGGTCCACCGGCTCCGACTCCAGCGCGTTCTCGCAGGCGGAAACCCAACGCTCGTACGAGAAATGCTCGCTCCACCCGTCGAAGCGCCCGCCGTCCTCCCAGACCGCACGGATCACGCGGCCGACACGGCGGTCGCCCCGGGACAGCAGTCCTTCGATCACCGACGGCTGGCCGTCGTGGTAGCGGATGCCGATCGCCTTGCCGAACTCGCGGCTCGTCCGGATCGCCGACTTCAGCTTGTCCAGCCGCGCGTCCACGGTCTCCCACGCCGCCTGGCCAGCCCACTGGAACGGCGTGTGCGGCTTGGGTACGAACCCACCGATCGACACCGTGCAACGGATGTCGCGCCGCCCCGACGCCTCGCGGCCGGTAGCGATGACCTTCTTCGCCAGCTCGGCGATCGCGAGCACGTCCTCGTCGGTCTCGGTCGGCAGACCGCACATGAAGTACAGCTTCACCTGCCGCCAGCCGTTGGAGTACGCGGTCGCGACGGTCTTGATCAGGTCCTCTTCGCTGACCATCTTGTTGATCACGCGGCGCATCCGGTCGCTGCCGCCCTCGGGCGCGAACGTCAGACCCGACCGGCGACCGTTGCGGGACAGCTCGTTCGCGAGCGTGATGTTGAACGCGTCGACGCGCGTAGAAGGCAACGACAGCGAGACGTTCGTGCCCTCGTACTGGTCCGCGAGCCCCTTCGCGACCTCACCGATCTCGGAGTGGTCGGCGCTCGACAACGACAGCAGGCCGACCTCTTCGAAGCCGGACGACTCGATGCCGTTCTTCACCATCTCGCCGATCGTGGTGATGCTGCGCTCGCGTACGGGCCGCGTGATCATGCCCGCCTGGCAGAACCGGCAGCCACGCGTGCAGCCGCGGAAGATCTCGACGGAGAACCGCTCGTGCACCGTTTCGGCCAACGGGACAAGAGGCTTCTTCGGGTACGGCCACTCGTCGAGGTTCATCAGCGTGTGCTTGATGACGCGGAACGGGATGCCCTTGCGGTTCGGCACGACGCGGCGGATCCGGCCGTCCGGCAGGTAGTCCACGTCGAAGAACTTCGGCACGTACACGCCGCCGGTCGCCGCGAGGCGGAACAGCAGCTCGTCGCGGCCGCCGGGCGAGCCCTCTTCCTTCCACTCGCGGACGATGTCGGAGATCTTCAGCACGATCTCCTCGCCGTCGCCGAGCACGGCGGCGTCGAGGAAGTCAGCGACGGGCTCCGGGTTGAACGCGGAGTGCCCGCCGGCGAGCACGATCGGGTGCTCGTCGGTACGGTCGCGCGCCTCGAGCGGGATGCCCGCGAGGTCCAGCGCGGTCAGCAGGTTGGTGTAGCCGAGCTCGGTCGAGAACGAGACGCCGAGCAGGTCGAAGTCGCCGACCGGGCGGTGCGCGTCGACGGTGAACTGCGGGATGCCGTTCTCGCGCATGAGCTTCTCGAGGTCCGGCCAGACCGAGTAGGTGCGCTCGGCGAGGATCCAGTCGCGCTCGTTCAGGACCTCGTAGAGGATCTGCACGCCCTGGTTGGGGAGGCCGACCTCGTACGCGTCCGGGTACATCAGCGCCCAGCGGACCTGGACGGAGTCCCAGTCCTTCAGGGTCTGGTTGAGCTCGCCGCCGACGTACTGGATCGGCTTCTGCACGAGCGGAAGCAGCGGCTCCAGCTTGGGGAAGAGCGAGTTCACGGCCTCGGTCTCTCGGTCGGGGGAAGGAACAGCTCTCTAGGGTAGCTGGGGGCTGGAAGCTTGAGCCGCCCAGTGGCGCTGGGGGATGCGGCCGGCGAGCCTGGCCAGCCGGCCGGCGTCGACGGCGAACCGCATGGCGGCGGCCATCCGTTCGGGGTCGTTCGCCCTGGTCACGGGCGTGGCGAGCATGACGGCGGCGCAACCGAGCTCCATCGCGAGCGCGGCGTCGGAGGCGGTGCCGATGCCCGCGTCGAGAACGACGGGAACGTTCGCCCCAGCGACGATCAGCTCCAGATTGTGCGGGTTGCGGATCCCGAGCCCGGTACCGATCGGCGAGCCGAGCGGCATGACGGCCACGCAACCGACGTCCTCCAGACGACGCGCGAGAACGGGGTCGTCGTTGGTGAACGGGAGCACCTGGAACCCGTCGTCGACCAGCCGTTCCGCCGCGTCGAGCAGCTCGACCGGGTCGGGTAGCAGCAGCTTGTCGTCGTACACGACCTCGAGCTTGATCCAGTCGGTACCGAGCGCCTCGCGGGCCAGCCGTGCGGTGAGCACGGCGTCGGCGGCCGTGCGGCAGCCGGACGTGTTGGGCAGCGGCGCGATGTCGAGGCGCTTCAGCAGCTCGAGCAGGCCGGGACCGCCGGAGGTGTCGGTACGCCGCAGCGCGACCGTGGTGATCTCGGTGCCGGACGCGACCAGCGCGCGTTCGAGGATCGCGAGGTTCGCGACTCCCCCGGTGCCCATGATCAGCCGGCTGGAGAACTCGCGACCGGCGAAGAGGAACGGGTCGTCCATGCTCAGCCTCCCTGGACAGCGGTGAGGATCTCGACGACCGCGCCCTCGCGGACGTACGTCGTCGGCCAGTTCGGCTCGCGGGCACGACGGCATGTTGATGGCGACAGCGACGCCGGTCCGTCGGTGCCTCGACAGCGTCGAGCAACGAGTCCAGGGTGAGTGCCGTCGTCGACTTGACGCAGAGTGCCATTCACCTTTATTTCCATGACTCTCCTTCCTGGATCTCGGACGTTCACCGCGCTCTCCCTCTGGCGTGGGCTGAGGCCGGTGATCCCTATTTGGTGAAACGTGCCGGATCGGCGGCCTTCGCCTCGTCGGGAACGGGGTGCCCGTCGAGCAGCGCGACGACGGTGTCGGCGGTGATCGGGGCTAGCAGGAGTCCGTTGCGGTAGTGGCCGGTCGCGACGATCACGCCCGGTGCGAGCCAGCCGATCAACGGCAGGTTGTCGGGGCTTCCGGGTCGCAGCCCGGCCGAGACTTCGGTGAGCGCGTACTCGGTGATGCCGGGCAGCAGCTGCTCGGCGTCGTTGAGGAGGTCGCGGACGCCGCCGGCCTTCGGGTGGAGGTCGAAGCCGTTCTCGTACTGGGTGGCGCCGACCACGAGCCCGTTCTCGCGCGGGACGAGGTAGACGTGCCGGCCCTCGACGTGGCCGCGGATCGTGCGGGTCGGTGGCGGCAGGGCGCCGGGGCGCGTCTCCAGCCGGAGGATCTCGCCCTTGACCGGGCGGATCAGCGCGGCGAGCGCGGGATGCAGGTGGCCGCTCCACGCGCCGGCGGCGATCACGACGACGTCGGCTTCGGGGACGGTCGTCGCGAACCGAACCCCAGCCTTCGCGGCCGCGGCTCGGAGCGCGCTCAGCAGTTGGCGGTTGTCGACGGACAGGTCGCCGGGAACGTGCAGGCCGGCGCGTACGGCCGGGCCCAGCGCGGGCTCCAGCCGGCGCAGCTCGCGGCCGGTGAGCGCCTCGACCTCGCGTCCTCGTTCGGCGAGGTACGCGGCGAGCCGGTCGAGCTCGGCGCGGTCGGTCTGGTCCAGAGCGGCGACGACCGTTCCGGCTGTACTCAGCCCGGCGTCGCCGAGCTCGGCGGCGAACGACGGCCATCGTTCGAGGGAGGCAGTGCCGAGGTCGAGCAGCTCCTCCTCGCCCGGCCAGGCCTCGGTGACCGGGGCGAGCATGCCGCCCGCGACCCACGACGCGCCGCGGGCGGGATGCGGGTCGTACAGCTCGACGGCGTGCCCGCGTACGGCCGCTCGCCAGGCGACGGACAGGCCGATCACGCCGCCACCGATGACGACGAGGTGCACCACGAGACCTCACGCTCCCTGCGCCGGCATTATCCGGATCAGGTTCCACGGTCGGAGCGTCTCGCTCCCTCTCAGCCCTGTCGCCGGGCTCCCGTGCGGACGCCTTTCACGTTACCGCAGCCTTGAGCGCGGCAGCGGCGGCGCGGGGGTCGTCGGCCTCGGTGATCGCGCGGACCACGACGATGCGCGTCGCCCCAGCGGCCAGGACCTCGGGCAGACGCCGCTCGTCGATGCCGCCGATCGCGAACCACGGCCGGTCCGGCTTCGTCGCGGCGGTCGCCCGCACGAGGTCGAGCCCGGGCGCGGGCCGGCCGAGCTTGGTCGGTGTGGGCCAGCACGGGCCGGTGCAGAAGTAGTCGACGCCGCCCTCGTCCGCGGCCGCGGCAGCCTGGTCGGTGTCGTGCGTCGAACGGCCGATCGCGATGTCCTCGCCCGCGACCTTGCGGGCGAACGTGACGGGCAGGTCGTCCTGGCCGAGATGCAGAACGTCGGCGCCGGCGATCCGGGCGATGTCGGCGCGGTCGTTCACCGCGAGCAGGGCGCCGTGTCGTACGCAGGCCTCGGCGAGGACCTCGAGCGCCGCGAGCTCCGGCTTGGCCTCGATCCCCTTGTCCCGCAGCTGAAGGATGTCGACTCCGCCGGCGAGCGCCGCGTCGACGAACTCGGCGAGATCGCCGCGGTCGTGGCGCGCATCCGTGCAGAGGTAGAGGTGGGCGTCGTTGAGGCGCTGGCGGATTTCAGTTGCGTCGAGTCCGGGCACGTACGGCACCCTATGTCTCGTGCTGAAAACTGATCGCCTGATCCTCCGCCCCTGGCGTCAAGAGGATCGGGAGCCTTTCGCTGCCATGAACGCCGATCCCGCCGTGATGGAGTTCTTCGTCTCGACGATGACCCGCGAGGAGAGCGACGGTTTCGTCGACCGCATCGAGGAGGGCTGGGCTCAACGGGGCTTCGGGCTCTGGGCGGTCGAGGAGATCGAGTCCGGGACGTTCCTCGGGTTCATCGGCTTCTTCTACCAGACGTTCGACGCCCACTTCACGCCCGCGTACGAGATCGGCTACCGACTGGCCCGCGCGGGCTGGGGTAAGGGCTATGCGACGGAGGGCGCGCAGGCGGCTGTCCGGTACGGCTTCGAGGAGGCCGGCCTGACCGACATCGTGTCCATGACGTGCGTGCCGAACGTGCGGTCGCAGAACGTCATGCGAAAGCTCGGCATGACCCACGACCCGGCCGACGACTTCGACCACCCGCGCGTGCCGGACGGCCACCCGTTCAAGCGGCACGTCCTCTACCGCCTCACCGCCGACCGCTGGCGCGAGCTCGACGCCACTACCGTGGAGTCAGTGTCAGGGTGAGCTTCGCCGCTACTGCGGCTGGTTGGATCCTGAGTACCTGGGTGTCTGGCTCATACCGTGGATGCCGGCGCGAGTCTGGCGAGCATGCGTTTTGCCGATATCTGGGTGTGAAGGACCCGGTCGGCGTGACTTGATAGGAGCGTGGCGTCGCCCCCACTGAGATGTGTCCGCCGACCGGGCCAACCGTCCATCACTGATCAGGTGAGGGAGGCAACCACCATGGTTGTTGTTGGTGCCGATGTGCACAAGCGGACGCACACGTTCGTGGCGGTCGACGAGGCTGGCCGCAAGCTTGGCCAGTTCACTGTGGAGGCGACCAGCAAGGGCCATGACAAGGCGGTGCGATGGGCCCAGCTCGAGTTCGGCCCGGACTTGCGGTGGGGTATCGAGGACTGTCGTCATCTGTCGGCGCGGCTGGAGATCGACCTGCTCACTGCCGGCCAGTCGGTGGTGCGGGTGCCGCCGAAGCTGATGGCCGAGCAGCGCCGGACCGCCCGCACCCGGGGCAAGTCCGACCCGATCGATGCGCTCGCGGTCGCCCGTGCGGTGCTGCGCGAGCCGGACCTGCCGCGGGCATGCCACGCCGACGCCTCTCGGGAACTGAAGCTGCTCGTTGATCACCGCGATGACCTGGTCAGATACCGCACCCAGGTGATCAACCGGTTCCGCTGGCACCTCCACCGCATCGACCCCACCATCGACCCCACCATCGACCCTGCACCGAAGTCGTTGGACCGAGCAAAGACCCGCGCTCAGCTAGCCGACGTCCTCCACGACCTGGACGGGATCGATGCCCGCCTGGCCCGCGAGCTGCTCGACGACATCGACACAGTGACCGGCCGCATCAACGCGCTCGAGCAAGAGATCACCGGCCTGGTGAAGGTCCAGGCACCCGCACTGCTGGAGGTGCCCGGCTGCGGCCCGCTCACCGCAGCCAAGATCGTCGGCGAGACCGCCGGGATCCACCGGTTCGGCGACGAGGCCAAGTACGCCATGCACGCCGGCGTCGCCCCGATCCCGGTCTGGTCAGGGCGCACCGCAGGCAGGGTCCGGATGAACAAGTCCGGCAACCGCCAGCTCAACGCCGCCCTGCACCGCATCGCCGTCACTCAACTCCAGCGACCCGGCCTCGGACGGACCTACTACGACAAGCGCCTCGCCGCCGGCAACTCCACGACCGAAGCCCTCCGCTGCCTCAAACGACGCCTCGCCCGAGTCGTCTACCAAACCCTGAAGAACAACCCTTCGACCAACACCTCGACCGCGACGACTGGACACGCGGTCGCGGCTTGACATAGGAGAAACGCATGAACTCCGAACACGCCGCCTTCTGCTCGTCGGAGGAGTGGGCCGAGGCCATCCGCGTGCACGTCATCCCCGGAGTCGTCGGGGTGCTGGAGCTGGGCGAGGACGTGCTGGAGATCGGTCCCGGCTACGGCCCGACCACGGCCGAGCTCCGCCAGCTCACGCCGAAGCTGACCGCGATCGAGATCGACGAGCAGCTCGCGGACCGGCTCGCGGAGCTCTATCCCGACGTGACCGTCGTCCGAGGCAACGCGGCCGAGCTTCCGTTCGACTCGGGGCGATTCAGTGCCGCGGTGTGCTTCACGATGCTGCACCACGTGACGACAGTGGACCTGCAGGACCAGATCTTCGCCGAGACCCATCGCGTGCTCCGGCCCGGCGGCGTTTTCGCCGGGTCGGACAGCACCGCGAGCGACGACCTGCGGGAGTTCCACCACGACGACATCTACAACCCGATCGACCCCGATGGCCTCGCCGACCGGCTGCGGCGAGCCGGCTTCGCCGACCCCAAGGTCACCGTGGGCGAGGGCCACTTCATGTTCGAGGCCGCTAGGGCTTGATCCCGATCGCGCGGCACCAGGCGAACGCGAGGTAGGCGGCCGGCGACTCGCTCCACTCCAGCCACGCCTTCTCCATCGCGGCGAGCTCGGCTTCGGTCGCGAGACCGTGCTCGAGCGCCGCGTCGGTGTAGCCGCCGGGCACCTGCTCGGCGCGGTCGCGGCCGAACGCGCGGACGGCGTCCGTGGTGCCCAATCCGATCGCCCCCGCCGCGCTGGCCGACCCCAAGGTCACCGTGGGCGAGGGCCACTTCATGTTCGAGGCCGCTAAGGCTTGATCCCGATCGCGCGGCACCAGGCGAACGCGAGGTAGGCGGCCGGCGACTCGCTCCACTCCAGCCACGCCTTCTCCATCGCGGCAAGCTCGGCTTCGGTCGCGAGACCGTGCTCGAGGGCCGCGTCGGTGTAGCCGCCGGGCACCTGCTCGGCGCGGTCGCGGCCGAACGAGCGGACGGCGTCCGTGGTGCCGTACGGGAGCGACTTCGTCGTCGCCTCGACGTCCGCGAAGCCCGCGGCGTGGAGCAGGCCGCGCAGCTCCCGGCCCCGGTACGGGTCGTCGCCGCCGAGCAGCCAGAGCTGCTCGCGGACCGCATAGAAACGGCGCAGCAGCTCGGCGTTCGGGCCGGTGAGGATCAGGCCGGCGTACTCCACCGACGCGACGCCGACCACTCCCCCTGGACGCAGCACCCGGCGCAGCTCGGCAAGTGCGTCGACCGGCCGCTCGAGGGTCTCCAGGATCGAGTGCGCGAACGCCGCGTCGAACTCGCCGTCCTCGAACGGGAGTTCATACACGCTGCCCTGCTGGAACGTCACGTTCTCCGTCGCCGCCGCGAAGTCGTCGTCGAGGTCGACGCCGACCACCGCGCCCGCGTACGCCGCGAGGCCGAGCGTGATCTCGCCGTCGCCGCAGCCGACGTCGAGCACGCGGGCCTGAGGATTCACGTGGGGCAGGAAGAAGTCCGCGTACGTCTCCGCCGACCGGTTCATGAGGCCACCTTCAGCGGGATCGGCGAGCGGAGGGAGATGCTCTCGGTGCGGTACGTGAATCCGAGGTGCTCGTTCAGCCCGCGCATGTCCGCGTTGCCGCGTTGCGTCCAGGTGTAGACCTCGGTGATGCCGTTCTCGGCAGCCCACGCGAGCGTGCAGCGCTTCAGCGCGGCGGCAACGCCTCGCCCGCGCCAGTCGCGGCGCACCGCGGTCAGAGCGTGCTCGGCGCGGGTGGGCTCGTCGGCGTCGAGGTTCAGGCCGGCCATCCCGATCGCCTCGCCGTTCGCCACCGCGACGAACGTCGCCGGCGGGTCGGTGATCCAGTCCCCCGCCCACTCCTCGAACGACACCTCGACCGGCGAGTCGAGCGCCATGTCCTGGAACGCCTGCTGGCCGACGGTGTCGTACAACGCCCGGGTCAGCTCCGGCCGGTCCGCGATCGTCACGATCTCCACGCCGGTCGGTGCGGTCGGCCACGGCTCGGTCCCGATCGAGCGGATCTGCTCGACCTGCCGGTCGTACTCGAAGAACCCGTACCACGTCCCGAACGCCACCGAGCCCGGGTCGTCGGCCATCGTGTCCACCTCGTCGAAGCCGAGCGACGTCACGTGCGCCACCAGCTCGTGCAGCAACGCGGTCCCGATCCCCCGCCGCTGGAACGACGGGACGACGCGCGGCATGACCCACGAGTGCCCGACCCGCGAGGCGCGTCCCGCGTAGCCCGAGCCGGCCACGACACCGTCGACGAACGCCAACAGGTGCAGGTCGTCGGGCTTGACGCCGCGGATGATCTCCTCGAGCGGCGTGACCCGCTCGTTCGGCGTGATCGCGACCCGGACCTCGCGCCAGGCGCGGAAGTCGGCTTCGCCCGCCGCGGGGCGGATCTGCACGTTCTCAGGCATGCTGCTGCTCCTCGGTGTCCACCAACGGCTGCGTGCCCTGAGCCAGTCCCGGCGCCATCATGCCGGAAGACGTCCGGGTCAGCCTGGGATTTACGGCTGCGCGCGGAGGAGAGCGACACCGCCCCAGAACCGGAAGACGATGGCCAGCAGCAGCGACGGGAGGTAGAGCACACCGGCCACGGCCGTCAGCGGCGTGTCCGGCGCGAAGACACCGAGCGCGCTCGCGACCCCGGCGACCAGGCCGACCCAGCCCAGGACGACCGGCAGCGCCCGACGCGTGACGACCGCCCAGCCGGCTGTCGCCATCGACAGTCCGAGGAACAGGCTGCCCGCACCACCGGCCGCGCCGATCAGCGTGCTGTACGCCGTCCACGATGCCTGTGCCACATCCGGCTCGGCGCCGAGGAAGGCGGGGACGCCGTACCAGTACGCGAGCGGGACCAGGACGTGCGTGCCGATCCCGAGCAGCCCGAACCAGAGGGTCGTCCCCGCCAGAGCCGGCGTCCGAGCCCGCAGGTGCGACGCGAGACCACCGAGGAAGACGGCCGCGAACACGAGGTTGACGAAGCCGGTCAGGACGGCCCACCGCAGGACCCCGCCTTGGTCACGCATAAACGCCAGCGCCGTGTCAGGGTCGCCGAACGTGCTCGCGTTCCAGCCGGTCGCGGTCCACAGCGCGGCCTCGGCCGCCAGGCCGACGCCTGCCACGATGCCGGCCCAGCCGCCGGCCCGGATGGTCGTTTCCCTTCCCGCACTGGTGTTGATGTCCGTTGCCGTCATGTCGACTTCCTCCAATGCGTGATCTCATCACCTATTTAGGTGACGATAGCACGCAAATAGGTGATGAGATCAAGCATTCGCTATGGTCGTAGCCGTGCAGACGAGTCACGACGGTGGCCATGGCACCGTTCCGCAGGCGCTCGGCCGCCTCCGGGTGGCGCTGGAGGACGCCTTCCAGCGGGCCAGCCGGGAGCTCGGTCTGAGCGCTCAGCAGGCCGAGCTGCTCTGCGGGGCGATGAGCCCGACGCCGGTCGGCGATCTCGCCACGATGTTGCGCTGTGACCGGTCGAACGTGAGCCGGCTGGTAGACCGCGCAGCCGCACGGGGCCTGGTGCGGCGTACGCACGGCACTGATCGGCGCGTGTCGATGATCGAGTTGACGCCGCAGGGACAGCGGCTCGCGCACACATTCATCGCGAGGCTCGAGGAGCAGACCGCCGAGCTGCGGGAGGCCTGGTCGCCGACCCGGAACAACCAGGCGGTCAAGCTGATCGACGAGATCACGACCGCCCTGGAGTCCGCGCGCACAGACTCCTGAGCCAGTCCCGGCGCCATCATGCCCGAACAGCGGCCGCATGCGCCTGCGAATTGCGAGCGAGCACTGCCAGAATGCGCGGGTGCATACGGCGACGAAGACGGCAGCCCTACTCGCGCTCTGCGCCATCGCGCTGGTCGGCTGCGGCGGGCAGACTCCACCCGGGGCGAGTCCCACCACCGCGGCGCCGATGCCGAGTGCGACCACCGCCGCGACGCCAGCACCTAGCCTGACCACCGCCACACCAGCGCCGGGCCCGACCACGGTCTCGCCGGCACCGACGACGACCGCCAGCGCCAGCGGCTCACCCCTCATCGAGCCGAGCCCCTCACCGAGCGTCCGCGACGCCGCGCCGCTCCGGTCCGCCTTGCTCACGCTGGACGATCTCCCATCCCGTTGGCGCAAGGCGTCGGTCGAAGCCACGTCGGACGCGAAGATCGCGCCGGCCTCGTGCCGCGCGGTGATGCGCCCGCAGGACGGCCTGCCGAAGGTCACGACCGCCACGGCCGGCTTCCAACGGGGCAAGGAAGGACCACTCCTGTCCCACACCGTCGCGTCCAGCAAGGACGGTCTCGCCGCGTACGTCGCCCGGCTACGGGCCACGCTGCCCGCCTGCCGGCACTTCACCGCGGTCTCCGCGGACGGCTTCACGACCAAGTACGAGACGACGCTGCTGTCGTTCCCCAAGAAGGGCGACGCGACGGTCGCGTTCCGCACGACCGGCAAGATCGACGGCTCCGACCTGTCCTTCGGCGCCAACGTCGTCATGGTCGCCCAGGGCACCGCGCTGACCGCTCTTGGCGCCGCCGGCTTCGACAGGCAGTCCAACGAGGTACGGCTCGAACCACTGCTGGACAAGGCTCTCCGCAAGCTCGAGGCCATCCAGTAGCTCGGCTATGCCAAGGCGGAGGTAGCTGCATCCGAGCAGTTTGCACAGTCAACGTTCTTCCTAGGCGGGACATGGGTGGTTAGACCGGCGACGGTCTCAGGGGCGGCATCGCCGGTCCGACCGGCTCATGCGAACACTGGTAGAACAGTGTCCAGTGCCTTGAGTTTGTTGCTGCCATCGGGAAACGCCCATGGCAGTCGGGCATACGCCCATAGGTGGAGCGCATACCACCAGGCACCCAAGGTGATCGACCACAGTTAGACTTACTGGTGCCTTCCTGGCATGTCTCGATGAGGCGCTACGAGAACGACTCTGGCTCTACAGATGGCTCACCAAGGACCGGCTCGACCATGCCACGGGACTCGGAGGGACGCCGTGAGTTCCGACGCTCCGCTTTACGAACGTGCCCCCGACGCATGGAACGCGTATCTGGCAGAGGGCAACGCCAAACAGCCGCGCAAGCGCGTAAGCGCTGACGTGATCCTGCGGGACAGGTCCGGTCGGATGCTGCTCGTCGACCCGAGGTACAAGCCGGACTGGGACATGCCGGGCGGTATGGCCGAGGCCAACGAGCCGCCCCACAAGGCTGCACAGAGGGAACTTCGAGAAGAACTGGGCCTTGATGTTCAGGTCGGCTCACTGCTCGCCCTGGACTGGGTGTCGCCACACGGACCATGGGACGACTTGCTCGCCTTCCTCTTCGATGGTGGCGAGCTGAGCCACGACCAGATTTCCGAACTCAGGCTCATTGACAACGAACTCGCCGCGTTCGAGTTCTGCACCGCCGAACAGGCGCAAGAACGACTCCGACCGTACGTGTGGCGTCGCGTACAAGCCGCGCTAGAAGTGCTCGAGACGGGAGGAACCCGATACCTCCAGGATGGACACTCGCGGTGAATGGGCTGGGCAGCCTTCACCACAGTCCCTTCGTTGTGCTCGCGGCGCGGACGTGCCGCGCGTCGAACCCGGCGCCATTCGCCGGACACGACCTTGTGGCGTCAAGAACGCGTTAAGGGCGCGTCAAGGGCCGCTAGGACGCCGCTAACGCAGGGTCGCGGGGAGGGGTCGTGCGCCTTCACTACTAGGCGGACAGCCTCGTAGATCGGAGAACCCCCATGGCCGACGTCCTTTACGTCGTGCTGACGATCGTCGCGTTCGCGCTGGTCGCCCTCGTGGCACGAGGGGCGGCGAAGCTGTGAACGTCGAGAACGTCGTCGGTCTCGTCATCGCCGTCTTGCTCGTCATCTATCTCGTCGTCGCTCTGATCAGACCGGAGAAGTTCTAGTGAGCAATGGTCTGGCGACCGTTCTCCAGGTCGCGTTCCTGATCGCCCTGCTCGCCGTCGTGCACCGCCCGCTCGGCGACTACATGGCTGGCGTCTACTCCAGCACCAAGCACAGCAAGGTCGAACGCGGGCTCTACCGCGTTCTCGGCGTCAACCCCGACGCCGAGCAGCGCTGGATCGGGTACGCGGCGAGCGTGATCGCGTTCTCGGTCGTCTCGGTGCTGTTCCTGTTCGCGTTCCTGCGCCTGCAGAGCGTCCTGCCACTGAGCATGGGCATGTCCGCGGTGCCGCCGGATGGCGCGTTCAACACCGCGGTGTCGTTCGTCACCAACACCAACTGGCAGTGGTACTCCGGCGAGTCGACCATGGGCCACCTGGTCCAGATGGCCGGCCTGACCGTCCAGAACTTCGTCTCGGCGGCTGTCGGCATGGCGATCGCCATCGCGCTGGTCCGCGGCTTCGTCCGCCGGCAGACGCAGGAGCTCGGCAACTTCTGGGTCGACCTGGTCCGCGGCTCGCTGCGCATCCTGCTGCCTCTCTCGATCGTCGCCGCGGTCATCCTGCTCGCGAACGGCGTGATCCAGAACATCATGGCGCCGACCGACGTGCAGACGCTGACGGGCGGTGACCAGAGCCTCCCTGGCGGCATGATCGCCACCCAGGAGGCGATCAAGGACCTCGGCACGAACGGCGGCGGCCCGTTCAACGCGAACTCCGCGCACCCGTTCGAGAGCCCGAACGGCTTCACCAACCTGTTCGAGATCTTCCTGCTCCTGGTGATCCCGTTCTCGATGCCCGCGACGTTCGGACGGATGATCGGCAACCTGCGCCAGGGCTACGCGATCGTCGCCGCGATGGGACTGATCTGGGTCGGGTTCGTGGTCGCCGCCTACGCGGCCGAGTACGCCCACCCCGGCGCGGCACTGCAGGCAGCCGGGAGCGCGATGGAAGGCAAGGAGACCCGCTTCGGCGTGTCCTCCTCGCCGCTGTTCGCCGTCTCGACGACGCTCACCTCGACCGGCTCCGTCGACTCCATGCACTCGTCCATGACCGCGCTCGGCGGAGGCGTCGTGATCCTCTCCATGCTCTTGGGTGAGGTCGCTCCCGGCGGCGTGGGAGCCGGCCTCTACGGCATGCTGATTCTCGCCGTGCTCTCGGTGTTCATCGCCGGGCTCATGGTCGGTCGCACGCCGGAGTACCTCGGCAAGAAGGTCGGCGCCCGCGAGATGAAGCTCGTCTCCCTCTACATCCTCGCCGTGCCCGCCATCGTCCTCATCGGCACCGGGTTGGCGTTGGCGCTCGACACCGGACGCTCGTCGATCCTCAACCCGGGCCCGCACGGACTGTCCGAGGTGCTCTACGCGTTCGCTTCGGCCAGCAACAACAACGGCTCTGCCTTCGCCGGCTTGTCCGCCGGAACACCCTTCTATAACACGGCATTGGGCCTCGCCATGCTGTTCGGCCGATTCGTGCCCATCGTGCTGGCGCTCGCCCTCGCCGGCTCGTTCGCCAGTCAGGGCTCGGTACCGGAGAACGCCGGAACGCTGCGTACGCAGTCACCGCTGTTCGTCGGCATGCTCACCGGCGTCACACTCATCGTCGCTGGGTTGACGTTCTTCCCAGCTCTTGCTCTCGGTCCGCTCGCGGAGGGACTCTCGTGACCACCACCCCTACCCTGGAGAAGCCGGCCGAACAGTCGGCCGCTCCCCACCGCGTCGCTGGGGGCCTGTTCGACCCGGCCCAGCTGGTGAAGTCGCTGCCGGACGCGTTCCGCAAGCTCGACCCGCGCAAGATGATCAAGAACCCGGTCATGTTCGTGGTCGAGATCGGCGCCGTCCTGACCACGGTCTTCACGATCACCGACTCGAGCTTCTTCGGCTGGCTGATCGTCGTGTGGCTCTGGCTGACCGTGCTGTTCGCCAACCTCGCCGAGGCCGTCGCCGAAGGGCGCGGCAAGGCGCAGGCCGACACACTGCGGCGCGCCAAGACCGAGACCGAGGCACGCCTGCTGCGTGGCGAGGTCGAGGAACGCGTGGCAGCCACCGCACTGCACGTCGGCGATCTCGTCGTCTGTGAGGCCGGGGACGTCATCCCCGGCGACGGTGAGGTCGTCGACGGCATCGCGTCGGTCGACGAGTCGGCCATCACCGGCGAGTCGGCGCCGGTCATCCGCGAGTCCGGCGGTGACCGCAGTGCGGTGACCGGCGGTACGAAGGTGCTGTCGGACCGAATCGTCGTCCGCATCACCAGCGAGCCCGGCGAGACGTTCATCGACCGGATGATCGCGCTCGTCGAGGGCGCGGACCGGCAGAAGACGCCGAACGAGATCGCGCTGACGATTCTCCTTTCCAGCTTGACGATCATCTTCCTGCTCGCGATCGTCTCGCTGCAGCCGATGGCCGCGTACTCCGGCGACCCGCAGTCGATCGTCGTGCTCGTCGCCCTGCTCGTCTGCCTGATCCCGACCACGATCGGGGCGCTGCTGTCGGCGATCGGCATCGCGGGCATGGACCGGCTCGTCCAGCGGAACGTGCTGGCGATGTCCGGCCGCGCGGTCGAGGCGGCGGGAGACGTGTCCACGCTGCTGTTGGACAAGACCGGAACGATCACGCTCGGCGCCCGGCAGGCTGTGGAGTTCCTCCCGGTCGGCGGTGTGTCCGCCGCGGACGTGGCGAACGCGGCCCAACTGGCAAGCTTGGCTGACGAAACGCCCGAGGGACGTTCGGTCGTGGTGTTGGCCAAGGAGGGCTACGGACTGCGGGGCCGGGAGCTGCTGGGCAGCACGTTCATCCCGTTCACGGCCGACAGCCGGATGAGCGGCATCGACCAGCCCGACGGCCACCAGGTCCGCAAGGGCGCGACGTCCGCGGTCGTCGCCTGGGTTCGTGAGCTGGACGGCGTCATCCCCGAGGAGACCGCGGCCCGCGTGGACGAGATCTCCTCGGCGGGTGGGACGCCGCTCGTCGTCGGTGAGCGCCGGCACGGATCGGCCCGCATGGTGGGCGTCATCCACCTCAAGGACATCGTCAAGGAGGGCTTGCGCGACCGCTTCGACGAGCTGCGCAAGATGGGGATCAAGACGGTGATGATCACCGGCGACAACCCCCTGACCGCGGAGGCGATCGCTCGCGAGGCCGGCGTGGACGACTTCCTCGCCGAGGCCAAGCCCGAGGACAAGATGGCCTTGATCCGGCGGGAGCAGGAAGGCGGCAAGCTCGTCGCGATGACCGGCGACGGTACGAACGACGCGCCCGCCCTCGCCGCCGCCGACGTCGGCGTGGCCATGAACACCGGTACGCCGGCCGCGAAAGAGGCCGGCAACATGGTCGACCTCGACTCGAATCCGACGAAGCTCATCGAGATCGTCGAGATCGGCAAGCAGCTGCTGATCACGCGAGGCGCGTTGACCACGTTCTCGATCGCGAACGACGTCGCGAAGTACTTCGCGATCATCCCCGCGATGTTCGCCGCGGTCTACCCCGGGCTCGACACGATCAACATCATGCGGCTGTCGACGCCGGAGTCCGCGATCCTGTCCGCGGTGATCTTCAACGCGTTGATCATCATCGCGCTGATTCCCCTTGCGCTGCGGGGTGTTCGGTACAAGCCGACGTCGGCGGCGAACATGCTGCGACGCAACCTGTGGATCTACGGGCTCGGCGGCATCGTCGTCCCGTTCATCGGCATCAAGCTCATCGACCTGCTCATCTCGCTCATTCCTGGGATCGGGTGAAACACCGTGCTCACCATTCGTCAACTCTGGCCGGCGCTGCGGACTCTGCTCGCCCTGACCGTGATCCTCGGGCTGGCCTACCCGTTCCTCGTCTGGGGCATCGGCCAGGTCGCGTTCAGCGACCAGGCCAACGGCTCGCTCATCGAGCGGAACGGAGATGTCGTCGGCTCGTCACTGATCGGGCAGAACTTCGAAGGCGAGGAGTGGTTCCACTCCCGTCCGTCGGCCGCGGGCGAGGACGGGTATGACGGTCTCGCCTCCGCGGGAAGCAACCTTGGTCCGACGAACGAGGACCTCCTCAAGACCGTCCAGGACCGCAAGAAGGCCGTCGCGGAGGAGAACGGCGTGCCGGAGTCGGCGGTGCCCGCCGACGCGGTGACCGCCAGCGCCAGCGGTCTAGATCCGGACATCTCCCCCGCGTACGCGGCGATCCAGGTCGAACGGGTCACACAGGCCCGCGGCCTCGACGTCGCCCAGGTGCGGGAGCTCGTCGCGGACCACACCAGCGGCCGGGTACTGGGCTTCCTGGGCGAGCCGCACGTGAACGTGCTCGAGCTCAACCTCGCCCTGGCCGCGGCCTCGGCGGGGTGAACCGCCGGATCCGGCGCCGGCGCGGGAGAATGGGAGGTATGGCGCGCGGGAAGCTCCGGGTCTACCTCGGTGCCGCGCCGGGTGTCGGCAAGACGTACGCGATGCTCGGCGAGGGACATCGACGGCTGGATCGTGGCACCGACATCGTCGTAGGCGTCGTCGAGTGCCACGAGCGGCCGCTAACCGAGGCCATGCTGGAGGGGCTGGAGGTCGTACCTCGCCGGGAGCTCGAGTACCGCGGCCACACGTTCACCGAGATGGACGTGGACGCGGTCCTCGCCCGGCAGCCGCGGCAGGCGCTGGTGGACGAGCTCGCGCACACCAATGTGCCGGGCTCGCGGAACGAGAAGCGCTGGCAGGACGTCGAGGAGCTGCTCGACGCCGGCATCAACGTCATCACGACCATCAACATCCAGCACCTGGAGTCGTTGAACGACGCGGTCGAGTCGATCACCGGCGTCAAGCAGCACGAGACGATCCCCGACGCGGTCGTCCGCCGCGCCGACCAGATCGAGCTGGTGGACATGTCGCCGGAGGCGCTGCGCCGGCGGCTGGCGCACGGGAACGTCTATCCCCCGGAGAAGATCGACGCCGCTCTGGCGAACTACTTCCGGCCGGGCAACCTCACGGCTTTGCGCGAGCTCGCGCTGCTGTGGGTTGCCGATCGAGTCGAGGAGGGGCTGAAGAAGTACCGCGCCGACCACGAGATCGAGGAGTCCTGGCCGGCGCGGGAACGTGTGGTCGTCGCCATCACCGGTGGCCCCGAGGGCGAGACGGTGATCCGGCGGGCCGCGCGTATCGCCGCACGCGGTGCTGGTGGTGAGCTGCTGGCCGTGCACGTCACGCGCTCGGACGGGCTGACCGGTGCTTCGCCGACCGAGCTCGCGCGGCATCGGCAGCTGATCGAGTCGCTCGGTGGCACGTACCACCAGGTCGTCGGCGACGACGTTCCCGAAGCCCTGTTGGAGTTCGCGCGTGGGGTGAACGCTTCGCAGCTCGTGCTGGGTAGCAGTCGCCGGCGTACGTGGCAGCAGTTCTTCGGGCGGGGTGTGGCGTCGGTGTTGACCCCGATGTCCGGTGACATCGACGTGCACATCGTCACGCACGAAGAGGTGGGGCAGGGCCGGTTTCCGACCCGGCGGCGGACGCTGAGCCGGCGGCGGCTGTGGGCGAGCTGGATCCTCGCGTTCGCCGGGCCGCCGGTTCTGACGTTCGTCCTCGACCTGACGCGCGACCTGCACGGCCTGCCGACGCAGATGATGATGTTCCTCACGCTGGCGGTGGGGAACGCGTTGCTGGGTGGGCTCGCTCCGGCAGTCGTGGCGGCGGTCATCGGCTCGTTGTTCCTGAACTTCTTCTTCACGCCGCCGTTCCATACTTTCACAATCGCGGAGCCGGAGAACGCGTTCGCGATCGGCATCTTCGTCGTGGTGTCGCTGGCTGTCGCGTCGTTCGTCGACCTGGCGGCGCGGCGTACGCTGCAGGCCGCGCGGGCTCGGGCCGAGTCGGACACGCTGTCGACGTTGGCCGGCTCGGTGCTGCGCGGCGAGCGTGGGGTGTCGGCGTTGTTGGAGCGGGTGCGGGAGACGTTCACGATGTCGTCGGTGGCGTTGCTCGAACGGCCGGACGAGAGCTCACCGTGGCAGTGCGTCAGCAGTGTGGGTCCGGACCCGGCCCTGCAACCGCAGGCGGGCGATGTGGACGTCGCGGTGACGGACAATCTCGTGCTGGCGTTGCGTGGTCGGGTGTTGGAGGCGTCGGACCGGCGGGTGTTGGAGGCGTTCGCGGCGCACGCCGCGGTGGTGTTGGAACGGCAGCGGCTCACCACCGAGGCACGGTCGGCGCGGCAGCTCGCGGAGGCGAACCGGATCCGGACGGCCTTGCTGGCAGCGGTTTCGCACGATCTTCGTACGCCGGTGGCCGGGGTGAAGGCGTCGGTGGGATCGCTCCGGCAGCAGGACCTGAAGCTGTCCGAGGAGGACCGTCAAGCGCTGCTTGCGGGCATCGAGGAGTCGGCGGACAAGCTGGATCGACTGATCGCGAACCTGCTCGACATGAGCAGGGTCCAGACCGGTGCGGTGACGCCGCTGCTGCGCGATGCGAGTGTCGAGGAGGTCGTCGGCGCGGCGCTGCTCGGGTCTCATCACGAGCCTGTCAAGGTGACCTTGCCGGAGGGACTGCCTACGGTGCGGGTCGATGCGGGGTTGGTGGAACGTTCGTTGGCGAACGTGATCGAGAACGCGGTGCGGCACACGCCTTCGGGTTCGCAGGTGGTGGTTTCCGCGTCCTCGTTGAAGGATCGGGTCGAGCTGCGGGTGATCGATCGTGGTCCCGGTGTGCCGGACGAGTCGAAGGAGCGGATCTTCGAGCCGTTCCAACGTACCGGCGACGCACCCGACGGCACGGGCGTCGGGCTGGGCTTGGCGGTGGCGCGGGGCTTCGCGGAGATCCTGGGTGGGTCGTTGACCGCGGAGGACACGCCGGGCGGGGGCCTCACGATGGTGTTGTCGTTGCCGGCAGGAGGTTCGTCGTGAGCGGCGCGCGTGTGCTCGTGGTGGAGGACGACCCGCAGCTGGCCCGGGCGTTGGCGATCAACCTGCGGGCGCGGGGCTACGAGGTCGACCTGGCGCCAGACGGCCGTACGGCGTTGGACCTGGCGGCGCGGAAGCATCCCGCTGTGGTGATCCTGGATCTGGGGTTGCCCGATCTCGATGGCGTGGACGTGATCCGGGGGCTGCGGGGTTGGACGCAGGTGTCGATCATCGTGCTGTCCGCGCGCCACTCGTCGGACGAGAAGGTGACGGCACTGGACGCCGGCGCGGACGACTATGTGACGAAGCCGTTCGGCATGGACGAGCTGCTCGCGCGGCTGCGAGCGGCGGTGCGCCGCGGCCTGCCCTCGTTGGAGGACGCGGTCGTGAAGACGTCCTCGTTCACCGTCGACCTGGCCGCCAAGCGCGTCCTCCGCGACGGCGCCGACGTCCGCCTGACGCCGACCGAATGGCACCTGCTGGAGGTGCTGGTGCGGTCGCCGGGGAAGCTGATCGGCCAACAACAGCTGCTGCAGGAGGTCTGGGGTCCGGGCTACACGACGGAGACCAACTACCTCCGCGTCTACCTGGCCCAGCTCCGCCGCAAGCTCGAGCCCGACCCGTCCCATCCCCAGCACCTGATCACCGAAGCCGGCATGGGCTACCGCTTCGAGCCCTAGATCGGTTGGTAGGACTCGTAGCGCCTGAGCCACTCCGCGCGGACCTCCGGCGGGTGGGCGGGTTGGACGCAGAACTCGTTGCCTTCCGGGTCGGCCATCACCACCCAGGGAACGTCGTCGCCTTGGCCGACGTCGGCGTGGGTCGCTCCCATTCCCTCGAGGCGGGCGACCTCAGCGGAGAGGTCCTCCGGGCGCAGGTCGAAGTGCAGGCGGTTCTTGATCGTCTTGAGCTCGGGCGCCTTGACGAACAACAGGTCGGCCACCACGCAGTCCTCGCGACTCCCCTCCCGCGGCTCCACGACCCACTCGGGATCCTCGTCCCGGCTGATCACCCAGTCCAGCGCCTCCGCCCAGAACCGAGCCACCGGTCCCGGATCCCGGCAATCCACCACCAACGCACCGATACGCAGTCCCATGACCGTCACCCTAGGCGGCAAAGATGGGCAGTCGTTGCCCATGCCGGGCGTGCCGTCGGATACCTACGCTGGCGCCATGAGTAGCACTATGCGGGACCTGAGGTTCGGAGCGCTCGAGGACGTCCTGCGGGAGCCGATCGAGTGGCGGTTGCGGGCGCGGTCGGGTGAGACCGAGATCGTCGACACCACCCGAGGGATGCTGGTCTGGGAGCCGCGGCGCGTGGTTCCGTCGTACGCCGTGCCGCTCACCGACTTGCGCGTCCCGCTCGCCACCAGCCAGGACGCACCGCCGGCCGATCCGGGCGGACTCCTGCACCCCGGCATCCCGTTCGCCGTCCACTCCGCCAAGGGCGAGTCGTTCGACGTCGTCGTCGGCGGCAAGACGCTGCCGGCCGCCGCGTTCCGCCTCGAGGACAGTGACCTCGAGGCCTACGCGATCCTCGACTTCGTCGCCTTCGACGCCTGGTACGAAGAGGACGAACTGCTCGTCGCGCACGCCCGCGAGCCGTACCACTGGGTGCGGACCCTTCCCAGCTCCCGGCACCTCCGGATCGAGCACCACGGCGTCCTCGTTGCCGAGAGCAAGCGACCGACGTTCGTGTACGAGACCTCCCTGCCCGTCCGCTTCTACCTCCCGCGCGAGGACGTCGTCGCCGACCTCACCCCCAGCAGCACCAAGACGGCCTGCGCATACAAGGGCCACGCGAGCTACTTCTCCGCCCCCGGCCTCCCCGACATCGCGTGGAGCTACCCCGAGCCACTGAAGCAGCTCGCCGACCTCGCCGGGCTGGTCGCGTTCTACGACGACCTGCTCGACGTGTGCGTCGACGGCGTGCTCCGCGAGAAGTCGAGCTCGGTGTTCGCCAAGCTCCTGCTGGAAGAGTTCGGGATCCAGAGTGACTGAGACCTACCCTGGCCAGATGAGCACAAGGATGAAGTCCCGGGTGGCCGAGACGTTCGGACTGCTGCGGTACGAGCCCATCGAGCGCCGTCTGCGCGGCGTGTCCGGCGGCGTCGACGTGGTGGACACCAAGCGCGCCAGGGTCGTGTGGGAACCGCGGCGGGTCGTCCCGACTTACGCGATCCCGGCCGAGGATCTCCATGCCGAGCTCGTTCCGGCCGAGTCCGACCCGGATCCTGGCGGCATCCTGACCCCGAACAACCCGTTCGCTGTCCACACCGCTCCCGGCTCGGCGTTCGACCTCGCGTTCGGCGACAGAGTGCTGCCACAAGCGGGATTCCGCTACGAGGACGACGACCTCGCGGAGTACGTCGGCGTCGACTTCGACGCGTTCGACCACTGGTACGAGGAGGACGCCGAACGCATCTCGCATCCGCGCGACCCGTACCACCGCGTCGATGTCCTGCCGAGCTCACGGCACGTCCGGATCGAGCACGAGGGCGTCGTCCTCGCCGAGAGCTCACGGCCGACACTGGTGTGCGAGACGTTCCTCCCCACCCGCTTCTACGTCCCGCGCGAGGACGTCGTCGCGCCCGCCGAGCCGTCGGACAAGCGGTCGGCCTGCGCCTACAAGGGCCGGGCGAACTACCTCACCGTCGGCGGCCTCGCGAACATCGCCTGGACGTACGCCGAACCCCTCGACGGCGTGACGCCGCTGACCGGCCTGGTCGCGTTCTACGACGACGTCCTCGACGTCTACCTCGACGGCGAGCTCCGCACGCGGCCCGGGGACCCCGTCTCGAAGACGATGGTGGACGACCTGAAGGCGTCCCAGCGCTAGCAGCCCGGCCCTACTCGGGGAACATCTCCGCGGGGAACGTGTCCTCGTTGGGGCCGAACTGCCGCGTGGACTTGCCGCTCTTGTCGACCGCGTGCGTCTCCAGCTGAACGGTGTTGATACCCATCGGATCCCCCTTCTTGATCGGCTGCGCGAGCCAGCTCCGCATGAACGCGTAGCCGTCGACCACGTCCGCTGTGAACCACGGCCCGGTGGGGACACCGTGGACCACGTAGCGCTGCCGGATCCGCACGACGCTGGAATCGGCCTCGTACCACCTCTCGAACCTGATGTACCGCGTCGTCCCCGGCCCGCCTACGGAGCTGCTTTCGCCGCCACCGGTCAGCCTGTCCACCGGACCTGGTGGAACCCCGTTGGGGTCCGTGCCCGCGTCGGGCCCCATCTGCAGGGCCTCGCCGCCTAGCTCGTCGGCGAACCCAAAGCAGCTGTACAGCTTTCCGGCCGTGTCCCGCACGACAAGGGCGAAGTCCTCGACCTTCGGGTCGATGTCCCTGACCCGCGCCGCGTGGACGACCTCCCCCGAGCGGCCCAGACAGGTCGTGGCGAGCTCCTCGGCCTTGGCCGGGTCGACCGGTCCGAGGGTGATCGGCGTGTCCACGCTGCTGCTGCTGGCGGAGGGACTACTCGACTGACTCGGCGTCACCACCGGGTCGACGGTGGCCTTGCGTACGAGGGTGCCGAGGGTGGCGACTCCGGTGACGGTTCCGGCTATCAGCACGACAGCGAGACCGCTCGCCACCCAGGTACGGAGGCGGCGCCGGCGGGCGCCGGCGATGACCCGTTCCGGATCGAGCGAACGGGCACCGACCTCGTGCGTCCGCAGGGCCGCGATCAGCTGTTCGTCGTTCACGTCGGCTCCCCTAGCGAGACGTCGGCGACGGACAACGAGACACGGAGCTTCGCCAGCGTCCGGGACGTCGTCGCCTTCACCGTGCCGACCGCGATACCGAGCGCCGCGGCGGTCTCGGCCTCGCTGAGATCCTCGACGAACCGCAGGACGACCACCGCCCGCTGTCGTCGGGTCAGCGACCGCAGCGCGTCGAGCAGGTCGAGCTGGAGGTCGACCGTCGAGGCGTGGTCGCGCACGCTCGTACGGGCATCGTCGTCGGGGTCCGCGACGGCCCGCTCTCGCCATGGCCGGCGCCGCAGCCACGACAGGTGGTGGTTCACGATCGCGCGTCGGACGTAGCCGAACGGGTCGTCGCTCTCGATCCGCTCCCACCTCAGGTAGGTCTTCTCCAGTGCGGCCTGGACCAGATCCTCGGCCTGCTGCGGATCTCCGCAGAGCATGGTCGCGAAGTGGACCAATCGCCCCGACCGGCCCACGACGAACGCGGTGAACCCGGCGTCGCGGTCGCTGCTGTCCACTGGCCCTCCCCGACTCTTCGTCCTAAGGACGCTCCGGAGCACCAGGACGTTGATCCGCCTGCCAGGAAACTTCGCTCGGCCCCGGCCTTGACGATCTACCCGTCGATGGTTAAACGTATAACCATGCAGCGGACCAGCCGTCCTACGTCGCGCGATGTCGCGGCGCTGGCAGGGGTGTCCGTGGCGACGGTGTCGTACGTGCTCACCGGGCGGGCGACGAAGGTCGGGGCGGAGACGAGGCAGCGGGTGCTCGACGCCGCAAGACAGCTGGACTACGCACCGAACCAGTCGGCTCGCAGTCTGAGGCGCAGGAAGACCGAGCGGGTCTGTCTGGTCGTCGGCTCGATCGGTGTTCCCGCGTACGACCAGCTGGCCCGCGAGCTGCACGAGAAGGCCGACGCCGAGGGGCACGGCGTTCTCACGATCGTCGTCGACTCCGAACGACGTGCCACGCAGGCGCTCGAGCTGCTCCATCAGCGCATCGCCGACGGCGCGGTGATCGCGAGCTCGGTGCCGTTCCTCGACGCCGGTGCGCTCGGCGCGCTCGCCCGCAGCGGCCTGCCGCTCGTCGTGATGAGCAACGACCTTCGGCCGGACGGCTTCGACGTCGTCCGCGCGCCCGAACGTCCGGCCTGCGCCGAGGCGGTCGACCACCTGTTCGCGACCGGACGGAAACGGGTCGCGTTCGTCGGCCAGCGGCGCGACCTCACCATGCGGTCGGAGCGGATGCAAGCGTACGAGGACTCGATCGAACGCCATGGTGCCGAGAGGATCGTCGTCGACGGCGCCGACGACCGAGTCGCCGCCTACCGCGCGGTCGAGAATCTCCTGCAGCAGAAGGGCAAACCCGACGCGATCTTCGCCGCCTCCGACCGCGCCGCGATCAGCGCGATCTGGGCGGCGCGCGACGCCGGACTCGACGTCCCCACCGACCTCGCCGTCGTGGGCGTCGGCAACCTCGAGGACGGCCTGATCACCAAGCCACCGCTCAGCACGGTCGGCCCTCCCCATCTCGACTTCAGCGCCACCACCTCGATGCTGTTCGAGCGCCTCGCCGCGACCGAGCAGCCACCGGGCCGTGAGGTGACGACGCCGTGGTCGTTCATCCGACGCGAGTCCGCCTAGGAGTCCTCCTATGACCACCACGAGACGCGATCTGCTCCGACTCGCCGGCCTCGCCGGCGTCGCTGCCGCGGCAGCGGCCTGCGCCGGCGCGCCCAAGGCGCCGACGACGGGCGGCGGAGGCGCCGCGAAGACGTTCAGCGTGTACTGGAACGCCGGCCACGCGTACAAGGCGTACGACGCGGTCATCGCCGAGTTCGAGAAGGCGCACAACGTCACGGTCAACCTGAACAAGCAACAGTGGCCCGACCTGCGCACCCGGCTGCTCGCCGACTTCGCGTCCGGCAACGTCCCCGACGTCGTCGAGGAGCCCGGCGGCTGGGTGCAGGAGTTCGCGATCTCCGGCGACGCCCGCCCGCTGCAGGAGTACGTCGACAAGGACGGCGAGGAGATCGGCTTCCCGCAGGACTGGCAGCCCGGAACGGTCGACCGCAACTCGTTCGAGGGCAAGGTGTACGGCGTCCAGCTGCACTACACCTGCACGCTTCTCCTGTACAACAAGGCGATGCTCGCCGACGCCGGCGTCGAGCCGCCCACCACGTGGGAGAACTTCCTCGAGGTGGCGAAGAAGCTCACCAAGGACGGCGTGCACGGCGTCGCGCTCAACCAGGACGCGGGCTTTGGCTGGCCGTGGTTGCTGCAGAACGGGGTCAAGTACTACGACCCGAGCAGCAAGCAGGTCCTCGCGCCGAACGATGCCGCGGTCGAGGCGCTGCAGTTCCAGGCGGATCTCGTGCACAAGCACAAGGTCTCCCCCGTTCCGACGCCTGGCACCGACTACTCCGGGCCGCAGAAGCTGCTGAGCGCCAACCGCGCCGCGATGATCCTCACCGGCCCGTGGGACCTCGCGCCGATCGCCCAGACCAGCCCGGACCTCGAGCTCGGCATCGCCGTTCCGCTGCACCACAAGACACAGGCTACGGTCTCCGCCGGCACCAGCCTTTTCGTTCCGGCGAAGGCGAAGAACCCCGATCTGTCGTGGGACTTCGTCAAACGCATCACCGCGCTCGAGGTCGAACGCGCCGCCACGAAGGAGGTCGGCATGCTGATGCCGCGCCGATCGTGGGCGGAACAGCCCGAGGTGAAGAACGACGAGCGCTACAAGACGTTCTCGCAGTCGTTCCCGTTCGCTGTCGACACCAGCGCGGAGCTGAGGCTGACCGGGAAGAGTGGCGAGATCGGCGAGCTGTTCAAGACGCTCTACCAGAGCGTCGTGATGCGGAACGAGCCCGCCGCGAAGGCCGTACCGACGTTCGTCGAAGCGGCCAAGAAGGTCCTCGGCGCGTAGGCATGCGCTCGCTCAACCGACGTTACGCACTCACCGCGTACCTGTTCCTGCTGCCCGCGGTGGTGTTCTTCGGCATCTTCTTCTACCTGCCGATCGCGAACATCCTCTCCACCGCAACACAGACAGGTCCGCAGGCGAACGTTCCCGCCGGAGTCGACAACTACGTCAAGGCGTTCGGCGACGCCGCGATGCACAACTCGTTCAAGGTCACGCTGATCTTCGCGGTCGCGACCACGGTCGGCTCGATCGTGCTCGGGCTCGCCCTTGCCCTGCTGCTCGATCGTCCGCTCAAGGGGCGGGTCGTGTTCCGCGCCGCGCTGCTCGTCCCGTACCTCACGTCGATCGCGATCGTCGGCCTGCTGTGGCGCAACATCCTCGACCCGCAGCTCGGCATCCTCAACCGGCTGCTCGGCAGCGCCGGCCTCCCGCAACAGCAGTGGCTCAACACGCACCCGCTCGCGACGATCGTCGCGGTGACGTTGTGGCAGCACGTCGGCTACACGATGGTGCTGTTTCTCGCTGGTCTGCAAGGGATTCCCGAGACGTACGCCGAGGCAGCCAAGGTCGACGGGGCCAGTCCGAGGCAGCGGTTCTGGCTGATCACACTGCCCCTGCTCGCGCCGACGACGCTGTTCGTCTCGGTGATGTCGGTGATCTCCGGCCTGCAGGCGTTCGGCCAGGCGTACATCATCACCGGCGGTGGGCCAGCCAACCAGACCGACCTGTACGTGTTCCACGTCTTCAACGTCGCCTTCACCGCAAGGGACTTCGGCTACTCCTCGGCGCTGTCGTTCCTCCTGCTGATCGTGATCGTGCTGTTCACCATGCTGCAGCTGCGAGCCGGCCGGCGAGCGGAGGTGCAGTACTGATGCGCCGAGTCTTGACCTACGCCGCACTGATTCTGGTGTGCCTGATCACGGTCGTGCCGCTGCTCTACATGCTGTCGCTGTCGCTGCAGACCGAGACGGAGACGCTCGCCGCGGATCCGGTGCTGTGGCCGGCGGACCCGCAGTTCGGCAACTACGCCACGCTGTTCGAGCGCGCACCGTTCGGCAACTTCATCGTCAACAGCCTCGTCGTCGCGGGCAGCATCACGGTCGCGCACCTCGTCTTCGACCCGTTGGTCGGGTACGCGTTCGCCAAGTTCCGTTTCCCCTTGCGCAACACGCTGTTCGTGCTGCTGCTCGCGACGCTGATGGTGCCGTTCTTCGTCCGGATGATCCCGCTGTACGTGATGATGGCCAACCTGGGTTGGCTGAACAGCTACCAGGCCCTGATCACGCCGTTCCTGATGGACGCGTTCGGCATCTTCCTCATGCGACAGTTCATCCAGCCCATCCCCGACGATCTGATCGCCGCGGCGCGCATCGACGGAGCGAGCGAGTTCCGCATCTACCTGCGGATCATCCTGCCGCAGGTACGGCCGGCGCTGGCGGTGCTCGGCCTGTTCACGTTCGTCTTCCAGTGGAACGAGTTCCTCTGGCCCCTGGTCGCGACGACCACGGAGAACATGCGGACGATCCCGGTCGGGCTCACGCTGTTCAACCAGGAGTACTTCACGCTCTGGCATCTCACCGCGGCCGGTTCGGTCATCCTGTTCGTACCGACCGCGTTGCTGTTCCTGTTCAGCCAGCGATACTTCGTTCGCGGCATCACACTGACCGGACTCAAGTAGGGAAGGCCGTTCGTATGCGGGGAGAACGTCCGAACGTCATCGTCGTCTTCACCGACCAACAGCGGTGGGACACGACGGGTGTCCACGGCAACCCGCTGGACCTCACGCCGAACTTCGACGCGATGGCGCGGTCCGGTACGCACGTCACGCAGGCGTTCACGCCGCAGCCGGTGTGCGCGCCGGCGCGGGCGGCGATCCAGACCGGTCGCTATCCCACCGCGACAGGCACGTACCGCAACGGAATCCCGTTGTCGGACGACAATCGCACGCTCGCACACCACTTCGGCGACGCTGGCTACGCTACGGGCTACCTCGGCAAGTGGCACCTCGCCGACAGCGAGCCGGTGCCGGCCGAGCAACGCGGCGGCTACCAGAGCTGGCTCGGCGCGAACGTGCTCGAGTTCACCTCCGACGCCTACCGCACGATCGTGTTCGACGAGGACTCCCAGCCGGTGATGCTGCCTGGCTACCGCTCGGACGCGTTGTTCGACGCGGCGATCCGGTTCGCGGCGGACCACTCCGCCGAGCCGTTCTACCTTTTCCTGTCGCTGATCGAGCCGCACCACCAGAACGAGGTCGACGCCTATCCCGCCCCGACGGGCTACGCGGAGCGCTACCAGGGCCGGTGGATGCCGCCCGACCTCGCGGCGCTCGGCGGGACAGCGCACCAGCACGTGGGTGGCTACCTCGGCCAGATCAAACGAGTCGACGAGGGGCTCGGCCGGCTGTTCGACGCGCTGCGCAGCCTCGATCTGCTGGACGACACGATCGTCGCGCAGACGTCCGACCATGGGTGTCATTTCAAGACGCGGAACTCCGAGTACAAACGGTCCTGCCACGACGCGTCGATCCGCGTACCGCTCGCGCTGCGCGGTCCCGGCTTCGACGGCGGCGGCGCGGTGGCGAAGCCGGTGAGCGTCCTGGACCTGCCGCCGACGCTGCTCGACGCCGCGGGTCTGCCTGTGCCCGAGGCGATGGACGGGCGGTCGTTCCTGCCCCTGCTCGCCGACGCGCGGGCGGAGTGGCCCGAGGAGGTGTACGTCCAGGTGTCGGAGTCGGAAGTCGGTCGGGTGCTCCGTACGGACCGCTGGAAGTACTACGTGGTGGATCCTTCGGCGGATGCCTGGGACGACGCGTACGGCCGTTCGTATGTGGAGACGGCACTTTACGACCTGGCGAACGATCCTTACGAACTGGTCAACCTCGCCGGGTCCCCCGCACATCGTTCCGTAGCGTCCTCGCTGCGGGAGGTACTGCTCCGACGGATGGGCGAGGCCGGTGAGCCCTCGGCGACGATCGCGGAGGCGCCCGCCGCCGAGTTCGGCAACCAGCGGCGGGTCGACCCGATCGTGCACGAAGGCGGGTACATTCCGACCAGGTTCGGGCACCAACCCCGCCCGAACGTCTGATGCCTTCGGCAGCAATGGCACGATAGCGCTATGGCCGCCTTTCTCTATCTCGCAGCGGGAACCGACCTCACCCTGGCCGACATCGCAGCCTGGGTTGACCGAGCCCGTGCTCTAGGCGCCACCGACGGCACCCCGGTCCAACTCGGCGAGCCGCCTGCCGCGATCAACCGGTCCGGCACCAGCGCCCTGACGATCCCCGTCACCGTCTCCAAGTCCGTTCTGCCACCCGCTTGATGAATCCCTGATGGGACGCGCCGCAGCCGTGGGGTTCACGTTTCTCCGGATCCCGCTGATCTTCGGCTGCCTCGTCCTGGCCTACCTGATCTTCCGCGCCACGGGTGAGCCGCACGCGTTGGCGCTCGCGTTGTCGACCTCGACGATCGCGGTCACGCTGACGAACGTCGTCAACCTGGCCTTGCTCCGCCGGGTCGTCCATCGCGAGGGCGGCAGGCTTCGCGCGCTCCTCGGCTATGACCGTACGCGCATCGGTCGTGACATCGCGTGGGGATTCCTCTGGCTGTTCGTGCTCTACCTCCCGTTCGCGCTCACGCTGCTCCTCGTCCCGCTCGTGCTTCGGGCGGACTACGAGGAGCTCTTCATCGGGGTGTTCGCCGACAGCACCGGCACGGCGGTCCCGCTGTGGCTGGGGCTGGGCATCGGCGTCCTGTTCCCGTTCCTCAACGCGCCCACGGAGGAGCTGCACTACCGCGCGTGGGCGCAGCCGCGGGTCGGGATCGCGGTGATGGCGGTCGCGTTCGGCCTGCAGCACCTCGCGTTCGCACCGAGCTGGCAGGCGGCGGTGGCGTACGCGATCGCGTTCACGCTCTGGGGAGCCACGGCCGGGCTCATCTACCGGCGGCAGGGCCGGCTGGTGCCGCTGATCGTGGCGCACTTCCTGACGAACGCGCCGTTCGGCATCCTCCCGTACGTGTTCGCGCTCAGCTCCTAGCCCAGGCGCCGTACAGGCAGGGGGCGACCACGATGCCCTGTTCGGCGTTGACTTCGGCGAGCAGCCGGTCGGTCAGCGTGTCCGGGTCGAGGTCGGCCGCCGACGCGATGCCGAAGCGCTCCATCAGCGGAAGGGCCGCGATCGCGAGGTTCGCCCACCCGAAGGCCGGCGCCCGGTCGCCACCGCCCACGACTGCCTCCATGGTCATCTCCGGGTCCGGCAAGCCGGCGGCGTGGAAGGTGGCGAACAGCGACGGGCCCATCCGCAGGTCTGCCTTGATGCTCTCGAGCGCGGCGACGACCCACGACCTGAGCTGCCGCCACGTGGGCGTGTCGACGCTCGTCCATGCGTACGTGCAGTCGGGTTCTTGCATGCAGACCAGGCCGCCGGGGCGCAGCAGCTCCACCGCCTGCCGCAGCGTGCGGACCGGGTCGGCGAGGTACATGAGCACGGCGCGCCCGACGACGGCGTCGAACTGTCCGTCGAGGCCGTCCAGTGCCTCGACGTCGCCCACGCGGAACTCGAGGTTGCGATGCCCGGCGTCCTCGGCCAGCCGTGTCGCGCGGCGCACCGCGTCCGGATCCCGGTCGACGCCGACGACGCTGCCCTCCGGCCCGACGAACTCGGCGGCGAGGCGGGACACGTTCCCGACGCCGCTGCCGAGATCGAGGACCCGCATCCCGCGAGAGAGCCCGGCCGCGGCGAACACCCGCCGGGTCAGGGGATCGAGAACCAGCCCTTGGGCGAGCAGGCGGTCCTCCTCGGTCTGCTGGTACGTCGTGAAGTACTCGCGCTGTCCCATGCGGCCGCAGGCTAGGCGGCGTCGCTATGGATCGGCTATCGAACTTCCATAACGCCCTAGTCGTGGAAGACGGCCGGAACGTCCGCGACGAGCCGGTTCACAGTCCGGGCGAACCGGTCGCGCTCGCCTGCAGGTAGGTCTTCGAGCAACCCGTCCATGCGGGCGATCAGGTCGTCGTGGAACGCCGCGCCCGCCTTCGCCCCCTTCGGCGTGAGCGTCACGACCACGGCGCGACGGTCGTTCGGGTCGGCGGTCCGCACGACGAGCCCGCGCTGCGCGGCGCGGTCCACCAGGCCGGTGAGGCTGGACCGCTCGAGGCCCAGGATCGTGCACAGCTCCGCCATCCCGTGCGGGCGATCGGCGAGCGTGCACAGGACCTGCGCCTGGGCGGTGGTGAGGGCGTGGTCGCGCCCGATCTGGGCGTACACCTCCTGCACCCGGAAGGCGAGCCGGATCAGCCCCGTGGCCGGAGCGAGGGTCTGCTGCACCGTTCAGCACCTGCCTTGCGGTTGTTCGTGGCACGAAGTACTTTGTTCGTGCCACCAACATTACGCGACGCGAACGAGGTTGGGAATGACGGACTACGGCCACCCGCTCACCTTCGGATCCTTCCTCACCCCGGCGGCGGCCGATCCCGACCGGACCGTCGCCCTGGCCCAGGTGACCGAGCAGGTCGGCCTGGAGCTGGTCGGGATCCAGGACCACCCGTACACGCCCGAGCTGCTCGACGCCTGGACGATCCTGTCGGTGATCGCGGCGTCGACCGAGTCCGTACGGGTCACGCTCGACGTGGCCAACCTCCCGTTCCGGCATCCCGTCGTGCTCGCGCGGAGCGTGGCCAGCCTCGACCTCCTGACCGGCGGCCGGGTCGACCTCGGCCTCGGCTCCGGCGCGTACGCCGAGGTCGCGGAGGCGAACGCGATCCCGCCGCGGACGCCCGGCGAACGCATCGAGGCGCTGGAGGAGTCCATCGCGATCATGCGGGAGATCTGGACGCCGGAGCGCGGCGGGATCAAGTTCCACGGCAAGCACTTCTCGTTGTCCGGCGCCAAGCGCGGGCCGACTCCGCCGCACCAGCCGCAGATCTGGCTCGGCGCGCTGAAGCCGCGCATGCTGCGGCTGACCGGGCGGGTCGCCGACGGGTGGCTGATGCCGAACAGCGGGATGTTCGGGCCGGACCAGACCGAGGCGATGAACGAGGTCATCGACGAGGCAGCGGTCGCGGCGAGCCGTTCGCCGGCCGAGGTCCTGCGGATGTACAACCTGTTCGCCCAGTTCGGCGCCTCGAGCGGGTTCCCGCGGGGGTCGCAGGCGGACTGGGTACGCCAGCTCACCGACCTCACGCTCACCCAGGGCGTCTCGGCGTACCTGATCGCGACCGACTCGGCGGACGACCTGCGCCGGTTCGCCGACGTCGCGGCGGCCGTACGGGAAGCCGTGGCGGCTGGGCGGGCTGGCGACGTTCCGACGCTGACGCCGGCCCCGGCGGCGACCCCGGAGGCTGGCGGTTTCGAGCTCCAACCGACGCCGGATGACGGCGTACGCCGCAGCGACGAACGCCCCTGGGACGAGTCGGAGCGCCCGACCAGCACGGTCCGCGACCCGAACCGCGTCTACCGCCCGGAGGCGGTGGCCGCCGCCCAGCAGCTGGTGACGATCCACGACAACCTGCGCTCGGAGCTCGACAACCTGCGCGACCTGGTGGAGCAGGTGGCCGCCGGAACGATGGACGCCGGCCGGGCGCGCTCGGAGCTCAGCACGATGACCATACGGCAGAACAACTGGACGCTCGGCACGTACTGCGAGTCCTACTGCCGGTTCGTGACCATGCACCACGGCGCCGAGGACGCCCAGCTGTTCCCGCACCTGCGGCGGTCGGACCCCGCTCTCGTCCCGGTCATGGACCGCCTGCAGGCCGAGCACCGCGTGATCCACGGCGTCCTGGACCGGGTCGACCTGGCGCTGGTGGCGCTGGTGGACGGGACGGGCCACATCGACGGGCTGCGGAACGTGGTCGACCTGATGACCGACACGCTGCTGTCCCACCTGGCGTACGAGGAGCGCGAGGTGCTCGAGCCGCTGGCCCGGTTCCCCCTCCACTAGGGAGAATCTTTGTCCTGACTTCGCACCTTTGGTGCCGTTCAAGAATGGCGATTTTCTGAGAACAAGAGCCTAGGTAGCGACAAATCAGCCTCCGGTGATCCAGACTCTGTCCGTTCGGGTGATCCCCCGCGAATGAAAGTCATCACCATCAAGCCCCTCGGAGGCCCATGTGTTCGGACCAGGCCGAACATTCGGCATAGCCCTTGCAGGGTTGTCTGCCGCAGCTATCGCTCTCGCTACCGTCCCGGCCACAGCCGCCGCGCCCGGATCCGGGAACAGCGCCGGTAAGCCGGTCGTCACCTCGGCCAACCCCGCGCCGACGTACAAGAGCGGTACGTACATCGTCCAGCTCGCCGACCAGCCCGTCCTCTCCTACGAGGGCGGCGTCTCTGGGCTGAAGGCGACCAAGCCCGCGGTCGGCACCAAGGTCCGGCGCGACAACACGGCCGTGAAGAGCTACCGCTCGTACCTCGGCAAGCAGCGCGGCAAGCTGCTCGCCAAGATCGGCGGGGCGAAGAAGCTGTACGACTACGACTACACGTTCGCCGGCTTCGCCGCGAAGCTCACCGGCGACCAGGCCGCGGAGCTCGCCAAGACGCCCGGCGTCCTGTCGGTGACGAAGGACGACATCCGCAAGCTCGACACCTCGAGCACCCCGACGTTCCTCGGCCTCACCGGCAAGGGCGGCATGTGGGAGAAGCTCGGCGGCATCGACAAGGCGGGCGACGGTGTGATCGTCGGCGTCGTCGACTCGGGTTTCTGGCCGGAGAGCAAGAGCTTCGCGCCGATCAAGACCACGAAGGCCTCCGACCGGCTGATCAAGCGCAAGTTCGACGGGTCTTGTGACAAGGGCATCGAGCAGCCGTACGTCAAGTGCAACAACAAGGTCATCGGCGCTCGCTACTTCCTCGAGGGCACGGGCGTCGACAACGTCGACAAGTCCGACTTCATCTCGCCGCGCGACGGTGGCGGCCACGGCTCGCACACGGCGAGCACGGCGGCCGGCAACAACGGCGTTCAGGCGACCGTCGAGGGCTCCGACCTCGGCAAGGTGAGCGGCATGGCGCCGCACGCGCGGATCTCGATCTACAAGGTGTGCTGGACGACCGGCGGCGGTGGCTGCGCGGGCTCGGACAGCGTGGCCGCGATCGACACGGCGATCGCCGACGGCGTCGACGTGATCAACTTCTCGATCAGCGGATCCTCCGCGAGCGTGGTGGACCCGGTGGAGCTGGCGTTCTTCCGCGCCGCTCGCGCTGGCGTGTTCGTCGCGGCCTCGGCCGGCAACTCGGGTCCGGGTGCGAGCACGGTGGCGCACAACAGCCCGTGGCTGACGACGGTGGCCGCTGGCACGCACGACCGCGTGTACGAGGCTTCGGTGACGCTGGGCAACGGCTCGACGTACACCGGCTCTGGGCAGGGCGCCGCCGTTCCTTCGTCCCCGGTCGTGCTGTCGACGGCCGTCGGCCTGCCGGGCAAGCCGGCGAACGAGGTCCAGCTCTGCTTCATCGGCGCGCTCGACCCGGCCAAGGTGGCCGGCAAGATCGTGGTCTGCGACCGCGGAGTGAACGCGCGGGTCGACAAGAGCGCGGCGGTCAAGCAGGCCGGCGGTGTGGGTGTCATCCTCGCGAACACCGCGCCGAGCTCTTTGAACGCTGACCTGCACACGCTGCCGACCGTGCACGTCGACGAGACCGCTGGTGCGGCGATCAAGGCGTACGTGTCCGCCAACCCGTCCGCTACGGCTTCCCTCGCTCAGGGCGAGGGCGTCGCCGGTGCGGAGGCTCCGTGGGTGGCCTCGTTCTCGTCGCGCGGTCCAGCTCTCGCCGGCGGCGGCGACCTGCTGAAGCCCGACATTATGGCGCCTGGCGTGGACGTTCTCGCCGCGGTGGCTCCGCCGTCGAACAGTGGGCGCGACTTCGACTACTACTCCGGTACGTCGATGTCGTCGCCGCACATCGCGGGCTTGGCCGCGTTGGTGATCCAGGCGCACCCGCGCTGGTCGCCGGCGGCGGTGAAGTCTGCGCTGATGACGACCGCGACAACCCTTGACAACAAGGGGAATCCGATCGTTAACGACACCGGAACCGCTGCGAGCGCGCTCGACTACGGCGCTGGGCAGGTCGTTCCGACGAAGGCGCTCGACCCTGGATTGGTGTACGACAGCGGACCGAAGGACTGGCTGCGCTATCTCTGTGGGCTCGGCCAGCTGCCAGCTTCTGATCGTTCCTGCAAGAAGCTCGGGACGATCGACGCGAGCAACCTGAACTACCCGTCGATCGCCGCTGGCGACCTTGCTGGGGACCAGACGATCACGCGTACGGTGACGAACGTGTCGCGTTCGCGCTCGACGTACACGGCTCACGTGTCCTCGCCGGCTGGGTTTTCGATGTCGGTCGTTCCTTCGAAGCTGCGGCTGTCGCCTGGCCAGTCGGCTCACGTCAAGATCAAGTTGACGCGTACGTCGGCCGCGTTCGGAGCGTACGCCTTCGGGTCGCTGATGTGGAAGGACGGCACGCACGCCGTCCAGAGCCCGATCGTCGTGAAGCCGGTGCGAGTGGCGGCCGCTCTCGAGGTGCGCGGTGCTGGCGCTTCGGGATCGGCGAAGATCGCGACGAAGGCCGGCTACACGGGGACGCTCACAGCTTCGGCCGCTGGCCTGGTGCCGGCGGTGGAGAGCAAGGCGACGTTGACGAGCCCCGACGGCTCGGCGTTCCCGACCGACGCGCCGGCGGCGAACGCCCACGTGGCGAAGTTCACCGTTCCGATCGCGGCGGGTTCGACGTTGGCTCGATTCTCCTTGTACGACTCGGACTACGCGGCGGGCTCGGACCTCGACATGTTCGTCTACAAGGCGGGCACTGCCGAGCTGGTGGGATCGAGCGCCGGTGGGTCGGCCGAGGAACAGGTGGACATCACGGACCCGGCTGCCGGGTCGTACGACGTGTACGTCGACCTCTTCGGCCTCGCGCCCGGGCAGACGTCGCTCGAGGTGAAGCACTCGACGTGGGGCCTCGGCTCGACGTCGGCCGGCAACCTCACGGTGACCCCGGCCAGCCAACCCGCGAAGAGCGGCAAGTCCGGTTCGGTGACGGCGGCGTGGACCGGCCTGTCGGCGGGGAAGCGCTGGCTCGGCCGCGTGACGTACGGAGACGGCACCAACCCGATCGGCTCCACCATCCTCCGCGTGGACTCGTAGCCGACATAGCGATCAAGGGGCACCCGCTGTCGAGTCTCTCGACAGCGGGTGCCCTCTTGTTTGTGGCGAACGCCGCCGCCAGCGGCGCGCCAGCGCGGCTTGCGAGACTGGCGAGGCATGGGGATGTGCTCCCTTCGTTCCGCGTCGGAAGGAGCGGCTTTGACGTGCCATGAATGCATTCCTCGACAGCCCTAAGTTCACGTACGTGGACAGCGGATGCTTTTCCTTGAATGGCCGTTTACGGTTCCCTCGGCCGATGCGAAATAGCATCACCTCACTCGATCGGGGACTTGATGAAATCGACTCGAATTTCGCCGAGGAGAACCGTGTTCGCGTTGATAGCGGCGCTTGTCGCGTTCTTGGCTTCCGTCTCGATGACAGCCCTTCCAGCGACAGCCCAGCCGACAGAAGTGGCGCCTCTCGCCGGGCAGCCCCACATCGACGCTGAAGGCGGCGGAAGGGTTGTGCACAAGGACTTCTACTTCTCCGACCCCAACGCTGGCGCCAAGGCGCGGGCCTGGGTGCACAGCGGAACTGACTGCGGCAATTCGTTCTGCACCATCCAGCGATACAACAACGACAGGTACCGCGGTTTCAAGATGACGGGCTGCGATATCTACGACCTCGACAACTTCTACGGAACATACGACGCTCACAATCATGGAACGTCGAGGGTGAATCTTCTCAACGACTCGTACGGGATCATCGGCTGGCGCGGCGGCGGCTCCTCGCAGAATGTGTACTGGACGCCGGTCGGAAAGATCGGCCTCTGCAACCGCCCCTGACGGTCAGCACCGAGTGGCCCGGGACAGTACTCCCGGGCCACTCGGTCAGAGCGACTCGAGGTAGCCGTACAGGGTGGCGGTGGCTTGGAGGCGGTGGTGGCTGAGGTGGTGGAGGTCGGCTTCGCGGCGGGCTAGTTCGGCGCGGACGCGTTCGGGCTTGTGGGATTGGTCGGTCGAGTGCAGCTCTTCCAGCACTGGGCGGATCAGCTCGATGCCGTAGCCGCCGCGGCGGAGGATGGCTATCAGTTGGGCGTTGCGCTGTTGACCTCGGTCGTACACCCGGTAGCCCGTCGTCCGGTCACGCACCGGGTGCAGGAGGCCGCGCTTCTCCCACAGTCGCAAGGCGGACGTCCGAACGCCGAGCGACCGCGCCACCTCGCCCACGCGCAGGTACGGCGACGACGGCGGGGGCGCGTCCACCACGACGGCTTCGAAGGCGCCGAGCACGCGGTCGATCTGCTGCCTCTCCGCGTGCAGTTCCGCGTGCAACGAGTCGACCAGTGACAGCACGGTCTCGTGGTCGCCGGCGTGGACCGCGCGCATCACCGAGAGGGCGGGGTCCCAGCCGTAGCCCTGGATCAGCACCCGGGCCACCCGCAACGCGTCGGCGTGCGACGACGTGAACACGCGATAGCCGCTCGCGGTACGCGACACCGGCGGCAGGAACCCGAGGTCGGCGTACTGGCGCACCGACTGGACCGACAACCCCACCGAGCGCGCGAGGTCGACGAGCCGGAGCCGGCTTGGAGCGGCGGTGGAGGCTTTTACCAACGCGGGCCACCTCCGAACGAGCACAACACGCGGCAAAGTCTAAGGCTGCGGTTCAATGAGAAACTTTAAGCATGATCGAAGTCCGCGATCTCCGCATGACCTACCGCGCCCCCATCCGCGACGCCGGGCTCAAGGCCGCCCTCCGCACGCTCGTGCACCGCCGCTACCAAGAGGTCAAGGCCGTCGACGACCTCAGCTTCGACATCGGACAAGGCGAGGTCGTCGGCTTCATCGGGCCGAACGGCGCCGGCAAGACGACCACGATGAAGATCCTCTCCGGCATCCTCCACCCCACCGCCGGCACGGTACGGGTCCTCGGAAACATCCCCTGGCAACGCAAGACGGCCTTCCTCAGACGCATAGCGCTAGTACGGGGCAGCCAACCCATCGGCGGCCCCGTCGAGCTCACCGTCCTCGACTCCCTCCGCTACCAACAGCTGCTGTACGACGTCAGCCACCAAGACTTCCAAGCGAACCTCGAAGAGCTGACCGACCTCCTCGAGCTCGAGCGACTCCTCCCCCGTCAGGTCCGCGCCCTCAGCCTCGGCGAACGCATGCGCGCCGGGCTCGCTATGACCCTGCTGTACAAGCCTGACGTGCTGTTCCTCGACGAGCCCACCATCGGCCTCGACGTCAGCGCGGCCGCGATCGTGCGCAGGTTCCTCAAGGGCTACGCCGTACGCACCGGCGCCACGATCCTGCTCACCAGCCACTACATGGGCGACGTCCAGTCGCTCTGCCCGCGCCTCATCCTCATCGACAAGGGCAGCCTCCAGTACGACGGGCCGATCGACGCTCTGGCGGCGAAACTCGCGCCCTACAAGCTCATCCGCGTCTCCGCCCCTGACGCGAAGCAAGACCAGACACCACAGGTGGGCGAGATCGTCGAGAACGACGGCACCACCTGGGTCCTCCGCGTCGCCCGCGCCGACGTCGCCCAAGCCACCAGCCAGCTCCTGAACGAGCTCCCCGTCGAAGACCTCGCAGTAGAAGAACCCCCGCTGGAGAACGTCATCGACCGCGTCTACCGCGAGGGCGTCGCGTGACCCGAACACTTGCCCTCACCCGCATAGAGGTCTGGCGGCAGATCCTCACCTGGTCCGGCTCCTGGTGGTTCGTCGTCACCCTCGCCGCCCAGGAAGCGATCTCGCCCCTCCTCGGCCTGTTCATCTGGACGGCCGTGACCCCCGGCGAGCAGGTCGCCACCTACTACGTCGCGCTCCTCGCCGTCCTCCTCGCCACCGCGTCGTACGAGGCCCACACGCTGTCGAACGGCATCTACGACGGCACCATCTCCCACGAGCTCCTCAAACCACGCGCTGCCTGGATCGCCGTCGCCGGCGAGAACCTCGCGATCCGCGTCTGGCTGATCCTGATGGGAGTCCCCATGCTGGCCGTGGCGATCCCCGCGTTCGGCGTCACGTTCACGGCCACGAACCTCCTGATCGCGGCACCCGCGCTCGGACTGGCGGCGATCCTGCGTTTCCTGTTCAGCTGGGTCCTCGCGCTCTCCGCGTTCTGGACCGAACGAGCCCACGCCACCATGGGCTTCGGCGGTGTGATGATCTTCCTGCTCGGCGGTTCGGCAGCCCCCGTGCCGTTCCTCCCCGAGCCGATGCGCAGCGTCGCGAGCATCCTTCCGTTCCGCGCGATGCTCGGCTTCCCCGCCGAGCTCGCCACCGGCACGGTCGCGGGAGATGACGTCCTCCGCGGATTCGCTTACCAGCTTGGCTGGATCGCCCTGTTCGCCATCCTCGCGGTCGTCGTCTGGCGCGTCGGCGTCCGCCGCTACACGTCGGTAGGAGGCTAGAACGTGCTCGTCTTGAGACTCTTCGGCGCCGGCTTCTCCATGTCCCTGAGACGATCCCTCGCCCATCGAACGAACCTCACGTTCGACGTCCTCCTGGCGGTCCTCACCCTCGTCAGCGAGCTCGCGGTCGTGCAGCTCATCTTCACGAGAACGGACAACCTCGCCGGCTGGAACCGGCCCGAGCTGCTCGTGCTCGTCGGCACGTTCCAGCTGATGGCCGGCATCCGCACCGCGTTCATCGAGCCCAACCTGAGCTGGTTCACCGACCAGGTGCGCAACGGCAAGATGGACCTCTACCTGGTCCAGCCGGCGCCGAGCCTCTTCCTCGCCAGCCTCAGCTCCCACTCCCCGGTCTCGCTCACCAGGGCCGTCCTCGGCCTCGCGGTCATCGGCGGTGGCATCGCGGACTTCGGCCAGCTCCCGACGATCGCCGGCCTGCTGACCTGGCTGCTGCTGCTCGCCACCGGCACCGTCATCATGTGGAGCCTCGGCGTTCTCGTGTCCTGCTTGGCGTTCTGGGCACCGCGGCTCCAGCTCGACATCCTGTTCGGCTCTGCCCTCGACCTCGCGCGCTACCCGGTCGACATCTACAGCCGGCCGCTGCGGATCGTGCTCACGTACCTGTTCCCGATGGCCGTCGTCACCACGCTGCCCACCGCCGCGCTCCTCCGCGGCCCCACCCTGACCAGCACGGCAGCCAGCGTCGCCGCCGGAGTGGGCATCGCGGCACTCGCGATCGGTGCCTGGTCGGTTGGCGTACGCCGCTACACCGGCGCGACGTCCTGACCGCGCAGGTGCACGTTCTCCAACAGAGCAACGGCAACGAGGCAAGCGACCATGCTCGAGCCCCCGTACGACACGAACGGCAACGGCAGCCCGGTGATCGGCATCAGCCCGAGCGTCATGCCGACGTTCTCGAAGACCTGCGCGCCGAACCAGCACACCACGCCGCCGGCGAGCAGCCGGCCGAACAGGTCGGGCGCGGCGCGCGCGATGCGGATGCCGCGCCACAGAACGAACGCCAGCAACAGCAGCAACGCGCTCGAGCCCACGAAGCCGAGCTCCTCCCCCGCCACCGTGAACACGAAGTCGGTGTGCTGCTCGGGTACGTACGCGCCGCTCGTCCGACTCCCGTGGAACAGCCCCGCGCCGAACAGCCCACCCGACCCGATCGCCAGCCGTGCCTGGTCGGCGTTGTAGCCGATCCCCTCCGGATCGACGCCAGGGTTGACGAACGCGGTGAGCCGTGCGAGCTGATAGCCCTCCAGCACTCCTACGCGCACGGCCGCGTACCCGGCCGTCACCGCGACGAGCACGAGGCCGAAGAGAAGGCGCAACGGCGTGCCAGCCAGCGCCAGGACCCCGAATCCCGTGACCAGCAGGACGAAAACAGTGCCGAGGTCGGGTTGGACCGCGACCAGCCCGATGGGCACCGCGGCGACAGCGAGCGCCCAGAGGAGGTCGGACCGCGCCGATCGGTTCGACCGGCGCGAGTTCTCCCGCCGTTCGGCGAGTACGAGCGCCATCCCGACGACGACCGCGACCTTCGCGAACTCCCCCGGCTGCAAGGAGAAACCGCCCGGCAGCCGGATCCACGACTGCGATCCGTTCACGGTCGCGCCGAGCACGAGGACGAGGACCAGCCCGGCCACCACGAGCAGATAACAGGCCGGCGCGTACAGCCGGAGCCGGCGATGGTCGATCATCGCGACCGGAACGGCGATCACCACACCGACCAGGATGTTGAGGATCTGCTTCAGCAGGTACGCCTGTGGATCGCCACCGTTGAGCGAAGGACGATGCGCGGTTGCCGACCACACCAGCAGACATCCCAACGCCAGCAGGGCGACCACCGCGACGAGCAGCGACCAGTCGAGCTGCCGAGCGGCGGTCGAACCCACCGGCCTATGCGGCGCGACCGTGGTCATGGCAGCCTCCGCAGTGTCTCCCAGACCTGCCGCACCGCGGGCCCGGAGGTGGCGGCACCGGTCCCGCCCTGCGACACCATCATCACCACCGCGTAGTCCTGGTCGCACGAAGCGAACCACGACGTCGACTGCCTGCCGTCGACCTCGGCCGTGCCGGTCTTCGAGCCGACGGGCGTCGTGGCGAGCGGGAACCCGGCGAACGGTGCCGCACCCGTGCCCGACAAGGTCGTCTTGCGCAAGGCTGCCTGGAGATAGCGCAGCTGCGGAGTCGTCAAGGGCAGCTTGCCCGTCGACTTGGCCGCCTGTTTCCGCAACGAGGGCTGCAAGAGCCTGCCACCGTTCCCGATCGCCGCGTACGCCCGAGCGAGCTGCAGCGGCGTCACCGTCGTGTCACCCTGCCCGATCGCGAGGAGCGCGGCGTGCCCGGCGTACGAGGTCTGTCGCCCGACGTGCCCAGAGCGCTCGCCCGGCAGGTCGAGGCCGGTCGGCCGACCGAACCCGAACGCAGCCGCCGCGGCCTCGATCGCGTTGTCACGCCGATGGTCGAGCCCGACCTGGTAGAAGAACGTGTCGCACGACACCGCGAGCGCGTCGGACAGGGAGATGTCGCCGTACGCGCGAGACTCGAAGTTGCGGAACGTACGACCGACGATCTTCATCGTGCCCGGGCAGGGCAGCCGCTCGGACGTCTGGAAGCCGTGGGTGAGGGCAGCGGTCGCGGAGACCACCTTGAACGTCGAACCCGGCGCGTACTCGCCCTGCGTGGCGCGCGGCACCAACGGCGCGTCGCCCGAGGCGAGCAGCCGTTTCCGTTCGGCACTGGTCAGACCGTCCAACCAGAGCGCGGGATCGTAGCCGGGGTTGCTCGCCATCGCGACCACGCCACCCGTGCGCGCATCGAGGACGACCATCGCGCCGGCATCGGCGACGAACTTGCGCTTGGTGACCTTGTCGACGCGCCCGCGCGCGGTGGCGATCGCCTTGACGAGCTCGCGCTCGGCGAGGGCCTGGACGCGGACGTCGAGGTTCGTGACGAGATCCGCGCCAGGCTTCGCGGGTCGCTCGGACACGACCGACAGCACGCGGCCCTGCGCGTCCACGCGCACAGTCCGCTGGCCCGGCGTGCCGCGGAGCAGTGTGTCGTACTCCTTCTCCAGACCGGCCCGCCCGACCAGGTCGGTCGTCCGCAGCTCCCCGTGAGCCGCGTCGAGCTCGGTGCGGTTGACCGGGGCGACGTACCCCAGCAGATGCGCCGCGGAAACCGCAGCGGGCTTGGGGAATCGTCGGGTCGCACGCGAGTCGACCACCACACCCGGGAAGTGTTCGGAGCGCTCGGAGATCGCGAGAGCAGCGGTCGTCGACACGTTGCGGGCGATCGGCACCGGCTCGTACGGCTGGCCGCTCCAGCACACCGGTGGACGGCGTGCCCCGGGCGTCCCGCACGGCACGGTACGCGCGGCGAGGTCGTCGCCGGGCTTCCCGAGCACGGAGCCGAGGCGGGAGTACAGCGCGGTACGAGCGCGCTTGTCCAACTTGGCGGCCGCAGTGGGGTCGACGAGCACCGTGAGAGCGCTCTCGTTGTCGACGAGTGGACGACCGTTCCGGTCGAGGATCCGGCCGCGCAGGGCCGGCACCGAGATCGTGCGCAGCTCGCCCACCTCGGTCACGGGCGCGCCGTGGTGGACCGGACGGGCGACCTGCACGATCCAGAGCCGGCCGAGCAGGACCGCGACCAGCGTGAGCACGAGCAGCTGGAGAATGGCCATCCGCGCTGTGGTCTTCGCGTTCACTGCGGCGCGATCCGAGCGGACAGCGGAACGAGGACGAGCGCGAGAACCGCCGCGGAGAGCACCGACGTACCGCTCGCGCTGAGCAGCACGGCCCAGTCGACCCGCGGATCACCAAGCAGGGCGTCGATTCCGGCGTACGTGGCCAAGGCGATCACGGCCCCGCCGGTCATCGCGAGCACGCCGATCAGGATGCGGTGGTTGCCGTCGTCGGAACGGTTCACGCCGGCCGACCCGACGAGGTACGCCGCGAGCGTGAACGACATCGCCCACAGCCCGGCGACCCCGTCCGCCGGCGGCGCGACGTCGACCAGCAAACCAGCGAAGAACCCGAGCACGGCACCGAACGCCGGCCCGCGCACGTACGCGAACGCGAGCACCGCGACCAGCGCCAACGACACGTTCGGCAGCAACGTGACCTGGACCAGCCACGCGACCAGGACAACGGCCGCGGCGAGCAGCATCAGCGCTCCCCCACCACGACACCGACGACGTCCAGCGCGGTGAGATCGACGTACGGATCCACCGAGGCCTTCGGCGCGACACCCGCGGTCGCCGCGTCCACCGAGACGACGCGGCCGATCGGAATCCCAGCTGGATATGGCGATCCGTTCGGCGATCCCCAGGTGACCAACCGATCACCCTGCTCGACAAGGGCGGAGTGGTCGACGAGCTGCAGCGTCAACCGCGCCTTGCCCAGCACATCTCCAGTCCCGTGGAGGAAGCCGAGCTCGCGGCTCGACTCCAGCCGCCCACCGACGATCGAGGTAGCGTCGCCGAGCAGCAGCACGGTCGCGCTCGTCGTACCTGCGCGAACGACCCGGCCGACTAGACCGTCGGCGGCAACGACAGCATGGTCAGGGCGAACGCCGTCCCGCGTGCCGACGTCGAGCGTCACCGTATGCGCGAAGCTCTGCTGCGCGCCGAACCCGACGACCCGCGCCGGCACTGTGTGCCCTGCCGAGCGAAGCCGCGAGACCGCTCCGGCCTCCGCACCACGTTCGACCGCCGTCCGAAGCTGACCGCGCAGCGCGGCGTTCTCCTCCCGGAGCTTCACCAGCTCGTCGCGCTGCTGGCCGATCGAAGCGACATCCCTTGCCGCGTTGACGATCGGACGCGTCGCGACCCGAGCGCCAAGTTGCAAAGGCGCGACGGCCTCGGCCACGGTGGCACGGACGGCGTTCAAGGGCGAGTCGTCGATGGCGACGTCGACGGTCACGAGCGAGAACGAGCCGAGCAGGAGCACCACCAGCAGCACCCGGGACCGCGGCCGCATCATCTCTTGCGGGGCTCGGAGACCAGCACCCGTCGAAGCGTCTCGAACTCCTCGACGCACATGCCGGCGCCGGTCGCGACCGACTGCAGCGGATCGTCGGCGACCCGGACCGGCACGCCGGTCTCGTGCTGGAGGCGAGCGGCGAGCCCGTTCAGCAAGGCGCCGCCGCCGGTGAGAATGATGCCCCGCTTGACGATGTCGCCGGCCAGCTCGGGTGGGCAGGTGTCGAGCGTCGTGCGGACCGCGTCGATGATCGCGTTGACCGGCTCCTCGAGCGCCTTGCGGATCTCGTCGGTGGAGACCGTGACGGTCTTCGGCAGCCCGCTGACGAGATCGCGTCCCCGTACGTCCGCCTCGGGTTCGTCCGGAACGGGGAACGCCGAGCCGATCGTCGACTTGATGTCCTCGGCGGTGCGCTCGCCGAGCATCAGCGAGTACTCCTTCTTGAGGTGGGAGATCACGGCCTTGTCGAGCTCGTCGCCCGCGACGCGGATCGAGCAGCTTGTCACGATGCCACCGAGGGAGATGATCGCGACCTCGGTCGTGCCGCCGCCGATGTCGACGACCATGTTGCCGGTGGGCTCGTGGACGGGCAGCCCGGCGCCGACCGCGGCGGCCATCGGCTCCTCGATCAGGTAGACCATGCGCGCGCCGGCCTGATAGCCGGCGTCGCGGACCGCGCGCTGCTCGACCGTCGTGATGCCGGATGGAACGCAGACGACGATCCGCGGCTTGGCGAAGTAGCGGCGCTTGTGCACCTGCTGGATGAAGTACCGGAGCATCTTCTCGGCGGCGTCGAAGTCCGCGATGACACCGTCCTTGAGCGGGCGGATCGCGGTGATCGTGCCGGGAGTCCGGCCGATCATCTGCTTCGCGGCGGTCCCGACCGCGACGATCGTGTTGGTCGCCGTGTCGGTGGCGACGACCGAGGGCTCGCTGAGCACGACGCCGCGCCCACGCACGTAGACGAGCGTGTTCGCCGTTCCGAGGTCGACGGCCAGATCCCGGCCGAGAAAGCTGTTAGCCATTTCGGTAATCAGTTTGACACGCTACGTAGCCGTCGCCGGCGGTGACGCGCCGCTATGTCCGGGTTCGAGGCGCCTAGATGTCGGGGAAGAACAGCTTGATCTCGCGCGCGGCGGACTCCACCGAGTCCGAGCCGTGCACGAGGTTCTCCCGGTTCGACAGGCCGAGATCGCCGCGGATCGAGCCGGCGGCGGCCTTGCGGGCGTCGGTGGCACCGTTCAGCAGGCGTACGGCCTCCACGGCCTCGTCGCCCTCGAGCACCAGCGCCACGAGCGGGCCGCTGATGACGAACGCGCGCAGCGGCGGGTACCAGGCCTTCTCCAGGTGCTCGCCGTAGTGCTGGTCGGCCGTCTCGCCGTCGATCGTGCGCAGATCCATCGCGACGATCGAGAGCCCCTTGCGTTCGTACCGGGCCAGGACATCGCCGACCAGCCCACGGCGGACCGCATCCGGCTTGATCAAGACCAGGGTGCGCTCGGTCACAGCAAGAACTCCTTGAGTACGAGGTCACGACGGCAAAGCACACGCAGCGTAGCCGACGCTCATCCCTCGCTGGCCGCCCGGGCCGCGATCTTCCGGTCGAAGACCAGGCAGGCGAACCAGAGGATGCCGAAGATCGCGCCGAGCGCGAGCATGATCGACACCACGAAACCGCTCGCGAACGCGGCGACCTGCACGACCGAGCCGAGCACCACGCCGGCCGGCTTCCGCAGCAGCGCGGCCGCCGCGACGCAGGCCAGCACGATCGCCAGGCCGCCCCAGATCGCCAACGCACGCGGGGCATCCGCCACGCCGATCGCCACGGGGATCGCGAGCCCGACGATGATCGCCTCGAAGACGAGGATCGCCGACAGCGTTCCCCGCATCACCGTGACCTTCACTGCGCCTCGCCCCGTCCCAGGAGTACGCGCGCCTCGCCGGCCGTGATCACCGAGCCGGTCACGAGCACCCCGCCACCGCCCATCTCCTTGGCCTGTTCGTCAGCCGCGCGGACGGCGGCGTCGAGTGCGTCCGGCAGCAGCGGCGCGACCTCGACCCGGTCCTCACCGAAGATGTCGATCGCGATCTCGGCCAGCTCCGCCGCCGGCATCGCGCGCTCGGTGGAGTTCTGCGTCACCACGAGGTGGTCCATGACCGGCTCGAACGCCTCGAGCACGCCCGCGACGTCCTTGTCCTGCATGACGCCGATCACGCCGACGAGCGGGTCGAACGCGAACGCCTCTTCGATCGCCGCCGCGGTCGCCTCGGCGCCGTGTGGGTTGTGCGCCGCGTCGAGCAGAACGGTGGGACTCCGCCGTACGATCTCCAGCCGCCCCGGCGACGTCACGCCGGCGAACGCCTCTCGTACGAGGTCGGCGTTGAGTCCCTCCGGGGCACCGCCCGCGAGGAACGCCTCGACCGCGGCGAGCGCACAGGCCGCGTTGTGCGCCTGGTGAACACCGTGCAGGGGAAGGAAGATCTCGTGGTACTCCCCCGACAGGCCCTTCAGCGAGATCATCTGCCCGCCGACCGCGATGTCACGCTCGACGAGGCCGAACTCGATCCCCTCGCGCGCGACGGTCGCGCCCACCTCGGACGCCCGGCGCATCAGCACCTCGGCGACCTCGACCTCCTGCTGCGCGATCACCGCGATCGCGCCGGGCTTGATGATCCCGGCCTTCTCGCGCGCGATCTCCGGCGGCGTCGAGCCGAGATACTTCGCGTGGTCGACCGCGATCGGCGTCACGACCGCGATCTTGCCGTCGGCGACGTTCGTCGCGTCCCACGTCCCGCCGAGGCCGACCTCCAGCACCGCCGCGTCGACGGGCGCGTCCGCGAACGCGGCGAAGCCCATCGCGGTGATGATCTCGAAGAACGACAGCGGCCGGTCGAGCATCGGGTCGGCGAGGTCGACGAACGGCATGACCTCGGCGTACATCTGCACGAACCGGTCGGGAGCGATCGGCTCGCCCGACAACGAGATGCGCTCGCGGATCTCGGCGAGGTGCGGGCTGGTCAGCCGACCGGTGCGGACGCCGAACGCGACCAGCAGGCTGTCGACCATGCGGGCGGTGCTGGTCTTGCCGTTCGTCCCCGTCAGGTGCACGACCGGCGCGGCGTGCTGCGGCTCGCCGAGCAGCTCGCACAGCTTCTTGATCCGCTCGATCGTCGGCCCCTCCACCGACTTGTGCTCAGGCAGCCGCGCCAGCAACGCCCGCTCGACGTCGACGTACAGCGCACGCTCTTCCGCGCTCGACGTCATCAGTTCGCTCCCGGCAGGCCGGCGAGCTGCGACTCGAGGCGGGTCATCTCCGCTTCAGCCGACGCGAGCTGGGCGCGGACCTTCTCCACGACCGGTGGCGGGGCCTTGTCCAGGAACTGGGCGTTGCCGAGCTTGCCCTCCGACTGCGCCTTCTCCTTCTGCGCCGCCGCGAGGTCCTTCTCCAGCCGCTTCCGCTCCGCCGCGACGTCGATCGTGCCGGCGGTGTCCAGCTCGACGGTCACGTTCTCGACGAACAACGACGCGGTCGGGGCGAAGCCGTCGGCCGGCGCTTCCAGCCGCAGCAGCGAACGGATCGCCGGCTCGTGCGCGACCAACGCCGTGGACTCGATGCCCACCAGGCGAGCCGGCACGCGCTGCCCCGGCTTCAGGCCCTGGTCGGCGCGGAACCTCCGGACCTCCGTGACCAGCCGCTGGACCGAGGTGAGCTCGGCCTCCGCGGCGGCGTCGACGTACGACGACTCCGGCGCGGGCCACGTCGACACGACGAGCGACTCGCCGCCGGTCAGCGCGAGCCAGAGCCGCTCGGTGACGAACGGCATCACCGGGTGCAGCAGCCGGAACAGCCGGTCGAGGACGTGGCCGAGCACCGCACGCGCGGCGTCCGCGGCGGCGCCACCGGCGTTGAGCGAGGTCTTCGCGAGCTCCACGTACCAGTCGCAGAGCTCGTTCCACGCGAACGCCTGGATCGTCTCGCACACCTTGGCGAACTCGTACGCCTCGTAGTACGCGTCGACCTCGGCGATCACCGTGTGCAGACGCGACAGGATCCACCGGTCCGCGGCCGTCAGCTCGGCGGCCGGCGGAACGGGCAGCGACGCGGAAGCACCGTTGCCCAGGGCGAAGCGCGTCGCGTTCCACAGCTTCGTGGTGAAGTTGCGCGACCCCTGGCACCACTCCTCCGAGACCGGCACGTCCGATCCGGGGTTCGCCCCACGGGCCAAGGTGAAACGGGTCGCATCGGCGCCGTACCGGTCGATCCAGTCCAGCGGGTCGACGACGTTGCCGAACGACTTCGACATCTTCTTGCCGTGCGCGTCGCGGACCATGCCGTGCAGCACGACGGTCTTGAACGGCACCGACCCCTCGGGTCCATGCGAACTCATCGCGTGCAGGCCGAACATCACCATCCGCGCGACCCAGAAGAACAAGATGTCGTAGCCGGTGACCAGCACGCTGGTCGGGTAGTAGCGCGCGAGCTCCTCGGTCTCGTCCGGCCAGCCGAGCGTCGTCACCGGCCACAGCCCGGAGGAGAACCAGGTGTCGAGGACGTCCGCGTCCTGCGTCCACCCGTCGCCGGACGGCGGCTCCTCGTCGGGACCGACGCAGACGGTCTCGCCGGCGGGGCCGTACCAGACCGGGATCCGGTGCCCCCACCACAGCTGGCGGGAGATGCACCAGTCGTGCATGTTGTCGACCCAGTCGAAGTACCGTTTCGCCATCTCCGGTGGGTGAATCGCGATCCTGCCCTCGCGTACGGCGGCGCTCGCGGCGGCCGCCAGCGGCTCGACCTTCACGAACCATTGCAGCGAGACCCGAGGCTCGACGACCGTGTCGCAGCGCTGGCAGTGGCCGACGGCGTGCTGGTACGGGCGGACCTCCTTGTCGATCCGCCCTTCCTCGCGCAACGCCGCGACGACCGCGGGCCGCGCCTCGAACCGGTCCAGCCCCTGGAACGGGCCGTGCGCGGTGATCACGCCGTGCTCGTCCATCACCGTGAGCGTCGGCAGGTCGTGCCGGCGGCCGATCTCGAAGTCGTTCGGGTCGTGCGCCGGCGTCACCTTGACCGCGCCGGTGCCGAACTCCGGGTCGACGTGCTCGTCGGCGACGATCGGAATCCGCCGGCCGGTGAGCGGCAGCTCGAGCTCGGTGCCAACCAGGTGCTTGTACCGTTCGTCGTCCGGGTGCACGGCGACGCCGGTGTCGCCCAGCATCGTCTCGGCCCGCGTCGTCGCGACGACGAGCGAGGAATCGCCTTCCCCGTAACGGATGTAGACGAGCTCGCCCTCATCGTCGGAGTGCTCGACCTCGATGTCGGACAGCGCGGTGAGGCAGCGCGGGCACCAGTTGATGATGCGTTCGGCACGGTAGACGAGGCCGTCCTCGTACAGCCGCTTGAACATCGTCAGCACGGCGCGCGAGCGCTGCTCGTCCATCGTGAACGACTCGCGGTCCCAGTCGACGGAGTCGCCGAGCCGTTTCATCTGGCCGAGGATGCGGCCGCCGGACTCGGCCTTCCATTGCCAGACCCGCTTGACGAACTCGTCGCGGCCGAGGTCGTGCCGGGACAGGCCTTCCTTGGCGAGCTCGCGCTCGACGACGTTCTGCGTCGCGATGCCGGCGTGGTCCATGCCGGGGAGCCAGAGCGCGTCGTACCCCTGCATCCGGCGGCGCCGGATGAGGATGTCCTGGATGGTGTGGTCGAGCGCGTGGCCTACGTGCAGCGAGCCGGTGACGTTCGGCGGCGGGATCACGATGCTGTACGGCTCGGCGTCCGGCTTGCCCGACGGGCTGAAGTAGCCGCGTTCGACCCAGCTGTCGTAAAGCGGTCCCTCGACGTCGGCGGGAACGAACGCCGACGGCAGATCTGAAGCCTCGTGTTGCGCTGCACTCATGCGGGAAGTCTAGAGACGCGTTCTTGAGACAATGCACGGGTGACCGACACCTTCCAGTTCCGCCCCGCCACCGCGGGCGACGCCGCGTTCCTCGACGAGATGACGGTGGAGGCGTTCAACTGGTCCTTGGACCGCGCTCCGATGACGCTCGACCAGATCCGCACCGACCCGGTCAACGGCAAGTACGTGGCGCCCTGGCCCGGTCCGGGCGAGTTCGGCGTGATCGCCGAGTCGCTCGCCGGCGACCCCGTGGGCGCGGCGTGGCTGCGGTACTTCACGGCTTCCTCGCCGGGGTACGGCTACGTGGCCGACGACGTCCCCGAGCTGACCATCGCCGTCGCCGCCGACTGGCGCGGGATGGGGCTCGGACGGCAGCTGCTGGACGAGGTCGCCGCCGCGGCTCGTTCGGCCGGACTGGCGCGGATCGCCCTCAACGTGGAGTCGGGCAACCACGCCGCGAAGCTCTACGCCTCGGCCGGCTACGAGCACGTCGAGGGCGGCGAGGAGGGCTCGGAAACCATGGTCAAGACCATCTAGCCGCCACTCCGCTGTCTACGTGCCTTGACGCATCGGCGCCTGTCTATCACTGTAGACAGCATGGTTCTCGACACAGAACTGCTCGAGCAGGCGCGGGCCGCCCGTGACCAGCTGCTCAACCTGCAACACGACGCCGACACGGCGAAGGTCGACTACCACCACCTCATCCGCGTCCTGCACGCCTCGGGTGCCTCGATGCGCGAGATCGCCGAGGCCCTGGGCCTGAGCCATCAGCGCGTCCACCAGATCGTCGACGGCGCCGAACCGTCCGCCGAGCAGAAGCCGAACCGGCTCCTGCGCCGGCTCTCCAAGCGCACCCAGCAGCGGGCTCCGACCGCGAAGGTCACCGACCACCTGTTCGGCCAGCTGTTCGCCGACTCCCGGCAGGCGATCGCGTTCGCCCAGGAGGAGGCCAGGCAGCTCCGGCACACCTCCCTCGGCACCGAGCACCTGCTCCTCGGGCTGCTCCGCGCCGAGCACACCGTCGCCGCCCGGATCCTCGTGCTCGCCGGGCTCGACCTCGAGCACGCCAGGGAGGCGGTCGTACGGATCATCGGCCGCGGCGCCGACACCGCGCCGGAGACGCTGAACCTCACGCCGCGCACGAAGAAGGTGCTCGACCTCGCCGTCCGCGAGGCCAAGCACGACCAGAGCACCCACGTACGCAGCGAGCATCTGCTGCTCGCGCTCCTCCGGGAGGGTCAGGGCGTCGCCGCGAAGGTCCTCGCCGAGCGAGAGGTCGACTTCGAGGCCGTCCGCAAGCGCGTCGGCTGGGCCGGGCTCGGCTGCGCGTTCTGCGGCCGGGGCGGGCTCGACGTGGGCAAGCTCATCGCCGGTCCTGGGCTGTACGTCTGCGATCGCTGCGTCGGCGACGCCACCGCCTTGGTCGCCGGCGAAGCGACGGAACGCGGCACGCTCGCGCTGGTCGCGGTCCACGCGTCGGCGACGTGCAACTTCTGCGGCAAGGCGCACACCGGAGCCAACCGCGTCGCGGCAGGGCCGAGCGTGCGGATCTGCCGCGAGTGCCTCGAGCTGTGCGGCGAGATCCTCGCTCAGACCTGACGCGTACGCCGAAGCCAGAACAACCCGAGGATCGGCAACACGAGCGGCACGAAGCCGTACCCCATCCCGAACATCGACCACACGGTCTCGTCCGGGAATGCGGCGCGATCCAACAGGCTGAACGTACCGACGATCAGCACGCCCGCGAGCTCGATGCCGCACGCGACCCAGGCCAGCCGGCGCGCCGAGCGCGCGAGAGCCACGGTCGCGACGAGGTAGACGACCGCGGAGAACGCCGAGAGCAGGTACGCGATCGGCGCCTCGTCGAACTTCGAAGCGATCTGCACCGCCGCCCGGGCGGTCGCCGCGAGCGCGAAGACGCCGTACACGACGACCAGGACCCGGCCGGGCCCCGAGCCGGTGCGCCGGGGCTCAGACACCGGGGCCCAACCACGTCTGCTGCATGCGCAGGACGACCACGATCAGCACGAAGAACGCGACCGTGAGGACCAGCGAGCTCCACTTGCTGCGTTCGGACAGCCCCCACAGCATCGCAAGCGGCAGGATCAGCACCGACGCGACCAGGTAGCCGATGAACGTGCCGAACTCCACCGGCCGGTCGCCGCCGACCATCAGCACGATCGCCACCACCACCTGCGCGAGCACGGCCACCTCGAGGATGAGCGCGAGCGTCAGGTCGATGGTGCCGGGCGGCTGCTTGCGGAAGAACGTGATGATCGCGAACGCCGCGAAGAGCAGCGCCGCGATCATCAGTCCATTGCCAAGCCAAGCGATCACACTACGCAGGGTAGTAGATCACGCGGGAACGTCGTTCGCGGCTCCCCATCGCACCTCGACGAGCGAGCCGCCGCCGGAGTACGCGACGTGCCAGGTCGCGTTCGACGGCCGGAACACCACGAGGTCGTCCTTGCCCTCACCGTCCACGTTGCCGAGCGGGTGCGGGCCGTCGGAGCTGTAGCAGGCGTAGTGCACGCGCATCGCCATCAGCGCCCACCGCGAGCGCTTGGTCAGCCGGTCGCGCTGCGTCGTGAACGGCTCGGTCGCGCGCCGGCGCACGTCGGCGAGCAGGGCGGGCGTGATCCGGCCGCAGTCGTAGACGACGAGGTCGGCGTTCGCGCCGTTCGTGGAGCCGTAGTTGGCGTAGTGGCCGTTCAGGCCCTTGAGGCCGGTGACCGGGTCCAGCTCGTACAGCGGCCAGACGGTGGCGGCGTGGTGCCACGGGTCCTGCAGCACGTTCTGGCCCTGCTCGTACGCCCAGCCGGGTGCGCCCGTGTAGCCGTCGAGGTCGTCGCGGAAGTGCGTCCAGGTGTAGTCGCGCCAGGTGCGCCACTTGGTGTCCATCTCCGCCTGCCGGCCGGCGGGATAGAGCCCGCGCTTGGCGGCGCTCCACAGGAACCACGCGCCGTGCGCGGTCACGTTGAACACGCACGGCTTGTTCCGGTCGTGCGTGGAGTTGGAGTACGAGACGCACTTGCCGCCGGCGGTCGTCGAGGTGTTGAGCAACGAGGTCGCGGCCTGCCTGATCTCGTTCGCGAAGAAGCCGCCGCCGTCGGACTCGACGAACGGCATCGCGGTCGCGGACTCCGCCGCGGCCTGGTCGGCGATCGCCATCCAGTCCTGGGCCACGACCGGGGCGGCCTGGGTCTGCGACGGGCGCCGCGGAGACGGCACCGCCGGCGATGGCAAGCGCAATCACGAAGGGAACGACGATCATCAACGAGCGCACGGTCTTCATGCCGGAACGGTAAGGCGCTCAACGTAGAAAAGCCTTGCTATCTGGCCGCTAGCTGCCACTCCCTGGCACCTGCTGCCGGCACCTCACGAGCAGCGCGGTCGCCTCGCCCCACAGGTCCGGGCGCGCCTCCGCGAGCGTCACGAGCCGGCGGATCAGCAGCCGCTCGGCGAGCTCGTCCAGCGCCTGGCCGACCGCCTCGACGTCGCGTGGCGACAGCGTCGGGCTCTCCCGCGCGAGCCGTTCCAGCTCGGCGTCGATCACCCGGCGGGCGTCCCCCGCGACCTGGTCCACGAGCGGCTCGGCCCAGTACGGCACCGCCGACATCCCTCACCCTCCCCACGCACAGCCTCGCCTACTACAGGTCGTAGCACTACGAACTGTAGTAGGTGTGGCAGGTGGGGGCTAGGGGGTCTAGCAGACTCGGACACCTGGCAGCTGGTTCCCGGGTGAGCTGACGTAGATGTTGGTCATGTAGCCCGGGTAGAGCGTCAGGTGCGCCCACCAGTTGTTCGTGTACGGCGGCACGTTCACCGTCTGACCCTGCACCTGGCAGTCGACGAGCACCTCGACGCCGGCGGGGAGCTCGGAGACGATCGACGAGCCGGTGTTCGTCGCCGAACGGACGCGGACGCCGGAGCCCCAGGTGCCGAACCAGGTGCCAGCCGGCTTGGTCGAACCGGGGACGTTCAGCGAGCGCACGAGCTGGTTCAGCCGGGAGTACGCGGCGCCGTACGTCGTGCCGTCCGGGTTCAGCGTCAACGCGGCGACGATCACGCGGTCGCCCTCGCCGACCGTGCCGGTAGAGTGCAGCGCCTCGCGGGTGAGGTCGACGGCCATCGGCCCGATCGCCGCCGGCGCGACCGCCGGCTCCTTGGCCCCCAGCAGCGACGCGAGCGTCCCCGACGTGCAGCCGCCGGACGACATGCCGGACCAGCCCTGCTTGATCGCCCACGGGCGGTTGAACGACGACGGGATGCCCATGTACTGGTCGAAGCCGTCGGTTCCGCAGCGCTTGGCGGCGTGCAGATTGCCCATGATGTAGTCGCGGACCTGGGCCGGCGCCTGGTCGAGGATGTAGCGGTAGATCCGTACGACGTCCGCGGCCGAGATAGCGACGTACCCCCAGAAGCCGGGGTGCGTGGACGGCGGCGGGGCGGTGTTCTGCAGCCCGAGCCGCGGCACCATCCGGTTGATGATCGCGCTGCCACCGAGGTTCGACCAGTAGTAGCTCGCCGCGTTGTCGTCGCTGCGCTGCAGCATGACGTCGAGCCGGGTCCGGTCGGCGGCGGGGATGTCGTAGGTGGGCCCGCGGTTCCACATGAAGTCGAGAACGAGCAGCAGCTTCACCAACGAGGCAGAGCGAAACTGCATCGCGGTGTTGAGCTGCTCGGTGAACTGACCGGTCTGCCGGTCGAAGACGGCGACCCCCGCTGTCACGTTCGGAGGGACGACGATCTGCGGTGCGGGCCCTGCTTTGGGCGCGGCGCCGTGCGCCGGCGCGACGATGCCGAGGGCCCCGATGAGGCAGCTCACGAGCAGGACGAAGACGTACCGAACCGGTGATCGCATGATTCCGCTCCCCACGCATGTCGGAGTCTGCCGACGATCACGGTATGCGCGCCCGATCTGGCGACGAAACGTATTGGCCTGTTGCTGCCAGCGCTTGGCCCCGTACACTTTCCGGCGATGGCCTCCAACGGTTCGATCCTTCGTACCGCCCGCGCCCTGGTCGGCAGCGGGCGAGTACTCGTGCGCCACTGAGGCGCCCCCCTTCGACCGTTTCTGTCCCGTGACGCGCCCACCAACGCGCGCCGAGCACCCCTGTGAGCCATCCATGCCCACGCCCACCCTGCCCGACAAACCCACCCTCGACGGCCTGGAAGCCAAGTGGTCCAGGCTGTGGGAGGAACGCGGCACGTACCGGTTCGACCGGACCAAGTCCCGCGAAGAGATCTTCTCCATCGACACTCCCCCGCCGACCGCGTCCGGCTCGCTGCACGTCGGACACACGTTCTCCTACACCCACACCGACCTGGTCGCGCGCTACCAACGGATGCGTGGCCGCGAGGTGTTCTACCCGATGGGCTGGGACGACAACGGCCTGCCCACCGAGCGGCGCGTGCAGAACTTCTACGGCGTGCGCTGTGACCCGTCGCTGCCGTACGACCCCTCGTTCGAGCCGCCAGCAAAGCCGCACGACCCGCCGGTGAACGTGTCCCGCCGCAACTTCACCGAGCTGTGCCAACTCCTCACCGCCATTGACGAAACGGCGTTCGAGGACCTGTGGCGCCAGCTCGGTCTCAGCGTGGACTGGTCGATGGTCTACTCGACCAGCAGCCCGATCGCGCAGGCCACGTCGCAGCGCGCGTTCCTGCGCAACCTCGCGCGCGGCGAGGCGTACTCCGCGGACGCGCCGACGATGTGGGACGTGACGTTCCAGACCGCGGTCGCCCAAGCGGAGATGGAGGATCACGAACGTCCGGCCGCCTACCACCGGCTCGCGTTCGCCGGACCGTCCGGCCCGATCGAGATCGAGACGACGCGGCCTGAGCTGCTGCCGGCCTGCGTGGCTCTGGTCGCACACCCGAGCGACCCGCGCTATCAACCGCTGTTCGGCCAGACGGCGCGGACGCCTCTGTTCGGCACCGAGGTGCCGGTCCTCGCCCATCACCTCGCCGATCCCGAGAAGGGCAGCGGGATCGCGATGATCTGCACGTTCGGCGACACCGCCGACGTGACGTGGTGGCGCGAGCTCGACCTGCCGATCCGCGCGGTGATCGGGCGGAACGGGCGCTTCCTGTCGGATCCGCCAGCGGGCTTGGGGAATCCTGCCCCGTACGCCGAGCTGGCTGGTCGTACCGTTCGGCAAGCCCAGCGAAGGATCGTGGAGCTGCTGCGCGAGTCCGGTGAGCTGCTCGGCGAGCCGCGGCCCATCACGCACGCGGTGAAGTACTACGAGAAGGGCGACCTGCCACTGGAGATCGTGACCAGCCGGCAGTGGTACCTCCGCAACGGCGGGCGCGACGAGGCATTGCGTCAAGCCTTCCTTGCGCGCGGCCAGGAGCTGGCGTGGGTGCCGGACTTCATGCGGCACCGGTACGAGCACTGGGTGGGCGGGCTGACCGGCGACTGGCTGGTCAGCCGGCAGCGGTTCTACGGCGTGCCGTTCCCGATCTGGTACCCGCTGTCCGCGTCCGGCGAGCCGGACTACGAACACCCGTTGCTCCCTGGCGAGGATCAGCTGCCGATCGACCCGTCGTCCGACGTGCCCGCCGGCTTCACCGAGGCGCAGCGCGGTGAGCCGGGCGGCTTCGTCGCCGATCCCGACATCATGGACACCTGGGCGACGGCGTCGCTGACGCCGCACATCGTGTGCGGGTGGGAACGCGACCCGGACCTGTTCGCGCGGACGTTCCCGATGGACATGAACGCACACGCGCACGAGATCATCCGGGTCTGGTTGTTCAACCGCATCGTGCGCGCACACTACGAGAACGGCGTGCTGCCGTGGAAGCTGTCGGCGATCTCGGGGTTCGTGACCGACCCGGATCGCAAGAAGATGGGCAAGTCCACCGGCAACGCGACGACGCCGACCGGCGTGCTGTCGTCGTTCGGGTCGGACGCCGTGCGCTGGCGTGCGGCCGGCGCGCGACCTGGGCTGGACTCGCCGTTCGACGAAGCCCAGATGAAGGTCGGACGGCGGCTGGCGATGAAGCTGCTGAACGTGAGCAAGTTCGTGCTCGGGTTGGACGCTTCGTCGCGTTCCCTCGCCGCGGTCACGGCGCCCCTCGACCTCGCGCTGCTCGCCTCGCTACGGCAGACCGTGGCGGACGCGACGGCGGCGTTCGACGCGTACGACTACACCAGCGCGCTCGAGGCGGCCGAGCGGTTCTTCTGGATGTTCTGCGACGACTACGTGGAGCTGGTGAAGAACCGCGCGTACGACAGCGAGGCCTCGGCGAAGGCGACGCTGGCGTTGGCGTTGTCGGTGCAGCTGCGGCTGTTCGCGCCGTTCCTGCCGTTCGTGACCGAGGAGGTGTGGTCGTGGTGGCAGGGCGAGTCCTCGGTGCACCGTTCGCCTTGGCCCGTCGCTTCGGAGCTCGGCACGGCCGGCGACCCGTCGGTGCTGCGTGCTGTCGGCGTGGCGTTGTCGGCGGTGCGCGGCGCGAAGACCGCGGCCAAGCTGTCGATGCGGTCCGAGCTCGCACGCGTGTCGGTGACCGGGCCGAAGGACGACGTGGACCGGATCGCTCAGGCCCGCGGCGACCTGATCGCCGCTGGCCGCATCGGCGAGCTGACCCTCGCCGGCGACGACGCCGCGCCCGAGCTGCGGGTCGACGTCACGGGCTGAACTCGGTCCAGGTCTTGCCGCCGTCGCTCGTCCGGAACAGCACGCTGGTGCCGAGGTCGGCGTAGCCCGCGACGAGCGCGCCGTGCTTGGCGTCGACGAACGCGAGGTCGTGGACCGGGCCGGTCTCCGGCTTGGCGAGCGTCGTCTTCCAGGTGTAGCCGCCGTCGGTGGTGAGCTGGACGAACGCCTCGTCGCCGCCGGTGGAGCCGACCGCCGCGACCTCGGCGCTCGCGGCGGCGAAGTCGGAGGTGATGCCGGTGTCCTTCGGGTAGCCGGCGGTCCAGAACGCGGCGCCGGTGTCGGAGAACTTCAGCTCCTTGCGCATGGAGCCGCGGCCGGGCGCCCAGCTGCAGAGCGCGAACAGCTTGCCGGCGGCCGGCACGGCGAGCTGGGTGAGCGCGCCCTGGAAGCAGCTCGGGTCGCGCCTGGTCCAGGTGCTGCCGTTCTTGGTCGTCCAGACGGCGTACGCCGTGCTGTCGCTGCCGATGCTGACGACCGCGGTCGCCCCCCTGGTGGCGATGTCGCCGCTCGGGTAGGAGAGGTCGAGCTTCCGCGCGGGCGTCGCCTTGGTCCAGGCGCGCTTGCCCAGCGGCGAACGGTAGAGCTGCGTGATCCCGCCGTTGGTGGCGAGGACGTACGCGTCCGTCGTCGAGGCCTTCATCGTGCCGACACTGAGCGCGCCTGCCGCGCTGAACGTCTCCGTCTTCCACGTGCGCGCGCCGTCGTACGAGGCGTACGCGGTGGTGCCGTTCGTGACGAGCGCTGTCGAGGCGCCGCGGGTGCTGCCGCCGTCGTACCCGATGGTGAAGCGGGTGGGGTCGCCGTACTCCGACGGCTTGATCGGCGGCGCGACCCGCTGCGTCCAGGTCTTGCCGCCGTCCATGGTCTGGTAGAGCCGCGCGCACTTGTCGCTGCCGCAGGGGACCCAGCCGAGCACCCAGCCGTGCGTGACGGACGGCCAGCTCGTCGAGCTCGGCGCGAACCCGGTCGGCGCCGCGTGGGCCTGGACGGCTCCCGCGACCGCGGTCGTGACCGCGATCAGGGCGGCCACGATCAGCTTGGATATGCGCATGTCTCCCCCGTATGTCCGGATCGTGTTCCGAGCGCAGACGCTACCGGCCCGGGAGTACCGGGCCGGAAGGCGGGGAGCTGTGTCGCTAGGTCAGGCGGACTTCTCGCGACGCTCGTTCTTGCGGGTGACCTTCTCCCGCGGGACCAGCGTCGGGTTGACGTTGTCCAGGACCACGCCACGGTTGACGATGACCCGGGCCACGTCGTCGCGGCTGGGCACCTCGTACATGACGTTCAGCAGGACCTCTTCGATGATCGCCCGGGTCGCCCGCGCGCCGGTGCCGCGCAGCAGCGCCTGCTCGGCGATCGCCTCGACCGCGTCCTCGGAGAACTCCAGCTCGACGCCGTCGATCTCGAACAACTTCTGGTACTGCTTCACCAGCGCGTTGCGCGGCTCGGTGAGGATCCGCGTCAGCGCCGGCTTGTCCAGCGGCTGCACTGTCGCCACCACCGGGAGCCGGCCGACGAACTCCGGGATCAGCCCGAACTTCAGCAGGTCCTCCGGCATGACCTCGGAGTAGACGTCGAACTTCTCGCGCTCTTCCTTGGTCCGGATCGTGGCGCCGAAGCCGACGCCCTTCTTGCCGATCCGCTGCTCGATGATGCGCTCCAGGCCGGCGAACGCGCCGCCCACGATGAACAGCACGTTCGTCGTGTCGATCTGGATGAACTCCTGGTGGGGGTGCTTCCGCCCGCCCTGCGGCGGCACCGACGCGGTCGTGCCCTCGAGGATCTTCAGCAGCGCCTGCTGCACGCCCTCGCCGGAGACGTCACGGGTGATCGACGGGTTTTCGCTCTTGCGAGCGATCTTGTCGACCTCGTCGATGTAGATGATGCCGGTCTCGGCCTTCTTGACGTCGTAGTCAGCGGCCTGGATCAGCTTCAGCAGGATGTTCTCGACGTCCTCGCCGACGTAGCCGGCCTCCGTCAGCGCGGTCGCGTCGGCGATGGCGAACGGAACGTTCAGCATCTTCGCCAGCGTCTGCGCGAGGTAGGTCTTGCCGCAGCCGGTCGGACCGATCAGCAGGATGTTGGACTTGGCCAGCTCGACCGGCTCGTCCTTGGTGTGCCGACCGCTCCCGAGGCCGGACTGCACCCGCTTGTAGTGGTTGTAGACGGCGACCGACAGCGCCTTCTTCGCGCTGTCCTGACCCACGACGTACTGGTCGAGGAACTCGTAGATCTCACGAGGCTTCGGCAGCTCGTGCAGGCCGACCTCGGAGGACTCGCTGAGCTCTTCCTCGATGATCTCGTTGCAGAGATCGATGCACTCGTCGCAGATATAGACGCCCGGCCCTGCGATCAGCTTCTTGACCTGCTTCTGGCTCTTCCCGCAGAACGAGCACTTCAGCAGGTCGCCGCCGTCACCGATGCGTGCCACTCCGGAACGTCTCCTTCGCATCGTTCGCCCGGTGGACCGGGCGATCGTCGAGCCAGCGTGTGTCTCGAGCCACTCTTCGGCTCGTGACGACCGGTCCGACTTGGTCGGTCCGAAGCCGTACAGACACCGACGGTACCCGGTTTAGCCGGGTAACGGTCGGCTTCGGCTTCGCGTCCTGTACGCCGCAGGCGAACCGTATTGCCCTTGACAACACCGTACAGGCGTGATCTTGACCTGGCGAGTACCCCGCCGATCGGCGTGGCACTCACCAAGACTTACCTACTTCAGACTCCGACGAGGCTCTTCTTGCGGCTGAGCAGCACCTCGTCGACCAGGCCGTACTCCACAGCCTGCTCGGCGGTGAGGATCTTGTCCCGCTCGATGTCGCGCTCCACCTCGGCCAGCGGCCGGCCGGTGTTGTCGGCGATCATCTGCTCGGTCAGCGCCCGCATCCGGAGGATCTCGTTGGCCTGGATCTCGATGTCGCTCGCCTGGCCGTACCCACCCTCGGTGTGCGGCTGGTGGATGATGATCCGGCTGTTCGGCAGCGCCGAACGCTTGCCCGGCGCGCCGGCGGCGAGCAGGATCGCGGCGGCCGAGGCGGCCTGGCCGAGGCAGACCGTCCGGATGTCCGGCGTGATGTAGCGCATCGTGTCGTAGATCGCGGTGAGCGCGGTCAACGAGCCGCCGGGGCTGTTGATGTAGATCTGCACCTCGCGGTCGGGGTCGATCGACTCCAGGCACAGCAGCTGCGCCATCACCGCGTTGGCGACGTCGTCGGTGATCGGCGTGCCGAGGAAGATGATGCGGTCCTCGAACAGCTTCGCGTACGGGTCGATCTGGCGGTAGCCATACGGCGTCCGCTCCTCCCAGCGCGGGATGTAGTAGTCCATCCGCGGGGACAGGTCAGGGGTTGTCATCGTCTTTAGTCCTTCTGTCTTTAGGAGACCGGTCCGCCGGAGCTGACCTGGTCCGCGGTCTTCACCACACCGTCGATGAAGCCGTACGCCTTCGCCTCTTCCGCGGTGAACCAGCGGTCGCGGTCGGAGTCGAGCTCGATCTGGTCGAACGTCTGGCCCGTGTGCAGGGCCTGCAGCTCGTGCAGCTTCTTCTTCAGGTGCAGGCTCTGCTCGGCCTGGATCTTGATGTCGGACGCGGAACCGCCGAGGCCGCCGGACAGCTGGTGCATCATGATCCGAGCGTGCGGCAGCGCGAACCGCTTGCCCTTGGTGCCGGCCGCGAGCAGGAACTGGCCCATCGACGCGGCCAGGCCCATGGCGATCGTCGCGACGTCGTTGGAGATGAACTGCATCGTGTCGTAGATCGCCATGCCGGAGTCGACCGAGCCACCCGGCGAGTTGATGTAGAGCCAGATGTCCTTCTTCGGGTCCTCGGCGTTGAGCAGCAGCATCTGCGCGCAGATCGCGTTGGCGTTCACGTCGCGCACCTCTGACCCAAGGAAGATGATCCGCTCCCTGAGCAGCCGCTGGTAGATCTGGTCGTCCAGCCCGAACGCAGAGCCGTCCTGCTGAGCTGTGGGTGCGAAAGCGTTCATGTCCTCCACCTGAAGTTTCGTTGCGCGCGAACCTGTTCCTCGACATTAGCCAACCACTGCGGTCGGACGGCCCTTCAGCGCGCCCTGTTCGCTCACGGCGCAGCGATCACAAAGAAGTGTTTGCAAAGATATCTTTGCAGTCGTATCGTGAGCCGCATGACAGAGCACGAGCCGTCGGTCGCCCGCCCAGACGCCCGATCCCTTCGCGGCCTCGCCCATCCGGTGCGGCTGCGGATGCTGGGCATCCTGCGTGCGGAGGGGCCGGCCACGGCGACGACGTTGGCCGCGCGGCTGGGGCTGAACACCGGCGCGACCAGCTACCACCTGCGCCAGCTGGCCACGCACGGCTTCGTGGTCGAGGACGCCTCGCGCGGAACGGGTCGCGACCGCTGGTGGCGTGCGGCGCACCGGTTGACCCAGATCGACATGGAGCGGGTCGGCGCCGAGGACCGCGAGGCCGGTGCGGCGTTCTACCGCGGGGTCGTGCAGATCTACGCCGAGAACATGCTCGCGGCCGTCGAGGAGATGCCGCTGCTGCCGGCCGCGTGGCGCGGCGCGGGCTCGTTCGGCGACGAGATGCTCCGGCTGTCGCCTGAGGAGACACGGCGGCTGGCGGACGAGGTGCACGCGGTGGTCGCGCGTTACCGGCGCGACGACCCCGCTGTCGCGTCCGCCGCGCCTGAGGGAACGGTGCCCGTGTCGATCCAGTTCCAGCTCTTCCCCCGTCCAGGAGTGCTCGCTCCGGAGGAGTCGTCATGAGGTCTCGCCGAGGTCTGATCGGGTTGCTCGCCGCCCAGGCGGTGTCGCTGACCGGCACGCGGATGTCGGCGATCGCGATCCCGTGGTTCGTGCTCGTGTCCACCGGGTCGGCGACGCAGACCGGGTTGGTCGCGGCTTGCGAGATGGCGCCGTACGTGGTGTTCAAGGCGCTGACGGGGCCGCTGGTCGACCGTCTCGGTGCGCGGCGGGTGAACATCACCGGCGATCTGGTGTCGACTGTTGTGGTCGGGCTGATCCCTCTGCTGCACGTGCTGTCCCTGCTGTCGTTCCCTCTGTTGTTGGTGCTCGTGGCTCTGGCCGGAGCTGTGCGTGGGCCCTCGGACTCGGCGAAGGGTGTGCTGATCCCGGACGTGGTAGAGCAGGCCGGCGTTCCGATGGAGCGGGCGACCGGGCTGTCGGCGATGATCGAGCGGTCGGCTTCGACGTTCGGGCCCGCCTTGGCAGGGTTGATTGTGGCTTTGCTCGGGCCGTTGACGGCGTTGGTTTTCGACGCTTTGTCGTTCGCTGTGTCGGCGGTGATCATCGTCGCGACGGTGCGTTCTTCTTCTGCTTCTGCTGCTGCTCGGGAGGCTGCGGAGTCGGATGCGTTGCCGTACTTCCAGCGGCTGAAGGAGGGCTTCGCGTTCCTGCGGCGTGACCGGCTGCTGCGGTTGATCGCTCTGATGGTCGGCGTGACGAACGTGCTGGACTCCGCGTTCGCCGCCGTCCTCGTGCCGGTGTGGGCGCTGTCGCACGGGCACAGCGCTTCGATGGTCGGGTTGCTGTTCGCTTCGATGATGGCGTTCTCGGCCTTGAGCGCCTTGCTGACCGCGGCCATCGGACACCGGATGCCGCGGCGGGCGACGTACCTCATCGGCTATCTGGTGACAGGGCTCCCGCGCTTCGTCGTGCTGGCCATCGCCGGGGCGCCGGTCTGGCTGTCCGTGGGCGTCTTCGCGGTGAGCGGCTTCGCCTCGGGCGTGCTCAACCCGATCCTGGGCGCGGTGATGTTCGAACGCATCCCGCGCCATCTCCTCGGCCGCGTCCACGCCCTGACCGACTCCCTCGCCTGGGCGGGCATCCCCTTCGGCCCCCTGCTGGGAGGCGCGCTCGTCGGCCTCATCGGCCTCACGCCCGTGCTGGTCGCCTTCGGCGTCATCTACCTCCTGGCGACGACGCTCCCCGCCTTCGCCCGCGAGTGGGCGGAGCTAGACCGGCCGCGCGTCGATCGTGAATCGGCTCCGGTGTCAGCGTGAGTGAGCCAGTTCGTCAAGCGCAGGTCGCGACCGGAGCCAGGGTCGATCCCTGAAGCCCTGGGCATGTTCGCCGCCGAGGTGCGCTTCTATCGCGAGATCGCTCCCACGGTAGGGGTGCGGGTGCCCGCGTGCTTCTCGGCGACGGAGGACGACAGCGGGACCTCGCTCGTGCTCGAAGACCTGACCGCATGGACGCCGGGCGCCGACCCTGTGGCCGTGGCCCGCCTGCTCGCTGCCCTGCATGATCGTTGGCGATCGATTGCCGCCGACAGGTGGCCCTGGCTTCGCCGGACTGGAACCGCGGTCGACCTGGTCGGAAGGCTCTTCGACGAGACCTGGCCTGCCGTAGCTCGCCGGTCGGACTGCACGCCCGCTACCTCCGCCTTGGGCGAGCGCATCCACGGGCGGCTACCCACGATCGTCGGCGACGCCGCGACTGCATGGCCGCTCACCCTCGTTCATGGCGACGCGTCGATACGCAACGTGCGGACCAGCCCGAACGGAGAGATCGCGTTGCTGGACTGGGAGGACGTCGGCATCGGTCCCGGACCAGGGGACCTCGCCTGGTTGCTGGTGTCATCGGTCTCGGCACCCCGGTGGGACGACACCATCGCGGCCTATGGGGATTCCGCCGGGCTTCGCCCCTCGTTGCTGGCCGCCGTGTCCCAGGGGATCCTGTCGTTCGCGGACTCTGCTGTGGGCTCCTCCGAGGCTCTCGGCTGGCTGAGTCGGCTCGATGAGGCTGCCTGCCGGCTCTAGGCCGGATGGACGACCTCGTAGCGCAGCCAGAGCATCCCGTCGCTCTCGGCGTGGGCGAAGAGAAGGCGCAGGTCGGTCGGTAACTCACCCTTCGCGAGAGGCGCGCCGTCGAAGATCGACGGCGTGCCCTCGCCGCCGATCGCGTGCGGGGAGACGGTCAGGTGGATCTCGTCGATCAGGCCGGCTCTGAGCAGGGCTCCGTTGAGGCCGCCGCCGGCTCTCGAGACGACCGTCGTGACGCCCAGTCGGTCCTTCAGCTTGCGGAGCGCCTCCGCCAGGTCCACCCGCGTCTCCCCTGCCACGAGGTAGCACTGGCGATGCTCGCGGAGCAGCGTCAGATAGGCGGGAGGCGTCGCCCTGCTGACGAGGACGAGCACGTCCCACGTGCCGTCGTCCCTGGGCAGGTCCCACTCCACCCGGCCGCGGCTGTCGACCGCGGCGAACCACATCTCGTGCTCCGGACGCTGGACGACCTCCTCGGGCAGGAAGTCGGTGTAGAGGACGTCGAACGACTCCGTAGGAGGCAGCCCGGCGACCGGGCCGGCACTGCTGCGGGCGAGCGAGCCGCTGCCATGGAGGACGGCCTGCGGCGCGAACTGCCTCTTGATGAGGTCCCATCGGGCGTCTTCGAGCCCTTTCGAGCCCGGCCGCTCGACGGACTCCCACTCGCCTGGGGTGTCCTCGTCGAACCACAGCTGGTCCTTCCGGAACGCGATCCGCCCGTCGATCGACATCCCGAGCTCCACGACCACCCGCGGTCTGTCCTCCATCTACCGCACCACCTCGTAGCGCAGCCAGAGCATGCCGTCGGACTCGGCGTGAGCGAAGAGCAGCTTGAGCCTGGTGGGCAGCTCGTCCTTGGCGAGCGGCGGGCCGTCGAAGATCGACGGCGTGCCCTCCCCGCCGATGGCGTTCGGGCTGACCATGAGCTGGATCTCGTCGATCAGGCCGGCCCTCAGCAGGGCTCCGTTGAGGCCGCCGCCGGCTGTCGACTTCACGCAGGTGACGCCGAGCCTGTCCTTCATCTTCCGCAGCGCCTCGGCCAGGTCGACCCGTTCGTCGCCGGCGACGAGGTAGCAGAGGCGGCGCTTGCGGAGGAACGTGAGGTACGCGGCCGGAGTCGCCCGGCTGACGAGCACGAGCACGTCCCATTCGCCGTGGTCCTCCTCTCCCCACTCCACCCGGCCCCGGCTGTCGACGCAGGTGAACCACTTCTCGTGGCCGGCCCGATGGACGACCTCGTCGGGCAGGAAGTCCTCGTAGAGCTCGTCGACGTTGCCCTCGACCGGCAGCCCTGGCACCGGCCCGGCGTTCGTACGGGCGAGCGACCCGCTCCCCTCGAGGACGGCCTGGGGTTGGTAGAGGCGGTCGATCAGCGCCGTACGCGCCTCCTCGAGACCGGCCGTGCTCGGGAGCTTCATCGCCTCCCAGTCGCGCGCGGCGTCCTCGTCGAACCACAGCTGGTCGCGGCGGTGCGCGATCCGCCCGTCCACCGACATCCCCACCGACATCACGACCCGCGGCCTGTCGTCGTTCGCCATGGCCCGTTGGTATCAGCGACCGCCGACATGTCCGGCCGCGACGTGGGTAGGTCGGGGGCGTGGAGGACTTCTATCGCGCGTACATCGGGCGCTGCAACGCGCACGACTTCGCCAGCCTGGGCGAGTTCGTCGCCGACGAGGTGATCGTGAACGACGTACAAGTCGGGCTGGACGGCTACATCGCGGGGCTGGCGTCGGTCGTTCAGGCGTTCCCCGACTTCCACTGGGAGCTGCGCCACCTGCTCGTCGGCGCGCCGTGGATCTCCGCCCACTTCGCCGATACGGGCACCCACGCGGGTCGGGTTCTGCGGGTCCAAGAGCTCGCGCTCTACCGGATCGAGGGCGGCAAGATCGCCGAGGTGTGGGGCGACCTGGCGAGTCCTGCCGAGTTGATTCGGTCCGCTAGGTAGCGGCGAGGTCGCGCTGGAAGAGGACCGTCGTGCCGCCGTTGCCGGCGTAGTTCGTGATCTCTTCGGCCCTCATGCCCAAGCCTTGGTGGAACGCGATCGACCCAGCATTGCCCGGACTCGTCACGGCCTCGAGCCGCGTCGCGCCGGCCTTGCGCGCGTTCACCGTGAACGTCGCCCACAGCTCGCGGCCGATGCCGCGGCCGCGATGCGTCCGCCGGGTGGCGACCAGATGCACGTACCCGAGGCCGTCCGCCGTCACCGTTCCGCACAGGTATCCGGCGATGACCGGACCGTCCATGGCGAGCAGCGCCCACCCGCCGAACTGACGGAACCACATCGCCGCGTGCAGCGAGCGCAGGTCCCGGCCGTCCCAGAACTCCTCGTGCGCCGCGAGCAGCTTCCCCCAACACCTCGGCGTACCTGTGCTGGGGAAGCGGAACGATCTGGACGGACATGCCACTCCCTGACCTGGGAATTTGGCTGGTGGAGCGGGCGACGAGAATCGAACTCGCGTAGCCAGTTTGGAAGACTGGGGCTCTACCATTGAGCTACGCCCGCGGGGTTGTGCACAGACATGATCGCATGCGCCGGGCTGGGCGCACGACCAGGTATCCGGTCGACTAAACTCGCGGGCGGAACCGCGGACAAGAGCGTAGCGTCACGTCTCGCGGACCCGCGGGGAGTGGCGCAGCTTGGCAGCGTGTCGGCTTTGGGTGCCGAAGGCCGGGGGTTCAAATCCCCCCTCCCCGACCGAGCTGGGTCATGGCGCTTGCCGGCCTCCGGCCGGCTTCGGCGTGGCCGCGGGTATCTCCCGGGGCGACCCCCGGACCCCCGGGGTGATCATGCTGCTCGGCCTGCTGATACCGGCAGGTCGGGCTGCTTGCCGCCCCTGGCGTACACTGCCCACGGCGCCGGTGCCGCATACCCGCAGGCCAGTGAGCGCGCCACACCACCTGTCGTAATGCCGAGGAGATTCACCATCGTGAAGAGCGCCGTCGAGACCCTGAGCCCGACGCGGGTCCGGCTGACCGTCGAGGTTCCGTTCGAGGAGCTGAAGCCGAACCTCGACGCCGCGTACAAGGAGATCGCGAAGCAGGTGACGATCCCCGGATTCCGCAAGGGCAGGATCCCGCCGCCGATCATCGACCAGCGCGTCGGTCGCAGCTTCGTGCTCGACCAGGCGATCAACGACGCCCTCCCCGCCCTCTACTCGAGCGCGGTCCAGGAGACGCAGGTCGAGCCGGTCGGCCAGCCGGAGGTCAAGCTCGACGAGGAGTTCGTCGACGGCGGCGAGTTCAAGTTCACCGCCGAGGTCGACGTACGTCCGGAGATCACGCTGCCCGAGTACCAGGGCATCGAGGCCAGTGTCGACGCGTACGAGATCGCCGAGAGCGAGGTCGACGAGCAGGTCGAGTCGCTGCGCGAGCGGTTCGGCTCGCTGCAGACCGTCGAACGGCCCGCGCAGGACGGCGACCACGTCAGCATCGACCTGTCCGCGAGCAAGGACGGCGAGCCCGTCGAGAACGCCCAGCTCACCGGCTACAGCTACAAGCTCGCCGGCAGCTCCGAGCTGGTCGAGGGTCTCGACGACGTCCTCCGCGGCAAGCAGGCCGGCGACACGGCGACGTTCGTCAGCAAGCTCCCGGCGGGCGACCTCGCCGAGCAGGAGGTCGACATCACCGTCACCGTGCAGTCGGTGAAGGAGCAGGAACTGCCCAACCTGGACGACGAGTTCGCCCAGCTGGCCACGGAGTTCGACACACTCGACGAGGTACGCGCGGACCTGCGCGAGCGCCTCGAGCGGAGCAAGCGCATCGAGCAGGCCCGCGAGGCCCGCGACGCGGTGCTCCTCAAGCTGCTCGAGTCGGTCGACGTACCCCTCCCCGAGGCCGCACTGGCCCAGGACATCGAGCAGCGGCACGAGAACCTCCGCCACCAGCTCGGGCACGCCGGCCTGACCGAGGAGCAGTACCTCACGGCCGAGGGTCAGACGCAGGAGGAGTTCACTGCCGACCTCGAGAAGCGTGCGCGGGACGCGATGAAGGCGGAGTTCATCCTCGACGAGCTCGGCAAGAAGGAAGAGCTCTCGGTCAGCGAGAACGACCTCACCAACCAGATCGTGATGCGGGCGCAGCAGGTCGGAGTGAGCCCGAACGAGTACGCCGACCTCGCGATGAAGCAGGGCATGGTCCCGAGCCTCGTCCGCGAGGTCGTGCGCAACAAGGCGCTCAACCTGGTGATCGACAGCGCGACCGTGACCGACGCCAACGGTCAGACGATCGAGCTCAAGTGGCTCCGCCCCGACGGCACGATCACGCCAGAAGACGAGCGCGACGCCGACGGCGACGCCGACACCGAGGTACCGTCCGAGGCCGAGGACAACTAGCCCTCAGCAGTTCCCGACGACCGCACCCGCCCACTGGGCCGGTGCGGTCGTCGCGTTTCTGGGCCGGATCGTCGAGGCGGACGGTGCAGGCCATCAGGCGACGGCTTCGGTGGCGGGGGCGATGGCGTCGCGGCAATGGGTGAGGCGGGTGCGGCCCCAGTCGTCGTTCCGGCCGGCGCGATCCTGCTGCTCGAAGTACGCCAGCTCCGCCAGCGTGAACAGCACGTGCACCTGCTCCCAGCCCGGCAGCTCGAGCTCGGGTCGCCCGGCTCGATACGCGTCCCACATCGCCTGTCGCAGGCACGCGAAGTCGGGCTCCCAGCGGAAGATGCCGACGCCCCACTCGCCGAAGTCGAAGTCGTTCAGCGGATGTCCGACCCCGGCGGTGTCCCAGTCGAGCACGGTCTCCACCCGGCCTTCGGCGTCGACGAGCAGCTGGCCCTCGGTCACGTCGCCGTGCAGGAGAACGGGAGGCAGTGCCGCCAGCTCGTTCACCGCAGTACGCCAGATCGACGCCCAGCTCGTCGGCGGATCGAGCAGCCGAAGGACCCGATCCGTGGCATCGTCCGCCAGGTGAGGGTCGAGAAAGTCGTTCAGCCATGGCTGTTTCGGCCCAAACCGCCCGGCGCCTCGCAGCCCAGCCGGCAGCCGCGAGACGTCCACTCGATGCCAGGTCGCGATCATCCCGCCGAGGCTCTCCAGCAGCAGCGACATGCCCGGAAGGTCTGCCTCGTCCTCGACGTACTGCCACAGCACGCCGGGCCGCCGCTCGTACGCCACGAACGGGCCGGCGGACAACAGGCCCTCGGCCCACTGGCCGACCACCCGAGGGACACAACGAACGCCGAGCGCCGACAGCGCCTCCGACACCCGCGCACCGTGCAGCAACTGCTCGTCCTGGCCTCGGCGCGGGAACAGGAAGACCCGATCGGTGCTGAGTACCGCGAGCTTCGACCAGCCGTCGAAGTTGACCTCGAGCTCAGCATCGCCCACGGCGGTGAGTTGCCGGAAAAGGGACAAGTCCGGCGGCGTGAGGATCGCGTGCAGGGACACGTGCCGGATGCTGTCGCATGCTCGGCGTGCGCTCAACCGAATTGACCGATATACCTATGCCGGTGACGGATTGCTACACGTGTGACCGCGAGGCCGAGTTCGACCAGCTCCCGCCGCGCGAACGGATCGCCCACGACTCGCTCTGGCGCGTCAGCCACGCGACCGGCAGCGACTTGCTGGGCTGGCTGGTGCTCGTTCCGCGCCGCCATGTCATGGAGGTCGCGGAGCTCACCGACGACGAGGCGGCCGCGCTCGGCGGCTGGCAGGTCCGGCTGGCGCGCGTCCTCGCGCAGGAGCTGGGTACGCCGAAGACGTACATCGTCGAACTCGGCGAGGCGCCGGGCTTCCACCTACATTTCCATGTGGTGCCGCGGCCCGTCGACCTCGATCCGGACCTCCGCGGCCCGAAGATCTTCGGCTACCTGGACCGTCCCGAGCCGGAAGACTCGCCCGCTCGGGACGCCCTTGCCGCGCGGCTCAGCGCCGCGCTCGATCGGTTGGGCTAGTCGTTCAGGCCTGCGGAGGGCTGATGTTGACCATCCACGCGACGCCGTTCTGGTCGACGCACTGGCCGAACTCGTCGCCCCACATCTGCTTCTCCATCGGCACGACGACCTGGCCGGAGCCGGAGAGCTTGTCCCAGTAGCCGTGCAGCGCGTCGCCGTCGTCGCCGCTGAGGCTCACCGAAGAGTTGTTGCCGGGCTGGAACTCCATGCCCGGCGGCAGGTCCGCACCCATCAGCGCGAAGTCCAGGTCGGTCTCCAGCTGGCTGTGCATGATCTTCTCGGAGCCGGCGCCTTCGATGCCGCCGATTTCGCCGTACGTGTTGAGCGTCAGGGTGCCGCCGAACACGTCTTTGTAGAACTCCATCGCCTGCTTGGCGTTGCCGTCGAAGTTGAGGTATGGGTTGAGTCGGGACGCCATGGCCCCTCCTTGATCTGTGCCGTCGTTGGCATTTCGCACCCTAGCGAGATCGGGAGTCGGCGTGTGGCGTTTGGCGAGGAGTTTCACCGGTACGGGGCAGGTCGTTAACGAGCCCTCGCGGCGTACGAGCGCAGGGCGCGGAGAAAGTCGACGTACCGGAAGCCGGGCCAGTACACATCGCAGAAGTACAGCTCGGAGCGCGCGGCCTGCCACAGCAGAAACCCGGACATGCGGCGCTCGCCGCTCGTTCGGATCACCAGGTCCGGATCGGGCAGTCCGCTGGTGTAGAGATGCGCGGCGATGTCGTCCGGTGTGATCGTCTGGGCGAGGTCGGCGAGCGTCTGGCCGCGGTGTGCCGCATCGTCGAGCAGCGAACGGAACGCGTCGGCGATCTCGGTTCGGCCGTCGTACCCGATCGCGATCGTGACCTGGGAGTCCGTGTCGCGTTCTGCCGTCACGTCGACCGCGTGCTTCAGCGCGTGCGCGGTCGAGTCGGGCAGCGCGTCGAGCCGCCCGGCGATCTTGACCTGCCATCGGCCGCGGCGATGGACGAGGCGTTCGGTGATGACCGCCTCGACGAGGTCCATCAGGAACCGCACCTCGTCGTCGGCGCGCTTGCGCAGATTGTCCAACGAGGCAACGAAGATCGTCACGTGGCGGATGCCGAGCTCGGCGCACCAGGCGAGAACCTGCTCGATGTGCTCGGCGCCTGCCTTGTGACCGAGGCTGGGGCTCGCCAGGCCGACCTGCTTGGCCCAACGGCGATTGCCGTCGATGACCAGCGCGACGTGCTTGGGCATGGAGCCGCCGGCGAGCTGGCGGCGTAACCGACGGGCGTAGATCGCGTACAGCGCGTTGCGAAGGATCATGGTGCCTCCTCGAACGGGAACCAGCCCGTGCGTTCGTGCCAGTGTCGGCCGTTGCGCCGGTGGGTGACGTACGCGCGCTCCAGCGTGGTGTCCTGCGGGAGCTCGTCGAGGACGTCGTCGCCGGTGCCCTGGCGGCCGAACACGAAGCGCATGATCGCGGCGTCTCCGTACGGGTCGTGGTTCGGCTTGGCCTTGATCAGCGTGAAGCGGCGCTGGAACGCGAGGATGTTCGAGCCGTCGGGCAGGTACTCGGCGAGTTGTGGGTCCAGGAGCCAGGAGTCGCAGGTGAAGAACGTGATCGGTTCTTCGGGATAGTGCTTTGGGAAGAACTCGCGCGCGGCCGCGATCGACTGCTCGACGGTGGCCGGGTCGAGCCTGCCGATCGCCGGGATGTGGACGGAGAGCGCGTACCCGCCCGGGCCGTTGCTGAACGAGAGCTCGGCGCGGTTGAAGTCGAGACGGCCGAGCCGGTAGAACGCGCCGCGGAGCCTGATCGGCGGTCCCCATTGGTGCGTCAGGCCGAGCCCGTTGTGGTCGGTGAGGTCGCGATGCGAGCCGAGCGCTTGGGCGAGCGAGAGGGTTGCCCAGGAGACCTCGTCGCTGATGCCGCGTTCGCGGTGGTGGCGCCGGGCGGTGGGGAGAATCGCCAGGTAGGCCCAGACGTAGAGCTGGCGGCCTTTGGCGTCGGCCGGGTTGGTGATCAGCGGCGGCCAGCCGCCGAACCCGTCGGTCGAGATGGGTTGGCCGACGGTGGGGACGACGGATCGGTGGAGGCGGTCGAGGATCGACCAGTACGCCTTGTCCGCTTGGGGATCCGGTCGCGCGGCCAGCATGTCGGCGCGGTCTTCCTGCGGGGCCTCGAGGTGGTCGAGCAACCGTTCCGCTTCCGCGTCGTCGGGCAGAACGGGACGGTCGATCTGTGCGGGCTGGAGCTCGGCCAGCCAGCGCATCGTCCGTTCGGGAATGTCAACCTGACCTTGCACCCGTTCAAGGTCGAACTCTTCCCTCACCCGGGTCAGCGTACTGTGCCCGCCATGACGATCCTCCACTTCTGCTCGCGGGGGGACTGGACGGCGGCGCATTCCGCCGGCGAGTACCGAGGCGACACGTTGGACACCGAGGGCTTCATCCACTGCTCCACCGCGGAGCTCGTGCACGTCCCAGCGAACCTCATCGCCCGAGGCCGCACCGACCTCGTCCTCCTGGAGATCGACCCCGACCGCGTCGACGCCCCACTCCGCTGGGAACCCGGCGACCCCACCGACCCGTCGTCGCCGAAGTTCCCGCATCTGTACGGCCCCCTCCCCGCCACCGCGGTCGTGGCCGTCCACGAGTTCCAGCCGGACGAGAACGGAGTCTTCGCACCTCTCGACCCGGGTGCGGGAACGTAGCCCCGTGCACGACCATCCGCTCGTGATCCTGGTCAACGGCGTCCCGGGCTCCGGCAAGTCGACGCTCGCCCGACCGTTGGCGCGACTGCTCGGGCTGCCGTTGTACGCCAAGGACGTGATCAAGGAGACCTGGGCGGACTTCCTCGCTCCGACGGACGGGCGCTCGCAGCGCGAGTGGAGCACGCTCCTCGGTGCGGCCGCGAGCGAGACGATGTGGCGTCTGCTGGCCGAGTCACCAATCGGTGGCATCGTCGACAGCCCCCATACGGAGGCGACGCGATCGCACGTCGAGGCCGGCCTCGCTCGCTCCGGAGTCGACCAGCCGCTCGAGCTCTGGTGCGACGTCCCGTTGGCACTGGCCGCCCAGCGTTGCGACGAGCGCCAACCGACGCGCCACGCGATCCATGCGACCTCCGCGGGAGCAGCTCCGGTCGCTGACCCACCCGGCCCGCTCGGGCTCGGACCGGTCCTCCGGGTCGACACCAGGACAACGGTCGACATCGAGCGGGTTGCGGCTTGGTGCCGCGAACAACCAGTCGGACAGCGGCCGTTGTCGGCCGCGGTCGCGACACGGCCGGACTCGGACTCTCGGCGATAGGTCGCTCGTGCGAGTGACATGCTGGCGAATATGACGGCACTCAAGGCGTTGTTCATCGGCGGTACCGGAATCATCAGCTCGGCTTGCGTGGAGCGGTCGCTCGAGCTCGGGATCGAGCTCACCGTGCTGAACCGCGGCACCACGTCGATTCGGCCTCTCGCGGACGGGGTCGAGAGTGTGGTTGCCGACATCCGTGAGCCCGAGTCCGTGCGGCAGGCGCTGGGCGATCGGGAGTTCGACGTGATCGTCGATTTCGTCGCGTTCACCACCGACCACGTGCAGACCGACCTCGACCTGTTCCGCGACCGGACCGGCCAGTACGTGTTCATCAGCTCGGCGTCGGCCTACCAGACTCCGCCCGCCAGGTTGCCGATCGTCGAGTCGACGCCGCTGTACAACCCGCACTGGCAGTACTCCCGCGACAAGATCGCCTGCGAGTCGCTGCTGGTCGATGCCTATCGCGACTCGGGCTTTCCGATCACGATCGTTCGGCCGTCACACACCTATGACCGCACCTCCATTCCTACGATGGCTCGCTGGACGGACATCGACCGGATGCGCCGCGGACTCCCGGTCGTCGTGCATGGCGACGGTTCATCGCTGTGGGTGGTCACCCACCACGTCGACTTCGCCAAGGCGTTCGTGGGACTGCTCGGCCACCCGCAGGCGATCGGCGACAGCTTCCACATCACTTCAGACGAGGTGCTCACCTGGAACCAGATCTACGAGCTCCTCGCGGCCGCCGCCGGAGCCGAACCGCGCCTCGTGCATCTCGCGTCCGACGCCATCGCGGCCGCCGACAGCCGACTCGGCGCCTCGTTGCTCGGCGACAAGACGCACTCGGTGATCTTCGACAACAGCAAGGTCAAGGCGCTGGTTCCCGACTACGTCGCGACGATCCCGTTCGCCACCGGTGCTCGCCACATCATCGACTGGTACGACGCTCATCCCGAGCGCAAGACCGTCGACGACGAGACGAACGCGTTCTTCGACAAGCTCATCGCAGCACACTCCTGACGACCACCTACCTTCCGTTTATGGCGAGCACGAACGAGCTCGCATCACCTACGCTCCCGACATGACGTACGGCCTGAGACCTGCACGACCTGCTCGAGCGGATGGATCACAACCTCGCCGAGCATGCCTGTCACCTGCACCGAACTCATGTGCCCATGACTGTTGAGGAGTCCGCCGACATCCTCATCTCAGACAGCGGCCTGGCCGACGACACTTTCAACATCGTCGCGCGTGCTCGCTTCACCGAACAGACCGCCGTCGCTCGGATCAACGACATCGTTACCGCAACCCGTGCCACGAAGCGTCCATACTCGTGGTGGGTCGGCCCGACGTCGACGCCGAACGATCTCTCCCAGCTCCTTGTCAAGGCGGGCTTGCCTGCGTCCGATCCTGAGTCAGCCATGTGGATCGATCTGAACGAGACCGTAAACCCGACCGCCGACAACGTACCTCAGATTCGTGTCGAAGTCGCGAGCGAGCCGAGGCACCTTGTGGATTACGCCACTGTGCTTGGACATGGGTGGGATCCCCCGTCGACGACGTTGCCGGAGTTCGTCACCAGAACTGCCGACGCGGCGCTCCAGAAGAGCTGTCCGGCGCGTTATCTCGTGGGCTACGTCGACGACGTGCCGATGGCTACGGGCGAGGTGTTCTTCTCCGCCGGAGTGGCCGGAATCTACGCCGTGATGACGGCGGCTACGCATCGCCGCCGTGGATACGGAACGGCGATGATGGCCGCCGCACTCGAGCTCGCCCGCGCGTACGACCATCCGATCGCCGTTCTGCAAGCGTCCGCTGAGGGCGAACAGCTGTACCGCACGCTGGGCTTTTGCACTTCCGGGGCGTACCTGGAGCACCCGATTCGCTAGTGTGCTCGATGCGTTTGTCGGTGGCTTGAGGCAGGATCCTCACCACCAAGCCACCGACACGAACGGAGCCACGAAGATGACCTCGCTGAGTCGACCTAGACGCGCCGCGCCTTCCACACTTCCTCAGCCGGCCACTGCCGAGCCCACGCGGGATCGGCATAGTCGTAAGGCGTTGTGGCGTTCGGCGGCGCCTGCACCTCGATCAGATCCTCGAGCACGAAGCCGCTCTCCCGCAGCAGGCGGATCATGGGCCCGGTAGGCAACTGGAAGTTGACACCGCCGTCGCCGTTGTCGATCGCGTTCATGCCGAACTGCTGATGCAGGAGTTCGGCACCCGCAGGTCCTTCAGGCGGCTGACACAGAGTAAGGAGTGTGGAGTTGCGCATGAACACGAATTTCCCGCCGGGACGGAGCAGTCGCGCCGCTTCCGGAATCCATCGGTACGGGTCGCACCAGGACGCGGCACCGTGCTCGCTGATCGCGAGGTCGAACGAAGCAGCCGGACGTGGGACCGCTTCGGCGTTGCCGTGGAGGAGCGGAAAGCTCAGTCCGAACTCCTTCTGCATGGCCGCCGCAGTGGCCAACTGGCGTTCGGAGTTGTCGATGCCGACCGGACGGCCGCCGCCTCGCACGATCCACGCGGAGACGTACGCCGTGCCGCAGCCGAGCTCGATCGTGTCGAGCCCGGTGAGCTCGTCCGGGAGGACAGGCAGATCCGTCTGCGGGATCGCGAACAAGCCCCAGTGAGGTTCCGCCGCCCACTGGTCGCGCGCGAGCGATCCGAACCAGGTGCTGTAGCTGGCGTCCCAGAGCTCACGGTTGCGTTGTACGTGGTCGGGTAGCTCGTGCATGGCTCCAACCAATCGGAGGTCTGTGCCGACCTGCAACCCGATTTCCTACCGCGTCACAGCTGGACGCTGTACTCGATGAACCCGCGATTGACCGCGACCTTGTCGTAGAGCCGACGAGCGGTCTCGTTCGACTCCTGGGTGTGCCAGTAGACCCGAACGCATCCCCGCTCACGCGCCCAGTCGGCGACGGCCTGGATCAGCGCTCGGCCCACACCGTGGCCGCGTGCTTCGGGAGCGGTGAACAGGTCCTGCAGATAACAGACATCCGGCGATGACGTGCTCACATGCACGAAGAAGTGGGTGATGCCAACGAGACGTCCATCGAGACGAGCGCCGAGCGCGTGCATCCGATCGTCAGCCTGGAACTCGCGCCAAGCTCGGTCGATCATCTCCGGATCCGGATCGCTGCGTCCGTAGAAGGCGTTGTAGCCGCGGAACAGAGCCTCCCACTCGGCTCGGTCCTCCGGCTCGAGTCGACCGATCGAGATCATCGCGCATCCCTTCCGTTGCCCAGTTTCGCCAAGCGTAGTGGAGGCATTTATCAACGAGGGTGAGTGACTGTACCGTCGCCGACATGGGCGAGATGACCGTGCGAAAGGCGGGTCCAGGCGACCTGGACGTGCTGGCCGAGCTGAACGCGGCCTTGTTCGCTGAGGACTCGGGAACGCGTGACCCGTTCCTCGACCAAGGATGGCCGGGACGCGAGGCACGCGACTACTTCACCGCGGCGTTGGACGATGAGGCGAACGTGGTCGTGTACGTGGCCGATGCCGAGGACGCCGGGACCGTCGGCTACCTCATCGGCCGGCTACACGCGCCGAACAGCATGCGACCGGTGCTGACGGGTGAGCTGGAGAGCATGTACGTCCGGCCGGCTTCCCGCGGCGACGGCACGGGGTCGCTGCTGGTGCAGGCGTTCCTGCGCTGGGCGGACGAGCGTCGGGTCGGCCGGGTCGCGGTCACCGCGTACGCGGCGAACGAGGGCGCGATCCGGTTCTACGGCCGGTTCGGGCTGCGGCCGAAGAGCGTCACGCTGGATGCAGCGCGGTCATGAACGCGCTGACAGCCTTGGCGTACCGCTTCGGCTCCTCGAGATGGATGAAGTGGCCGGACTGCTCGAAGACCTCGAGGTGCCCGCGCGGAGCTCGGCGGAACGCGTCGAGCACGGGCTCGTTCGCGATCGGGTCGTGCGCGCCGGCGAGGAGGAGCGCGGGCTGGGTGAGGTGGTCGAGGTCGGTGAGGTACGAGCGGTAGAGCATCGGGTCCTCGGCGAGCAGTTGCGCATGCCGTCGGCCTCGTGCGCGGGCTCCGGGATCGAGCTGCGGGAGGCGGTCCATCAGCTCGCCGCTCGCGGTGTCGTGCAGATAGATGGACTCGATTCCGGAGAGGAGTTGCCGTTTCTCCTGCCACATCGCGGCAGTACGCGGAAGGTCGTCGGCGAGAAGCTCGCGGATCCGGTCGGCATCGGCCGGTCGGTCGGCGAGCAACGGGAGCGCGCGGGAGAGCTGAGCGTGGGTGGAGTTGGCGAAGTCCCACTCCGGATTCTCGAAGATCGCCGCGGTGACGACGTCCGGATGCAGGAGCGCGTACCGGAGGGCGTAGCGGCCGCCGATGGAGTGACCGAGGACGGTCCAGGTATCGATGCCGAGTTCAATCCGGAGCGCCTCGAAGTCGGCGACGAGGTCGTCGACCGTGAGCGAGGCGTCGTCGTCAGGGAGCGGGTCGGAGTAGAGAGTGCCGCGCTGGTCGACGCCGATCAGCCGGACCTCGAGCGCGAGCAGGTCACCGACGCACGCCATGAAGTCCGCACACCCCTGTCCCGGCCCACCATGAACAAACAGCACCGCCGGCCCATCGACCGGCCCCCGCTCATCGACGCGCAGCGTGGTGTCGAGCACCCGAACGAACCGACCCGCCGGCGGCAGTACAGCTCCCGTCATGCAGCGACCCTATGGCCGCCGACGAAGGGAAGCCCAACGGTGGCCTCAGCGGCGACGGCTGGCTCGGCGGATGGGGACCCAGGGTCGAAGGGACTGGGCCGCGCGGATGGACGGCTGGGCGGTCGCGGTGGAGGTGATCGCCGGGCGGATTCGCCGGGCACCGCGATCGATTTGGGGTGCGGCAGTGAGGTGCTCGACCTCACCGTGGGCTGCCCGGATCAGCCACTGCGGGTGGCGGGTGGCGGGTGGCGGGTGGCGGGTGGCGGGTGGCGGGTGGCGGGTGGCGGGTGGGGGCTAGGACGGGGTGGGGGGTGCGGCTACTTCGGCGATGGTGCCGCTGGTCATGCGTTCCAGTTCGGCCAGGGTGCTGGAGAACATCGTGAAGTGGTCGCCGCCACCTGCCCAGACCACCGGGAAGGTGGCGAGGGTGGCGTCGAGCAGTGTCCGCACCGGGGTGGGGTGGCCGATGGGGGCGCAGCCGCCTACTTGTTGGCCGGTGGCTGCGTACACCTGCTCCGGGGTGGCTCGGCGTACTTTGCGGGCGCCGATCAGCGTTGCGACGAGCTTGGTGTCGACGCGGTGGGCGCCGCTCGCGACGACGAGCAGGGGCGCGTCGTCGGCCATGAAGATCAGGCTGTTCGCGATCGCTCCGACCTCACACCCCAGCGCCTCGGCGGCGGCGGCCGCCGTGGGGATCGGCGAGGAGAGGTTGCGGAACTCACCCGACGCACCGTGCGACTCCAAGGCCGCGAGGACGCGGTTCACTGCTTCGACTTCCACCGTCACGATCGAGACGATATCGGCGCCTCCAGCTCGGCCGCAGCTGGATATTGGGCGGGACGCATCGGGACCAGACGGACATCTCGGTGGCCGGCAGGGGCAACCTCGTGGCAAACGCTTGCCCACACCGAACGAGTAAGGGACCCTACCGAAACCGGTGACGGAGGGAACCCCGTGAGCGACCTAGGACGCGCAAGCACGAAGACGGCCTCGACGTTCTACACCGCGGAGAAGGTCGCGGCCGCGCGGCGCAACATCGAGGACTTCGACTGGGCGAAGCAGGTACGCGACGACGCACAAGCAGCGGCCGACCCGTACGTGGCCAAGGGCGACGAGTGGCTCTGGAACCTCGTCACCACCCAGAAGCTCCCGCGAAGCTACGCCGTCAACCAGACGCTCGGCTCCCCCATCACCGGCCGCGACATCTACCAGTACGGCAACTACCCCTGGCGCGCCGACCCGATCGGCAACCCCTGGAAGCTCACCGACCCCTCCAGCGACTATGTCTTCCCCACCAACGACTTCCCCGCCTACTACACCAGCGGCATCGACGAGCAAGGCAGGTTCGACCCGACCAGAGCCGACCGCACCAAGCTCGTCAACGAGCTCTACCCCGACCGCGGACCCACCTGGGGTGTCGACGACGGCTACGGCTGGATCGACGACGCCGGCAAGAAGTGGACGTTCGTCGCGTACTACAACCACTGGCACACCTGGTTCGGCGACGTCGCCCGCGACACCGCCAAAGCCGCCGTCCACCTCACGATCCGCGCGCTCAGAGACGCGTACGTCTACACCGGCGACGTCAGGTACGCCCACGCCGGCCTGGTCATGCTCGACCGCGTCGCCGACGTCTACCCCAACATGGACACCAGCGCCTACAAGGCCAGTGAGGGTTTCCTCAACTCCGACGGCGGCTCCGGCCGCGGCAGGATCGTCGGCTGCATCTGGGAGACTGGCCTCGCCCGCGACCTCGTCAGCGCGTACGACGCGTTCTTCCCCGCCGTCGCGACCACCGACCAGGCCAACGTCGTCGAGTTCCTCAACGCCAAAGCGACCCAGTACGGCCAACCACCCAAGGCCGACGTCGAGGCGATCAAGCAGAACATCGAGACCAACCTGATCCGCCAGATCTTCCCCGCCATCGAGAAGCATCAGATCGCCGGCAACTTCGGTTCCCACCAAGCCACGCTCGCGATGGCCGCCGTCGTGCTCGACTCGCCCACCGAGTCGAACCCGTGGATCGACTGGATCTTCAAGGCAGGCGGACGAGTCACCACCCCCGAGCTGCACCTCACCGGCGGCAACATGCACGCCCAGCTCGTCGGCGACGTCGACCGCGACGGCTTCGGCAACGAGGCCGCGCCCGGCTACAACCTCGGCTGGATCACCGCGATCGGCGGCGCCGCGGACGCGCTCGCCGGGTACGACAGCTACCCGACCGCCGACCTGTACGAGCACCCGAAGTACGCGAAGATGTTCGAAGGCCGCGCGGTCCTCACGATGATCAACCGGTTCCAGCCCTCGATCGGCGACAGCGGCTCCACCGGCCGCCCGATCCTCACCGGCCTCCCGCAGCAGTTCACCGCCGACTTCGAGCGGTACGGCAACCCCGTCTACGCGCAGCTGGCCTACCTCACCAACAACAACTCCCTCGACGGCCTCTACGGCAGCATCTTCTCCACCGACGTGGAAGGAACGCTCGATCGGATGCGGCAGGTCATCGACCGCGAAGGCCCGCTCGCCCTCCCCACGGAGAACCTCAGCGGGTACGGCCTCGCCTCACTCCGGCAAGGAACGGGCGACGCGATGCGCGCGGCCTGGTCCTACTACGGACGCACCGCGGGACATGGCCACGGCGACGCGCTCAACCTCGGGCTGTACGGGTTCCGCACCGACCTGATGCCCGACCTCGGCTACCCCGAGTTCGCGGACAACAACGCGCGAAGGATCGAGTGGAACGCCAACACAATCGCGCACAACACCGTCACGGTCGACAACAAGCGTCAGCTCAACCACTGGGTCGGCCAGCCCCACGGCTTCGCGAACACCGCCCGGGTCAAGCTGTTCGACCTGTCCGCACCGAACGTGTACCCGCAGACCACCCGGTACCGGCGGCTCACCGCGACCGTCACGATCGACGACGCGAACTGGTACGCGGTCGACGTCTTCCGCGTCACCGGCGGCTCGCATCACCACCTGTCGTTCCACGCCGCCGAAGGACCCGTCACCACGACCGGCCTCGACCTCGTCGCGCAACCCACCGGCACGTACGCCGGGCCCGACATCCTGCCGCCGGCGGACAACGCGCTGCCGCGGCCGAACGCCTCCGGGTTCGACTGGCTGTCCAACGTGTCGAGAGCCAACCCCACCGGCCCGTTCACCGTCGACTGGAAGATCAAGGACACCTGGAACGTCTACGATCCCGACCCCGATCTGCACCTCCGGCTGAACGTGCTCAGCCCGATCGACGACGTGGCGCTCTGCGACGGGATCCCGCCGCGCAACAAGCCGGGCAACCCGCCGAGCCTGCGCTACCTGATCGCGCATCGGCAAGGTCTGCAGCTCACCAGCGCGTTCGTGTCGGTGATCGAGCCGTACGTCGACCAGCCGGCGATCCACGCCGTCACCACCGTTCCGGTCGTCAGCGCCGACGGTGCGGACTTCAGCGAGAACGACACGGTCGCGGTGAAGGTCGAGCTGACGAACGGGCGCACCGACTATGTCGTGAGCTCATTGCGCACCGACCTGTCGTTCACCGTCGACGGGCGCTTTGAGTTCCAGGGCGGTTTCGGAGTGTATTCGGTACGAAACAACCGGCCGATATACGCAATGGGTCACGACGCGGTTCGCGTCGGTGAGCCCGGCATTCGCCGAGGCCTCGCCGCACTCACCGGCAGCGTGCACGCGTTCACCGCCGAACTCTCCTCGAACAACAGCGTCACACTGGCGCTCGACGAGCCGCTTTCCGATCCGTCGACGCTCCTTGGTCACTATCTGTACGTCGACAATGACGGAGAACGAAACGCCGTTTACCGCATTGCGGGAATTGGCGCGACCTCCGGCAATCAATGCGAGTTCAAGGTCGGAAACACGACGACAATCCGCGGCTACGTCAACCCGGACGACTTCGAACTGGGCTACCGCTACGACCTAGCAGTCGGGGCCAACGCGCGAATCCCGTTGACCCGCGAGTGGATGGCCTGATCACGTCGAGTCAGACCAGCCCTGCACACAGTCATGAACTGACAGCGAGCGAGCAATCGGTTACTCGCATTTCGCTCCAATTACCAAACAATAGTCGTTCGGCTACGGAGCGAGTTAAATGACCAGAACTGGTTATACCGTCTTGCGCAGTTAGTCCGTTTCAGGGGAACCTCCCGAAAATCCGCGTTCGCATAATTGCGCGAGAGGGCTTCCCCAATGACCGCTTTGCTGGGTGTACCGCCTCATGGCGTGGCGGCATACGCGACGAAGACGGCGCCCACCCTCTATACCTCGGAGATGGTGGCTGCAGCGCGTCGTAACATCACCAATTTCGCGTGGGCACGGAAGTTGCGCGACGACGCGGTCGCCGACGCCGACCCGTACGTGGCCAAGGGCGACGACTGGCTGTGGAAGCTGATCTCCGGCCAGCGGGTCCCGCGGAGCTACGCCGTCAACCAGGCGCTCGGCTCCCCCATCACCGGCCGGAACATCTACAAGTACGGCAACTACCCGTGGACAGCCGACCCGGTCAACAAGCCGTGGAAGATCGTGGACCCGTCCAGCGGCTACATCTTCCCCACCAACGACTTCGCGGCGTTCCACGCCAGCGGCCTCGACGCCAAGGGCCTGTTCGATCCGGCGAAGGCCAACCGGAGCCTGCTCGTCAACAAGCTCTACCCGGAGAAGGGCGCCAAGTGGGGTGTCGACGACGGCACCGGGTGGGTCGATACGAACGGCAAACGCTGGACGTTCGTCGCGTACTACAACCACTGGCACAACTGGTTCGGCGACGTCACCAAGGACACCGCGAGAGGCGCGATCCATCGGACCATTCGAGCCCTTCGCGATGCGTATCTCTATACGGGACTGACGAAATACGCACACGCCGGCCTGATCATGCTCGACCGGGTCGCTGATGTCTATCCAGGTATGGACATCAGCGTGTACAAGGCGCCAGCGTACCTGAACTCCGAAGGCGGCACCGAGCGCGGAAAGGTGCTCGGGTGCATCTGGGAGACCTTTCTCGTCACGGATCTGATGAGCGCGTACGACGCGTTCTTTCCCGCGATCGCGACGAAAGACGTCGCGAATGTCGTGTCGTTCCTGCACGCCAAGGCGCAGAAGCACGGGCTCCCGTCGAAGGCCTCGATCGACGCGATCAAGCAGAACATCGAGGGCAACCTGATCCGTACGGTGTTCCCGGCGGTGAAGGCGCACCGCATCGCCGGCAACTTCGGCATGTACCAAGGGGCACTCGCGACCGCGGCCGTCGTGCTCGACTCACCGACGGAGTCGAAGCAGTGGATCGACTGGATCTTCCAAGCGGGCGGTCGGGTTGGCGATCCCACGTTGCGCATTTCCGGCGGCAACCTCGAGGCGACGCTCGTCGACCAGCTCGACCGCGACGGGTTCGGTGACGAGGCGGCGCCGCAGTACAACCTCGGTTGGATCACCGCGCTGAGCGGCGTAGCCGACGCGCTCGCCGGCTACAAGCGCTATCCGACCGCGGATCTGTTCAAGCATCCCAAGTACGCGAAGATGATCGCCGCTCGTCCGGCGCTCACGATGCTGAACAAGTACCTGCCGTCGATCGGCGACAGCGGATCGACCGGCAAGCCGATCGCGATGGCGACCTCGCAGCAGTTGGTGGCGGACTTCGAGCGGTATGGCAACCCGGTGTTCGCGCAGCTCGCGTACCAGCTCAACCACCAGCGAATCGAGAGCCTCTACGGAAGCATCTTCTCCAAGGACGTCGCGGGAACGCGGAGCAAGATCGCAGACGTCCTGGCGGCCAAGGGTCCGCTCGCGTTGCCGAGCATGAACCTCACCGGGTACGGGTTCATCGCCCTGCGCACCGGCACCGGCGCGAACATGCGCAGCGTCTGGACGTACTACGGACGCAACGCCGGGTCGCACGGGCACGGCGACACCCTCAGCATCGGCATGTACGGCACCGGAATCGACCTGATGCCGGACCTCGGCTATCCGGAGTTCGCCGACAACAACGCCCGCCGGTTCGAGTGGAACGCCAACACGATCTCGCACAACACCGTGACGGTCGACCGGAAGCGCCAGGCGTCGCACTGGGTCGGGCAGCCGCTCGGCTACGCCGTACGCAACGCCGTCCAGCTGTTCGACGTGTCCGCGCCGAAGGTCTACACGCAGACGAGCACGTACCGGCGGACGACCGCGATGATCGCGATCGACGACAAGAACTCCTACGTCTTCGACGTGTTCCGGGTCGTGGGTGGGACCGACCACCACTTCTCGTTCCACGCCGCCGAAGGTCCGGTCACCACGACGGGCGTCTCGATGTCCACGCAGGGCGGCGGATCGTACGCCGGCGCGAACGTCTCTCCTCCCTCCGACAACGCCGCGCCGCGCAGTGGGGCCAGTGGGTTCGACTGGCTGGTGAACGTGTCGCGATGCTCGGCGCCGGCGAGCCAGTTCAGCGTGGACTGGAAGGTGAGGGACACGTTCAACGTGCACCCGGTCGACCCGAACCTCCATCTGCGGTTGACGATGCTCGGTCCGGTCGACGACGTGGCGCTGTGCGACGGGATCCCGCCGCGGAACAAGCCGGGCAACCCCGACAAGCTCCGGTACGTGATCGCACATCGGCGAGGGACCAAACTGGCAAGCAAGTTCGTGTCGGTCATCGAGCCGTACGTCGGAGTTCGGCTGATCAAGAAGCTGACGGCGGTCTCGATCAAGCCCGCCACCGGAACGCTCGCCGCGCATGAGGCGGCGGCCGTCAAGGTGGAGTTGACGAACGGCCGCGTGGACTACGTCGTCTCGTCGACCCGGACGAACGTAGCGCTCCTGATCGACAACCTGTTCACGTTCCGGGGCAGTTTCGGCGTGTACCAGCTGAAGGGCGGCAAGGCTGTCTACGCCTTCAGTCACGACGCGACCCAGTGCGGGCCGAACACGGCGATGAAGGGCCTGCACGCGGTCGGCGGCACGATCAAGGGCTTCACCGGAAAGCTGTCGGCACAGAACTCCCTCACGATCACGCTGACCGGCGCGTGCCCGACGCCGTCGACGCTGGTGGGGTCGTACGTGTACGCGCAGACCGACGGCGTACGGAACGCGGTGTACGTCATCAAGGGCGCGAAGCTGCTCGACGCGAAGACGCTGTGGCTGGACATCGGGGACGCGACGCCGATCCGTGGGTACAAGGACGCGGACGATCCGTCGCTGGGATTCCGGTTCGACCCGGTGATCGGGAAGTCGGTGCGGATCCCGCTCACGCGACAATGGAGCGCGTGAGTCGTTGCGGGGAATGTGGTTATGACTGGGATGGCCTGCCGGAGGACGCCGTCGCGGTAGTTCGCGGGCTGCCGGCTGAGCTGTCGCGGTGGGTGGGCGAGCTCGGTGACGACGACGAGCGGCTGCGGGCGCGGCCGGCGCCGGAGGTGTGGTCGCCGCTGGAGTACGTGGCGCACACCGGGGACGCCATCGGGTGGTACGCCCAGCGGATCCACCGTGTGCTGACCGAGGACCGGGCTGTGCTCGAGGCGTTCGACTGGGATGCCTACACGGAGAGTCAGCGCTATCGCGACCGGCGGCTTGAGGACGTGCTCGACGAGGTCGCGGAGAGGTGCGCCGCGTTCGTGGCGACGCTGGCCGACCCGACCGCCGCCAGGTGGGCGCGGGAGGGGGTCGGGTCGGATGGTCAGCCGCGGTCGGTGGCACAGCTCGCCCACCGGGCCGCGCATGAGGCGCGGCATCACCTGCGTGACCTCAGGGTCGGCTTGATGTGATCGGTGGCTGCGATGGTGACCACTCGATGCCGATTGATGCAAGCCGGTTTCGGACGTTCACCGCGCTCTCCCTCCGTCGTGGCTTCCGCACGAGTCCTTATTTGGTGTGACGCGTGAGGTCAGTGGGGCTGGTGTGAGGGCGAATCATGACCCTGAATGCCCGAAAAGTCCAGTCTTGAACTCTTTGCCCTAGAGGAGGAGTCTCCGGGAGAGTCCGGCCGGCGAGGAGGCTGACCATGGGGGCATGGGCACCGGGACGACGTGAGGTCCTGTGGGGCGCCGGCGCGCTCGTCGCGGGGTCGGCCGCGGCCACCGGGCGCGCCCACGCGGAGGCGCCCACCACCAGCAAGACCAAGCCGACCTACTACACGTTCGACAAGGTCAAGGCAGCCAGGCGGAACATCGCCCAGTACGAATGGGCCGCCCAGCTCCGCGACAAGGCCGTAGAGCGAGCAAAGCCCTTCCTGGACCAGGGCGACGAGTGGCTCTGGCGACTCCCCACCAGCCAGTGCGTCCCGAGAAGCTACGCCGTCAACCAGGCACTCGGCTCACCCATCACCGGCACCGACGATCAACAAGTTCGGCAACTACCCCTGGCGCGCCGACCCGATCAACAACCCCTGGAAGGTCACCGACCCCTCCAGCGGCTACACGTTCCCCACCAACGACTTCGCGTCCTACTACGCCAGCGGCCTGGACCAGCAAGGCTGCTTCCGGCCCGAGCGCGCCAACCCCCGCTACCTCGTCAACCGCCTCTACCCCGCCCGCGGCAGGAGCTGGGGCGTCGACGACGGCAACGGGTGGGTCGACCGGAACGGCAACCGCTGGACGTTCGTCGCCTACTACAACCACTGGCACGTCTGGCACACCGGCCAGATCGTCCAAGCCCTGAACGCCTTCCGCGACTGCTACCTCTACACCGGCGACGTCAGGTACGCGCGCGCCGGCCTCATCCTGCTCGACCGCGTCGCCGACCTCTACCCGGACATGGACATCTCGGCCTACCCCGCCGACCACGGTTTCCTCAACTCCGACGGGAACATGAAGAAGGGCAAGACCGTCGGCGCGATCTGGGAGCCGCAGCTCGTCGCCGACCTCATCCTGGCGTACGACGCGTTCTTCCCCGCGATCTCCAACAAGGACCCGGCAACGTCGTCGAGTTCCTCAGCGCCAAGGCGAGCAAACACGACCTCGCGGCCAAGGACACCACGGCAGCCATCCGCTCCAACCTCGAGAACAACCTGCTGAGACAGGTCTATCCCGCCGTCAAGGACGCGCAGATCGCCGGCAACTTCGGCATGCACCAACGCGCCCTCGCGCTCGCCGCCGTCGTGCTCGACGCACCCGGTCGAGTCCAAGCGCTGGATCGACTTCGTGCTGGACAACGGCGGCCTCATCCAGACCCCCGCCTGGAAGATCACCGGCGGCGGCGTACGGGCCGCGCTCATCGACCGGGTCGACCGCGACGGCATGGGCGACGAGGGCGCGCCGGGCTACAACTACCTGTGGACCGAGTACATCCGCGGCATCGCCGACGTGCTCGCCGGGTACGACCGCTACCCCACGGCCGACCTCTACCGCCACCCGAAGGTGCGCAAGCTGCTCGCCGGCTGCCTCCCGCTGATCATGCTCAACCGCTACACGCCCTCGATCGGCGACACCGGCACGACCGGCGAGCCCGCGATCATCGGCAGCCTGAACGCGTACGTCCGCTCCTTCGAAAGGTACGGAAACAAGGAGTACGCCCAGCTCGCCAACCACATCGCCCGAGGCCGCATCGACCTGCTGTACGGCGACATCTTCAGCCCCAACACGGCGAAGACGCAGGAGCGCATCAAGCAGATCGTCGAACAGCATGGCGAGTTCAAGCTCGAGAGCGACAACCTCACCGGGTTCGGCTTCGCCGCCCTCCGTACCGGCGACAAGGAGAAGATGCGCGGCCTCTGGACCTACTACGGCCGCACGACAGGGCACGGCGACTACGACGCGCTCAACCTCGGCCTGTACGCGTTCGGCGTCGACCTCATGCCGGATCTCGGCTATCCCGAGTTCGCCGACAAGAGCATCCGCACCCGCGAGTGGAACGAGAACACCGTCGCCCACAACACCGTCGTGGTCGACGCGAGCAAGCAGCAGCCGCACTGGGTCGGCGAGCCGCACGGCTTCGCCAGCGGTGAACGGGTCAAGGTCGTCGACACCTCGGCACCGAACGTCTACCAGCAGACCTCGGTCTACCGCCGCGTCAGCGCGATGGTCGACGTCGACGAGCAGAACTCCTACGTCGTCGACATCTTCCGCGTCGTCGGCGGTTCCGACCACCACCTGAGCTTCCACGCCGCGGCCGGCGACCTCGCGGCCGACGGCATCGGGTTCAGCCACCAGTCGCGCGGCACGTACGCCGGCCGCGACGTCCCCCGCCCCTCGGACACCGCGAAGGCGAGGCCGGACGCGAACGGTTTCGACTGGCTCACCAACGTCTTCCGCGCCGAGCGCCCGCGCAGAGGCTTCGCGCTGGAGTGGAAGATCAAGGACACCTGGCGCGTCCTCGACCCCGATCCCGACCTCCGGCTGCGCTACACGATGCTTACCGACATCGACGAGGTCGCGGTCTGCGACGGCACTCCCCCGCGCAACAAGCCGGGCAATCCCAAGCGGCTTCGCTACGTCGTGTCGCCACCGGCACGGCGAGGACGGCAACCTGGCCAGCCAGTTCGTGTCCGTGATCGAGCCGTACGTCGACTCGCGGTTCGTGCGAGACGCCAGGCTCGTGGACGTCGAGGCGGGCGGGCTCGACCCGAACGAGGCGGTCGCCGTCAAGGTCACGTTGACGAACGGCCGCGTGGACTACCTCGTCAGCTCACTCAGGACCGACCTCGTCCTCACCGTCGATGGTCAGCACAGGTTCGAGGGCGCGTTCGGAGTGATGAGCTTCGAGAACGGCGAGCAGACGTACGCGTTCGGGCACGACGCCGCGCAGGCGGGAACCCGCAAAGCCGACAAGGCGATCGAGGGCGTCCTCGTGGGATTCACGAGAGAGCTCACCGGCTGGAACTCGTTGACAGTACGCGTCCCCAACCCCGTCGACGACTTCGAGAAGCTGGCAGGCGCGTACGTCTACGTCGCGAACGACGGCGAACGCAACGCGGTCTACCGGATCAAGCGCGTCCGCAGGCTCAGCAAGCGCAAGCTCGCGCTCGACCTCGGCGACCAGACGACGATCAGGCGCTTCACGGATCCGGACGACACCGGCCAGGGCTTCGTCTACGACGTCGCCAAGGGCGCCGCCGTCCGGATCCCCCTCACGCTCGAGTGGACCGCCTGACACATAGGTCGGCCAACAAATCGACAGAGAGGGGTTGGTAGACCGTGAGAGGCAGCGCGACCGGCTGGCCGGACTCGACGGACTTGTAGCCGCCCATCGCGATCTCGGTCGCCCGGTAGCCGTCCCAGCCGTTCGGTCGCGGCGCGCGGCCTTCGCGGATCGACGAGATGAACTCGTCGAGCATGCCCGCGTCGGCGTTCGAGCCCCAACCGTTCCAGCTCACCTCGTGCGGCCCCTGGCGGCCGGGACCGTCGGAGAACGAGGCGTACGTCTGCCGGAACGCGTCCATCGACGCGATGCCGTTCTCGCCCACGAGCTCCAGCGTCACGCCGCCCCAGGTCGGGTACGACTCGGGCCGGCTCCAGCTGCAGTCGATCGTCGCGACCGTGCCGTTCTCGAACGTCACCGCCAACGTGCCCGCGGTCTCGACCGGCAGGTCCGGGTACATCAGCTTGTTCGTCTGCGCGTAGACCGAGGTGGCCTCGCTGTCGAGGATCCAGCGCAGCAGGTCGGCGACGTGCACGGTGTGGTCCATCATCGAGCCGCCGCCGGCGAGCTCGGGGTCGACGAACCAGGGGTGCGCCTTGCCCGGCATCTGGCCCGGGTTGGTGCCGGCGACGCCGTAGATCTTGCCCAGACGCCCTTCCCTGACGACGGATTCGACCCCGCGCACCGGCGCGGAGAACCGCATCGGGAACGCCGTCATCAGGTTGACGCCGGCCGCCTCGCAGGCCTTGATCATCGCCTGGCCGTCGGCCAACGAGGTCGCCAGCGGCTTCTCGCACAGCACGTGCGCACCTGCGGCGGCGGCCTTCTCGGTGAGCGAACGGTGCACGGAGTTCTCCGAGCACACGATCGCGCCCGCCGGCTCCCACGCCAGCAGCTCGTCGTACGACGGCACGAACTCCACGCCGAACGACGACGCGATCTTCTGGCCACGCTCGGCGTCGATGTCCGACACCCGGACCTCGACATCAGACCGCCCAGCCAGCAAGGACAAATAGCCCGCACCGTGCAGGTGCGCGAACGACAGGATCCCCAGCTTCAGCTTGCTCATGATGCGGTCTCCAAGGCCGGCGCGCTGCCGAGGTAGGGCTGATCCGGAACGGGCAGGTCGATGGCCCGGCCCGTCTCCGACGACTCGATCGCGGCGAGCGAGATCGCCACCGCGGCGGCGCCGTCCTCCGCCGTCACGCGCGGCTCCGGGCCACCGGCGATCGCGGGCAGGAACTCCCTGAGCTCCGTGGTGTACGGGTCCTCGTCCAGCGTGATCGGCGGCATTCCGGTGCCGGAGACGGCGAGCTCCGGCGGCGCGAACCGCACCGGCACGTGCTCGTCGGTCGCGTACGACAGCAGCCCTTCGGAACCAGCGATCTCGAAGCTGGTCCGGAAGCCCGCGCCCTCACGAGCCCAGGAGGCCGTGATGTGGCTGATCGCGCCGTCGACATGGGTGAGGATCGCGTACGCGTGCGACGGGACCTGGTCGTCGCCGGTGGGCCGGAACTGCTTGGCCCAGACGCGGACGACGTCGCCGGCGATCCAGCGCGCGTAGTCGATGTCGTGGATCATCACGTCGAGGATGAGGCCGCCGGAGCGGGTGGCGTTGGTGAGCCAGGTGCTCCACTTCGGCACCCCGCCCTCGCGGGTCAGGCGGACGACGGACGTACGCCCGATCTTCCCGGCCGCGATCGTGCGCTGGGCGGCGGCGTACTCCGGGAAGAACCGCACCACCTGGGCGACGTGCAACGGCAGGCCAGCGTCGCGGAACGTGCGGACGATCTGCTCGGCCTGCTCGTTGGTCCGCGCGAGCGGCTTCTCGCTGATCACCGGCTTGCCGGCCGCGGCGGCGGCGAGGGCGATCTCGGCGTGCGTGTCGGTCGGCGTGCAGATGTCGACGACATCCACCGCGCCGAGGACCGACTCGAGCGAGGTGTGCGCGGTGGCGCCGTACTCCTCGACCGCTCGGGTCGTCAGGTCGGGCAGCAGGTCGTACGCGTGCGCCTCGACGCCGATATTGCGTAACCCCGCCAGGTGGACGCGGCCGATGAAGCCGAGTCCGATCACCCCGACCCGGCGTACCGGATCGGTCCGTTGCCCTTCACCCACGTGCGTACTCCTTAAGGTCGATCTGGTGCGCACCCTTATGGGACGCTAGCGCAAGAACATGCTCCGACACCGTCCGGGTCGGGCAGGAATGGACAACGAATCAAGGGGGAATCCCGCATGTCGTCGACACTCGCCGTCCGAGGTGGCGAGCCGGTCCGTACTCGGCCATACCCGACCTGGCCGACTTCGGACAACGCTACGGCGGAGGCTGTCGGTCAGGTCCTCGCATCGGGCAAGTGGGGCAGCACCCACGGCCAGGTGGTCGCGACCTTCGAGGCCGAGTTCGCCGAGTACCAGCAGGCCGCGCACGGCATCTGCGTGTGCAACGGCACGCTGGCGTTGGCGGCCGCCCTGCGCGCTGTCGGCGTGGGTGTCGGCGACGAGGTGATCGTGCCGCCGTACACGTTCATCGCGACCGCCGCGGCGGTGACGTTCGTGGGAGCGATCCCCGTCTTCGCCGACATCGAGGAGCACAGCCACCTGCTGTCGCCGGCCGCCGCGGAGGCGGCGATCACCGAGCGCACGCGGGCGATCATGCCGGTGCACATCGCGGGTCGGCCCTGCGACATGGACGCGTTCGTGGAGCTCGGTCAGCGCCGCGGGCTCGCGATCATCGAGGACGCGGCCCAGGCCGCCGGCGCGGAGTGGAAGGGCCGCCGCGTCGGGGCGATCGGCGACGTGGGGACGTTCAGCTTCCAGACCAGCAAGAACATGTCCGCCGGCGAGGGCGGCGCCTGCGTGACGAACTCCGACGACATCGCGGGACGCCTGTACGCGGCGGCGAACGTCGGGCGGGTACCGGGCGGTGGCTGGTACCAGCACGACCACCTCGGCTACAACCTGCGGCTCACGGAGTTCCAGGCGGCGATCCTGCGCGAACAGCTGCGCAACCACCCGTCGTTGCAGGCCGTACGGGCCGCGAACGGCACGCTGCTGCGGTCGTTGCTCGGGTCGGTCGAGGGCGTCGCGCTGCCGAGCGAGGACCCCTCAGTGACGGCGCACGGCTGGCACCTGTTCCTGCTGCGGCTGCCGTCGATCGGCGGGATCGAGCGGAAGAAGGAGTTCACCGCCGCGCTCCAGGCCGAGGGCGTGCCGTGCAGCCCCGGGTACGACGGCCTGCACCGCAACCCGGCCCTGCTCGAGGAGGTCGAGGCGCTCTGCAAGCGGCTCGGGCAGCCCGTGCCGGTGGCTGACGTGCCGGTGAGCGAGCAGCTGTCGGAGGACACGATCTGGCTGCCGCAGAACGTGCTGCTCGGCTCCGAGGACGACATCCGCGACGCCGCCAAGGCGATCGAGAAGGTCGCGCGCGCCCTCTAGCCGCGGAACGGAAGCTGCCCTTCACCCCGGCCGGGGGTGAAGGGCAGCTCTCGTTGAGGCGACCGGCTAGCCGCGTTCGTCGCCAGCGGCGTCGAACGCGTCCCGCACGCCGTCGCCCAGCCAGGTGAACGCCAACAGCGTGAGGGCGAACAGGAACGCCGGAAAGACCAGCATGTGCGGAGCCGACAGCAGGTTGCGCGTCCCGTCGGTGATCATCGCGCCCCACGACGGCGTCGGAGGCTGAACACCGAGTCCCAGCAGCGCGAGCCCGGCCTCGGCCGCGATCGCCGCCGGGATCGCGAACGAGGTCGTCACGAGGATCGGCCCGATCGCGTTCGGCAGGATGTAGCGGACGGCGATCGTCAACCCGCCCGCTCCCATCGAGCGTGCGGCCTCGACGTACTCGCGTTCCTTCAACGTCATGACCTGCGCCCGCACCAGTCGGGCCTGCGTCACCCACGACGCGATGCCGATCGCGATGATCAGCGCGAAGACCGAGCGCCCGAGCACCGTCACCATGATCACCGCGAACAGGTACGCCGGGAACGCGTACATCACGTCGGTGAACGCCATCAGCACGGTCTCGACCCGGCCGCCCACGTACCCGGCGATCAGGCCGATCACCAACGCGAACGCCAACGCGGTCAGCTCGGCGCCGAACGCGACGGTCAAGGCCGTCCGTAGCCCGAACAGCAACCGGGACAGGATGTCCCGCCCGAGCTGGTCGGTCCCGAACAGGTGCCCGCCCTGCCCCGGAGACGCGAGCAGGTTGTTGAAGTCGGTCTCGGCGTAGTGCTGCGGCGCCAGCACCGGCGCGAGCAGCGCCAGCACGATCAGCAGGCCACAGAAGATCAGGCTGCCGAACGCGAGCCTGTTGCCGCGGAACCGTTGCCAGGCCCGCGCCCACGGCCCGAGGGCCTGCCGCTCGGCCGTTACACCGACGGGGCCTGGGCCGCCGCCGCTGGCGTCGATATCCGTCGCGGTCGCGATCTTCCCCACCCCCCAACCGTTCGTACGCGCGGGTCGAGAACGCCGTAGACGAGGTCGACCAGCAGGTTCGTCACCATCAGGATCAGCCCGTAGAACAAGACCGTTCCCATCAAGAGCGGCATGTCTCGACTGGCGGCCGCCGAGGCGAAGTACAGCCCGAGACCGGGAATCCGGAACAGCGTCTCGACGAACACCGTGCCGGTCATCAGCGCCGCCAACAAGGGCCCGACGACCGTCACCAACGGGATCAACGAGTTGCGCAGCGCGTGCCGCACGATCACCGTGCTGCGCCGCCCGCCCTTCGCGAGCGCCGCCATCACGTAGTCCTCGCGCAGCGTCTCGAGCATCGAGGACCGTACGTACCGCGCCAGCACCGCCGCCGGCCCGAGCGCCAACGCGAGCACCGGCATCACCAGGTGGATCGGCCGGTCCCAGCCGCTCGACGGCATCCAGTGCAAGGTCGCGGTGAACAGCAGCACGAGGAACGCCGCCGTCAGGTAGCTCGGCAGCGCGTGTCCCAACGTGACAAGGAACATCGTGCCCTGGTCGCCGATCGAGTTCTGCCGGAGCGCGGCGAAGACCCCGATCGGTACGGCTATCAGCAACGCGAGGATCACCGCGATCAACGCGAGCGTCGCCGACACCGGGAACGCCTGCTCGATGATCTCCTGCACGTCCAGCGTCGCGTACTTGTACGACGGCCCCATGTCCCAGGTGACCGCACCCTTCATGAACAGCAGGTACTGCTTCCACGCCGGGACGTCCGGGCCGTACCGAGTCGTCAGCTCGCCGACCATCTGCTCGGTGCCGGTGCTGCCGATGTTCGTCGCGCCACTCGCCACGCGCTGGATATCGGCGAAGTTGCCCGGCGCCAGCTGCAGCAGCGTGAACGCGATGATCGACACCGCGGCGATCGAGATCACCAAGCGGACGAGCCGCTTGGCCAGATAGACAGCGAGGTTCATCGCACCAGCTCGGCGACGGTGACGCGTTCGCCACCGCGTTCCGCTGAGAGCACGCCGGCCTGCAGGACGGCGAGCAGGTTGAGCGTCTCCTCCGCCGCGATGGGGGCGACGCGCGTACGCGCCATCTCCACCGCCGCGCGGACAAGGTTGGTGTAGTAGGCGGTCGAGTCCTTCACCTGCGCGGCGTGGAAGCCCTCCTTGCCGTACGCGGTCACGTGGAACACGTACGACGCGTCGCGCAACGTCTGCACGGTCGCGGTCGGCCCGCCGTTCGCGTACGACAGCACCGCCACGTCGCGATCGGGGAAGCTGAACCGCTGCACCCACTCGACGTCGCCGCCGGCGACCGCGAACAGCTGCTCGACGGCGTGCACGCCGTAGTAGAACCACTCACCGGGCCCGACGCTCACGACCGACGACAGCTTGCCGAGTGCCGCGAACGTCTCCCGCTCCGCCTCCAGCTCGGCCGAGAACCGCAACGCCGACGCGCTGAACAGCGGCGCGTTCTTCGTTGCAGCCAAGGCGAACAGTGCCTGTGCCTCACCGAGCTCGAGCGTCATCGGCTTGTCGACGAACGTCGCGATCCCGGCGTCGACGAACGGCCGCGCCATCGGCGCGTGCGTCGCGCCGCCGCCGGTGTCGTCGACGACGAGCACCAGGTCGGTCTGACCGAGCAGCTCGGTCGGCTCGCCGGCAACGGCGTCGATCCCGTACGTCGCGGCAAGCGTGGACGCGTCCGGCTGATCGGAGCGGAGCTCGCCGCCCCACACCCAGCTCAGGTGAGCGCCTGGGATTGCCTTGTTCTCATTGAGGATTCGAGCGAACGCCCCCGCATGTGAGGTGTTGACACCGACCAGCCCGACCCGTACGTCGTCACTCACGTGACTAGCTCGCCTCCACATCCAGCGGCTTGAGGTAGAAGTAGTCCGGGTACGGCCGCAGCTGCAAACCCTTGATCGACGGCCGCACCGCGAAGTATGCCGCAGTCCACACCACCGGGATGTACAGCGCCTGCTCTTCGCGGATCTTCGCTGCCTGCTTGAACAAGTCGAGCTGCTTGGCCTCGTCGGCCTCGCTGGTCGCCTGGGTGACGAGCTCGCCCATCTGCCGGGTCTCCGGCGCCGCGTCCTTGGCGAGGATGTCGTTCAGCTTCGCGGTCTTGTCGGCGGGCTTGAGGTTCTTGTCCAGCTGGAGCTCCTGGTACTCCGCCCACTTGGCGGCCGGGAGGCTGAACATCTGGTTGTCCTTCGGCGACCACAGCGCGCCGACCATGGTCGGCCAGGTGGGCAGACCGGCGAACGTCCCGTAGTAGAAGCCGATGTAGTCGCCCTTCTGGACCTGCCAGCGGCGGGTCGTGTAGACGCCGCTCTCGACGATGTCCGACTTCACCTTGATGCCCAGGTTGCGGCTCCAGGTGTCGACGATCGCGTCGACCATCGGCGCCTGCACACCGGCCAGCAGCCGGATCTCCGGCAGCCCCTTGCCGTCGGGGAACCCGGCCTCGGCGAGCAGTTGCTTCGCCTGCGCGATGTCCTCCTTGATCGCGATGCTCTCGTCCCAGCCCTTGGTGCGGTCGGTGACGAGCGACAGGCCGGGCCGCAGGCCGGGGCTGACCTTCGCGAGCGTCTCGCGGCCGAGCGCGAGGGAGAGCGCGCGGCGGACGCGTACGTCGTCCATCGTCGGGTTCTCGCTGCGCAGCTTCGCCAGGTAGACGATCGAGTACGTCGGGATCGACTGCAGCTGCTTCTTGAGCTCCGGGTTCTTCTCGAAGCGAGCGACGTCGGCGTCGAAGATGTTGACCATGTCGGTCTCGCCGTTCTCGTACGGAACGGTGGCGGTGCCGCTGGTCGTCGGCTCGACGAGCTGGACCTCGATCTTGTCCAGCTTGACGCTCTTGCGATCCCAGTACTTCTCGTTCGGGATCAGGACGATGCTGGAGTTCTTGGTCCACTTCTGGACCGCGTACGGACCGTTGGAGACGAAGTTCGGCGGGTTCTGCCAGTCCTCCGGCATCTTGTCGACCTGGTCCATGTACAGCGGAAGCAGCGCCGGGTGCGTGAGGGCGAGCAGGAAGTCCGGGTTGGGGTTGGCGAGGGTGAGGACGAGCTCGCGCTCGCCGTTCGCCTTGACCCCGACCTGCGACCAGTCGGTGAGGACGCCGGCCAGGTGGTCGACCGCGCCCTTGATGTTGGTCGACGCCTGGTAGGAGTTCGCGCCGAGCGTCGTGCCGCCGGCGGAGGTGCCGGCCGGCGTGAACAGCCGCTTGTACGTGCGCTCGAAGTCGGTGGCGAGCACGGGCTTGCCGTTCGACCACATCGCGTTGGCGCGGAGCTGGAACGTGTACGTGAGGTTGTCCGGCGAGATCGTCCACTTCTCCGCGACCGCGGGGACGACGTCGTCGCCGGCGGGGTTCTGGGCGACCAGGCCCTCGAGCACGCCGCGCGTGAGCAGCCACATGCCGTTGGTGATGACCTGGGGATCGAGGACCTCGACCGGGACGAAGCTCAGCCGCAGCATGCGCTGGCCACCGCCGCCCTCGCCGGAGCCCTCGGGGCCTTCCTCGCCGAACAGGCCGCAACCGGTCAGCGACCAGCTTCCGGCGGCGGCAAGGCCGATGAGACCGCTGACGCGGAGGAACTCGCGCCGGGAGGACCCGGGCAGTTGTGAACGGGTGAAACGGCTGGTCGTGCGCGGGCTTTCGGGCTGGTCCATCGAGCGAACCTCGTCTCCAGGCGGACGGACTGGCGTCCATACTTACGGACTTACGGTCCCGACCGTAGGACTGCCGTATGTCCATGTCAATGGACGATTCCGGCGCGTTGCACGGTCGTAACCGGAGCGTCCGGTGTCGGCAACATCGCGCCGTCCGGTTCAGGCCGCCAGATTTCCTTCCACGGCGATGTCGAATCGCGCCGGGTCCCGAACGTCGGTGGGCAACGACGAACGAGAGGGACCTCGCGATGACACCCCAGAAGCTCACCAGCAGGCAGCGGCTGACGGTCTTCGTGCTGCTCGGCGCGAGCTTCATGCTCGCCGCCAACTTCTCCATCCTGAACGTCGCCCTTCCCCAGGTCGGCGAGGCGGTCGGCCTGGAGGTGTCGGGACTCGCGTGGGTGGCGACGGCGTACGCGCTGCCGGCCGCCGGGTTCACGCTGCTGTTCGGGCGGATCGGCGACCTGTACGGGCGGCGCCGGATGTTCCTCGGGGGCATCGCGGTGCTGGCGGCGGCGTCGGTCCTCGGTGGGCTCGCCGCGAACCCGGCGATGCTGCTGAGCGCCCGCGCGCTGCAGGGCGTCGCCTGCGCGATGGCGATCCCGAACGCGCTGTCGCTGCTCGTCACCTCGTTCAGCGACGAGAAGCTGCGGGCACGGGTGCTGGGCATCAACGGCGCGCTCGGCGCCGCCGGCTTCACCGTCGGCGCGCTCGTCGGCGGGACGGTCGTCGGCATCCTCGGCTGGCGCGGCGCGTTCCTGATCAACGTCCCGATGGCGGCCCTCGCCCTGGTCGTCACCCCGTTCGTGATCCGCGCGAGCAAGGCCACCGAGCGGGTCCGGCTGGACATCCCAGGCGCCGTGACCGTGACGCTCGGACTGCTGGCGATCGCGTACGGCGTGACGAGCTCGAACGTCTACGCGCTGGTCGGCGGCCTCGCGATGCTGGTCGTGTTCTGGTTCGTCGAGAAGCGCGCGAAGGCTCCGCTCGCAGCGGTCAGCATCCTGGCCAAGCCCGGCGTGAAGTGGGGCATCGTCGCCGGACTGGTGCTGTTCGCGATGGAGATCTCGCTGATCTTCGTGATGACGCTCTACCTGCAGAAGGTCCTGCACCTGTCGCCCCTGCTCACCGGGCTGGCGTTCGGCGTACCAGGGCTCGCCGCCGTCGCCGGGGGCGTCGTCGCCGGTCGGTTCATCGCCCGCTTCGGGTCGCGGAAGGTGCTCGTCGCCGGGCTGCTGACCCAGACCGCGTTCACCGCGCCGATGGTCCTGCTCGGTACGGCCGAGGCCTGGGTCTGGCTGGTGGTCCCGGCCCTGTTCGTCGGCTTCTTCGGCTTCGTGGCCGGCACCGTGGCGTTCATGGTGACCGCGACGTCGAGCGTGCCTGACTCGCAACAGGGCCTGGCCACCGGCCTCGCCACGCTGGTCGACGAGGTCGGGTCGACGATCGGCGTGCCGATCTTCGCCGCGATCGTGGCGACCCAGGCGAACCTGCTCGCCGGCATCCACCTGGCCGTGATCGTGAACGTCGTGGGCACCGTGGCCGCGGCCGTCCTCATCTGGTTCGGGCTGCGACCGCGCCCCGCCACCGCGACGGCGGCGGTCGGCGAGCCCAGCTACGAGTCCGTCGGCGTCTGAGGATCCTGCGAATCATTGGGGAAACCCGCGAGTCGACTGTTGTCATCGCCAGGCCGGTCTCGGGTGTTCACCGCGCTCCTGGTCTGGTGTGGCGTCTGGAGGGGATCCTTGTCGTCGTCATCGCCAGGCCGGTCCTGGACGTTCACCGCGCTCCTGGTCTGGTGTGGCGTCCGGAGGGGATCCTTTTGGGTGGTCTGGTGTGGCGTCCGGAGGGGATCCTTGTCTTGTTCCGGCCGCGGGCGCGAGGCGTCCCGCGCCCGCATGGCAGCGGACAGGCCAAGCTGCGAAGGTCTGTCGATCGGCATCAGTAGCCAGTGTCACAGATCGGCAGCGGCTCGCTGGCGAAGGCCCGCGACGCGGCCGTCAGGGCACCGGCCGTGTGCTCGACCGCGAGACCGGCCAGCCCGGCCGCGGCCAGCGACGGCCGGCCGAGGTACGCGCCGCCGAGCTCGCGGACGTCGAGGGACAGGTCCGCCCTGTCCGTCGTACGTTCGCAGGTCGCGCCGTTCTCGTCCCCCGCCAGCCGCCAGCGGCCGGCGTTCCACGGGCAGAACGGGTCGGCGACCTCGAGTACGACGTCGACCGGCGACGAGTAGCGCCGAGCTGCGAGCGCCCGGTCGACGTCGATCAGCCGTACCCAGTGCCCGTCCCACACCCGCACCCTCGCCGCTCGCGGGTCGACGATCAGGGAGAGCAGAGGGTCGTCCAACGGTGCCCTCCCCCAGGTCGTCCGCGCCACCAGGTCCTGGTCGAGCAGGAACTGCCATAGCGCGACGTACGACGTGAGGTCCGTCGCGTGGATCCGGTGGACCTCGGTCGTCCTGTCGCCCCACGTCCCGCGCGACCGGAAGTAGGCGTAGGCGCCGACGGTCCCGTCGTTGTCGGCGAGCACGCACCGCGTCTCCCCCGCCCCCTCGCGGAGCTCCGGCGGATCGGCGATCAGCTTGCGCTGCCAGTTGTCGTCGTGGTTGAACATGCCGGGACGCGCGGCCCTGGTCGCCTCGCGGATCGCCACACATGTCGCGAGGCTCTCCTCGAGCGACGCGTAGTCGATCCGGACCTTCTCCACGTCGGCGACGGGCCGGAGGGCTCGGGACGTACGGTCGATCTCCACCTGGGCGTGCTCGCTCGCGAGTCCGTACCCGAACCGCCCGTAGATCGCCGGCTCCGACGCGGTCAGCGCGATGATCGGCGCGCCGCCCGCCTCGTGGATCCCGGTCAGCTGATGCCGCATCAACGACGACAGCACGCCTCGGCGCCGGTGGGTCGGGCGGACCGCGACCAGCGTGAGCAGCTCGGTCCAGAGGTGGGGGTTGCCCGGTACGGCCATCGGGCGGAAGTAGTTGGTGGCGTGACCGACCAACTCCGAGCCGGCGTACGCGCCGATGCTGCGGTCCGGCTCGAACACGGACCGGTCCAGCTCGCGATCCTGCGGCGGGTAGGTCTGGGCGAACGCGAGCTCGATGAGGTGGACGATCTTGTCCCAGTCGTCGCCGGATGGGCGAATTTCGATCTGTGAATGCGTCGACATAGCGAGAACTCTGCTATTCTTTTCGATTTGTGTCGACACATAAAAATAGGGCCTCTCTGGGAGGACCTATCAAAAAGTATAGCTCGGCAATACCCGCCGCGTCAAAGGGTGAGGGGACCTAGTTTGACCGACAGCACGATGAAGCATGAGATCGCCGAAGAACAAGCCCATGTGACCATGCTGTACGAGCGTCTGGACGTGTTGCGCGAAAGGGCAGCCGCCGACCTGAAACGCGTCCAGGGCGAGGAGAGACTGGGGCACGACCAGGGCGATTCCGAACGTGACTCGTTCTCCACGCTCTATCAAGGCCGGCACGCACAACTTTCCTCGGTCGAACGCGGCATGGTCTTTGGCCGCGTCGACAACACCGACGACACCAGGTTCCACATCGGTCGCATCGGTCTATTCGACGACGAGTACGACCCGCTCCTCGTCGACTGGCGCGCGCCCGTGGCCCAGGCGTTCTACCGTGCGACGCCGGCGGACCCGATGGGGGTGATCCGGCGCCGGCACATCCGGCTGCACCAACGGACGGTCGTCGCGGTCGACGACGACCTGCTCGACTTCGAGGCGCTCACGGACCCGGAACGGACGACGCTCATCGGCGAGGCTGCGCTGCTCTCCTCGCTCACGTCCGCCCGGACCGGCCGGATGAACGAGATCGTCGCGACGATCCAGGCCGAGCAGGACGAGATCATCCGGTCCGAGCTGCCCGGCGTCCTCGTCGTTCAGGGTGGTCCCGGTACGGGCAAGACGGTCGTGGCGCTGCACCGCGCGGCGTACCTGCTCTACACCCACCGCGAGCAGCTCGCGCGCCGCGGCGTGCTCGTCGTCGGCCCGAACGCGACGTTCCTGCGTTACATCGACCAGGTGCTGCCGTCGTTGGGCGAGACCGACGTCGTGCTGTCGACGGTCGGTGAGCTCTTCCCTGGCGTCGCGGCGACCGCGACGGAGTCGACCGCCGCGGCTCTGCTCAAGGGCGACCTCGCGATGATCGAGGTGCTGAAGCGGGCCGTTCGCGACTTCCAGGCCGTCCCGGCCGAACCGATCGCGCTCAAGGTCGACAACCGCGAGCTGACGCTCACGCCGGACCTCGTCCGTCGTGCGCGGGACCTGGCGCGGGACGCCGACGAGCCGCACAACCGCGCGCGGCGGTTCTTCGTCAAGGCGATCCTCGACGCGCTGACCGACCAGGTCGTCGACGAGCTCGGCCGCGAGTTCGTCAGTGGCGACGACGTCGTGGACCTGCGAAGGGAGCTGCGCGAGGACTCGACGATCCGCTCGTTGCTGCGGCAGCTCTGGCCGGAGCTCACCCCGCAGCTCTTCGTGACGATCCTGCTGTCCTCGCCTTCGCGGCTCGCTGCGGCGGCACCGGACCTGAGCGAGTCGGAGCGGGCCGCGCTCGTACGGGCGAACGACGCGCCCTGGACCGCGTCCGACGTGGCGCTGCTGGACGAGGCGGCGGAGCTGTTGGGCGACCTCGACTCCGCGGTGTTCGCGCGGAAACAGGGCGCGGACGCCCAGGCGCACGGCGCGGAGGAGCACCTGGACTACATCCGCGGCGTGATCGAGATCGAGTCGACCGCGGAGCGGATCGAGCTGATGCCGTGGGAGGTGGAGCAGTTCACCGACATGCTGGCGCGGTGGACGACGCGGTCCGACGCGACCGGAACGCTGGCCGAGCGCGCGTCGGCCGACCGGACGTGGCAGTTCGGGCACGTGATCGTCGACGAGGCGCAGGAGCTGTCGGCGATGGACTGGCGTTTGCTGATGCGGCGCTGCCCGAGGCGGTCGATGACGCTGGTCGGCGACATCGCGCAGACCGGATCGGCGGCCGGCACCCGGTCGTGGGCGGAGGTGCTCGACCGGTACGCGCCGCGGCGGTGGCGGACCGCCGAGCTGACCGTGAACTACCGCACGCCCTCGGAGATCATGGCCGTGGCGGCCGATGTGCTGGCGGCGATCGACGTGGCGGCGACGCCACCGCAGTCGGTGCGGGACACGGGCGTGAAGCCTTGGAGCTCGAGCGTTCCCGCCTCCGCGTTCGGCGACGCCTTGGTCGCCGCGGTCCGGCAGGAGCAGGCGGAGGTGGGTGAGGGGCGGCTGGCGGTGCTCGTTCCCTCGTCGCGGTACGCCGAGCTGACGTCCCTGCTGGCCGAGCGGCTCGACGGCATCGCGTTCGGGACCCATCCGGGCGTGCTGGACTCGACCACGGCCGTGCTCGACGTGGGTCAGTCGAAGGGTCTGGAGTTCGACTCGGTGGTGATCGCGGACCCGTCGGAGATCGTGAGGGACTCCGTACGCGGGTTGTCGGACCTCTACGTCGCGGTGACGCGCGCGACGAAGCGGCTGGGCGTGGTGTGCCCTGGTCCGTTGCCGGAGATGCTGAGCCAGACCGTTCAGACGGGCGGGATCACGCCCGAGGACTCGTAGCTGGCGAGCATCTCGATCCGTCGGACGTGGCGGGCCTCGTTCGTGAAGTCGGTGGTGAGGAACGTCTCCACGAACGCGGCTGCCTCGTCGACGGTGTGCATGCGCGCGCCGATCGAGCAGACGTTGGCGTTGTTGTGCAGGCGGCCGAGCTGGGCGGTCTCCGTACTCCAGGCAAGGGCGGCGCGGACGCCGGCGACCTTGTTCGCGGCGATCTGCTCGCCGTTGCCGCTGCCGCCGATGACGATGCCGAGGCTGCCCTCGTCCGCGACCACGGCCGCGGCGGTCGCGAGGCAGTACGGCGGGTAGTCGTCGTCGGGGTCGTACGCCTCGGGGCCATGGTCGACGACGTCGTGGCCGCGGTCGGCGAGCCACGCGACCAGGTGTTGCTTCAGCTCGTAGCCGGCGTGATCGGAACCCAGATGCACTCGCACGCGGCAGAGTCTTTCACCTCAGGTGAGAACGCACCCAGCGCGCCACGCTCGCCGCGGCCTCCTCGGGCGTGCCCTCATCGGTGCTGACGACGGTGTCGAGGCGTTTGCGGAGCTCTGCCGCGAAGTCGAGGTGCTGCTCGATGTTGCGTTCGCGCCAGGCGGGGCGTGCCTCGAGGCGTTGTCTGCGGAGGTCGTCGGCGCAGTCGAGGGCGGCGAAGTGGGCCTCGCCGATCCACTCCCTGAGCGGGAGCTCGTCGAGCTGCTCGGGGACGAACGGGCTGAGGAGGACGGTCGACCTGCCGCCTTGGGCGAGGCCGTGCGCGACGGCGAGCCAGGCGTCGCGGAAGCCGGCCCAGTCCATGTCGTCCGGGAGGCACATGCGGCTGAGCGGGTCGATCAGCCAGTCGACGTCGAACACGGCGCACTCCGGGAGCGCGTCGATGAGCGGCTGGGTGATCGCGGACTTGCCCGACGCGGAGGCGCCCGCGACGACGAACAGCGGTCGGCGTTGGGCCGGGACGGTGTTGCCACACTGCGTGCACTGGGCGACCTGCCGGCCGTCCTCGGCGACGGCGGGCTTCATCGGGATCGGGTCGTCGCAGGCTTGGCAGTAGTGCATCCCCCGAGTCTGCCTCGCTACCGACCTGTCCCGCGGGCGTGGGCGGTGATCATGATCTGTTTGATGAAGGCAGAACGGCCTATAGCACCGGTTTGGCTTCATGATCACGCTCATGATCACGGCGGACGGCCACCACCGGGTCGGGCCAGGGTGGGGTGGGTGGGATCCTCGATGGTCCGAGGTGGGTGGCTTCGGCGAGAGTCGTACCTATGAACTGGCGAGCGGGCGGGCCGAGGCAGTTGCAACGGGACGCGGACGCTGTCCTCGCTACGGGGGCCAGCGGAGTGCTGGCGTCGGTGACCACGCCTCGGGGCCAGGTGCGTGCGCGTAGTGGCGTGGCCAACCCGGAGAGCCGCGGGCCGGTGCCTTGGGACGCGTACTTCCGGATCGCCAGCACCACCAAGCCGTTCGTGGCGACCGTGATGTTGCAGCTCGTCGGCGTGGGGCGGGTGTCGCTCGACGACAAGGTCGAGCGGTGGCTGCCCGGCCTGGTGAACGGCAAGGACATCAGCGTGCGGCAGGTGCTCCAGCACACCAGTGGGATTCCGGAGTACACGGTGCCGCTGGAGGACGCCACCACGCCGGAGGACTGGCGCCGCGAGCGTTTCCGTACGTTCCGGCCCGAAGAACTGGTCGCGAGGGCGATGCGTGAGGAGCCGACGGAGGGCTTCTCGTACTCCAACACCAACTACGTCGTGGCCGGGATGATCATCGAGAAGGTGACCGGGAACCCGTGGCAGCAGGAGGTCCACGATCGCATCCTCGAGCCGCTGAGCCTGCGACACACCCTGCTGCCGGGCACGTCGGTCCACCTGCCCGAGCCACGGCTGTCCGTGTACAAGCGGCTGAGTCCAGACGGCCCGCCGACGGACGTGTCTCTGTACGCGGCGGGCCAGCCGGACTACTCGATGATCAGCACCACCGACGACGTCGGCCGCTTCTTCCGCGCCCTGCTGGGCGGCAAGCTGCTGCGGCCCGCCGAGTTGAGGCAGATGCAGCGGACCGTTCCGGCTGGGCACTACCAGCAGGTCTGGCGGGACGCGGAGTACGGCCTCGGCCTGATGAAGCGACGTCTGGAGTGCGGCGACGAGTGGGTGTGGTTCCACGGCGGTGGAGTGTGGAACGCCCTGTCGGACAACGCGGTCACGTCCGACGGTCGCACGAGCGCCACGGTCGCGATCGCCAGCACGCTGGGACCGGACGAGCCTCCGATCGAGCAGTACAAGGCCTCCGCCACCCTCATCGACCACGCCCTCTGTGCCACCCGTTAGACACGCGCGTCACCCCAGTCAGGGGTTGGCGGCCAGGATGTTGGCGGCGATCTCCTCGGCGATCTTCCCAGCACGGTTCGTTGGAGCAGCCGCTGTAGACCCAGGCCTCGTCCGTTCCCGCCAGGGTGATCCTCGTTCCCGGTCGGAGCTTGAACTGCTCCCGGTACAGGTTCAGCCCGACGAACGGTTGGACCGCCCCGTGCTCCGGAAGCACGTACGAGCAGAGCGTCGTGTTCGGCGGCGACTGCGGGACGTGCCAGCGGGCAGGTTCCGGCCTTCAGGTGCGCCAGCCGCCCCTTCGGGCTGGCCCCGAAGATCTTCTGCGCCACCGCAGGCAGCAGCGACAGGGCCTCCCGCGCCAGCAGCTCGTGCAGCTTGTCCAGGTCCGTGCGGTGCACCTTGACCAGCACGTGCGCGATGCCGTCCGTATGTTCCTCGCCCGCCGCGACCTCGGCCGACTCGGGCAGCGTCTCGAACGTCATCGTCGCCGTGCTGTTCTTGTCCAGCGTCGAAGTGTCGGTCAACTTGGCGATCATCGGCGCCGCATTCTGGTCCGGCCAGTCCTCCTTGCCAGTAACGCCGTTCATCGTCAACGTCACCTTGCCCGGATGCGCAGTCGTGTCTCGCCGCGAGATCACCGGATCCAGTACGAACGACGACGTCCAAGGCTGCAACACGTCCACGATCTTCCCCGCCACCGCGGCGATCGTCGCCACCGTAGCGATGGCCGAGACGATCGGGCCGAGCGCGGTCTCGACCCCGTTCACGAGCACGATCCGCGCGCCGTCGAGGACGGCGTTGCCGATCAGCGCGCCGATATTGCGGATGAACGTGAGGATGTCGGTGAACACGTTTCCAGTGAACGTCTTGATCTCGAACCGGCCGACCGCCGCGAACACGTCGTCGATCGTTCCGAAAACCGCGTTCTTGAACGCCTCACACGCACTCGTGCCCGCCGGCGCGTCGACCGACGGGAAGACGACCTGCTCATACCGCGTCCAGTCCTGGTTGCCGAGGAACTTCTTCGCCAATCCGGCGCGCGGACCGGGCGCGACCTGCGACCAGGCACCGATCAGCAGCGACGACGGGATCGGCTCAGTGCTCTTGTATATCGCCGCTACCCGTGCAGGTAGGCGAGGACGGCGAGCACGCGGCGATGCCCGTCCTCCACCTCGGACAGATCGAGCTTGGCGAAGATGTTGCCGATGTGCTTGGCCACCGCGGCCTCGCTGACGACCAGCGAACGCGCGATCGCGGCGTTCGCGTGGCCCTCGGCCATCAGCCCGAGCACCTCCCGTTCGCGCGCCGTGAGCCGCGTCAACGGGCCACTGTCGCGGCGCTGGACGAGCAGCTGGCGTACGACGTCCGGGTCGATCACGGTCTGGCCGTCGGCGACCCGTTCGATCGCTCCGACGAACTCGGTGATCTCGCTGACCCGGTCCTTGAGCAGGTAGCCCAGCCCGGCCGTGCCCGGGGACTCGAGCAGGTCGGCGGCGTACGCGGACGCCACGTACTGGCTCAGGACGAGGACGGCCAGCGTGGGATAGGTCTCCCGCAGCGCGACCGCGGCACGGAGTCCCTCGTCGGTGTGCGTCGGCGGCATCCGGATGTCGGTGATCACGATGTCCGGCCGGTGCTCGTCGACCGCGGCGACCAGGCCCTCCGCGTCGCCGACGGCCGCCGGTACGCGGTGCCCGAGTCGTTCGAGCAGGCTGACCACGCCTTCGCGAAGCAGGACGGCGTCCTCGGCGATCACGATCGTGAGGGAACGGGTCCCATCGTCGGGCACGGAATCTCCAGGGTCAGCACGGTGGGTCCGCCGGGCGGGCTGGACAGGATGAGTCTGCCGGCTACGACCGCGAGCCGGTCCGCGAGGCCCTGCAACCCGCTGCCGTTCGCGGGATCGGCGCCGCCCACGCCGTTGTCGGTGATGCCGACGACGAGCTGCAGACCGTCATGCCTGGCATGGACGAACGCGACCGACGCCCGCGAGTGGCGGGCGACGTTCGTGAGCGCCTCGGTGACGACGAAGTACGCGGCGCTCTCGACCGCCGGCGGCAGGCGCTGGTCGAGCCTCAGGTCGAGCTGAACGGGCACCGCGGAACGTCCGGCGACCTCCGCGACCGCGGCGGCGAGGCCGCGGTCGGTGAGGACCTGCGGGTGGATGCCGCGGATCAGGTCGCGCAGCTCCTGCAGCGCGACCTTCGCCTCTTGATGGGCGTCCTTGACGAGCGCGCGGGTCTCTTGGTTGTCGGGGTTCTCGCGGCCGAGCTCCAGCTCCGCGACGCCGAGCCGGAACGCGAGCGAGACGAGATGGGCCTGCGTACCGTCGTGCAGGTCCCGTTCGATGCGCCGCCGTTCCGCCTCGAACGCGTCGACCAGGCGAGCGCGGGAGGTGACGGCCTCGACGTACTGCGGCGCGTCGACCGAACCGACCAGCATCACCCGCGCGATCTTCGCCCGCGCGCCGACGACCACGCAGGCGAGGTAGGCGGCGAACGCGTACGCGATCGGCAGGATCAGCAGGAACAGCGCCCTCTCGCCCCAGCTGTCGATCTGCCAGGCGAAGAACGCGACCGAGTCGTCGCCGAGCGTCGGCAGCGTAATCGCGGCGAGCGGGAACCCGATGAGGTTGACGCAGAGGAATACACCGAGCAGGTCGCCGATCAGGACGGCGGAGACGACGACGAACGCGTACGCCAGCTCGCGCCACGTCGCGCCCTCCTTGAGCCGCTCGGTGAGCCAGCGTCTGAGCGGTCTGCTGGGGACTTGCTTGTGCGGGCTCGGGGCGGGCTCCCGGTCGACGAGGCCGAGCCTTCGTCGTTCGAACGCCGCGACCGGGATCGCGAACAGCGGGATCGCGACGAGGACCGCCGCGCCGATGACCGTGATCGAGGCGACCAGGCCGAACGCGACCATGCCGAGCAGCATGAGCAGCAGGGCCAGGCCGAAGACGCTGCTGGTGACGAGGTAGCCGAACGCGCGCCACGGCCAGGACGAGGTGAGGAACCTCAGCGGCGGCAGGCGGATCGCGTCCCAGGCGGTGACCGGCTCCTTCTCCTGCTTCACCTTCGTCAGCGCTTGGGCGTCCTGCGTGGTCACCTGCCCGACGTTACGGGTTTCCTGTCGTCCTGGTCGGTAGCGCTAGGTGGAGTCGTTCGTTCGTGCCCGGTGCAGTACTTCGCGGAGCGCTTGGAGCTGGCCGGAGTCGGTGCGTTTGATGGCGGTGCGGATCACGGGGCTTAGGAGGACGGTGGGGAAGCCTTTGATGCCGAGGTCGGCGGTGAGGGTTGCTTTGGTGCGGTCGCCCTCGGGACTGAGGTGGTAGACGTACTGGGCGGTGACTCCGCCCTGTTTGTTGACGATCGTGACGGAACGGCCCGGCTCGATGGCGGTGATCTCGGCTTGGTGGGTCTTGCCGCGGGCTTGGTACGTGACGGTGGTGCCGTCGACGCGCATCTCGTCGATGCCGTTCATCCAGCGGGGGGCGCGGTCCCAGGCGGTGAGCTCGGTCCAGACCTCGGCGACGGGACGGTCGATCACGGTGTCGACCTGGAACAGTCTTCGCATGCCGGCGAGCATCTGTCTTTTTGCCGGGTTGGGCTTGGACGGAATTCACATGACGGGGACGAAGCCGGGCTCCTGCTGGCCGACCTCGTACGCGGCGCGCTGTGCCTGCTTGTAGGCGGACGGCGTGACGCCGGTGTGGCGGCGGAAGTCGCGGATGAAATGGCTCTGGTCGAACCAGCCCCACTCCGCCGCGATGCCCGTCCAGGTGGGGCCTTCGTGGATGTCGAGGGCTGCGAGGACTCTTCTGAGGCGGAGGATTCTTGCGAGGACGCGTGGCGTGAGTCCGACGACGCGGACGAACTCGCGGTCCAGGTGGGCGTGCGTGATGCCGAGGTCTGTGGCGAGCTCGTGGATCGGGCGCAGCGGGTCCTGCTCGAGGCTTTCGATGGCTTGGGCGCAGCGTTGCCAGCCTGGCGTCTCTTGCAGGCCGTCGCTCAGGGTCGCCTCGACGGCGCCGAGGCAGTCCAGCGGCGGCATGTATCGCAGGGTCTCGCGGAGCTTGGTGGCAGCGGGCCATTCCTGCTCGAGGTCGGCGACGCGGCCGCGCAGTGGGGCCGGGTCGACGCCGAACAGCGCGCGGCAGCCGACAGGGGTGGTGACTATGCCGACGGCGTGCGTCTCCGCGGTCGGAGCGTTGAGTACGGGACCGTCGTGCGGCCCGGCAAGCCAGCCGCGCTCGGCGAGGAACGGCTCCCCCTCGCCGTTGCGGGGGGTCTCGAGGATCGGAGAGCCGAGCACGAAGACGGCCACAGTGGACCCCGTCGGCGCGATCCGCTCACCCTCGTGCGCGAGCTGGCCGCGGGCGTACCAGATGGACTCGACGAAAGGCTCCAACGGCAACACCGGCCGACGCGTCACGTACTCGAACTCCGCCACCCCTCGGACGCTACGCCAGCAGCCTTGGCGATACGGCCGTAACACCAACCGCCCGCGGATACGGACGTAACACGTCCACCTTTGGTGCTACGGGCGTAAGACATCCCGCCCAACCCTTGCTGCTACGGACGTAACAGAACCCGCACCCCGCCCCGCCGATACGGACGTAACACGTCCACCTTTGGTGCTACGGGCGTAAGACAACCCGCTCGCCGAACCCTTGCTGGTGCGGGCGTAACACGTCCACGTTCGCCCGCGGGGCGCCTGGCTCGGCCTGGCCGGGCGGACACGGACCCGCTGGGGACCGCCGAGGCGGCCGGACGGAATGCGGCGCTGTGCTGTTACGGGCGTAAGACATCCCGCGTCGAACCCTTGCTGCTACGGACGTAACAGAACCCGTACCCGCCACCCGCGGATACGGACGTAACACGTCCACCTTTGGTGGTATGGGCGTAAGAGTTCGGTGGCGATACGGACGTAATACGTCCGGTTACGCGGGTCCGAAGGTCTCCGCGTGCAGGAGGTCGAGGGCGACGAGGACCGCTCCGCGGAGGACGGGGTCGCCGTTGACGGTTCCGGGTACGACTTCGGTGGGCAGCGGGACCCGTTCGGCCACCCGCGCGGCGACGCGCGATGCCAAGGCGGACCCGCCGGCGCGGCCCACGGGGCCGGCGAGCACGACCGTGCCCGGGTCGAGGATCGAGCAGATCCCCGCCACGCCCACCGCCACGCGGTCGGCGAGCTCGTCCAGGAACGCCGAGGACCCGCCCGCGGTCACCGCCTCCAGCCCCTCCGACGTGTCCAGCCCATGCGAACGCGCCAACGCCAGCACGGACCGGCCGCCGGCGAGCGACTGGAACGTCCCCGTCCCCACCGGCAGGTACGCCGTCTCCCCCGCCCCACCCGACGCCCCCCGGTACAGCTGCCCCCCAAGCACAACGGCCATGCCGATCCCCGACCCCAACGACAGCAGAGCGAACGTCGACCGCCCCACCATCGCGCCGAGGCGGTGCTCGGCGAGCCCGACGAGGTTCACCTCGTTCTCCAACAGCACCGGCACGTCGAGCCGAGAACGCAAGCCAGGCAGCAGATTCGCATGCCACATCGGCAAGAATGCGGCGAAGCTCAAGTCACCCGTCGAAGGGTCGACCAGACCCGGCGTCCCGACGACCACAGTCCGCAGCACGCCAACGCCAGACGAGGCCTGAGCCGCCGCCACAGCCGAGTGCACGACGTGCACGACGTCCACCGGCGAGGAATCCGAAGCGAAAGGCACCTGCGAAGACCCCACGGTCCGACCCGTCACGTCGGCAACGACCGCCAGCACAGCGCGGGGCCGCACCTCCACGCCGGCGACGAAGGCCCGATCAGCGACGACGCCGTACAGGGCAGCGTTAGGACCGCGCCGGTCCGTCCCCGACTCCCCCACGACAGCGACCAGCCCCGCCGCCTCCATCCGGTCGACCAGCTCCCCGACCGTCGGCCGCGACAGCCCCGTCAAAGAACGCAGCTGCGGCCGAGTCAAAGGGCCGCGGGAGAGCAACAGGTCGAACGCCTTCCGGTCGTTCAGCTGGCGCACCAGATGCGGCGACGCCGGACCTTCCCGTTCGGACGCCATCGTCCCGGACCTCTTTTCATCAGGAACCCTGCCTGTTAGTTTCGGAACATACACCGACTCGGGAGGACGACGCACGTGTCAGCACAGTGGCGGACGCCGGTGCGACGCCGGTTCCCCCTAGCCGTCTACTTCTTCCTCGTCGGGTTCGTCCCGGCGAACTGGCTGGTCCGCATCCCCGACGTCAAGGAGCAGGTCGGCGCGTCGGCCTCGTCGCTCGGCCTGGCGCTGCTCGCCGGTTCGATCGGCGGCCTGCTGATGACGCCGCTCGGCGGGCGGCTCGCGATGCGGATCGGTACGCGACCGCCGATCGCGTTCGGCGCGATCCTGCTCTCGCTCGCGATCATCCTGCCGGCCCTCGCCACGAGCGTCCGCTGGCTCGGCGCCGCGCTCGTCGTGCTGACAGTGATCCACTCGATGTTCAACGTCTCGCTGAACTCCGCCGCTGTCGAGGTCGAGGCGGCGTACGGGCGCTCGATCATGCCCACTCTGCATGGCACGTACAGCGTCGGCGGTCTCGTCGGCGCGGTCGTCGGCGGCTTCGCGGCGGGACGCGTCAGCCCGACCGCCCACCTCGCCGTGATCGGCGCGCTGAGCCTGGTCGTCGTCCTGGTGTTCGCGCCGAAGATGCTGCGTTCGAACGCCGATGCGAGCCCGGCCGTCCAACCCAAGAGCCAAGCGACGAAGACGCCGACCAAGCACCTCGGCATCATCGTGCTGTTCGGCGTGATCGGACTCTGCACCGCGTGGGGCGAGTTCGCCGCGAACAACTGGGCAAACCTGCACCTGCGCGAGGACCTCGGCGCGTCGGCCTCGGTCGCGGCGTACGTCTTCGCCGCGTACTCCTGCGCGATCGCCGCCGGCCGGCTCCTCGGCAGCCCGGTGATCCGCAAGATCGGCGCGACGACCGTGCTCAGCGGCGGCTTCCTGGTCGCCGCGGTCGGCATGGTCGGCGCCGCCTGGGCCAGCCATATCGACGGCGGCGGGCTGCCGCTCGCGATCGTCGGGTACGTGCTGGTGGGCCTCGGCCTCGCGAACGTGTACCCGATCGCCATCGCCAGGGCAGGCGCGATCGGCGGCCCGAGAGCCGTCAGCCGCGTCGTGTTCATGGCCGGCGCGGGCATCCTCGGCCAGGCCCCGATCATCGGCTTCCTCGCCGACCAGTTCGGGCTGCCCTGGGCCCTCACCACTGTCCCGGTGCTGGCTGTCGTCGCCGCCGGCATCGGGCTCTCACTTCGTCGCTACAACAACTACGCGGCCGCCCTTCCGGCCGTCGAGACCGAACGGAGCACGGCGTGACCCGTTACGACACCGTGGTACCGAGGCCGCGCGAGGCGCGAGCAGACGCCGGCGAGTTCGAGCTCGGGCCGGACACGGTCCTCGTCGCCGACGACCAAGCGGCCGCCGATGCCGTACGCCTGCTGCTCGCTCCCCTGCGTCTCCCGCTGCGGCCGGCGAGCGAAGGCAACGGCATCACCGTCCGCGTCGATCCAACAGGAAGCCCAGAGGCGTTCCAGCTCGAGGTCACCACCGACGGCGTCACGATCACCGGCGCCGACCTCGACGGCGTACGCCACGCCACCCAGGTCCTCAAGCAGCTGCTGCCCGACGACGCCTGGCGCGCGGTCGGCCGTCCCGGCACGGCCTGGCGCGTGCAAGCGGGCCACGTCGCGGACGCACCGACGCTCTCCTGGCGCGGCGGCATGCTCGACGTCAGCCGCTACTTCTTCCCGAAGCGGACGCTGCTGCGGTACGTCGACCTGCTCGCCATGCATCGCATGAACCGCCTCCACCTGCACCTGACCGACGACCAGGGTTGGCGAATCGAGAGCCGGCTGCACCCCGAGGTGCATGAGCAGGGCAGCCACCGCCCGTACTCCCAAGCCGGCCGCGACCGCAGCGCTGGACGCGACGACGGCACACCGCACGGCGGCTTCTACACCCTCGACGACCTCACCGAGATCGCGACGTACGCCGGCGAGCGCGGCATCACCGTCGTCCCCGAGATCGACCTCCCCGGACACTCCTCCGCACTGCTCAACTCCCATCCCGAGTTCGGTATCGGCGAGCACCAGGTCCTGACCGGCTGGGGCATCTCGTCCGGCGTGCTCAAGCCGACGCCGCCGACCGTCAAGTTCCTCGGCGACCTGCTGGGCGAGCTCGTCGACGCGATCCCGACGCCGTACGTCCACCTCGGTGGCGACGAGTGCGTGATGAAGGACTGGGCGACCGATCCGGAGGTCACCGCGTACCTCGCCGAGGTCGGACTCGGCAAACATGAGGACCTGCACGGCCACTTCCTCAAGGAACTCGGCAAGCAGCTGACCGAGCAGGGCAAGCGGATGGTCGTCTGGGACGAGGCGTTCGTCACCGGCGGGCTGCTCGAGGACTCGATCGTGATGGCCTGGCGCGGCGACGGTGTCGCCCGGCGGGCCGCGGCGGCCGGGTACGACGTCGTGCGGGCACCGGTGTTCCCGACGTACCTCAACTACGACCAGTCCGACAGCCCGGACGAGCCGCTCTCGCAGGGCGGGCCGATCCTGCTGAACGATGTCGCGGAGTGGCAGCCGGTCCCGGCGGACTGGTCCGACGACGAGAAGGCGCACGTGCTGGGCGGCCAGTTCCAGGCGTGGTCGGAGTACATCCCGAACGAGCGGCACCTCGACTACCTGATGTTCCCGCGCGCCTCGGTCCTCGCCGACGTCGTGTGGCATGGCGCCCCGGCCGTCGACCTGCGGTTGGACGAGCACCTGGACCGGCTCGCCGCGGCGGGCGTGGAGTTCCGCCCGCTCGAGGGCGGCCACCCCTGGCAGCGAGGCGGAACGGGCGACCGGCGGAGGCAGACCGGGTCGACGATGGCCGCCGAACGTGCCCACCACGAAGAGATCTCGGTCGTCGCCGATGTCGTGACGACGACCGGAGGGCACTAGTGGCACAAGAGTCGGCGGCGCCGTTGCTTTCTCGGCCCCCGGTGCACCGACGGCGCCGAACCGCCATCGGCCACCCGACCGCTGGCGAAGCGCCGTCGGTGCCACCCGCCGAGATGGCAACGGCTTATGCCGTCGACCGGTGTCACCAATCGGACACGGCGTAACCCCCGGCACCGGACCGGCCTCGTCGGTCCTCGGGCTCGTTCAGTGGCCTGAGCTGCCCGAGGACTGTCGCGGTCGGTCCGGTACGCGTACTCGTTCCCACAAGTGGGGAGGCGGGATGTTGTCCGCGCCGTCCTCGGCGGACGGCTGACGGCGACCTAGGCTGGATCGGTACGCCGCCCGACTCAAGGAGCCTCTCGTGCCTGGATCCCGCATCGTCGCCCTGGGCCACTACCAGCCCGCTCGCGTGCTCACCAACGAGGAGCTCGCGCAGATGGTCGAGACGTCCGACGAGTGGATCCAGAGCCGCGTCGGGATCAAGACGCGGCGCATCGCCGACGACGAGACGGTCGCCGACATGGCCGCCGCGGCGGCCGGCAAGGCGCTGGCGAACAGCGAGCTGTCCCCGTCCGACATCGACCTGGTCGTGGTCGCGACGCTGACGGCCGAGGATCGCTGCCCGAACGTCGCGGCGCGGGTCGCCGAGACGCTGGGCATCAAGGCGGTCGCGGCGTACGACCTCAACACCGCGTGCTCCGGCTTCGTGTACGCGCTCGCGACCGTCGACCACGCGATCCAGGCCGGCGTGGCCCGAAACGCGTTGGTGATCGGCGCGGAGCGGCTGTCCAAGTTCGTCGACTGGACCGACCGTTCGACCTGCGTCCTGCTCGGCGACGGCGCGGGCGCCGCGGTCGTTTCGGCGTCGGACGAGCCGGCGATCAGCCCCGTGCTGTGGGGATCGGTACCCGAGATGGGGCACACGATCACGATCGACGGCGAGCCGCAGGTCTTCAAGCAGGAGGGCCAGGCGGTGTTCCGCTGGGCCACCACCGAGCTGCCGAAGCTGGCGCGCGCCGCTTGCGAGAAGGCGGGGATCGCGCCTTCGGAGCTGGCCGCGTTCGTTCCGCACCAGGCGAACCTGCGGATCATCGAGCCATTGGCGAAGAAGCTGGGCGCGGAGAACGCGATCATCGCGCGCGACGTCGTGGACTCCGGCAACACCTCGGCGGCGAGCGTGCCGCTCGCGCTCGCGAAGCTGGTCGAACGCCGCGAGGTGCCTTCCGGAGCCCCCGTCCTGCTGCTCGGCTTCGGCGGAGGCGTGACCTACGCCGGCCTCGTCATCCGTTGCCCTTGACCGGCTGGTACTCGTTCAACTTCTCGGCGTGCGCGGAATGCTCGGTCGCGCGGAGCCAGTGCGGGTAGGTGACGTAGACGACCTCGGTCGCCTCGTGCTCGGCGTGATAGGTCAGCTCGGTCCCCGCGTAGAGGTAGATGACCTCGCCCGGGCCGGCCGTGTGGTCGCCGTCCTTGGTGTGCACGGTGAAGCGGCCCTTGGTGACGATCAGCGCCTCGTCGTACGCCACGATCCACTCGTTCGACTCGCCGGCGCCGTGGTGGACGAAGCCGACGCTCATCTTGGCGTCCGACGTGTGGTCTAGCGCGTCGGCGAGCCGGAGCTCCTGGTCGCCCCGCTGGAACCAGGCCAGTGCCTGGTCGCCGCTGCTGAAGTGCTCCACTCGCCCCATGACTATCGCCCTCTCGTAACTGGAGTAGTTTCCACTTATGCCTGAACGCCAGGGTAACCGGAAAATATTCCAGTTGAGCGCGTCGGGCCCGTCCGAACGGGCCGACGCCGCCCGGAACCGGGCGAAGATCCTGGCCGCGGCCGCGTCGGTGTACGCCGAGCGCGGCGTCGAGGGGCTCGCGTTGGACCAGGTGGCGGCTGCCGCCGGGGTAGGCGTCGGAACGGTGTACCGGCGCTTCGCCGACCGAGGGCAGCTCGCCCAGGGACTGATGGACGCGGGCGAGCAGGCGTTCCAGGCGGCGTTCATGACCGGCCCGCCACCGCTGGGACCCGGTGCTCCGGCCGCGGACCGGCTGCGGGCGTTCCTGCACGCGTTCGTCGACCGCCTCTCGACCCAGGCCGACCTGCTCGTGGTGGCGGAGACGGCGACGCCGACCGCCCGGTACGAGAGCGGGGCGTACCGCCTGCACCACCTCCACGTCGTCGCGCTGCTCGACGAGCTGCGCCCGGGCGCCGACACCCACTACCTGGCCGACGCCCTGCTGGCCCAGGTCGCGGCCGCCCAGTTCGTCCGCCAACACCGCGACGAGGGCATGCCCGTCGAGCGCATCAAGGCCGGCCTCACCGACCTCCTCACCGCCCTCACCCACGTCGCGTGATCATGTACGTGATCGTGAAAGTGGAGCCGCGATATACGCCGGTTCCCCTTCATGATCACGTACATGATCACGGGCGGAGCCGGGGTCAGAGGTTGGTCATCGCCTCCAGCGCGTCGGGGTAGCGGCCGCCCTGGATGTCGACCGAAGCGGCGGCGCGGTCGATCTCGGCGAGGTCGTCGGTGGTGAGCTCGACCGACGCGGCGCCGAGATTCTCGTCGAGGCGTTCGAGCCGGCGGGTGCCAGGGATCGGCACGATCCACGGCTTCTGCGCCAGGACCCAGGCGAGCGCGAGCTGGGCGTTCGTGACGCCGAGGCGGGTGGCGATCGCGCCGAGGACGTCGAGCAGCGCCTGGTTCGCCTTGCGCGCGTCGGCCGTGAAGCGCGGGATCTTCGTACGGATGTCTCCCTCGGTGAACGGCGTCGCGTCGTTCACCGTTCCGGTCAGGAATCCCTTGCCCAGCGGACTGAACGGCACGAAGCCGATCCCCAGCTCCTCCAGCGTCGCCAGCACGTCGACCTCCGGTCGGCGCCACCAGATCGAGTACTCGCTCTGCACCGCGGTCACCGGCTGAACGGCGTGCGCGCGGCGGATCGTGGCGGCGGCCGCCTCGGACATGCCGAAGTGCCTGACCTTGCCCTGCTCGATGAGCCGCCTGACCGTTCCGGCGACCTCCTCGATCGGGACCTCGGGGTCGACGCGGTGTTGGTAGAGCAGGTCGATGGTCTCGATGCCGAGCCGGCTCAGCGAGCCCTCGACGGCCTGCTCGATCCGCTCGGGCCTGCTGTTCGTGCCGTTCGACTTGCCGTCGGCGAACTGGTAGCCGAACTTGGTCGCGATCACCACGTCGTCGCGGACCGGCGCGAGGGCCTCGCCGACCAGCTCCTCGTTGACGAACGGCCCGTAGACCTCGGCCGTGTCGAAGAACGTGAGGCCGCGGTCGACGGCGGTCCGGAGGAGCGAGATCATCTGCTGCCGGTCGCCGGGGTTCGGCCCGTAGCTCTGGCTCATGCCCATACAGCCGAGGCCGATCGCGGAGACCTCGAGGCCGGATCCGAGTCTGCGTGTGTCCATGCCTTGATAGAAGCCCCCTGAGCACGGGCGGACAAGGTCACGCTCTTCCAGGTCCTGACAGAACCCCCCTGCACGGCCGGCGAGCGCCGTAGCGTGGGGTCATGGACAACAGGGCCGAGGTGCGGGAGTTCCTCTCGACCCGGCGGGCCCGGCTGACTCCGGAGCTCGCGGGCGTGCCGGTCTACGGCGGCGGGAAGCGCCGCGTGCCCGGGCTGCGCCGCGAGGAGGTCGCGCTGCTCGCCGGTGTGAGCGTCGACTACTACGCGCGGCTGGAGAAGGGCAACCTCGGCGGCGTCTCGGACTCCGTTCTCGACGCGATCGCGCGGGCGCTGCAGCTGAACGAGGCCGAACGCGAGCACCTGTACGACCTCGCCCGCGCCGCCCAGGCTCCCGCCAACCGGCCACGCCGGCGAGCCACGCAGGTACGACCGAGCGTGCAGCGCATCCTCGACGCGCTGACCACCGCGGTGGCGGTCGTCCGTACGCGAAGGCTCGACGTCCTCGCCGCGAACCGCCTCGGCCGCGCGATGTACTCGCTGATGTTCGACAACCCGGCGAACGGCGCCAACCTGGCCCGCTTCACGTTCCTCGACCCGCGCGCGACCGAGTTCTTCCCGGACTGGGATCTGGCCGCGAACAACACCGTCGCGCTCCTCCGTACCGAGGCCGGGCGCGACCCGCACGACCGCGCCCTGACCGACCTGGTCGGCGAGCTGGTGACCCGCAGCGACGTGTTCCGAACCCTGTGGGCCGCGCACAACGTGCGGCTGCACCGGACCGGCATCAAGCACTTCCACCACCCGGTCGTCGGCGACCTCGAGCTCTCCTTCGAAGCCCTCGCGCTGCCGGCCGATCCCGGACTCACGATGACGATCTACACAGCCGCCGCCGGCTCCCCCACCGAGGACGCCCTCAGCCTCCTGGCCAGCTGGTCCGCGACGGTGGACGAGCCGGCCCAGCAGGCGAAGACCGACGCCTCGCTACCATGATCACGCAGGGCAACTGGTGACGCTGCGTACCATTTCGTTCACTTTCGTCTCGGTGCGTAACCTTCTGCCCCGGGCTATCGTTCATTCCTCCGAGGCCTTGCACCACCACAACTTCCCCACCACCGCCTAACCGGGTTGGCCCCACCCGAACGGGTTGGCACGTGAGGAGTGTCATGCGCGCCCCGCGCAACCGCAGTACCGAGGTGCTTCGTCGTGCGCCGGTGATCGCGCTCGCGACCGCGGCGCTGGTCGTCTCCGTACACCAGCCAGCCGCCCGCGCTGACGGAGCCAGCACCACCCGGCCAGGGACGCTGCTGAATTCCAGCGGCGTCCCGGCCGCAGACCCCCTCACCGCCGACCACCGCGAGGGCAGGGTCGGCCCGACCGACGCCCAGCGCGCTCGGGTCACCCAGCTCGCGGCGACGGCCCGGTGGACCAAGTTCGGTACGGCCGCCACCCTCTCCCCGACCACGCCCGACCAGCCGCTGGCACGAGGGCTGCAGGGCCACCCCGCGGCCGTCGCCCGCAGCTTCGTCGAGGCCAACCGAGTCCTGTTCCGGCAGAACGCGCAGAGCGTCGACCAGCTCGAGGTCGTCACCAACGCCCCGCTCTCCGGCGCGACCACCCCGGCCAGCGTCGTCGTCCTGCGGGAGCGCTTCGGCGGCGTCCCGGCCGGCGCGGGCGGCCTGATCACGGTCGCGGTCGCCGGAGACCGGGTCGAGTACGCGAGCTCGTCCGCGTACGGCGCGTCAGCCCCGCCTGCCCAGGCCACCCTCAACGCGATCACCGCCTGGCGCGCCGCCGCCAGAAGCCTCGGCCGCCAGCTCCCCGGGAACGCCGTCCGCCCGCTGCAGACGCCGACGGACCCGACCCAGTGGGCCACGTTCACCGTCGCCGGCCTCGCCCAGGTCCAGCAGGTCAGGCTCACCGCGGTCGGCCTCCCCGGCCAGGGCGTGCGGCCGGCGTACGAGACCAACGTCGTCGACGTCCAGAACGGCACCGCGCTCGCCGCGACCACGTTCGTCGACGCGGTCACCGGCGCGATCCTCGTCCGCGCCAACCGGGTCGACGCGCTCACCGGCAAGACCCGGCAGGCGCCGCCCGGAGGCTGCGATCCGACCCTCACCGGCTGCGGCGTGCGGCTCACCTCCGCCCCGGTCAACGCCGTCTGGAGCATGCTCGCCGGCGGCCCGCAGGGCGACAACGGCCTCGGCGGCCTCGGCGGCAGCCAGGGCGAGAACGCGATCACCACCGAGGCCTGGACGAGCCCGCTCAGCGCGTCCGGCCCCAGTACGCCGCCGAACGGCAGCCCGACGCCGGGCCAGGAGTTCACCGACGTCTGGCGGAGCTCCGGCTGCGACGTCGCCAACCTGATGCCCGGCGGCAACGACATCGACGCGGCCGTCAAAGAGGTCTTCACACGCCACAACGCCTTGCACGACTGGACGTACGACCTCGGCTTCACCGAGCGCACGGCCAACCTGCAGCGCGCGAGCGCGACGTCCGGGGACCCGGAGGTCGGGTACGTCCAGTCCGGTGCGCTGACCGGCGGCTATCCGACGTACCTCGGCCGGAACAACGCCAACCAGGCCACGCTGCAGGACGGCATCCCCGGCATCACGAACCTGTACCTGTTCCAGCCGGTCGCCGCGCAGTGGTACGGCCCGTGCGTCGACGGCGCGTTCGACCCGACAGTCGTCGCGCACGAGTACGCGCACGCGGTGACCGAACGGATGGCCGCCGGCCCGGACCTCGGGCTCTCGGCGCCGAACGCCCAAGGACTCGGCGAGTCCTGGTCCGATCTCATCGCCGCCGAGTACCTCCTCGCGCACGGCGAGACCGGCCGCAACGAGGCCCGCGCGACCGCGATCGGCGGCTACGTGGCGGGCAACCCCCAGCGCGGCCTCCGCAACTACGCCGTGGGCTCCAGCCCGTTGAACTTCAGCAACCTCGGCTACGACCTCGCCGGGCCCGACGCGGCTGCCGACGGCGAGATCTGGACCGCGGCGAACTGGGACGTCCGTGGAGCCCTGATCGCCAAGTACAACAGGACTTTCCCCGTCGCCGACGCTGGTCTCCAGGAGGCTTGCGCGGCCGGTGATCGACCCGCCTCGCAGTGCTCGGGCAACCGGCGCTGGCTGCAGCTGGTCTTCGACTCGTTGCTGCTCCTGCAGCCCGACTCCGGCATGCCGACGGCGCGGGACGCGCTGCTCGCGGCCGACCGGTTGCGCTTCGGCGGCGCGAACCAGACCGAGATCTGGCAGGCGTTCGCGCGTCGTGGGCTCGGCGCCGCGGCCACGCTGACGCCGCTCGGAGCGGCGCGTCCGGACTTCAGCTCGCCGCTGGGTACCGAGGGCACGTTGCTCGTCAAAGCGGTCGAGGCCGCCTCGGGCCGGCCGCTCGCGGCCGCGATCCGCGTCGGCCGCTACCAGGCCGGGACGTCGCCGGTGACGACGACCGACGCGCGGGCGGGTGTTCCGCGGCACCTGCACCTCGTGCCCGGGACGTACGACCTCACCTGGTCGGCGCCGGGCTACGGCATGGGCCGGGCCCGTACGACGATCGGCGCCGGTCGGACGTCGTGGCTGACGCTGCACCTGTCCCGCAACGTCGCCTCGGCGACGAACGGCGCCCGGGCGTCCGCTGAGGAACCCGGCGCGGCTCGGCTCATCGACGACTCCGAGTCCTCCGCGTGGTCGGTGGACGGCCGTACGCCGGACGCGGTCGGCGCCGCGGCCACCGTCGACCTGGCCGGCAGCACGCCGCAGGTCGTACGGTCGGTACGGGTCAGCGCGCTCCCCAGGTCGGTCGCCGGAACGTCCAGCGCCGACGGAGAGGCTCGCTTCGCCAGCCTGCGCAGCTTCGCGCTCGAGGCGTGCGGCACCGGCTGCTCGGCCGGCGGCGCTGGCTGGCGGCGGGTCTACACCTCGCCGGCCGACGCGTTCCCCGCCGGCCGGCCGCGTCCGGTGACGCCGGACCTGGTGTTCCGCGAGTTCGACATCCCGGACGTTTCGGCGACCCAGCTGCGGCTGGTCGTGCTCTCGACCCAGTGCACCGGGGCGCCGGCGTACGTCTCGGAACAGGACACCGACCCACTGTCGACGTCGGACTGCCGCGCCTCGGCGGCGGTCCAGAACGCGACCGTCGCCGAGCTCATGGCGTACGGCACCGACCCGGCGTCACGCCGGCCCAGCACCACGTTCGACGTCTGGGAGTGATCATGATCGTGATCATGAAGCCGGAACGGTGACATACGCCGTTTTCCCTTCATGATCACGATCATGATCACGGCGCTCAGGCGGGAGGCAGCGGCGTCCAGGACGTGTCGGCGCCCACGTCGCGGGTGCGCTTGAGCTCGAAGAAGCCCTCGGTGTTGGCGACCAGCAGGACGCCGTCCCAGAGCTTGCCGGCCGCCTCGCCGCGCGGGATGGGCGTCACGACCGGACCGAAGAAAGCCGAGCCGTCGACGCTGATCACCGGCGTACCCACGTCGGTGCCGACCTGGTCCATGCCCTCGTCGTGGCTCTTCCGCAGCGCCTCGTCGAACTCGTCCGACTCGACGGCGTCGGCCAGCGACCGGTCGAAGCCCGCGGCCTCGAGCGCGTCCTCGTACGTCGCCTTCTCGCGTGGCTTCTTGTCGAGGTGGAACGCCGTTCCGAACGCCGTGTAGAGCCTCAGCAGCGCGTCCGAACGGTCCTCGCCCGCCTTCTCCGCCTCAGCCGCCGCGGCCATGATCGCCCGCACCGCACCATGCTGCCTACCCTCGTTCAGATAGGCGAGGCTCATCACGTGCCATTGCGCCCGAACGGGCCGGACTCGCTCGACCTCCAACATCCACCGGGACGTGATCCACGCCCAGGGGCAACCCGGGTCGAACCAGAAATCGGCTACCTGACGGTCGTCCGCCATTTGTCGCTCCTCGAGTACGTACGTGCCCTACGTCTGACCCCTACCTCAGCGGCAACCTCGCCAACCCTTCCTGGCATTCCGTGAGCGTCCGGAACTGACCGTGCGAGGATGGACCAATGCCAGGAAGCAACCTCACCCGCGCCGAAGCCGCGGAGCGAGCACGACTGATCGCCGTCGACGGATACGACGTCGAGCTCGACCTCACCGGCGCACCTGACAAGTCGTACGCGACGTACCCGTCCACGACGGTCGTCCGCTTCCGCTGCACCGAGCCGGGCGCGAGTACGTTCGCCGATCTCGTCGCGCCGAGCGTCCGCGAGCTCACGCTCAACGGGCGGCAGCTGGACCCCGCGCAGGCGTTCGACGGGACGCGCATCCAGCTCGACGAGCTCGCCGAGACGAACGAGCTCCGCGTGGTCGCCGACGCGGCGTACATGACCACCGGTGAGGGCATCCACCGCTTCGTCGACCCGGTCGACGGGTTGACCTACCTGTACTCGCAGTTCGAGGTCCCGGACGCGCGCCGCGTCTACACGACGTTCGAGCAGCCCGACCTCAAGGCCACGTTCCAGCTCAGCGTGATCGCGCCCGAGGACTGGCAGATCGTCTCCAACTCCCCCACGCCCGCGCCGACCTCGCTCGGCGACGGCGTCGCGCGGTGGGAGTTCGAGTCGACTGTGCGCATCTCGACCTACATCACCGCGCTCGTCGCCGGCCCGTACCACGGCGTGCACGGCACCGTGCAGGCGCGCAACGGCGAGATCCCGCTCGGCGTCTTCTGCCGGCAGTCGATCGCCTCGCACCTCGACGCCGACGAGATCCTCGACGTCACGCGGCGCGGTTTCGCCTTCTACGAGGAGCTTTTCGACTACCCGTACCCGTTCGCGAAGTACGACCAGCTGTTCGTGCCCGAGTACAACATGGGCGCGATGGAGAACGCCGGTTGCGTGACGATTCGCGACGAGTACGTGTTCCGCAGCCGGATGACCGACGCCGCGTACGAGGTGCGCGCGACGACGATCCTGCACGAGCTCGCGCACATGTGGTTCGGCGATCTCGTCACGATGCGTTGGTGGGACGACCTGTGGCTGAACGAGTCGTTCGCCACGTACGCGAGCATGCTCTGCCAGGCCGAGGCGACCCGGTGGACGAACGCGTGGACGACGTTCGCGAACACCGACAAGGTGTGGGCGTACCGGCAGGACCAGCTGCCGACGACGCACCCGATCTCGGCGGACATCGGCGACCTCGAGGACGTCGAGACGAACTTCGACGGCATCACGTACGCCAAGGGCGCGAGCGTGCTCAAGCAGCTCGTCGCGTGGGTCGGTCGCGAGGAGTTCTTCGCCGGGCTGCGGCACTACTTCAAGACCTACGAGTGGGGGAACGCCTCGCTCGCGGACCTGCGCGAGTGCCTCGAGGCGACGAGCGGTCGCGACCTCGACGCGTGGAGCCGGGAGTGGCTCGAGACTGCTGGCGTGAGCACGATGTCCGCCGAGTTCGAGGTCGGGGAGGACGGGCGGTTCACGTCGTTCTTCGTTCGGCAGACCGCGGTTCCCGAGTATCCGACGCTTCGCTCGCACCGGTTGGCGATCGGGCTCTACTCGCTCAACGCCGACGGGTTGGTGCGGCAGTCGCGGATCGAACGCGACGTGGTCGGCGAGCGCACCGCCATCCCCGAGCTGCTCGGCGCCACGCAGCCGGATCTGCTGCTGCTGAACGACGACGACCTCGCGTTCACGAAGATCCGGTTGGACCCGCGGTCGCTCGACACCTTGGTGTCGCACATCGGGTCGCTCGACAACTCGCTCGCCCGGTCACTGTGCTGGATGTCGGCGTGGGACATGTGCCGCGATGCCGAGCTGCCGGGCCGCGACTATGTCCAACTGGTGTTGAACGGTGTGGCCTCCGAGCCCGACATCAACACCGTGCAGATGCTCGTCCGGACCGCGAACTTCGCGTCGAAGCTCTACAGCACGCCCGCTCGTCGGGAAGAGGCTCTCGCCTTGTGGGCTTCGGGATTGCGGGCTCTGGCCGAATCGGCGGAGGCTGGCAGTGACAAGCAGCTGACGTTCGTTCGGATGTTCGCGGCGTCCGCTCAGTCCTCCGAGGACGCGGCGTTCATGGCCGGTCTGCTGGACGGGTCGGTGACGTTGCCGGAGCTCGCGGTCGACGCCGAGGTGCGGTGGTTGCTGGTGCAGGAGCTGGCGCGACTCGGCGCGATCGGCACGGTCGAGATCGACGCCGAGCTCTCGCGGGACGGGACGATCCGTGGCCAGGAGGAGGCGGCCGCGGCGCGGGCCGCGCGGCCTCTGGGCGACGCCAAGGAGCAAGCCTGGGTTGACGGTGTCGAGCGCGACGACGTGCCGAACCAGACGCAGGCCAAGACGATTCGCGGCTTCTGGCAGTTCGGGCAGGAGGAGCTGCTGGCGCCGTACGTCGACCGCTACCTCGAGGCTGCGACCTGGGTGTGGGAGCGCAAGACGACGGAGATGGCGACGAACGTCCTGGTGGGCTTGTTCCCGCGGGCGTTGCCCACGCCGGAGACGGCCGCGAAGGTGCGTTCGTGGTTGGAGACCCATCAGCCCAGCGGCGCCGTGCGGCGGCTGGTGTCGGAGGGGCTGGCCGACCTGGAACGTACGTTGCGGGCGCAGGAGCGCGACGGTCAGGGCTGAGTCAGCCCTCTGGTGACGTAGGCGGTCACCGTCTGGTCGAGGTCCTCGGGCCACGGGATCCCCTGTGACTCGAGGGCTTCGCGGCCGGCGGTGCGGTAGGCCTCGGCGGTCGCGAGCATCGCCGGAGCCAACGCCTCCATGGTGGCGTCCAGGGGTGGCAGCGACTCGAGCACTTCTCGCTGGCGCGGGGTGAGCTTGGAGCTCCACTGCTTCACGCCGGTGGCGGGTAGCGGCTGGTTGGCCTGGACGAACAGCTCGTGCAGCAGCTGCCGGCTGAGCTGCACGCCGGACACGCCGAGGAGGTAGTCGCGGCGGACCACGTTCGCGGGAACGAAGATCGCCAGCAGCCGGAAGAACTCCTCGACGATCCACTCCATCCGTTCCCGGTCGGGCAGCGTAGGCGGCTTCGGACCGGGGATGCTGGCATCGAGGCCGTCGCGGTCCAGGACGACGAGCCTGGTGCGGAACGGGGTCGTCGTTGTCGCCGTGGTGACCGACTCGACGACGACGTCCAGGCGTTCGCACGCCCTGGTCAGCGAGTAGAAGCTGCCGGGTGCGAACGTGAGCGGTCTGGCGACCAGCGTGGGGGTGATGGTGGCGAGCCACTCGCGCCAGTTCTCGGCGAACGCGTCCAGGTCGTCGTCTCTGACCGCGAGCAGGACGTCGAGGTCGGAGCCCGCGTCCGCGTCGCCTCGGGCGAGCGAACCGGACAGCCAGAGCGCGCGGATCCGTTCGTCGTGCTCCACCACGGTGTGCAGGCGGTCGAACAGTCCGCGATAGCCCTCGGGCAGTGGCGCGAGGGCTCGTTCGACCGCTGGGTCGTGCACTAGGGGGTGTCGGTGTGCACCGTCGTCGGGCGGCGGGCGTGCTCGGCGAGCTGCTGGACGCCGGCGATCGAACCGCCGACCAGGTCGCCCACGGCGAACGCGGACTGCATGGTCAGCGCGACCAGGGCGCAGTCTTCGTCGGACAGCACGCGACGTACCTCGGTGCCGGTGACGATCTCCAGGCGGTTGGCGCCGGGGTCGATGAACACGAGCACCGCGCGGTCGCTGTCGGCCAGCCCGGCGTGCAGGGTCTCGGCGTACGGGCGGGTCTCCTCGTCCGCGCCGCCGATGTGCACGGTGAACGGATAGCCGCTGAGCTCGGTCGCGTTCCGTACGGCGTGCGCGATATCGCCACGCTCCCGGCCACTCAGGCCCTCACCAGCTGGCACCTGCACCTCCTCGTTGCTTCGCGGCCGCTGCCGTCTCGGCCTCGGCGGTCACCGGCTGCTTCGGCGCGGGGCCGAACCAGAGCGGCTCGGACCACCACGACAGGCCGGGCCGGTAGCCGGAGCCGCGGACCAGCGACGGGGCGATGACGAGTACGGCGATGAGCAGGAAGAGACCGACCGGGATGCCGACGTAGATGCCGATGACCTCGACCCACGGCATCGGCCCGTTCTCAGTCCAGGACGACGGCGTCTCCGCCAGCGCGATGCCCGGCACCGCGGTCATGGCAGCTGCGACGCTCCCGACGGTGGCCCAACGCAGAGCCTTCCGGATCTTCACGAGGACACGCTATCGAGTAGGTGGCGCTTCGCGATGATCGACCCGCGCCTCCAGGGCGGCGAGGTCTCGTTCGGCGTAGAGGCGGTGCTGCCACTCCTCGTTGAGGATGAGGTGGAGGACCTCGGTGACGTTGAAGCTGATCGAGGCCGGCCAGGCCTTCTCTTCGACTGGGACGGTGTCGCTGGCCAGCTGCTCCGCGGTGAGGTCGTGGAGGAGGTGGCGGATCGTTTCTTGGCGTTCTCCGCGGATCGCGAGGATCTCGTCCAGGCTCGGCCTGGCCTCGCGGTCTCTGGGGATGCCGGGGATGTCGTCCAGCTGGTCGAACGGCAGATCGAGGGGATGCCACGGGTTGGGGTTGCCTTGGATGACGCGGTGGATCCAGGCGTCGGCGGCGAAGTTGAGGTGGCGGAGCGTCTCGATGAACGACCACTCGCCTTCGACCCGCTCGTGGAGCCGCTCGGGCGGCAACCGCCTGGCCCGCGCGACGGTGCTGTCCCAGAGCCGTTCGAGCAGCTCCCAGGCCTCCCGGAAGCCGTCCGGATGGGTCGGCCGCATCTTGACCCGGTCCGGATGCCGGCGGTCGAGCTCGGCGAGGATGAGCGGAACGACGTCGACGCCGTTGACGACGAGGTTCTCGACGTAGCCGTCGATCGTGACGTTCTCCAACTCCACGCCGCGCAACACCGCGCCGCGGAACGTGACCCGCTCGAACCGGGCGTCGCTCAGATCCACATCGCGAAACTGGGCGCCGCTGAGGTCGGTCCCCTCGAACTTCTCAGTCATGGCGGCCACCGTAGACCGCTTTCCGGACGCTTGACGTCCGTAACTCTCACGAGGTGCTGCGCCGGCCCGTGGATCAACAGGCCGGCACCTGCTCGCAGCAGTCCCCCGGCCCCCGCCGCCATCGACTGCAATCAGGCTGCAATCCCGTTCGTCACCATGCCGTTGGCGGTAGTCGACCGATGTCGGCGAGGTGTTCACGCGAACCCGACACATGACGGCCGTCGGATCCGAGGCTGGATCATCCAGCCGACAAATGAGCAGCGAGGGCGGGAGACATGGACGCGGTGTCGCGAGCGGGCCGGATGCACCGATACGGGACGGCACGACGAGCGCGCAAACCCGCACGCGCGGTGCTGGTGCTAGCGCTCGGCTGGGCGCTGGCGCTGGCCACGTTCCAGTCGCCGCCCACCACCGTGGCGTCGAGTCGGCCAGCGGCCGGGGAAGCCCCTGCAGCGGGAGGGCCGCGTCCAGCAGCGCAGCCGCCGGGTGGCCTGGTGGACAGTGCCCAGGGGGTCGGCTGGACGCAAGGGACCTTCTCGGTCAGCGACGACGGCGCGGCCCAGTACAACCTGCCGCTGTGGGTGCCCGATGCTCGTGGCGGCAACGTGGCGCCTCAGTTGGCGCTGTCGTTCGACAGCCGGTCCGGCAACGGTCTGGTGGGCGTGGGCTGGTCACTCGCTGGCTTGTCGTCGATCTCGTGGTGCCCGCGGACATATGCCCAGGACGGCTTCACCGAGGGTGGCCACTTTGACGGCACGAACGCCCTGTGCCTGGGCGGGATGCGGCTGTTGCCCACCTCGACGGTACCGGCCCCGCAGCGGGAGTACGTCACCGAGCACCAGTCGTTCGCGCGGATCGTCGGGTACGGCACGCAGGACAATGTGCCGGACTACTTCGAGGTCTGGTCCAAGGACGGGACCGTCCAGACGTTCGGTCAGACGGACAATTCGCGGCTGGAGGCGTTCCGGCACCAACCGGGCCCGGACCCCGAGGAGCCCACCCTGGTACGTGCGCCGGCTGGTCGGGTGACGCTCGCGTGGTCGGTCGACAAGGTCGAGGACCGCAACGGCAACGCGGCCACGGTGGAGTACCTGCGCTCGGAGGGTGACGAGGACGAGCTGTCGCGAGTCGAGATGCGCCCCTCCGTGATCAGGTACGAACCCAACCGCCGGGTGGAGTTCGCCTACGAGTCCCGGACCGACCCGATCGAGTCGTTCGGTGGAGGCGTGCTGACCCGGACTGCCCATCGACTCAACACGATCTCCATGTTCGCGGGACCGACGGGTGGGACCGCCGAGCTCCTGCGCGAGTACGAGCTGAGCTACCGCAACAACAGCATCACTGGCCGCAGTCTCCTGACCGACATCGCCGAGTGCCACAGACAGCCCAGCGACGGCGAGCAGGTGTGCAAGACGTCGCTGCCGCTGACCTGGAGCGACGGCAGCTACGAGTTCGAGGAGGTCGTCGAGGACGGTGACGAGGATGGCCCGAGCGACGGGATCATGGCCGGCGACGTCGACGGCGACGGTGCCGACGATCTGATCTACACGCTGGTCGATCTCAACGACGACGAGCCCGAGAAGTTGATCGTTCGGGCGGGCTCCCGCAGCGGCGTGCAGTTCGGCCCTCCCCACGTGACCGAGTTCCCCGTCGACAGCGGTCCGAACGTCCGTCCGGTGGACATCGACTTCGACGGCAGGGCCGAGTTGATGGTCTCGCTGCCCGAGGACGGGACCACCCGCTGGACGCTGTACGAGCCCGACGGCCTGGACTACAAGCCAGCGCCCGGCGGCGGAGGGCTCGACGACGACGGCCTCGACGCGTCGTTCCGCTTCGCGGACCTCGACGGCAACGGGCTTCCGGACTTCGTCGGAGCGAGGAATCATCCCGGCACGCAGCGGTGGTACCGCCTGAACACCGGCGTTGCCGGGGCGGGCCGCTTCGGCGATCGGATCGAGACCGATGTGCCTGACATCAACCTGGAGGGAGTGACCGCCTCTGTCGGCGACACCGACGGCGACGGTCGCGCCGAGATCATCGGTGGTGAGAGCAGCCAGCATCTCTTCGCTGGTTGGGGTCTCAACGCCGCCGGGGGCGTCGAAGGCGAGAGCCTTCAGGCAAGGGCCGGGAACGGGGACGTCAACGGCGACGGCCTCGACGACCTGCTGGAGGATCGTTGGAACGCCGAACGTGAGGTGTCCGAGCTCCGTGTGCGCCGCAACAGCGGCAACGGGTTCGACTCACGGTTGACGATTCCCGTGCCGGACGACTGGCCCGGGCGAACGATCCGCGACATCGAGGACGGGTTCGCCGCCGGGCCCATGCGCATCGTCGATGTCAACAACGACGGCCGGTCGGACATCCTCATCATGAGGAACGGCGCGATGCGGCTGTACCAGTGGACGGGCACCGAGTTCGCCCGTGCGGACGACTTCAACCTGGCGGACCCCGGCGAGGGTATCGGGCAGAACGTTCAGCCGATGGACTACAACGGCGACGGACTGATGGACATCGTCAGCACCATGCGGGTCGGCAACTCCGACGAGTGGCGGGTCCGGATCTTCAAGCGGCTGGGCGACCTGCCGGATCAGTTGGTGCGCATCGGCGACCCCCTCGTCAGCCCGACGGTGCAGATCTCGTACGCGAACCTGTCGGATCGCTCGGTGCACGTGCCGACGGAGGGTTGCGCCTATCCCATCGTGTGCCCGGCCAAGGGCGGCAACGTGGTGGCGGAGCACCGGGTGGCGAGTCGGGTCCAGGGTGGCGACGTCTCCTGGACGACCCACGAGCACTCCTACGCCGGCGCCCGAGTGGACCTGCGCGGACGTCGACCGCTCGGCTTCGCCGCACACACCGTCGAGCGGCTGGGCACTGTCACTCTCACCGAGTTCGACAACCAGACCCGCGAGGTGGGCGGGACGTCGGAGTACGCGCAGGCGGAGGTGTATCCGTACGCCAACCGGCCGAAGAAGGTGACCTCCACGGTCGAGGACAGCCCCACCGGACGAGAGTCGCGGACGATCGTGTCCTACGACAACAGGATCCGCCGGCACGAGGCGGGGAGCTACACCGTCGAGACGAAGGTCGTGGTCACGACGGAGGAGGAGCGCCCCGTCGGTGGATCGGCGTGGGAGTTGCTGCGCCGCTCACGAGTCGACACGGACTATGACGAGTTCGGCAACAAGGTGCGCGCGACCGCGGCGACGGCGGGCGGGCGGACGACCACCGAGGACATCGACTACCGCAACGACGAGACGCGATGGCTGATCGGTCTGCCGACCGCCCGCCGGGTCATCGGCTGCGCGCCCGACCACGACTGCGTGACTCGGAAGACGACCCACGACTACGACGACAACGGCAACCCGACCCTCAGCGTGGTCGAGCCTGACAGCTCCGAACTGAAGCTCAGCACCGTCACGGACTACGGCGAGTTCGGGACCATCGACTCGGTCACCGTCACCGACGACACCGGCGGGAGCCGTACGGAGCGCTACACCTACGACGCGGACAAGCTCTACGCGACGTCGATGATCGATGCGCTCGAACACGAGACCACGGCGACGATGCACTCGGGTCTGGGCGTGGTCTTGGAGACCGCCGACCCCAACGGCGTCAAGACGACGATGCGCTACGACGGTTTCGGGCGGGCCGTCGAGACCAACGAGGCGGACGGAAGCTTCGAGCACCTCGACAATGTGGCGTTCCTGGGCCTTCAGCAGGTCACCACCGACACCGCGGGTGGCGCCAACACGTCGGTACTGCTGAACTCGCTCGGCCAGGAGATCGAGCAACGCGTGCGGACGTTCGACGGGAGGACCGCGACGGTCTTCACCGCGTACGACAACCGCGGCCGGATGTCGACGCGGTCACGCCCGACGCTGCCAGGGGGCAACCCGCGATTGACAACGTACACCTACGACAACCGCGACCGGCTGACCTCCGTCACGCAGCCGGACGGGGCGGTGACGCGGTATGCGTACGTCGGCTTGGAGACGCACACCCACGACCCGCGCGACACCCACAGCTACACGGTGGCGAACGTGGACGGGGACGTGGAGTCGCGCTACGAGGACGATCCGGATTCAGCCGCCTGGCTGCGCACCCGGTTGGCGTACGGTCCGTTCGGCCTGGGCACGTCGATCGTGGCGGCCGACGGTACGACGCAGACGATGCGGTACGACCGGCTCGGCCGGATGGACCGGCATGTCGATCCGAGCAGCGGAACCGCGGACACGTCCTACAACGCGTTCGGGGAACCGGTCCGCCAGACCAACGGCGCCGGAGAGGCGATCACCCTTCGCTATGACGAGCTGGGCCGGATCGAGCAGTCCACCTCGCCCGATGGCACTGCGACCAACACCTGGGACTCGGCCGAGCACGGCATCGGCTACCTGGCGTCGGCACGCAGTGCTGACGGCGTGGTGACCCGCTACACCTACGACGAGTTCGGACATCAAGAGACCGCGGACTGGACCGTCGACGGTGAGGCCTATCGCCTCGACTACGGCTACGACGAGTTCGGTCGGCAGGCGAGTCTGACCTACCCGCGGATCCCCGACGTCCAGGATCGGCTGCGGGTCGACTACACCTACAACGCTCATGGCTACCTGCAGCAGATCAAGAACCCCACGGAGCCCAAGCCGTACTGGCAGGGCACGGCCCGCAACGCCGAAGGTGCCCTGACCGAGGAGCGGCTGGGCAACGATGTGGTGAGCACGTACGGGTACGAGGCCACGACGGGACGGTTGACGCAAGCCGCGACCGCCGGTCCGGCCGGTCAACTCCAGAAGCTGAACCTGGCCTACGACCTCAACGGCAATCTGACATCGAAGTCCGACGACGTCAGCCGCCGGGTAGAGGAGTTCGAGTACGACCGGCTGAACCGGCTGCTGTCATGGACGGTGGCCAGTGCCAGCGGCCAGGCCGAGAAGCACACTTACGACTACGACACGATGGGCGGCCTGCTCAGCGAGCAGGTCGACGGCCAACCAGAGCGCGCCGTGACCTACCGGTACGGCGAGAACGGTGCGCCTCCCCACGCGTTGACCTCCCGCATCGGCGACGGGGAATCCCACACCTACCACTACGACGAAGCCGGCAGGCAGGCCAGCGGTCCGCGGCGTGACGTCGACTACAACCTGATGGACCTGCCGTCGTCCATCACCTGGGGCCAGACGCAGGTCGAAACCACCTACCGCTACGACGCCGACGGCGCTCGGGTGCGAAAGCAGGACACCGAGCAGACGGTGACGTACGTGGGCGGGGTGTTCGAGCGGCGGGCGACAGCCGGGACCGGTGGCAGGGACATCCACAACCTGCACTACATCGTGGCCGAGGGCCGTGTCGTGGCCCAGATCAACCGGGTGCAGGCCGCCGGCGGAGGGCCGGTGACCGCCACCCAGCGGTGGTACCTGCACGCCGACCAACAGGGCAGCACCATGGTCGTCACGAACTCGGCGGGCAGGAGGGTCGGCGATGACGACGACTTCCTGAACGAGCTGTTCTACGACCCGTTCGGCCGCCGCATCGATGCCGACAACAACCCGCTCGGTCGCGGGCGGCACGGGGGCGTTCGGTTCGGCTTCACCGGCCACGAGCACGAGGACGAGACCGGTTTGCTCAACATGAACGGGCGAATCTACGACGCGCAGGCCCGCCGGTTCCTCAGCCCCGACCCGATCCTGCAAGACCCGTTGAGCAGCCAGAACCACAACCGCTACTCCTACGTGGGGAACAACCCGACGACCTACACCGACCCCAGCGGGTTCCAGGCGATGTCCGGTGGCTGTGCCGGCGCCAGTGAGTTGGACTGCTGGGAGCTCACGACGATGGGCCACGCTGATGCGGCCTTCCCGGGCGGCAACTTCTTCAACCCGAGCTTCAGCCTCACCGCTACGCCGGGTCTGGATGAGGACTCGACTGCCGTCACGATGCCGGACGAGGTCATCTACGTCACCCCCGTCGACGTGAAGTGCAACGAGGAGGGAACCTGCTACGGACAGAACGAGGGCAGGCATTGGGCATCCTACGGTTGGGATCGCGAGTCGCTCGTGTATCTCAACCGGAAGCAGTACCTCAGCGGCACGCATGTCTTCGACGGTGTAGAGCGGCTGAAGCAGAACCGGGACAACTACATCGCGACGTTCGGCGTGACCGAGCCCAAACTCGTGCTCGGCGTGGCACTTATGTCCGCGATGTATGCGTCGGATCTCATCGGTGGCGCGGGTCTGGTGAAGGCCGGTGCGAAGATCGCGGTGAAGGGCGCTTCGTGGGCCGCGGGGAAGGTCGCGGCACGAAGGGCGGCTCACGCGGAGGCGGCAGGTCGCGTCGTCTCGGCGAGCCGGTGGTCGCGTACGTCGTTCCAGGGCAACCGGGTGTACCAGCGGACCGATCTGATCGATCCGACCCGGATCGACCGGTCGGGGATGACCAGCATGGAGCTCATGCGGGCGGGTCGGCCGCCGGTCGGACCCGACGGCAAGGCGGTTATCCTGCACCACATGCTGCAGGAGCAGGCTGGCCCGATCGCCGAGGTGACGACGACGATGCACCAGCAGTTCCACCGGATCCTGCATATCAACCCGAGCAGCATCCCTTCGGGTATCAACCGCGGCGTCTTCGGCACCTGGCGGTCCGCCTACTGGATGTGGAGAGCGACGGGCTTCTGAGGAGGCGGTTCCATGGGCATGGCCGAGTTCGAGCAGGCGCTCGAGGCTGTGCGCGGCTCCGCCCTGGCCGACTTCGTGGGCCCGCGCGATCCGGGACTTGTCGAGGCGGCGGAGGCAGCTCTCGGGCTCGTGTTTCCTCCGACGTATCGCCGATTCGTCGCGGAGTTGGGTGCCGGGGGCTTCGGTGGATCGGAGTTCTACGGTGCGATCGACTCCGACTTCGTCGCGTCGAGCATCCCTGACGGCATCTGGCTCACCCTCGACGAGCGTGACGGCTTCGGGCTCCCGAGGCCGTTCGTGATCGTCGGCGAGACCGGCATGGGCGAGTTCTACGTGCTCGACACGGCGCGGACCGATGCCGAGGGCGAGTGCCCGGTCGCAGTGTGGGTGGGCGGCCGGTCTCGGGACAACGAACAGCTGGAGGTCGTCGCGCCGGACTTCGGGTCGTTCCTCTGGAGCGCGGTCCAGCAGGAAGTCGGCGCTGCGCCCGGCTGACGTCGGCCTAACGTGGATCGGCGAGTAGTCGACGCGTTCTGTTGGGGCCTCGGGCAGGGTCGGCCAGCAGCTCGACGCCAAGCTCGAGCGCGCCATTTCACCGGTTCTGTCAATGAAGACCGCCGTGCGAAGCCAGATTGGACAGCTCTGCCAGGTTAGCCATTCGGGCGCCGGTGTTTCCGCCGGTAAACAGCCTGCGCGTGCGGCCCGGCCACCTTGTGTGGGGTAGGTCGCGGGTTCGAATCCCGCCGCCGGCTCCCCCGCTGACCAAGAAACGACTCACCAAACTCGAGATCCAACGCAACGCCACACGCACGAGACATCTGGCTGCTCGATGCGCGGCCGTCGCGGGCGGACGGGATTTGTTACGGCCGTAGCAGCATGAGTGGACGTCTTACGTCCGTAACACCAACCCGCCGAACCCGCGCCGCCGAAGCTGGCCGGCGGGATCTGTTACGGCCGTAGCAGCATGAGCGGACGTCTTACGTCCGTAACACCAACCCCGCCCGACACCCGCGGCCGGATTTGTTACGGCCGTAGCAGCATGAGTGGACGTCTTACGTCCGTAACACCAACCCGCCGAACCCGCGCCGCCAAAGCTGGCCGGCGGGATCTGTTACGCCCGTAGCAGCATGAGCGGACGTCTTACGTCCGTAACACCAACCCCGCCCGACACCCGCGGCCGGATGTGTTACGGCCGTAGCAGCATGAGTGGACGTCTTACGTCCGTAACACCAACCCCGCCAGACACCCGCGGCCGGATGTGTTACGGCCGTAGCAGCATGAGTGGACGTCTTACGTCCGTAACACCAACCCGTCGGACACGCGCGGCCGCAGCGGGCGGGTGGGATGTGTTACGTGCGTAGGAGCACGCCACGTCGTCACGGCTCGGCGGATGTTTTACGGCTGTAGGCGATCAGCGCAGCGTGGCGAGGGTGGCGGCGAGGGCGCGGAGGCGTTCGAGCGAGGGCAGGTCGTCCAGCAGCACCGGCTCACCGTCGGGACCGCACAACGGCTGCTGCCAGTTCGCGTACTCCTTGTTCGTCCCCGGCTGGTTCTGCGTCCGCCGATCACCCACGGCATCCGTCAGCGCCACCCCGACCAACCGCGAGGGCGTCAGCGCGACGTAGCGGTGCAGGGCCTCGATGACCTCCTGCTCCCCCGACCCCGGCCGCAACAGACCCCGAGCCGTGAGCGTCGCCTGCCACAACGCCTGCTCTGACTGGAACGAAGAGAGCTCCTCCTCCACCGACCGCGTCAGCAACCCCAAAGAAGCCCGCAACCGCACGTGCGCCCCGTCCAGGTACGCAGCGGACGGAGGCAGGTCGTGCACGGTCACCGTCGCCAGGCAGAGCTCCCGCCACAGCTCCGGCGACAGCGGCGACCCATCGGACTGCCGCTCGAACCACAGCACGCTCGTCCCCAGGATCCCCCGCTCCCGCAGCACATCCCGCACCCAGGGCTCGACCGTCCCCAGGTCCTCCCCCACCAGCACCGCCCCGGCGCGCGAAGCCTCCAACGCCAGGATCCCGACCAACGCCTCGTGGTCGTACCGCACGTAAGTCCCCTGATGAGCAGGCATCCCCGCCGGCACCCACCACAGCCGGAACATCCCGATCACGTGGTCCACCCGCAGCCCACCCGCGTGCCGGAAGACCCCGGACGCCAGCGCACGCCAGGCCGCGTAGCCCGTCGCGGCCAACCGGTCGGGCCGCCACGGCGGGAGCGACCAGTCCTGGCCCTGCTGGTTGAACTCGTCCGCCGGCGCCCCTACCCCGATGTCGGTCGCGAGTACGTCGGACAGCGCCCACGCGTCCGCACCGTCCGGATGGACGCCGACCGGCAGGTCGTGGACGACGCCCAACCACATGCCCGCGGCGAGAGCACGCTCCTGAACGGAAGCGAGCTGCTCGTCCAGCCACCACTGCGCGAGGCAGTACAGCGACACCCGCGACTCCGAAGCCGAACGCACCGCCGCGACCTCCGGCGACCGCGGCGAACGCAAAGCCACCGGCCACTCGTGCCAGTCGTCGCCATGCTGCTCCGCCAACACACACCAGGTCGCGAAGTCGGTCAGCGCCGAGCCCTCGCGAGCCAGGAACTCGCGGTACTCCCCCGCGCGCCCCGCGGACAGCGGCACGGTCTGCAGAGCCTCGAGCGCGGCGAGCTTCGCCGCCCACACGGAGTCCCGATCGAGCAGCTCGGCAGAAGTGTTCATCGCCTTACAGGGTTGGGCAATCTCGTCGAGCCGCGCGCGCTCGGCAGCAGGCAGATACCCGTACTCCGGCACGTCCTCCACCCGCAGATACAGCGGGCTGATGAAGCGCCGACTCGTCGGCAGGTACGGCGAGGGCTCGACTGGAACGGTCGGGTCGGAAGCGAACAACGGATTCGGCAACACGAAGCCAGCACCGAGCTCCCGGCCACTCCACGACACCAGGTCCCCAAGGTCGGCGAGATCACCCAACCCCCAAGAGCGCCGGGACCGCGCGCTGTAGAGCTGCACCGCGTACCCCCACGACCGGTGCGCCGCCACGCTCGAAGGCATCGGGATCCGCGCGGGCGTGACGATCAAAGGGACGTCAGCCGACCGGCCGTCCGATCGGGCCAGCAGCCGGTGGTACCCGGTCGGCAGATCGGGCGGCAGCGAGAACGTCGCCTCCCCGACCAACCGGTCGTCGATCCACTGCGGCGCCACCAGATGGTGCACCTGCGTCACGTCACCGCGGCGCGTACCGTCCTCCAGCTCGACCCACACCGAGACGGGAGCACCGTGTGGAACGTGCACGGCGAACCGCGTCGCCACGTCCTCGCGGGTCGCGACGCAGGGCGGCAACAGGTGCCGCCACTTCTGCTGCCCGGCGGCGGTCAGCTCGCGACGAATCGCCGGCGGCGTCGACGCGTCGACGTCCAGTGCCGCGAGTACGGCGACGATCGTCGCGCGGGCAACCTCGACATGGTTGCCTCGCCAGTCCCAGTACTCCGTCGCGACGCCGTACGCCGCGGCCAGGTCCGCCAGCTCAGGTCCGAGTCGGTCCGCGCCTTCATCACCCACGCGGCCAAAGATAGGGGGCATCGGCCCCAGCTCGACGTCGCCCGCGCCCAGCGAGTGAAGCAGTCCGTTCCCGGACACTTCCTCGTCGCAGAAAAGCCTCTGTGACAGATGGATAAGAACGGTCCAGGTCTAAGGGGAAACGCTTTCCCAGCTGCCCGATTCTGGCCCAAAGGTCGGGTCCGGTCAACACCTGGCAACGAGGTGGCAACCGGTTGCGGTACTTGACGAAGCGAACCACACTGGTAGTAGCCTCCGGGCAATCTCGCGGTTGTCTCGGCGTAACACGCGCTCGAGCGCAGCCGATCGAGATAGTGACGCGATCGACGACGGATGTACGGCCACACGGTTCGAGTAGGGCGCGCGGGGGTGCGCATTCTCGGAAGGACCACAGGGCGCAACATTGTCCAGCTGATGGCAGAGGGTTAGCTCGGGAAAACGCTTCCCCATCAGGGAGCACCCGGCCCGACCATCGCCGCGGCGGGACACCGAGGGACACCCGACCGCACGACAGGGAGGAACCGGCCGAATGGCCCAGACCAGCCAGGGGCTGCTCACGCGGTCGCGTGGGAAGGCTGACGGAGGCTCCCGCCGGGCAGGCGGTGGCCGTCCGCGGCCGAACAACACATTGGGCCCGCGGTTCCGCCGCGACTGGCTCCTGCTGCTTCTCGCGATACCAGGCGTCCTGGTCCTGCTGACGTTCCGCTACGTCCCCCTGCTCGGCAACGTCATCGCCTTCCAGGACTACCAACCGTTCCTCGGGTTCAGTGCGAGCGAGTGGGTCGGCTTCACGAACTTCGCCGTGATCTTCAGCGGCGACCCGGCTTTCATCACGGCTTTGATCAACACCTTGATCATCACCGTGTTGCAGGTCGTCTTCGTCTTCCCGGTCCCGATCGCGCTGGCCCTGCTGCTGAACAGTCTCCTGTCAGACAAGATCAAACGGACCGTCCAGTCGATCCTCTACCTGCCGCACTTCCTGTCCTGGGTGATCGTGGTCGCGCTGTTCCAGGAGATGCTCGGCAACGCGGGCATGCTGAACACGTTCCTCCGCGAGAGCGACCTGGGCGTGTTCCAGATCATCGGCGTGCCGGAGGTGTTCAAGGTCCTGATCACCTCGCAGGTGGTCTGGAAGGACGCCGGCTGGGGCACGATCATCTTCCTGGCCGCGATCTCCCGCGTCGACCAGAACCTCTACGAGGCCGCCGCGGTGGACGGCGCCGGTGGCTGGCGGCGGATCTGGCACATCACGTTGCCCGCGCTCAAGAGCCTCATCATCCTGCTGCTGATCCTGCGCCTCGGGAACGCGCTGGACGTCGGCTTCGAGCAGATCATCCTGCAGCAAGGTCCCGTCGGTAAGGATGCGAGCGAGGTGCTGGATACGTACGTGTACAACAACGGCATCGTCGGCGGCAACTGGGGAATCTCCGCCGCCGTCGGGTTGGTGAAGGGCGTCGTGGGCGTCGCCTTGGTGGTGGGCGCCAACAAGGTCGCTCACATCTTCGGTGAGCCGGGGGTGTACACGAAGCGATGAGCGCACTCAGGCCCGTATGGATGGAGAAGCCGTCGCCACTGATGACGGCCGCGAAAGGCGTCGTCCTTCTCATTTGCTGCTTGCTGGTGCTGATCCCGTTCCTCGCGGTGATCTCGACCAGCTTGGCCAGCCAACAGGCGTTGAACGAAGCCGGCGGCTTCCTACTGTTCCCCAAGGACCCCTCGTTCGACGCCTATCGCGCGATCTTCGCGGGCGGTGTCGTCACGCGGGCGACTCTCGTGAGCGTCGGCGTGACGGTGGTCGGGACGTTCCTCAGCCTCGCCTGCACCGCCGCGCTCGCGTACGGCCTGTCGAGGCCCGGCAGCCTGCTGCACCGGCCGATGATCTTCCTGCTGCTGGGCAGCCTGCTGTTCAGCCCGGGTCTGATCCCGACGTACCTGATGGTCAAGCAGCTCGGCCTGCTCGACTCGTACTGGTCGTTGATCCTGCCGGTGCTGGTCAACGGCTTCAACGTGATCGTCATGCGGGCGTTCTTCATGGAGCTGCCCGAAGAGCTGCTGGAGAGCGCGAAGCTCGACGGAGCGAGCGAGGTCCGGATCCTGCTGCAGATCGTGCTGCCGCTGTCGAAGGCCGTCATGGCGGTCATCGGCCTGTTCTACGCGGTGGCGTACTGGAACGCGTTCTTCAACGCGCTCTTATACATGAGCACTCCTGAAAAGTGGCCGATGTCGCTGGTGCTGCGAACGTACGTGGTCAACCAGTCGCCACTCGGCACCGACCAGCTGGCGATCGGCGCGGAGGCGCTGCCCCCGCAACAGTCGATCCAGATGGCCATCCTCGTGGTGTCGATCGTGCCGATCCTGCTGGTCTATCCCTTCCTGCAAAGGCATTTCGCCAAGGGCGTCCTCATCGGTGCGGTCAAGGGTTGACGGCAATTCGAGAGAGAAGGAAGTCATGACAGATCGTCAGCTCAACCGGAGGTTCTTCCTCAAGGGAGCAAGCGGAGCGGCAGCACTCGCGACGGGCGGCGGGGCGCTCTTCGCGGCATGTGGCCCGGACGACAAGGGCGGCTCGGACACACCGGAAGCCAACACCGCGGTGAAGCTTCCGACGCTGGTCGAGTACACCGCGGTCAAGCCCGATCTCGAGGGCTCGCCGGGTGGGATCCGTGCCGGGTTCTTCAGCTATCCCAAGGAACGGCCGAAGGCGGTCCCTGAGCCCCCGGGAGCCGGCGGCACGTTCAAGGCGATGGCGATCCTCTACTACCCGTTGCCTCCCGGCCCGGACAAGAACAAGTACTGGCAGGCGTTGAACAAGCGGCTCAACGCGAAGCTCGACATGGTGATGGTCCCGAACCAGGAGTACAACACCAAGCTGGCAACGACATTCGCCAGCGACGACCTGCCCGACTTCGTGATGCTGACGCGCAACACCGGTGCGCCGCAACGACTTCCGCAGATCCTGAAGACGAAGTTCGCCGACCTCAGCGAGCACCTGTCGGGTGACGCGATCAAGGAGTACCCGAACCTCGCGAACATTCCCGAGCGCGCGTGGAAGGCCTGCGTCTACAACGGCGGCATCTACGGCCTGCCCGTTCCGCGCGACGCGGTCGGCGCGTTTCCGTTCGTGCGCAACGACATCATCAAGAAGGCCGGCTTCACCACCAAGCCCGAGAACTTCGAGGAGTTCTACGAGCTGGTGAAGGCTGTCACGGACGCGAAGAAGAACCGGTACGCGTTCGCTCAGGTCAGCTACCCGATCGACATCGTTCGGATCATGCAGAACACGCCGTCGGGTTGGAAGAACGAGGGCGGCAAGCTGACGTCGGCGAACGAGACCGACGAGCACAAGAAGGCGCTCGAGACCGCGGCGAAGTTCTGGAAGGAAGGGCTGATCCACCCGGACGCGTTCGCCGACTCGATCCCGTTCAAGCAGTGGTTCAACGCCGGCCAGGTCGTGATCCAGCCGGACGGCTACCAGGGCTGGACGCAGTACATCGCCGACAACGTGACGAACCCGGACTTCGACCTCGCGCTGCTGTACGTCCCGGGCTACGAGGGCGGCAAGGCGAAGATCCCGCAGGGCGGGTCGACGTTCCTCAACGGCGTTACGGCGTTCAAGAAGGCCGAGCCGGAGAAGATCAAGGAGCAGCTGCGGATCGCGAACTGGCTGGCGGCTCCGTTCGGCTCCGAGGAGTACTTCTTCCGCCTCTACGGCGAAGAGGGCACGCACTACACGCTCGACAAGAACGGCGACCCGCAGCTCACCGGGGTCGGGCGTTCGGAGACGGTGATCCCGATCCGCTACATCACCGAGAACCCGTCGGTGATCTACCAGCCGGGACGCCCGCAGGATGTGAAGATCCAGCACGAGTACGAGTCCGCGACGGTGCCGGACGCGATTCCGAACCCGGTCCTCGGCATGTACTCCAACGTCGAAGCCAGCAAGGGCGGACAGCTCTCGCAGGCGCTCGACGACGCACGTGACGAGATCATTCAGGGCCGGAAGCCGCTGTCGACCTGGGACGAGGCGATGGACGCCTGGCGCAAGGGCGGCGGCGACGAGATCCGGCAGGAGTTCCAAGACCAGCTCCAGAAGCAGGGTGGTCCGACGGCGAAGTAGCACGTACGCGCACAATCGCATACCGCGGGGAGGAGTGATTGGCATGCCCACATCCGAGCTGAGCCGGCGCGCGTTCCTAGGAGGTGCGGGTGGTGCCGCACTCCTCCTAGCCGGGGCCGGCTGCGGGAACTCGGGCAGTGACGCGAAGAAGGCGGTGAGCCGGGAGAGCGTCAAACTCCCCACGTACGCTGCCTATACCGGTGTCAGGCCGGACTTGCCTGGGACCGAGGCTGGCGTGCGGCCCGGGTTCGTGCACTACCCGAAGGACAAGCCGAAGTCGGTCTCGGGTGACGTCGGCGCGGGAAGTACCGTTCTGGCGTTCGCGAACATCTACTTCCCGCTGCCGCCGAGCGCGGACAAGAACAAGTACTGGTCGACGTTGAACGAGCGGCTCGGCGTCAAGTTCAACATGATCATGACGCCGTCCGGTGCGGACTTCGACGCGAAGTTCGCGACGTTGATCGCTGGCAACGCCGACTCGCTGCCGGACCTCATGCAGGTACGCGGGACGAAGCCGCAGATGCCGCGGATGCTGTCGTCGAAGTTCGCGGACCTGTCGGAGTACCTCGCCGGCGACGCGATCAAGGAGTACCCGAACCTCGCGGCGATTCCCACGCGGGCTTGGAAGAACTCGGTCTTCAACGGCGGGATCTACGGCATCCCGATCCCGCGCGAGCCGGTGGGTTCGCCGGTGTTCACCCGGCTCGACGTGGTGAAGAAGCTCGGCCTGTCGACGTCGTTGTCGAACGCGGACGACCTGTCCGCGTTGGCGAAAGAGCTGACAGACGGCAAGTCGCGCTGGGCGTACGGCTCGGCGACGCGCATCGTCAACATGGCGGCGCAGATGCTGAAGGCGCCGAACTCATGGCGCTCCGAGGGCGGGAAGCTCACGCACGCTCGGGAGACCGAGGAGTGGAAGCAGGCTCTGGACTACGCGATCTCGCAGTGGAAGGCGGGCGTCGTCCATCCGGACGCGTTCGGTGTGGAGAACGTGGTCGTCAAGCAGTGGTTCAACTCGGGCAAGATCGTGCTGCACTACGACGGGTATCCGGGGTGGCGGCAGTACGTGTCGGACTCGTCGAACAACCCCTCGTTCGACCTGGACTGGACGGTGCTGCCCGGCTTCTCCGGCGGCGCCGGCGCGATCCACGCGGGCGGGTCGATCTTCTCGATCACGTCGCTGAAGAAGGCTTCGCCGGATCGGCTGAAGGAGCTGTTGCGGATCTGCAACTACTTCGCGGCGCCGTTCGGGACGGAGGAGTACTTCTTCAACGTGTACGGGCTGGAGGGTGTGCACCACACGCTCTCGCCGGAGGGCGACCCGAAGCTGACGCCGACGGGGCAGTCGCAGACGGTGCTGCCGATCCGGTACATCGCGGAGCCGTCGACGCCGATCTACGAGCCGGGGCGGCCGACGGACGTGGAGCGGCAGCACGCGTACGAGTCGAAGGTGATCCCGACGGCGATCGCCAATCCGTGCTCGGGCCTGTACTCGGAGACCGAGGCGACGAAGGGCGCGGTGCTGACCACGGCGCTGGACGACCTGACCGAGGAGATCATCCAGGGCCGGAAGCCGCTGTCGGCCTGGGACGACGCCGTGGCGACGTGGCGTACAGGTGGCGGCGACAAGATCCGGGCGGAGCTGCAGGAGCAGCTGCAGAAGGCTTCGTCGAACGGCTGATGTTCGAGATCCGGGACGCGCTCGCGGAGTCCCAGCTCGCGTCGGTGCTGGAGCTGTACGCGGGCGAATGGTGGACGCGGTCCCGCACGGCCGCGTCCACCTGGTCCGCCCTGGGCTCGTCGGACCTCGTGGTGACAGTGTGGGCCGGCGACCGGGCGGTCGCGATGGCGCGGGTGCTGACGGACTTCCAGTACGTGGGGCTGATCCTCGACGTGATCGTGGCGCCGTCGCACCGTGGCTTGGGCGTGGGCCAGCTGCTGATGGACGCGGTGGAGGGGCATCCGGCCTGTCGATGGCTGGCTCAGCTCCTCCGCTGTCGGCCGCGCCGACTTGTTGGACAGATCTCGGCCTAGAAGGCGACATCCGTCCAACAACTCGACGCGTTCTGGCGGGCCTGGCGCGCGCGATGCAGGTGGTGCGTCTGCTGAGCTTGGGCCGCGGCCTCGAGCCCGAGGTGGTGGGCGGGCAGCAGACTGGCGGATCCCCTCAGCCCCGCTGCGGTGAGCGGCGAACAGTAAGGTTCAGGGTCGTGACGAACTCCACGCCCTATCCCGAGGCCGAACGAGACGAGCGCACCGACACGCTGCATGGGCAGGTCGTTGCCGATCCGTACCGCTGGCTCGAAGACGCGGAGTCCAAGCACACCGAGCGATGGCTCGAGGGCCAGGAGGACCTGTTCCGCGAGCGCCGTAAGGACTGGGACCAGCACGAGGGGTTCAAGCAGCGGCTCACGCAGCTGCTCGCCTCGGGCGCGATCGGCGCACCCGTCTGGCGCGGCCAACGGCAGTTCTTCCTCCGGCGCACGCCCGACCAGGAGCACTCGGTCCTCCTCACCATCGACCCGGACGGCACCGAGCGCGTCCTCGTCGACCCGATCGAGCTCGACCTCTCCGGCACGACCACGCTCGACGCCTGGCAGCCCTCGAAGGAGGGGGACCTGCTCGCGTACCAGATCTCGCGCGGCGGCACCGAGGAGTCCGAGATCGTCGTCCTCGACGTCGCCACCGGGCGCCAGGTCGACGGACCGATCGACCGCACCCGGTCCTCCCCCATCGCCTGGCTGCCCGACGGCAAGGCCTTCTACTACGTCCGCAGGCTCCACCCGGACGACGTGCCGAAGGACGAACGCCAGTACCACCGCCGCATCTGGCTCCACCAGGTCGGCGCCCACCCCGACGACGACGTGATCGTGTTCGGCGCGGACCTCGACAAGACCACCTACTACGGCGTCACGGTCAGCCGCGACGGAAGGTGGCTGATCGTCAGCGCCGCGCTGGGAACGGCACCGCGCAACGACGTCTGGATGGCCGACCTCACGGCGGGCAGCCTCGATGCCCCGCGGTTCGCACCCCTGCAGGTCGGCGTCGACGCGCGCGTCGGCGCCCGCGTCGGACGCGACGGCAAGCTCTACGCCTGGACCGACCGCGACGCGCCGCGCGGGCAGCTCAAGGTCGCCGACCTCGACAACGGTGTGCCGCCGTACGAGCAGTGGCGCACGCTCGTCGCCCAGGACGACGACGCCGTCCTCGAGGACTACGCGATCCTCGACGGCCCCGAGCTCCAGACCCCGCTGCTCGTCACGTCCTGGACCGAGCACGCGGTATCGAAGCTCGCCGTCCACGACCTCGCGACCGGCCAACAGACCGGCGAGGTCGAGCTGCCCGGAGTGGGCTCCGTCGGTGGCGTCGGCGAACGTCCCGAGGGCGGCCACGAGTGCTGGTTCGGCTACACCGACTACGGCACGCCGTCGAGCATCTGGCGCTACGACGCCCGCACCGGCGAGTGCACGATCTGGGCCACCCCGCCCGGCACCGTCGACAACCTGCCGGACATCGGGACGCGACAGGTCACCTACACCTCGTTCGACGGCACCGAGATCCGCATGTTCGTGATCTCGCCAGCCGACGGCGACCCCGACCAGCCGCGGCCGACGATCCTCTACGGGTACGGCGGATTCGGCATCTCGCTGACGCCGGCGTTCTCCGCCGGCATCCTCTCCTGGGTCGAGGCCGGCGGCGTGTACGCGATCGCCAACCTCCGCGGCGGCGGTGAGGAGGGCGAGGACTGGCACCGCGCCGGCATGCGCGACCAGAAGCAGCGCGTGTTCGACGACTTCCTCGCGGCGGGTGACTGGCTCACCAGGAACGGCTGGACCACCCCCGACCTGCTCGCGATCTCCGGCGGCTCGAACGGCGGCCTGCTCGTCGGCGCCGCGCTGACCCAGCGCCCGCAGGCGTTCCGCGCGGTCGTCTGCTCGGCACCGCTGCTCGACATGGTCCGGTACGAGCGCTCCGGCCTCGGGCAGCTCTGGACGGACGAGTACGGCACGGTGTCGAACGAGGAGGAGTTCGGCTGGCTCTACGCGTACTCGCCGTACCACCGCGTGGTCGACGACATGCCGTACCCGGCCGTGCTGTTCACGGTCTTCGACGGCGACACGCGCGTCGACACCCTGCACGCCCGCAAGCTGGCGGCAGCGCTGCAGCACTCCTCGGCGTCCCACCCGGCGACGCACCCGATCCTGCTGCGGAACGAGCGGGAGGTCGGGCACAGCAACCGCGCGCTGTCCCGCACCGTCGAACTGTCCAGCGACACGCTGGCGTTCCTCGCCTGGGCTACCGATTTGCGGAGGGGCTAGGCGAACTCTCAGGTTCGCTGGAAAGAATGAAGCGATGAACGCCGCATTGGACTGGCAATTCTGGGCCGACCAGCTCGAGGTGCCGGGCAAGGTCGTCTTGCTGATCGTGCTCGGTGCCATCCTGCGACTCGTCGTCCACCGCCTGATCCGCCGCCTCGTGCGGCGTACGGCTGGCCTGACGGCGCCCGAACGCCTGCTCGGCAGCAAGACCGCCGCGGCGATCGTCAACCACGCGGGGCTCGCGAACGAGCGCCGCCGGCAGCGTTCCGAGGCGCTCGGCTCGCTGTTCGAGAGCATCACCACCGTCGTCATCGGCACCGTCGTGGTGCTGATGGTGCTCGGCCAGCTGCGGTTCGACCTCGCCCCGCTGCTCGCGAGCGCCGGCGTGGTCGGCGTGGCGCTCGGCTTCGGCGCGCAGAACCTGGTGAAGGACTTCCTGTCCGGCGTCTTCATGCTGCTGGAGGACCAGTACGGCATAGGCGATGTCATCGACATGGGCGAGGCCGTCGGCACGGTCGAGGGCGTGGGGCTGCGGACCACGAGGCTCCGCGACGGCGACGGCGTGCTGTGGCACGTACGCAATGGCGAGGTGCTCCGCGTCGGCAACAAGAGCCAGGGCTGGTCGACGCTGCTGCTCGACGTCGAGGTCGCGTACGACGAGAACACCGAACGCGTCGAGGAGCTGATCAACACCGTCGCCGCGGCGCTGGCCGCGGAGGAGAAGTGGGTGGACAAGGTCCTCGAGGCGCCGAAGGTCGTCGGCATCGAGGGCGTAAGCGGGATCGCCGTGACGTTGCGCGTGATCGGAAAGTGCACGGCGAACGACCACTTCTCGGTGCAGCGCGAGCTCCGGCAGCGGCTCAAGGACGCGTTCGCAGTGGAAGGAATCCGCGTTCCGCAGCCAATTCCTTGGACCGGTCCAGGCCAACCACCAGCCTGATCTCGCGACTTACACCCTTCCGCGAGGGATATTCCCAAGCTCACCATTGAGCACAGTTCAGCCCGTTTTCCGAAACCGTGAAACCGCCCGAATAGGCAATTCCTAAGACGCTGAGTAACGGCACAGTCCGGATCAGGTACGACTGGCCGAAAATCTGACATTTAACATGCCTACCTAGCCATTTGGAACCACGTTCCGGATAGTCACTCCAACGTCTTGACATGCACCCAACCTGCCTCGATATTGCGTCTGCAATCGAAATGTCCGCGCTGTGGGGAGCGCGCAGGGGTCATGGGCCGGACTGCCGATAGTTGGAGCGAAGGCAACCCGGTGATCATGCTGAGGCAATTTTCACGGCGTGGGGGGTCGTCGCTGTGGCTTCGCAGGATGTGCGTACCGGTGTGCCCGGATTCGCCGCCGTCGAGAGGTCCGACCGGGTCATGTTCTTCGATCCGACCGGACGGCGTTGGCGTGTCGTGCGGATGGCGCTCCTCGTCGTGGCAGCACTCTTCCTTACCGCGTTGGCGGTCGTCGTGCCACAGGTAAGCTCACCGACCGCGCTGGAACCCGGCGTCACCCATTCACCCATCACGGCCGACGAGGTCGGCAAGGCGCCCTTGTTCGGCACCGGCCCGTTGCTGCGCGTCGTCCGACTCGAGCGCCACGGCGCCTACCTGATGGCGATGGACCCGTTCGCCAACAGTCCCCTGCACGTCGTGGGTGCCGCCGACAGCAAGCTCGTCGGCAGCAGTACGTACGCGATCGAACGGTACGGCTACGAGCCGTCGATGAAACAGACGATGTCGCTCACATTCGACGACGGCCCGGATCCCACCTATACACCGAAAATCCTGGACTTGCTTTCCCGTGAACACGTTCCCGCTACGTTCTGCATCATGGGAAGGAACGCCGCGAAATATCCACACATCGTGGCGCGAATCGTGCGTGAAGGACACGCGCTTTGCAACCATTCCTACAGTCACGCGGATCTCAGCACGGTCAGCGCATTCCAAGCGCGCGAGGAAATGATCCTCACCGATCGCATTCTTCGCGTCACAGGTGGTGTACGGGTCGACTATCTGCGGCCGCCCTACAACGGCGCCGACGACATCTCCGTCCAGGAGAGCACCGAGGCTTTGCTGCGCACGCAGCAATGGGGTTACCAGGTCGCGAACTACGACTTCGACACGGCCGACTGGGAGCACGCGCTCGACCGCAGCGCGATCCCGATGCCGGACCTGTCCGGCCAGAACCTCACCGTGCTCCTGCACGACGCGGGCGGGAAGCGCGAGAACAGCATCGCCTACACGAAGAAGCTGATCGACTCGGCGAGAGCGCGCGGCTACACGTTCCACACCATGCCTGACGTCAACCCCGAGCTCGCCGCCGCGACGTCGAAGGTGACGCCGACGGCGTGGGACAAGGTGACGTTCGGCGGCGCCGTCGTGATCTCCGCGTGGAGCGGTCAGCTGCTGCGTTACCTGCTCTATCTCGCCGTGTTCCTCGTCCTCTCGGTTGGCCTGGTCAACATCTGCCTCGCGATCGTCCGCCGCATCCGGCGCCGGCGGCTGGTCCGCTCGTACGCTCCGAACTTCGACGCTCCCCTGGTCAGTGTGGTGATCGCCGCTTTCAACGAGGAGAAGGTGATCGAGCGGACCCTCGACACGGTCCGCCGCACCACGTACCCGTACCTCGACATCGTCGTGGTCGACGACGGCTCCACCGACCGGACCGCGGAGATCGTCGACCGGATCAGGGAGACCGACGACCGCGTACGGCTGGTGCGGCAGGCGAACACCGGCAAGGCGGTCGCGCTCAACAACGGCTTCGAGGCCGCGGCGGGCGAGATCGTGGTGACCGGCGATGCCGACACCATCTTCATGCCGGATGCGATCACCAACCTGGTAAGGCACTTCGTACGTCCCGGCGCCGAACGCCTCGCAGCCGTCGCCGGTGTGATCAAGGTCGGCAACGTCCGCAACCTGCTCACCCGCTGGCAGGCCCTGGAGTACCTGACCCAGGTCGGCGTGGAACGGGCGGCGCACGCCGCGATGGGCGCGATCATGACCGTCCCCGGCGCCTGCGCGGCCTGGCGCCGCTCGGCCGTGCTCGCCGTCGGCGGCTTCTCGCACGCGACGCTCGCCGAGGACTGCGACCTCGCGTTGACACTGCAGCAGCACGGCTACCTCGTCACCCAGGACGACGAGGCGATCGCGTACACCGAGGTGCCCGAGACCATGGCAGCGCTGCTCCGGCAGCGGCTGCGTTGGACGTTCGGCAACCTGCAGGCGCTGTGGAAGCACCGCAGGATGCTGTTGCGGCCGCAGTTCGGCTGCCTAGGCCTGGTCGTGCTCCCGTTCGCCGCTCTCTCACTCGCGACGTCGGTCGCGTTCATGCCGTTCATCTACCTGATGGTGTTCCTCGCGCTGCGCGACCAGGGCGCCTCGATCGTGCTGCTCTACCTGCTGATCTTCCTCGGCGTCCACCTGGTCTTCGCGACGATCGGCGTGATCCTGCAGAAGGAACGGCCGACCCACCTGTTGATCCTGCCGATCTACCCGGCGATCCAGGAGCCGCTCCGCGCGTACCTCGTGTTCAAGTCGCTCGTCTCCGCCCTGCGCGGCGCGCGGCTCGGCTGGAACAAGCTCAACAGAACAGGGACGATCGCGTCCGACCCCGTCCGCCCGACCCGCGTGCCGTCGGCCGTGGTCGCTCCGGTGGCAGTGGCCAAACGTGAACGCTGGTTGGACTTTCTCCGCTCGGTCGCGCTGATCCGGATCGTCGCGTACCACACGCTCGGCGTCGCCTGGTTCAGCCTGATCTTCCCGTCGATGGGGATAATGTTCGGCCTCGCCGGCTCGCTGATGGCGCGTTCGCTGGACCGGTCGTCCGGCGGCGTCGTCCTGTCGAGGCTGCGGCGCCTGCTCCCCGCGCTGTGGCTGCTGGCCGTCATCTGGGTGCCGCTGATGATCTGGCACGGCTGGACGTCGAACGGCGACTCCTCGCGCGCGCTCAACGGGCCGGAGCTCCTGCTGTGGGTGTTCCCGATCTTCGACCCGCCGAGCAGCGACTGGGGCGGCGACGTCACCCAGGTGCTGTGGTACCTCCGCACCTACCTGTGGCTCGTGCTGCTCTCCCCGCTCGCGCTCGCCGCGTTCCGCCGCTGGCCGGTGCGCACGATGCTGGTGCCGCTCGGCGTGATCACGCTGTCGGCGATCGGCGTGCTGAACTTCGAGGACAGCCTGCTGAACTCCGCGCTGCTGGACATCGCGACGTACGGCGCCTGCTGGCTGCTCGGTTTCGCCCACCACGACGGCATGATCAAGCGGGCCAGGTTGTCGACGCTCGCGCTGCTCGCCGTTCCCACGTTGGCGATCGGCGGCTGGTGGGCGTGGACCCAGTACGGCGTGCTCGGCACGTACGACCTGAACGAGATCCCGTTCGCCCAAGCCATGTGGTCGTTCGGCTTCGTCATCCTGCTGCTGCGCTTCTCGCCGTCGATGGCCTGGCTCGAACGCATCCCCATCCTGCGCAGGCTCGTCGAGATCCTGAACAGCCGAGCGGTCACGGTCTACCTGTGGCACGAGGTCGCGATCATGCTCAGCGTCGGCGCGCTGATCTTCGTCGCGATCGACAACGTCGCGCTGCAGCTCGCGATCGTGTGGGCGCTGCTCGCCGTCGGGGTCGTGCTGTTCGGCTGGGTCGAGGACCTCGCGGCGCGGCGCCCACCGCAGTTGGTGCCGGGCGTCCCGATCCCGATCCCGGCGCTGGTCAGGCTCGCCCAGACGCCGGTACGCGGGTTCGCCTGGATCCTCAGGCCGCGCCGTGCGCTCCCCGCACTCGCGACGCTGGGCGTGGCCGTCGCCGCGATCCTGCTCGTGACCACGGTGATCTCGCCGCCCCAGCTGGGCGGCGGCGCGAGGATCAGCCAGGCCGCGCCGACCGTGGGTCCTGCCGAAGAACGCGAGAACGAACGGGCGGCCTCGTTCCGCGCGGCCGCCGTGCAGTGGATCGACCGCAACGTCGCCTCGGGCGGCCGGGTCATCGCCGGCGAGACGATGATGCGGAGCCTCGTCGCGGCGGGTTTCTCGACCACGTACCTCATCCCGTTCGACCTGGTCGACTCCGCCGTCGGCGCCGCGGACAACAAGGCGCTCACGCCGTCCGCGCTCGCCGAGTCCGGCCTCGACTACGTCGTCGAGACCGCGTTCACCCGCGCCTCCCCCAAGCCGTCGCCCGCGACGCGGCAGCGACTCGGCCAGGCGCCGACCATCGCGGCGTTCGGGACCGGCGACGACCGGGTCGCGATTCGGCTCGTCCTGCCGAAGGAGTCGGTCCCGTCGAAGGTCGACGCCGCGGCCGACGCCGAAGCACGGCGGCACGCCGGCACCGAGCTCGCGACGAACGAGCGACTCGAGCTGACCGACGCGGCGCGGTCGGCGCTCGAGTCCGGCCAGGTGGACTCCCGGCTGCTGAGCGTCCTGTCGCTGCTGACCGGCGAACACCGGCTGGGCATCGCCGGGTTCGCCCTGGAGCCCGGCGAGAGCAGGACCTCGCCGCGCCGCAACCTCCGCATCACCTCGATCGACGGCCGCCCGGTCACCAGTCCGGCGGACGTAGCCCGGCTCAGCCGGGTGCTCCACCTGCAGCGCTCGACGTTCCGGCCCACCGAGTTCGGCGTGGTCGGCGACACGGGCTCACCTGCGTTCGAAGTGCACTTCGCCGCGCCGAGTCCGGTGGGCCTACTTCCGGGCGGCTGAGTGCAACACATAGAGGAGGAACCGTGAAGACAGCAACACTGCTAGTCCCACGCCAGGCCCTGGTCGCCCTCGTGGTGGCCATGGTCGCGCTCGGCGGGGTGCTCGCGTTCGCGCGGCCCGCCGCGGCCGCGACGTCGACGTACCTGCGCCTCGCGCACCTGTCGCCCGACACTCCGCAGGTGGACGTCTACCTGTCGCCGTTCGGGCGTACGAGTGAGCAGAAGCTCGTTCTCGACCACGTGGGCTACGGCGCGATGTCGCCGTACCAGACGCTGCAGACCGGGTACTACACGGTCGCGATGCGGCCGACCGGCGCCGACCCGAGCACGCCGGCGGTCATCTCGACCGACATCCGGCTGTCGACGTCGAAGGCGTACACGCTGGCCGGTACGGGGCTGAACAAGCAGCTCAGCCTGCGGCTGTTCGAGGACGACCTGACCCCGCCGGCGTCGAACGAGTCGCGCGTACGGGTGATCCAGGCCGCCAACTCGGCTCCGTCGATCAACGTGAAGACCGCGGCCGGCGGGATGCTGGCGTCGGACACGAAGTTCGCGACGACGACCGGCTACGCCGCGGTGCCGGCGGGTGCGACCTCGCTGGAGATCGAGCCGATCGGTGGTACGGCGAAGGCTTCGAGCGTTCCGGTCAACCTGCGCGGCGGCACGGTGCTGTCGGTGCTGGTGGTGAACGGCGCGAACGGTGGGCTCACCGTTCGTACCGTGCTCGACGCCGAGGGCATGACGCGGATGCCGGTCGGTGCGGTGGACACCGGTGACGGGTTCGGCGCTTGGGCGTCGCGCGCCTACTGGGTCGGGGCTGCTGCCCTCGTCCTGCTGCTCGCGTTCGTGCTCCTCCGCCGGCGGCGTCAGCTCGTCTGACGCCTCTCGCGGCCTCGCCGCCCAGGACTCAGGTCTGGGCGGCGAGGTCTTCCACGGTGCGCTCCACGAGGGTGGCCCGGCGCTCGGGCGTGCGTGCCTTGAGCAGCGGGAGGATCAGGAGGTAGCGGGCGGTCTTGTCGAGCGCGTCGAACGCCTTGGCGGCTTGCTCGTTCGCCTCGAGTGCCTTGGCCAGGTCGTCGGGGGTGGTGGCGGTGCTCTGGCGTTCGTACGCCTGGTCCCAGCGCCCGTCCGCCTTGGCCGCCTCGATCTCGGCGAAGCCCGGCGCACGCATCCGGCCGGCGGCGATCAGCTCGCCGGCACGTTCGACGTTGACCTGCGACCACGCCCCGTTCGGGCGGCGCTTGGAGTAGCGCTGCAGGTAGAACCGCTCGTCCAGGCCCTTGCGCTGGCTGTCGATCCAGCCGTAGCAGAGCGCACCGTCGAGCGTCTCGCGGATGGTCACCGACTCGACGCCGGCGCCCTTCTTCGCGATCTTGACCCAGACCCCGCTGGCGTGCGTCTCGTGGTGGTCGGCGAGCCACGCGTCCCACTCCGCGCCGGAGCGGAAGGTGAGGATCTCGTTCATCGTGGGGTCCTCCGGTGCGGTCGGAAACTGGCTTGGCTCTATCTTGCGAGGCCTTCCGGCCAGTTTCCGACCACTTTCGGGACCGGCCTTACGCGTCGAGCGCGGCGTCCAGCGTGATCTTGGTGCCGGTGAGGGCCTGGGAGACCGGGCAGTTCGCCTTGGCCCCCTCCGCCGCGGCCGCGAAGCCCTCCGCGTCCAGGCCGGGCACGACACCGCGCACGGTGAGGTGGCTCCCGGTGATGCCCTCGCCCGGCTGGAACGTCACCTCGGCCTTCGTGTCGAGCGAGGTCGGCGGCGTGCCAGCCTGCGCGAGCGCGTGCGACAGCGCCATCGAGAAGCAGGACGAGTGCGCCGCGGCGATCAGCTCCTCCGGGCTGGTCACGCCGTTGGGCTCCTGCGTGCGAGCCGCCCAGGTCACGTCGTAGGCGCCGAGTCCGGACGAGTCGAGCGACACCCGGCCGGCGCCCTCCATGAGGGAGCCCTCCCAGTGCGCGTTGGCCGTACGTGTGGTGGCCATACCAAATCTCCTCGAAGAAAGTCATAAGCAGCGCTGACGATCACATCCTGCCGCACCTGCCTGAAGGAGCGTGTCAGGAGCCGTGTCAGGAGCGTGTCAGGTGGGTGGCGGGGCCTCCGCCGATGGTGGACACATGACGACATCAGCGATCGCGGCCTCAGGCCTGCGGAAGGCATACAAGGACAAGGTCGTTCTCGACGGCATCGATCTCGACGTCGCGGCGGGAACGGTCTTCTCCCTGCTCGGCCCGAACGGGGCCGGCAAGACGACTACGGTCAACGTGCTGACCACCCTGCTGAAGGCCGACGCCGGCACGGCGCGCGTCGCCGGCCACGACGTGGCGACCGAGACCAAGGCCGTACGCGCGGCGATCGGCGTCACCGGCCAGTTCGCCGCGGTGGACGAGCTGCTGACCGGCCAGGAGAACCTCCAGCTCATGGCGGATCTGCTGGGCATGGACCGCGACGAGGCCAAGCGGGTCATCGCCGACCTGCTGGAACGGTTCGAGCTGACGGAGGCGGCGCCGAAGCTGGCGTCGACATACTCCGGCGGCATGCGCCGGAAGCTGGATCTGGCGATGACGCTGGTCGGCAAGCCCCGGATCATCTTCCTGGACGAGCCGACGACGGGCTTGGACCCGCGCAGCAGGCGGACGATGTGGGACATCATCCGGCAGCTGGTGTCCGAGGGCGTCACGATCTTCCTGACCACCCAGTACCTGGACGAAGCCGACCGGCTCGCGGACCGGATCGCCGTGCTCGACCAGGGCAAGCTGGTCGCGGAGGGCACTCCCGCCGAGCTCAAGCGGCAGATCCCGGGCAGCCACGTCCGGCTCCAGTTCGCCGGCGATCTCGACCTCGAGTCCGCGATGCGCGTCCTGACCGACGCCACCCGCGACGACGAGGACGACCTGGTCCTGCGCGTTCCCAACGACGGCAAGCCGAAGTCGGTTCGAGCCCTGCTCGAACTGCTCGACACCCATTCCCTCGACGTCGAGGAGTTCTCGGTCCACACCCCGGACCTCGACGACGTCTTCCTGGCCCTCACCGGCCGCACTAGCGCAGAGGTGGCAGCACGATGAATACCGCGACGGCCATGCTGGGCCGCACTTTCAAGCACACCGTCCGTTCCCCGTTCACGCTGTTCAACGGCGTGCTGATGCCGGTCATCATGCTGTTGTTGTTCACGTTCGTCGTCGGCGGCGCGTTCGACATCCCCGGCAACTACATCGACTACATCACCCCCGGAATGATCGTTCTGACGATCAGCTACGGGTTGAGCGCGACCGCGTTGGCGGTGAACACCGACATGACCAAGGGGATCATCAACCGGTTCAAGGTGATGGACGTCTCGCGCGGCGCCATCCTGAGCGCGCACGTCGTGTCGAGCATGTTCCGCAGCCTGATCGGCATCGCGGTCCTCGTCGGCGTGGCGTTCGTCGCGGGGTTCCGGCCGGCGGCGAACGCCGTGGAATGGCTCGGCGTCGCCGGGCTCGTCGTGCTGGTGACGTTCGCCACCAGCTGGTTGACCGTCGCCCTGGGGCTGTTCGCGAAGTCCCCGGAGTCGGCGGGCATGGTGACCGTTCCGCTGATCATGCTGCCGTTCCTGAGCAGCGCGATCGTGCCCTCCGGAACGATGGGCGCCGGGATCAAGCAGTTCGCCGAGTACCAGCCGTTCACGCCGATCAACGAGGCGGTGCGCGGGCTGCTGAACGGCGAGCTCAACACCAGCAGCATGCTCGTGGCCATCGCCTGGTGCGTCGGTATCGCGCTGGTCGGCTACGTGTGGTCGCTGTCCACGTTCAAGAAGCGAGCGTGACCTCGACCAGGTCGGACCAGCTCTCCCGCGCACCTTCCCGCGTCACCTCGGCGAAACGTTCCTCGCCGAGGTGACGTCGCACGTCCTGCTCGAGCCTGATCTCGTCCGGGTTGGTGCGGTCCGGCGTTCCACGTATCTCGACGCTGGCCGCGAGCAACCGCGCCGCCTGGTCGTACTGGTCGAGCCGAACCGCCAGATCCGCCATCCCGACGAGCATCCGGGCGATCGCGGGCGGGGCCGCCGCCTCCGTCGCCGCCTCGAAGGCGGCCACCCGATGGGTGCGGGACTCCCGCAGATCATCGGTCAGATAGCCGAGCACGTCATGGACCAGCGCACGGATGTACGCCCGTTCCGCGCCATCGCCGAGGAGGGTGGTCGCACGCCCGAGCTGGTGGCGAGCCTCCTCGGTGTCACCGCGCAGGCGAGCGAGCTCGGCCTTGGCGAGCGCCAGGTCGACCTGGGCGGACGGCCAGGTGACACCCTCGCCGTACCGCTCGGCCTCGGCGAGGGCGGCCGCACTGGCATCCCGGTGGCCGTCGAGCCAGTACAGCACGGCCTGTTGGGTCCGCCATTCGATGATGTCCTCGACGGCGCCGACCTCGGCGACGGCCGCGACACCCTGCTCGAGGTACTCGCAGGCACGGGAGAACTCGCCCCGCATGGCGACTTGGCTCGCCAGGATGGACAGGACGACCGAGATCCCGAACCGTTCGCCGAGCGCCCGGAACTCCGCGAGCGCCTGTTCCAGAATCGCCTCCGCCTCCGGACCGGCGTGGCCGAGGATGGTCCGCATCTTTCCTGTCTGCATGCGGCCCAGGGCTCGCACCCAGGGATCCTGGCTGTCGAGCAGTGCCTCGAACGCGGACACCGCGGACTCCGGCTCCCGGAGCAGGCTCTCCAGCGGAACGACCAACTCCAGCAGCGGATTGCGAAGCTCACCTCGCTGATAGAGCTCGTACACCTTGTGGATCCAGTCCGCGCCGAGGTGCTCGTCGCCGCGCCCGGAGGTCACGAAGAACACGACCATGCCGTACGTCATGGCGCGGAAGTCGTCGGGCACCTCGCCGGGAAGCTTGGCAGCCGCGGTGATCAGCTCGATGCCTTCGGCCCGCCGCCCGTTGAACCACCAGTACCAACCCGCGGATGCCGTGAACCGCATCGCTGCCCGCGCGTCCCCGGACGCGATCGCCCCTCGCAGCGCGGCGAGGAGGTTGTCGTGGTCGGCCTTGAGCGTCGCGAGCCACTCCAGCTGCTCGGCGCGGCGAAGATGTGGGTCCGCGGCCTCGACGAGCTCGGTGAAGTATCGGAGATGGGCGTGGCGTGCCTGTTCGGCCTCTCCGGCTTCGGCGAGGCGGTCCGCGGCGTACTCCTTGATCGTGGTGAGCATCCGGTAGCGCGGGGCTCCCTCGTCGACGGTGACGAGCAGCGACTTCTCGGCCAGCGAGGTGAGCAGTTCGAGTACGTCTTGCTGCTCGACCCCGTCGCCCGCGCAGACCTGCTCGGCGGCCTCGATGCTCGCCCCGCCGGAGAAGACGGAGAGCCTGCGCAGGACCGTTCGCTCGGCGTCGGTGAGGAGCTCCCAGCTCCAGTCGACCACGGCCCGCAGCGTCCGGTGTCGTTGCTGGGCAGTCCGGCTGCCGCCGGTCAGCAGGCGGAACCGGTCGTCGAGGCGGTTCGCCAGCTGGTCGAGGGTCATGGTGCGCAGGCGGGCGGCGGCGAGCTCGATGGCGAGCGGCATCCCGTCCAGCGCTCGGCAGATCCGTACCATCGTCGCCACGGTGTCGTCGTCCTCACCGAGGTCGGTGCGTACGGCGCCGGCGCGGTCCCTCAGGAGCTGCACGGCTGGGGATTCGGCGCCGGTCTGCACGGTCAGCGGCTCGACGTGCCAGAGCGCCTCGCCGGTGATGCCGAGGGGCTCGCGGCTGGTCGCGAGGATCCGCAGGCGCCGGCACTCGCCGAGCACGCGGTCGGCGAACGTTGCCGCCGCCTCGATCACGTGCTCGCAGTTGTCCAGGATCAGCAGCACCTCGCGGTCGCGGATCGCGGCGATGAACCCCACCACCGGGTCCGCGGACGGTGCCTCGCCGAGGAAGGACTCCCTGAGTCCGAGCCCGCTCAGCGCCGCCTGGGCCACGTCGCTGCCCGCGGCGTTGGCCGCGCTGGTGGCGAGCTCGACCAGCCAGACGCCGTCCGGCAGGTCGTCCACCATCGTGCGCGCGGTCTCCCTGGCCAGCCTCGTCTTACCCGAACCGCCCGGGCCGATGAGGGTGGTCAGTCGGTGTTTCTCGACGAGCTGCCGGACCGCTTCGAGGTCGGCGTCCCTGCCGACGAAGGTGGTGAGCTCGGCGCGAACGTTGGTCTTCGGTGTCTCTGCCTTCCTGGGCCTGCTGAGCTCGCCGCGCAGGAGCTGGACGTGGAGTTCCGCCAGCTCTGGGGACGGGTCGGTGCCTAGCTCGTCCGCGAGGGCTTCTCTTGTGCGTTCGTACGTACGCAGGGCCTCGGAGTTGTCGCCGGCGGCCACGAGCGCTCGCATCTTGGCGGCGACCAGCCGTTCGCGGAGTGGGTGGGCGGCGACGGCGTCGGTGAGCTCGGTGAGGACGTCTTGGCCGTGGCCGAGGTTGACCTCCGCTTCGTACCTCTCCTCCAGCGCGGTGATCCGCAGGCCCTCGAGCCGCGTCACCGCGGCGTCGAACGCCTCACTGTCCTCGAGTCCGACGTCCTGCATCGGGGCGCCGCGCCAGAGCTTCGTCGCCTCGCGCAACAGGGCCAGCTTGGTGGGGCCGCCGTCGGCTTGGCGGGCTCTGGCGAGGAGGTGCTCGAACCTGGTCGCGTCGACCTCGTCGGTCTTGGCGGCGAGCCGGTAGCCGCCGGTCAGCCCCTCGACCGCACCGGGGAGCGCCTTCCGGAGCCTGGACGCCAACCGCTGCAGGGCGTTCGCCGCATCGGCCGGCGGGCTCTCGCCCCAGATCCAGTCGATGAGGGCGGTCTTCGAGACGGTGCGCCCCGGCTCGAGCGCGAGGGCGATGAGGAGCGCACGCAGTCGGGCGCCCGGGATGTCGGCCAAGACGCCGTCGTCCGTACGAACCTCGAAGGGCCCAAGCATCCCGACCTGCACTGGGCGATCCTCCCACGCCACCGCCGCCCCACCCGACAAACCTCCCCATGACGCCGGCTCTTGGGTGCCCTCCATCGTGACCGCCACCCGTGATCATGATCCGTTCCATGAAGACCAACCGGCGCTATAGCCCGTTCTGCCTTCATCATCCACATCATGATCACCGGTCCTCCCTCCCGGGTCCACAGGCTGTGCGGCGTCGTGGAAGGGCCCGGGATTCCGAAACCGAGATGCACTCGTCACCCGCCGCTGCTTGACCTAAGGCCCAGGTCGCGGCACGATCGCGATCACTTACCGAAACAGGGGCGGTAGGCGGCAGAAAGTTACAGCCACATGATCAACTTCAGATCACGGCCGGGTTCGGTCCAGCGTTGGGTCGGTTGGCGGCCGGAAGTTCGGGAGGAGTACCTCAGGATGCGGATCGCGACATCCCGTTGGCGGCGGACCCTGGTCCGCGCAGCCGCCCTCGTCGGCGTCGCCGGGCTGGTCCTGGCCGCGACTGGCGCGCATGCGGAGACCGCAGAGCCCAAGAAGCAGCTCGTGGTCGCCGCTTCACAGTCCGTCGACACGTTCAACCCGTTCCTTTCGTTCTTCGCGATCGGCTACACGATCTCCGGTCTGACCTACGACTCGTTGATCGACTGGAGCGCCGAGAACTACGAGCCGATCCCCGGTCTCGCGGAGAAGTGGGAACACTCCGACGACAATCTGACCTGGACCTACACGATCCGCAAGAACGTCAAGTGGACCGACGGCAAGCCGCTCACCGCCCAGGACGTCCTGTTCACGTTCGACACCATGATGACGAACGAGGACGCCCGCGCCTCGAGTAGCGACCTGGTCGAGAACTTCGACAGCATCAGCGCACCGGACGACAGTACGTTCGTCGTCAAGCTGAAGAAGCCCACCAACCAGATGCTCGGACTGGACAACGCGATCCTGCCCAAGCACATCTGGGAGCCGAAACTCTCGACCCTCAAGGACTTCAAGAACTTCGACTTCCCGCTCATCGGCTCCGGCCCGTTCCAGGTCGTCGAGTTCAAGACCGACCAGTTCATCCGACTCAAGGCCAACAAGGACTACTGGGGCGGAGCGCCGAAGTACGACGAGCTCGTCTTCCGCTACTACAAGACGCCCGACGCTTCCGTCCAGGCACTGCTCGGCGGCGAGGTCGACCTCGTCAGCGGGCTCACGCCGGCGCAGTACAAGGCGATCGAGGGCAAGCCGAACATCACGCTCAACCAGGCGCAGAACAGGCGCTTCGGCTCGATCACGTTCAACGTCGGCGCGAAGACCAAGCAGGGCAAGGAGTTCGGCGACGGACACCCCGCGCTGAAGGACGTCAAGCTCCGGCAGGCGATCCACCACGCGATCGACAAAGAAGAGATGATCAACAAGGTCAACGACGGCAAGGCGATCCCTGGCGTCAGCTACATCCCGCCGTTGTTCAGCACCTACTTCTGGGAGCCGTCGGACGCGGAGAAGGTGAAGTTCGACATCGCCGAGGCCAACAAGATCCTCGACGACGCCGGCTACACCAAGGGCGCGGACGGCATCCGGATCGACCCGGTCAGCAAGCGACCGCTGAAGCTGAGGCTGCTCAACCACTCCGACACCCCGTCGGAGGCGACCGACTCGGAGTTCCTCGCGGGCTGGTGGAAGCAGATCGGCATCGAGACCAAGATCGAGGCGGCGGACTTCACCAAGCTGAACGACAACCTCTACCTCGGCAAGTTCGACATCATCTTCTCCGGCTGGGGCGTGAGCCCTGACCCGACGCCGATCCTCGCGCTGCACACCTGCGGCACGTTGCCGAACACCACGGACGGCACCGAGCGCGACACCGACACGTTCTACTGCAACGCCGAGTACGACAAGCTCCACGAGCAGCAGAAGGCCGAGTCCGACATCGCGAAGCGGGCTGACATCGTCAAGCAGATGCAGAAGCTGCTGTACGAACAGGCGCCGGTCATCACGCTCCGGTACGCCGACACGCTCGAGGCCTACCGCAGCGACCGCTGGACCAACTTCACCAAGCAGCCCTCCGACCGCGGCATGATCTCCGGCCAGCAGGGCATGTGGGCGTTCCTCTCGGCCACCCCGGTCGAGAAGAAGGCGCAGGAGTCGGCCGGCGGCAGCAACGCCGCCCTGTACGCGATCGCGGGCGGCGGTGTCGTGGTGATCGCCGCGGCGGCCGGTTTCGTCGCGTTCCGTCGTCGCCGCACAGCGGACGAACGCGAGTAGGTACCGAAGCATGGAGCCCATGCTCACGGCCGAGCCGTCTCCGGACGGCTCGGCCGGTTCGGTAGCACTCGACGCCAAGCGCGACGCACGCGGCAGCAGCTTCCTGCGCTACTTGCTGATGAAGCTGGGCGGCGCGGCGATCTCGCTCGTCATGGTGCTGTTCTCGGCGTTCTTCCTGTTCCGCATCCTCGGCGGCGACCCGGTCGACGCGCTGACGCGGGACGTGCCGACCACACCGGCCGAACGGGCCGCGCTGCGCGTGAAGCTCGGCCTCGACCAGCCGCTGTGGGTGCAGTTCGTCGACTACGTGACCGGCGTGCTGCGCGGCGACCTGGGCGACTCGTACCAGTACCAACAGCCCGTCACCGAGCTGATCGGCGAACGGCTTCCCGCGACCCTCCTGCTCACCTGCACCGCGCTCGTCGTCGCGGCGTCGCTCGGGCTGTGGATCGGGACGCGCGCCGGCTGGAGACACGGCAGTACGTTCGACAAGGCGAACGTCGGCGTCGCGCTCACCCTGTGGTCCGCGCCCACGTTCTGGTTCGGCCTCATCGTCATCATGGTTTTCGCCCGCGGGCTTGGGTTGTTCCCGATCAACGGCATGATCTCGCCCATCACTCCCCCGGGCTTCTGGCCGCAGACTCTCGACGCGTTGCACCACCTCGTGCTCCCGGTGATCACGATGACAGCCGTGGTGTACGCGCAGTACGTCCTCGTCATGCGCTCGTCGGTGCTCGACGAGATGGGCAACGACTACCTGACGACAGCGCGCGCCAAGGGCCTGAAGGACGATCTTGTGCGCCGCAAGCACGCGGTGCCGAACGCCTTGCTGCCGACGGTCACGTTGCTGTTCCTCCATCTCGGCGGTGTGGTCGGCGGCGCGATCCTCACCGAGACCGTGTTCAGCTGGCCGGGCCTTGGCCTGTTGGCCTACCAGGCTTTGAAGATCCCCGATCTTCCTTTGCTCCAAGGGACATTCGTGTTCTTCTCCGCGGTGGTGATCCTCGCCAACACGGCGGCGGACCTCGTCTACAGGTTCCTCGATCCACGGGTGCGTGCGGCATGAGTACGTTGACCTCGACCCGCGCCGTCACGTGGGCACGCCGAAGGACGGCGATCGCCAGGTTCTGGCGCTCGTTCCGCCGCCAGCCGACCGGCCTCGCGGGCCTGATCGCACTTGTCGTCATCATCTCGATCGCGCTCCTCGCACCGGTGATCACCGACGAGAACGGTCTCGACGTCACCCAGGCACCGGGCGAACGGCTCGAGCCACCGAGCTGGCAGTTCCCGCTCGGCACCGACGAGACCGGCAGATCCGTTCTGGTGTTGACGATCTGGGGTACGAGGGTGTCGCTGCTCATCGGCATCACGGCGACGTTGCTGGCGATGCTGATCGGTGCGGCGATCGGCATCGCGGCCGGGCACTTCGGCGGCCGGATCGCCGCGGTCCTCATGCGCGTCACGGACTGGTTCATCGTGCTGCCGCGACTCGTCCTCGCGATCTCGTTGGCAGCCGTACTCGGACCGAGCCTGCTCACGATCATCGTCGCGATCGGCGTCACCTCCTGGGCTGGCACGGCGAGGCTGATCCGCGCGCAGACGTTGTCGGTCGAAGGCCGCCCGTATCTCGAACGGGCCAAGGCGTTAGGCGCCGGGCACTGGCATCAGATGACGCGGCACGTGCTGCCGAACATCATGCCGCTGATCCTCGCGAGCACCACGCTGGAGGTCGCGAGCGCGGTGCTTGCCGAAGCCACGTTGGCGTTCCTCGGTCTCGGCGACCCGTCGCGGGTGTCGTGGGGAACGATGCTGAGCCGCGCGAACTCCTCCGGCGCGGTCACGTACGGCGCGTGGTGGTACCTCCTGCCACCCGGCATCGCGATCCTGTGTGTCGTGCTGTGCTTCACCTTGGTGGGTCGGGCGCTCGAGTCGGTCTTCAACCCACGGCTGCGAGGTGGGTCCTGATGCCGTTGCTCGAGATCCGGAACCTGGCGATCACCTACCACGGTTCGCGCGGTGACGTTCCTGCCGTACGAGGCGTCGACCTGACCCTCAACGCGGGCCAAACGCTCGGCGTGGCTGGGGAGTCCGGCTGCGGCAAGTCCACGTTGGCACTCGCTCTGTTGCGTCTGTTGCCGGCCGGGACGACGACCACCGGCGAGATCCTGCTCGACGGCGAGGACGTCCTCACGATGTCGTGGGGCCGGCTGCGCGCGGTGCGCTGGGCGGGAACGTCGATCGTCTTCCAGGGCGCGATGCACTCGTTGAACGCCGTCCACCGGGTCGGCCGGCAGATCGCCGAGCCGATCCTGCTGCACGAGAAGGTCTCCGAGGCCGAGGCGAACCGCCGGGCGGTCGAGCTCCTCGCGCAGGTGGGGCTCCCGGAGTGGCGCGCGCGGAGCTACCCGCACGAGCTGTCCGGCGGGCAGCGGCAGCGCGTGATGATCGCGATGGCGTTGGCGTGCTCGCCGAAGCTGATCGTCGCCGACGAGGCGACGACGGCACTCGACGTGATGATCCAGGCGCAGGTGCTGCAGCTGATCGGGCGGCTCGTCGCCGAACGTGACATCGGGCTGCTGATGATCAGCCACGACCTGTCGGTGCTGTCGGACACGTGCCAGCAGCTCGCCGTGATGTACGCCGGCCGCGTGGTGGAGTACGGACCGTCGTCCGAGGTGTTCTCCGATCCGCAGCACCCGTACGCGGCGGCGCTGGCGAACGCGTTCCCGACAATCGGCGACCTCGCCGCGAGACGGACTCCGCGCGGGCTGGGCGGCGACCCGCCCGACCCGACGGACATCCCGAGCGGGTGCCCGTTCCACCCGCGTTGCCCGGTCGCCCTCGACGAGTGCTCCTCGACCGATGTCGAGCTGTGGCCGGCGGGACCCGGACACGAGGCCGCGTGCGTGCGCGTTCCGGCAGCAGGGAGGACGGCGTGACGGAGCCGGTGTTGTCCGTACGCGGGCTGTCGGTGGACTTCAGCGTCCGCGGCGGGCGGAAGGCGCGGGCCGTCGACGGTGTCGACCTCGACCTGCAGCCGGGCGAGGTGCTCGCACTCGCCGGCGAGTCCGGGTGCGGCAAGACCACGTTGGCGCGGACGCTGCTGGGGCTGGTCAAGCCCTCCGCGGGAACGGTGTCGCACAACGGGACGCCGCTCGCATACAACGCGGGCGCGCTGAAGAGGTACCGGCGCGCGGTGCAGCTCGTCCTGCAGGACCCGACGGGCGCGCTGAACCCGCGGCACACGGTCTACGAGGCGGTGGCCGAGGGCCTGCGCATCCACGGCATGGTCGACAACGAGCGCGAACGGGTCGCGGCGGCGCTGTCGAAATGCGGGCTGCGGCCGGCGGAGCGGTTCTTCCTCACGTACCCGCACGAGCTGTCCGGCGGGCAGCGGCAGCGGGTCGTGATCGCCGGCGCGCTGGTGCTCGAGCCGTCGGTGATCATCGCGGACGAGCCGGTGGCGTCCCTCGACGCGTCGGTGCGAGGCGAGATCCTGTCGCTGCTGTTGCAACTACGCGACGACTTCGGCCTTGCCGCGTTGGTCGTCACGCACGACCTCGGGCTGGCGTGGTCGATCGCGGACCGGCTGGCGGTGATGTACCTCGGTCGGATCGTCGAGTCGGGGTCGGTGGAACAGGTGCTGACGGCGCCGTCGCACCCGTACACGCGGGCGCTGGTGTCCGTCCTGCCGGACTCCCCGATCGCCGCGCCGGTGGTGCTCGCCGGAGAGCCGCCGGACGTCACCCAGATCCCCGGCGGGTGCCGCTTCCACCCGCGCTGCCAGGAGCTCGCCTCCGGCGAAGCCGCCGCGGCCGGGGTGGACGGGCTCTGCCGCGGCACGGCGTTGCCCGTCCTGTCGCCCAACCCGGCGTCGCACTCGGTGGCCTGTCACCTGCACGCCGCCCGCGTCGCTACCAGGTGACCTCGACGTCGCGAGCCCGGTCGTACGCCGACGCCCACTGGTAGCCGGGAGCGGTGATCCGCAACGGTTGGAAGCCGATCTGCCCGGACGCCGCGCCAATGCCCTCCGAGACGCCCGACGCGCGACCGTCCAAGCCGGCCGTCATGGTGAGGTATCGCCCGCCCAGCTTGGTGAAACGCCCCTCCACCGAGGCGGCGACGGGCTCGCCGGTCACGCGGTCCACGACCTGGAGCCGGACCGTCGCGACACCGCCCGACACGGTCACGGTCAGCTCGTCAACAACGAGTTGACGAAGGCCGCTGCCGGTGGTCGTGGCGGACGTGAGCGACGACAGAGGGCTCGATCTTCCCCGTCACATCGACGGCGGCGACGCGGTAGTAGTACCTGGTGGCGGGCAGCAACCCCTCGTCGGTGAACTCAAGTCCACGCGAATGCCCTGCCAGCGTTGCGGGTCCGTCGGGATCGGTCGACCGATAGACGTTGTAGTGCTGCACCTCGGTGTCGTCGAACGCCCTGCCGTACCGGACGTCGAATGGCCCGTTGGTCGAACGTCTCCGCGGTCGGTGCCCCGCTCACCGCGCTGGGAGGCGCGACGTCGTTCGGCAGCGGCGGAAGTACCGCCTGTGGTCCCCATGCCGACGGCAGCTCCCGGATCGGGTCGTAGTGGTGCATCGCGATGCCACCGAACGCCGGACTCGAGCCGAACGCGTCGTACACCTTGGCGAGCTCGCGTTCGGCGACCGTACGTCCCTCCTCCCGGAACGTGATCACCTCCGGGTCGCCGCTCCACGCGATGTCCAGCGTCTCCACGCCGATCACGACCGAGTGCGGCTTGCCGATCGCCTCGGCGTACGCGAGCTCGGTCTGTGCCTGCGCGATGATGCCGGCCGACCCGTCCGCGGTGTCGCGGTAGTCCATGATCGAGATGTAGTCGACCAGATCCTGGATGTGCTCGCTGAGCGGCTTGGTCTGGCCCTTCCACTCGATGTCGGCGCAGCAGGTGCTCGTGTCCAGCCAGCGCGGGATCGCGGGACCGAAGACGAGCCCGGAGCCGGCGGCGTCGCGACGTTCGATCAGTTTCTCCAACACCTGCAGCCATTCCAGCTGCAGCGCGGGCTTGCTGCTGCCGAAGGACGGGTGGATGTACGGTTCGATGTCGACGTTCACGCCGTCGAACCGTTCGTCCGGCTTGCTCGCGAGGTTGTAGTTGAGGACCTTCTCGAACTCGGCGACCGCGCGTGCGTGGTAGGGCTCCAGCCCGCCGAGGAACGGTGGCTGCGTGCCGCCGGCGATCGTCGCGTAGACGGTGAAGCCGTGCGCGTGTGCCCAGCGCAGGAAGTCGCGCACCTCGGCCCGGGTGTCACGGAGCATGTCGACGTCGCCGAGCCGGTCGACGCCGAAGTACAGCGTGGTGATCGGTCGCGAGCCAAACGTCTCGGTGTCGTTCGCCACCGTCTCGAGCAGTCGTCGCGAGCCGCGGTTGAGGACGAGGTTGTACGTCGCCCACTCCCAGATCCACATCGCGCGATCCTGCGAACGCACCCGTACCGGCTCCGAGACGGCGTCGCCCACGCGGACGTAGACGGTCGGGCTGGAGCCGGTGTGGCCGCGAACGTCGATCGCGCGGGCCTCGATGCTCGCCATCACGTCGCCGCGCGCATCCCAGGCGTAGGTGTAGCCCCCGGGCCGTCTCAGCGCTCGCTGCCAGGCGCCGCCGTTGATCCGCACCGAGACCTCGCGGAGCCCGTTGCGCGCGGCGACGTCGACCTTGATCGGCGTCTTCCCCCGGACCGCGGCCCGGTCGCCGGGACTCACCACGGTGACGACGGGAACGTTGGCGCGCACGTTGTCCACGCGCAGCAGGACCGGCGCCGACCAGACGTGGTAGCGGGTGTCCGTTCGGCTGCCGCGCACCGACACCTCGAGCTCGCCGTCGAGGTCGGCCGTGTCGAGGTCGTAGTACCAGCTGCCGGAGTCGTCGGCGTCCGGGTCGATCGCGTGGACGCGTGGCGTGGACCGTCCGTCGAGCACGATCGACAGGTCGTACGCCTCGGTGTAGCTCCCGCTGAGGCGGACGGTGCCGACGGGGAGGGTCGCGCCGTCGGCATGCGAGTCGATGCTGATCGACGGCTCCGGTGCGGCCTGCGCGGACGGCGCGGAGACCGTCGCGACGGCCAGAACGGCTCCCAGGATGATGCGTCCGACGAGCATCAAATGATCTCCACTCATGAGGATCCCCTCCAGTGGTGGCACCAGACGGAAAGCGCGGTGAACGTCCCCACCTGGTCCTGGTGGTGGAGGCCAAGGACCGCGACTTGCCCATCGTTCTGAGGTTCTAATTGAGTCCCTCCCCGGCGACCTCCTGCAGCGTACGGCTGATCGCGATCCACGGCGTCGGCCTGAACACCGTGCGCCGGGCCGTGCGGACCCTGGTCGCGGAGAGCCTGGTCCGGCGGCGGCGGGGCTCCGGCACGTTCGTCGAGGAGTCGGTCGCCGCGGCGGGCCTCGGGCCGCGGCCGCGCTTCGTGGGGGTCCTCGTCCCGTCGACGTCGTACGTCTATCCGCGGGTGATCTTCGGCGTCGAACGGGTCATGACCGCTGCCGGCGTGCAGGTGATCCTGGCGAGCTCGGAGTACGACGTGGAGCTCGAGGCCGCCCAGCTGCGGCGGCTCCTGGACGCCGCCGCGGAGGGCTTGCTGATCGTTCCCAACCTGCACCTGCACCCCGATGCCGCTCGCCGGATCGCGGAGCTGCGCGCGTTGCCGGTGCCGTACGTCCTGATGGAACGCCGCCCGGCCGAGCCGGCGCCGGACGACGACACGAGCTACGTCTGCACCGACGTCGTGGGCGGCGCGTAGGGCGGTCCGGCACCTGGCGGAGGCCGGGCATCGGCGGATCGGGACTGGGCGCGTGGGTACGGCGACCTCGGATGCCGTGGCTCTAGGGTTCGAGCGGGCGATCGCCGACTTCTCCCTGCCGCGGCTTCCGGCCGCTGTCGTACGACGGGACGAGTGGTCGACCGACGACCTGGCCGGGTACGCGGCGAGCTGCGCGGCGCACGAGGTCACCGCGGCCTTCTGCCTCGGCGACCGCGAGGCAGCCGCCCTGCTCCCCCACGCACGTGCCGTGGGCCTGACGGTGCCGGAGCGGCTCGCGGTGATCAGCTACGACGACGAGGTCGCCTCGCTGGCGGAGGTCCCGCTGACCGCGATCTCGCCGCCGAAGGAGGAGGTCGGCCAGGTGGCCGCCGAGCTCCTCCTCCGTCGCATCGCGGGCACAACCACGCCGCGACGCGTCGAACTTCAACCCCGCTTGGTGATGCGGTCGTCGGTCAGAGCACCAGCGGAAGCCGCCACACGTCCAGGATGAGGACCTGCCGCATGCCGACGGACAGGTAGAGCCCGAGCGCCGGCGTGGGGTTGTTGGTGTCGACGTGCAGGTACGTCGCGTCGCGGCCTTGTGCGGCGTCGTCGGCGAACGCCTGGTGCAGGAGGAACTTCGCCAGGCCCCTGCCACGCGCCTCTTCGCGTACGCCGAGGCGGAGGACGTAGCCGCAGTTCTCGTCCTCGACGAACTGGTCGTTGTTCTCGCGCATCGCGACCGGCTTGCCGTCGAGCTCGAGCACCGTCAGCTGGGACCAGGCGAACAGGTCGTTCTTCTCCCTGATCTCGAACCATTCGTCGTACGGGCGGACGGAGAAGCCGAACTGGCCGGCGAACGCGGCGAGGACGATGTCGTACGCGGCCCGCCGGACGTCCTCGCCCTCGTCTCCTCGCCGCTGCGTCACGCCCGGCGGGAGCTCCGGCTGGGGTCGCGGCTCGGTGTGGTCGATGCGCATGCGGTGGAACGTCGTGCCGAACGTGAAGCCGTACTCGTTCGCCAGCGCGCGCAACGGCTCGTCCGGCCGGTAGACGGTGAGGTCGACTCGCACCCGCTTCAGCTCGCGCTCGCGGGCGATCTCGCCGGAGCGGTCGATCACCTTGTCGAGCAGCCAGCGCATCAGGTACGGGTTGGCCGAGGCGGCCTCGACGTCGAACGACTCGACGTCCTGGTCGGCATAGACACAGCCGTACCCGACGGGTGTGCCCGCGGCGTCGTGCACCAGCCACGCGCCGGTCGCGATGTCCAGCCCGGGCTCGTCGAGGTTGTTGTGGATGTCCTCGAGCGTCAGGTCGGCGAACCCGACCGCCTCGGTGTTGTAGGCCGCGAAGAGGTCGAAGATCGTCTGCGCGTCGTCCGTCGTCGGCGGCCGTACGGTGTGGCCCGCCGGGAGCGGCCGGGTGACTGCTGTGTCCATGCGGGTCATGGTGCGGTGTGGGAGGCGCCTTGTCGACGACATTTGCCCAATTGGGCAATCGGCGCTGCGTTTCTGGGCAGTCAGCTGATCCGGCGGCGGTAGATCACGATCGCGAAGACGTACGAAACGAGGAGGATGCCGGCACACCAGGCGAGGGCTATCCAGCTGTCGTTGCCGACCTGCTGTTGGGTGAGGAGGTCGCGGATCGTGTTGACGATCGAGGTGACTGGTTGGTGTTCGGCGAAGGCGCGTACGGGGCCGGGCATGGTGTCGGTGGGGACGAAGGCCGAGCTGAGGAACGGCAGGAAGATCAGCGGGTACGAGAACGCGCTCGCGCCGTCCACCGACTTCGCCGACAGGCCCGCGATCACGGCGAGCCAGGTCACCGCGAGCGTGAAGAGGATCAGGATGCCGGCAACGGCCAGCCAGGCTCCGACGCCGGCGCCTGAGCGGAAGCCCATGACGAGGGCGACCGCGATGACGACGACGAGCGAGATCAGGTTGGCGACCAGCGAGGTCAGCACGTGGCCCCACAGGACGCCCGATCTCGCGATCGGCAGCGACTGGAAGCGCTCGAAGATCCCGTTGGTGAGATCCATGAAGAGCCGGAACGCGGTGTAGGCGACGCCGGACGCGATCGTTATGAGCAGGATGCCGGGCAGGAGGTAGTTGACGTACGAACCTGCCTTCGAACCGGTGTCGATCGCGCCGCCGAACACGTAGACGAACAGCAACATCATGGCGATCGGCATCAGTGCCGTGGTGATGATGGTGTCGGGGCTTCGCGTGATGTGGCGGAGAGATCTGCCAAGCAGGACAGCGGTATCGCCGAAGAAGTGTGTGGTCATGGTGGTTCCCTACTTGCCGGTGATGGCGAGGAAGACGTCCTCGAGGGTCGGCTGCTTCTCGACGTACTCGACCTTGGCGGGTGGCAGGAGCTGCTTGAGCTCGGCGAGGGTGCCGTTGACGATGATCCTTCCCTCATGGAGGATCGCGATCCGGTCCGCGAGCTTCTCGGCCTCGTCGAGGTACTGGGTGGTGAGCAGCACCGTGGTGCCTTGGCCGGCGAGCTTCTTGACCGTGTCCCAGACTTCGATGCGGGCTTGGGGATCGAGGCCGGTGGTGGGTTCGTCGAGGAAGATGACCGGTGGGCTCCCGATCAGGCTCATCGCGATGTCCAGCCTTCTGCGCATGCCGCCGGAGTAGGTCGCCGCTCGCCGTCCGCCCGCGTCGGCGAGCTGGAAGCGCGCGAGGAGGTCGTCGGCGATCCTGCCCGGGTCTTTCAGGTGTCGCAGCCTGGCGACGAGGACGAGGTTCTCCCGTCCGGTGAGGATCTCGTCGACCGCCGCGAACTGGCCGGTGAGACTGATCGACTCCCGTACCTGCGCCGCCTTGGCATTGACGTCGAAGCCGTTCACGCTGGCCTTGCCGGCGTCGGCTTTGAGCAACGTGGACAGGATCCTGACGACCGTGGTCTTGCCGGCCCCGTTCGAGCCGAGCAGGGCGAAGATGCTGCCCCGCTCCACGGCGAAGTCCACTCCGCGCAGGACGTGGAGATCCTTGTACGACTTCTCCAACCCCTGCACGAGGATCACAGGCGGCGTCGCCATCAGACGTCTTCTCCGGCGGCGCGCGCGATGGCCTGGGTCAGCCGATTCCGTTCCCTGCTTCGCCAGCCGTCCCCGTAGTTGCGTACGAACGCCTCGACGAACTCCACGGGATCGTCGCCGACGATCTCGCGGATCGGGGTGCTGCTGGCCGCGCTCTGCTCGAACAGGTCGATCAGGTCCTCGAACATCTTGGTCCCGCCGTCCCCCGGCCCGGCGATCATCGTGTAGCGCTCGATCGCCTCGACCGTCGCGCGATAGTTCTCGGGCAGCTGGCGCGTGCGCGCCTTGTACTGCCGCCAACGCTTCTTCTCGTCGAGCGACCCGGTGAGCAGCTCGATCCACCCTGCGGCCATGGCTATCTGTCCCCTTCGCGGAGCTGTTCGAGCCGTTCCGTGAGGAAGCTCCAGTTCTTCCAGAACTCTTCGAGGTAGGCGCGCCCTTGGGCGTTCAGCGAGTACACCTTGCGCGGCGGGCCCTTGTCGGACGCGACCTTCACGACGTCGACATAGCCGCGCTGCTCGACCCTGATGAGCAGCGCGTAGACGGTGCCCTCCGCGATGTCGGAGAAGCCCCGGTCCCGCAGCCACGCGGTGATCTCGTAGCCGTACGCGGGACGCACGACCAGGATCGCGAGGACGACCCCCTCCAACGTGCCCTTGAGCATCTCCGTCAGTTGCTTGCCCACGGCACCCCTTAGCTATTCAGTGTTACTGATTACCGCTATATAGTATCGCCGAATAGCGCGAACACAAGCGCCGCTGCGAGAGTGTCCGCATGAAGCGGCTGGTCGACAGGCAGCTGGACGTTCCCTTGCTCCAGGGCGGCGAGTCCCGGCTCTACCTGGCCGACGAGGCGCCGCCGACTGACTTGTGTGGGAGCGCGTTCGGGTTCGTCTTCGAGGGTGACCGAGTCCTGCAGACACACCTGCGTCGGCGCGGCTGGGATCTGCCGGGCGGTGTCATCGACCCAGGCGAGACGCCCGAGGTGGCGGCCGTGCGCGAGATCTGGGAGGAGACCTACGCGCGAGTCGAGATCATCGAGTTGCTCGGCTTCCAGGAGCTGGAGGTCTTCTTCCCGAAGCCGGAGAACTACCGCTGGGCCTACCCGGTCTCGATCCAGGTGCACTACCGCTGCCGGCTGCTCGAGCTCTGCCCGTTCGAGGAGAACGAGGAGAGCATCGACCGCGGCTTCTTCGCGCCCGACGAGGCTCGCGCCCTCCCCACGATGCGCGGGCACCTCGCTGTCTACGAAGAATCCCTCCGCCGCGCTCGTCTGACAGGCGGCGGGTTGGGCATCCGTCGAGGTGGTTGCGACAATGGACGGCGATGAGTGAGCAGCAGGCAGCCGAGACGTTCTACGACGCCGTCGGCGGGCATGAGACGTTCCGGAAGCTGGTGGCCCGGTTCTATGAGGGCGTGGCCGGCGACCCCGTTCTGCGGGCGATGTATCCGGAGGAGGATCTCGGCCCGGCGGAGGTGCGGTTCCGGATGTTCCTCGAGCAGTACTGGGGTGGTCCCCGTACGTACTCCGAGGAGCGCGGACACCCTCGGCTGCGGATGCGGCACGCGCCGTTCGCAGTCACCGAGGCCGCCCGCGACCGGTGGCTCGGGCACATGCGCATGGCCGTCGACGAGCTCGAGCTCGAGCCGATGTACGAGCAGGAGCTCTGGGCGTACCTCGTGATGGCGGCGAACTCGATGGTCAACACCCTCGACGACCCGCGCCAGAACCTGCTCGGCTGAGGAGCCCCCCGCTCATGACGTACGACGCGAACTGGTGGCGCAACGCCGTCATCTACCAGATCTACATCCGCAGCTTCGCCGACGGGAACGGCGACGGAGTCGGGGACATCGCCGGCATTCGGAGCCGGCTGCCGTACCTCCGTGACCTGGGCGTCGACGCGATCTGGATCACGCCCTGGTACCCGAGCCCGATGGCCGACGGCGGGTACGACGTCGCGGATTATCGCGACATCGCGCCGGAGTTCGGGACGCTCGACGAGGCGTCGGCGCTGCTCGAGGAGGCCCACGAGCACGGCCTGAAGGTCCTTCTCGACATCGTTCCGAACCACACCTCGGACGAGCACGAGTGGTTCCGGCAGGCGCTCGAGGCGGGTCCGGGCGACCCGGAACGGGAGCGCTACTGGTTCCGCGACGGGCGCGGACCGGACGGCGCGCTGCCGCCGAACGACTGGTTCTCGGTCTTCGGTGGACCCGCGTGGACGCGGCTGCTCGACGAGGAGGGCGTGCCGGAGCAGTGGTACCTGCACCTGTTCGCCCCCGAGCAGCCCGACCTGAAGTGGACCAACCAGGAGGTCCGCACCGAGTTCGAGGACGTCCTGCGCTTCTGGTTCGACCGCGGCGTGGACGGCTTCCGGATCGACGTCGCGCACGGGTTGATGAAGCACCCGGCGCTGCCCGACCTTGGGCTGTCGATGGAGGAGCTGCTCGCCGCACCCCCGGCGGACCACCCGGCCTGGGACCGTCCCGACGTGCACGAGATCTACCGCGAGTGGCGCAAGGTCGCCGACTCGTACGAGGACCCGCGCGTCTTCGTCGCCGAGGCCTGGGTGCACACCGGGTCGGACCGGCTGGCCGCGTACCTGCGCCCGGACGAGCTGCACCAGGCGTTCAACTTCGACTTCCTGCGCTGCCACTGGGAAGCGCAGCAGCTGCGGACGTCGATCGACCACAGCCTCGAGACGCTCGCGGACGTCGGTGCGCCCACGAGCTGGGTGATGTCGAACCACGACATCTACCGGCACGTCACCAGGTTCGGCCGGCCGCCGTTGTCGAGCCTGGCCAACCGTGGGGCCTATGAGCAGCTGCCGGTGGACGTCGCGCTCGGCACGCGCCGCGCGCGGGCGGCGGCGCTGCTGATGCTCGGGCTGCCGGGGAGCGCGTACGTCTACCAGGGCGAGGAGCTCGGGCTGCCGGACGTGACGGACCTGCCCGAGGACACGCTGCAGGACCCAATCTGGGAGCGGTCCGGCAACACCGTTCGCGGCCGCGACGGCTGCCGCGTACCGCTGCCGTGGTCGGGTACGTCGCCGCCGTTCGGCTTCGGCTCAAGCGACGGGGCCGAGCCGTGGCTGCCCCAGCCGGCCGAGTGGATCTCGCTGACGGCGGAGGCCCAGGCCGAGGCCGCGGACTCGATGCTGTCGCTGTACCGAGACGCGCTCCGGATCCGTCGCGAGCAACTGGCGGGGCAGCCGGAGGCGCTCACGTGGAACAAGGACGCACCCGATGCGGTGCTGTCGTTCAACCGCGGCGACGCCCTGCGCGTGGTGGTCAACCTGGGTGAGGTCCCCGTGGCGCTGCCCCAACACGTCGCGGTGGCGCTGGCCAGCGGCCCGTTGCCGCACGACACCCTGCCCCCGGACACCGCCGCCTGGCTCCAAGTGCGCTAGCCGTCCTGGTTGCGCGAAGCCAGGAGCTTCTGCAGCAACGTGCGCAGCTCGTTCTCCTCGGCATCGCCCAGCAGCTGGCGGATGTCGGCTTGCAGGACACGCGAGATGTCCGTCACCTCCGCCACTCGCTTCCGGCCCAACGACGTCAGGGACAACGCGTAGCGGCGACGGTCGGACGGGTCGACGCCGCGCGACACCAGGTCGGCTTGGACCAGCTCCTCCACCACCTGGGCCGCGGCGGGCTCGCTGATCCCTAGCTCCTCAGCCAGCACCCGCTGCGGACACGGCGAAAGCCGCGCCACCGTCCCCAACGAGGCGAAGTGCCGCGTCCGCAAGCCCAACGGCCGGAGCAGGGAGTCACCCATCCGCCGCAGCCGGAAGTGCGCCTGCGCCACCAGGTGTCCCGTGCTCGTGACGGCGATCGAAGGCACCGGCATCAGCTTCGCCAACAGCTGGTGGAGCCGCCGCCGTTCCCGAGCCGACAGCCCTGCCAACACCGAAGCCTCGCCCGCCGAAACCGACGCCCGCATCGAAGAAAGAGCCGCAGAACCGGCCGGCGTCAACGAGAGCACGATCGCCCGCCGGTTCGACGGGTTCGGTCGCCGCGTCACGTAGCCCTCGGCCTCGAGGCGATCGACCAGCCGCACCATGATCGTGCGGTTGATGCCGAGCCGTTCGGCCAACTCCACCTGAGATTCCGCGGCCGCCGAACCCAACGCGGACATGAGCACGAAGTCGCTCGTGTCGGCGCCGAACAGGGCGTACGTACGCCGCATCAACCCACCGATCGAGCCCCGAACGACGTCGGCGAGCTCCGACTCATCCCGCATCGGCCATACCCTACCAATGATTGATAGTTAAGTATGTTGACACTTAAGTAAGTGACACGTACGTTCACCAGCATGACCACCACAGCCCCACCCGAAGCACCACCGCGCAACGCCGCGCTCGCGCTGCTCGTCATCGCCATGGCACAGCTGATGCTGATCCTCGACGTCACGATCACCAACGTCGCGCTCCCGAGCATCCAAAGCGCCCTCGAGCTCGCTCCCGCCGACCTCAACTGGGTGATCACCGCCTACGCGCTCACGTTCGGCGGCCTCCTGCTCCTCGGCGGACGCCTCGGCGACCTGTTCGGACGACGGCGGGTCTTTCGCATCGGCCTCGCCCTGTTCGCCGTCGCGTCGCTGGCCGGCGGCCTCGCCACGGACGCCAGCGTCCTCATCGGCGCCCGCGCGCTCCAGGGCGTCGGCGCCGCGATCACCGCACCGACCGCGCTGGCGCTCCTCATCACGACGTTCCCGGCCGGCCCCGCACGCACGAAGGCGCTCGGCGTGTACGGCGCGATGGGTGGCGTCGGCGGAGTCGTCGGCCTGCTCCTCGGCGGCGCGCTCACCGGCTACCTCGACTGGCGCTGGGTGCTGTTCGTCAACGTGCCCATCGCCCTGCTCGTCCTCGCCGGCAGCACCCTCCTCCCCATCGGAGAACGCACCAGCGGCAGACTCGACGTGCCCGGCGCGATCACCGCCACCGCGGGCGTCGCGGCACTGGTCTACGCGATCAACCGTGCCAGCACCGTCGGCTGGACGAGCATCTCGACGGTCGGCTTCGCGGTCGCCGCGCTCGCTCTCCTCACCGCGTTCGTCCTCATCGAACGACGAAGCCCCGCCCCGATGCTCCCACCGAGGCTGCTGCGCAACCGGGGTCGCGTCGGCGCCTACTCGATCGTGTTCCTCGTCGGCGTCGGCCTCTTCTCCACGCTCTACTTCCTCACGTTGTACCTCCAGCGCGTCGAGGGCTACTCCCCCATGCAAACCGGGCTGGCCTTCCTCCCGTTCGCGATCGGCTTGGGCGCCGGCGGCGGCGCGATCGGCCCGAGGCTGTTGGCGAGGTTCAACGAACGTACGGTCACCGCTGTCGCCATGCTCGTCGCGGCCGCCGCGATGGCCTGGTTCAGCCTGCTCAGTCCTGGCTCGAACCCGTTCGCGATCCTGCTCCCGGCACAGCTCGTCGCCGGCATCGGCCTCGGCATCACGATGGTGGCGTCGACCGTACGGACGGTACGCGACGTCGCCCCGACCGACACCGGCATCGCCGCCGGGCTGCTCAACACCAGCCAGCAGCTCGGTGGAGCGCTCGGCCTCGCGATCCTCACCGCGATCGCCGCCGCCAACGGTGCCAGCTCGAGCTATCTCTCCGCCGGTCTCGTCTTCCTCCTGGCCTTGGGCATCGCGCTCGTCGCCTACCCGCGCACCGCCCGCTGACCGATACCGGCGTGGGCGTGGGGAACCGCTTTCCGAGCTGATCGTATCGGATGTAGGATCCGGGAAATGTGGTACGACAGGCCGGCGACCGACTGGGAGCGTGAGGCTCTCCCGATCGGCAACGGGTCGCTTGGCGCGATGGTCTTCGGCGGCATCGAGACCGATCGCATCCAGCTGAACGAGAAGACGCTCTGGACCGGCGGACCGGGCACGGTCGAGGACGGCCACGCCCATACGTACGGGCTGTGGGAGCAGGACCGGCCAGGCGCGCTGCAACGGATCCGCGAGGAGCTCGCCCAGCACGGAACCCTCGAGCCGGCCCGGATGGTCGAGGCGTTCGGCCAACCAGACTGGGGATTCGGCGCGTACCAGCCGTTCGGCGACATCTACCTCGACTTCGGCGACACGGACATCGAGGCCCAGGGCTATCGCCGCGAGCTGGATCTCCAGAACGGCATCGCCAGGGTCAGCTACGCGAGCCACACCCGCGAGTACCTCGCCAGCTACCCGGCGAACGTCATCGCCATCCACCTCGAAGCACCAGACCTCGGCTTCACGCTCCGCTTCGAGACACCCCACGACGCCACGCTCACCACCAGGAACGGCAGCCTCACGATCGACGGCGCCCTCACCGACAACGGGCTCCGGTTCGCCGGCCAGCTCAAGGTCAGCACCGACGGCGACCTGCACGATCTCACCGTCAGCAACGCCACCCAGGCCACGATCCTCTTCACCGCCGCGACGGACTACGCGGACGCGTATCCCCACTACCGCAGCGGAAAAGACCCTCGCGAGGCCGTCGCCGAACGCATCGCCGAAGCCCCGGCGTACGAAGACCTCAAGGCCCAGCACGTAGCCGACCACCGCGGCCTGTTCGACCGCGTCACCCTCGACCTGCACGCCGACGAGAGCGACGAGCCCACCGACGTCAGAATCGCCACGTACGAAGGACGAGATCGCGGTCTGGAGCATGAGTACTTCCAGTACGGCCGCTATCTCCTCATCGCCTCCTCCCGCGACGGCAGCCTCCCCGCCAACCTGCAAGGCGTCTGGAACGCGTCGACGACCCCACCGTGGTCCGCCGACTACCACGTCAACATCAACTTGCAGATGAACTACTGGCCCGCCGAGATCGCCAACCTCGCCGACACCACCGGCCCGCTCATCGCGTTCATCGACTCGCTTCGCACCTCGGGCAGCAAGGCAGCCGAGCAGATCTACCAGTCGAAGGGCTGGGTCGTCGGCAACCAGACCAACGTCTGGGGCTTCAACGGCCTCCGCAACCACCCCACCAGCTTCTGGTTCCCCGAAGCCGCCGCCTGGCTCTGCCGGCACGTCTGGGAGCACTACGAGTTCAACCAGGACCGAGACTTCCTCGAGAACAAGGGGTTCCCGATCCTCAAGGACACCACCGAGTTCTGGCTCGCGTTCCTCACCGAGGACAGCGACGGCAAGCTCGTCGTCTCCCCGAGCTACTCCCCGGAGCACGGCCTGTTCACTGCCGGCGCCTCGATGGGCCAGCAGATCGTTCGCGACCTGCTGACCAACACTCTCGCGGCCGCCGAAATCCTCAACGAGGACGACGAGTTCCGAGCGAACGTGCGCGCCACCCTGAAGCAGCTCGCGACCGGGCTCACCGTCGGCTCCTGGGGACAGCTCCAGGAGTGGCCTGTCGACCTCGACGACCCGAACGACGAGCACCGCCACGTCTCCCACCTCTACGCGCTCCATCCCGCCGCGCAGATCTCGCCCCGCACGACACCCGGGCTCGCCGAGGCCGCGAAGGTCACGCTCAACGCGCGAGGCGACGGCGGTACGGGCTGGAGCAAGGCCTGGAAGATCAACTTCTGGGCACGCCTCCACGACGGCGACCACTCCCACAAGATGCTGTCCGAACAGCTCCAGCACTCCACGCTCCCGAACCTCTGGGACACCCATCCGCCGTTCCAGATCGACGGGAACTTCGGTGCGACCTCGGGCATCACAGAGATGCTGCTGCAGAGCCACGACGACGACACGATCCACTTCCTCCCCGCGCTGCCGTCGAAGTGGCCGAACGGCACCGTCCGAGGACTCCGTGCCCGCGGTGACGTCACCGTCCACCTCACCTGGCACGACGGCGCCCTCGACGAAGCAATCCTCGCCACCGGCCAGACAGCCAGACTGACGGCCAGAAGCACCTTGTTCACCAAGGGATTCACCCTCACCGACCAAGACGGCGCGCAGGTCCGGTACGAGCAGGTCGACGGCGAGATCACGTTCACCACCACCGCGGGAGGCACCTACCGATGCGCGTCGTCCTGACCCCGCCCAAGGGCAACCACGTCGAAGCCTCGGTCGACCTCTCCCGCGGCCGCCTCTCGCTCTCGGTCAAGCACGGCGACACCACGCTGCTCCAACCCTCGCGGCTCGGCGTCAGGACCACGCACGCCGACCTCACTACCGGCCTGCAGCTCGTCAGGCAGTCCACGCGCACCATCCGCGACGCGTACGAGACCACCACCGGCCGCCGCCGCAAGCACACGTACACGGCACGAGAGACGACGTTCCGGCTCAGCAAGGGCGACCACCGGATCGACCTGCAGGTGAGGGTCTCCGCCGACGGCGTCGCCTACCGGTACGTCCTCCACTGGTCCGGCCCGGTCACCGTCATGGAGGAGCTCTCGGAGTACGTCGTCCCGAAGGACGCCGAGGCGATCCTGCTCCCGTACGACAACGGCAGGTACGACTACGAGACCATCCACGACCACACCACCGTGGGCAAGGCAACACCCGACGTCTACGGCTACCCCGCGCTGTTCGGCGTCGACGACAGCTGGTTGCTCGTCACCGAGTCCGACCTCGACTCGCGCTACGCCGGCTCGTTCCTCACCCTCGACGACCAGAAGTTCCAGCTCACGTTGCCGGATCCGTACGTCACCGGCCCGAGCCCGCTCGCCACACCCTGGCGCACGATGGTCGTCGGCGACCTCGCGACCGTCGTCGAGAGCGACCTCGTCACCAGCCTCGCCGCACCGACCACGCTCGAGCACACCGACTGGATCAAACCCGGCAGAGCGGCCTGGTCGTGGTGGTCGGACGGCCCGAGCTCGCGCGATCCCGAAGCCCAGCGGACGTTCGTCGACTACGCCAGCTCGCAGGGCTGGGAGTACGTGCTCGTCGACGCCGGCTGGAACGCCAGCTGGGTGCCCGAGCTGGTCGAGTACGCCGCCGACAAGGGCGTCGGCATCTGGCTCTGGGAACGCTGGCAGAACCTCGACTCCCCGCGCGAGCATCGCGAACGCCTCGGCCGCTGGAAGGAGTGGGGCGTCGTCGGTGTCAAGGTCGACTTTACGGAGTCCGACGGGCAGGACCGGATGCGCTGGTTCGACGCCGTTCTCGCCTCCTCCGCGCACTGTCAGCTGATGGTCAACTTCCACGGCGGCACGATCCCGCGCGGCACCGAGCGCACCTGGCCACACTTGATGAGCGTCGAGGCGGTCAAGGGCGCGGAGAACATCAAGCCGCGCCGCGGCAAGGAGCCGATGCCGCCGCGGCACTACGTGACCCTCGCGTTCACGCGCAACCTGCAAGGCCCGATGGACTTCACGCCCGTCACGTTCACCGCGGTCCGCGAGATCAGCGCGGGACACGAGCTGGCGCTCGCGGTGCTGTACGAGTCCGGCGTCCAGCACCTCGCCGACAGCGTCGCGTCCTACCAGGCGAGGCCGCTCGCCGAGGAGCTGCTGAAGGTCGTACCGGCGGCCTGGGACGACACGAAGCTGCTGTCCGGTGATCCGCACGAGCATGTCGTCCTGGCAAGGCGACACGAGCAGGCTTGGTTCGTAGCCGCGGGATTCGCCGGCCGCGCACGTACCGTCAAGGTACCGTTGACGTTCCTGGGCGAAGGCGACTGGACCGCGCGGAGCTACGCGGACGCTTCGGACTACCCGCGCGACACCCTCAGCGCCGAGACCCGGCAGGTCACCGCGAGCGACACGATCGACGTGAAGGTCGCCAAGAACGGCGGCTTCACGATCCGCATCACGCCAACCGCAGGCTGACCTCCAGCGACTGCCCCGCCTGCACGACGGCCGGCGCGGACAGTGTCACGACGGCCCGCGTGCCTGTCACGGCCACTGTCGCGGTACGCGGACTCCCAGCCAGGGTTACGGAAACACCGGTCGCCGGCACGGTGGTCTCGAACGCCAGCGTGACCACCCGCACCTCGCCGTCCCGCACGTCGACGACGCCGACCTGCTCGGCCGCCGCACGAGTCTGCCGGTACAGGCCCCAACCCCGCGCCGCGGTGAACGCTCCCCGGAAGTCCTCCGGACCCACCCGCGGAGCGAAGCCGAGATGCCCCTTCGGCCCGTGGTACTCGTACCCGCACGCCGCGACGTAGGTGCCGTAGCTCATCATCGCCCGCGAGTAGTGGTCGCCTGCCTCGACCTCGTTGTAGGGGTTGCGCTTCGACGCGTGGTAGCGGTCGTAGACCGAGCGCGTGACCGCGAGCGCCTCCGTCACGAGACCGTCGGCGAACAGGCCGGCGGCGAGCTGGTACTCCTGCCCCGTCCAGACCTCGTTGAAGTAGCCACCGCTCCGCGCCTCGGTGTCGCCGCCGATCGGCCAGGTGCACATCATCGTGCCCGCCTCGCCGGACGTGCTGTAGACGCGGCCGCCGGGGATCGCTGGCGACTGGCTGTCGCGCGGGCTCGGCAGGTGGTTGTTCCGCACCACCGAGGCGAGCGCGAGCTTCGTCTTGTCGGCAGGCAGAACGCGAGGCAGGCCGACCTGCGCGGCGAACGTCTGCCCGTACGTCTGGTCGATGAAGCAACCCCGGTTGGTGTTCGTCGCGAGCGCGCCGACGCGCTGGATGAAGTAGCCGGCCTGCGCGTTCCACAGCGTGGTGGAGATGAACTGCGTGCCAGCGTTCGCGAGGCTCGCGTAACGCTGCGCGGACGCGGTATCCCCTTGCTCGGTGGCCATCGCGGCACCCGCGCGCAGCGCCGCGACGTACAGGCCGGACAGCCACGGGACGTCGCCGGTGAAGGGGGTGTCGAGCGTGTTCCACTGCGCGCCCTGGAGGATGCCGTTGCCGTCGACGTCTCGTTGCGTGACGAGGAACTCCAGCGCGGTCCGCACCTTCGGCCAGACCCGCGTCAAGAACGTGTTGTCAGCGGTCATCTGGTGCTCGCGGTAGACGCGCAGGATCGTGCCGGCCTGCCCGTCCACGAACGAGGACGCGTCGTCGGCGCACTCGCCACGATTGCCGATCTCGCCGGTCGGGCGCAGCGCGATGCCGAGGTCGACGCGCTCGCGGGTGTCGCGTTCGAGGTCGGGGAAGAGCCGGCCGACCGCCTGCGCGTAGTTCCAGACGTGCCCGCACGTCCCGGCGTAGAGGTAGGAACCCTCGAACGCGTAGAAGCGGCCGTCCTGCCAGCGGTAGCAGGTGTTCGTCGCGAGGGTGGACGCGGTGGCCAACGTACGTTCGCAGAACCAGTGCGGCAGCGACGAGTCCTCGTACCAGGCCTTCACCCACGCGCGGGTCCCGGCCTCGAGCCGCGTCGCGTTCGTGGCGACGTACTTCGCGACGTCGCCGGCGGTGGCGAACCTCGTCGCGTAGTGCCTACGCAGCGCGGCGACGCCGACGAGCTGGGCGAACAGCCGCCGTTCCGGGGTCGGGAAGTGCCAGCCGAGGACGAAGCGGAACGTCTTCGCCTCGCCGGGCGCGAGCGTCGCGCGGACGGTGACGGCACCGGCCTGACCGGCCGAGCTACCGGGCACCTCGCCCGGCCCAGCGCCGGAGTCGAACCACGCGGCTGTCGTCGACCAGTCCGCGATCGATGGACGTACGACGGCGGTTTCGTCCAACGCCGCAAGGACGAACGAGCCGCCGTCCGGGCGGTCGGCGATCTGTTGCTGCCGGATCGGCCGGTCGCTGAGGATGATGCGGTCGACGTTGAGGTGACCCCACGCGCCGGTGGATCGGTCGGCGATCCTGATCTGCGCCTGCTGTCCCAGCCAGGCCGAGACATCGAGCGAGACGGCCTGCATGGGCTCGATCTCCGAGCCTGTGGCGGACGCGACGACCTGCCCGGCGACGACGACCTCGACGCCGGACTGGCCTGGGTTGCGGCCGCCGCCGATCCAGACCGTCGCGAACCTGCGTTGGATCGTGAACACCGGGCTCGTCAACGTGCCTGTGTAGCTGTCGGCGTTCCCACCGGCGCGGAAGTTGAACGAGGTGGCGAAGCGGGCACCGGAGATGTTGAGGTCGTTGATCTCGCCGAACGGGCGGCGGAAGCCCTCTGGCGTCTCGGCCGGCGTCACCGGCGAGGCGCCGAACGCGTTGCCGGTGATGGTCCAGCCGCTGAAGTTCGTACGTTCCCAGTCCTCGAACAGGATGTCCGGCGCGTCGGTGAACAGGATGCGGTCGACGCTGAGGTGTCCCCACGCCCCGGCGGCGTTGTCGACGACCTGGATCTGCGCTGTTCTCCCTTCGTACGCTGAGACATCGAGCATTCTTGGGACCATCGGCTCGCTGTTGGTGCCGGTCGCGGTGGCGACGACCTGACCGCCGACGAGGATGTTCACGCACTCGACGCCCGGGCGGTTGCCGCCGCCGATGCCGACCGCGACGTACTTGCGCGTGATTGTGAACGCGCCGCTGGTGAGCGTGCCGGTGTAGGAGTCCGCGTCGCCGCCGGCGCGGAAGTTGAACGAGGTGGCGAAGCGCGTCCCGTTGACGTTGAGGTCGCCGAAGCGGCGCATCATGGCGGGGACCGCGAACGGCTGGACGGGCCCGTCGCCGAACGCGTTGCCGGTCTTCGTCCAGCCCGCGTAGGTGTCGTTCTCCCAGTCCTCGAAGAGGATGTCGGCGCGGTCGCTGAAGACGATGCGGTCGACGTTCACGTGGCCCCACGGACCGGCGAACGTGTCGACGATGCGGATCCTCGCCTGCTTGCCCTGATGAGCGGTGAGGTCGAGGACCTTGGTGGCGAGGAGCTCGCCGTCGGCACCGGTTGCCTGGGCGACGGTGGCGCCGTCGACCTGCACTTCGACGCAGGTCTGGCCGGGGTGGTTACCGCCGCTGATCGCCAGGGCGACGTACTTGCGCTGGACCGTGAACGGGGCGCTGGTCAACGTGCCCTGATGGGCGTCCGCGGCGCCGATGTCGTTGGGGCTGGCGCGGAAGTTGTGGGAGGTGACGAACCGGTTGCCGGCGACGCCGAGGTCGCCGAAGCGCTTCATGTAGTCGGGCAGCGTCGCCTTGTCGACCGGGCCGTCGCCGAACGCGGTGCCGGTCGCGGTCCAGGTGTCGTACGTGGCGCGTTCCCAGTCCTCGAAGACGACGTCTGGGCGTTGCTCCTGGGTGGGGAGGCTCGCGTCGAACTGCACACCCTTGAGGTTGGTGCCGGTGCTGGTGGTGGCGCGGAGGGTGGTGGGCTGTTCCTTGCGGGAGGTGACGCAGGCGGGATTCTCGCTGACGCCGAGCACGGAGACCTCGGTCGACGTGGTGCTGGTGTTGCGTACGGTGTAGGCGAGGATCGTGGCGGGGAGGCTGGAATCGTCTGTGTGCAAGGGGTTGAACGGCGAGAACGCCTCGAGCGTGACGTCGACCGGACTGTCGGTGGCGCGGTACTGGACGCGGCCGATCGGGTACTGGCCGACGAACGTGACGTCGTTGAAGCCGGCCGAGTCGAGCGTGCGGGTCTTGGTGGTCCCGTTGGCTGTGGTGCGGATCGCGAAGGCCTGCTTGAACGGTTTGTTCGAGTCGGCGGTGACCGGGTTCGCGTAGTGCGAACCGCCGTGGTCGTTGCCGCCCAGGGGCGGGCCGGGTGGGTTGAAGATGTCCCAGTTCCAGAGCCGCCCGTCGCCGGCCAGGTAGACCTGCCCGGCACAGGCACCACCGATGGGCATCCCGATCCTGGCGAGCGCCGCGCCGGTGTACTGGGTGGGGGTGCCGCGGTCGACCGCGGTCGGCGTCGTCGTTGCCGTCGCACGTGCGTACGTCGTCGGGGTGACCGCCCAAGCCGCCGCTCCCGCACCGCCCATCGCCAGGAACCGTCTCCTCGAAACCCCAAGCCCCACGAGTGCCTCCGCCCGGATGATCATCTCGTATTTCGAAGACAGAACTCAATTCTCGTAGCAATCCTCGCTGCGAGAGTAGGCGTCATTACGACGTCGACACAACCTCCAGGCACCAACCGGCCAGCTCGCTTTCGAGTTGAAGCGCCGCCCCGATCATGTGAGGCTTCCTTCCCGTGGCGATGCACGACGACCAGCTGGAGATCTCCGCCGACACAGTCCGGGCGTTGGTCGACGACCAGTTCCCGGAGTGGCGCGACCTGCGGATCGCCCCGTTGCGTTCGCAGGGGACGGTGAACGCGATCTTCCGACTCGGCGACCTGTACACGGCGCGCTTCCCGCTCCGGCCCGAGGAGCCCGCGAAGATCCGCCGCTGGCTCGAGGAGGAGGCCGACGCCGCGCGAGAGCTGGCCGGCGTGACGCGTTTCCCGACCCCTGAGCCCGTCGCGATCGGCGAGCCCGGCGTGGGCTATGCGCTTCTGTGGTCGGTCCAGACCTGGCTGGACGGCACCATCGCCACCGACGACGACCCGAGCGCTTCCGTCCCGTTCGCGCTCGACCTGGCCGAGTTCGTCCAGGGCGTACGCGCGATGGACACCCGCGGCAGGACGTTCCGCGGGCAGGGGCGAGGCGGTGAGCTACGCGACCACGAGGAGTGGGTCGAGACCTGCATCGCCAAGAGCACCGAGTTCCTGGACGAGAAGGCGCTCTGGACGATGTGGTTCGGCTTCCGCGACCTTCCGCGCGAGGCGCCTGACGTCATGTCCCATGGCGACCTCATCCCGGGCAACGTGCTCGTGGCGAACGGCCGCCTGACCGGCGTGCTCGACGTCGGCGGTCTGGGCGCGGCCGACCCCGCCCTGGATCTCGTCGGCGCCTGGCACCTGCTCGAGGACGAACCCCGCGCGGCGTTCCGCGACGCCCTCGGCAGCGACGACCTGGAGTGGGAACGCGGCCGGGCATGGGCGTTCGAGCAGGCCATGGGCGTCGTCTGGTACTACGTGGAGACCAACCCGCCGATGGCCCGGATGGGGATGACCACGTTGCGGCGCCTTATGGAGAGCTAGCCGCAGGCGACCTTGGCATCGGCCCAGTCGCCGTGGTCGCTGGTGACTCCGTCGCCGCCGTCGGTGGCGCGGAGCTCGAGGAGGTCGACACCGGTGAGGTCGGCCGACAACGAGACCGCGGGCTGGTTCACCAATAGCGTGGGGGTCTTCGCCAGCAGCACACCGTCGCCCCACACTTCGAACGCCACCGAGCCACGGTTCTCCGGCGCCTCCTCGTCGTCCACGCCCACCATCGCGGTGAAGCGCGAGCAGTCCCCGCCGGTGAAGATGCCCAGCGACGCCACCGCATGCACCCCGATTCCCTTGGCCCACGTCTGCCCGGCGATCGTCAGCGGGTTGCCGTCCGAAGGCTCGCCTGCTCACCGTTCGAACGATCTCGCTCCGCCGGCCCCCACCCGTTCTGCGCGAACGCCCACGCCACGTCCGAAAGGTACGAGTCGCCCGCCGGGATCGGGTCCACCACCACGAGCGTCGACGCCACCTCGGCCGCGACCACAGCCCCACGCCCCGTCCAGGATCCCTTGGCAGCAAGGCGGAACTCCCCCGGAGCAGCCGACCCCGGACTCAACGTGAACGTACGAGACACACTCCCCCGCGGCGGCACCGCCGCGATCCGCGAAGGACCCGCCGGCGACGAGGTCCAGCCAGCAGGCGCGGTGACCGACACCGAAGCCGACGTCGCCGCCGACGTGCCGTCGTTGAAGAGCGTCACCGTCGCCGGCACCGCGGCTCCTGTCTTGGCGTACGAAGGCGCATCGAGACCCAACGTCACCAGAGGAGCCAGCACCGGCCCGCGGTACGGCCGCACCACGAACATCGCCGCGCCATGAGCGGGAACGGACGCCCGCACCACCCCCGAAGACTCACGCGACGTGTTCGCCCAGAGGTCGCGCACCACGAACCGTCGGCCAGCAAGACCCAACGACGACGAAGAGGCAGCGATCGTCCGCGCGGCGGAGTCCCGGTTGAGCAGGACAACAGCCACCCCGCCAGTGGACAGAGGCTTCGCCCACACCTCGGCAGCGCCGTCGTCGCGCCGCTTCGATCCCTGCGCACCACCCCAGTCCTGGTTGACCGCGATCACGTCCGGATCGGTCAAGATCGCCAGATCGGCAGCAGAGACCGAACGCAGGTCGTTCCCCGCCAGCAAGGGCGCGTTCAGCAAAGCCCACAAGGACATGTGCGCCCGCGACTCGTCCAGTGTCAACCCGCCATTGCCCACCTCGAGCATGTCCGGGTCGTTCCACCCACTCTGCCGCGCGTACTGCTCGATCCCCACCTGCTGGTCCAGCAACGCCATCACGCTCGACCAGTTGTCGCTGATGTCACCCGTCGTACGCCACAGGTCCGCGCCGATCGAATCGGCCCACAACCAAGGCTGCTCCGAGCCCCATTCGCACACGCTGTAGACGATCGGCCGCCCCGTCTTCGCCAGCGCGTCCGCCATCGCCTTGTAGCGCGGGATTCCGGGCAGACCGGGGTGACCGCAGTTGTCGTACTTGAGGTAGTCGACCTCCCAGTCGGCGAACGACTGCGCGTCGACCTCCTCGTTGCCGAGGCTCGCCGGCAAGCCCTGGCAGGTGTGCAGACCGGCCGAGGAGTAGATGCCGAGCTTCAAGCCACGCGCGTGGACGTAGTCCGCGAGTGCCTTGATGCCGGACGGGAACCGCACCGGATCCGCCTGCAGCCGGCCGTCCGCCGTACGCACGGGTGCCATCCAGCAGTCGTCGATGTTGACGTACTCGTACCCTGCCGCCTTCATGCCGGTCGACACCATCGCGTCGGCCGTCTGGCGGATGAGGTTCTCGTCGATGTCGCAGGCGAACTTGTTCCAGCTGTTCCAGCCCATCGGCGGCGTCTGCGCCAACTCACCGGGCTCGCTCGCGGCCTCGGCCGGCGGCCCAGCGACCAGGAACGCCGCGGTCATCGTCAGAGCCACAGCCGTCGCACGCCACATCGCGTCCCCCAGTGTTCGACCAGCGGTGACCAATGGTGATGCCGCCGTAGCGCTCCGGCGCAAGAGGCCGTAGACCAGTCACGCGGCCAAGAACGGTCAGCCCTTCAGGCCCGTGGTCGAGATGCCCTCGGTGATCCGCTTCTGGAACACGAGGAAGAACGTCACCACCGGCACCAGCGACAACGTCGCCATCGCGAACATCGGGCCCCAGCTCGACTCGCCGCTGGAGTCCAGGAACGCCCGTAACGCCAACGGCACCGTGAACTTCTCCACGTCGGAGATGAACACGAGCTGGTTGAAGAAGTTGTCCCACGTCCAGATGAACGTGAAGATCGCCGTGGTGATCAACGCCGGCGTCATCAACGGCAGCACGATCCGCAGGTAGATCTGCACCGGACCGCACCCGTCGATCCGGGCGGCGTCGTCCAGCTCACGCGGCAGACTCCGAATGAACTGCACCATCAGGAAGATGAAGAACGCGTCGACCGCCAGGAAGTGCGGCACGGTCAGCGGCAGGATACGTGTTGATCCACTTCAGATTGTGGAACAGGACGTACTGCGGAACGATCAGCACGTGGATCGGCAGCATGATCGTCACGAGCATGATGGCGAACCACAGCTTCTTGAACCGGAAGCTGAGCCGGGCGAACGCGTACGCCGCCATCGAGCACGACAGCACGTTCCCCACGACCGCGAGTGCCGAGATCGTGAACGAGTTCAGGAAGAACCGGCCGAAGCCGATGCCGAGCCCGGTCCAGCCGTCGACGAAGTTGCCCAGGGTGAACGACTCGGGCAGCAGACCGGCACTGGCGAAGATCTCGTCGGCCGGCTTGAACGCGCCACTCACCATCCACAGCAGCGGATAGAGCATCACCAACGCCCCGGCGATCAACAGCACATGCGTGACCACCCCGCGCACAGAGCCGCGACGACCGACGACCGCGATCGTGCTCACTTGGTCCCCTCCTCGTCGCCGTAGAACACCCAGTACCGCGACGTGATGAACATGCCCGCGGTGAAGAGCGAGATCACGATCAACAACGCCCAAGCCATCGCCGACGCGTAGCCCATATGGAAGTTCGCGAAGCCCTCCTGGTAGAGGTACAGCGTGTAGAACAGCGTCGAGTCGACCGGTCCACCCGAGCCGCCGCTGATGATGAACGCCGGCGTGAACGCCTTGAACGAGTTGATCATCTGCAGCACGAGGTTGAAGAAGATCAGCGGCGTGAGCATCGGCACCGTGATGCGCAGGAAGCGTTGGAACGCGCTGGCGCCGTCGACCGCGGCGGACTCGTACAAGTCCTGCGGGATCTGCTTCAACCCAGCCAGGAAGATCAGCATCGGCGAGCCGAACTGCCATACGTGCAAGCAGGATCAGGGTGTAGAGCGCGAAGTCCGGCGAGGACATCCAGCTCGGCCCGACGATGCCGAGCTTCTCCAGCACCTGGTTGACCAGGCCGTCCGCGCCGAAGATCTGCACGCCACAAGATCGTCACCGCGACGCTGCCACCCAGCAAGCGACGGCAGGTAGTACGACGCGCGGTAGACCCCACTGGCGCGGCGCTTGCCGACGAGGGCCACGGCGACGAGCAGGGCGAACACCACGGCCAGCGGTACGGACAGGACCACGTACATCGACGTGACCTTGATCGCGTTGTGGAAGTGGGGATCGTCGACGAACGCCTGATAGTTCTCGAACCCGATCCACTTCGGCGCGGTCAGCAGGTCGAAGTCGGTGAACGACAGGTACAGCGACGCGAGGATCGGCCCGGCCGTGAGCACTACGAGACCGATGAACCACGGAAGCAGGAACAGATAGGCGACGCGGCTGTCCGTACGTCGCCTCCTGAGGCGGGACGGCGCGCGCCGCTCCGCCTTCGGACTCACCGGCGTGAGCGTGTCATGCATGCGACCTCCTGCCGCTACTTCCCGAGGATGCGCTCGGCCTCCCCGAAGAACTTCTCCACGGCCTGGTCGACGGGCGTCTTGCCGAACGCGATCTGCTCACCGGCGTCGGACAACGCGGTCCCAATGTCCGTCGAACCCTTCGGCGGCGGCGCGGGCGTCGGTCCGACCTTGTCGGCAAGGAAGTCGATGTACTCGAAGACCCGCTTGTCCGTCTCGCTCGCCTTCGGCGTCAACGCATCCTTGACGGCTGGCTTGGCCGGGACACCACGCTCGGATCCGAGCAGGATGGCGACATCGGGAACGTTGAGCAACGCGTTGACGACATCGACCGTCGCGTCCTTGGCCTTCGACTTCGCGCTCACGGTGAACAGCTGGGACGGCTTGTAGTACTGGCCCTTCTTGTCACCGCCGGGGAACATGTGCAGCCCTACCTCGAACTTCGACAGCCCCGAGAACGCTGTGAGCTGGTTGGAGTGTCCGAAGTGGAACACCGACTTCTTACGTACCAGAAGGCTGTTCTGCACGTCGCCGACCGCGGTGGCCTGCTCCTCGGCGGACGCGGCGACGCCAGACTTCTGCAGGTCCAGCCAGAGGCTGAACCACTCCGTCAGGTCGGCCGGCTCGTAGCCCAGCTTGCCGTCGGCGTAGATGTTCTTGCCACGTTGGCGAAGCCACGCCTCGAACGGCAGACTCTCGAACAACCCGTTCTGCGTGGCGTACACGCCGTCCGGCGCTTTCGCCTTGATCTGCTTGCACAGTGCGACGTAGTCGTCCCACGACATCTTGTAGTCGGGCACCTCGAAGCCGAGCTCCTTGATGAGCTCGTCGTTGTACATGAGCGCCATCGAGTTGATGCCGGCGTTCATGCCGTAGAGCTTCCCGTCGACCTTTCCGCCGGACAGGGCGGCGTCCTGCCAGTCGTCGACCTCGAGCTTCTTCCCCACGTAGCCGTCCAGAGGCTCGAGCGCACCACGCCCCGCGTACTCGGTGATGTACGCGTAGTCCATCTGGATCAGGTCGGGAGGCTGGCCGCCCGCCGTCTGGGTCGCGAGCTTCTCCCAGTACCCGTCCCAGCCGGAGAACTGCGAGCGGATCTTGACGTCCTTGTGGAGCTCCTCGAACTTCTTCAGCGCCTCCTGCGTGCGCTTGTGTCGCTCGGGGCTCCCCCACCAGGTCATCTGGAGCGCGTTCGATCCGCCGCCGCCTCCACCACCACCGCTGGCGGCGGGACCGCCACCCGTTCCGCCGCACGCGGCGAGCGCGCTTCCGCCGAGCAGGCCGAGGCCGGCTGTGAGCAAGGAGCGCCGCGACAACTGCGTCATGTCAGCTCACCTCTATCGAAGGGACTACGCACTTCCTGGGAAGCGGACGAGGTCGTCGATCCGCACTGGCATCCCCGTGGCGAACGAACGGTTCGCGGCGGCGCCGACGAGCATCGCGTACGCGCCGTCTCGGTGGCTGGCAGCCCTTCCGAGCGGATCCGGTTCGTTCGTTCCGCCGAACAGGTCGGCGAGCAACCTGCGGTCACCACCACCGTGGCCGCCGCTGCCTTCCTCGACCTCGACCCTTCGGGGGATGTCCCAGAGGGGTCGTACCGTGAGGGTGGCGCGGTCGATGGGCGGGGCGTCTTTCTTCATGGTGCCTGGCTTGTTCGGGTCCTCGGCGGCGCCGCTGACGTACGAACGCTCCTCGACGTCGAGCTCGATGCGTCCCTTGGTGCCGTTGAACATCACCCGGTAGCCCTCCCACGGCGAGTAGGCCGTGAGGTGGTACGAGAGCGTCGCGCCGGTGTCGTACTTCACCAGCACGGCCATGTCGTCCTCGATGTTGATGCCGTCCTGGAAGACGTTGCGGTCTCGCAGGTAGCCGTCCTCGTGCTCGGCGTCGAGGTAGAGCGCTCGGAGCGTGGGGTCCTGGTCGAGGTGGATCGCCCACTTGTCGTTGTCCGCCTGCGGGCTGCCATGGACGCGGAAGTAGCGAACGGGCTCGCCTCGGCGTTCGGCGTTCTCCTTGCCGTAGAACGTCAGATCGCCGAACCCGAAGACCTGCTTGGGCGTCGCGCCGAGCCACCAGTTGACGAGGTCGAAGTGGTGGCTGGCCTTGTGCACCATCAGGCCGCCGGAGTTGCGCTTGTCGCGGTGCCACCTCCGGAAGTAGTCGGCGCCGTGCTTGGTGTCGAGCGTCCACTCGAAGTGCACGGAGATGATGTCGCCGATCGACGCCGGACTGGATGAGCTCCTTGACCTTGGAGTTCCGCGGCGCGTACCGGTAGTTGAAGCTGACGGTGAGGCTTTGGCCCGTGCTGTGTTGAGTGTCGAGGATGCGCTGACAGCGGTCGGCGTCGATCGTGAGCGGCTTCTCGGTGATGACGTCGCGGCCGGCTCGTTGCGCTTCGACGATGTAATGGTCGTGCGTACGGTCGACCGACGTGACGATCACGGCGTCGACGCGCTGCTCCTCGAGCATGTGGTTGAACTGGTCCGGGCGGTAGGTGGGGACCTCGGGGATGCCGTGCGTCTCCGCGAAGACCTTGTTGTAGTAGTCCATCCGGGTTTGGTTCGGATCACACAGCCCGACGAGCTCGGTGGAGTCGCGGTATTCGGTGAGCAACGCGGTCGAGAACATGCGCGACCGGGAGCCCAGCCCGACGATCGCGTACCTCGTGCGTCGCGACATCGCTCAGTCCTTCCCCGCGGAAGCGTTTGGGTACACCGAAGTCCTTGCGGTAAGCGCTTTCTCAGCACACTACCACGCACCGTACCCATCCGAGAGCGGGTGTATGCCGTCCTCTTTCGGCACCCTCCGAGAGGGCCGCGCCCGCCCCGTCGACGTGGCGCCTGATCGACTCCACGCCAGCTTGTCGGCGACACCACTCCCCGTCGATCTGCTGCCGCACTCCACCCTGTGCGCGCTCGCCCGGGATTGGAAACTCCGCCTCGTCATTCTCGTCCGCCATCGTCCGGTCGCGGTGGAGCGAGTCAAGGGCGCCGCGGCGGCTTCGCAGAGGGCGACGTCGCTTCGCGATCGTCGACCCTTGACTAGCTCCACCGCGACCGGAAAGGCGCATGGACGAGATCGACGTGGCGCCTGATCGACTCCATCCCACCCTCCGCCGACACCACTCCACGTCGATCAGCTGCGCACTCCGCCTGTGCGCGCTCGCCGGGGTTGAGAGCTGCGCCTCGTCATTCTCGTCCGCCATGGTCCTGGCGGCGGAGCAGGCGCCTGACTGACTCCACGCCAGCTTGTCGGCGACACCACTCCCCGTCGATCTGCTGCCGCACTCCACCAGAGCACGCTCGCCGGGGTTGGGAGCTGCGCCTCGTCATTCTCGTCCGCCATTGTCCGGTCGCGGTGGAGCGAGTCAAGGGCGCCGCGGCGGCTTCGCAGACAGGCAGCGTCGCTTCGCGACCGCGTGGCGGCCCTTGACTAGCTCCACCGCGACCGGAAGGGCGCATGGACGAGATCGACGTGGCGCCTGATCGACTCCATCCCACCCTCCGGCGACACCACTCCACCACCACCAACTGCCGCCCCACTCCCCACACGCACTCCCCTGCGACCCAGCTCTCCTGCCGTCTCGAATGCATGTCCGTTCATCCATCCACGCCGGCGACCTCACTCCACCACGACAGCTGCCGCTCCACCTCGCGTCGTTTCGAATGAGGGCGTCCCTCTATCGAATAGATCGATAGAGGGACGCCCTCATTCCAAACCCCATCCCGCCTCGCTCAGCATCCACATGTCCACAGCCGGGCCGCACTTCACCTACCGAACCGGGGTTCTGCAACGTGGCAACACCTGCCAAAACCCCGGTTCGGTAGGTGAAGTGCGCCAGCTCGTGGACAACCAGCGGGGCGGCCGACCGCTCCATCCGTCCCGCATCGTGACTTCACCCACGAGAGGGGCGTTCCCGGCCCACTCACCACCCCCGGAACGCCCCCTTCGTGGGTGAAGCCCGCAGCCATAAGCTCTGGGGGTGAGCCAGCTGCCTGAGAAGCCGGAGCAGTCCGGTCCGATCCAGCCCCGCGACGTCCGCGCGTCCGACGAGGACCGTCACAAGGTCGCGGATCTGCTCCGCGACGCCGCCGGGGAGGGCCGGTTGACGCTCGAGGAGCTCGACGAGCGCCTCGACGGCGTCTACAAGGCGAAGACGTACGCCGAGCTCGAGCCGTACGTCCGCGACCTCCCCGTCGGCACCACCGGCACCCCGGCAGCGGCGCCCATGCGCGCGACGGCGGCCAGCCAGTCCTCCGTCAACCGGATCGGCGGCAACCCGACCACCAGCGTCTCCATCGCGATCATGTCCGGCGCCGTACGCAAGGGCCCCTGGGTGGTCCCGCCTGCCTACACCGCCATCGCGTTCTGGGGCGGCGTCGAGCTCGATCTCCGCGAGGCGAGGTTCGCCGAGCGCGAGGTGACGATCCGCGCGTTCGCCGTCATGGGTGGCATCGAGATCACCGTTCCCGACGATGTCATCGTCGACGTGACCGGCGTCGGGATCATGGGCGGCTTCGACCACTCGATCTCCGGAACCGCCGACGCGGCCCCGCCCGGCGCGCCCGTCGTCCGCGTCACCGGGTTCGCGTTCTGGGGCGGCGTCGAGGTCAAGCGCAAGCCACGCCAGGTCAAAGAGCAGCCCAAGCCGGAGCTCGACCGCTAGCACCTGGAACAAATATCCACAAGGGGCAGATCGTTCCTCACCGGACAGACCCCCCAAGCACTAACATGGTGTGCTATTCCACGTCCACACCAAAGTCAGGAAGTCAGGGAGGTACGACGTGGCCGGCTGGACCCCCAGCCCCGGCCCGGGTACGCGGGCCAGCTCGGGATCTCCGGAAGTCTCCGTCCCGCCGACGACACCGCAGGTGGCGCCGGCCGAGCTCGCCAGGCGGCTGTTCGTGCCGCCCGAGCGCTGGGGTTGGGAGTATCTGGTCCCCGCACCGATGACCCGGAGCCCGGAGGCGGACAACGCGCCGCTCTGGTACGAGCTCGAGCGCCCGGCGAACCTGCCCGCGCTGCTCGCCCGCCGCAAGCAAGCCATCATCGTTCTGATCATCATGCTGTTCGCCACGTTCGCGATCGCGGCCTCGTCCACCGAGGTCCTGCCCGACTGGGTGTCGAACGTGCTCTTCCTCGTCGGCATCGTCGGGTCGGTCCTGCTGTTCCTGCGCAACTGGCGCGGCTTCAAGACCGCCGTGAAGAAGCACGAGTCCAGGCGCGGCGCGGCCATCCAGACCTGGGAGCAGAACAAGGGCGCGTGGGAGGCGCGCGTCGCCGAGCACGACCGGCGCGAGCGCGACCGGTTCACCACCAGCCTGATCTGGCACCCGCTCGAGCTGCGCTCGCACCCGAGCCGCGTGGACGTCTTCGGCGGTACGGGCGACGGCTGGGCCAGCCTGTTCACGACGCTGGGCGCGTCGATGCTCGCCGGCAGCGGCGGCATGCTCGTGCTCGACTTCTCCGAGCAGCAGGTCGCCGACAACCTCGCGGCGATGTCCGCCGCCGGAGGGATGCCGGTCACTACCGTCGAGCTGCCGGCCGCCGCGGAGCAGGTCAACCTGCTCGCCGGCCTGTCCCCCGACGAGGTCGCCGAGCTGCTCGCCGAGTCGGTCCACACGCTTCGGTCCGGCCGCGAGGAAGGCATCGACCTCCGCGCGCTCGACGCCGAGCTGCTCAGCACGGTGGCGCAGCGACTGGAAGCGCCGGTCACGTTCGTACGGATCGTCGCCGGCCTCCGCGTGCTGCGCCGCCTCTACGACGCGGGCTCGGAGTCGGCGCTCAGCGCTGGTGAGGTCCGCGCGCTGAACTCGTTCGTCGACACCGTCGGTACGACCGAGCGCAACGCCAACGAGCTGCAGTTCCTCACCAGCACCCTGGCCCTGCTCACCGTCAGCGAGGACGGCCGGCCGATCGCCGACGGCGCCGCGCAGTCCGTGCCGCTGTGGCCGGTGCGCGGGCTCATGGTCGTCGCGACGATGTCGTCACACCACCGCCGCAAGGACCTGCTCGACCGCGTCGTGTTCCACCGCGTCCTGCACGCGATGCGCACGCTCCGGCCGGGCAGCGGGCAGGACGTGATCGCGATCGCCGGCGCCGACCACGTCGGTCTGGAGAGCCTCGAGGCGCTGGCCCGTCACGCGCGGCGGGTGGGCGTACGCCTGGTCCTCATGCTCGAGCACCTGCGGGGCGACCTCACCCAGCTCCTCGGCGGCTCTGACAGCGCGGCGCTGGTCATGCGGCTCGGCAACTCCGCCGAGGCCGCGGCGGCGTCGGACTTCATCGGCCGTGAGCACCGGTTCACGCTGTCCCAGCTCACCGAGCAGGTGGGCCAGACATTCACGCACGGCACCGCTTCCTCCGACGGCGGGTCGGTCACGACCACGACGAGCACCGGCACCACGTCGTCGTTCTCGTCCGGCGGATCGAGCGGCAGCGGTGGCATGGGCGGGATCGGTGGCGGTGGTGGCGGAAGCTCGTTCTCGTCGAGCACGTTCGGCACGACCAGCTCCCGCTCCACCGCGCGGATGCGGAGCTGGCAGGAGACCGTCAACCAGTCCGAGGCCGACTCCTCGACCCGCGGGAACACCACGTCGCGGGTGTACGAGTACGCGGTCGAGCCCACCACGATCCAGGGCCTGCCGCCGACCGCGTTCATCCTCGTCGAGGTGGACCGGGCCGGACGGCGCGTGGTCGCCGGCGACTGCAACCCGGGCATCACGCTGCTCGACCGGCTCGCGACCCAACCTCGCCGACCCTAGGTTTTCCCTGTGCTGGAAGGGTTTCAGTTCCATCGGCTCGAGTCGACGCCCCGCCTCGACGTGGCGCCGGACTGGATGGAGGGCCGGGACCAGACCGACCAGGTCCCGGCGCAGCTGTTCGCTGCACTGACTGCCGCGCATGCTGAGCTGACGTCCGTCGAGGTTGCCGGTGCCGCGGTGGCGGTCGCCTGGGATCGCTTGCCTGGTTCGCGTTCGATCCGGGTGCTGACCGGTGGGCGGCCGCACTTCCCGTCCGCGCCGGCGGTGCCTGGCGAGGGCTTGGAGTCGGTGCTCTATCCGCCTGGGTCGTTGGGTAGACGGGTCGCGACCCCGGCGCTCGCCGCGGAGTGGGAGCAGTTCCCGGTGTGGCTGCGGTGCTCCGGTCGGTCCGATCCCTTGTGGACGCCGGACCCTGGCTCGACCGAGAAGCCGCCGTCGCGTGGCGGCTTCGAGGACTACGTCGCGCACGTGTCCGAGGGGTTCGTGTGGCTGGTCGTCGCCGAACCGTTGACCGCCGACGACGTCGACAAGGACCTGCTCGGGCTGGAGACGCAGATCCCGCGGTTGCGGCAGCGCGAGAACTCCGAACCCGACCGGATCGCCTTGCTGCGTGCGGAAGCCCGCTACCGCGAGCTCTCCCGGGCGATGGCTTCGGGGATGTGGAACGTGCACATCCTCGTCGGCGGTGTGTCGCTCGCGAGTGCTCGTCGGGCGGCTGGGCTGCTCTGTAGTGCTAGCGATTTGGACGAGTTGCCTTATGCGTTGACTCCCTCTGCCGCTGCCGGCTCTCTTTCCGAGGTGTGGCAAGGCCGGGTTGACGATGGGCGGGATGCGTTCGCGTCGCCGTTCCCCGCGGCGGGTGAGCTGGTCGCGGCGTTGGCGCGGCCGCCGCGGCGCGAGCTGCCGGGGATCCGGATCATCGAACCACCGTCGTTCGACGTCACGCCGGAGCACGACGGCACCGTGCATCTCGGCGCAGTGCTGGACGAGGCGGACCTGCCGGTGGGCGAGTTCAACGTCGAGCTGGACACGTTGAACAGGCACGCGTTCGTAGCCGGTGCGACAGGGTCGGGCAAGTCGCAGACCGTACGCCATGTGCTCGAAGGCCTTACCGCACAGGAGATTCCGTGGCTGGTCATCGAGCCGGCGAAGGCGGAGTACGCCCTGATGGCCGGGCGGCTCGGGCCGTCGGGGAAGGTGCTGCGGATCCGACCGGGTTCGCCAGACGCCTTGCCAGTCGGGCTGAACCCGTTGCAGCCGGAGCCTGGCTTCCCGCTGCAGACGCACATCGACCTCACCGGCGCGCTGTTCATGGCGGCGTTCGACGCGCAGGAACCGTTCCCGCAGGTGCTCGCGCACGCGCTGAACCGCTGCTACGCCGACCTCGGCTGGGACGCCGTCACCGGTGACGTGCACGCGGTCGGCGGATCGGCGAAGTACCCGACGCTCGGCGACCTGCAGCGCGTGGCCTTGGACGTGGTGGAGGGGATCGGGTACGGCAAGGAGGTCGCGAGCAACGTGCGCGGCTTCATCGACGTACGGCTCACGTCGCTGCGGCTCGGCACGCCCGGGCGGTTCTTCGAGGGTGGGCACGTGCTGGACTTCGCTGCCCTGCTGGAGCGGAACACCGTGCTGGAGATCGAGGACATCGGCTCCGACACGGACAAGGCCTTCTTCATCGGCGCGATCCTCATTCGGCTCTTCGAGCATCTGCGCGTGCGTTCCGCCTCGTCGCCTGCTGTCGGCTTGCGGCATGTGACGGTGATCGAGGAGGCGCACCGGCTGTTGAAGCGGGTCGAGGAGGGTTCGCCGACGGCTCATGCTGTCGAGTTGTTCACTTCGCTGCTCGCGGAGATCCGCGCGTACGGCGAGGGCATCGTGGTGGCGGAGCAGATCCCGTCGAAGATCGTTCCGGACGTGATCAAGAACACCGCGCTGAAGGTGCTGCATCGCCTGCCCGCGTTGGACGATCGCGAGGCTGTGGGCGCGACGATGAACCTCGACGAGGCGCAGTCGCGGCACGTGGTGACGCTGCCGCCGGGACGCGCGGCGATCTTCACCGACGGCATGGATCGGCCGATCAGGTTGGCGATGCCGAACCGGCTCGCCTTCGAGTCGTCTGTCGACGCCTCGATCGAAACGCCGATCGTCTCGACGCGGAGCGTGGCTTGTGGGCCGGTGTGCGTTGGGTCGCCTTGTACGTTGCGGCAGCTGAACTCCGCGCTTCGGTCGTCTGACGATGCCCAGCTGACGTTGTGGATCGAGCTGCTGACGATCGCTCATCTGGCCGGTCAGCCTTCGCCCGTTCCTTCTGCCGCGTGGCTCGCCGTTCTGGGTGGTCGGCTTGATCGGCGTACGTTGGAGTGCGCTCTCGCGCATCGGGTGCAAGCCGCGATTGACACTCGGTATACGGGGCTGGCTTCGTACTATGCGCCCGAGTCCTTGGCAGCGCATCTGGCCGCGAGCGCGCTGGCTGTCGTCGATGGCTCGCTGTCGGCGTGTGATGGCTCGGAGATCTCGTGGCAGGCTGGTCGGTATCGGTGGATCGACGTTCTGCATGCGTTGCGGCCGCGGCCGGGTGACTCCGACGAGCGGCATCCGCTGACGGATTCGTGGGCCCTGCGTGGGTTGGTCTTGCCGGGGGCGACGCGGTCGGAGCAGTGGGCAGCGTTGAAGGTGCATCCGGACAACTACCTGCCGGCGCGTTCGATCGTGCTGGGTACGGCTTCGCCGCCGTTGTGGGCCGCCGCGGTGGCGCGGTTGAGCCATCTGTCGGATCCTTCGGAACGGTTCGCGCAGGCGTCGTCGTTCCTCGACCTCCAGGTGCCCTGGGCCGCAACCGTGCTGGGGCTGGACGCGTCATGAGCGCGGACACCGGCGAAACGCCGGAAACCCCGCCCCCTCCCCCGGACCCGCCTAGCGCTCCGGAGTCGGACTCGACGAGTGATGCCGAACAGTTGTCGGCCCAGGTGGAGCCGGTAACCGAATCGGGTGGCGACGCCCCCGCACCCGCGCCGGAAGCGGAGGCAGAGCCCGCAGGCAAGGCCGCGGAGGTGCCAGCGGCAGAGTCCGCGGAGACCACCGAGCCGTCGAGTGGCGGCTCGGAGGTGACCGAAGAGGAGAGCGACGCCGAACAGCTTTCCACGGCGACAGAGGGATCGAGCGCGACCGAGGAGCCCGCGGGCCAGGGTCAGGAGCTGGACGAGAAGGTGGCCGACCCCGATCCCCCGGCGAACGAGGGCACCCAGGACCCCGACCCACCGGCGCAGGGGAACGAGCAGTCCGGGACCGAGGCCGAGGAAACCACCACGGCCGGGGAGAACACCGCGGACGACGAAGCCGCCGCGCGGGAGCAGACCGGGACCAAAGCCGAGTCCCCCACTGCCGGGCAGCAAGAGGCGCACCGAGACCAAGGCAGAGGACGACGTCAAGGCAGCCGACGACGAAGCCACCACCGCGGAGAACACCACCGAAGACGAAGCCGCCACGCGGGACCAGACCGGCACCGAAACCGAGTCCCCCACAGCCGGGCAGCAAGAGGCCACCGAGACCAAGGCAGAGGACGACGTCAAGGCAGCCGACGACGAAGCCACCACCGCGGAGAACACCGCCGACGACGAAGCCACCACGGTGGACAACACCGCCGACGACGAAGCCGCCACGCGGGAGCAGACCGGGACCGAAGCCGAGTCCCCCACAGCCGGGCAGCAGGAGCGCACCGAGACCAAGGCAGAGGACGACGTCAAGGCAGCCGACGACGAAGCCACCACGGTGGACAACACCGCCGCCGACGAGGAAGCCATCGCCGCGGACAAGGAAGCCACCACGGCCGACAACACCACCTCGGACGATGCCGCCACGCGGGAGCAGACCGAGACCAACGCCGATGAGGCGGCCGCGCGGGGTCAGCAAGCCGAGGGGCAGCCAGGCACCTCTCCCGATGAGACTCGGCAGCAGGAGCTGCAGCGGCAAGAGGAGCTCGACAGCGGCGGCGGTCCCCCGGGTCCGCCTGGCCCTGATGGCCCCAACGGTCCTGACCACGTCGACGAGGCGGACCGGCAGCGGGTCGAGCAGGAGGTCGAGGATCCCGAGCAGAACGGCTTCGACGCGATGAAGCTGCTCAACGTGGTCGACGACTGGTACCAAGGTCTCGGCGAGGTCGCCCTCGAGATCGCCAACGCTCCCCTGGCGATGTTCGACTCGCGCCCGCTGTTCCCCGACAATCCCGGCCCGGCCAGCCCCGCGCGCGAGACCACCACCGACGTCGAGCAGCCCACCCAGCCTGAGCACACCGACGAGATCGAGCAGAACGAACAGAACGACCAACCCACGCAGCAGCTCGAGCAACGCGACGAGGTCCAAGCCGAAGCGGCGCTGCCCGACGAGACCACGCGACGAGGCGACGTCCCAGCCGAAGCGGACCCAGTCGAGGTGCGCCAGCTCCAGGACTGGGAGGCCAACGACTACGGCTACGAGCACTGGGATGACGCCGTCGCCTCGCTCAGCCCGTCAGAGCAATCCGCCGTCCGCGACTACACCCAGGCTGGGGCGTACGGCGACAACGTCTGCTACCGCGAGATCAACGGCAACCTGCGCGGCTTCGAACCCGGCAGCCCGCAGATCGACGCCCACGTACGCGACATCGACTCTGCCCTCGACGTCAAGCCGGTGCCCGAGGATCTCGCCGTCGTCCGCGGTGTCGACCTGGACACCTACCAAGAACCCATCTTCGAGCTCGAGGGCGAAGTGGTCCACGAGCGTGGCTACCTCAGCACTACGGTCGGCCAGACACCTCTCTTCGACAAACCGGTATGGGTTCATCTCGACGTGCCGGAAGGGACACCGGCGCTCTACGTCGACAAGGTCTCGGCATGCCCCAACGAGCGCGAGCTCCTGCTGGGTCGAGGGCTCGACTACCGAGTCGACAGCATCGACAACAGAACTGAGGATCCGGACGACGGCAGAATCCACCTCTACTGCACAGTGCTCCCGCCTGACCAGCAGCAAAGGAACAGACCGTGACCGAGCCACAACGTCAAGGACCGCAGTCGGAGAACCCGCACTTCGAGACCGTCTACAAGCCGCCGAACTATCCGAACAGCACGGACGGGCCGGTTCGCTACACCCCGGTCTACGTCGGCGAACGGCCGGTCGCCTACGTGTGGGCCGCGGTGGACGACTCGGCCGCCGGCGTGGTCCCGATCGGGCTGCCGGGATTCAACGCCGCCGCCGGATGGGTCGCGCGGCTGCGGGCGTCGTACGCGGCCGGAAGGCCACCGTCGGAGATGCTCACCCGTTGGGCGGGAAAGCCTCTCGATCCGGCTGACGAACGGTCCGGTGTCGTGCACGAAGGCGGGGAACGCGAGGCCGCCAGCCTCGACGCCCTCAAACAGCTGGCGGAGCAGTAGCTCAGTCCTCGCGGAACTTCTCCAGGTAGCCCCGCTCGGCCTCGTTCAGACGCCGTACGTGGGACCCGCCGCTGTCGTACGCCGCCAGGACGCTCGACGCCACCGCGTACACCGTCGACGCATCCCGGACCTCGTACGCGATCGTCACCGACGACGGACCCAGCTTCGTGACCCACACCTCGATGGTCAGTGGCTCGGGGCGGTAGTACATCGGCCGCTTGTACGTGATCGCGTGGCTCACCACCACAAGCTGCCCCTCGAACGTGGAGATCCCCTCCGCCCGCGCGGCCACGAAGAAGAGCGCGACGCGCGCTTCTTCCAGCAGGCGCACCTGCTCGACGTTGTTGATGTGTCCGTAGGCATCGGCGTCGCCCCATCGGACCGGGACCTGGCAAACGAAACGCGGCACGCCTGAGATCATCTCAGGCGTGCCGCGTGGAAGCGCACACAGTGCTTACTGCTTGACGGCCTGCACCAGGAGCGTCACGGTGATCTGGTCGCCGATGAGGACCTTCTCGCCGTGCAGCGGGACGTTGCCCGTCACGTTGAAGTCCTTGCGGTTGATCGACGTCGAAGCCTCGAAACCCACGCGGGTGTTGCCCCACGGGTCCTGCTCGACGCCGAGGTAGTCGACCTCGAGCTCGACCTCCTTGGTCACGTCCTTGACGGTCAACTCACCGACCAGGACGAACGCGGACTCCGCGGTCTGGCGGAAGCCGCCGGAGGTGAACTTCATCGTCGGGTACTTGTCGACCTCGAAGTACTGGCTGGTGCCGAGGTCGGCGTCGCGCTGCGGGTTGCCGGTGGTCACGGACCCGATCTGAACGGTCACGTCGGTCTTGGACTCGAGTGGGTTCTCAGCCACGTCGATCGTGCCCTCGAACTCGGTGAACTTGCCTCGCACCTTGCTCATCAGATGCCGAACGCTGAAGCCGACCTCGGAGTGCACCGGGTCGATCACCCAGGTACCGGTGGCGAGCTCGGGCGGCGCGATGATCGTGCTGGTCATATTGGAACGATCCCCTTCGTTGAATTTTCAACTTGAGTCGGACATTACGCCAAACGAAGTTGAAGTGTCAACTATTCCGATAGACTCTGGCCATGACAAAGACCCGCTGGCTCGACCCCGAGCAGCAGCGGGCCTGGCGTTCCTACCTGGACGGCTCGGCCCGCTTGATGGAGCGCGTCGAGAGCGACCTGCGCAGGTACGGCCTGTCCGGCGCCGAGTACCAGATCCTGGTCGAACTGTCCGAATCGCCCGGCAAGCGCATACGGATGGCCGAGCTGGCGAACCGTGCCCGGCAGTCCCGGAGCCGCCTGACCCACACCGTCGCCCGGATGGAGAGGGCCGGCCTGGTCACCCGCCAGGCGTGTACGTCCGACGGCCGCGGCGTCGAGGCGGTGCTGACCGAGGAGGGGTGGGAGCTCACCGTTCGCGCCGCCCCGGACCACGTGGCCGGCGTGCTCGAGGCGTTCGTCGACCTGGTCCCCCGCGAGGACTTCCTCGCCATGGGCCGCGCCTTCGCCGCCGTCGCCTCGGCCTGCCGCCAGAAGGCACCGGGCCCGCCCGAGGACGAGGACATGCCCGGCGCCGACGCTGGGTAACCTCCCTGGCATGCCCCCTTGGTGGGTGAAGTCAAGAAGCGCCTTAGGGGGACTTGTGGCGGGCGCCGCCCTCGATGTGGACCGTCTCGCCGGAGATGAAACCCGCCCGGAGGAGCCACATCACTGTGTCGACGACGTCCTCGGTCTCGCCGGAGCGTCCGACGAAGGTGCCAGCCGCGCTCTTGCTCAGCAACCCGGCCTTGTTGTCACCAAGACGATCCCATGCGCCCGAGTCCACAACACCAGGCGAGATGGCATTGACCCGCACCGGAGCGAGATCCGCCGCCAGGTGGCGCGCGGCGTACTCGACCGCGCCGTTCGTGATCCCCTTGACCAGTGAGCCCGGCCCAGGCCGCCAGCCGACGACGCCGGAGAACATCAGCATCGACCCGGTCGGCCGCAGTACCGAGGCGAAGTGCTTGGCGACCAGCAGGGGGCCGACCACCTTCGCCGTGAACGCTGCCAGCAGCTTGTCGCGATCCAGCTCCGGCGCGCGAACATCGTGCGGCGCCGAACCGGTCGTCACGATGTGATCGATTCCATCCTTCAGCCGCTCCGCCGCGGCCGCGATCGTCGACTCGTCCTGCAGATCGACCCGCACCGCGGTGGCGCCGATCTCGCGCGCCAGCACGTCGGCCGCCGCCAGATCACGGGCACCGACGACTACGTCGTACCCGTCCTTCACCGCACGCCTCGCCACAGCCGCGCCGAGCGCACGCGCACCGCCGATGACCAGGATCCGCTCCATGCGTCTCACTCCCTCTCGTAGGATCGGGAGCAACGGTATGGATTTGATACCGGTATCTACAACGGAACTGGGAGCGCCCATGGGCAAGGCGTACAACGTGATGGCAGCGACCTGCCCGAGCCGCACCGTGCTGCACCGCATCGGAGCCCGCTGGACCGTGTTCGTCGTCAACGCCCTGGACGACGGACCTCGCCGCTTCACCGAACTGAAGACGCACATCCAGGGCATCACTCCGAAGGTCCTGACCGAGACCCTGCGTTCCCTGGAAGCCGACGGCCTGATCAGCCGGCACGAGTACGAGGAGAACCCGCCACGCGTCGAGTACGCCCTGACACCGCTGGGCCGCTCCCTGCTCGTCCCGCTCCGCGCCGTGCGGCTCTGGGCCGAACAGCATGTCCCCGACATCGAGGCAGCCCGAGCCCGTCCGCAGGGTCACCCGTAGCGCACCGCATGTCCTGCGCCGACGCTGGGTAACCTCCCTGGCATGCGGAATGTCGTGCTGTACCAGGTGCTCTCCCTCGACGGAGTGGCCGAGGAGCCCGGGGACTGGATGTTCGACGGTGGCCCGGCGATCTTCGACAACCTCGGCCGGGTGATCGAGAGCCAGGACGCGATCCTGCTCGGACGCGGCACGTACGACTACTGGGCCGGCTACTGGCCGACGTCGGAGATCGAGCCGTTCGCGTCGTTCGTCAACGGCACGACCAAGCACGTCTTCACGTCGAAGAAGCCCGACGAGGACTGGTCGAACTCGGTCTACGTCGACACCAGGGCCGAGGCGTACGTCAAAGACCTCAAACAGCAGGACGGCAAGGACATCGGCATCCACGGCAGCATCAGGCTCGCCCAGTCACTGCTGAAGGCGAACCTCGTCGACGAGCTACGCCTGGTCGTCGCCTCGACCGTCGCGGGCAGCGGCCGGCGGCTGTTCGAGGACGACGACGCGCTCAAGAAGCTGGAGCTGCGAGCCTCGGAGACCAGCCCCGACGGCTCGCTGCTCCTGCACTACAAGGTGCCTAGTCCCGAGTAAGGCGGCGGTACGTGACCCGGTGCGGGCGAGCCGCGTCCGCGCCGAGCCGCTCGACCTTGTTGGCCTCGTAGTCGGCGAAGTTGCCCTCGAACCAGAACCAGTTCGCCGGGTTGTCGCCGTCGCCCTCCCAGGCGAGGATGTGCGTCGCGACGCGGTCCAGGAACCACCGGTCGTGGGACGTCACCACAGCACAGCCGGGGAACTCCAGCAGCGCGTTCTCCAACGACTGCAGCGTTTCCACGTCCAGGTCGTTGGTCGGCTCGTCGAGCAGCAGCAGGTTGCCGCCCTGCTTGAGGGTCAGCGCCAGGTTGAGCCGGTTGCGCTCGCCGCCGGACAGGATGCCCGCCCGCTTCTGCTGGTCCGGACCCTTGAAGCCGAACGAGGCGACGTACGCGCGGCTCGGCATCTCGAACGAGGCCACCCGGATCCAGTCCAGCCCGTCGGAGACGACCTCCCACACGTTCTTCTCCGGCGGGAGGTTGCCGCGGGACTGGTCGACGTACGACTGCGTCACGGTGTCGCCGACCTTGAGCTCGCCGCTGTCCGGCTTCTCCTCCCCCACGATCATCCGGAACAGCGTGGTCTTGCCGACGCCGTTCGGACCGATCACGCCGACGATGCCGGCGCGCGGGAGGGAGAACGAGAGGTTGTCGATGAGCAGGCGGTCGCCGAAGCCCTTGGAGAGCTTGTTGACGTCGAGGACCACGTTGCCCAGCCGCGGACCCGGCGGGATCTGGATCTCCTCGAAGTCGATCTTCTTCGCGCGCTCGGCCTCGGTCGCGAGCTCCTCGTACCGCGCCAACCGGGCCTTGCTCTTCGCCTGGCGGGCCTTCGGGTTCGACCGCACCCACTCCAGCTCCTGCTCCAGGATCCGGCGGCGCTTGGCGTCCTTGCGGCCCTCCACGGTGAGGCGTTGGCGCTTGGTCTCGAGGTACGTGGAGTAGTTGCCCTCGTACCCGATCGCCTTGCCGCGGTCGAGCTCGAGGATCCACTGGGCGACGTTGTCCAGGAAGTACCGGTCGTGGGTGACGGCCAGAACGGTGCCCGCGTACCCCGCGAGGTGCTGCTCGAGCCACTGCACGCTCTCGGCGTCCAGGTGGTTGGTGGGCTCGTCGAGGAGCAGCAGGTCGGGGGCGGACAGCAGCAGCCGGCACAGCGCTACCCGGCGGCGCTCACCACCCGACAGCGGGCCGACAGCGGCTTCCGGGGGCGGGCAGCGCAGGGCGTCCATCGCCATCTCGAGGCGGGCGTCCAGGTCCCAGGCGTCGCGGTGGTCGAGCTCGGTCTGCAGGTCGCCCATCTCGGCGAGCAGCTTGTCGTAGTCGGCGTCGGGGTCGGAGAGCTCGTTGGAGATCTCGTTGTAGCGCTCCAGCATCTGGATGGTCCCGGCGGCGCCCTCCTGGACGTTCTCGAGCACGGTCTTGCTCTCGTCGAGCTCGGGCTCCTGGGCGAGCATGCCGACGGTCGCGTCGGGCGCCAGGGTGGCGTCGCCGTTCGACGGATGCTCGACGCCGGCCATGATCTTGAGCAGCGTCGACTTGCCGGTCCCGTTCGGCCCGACGACGCCGATCTTGGCGCCGGGCAGGAACGACAGGTTGACGTTGTCGAGGACGACCTTGTCGCCCATCGACTTGCGCACGGAGCGCATCGTGAAGATCAGTTCAGCCACAGTTGATTCCACCCGGGAAGATTTTGATTGGGTCGAGAGGTTCCGACACTCTCTATCCTGCCTCACCGAGGCCCGAGGAGCCCAATCGCCTACGCGAGGAGTGCGTACATGGAAACCCCCGACCGTGATCTGGACGAGGACGCGGTACCGGACGAGGAGGAGCTGGGCCAGTACGCGCCGGCGCTGCTGTCGACCGAGCACTGGAGCCTGCTCGCGGCGCGGGGGTTGATCTGGAACGAGGCGCAAAGCCGAGTCGGCGTCTTCCTGACCGTGCTGTCCGCGTCGATGATCGCGCTGGCGTTCCTCGCCGACGCGACGGACTTCGGCCCGCCCACGACAATCGCGGCCCTGGTCTTGCTGCCGGTGGTGTTCCTGCTCGGCGTCGCGGCGTACGTCCGGCTGGTCGACGTCAACATCGAGGAGTTCCAGCTGATGTTGGCGATGAACCGGCTGCGGCACGCGTACATCGACCTCGAGCCGGGCCTGAAGCGCTATCTGACCACGGGCATTCACGACGACGAGCGGGGCGTGTTCAAGTCGTACATGGTGCATCGACCGCACCGCTCCGCGTTCTGGCTGTACTTCCTGATCAACACCCCGACCATCGTCGCCACCGTGAACTCCGCCCTGGCGGCGGCGATGGCGGTGGTGATCCTCCAGGCCGTGCACGCCCGCACAGGCTGGTTGATCGCGGGTGGCATCGCGGCGTTCGTGCTCGTGTGGATCCTGCTGTTCCTGCTGCAGCGCCGGACGCTGAAGGCATTCCAGTACGACCAGCCACGCTTCCCCAGCCCTCCGGCGTAACGGATTCGCCCGCTCACGCGCTCGATGCAGCCTGTTTATTGCCTGTACGAGTGGACCGAGTCCGGCTCGCTCCCGACGAGCTGCTGGTGATCCGCCACCGGCTCGGGGTAGTCCCCCCGCAGATCTACCCCAAGGGTGTGGCGCGATCGTCGGGCAACTACGTCGACGTCGCCAAGGGCCCGATCGTCAGCCCCTGCGAGTTCGTCGACTGAACACCACATCCCGTCGCCTCAGCTGGCCGGCACGATTGGCGGCGACGGGGCGGAGTCGGCCGGATACGTAGAACTACCTATACCCCCTCGCGTCGTTCGGGCGCATGCTCGAAGCAACCGACGCGAGGGGGAAGCCGTGCGGTTGCTGGAACGTCTTCCGCGCGTAGCGGGCGTGATCGTGCTGCTGGCCGCGCTGGCGGGGTGTGGAAACGCCGAAGGGCCGGAGACACCGCCGCCTGCCAGCTCGGTTCCGGGCGACGAGTCGAGCTCGCCCGCCGACGCCAGTGAGGACCCCGAGGCCACGGCCTCGGGCGGCGAGGAAGAGAACGGCGGCGATCGGGAGATCGCGTGGGTGCCGTTCGGACCGTCCGGGCCGGACTCGCCGCCGCCGTACGGCTGGTACGCGCAGCTCGAGTCCGGTGACTGCGAAGGCCTCGCGACCCGCTTGGAGCAAGGCGAGAAGACACTGGCGCTCGGACCGCTCTACGTCGCGCTCGCCAAGGCCTGTCAGGCGACGCGGAACGGCCAAGCCGAGCTGTGGCGAGAAGCTCGCGAGGAACTGCGGTCCGCGGCCGACGACCTCGGCGGCAACGAGCTCGGGTGCTTCGACAAGGCGGCCCTGGAGCTCGCCGAGCGCCTGGTGGAGGCCGACCAAGACCAGCCGCCCAGCATCGGTTCGGCCGGCGAGGGGACCGCCTGCGCCTGGGGCATCAGCCGGGTCGACGACCCCAACGCCGAGGAGGAGTCCGACTCGGAGGCGCAAGGCCCGCTGGGCGGTGGGACCGAGGTCATCCTCCGCGGCGAGAACCTCTACGGCGTGACCGAGGTGTGGTTCGGCGATCTTCAGGGCGAGCTCGGCGACAGCGACGGCAGCCTCTGGGTCCGCGCCACCTCGCCCGCCGCGGACGAACCAGGCCCGGTGCGCGTCACGGTGCGCTCCCCCGCCGGCGAGCAGACCAGCCCCGAGGACCAGACGTTCACCTATCTCGACGACGGGTCGGGTGCGCCGTGAGCGAGGAACGGCCGGCACCGTCGCCGGCGCGCCCCAAGCCCGAGCCCGAGGCCGACGAAACCAGCGTGCTGAAGAACGCGGTCAGCCTGCTCGGTGCGTTCGGTCCTCCGTTGACGCTCGCGACCGCGCTCCTCGTCTACTTCGGCTGGGCGCGCAGCTACGTCCAGGCGCGTGAGCTCGGCATCGACGAGAGCGTGCTCGGCATGTCGACGCAGGACTACGTACTCCGCAGTGTCGACACGCTCTACGCGCCGATGATCATCCTCGCCGTGCTCGGCCTCGGCTGGCTGCTCGCGCACGAACGCGTGGTCAGGACGATCCAGGCGCGGCCGGACTCCCCCTGGCTGCATCGGGTGTTCGCCATCCTGCGCCTGTCCTGGTTCGCCCTTCCCCTGTTGGGACTTCTGGCCTGGGCTACGTGGCCTGGCTGGGGCGAGCTGATCGCGCCGCTGACGTTCGCGGCGGGCGTCGTCCTCACCGGGTACGCGGTCGCCGTACGGCGCCGGCTGGCGGTCGCGACCGGCCAGGAGGGCGTGCCCAGGACGCTCGCGCGCTGGCATGGGCCGACGGTCAAGCTGCTGGCGGGCGCGGTTGTCGCGGTCGCTCTGTTCTGGGAGCTGTGGCTGTTCGCCGGCGTCGTCGGCCGCGGCCTCGCCGCGCAGGTCGTCGCCACCCTCGACCAACGCACCGGCGTGGTCGTCTACAGCGCGAAGGACCTGCAGATCGCCGCGCCCGGCGTCGCCGTCACGCGCTTCCGCCAGGACGACTCGGCGTACGGCTACCGGTACGAGGGACTGCGGCTGCTCCAGGCGTCCGGCGGCAAGTACTTCCTGCTCCCCGCCGAATGGTCCAAGGCCGACGGCGTCGTGGTCGTTCTGCGCGACACCGACTCGCTGCGGCTCGAGTTCACGCGGTCCTAGCGCTGGCGGACGGCGGCCAACGCGTCACGGCAGGTGCGGTACGCCGAGAGCTCCTCCTCGACCGGCGTGAACACCTGCCGGTCGGCCACCTCGGCGATCGACTCGCGCATCCGCCGATCCGCGACCCGTGCGCGGCGCTGCGACCCCACGCCGGCGAGCAGTCGGCTGACCAACGCCACCAACAGGCCGACCACGACGCCGCCGACCAGTCCCAGCGTGGGTATGGGGATGCCGTTCCAAGCCGGCGGCTCGGGCACCGGCACGCGCAGGAACCCGGCGCCGAACAGCGCGCCCAGCCACAACCCACCGACGACCGCCACGACGAACACGATCCACTGCAGAACCCGCACGACCGCCCACCAGCGGGCGGCCCGTGCCACGCCGAGATCGGTCCCGACCACGGCCTGATCGAGCGCGTCGGACAGGCCGGACTCCCGTTCGCGGGCGGCCCTTCGTACGGCGGCGACCCACGGCGGCGTCAGCCCGGTGGTCGCCGAGTCGATCACCCGGCGTACGGCCGTGTCGACCCGCGCCCGCTGCACCGGCGTCGGTTGGGGCAGCGAGGACCGCGTGACAATCTGCTTGGGCGCGGAGTCCTCGACGGACCGTTCCCGCAGCCCGCGGTGGACGCGCAGGTGCAACCGCCGCAGCGGGTCGGGACGTACCTTGACCAGCCACTTCGTCAGCGGCCAGCCGGTCGCCTGCTTGGCGCGCAGCCGGTACGAGCGCGCGACCGCGTCCACGACGATCGGCACGCCGGCCGCCTCGGCGAATGCCGTGACGAGCGCGCGGCGGTCGGCCTTCGCGATCTCGGGGACCTTGGCGTCGCCGCACTCGGCGGCCAGCCCGTCGGCGACCTGGATCGCGTCGCCGGCGAGCCGGGCGCTCGCGGCGCGCTTGGCGGCGACTCGTTCGGCGAGCATCGAGCGGAACTCCGCCGTTCCCTGCCCGGTCGCCGCCGACGTCTGCAGGATCGGTACGCCGCCGAGGCCGTCGTCCTGCAGCAGGCGTTCGAGGTCGGCGACGCACGCGCGGGCCTGCGCAGGCGTCAGCTGGTCGATCCGGTTGAGGACGAGCGCGACAACTTCGCGGTGCGCGGCGAGCCTTCGGAGGTAGCGCTCGTGCAGAACGTGGTCCGCGTACTTCTGCGGATCGACCACCCACACAAGCACGTCGACGAGCTCGACGAGGCGGTCGACCTCGACGCGGTGCTGGGCCTCGGTCGAGTCGTGGTCGGGCAGGTCGAGGAGGACGAGGCCGTGTAGCTCGGCGTCCTCGCTCAGGTCGGTGTCGAGGTCGCTGGACCGGCTGAGCTGGTGGCGCTTCGGGATGCCCAGCCAGTCGAGCAACGGGCCGGCGCCCTCGGCACCCCAGACGCAGGCCAGCGCGGTCGACGTGGTCGGCCTGCGTACGCCGACGGCGGCGAGCTCGAGACCGCTGATCGCGTTGAACAGCGAGGACTTGCCGCTGCCCGTCGCGCCGGCGACCGCGATGACGGTGTGGTCGGCGGACAGGCGCATGCGGGTCTCGGCGCGGTCGATCACGGCGCGCGCGTTGTCGACGAGCTGGGCGTCGAGCCTGGTGGTCGCCGCGTCGACGGCCTCGGCGAGCGCGTCGAGGCGGCCGGTGACGTCGGCGGAACGTTCGAGCACCTTGCTCACCGGGCACCCCCGACCTGCTTGGCGGCCTCGCGCAGCTCTTTACCCATCTCCTCGGTGAGTCCAAGCCCGTCCAGCGCGGCGTCGTACCTGCCGCGTTCGCGGTCCATCAGGTGGCGGACGCGATCGCGCAGGTTGTCGCGGGCCTTGGTGGTGAGGTCGCGTACGGCCTGGTCGCCGAAGACGGCCTCGAGGATGCGCTGGGCGAGGATGCTCGTACCGCCGGCGATGCCGGCCTCGGCGCCGGACAGCCCGCCGGTGTGGGCGAACACGACGATCATCAGCACGAGGCCGAGTCCGTTCACTCCGAACGAGAGGAAGCGCGCGGTCGTGCGTTTGGTCTGGCCTTCCTCGCCGACAAGGTCGAGCAGGTAGACCTGCCAGGCGCGGACGGCCTCGGCGGCGCGTTCCTTGAGCTCCGGGGAGGAGGCGGCGAGGTTGCTGGTCTGGCTCAGCAGCGGCCGCCCGGCGGGATTGGCCCGCCAGGCCGCCTCGATGCGTTCGGCGGCGTGGTCGGCGGCGTCCTGGATGACGGCCTCGAGGCCGTGGCCGAGCGCTTCGGTGAGGTCCTCGCCGGGCTTGGGGCGCCCCCTCAGCGCGGCCGCGATGCGGTCGCGGATGCGGCCGATCTGGGCTTCGAGGCTGCGCATGATCTCGCCGGTGCCGACGAACTCCTGCCAGCGCGCGAGCACCTCACCGCGCAGCATCGAGCCGTCCTTGCTGGCGTCGTCGACGACGTCGACGGCCGCGGCGTAGCCCTGCTTCGCGTCCTCGCGCAGCCGGTTGATCGCTTCGATCTGGGCGTCGACGGCGTCCGCGACGGTCGGAGTGCGTTGGGCGAAGCTACGTACGGCTCCGTCGAGCGTCTGGCGTACGACCTGCGCCCGCGCCGCGGCGTCGCCGGCCAGCTGGCCGAGCCACGACTTGACCGGCGCGACGGCGACCGGCGGCAAGAGGCCCTGGCGGTCGGTGTCGGACTCGGGAACCGTGAACAACGGTGACTTGCCGAGCCCGCGCTCGGCGAGCATCTGCGCGAGGTGGCGGCGGATGTCGTCCTTGCCCTGCTCGGGAACGCGGTCGAGCACGACGGCGACGGCGGCGGACCGTTCGGCCGCGGCCTTGAGGAAGCCCCAGGGCACGGCGTCGGCGTACCTCGTCGCGGACGTGACGAACAGCCACAGGTCCGCGGAGGCGAGCAGCTGGGCGGCGAGGTTGCGGTTTGCGGTGACGACGGAGTCGATGTCGGGGGCGTCCAGGATCGCCAAGCCCTGCGGGATACTGGGCTCCGGGACGAGGCGGAGGGACCCCGGATCGCCCTCGTCGCCGGTGGTCCGGGGCAGGTCAGGGAGGATCTCGCCGCTGGAGAACCACTCGGCGTCCTTGGGGTTGTGGACGACGACGGGCGACCTGGTGGTGGGTCGGAGAACGCCGGTCTCGGAGACGCGGCGGCCGACCAGTGTGTTGACCAGCGTGGACTTGCCTGCGCCGGTGCTGCCGCCAACCACCGCGAGCAGTGGGGCCTCGATCCGTGCAAGCCTCGGCAGGGCGTAGTCGCGGATCTGGCTCGCCATCTCGCGCTGCAGCTTGCGGGCCTCGTCGACGTCCGGGAGTTGCAGCGGAAGGCGCGCGTTCTCCAGGCACACGTGCAGCCGCACGAGCGCCTGATAGAGACCGCCGCTCTCCGTCACCTGGTGCCTCCGTCACCTTTCGCCGGGCACCATCACGCCCACGCCGTGCAGCGAGGCTATCCAGCCCTGTCGCGCTCCGCACGGTTCTGGTCGCGCGTCGCACCCAGGAGATTGTTCGCTGTCACGTCCCGAGCCGGTCATGGACCACGTACTACCCTGGTCCCCGACCCCAAGAGGGTCCCCAGCGCCCGTAGCTCAGTTGGATAGAGCATCGGACTTCTAATCCGGCGGTCGTAGGTTCGAATCCTACCGGGCGCGCCACGTTTGCGCAGGTCAGAGACCCTGGCCTTGATATTGCGGGACGGTCGCTAGCGGCCGTCTTTCACAGATCTTTCACATGATTCTAGAGCACAGCCGATCAGCCGGTCCTGTACAGCTCGCCCAATGACTGGGCACCCACGACCAAATCCTCGTCGTTGGCGTGGACGTACGTACGCATGGTGAAGGCCGGGTTGCAGTGCCCCGCCCACCTACTGATGATCGAGATCGGGACACCCGCCTTTTCCATGAGGCTCAGCGCGGTGTGTCGCGAGTCGTGGAGACGGATCCTCGGGAGCTTCGCCTGCTGGATCAGTCGGTCGAACTCGTCGGAGTACCACTGCGGATGCACCGGGATCCCAGACGCGTCCCTCACCAGGTACGCGTCGCCGGGCACGTACCAGTCGCGGTCCTCCATTCCGGCCGCGTACTCCTCCCCCAGCTCCCAGTGCTCAAGTTCCTGACGGCGGCGTAGCTTCTTCAGCGCCGCGACCAAGTCGTCGTCGAGCGGCAGAGTGCGCACACCGTTCTCGCTCTTCGGTGGCTCGATCCTGGTCCGGTAGTTGATGCACAGACGCGCCTGCCGCACCGTCAGCGTCTTGGCGGCGAGATCGATGTCGGACCAGCGCAGGCCCAGCACCTCACCTCTCCGCAGCCCATACAGGGTCACCCGCCACGCGGCGTGCAGGCGGTCCCGCCCGGCGAGCTCGAGGAAGTCGCGGACTTGGGTGCGAGACCACGTCTTCGGTCGCCGCGGCCGGTGTTCCGGCGGCTCGACGAGCTTCACAACGTTCCGCGGGAGGCGCCCCTCGCGGACGGCCATCTCGAACGCGGCCGCGAGCCGACCCAGCGTCATCCTGATAGTGCGTGCGCTTAGACCGGTGCCGGCACGCCCGCCCTGCTTGCGGCCGCTGGTCTCCATGTACTCGATGAGCCGCTCGATGTCGGCCTTGGTGATCGCCTGGAGGTAGTACCCGCCGAGCAACTCACGTGGGCACCGGAACGCGTCAATGTAGGACTCCGCGGTGGACTCGCGTACTCCTCGGACCGCACCCACGACGTACTCGTCGAGGTACTCGGCCAGGGTCTGTGTACTCGGCCTGACGTACGTACCCGTGGTGAGCTCGTGACGGATACGTGAGAGCTCCTCTCGCGCGTCCTTCATCTTGTCGAACGTCTGGCAATACTGCTGACGTTTGCCGGTGTGGTCGCGCCCGGTATCGACGATGAGCCGGTACCGGATCCTTCCGTCCGCGAGTACAACCTTGCGGATCGGTTCCTTCATGTGGTTAACCCCTCTCTGTGGAGGCAGATACGCACGCAGGCGTCAGAAGAACAGACGTGCGAGGTGGGTAGTACCAACGCCGCCAAGACCGGCGGCTGGGTTGCGGACAAGCATTCCACCAACGAATCTCCTTGTCCATAAGGAGATTCACGCCGCCGGTTCCACACCAAGGACGCGAAGGAGGTCCGCCGTCGGCACCCGGTACGAGTGCCCCACGCGAAGGATCCGACATGGGAACTCGCCGCGCCGCGCGAGCTCGTAGCCCGTCGACCTCGCGAGCCCCAGCGCTCGTGCCGCCGTAGTGATGTCGACAGTGACTGGCAGATGGAGGAGCTCCTCCCGGCTCAGACCTCGCCCGTTCTCCGTTGCGTAGTTCACGATGATCGCCTCCCGTCGTTGATGTTCTCCTCACGGATCGGAACACGGATCGGATGCGCGTGATCCGTGCGAATTTCCTTCTCTGGCCACGTCGGTGAGAGCACATCCGTGTTCCGTGATCCGTGCGCGGATCCGACATCGGGCCAGGTCAGCGTGGAGAAGGAGATGTGCGCATGGGCGCACGGATCCTCTACGCATCCCGTGCGCGCACGGATCGCACCCACGGATGTCGTCACCCGTCCTGCTCTTCGTCAGTGGGCCCGGACCAGTCGTACGCGTAGTCCGGCGGACGGATCCGCCCAGCGACAATGCGCTGCACGGCGGTCGCGACGTCGGAGTAGTGGTATCCGCGGCCGCGTTCGCCGTTCTCCACGAACGGTTGCCCTTGCGGCTGAACCCCACACGCGGCGAGCAGCATGCCGAGCCTCTTGGCAGACATGCCTGTCAACTTCGGGTTGCCAAGCAGCCGGGTGGTGTGGATCCGATCCGACTCCACGGCCGCTGAACGCGTCATGGACCACCTGCAGTATCGGCGGTACTCGCTTCTCCTCCGCGGTTGTCGTCTCGTCCTGCTCGGCCGGCTGTTCGTTCGAAGGTCGCGGGAAGTGCACAAGCTTCGACTCTGGAAGTCCGAGCTTGACCGCTGTCGTTGTCGCCGTAGAGGCAGCGGGAATGGGCGGCGTGACGACGGTCCCTGACTGCGGTAGACCACTCGGCAGGAGGTGCCCAGCGCGCTCGTGGCTCCACCTGCTGGAGTACCCGCCCGCCGCGTCGGCTGCCGCCGCGGAACCCGTGTCGAGGTCGGGTCCGACGTAGGTGTTGCGTTCAACGATGCCACCCGGTCCCCCGATCTCGGCGTGCTCGACCCACCACGCTTTGCCGGGCACGATGCGGGTGTCGCGCCCGGCTTGGACAAGTAGGCTTCCGGGATGCTCCAGCTTCGCGAGGTCCGACGCGATCTTCGAGTCACCGAAGGTGTACCTGGCATCGTTCGCGTCCGCGACACCGAGCCCGAACGTGTTCTCCAGCTGGCTCTTCAGGTCGCCGCTCCCGAGCATGGTGACCGTGCCTCGTTGAGCGACCAGGTCGACGCTGACCGCTTCCGCTCGCCCGAGCTGAACGATCGTGAGCCCGAGCTTCGCGTTCCCGTAGTTGGCCATTTCGTGCTGACCGAAGATCAGCGCGACCTCCTCGCAGATCAGCATGAGCTCGGGCATCCGCGCGGTAGGGATGATCTTGTCGCCACCGATCCCGCCGTTGGACCGGTACTCGATGACGGCCACCGCCGCCTTCAGCATCCGGGTGTTCTCTTCTCTCGTCGTCGCGACCCAGTCGAGAACCGGGCGGTGCGTTCGGCCCTCCAGCCAAGGCAGTAGCCACGGGCGCGCGGTCCGCCCTCCCTTGTTGTCCATGATCCATACGACGACATCGACGCACCGCGTCAACGCTGAGATCTTCGCGTTGATCAGGTTCGACTTACCCTTGCCACGCAGTCCGACGGTCTTACTCGCCCGGCCCTGCATCAGCACCTCGAGGACAGTGCCGTCCTCGTAGAGACCGAGCGGCAAGGGACGGTTGATGGTGAGCGGCGCATTGTCCTTGGGCAGCGGGATCGTCTCGGCGAGGACGTCTATCTCGTTGACGTGCAACCACACATCTGCCGCGGTGTCCCCGCGTTCGACGTTGAGCGCTCCGTAGCGGAGCCCTGCCGCGATCTCGAGCTCCTCCGTTCTGGTCTTGAGGACGCCGAAGCGGACTCGTCCGTTGGCTGGCAGTCGGAGGTGGAGCGAGTATGAGCCGACGCCGCCGTGGTTCACCCTCTCGAGCAGCGTTACGCCCGGCATGCCCAATGCAGCAAGGATGTCCGGCCACCGCTGCGCCTCCGCGGCGACCTGCTTGCGACGCTCCTCCTCCAGATCGCGAAGACGCTTGCGATGTTGGGCGTGCCGAGCAAGGAACCACATCGGCCCGAGTACGACGAGACCGCACAACAGCACGGTGATCGCTGTAGTCGACCACGCCGTCGAGGCGGAGACCCACACCAGCCAGGCGCCCGATCCGGCAACGGCCAGGGCGGCGTAGGTGCTGGCGAACCGCCCGAGGTCGGCCTTGTGGGACGCCACGATCGTGCCGACAACGGCGCATGCCACAACCGGCACGACGAACCACGGCCCAACTCGGAGTTGGTCGAGCAACGCTCCTACGGCGAAGAGCGCGGCGCTCGCCAGGATCGGCGTGGTGATGACGGACCAGCGCCACAGCGAGGCGTCTGTCGTCTTGGGAGACACAGCAAGCTCCCCTCAGCTCGTCATCGGTTGGTGGTGACGTCCCACAGTTCCTCCTTGGGGCGCGGGTTCTCGAGCCGGTTGAACTCGTCCTCGTGAGCTGAACGGAAGATGCTTCGACTCTCGCGGGCGTGGTCGGTCAGGGCAGCAGCTGCGCTGGCGAGCTCGGAGAGGTGTTCGACGACTGCCGCACCGATGGGTAGATCGGATCCGAACCTCTCCGCGAGCCGCGCCTGCGTGGTCGCAAGGGCCTCGTACAACTCGGACAGGTCGCCGAGGAAGTCGTCGACGTCGGTGATCGTCTCCGGTTCCCAGTGGCTGATGTTGTCGAGTCGCCTCGACCGCTTGCTCGATGGTTACTGTTGCCACGGCTGGATCTCCCTTCTGCTGGGACGGTTCCGCGGGTGGAGCCGTCGACGCGCCCGGCTTCATCTCGGGCGGCTGAGGATCGGGCTTCTTCTCCTGGTCGTTCGATGGCGCATCAGCCGCTGCGCCCTTCGGTGTCGCATCCGTTGGATTGGCCTTCTTCGGCTTCGTCTTCGTCGCGCGGCGGCCGAAGATCTTGCCCAGCCGCTCGACGAACCAGCCCGCAGCAGCGATCACGTTGCCGCCAGAACGGCGTCGCTTCCGCTTCTCATCGCTCGCTCTGCGCGAGCCCCGCCTGGAGGTTCGGCGCCCGCGGCTTACCGACGATCGACCTGACCGAGACGTGCCAGGCAGCCGCCACGCTCGCGCCGCAGGACGTTGCCCTCCGCGGGATCGAGATGCTCCGACGATTCCAGGACGCTGAGCGAGAGCCACCCCGCTTGTTCAGCTGACGATGACTGCGAGCGGTGGTTCCCATCGAGGGCACACGCTGTCTGCTGCTGCGTTCCAGCTGTCCCATTCGGTCGCAGTCCGGCCGGGGTGCGGGCTCTTCGAGGAACGGCGGCAGCTCGCATGACAGGAGGCACGACCTTCGTGAACGGGCGACGCATCACCCGCCCAATGGCGGGCTCTCGATGGTGCCCTACGGTCTGCTTGGTGGATGGACGGTCTGACTTGCTCGGCGACTTGGTGGCGCCCGACCTCACTCGCCCCGGTAGCAGCCCCCGCAGGACGACCCACGGCTCGAGCTTAGACGTCCTGCGGCTCGATGGCCGGGACGCGGTTTGCTCGCCGGAGCGGCCGTCCGTGCTGGCTTCGGGGCGGGTTGGTTGGTCCACGCCGCCAGACGCGGCGTTCGCATGCGAAACCGAGGCCAACCTGAACGGCGCGCGGACCGATGTCGCAAGTACCAGTACAGCCCTGCGGCGAGGACAACAGCTACGCCGGCCAGTACCAACCATGACCAGCCAAGCCGCGACAATCCCGCCCCTCCGATTGCAGCTGCGATCAACGCACCGGCGATGACCACGCGCCGAATCGTCGTCTTCTCGACGGACTCGCCCTCGACGCGCGCAGCGTCCTCAGTTTGCGGTTCGGCACCTTCCGGCGCTGTCGGCTGATCGGTCATGGCGAAGGCCGGCTGGTCTCGTTCATCTCAGCCCGCAAGGGCGCGGCCGATCGCGCTGACGATGCCGTCGAGGACATCCCGTACGGGATCAGCCAACCCGGTCGTCGCCAGCGTGAAGCCGAACAGCGCGCAGATGACCGCGTGCAGTGGCTTGAGATGGGCGAACTTGAACAAGATGATCGCGGCTATCGCGAGGACTACGACCAGCGAGATGGTGAGCGTCATCGCAGCGGCCACCGTTCTTGGGCCGGCCCGACGATTCGTTCACGATGCTCGTGGTGGCGGAACCACCTCGCGCGAGCTCGACACTTCCGGCAGGCTCTGCTGCTTCTCTCCGTGCGTGCCCCGCACGCGCAGACCGGCGCGTCTCCCCGTTTCCTTCCGTCGCTCACCGAGGACCTCCTCCCGTTTGGCCTGGATTGCCACCTCAGGTTGCGACGGAACGTAGGGACGCGGTTACAGCGTGACTGGACGTGATCGGGACGTCCGGCCTACAGTGATCTCGTCCCAAGACGTCCCTACGGTCAGGTAATGGCGAACGAACGGTTGCGCGCCGCCCTGCTAGAGCGGGGCATCACCACGTCGCACTGGCCGAAGCGATCGGGGTGGACGAAAGACCGTCGAACGCTGGGTCAGCGGGGCGACTGCCGTACAGACGGCATCGATTCGCAATGGCTAGTCACCTCGGCCACGACGAGGTCTACCTCTGGCCAGACGCGCTCTCACGCGACCAGGTGACCTCAGCGTCGGAGAGCGAGATCCTCTCCGTTTGGCCGCACCGGTCCGAAGTGCCATCGGAGGTATGGCGTCGCCTGTTCGAAAGCGCGAAGAGCCAGATCGGCGTTCTCGTCTACGCCGGGATCTTCCTCTCCGAGGATGCTTCGCTGCAGCGAATCCTCATGGAGAAGGCGAGCTCTGGCGTCGCGGTCCGCTTCCTGGTGGGCCAGCCAGACAGCAGGAGGTGGCCCAACGAGGTCGGGACGAGGGACTTGACGGCTCGATGGAGATGAAGATCCGCGGCGCACTCGTCAACTACCGCCCATTGCGTCAACCGCCAACGTGGAGTTCAGGTTCCACGCCACTCCCTGTACAACTCGATCTACCTCGCCGACGACCAGCTGCTCGTCAATATGCACGTGTTCGGACTCCCGCAGCCAAGGCTCCCGTCATGGCATCTCCGTCAGGTCGCCGGCGGCGAGCTCGGCGAGCATCTTCCAGGAGAGCTTCGAACGTGTCTGGGAGACGGGCATACCTGTAACGGAGGACTGATGGCCCGGCGAATCGACTACTACGACAACCCCAATGCTCCAGCAGGCGAACAGCCTCGTCCCGTCCGTCAACGTTGTCGTCGTGGACGATCGAGTCGCCGTCCTGATGATCCGTCGTACCGACAACGACAACTGGGCCGTGCCCGGCGGCGCGATCGACCTCGGCGAATCCGTAACCCAGGCGGCGATCCGCGAGACCAAGGAGGAGTCCGGCATCGACTGCGAATCACCGGCCTCGTCGGCATCTACTCGGACCCCAAGCACGTCCTGCACTACACCAGCAACGACGAAGTCCGGCAGGAGTTCTCGATCCTCCTCACCGCCATACCGACCGGCGGCGAACTCCGTCCCAGCAGCGAGAGCTCAGAAGTGCACTGGGTCGACCGCACCAAGATCGTCGACCTGATGATGGATCGCTCGATGCGCCTTCGAGTGGAGGACTTCCTCACCAGACCATCCGTCAGCCCTCATCTCGACTGACCCTCCAGCCGACGCGCCGTCGCCCTCGCCATCTCGATCAAGCTCGGCGCCGACCTAGTGATCGCGCGCATGACAGCGTGGTCCGGCCCGTACCTCTCCCCCACTTCCGCCAGCCGTGCCTCGACGGTTGTCGGACGACCGTCGGGGTCCGTGGTCATGTCGCAGTACACGAGGGCCTCGATGAGATCGTCCGGTGGCATGGCGAACTCAGCCTCGAGCTCGACGAGGAGGCCACGCTCCTCGGCCTCCGCCGAGGCGCCCGAGTGATACGCCACCAAGCAGCACAGCACGTCGTCAGCGTGTTCGACGTCCCGTAGATGACGGGCACCGTCCAAGGGATGGAACCCAGAACGAGCGATCGACGGCGCGTACCCGATGTCGTGCAGCCAAGCCGCGATTTCCAGCAGTTCGGCTCGATCGCCAAGGACGTATGCGATGCTCCGAGCTCGCGCCGCCACCCCTCGCGAGTGCGCCCATCGGCGAGGCAGGGCATCAGCGAGTAGTTCGCGAGCGATTCCCTCAGCGTCGGCGGCACGGATCACCTCTAGGAACGTAGGGGTCGTCGCGATGACATCCCATGTTCTGCGCGGGCCAGGTCCGGACAGCCGCACGCATCTAGTCGTCGACGGCCCGGCGGAGTAGCCGATGCGATGTGGACAGCAGATCGTGTGCCCACGCTGCAAGACAGCAGGGCCATCGCTGTCGACAGCCAACGCAGCGCACACCCTGCCGAACAATCCACGGGCGACTGCGCTGGACGCGAAGCACCGGCCGGTCACGACGATGCGACCGGACGATCCTCAGAGCCAGATCGTCCGCCGTCGGCATCAGGCTTCGTCATCGTTCCGGAGTGACGCATCCACAGCGACGCGCAACCGGTCGAGGTTCATCCGCTTCCACTGCTCCTCGGCTTCAGCCGGAAGCTCTTCCACGAGCTCGAGGATCTCGTTCCAGAAGGCCCAGTCCAGCTCCCCGGTCCTCGCCGCCAGAAGTCGCTCTTCGAGCTGCGACAAGCGCGCGCGAACGGCAGCGAGATGCGCGGCGACGTCCACCAAGCAGATCGCCACAGCGGTCCAGTCGTCTGTGTCCTGAGCTGTCAGTACCGGTGTGTACATGGGAGCCATCTCCAATGCGCAGAGACGGGCGGCGGATCCCTGCCTCGACCCGAGGTCGTGCCGCCCGCTGTCCGAGCTCCCAGCCTGGCTCGCCTGGCTGGGACGACGACACTCCACAGTGGGACGACTAGGGACGTCTTGTGTTATCGTCATTGGGACAACTAGGGACTTCTAGGCGTAGATCATCCCATCACGACACCGCTCCCCACGGAGGGACGGCCCATGAACGACTCCCTCAGACGGGCGCTCTTCGCCGCCCGAATGACTGAAGAAGACCTAGCCACACACCTCGAAGTAGACCCCAAAACCGTCCACCGCTGGCTCGGCGGCCGCCTCCCCTACGCCCGCCATCGCCAAGCGTTGGCCAATCTGCTCGAGGTGGAGGAGTCGCTCCTATGGCCTCGTGGCGGGATCTCCCGCCAACTCGACCCCGAGCTTGTGGCCGTCTACCCACACGGACTCACACCCTCGGCTTGGTCTACGTTCTTCGACTCCGCGGCCAGCGAGGTCACATTCTGCACCGGCCCAATCCCCGTGCAGACAACCTCGACCTGGCCCGCGTCCTCGAACGGATGTCACCGAGCATCAGAACGCGCACGCTTGTAGCGGACACCGCGATTGCCCAACTCACTTCAAGGCCAGAGCATCAGCTTCGCTCGACCACCACGGACTTCCCGCATGACGTCTTCCGCGTTGACAACGAACTGCTCGTCCTCCAGCACACCATCAACCAGGTAAGCGGCTCGGGACCGATCATTCACATCGTCGACGTCGCGAAGCCAGATGGCCTCTTCGCGATCTACAGCTCAGCCTTCGAGGCAGCTTGGCAACTCGCCTCGTAGGTCATCGCGAGTGCCAAGATCAGCGCGAGGCCGACCACCCTCGACGATCGACTGGCTGGAGGGCATGCCCGGCGTCGCGGGAAGCGAAGCTCAGTGGCGATGTTCGCACGGCGGCAGCCGCGTGCGACGGATGGCCTCGTGCGGGCGACGGTGACGGCGCGCTTTAGCCAGCTGTGGAGCGATGCGGCCAGCCCCCAGGAGGACCCCAGAGGGACCGAGAGGCCATTCGTTGCCCGATGCCGCGTACGAGCTTCTCAATCAAGACTCGACAAGATGACCTAGGGATTATGAGGAGCCGTCCTCCCCCACCACACCACCCACTCCAGGTGTCAGCAGTCCGACGCACATCCCCCAGAAGCCGACTCCCCCACCGTCAGTTGACCACAGTTCGCGTCACGACCCGTGTCACGCCCGAACCTGTTCTTGGCACCACACGCAAGTCGATTTGATGTGCGGACTTGCTGCGCCGATCTGCAATTCGACGCACAGGTCCCCACTTGAGCGTCATGAAGACGCTGCTCGACGGCTCGAAGTACGGCGTCGCTAGGTGCTCTTCCGCGTTACATGCTGCTTGCGGTAGGCACCGGCCCGCGGGAACCGGTTTTTCTCGTCGCGACAGTAGTAAGTCTGAGTCTACGAGATGAGCGTGCGCCGAGGCGAGGAGCTGACGCTGGCCTGCTTAAAGCCGCTCGACTTTTTCACCGATCGGATACAAGTATCCGATCGGTAGGGTGGCGATCATGTCGTGGGCACCGACAGCCGCTTCCTGACCTCAACCTACAGGCGTACCGGCGACGTTTGGGCTTCGTGCCTCAAAATGCCTATCTCTTCGAAGGCAGTGTCGCGTCCCAGCGCGCCTCCGTGGGATCGATTCCACGTCATACGTACCGAAGCGGCCCAGGTCATGTT
>CAVXLQ010000019.1:0-84597 GCA_963762635.1 uncultured Actinomycetota bacterium
GCTCCCGCGGGCCCGGGCTCGGTCTCGGCCTGTGTGGTCGTCGTCGTGGTCATCACACTTCCTCCAAGTAGATCGAGCGGTAGATCGACCGGTCTATTTCAGAACGATATAGACCGGTCGGTCTACTGTCAATCGAATGCCGCGCTCCATCCCCTTGACAGTAGACCGACCGTTCTACTACCGTCGATGTAGACCGATCATTCGATCTACTAACGAGAGGACCGATGATGAACGACTACGCGATCTACGACCTGGCCAAGCAGCGCTACGCCGACCTGCTGCGCACGGCTGTCCAAGAATCCCACCGCCCTCGCACATCACAGCCCAAGCGCCGCTGGCACCGACTCGCCGCGTTCGCCCAGGTGCTAGTCGGCCGCACGGCCTAGGGGGTGACGTCCAGACAGGTTGTTGCATCCCACGGCCTGGTGCGGATGGCTGGCGAAGGCCTCCGGTTGTGAAGGTGTCGAGTGACCGCTTCACAACCGGATGGCCTTCTTGTGCTAGCTGCCCACTCGAGGCGAACCAGCTGTACCGCCTCCCGTCGAGTGATCCCGTCGACCGTGATGCCTCATACCCTGATGCTCTTCCTCATCAGGCCTTCACATAGCCGCGTGCCTCGACGATCTTGCCGTCGCGAATTCTGATGAGATTAACGCCGCGGACGTGATCCAATTCGCCGTCGCCCCACCGCAGTCCCCACGGCTGGACTGCAAGGTCGCCGAGGATGTCTGCCGTCTCCGGAGTGAAGCTCAGGTCACGGTTGGCTGCCAACTCCGACCACCGTGCAAGGCACGCTTCTCGACCCTCACGAAGTATCCCGCCCGGAGCCGGGCCGCTGTCTTCGATGACGCATTCGTCTGCGATCAGATCTTCCAAGAACGCCGGATCATGCAAACGGAAAGCCTCGTTGTACAGGTCGAGTACCTCACGGGTGGTCCGCGTGCTCGTTGCGCCGCTTTCATTTCTCGCGGTCGTCATGGTGAACCCTTTCGGTCGAGAGAACAGTTACGTAGCACAACGCAATGTGAATTCAGCCCTCGAGACCAGGCTGACGGCTATCGCGAAGGCCCGGCATAGCCGTAGCGGCCCCAGCTCGCGATCACTCGACGTTGAACCTCTTCTGGCCAACCATGCGCGAAACTGCCCTTGACTGGACGCGCGTCGGCCGGGAATCGGTCCGCCAGCAGGCAGTTGTGGATCACCTTGCCCGCCCGGTAGCTGTGCATCTCCTGTTCGTCGAGGTAGATCGACAGCGCAGCGGTCGGCAGCGCCGGGAACTGGAGCTCACCATGGGTCGGGTGGGCGCGAGTCGCGAACGCCCACACGATCTCCGACACGTCGGTGATGTCGACGTCGTCTTCCACGAGCAGCACCTTGGGCACCCCGAAGCCGGCCTTCCCGGCGAACACGACTTCGCCGATCCGTTCGGCCAGCGCCCTCGAGTCGATGGCCAAAGTCTCATGCCAGGACGAACGAACCGCGACGATCAGCCAATGCAACGCGGACTCGTAGGAGAACCAGCACGACGCGATCGGCAAACCAGCCTTGCGCAGCTGGTAGCAGATCTCCGCCGCATGCATCGTCCCGGTGCCGGTGTGGTCCTCCTCGACCGGCGGTCCGGCAGCCACGACAGGCAGGATCGCATCGTCGCGATAGGTGATCGCGCTGACGTGCAGCGCCGGCTTCGGTGCACGGTCCATGGCGATGTAGCCGGGGTACTCGTTCATCGGCCCCTCGTCGGCGACGTCGGAGGGATCGACGCCGACATGGCCCTCGACGATGATCTCCGCGGTGGCGGGGACGGCGAGGTCGACGGTCTCGGCGGGGACGAGCTCGAGCGACTCGCCGAAGTAGGCGCCGAGGAACGCGCTCTCGTCGTCACCCTCGGGCAGCGGCATGGCACCGGCGAACGGCAGACCGGGCTCGACGCCGATGGTCACCGCGATCGGCATCGGCTCGCCCCGCTTGGCCCACTGAGAGCGGATGATGCCGAGGTGCTGCGGCCCAGGAATCAAGCAGGACAGCTGATCCCGGCCGGAGATCATCATGCGGTTGATCGACCAGTTCGTCCAGGACCCGTCGGGCGTCCGCGCGATGTTCAGCCCGTACGTCTGCAGATACCGGCCACCGTCGTTGCCGTGGATCAAAGGCGTCGGAAACCGGAACAGATCGATGTCATCGCCTCGCAGCACGTTCTGCTTGCAGGGGGCGGTTGCCGGGTCGACGAGCCGCGGCGCGAGACCGGGGCGTTCGCGTGCCGCGACGACCGCATCGATGATCTCCTGCCCGGTCGCCGTGGTGGACAGCCCGAGTGCGAGTGCCACCCGCGCGAGCGGGTTGCCGGCGAGGGAGCTGAGTCCACCGGGTGCGCCGAGTACGCGGAAGCCGGTGTTCTCGTAGTCCTTGATCGACGTGAACAGCGGCGCCGGCGCGCGCAGGTCGTAGCTACGACGGATGATCGCGCCGACCTCGAGGTTCCAGTCGACGACGGTGTCGACCTGTTGGAGGTCGTCGATCGCGGCGAGCTCGTCGACGAATTCGCGCAACGAACGCAGGCGCTTCATCCCATGCCTCCATCGGATCCCCAGCGGGGAAGGTCCGGTACGTCGACGCCCAGCAGGTCCAGCGCTCTCGCGGCTGTGTGGTCGACCAGGTCGTCGATGGTCCTTGGTCCCAGGTAGAACGCCGGAACGGGTGGCATGACCACGCCGCCCATCTCGGTGACGGCGGTCATCGCCCGAAGATGCGCGAGCGTCAACGGGGTCTCGCGCACCATGAGCACCAGCCGTCGGCGTTCCTTCAACGTCACGTCCGCCGCGCGGGTGAGCGCGTTGTCGCCGAAGCCGTGAGCGATCGCGGAGAGCGTCTTCGCGGAACAGGGCGCGACGAGCATCCCGTTCGTGCGGAACGAGCCCGACGCGATGGCCGCGCCGATGTCGGCGGGCTTGTACACCACGTCGGCGAGCGCTGCGAGGTCGCGCACCGTCAGCGTGGTCTCGTACGCGCGGGTCTGCTGAGCTGCCGGCGTCACCACCAGGTGTGTCTCGACGCCGACCTTGCGCGCATACTCCAGAGCGCGGATCCCGTACACGATTCCCGTGGCACCGCTGATTCCCACCACCAGTCGCGTCGTCGACATACGTTCCCTCCAGTCGCACCGCACGAGCTTCGCCCGTGAACAGCGATCACCGTCCGCGGGTAAGATTCTCGATCCCCGCTTGATGTCTGCTCGATAGTACGAGGTCATAATTTCTCTGTCGAGAATATCGCCATCAGCGCCTGTCCATGACCGCCACTACTCTGCACAGGAGTACGCCATGCACACGACGACCTCTCGGCGAGCGCGACACTAGCCAAGGCGGGAAGAGCGGATCAACGACCAACAGCTTCATGATCGTGAAGCGAAACGTTATGATCAGTCGTGCTGGAGACCAGAGAGATCGAGTGCTTTCTCGCCGTAGCCAACGCGCTCCACTTCGGCCGTGCCGCCGAGCAGCTGCACCTCTCGACGACTCGGGTCAGCCAGACGATCCGCAGTCTGGAACGCCGCGTCGGCGCGCCGCTGTTCGAGCGGACGAGCCGCGTCGTACGCCTTACCCCCTTGGGTGAACGGCTGCTCGGCGGCCTACTGCCCGCGTACCAGCAGCTCGACCAGGTCTGGCGCGAAGCCCAGCAAGCGGCCGCCAGCACGACGCTCACCGTCGGACTCTCCGCGTCGGTGCCCACCTCGATCCAGCCGACGATCGTCGACGCATTCGAAGCCGAGCAACGGGGAAGTCACCTCATCGTCGTACCCGTCAACCCGCTCGACATGTTCCTCTGGGACGAACGGGTGGGGATCGGACTCGACGCGATCATTTGCTGGTTGCCGCCCGGGACGGGCAGGCGAGTGACGCCTTTCCTCAGTGCAGGAGCGGCAATCCGCCGCTCGGCGCCCGCGCTCCTGATGTCGAAGGACCACAGTTTCGCGCGTCGCGACTCCGTCGACATCGAGGAGCTTGCGGACGCGCAGGTCCTGCTCGCCCCTGGTGTCGACCGGCTGCTGACACCGTGGATCCCCGCGACCACGCCGTCGGGTCGGCCGATCCACCTGGTACGGCGGGAGGTGCGGTACATCGAACGCCTGACGGCCGAGGTCACGAAGGACGAGGTCGTACACCTGACGATCCTCGAGTTCGGCCTGCTCCTGCCGATGGCCGGCACCGTCGTCGTTCCCCTCACCGGCCGCGCGCCGTTCGAGTGCCGGCTGATCTGGCCGACGAACCGGGAGACTCCGGCGATCCGTACGCTCGCACGGATCGCCGCCCGGACCGGAGCCGAAGCGGGATGGCTCTCACCAAGCCGGTGTTGACCCGGCCGCCGTGGCGATCTGAGCCACGGCAACGCGGACCGCCGGAGAGGGACGCAGTCCTGCCTTTTCTGGGAGTCCTGCGGGCTCATGCGTTCACCCGCCCCGCCGGAGCGGCGTCCGGAGGCTCGTCGACGAACCCGCGGGGATCCGCGCCGGCATTCGTGAACTCGACCCATCGCTTCACGATCTCAGGGTCGAGCAGCTTTGTCGCTCTGGCAGCAGCAAATCGATCGCGAACAGGGTCGCATCCTCGACGGCGTTCGGCCCTATGTCACCAGCGACGTCCTCGACCTGGAAGCCGCCCGGCTCGTTGCCGATGCCGCCGGAGTCGACGATCCAACCGCCGTAGCGGCGCTGGCGCTGACCGATCGCAGGCTGCCGCCGTGGCCCGACACCGTCGCAGGGCTCGCCTGACTCGCCGAGCGCTTTCCGCTGTTGGCACTCTCCAACGCGAGCCAGGTGGCGCTGCTCTACCTCAATGCCCACGCCGGACTGCGCTGGCACCAGGCTCTGTCCGCCGAAGACGCCCGGACCTACAAGCCCAGGCCCGGCATGCTCACCGCCTACGTCGCCCGCCCCGTCGGCGACCCGCCCACCTCGTCGGACCGGATGGACGTGCACGCCGACAATCTGGTCGGCCTGGCCGACCAACTCGACCATGCCTAAGCCCGGATGCACAGCGTTGATGACTGTTGACCGCTGGTCCAGCGGTCGCAGTGGAGGCCACACCCGACTGGTTGTGACTGTGGGCGATTGCCGCGGTACGCGTTCAGGAAGTAGACGTGCTCAGGCCAGCGTGGGGCACGGTAGCGCGATGCCGCGCCCGAGCGTTCGCAAGTTCGGTCCAGTCCAGTCGAGATCGCCAACCTGAGACTGCGCGTTTATGGGCTAAGCCCGCTAGGCTATGAACAAAAATCTGCTTTGGTCATAGCTAGACTACGCTCACCGCCCTCGTCGGGAGGACCTGGAAATGGCCGCAAGGTCCGCGTTCGGCGCCGCGTTCGGCGCCGCGTTCGGCATGAGTGATGAGGCTTGGCGGCGGCATGCGCATCCGTGGAGCGTCTACACCAGGTTCGCTGCGATTCCTCCGCTGCTGCTCGCGATCTGGAGCCGCGACTGGATCGGTTGGTGGGCTCTCGTTCCAGTGGCCGTCGTGGTCTTCTGGCTCTGGCTCAACGCGCGCGTGTTCCCGGCTGTCGATCAGCCGACGCGGTGGGCGTCGAAGGGTATCTACGGAGAACGGATCTGGGCCAACGAGCGGTCCCGGGTGCCCCGGAACCACCTGAACGCGTTCCGCCTCATCGCCATACCGGGAATCGTCGGAATCGTCTTGGTGGCGTGGGGATTGATCGCACTCGGCGTCTGGCCGACCATCATCGGTGCGGCCCTGGTGATCATCGCCCAGCTATGGCGGATCGACCGGCTGGTGTGGATGTACGACGAACTCTCAGGAGCCCAGTTGGCTCGGACGGCCTGACCCGTGGTGGACGACTGGGCTCACGGCTGGACCCCGCCGGACTATCGGGTCGACGCCGACGACAAGGTTGTTGGCCGCGGACCGGGGCGGACGCCGCACAACTGGGGGCGGTGGGGCGACCTGGACGAACTCGGGACAGCGAACTTCCTCACCGATGACCTACGCCGCGACGCGACCCGCCTCGTCGTCGCCGGCGAAGCCGTGAGCTGCGCGATCGAGATCAACGACCTGATGCCCGTTCATCCCTCGCGACCACCGTCGTTCACACGCACGCGTTCACCGGCACCGACATCGTTGCCGGCTTGGTTCCCGACCGCGTTGACGGCGGGTTCCTCGGGGCTGACGACTACATCTCGATGCCCCTCCAGAGTGGCACGCACTGGGATGGTTTGAGCCACGTCTCCTACCGCGACACGATGTACAACGGCTTCTGGATCGGCACCGTCGGCGCCGCCGGCGGCGCACGGCGATGCTCGATCCACCTTCTCGCCGGAAAGCTCGGGGCAGGCCGCGGCGTCCTCCTCGACTTGCCCCGCGACCAAGGCGTCGACCGGCTGGAGCCAGGACACCCGATCATGGTCGAGGAGCTGGAGCACTGCGCCACGGGTCAAGGCGTCGACATCCGTAGCGGCGATCTTCTGCTGGTCCGCACCGGCGAACTGCGATGGTTCTCCAGCCTCTCCGACAAGACTCGGTACTGGACCGGCCGCCATGCGGGCTTGTCGATCACGACGCTTGACTGGATCCACGCCCGCCAGGTCGCCGCGATCGCGATGGACAACCGAACGTTCGAGGTGACGCCGCACGAACGGCCGTACGAGGTCACCTATCCGCTGCACTCGCGCGTGATCCGCGACCTCGGGCTGACCATCGGCGAGCTGTGGTGCCTGGATCGGCTCGCCGACGCCTGCGAACGACACCAACGATGGGAGTTCCTCCTCACAGCCGCACCGATCCCGGTCACCGGCGCGTCCGGAGCACCCACCGCACCCATTGCCATCTTCTGACCCTCACCCACACGCGGGTCGTCAGCGAGACCGACTCGAGTGGGCGAGTAGGACACGAAGGCCTCCGCACCAGGCCGTGGCATGCAACAACCTGCCTGGACATCGCCCATAGACCGTGCGGCCGACCCTCAACTGGGCGCAGCGGCGAGCCGGTGCCAGCCGCGCTTGGGCCGTGATCTGCGAAGGCGCTGGGATTCCTGTCCAGCTGTGCACGGCACCCGAGTGATCATCGGTCTGCTCGAGCTGGCGGCCCTGTACGAGCGCGAGCCCCGACAGGCGGCGACCATCGCACCCACGACGCCGTAGGCGAGCCCAGTGCTGCGTTCGCGGCCAGTGTGGAGGCGATGCCGAGCCGTAGAGGCCACCGCGGCGACGCACAGCACGGCGCCGGCGGTCGTCCACTTGATGATGCCCTCGGTCGGGCTGAGCAGGGTGGGGTCGGTCATGTTGAGCCTCCGCGCGCCGCGAGGCTAACGGTCCGCGGAGACTACAAGGTGGCGCTGACCTGCGGTTTCATGCGCACGGTTCTATTGGTACTCCCGTTGGGGGCACACATCACGCTCTGCCGGGATCTCCCGCAAAGAGGCGGATTCGCGGAAACGAAGTCCCGAAGGGGATCGCTTCGGCGGTCGCTGACGGTCATACTGGAACTCTGATGGAAACCTCTCGCGTGACTACCCGCCGTCACCTGCCCACGAGTCCGTTCAAGCTCCGTACGCCTGATCCGATCAAGGTCTTCGAGGTCGGCGACCGCGTCTCTCACGACAAAGAAGGTCTGGGACGGGTCACCTCCGTGGACGGCAGCGATGCCGTCGTCGTCGACTTCGGCGGCGGAAGACTGATGCGCGTCGTAGCCCCCTTCGCCAAGTTGGACACGCTCTGACCTCGACCTGAGTCGACCGTCAGCTCGCACGTTCAGTCCGCCGACAGCACCTTGAGCGCGTCCTCGCAAGGGCTCACGGCGCGATGCGGTGCGTGAGGAGTTCCTCGAGGGCTTCGAGCTGGTCGTCGGGGTGGTTGTCCATCTGCCAGAACACCTGGTCCACATCGAGCTGCTCGAGGTACGTGAGATCGTCGGCGACCTGGTCGACGGTCCCGGTCAACGGAGCCCGCTCGTTTCCCGTCGCGGTCGCCTTGTTCCTGGGGGTGATCGTGCCGTTGACGCGGACGACGACGGGCAGGGTGGTGGGGTCGTGGCCGGCGGACTCGGCGGCCTGTCGGTAGGCGCCGATGGTGGTGGCCAGGTCGCTCAGGTCTGGGGTGCTGACGGTGACGTTGAAGCCGAGCCCCATGCGGGCGATGCGTTGGATGCCGGCGGGCAGGAACGCGCCCGCGAGCAGGCGTGGACCGCCGGGCTGGAGGGGTTTGGGGCCGATCTGGGATTCGGCGATCTGGTAGAAACGTCCGTCGAACGTGACCGGGTCCGGTCCCCACACCGCGCGCATGGCGGCGAGGTGTTCTTCGTAGCCGGCGCCACGGCGGCGCATGGGGATCCCGGCTGCTTGGAACTCTTCGGGGATCAGACCTTGGCCGACGCCGATGTCGACGCGGCCGCCGGACAGCTGGTCGAGAGTCGCGATCCGGCGTGCGAGCACCACGGGCGGGTGGAACAGGGCGTCGAGCACGCTGGTGCCGAGCCGGATGGTGGTGGTTTTCGCGGCGACATAGGCGAGGGTCTCCAGCGGGTCGTAGACACTGGCATAGAAGTCGGGCAACAGGCTCGGCGGCATTCCGTGGCCCGGGGAGACCGGCCCGGTGGGCCGGAGCAGACGTTCGAACGTCCACACCGATGCCAGCCCGATCCGCTCCGCCTCCACGGCAACCCGGGCGATCGCCTCCGGTGAGCCGAGCGGGGCATAGGTGGGCAGGTTGATCCCCAGCTTCATGACCCGGTTCTGGGCATGGTTCATGACAGACTCCTCGTACTGGTTGGCGATTCGGGTGATCCGGCCACAGTTGGTCAGGCAGTGACCACGTTGCGACCGCGACCAACGGTTATCAGCTTTACTGATACGAAGTTATCAGCATTGCTGATACCCTGTCCAGGGTGACCGGAGAACTCACCCAGCTGCTCCGCCTGCAGCACCTGGTGCGCGCCGAGCTACGCCACGCCCTTACCGATCTCGACCTCACGCCGGTCCAGAACACCGTGCTGCACCTGATCGCAGGAACGCCGGGAAGCTCTTCGGCAGAGTTGGCGCGGCACACCCACGTCACGCCTCAGACCATGCACAAACTCACCACCGAACTCGCCCACCGCGGCCTGCTCGAGCTGCAGTCACGCCCTGGGCACGGGCGGATCCTCGACGCCTACGTCACCGACGCCGGCCGCCAGGTTCTCGGCCACTCCGACACGCTGGCCCAAACCCTCGAAGACCGCATGACCACCGGACTCACCCGGCGGCAACGGCGACAACTCCGCGACCTCCTCGCCCACTGCAACACCGCGCTCGCGTCGGACGAAGACAACACCCACCAGACGAGATGAACGAGCCGGTGACCGCTCGCCGCGGCCGGTAGGGTTGCGGCGGAGCGGCGTGGAGTGCTGGCCGCTCGCCGGGGGTCCGCGGATCGGTGCAATGAGGCATCAGCGCCGCACCTGAGGTGCCGCGCCCGGTCTCATTGGCGATCTACGACGAAACTTCCGTGGAGTTTGCATGCCCTCGCTGACCCCTGAGTCGGCCACGCCTGACCCGACACCTGCAGCCGGCCACGGCGCGACGGGGACGTTGCCACCGGACGACGAGGTGACGTCGGTGCGGTCGGCGCTGCGGTCCGTACGAAAGTTACGTACGGAGGTGCTGGCGGGCCTGGTGGTGGCGTTGGCGCTGATCCCGGAGGCGATCAGCTTCTCGATCATCGCCGGTGTCGACCCCAAGGTCGGGCTGTTCGCGTCGGCGACGATGGCGGTCTCGATCGCGTTCCTGGGCGGCCGGCCGGCGATGATCTCGGCGGCGACTGGCGCGGTGGCGCTGGTGATCGCACCGGTGATGCGTGACCACGGCTTCGACTACCTCATCGCCACCGTGCTGCTGGCCGGTGTCGTGCAGGTGCTCCTCGGCGTGCTGGGGGTCGCCAAGCTGATGAGGTTCATCCCCCGCTCGGTGATGGTCGGATTCGTCAACGCGCTCGCGATCCTCATCTTCCTGGCGCAGCTCCCGCACCTCATCGGCGTACCTTGGCTGGTCTATCCGCTCGTCGCGGCAGGCATCGCCGTGATGGTCTTCCTCCCGAAGCTCACCAGGGCGGTTCCCGCGCCGTTGGTGGCGATCCTCGCGGTCACCGCGTTCGCACTCCTCACCAAGGTCACCGTGCCGACGGTCGGCGACGAGGGAAAGCTGCCCGACAGCTTGCCCACCCTCTTCCTGCCCGACGTACCGCTCAACCTGGAGACTCTCCGCATCATCGGTCCGTACGCGCTGGCCATGGCGTTGGTCGGGCTGCTGGAGTCGTTGATGACCGCCAAGCTCGTCGACGACGTCACCGACACCCACTCGTCCAAGACCCGAGAGGCCTGGGGGCAGGGCGTGTCGAACGTGATCACCGGCTTCTTCGGAGGGATGGGCGGTTGCGCGATGATCGGCCAGACCATGATCAACGTCAAAGCCTCCGGCGGCCGCACCCGGCTGTCCACGTTCCTGGCCGGTGCGTTCTTACTGGTCCTCGTCGTGGGGCTGGGCGACGTGGTCGGCCTGATCCCGATGGCCGCTCTGGTCGCGGTGATGGTGATGGTGTCGGTGGGCACGTTGGACTGGCACAGCGTTCACCCGAAGACGCTGCTGCAGATGCCGCGCAGCGAGACCACCGTCATGGTGTCCACCGTGCTGGTCGTCGTGCTCACCCACAACCTGGCGATCGGCGTCATCGTCGGCGTGATCGTGGCGATGGTGCTGTTCGCCCGGCGCGTCGCGCACTTCACCACCGTCGCCGAGGTCGCTCATCCCGACGAAGACACCAAGGTCTACGCCGTCACCGGCGAGCTGTTCTTCGCCTCCAGCAACGATCTCGTCTACCAGTTCGACTATCGCCATGACCCGGTCAACGTGGTCATCGACATGACCGAGTCCCACATCTGGGACGCCTCGACCGTCGCGACCCTCGACGCGATCACCACCAAGTACGAGCGGTACGGAAGGACCGTCGAGATCGTCGGCATGAACCCGGCCAGCGCCGAACGACACGAACGTCTCGCCGGAAAGCTCGGCGCCGGACACTGAACGCCTCCCGCGGGCGACCAGGCGCCCTAGACGTCGCCGCTCGCGAGCCGTTCGGTACGCCTGGACTGGGCCGCCCGGGTGAGGGTGAACAGGTCGAAGTTGGCCAGCTTGAAGGCCTCGCCCTCGGTGATCTCCAGCAGCAGGATGGCGGCGTCGATGGCTTCGTCGGTGGACGAGGCTTGGAGGAACGCGGCGACGAGCTCGGGCATCTTGGCGGCCACACGGTCGTGGAAGTCGAGGTCTCGCAGCCTGTTCTGCCGCGCGACTTGAGGGTCGTTCGGGTCGGGTGCGTGTCTCAGGACGTCGTGCGTGTACTGCTCACCGTCCCTGTCCCACTGCCGTTCGATCCGTTCGGCGACCACACCGACGGCCTCGACGAGGGCGGGAAGCTGCTCGGTCCTCAACACGAGCGCACCGCGGTCACTGGTCCGCAGGTGAACGTGAGGACCCGCCGTCCCGCTGTCGGCGTGGCTAGCGAACCAGCCCTCGACGATCAGCGAGCGGCCGCGAACGCCGGTGTCGAGGTCGACCGTCGGATCGTCCGACGTCACCGGGAGGTGCCCCTTGCCACGCGGAGCACGGCTGCTCCGGCGAGGACGGTCACTGTCGCCGACAGGGAGAACGTGGGGCCGGCGATGAAGGCGACGGCGAGGCCGACGACGAGCGCGCCGCGGGCGAGCCATCTACGGGTGGTGGGCGTCATGAGCTGGCGGGGCTCCCAGGGGTCGGCGCGGTGGGCACCGCCGTGGGTACGTACAACGTCGATCGCAGAACTCACCGGCTCGTCTCCCGCCGATCCATGTCGCCCATCCCGATGTGCACCAAAGGCCGTACCCTAGGCGAAGCGTTCAAAACGTGACACCTCGGGCACCTATGTCGGTGGGGTCAGGGGCAGCCGGAAGAGCTTGCCTCCTCCCGGCGGGACGCTCACGTCGAAGGCCCGCCCCACCAGCGGCGTCGGTTGGTACGACGCGGAGGTCGCGACGAACGTCTCCACCGACGAGACCTCCGGCTTGAGCGCCAACCGCGCGTTGGCGGTCGCGGTGTACGAGCGGTTCGCCACGAACAGCCAACGGGTGTTGTCGATCGGCTCCGAACGGAACTCGCCCAGCACCACCGCGGACCCCGACGTCGAGGCCAGTACGTCCGAGCCGGCGGCGGCGAATCGTTCGGTGCCGAATGGCAAGGTCGCCTCGTTCGCGTGGACGGCGGCGCGGCTCACCAGGTGCTTCAACTCACGCCCGACCGGCTGCAGATGGCACCGGTTGAGCTCCCAAGCCCATCCGTACACCTTCGAGGGGCAACCCTGCTTGGTGATCAGTGCCTCGTAGAAGAAGTGGTCCGGCCGTTCCACCGGCGTCCAATACGTGAAGTACTGAATCCCCTTGCAGCCATAGGCAAGCGCCACGTTGACCTGCCACGCGAGCTCTGCCTGCGTCGGCTGCTTCATCGAGCCGTGCTGAACGGTGTTCACATACACCCACGTCGGCCGGCCGGACCGCAGCCCGGCCTCGCGGATCCGCCGGTGGTTGGAGAAGAACGTCGGCCGGATCGAGTTGTCGGTCAGCAACGGGTAGTGGTCATATGACACCACCGACGGATCGATCTGCGAGACATACCGGCGCAGGAACTCCTGGTACTCCCCGTCCTGTGGGGTCGTGTAGTACGGCACCAGGTTGATGAAGCCCAGCTTGTCCGGCGCGGTCGCTGCCAGCAGGTCGGTGATCATCCGCAGCCGTGGGTAGTGGATCGGGTTCGGCTCGTCGTGGACGAGGAAACCGGCGAACGCCGGGTACGCCTGGTACTCCGCGACGGTCTGCCGCACGGCGTTCTCCCAACCAGGACAGGGCGTCGCGTGCGTGATCCGGTTGTCGATCGGCAGCGCGCGCAGACCCGCGTGTGCAGCCATCTGCAGCATCTTCGTGTTGGCCGGCATGTTGTGCATGTCGTTGCCACCGGCGACGACATTGATCCCGCAGTTGGCGATCTGCTCGTACCTGAGCTCCGTCGTCTGGTTGCGCGGCGGCGGCCAGAACAACCCGATCGGAAAGACGTCGTCAGCAAGGATGTCTGGCGCCAAGGCAGGCGCGACAAGCTCATCGACGTACGCCGACGCAGGGCTCGCGGTGAGCAGATTCGGCAACGTGGCAACGCCGGCGGCGCCGGCCGTCAGGCGAAGCAGGCCGCGGCGACTGAGAGTGCTGTCGGAGGTCATCGGTTGCTCCAGGAGGCGCTCGCCGGGGCGGAGGTGAACTGCTGGTCGCCGGTCGGTGCCCACGGACTCCAGGTCCCGCGGCCGAGGTGGAATCGTTCCCAGATGCGGCCGTCGGTACCGAGCGCGTAGAGGTTCAGCTTCTCGAACGCGTGCGTTCCCGCGGCCGGAGCCTCGGTGAACGTCTGGGCGCCGTCGAATGCCGCCCACCCTTTCCAGCCGACCCCGAATTCGAACCAGTTGTGCCACACCTTTCGGTCGTTCAGGTCGACCGCGAAGATCTCCAGATGCCTGGGTCCCCACGAGACCGCGGCGGGGCCGGAGTGGAACGTCCGCGTGCCCAGAGCCGTCCACGGACTCCAGCCACCGGTCGGCAAGGTGTGCTTGTCATAGATCAGGTTGTCCTCGGTGCCCTTGGCGAAAACGTGCAGCCGTTGCGGCTCGTACGACACCGCTGCGGGAGCCCCGGTGAACGTCTGGGTGTCGCCCGGGAACGGCTGCCAGTCGGTCCAACCGGCGCCACCGAAGCGGAACGAGTTCTGATGGATGCGGTCGTCGGCACCGCGCGCGAACATCGCGAAGTGGTCGCTGCCCCACGACGCGGCGGCGGGTGCCGACCGGAACGTGCCGGTGCCGAGCGCTTCCCAGTTCGACCAGCCGGCCCCGAGGTAGCCGCTGTTGACGAACGAGCGGTGCTGGATGCGGTTGTCGGTGCCCAGCACACCGAGATGCAGGATGCCGGCGCCGTGCGACGCGACACCGGCGCCTGACGCCAGCTCGCCGCGCAGGCTCTGCCAGCACGTCCACGGCTTCCCGGCGACCCACCACCGGTGGTAGAGCTGGTTGTCGGTACCACGGGCGAAGACGTCGAGCGTGATCTCGGCCGTGGCCCGCGTCGGCGCCGGCGGACGGGGCGACGCGTTCGGCAGCTCGGGGACGTTGGGCGACGGCGGGCAGGTCAGATCCGGTGGCGCACAGGTCTGGGTGTTGGCGGGCATCAGGCGACTTCCTCCCCGTTGCGTGAAACGCAGTGGCGGAGATCGTCTGCGCCCTTGTCGCCCTACGTCAAGGCCTTCTCACGTACGCGAACCCCTTCTCATCGTTACGCCATCAGCGCGCCAGTGCCGCGCCATTCTCAACAGCAGTTGAGGATTCGCTCGGCGTTGGCCGCTCGCTTCTTCGTGGCCTCGGCGAGCCGGGCCAGCTCGGCCGGGAACGTCTTCATCGCCTGGCGCTGGTAGCCGACGAGCACGGTGTACCAGGTGTGGACCAGTCCGGTGCTGTGCTTGCACCGCACGTCGGCGACCGCTGTCCGCTTCTCCAGCGCGGTCGGCTTGCCGGGCTGCCAGCGCGGGTCGTCGTTCGGTTGCCACGGATCGGCGAACGCGAAGCCCTTCGCCTTCATGCACGCCGACCATTCGCGAAACTTCGCCTTGACGCGCCGGTCCGCCTCGGCCATTCCTCCCGTACGCATGGACAACTCGTCGAGCAGGCTCGGGTCGACGTTTCCGGCGCCGACCGAGACGGCCTTGACGCTCTCGTCCGCGCAGCCGGTCAGCGCCTTCTTGGCGGCGGTCGTCAACGGGGTCTTCGGAGCCGGGCGTGACTCGTCGCCCGCCTTGCCCGCATAGCCGTACGCTCGCGCCTCGTTCTCGTCGATGAGCCCGAACAGCCGTGCCCGAGCCGACACCATGTCGAAGTGGAACGGCGCGGGTGGCTCGTACGCGTGTCCCTGCCGGCGCATGCAGCCCGCCGTCAGTACCGCCTCGGCGCGCTGGATCCGCAGGTCCTGCTGAGTGGTTGGGTAGAGCGCGTCGAGCGGAAGCTCGATCTCACTCGGTGCGCTGACGTTCAGCAAGGTGTCGCCGGCGGATCCCCTTGCGGGGTGGGCCGGTTGGGGTGCGCACGCCGACGCACCCGCAACCAGCACCACACCCGCAAGGAAGCCCGCCCACGACGCTCGCGCGCCGGAGACGTTCACCGCGAGATGCCTCGGCACTGCCGGATGGGGCTGGTCTCGTAGACGAAGCAGAACGAGGTGATCCGGTCGTTGACCACCAGGCCGTTGGAGAACTTGTCGATCGTGAGGTCCATGGCCGCGTCGAGCTCGTCCGGACCGTTCGCCCACTTGCGGGTGAACAGGCCGCCGCTGTAGTTCGCGTGCTCCCAGGTCCGTACGTACTTGCCGGCGTCGTAGTTCCGGAGTGAGCTCACCTTCTCGTTCACGATGCAGTCCGCCACGCAGTTCCGGACGAACGCCTTCGTGATGAGGTTGGGAATGCTGTAGAAGGAGTCGTAGACGCCGGCCGAGTGCCACGTGTTCTGCCACATGCACATCTCGCCCGTCTCGCAGTGGCCGTTCTCGTTCGCGGCCTGTGCCGGAACGGAGAACGCGATCAGCCCGGCGATCGCCACGGCGAACGTGCCGAGGAGGGCCGCAATGCGTTGTCTCATGGGAGGGAAACCTTCCGCTCATGAACCTGGAAAGCTATGCCACGTCGAGCTTTCCAAGCAGACAAGCGGCGCGATAGGACCGATCGTTCACCGCATTCGGCCTTACGGGCTTGGAGAAACGGTCGCGTCCCTAAATGGGCTAGGGGCGATGGGCGGCCCAGAACTTCTCGAGCTCGGCGTCGAGCGCGCTGCCTGCCTGCATCGGCAGGGAGTGCGTCGTGTTCGGCCAGACCTTGATCTGCGCGTCCGGGATCTGCTCGGCCTTCTTGGCCGCGTCGCCGCCCGACAGGGACTTGTCGCTGGCGATGGCCACGTACACGGGCATCGGCAGGGCCTCGAGCTCCTCGTCGGTCAGCGGAGTCGGGGTCGGGAGGCTGCCGGACGAGTAGTGTTCCGCGCCGGCGGCGATCATGCGCGCCATCGGGTCGTTCGGATCGACCTCACTGTCCTCGACGCCGCCGATCTTGTTCAGCGCGTGGTCGCGCCACGACTTCGGGACGCCGGGGACAGACGCGAGCGCGGCCCATCCGTACACCCCGAGCGGCAACGTCCCGAGCGTCATGATCGGCTCCAGCAGGGTGAGGCTGGCGATGCGCTGCGGGTGGCGGACGGCGACAGCCGCGGCCAGGCCGCCGCCTTGGGAGTGGCCGACCAGGTGGACCTGGTCGAGCTTCAGGGCACCCAGCGTCTCGTCGACCCAGCGGGCGTTGTCGGTCATGTCGCGGAGCGGGAGCGTCTGCTGCGACATCCCACTGTCGCCGATGGCGTCGAACGCGTACACGGTGCGGTGCTCGGTGAAGTCGCGCAGGTTGGTGCCCCACATCGGCACGCCGCTGGCCCTGCCGGGCAGCAGGACGAGGGGAGTGTCGTCGACGGGCTTGTCGTTGACCCAGACGTACGCGCGCACGGTCCCGAACGTGGTGACGAGGTCGCGGGTCTCGGTGGGCTCGGGCATGGTGCCCATCGCCCGTTCGTACGCGGAGACGTACGCCGCACGTCCTTCGGGTGAGCGGAAGTGGCCGAGGGTGGGTCCTGTCGTCGCGATCAGCGCGACCAGGCCGCTGGTGGAGAGCACAGCCACGATGGCCAGGAGGATCACGGGCCAGCGCCGCCTCTTCTTCGGCTTCTTGGTCTTCGTCGTCGTTTCGGTCGGCGAAGCGTCCGTGGTGGTCATGGCCTCTTCCCGTCGGCGGATTCTTTGCAATACGTTCGTACTGTATCAGGTTGCGGTATGACCGTACCGGATAAGCTCATGCGGTGCCCAAGATCGTCGACCACGAGCAGCGCCACGCCGAGATCGTCCGTGCGCTCTGGCAGGTGATCGCCGAGCACGGCATCGAGGGCGTCAGCCTGCGCGTAGTGGCCCAGGCCGCAGGGGTGTCGATCGGGCGGATCCAGCACTACTTCGCCAGCCGGGAGGCGCTCGTGCTGGCCGGCCTCACCCGGCTCATCGACCAGGCCGTCGGCGCCTACCAGGCGACGTCGGGCGCCACCCCGCGCGACCGGCTGCTCCACGTCCTGGCGCAGCAGGTGCCGCGCAGCGAACCGGGCCGCATCGGCGTCGCCGTCTGGTACGCCTACCTCGCCAACGCGATCACCGACGTCCGGATCCGCGAGATCCTCGCCGAGGCGCTCCGCGTGGGCGAGACCGAGTGCGCTAAACACGTACGGGGGATGCGCGGGATCGGTGGGGCAGAGGCTCGCGCCGTGGCACGACGGCTGCTGGCGCTCTCCGACGGCCTGACCCTGCGCGTGCTGGTGGGCGGGCTCGAGGCCGACGCCGCGATCGCCGCCCTGGAGGCAGAGGTGGACGCCAGCTGACCGCTCGCGAAGTAGGGTCCGTACCGATGACGACGATCGGTACGGAGCGACTCGTTCTGCGCTCCTGGCATGGCTCGGACCTGGAGCCGTGGACGGCGATGAACGCCGATCCGCGGGTGCGTGAGTTCCTCGGGCCGGTGCAGACTCCCGAGCAGTCGGCCGCCTCGATCCGGTGGTTGCAGGACGAGATCGACCGCAGGGGTTATGGGTTCTGGGCGGTGGAGGTGCGGGCTTCCGGGGAGTTCATCGGGTTCGCGGGCCTGGACGACGTCGAGGATGGGTTGCCGTTCACGGGGGTCGAGGCTGGGTGGCGGCTGGCGCACAGTGCCTGGGGCCACGGGTACGCCACGGAGGCCGCGGTCGCGGTGCTGGAGTACGGCTTCCAGACGCTCGGCCTGGACGAGATCCTCGCCATCACCACCGCGACCAACGTGCGGTCGCAGGCGGTGATGCGGCGGATCGGCATGACCACCGACCCGAACGACGACTTCGACGACCCCGACGCGGCCAACGAGCTCCTGCGCCGGTGCGTCCTCTATCGCAAGCCCGCTTGAGCGGCGGCCAACGAGAGAACGGCGGCGCCGGCGGCTTGGATGGGCTTGGTTCCGTCGAGGAGCGGCTCGAGGGTCGGCCAGTCGAACGGGACCAGCGAGATCGCGCCTTCTGAGTTCGTCCGCACCAGGTCGCCGAACAGTTCGTCGAAGCAGTCCGGGTCGAACACCGCGACCGTCAGCAGGTCCGTGGCGAAGGTGAGTGGGTCGACGCCAATTCCCAAGCAGGACACGCGAATCCGCCCGGCTTCCCTGGCCTCGGTCATTGCCCGGTAGAACGGCCATCCGGCGTAGTCGAGCGGCGCGTCCTCGCCGTACGACTCCGAGCGGCCGAGGAACTCCTCGCTGTACTCGCGTACCATCCCGCGCCACAGGTCGAGGTCGTTCGCGTCACTCCCCGGAGCGTCGTTGACCGGCTGGAAGACCCCGACCGGCATGACCTGGTGCAGGCCACCGCCGTGCGCGACCTTCGCGGCGTCGCGGAAGTGCAGGACGAACGATGCCGTGCTGCCCGCGCGGATCGTCAGCGTGCTGATCGCCGGCAACGCCGGCCGGCGCGAGAAGTCGCGCGGATCGCCAACGAACGACCGGAAGTCAGAGCCGCCAGCAGCGAGCTCGTGTGCCACCGCCTCGCCGACGTTCACGCCGTCGAAGTAGGAGCCTGGCCCGAACGTCAGCACCCGCCCAGTGAGGTCAGCATCGAGGAGGCGATAGGCAGGTCGGTTCTCGAAGACCGCCGGGCGCGCGAGCGCGCCGAGCGCCTCCGCGTAGGTGTCGAAGCCCGCACACAAGCGCGACGACGACGGCCCGGTGCCGTCGAGAGAAGGCGCCGAGGCGCCCGCATCCCACCGAAGAGACAGAGCGCTCAACTCGACAGGCGAGGTGGGCACCCACTCCGGCCGGCACAGCAGCGACGTCCCGGCCACCCGCGGTAGGGACGAGTACAGCGAGGCGGCGACCTCGGTCAGGTCGTGCCGCCCCGCGTTGAGCTTGCGTCGATCGCGTACCCAGGCCTCCCGCACGGCCGCAGCGTACGGGAGGCCGAGAGTCCTAGCTCGACATGATCACCGGTGTCACCGACTGGCGAGGCCGGCTCGACACGGCGTGTGCCGCGTGTGCGGAGGGTTGGTGCGTGAGCGGACGTGGCGCCGACCCGATCCAGCCCCGTTCGGCTGCCCGGATGCCGGCCTCGAAGCGACTGCGCGCGCCGAGTCTGGCCATGATCTCGGCCATCATTCGGCGCACCGTACGCAACGACACCCCGAGCTGTCGGGCCGCCGACGCGTCGGTCATGCCCTTGCCCAGCAGCCGAAGCAAACAGCGCTCGGCGTTGCTGAGCCCGGTCGACGGGTCCGGTGCGGGGGCCGCTTGGACGGGGTACGCGTCCTGCCACGCCAGGTCGAACAGCGTGGCCAACGCCCGGGCGAGCGGCCGGTTGTAGACGACGAGTGCGGTCGGCACCTCGCCGTCGGCCGGCACGATCACGACCCTGCCGTCGATGATGATCATCGTCGGCGGGAGCGCGCCGCCCACCCGGACGACCCCGCCCGCCGCGAGCAGCCACTTGGCCTGCCCGAGCGCGGCCGGATCCGAACGGACGGCGTCCGGGTACAGCACGCGGACCGAGACACCCCGGTCGATCGCTTGCTCGACCGGATCGGAACGCACGGTCAGCGCCAGGTCCCACGCGGGGCTCGGCAGCACGGTGACCACGCTGGCCTGTGCGGCGAGCAACAGCGCTTCGATCTGTTCGCAGACCTCGGCGACGCCCGTGCAGAACCGGGGCGGCGCCGGAGGGCTGTGCGGTTCACGAGTGGAGAACGCGGCCACCAGAGTGAGCACGGCCTCCTGGGTACGGGCCAGTTCCTGCTGTCGGGCGGCTACCTCCGCCTGCCGCCGGGCGAGCAACGGGCCGAAACTGCGTTGCGGGTCTACCGGCACAATCCGGTGGGGCGCGTCTGGCATCGCCACCGCGAGTCCTGCCGCGGCGAGTCGGTCCAGTGCGTCTTCTGCTTGGTTCCAACTAAGACCCAACCGGTCGGAGACGTCTGCGGCGGTGCACACCTGTTCGCGGAGCAGCATCCGGTACGTCTCGCGCATCTGCCGGTCAAGTCCGAGCACTTCCCACATGCTCAGGCTCCTTCGGGTCTGGACCCCCATTAACCCCTGGTGAATTGTGCCCAGAAACTGACCCCGTTCGGCAATTGTTGACGACGAATTTGTGACAACAGTGTCTGATGTGGCCACGAGAACGGGACGTATCCGACATGGTCCATGGCGTCAGGGACACTGGTGTGGTGCAGAATCGCCTTGTGGCCATGGCCGAATGGCCGGGTCTGGAGCTCCTGGAACCGCTGACCGGCGGTCATCGCAACCCGGTCTACCGAGCTAGGTATCTGGGTAGCGAGGTGGTGGTCCGGCAGTCGGGCCGACAGCTTCCCACGTTGGAATGGGAACTGGACCTGCTGGAGCACCTCGGCTCGAACGGCATACGGGTGCCTCGGATCGTTCCGACGCCGGATGGGCGCCGCCTCGTGGGGCCGTTCCTGGTGCAGGAGTTCCTGCCGGGCCGCCCGCCGCGTACAGAAGCAGACTGGCGGAACGTGCTCGCGGTGCTCCGCGACGTCCACGCGCTCGGCACCGGCTGGTCGCAGCGGCCGGCGTTCGCCTCGGCGAGGACTCTGCTGGCGGAACGAGCCGGCGGCGACGTCGACCTCGACGCGATGCCGCCCGATGCGGTGGCGGACGTCGAGGCGGCCTGGCTCCCGGTCCTCGACGGCGCGAACGAGACCGTCGTGCACGGCGACGCTGGCGGCGGCAACGTGCTCGTCGCCGACGACGGCAGCGTCGGGCTCATCGACTGGGACGAGGCGCGCGTGGACGTGCCGGCGTTCGACCTGGCCGGTCCGTACCTCGAACTCACCGTGCTCGGCGTACGAGACGAAGCGTGGCGCGCCGCGATGGTCGCCGGCCTCGCGTGGGAGGCCGCGACCTGCTGGCGCGCCGAGCCTGTCTACGCACGACGACGGCTCGCTGAGCTGCGCACCGCGCTGAAGTCACAGTGAAGACGCCAGACGGCGGGCACCACGCTTTGCCTTCGGTGGCCCGCCGTCCTGGACGGCTGCGGAACTTCCGCTGACCTACTCCTCGAGGGCGGGGAGGCCCTCGTCGAGCCTTCAGGCCGCGGCGACTCCGACGATCTCGACCGTGAGCTGGCCGGCGGGAGCGGCGTACGTGACCTGCCCGCCCGTCCGCTGACCGATCAACGCCTGTCCGAGCGGGCTGGTCGGCGTGAGCGCGACGACTTCGTCGTCCTGCTCTTCGATCAAGCCCACTTGGTAGGTCTCTGTACTCCCGTCGTCGAAGCGCAGCGTGACCTTCGACCCGAGCCCGACCGTGTCCTTGTCGACCGCCGTGGCGATCGTCGTTGCGGACAGCAGGTCTCGGATGCGGGAGAGCCTGCGGTCGATCGACTCGATCTCGATCTGCTGTGCTGCGGCACCTGCCTGGTCGACGAGGTCTCCACCTGTCTCGGCGCCCTGCTCGGCGAGCAACGCGGCGCGACGCACCAGAAGTTGCTCCTCCTCGCGGTGCAGACGCTCGCGCGCAGATTCGGAGAGTACGTGGACCTGATGATCGAGGACACTCACGGCGGCCTCAACTCCCTCGGTTGCCCCCAAGACGCCTCTGAGCACAGCTCCCTACAGCTTCGGAGGGATCCGGTCGTCGACGCCGACGAAGGTGCTTATCCTCTCACGCTGTGGCCCCTACGGAAGAGGTGTATCAACTTTCGGACGCCGAGCGTGAGCTTGCGGTGACACAGTGCTGCTCCGCCAGCGGTTACCTGCTGGCTTTCTCCCGTTCGCCGGTCGTACCGTCGACTTCGATTCGGTAGCGCCCAACGGGGTTGGTTGAGAGGGACAACGCAAGGGAGAGCTCATGAGGTTCCGCAGGATCGGCCTCGTCGCCCTGATCGCCTTGGCGGTCTCGGTGCCGGGTGTGGGTACGGCGCATGCGTCAGGCCACAATGGGCACGGCAATGACGGCGCGATCGTCATCGCCCACCGCGGCGCGAGCGGCTACCGGCCCGAGCACACGCTCGGCGCGTACAAGCTGGCGATCGAGCTGGGCGCGGACTACATCGAGCCCGACGTCGTCTCGACCAAGGACGGCGTGCTGGTCGCGCGGCACGAGAACGAGATCTCCGGCACGACCGACGTCGCGGCGCATCCCGAGTTCGTCTCGCGGAAGGTCACGAAGACGATCGACGGTGTCGCGGTCACCGGCTGGTTCACCGAGGACTTCACGCTTCGCGAGCTCAAGACGCTCCGCGCGAAGGAGCGGCTCCCCGACCTGCGGCCGTCGAACACGGCGTACGACGGCCGGTACGAGATCCCGACGCTGCAGGAGGTCATCGACCTCGTCAAGCGCGAGTCGAAGCGGCAGCACCGCAAGATCGGCATCGCGCCGGAGACCAAGCACCCGACGTACTTCGCGTCGATCGGGCTGGCACTGGAGAAGCCGCTGGTCCGCACGCTGCGCAAGAACGACCTCGACCACCGCCGGTCGAAGGTCGTGATCCAGTCGTTCGAGGTCTCCAACCTCGAGGCGCTCTCCCAGCAGACGAACGTGGAGCTCGCGCAACTCGTCAACGCGACCGGTGCGCCGTACGACTTCGTCGCCAAGGGCGACCCGCGGACGTACGACGACCTGATCACGCCGGCCGGGCTTCGGGAGCTGAGTCGGTACGCCGACTGGGTCGCGCCGGAGAAGGGCCGCATCATCCCGCGCGACGCGCAGGGCGCGCTGCTGCAGCCGACCGCGCTGGTCCGGAACGCCCACCGCGCCGGGTTGCGCGTGGTGACGTGGACGTTCCGGGTGGAGAACACGTTCCTGCCGGCCGACTTCCGGTACGGCACCGACCCGGCCGCGCACGGCGACCTGGTCGGGGAGATCCAGACGTACCTGCGGACCGGGCTCGACGCGTTCTTCACCGACTTCGCGGACATCGGTGTCGAGGCGGTCGAGAGCTTGTAGGTGGCTAGGTTGGGGCCCATGGAGAAGCGGACGCTGGGTCGCACGGGTCGGTCGGTGAGCGTGGTCGGTCTCGGGGCTTGGCAGCTCGGGGCCGACTGGGGCTCGGTGAGTGAGGCGGATGCGCTGTCGACGTTGAACGCCGCGGTGGAGGCCGGGGTGACGTTCATCGACACGGCGGACGTGTACGGCGACGGGCGGAGCGAACGGCTCGTCGGCGAGCTGCTGCGTGCGCGGCCAGGTCTTACGGTGGCGACGAAGATGGGGCGCCGGATGCCGCAGTCGCCGTCGATCTACACGCTGGACAACTTCCGCGCGTGGCTCGACCGGTCGCGGACGAACCTGGGCGTCGACACGATCGACCTCGTGCAGCTGCACTGCCCGCCGACGCCGGTCTTCTCGACTGCCGCGGTGTACGACGCGCTCGACCTGCTGGTGTCGGAGCAGGTGATCGCTTCGTACGGGGTGAGCGTCGAGACGTGCGCGGAGGCTTTGGCGGCGATCGCCCGGCCGGGCGTCGCGTCGGTGCAGATCATCCTGAACGCGTTCCGCCTGAAGCCGCTCGCCGACGTGCTGCCGGCCGCGTCGGCCGCCGGCGTGGGGATCATCGCGCGGGTGCCGCTGGCGAGCGGGCTGCTGTCGGGGCGGTATGACGAGTCGACGTCGTTCGGGGCGGACGACCACCGGACGTACAACCGGCACGGCGAGGCGTTCGATGTGGGGGAGACGTTCTCGGGGGTGGACTTCGCGGTTGGGCTCGAGGCGGTGCGGCGGTTGCGGCCGCTCGTGCCCGAGGGTGCGTCGATGGCCCAGTTCGCGCTGCGGTGGATCCTCGACCAGCCCGGGGTCTCGACGGTGATCCCGGGAGCCCGGAACGCGGAGCAGGCGAACGCCAACGCCGCCGCGGCCGACCTCGCGCCGCTGTCGGAGAAGACGCTGGCCGAGGTCCAGGCGAGCTACGACGACCTGATCCGCCCCCAGCTCCACGACCGCTGGTAGCGCGCGCCGTCCACAGCTGTCCGCGACTTCACCCACCGAGCCGGTGCTGCGGACCGCGTTGCCACGTTGAAGAACCCCGGTGGGGTGGGTGAAGTGCCACTGCAGTGTGGATGGCGAGAGCGGGGTGGCCGAAGTGCGAGTGGCGGTGGCCGGCGGTGAGGAGTTCCGGGCGCGGGACATTTCGGGCATAGCGGAATCCGCCGGACCCTCTGGTAGCAGCGTGTCATAACGGGGCTACCGTGTGCGTTCACGACACGCACGACACGCGAGACATCCGAAGGCCCACGGAGGTATCGACGATGAAGTGGTCAGATCTGGTTGGGGTACGCGTCGAGCTCCCGAGCCTGATTGCCGGCGTCCCGCCAGCAGCAACGAAGACGCCCCGCGGCACCAAGGAGAACCCGCTCTTCACCACCACCGAGGAGAACGGCGCCACGCCGGCGACCGAGACGGTCAGCAGCCTCCTCACGGTCCAGTCGTTGGTCAACCTCACCTTCTCCACCACCGTGATCACCCTGCTCTGGAAGCTCATCCAGCGCCTCTTCGGGACCGGCGCCGGCGAGTGGGTGCCGCTGCTGCTCTGCTTCACGTTCGTCGCCGTCTCGTGGGTCGCCAGCTACGCGACCAAGCCCACGACGAACGGCACCAAGGTCGTCTCGGGCTTCGTCGCGATCGTCACCGGCCTCGTGCTCACCGCCACCGTGCTCGGCATCAACGCCGCGATCCTCAGCTAGCCGCGCACGAGCCGCAGCCGCTCCGCCGTCACGCTCGCTCGCGCGAGGCCGGCCCGGATCGGCGGCCCCTGGCGGCCGCACTTGACCAGATAGAGCTGGACGACGTTCAGGAACGTGATCACGACGACGTACAGCATCGCGTCCTGCAGCACGTCCAGATAGAGCAGGATGCCGACCGCCCAGAGGATCACCGCGTACAGCACGTTCCCCGGAATCCACGAAGTGAACAACGCGAGGCCAGGCACCTGCGCGGGCACCGTCGACAGCCCGTCGGAACGTGCGGAGCTCAACACCGTAAGGGCGAACGACGACGTCAGCCAGTTGATCGCCGTCACCACGGTCATCCCGAGAGCGGTCAGCAGCAGCCACAGCCGCGGCTGCACGAGCAGTCCCGCGAGCGTCAACAGCGACAGCGCGAACGCCGGCGCGCGCATCGCGACCTCCGCTGCCATCCCGTACCAGGACAGCGCGCCGGTCCGCCACCGCAGCGGCCATGGCGTCACGCTCGCGAACAGGCTCTGGTAGTACTTCACGCCGACGAGCGTCATGCTCAGCGCGAGGACGCCGAGCGCGACCGGCGCGATCCTCTCCGGGATCAGATAGTCCGGCGCCCGCAGCTGGTCGATGATCGGGAACTCGTCCGAAGCAGCGCCGGTCAGCCGCTGCAGTGCGACCACGATCAGGTTGTCCCAGGACAGCCCGGCACTGCGGTACGTCCACATCAGCACGAGCACCGAGCACAGTCCCCAGGTCAGCGTCGCGAGCGTCGACCAGACGAGCAGCCGCCGCACGCCGAAGCTGCGCGTCGGGTCGCGCCACAACCCCTGCGAACGGCGTTTGCGCCACAGCCGCAGCTGCCGGCCGAGCGCGCCGGACAGCGGCGTGAACAGGTCGGCCATGCCGCGCCACCAGCTCACGCCGTGCGGGTGCGTGCCCTCGGACATCGCGGCGACGACCGCGTCGAGCTCCTCGGCGAAGTCCTGCCGCAGGCTGTCGTACGTTCGCTCGCCGGACGGCCGGAAGATCAGCAGCCGCCGCCCGGGATCGCGGTCGATCAGGTCCTCGACGAACCGCGCCAGCAGCGGAGCCTCGGCGTAGAACACGTCGGGCACGGTGCCGTCGCGTTCCAACCGGCCGCAGCCGAGCAGGATCAGCAGCTGGCCGAGGGAGTACAGGTCGCCGGACGGCCGGCCGTGAGCTCGTGCACGTTCCTCGACCGCGGCACCGGGATCGACCTGCCGGCTGAGCGCGCGGATCTCCGGCGCGACGTACGCGGCGTCGGCTCCGTCCTGCCCGGGCAGGTTGTGCAGGTAGAGGAAGTTGACGCCGAGGTCGACCAGCCGCAGCCGCTGCGTCCCCTCGACCTCGACGACCAGGATGTTGCTCGGCGAGAGGTCGCCGTGCTCGATCCCGCAAGCCTCCAGGTCGGCGAGCGCGCTGAACAACTCCCCGCCGATCGTGCGCAGCCGTTCGAGCTCGAGCCGCGCCGCCGGCCCCTCGGCGGACTCGGCGAGCAGCTCGGCCAGGGTCTTGCCGTCAATGAAGTCCATCAGCAGCCAGCTGTCCGCGCTCGCCCACACGCGGACGAGGTGGTCGGCCTCGACGTTCTCCGGCGGCTCGTACGTCGTCGCGTATCCCTTCGTCGCACGGGCGATCGTCGGGATCCGCAGGAACGGGTAGACGATGCACTTCAGCGCGAACGGCTTCAGCTCGCCCGCCCTGCGCCCGGTGGGCATGCCGCGGAGCAGGAACGAGGTCGTGCCGTGCCGGTGGAACGTGAGGCTGCGGAAGTCGATGACGTCCCACTCGTCGTTGTCCCCGGCTGGCGCGTAGAGCTCCCGCAGCGCGTCCTGGACGTCGGGATCCGTGGCGAGCTGCTCGCACTGGACGGCGCAGTCGTGGTCCGGTTCCTCGTCGTCCCAAGGTGAACGGCGTCGCTCGGAGTGCCTGAGGGCGAGCAGGGTGAGCAGGAGCAGCCCGGCGAACCCGTTCAGGCTCGCCAGTTCGGTGCGCTCCCGCCCGGCGAATCGCGTACGCCAGCCGGTGAGCGCGTCGATCACGCTGTCCCAGGGCAGCTCGTGCTGGGCGGTGAACGTGCCGCTGTCCGGCGGGAGGTCGAGCAGGACCTCGCGCCAGCCGTCGACGGTCCAGCCGCAGGCCGCCTGGTCGAGCTCGTGGTCGCGTTCGGCCAGAACGGCGGGCACGACGCCGACGAGCGTGCGCAGGTCAGCGGTCATGCTGCACCTCCGAGAGCCCGGAGGGTCAGGTCGCGAGCGGCGGTGGCCGCGGCGATCAGCTTCGCTCGGTTCTGCTCGAGCGCGTGCAGCGGCCGCTGCGGAGCCAGCTCGAAGAGAGAGGGCGCCGCCGCGGCCGTACGACGGCTCAGGACCGCGCGGTCGGCCACGTATTCCTCCAGGGCGGCGAGGTGCCGGTCGCCGAGGCCCGGCCGCAGCCGTTCGAGCGCGCGGTGTTGAACCGAACGCAGCAGCAACCCGGGCAGGCGGTACGGGCCGGGCGGCCGGGTGCTGAGGCACAACACGTGCGTGCAGCCGTCGAGCAGCGCCAACCGATAGGGATGCACGGTGAGCAGCGCGCCGTCGATCGCACGGCGACCGCGGAACGTCGAGGTGCCCCGCACGGCGAGCGGCAGCCAGGCCGACGCGCGCAGCGCCGCGACCAGGTCGGCCGGGCCGGCGAACGACGAGACCGCCTCCGTTCGCAGCTCGTCGACGAGCGTGATCGCCACCGTCAAAGGCACCTTCGAGTCGAGCACGGCGTCGGCGTCGAGCGGGACAGCGCGACCGACGACATCGTCGAACGCGTAGTCCATCCCGATCAGGTTGCTGGTCAGCCCGCGGAGCGGGGAGATGAACCGGCGGTCGGTGAGGTGCTCCCAGTAGATCGCGAGCTGCCTCCAGTTGTCGCCGGCGTAGGCGTACGCGCCGTTGAGCGCGCCGGACGACGAACCGTAGACGCCATCGAACGCGTCCCACAGCCCGAGATCCTCGAGCGCGGCGAGCATGCCACCGGAGATCACGCCGCGCATGCCGCCGCCCTGGATCGCGAGGCCGAGCCGGTGCTGGTCGTGCCGGGCGCCGGGCCGGTCGTGTGCCTCGAGCCGGGCGCGCAGCAGGGCGAGGACTGGGTGCCCCCGTTGCTCGCCCATGGCCGTCTCCTCCCGTGAGAAGGCCAGCCTAGTGAGACTTCCGGCGCCCGATTTCGGTTGTCAACAAGCCTGTGGACCGCCCGAGTAATCCATTACCCGGCCGCATGTGCGACGCTTGGCCCCGAGGGGGAAAGCACGCGGGGAAGGGCCGACTGGGTTGGCTGCGACGTTCTCATGCGGCTTGCTCGGACCGTTGGAGGTCCGGCGGGACGGGCTGTCTGTGCCCATTCGTGCGGGGAAGCTCCGGATCCTGATCGCGAGCCTGTTGGTGGACGCGAATCGGCTCGTTTTCGTCGACGAGCTCGTCGAACGGCTCTGGGACGAACGGCCGCCCGCCGATCCGCGCGCGGTGCTCGCGAGCTACGTGATGCGGCTCCGCCGGCTGGTCGATCCGCCGGAGGGCTCGGCGAGCCTGATCCACACCGGTCCCGAGGGCTACCTGATCCGGATCGAGGACGACCGGCTCGACCTGCTCGAGTTCGCCGCTTTGCGGGAGAAGGCCCGCTCGGCCACGAACGTCGAGAAGGAACGAGCCCAGCTCGGCGAGGCGCTCAGCCTCTGGCGAGGTCCCGCGCTCGCCGACGTACGGTCGGAGACCCTGCAGCGCGACGTCGTTCCCGGCCTGCAGGAGGACCGGCTGCGGGTGCTCGAACGCCGTATCGACCTCGACCTCGAGCTGGGCCGGCACGCCGAGCTGGTCGCCGAGCTCACCGGGCTGACCGCCGAGCATCCGCTGCGCGAACGGTTCTGGGGTCAGCTCATGCTCGCGCTGCATCGCTCGGGAAGGCAGCCCGAGGCGCTGGACGTGTACGGGCGGCTGCGGCGCTCGCTCGTCGACGCGCTCGGACTCGACCCGAGTGCGGAGTCCAGGCGCCTGCACGAGCTGATCCTCGCCGGCGATCCGCGGGTCATGAAGTCGGTGTCCGTACGGCCCGACGGCGACGACGAGCCTGGCGGCCAGCCGTTCGTCTCGCTCTGTCAACTTCCGCCTGACACCGCCGACTTCGTCGGTCGCGCCGAGCTGGTCGACGAGATCGTGTCCGTGCTGCGGCGACGCGGCGACGCGGCCGTTCCGATCGTCACGGTGACCGGTCCGCCCGCGGTGGGCAAGACGACGGTCGCCGTCCGCGCGGGGCACCGGCTGCGGACGGCGTTCCCCGACGGGCAGCTCTACGTACGGCTGGCCGGTGCGCAACGGCCGCCGCGTGACCCGTCCGAGGTGCTGCTCGACCTGCTGACCGCGTCGGGCATGAACCCGAGCTCGATTCCAGGCGGCCTGGAGGGCCGGGCAGCGGCGTTCCGCGCCCGCCTCGCCGACCGCGCGGTGCTGCTCGTGCTGGACGACGCGGCCGGCGTCGAGCAGGTGCTGCCGCTGTTGCCGGGAACGCCGGGCTGCGCGGTGCTGATCACGAGCCGGCGCGACCTTGGTGGCGTCGCTGGAGCGGTCGCGCTGCGGATGGCGGAGTTCGGCGCCGCCGACGCGTTGGACCTGCTCGCGCACGTCGTGGGGCCCGATCGGGTCGCCGCCGAGCCGGCCGCTGCCCGTGCGATCGTCGACGCGTGTGGCGGTCTGCCGTTGGCGTTGCGAGTGGTCGGTGCGCGGCTTTCCCTTCGTCCGTTGACGAAACTCGCCACGTTCGCCAGCCGGCTGCAGAACGAGCAACGCCGCCTTGACGAGCTCGCCGTCGGAGATCTGGAGGTGCGCGCGAGCTTCGCGCTGAGCTACCGCGTCCTCAGCCCCGCCGCCGCGGCGGCGTTCCGCGGCCTCGGCCTGATCGGCGCGACGGACGCGGCGGCCTGGACGCTCGGCGTCCTCGCCAACCAGCCCGAGGGCGAACGGCTCGTCGAGCAGCTCCTCGAGGCCAACCTGCTCACCGACATCGGGCCCGACCCGTCCGGCGAGCCTCGCTACCGGCTGCACGACCTGATGGCGGTGTACGCGGCCGAGCTCGCTCGCGCCGAGCCGGCGTCGGACAACGTCGCGACCGTACGCCGCTACATCCACGCGCTGACCGCGCTGGCCGACCGCTCGTACCCACGGCTCACCGTGTCCGTCGACAACCTCCGGCCCGAGCCGATCAGCACGCCGATCACGCTCCCTGAGCCGGAGATCGGTCGCCTCACCTCGAACGGGCTGGGGTGGATGTTGTCGGAGGAACGCCAACTGCAGTGGGCGATTCGGCAATGCGTCGCGTCGGGATGGCCGGCCGAGGCGGCGCGGTTGTCCGAGCGGGCGGTCGAGGCGCTCGACACGCGGATTCCCCCGGAGCGCGTCGACGAGCTGCTGCGGCTGACCGCCGAGGCCAACCGCGCGGTCGGCGACGAACGTACGGCGGCGCGGGTGGAAATGAAGCGGGCGTACCTCGACGGGATCACGGTCGGAGCGACGGAGGAGTCGCTGGCCGACCTGGAGGCCTGCGCCGAGACGTTCGAACGGGTCGGCGCCCGCATCGAACTGGCCCTCACGCTGTCCCACTACGCGCATCTGATCGCGTTCTTGCCCCACTCCACCGTGAGGTCGCTCGCGCATGCCGAACGTGCGGTAGCCGTCGCTCGAAGCACCGGAGACCTGCCCGCGTTGGCCTCCACCCTGCGTGAGCTGGGGACCAGGCGGGCCGCGAACCGGCATTACGACGGCGCTCGGGCCGCGTTCGACGAAGCGCTCGAGCTGAACCGGCGGATGGGACGGCGGCTCGACGAGGCGATGCTGCTGCACCGGCTCTCCCGGTTCGCGTTGGACGCGGGCGACGTCGACCTCGCCTACGACGCGTCGAAGCGCAGCCGCGCGATCGTCGCCGAGCTCGGCGGCTGGGACGCGTACCGGGGCCGCAGCCACACGATCGTGCAGGCGGCGCGGGTGGCCGTGGCGCGCGGTGAGGTGGCCGAGGGCATCGAGCTCGCCGCCCGTGCCTGTACGGACTTCGCCCAGATGGGCGAGCCGCTCGCCGAGCTGCGGGCGACCGTCGCGCTGGCCGAGGCCTTGCTGGCCGGCGGGCGGATCAGGGACGTCGTCCAGACCGGGACGGAGGCCCTGGCCCGCCTCGCCGACATTCAGAGCTCGCCTGACAAGGAGGAGTTGCGCGCGGCGATCTCCCAAGCCCGCAAGCGAATCGGGCTGGGCAAGCCCGGCGTGCTCGAGCGCCGAGTGCCCCGACGGGTCAGGGTGGAAGGATGATCGGCATGACGATCCACGGCGATCATCCGTTCCTGCCGCCGGAGTCGGAGCGCTCGCCTGTCCGGCGGCTGCGCGGTCGGCTGGTGTCGACGGTGGCGCTCTGGACCGCCGAGAAGGCGGGGCTGCCGCTGACGTCCATGCTCGTGGCGGATGGCACGCCGGCGTTGGCGATCGGTCTGGTGGACGAGGACTCGCTGCTGTGGTCGGCGATCCAGCGGACGTCGACGTTCGCGATCTCGCTGCTGTCGTGGTCGCATCGCGGGTTGGCGGACGCGTTCGCGGAGACCGCGCCGGCGCCTGGGGGTCCGTTTCGCCTTACTTCGTGGGAAGAAACGGCATGGGGTCCGGTGCCTTCGGCGGTGACCACGTGGGCGGGCTGCCGGCTGCTCGACTCGCGCCAGTCCGGCTGGGCCGTGGAGGTCCGCGGAACGGTGGAGCACATCGAGGTCGGGGAGGACCCGGAGCCGCTGCTGCACAGGCGCGGCCGCTATCTCACGCTGCCCGACTGAGCTTGATTCCGAGGTCGCCCGAGAGGGCCCAATGGGAGGGCGTTCCGACGCGAGAGGTCCTTTCGGAGCGCCCGTCCCGAGGGGAAGCCTAGATCATCTCGTTCCGGTCCGTCGTGCAACTCGCCCAAGCCATGGAGATGGCATCGCGGCGACAGCGAGCTGACATCGGCCGTTCGTAGGCTCGGAACCGCGAGGCCCCTGCGGCAGGCGCCGGGCCTGCCGCAGGCTTCGCTCGCATTCGGCACGTACGGTGATCTCCATGGCCGTACGACTCCGCCGCCGGCACGGGTTGATCGCCGCCGGACTGGCGGTGCTGCTCATCGCTGGTGTCGCGTTCTGGATCGTGACCCGGCCGGACGGCTTCCGTACCGAGGACCGCATGCTCACGGTCCAGACCGGCCCCGCCGGCAACGAGCGGGTACGGCTCGACACCCGTCTGTTCGTCCCCGACGCGGCGACCAGCCGCGACAAGGCACCCGCGGTCCTGCTCGCGCACGGCTTCGGCGGCACCAAGGACAGCGTCCGCGACGACGCCGAGGACCTCGCCGGTCGCGGGTACGTCGTGCTCACCTGGACCGCCCAGGGCTTCGGCCGCTCCACCGGCAGCATCCATCTGAACAGCCCGGACTACGAGGTCAACGACGCGCGCCGGCTGCTGGACTGGCTCGCGACCCGGCCCGAGGTCCAGCTCGACAGCGCCGACGACCCACGCGTCGGCGTCGCCGGCGGCTCGTACGGCGGCGGCCTCGCGCTGCTGCTCGCCGGGTACGACCAGCGGGTGGACGCGATCGTTCCGCAGATCACCTGGAACGACCTCGACCGCGCGCTCTTCCCTGGCGGCGTGTTCAAGCGTGCCTGGGCAGGCAGCCTGTTCACGGCAGGCCTCGCCCCAGGACCGGGCGCGACGCCGCAGTGCGGACGGTTCGCCCCGGACGTCTGCCGTACGTACCTGCAGTCCGCCACCACCGGCCGGTCCGACGCCCAGACCAAGGCGCTGCTGACCAGGTCCAGCCCGGAGACCGTGCTCGACCGGATCGAGGCGCCCACGCTGCTCGTCCAGGGCCTCGCCGACTCGCTGTTCCCCCTCGCGGAAGCCGACGCGAACGCCCGCGGCATCGCCGCGACGGGCACGCCCGTCCAGGTCGCCTGGTTCTCCGGCGGCCACGACGGCGGCCCGGGCTCGACCGCCGACCAGGACCGGCTGAAGTACCTCACGATCACCTGGTTCGACCACTACCTCAAGGGCATAGGCAACACCTCGACAGACTTCACGTTCAGCCGCGTGAACGGCTACGACTACAGGACGAGCTCCGTCCGGACCACCGCGCTCAGCTCTGATCGCTACCCCGGGCTCGAAGGCAACACCGAGCCCCGATCTCTCCAGCTCACGGGCCGCCCCAGCCCCGCTGCGAACCCGCCCAACGGCGTGCCCGCGCCACTCACCAACCTCCCCAGCCTCGGCGCCTAGGGTTGACTCAGGCCACCGAAGCTGCGGGAGCCCTCGCCGACATCCCCGGCCAGTTCGTCCGGTACGAGTCTCCGAACGCTAGACGAGCCCACCGACATCGCCGGCGCGGCGACCGTTCAGCTGCTCGCCGCCAGCCCAACAGGAGAGGCAGTCCTCTTCCTCAAGCTCTACGACGTCGCCTCGACCGGCAGCCAGACGTTGCTCGGCGGCCAGGTCACCCCGATCCGGCTCACCAACCTGCCCACCCGCATCGACCAAGCGAAGCCCGTCACGGTCGCGCTTCCGGGCCTCGTCCACCGCTGGTCGCCCGGCCATCGGATCCGCGTCACGATCGCCACCGCCGACCAGGCGTACGCCAGCCCGACCGCGCCCACGACGTACGTCGTCGGCCTGGCCGGCGGCAAGCTCTCGCTGCCCCAGGTCGCCGCCAACCCGATCGCGACGGCCAGCGCGGTCTGGCCCTGGATCCTGGCCGCCGTACTGCTCTCGATCGCCCTCGGCGTCGCGCTCGCCTGGCTGGTCGCGCGGACCAGCAGGCGGCGGCGCACGACGACCGCAGTGGAGGACACCGACCATCCGCTCGTCGTCCGCGGACTGGCGAAGACGTACACCGACGGCTTCGAGGCGCTCAAGGGCGTCGACTTCGAGGTCGGCCGCGGCCAGGTCGTCGGCCTGCTCGGCCCGAACGGCGCCGGCAAGACCACCTGCCTGCGAATCCTGCTCGGCCTCATCCGCCCGACCGCGGGCGACGTCCTGATCTTCGGCAACCCGCTCACTCCGAGCTCCGACGTCCTCGACCGGCTCGGCGCGCTCGTCGAGGGTCCCGGCTTCCTCCCGCACCTGTCCGGCCGCAAGAACCTCGACCTGTACTGGCGCGCGACCGGCCGTCCGAAGGCCGAGGCGCGGTTGGACGAGGTGCTCGAGATCGCCGCGCTCGGCAGCGCGCTCGAGCGGAAGGTGAAGACGTACAGCCACGGCATGAAGCAGCGCCTCGCCGTCGCGCAGGCGATGCTCGGCATGCCGGAGCTGCTCGTGCTCGACGAACCCACCGACGGCCTCGATCCGCCGCAGATCGCCGAGATGCGGCGCGTGCTCAAGGGGTACGCGGCGAACGGTCGGGCCGTTCTGGTCTCCAGCCACCTGCTCGCCGAGGTCGAGCAGGCCTGTACGCATGTGGTGGTCCTCGACCGCGGCCGGCGGGTGGCGGCGGGGTCGGTCGGCGAGATCGTCGGTACGGCCAACGGCCGCCGCCTCGAGGACGTCTTCCTCAGCCTCATCGGGGGAGACGCGCGATGACCGCGTACACGCTCGGCACCGAGATCCGCCGCCAGTGGAGCCGGCAGCGCACGCGCTGGGCTCTCGGCTTCATGATCCTGCTGCCGATCATCGTGCTGGTCGCGTTCCAGCTCGGTCCGGACGACGACGACGGCGGCGACGGCCCCGGCTTCATCTCGATGGCGACGAGCGGGGCCGCGAACTTCACGATCTTCACCGTGCTCGTCTCGCAGGCGTTCCTGCTGATCGTGGTCGCCGCGCTGTTCTCCGGCGACGCGGTCGCGAGCGAGGCGAGCTGGGGGAGTCTGCGCTACCTGCTGGCGATCCCGGTCGCGCGAGGGCGGCTGCTCGCGGTGAAGTTCGCCGTCAGCCTGCTGTCGACCGGCGTCGCGATCGCGTTGCTGACCGGTACGAGCCTGCTGATCGGGGTCTTCGCGTACGGCTGGCACCCGCTGCAGACGCCGATCGGCGACGACATCTCCGCCAACGAAGCGCTGGTCCGGCTGGCCGCGATGCTCGGCTATCTCGCGGTGAGCCTGCTGGTCGTGTCGAGTCTCGCGTTCCTGCTCAGCGTCAGCACCGACGCGCCGCTCGGCGCGGTGGGCGGCGCGGTGATGATCGTGATCGTCTCCAGCATCCTCGACCAGATCAGCGCGCTCGGCGTCCTTCGCAACCTGCTGCCGACGCATTTCACCGACGCTTGGCAGGGGCTGTTCAGCGATCCGGTGCAGCTCGACGACCTGGTGAAGGGCTGTGTCTCGGCCGCGATCTACGCCTCACTGTTCGCAGCCGTGGCGTGGGTTCGCTTCCTCCGCAAGGACGTGACGAGCTAGCTTGGCTCGTATGCCTGAGCAGACGTACGACGTCGTCGTCATCGGTGGTGGCCCTCCCGGAGAGAACGCCGCGGGCCGCGTCACCTCACACGGCCTGTCGGCAGCGCTGGTCGAGTCCGAGCTGCTGGGCGGCGAGTGCTCCTTCTGGGCCTGCATGCCGAGCAAGGCGCTGTTGCGTTCCGGCGAGGCCTTGCGGGCGGCGAAGGCCGTGGCCGGCTCGGCCGCCGCGGTCACCGGCGACCTCGACGTCGCCGCCGTGCTGAAGCGGCGTGACTCGTTCGCCGCGAACTGGGACGACTCCAGCCAGGTCAAGTGGGCCGAGGGCGCGAAGATCACGGTCGTCCGCGGTCGCGCGCGGCTCGACGGACCGCTGCGCGTCGTGGTCGGCAAGGAGGGCGCCGAGGACCAGGTGCTGCTCGCCACCCACGCGGTGGTGCTGGCGGTGGGCTCGGACACGGCGTTCCCGCCGATCGAGGGGCTGCGCGAGGCGCGCCCGTGGACGAACCGCGAGGCGACGAGCGCGAAGTCGGCGCCGGAGCGGCTGGTCGTCCTCGGTGGCGGGCCGGTGGGTTGTGAGCTCGCGCAGGCTTGGAACGACCTCGGGTCCTCGGTGACGATGGTCGTCAACGGGGAGCGGCTGTTGCCGCGGCTGGAGGCGTTCGCCGGTGAGTATGTCAAGGAGGCGTTGACGTCGTACGGGATCGACGTACGGACGTCGGCGAACGTGACGTCCGCGCGCCGCGACGGCGACGGGCCGACCACGTTGACGTTCGAGGACGGCTCGGAGATCGAGGCCGACGCGGTGTTGGTGGCGACCGGTCGTACGCCGCGGACTCAGGACCTCGGCCTGGCTTCGGTGGGGTTGAAGGACGGCGACTGGGTCGACATCGACGACAGCTGCCGCGTGAAGGGCGTCGAGGGCGGCTGGCTGTACGCGGTCGGCGACGTGAACCACCGCGCGCTGCTGACGCATATGGGCAAGTACCAGGCCCGCATCGCCGGCGACGCGATCACCGCGCGCTCGAAGGGCTCGCACGCGATGCCGGTCGCGTGGTCGCCGTACGCCGCGACCGCGAACAACGGCTACGTCCCCGCGGTCGTCTTCACCGACCCCCAGGTGGCGTCGGTGGGGCTGACCGAGGCCGAGGCTTCGGACCGCGGCATGAGCGTGCGGGCGGTGGAGTACGAGGTCGGCAACACCGCCGGCGGAGGTCTGCACGCGGACGGCTACAAGGGCCTGGCGAAGATGGTGGTGGACCAGGAACGCCTGGTGATCGTCGGCTTCACCATGGTCGCCCCGGACGCCGGCGACCACCTCCACGCCGCGACGATCGCCGTGGTGGGCGAGGTGCCGTTGGATCGTTTGTGGCACGCCGTGCCCTCGTTCCCGACGGTCAGCGAGGTCTGGCTGCGGTTGCTGGAGACGTACGGGATGTAGCGCTACTCCCAGCTGAGGCGCATCGCGGTGGTGGCCTGCATCGGGTCGTTGCCGCGGTGGGCGGCGAGGATGCCTTCGCCTTCGGGGCTTCCGGTGTAGAGCGGTGTGCCGGCGCTGACCCACTTGTTCCAGGCTGCGGTGAATGCCCTTACCCGCTTGGCGTTCACGCCCAGCGAGGTGGGGACGGCGTGCCAGATCACGGCGGTGGGGCGAAGGCGGCCCAACGTCGACAGGGTGCCGATGCGGAGGCGGTCGGCAACCGTTGTCACGGGGTCGAGGACGTAGCGCGGGGCGACGTAGCGCGGTGAGGTCGTCGGCGACAGCACCTCGTCCAGCGCCACCGCGAACTCGCGCGAGGCTTCGGCGGGGACGTCGTGCAACGCGATGCGGTACTCGCCGGTCTCGTCCACCTTCACTGCCACCGCACTCGCACCGGCGCGTGTCAGCCCCGCCTCGTGCAGACCGTCGGCGACCGCGTACGCGACCCGCATCGGGTCGATCGGGCGCGCGGCTTCGGCCACCAGGCGGCCGCGGCGTTCGACGGCGTACGCGCCGACGCCTAACAACCCCAAGGCGAGGACGGGTGCGAGCGCGGGGAGGAGGCCGAGCAGGGTCGCGAGGAAGCCCAACGCCAGCACCACGGAGACGGGGAAGACCCAGCGGGGAGATCGGGCCACGACCCCGGTCACGGCCGGCACCGCCACAGGCGGATGGGCCGGCACGACCGCCGGCCGCGCAGCCGGGGTGCGGATCCGCAACGTGTGCACCGGCCGGTCGTCGTACGGCTCGCCGACCTTCCACAACGCCCGCACCACCGAACGAGCCTCGGCCCGCGCCAGCATCGAAGCGTTCACCTCGTCGAACGACGCGACCTTCGGCGGAGCGAACGGCGAGAACGCGTCGTCGACATGCGCCACCCCGTCGACGATCTCGCCCGACTCGTCGATCCCGAAGTAGCCGTTGTGCTTACGGACGAAGCGATCCCAGTCCGCCGACCCCTTCGGATGGTCCTCGGTCACGCACACGACGGTCCACGTGATCGCCACCTTGTCCGGCCACCCGGGATCGGTACGCAGCGCCCGCCCGCGCGTCTGCACGACCGAGGTCGGCGTGGTCGCCGTCGTCAGGTCGACCAGCCCGCTGACCCCGCGCGCGTCCCAGCCCTCGCCGAGCAGCCCGCGCGTACCCACCAGCACCCGGCACGAGCCCGCCTCGAAGAACGCGGTGACCAAAGGCACCCACGTCCGCGACGACCAGGGACCGGTCAGCTCCACGATCCCGTCCGCGTCCGGCTCGCCAACCTCGAGGTCCACCTCGGAGGCAAACCGCGCGAACGCCGCGGCCGTCTCCGCACCAGCCGCCACGGTCCGGCCGGTGACCAGCATGGGCGCGAGCGCGCGGGTACGTGCGTCGGCCAACAGCCCCGCGAGAACGAGCCGCGCCGATCCCGCCTCCGCGGCCAGCACCCCACGCAACGTGGCCGGCAGAGTCGCCGAGGCGCGCTCGTGGTCGCACAGGATCAGCATCCGCAGCCGGTCGCCCAGAGAACGTGCCTCCGCGGCAGTGATCTCGACGCACGCCGCGGACTTCGAAGCGGAACGGGCCAACACCCGGTCGACCGGCGAACGACCGGACCGGACGCCCCGCCGCGTCAGCGAGTACCCGACGCTCGGCAGAGCCCGGCGCAGCTCGGTGAGCACGGCCTCGTCCGAGCCCACACACCGGCGGACCCAGTCGTCCAGCAGACAGACCCAGTCGTCGGCGGTCGGCGGATGCCGGTGCTCCTCGCGCAACCGCGCGTCCGGCGGCAACGCCAACAACCCCGCGAAGTGCAGCCGCAGCGCGGCCGCGGTCAGCTCAGGCTCGTCGCGCTCCAACCGATGCCAGGGGATCGGCGGCGTCCGGTGCACGAACCGCCGATCGACCCAGCTCAGGAAGCTCACCGAGCCGAACGAAGGATCCAGCAGCTCGGTCACGAGTTCGGAGAACCGCTCGGCCTGAGCGGTCAGCCAGTCGGCCTCAGTCGGCGTCGGCGTCGTCAGCCAGGCCAGCTCGGCGAACGGCGCGAGATGCCCCTCCCGTACGACGGAGGGGATCGACGTCCCGTACACCGGCGCCCCGAACAGCGAGTCGACCAGCTCGGCCTGGTCCCGCGTCAGCGACCGCGGCGGCGTGGCGGTGAGCCCGAGCACGTGAGCGTGCGGAACGAGCTCCAACAGCTCAGCCACCAGCCGCCCCCACATCTCGAGCAGGTGGTGGCACTCGTCGAGCACGATCGTCAGCGGCGAGGTCGCGCGCATCACCTCGATCAGCGCCTGCCCGTTCGGATGCAATCGGCCGATCAAGGTCGAACCGGAGTGGCCCTCCTCGTCGACCTCATCGTCGGCGTCGAACGTCGCCAGCGCCTGATAGGTGAGCGCGGTGAGGGGCGTCTCCAAGGAACGTGACGTCCCCGCCGGAACGACAGCGGGAGAGAACGAGGACCACTGCCGTACCCACTGCGACTGGATCGCCGTGTTGGGCCCGAACACCACGGCCGGAGCGCCGAGACGGCGAATCGTCTCCAGCCCCACGAGCGTCTTCCCGGTCCCCGGCGGCAGGACGACCCAAGCGCGACGCCGGTCGCCGTCGACCATCAACCGAGAGATCTCGGCGAGCGCCCGAGCCTGATGAACGCGAAGCGGGTAGGGCGCGGCCGTCGTCGCGTAGGCTGCCGCGAGGTCCCGCACGTGGGCATCCTTCCACGGCAGCCGTGGCGAAAATTCTTGACGGCGTGAACTAACCCTTCTAAGGTCACGGCGTGTCGACCGAAGCGCCGCGACGGGTGCCGGGGAGTGGTCCCGCCGCCGTCCGGGTGTTCACGACCGTCCTCACCGACGGTCCGGTCTCCCGCGTGGACGTCGCCCGGCTGACCGGCCTTTCGCCCGCCGCGGTCACCAAAGCGGTCAGACCGCTCCTCGACGCCGGCTACCTGATCGAGGGCGAGCTGGAGGACCGGCCCGCCAGCGTAGGAAGGCCGGCCAACCCGCTCCAGGTCGACGCCGACCGCGAGTTCTTCGTCGGCATCAAGGCCACCGCGGACGAGCTCGTCGGCGTCGTCACGGATCTTCGGGCCGTCGTCCGCAAGGCCAAGCACGTACGCCTCCGCGACCACGACGTCGACCATGTCGTCGACGCGATCGCCAAGCTCACCAAGGACCTGCTGAGCACCGACCGCGCCTTCCAACGGCGCACCACCGGCCTCGGCCTCGCGATCGCCGGCGACGTCGACCACCACACCGGCGTCGCGCGCTACTCGCCGTTCCTGGAATGGCAGAACGTCCCGATCGCCACGCTCGTCCGCAAGGCGACCGGGCTGGAGACGTTCGTCGAGAACGACGTCAAGGCGCTCACCAGAGCGGAACAGTGGTTCGGCCACGGCGTCGGCTCCCACTCGTTCGCGCTCGTCACGATCGGCGCCGGCATCGGCTGCGGCCTCGTCGCCGACGGCCAGCTGGTCGAGGGGGCGCACGACGTCGCGGGCGAGCTCGGCCACGTGACCGTCGACTTCAACGGTGCCGAGTGCATGTGCGGCGGCCGCGGCTGCGTCGAGACCGTCGCGTCCGAACGGGCGATCGTCGAGCACCTGCGGACCGCCACCGGTGAGCCGGAGCTGACGCTCACCGACGCCCTCGCCCGAGCCCGCACCGGCGACGTCGCGATCCAAGAGGTCTTCCGCGAGGCCGGCCGCGCGATCGGCGTCGCGCTCGCCACGGTCGCCAACCTGGTCGGCCCGGAACGCATCGTCGTCTCCGGCGAGGGCCTGCCGACGTACGAGCTCGTCGAGGCCCAGATCCGCGAGGAGTTCGGGCGGCAGGCGTACGGCGCCGCCCGATGTGATGTCATTACCCGCGAAATGCCGTTCGAGGAATGGGCCCGCGGCGCCGCCGCGGTAGCCATCGGGCAACTGCTGGCAGCGGAGCGTTTATGAAGAAGATGCTCGTCGTCCTGCTCGTTCTCGGCTGCGCGTTGGTCGGTGCACCCGCCAACGCGTCGACCAGTGCCTGGACGGTCAGCTGGGGGACCGCGCCGACCCAACAGTGGGACGCGCAGCCGCAGACGACCGTACGCAACGTCGTGCATCTCAGCGTGGGCGGAAGCGTCGTCCGCGTACGTCTTTCCAACCTGTTCGGCAAGGCCCCGCTCGTCGTCGACCGCGCCACCGTCGCCGTCTCGGCGAACGGCACCGCCACCATCGTCGCCGGCACCCTGCGCGCCATCAGGGTGCAAGGCAAGGCCCGGTTGACGATCCCCGCGGGCAAGGAGGTCGTCAGCGACGCCATCCCGCTGCGGGTCGGTGACGAGGCCACCCTGCTCGTGTCCATCTACGTCGCGGACGCGCCCGGCGAGGGCACGATCCATCCGTTCGCCGCGCAGCGCTCGTTCGTCGCCACCGGCGACCACGCCAGCGACGCGACGGGTGGCGCGTTCGGCGCGACCACCGACTACTGGTGGTACGTCACCGCGGTCGATGTTCTCGGCCCGCGCGTCCGGGGCGCGGTCGTCGCGTTCGGCGACTCGATCACCGACGGCGTCGGCTCGACCTGGGACGTCAACCGCCGCTACCCCGACGTCCTCGCCCGCAGACTGCTCGCCGCGGGCAAGCGCATGGGCGTCGCGAACGAGGGCATCGGCGGCAACAAGGTCCTGAAGGATCCCCTCCCCGGCGGGGAGTGGCAGGGTCCCGGTGCGCTGACGAGGTTCGACCGCGACGCGCTCGGCCGGGCCGGCGTCCGTACGGTCATCCTGCTCGAAGGCGTCAACGACCTCATCAACGCGCCCGCCACCGACCCCGCCGCGCTGATCGCCGCGTACGGAGAGCTCAAGAGCCGCGCCCACGCCAAGGGCGTCAAGCTGATCTGCGCGACTGTCCTTCCCTACAAGGGATTCGGGGCCTGGACGCCGCAGGCCGAGACCGGCCGCCAGGCCGTCAACGCGGCCGTCCGCGCGGGTGCCTGCGACGACCTGGTCGACTTCGACGCGGTCATGCGCGACCCCGCCGACCCGGAGCGGGTCAACCCGGCCTACGTCCAAGGGGACAAGCTGCACCCGAACGACGCAGGCTACGTCCTGATGGCCAACGCGATCGACCTCGCCGACCTCTAGAACGGCTTGCGGGGGTCGAACGACCTGCCCTCCTGCGTAGGCGCGGCCCTGGCCTATTTCTCGCCTTGCGTGGTGAGGCAGGCTTGAGCACGTGCGCGTCAACCTGCTCGGGCCGCTCGAGGTCCGAGACGACGCCGGCGAGCCGATCGAGGTCGCCGGCGGCAGGCTGCGTGCCCTGCTCGTACGGCTCGCGCTCGACGCCGGCCGCGTCGTCTCCACCGAGACGCTGATCGACGACCTCTGGGGCGAGGATCCGCCCGCCGGGGCGACGAACGCGTTGCAGTCGCTGGTCTCTCGCCTGCGCAAGGCGGGCGTCGAGGTCGAGGCGAAGCCGGCGGGGTACGCGATCGCCGCCGAGGTCGACGCGCACGAGTTCGAACGCCTCGCCAGCGCCGATCCCGCCGCCGCCGAGTGCCTTTGGCGCGGCCCCGCACTCGCCGACGTGCTCGACGCCCCGTTCGCCCCGTCGGTCGCGACCAGGCTCGACGACCTCCGTCTCGCCGCGGCCGAGCACCGCGACCCCAGCCTCGCCGAGCTCGAACGCCTCACCGCGGAGCACCCGATGCGCGAGGGCCTGCACGCCCTGCTGATCAAGGCGCTCGCCCAGCAGGGCAGGCAGGCCGACGCGCTCGCGGCGTACGAACGACTCCGCGGCACGCTCGAGACCGAGCTCGGCATCGACCCCTCGCCGGAGCTCGCCGAGCTGCACCTCGCGATCCTCCGGCAGGAGACGCCGCGCGGCGGTCGCGGCAACGTCACCACCCCGCTGACCAGCTTCGTCGGTCGCGAGCAGGAGCTGCGACGACTGGAGAAGCTGCTCGGCGACGGCCGGCTCGTCACCGTCATCGGCCCGGGTGGCGCCGGCAAGACCAGGCTCGCGACCGAGCTCGCGATCCGCATCTCCGACCAGATCCCCGACGGTGCCTGGATGGTCCAGCTCGCCCGCGTCACCGAGCCGCTCGGCCTGGTCCAGTCGGTCCTCACCGCGTTCGGGTTCCGCGAACGTGGCCTCAGCGGACGGCCGGACGTCGCGATCGGGCTGGGCGACGCCACGACCCGCCTCACCGACCAGCTCGCCCGCCAGGACCTGCTGCTGATCCTCGACAACTGCGAGCACGTCGTCGCCGCGGCGGCCGAGCTGGCCGAACGCCTGCTGCTGGGCTGCCCGGGTCTGCAAATCGTCGCCACCAGCCGTACGCCGCTCGGGATCCCCGGCGAGGCGCTCGCGCCGATCCCGCCGCTCGAGGTCGATCCCGCGGTCACGCTGTTCACCGACCGCGCGCGAGCCGTCCGCCCCGACTTCGCCGTCACCGACGCGAACGTTCAAGCAGTCGACGAGATCTGCCGCCGGCTGGACGGCATGCCGCTCGCGATCGAGCTCGCAGCCGCGCGCGTACGGGCGCTCGCCCCGGCCCAGATCGCCGAACGGCTCGATGACCGGTTCCGCCTGCTCACCGGCGGCAGCCGCACCGCACTCCCGAGACACCAGACGTTGCGCGCGGTCGTCGACTGGAGCTGGGACCTGCTCAGCGACCCCGAACGCGCCGTCCTTCGCCGGCTGTCCCTCTTCCCAGGTGGTGCGACGCTCGACGCCGCGGAGCAGATCTGTGCCGGCGGCGAGCTCGCGACCGGCGACGTCCTCGACGCGCTCGGCGGGCTGGTGGACAAGTCGCTGGTCGAGGCCGACCTCGTCCCCGCCACGCGCTACCGCATGCTCGAGACCGTTCGTGCGTACGGCCTCGAACGCCTCGACGAGGCCGGCGAGACCGAGACGACCAACGAAGCGCTGGCCACGTACTTCCTGGAGCTCGCCGAGACCACCGATCCGCTGCTCCGGACCGCCGACCAGCTGGTCCACCTCGAGGTCCTCGGCGCCGATCACGACAACCTGATCGCCGCGCTGCGCTGGGCGATCGACGTCCAACGGGCCGAGACGGCGAACCGCCTCGCGGTCGGGCTGCTGTGGTACTGGTTCCTGCGCGGCAACCGCACGGAGAGCTTCGCGTGGATGCGCGAGGCGGCGACCGTTCCGGGCGAGATCCCGGACCACGTGCACGCGATCACGCTGACGTTCTACGCGCTCGCGGAGGAGATGGACGGCCGGACCGAGAACAGCCGGAGCGCGGTCGTCGCCGCTTTGGAGTGCGTACGGCGAGTGCGTGACCGTTCGCGGCACCCGGTGCTCAGCATGCTCGAACCCGTCGTCGCGGTGTTCACCGCGGACGTCGCGACGGCGCGTGTGAAGCTGACGAAGGCGCTCGAGCTGCCCGACCGCTGGAGCCACGGGCTCGCGTTGATGTTCCGGAGCCACTTGGAGGAGAACGCCGGCAACATCGAGGCGGCCGAGGCCGACGCGCGCGCCTCGCTCGAGGTGTTCCGCGAGCTCGGCGAACGCTGGGGCATCTCCGGCGCCCTGCGCACGCTGGCGAACCATCGCTCGCTGGATGGTGACCACGCGGCGGCGGTCGCGGCGTACGAGGAGGCGATCGAACACCTGCGGGCGCTCGGCTCGACGGAGGACCTGCACGAGCTGGGCTCGCAGCTGGGGCTCGAACGCTGGCGAGCCGGCGACCGGAAGGCCGGCGAGGCGGAGCTGAACGCGGTGTTGGCGATCGCCGAGCGGCTCGGACAACCCGCGGCGGCGATGTGGGTGCGGCTGGGCATGGCCGAGATCTCGGCAGACCAGGGTGACCTGGGACGGGCCCACGAGTACATCGATCGCGCTCTGGTCGACCTGACCAGCACGAACTTCGGGTCACGGCAGGCCGAGGCGTACCTGGTGACCATGCAGGGTTTGCTGTTCATCGTGGAGGGTGACGCGGACGCCGCGCGGGACCGGCTCCGGTACGGCGTGGGGCTGGCGCTGGCCGTGAAGGACATCCCTGCGCTCGCGGTCGGGGTGCACTGCATGGCCGGTCTGGCGATGCTGGAGGGCGACGCCGAACGAGCGGCGAGGTTGACCGGGCTCACCGCCGTCCTGCGCGGCCGGCCGCTGCGAGGGATACCGCTGCTCGTGGACGTCGCCGACCATGCCCGGGCCGCCCTCGGCGACGCCGCGTACGACGCCGCGCTCGCCCAGGGCACCGCCCTCAGCCGCGACGATGCGATCGCGTTCGTCGCCGACTGGCAGGCTTGAGGGCGTGCGCATCCAGGTCCTCGGCCCGCTCGAGGTTCTCGACGACGCCGGTCGACCGGTCGAGGTCGGCGGGACGCGGCTGCGCGCGCTGCTCGTTCTGCTCGCCCTTCAGCCCGGCCGGCTGGTCACGACCGAGGCGCTGATCGACGGGTTGTGGGGCGACGACCCGCCTGGTGGGGCGACGAACGCGCTGCAGTCGCTGGTCTCGCGGCTCCGGCGCGCCGGGATCCCGGTCGAGTCGAAGCCGGCCGGGTACGTGCTGCCCATCGCCTCCGAGGACGTCGACGCCTGCCGGTTCGAAGCGTTGGCGGCTGCCGGGCGCTACGAGGACGCCGAGCGGGAGTGGCGTGGGCCGGCGCTCGCCGACGTGCTCGACGCCCCGTTCGCCGCGGCCGTCGCGACCCGGCTCGAGGACCGCCGGCTCGACGTCGCCGAGCATCGCGAGCTCGACCTCGACGAGTTGGAACGCCTGGCCGCCAAACACCCGCTGCGGGAAACGCTGCACGCCAAGCTGGTCGCCGCGCTCTCCGCCGCCGGTCGGCAGGCGGACGCGTTGGCCGCGTACGAACGGATCCGCCTCGCGCTCGCGGACGAGCTCGGCGTCGACCCGTCGGCCGCGCTCACCGACGTTCACCTCGCCGTCCTGCGGCGCGACCCGTCGGTCGCGCCTTCGCCGGCGCCGACCCGCACCAACCTCCGCGCCTCGCTCACCAGCTTCGTCGGCCGCGAGACCGAGCTGACCCGCGTCGGCGCGCTGCTCGACGAGACGCGGCTGGTGACCGTGTTCGGGCCGGGTGGCGCGGGGAAGACGCGGTTCGCGACCGAACTCGCCGGCCGGCGGCGGGCGGACTCGCCCGACGGCATCTGGCTGGTCGAGCTCGCACCGGTCACCAACGAGGACGACCTGCTGCAGGCCGTGCTCTCTGCGATGGGCATCCGCGAGGCGGTGCTGCTGGAGACGCCGTCGCTCGACCCCCGTCCGGTCAAGGCGCGGGCCGAGGTCGCGCGGCTGGTCGACGCGTTCGCGACCAAGCGGGCGCTGCTGATCCTCGACAACTGCGAGCACCTCGTCGCCGCGGCCGCGCGGTTGGCGGAGACGTTGCTCGCGTCCTGTCCACAGCTGCGCATCCTGGCGACGAGCCGCGAACCGCTGACGATCCTGGGCGAGAACGTCTACCCGTTGCCGCCCTTGTCCTGGCCGGACGCGTCGTCCGATCCGACGGAGGCGCTCGCGCACTCGGCGGTGCGGTTGTTCGTGGATCGCGCGGTCGCCGTACGCCCCGACTTCGTGCTCGACGCGGCGAATCTCCCAGCTGTGGTGGAGATCTGCGCTCGGTTGGACGGGATGCCGCTCGCGATCGAGCTGGCCGCGGCGCGGCTGCGTTCGCTCGCTCCGGCTCAGATCGCTGCCAGGCTTGACGATCGGTTCCGGCTGCTGACCGCGGGGAGCCGTACGGCGTTGCCGCGGCACCAGACGCTGCGCGCTGTCGTGGAGTGGAGCTGGGATCTCCTCGACGAGCCCGAACGGATCCTCGCCCGCCGGCTCTCGGTGTTCCCGGCCGGCGCGACGCTGGAGTCGGCCGAGCTGGTCTGCACCGGGCCCGATCTGGACCAGCAGGACGTATTCGCGACCCTCGCTGCCCTTGTGGACAAGGCGATTCTCGCGGGTACAACGGACGCCGGCAGCGAGGAGATGCGCTACCGGATGCTGGAGACGATCCGCGCGTACGGCACCGAACAGCTCGCCAAGGCGGACGAGACCGCCGCAGTCCGGAGCCGCCACGCTGGGTACTTCCGGGATCTGATCGAGACCGCCGACTCGCACCTGCGCCGGCATGAGCAGCTGGTGTGGCTGGCTCGCGCACGACGGGAGTACGGCAACGTCGTCGCCGCTCTGCGCTGGGCGCTCGACACGCGAGATGGAGACCTCGCCGCGAGGTTCGGCGCGTCGATGATGTGGTTCTGGTTCATCGAGGGAAACCGCGCCGAGAGCATGGCGCTCATCGACGAGATCGTCACCCTTCCCGCAGCGAACAACCTCGAGGCCAGGGCGGCCGTGCTGGCGTTCCACGGCATGATGATGCTCAGCGCCGACCGGTTCGAGGAGGGACCCGCGATCATCGGCAAGGCGATCGCGGACAGCCGTTCACTCGACATGACGCGGTATCCGTTGATGCTGTTCCTCGAGGGCATCGTCTCGGTCTTCGACCGCGACCGCGGCAAGGCGCGGGTGACGCTGACCAACCTGGTCGACCGGTACGGCGGCTGGGAACGCGCGCTGGCGTTGACGTTTCTCGGGTTCCTGGAGGGCAACGAAGGCAACCCGGAGCTGTCTGCCTCGTACCTTCGCCGCGGGTTCGAGGCGTTCGCCGAGGTCGGCGACCGGTGGGGCATGGCCGCCGTGCGGCGGGCCGAGGCCGGTGACCTGTCCGCGGTCGGTGACCACGAGGGCGCGATCGCCGCGTACGAAGAGTCCTTGCGGCTGGTCCATGAGCTCGACTCGGTCGACGATGTCGCGCACATGATGTCGGCGGTGGGCCTGGAACGTGCGCGTGCGGGCGATCTCCCCGGTGGGCGCGCGGAGCTGGAGGAGTCGCTGCGGTTCGCCGACGAGTTCGGCCAGTCCGAGGCACGGCATACGGCCTTGTGCGGACTCGCCGAGGTCGAGATGAAGTCCCACGACGTACCGCGCGCTCGCGCCTTGCTGCACAGGGCCTTCAGCGAGCTGCACCAGAGCGAGCGACTGTCCGGAGGCCCGCCGCAGGCGAAGGCGCTGGTGTTGGTCGGTCTGGCGACGGCGGACGTGCTCGAACGTGACGCGCCCATGGCTTCGCAGCGGACTCGCGAGGCACTGCGGCACGGCATGGTGGCGTTCGACATGCCGATCGTGTCGATCGCCGCGCGGATCGAGGCAGCCGTCGCGCTGCTGGAGGGATCGGCCGAGCGGGCGGCCACGTTGCTCGGGCTCGCGGAGGCCGTTCGCGGCGGACCGCTGGCCGACGACAGTGTCCTCAAGACGGCCGCTCGTGCGCGGGAGGCGTTGGGCGACGAAGCGTACGAGCGCGCGTTCGCGACCGGCCGATGCCAGTCGCGAGACGACGCGCTCGCCAGCATTCTTCCTATGGAGTAAGGGCGTCTCGCAGCTTCGCGGCGAACTCCACCGGGTGGCTGAGGTATCCGGTGTGGTCGCCGGGGAACTCGACGAACGTCGTGCCGAGGAGCTCGGCGACCGCGACACCTCCCCTGACCGCGTAGGTGTCGCCGCTGTTGGCGCCGCCCGCGAGGACGACGTTGGCACCGTTCGTCCGGAGCGTGGCGATGTCGGGAACGAAGCGAACGAAGCTCGGCATCTCACGACCGACGAAGTAGTCGATGTTGTTGGCGAACCTCGCTTCGAGCGCGTCGTCCGGCCCCCAATCGTCGTCCGGACTCTCCTCCGGCGGACCGGTGAACGCGAGGAACTTCTCCATCGCGGGCCAGGCACCGTCGCGTTCGTACACGGCTCGAACGTCGGCGAAGGAGGTGCGGAGCTGGTCGACGTCGGGCAGCAGCTCGACCACCGGTGGCTCGTGGACGACGAAGAGCTCCGCCAACTCGGGGTACCGGGCGGCCATGTCCAGCGCGATGATCGCGCCACCGCTGTTGCCGAAGACATACGTGTCGCCCGCGCCGACTGCGTCGAGCAGGCGGCGCGCGTCGTCGGACTGCTGCGCGACGACCAGGTCGGTGGGCTCGCCGTCGAGACCACTGCGCGAGTTGCCGCGCCGGTCGTAGGTGACGACCTGATAGTCGTCGGCGAGCAGGGGAGCGATCCGGCCGTAGAAGCCCGCGTCGCCCAGGCCGCCGGAGATCATCAGCAGCGTGGGGCCGCTGCCGTAGACCTCGTAGTAGAGCGTGGCTCCGGGGACCTCGAGGGTGTCGGTCTTCGGGGTGGTCATGTGCGCCTCCGGTATGCGCGCAGGGCGAGGGGGACGAAGAGGACGAGGAAGCCGGCCATCCAGAGCAGGCTGAACAACAGCGGCCTGGCGACGGCTCCGCCGAGCATGAGGCCGCGGGTCGCGTCGACCAGATGCGCTACGGGGTTGACGTTCACGAAGGCCTGCATCCAACCGGGGAGCGTGGTGGTCTGGACGAACACGTTGCTGCCGAACGTCAGCGGCATCATGATCATGAATCCGACGCCCTGGAAGCCCTGCGGCTTCTTCATCTTCAGGCCGAGCCATACCCAGGCCCAGCAGAGGGTGAGCGCGAACGCGAGCACGAGCAGGCAGGCGGCGAGCGTCGCGAGGAAGCCGGTGTTGAAGTGATAGCCGAGAATCGCGGCGAAGCCGATCAGGACGGCGAGCGAGATCGCGTACCTCACCAGGTCGCCGAGGACGGCGCCGACGAGCGGTCCGGTTCTGGCGATCGGAAGGCTGCGGAACCGGTCGAACACACCCTTGTCGATGTCGGTGTTGAGGGCGAGACCGGTGCCGATCGTCGAGAACACGATGGTCTGGACCATCAAGCCAGGAAGGGCGAACTGGAGGTATTGGCGCCAGTCGCCCGCGATCGCGCCGCCGAAGACGAACACGAACAGCACGGTGAAGATGATCGGCTGGAGCGTGACGTCCATGAGCGTCTCGGGGTTGCGGCGGATCTTGACGATGCTCCGCCAGGTGAGCGTGAGGCCGTGCTGGAGCGCCCTGAGGGGGTTCATGCTCCGGCTGGGCAAGGTGTCGTTGACAGTGAGGGCGGTCATGCCGCTTTGCCTTCCTGCTGCTGGTGGTCTTCTTCGGCCTTGTGGCCGGTGAGGGCGAGGAAGACCTCGTCCAGGCTGGGCAGTCTCAGCGCGAGCTCGCGTACGGTGATCTGCTCTTGGTCGAGGCGTCGTACGGCCGCGGTGAGGATGGTGTCGTCGTTCACGGGAACGGTGAGGAGGCCGAGATCGGCGCTCTCGGTCGGGTGCTCGCCGGTGAGCTCGTACATGATCGCCTTGGCCCTCGGGAGGTCGCGCAGGTCGGCGGGGCGGACGTCGAGCGTCTGTGCGCCGGCCTTGGCCTTGAGCTCGCCGGAGGTGCCGAGCGCGACGACCTTGCCCTGGTCGATGACCGCGATCTCGTTCGCGAGCTGGTCGGCCTCGTCGAGGTACTGGGTGGTGAGGAGCACGGTGGTGCCGTCCTCGACGAGCTTGCGGATGATGTCCCAGACCTCGAGCCGGGCGTGCGGGTCGAGGCCCGTGGTGGGCTCGTCGAGGTAGAGCATCTTGGGGTGGCCGACGAGGCTCGCGGCGAGGTCGAGGCGTCGTCGCATGCCGCCGGAGTAGGTGCTGGCCGGCCTGCCGCCCGCGTCGGTGAGCTCGAACCTCTGGAGCAGGTCGTGGGCGCGTTGTTTGGCCTGCTTGCGCGGGAGCTCTTGGAGTCTGGCGATGAGCAGGAGGTTCTCGAAGCCGGTGAGCTCCTCGTCGACGGACGCGTACTGGCCGGTGAGCCCGATGAGCTGCCGGACCTTGTCCGCGTCCTTGACGACGTCGTACCCACCGACGGTTGCGTGGCCCTCGTCGGGCGTGATGAGAGTGGAGAGGATGCGGACGGCAGTGGTCTTGCCGGCCCCGTTCGGGCCCAGGATGCCGAGCACCCTGCCCGACCGCACCGCCAGATCGACCCCGGCGAGGGCCGTGGTCTTGCCGAACCGTTTCACCAGGCCTTCCGCCTGGATCGCATAGGACATTTGTCAGCGCCTTTCAGTAGAGGTGACCGTCGTACGATCCCTCTCGGCGCTGTTACCGCCCGCACATCCCGCTGAGATGCCCCTGTCAGCCGCTGACAGGAGTGCTGTCAGCGGGTGGCGGAAACCCGATTGTGCTGAACCCTCTCGGTGCTTAGCGTCGCGGCCATGGCAGAACCTGGCGACTCACACCTTGCCTGGGCAGCGGGATGGCCGGCTCTATCCCGGCGAAGAACATCGGAGTGGGCGCCTTCGCGCTGCGCACCGCGGAGTCGTTCGGTCTGTCCGCTCCTCGGCTGCTGGCGAGCGACTTGGACGGCTCGGTCACGGGGATGCCTGCGACGTTGGAGACCTACGTGCCCGGCACGTCGGACATGCCACGGCTGATGTCGGTCGCGCACCTTCGCGCGGCGGGGCAGCTCTTGCTCGGGTCCATGCCCACCCACTGGCGGCGACGCCCGAGTGGAGCTTCGGATCCGTCCTGCGCAGGGCGACCGAGCGGACGACCGTTCCTTGGTACGGCGCTGGGCTGCCCTCTATCGGGCGACCGCTGACGCTTCTCGTGGTGCCGTGGTGGACGCGTTCTGCGAGTTCGCCGGCATGACCAGTGAGGATGCTCGACTCTCGCTGGAGAGCGCGTACCAGACGCCGTTGCTCCAGCTTGCCGACGAGCTCGTCCGCGAGCACGGCATGCCCATGGGCGAGACGGTCTTCGTTCCCGTCCGCGCCTCCTCATGTGCTCTCCGGCTGGGAGGACGAGACGGGTCGCCCGTTGGCAGACGTCGCGTACTGGGACGCCGTCGTCGCCTTGAACACGACCGCGGATCTGGACGGCTGGGGCCCGTCGTGGGACGAGAACGGCGTCGCCAACGCCGCGCCGGCCATCGTCGCCCGGCGAGACGCGTTCCTTCGTACTGCCGTCGACTCTCTCGGTCGGGACAGCAGAGCGCTCTGAACGTCGCTGTCAGCGGCCGAGGGCGGCCTCTACGTCCGCAAGCTCCTGGTCGGTGAGCGGACCGTGGCGGAGGGCGCCGGCGTTCTCCTTTGCCTGGGCGACGGTCCGGATGCCGGGGATCGGGACGAACGCGGGGCTGCGGGCGAGGAGCCAGCCGAGGGCGCCTTGGGCGAGCGTGCGGCCGCCCGCGGTGAGGACGTCGCGGAGGCGGTCGACCTTCGCGAGGCGGTCGTCGTCGCTGCCGCTGAGGTTCCAGCCGGAGCGGATGTCGTCCTGCGCGAACTTCGTGTCCTGGTTCATCTTTCCGGACAGCAGGCCCATCGCGAGCGGGCCGCGGACGACGCTCGCGACGCCGTACTTCTCGCAGATCGCGAGCGTCTCGGCGTTGCCGTTCAGCACGTTGAACGCCTGCTGGATCGCGGAGCAGTACTTGTGCGCGGCCCAGGCTTCGGCGCGCTCGGGGTGGTCGGTGCTCCAGCCGTACGAGCGGATCTTGCCCTCGGCGACGAGGTCCTCCAGCGTGGAGCGTACGTCCTCGGCCTTGGCCAGGTCGTAGTCGCCGACGTGGAACTGGAGCAGATCGATCCGGTCCGTCTCGAGCCGACGCAGGCTCGCCTCGCAGGCCTGGCGTACGTACGCCGGGTCGGCGTTCGGGCCGCGGGCCTCGCGGGCCTCCTCGTCGAACGTGTTGCCGAACTTCGTCGCGATGACGACGTCGTCCCGCCTGCCGCGGAGCGCACGCGCGACCACTCGCTCGCTGTGCCCCGCACCGTAGATGTCGGCGGTGTCGAAGAAAGTGATGCCCTCGTCGAGCGCGGCGTGGATCGCCGCGACCGACTCGTCGTCGTCCACGACGCCCCAGCCGACCGGGTTGCCGTCGCGGCTGAGCGGGCCGCCGATCGCCCAGCACCCGAACCCGACGGCACTCACCTCCGGCCCGTCGCTGCCCAGCTGCCTTCGGCCCGTCCACGCTTCGCTTGTGGTCATGCCTCCACCCTCACAGCGTCGGCGGCGGACGTCCAATAGCCCAGGCCGATCGGTGGGAGCGTTAGGAGCGATCAATGGGCATAGTGGGCGCATGCACGGGGATGAGTACGTGGCGGCGCTGGGCAAGCTGACGATGGCTGGGTGGCGGCTGGAGAAGGCGATCCACGAGGTGGGCCGCGGCCTGGGCATGGAGGACTCGGCCACCGAGGCGGTCGCGCGGATCGACCTCGCCCTGGCGGCGGGCAACCTCCCACCCTGGCGAGCCCCGGCGGTGACGCCCGACGCGATCCGCACCTGGCTCGCCTCCGCCGTGGCGTGCCTCGCCGACCGCGACACGTACGTGACCGCCCTCTCCCGCGGCACCACGACCCCGCCGTACTCGGTCGACGACTACACAACTCTCACTGTCCGCTGCAACGCTCTGACCCAGAGTGGCGACGACCTCAGCACCGATCTCGCCTACGTCACGGCGTCGGGCACCAAGCTTGTCGGCTACCACTCGATCGTCCGCACCCTCTACACAGTCCTCACCGACCCCGAGATCTCGCCGGACATCCGCCCTAGCGTTCGATGACGGTGGCGAGGCCGTTCAGGTAGGTCGCGAGGTTGAACTCGAGGACGTTGGTCAGGTCGAAGTCGAAGCCTGGTTCGCCGAACTCGGCGATCATCCCCTCCCACAGCGGATACCGGCCGGAGCGGGTGATCTCGTCGTAGGCCGAGAACTGCGCGGTCATCCACTCGTCCTCGGTGAGCCCGGTCTCCGCCTCCGCGCGGGCTTCGGACTCGAGGTTCACGGCCACGCCGCGGACCAGGGTGTACACGCCCATCTGGATGCGCAGCCTCGTCTCCGGGTCGAGATCGTACGGCTGGAGGGCGGCCAGGCAGAACTCCGACAACTCCAGCACGCTGTGCAGCGGCACCGGGCGCCCGAGGGTGCCGACGTGCGGCAGCCAGGGGTGGCGTACGTACGTCTGCCACTGCAGCCGGGCGGCCAGCTCGAGCCGTGCGCGCCAGCCGGACGGAGGCGAGGAAGGGAACGACATCTCGCCGAAGGCAGCGTCAACCATCAACACCACAAGGGCGTCCTTGCTCTCGACGTACCGGTAGAGCGTCATCGTCGCCACATCGAGCTTCGCCGCGACGGCCCGCATCGACACCGCCGGCAGGCCGTCCGCGTCGGCGAGCGCGATCGCCGTACGGACGATCCGCTCGCGGGACGGCTCGCCCACGTGCTCGACCGAGCGGCGTTCCCGCCCGGGCTTGGCGGCGGCGACCACGGTGCCCACCCGCGGCATCGCCTCGACGAGCCCGAGCTGCTGCAGCGCGCCCATCGCCTTGGTCGCCGTCGCCAGCGCCACGTCGAACTGCCGCGCGAGCTGGCGCGTCGACGGCACCCGCTCGCCGGGCGCGAGCGCGCCGGACTCGATGCGTTCCCGTAGAGCGGCGACGATCCGCGCGTACGGCGCCTGCGCCATCCCGACACCACCCTCCCTGTACTAGTACAGCTTGTCACAAGAACGCCTTGCCCAAGCTGTATCTACGCCGTACATTCAGTTTCACGTACAACGTACCAACCGCAGGGAGGGAATCATGAACAACCGACGCGTGCTCATCTCCGGCGCGAGCATCGCCGGACCGGCACTGGCGTACTGGCTGCACCACCACGGCTTCCAGCCGACCGTTGTCGAGAAGGCGCCCACCATCCGCCCCGGCGGCCAGGCGATCGACATCCGCGGCACCGCGCTCGAGGTCACGAGGCGGATGGGTCTGCTGGAGCAGGCGCGGAAGGCGCACACCGCGATGCGCGGCATGTCGTACGTCGACGAGAACGGCGCCGAGCTGTTCAGCACCACCGAGGCCACGCTCACCGGCGGCGACACCGACAGCCCCGACATCGAGATCCTGCGCGACGACCTCGCCGGAATCCTCCACCAGGCAACGCGATCCAGCGTCGAGTACGTGTTCGACGACTCGATCGTCAGCCTCACCCAGACAACGAACGGCGTGGAGGTGACGTTCGAACGGCAGGCGCCGAGCACGTTCGACCTCGTCGTAGGCGCCGACGGGCTGCACTCCCACGTGCGGAAGCTCGCGTTCGGCCCGGAGGCGGACTTCGTCCACCACCTCGGCACGAACCTCGCCGTCTTCACCTCCGAGAACTTCCTCGACCTCGACCACTGGCAGATCTACCACCAGGGCCCGGACAGCCTCGCCGGCCTCTACAGCGCGCGGAACAACACCGAGGCGCGCGGCATGCTCGGCATGCTGGGGGAGCCGTTCGGCCGGCGCGACGTCGAGGCGCAGAAGCGGCACGTCGCCGAACACTTTGCCCAAGCAGGATGGGAAGTTCCGCGACTACTGAAGCAGATGTGGGCGGCGCAAGACTTCCACTTCGACTCGATGAGCCAGATCCGCATGCCGTCGTGGTCGGCCGGCCGCGTCGCGCTCGTCGGCGACGCCGGCTACTGCGGCTCGCCGCTGTCCGGCCAGGGCACGAGCCTCGCGCTGACAGGCGCGTACGTCCTCGCCGGCGAGCTCGCGGCAGCGAACGGCGACCACACGCAGGCGTTCGCGCGGTACGAGGCCACGCTGCGTCCCTACGTCGAGGCGAACCAGGACTTCGCGCTGGAGATGAGCGCGTGGCAGGAGAACCAGGACGGCCCGCCGCCGAGCATCCACAACGTGTCGAGCCTGCTGGAGCTGCCGAGCTACCGCTGACGACAGCCGGTGTGAGACGCTGGCCCGCTGCCCAGAGTCTTGGAGGTAGCGCGTGTCCACGCGTGCACGGTGGGTGCCGTACGTCGCGGTCGTCGGGATGTTCGGCGGCCAGCAGATCCTCGCCCCGGTCATCCCGCCGCTCGGGCGCAGCCTCGGGCTGAGCGAGATCCAGGTCGGGCTGTTCATCACCGTGTCGTCGGCGGTGATCCTGCTCGCGAGCCCGTTGTGGGGACGCGCGGTGAGCCGGTTCGGGCCCAAGCCGGTGATCGTGGCGTCGCTGCTCGGTGTCGCCCTTGCCCTGCTGGGCTTCGCGATTGTCACGCAGGTCGCGGTGGCGACGGGCATGTCGCCGGGTGTCACGTTCTGGCTGCTGCTCCTGTGTCGCGGCGTCGGCTTCGGGCTGACCGCGGCGGCGGTCCCGGTCGCGGTGCAGTCGCATCTCGCGGCGAGCACCGAGACCGAGGCCGAACGGGTGCGTTCGCTCGGCCTGTACGGCGCCGCGTACGGGTTCGGCGCCGTGATCGGACCGATGCTTGGCGGACTGCTCGCCACCTGGGGACTGATGGCGCCGCTGTTCGTTCCGCCGGTGCTGATCCTGCTGATCGCCTGCGTCGTGTGGGTACGTTTCCAGCCCGGCGCCGCGCCGCCGCCGGCGCCGGCCAAGGAGGAACGGAAGGCCCTGAGCCCGCTCGACCCGCGCATCTCTCCCTACCTGGTCACCGGCCTGGTGCTGTTCCTCGCGCTGACCTCGCTGCCGGTGACCGTGGGCTTCCTCGTCCAGGACCGGCTCGGGCTGACACCGGAGCAGGCGGCACAGCAGACCGGTGTGGCGCTGCTCGGGTACGGGGTCGCGTCGCTGATCGCGCAGGGCCTGCTCGTCCGCCGCCTGAGCTGGTCGCCGGCGACCCTGTTGCGGGTGGGGATCCCGACCTCGATGGTCGCGCTCGCCGCGCTGGCGTTCGCGCCCAACCTGGCGACGATCGTGCTGGCGACCACGCTCTTCGGCCTGGGCCACGGGCTCGCGCTACCGGGCTACATGGCCGGTGCGACGCTGCGGGTCGAAGGGCACGAGCAAGGTGGGCTGGCGGGCCTCATCGGCGCGACGAACGGAGCCGGCTCGATCGGCGGCCCGTTGTTCGGCACCCCGCTCTACGCCCTCGCCCCCGGCGCGCCCTTCCTCGCCAGCGCCGCCCTCCTCGGCGCGCTCGCGCTCTTCGTCCGCCTGCGGCTGGTCGACCGTCGAGGAGGAGCGGTTCCCGCTTAGGCGTTCTTGACCTCGTAGCGCAGGATGACCACGCCGTTGTCGAACGCGGTGGCCTCGACCACCTTCAGGTCCTGAGTGTCCTGGAAGACGCGCGTTCCCTTGCCGCGCGATGCTGGGCAGACCAGCAGCCGGACCTCGTCGACGAGGCCGTCGTCCAGCAGGGAGTGCATGAGCCGCAAGCTCCCCCACAACCAGATGTCCTTGCCGCTCTGCTTCTTGAGCTCGCGGATGGTGGTGGCGGGGTCGCGCGTCACTGTCGCGGCCGGGAAGTCGCCCCAGGGAGCCTCGTCCAGCTTCGACGAGGCGACGTACTTGGTGTGGCTGTTGAGCTTCTTGCCGTACTCGCCCTGGTCCTCGGCGTACGGCCAGTAGTCCTTGGACTGGGCGTACGTGTTCGCGCCGAGGATCATCGTGTCGACCGAGTCGATGAACTCCATCATGGTGGTCTTGTAGGCGCTGATGTCGTCTTCGGCGAACGGCTCCCCTGACACGAAACTGAGCCCGCCGTCCTCCTCCGCGGCGATGTTGTCGACGGTCACCCACTGCTGGACGATGAGCTTTCGCATGACGTCAGGTCCCTTGCTGGAAGTTGAGGGGTTCCTCAGGTTCGCCACACGCTACACGAACCTGAGGAACCCCTCAACTTGGTCTATGCTGGGATCGTGTCGAGCCAGCCCCGTCCCCTGCGCCGTGACGCGCAGCGCAACCGCGACCTGCTGGTCGCTGCCGCGCGCGAGATCTTCGGCGTGAAGGGACTCGACGCGTCACTGGAGGAGATCGCGCGGAAGGCCGGCGTGGCGATCGGCACGCTGTACAACCGATTCCCGACCCGAGCCGCACTGATCGAAGCGGCGTTCCTGGGCGTCCTGGAACAAGCCGTGGAGATCTGTGAACGCGCGGTGGAGATCGACGATCCGTGGGACGGGTTCGTCTACTACCTGGAACGGACCTGCGGGATGCAGGTCATGGATCGTGGCCTCACCGAGCTCTGTGCCAGCCAATTCCCCGACACCCCGGGCCTGGACGAGGCCAAGGAGCGGGGCGTCGAGGCGCTGCGCAAGGTCATCGAGCGAGCACAAGCAGCCGGCCAGCTCCGCGCGGACTTCCAGCTCGCCGACGTCACCACCCTGGTCAGCTCCACCGCCCTGGCGGCCGAGTACGGCCCCGACCCCGACTCCTGGCGGCGCCACCTCGGCTTCATCCTCGACGGCCTGCGCGCTCCCGCCGCCCACCCCGCCGTGGTTACCTGGGCGGATTCTTCCGCGTAGTGGACCAGCCGGACCAGGCCAGCTGGTCGCCGCGGGTGGGGTAATGGCCTTGGTGCTTGAGGGCGGCCCACACCGTTCGGACCGCCCGCCACAGGGCCGACATCTACGAGCCCACCGATGCGGGACGGCCGTTGGCCACAGCGGCGGCGATGGCCGACGCGTCGGGCTCGGGGAAGGCGAGCTCCATGTCGTGCTCGTGGTTCTGCCCGCCGCTCACCTTGATCGTGCTCGCGGACGGTGGGTACGTCGTCGCGACCACGGTGTACTGGCCCTCGGGCACCTCGGCGAAGCGGTACGAACCGTCCTCGCTCGTCGACGTCGCTCCGACCACGCGGCCGGCGGGGTCGATCAGCGTGACGCGCGCGCCGGGCAGCGGACGCCGGCCGTACTTGCCGCGGATCCGGCCGTGCAGCTGCGCGCCGCCCACCAGCTCGACGTCCTGGCGCACCTTGCCGGTCTCCGACACCTGAACCACCAACGCCGCAGGGCGATACACCCGCGCGGAGACGGCCATCGTGTACGAGCCCGGCACCAGCCCGCGGAACGCGTACGACCCGTCCGACGTCGTCGAGCGCGAAGCCACCACCTGCCCAGCGGGGTCGGTCAATGTGACCGTCGCGCCCGAGACCGGCCCGTTGCCGACCGAGCGGATCGTCCCGTACAGCCCGCTCTCACCGGTCAACGTCACCGCGAGATCCAACGGCCCGTCACCGATCTCGATCGGCGTCGCCTCCGGGTGGTAGCCGTGCGCGCTCGCGATCAGCACGTACGTCCCGCGCTCCGGCTTGTCGATCGAATAGCCGCCCTCGCCCGTCGCGACGCTGCGGCCGACCTGCTTGCCCGCAAGGTCGATCAGGGTGAGTACGGTGCCGCGGACGAGTTCACCATCCCCGCGGCGCACGCTGACTCGGATCGGCATCGGGTCGGATTCCTCGTCTTCCTCACTTGCTACCGCATCGAGCTGTGGAACGGTTTCCTCAACGTCATCAGGGTCTTCGTCGGCCTCGAGGTCGGGTACGACGTCCTCTTCGGTCCGCTGCTGCGCCGGCAGGCTCACGGCGTACCCACGCAGATCGTTCTCGTCCTCCTCGAACGCCTCGAGCGGCGTTGCCGCCGGGTCGCCGCTCGCCGTGGTCGCGGCGGGGTGGCTCTGCAGCGGCTTCTGCTTGAGGAACCAGGCGAACAGGAATGCGACGGCGAGCGCGGGAACGGCGTACAGGAAGATCGGCGGCAGCGCGTCAGCGAACGCGAGCACGAATCCCTCACGTACGTTGGCCGGAAGGCCCTGCAGCGACTCCGGCGTGATCGAGTCCACCGACGGCACCGCGGCGCCACCGGTCGACGGCAGCCGCTCGGCGAGCGCGTCTGCGAGCCTGTTCGTGAACAGCGCGCCGAACGCCGCCGTACCCAGACACGCACCGATCTGCCGGAAGTAGTTCGACGCCGACGTCGCGACGCCGAGGTCCTCACGGGGCGCGGAGTTCTGGACCGCGAGCACCAGGGTCGGCATCACCAGACCGACGCCGACACCCAGCACCGCCATGTAGATGCCGTTCTCCACCCGCGTCGAGTCGGCGTCCATCTGCGCGAGCAACGCCATGCCGCCGCCGGCGATCAGCGTGCCGAGGATCGGGAACACCTTGTAGTGACCGGTCGCCGACATGATCCGGCCGGCGACGATCGACGCGACGAACAGACCGGACACCATCGGCAGCATCAGCAACCCGGACTCGGTCGGCGTCGCACCGTTGACCATCTGCAGGAACACCGGCAGGTACGCGATCGCACCGAACATCGCGAACCCGATGATCAGCCCGATCACACTGGCCACGCTGAAGATGCCGTCCCGGAACAACCGGAGCGGAATGATCGGCTCGCTCGCGAAATGTTCGCGAACGGCGAAAAGAATGATCGAAACTATCGCTCCGCCAGCGAGAGCGAGGATCTGCCACGAGTCCCACGCGTACTGCGAACCACCCCAGCTGCTGAACAGCACGATGCACGTCGACGCCACCGCGAGCAGCAGCGCGCCCCAGTAGTCGAGCCGCGGCCGGACGTGGTGCTTCGGAAGTTTCAGGACAGCAGCCGTAACGAACAGCGCGATGATGCCGAGCGGGATGTTGACGTAGAAGCACCAACGCCAGCTGGCGTGCTCGGTGAACAGGCCGCCGAGGAGCGGACCGATCACCGAGGAGAGACCGAAGACGGCGCCGATCAGGCCCATGTACTTGCCGCGCTCGCGCGGAGGGACGACGTCGGCGATGATCGCCTGCGCGCCGATCATCAGCCCGCCCGCGCCGACGCCCTGCAGGGCGCGGAACGCGATCAGCTCGGTCATGTTGTGTGCCCAGCCGGAGAGAACGGAGCCGACGAGGAACACGATGATCGCGAACTGGAAGATGCCCTTGCGGCCGAACAGGTCGCCGAGCTTGCCGTAGATCGGCATGACGACCGTGGAGGACAGCAGGTACGCGGTGACGACCCAGGAGATGTGGTCGAGCCCGTTCAGCTCACCGACGATGGTGGGGAGCGCGGTCGCGACGATCGTCTGGTCGAGCGCGGCGAGGAGCACCGTCAGCATGAGCGCCGAGAACACCACGAGAATGCGCTTGTGGCTCAGCGTTTCCTCGATGGGCGCGGGCGCGCTGGGCGGCATGCGGTCCACGTTGGTCGTTGTCACGGGGGCGACCCTCCGGATGGTCACTGGATGTGACGTTCTCGTCACCAATGTCGAGCTTTGCCCTACTGTACGCGCCCGCTCCAGCACGCTCAGCAACCGCCTGTGGACGGCATACTTCTCGCCCGTTTTGCCGGGTACCCTGGTGCGGGCCTGATGTCTTCCGGGGGTGGGGAATGATCAAGTTTGGTGGGGCGCTTGCCCTGCTGTGCGTGCTCGTCGTCACCGCATGCTCAGGCCCCGGTCCCTCCGCCGACCTGAACAAGCGCGGCGCGGACAGCAACGCCCCCGTGATCGTGACCGGCACGGTGCGTAAGGCCGTCGACGGCAAGCCCGCCGAACCTGTAGCCGGCGCCACCGTGACCCTCACCTGGGCCGCCGATCGGGCCGCCGCACAGTCGGGCGCGACGGTCGAGCCCGCCGTGGTGGCGAAGGCATCGACGGACGACCAGGGCCGTTACACCGTGCGCGGAACAGCACCGCAGGCACTGGCGAAGGCCGCGGCGAAGAACGACGGGATCGCGACGATCTCCATGCTGGTCGAGGCGACGAACGGTGACTTCACCTCGTCCGGCTTCACCCGCCAGATCATCAACGGCACCTGGCGCACCGCCGCGGGCCCGATCGACATCACCTACCGCTACGACCTCAAGGGCACACTCAAGAACGGCGGCACCGAGTAGCGAACCGCGCACGTCGAGTGTCGGCTGGCCCGGGTGATCATGATCGTGATCATGAAGCCAGACCGGTCATATACGCCGGTTTCCCTTCATGATCACGATCATGATCACGGTGGGGTGCCGCTGGCAACGGGTTGCGCACTTCACCCACCAAAGGGGCGTCCCGAGCCCGTTGGGCACCCCCGGAACGCCCCCTTCGTGGGCAAAGTCGCGATGTGGTTAGGGGAGTGGGGTGTCGAAGAGGCGGAGGCGGTGGGCGACCGCTGCGGCTTCGCCGCGGCTGGTGACGCCGAGCTTGGCGAGGATGCGGGAGACGTGGACGCTGGCGGTCTTGTCGGAGATGAAGAGCTCGGCGGCGATCTCGCGGTTCGACTTCCCGTCCGCTACGTGGCGCAGCACCTCGACCTCGCGGTCGGTGAGGCCCAATCGCTCCAGCTCCGAGGACTCCGACGGCTCGGACGGGACTTCCTCGGACCCGATGGACAGCCGGCCGCGTCGTGCCAGCTGGTCGATCTCGAGACGCAGCGGCCGGGCCCGTAGGCGGTCGGCGACGGCCGCGGCCGAGGTCAGGAGCTGTTCGGCGTCCGCGCGAGAGCCGGAGGCCAGCGCGTACTCGGCCGCTCGCACGCGGGCCGCCGCGGCCAGGTAGATCTCGCCGGCCGTGTCCCAGGCCGCGACGACCTCCACCCACGAAGCGGCTGACCCGAGCTCGGCCGCGAACTGCAGTGAGTAAGCCAGCCACATGGGCCGCGAGGTCGGCAGCGACGCCGCGCGCTCGCGCAGCTCCGACTCCAACGACGCAGACGACGCAGACGACGGAGCAGACCGGTCGCGCAGGTGCGCCAGAGCCTCGGCGCGCGCCGCCGAGCAGACCAAGGCCCACGCGTACGCCGGCTGGTCGGCCAGCTCACCGGCGATCGCCGAAGCAGCCACCGACCGCGCGTCGTCGATACGCCCTTCGGCCAATGCGAGATCGACCGCGATCCGCGCTTTCGGCAACAGGGCTTGGGGAACGTGGTAGTCGTCCGCGATGATCCGAGCCACGACCGCATAGTGCGAACGAGCGTCGCCCAGCTCGCCACGCAGGAGAGCGAGCATGCAGCCCAGGACCCGGACGTACGCCTCGTGCACGCCCATCGGACCGACTGCCAACCCGTCATTGACAGTACGTTCGGCAAGATCCCAGTCGCCCAACGCCAACGCCGCTTCGGCGACGTTCGACGCGAGCGTGCCGCCGAGCGACGATGCCAAGCCGGCCTTGCGCGCGGCGTCGAGACCGTCGAGAGCGGTGCGAACGGCCTCCTCGTACCGCCCGATCATCCGCAGCGTGTGCGACTGGTTCAGCAGGAGCCGGGTGACCATGCCCAGATCGTCGAGTCGCTCGGCGACCTCCCGGATCTCGTTCTGCTCGGCGAGCGAGTCTTCGAAGTCGCCGCGATGCCAGAGCACGAGCGCGCGGCTGATCCGCGGCGACAGGGTGTCGGCCTCGGTGCCGTACGCGGTTGCGAGCCGCACCGCGCGATCGGCGATGTCGAAGGCCTCGGCGGCCCGACCGTGCAGCACCATCGCGGCGGTCAACGGGTCGAGCACCTGCGCTTCGGCAAGCGTGTCGGGCGGAACGATCCGCGCCGCCTCCTCGCCCGCGGCGATCGCACCGTCACGGCCGACGCTGAGCAGCAGCCGGGTGCGCCGCGCGTGGAGCCGGGCGACCTCCACCGGATCGGTCGACGGCGTGACCAATTGGAGCGCACGGTCGGTGAACTTCAACGCCGACGTGGGCTTTCCGGCGAACCGCGCCGCCTCGCCGGCGACGTCGAGCAGAGCCAGCTCACTACGGGAAGGCGACTGAACGCGAGGAAGAATCTCCAACGCCCGTTGAAGCAACGCGAACTCTTCGGCGAACGCGTACATCGACTGCGCTGCCGAAGCGGCGGCCACCAACGCGGGGAACGCCCGGTCCGGCTCCCTCGCGTACCACCAGTGGTGCGCGAGATCGGACGGCGCGCTCTTGGGCCGAGCCAGCTCGGGATCGCGTTCGATCGCCTCCGCGAACGCCTTGTGCAGTCGCATCCGTTCACCCGGCAGCAGGGTGTCGACGACCGCTTCCCGCAACAGGGCATGACCGAACGCGTACCCATCGCCGTCGCTCACCAGTACGCCGGCATCGGTCGCCGACCTGAGCGCGGCGAAGAGTACGTCAGCGGGCAGCTCGGCAGCCTCCGCGAGAAGTCGGTGCGAGATCCACCGGCCGCCCACAGCCGCGGCGCGAATCACCTGCTGGGTAGGAGAATCAAGGCGTTCGATGCGTCCGGCAAGGAGGTCGCGCAACGAGTCGCCGAGGCGAAGCTCGTTGTGGGCTTGCTGGTTGCGGATCAGTTCCCCGACGAAGAACGCGTTCCCCTCGGACCGACCGAAGACGCGCTCGACGACAGATTCGACCGGCCGGGAGCCGGTGAGGTCGGCGATCAGCTCGGCGGTCTCGGCGCGGTCGAAGCGGAGCAGGTCGATGCGGCTGACGTTGCGGACCCGTTCGAGCTCGGCGAGGAACCGCCGCGTCGGGTGCCCGCGCGGAACGTCGTCGCTGCGGTACGTCGCCACCAGCAGGAACGGCGACGAACGGAGCGACCTGGCCAGCACGTCGAGCACATCGCGGGTCGACTGGTCCGACCAGTGCACGTCCTCGATCAGAAGGAGGAGGGGCTGCTCGGCAGCGAGCCGTTCGAACAGCGCGACGAGCAGCTGGAACAACCGGGCCTGCCCACCGCTGTGCCCGTTCTGGCCGTCACCGTTGCCAAGCTCCGGCAGCAGTCGGGCCAGGTCCCCGCCGGGCAGCATCGCGGCGAGCGTGTCCGGGCCGATCTCGCGGGCGAGGCCACGCAGAGCGGTGACGATCGGGGCAAGCGGCAGCCCATCCCCGCCGACCTCGACGCAGGCGCCGGTGAGGACGCGCCCGCCGGAGGCCAGGGCGATTCGGGCGAAATGCTCCGTCAACCGGGACTTGCCGATGCCGGCCTCGCCGGTGATCAGGACGACCTGAGGCGTGCCCGCACGCGCCCGCTGCCAGGCGGCATGCAGCAGCTCGCTCTCGGCGAGCCGCCCGACCAGCGGCGCCTCAGAAGGGGTCACGACCACGCGGTCATGATCCAGGACCGAGCCGGGGTGCGCCAAACGAAGCTAGGTGTTGCTGCTGCCCGTTCCGTCGTCGTCAAGGTCGTCGGCCGGGTCCTCGACCCGTTCCACGTCACCCGTCGCGCTGGCGATCCGGTCGGTCTCGTCACCGTCCCCATGGGTACGGGTGATGTCGTCGATCGAATGGACGGCCAAAGCCTCCGGATCGACGTCGTCGACCGTCGGGCGCCTGCTCTCTTGTTCGTCGCTCACGGCCGATCACCTACCCGCCCAGCCGGTCCCGAATCTCAGCCGGTCTCCCCAGCGAGCTGTCGCCGAGGAGGCCGGCTGTGTTCGTCCCGCCGGCGCAGCATCGCGAGCAGCATGCACGGCAGCATCAGGACGTGGCCGCCGACCATCACCCCGTCGGACGGGAGCGCGCCGAGCCAGTACGGCACGAACAACAGCAGGAACGGTACGTACATCGCCAGCGCCATCTCCGCGACGGCCACCGCGCCATGACCCCGCAGGATCATCCACAGACCCATCCCGACGGTCATGTTCGTCACCATCAGCAACGTCATGCGCTCGACCCCAGACGCGTGCCCGGGCCAGACCAGGGACCAGAGCAGTCCGAGCAGCAGCATGCCGCCACTCATCGCGGCGAGCATCTGCAGGAAGTGCCACCAGAAGCGCCGCGTCGTCCCCATGCCAGTCAGCGTCACATATCGGACCCGCCACGCCCTAGGAAAAGTTCTTCGGAAGAAGTTCGGCGACCGTGTCGATTCCGCGTCTGCTCGTTCGAGGTCCGGGTAAAGGCCGGCCCGCAAGGGGTCGGAACCAAGACTCAGGAGCCGACCATGACGCAGCACACCACCACCGTCGAGACCGTTCTGACCAGCAAGAAGGCGGCCGTCTGCACCCCTGCCACCAGCCTTACCCGCAGCCTGCTCGGCTACGGTGCCGTCGCCGGCCCGTTCTACGCGATCGTCTCGCTGACCCAGGCGTTCACCCGCGAGGGATTCGACCTCGGCCGCCACCAGCTGAGCCTGCTCAGCAACGGCAACCTCGGCTGGATCCAGATCACGAACTTCGTCCTCACCGGCCTGATGACGATCGCCTTCGCGGTCGGCCTCGGCCGGGCCCTCAAGACAGGCCGCGGAGCCAAGTGGGCGCCGAGACTTGTCGGAACGTACGGCGTAAGTCTCATCGCCGCCGGCATCTTCCGCGCCGATCCCGCGCTCGGCTTCCCGGCCGGCACGCCGACCGGCGGCCCGGTGACGATGAGCTGGCACGCCATGGGTCACTTCATGGCCGGCGGCATCGGGTTCCTGGCGCTCGTGGTCGGCTGCATCGTCCTGGCCCGCCGCTTCGCCGGCGAGGGCCGCAAGGGCTGGGCCGCGTACTCCCTCGCGACCGGCGTCCTGTTCCTCTTCTCCTTCATCGGCATCGCCTCCACCGGTGGCGCGGTCGTCGCCAACGTCGGCTTCGGCATCGCCGTCGCGCTCGCCTGGATCTGGGTCGCCGCCGTCGCGGTGCACCACTACCAGCGAGCCAGCAAGTAACCTCACCCCGCCACACACCAAAGGAGACAAGACCATGCGCTACCTCGTCCTACTCCGCGGCACCAACCCTCCGACCCCGCCGCCCGCCGAACTGATGGACGGGATCATGAAGCTCGGCGACGAGGCCACCAAGGCCGGAGCGCTCCTCGACACGGCCGGCCTCCAGCCCAGCGTGAACGGAGCCCGGGTGGCCCTGACCGGCGGCCACCTGAGTGTCACGGACGGCCCGTTCACCGAGGCGAAGGAACTGATCAGCTACGCGATCTACGAGGTCCGCGCGAAGGAAGAAGCGGTCGAGTGGACCAACCGGTTCGTGAAGCTGCACCGCGACCTCTGGGAGGGCTGGGAAGGCGAGGCCGACGTCCTCAAGATCTTCGGCCCGGAGGACTTCGCCGGACCACCCGCCTAGTACCCGCGGGAAGGCCCTCGACTCCACGGAGTCGAGGGCCTTCTGTGTGCTTGGATCAGCCTCATGACGGCAGGGGTCGAGACGCACCGGGCGATCGAGACGGTGTGGCGGATGGAGTCCGCGCGGTTGATCGCGGGCCTCACCCGGCTGGTCCGCGACGTCGGCCTCGCCGAGGAGCTCGCGCAGGACGCGCTCGTGATCGCGCTCGAGCAGTGGCCTCGGGACGGCGTACCCGACAACCCCGGTGCCTGGCTGATGGCCACCGCCAAGCACCGCGCGATCGACCAGATCCGGCGCCGGACGAACCATGAACGGAAGTTGCAGGAGATCGGCCGAGACCTGTCGGACCGGCTCGAGCCCGACTGGGACGCCGATCTCGACGACCCCATCGGCGACGACCTGCTCCGGCTGATCTTCATGGCCTGCCACCCGGTACTTTCGACCGAGGCGCGGGTCGCACTCACGCTGCGGCTGCTCGGCGGCCTCGCGACGGACGAGATCGCGCGGGCGTTCCTCGTTCCCGAGCCGACCGTGGCGCAGCGGATCGTTCGGGCCAAGCGCACGCTCGCCGAGAAGCAGGTGCCGTTCGAGCTGCCCCCACCGGCGGAACTTTCGGAACGACTCGCCTCGGTGCTCGAGGTGATCTATCTGGTCTTCAACGAGGGCTACGCGGCGACCGCGGGCGACGACTGGATGCGGCCCACGCTGTGTACGGAGGCGCTACGACTCGGGCGGATCCTTGCCGGCCTCGCACCGACCGAGCCCGAGGTCCATGGGCTCGTCGCGCTGATGGAGATCCAGGCCTCCCGTACGGCGGCGCGCGTGGACGCCGACGGCAACCCGGTGCTGCTGCTCGACCAGGACCGGTCGCTCTGGGACCGGCTGCTGATCCGGCGCGGGCTCGCCGCGTTGGCCACGGCGGAGGAGCTCGGCGGGCTGCTCGGCCCGTACACGCTGCAGGCCGCGATCGCCGCCTGCCACGCGCGGGCCACGGTCGCGGAGGACACCGACTGGGAACGGATCGCCACGCTGTACCAGATCCTCGGCCAGATCTCGCCGTCGCCGATCGTCGAGCTGAACCGAGCGGTCGCGGTCGGGATGGCCAGCGGCCCAGCGGCGGGGCTGGAGCTCATCGACAAGCTGCGGGCGGAGCGCGTTCTGCAGGCGTACGCGCTGCTGCCCGCCGTCCGCGGCGACCTGCTGTCGAAGCTCGGCCAGGCCGAGGAGGCACGCACGGAGTTCGTACGTGCTGCCGAGCTGACCCGCAACGAACGAGAACGCGCGATCTTCCTGGCGCGGGCCGCCGACCTAACGGCGTAGCAGCCGCAGTGCGGCCTCGGAGGCGGAGCCGGACTCGGCGCTGTACACGAGGATCCGCTGGCCCTCGTCCTCGGCGAGATAGAGCGCCTCGAACGTGAGCTCCAGCGCGCCGACTTCCGGGTGTCGGAACTGCTTTGTTCCGGAAACACAGTTCGCGACCGGATGTTTCGACCACAGGGCCGCAAATTCCACGCTCTTCATCGACAGCTCACCCACCAGCTCGGCGAGAACGCGGTCGTCCGGCGACCTTCCGGCGAACACGCGGAGCGACGCGACCGCCCGGGCCGCCTCGTCCTGCCAGCGCGGGTAGAGGTCGCGATGGTGCGGGTCGAGGAACAGCATGCGGGTCAGGTTCGGCCGGTCGGTCGGGTCGTCCGGCGCCTCGAACAGCTGGTGGCCGGCGAGGAGGGCGTGGCCGAGCGCGTTCCAGGCGAGCACGTCACTGCGCCGGTCGATCACGACGGCCGGGACCTCGGTGAGCGCGCCGAGGAGCTGCCGGACGTTCTTGCTGGCCTGGGCGGGCTTCGGGGCTCGCTTGCGCTTCCGCTTCGCCGGCTTGGCGAGCGCGTGCAGGTGGGCGCGTTCGTCGTCGTCGAGGTCGAGCGCGGTCGCGAGGGCGTCGATCACCGCCTCGGAGGCGTTCGCGCTCTGGCCCTGCTCGAGGCGCGTGTAGTACGTGGCACTCACGCCGGCGAGCTGGGCGAGTTCCTCGCGCCGGAGCCCCGGCACGCGGCGGGCGCCGTACGACACCACGCCCGCGTCCTCCGGGCTGAGCTGCGCGCGCCGCGTCCGCAGATAGTCCCCAAGCGCCGTCGTCTCCATGACTCCATGGTTGCTCGCCGGCGGCCGTTCTGCCTAACCCTGCGAGTGCTAGGCGACACAGGCACTGGTTGCCTCACACGTTCTCCCCGACCGTTGGCGCCATGACTGCTTTGGTGGATGTGACCCAGGAGCGGATGACGCGTCGTCAACGCGTCGTCCTCGTCCTGTTGCTGAGCGCGAGCTTCACGCTCGCGGTGGACTTCTCGATTCTGAACGTGGCGCTACCGGTAATCGGCACCTCTGTGGGCTTCGCGCTGGAGCATCTGCAGTGGGTCGCGACGGCGTTCGCCTTGTCTGCGGCCGGTTTCACGTTGCTGTTCGGGCGGGTGGCCGACCTGTTCGGGCGGCGCCGGCTGTTCCTGGTGGGGATGGCGGTGCTCGGGATCGCGTCACTGGTGGGCGGGCTGGCGACATCGCCGGGCGTGCTGCTCGCGGCGCGAGTCGCACAGGGACTGGCGACCGCGGCCGTGACGCCGGCGGCGTTGTCGTTGCTGACGACGTCGTTTCCGGAAGGAGCGTTGCGCTCTCGGGCTCTGGGGTTGAACGGTGCGTTGATGGCGGCGGGCTTCACGACCGGCGCGATCCTCGGTGGCGTCCTGACCGACGTGCTGAGCTGGCGGTGGGCGTTCTTCATCAACGTGCCGGTGGCCGTCCTCGTGCTCGTCGTGGCGCCGTTCGTCCTGGCCGAGGTCCGGCCGACGGTACGGCCGCGGATGGATGTTCCGGGCGCGGTGCTCGTAACTCTCGGCCTGCTCGCTGTCGTTTACGGCTTGACAGTCGCGCCGCCGGCGTTGCTCCTCGGTGTCGCATTGCTCGTGGCGTTCGTTCTCGTGGAACGGAAGGCGTCGGCACCCCTCGTTCCGCTGCCGGTGCTGCGTCGGCGCTCGGTCGGATGGGGGAACGTCGCCGGTCTGCTGGCGTTCGCGACCGAAACGTCGCTGGTCTTCGTCCTCACGCTGTATCTGCAGGAGAGCCTGGGCTTCTCGGCCCTCGCGGCCGGGCTGTCGTTCGGCGTCCTCGGGGTGGGAACGGTGCTCGGCGGCATCGTCGGCCCGAGGATTATCGGCCGGATCGGTAGCGTGCGCGCGATCGTCGCGGGTCTGCTCGTGCAGGCGGTGGCGACGGCTTCCCTGGTGCTGGTGGGACTCGAGGGCTCGTGGATGTGGCTCGTGCTGGCGGCGACGTTCGTCGGCGGCGTGGCGAACCTGGTGGCGATCGTCGGCTTCATGGTGACGGCGACGTCGGGACTGCCGAACGAGGAGCAGGGGCTGGCGACCGGAATCGCGACGATGAGTCAGCAGGTGGGGATCACGATGGGCATCCCGATCATGAGCGCGATCGTTGTGGGTCAGCAATCCGTTCTCAGCGGAGTGACGACGGCGATCATCGTGAATGCGGGTCTGTGCCTCGTCGGCGCGCTCGTGGTCGCGGGCGCCTTTCGGCCACGCCTCAATTCTGCCTCAGTAGGGTGATGCAGGACAAGACTTTATCTTTCGCCAGATTCACTGAAAACTTGCCGACGGTCGCGGGTGCGGTTTTCTCCAATTCAAAGGACTTTCGGCAGCGTCATGCTCGATCGTGTGCGACAAACCTGGCGTAGTTACTGGCGATTCACTCAACTGGCCTGGCGGGCTAGTCCCGTTCTCACCCTCCTCACGGTGCTGATGCTCGTGCTGAACGCGGCGGCTCCCCTCGGAGCCGCCGTCGCGATCGGCACGGTCGTCACACGCGTGCCCGACGAGTCGGCGGTGCCGTGGGCGATCGCCGCGGGTGTGTTCTTCCTTCTGCAGTGGGCGGCTGGCGCGTTGCAGCAGTCGTCGGCGTCCTCGCTGTCCGAACGGGTGAACGCGCTGTTGCAACGCGAACTGATGGACGCGGTCATGCGGCCGGCAGGCATCGGGCACCTCGAGGATCCGGTCAGCCTGAACCTCGTCAACGTCGGGCAGGAGACGTTCCGCTCCAGCTGGAGCCGACCGGGACGGCTCGCCCGGACGCTGAGTGGCGTGCTCAACGGGCGGTTGATGCTGATCGGCTCGTGCGTGATCGTGGCGAAACACCAACCCGTGTGGGGAATCGCGCTGCTCGCTGCCGGACTGTGGGCGGCGTACGAGGACAAGGTCGCCTCCCGCATCGAGGCGAACCACCACCACAGCGGCACGGAGGTCTCCCGGCGTACCGAGTACTACTACGACCTCGGCGTGACTCCACCCGCGGCCAAGGAGATTCGTGTCTTCGGGCTGGGGCCGTTCCTGCTCGACCGGTTCCTCGCGACGTGGAGGCGGTCGATGGACGACGTACTCGCTCCCACCAGCCCACGCCCGTTGATCGCCGCGATCGTGCTCGGCGTTGTCGTGCTCGCGGGGCTGGGATCGGTGGCCTGGTCGGCGGGCGGCTCGCTCGGTGCGGGGGCCGCCATGGCGGTCGTGCAGGCGTTGATGGTCGCCCTCGCCGGCGCACGGATGACCTCGTGGTCGAGCCTGCAGACCGAGTTGGCGCTGGCGACGCTCCGCCGCTACGACGACGCGGTATCGAGTCTGGCGCAGACTCCTTCGTCCGGTGGGGCGGCGGTGAGCGCCCCTCGGGAGGAGATCCGCTTCGAGCGCGTCTCGTTCGGCTATCCCAGCGGCACCGGCGACGCGCTGCACGAGCTCGACCTCGTCGTCCCGGCCGGCCAGTCGCTCGCGATCGTCGGCGCGAACGGCGCCGGCAAGTCGACGCTGGTCAAGCTGCTCAGCCGGATGTACGAGCCCGACTCCGGCCGGATCACCATCGACGGCACGGATCTGGCGACCGTCGACGTGGCCGCGTGGCGCGCGCAGCTGGCGGCGGTGTTCCAGAACTCGACCCGCTTCGCCCTTGCCGCAAGGGCGAACGTCGAGTTCGGTGATGTGTCCGCGGCGGGCTCGGTGGCCGAGGCGGCCAGGGCAGCGGGGATCGACGACGTGATCGCGTCCCTGCCCGACGGCTGGGACACGCCCCTCTCGGCCGAGTACGACGGCGGCGTGGATCTGTCCGGCGGCGAGTGGCAGAAGATCGGCTTGGCCCGAGCCCTCTATGCGATCTCGCACGGTGCTTCGGTACTAATCCTCGACGAGCCCGCCGCGCACCTCGACGCGCGGGCCGAGGCGCGCTTGTACGAGCGGTTCCTGGAGCTGACCTCGGGCGTGACCACGATCGTGATCTCGCACCGTTTCTCCACCGTACGCCAGGCGTCCTCGATCGTCGTGCTCGACAAGGGGCGCGTGGTCGAGCAGGGGACCCACGACGAACTGCTCGCGCTCGGCGGGGCGTACGCGGAGATGTTTCGCTTGCAGGCTTCGCGATTCTCGGAGGCGTCATGAGGACCTGGCTGCGGACCGCCCGGCTGTTGGTCGGGATCGGCCGGGACATCGGGCCGGGCCTCACGCTGGCCACGCTGCTGACGAGCGCGTTCGACTTCACCGCGCCGATCGTCGCTGCCATCGGGGCACGGCCGCTCGTCGACGGCATTGCGACGGGCTCCCGCTCGCGCCTCGTGGTCGGGATGGTGCTCATGGGCACCGCGTTACTGCTCCTGGTGCTGATGCCCGCGGCGTACCGCTGGACGACGGTCCGGGTGCGCGAGCGGACCATCATGGTGATGCAGCGGCGCTTGCTCGGCCTGTCGACGAAGGCGCCGCGGTTGGAGCACTTCGAGCGGCCCGAGTTCTGGGATCGGTTGCAGACGTTGCGGCGGAGCATGAGCGAGCTCTGGATGGGGTTGTCGCTCGGCGTTCTTGGGCCCATCCTGCTGGTGGAGCTGGTGGTTGCCGCCTTCCTGCTGGGCGAGATCGTGCCGTGGCTCGCGCTGATCCCGGTCGTCGCGGTGCCGGCGGTCTTGGCGGCGCGCTATGCCGAACGGATCGAGCGAGCTGCCGCGTTGCGAGCCGCGCCGTCCCAGCGGACCGCGGAGCATCTGTTCGGGCTGGCATCCAGCGCACCAGCGGGGATGGAGACGCGGCTGTACGGACTCTCGTCCGAGCTGCTCGCACGCCACCGTACGGCCTCGGCCGCTGCGCACCGCGAGCTGGAGTCGGCGCAGTTTCGCTCGGTGGCCTTGGGCTTCTGCGGTCGGCTGCTGTTCTGGGTCGCGTACGCGTTCGGCGTCGTCCTGGTCCTGCGCTCCGCGGCTGCCGGCCAGGCCTCGGTGGGCGACGTCGCGCTGGTGCTGACGCTCGCGGTGACGTTGGTGCACGCTTCGGCGCGGCTGACCGAGTACGCGGGGTCGCTGCTGGCGGTGCGTACGGTGTCGGAGCACTACTACTGGCTGGAGGACCAAGCTGCCGCCGAACGAGGCGAATCACCAGTGCCCGTTGAGCTTTCCCGCGGCATCTCGCTGGACTCGGTGTCGTTCTCCTACGCCGCCGGAGCGCCAGCCTTGGCGGACGTCTCGCTCACGCTGCCGGCGGGCTCGGTCGTCGCGCTGGTGGGCGAGAACGGTGCGGGCAAGACGACGCTGGTGAAGCTGCTGACCGGCATGTACGCGCCTTCGGGTGGGCGGGTGCTCGTCGACGGAGAGGACCTGGCGTCAATCGAACTTGACGCGTACCGGGAACGGGTGTCGGCGGGGTTCCAGGACTTCATGCGCTTCGAGCTCCTCGCCCGGGAAGCGGTCGAGGTCGGCGCGCTCGGTGCCGACGAGCCCGCGGTCCGTTCGGCGCTGGACCGGTCGCGGGCGTCGTTCCTGGACGCGTTGCCGGCAGGTCTGTCCACCCAGCTGGGCATCTCCTGGTCCGGCGGGGTGGACCTGTCGGGCGGCGAGTGGCAGAAGCTGGCGCTGGCCCGGTCGATGGTGCGTCCGAACCCGCTTCTCGTGGTGTTCGACGAACCGACCGCGGCCCTGGACCCGCAGACCGAGCACGCGCTGTTCGAGGAGGTCTCGGCAGCGGCCCGTACGGACGGCCGCATCACGTTGCTGGTGTCGCACCGCTTCTCGACCGTACGGATGGCCGACCTGATCGTCGTCCTGTCCCACGGCCGCCTGCTCGAGCTCGGCACCCACGCGGACCTGATGGCCGTTGCCGGCCTGTATGCCGAGCTCTATTCGCTGCAGGCGGCTGCCTATAGGTGACCGCAATAGGCTGGCGGGCATGGCCGAAACCGAGCAACCACTCGAGGGCGGGTTCGTCAACGAGGTCGTCCGCGTCGGCGACACCGTGCGGCGGAGTGCGGGGTACTGGACGCCGGCGGTGCACGCGCTGCTCGAGCATCTCGAGAGTGTCGGTTTCGGCGAGTCGCCGCGGGTGCGGGGGATCGACGACCAGGGCCGCGAGATGTTGACGTTCCTGCCCGGCGAGACCGTCGGCTGGACGAACTGGCCGCAGCACCTCAAGACGAACGAGGGTCCGAGAAAGCTCGGCCGGTTGCTCCGGAAGTATCACGACGCCGTCCGAAAGTTCACCCCGCCGCCGGACGCCCAGTGGCGGAACGTCGTCGCCGAGGGCGGCGAGCTGATCCGGCACGGCGACTTCACCCCGTTCAACGTCACCTGGATCGGCGCGGAGCCTGTCGGCGTTATCGACTGGGACTTTGCTCAGCCTGGCAAGGCGATCGACGACGTCGCGTACCTCGCCTGGTACCTCATCCCACTGCAGCCCGACGACCGGGTCAAGGAGTACGGGATGGCCACGCCACTCGACCGTCGAGCCCGTCTCGAGGCGCTCTGCCAGGGGTACGGCGCGTTCACGCCGGACGAGGTCATCGAAGGCGCGATCGCGGTCATCGAGACCGAACGTGACCACACCAAGGAGCTCGCCAGCCGCGGTCTCCACCCGTGGACCAAGTTCGCCGCCGACGGCAACCTCGAAGCGTTCACCCGCGAAGCCGACTGGATCCGCGAGCAGCTCCGTGCCCGGTGACGCCTTCGCCGACCTGCGCACGAAGCTGGCCGGGACCGTCGTCACTCCCGACGACGCCGGCTACGACCTCGCGCGCAGGGGCCAGCTGGCGAAGTTCCACGACCAGCGGCCGCGGGCCGTCGTCCAGGTCGACACCCCCGAGGACATCGCCGAGACGATCACGTTCGCTCGGCAGAACGGCATCGCGCTCAGACCACGCAGCGGCGGTCACTGCTTCGCCGGCCGGTCGTCCACCGACGGCATCGTGCTCGACGTCAGCTCGCTGAACGCCGTGAGCGTCCACGGCACCGCCACGACGATCGGCGCTGGCGCCCGACTCGCCCACATCTACGACAGCCTGTGGCACCACGGCCGGACGCTGAACCTCGGCTGCGGCCAGACCGTGGGCATCGCCGGCCTCACGCTCGGCGGCGGGCTGGGCCTCCTCGGTCGCGCGTACGGACTCACCTGCGATCAGCTCACCGCGGCCGAGCTCGTACTGGCCGACGGGACGATCACCAGCGCGGACGAGGACCTCTTCTGGGCGCTGAGAGGTGCGGGCGGCGGCCAGTTCGGCGTCGTCACGCAGCTCACGTTCGCCACGATCGAGGATCCGCGGACGACGCGCTTCCACCTCACCTGGCCGTACGAAGCCGCCCGCGACGTCATCGCCGGCTGGCAGGACTGGGCGCCCGACAGCTCGGACGGCATGAACGCCAACCTCCGGCTCATCGCCGGCAGCGACCCCGAGCGGCCGCCCGTTCTCCATTTGTTCGGCCTCCACCTCGGCTCGAAGGCCGAGACGCGGCGCATCCTCGACCAGGCCGGACCCGCGCCGAGCACCAGCGAGATCGACGAGCTGGTCTACCAGCGGGCCAAGCCCTCGCTGTCCGGCCTCGGCGCCGAGCCCGCCACCGACGAGCCGCGGATCGAGCGCAGCCGGTCGGAGTTCTTCCGGACGAGCCTCCCCACGTACACGCTCGCCGTGCTCCTCGACCGGTTCACCGAGCAGCGCGCGCACGGTGTCTACCGGGAGCTGAACTTCACGCCCTGGGGTGGCGCGTACATCCGCAAGAACGAAGGCGACACCGCGTTCGCGCACCGAAACTCTCGGTTCCTGATCGAACACTTGCAGCACACGCCCGAGGGCGTTGACGACGACTGGGCGAACGAGTCCTGGCAGGTTACCCACCCGTACTCCGACGAGGGCCGCGTCTACCCGAACTTCCCCGATCCCGACCTCGACGACCCGCTCACCGCCTACCACGGTGCCAACCTCGAGCGGCTGCGAACGATCAAGCGGCGCTACGACCCGGACCGCTTCTTCGACTTCCCGCAAGGCCTCTAGAACTGTCGGTGGCTCCTGGCAAAGTGCGGCGCATGAGCTTTACCGGCTGGTCCGACCGCGCTTACGAAGTCATGCTCGACCTGCAAGGCGATCCAGGCCCCGCCGAGCTCGAGGAGCACCGGGACACGGTCGAGCGGTACGTCCGCCAACCGCTCCAGCAGCTCTGCGACGCGCTCAACGAGACCGACGAGTTCGGCACGTTCTGGATCAGCGGCATGTCCGACCGGCCGTACGGCTGGCAGCACCAGCACGCCACCTGGTGGATCGCCCGCAGGATACGCATCTCGTTCACGTTCGACCTCGACGGCTTCGGGCTCGGCGGCGGCTCGGCCAGCCCCGCACCCGACCAGGTCCAGCTCTATCGCAAGCTCGTCGACGCCGAGGGCTCCGGAACGGAGCTCGCCGACATCGTCCGCAAGCTGGACCGCGCGGGCTACGACCTGCAGGGCAGCAAGTTGCAGCGCCTTCCGAGCGAGTTCCGGAAGGACCATCCGCGCGCCGAGCTGCTGCGTCGGCGCGGCATCTACGCCGAGAAGCCGATCGACACGACCGATCTCCGAAAGATCCGGAAGGATCTCCGAGCGCTGCACGCCCTCACGAGCTGGTACACCGACTACATCGCGCCCGCGGGGTGGGAGAAGCCGTAGAGCGGGTTGGGCACCGTTCCGTAGACCGCGGCGTGCGGTCGCGCCGGGCGGTCCCGGTAGCCGTCGAGGAGCAGCCGGTTGCGGTTCAGGCAGAGCCGCTCGATCCGCTCGGTCAGCAGGTCGAAGAGGGCGAACCGCTCGATCAGTCCCGGGAAGTCGGACTGGTACGAGAGGATCTCCGACCGCACCAGCCGCCAGAACCGGTCGACCGGGACGCCCAGCTGGGAGCGGAAGATCTCGGCCAGGTACCGGAAATGTCCGACGAACAGCCCAGAGTGGATGAACTGGCACAGGAACGCCGGCGGCTCCCGCAGCAGGATCGACGCGATCTCCGGCGGCAGGCTGGTCAACGACGGCAGCGGCTGGTCGGAGATGTTCACGTCGTCGACGAAGTCCTTGACCGCCAGCCGGGTCGGAGCGTCGGACTCGTCGTAGACGACGATCGCGTTCTCGCCGTGCGGTGAGAAGACCACGCCGTACTCGTAGAGGAAATGCAGCAACGGCGGCAGCATCGCGTGGAACAGCCGCTCCAGCCACGCCTCCGCCGACAGGCCCGAACGCTCGACGAGCTCGGCGGCGAACGCGCGCCCCGACGGATCGACGTACAGCAACGACGACAGCGTCCGCGCCCGCTCGCCCTCGTCGAGCCTCGCGGCCAACGGCTCGCGCCAGATCGCGCCGAGCAGCTCGCGATACTGGTACGGGACGCCGTTCACCGACTCGAGCGCATCGTGCCGGACGGTCACCGACGCGACCTCGCCGAGCAGGATCGGCCGCGCCACGTCGCGCAGGAACTCGTCCTTCTCGAAGAGTCCGAGCACCCAGGAAGTCACGGCAGGTGCGGCGAGCGTCCGTTCGGTCGGCAGGCCACGCCGACCAGCGTGTTGAGCACTGACAAGGGCAGCTTGACATGGTGGCGGTGCGGCGCGGAGACGTTGGTGAACGTACGCACCGACTGCTGGACGAGGTAGTCGTCCGGACCGTCGCCCAGGGGAACGATGCGCTGCGCGGCGATCTCCGCGGCGAACAGCGGAACCACGATCTCGTCCCACTGCCAGGGATGAACGGGCAACCACAGAAAGCGATCCGGGTCGAGGCCGCGGTAGTGGAGCTTCGCGGCGAAGCGTGCTCGGGTCGCCTCGTCCAGCTCGCCGGCGTAGAGGTTCGCCTCCTGGAGCGTGGCGATGCCGCGATAGTCGGCGATCTCGCGCGAGACCGCGAACCAGGGGAGCCGCAGCGCTCGCCGGGCCTCCGGCGGGTACGTCGCGGCGTCGGCGGCGGAGAAGCCCATCCGCCCCTTGCTCGGCACGATCCACGGGTGCCCGGTCTGGAAACCTTCCAGCTCCGCGTACGTAAGTTCCGCCAGCTCTGCGGTGGGCAACGCGGAAGCCGCGAGCCGGCAGTCCGCGGTCAGCGTCGCCGACAGCTCACGCAGCAGATGTCCGGTCGTGTCGCCCGACATTCCCAACCCACGATGGGAGTCGAGCACGAAACGCAACGCGTCCGTCGCCTCCTCCTCGGCGGAGTCGCCCACGGCGCGGGTGATCGACAGCGGGTCGACGAACCACGAGTCGTACGAGCCGCGCGACGCCGTGAACCGGTAGACCACCCGGTCCGGCAGGTCGAGCCGGTACCTGCCGCCGCCCTCCGGCGAGGGCGTCAGCAGCTCCTCGTAGGAGAACTCCCCGATCGCCTTGGCCAGCAAGGCGCGCCCCGCGGCACGCCAGGCGTCCGCGGTGAGCTCAGCGGGTACGGGCAGCGACACGAGCGGCCTCCTGGAGCTGGTCGGTGGATGACGGGACACCAAACGTGGTGAACGCGGTCTGGTCGGGCAGCCGGTAGCAGGTGGTGCCGGCGATCGCGTTCAGGATCACCGCGGCCCGGTGCGCGCCAAGCCCGAGGTCGGGGGTGCCGACGCCGTGGGTGTGCAGCTCGGCGTTCTGAACGTACAGGTCGCCGGTGACCTGCGGTGCGGTGGCGACGCGGTAGTCGGCGTCGATGCGGTAGCGGCCGGCATCGTCGAGCTCGAGCAGGCTCTCGTCGAGGAAGTCCGGCTGCCGTGCGGAGTAGCCGGTCGCGAGGATCACGGCGTCGGTACTGACGACGAGCTCTTGATCCTGGTCGGGCTGGTGGCACCGGAGCTCTACACCGTTTCCGGAACGACGCGAGGCGACCACCGCAACATTCGGCAGCAGCGTCGCCTGCGGCGAGGCGCCCACCGACGCTGCGCTCGTACAGCAGGTCGTAGATCGCCGCGATAGTCTCGGCCGAGATCGCCTTGTACAGCTGCCACTGTTCCGGAACGAGCCGGTCGCGCACCGGCTCGGCGAGGCCGCGGAAGTACTGCGTGTAGGCGGGAGTGAAGTGCTCCAGCCCGAGCTTCGAGTACTCCATCGGGGCGAACGCCGGTGCCTGCGTCAGCCACCGCAGTTGCCGTCCGGCGGGCAGATTGCGAAGCAGGTCGAGGAAAATCTCTGCCCCCGACTGCCCCGAGCCGACGACGGTCACGTCGCCGGTACCCGCAAGCTCGGATTGACGGTGCAGGTACTCACCGGAGTGGAAGACGCCGCGGCCGACCACCGGGGCGAAAGCTTCCGGAACTACCGGTTGTGTTCCGACGCCGAGGACGACGTTCTTCGCCCGGACCCGCTCGGTGCCGTCCGCGGTGACGAACTCGACCTCGTACGCGCCGTCCCAGCGCACCGAGGTGACGCTCGCGCCGAACGTGCAAGACGGCAGCCGCTCGCTCACCCACCGGCAGTAGTCGTCGTACTCGCGCCGCAACACGTGCATGCGCTCGGCGAAGTAGAACGCGAACATCCGGTCGTGCGCCCGCAGGTAGTTGAGGAACGACCACTGGCTGGTCGGGTCGACGAGCGTGACCAGGTCGGCGAGGAACGGGACCTGCAACATTGCGTCGTCGAGCAGCAGCCCCGGATGCCACGACCACTCCCGTTTGCTCTCCAGGAAGCGGGCGGACAGGCCGTCGACCGGATCGGCCAGGGCGGCGAGTGAGAGGTTGAACGGTCCGAGGCCCACACCTACCACGTCGTAGGTGCTGGATTCAGTCATGCGGTTCCCTTGTCTTGATCATGAGGGCAGCGCGCTTGGTCGGCAGGTCGAGGTCGGCGGTACGGACGAAGCCCGCGCGCTCGAACGCGGCGATCGACCGGACATTGCGCACATCCGGTTCCGCGACCACACGCGAAACTTCCGGACGCAGTCCGAGAATCGTGCCCGCGACGGCCCGCAACAGCTGGGCCCCGAGCCTGCGCCCCCGAAAGTCGCTCGGTCCGAGCAACAGATGGATCCCGGCGTCATGAGGACGAGCGTCATAGTGCTGGGCGAGTGGGTCCTGATCGGCCCAGTACAGCTCCCAATAGCTCATCGGCGTGCCGTCGAGCGAGCCGATATAGGGCTTGGTGTGCGTCGCGTTGCGCAGGTCGGTGAGATAGGCGACCGTGCGTTCCGGCGGACCGTCGAGCTGCCAGAACTCAGCGACGTCCGGATCGTTCATCCACGCCGCCAGCAGCTCGTAGTCGTCGGTACCGGCGCGGCTCAGCCCGAACTTGCTGTCGAGCAGCATGTACCAGTCAGACCAGCGTCGATCGTCGCTCATCGGTCCATTGTCCACAGGGGGTTCGCGAGGTACACGTAGACCGACTGCGTGGAGACCGGGCCGACGAGCTCGTCCATGCCGTGCAGGCGCGTGAGCAGATTCGCCTTGCTCCGCAGGACGGGAGTGCGGAGGATCGGAGCGTCGCGATCCTCGACGAACTGCTGGGCGAGTTCGAGCAGCGTACGTTCCTCGATCAGGCCCTGCGACCCGAACGCGCCCACCACCCGAGCAGGTTGTTGATGCCGAGGTAGTAGCCCAGCCGTTCCTCGGCGACGTCGTCGGGAACGGTCGTGTCGGACACCACGCCGACGTCGGGCAGCAGCTTCTCCAGCTCGCCGATCCGGGTCTGCACGAAGTAGTAGCCCTGGTTGTCTCGGTAGCGGCCGCCGGCAGGCCAACCGTCAGAGTCCAACACCACAAGCGTGTTCTGCTGGTGGGCCTCGAGCGCGATTCCGTACGTCCGGTACAGCCAGAGCACGGGATCGATCACGGCCTGCAGGTAGCGGGCGAACCAGACCGCCGCCACGTCCGTGAGTGATCCGCCGGTAGTTTCGGCCAGTTTCTGGACAAGGCGGGTGAGTCTCGACGGGCCGGGCTGTTCGGAGGTCAGACCCGCGACGCACCAGACGTCGTCGTTCGGGCCGAACGGGTTGGCGCGCAGCATCGCGTCGAGGCCGACCGGCCCGTCGAGCGCGATCCAGGCCGGGTCGCGCACGATGTCGAAGCCGGGATGCGCGGTCTGCCAAGCCTCGCCGATGCCGGCCCCCAGCAGTCGGTGCACCTCGACGCCGCGGTGGAGCTCCTTGCGGAGGTTCTCCCTACGGGAGTTGGTGATTCTCAAGCCCAGGGAGAGCTTCAGCATGACCGGAGCGACGGGTCGGTAGACCGTACGGAGCGACGACGTTGGATACCACGGCTGGCCGGACGGCCGAGGTCGCGGATCCTCCCGGCAGCCAGCAGCTCGGCGAACTCGGCCGACGGGAGGTCGCGCGCCTGCCACGGATGGGCGGGGACGAGCACCGTGCCCTCCGGTGCGTCACGGTCGGCGAACTCGGCGACGATCGCCTCGGCCGACCGTTCCAGCGCCGAGTCGGGAGCAGACCAGGTCGGCGTCGACGGCGAACCAGTGCAAGGGGAACGAGCCCCGCAGTTCGGGAGAGAACGCCGAACTCTCCATGTCTGTGAGGGATTCGCGGCTCTTCGGCGTGGGATGCAGTGGATGGCCGAGAATCAGCGCCTGTTCGCCCTCGAGGAACGGCGTGGTGCCGGCGGGGGCGTCGGGATGCGCGCGCCGGTGCACGACGTGGTCGGTGACGCGGCGTACCGAATCCAACGCTCGCATGACGAGCTCGCTGCCGGCATGCGGAGGTACACCGCGAAGCAACGCGCCCTCGCGGGCGATCAGCGCGGCTAGGGTCGCGGCATCGCCCGGGCGGTCGTCGATGCGTACATCGGCGAACCGGTGCCAGCCGCTCGCCGACCAGTGCGCGATCGTCGCCTCGACCCGCGTACCCGACAGGTCGAGCGTGAGCAGGTCGCCGTCCCTGCGGGCGATGTCGGTCTCGCGAAGCCAGCACCGCAGCAGGTTCTCCATCGCCCGCGTGGTCGGCCACGCTGGCGGGACTTTCGATGCTCAGCGCTCCTCCTCCGCGCCGGCTGCCACGACCGCGTCGAGGGACAGCGTCGATATCGTCGGTTCGCGCGTGCGGGTTGAGCAATGTGAGCTTGAGCCACGTACGGCCGCCGAGCTCTGTCCTGCCGACGACCACGCGGCCCTGCTCGAGCAGCCGTCGTCGCAAGGCGGCGTTGACAGTATCGGAACCGGCGTAGCGGAACACGATCGTGGTCAGGACCGGATGGGCGGCCAGCTCCAGGCTCGGATCTTGGTGACGCGTACGGCAGCAGCTTGCTCAATCTGATGGGCGGAGCAGATGTCGGCCTCGTCATCGCGGCTTCGCATTTTGAGCCCGGCCGCGGCGCGCGCTTTTCCACCTACGCCCTGTGGTGGATCAAGGCGGCAATTCACGATTACATCCTGCGGTCGCGCTCGCTGGTCAAGATCGGGACCACGGCGGCGCAGCGGAAGCTGTTCTTCGGCTTACGGCGCGCCATGAAAAAGTTCGGCGGCGACAGGACAGGGCTTACGCAGCAGGTGGCTGAGGCCGTCGCGCAAGAGCTCGCGGTCCCGCTTCGCGAAGTAATCGAAATGAGCAGCCGTCTGACGGGCGACGCTTTCCCTGAACGCGCCGGTCAGCGATGACGGGCCGACTGAATGGGAGGCGATGCTGGTCGATCATTCGCCGAACGCGGAAGCCATCGTCGCCGAACAGGATGAAGGCGCGCAAAAGATGAGCACGCTGGTTCGACCCTCGAGGTGCTCAACGCGCGGGAGCGGCGTGTGTTCGAGGCGCGGCGGCTCAGCGAGGACCCGCCGAGCCTGGAGGATCTCGGACGCGAGCTGTCGATTTCCGGCGAGCGCGTGCGGCAAATCGAAACGCTGGCCTTTGAAAAGGTCAGGCGCGCTGCGACAAGGCATTTGCGGCCGGCAGCGCTCACGGCCTGAGGGGGAGGAAGACCGCGGCGAGCGACGCTTTCGCGCCGGCCGCGTATTCTTCAGCGGGGGCGATGCGCTCGATCGCGATGGCGGTCGCTTCGCCGCCGCCGATGCAGAGTGCCGCGACGCCGCGTTTCAGATTGCGCGCCTCCAGCGCATGCAGCAGCGTCACGATCAGCCGCGCGCCGGTGGCGCCGATGGGATGGCCGAGCGCGCAGGCGCCGCCATTGACGTTGAGTTTCTCGCGCGGAATGCCGAGATCGCGCTGCGCCGCCATCGCCACCACGGCGAAGGCCTCGTTGATCTCGAACAGGTCGACGTCGCCGACGCTCCAGCCGATCTTGTCGAGCAGCTTGCGGATCGCCGGGATCGGCGCGGTCGTGAACCAGTCCGGCTCCTGGCTGTGGGTGGCGTGGCCCTTGATCTCGGCCAGGAGCGGCAGGCCTTCGCGCTCGGCGAGCGAGCGCCGGTCAGGACCAGCGCCGCCGCGCCGTCGGCATTGGCCGAGGAGGCGGCCGGCGTGATCGTGCCGTCGGCGCGGAAGGCAGGCTTCAAGCCGGGAATCTTGGCGGGCTCGACCTTCAGCGGATGCTCGTCGTTGTCGATGATGCGCGGGCCGGCCTTTTCCGTCACCGAGATCGGCGCGATCTCGGCCTTGAAGCGCCGCCTTCGATCGCCTTGCGCGCGCGGCGTCAGCGTCTCGATCGCGTAGGCGTCCTGATCGGCGCGGGTGAACTGATAGGCCTCCGCGGTGGCTTCGCCGAAATCGCCCATCGAGCGGCCGGTCTCATAGGCGTCCTCCAGGCCGTCGAGCATCATGTGGTCGATGATGCGGTCATGGCCGACGCGATAGCCGCCGCGCGCCTTGGCCAGCAGATAGGGCGCATTGGTCATGCTCTCCATGCCGCCGGAGACCACGATGTCGGCCGAGCCCGCATGGATGATGTCGTGCGCCAGCATCGTCGCCTTCATGCCGGAGCCGCAGACCTTGTTGATCGTGGTGGCGCCGGTCGCGTCCGGCAGTCTGCGCCGCGCGCGGCCTGCCGCGCCGGCGCCTGGCCCTGTCCGGCCGGCAGCACGCAGCCCATGAAAACTTCGTCGATTCGCTCCGGCGCCAGTCTGGCGCGCTCCAGCGCGGCGCCGATCGCGTGGGCGCCGAGCTTGTGGCCGCTGAAGGGCGACAATTCGCCCTGAAACCGGCCCAGCGGCGTGCGGGCGGCGGAAACGATGACGACGGGATCGGGGCTGCGGCCATGGCGGGGGCTCCTGCACGATGATTATAATATGACGATAATCATATATAACAGGATTGCAATCCCGCCTCCCTTTCGCGACGAGGCTCGTGGACGGCCCGCCGCGTGGAAGCCGGAATGAAAGGTTCTTCCAGTCTGGATCGTCCGCTGTTGCGGCCGATTTCCCGGCAAATTCCCGAATGAAAACAGCCCCGGGTCAGGAATGACCGGCCCCACGAACGTTTGGTCCCCGACGAGCGGACCTGTGTGCAGTCCCGCGCCTGCCCGTGTCTTCTTGTACGTCATGTTTTTGTACGTCATGTTTTTCCGAGAGGGTGCCGCCTGCTGCAGAGCTCATCCATCCTCATCCCAGGCGACACCGTCTGGAGAAGGTGCAAGGCAGGGCGGTTGGCAATCCTCAACGACGCAGCCGCGTATTTCGCGGCTTTGCGGCAAGCGCTGCTGCTGGCGACAACGCAGGTCTACATCATCGGCTGGGACATCCACAGCCTGACCCCGGTTGGTCGGGCCGTCCGGAACGGCCGACGACGGCTATCCGGAAGAGTTCGGCGCTTTCTTGAAAGCGCTGCTGCTGGCGGCCAAGCCCGAACTGCGGATCAACATCCTGAGCTGGAATTTTCCGGCGCTGTATGCGGCGGAGCGCGAGTTGGAATTCAGCCGCCAAGTTCACCTCGGAAGCGCCGGACCGGCTTCGCTTCTGTTTCAATTCCGGTCTACGTGGGGTTCCGCGCAACACCAGAAGATCGTCGTCATTGACGGCGCGCTCGCGTTTTCGGGCGGCCTTCGACCTCACGATAAGGCGCTGGGACACCAGCGCGCACGAAGCCTGCAATCCGCTTC
>CAVXLQ010000020.1:0-16428 GCA_963762635.1 uncultured Actinomycetota bacterium
AGGCCGCAGAGGATCAACGGGAGGAGCTGGGCGAGGCCGTACGCGCCGACGGCGAAGTTGGAGCCGGTGAGGTGGTAGAGCTGGTACGGGACGGCGACGTACCCGACCATGCCGAGCAGGTAGAAGACCGTGCCGCCGGCGAGGAGGAGCCGGAAGTCGCGCGAGGTCTTGATCGGGGTGACGTCGAGTCTGAGTGCCGCGAGCCTGCGCCGCCAGGTCTTCTGCTCTGGCTCGCTCGTTGGTGAACTGGTCATCGTCAGCCATTCTTGCCGGCCGGGCGGGCTGGGCACCAACGGGTTTGCTACTACGGTGGGCGGCATGAACGACGTCCACGCCAGGGCGGGGCAGCCCGCGGAGCCGACCGATCTCGTCGATCTCGCGAAGCTGGTGACGGCTTACTACTCGTTGCACCCGGATCCTTCGGAGGCGTCGCAGCAGGTGTCGTTCGGGACGTCGGGGCACCGCGGGTCGAGCCTGAACGCGTCGTTCAACGAGGACCACATCGTGGCCACGTCGGCGGCGATCTGCGAGTACCGCGCGTCGGCAGGCATCGACGGGCCGCTGTTCCTGGGACGGGACACGCACGCGCTGTCCGAGCCGGCCTGGGTCTCGGCCCTGGAGGTCTTCGCGGCGCATGGCGTACGAGTGCTGGTGGACTCGCGGGATCGCTACACCCCCACGCCGGCTGTGTCGCTGGCCATCCTGACCTACAACCGCGACCGTTCGTCCGGCCTGGCCGACGGCGTCGTGGTGACGCCGTCGCACAACCCACCGTCGGACGGTGGCTTCAAGTACAACCCGCCCAACGGCGGACCGGCCGACACGGACATCACGCGGGTGATCCAGGACCGAGCGAACGAACTCCTCCGCACGGGCCTGTCTGGCGTCCGCCGAGTGCCCCTCTCGGCCGCCTTGGCCGCTGACACGACGGGAAAGCACGACTACCTCGCCGAGTACGTGGGCGCCCTGCCCACTGTCGTGGACCTCGACGCCATCCGCTCAGCGGGCGTACGCATCGGAGCGGACCCGCTGGGTGGGGCGAGCGTGGACTACTGGGGAGAGATCGCGTCCCACCACGGCCTCGACCTGACGGTGGTCAATCCCCTGGTCGACGCGACGTGGCGCTTCATGACGCTCGACTGGGACGGCAAGATCCGCATGGACTGCTCCTCCCCGTACGCGATGGCGTCGCTGATCTCGAAGGCGTCGTCGTACGACCTGGCGACCGGAAACGACGCGGACGCCGACCGGCACGGGATCGTGACGCCGGACAGCGGGCTGATGAACCCGAACCATTACCTGGCCGTCGCGATCTCGTACCTGTACAGCCACCGCGACTGGCCCACCGCGGCGATCGGCAAGACGCTCGTGTCGTCTTCGATGATCGACCTCGTGGCGAAGGACCTCGAGCGCACGCTGGTCGAAGTACCCGTGGGCTTCAAGTGGTTCGTGCCGGGATTGTTGGACGGCTCGATCGCCTTCGGGGGCGAAGAAAGCGCCGGAGCCTCGTTCCTGCGCCGAGACGGCTCTGTCTGGACCACCGACAAAGATGGGCTCCTGCTCTGTCTGCTGGCGGCGGAGATCCAAGCAGTGACAGGGAAGTCGCCATCCGAGCACTACACGGACCTGTCCTCCCGCTTCGGCTCGCCGTCGTACGCGCGCATCGACGCGCCGGCGACGCGCGAACAGAAAGCAGTGTTGGCCAAACTCACGCCCGCCCAGGTTTCGGCCACCACCCTGGCCGGCGACCCCATCACCGCGAAGCTCACGTCAGCCCCTGGGAACGACGCAGCTATCGGCGGCCTCAAAGTGACGACGGAATCAGCCTGGTTCGCCGCCCGCCCATCGGGCACGGAAGACGTGTACAAGATCTACGCGGAGTCCTTCAAAGGCCCCGACCACCTCGCAGAGGTGCAGTCCGAAGCCCGCACCGTAGTCACCGCCGCGCTCGAGTCCTAGCGCTCCCCCAGTACCTGCCTGGCCTCGGTGATGGCGATCTGCGCGTTCGACTGCAGATCGAGCTCGATCTCCCCATTGATGCCGACGTTCGAGGTCCACTCGACAACCCAATGCGAAGTCGCCGTGACGTCGTACCCCTCCGACGGCTGCTTGTACTCATAGGAGCAGTCGGACTCAACGCCCCGCCGATAAGGCGTCCCAGCATCACACTCCATGCTGTCCCCGTTGCCGAGCTCCCACTCGATGTTGGCCACATTCGCCGTAGCAGTGACAGTCACAGCCCCAGCACTAACAGTCCGCTCAATCGGCCCCCACGTGTGGTCATCGATGTTGTTCCAGAACCACACCTCCATCCCAACCAGCCCCTTGCTCCCAGAGGGCGGAGCCATGCCGATATCAGGAGCCTTCAGAACCATCTCCTCGACAGCCCGCCTCGCCATCTCCCTCGGATCGGGTGCGGTCGGAGGAGGATCACGCCGCCAAATCCGGCAGTCAGCGTTGGACCCACCAATATCGAGACAACGATTCTGATGCATGTTCCGCCGAGGGAAGCAAGTGAAGGTATAGATGGCCCCATCAGGAAAGTGCCCCAACCAAACCGCATCCGTCCCCGGCGGCTGCGGACTCTCCGCCTGGTAGTAACAGCTGGTCTCGTTCTCCCACCAGCCATACCGGGGTCATAGCACGCGATCGGCCGCCCTGACTGCGTCACACAAGCGGCTCCCCACCCGGCTCCCTCGGCTGATCCTCATCATCGTCATCCGGATCCGGATCGGGATCCGGGATCGCCAGGGTCGCCCGGATCCTCTGCGACGATCTGACACGCCTGACTCTCCGGATCCCACTCGGTCCCAGGTGGGCATTCAACATCGCCAAATGAAACCGGCGCAGCTGTCAACACGCCCACGACAACGAGCGCAATAGCAACAAGACGTCCAGCGACACGCATCAGCACTCGTCCCCCGTGTCCCGAATATCATTCTTGCACAACGTGCCACGCGTCCTCATAGAACCAGACCGTCACGTGCCTTACGAAGCGCTTCTTCTCGGGCGGGAACGCGGCAGGACTGCCTGTCTTTGAGTAGGCAAGGCGCACATCCGTGCTATCTGTGCAAGCGCGGAGGAGGACCTCCTGGTACTCACCCTTTACCTCAACTAGCCTGACCTTCTCCGCGCCCAGCATGTCAGCACGCATCGCCCCCGTCTGAACAACTCCTCGTTCCTTGTCTCGTCGGAGGCTCGAGAGTGACTGACGCGCGACGGGATCACCCCCGACCTTGTAGAGCTCGCTGGCGCATCTCCTCGAGAGAGACCTTCTGCGGCGCCTGAGCCAATCGAGTGAAGGTCGAGCCACCAGGCCCGGTAGGCGGCTTCTGCCTCCGCGATCGCCTTCTGCTCGTTCGGCTCGAACGAAGGGGTTGGTGAGCCGCTTGGGCTGGGTGTCGGCGGGGTGGAGGTCTCCTCCGCCGTGGGCGTTGGGGAGGGGCCGATGGGGTCCGCTTGGCAGGCGGTGGTGGCGGCTAATACTGAGGCGGCCGCGAGCACTATTGCGACCAGTTGGCGAACCTTCATGCAACCCGCTCCCCTGCGTCCGACGACACTCGATCCGACCGCGAGCCCCCGTGGTGCCGCCCGCTGGTACCAAACGTCCGGCCATCGTACGAAATCCGGTGACCTCGCCGGTAGCTCTTCCCACAGGCCTGTGGACAGAGAGTGAGGCCAACCACCCACAAACGTCTACTCTCCACCCATGGCCGACTCCCCTCCCTTCGCGCACCTCAGCGGCAGCGCCGCGGCTCGGATCGTCGAGCTGCCGCGGCCGCCCGAGCGCGCGCTGGAGAACGACGAGGTCGACCCCTACGCAGCCATGCGGAAGGCCGCTCTCACCGCGGCCTATCACGACCGAACGCCAACGACCTGGCTCTGGCATCGCCCCACCAAGAACGCACCGGCCCGACTCATCACCGCCGGCGCCAACACAGCCCCACCCGGCTCAAAGACCACACCAGACACAGCGATCCACCACGAGCTCAAAAACGTCCAAGCCTGGACCGAGCTCACCATCACCCACGACGCACTCGGAACAAAACGGACGAAAACGGCGCACGAAGGCCCCACCATCGAGAACACCATCCTCCCCCTCTGGGACGACCCGTTCACGCTCCTCATCACCGCCGAGCCCGCCACCGAAAAGGCCAAGAACGCCGAGCAACAACGCCTAGCCGACCAGCTCCGCCAAACGCTCGGCCGCGCCAAGACCTCGCCCCATCACAAGGTCCAGGCCGAACGACTCCGCGCCCACTACCGCGAGCTCAAGCAGGCCGAATCCACCGGTCTCTGGCGCCTGACCATCAGGATCGGCGCCGACACCGAAGCAGCTGCGACGACCGTGGCCGCCCTCGCCGTCGCCGCGCTCGACCTCCAAAACCTCCCGTACGCACTGCGCCCCAGCTCCACAGCAGGCAACGCAAATGCGCTCGCCACCACCCCACTGGTCGCGGCCATCACCAAGCCACCCACCAAAGAAGTCCAAGGCATCCGCCTCACCCAGCCACCAGACTTCGACCTCACCCCCGAGCACAAGCCGGGCAAGGACAAGCTCACCATCGGCACAGTCCTCGACCCACAAGGCCGCGAGACCGAACGCCTCGAGCTCAGCAAGAACAGCCTCAACCGCCACACGTTCGTCTGCGGCGCCACCGGAGCCGGCAAGTCCCAGACCGTACGAGCAATGCTCGAAAGCGCAACAGCACAAGGGATTCCCTGGCTCGTCGTCGAGCCCGCCAAGGCCGAGTACCGCCTCATGAGCGCCCGCCTCCAACAAGACGTCGTCGTCATCAGACCCGGCGACCTCGACCAAGTCCCCGCCGGCATCGATCCGCTGAGACCCGCCGAGGGCTTCCCGCTGCAGACCCACCTCGACCTCGTCCGCGCCCTGTTCCTCGCCGCCTTCGAAGCCGACGAGCCGTTCCCCCAGGTCCTCGCCGCCGCCCTCGAACGCGCCTACAGAGAACAAGGTTGGGACCTCACCCTCAGCGCCCCCATCCATCCCAAGTTCCGCCCGCGCTACCCCACCCTCAAGGACCTCCAGAAGGCCGCCGAGACCGTCGTCGACGAGATCGGGTACGGCCGCGAGATCGCCGACAACGTACGAGGATTCATCCGCGTACGCCTTGCCAGCTTGCGATTCGGCACCACCGGACGGTTCCTCGAGTCCGGCCATCCGATCGACATCGGCAAGCTTCTCCAGACCAACACCGTCCTCGAGATCGAAGACGTCGCCGACGATCGCGACAAGGCCTTCCTCATGGGCGCCGTCCTCATCGCCCTCACCGAGCACCTCCGCGTCCAGGAGCGCAAGGGCGAGTTGACACCGGGCCGCCTCAGGCACCTCACCGTGTTCGAAGAGGCGCACCGCCTCCTCCGCAACACTCCACACACGCACGGTCCCGCGGCCCATGCCGTCGAGATGTTCGCCGCCATGCTCGCCGAGATCCGCGCGTACGGCGAGGGCCTCATCGTCGCCGAGCAGATCCCGGCCAAGCTGATCCCCGACGTCATCAAGAACACCGCCGTCAAGATCGTCCACCGCCTACCCGCGCGGGACGACCGCGACGCCGTCGGCGCGACCATGAATCTCAGCGAAGCCCAGTCCAAGCACCTCGTCACGCTCGAGCCGGGCACAGCTGCCGTCTTCACCGACGGCATGGATCATCCCGTTCTCGTCACCATGCCGGACGGAACTCACCGCGAGCTCACCAGCGAGCTCCACACCAGGGGTCCCGAACGGGTCATCGACCCCGTCTCCGGACGATGCGGTTCCCCGTATGCGTTGGACATCTGCACGCTCAGCGAGTTCCTCCGCGGCCGACGCCTCGCGGACGCCAACGTCGCGATGCGCCTCTACACAGAGCTCACGGTGGTCGGCTACCTCACCGGCATGGACCTGCCGCTCATTCCCAACGCGCTCGCGGACTCCCTGCTGGGACAGGAAGATCTCGTCATCGCCTGCGCCCTCGCCGCCTGCATCGACGATGCCGTGGCGGCGCGATCAGGTGCGATCTGCGACAAGATGCGACCCGACGAGTTCGCCGCGTACATCGCCGAGTCCTTCTACTCCACCGTGTGCGGTCACCGTCCGGTCGAGGTCGGCCGCGACCGGTGGCTCGCCGCGCCGTTCCGCAGGACCTCCCGAAGCAAACGGGACGAGCTGCTGCGTGGCCCGGCGATGGTGCACGCATTGTTCGGGATCGACTTTCCTTCGCAGCTTGAAGATCTGATCGGAGTGGACCGGTACCACGATGACTGGGACGTCGCGGTTCGGCAACGGACAGCGCCCTACGACGTCGACTGGGCGGTGCCGTTCTTCGCCACGCCGCGACGGCGACTCGACGGGGAGGCCTGATGGCGGGACCGGACAAAGCGACGATGGACCTGACGTCGCGGCTCAAGGAGCTCCAAGCACTCGGCGATCAGCGGGCGGCGATTCGGAGCCAGCCGATCTACGACCCGATCGCGCATCTCGGCCGCGCCGACGAGCCGCGCCAGCGGCAGGCCGCGGACCGGCCCGACCGGGTGACGGTCGATCGCCCGGATCTTCCGGAGCATCGTGTGCTCACGTACGGGCAGCCGACGCTCTTCGACGCACAGGGCCGGATCGAGACGCCGCCGCTGTTCTACGGCCGCCCGACCCGCGAGCAGGTACGGCAAGGGAAGCTGAACGACGGCTGGCTGCTCGCCGTGCTCGGCGCCGTCGCCGGACACCGCGTCCACGCGCTGCGCGACGTCGTGCGCGAGCGGGCCGACGGCTGCTTCGAGGTCCGGCTTCACGACGCCAGGTGGGACAGCGGGTCCGGCGACTGGGTACCGACCGGACGCCGCGTCGACCTGGAGGTCACGCCCGAGGTCCCCGTCGATCCCGCCGATCCGTGGGCGGCGGCGTTCGCCGACACGCGAACGTCCCGCGTGTACTGGGTCGCCGCGTTGGAGAAGGCCTTCGCGGGCCTCGACCAGACGTACACGCCGGGACATCCGCGGCGGGTGGAGTCCGGCTACGACCGCCTCGACGAGGGCGGCACCCCGTCGGACACCGCCCAAGCCCTCGCCCTCCTGACAGGCCAGCGCGCCGGCGTGATCTGCCTGCCGAACCACCCCGCGTACGCGGGAGACTTCGAGTCGGTGGTCCGGGACCAGCTCTGCGCCAACAGCCCGGTGATCGTGACCGCGACGTCCACCCAGGCGTACGAGATCACCGCCTACGCCCACGGCCTGATGGCGCTCCGCAACCCCACCGGAAGCGACCACCCCGAGCACCTCACCGCCCGCCAGCTCATCGCCGACACCACCGGCCACCTCACCACCCTCCGCTGACCGAGGGCTGCAATAGGGTGGCGGGCATGGTGGAGAACGGTGGGCGGGAAGCTGATGTGATCGTCGTCGGCGCCGGGTTGGCGGGGTTGGTGGCGGCGGCCGAGGTGGCCGAGGCTGGCAAGACCGTGATCGTTCTCGAGCAGGAGAACGAGGCCAACCTCGGAGGGCAGGCCTTCTGGTCGTTCGGCGGGCTCTTCCTCGTCGACTCTCCCGAGCAGCGCCGGCTCGGCGTCAAGGACTCCAGAGACCTCGCTCTCGCGGACTGGTTGGGCTCCGCTCAGTTCGACCGCCCCGAGGACTACTGGCCGCGTCGGTGGGCCGAGGCGTACGTCGACTTCGCCGCGGGCGAGAAGCGGCCGTGGCTTCACAACCAGGGTGTGCGCTGGTTTCCCCTTGTCCAGTGGGCCGAACGAGGCGGCGGTCTCGCGAGCGGGCATGGCAACTCGGTGCCGCGGTTCCACCTCACCTGGGGCACCGGCCCCGCCGTCGTCGAGCCGTTCGCGCAACGGGTACGGGGCGCTCAGGCCAGCGGCAACGTGCATCTCAAGTTCCGCCACCAGGTCACCGGACTCATCAAGGAAGCCGGCCACATTACGGGCGTCGAGGGCAACATTCTCGAACCCAGCAACGAGGAACGCGGCAAGAAGAGCTCCCGCACCACGGTCGGCGACTTCCAGATCAAGGCCCAAGCCGTCATCATCACCTCCGGCGGCATCGGCGGCAACCATGACCTGGTCCGCAAGAACTGGCCCAAAAACAAGGGCAAAGCCCCCGACTACATGCTCTCCGGCGTACCCGACCACGTCGACGGCGCCATGCTTCGCGAGACCAGCAAGGCCGGCGGGCGGCTCATCAACGAAGACCGCATGTGGCACTACGCCGAAGGCATCCACAACTACGACCCGATCTGGAGCCGGCACGGCATCCGCATCCTCTCCGGACCGTCCCCGCTCTGGCTCGACGCCAACGGCCACCGCCTCCCCATCCCGCTCTTCCCCGGCTTCGACTCTCTCGGCGCCGTCGAGCACATCGTCCAGACCGGGTTCCAGCACTCCTGGTTCGTCCTCAACCAGCGCATCATGGGCCGCGAGTTCGCCCTCTCCGGCTCCGAGCAGAACCCCGACTTCACCGACAAGAACACCCAAGAGGTTGTCAAGCGCGCCTTGCCCGGTGCGGTCAAGCCGGTCGAGGAGTTCGGAAAGCGCTGCCCCGACTTCATCTTCGCCCGTACGGTCCCCGAGCTCGTCCGCGGCATGAACGACCTCGTCGGCGACCCGCTCGTCGACGCCGTCGACCTCGAGGAGCTCATCCGTACCCGCGACCTCGAGGTCGCCTCCGGGCTCGGCAAGGACGCGCAGCTGAACGCGATCTACGCCGCCCGACGGTTCACCACCGACAAGCTCATGCGCGCGACCAAGCCGCACGCACTGCTCGACCCGGCGGCCGGACCGCTCGTCGCCGTACGGTTGACGATCCTCACCCGCAAGACGCTCGGCGGACTCGAGACCGACCTGTCCAGCCGCGTCCTCGGCGAGGACGGCGAGCCGCTACCCGGCCTGTACGCCGCGGGCGAGGCGGCCGGCTTCGGCGGCGGTGGCGTACACGGCTACCGCGCGCTGGAAGGCACGTTCCTCGGCGGCTGCCTGTTCTCCGGCCGCACCGCCGGACGCGCCGCCGCCGCGGACGTCAGCTAGGCCGACGGACGACGCGACCCGCGCCGACCCCGGTCGGCGCGCCGTCGTCCAACACGGGCGTACCGGCGAGCAAGGTGTACTCGACACCGCTCGCCAGCTGCCACGGATCGGCGAACGTCGCATTGTCAACGACGGTTGAAGGATCGAACACCGCGATATCCGCAACGGCGCCCCGACGAAGGACGCCGCGGTCGGTCCAACCCAACCGACCGGCCGGCAGCGACGTCATCTTTCGAACGGCATCCGGCAACGAAAGTACGCCGAGCTCCCGCGCATATCGGCCCAGCACCCGTACGAAAGTACCGAGACTCCGCGGATGCGGCTGCCCGTCGCCCGGACAGCCGAGCACGTGGCCGTCGCTCGCGACCGATACGTACGGCGTGGACATCACCAACCGCACGTCGTCCTCGGCCATGCTGTGGTGGATGATGCCGATCTGGCCGCGCTGCTTGGCCAGCAGCTCCGCGACGCCGTGCCCGACGTCGAGCCCCAGCTCGGCGGAGACCGCCGCGACGTTCTGCCCGACCCGGCCCGCGTAAGGGCCGTCCGGCGTGTGCACGATCACGATCCGCTCCGGCCAGAACGAGACTCCGTTGCGGGCATTGAGCTCCGCGGCCAGCCGGTCGACCGTACCCGGCGAAGCGAGCCGTCGCAGCAACGCCGGAACCCCGCCGTCCATCGCCCAGCCGGGCAGGAACGAGGTCAGCGTCGTACTCGACGCAGTGTACGGGTACTGGTCGGCCTGCACGTCGACACCGGCACGTCGAGCCTCGGCGATGGCCGAAAGCGCCGGCCCGACCTTGCCCCAGTTCGCCACCCCCGAAGACTTGAGGTGCGAGATCTCCAACCGGATGCCCGCCGAACGCGCGATCGTCAGCGCCTCCTCGATCGCGGCGAGCAGCTCCTCACCCTCGTCTCGCATGTGCGTCGAGTAGATCAGTCCACCCGCAGCCGCCTCGCGCGCCAAAGCGACCAGCTCGGCCGTCGTGGCGAACATGCCCGGCGCGTAGATCAGCCCGGACGTGAACCCGACCACACCGTCAGCGGCGGCTTGCCGTACCAGCACCCGCATCCGGTCCAGCTCGACCTCGGTCGGCGGCCGATCCTCCGGGCCCATGCCTCCGATGCGGATCGAGCCGTGCCCGACCTGCAAGGCGAGGTTGACACCGAGCGGCAACGCCTCGACCCGCGCCGCGAACTCGCCTGCCGTCGACCAGTCCCACGCGAACCCGCTGCCGATGAAGCTGCCATACGAACGCAGCTCCTCCGCGTGCTCCGGCACGATCGGGAACGGCGAGAACCCGCAGTTGCCCGTCACCAGCGTCGTCACGCCCTGCGTCACCTGGGTGACGGCGTCGGGGGCTGTGAGGACCGAGAAGTCTCCGTGCGAGTGCAGGTCGATGAAGCCGGGGCAGACGACCGCACCCGAGACGTCGATGGTCCGAACGGCTGGGCCGTCGGCACGGCCCACCGCGACGATCCGACCATCAGCAACAGCGACATCCGCCGTCTGCGCTGGCGATCCCGTTCCGTCGAGTACCGATCCGCCGCGCAGCACCAGGTCGTAGGTCACGTGGGCAGTCCTCCCGAGACGACAGCGCCGCGGGCGATCACCGCGGCGACGTGGAGACTGGCGTCGAGCACGACGAGATCGGCGTCCTTGCCCGGCACGATGCTGCCGGTACGTTCGCCGAGGGCGAGCACGGCCGCAGGCGTCGTCGCCGCCGCGGCGGCAGCTTCCGGGAGCGTGAGGCCGACACACCGCACGGCATGACGCACGGTCGCGTCCATCGTCAGCGTGCTCCCCGCGAACGTCCCGTCTGTCAACGTGACCTTGCCCTCGCGCGCGAAGACGGGCACGGGACCGAGCCGGAACTCGCCGTTCGTCATACCAGCAGCAGGTGTGGCGTCGGTGACGAACGCGACGCGGTCGACGCCGGCGGCCTGGACCGCGATCCGCACGGCATCGTCGTGAACGTGGAAGCCGTCATTGATCAGCTCGCACGTGACGGTGTCGTCGGCCAGCGCCGCGCCCGCGGGCCCGGGGTCGCGGTGGTGGAACGGGCGCATCGCGTTGAACAGATGCGTGGCGATCCGAGCGCCCGCCGCGAACGCGGCCCGCGCCTCGTCGAACGTCGCCTCGGTGTGCCCGACCGCCGGAATCGCACCAGCACGGCGGACCTCGCGCAGCAGGTCCATCCCGCCGGACAGCTCGGGTGCGAGCGTGACGACCCGGACGAGCCCGTCACCCGCGTCGGTCAACGCCCGCAGCGCGGGAAGACTGGGAGCGAGCAGGTACTCGGCATGGTGGGAGCCGCGCTTGGCCGGGTTGAGGAACGGCCCCTCCAGGTGGATGCCCGCGACCGCGCCGCCGAGGTCGCCGCGGATGAGCTCGGCGATCGTACGAACGGAGGCGACCATCCGGTCCAGCTCGTCGGTGACGAGGCTGGCGAGCGTCGTCGTCGTGCCATGCCGACGATGGAACGCGATCGCCGTACGAATCTCGTCCGGGTCATCGGTGGTGATCTGCGCTCCCCCGCCGCCGTGCATGTGCAGGTCGACGAAGCCAGGCAGGACGAAAGCACCGTCCAGGTCGTGCACGACCCCGTCGAAAGGAGGTGGATCACCCCCACCCACCCCGTCGATCAGCCCGTCCGAAAGGGTGACCCACCCCGGCGAAAGGACCCGCCGGGGCGTGACCACCTGAGCGTTGGCGAGGACGAGCACATCAGCACCCTAGCGAGTGCGGCTACTGGACATCGTCCACCCGATAGCGGAGCTCGGCACCGTCCTCGAGGACGAACGGCATCGCGAAGGGGTCGTCGAGAGTCTGCTGGGACGGGGTCGGAGTGGAAGCGATCCAGGCGGAACGCTTCAGCAACTGCAGGCCGTCGACGGAGTCGAGCCCGGCCCAACCTGTGTCGTGCGCGATCTCGTGGAGCGCGTGAGCCAGGTCGACGATGCCGACGTCGTGCGAGTCGTCGGGGAACGAGCGTGCGGCAGCATGCCTGCCGGCTTCGATGACGGTGTGTTCGTTCCGAAGGCCGTAGACGGTCCGGGTGAGGATCATGACGGCGTTCGCCGGCACCTGCTCCTCGTCGGGGAGCTCCAGGTCGTCCAGGACGACCTCGTCCAGGTCGCTGTCGTCCACGTCGTCGACCTCGAAGGCGGGGAACGTGCCGGTCAGCACGGACTGGGCGTCGGCGTACGCGGAGGCGGCGACATCGAGGACGTCGTTAGCCGCGAGGACCGCGGCGAGATCGCCGGCGTCCCGCGCCGCGGAGACCGTGGAGACGTGGGAAGCCAGAGCGGCCTGCAGGGCCGCCGACGCGTCGAGGTAGCTCTCGCGCGCCTCTTCGCTCCACTGCTCGAAGTCGTCGTCGTCCGTCATGACAAGCACGCTAGACGATCCAGGTCCGGAAGCTGCGATCATTTACCCCGTGAGCATCGAGCCTGTCTTCGTCGGCGCCAATCCGGGGTGCGTCCTGTCCGGCGGCGCGAGGGCCAGCGTGTGGGTGGCGGACTGGTCGATCCATGGACCGGGACACGTGGGGATCGTGGCGTACGAAAACGAGACCGCCGTCGTCTCCAGGGAGCCCGAGCTCGCGCGGTGGCTGGCGAACGAGCTCACTGCCTACTTCCCCGAGTTCGAGGGTGTCGACTTCGGCAAGGCCCGATACATCGACGGGGACGTCGAGGTTCAGCTGCTCACTTCGACGGGGGTGCGTGCGACCTTCGGAGGGTTCGAGGTCCAGATCGGTGACAGCAAGGAGGTGCGGCCGGTCACCGTCGACACGTGGGAGATGGGCGCCAACACCATGCGGCTGACCAATCTGCTCTCCCCCTCGCAGGGCGGCGAGTATCAGCAAGGACGGCAAGCCGTTCGAGGGCGCGCCGACCACCGCCTTCGTCGCCACCAGCGAGCGGTGGGATCTGGTCAAGCCGGGCTAGGTGCCATCCGCCGAACGTAGATCAGCTGCCACACAACGGCGGCGGCCAACACCCAGATGGACCAGGCGATCCCTACCAACGAACCCAACGAAGCGAGGACGAGGGGCGCCAATACGCAGGGCAAGGCGAAGGCCAACAGCCACGAAAGTCGGGCCTTGGTGAGCACTCCGGCTATCAAGCTGGTCAGAAAGTAGAGGGCTGCCCCTCCGTACAGCAGCCAACGGACGGTGGACGGTGGTTCGTCGTGCGGGTGCGCCGCCACGATCCCCAGCCCCGCGGCCAACCCGGCCAACGCACAAGTCGTCAAACAGTGGAACGCCATCGCGATCCGCACCGGCAGCACGTTGATCCGCAGCAGCGGAACGCCCGCGTACCCGTAGATCAACGACAACGCCCACAGGCCGACGAGGACGGCGAACGAACCCACCGCCCACAGGCCCAGCGCACGATCCCACCCCACGCCCGACGCCGCCGCGATCACCTGGATCACGCCCTCGCCGAGCACGATGATCACGAACAGCCCGAGCCGCTCCCCCAAATGGACCGGATCGGACCGAACGGCCTGCAACGAAGGGATGGACGTCGACGGAAACTGCCGGCCCGAACGTTGCACCCGCTCCACCACACGATCCAGCCGCTCCTGCGCGGACGCCATCATGCGGCTCTCCTGCACCACGAACAAGCCGAACAGATCGATCGCGACGCCCAACGCCCACAACCACGGGCGCGCGTCAGGAGACACCCAGAGCGACACGATCCACGGCATCACGCCGCCGAACAGCTGCGCGGCCGGCCAGTCCACGACGATCTGGGTACGTCGCCACACCCGCGAGGCGAGAACGCGCACGAGGATGTACCCGAGTGCGAACGCCTTCCCATGCTCGTCCAGGTGCGCGACCGCGGCCATCATCACGGCCAGCCCGAACATCGCCACCAGCACGACGCTCACGTGCGTCCGCTCGCCGGCGATGTTGCCGTACATCGTGATGCTGCCCCACGCCGTCCAGAACGCGAGGAACAGCAACGCGTACAGGGCGATCGACGTGGCCGACTCGCCGTCGTGCAGCAGATGGGTCAGCTGCGTCACGCCGGCGACGACGACGAGATCGAAGAACAGCTCGACCCACGACGCATGGCGTTCGGAGCCGGCCTCTTCGGCGGCCGGAGAAGCTTCGGTCATGCGGGAAGTATGGCAACCCGGCCTTGACGGCCGTCAGTAGACGTTCGGGTCGCTCCCGACGACGTGCCCGCCCTCGACCGCGACGTACTTCTCCGGCCGCACCTTCACGACCACGCGGACCTTCGGGTCACGAACGCGCCCGCTGGTCCCGTACCGCTCGGCGAGGAAGTCGTAGAACGCGCCGGTCTCGTCCTCTTCGACGCTCTCGACCGAACCCCGCACCTCGAGGAAGCGGTACCCGTCGTCGGGGTCGACGATGGACAGCGCGACCTGACCGTTCTCGCCGAGGTTCCGGAACTTCTGCCGCAGCTTGGTGTGCGTGAACTTGACGAACTCCCCGTCCCAGGCGAACCACATCACGCTGCTCTGCGGCGATCCGTCGGGACGGACCGTCGCGAGGTGCGCGAAGAGGGGCCGGTCGAGCAGGTAGGCATGGGTCTCAGGAGGATTGACAGTCATGTCAACGTGCAACGCGCCGGACCGGGACATTATGCCCAGCCCAGCGCGTACGCCCTTCAAGGACAGTTAGCTCGGCAACACCGGCATGTCGTGGAAGCGGCAGATCCCGCCGAACTCCTCCGGATCCAGGCTCGCGCCGCCGACCAGGCAGCCGTCGACGTCGGGTTGCTTCATGATGCCGCCGACGTTGTTCGTCTTGACCGAGCCGCCGTACAGCACGCGCACCGACGCGGCGACCTCAGCGTCGTACGCGTCCAACACCGCGCCACGGATCGCCGCGCAGACCTCCTGCGCGTCCGCCGGCGTCGCGACCTCGCCGGTGCCGATCGCCCACACCGGTTCGTACGCGAGCACCAGCTCGGCGACCTGCTCGGCCTTCAGCCCCTCGATGCCCGCGACGACCTGCGCCACCGTGTGCTCGACCTGGCGCCCCTCCTGCCGGACCGCCAATCCCTCACCCACACAGAGGATCGGGACCAGTCCGTGCCGGAAGGCCGCCTTCGCCTTGGCGTTGACGAGCTCGTCGCTCTCCGCGTGGTACTGCCGCCGCTCGGAGTGCCCGACGACGACGTACGAGCAACCCAGCTTGGCCAGCATCGCGCCGGACACGTCGCCGGTGTACGCGCCGCTGTCCTGAGGCGACAGGTCCTGAGCGCCGTACTTCAGCTCCAGCCGGTCGCCGTCGATCAGCGTCTGCACCGAACGGATCCCGGTGAACGCCGGCAGGACGACGACCTCGACCGCGCCGAAGTCGTGCTTCTTGTCCTGCAGCGTCCAGGTGAGCTTCTGGACCAGATGAACGGCCTCGCGGTGATCGAGGTTCATCTTCCAGTTGCCGGCCATGAGGACCGTACGGTCACTCTTCTTCGTCGCCACGGCGGTCAGTCCTCCAACACGGCAAGGCCGGGAAGCGTCTTGCCCTCCAGGTACTCCAACGACGCGCCGCCGCCGGTCGAGATGTGGCCGAACGCATCCTCGTCGAACCCGAGCGCCCGAACGGCAGCCGCCGAGTCGCCGCCACCGACGACCGTGAAGCCGTCCGTCTTGGTCATCGCCTCGGCGACACCACGCGTTCCGCCCGCGAACTCCGCGATCTCCGCGACGCCCATCGGCCCGTTCCAGAACACGGTCCTCGCCGAGGTGACGTGCGACGCGAACGCCTTCGTGGACTCCGGCCCGATGTCCGCGCCGATCTGGTCGGCAGGAATCTCCGACGCCGCGACGACGGAGTGCGAAGCCCCGGCCTCGAGTGCCGCGGTCGCGACGATGTCGGTCGGCAGCACGATGCGGTCGCCGTACTTGTCGAGGTAGCCGCGCACGGTGTCGACCTGGTCCTCCTCGAGCAGGCTGCGACCGATCTCGTGCCCCTGCGCCTTGAAGAACGTGAACACCATGCCGCCACCGATCAACAGCTGGTCGGCCTTCTCCAGCAGGTTGTCGATCACGCCGAGCTTGTCGGAGACCTTCGCGCCGCCCAGCACGACGACGTACGGCCGCTCCGGCGACGAGGTGAGGCGCCGCAGCACCTCGACCTCAGCCAGCACCAGTCCACCAGCCGCGTGCGGCAGGCGTTCCGCGACGTCGTACACGCTCGCGTGCTTACGGTGCACCGCGCCGAAACCATCGGACACGTACGCGTCCGCGAAAGCCGCGAGCTCGTCGGCCAAAGCGCCGCGCTCGGAGTCGGACTTGCTGGTCTCGCGCGGGTCGAACCGTACGTTCTCCAGCAGCGCGACCTGACCATCGCCAAGACCAGCCACCGTCGACTGAGCGCTCTCGCCGACCAGGTCGGTGGCGAACGCGACGGACGCGCCC
>CAVXLQ010000021.1:0-342967 GCA_963762635.1 uncultured Actinomycetota bacterium
ACCCGAGGACGAGCGCGGCCAGGTCGCGCGCGGCGCGGGCGGGATGCCGTTCGTCCTGGGTCGCTCCCATCACCAGGGTGCCCTCGATCAGCAGGTGCAGCTGGTCTGCCGCCCGCTCGGGGTCGGCGTGGTCCATCGCCTCCAGCTCTCGCGTCAGGCGCGCCCGGAGCCCCCTGCGGAACGCCTTGGTCTCGGCATGGGCCGGATGGCCGGGATCCTCGAGGGCGACGTCGCTGGCGAAGTAGCGGCAGCCGCGGAAGTCGTCGTTCGCGACGAGCTCGTCGAGCCGGTCGAAGAGGCCGAGCAGTCGCTCGCGCGGCTCGTCCGCGCCGGCCAGCGCGGCGTCGTACCACGCGAGGTCCTCCTCGGCCGCGCGGTGCAGGACCGCGGCCACCAGCCCGTCCTTGCCGCCGAAGTGTTCATAGAGCGACCGGCGGGCGACGTTCGCCTCCTTCAGGACCGCGTCGACCCCGACCGCGACGCCGTGCGCGTAGAAGAGGTGCTGACCGGCCAGGAGCAGTCGCTCCCGTGGCCCCTGCGTGGTCGTGGTCATCGCCCTTCCTCCCAGTAGATCGACTGGTCTACTACGGTCAGTGTAGACCGACCATTCTATCTATTGATGACCGATGATGAACGACTACGCGATCTACGACCTGGCCAAGCAGCGCTACGCCGACCTGCTGCGTACGGCTGTCGAAGAATCCCAGCGCCCTCGCAGCTCACGGCCCAAGCGCCGCTGGCACCGGCTCGCCGCCTTCGCCCAGGTGCTGATCGGCCGCCCGGCGGTGGTAATCAAAGGAACCCCTAGTCAACCCATTTAGTGGACTCAGTCCAACAAATGTCGGACGATGGCCGTATGGATCACGTGCATGGGTGTGGCGCTTCGTGTACGGGCGGCGGCTGGGTCTGCTCGCGTGGCTGGTCCGCCGCCAGGAAGCCCATGCCCAGCTGACGACATGGCACCTCGAGGGGCTGTACGACAGCTAGTTGATCGCGGCGGCGAGGCGGTCGACTGCTGGCTCGATGGCGCTGTCCGGGAGGTTGCCGTACCCGAGCACGAGGCCGGGGGACTCCGGGTCGGGCTGGAGGCGGTACGCGTCCAGATCCACGACGTGGACGCCGGCGTGGGCGGCTCGGCGGACGACCTTCGCCGCCCCGGAGCCTTCGGGGTTCAGGCGGAGAACGAGATGCAAGCCCGCGGCCACGCCCGACAGCTCGCAGTCGGGCAGCTTGGCGGCGAGCGCCTCGACCAGGACGTCGCGTCGCTTGCGGTAGCGCTGGCGGGACGCGCGGAGGAAGCGGTCGTACCCGCCGGACTCGACGAACGCCGCGAACGCCAGCTGGTCCAGGGCCGAGGGCGACGGGCCGCCGAGCTCCGGTGAGCGCATCGCCTCCGACCAGCGCGGCGGCGTGACCATCCAGCCGAGGCCGAGCGCGGGCGACAGCGTCTTCGACAGCGAGCCGAACAGCGCGACCCGTGACGGTTCGGCGCCTTGCAGTGCGCCGACCGGCCGCCGGTCGTACCGGAACTCCGCGTCGTAGTCGTCCTCGAGCACGATCCCGTCGACCCGGCGGGCCCATTCGAGGATCGAAGCGCGGCGGGCCGGAGCGAGCACGACGCCGGTCGGGAACTGATGCGCGGGCGTGAGCAGCGCCGCCCGTACGGACGGCTGCGAGGCCAGGTCCTCGACGCGGAAGCCGAGGTCGTCGACGCGGATCCCCACGGTGGTGAGCCCGACCCGTTCGACGGTCTGCCGCAGCCGGGTCCAGCCGGGGTCCTCGACCGCGAGGTGGGTGTGCCCGGCGGCGAGCAGCGCACGGCACAGGCGCGCGACGCCGTCGGTCACGCTCGTACAGATCGTGATGTCGGAGGCGGCGAGCACGGCACCGCGCACGCGCTGCAGATACTCGGTCAGCATCTCGCGCAGCCGCTGCAAGCCGCCGGGCTCGGGATAGCCGAGGTCGGCGTACGGGACCGTGGTCAGCTGGTTGCGTACGGCCTCCGCCCAGCGCTGGCGCGGAAACTCCCGCAGGTCAGGCAAGCCGGGCGCGAGGTCGTACTGCGTCGCGGCCGGGACGCGCGGCTGCCGTTGGATCGGCGACCGGTCGTCGGGCGCCGCGCCGACCTCGGCGACGCGGGTGGCGCTGCCGGTGCGCGCGGTGAGGTAGCCCTCGGCGACGAGCTGCTCGTACGCCTGGGTCACCACCCAGCGCGAGCAGCCAAGGCTGGTGGCGAGCGTCCGGCTCGGCGGCAGCGCGCTGCCGGGCGCGATCCGACCCGACCGGATGGCCGAGCGGAGCGCCCGGGTCAGCCGGTCGTGCAGTGGCCCGGTACGCGCGTCGCCGAGATCGAGCAGCGTGTCCCAGGCCAGGTTGGTCCGAGCGGTCGCCACAGTTGCTGATCGTACGGTGGTCACGCCCGTCCGAGGCGCTGGCTCTCCTCGCCGTTCCGGACGGGGCCGGTTTGACCCAAGTGCCCCAGGTCGCGTCGCACGCCCTGCTACCGTCGAATGATGAGCTCAGCCGCCGCGGCGGTGGAGAGGACGTCGTGAGCGAGACACCCACAGACCGGTTCCAGACGGTCTTCTGGTCGACCAAGCGCGCCATGTGGGAGGCCTCCGACGCCGCCAACCGCAAGCACGGCGTGCGCGAGGGGCAGCAGTTCATCCTCAAGCTGTTGTGGGAAGAGGACGGCCTCACGCCCGGTGACCTGGCCCGGCGCCTCGGCCTCGCGACTCCCACGGTCACGAAGGCGGCGACCCGCATGGAGGCCGCCGGCATCCTCGTCCGCAAGCCGGACGCCCGGGACCGCCGCCTCGTCAGGCTCTTCCTCACCACGCACGGCAAGTCGCTGGAGAAGATCCTCGACGCCGAGATGGCCGTGCTGTCCGAACGAGCATTGGCCGGACTCTCCGATGAGCAACGCGGTCAGCTGATCCAGACGCTGACCCAGATTCGGGAGAACCTGCTCAAAGACTCCGGCTGAGCTCCTTCGCCCAGCCGACCAGGAGCTCGTCGTGGTGCGGCTTGGCGACGAACTGCAGTCCGAGCGGCAGGCCGTTCAGCATCCCGGCAGGTAGCCCGACGACGGGCAACCGCGCTTGAGTCCAGGGCAGGTTCATCGCGGCGTTGCCGGTGGTGGCGAGGCTGTACGGCGCGGGGCCGGTCGCCGAGGGCGCGACCCAGGCGTCGAACGCGTCCATGCTGGCAACGAGCTCCTCGGCGTAACGCTCGCGATCTCGTAGCGCCCGCTCGTAGTCGCCGGTCGCGATCGTCCGGCCCTCTTGCACTCCGGCGACGGTACGTGCCTCGTAGAGGTCGGCGTACTCGTCGAACCAGCGCTCGTGGACGCGGGCCAGCTCGTACAGGTTGATGAGTCGGTTCCGCGCCGCCACCCGGACGATGTCGTGCAGTGCGGGCACCTCGCGTACGTCGAATCCCTTGTCCCGCAGGGCTTTCACCTGCTCGTCGAACGCGACGAGAGCTTCGGGCTCGGCCTGCTCGAGGTACGGTCCGGTCGGGACGGCGAGCACGGGACGGCCCGCCAGGGCCGGCGTCCAGCTCGTGCACGCAATGGCCGCGACCCGTTCGGCCCAGTCGACGTCCGCCGCGAGGACGCCAACGGTGTCGAACGAGGGCGCGTTCGCGATCACGCCCTCGGTGCTGATGCGTCCATACGTCGGCTTGAAGCCGACCACTCCGCAGAACGCGGCGGGCCGGATCACCGAGCCGACGGTCTGCGTGCCGAGAGCGGTGGGGACGAGCCCGGCGGCGACGGCCGCGGCGGAACCGCTGCTCGAACCGCCCGGCGTGTGGTTTCGGTCGTGTGGGTTGCGCGTTTCGCCCGGAGCCTGGAACGCGAACTCCGCGGTGACCGTCTTGCCGACGATCAGCGCGCCGCGCTCCTTGAGCCTGGTGACGACGGGCGCCTCGTCGTCGGTCAGCACCTCGGGCGGGAGGTTCGAGCCGGCACCGGTCGGGAGACCGGCGACGTGGATGACGTCCTTCACGCCGATCGGCAGCGGGTCCTCGGTGAGTTCCTTTCGGAGCCGTTCGCGTCGGTCCGGTTCGTCGACGAACGCGTGCAGGTCGGCGTCGACCGTGTCGATCCGGTCGCAGAGCTCGTCGACGTCCATCAACCCACCACCACAGCGATCGTGAGCAGGGCAACGGTGGTGCCGAGCTCGATGAGTGCGCCGAACACGTCGCCGGTGATGCCGCCGATGCGGCGTACGGTGTGGCGCCTGAACAGGTCGGAGACGAGCAGACCCGCGACGACGGCGCAGGTGAGCCCGAGCGCGAGGTCGTTGCGCTGGTAGAGCACGGGGAGGATCCAGATCAGCACGGCGGCGAGGAGGTAGCCGGTCTGCAGTCGCGGACCGAGGCTGCCTGCGACGAGAGCGCCGAAGCCGTCTGGCCTTGCGGGCTTGACGTCTCGGCCCGCGGCGAGGACGACGGCGAGCCGTCCGGTGAACGCGGCGCACACGAGCGCGAGGCCGCCGACGAGCGGGCTGACGTTCAGGACGGCAGCGAGTGCGGCGGTCTGCAGCAACAGGTTGAGCGCGATCGCGGCGACTCCGAAAGCGCCGATGTCGGACTGGCGCATGATCGCGAGCGCACGTTCGGGTTCGGCGTGGCTGCCGAGACCGTCCACGGTGTCGGCGAGGCCGTCGAGGTGCAGGCCTCGGGTGACGAGTGCGAGCACGGTGACCGCGACCGCCGCGCCGAGCAGCGCGCCGAGCGTGTTGTCGACGGCCGTCGCGATACCCCAGGCGGGCAGGGCAGCGACCACTCCGAGCGCGGCGCCGACGATCGGCAGCCAGAGGACGGCGCGGCGGGCGGTGGTGCGGTCGACGACGTACGACCCGGCGCCGGGCACAGGTACGACGGTGAACATCGCGAGCGCGAGCCTCATCGCAGCCTCTGCGGGATGCCGGCGGTGACGAACCACACCTCGTCCGCCGCCGCGGCGAGGCGGGCGTTGAGCGCGCCGAGCTCGTCGCGGAACCGCCGCCCGGATGGCGTCGCCGGGACGATGCCGGAGCCGACCTCGTTGCTCACCGCGATGACGTCGCGGGTCGTCGTGGCCCATGCGTCGATCGCGCCGTCGATGCGGGCTTGCAGAGCCTGGTCGTCGGGCTGGTCGGTCCAGCTGCCGGCGGCGTCCATCTCGCCGGCGAGCCAGGTCGTGAAGCAGTCGACGAGCAACGGCTCGGCGGCCGGCTCGGAAAGCAGCGCGGCGACTTCGCGGGTCTCGTGCGTATGCCAAGTCGCGGGTCGTCGATCGCGATGGGCACGCACTCGTTCGGCCCACTCCAAGTCGTCCTGACCAGGAACAGCGCCCGTGGCGACGTACGTGACGTCCGGCTCTGCTTCGAGGAAACGTTCCGCGGTGACGGACTTGCCCGAGCGTGCGCCACCGAGGATGAGCACGCGTTTCCCTTGTTTTGTGGGGTTTGCGAGCTCGTCCAGCGTCGCGACCTCGTGCATGACCCGCGCCGCGGACTGGACGATCGGCAACGCGAGCGACGCTCCCGTTCCCTCGCCGAGGCGCATGCGCAGGTCGAGCAACGGGCGGAGCGCGAGCTTGTCCAGCGCGAGTTGGGCGGCCGGCTCCTGGGAGAGGTGACCGGCGATGAACGCGCCGGTGGCGTCCGGCGCCAGCGAAGCGGCGACGATCGCGGCGGCCGCGGCGGCCACGCCGTCGAGGATGACCGGCGTACGGAGAGCGGCGGCGCCGAGCAGATAGCCGACGGTCGCGGCATGCTCGAGACCGCCGAGCGCGGCGAGAACGCCGACCGGGTCGTCGAGCTCGGGGCGATGGAGGTCGAGCGCCTGGCGTACGACGGCGACCTTCGTGGTCCAGGTCGAGTCGTCGATGCCCGTACCGCGACCTGTCGCGTCCTCCGGGCTGGCGCCGGTGAAGGCGGCGACGAGAGCGGCGGCCGGTGTGGTGTTCGCGATCCCCATGTCGCCGGTGAGCAGACAGTTGTGTCCCTGGGCGACGAGCTCGTGCGCGATCTGGATGCCGACCTCTATGGCCTGTATGGCCTCCGACCGCGTCATCGCGGGAGCCGTCGACAGGTCGTCCGTGCCGGCCCGTACTCGGTGACCGAGAAGCCGCGGATGGTCGGGGAGGTCGGTGGCGACGCCGACGTCGACGACGCGAACGGTGGCGCCGGTCTGCTTCGCGATGGCGTTGATGACCGCGCGACCGTTCAAGAACGTGCCGACCATCGCCGCGGTGATCTCCTGCGGCCACGGGCTCACGCCGTGCCGATGGACGCCGTGGTCACCGGCGAAGATCGCGACGGCCGCCCGGTCGGGGATGGGCGGCGAGGCGGTACGGGCGAGGCCGGCGAGCTGCTCGGCGAGGTCCTCGAGCTGTCCAAGCGATCCCCGCGGCTTGACCAGCCGGTCGTGCCGTTCCCGCGCTTCCCGCATAGCGGCGCGGTCCAACGGCTCGATCGCCGCAAGAGTGTCGTCGAGCAGGCCCATGGGTCCCGACGCTACCGCGAGGCATGATGGGACCGTGGATGACAAGGAGATCCTCGGTCAGGTTCAGCAACTGGTCGACGAGGAACACGGACTTCGGGCTCGCGTCGTGGCGGGCGAGATCAGTGTCGAGGAAGAACGCCAGCGCCTCCAGCACCTGGAGACGACGCTCGACCAGTGCTGGGACCTGCTCCGCCAACGTCGCGCGTTGCGGGAGGCGAAGGGCGATCCCGACCAGGCCAAGCTCCGCCCGACCGGCGAGGTCGAGGGGTACCTGCAGTAGGTCTCCTTGCGTTTGCCCATCGATCTCCCAGAACGAAGGCCCACCATGTCGGGCGATGGGGTTCAGCGTTGACGCGCTGAGCCCAGAGTTCCGATGAGCTGGGGGGCTCATGTTGTGCCAAGGTCATGCATTGCGGGTCATGGGGAGCTTCGAGCTCCTCGTCGGGGGAAAGCCGGTCGGACTGGCGCCGAACGGGCAACGGCTGGTGGGATATCTCGCCGTCCACGGTCCGCAGCGGCGGTACGCGCTGGCCGGCAGGCTGTGGGGATGGACGTCTGACGCGCAAGCGCGGGCGACCTTGCGAACGGCGTTGTGGCGAGTCCGTACGGCCGCGCCGGGAGTGCTCTCGGTCGACCGCGACGAGGTGTCGATCGGGCCGCTCGTCCGGGTCGACTTCGTCGAGTCGACGTCGTTGGCGCTGTCGTTGCTCGCTCGCGCGCCGGGTGGCGGCGAGGCGTGCTCGCCGGACCTGTTCACCTCCGACCTGTTGCCGGGGTGGAGCGAAGACTGGCTGCAGCTCGAACGGGAGCGCCATCACCAGCTGCGGATCCATGCCCTCGAGGCGCTGAGCGACCAGCTCCGGCACGCGGGCAGCTACGCGACGGCCATCGACGTCGCGTACCGCGCGATAGCCGCCGAGCCGCTCCGCGAGTCGGCGCACGCCGCCCTCATCCGCGCGCATCTGGCGGAGGGGAACCGGGTCGAGGCCGTACGGCAGCTCACCCAGTTCCGCCTCCTGCTCGCCGAAGAGCTCGGCCTGGCGCCGTCGAAGCGGCTCGAGTCGCTGCTCCTAGACGCCGCCTGACCCGGTGATCATGTACGTGATCATGAAGCCGGAGCGGTCATATACACCGGTTTCGCTTCATGATCACGATCATGATCACGGCGCTACGCCTGAGCCGCCGCACTCGTACTCGTCGAGCTCGGTCTCGAACGGCATCTCGCCGGGGTCGACCTCGTCCAACTCGTGGGCGCCCGCCAGCGCTGGCCGGCTCGCGTTCGGTACGTCGGCCGCGGGATCGGCGAGCACGCGCCAGCCGTACTGCCGCGCGATCTGCCAGTGCCCGAGGCTGCTGGCCTCGACGCGATAGCGATTCAGCAGGTTGTCGGCGGCGCCGCGCAGGTCGGCCGCGAGTGCCTTGTGCAGCTGCAGGCTGTAGCCCTTGGTGCTGCGGCCGTAGAAGACGCGCATCGCGCCGGTCGGCTCGCCGGCCTCCCGGTCTGCCTTGATGTGCCGCCGCGCCCAGGTCGCCAGTGCTGTCACGTCCTGGTAGAGCCCGTCGAAGACGTGCACCTCCTGCGGATCGTGGTAGCGGAGGATCTGCATCAGCGGCGCGCCACCGCCGGAGTGCGCGGTCACGATCAGCCTGCCCATCCGCGGTGCCGTGCCGCCGACCCGTTCGGCGAACCGTTGCAGCGCTTCCTGGACGAGCGTCGTCAGCCCGTCCTTGGTGACCAGCGCCGGGAACGTGTAGCGGTAGATCTTGCCGACCTGGACGCCGGTGAAGTGCCCGCGCGGGAGAACGGTGAGCGTGGGTCGCGTACGGCCCGTTCCGCTCGCGCCGTCGACCGGGGTGAGGTCCAGCCCGGCCCAGACCTCCATGTTCTTGGGCAGGGTCATGCGGGCGAACGAGTAGCCGTGCAGGTGCACCGCGACGTCGATCTCCGCCGGCATGCTGGTCATCGCGTTCCAGCCGAGGACGAGATCCGGTGCCTGGCCGCGATGGCCGCGCAGCAACGGGATACTCGCGACCTCGAGGCGTCCCGCTTCGATCGGCGTGGTGGCTTCGTCCTCCCAGGCTTCCGACGACCCGGTGGGCGGGCGGTACGTCCAGTGCCAGGCCTCCTTGTCGTACGGATGGAAGTGGAACCTCTTCGCCGCGTTCTCCTGCAGCCACTGGTAGAACCAGGCCTTCCGGCCGAGCTTGCTGAGCCCCTTGCCCACCTCGCCGGTGCCGAGGTCGAGCGCCAGGCCGTCCTGGTGGTTGCTGTAGCCCGGCGCCGCGACCCATTTGGCCAGGTAGCCGGCGAGGTACGCGGCGGCCTCGTCGCCGTGCTCACCGCCGCTCATGCGCCGTCGGGCGGCCTTCGTTTCCTTGTAGTAGAAGGGGAAACCGCCGTTGCCCTTCTTGAACTCGCCCTGCCAGATCCCCCACTGCTCGTCGGCCGAGCGGTAGGCGCTGTTGACGCCGATGGCGAGCCTTCCGGCGTACGGCGTGGTGGCGAGCTCGGCCCGTGCGGCCTTGAGCAACTCGCGGGCCTGCGCCGCGGCGTCCGCGCGAGCCCGGTGCCGGCCCTCGACCGGGCCCAACGACTTCCCCGGCAGGGAGTCGACGAAGCTGTCGCCCCGGCTGATGTGCCAGCGCACATGGCGGTTGTAGACGTTCCGCATGAACGCCATCAGCTCGGGTGTCTCCTCGCTGGCGGGTCCGTACCAGCGCAGACCGTCGGCCGGGAGCGAGGTGCGCCCGCCGCCGCTGGTCGGTGCTGGCGGTGTCGTCGTCGGTTTGCCGGCGAGGGCCGGCCGGACGATCTGGTCGCGGATCCGCAGCCATTCCCCGGTCAGGTCGCGCTGGTCCGCGCGGAGCTTCTGCCCGATCAGCGTGGGGTGGCGGAACCAGAAGACCAGGTTCGTCAGCTTGTTGACATCCCGTACGCCCGCGCCGATGGCGATCGCGATCGCCGTCGTCCAGCCGCCGTTGGCCAGCGCGTCGAACGCGAGCCGGGGGAGCGCGAACACCGAGGCCAGCGGGTGGTCGGCCTCCGTCGCCTCTTCGAGCAGGTGGCCCTCGGGGAGCTCGTCCTCGTACGTGCCGAACTCCTCGAGGTCCTCGTACTCCTCGTCGCCCAACAGCAGTTCCTCGTCGAGCATCGACTCCAGCTCGGCTTCTTGGAACGGGCTGAGGATCTCGTCAGCTGTGGCCATTGGCGCTCACCGTTTCGAGCTTCGGCGCCGCTGGGCCAGGGGTGGGGATGCGCAGCGGCTGGGCGCTCAGCACGCCGCCCACGTTGCCGACCGGACGGTCCTTCACCCGGTCGCCGGTGGCCGACTGCCAGAGGTCGATGATGCGGTTCATGTCGCGGATCAGCTGCGCGTTCGTCCCGTTCGCGAGCGGGATGTAGAGCGTCTCGGCCTCTTCGCCGGTGTCGAACGAGCCGAGCTCGATCGCCCGCAGCAACGCCGACATCAGCTCGGCGAGCTCGAACAGCTCGCGCGCCCGCGCCGCGGGCTGCATGCCGACCCGCTGCGCGATCTTCGCGAGCCGGTCGGCGGCACTCGTGGCCTCGGCCTTGAGGTCGCGAACGATCGGGGTGTCGCTCTCCAACGTGAGATGGAACCAGGCCATCGTCGAGACGTGCACGAACTCCTCGCGCGCGAGCTGTCCGCCGCGGCGACGCTTGTTCAGCATGTCCTTGATCGCGGTGGCGAGGAACGCGACGTACTCGCGGTCGGTGGCGTTCGGGCCGGTCTCGTTGCGCGAGTTCTCGATGCCGAGCCAGACCTGCCGGAGCAGCTCGGTCCACTTCGTGCGGAAGTCGGCGTTGACACCGCTGCCGATGTCGGACTTCCACGCGCTCTCCGCGCCGCCGGTCGTCCCGGCCCAGCGCGCCGGAATGGGGTGCGGCAGATCCATGCCGAACATCCGCCAGGAGCAGTTGCGCCGGTTGACGCGGTCGTCCGGACGTACGTCGCTCACCACGCCACCGATCGAGAACAGCGGCGGGTCGCGGAAGAACAGCTCCTCGGTCGCACGTACCCAACGCAGCCCGTCCTTGGACAGCGTGTCGAGCGTCTCGCCGACGACGAGCCGCCGGATGACCTCGGCGAAGACCTCGAACGCGCCGGTCGACTCGATCACGTACGCGTAGGACAGGTGGTCCCAGACCAGGCCGGGCGAGACGATCGTGAAGAGCTGGTTGTTGAACACGTCCGGGTTGTTCGCGACGATGCCGGACGGAGCGATCTCCTGCCCGCCGGTCACGTTCGGCTTCGGCAGGTCGAACGTGGTGATGATGTCGGCGTTGCCGAGGAACGGCTCGAGCGCTGTCGGTTGACCGAGCGCCGGAACGGTGGCGGCACTCGCCCACGCCTCGTCGAGCCAGCGGCTCAGCTGGAGCGGATGGACGAGGAAGACGTCGTTGCGATCCCGACCCGCGTTGGCCAGGAGCTGGGCAAGGTTTCTGAACATCGAGCACTCCTGAGGTGTGGAAAGGCCTAGACGGGGACGGCGGAATCGAAGGTGAGTCGGGGACCGAGCCGGATCGGGACGCCGAGGACGTTCTGGATCTCGATGCGGCTGAGGTTCTTGCGGGCCGACGTGTTGAGCACGACGGTCTGCTCGGTGACCGGCGTCGAACCGCCGCCGGAAGTCAGGTCGACGTCCGTACAGTCGTCGAACTCGATCACCTCCGGAGCGCCGACGCCGTCGACGTGGACGGCGACCTTGTCGGCCTCGGGCGGCAGGTCGAAGATCTTGAGCCGAACCTCGTTGCCGCTCAGCTGAAGCTGCGCCCGGACCGTGAAGCCCGTGAAGCCGCGCCGGCCCATCAGCTGGCTGAGCACCTGGTAGTCGAGCGTCGTCCTGGCCTGCTCGTTCGAGGCGCTCCGGTCGCCAGGGCCGCCGCCGGAGCTGCTGCTTGTGTTCGTGGACGACCGCTGGACGGACTGGAGCTGTTCGGTGTTCCGGGCGAGGGCCGTGGCGATGTCGTTCAGGGCGGAGACGAACTGCTTCATCGTCGCGTCCGTCGGCTGGCTCGACCGGTTGGTTTCGGTTGTGGGCATGGGACTTTCCTCCTCGAGCATGGGTGTCAAGCCACCTTGGGAACTCGCTCAGGCGACAGGCTGGCCAGCCAGCCTTGGAGCGCCTGTCGGTGAGCGGCGGCATTCGTGGTGTCGAACATCGGTCGCGAGGTGAGCCACGCGAGGATCGCGAGCGGTTCGCGTCTGGCGAGGTACTGCGAGGTGAGCAAGGAGCCGCCCGCTCGTCTCGCGAGCGCTTCGAGCGCTGTGGGCGAGACGCGGTTCGGGTCGGCGAGCGCTGCGAGCGGTTGGCCGCGGAACGCCGCCATGGGTTGGCGCGTGCAGATGTCGACGATGTCGTTCATCGCTTGCATGCTTCGTTGTGCCAGGGCGCCGGCGTCGGTCCGTACGTCGACCTGGTGACGTCTCGACCAGGCTTGGGCGATCGCATCCCAGGGGCCCGGGCCGTACCAGCTTCGGCAGAGCGCGACGTTGAACATCACCCGGATCCACGGCGGCGGGTGCGGGTCGCCTGGGACGATTCGGTGGACGGCCTTGGTGGTGCCGTCGACCACGTTCGCCAACGCCGGTAGGGGAGCGAAGCCGGCTTGGGCGAACGCGTGGACGTCGGCCGCGATCTCGCTCGCCCAGTCGCACCACATGGCGGCGAGCTCCTGCGAGTGGTGGCGGAGTTTGCGTTCGAGTGCGTCCTTGAGCTCCGGCGTCCAGCCGGTCAGGTGGGCGACCTGGTGGCCCGTTTCGTGCAAGAGAGCCGTTGGATGGCTGAGGTTGTGCCTGGTGATCTTGACCGCCGCGACGGGTGACGGGCTCGTACCGTCCCAGAGGCGTACGTCCGCGCGGAGGATCGCGGCGCCGAGGCCCTTGTCGAGGTAGACGACCGCCGGCGGGGTGGCGATGCCGAGCCCGTGCAGGATCAGGTCGAGGCTGTCGCCGGCGATGACGTCGAGGCCGCGGAGGACGGCGGCTAGTGCGGGATTCGTTCGTGAGGCAACGGCGTCGCCGTAGAAGTCGAGGATGGTTTCGACCTGGAGGTATTTCCGCCTCAGTCGCAGTACTCGTGCTCTTACATCCTCTTGGTCGGCGCCTGTGGCGAGCGCTCGCGCCGCGGCGGCCGCCTCTTGGGTGAGGTCGGCGACCGTGGCGGTGAGGCGCTGCCGTACGCGGAGGCGCAGGTAGTCCTCGAGGCTCGCCCAGGCCGCTGGGGCGGCGATCGCGTCGAGGTCGGCGAGCGCCTCGCAGGCCGCTCGCCAGTGCGCGACCTCCGCCGCCAGCTGGTCGGTGTCCTGCTCAGTCACCGTGGTACCCCGGTCGGATCGTGACGGTCGGGGCGCCGGGCGTACCGGCGAGCAGCGCGGCCTTGTCGGCGAACGGGACCGCGAACGTCACGGTGATGCCCGTCGCCGGGTCCTTCGCGGCCTGCGCGAGGGTGGCGCCGACCTGCGGGAGCTCCTTGGCGAGCGCCGCGAGCATCGCCTCGGCGACGGCGTCGGCCATGGTCTTGCGCTGCTCGGGCGTGCTCTGGCTCAGAGCTGCCAGTCTTGCGAGTCTGTCGGCGAGGGCCTTGCGGGCGTTGGGGCCGAGGAGCTGCCGTACGGTCGCGACGACCTGGGCGTGCGCGTTCTGGTCGAGCAGGCCGGCGATGGTGTGGGCTGCCCGTTCGCCGATGCGCAGGTGGACTCTGAGGACCGGCTGCGCCGCGTCCAGGACGAGCCTCACGCCGAGCCGGCGGCGGCGTCGCCTCGGGCGGCGCCAGGGGCCGGCGATCCGGAACAGTCGTCGTCCGATACCGCCGGGGCCGGGGTGCCGTCCCAGGCTCGGGGCGTTGAGCAGCAGGCCGGCGGTGGTGGGGGTGAGCTCGCCGAACTCGTACGTCGACAGCGCCTCGTCTTCGCTCTCGGCCGCGGCGAGGTGGCCGAGCTGGGTGCCGGGGATGGTCTCGTACAGGCGGACCTCGGCCTCGGTGGGCCAGCTCGTCGTTCCCTCGTCCAGCAGCCTGTCCTCGAGGGTCTCGCCGTCGGCGAAGACGATCAGTCGCGCTGTGGGGCGGCTGACGCGGACGACGATGGGGTGGCTGTAGGTGCGGTAGCGGTAGCGCGGGCGAGCCTTGCGCGGCATCAGGACCCAGCGACCGCTTTCTGCTTCCTCGTCGGCGGTTTCGAGGTCGCTGCGGAGGAGGTTCGCCGGCAGGTTGCGTGCGGCGGCTTCGGCGAACGCCTCCTGCACCTCGGCGGCGACCCGCAGGTCGTCGGCGAGCGCGGACTCGGGGAGGGTGAGGACGTCGCGTACGGTCTCCTCGATCGTCGTGACCAGTGCCTCGGCGCCGACGAGCGCACGGTCGTCGTGCTCGAGGCCGAGCAGCTTGAGGCCCTGCGCGGCGATGTGCGGCGCGAGCGCCTTGGCCTTCTCCTGGCCGACGAACCTGGCGATGAACGCGGCGACCGGGCCGGCGACGAGGCGTCGGATCCGGTCTTGGCCGATGAACTTCGCGGCGGTCCTGATCAGCGGCATCGCGGCCATGACGGCGGGGATGAACTGCTCGATCTGGACTGTCGGCGGCTCGTTCGGTGGCGCGGACAGGAACCCCTCGGCCAGCTTCGCCCTTGCGTCGTCAAGCTCGCCGACGGTGTCCGTTCCCTGCCCCGCGGCGGCATCGGCGGCGGCGAGGGCGTTGTCGAGCGCGGCGTCGTTCGTCGCGGTCAGGGCGCCGGCGGCGCGCTTGTCGAAGTCGGCGGCGAGGTCCTTGGCGGTCGTCGCGACCTTGCCGGTGAGCTTCTGCGCGAGCTCGGTCGCGGGGCCGCGGAGGTTGGCGGGGAGCCTGTTGACGACGAGGTTGACGACGCGCTTGACGAGGGGCTCGGCCAGCTTGCCGAGGATGCCGGTGATCTTCGAGATCCCGGTGAACTTGGCGACGGCGGCGAGGCCTGTCTTGGCGATCTTGGAGATGCCGCTCTTGATCTTGCCGATGATGCCGCCGAAGAGCTGCTCGACGGCGGGGCTGAACGGGGCGGTGGCGAAGTTCGCGGCGGCGAGGTCGATCTCCTCGTCGGTGATGGACTCGAGCGTTCTGTCCTGGAACGTGTTCTCGAGATGCTCGAGGAGTTGGTGCGTGTCGGCGGTGACTCGCTTGGCCCAGGCGTCGAGGTGGGTGGGGCCCTGCTCGTTCCACGGCGCTGTGAGATCCAGGGCCGCTGCCTCGTCGACGAGGGCCTCGACGGCTTCGTCGAACGTCTCGTTCTGCAGTTCGTTCAGCAGACTCTCGTACACCTGCTCGTCGTCGGTGCGCGTCGCCTCCATGAGCGCTTCGGCGAACGGCGATCGCAGACCGGGCATCGGGACCTCGCGTTGCAGCGTGGCCGTCGACGCGCCGTCGACGTAGCCCATGCCCGCGAACGGCGACTGGCTCATGGGTGACCTCCATTGAACGGTTGTCGGCCGACGGTAGGTCTCCGCCGTGTTCCGACTCGTGTTCGCTGGCGTCACCGCATCGTCACGGTGGCGTTGCGAGCTCCTGCCACCGTCTGAGCGCCGGCGGCGGCTTCCAGCCGGCGGCTGTCTCGTGTGCTTCCTCGGCCTTCTTGACGGCGTCCTGCCAGGCGGCGTGGCGGGCGGCCGAGTCGCCGCGGTTGACGAACAGGTCCTGCGCCATGGCCGAGATGGCGGCCGTTCCGTGGGCGAAGGCGTTCTCGTGCGGAGTGCTCGACTCGGCGATCCACCTCAGGTTGCGGCCCTCGCAGACGCGGCAGTCGCACTTCCACGCGTTGTCGTCGGGGTTGTCCTCGATGGCGTTGGCGAGCTTGTCCTGGCGGTAGAAGCCGAGCAGGCTCGGGACGAGGATGCTCGTGCCGGGGATGTAGCCGCCGCCTCCGCCCTTCTTGGGGAAGAAGTGCCTGAGTGCGGAGCTATCGCCGACCGCGACCATGGCGGCGCCGTACGCGAGGGCTCCGAGGACGGAGACGTCGCATCGCAGGAGGCCGACGGTGACGGGCGCTTTGAGGACGTGGGCGAGGCCCGTGGTGGCGCCCTTGAGGGCGAGCGGGTCCTTGTCGTGCTCGATCATGAGCGCGACCGGCGTGCCATGGTCGGTGATGGCCTGCGCGAGCTGATCGGCGTCCTGCGTAAGCCACTCGACCGCGATCGGGAGGGCGGCGACGACGCCCTTGCCTCGTCTGAGCCTGTCGTTGATGTTCGCGGCCTGGTGGAGGATGCGATGGAGGCTGGCCGCATCGTGCGCGGGAACGTAGCCGGAGTCCGTGAGCGCGTACCTGACGCCATCGTTGTGCTGCCGCTTGATCCACCCGTCATCGACGCCGGCGGTGCCGAGCTTCCGTGCTTTGCCGGAGTAGTGGCTCGCATCGAGCATGATCTGAGCCCGCGGCGCCTTGAGCCTGGTCTGATGCACGACCTCGGTGGCGGTCCTCAGCCGGTCCTTCCGCGGGAGGACGTAGACCACGCCGATCCCGTCCTGCTTGAGCAACTCCCTTACGCCCGCCACACCCCCTTGCGGATGCCTGCCGTCGGCCCTGTGCACCGTCTGCAGAAACAGCGCCGTCCCAAGCCCCTCCAAAGGCTCAGCCCGCGGCGAAGTCAGCTCAGGTACCACCAACCCAGTGTCACGCGAGCAGGAACGTTCTGACTACCTCGCGGGGCGGAGCCGACATCAGCGATGCCAAGCCCGTGACTAGATGTGGGCTCGAGTCAGTCGAACGTAATCCTCGGCCGGTCATCGGTACCCGCGGCGAGGACATCGCTGGTTACGTCCGCCAGGATGCGGCGTGCGTTCAAGAGGCTGCCGAAGTCGACGCCGCTCGCCTCGAGTAGTGCGGTCGCCCTACCCAGGAGCTGTGGTGACTCTGCGCGCCCTAGCTCGCCGGGTTCCGGCAGGCCCCACATCGACAGTTGCTGGTTCGCACGACGGTACGAGGCCTGCGAGAGCATTTCGAGTTTGCGTGCCCGGTACACAAGCGCACGCAAACTCACGCCCCAATGCTGCTTCAACGCGTGAAGTGTCGGCCAGTCGATTCGTCTCGGTAGGTCCGGACCAATCTCCGCGGCGGGCATCAGGAACTCGGACGCGAATGCATGCGCCTGGTTCTCCACGATCTTGGATCCCGGTTCTGTGTCGGGATGAAGCGCTAGATGTCCGAGCTCGTGCGCAGCGTCGAACCGACTCCTAGCCCGGTCTTCGCTGCCTGGGTTCAGAAACACGAGTGGCCGATGCCCGACACTCGTCGAGAACGCATCCACCCGCCGGTCGGTGTTGGCAGGAAGCCGCAACGTAATAACGCCGTGCGACTCCAATAGTTGAACCATGTTGGGGATAGGCCCAGGTTCCACACCCCACTCGGCCTTCACCTTGGCAACCGCATCGACAACCGTCTCCGGTGTGATCTCCTCAGGGATATCCAACTCTGGCAACTGAACTGGCGGCAAATCGACGTACTCCTCGATGAGTCGAACCACTTCGAGACTCAGTTCGCCGTACGCGAGGGCCCGTTCACGTTCCACCGCAGTCGTTGACCGAAGCGACCGGAAGTGCGCATCTGAGGCAGGCAACCTTGTCAGCGGGTGGCCAGCGCCAAAGAACTCGCGCGGCAATCCCAGTGACATGCAGATCCGCGCAAGGACTGCCTGCGTCGGATTCGCGGGCCCCGTCTCGAACTGCGCGATCGCGGTCGGGCTCAGGTCCACATCGCGGGCAAGCGCCGACTTCGTCTTTCCGCGAAGCCGCCGAGCAACCGTGAGCCTTGTTCTATCGAAATCGGTGGAAGCTGCTGGCGGCCTGGGCCGCCCTCTCACGCCTCATCAGCGGCCGCCGGCCGCGGCTTCAGGGTTACCTGCGGCTCCGCAGTCTGGCGCTGATCGAATGCCGGCCCGTCGAACCTCGGTGCACGGGTCGGTTTCACCGGCGAGTCACCGAGCTCGTCCCGCCACAGCGACGTCTTCGCGGCGAATGAGGTCGTCAACCAGTCGACTGGAACGGCAAGCCACGCGGACGTCATACCGTCGTGCGTGTCACCAGCCCACAGAACCATCATCCGCCGCACGACCCCGATCGCACAGTCCTCAGCGAACTCAAGCTCGGTCTGCCGCTCATGCTGCAGTCGCGATCCACCCAGGACTCGAGCGTTTTCCTTCGCAATCTCGTTCCGGACCTGACTCTCGGCCTCCCAAGGCCGGAACTGCTCCCAGCTCGGGTTCCGTCCGTGAGCGGATGGCACCTTCATCAGCACAATCTCGAAGCCAGGTAGCTTCAGCGTGAGCACACTGTGCGGGCTCGTGACCTGCAGATCCCGCACTATCCATCGGTCCTCGGCCAAAACCTGATCACCCAGGATGCGACGTACTGCCAACTCGCGCAGATTCTCGCTGCACTGGAACCCCAAGGACCGGTTCGTGTCGCCGAGCTCCTCAGGCTCGTGACGAGCAAGGTTCGCGTTCCAGACCTCCCGAACCAGGTCCCGAAGACGATCGGTAAGGCCGACCTCGTTCATATGCTCGGCCGCCGTGTGGACGGCGTTCTCGGCCGCCTCGATCCGCCTGTTCACGTCCGCATACAAGCACAGGCGAGAAGCGCCCGTAGGGCGCCACGCCGGCGTGCTGCGACGAAAGCGTCTGAAATCAAACTAGCGGCGGCGCAGATGCAGGACTGAGTTCCCGTAGGGCACCGTCGGACGGGACGGTGCGTGCGCCACCTGCCATGTCACCGTCTGCGAAAACAGCGCCTGGGCGGTCCTCGTCGCCCTTGCGATGGACTAGAGGTAACCCGGAAGAACCCAGCACACCCTGCGTGTTAGCCTCGTATCCGCTCAGGAGCGCGCGCGAGTGGCGGAATGGCAGACGCGCTGGATTCAGGTTCCAGTGCCCGCAAGGGCGTGGGGGTTCAACTCCCCCCTCGCGCACCCGAGACGGCCCCCGGAGGAGAGATCCCGGGGGCTTTGGCGTCTGCGAGGTCGATCGCGGCGTGACGAGGGACACCACAACCGGCGTGTCGGGGGGTGCATCTCTACTGGGTGTGGAGGCGCGGATGGGACTACGGAACGCATACACGCTGATACCCACCGCGCGAAATCGGCCGTGGGGTGGGTCGGCGGTTACGATCGGTCCCGAACGGCGCGAGAAGAGAAGCTGCGAGCGTGTCCCGGACGAACAGCGCGCCGATGTCCGGCCGCCCGCGGCCGTTGGGGTTGGTGTGCCCTGGCGGCATGGACACGGGGAGGAGGTGCCCGTGGGAGTGTTTCAGCGCTTCGAGCGACGTCTCGAAGGCATGGTGACTGGCGCCTTCGCGCGCATCTTCCGCTCGGCTGTGCAGCCGGTGGAGATCGCTGCCGCGCTCCAAAGGGAGCTCGACAACTCCGCGCAGATCCTGTCGCGCAACGCGAGCCTGGTGCCGAACGACTTCTCGGTCCAGCTCTCGGCCAGCGACTACGACCGGCTCGCGCCGTACTCGCAGACGCTCAGCAAGGAGCTGTCCGAGGTCGTCAGCCGGCATGCCGGGACGCAGAGCTACGCGTTCACCGGCCCGGTCACCGTCTCGTTCGAACGCACCGACAACCTGTCCACCGGCCGGTTCAAGGTCCGCAGCAGCGCCGTCGCGCAGGTCACGCCGGCGCGCCGGATGGGCTCGAACGCCGAGCGCCGCAACCCGCCGCGCGACCGCCAGCCGATGCCCCCGCCGCAGCCCCCGCAACAACCCCACCAACCACCCCAGCAACAACCCCAGCAACAACCGCCGCAGCCGCAGCCCCAGCAGCCCCAGGGCCCGCCCCCAGGCCCGCCGCAGGGCCAGGAGCCGTCGCCGTACGCCAGGCCACCGCAGCCGGAGGACGACCGGACGCGGCCCATCCGCCCGCCGGCCCCGCCCGCGATCCCGCCGTACCTGGACGTGAACGGGCTCCAGCACCAGCTCGAGCCGCCCGGCATCGTGCTCGGCCGCGGCACCGAGGCAGACCTGCGCATCACCGACCCCGGCGTGTCCCGCCGACACGCCGAAATACGCGTCCAGCTGCGCGACGGCCAGTACGTCGTCTCGGTCCACGACCTCGGCTCCACCAACGGCATCGTCGTCAACGGGCAGCGCACCGAGCAGGCGATCCTCGACGACGGCAGTCAGGTTCTACTCGGCAACACTCTGCTCGTGCTGCGGAAGCCCGGCAGTGCAGGCGCGGCCGGCCCGGAGGTGCACCGCTAGGTGTCTGAGCTCACCCTCACCATCATCAAGTTGGGCTTCCTCGCGGTGCTCTGGCTGTTCGTGCTGTCCGCGGTCTCGGTGATCCGCACCGACCTGTTCGGTACGCGCGTCACCCAGGCCAAGCCCGAGCCGAAGTCCAAGGCGAAGGCGCCGAAGGCCCCCAAGCCGCCCAAGCGCCGCCGCGGCGAGCCCGCCGCCGCGATCGTCGTCGAGGGCACCAGTGTCGGCATGTCGGCCCCGCTTGGTGACGCACCGATCGTGATCGGTCGCGGAGCCGAGTGTGAGCTCCGCATCGACGACGAGTACGTTTCGACCCGGCATGCCGTCCTGCGACCGCAGGGCGGCCAGTGGTACGTAGAGGACCTCGGTTCGACGAACGGGACCTTCGTCAGCGAGGCTCGCGTCCACAAGCCGACCGCGGTGGGACCGGGGACACCGGTCCGGATAGGTAAGACGATCCTCGAACTGCAGAAGTAGGCAGAAGTAGAGCGGCACTACTCAAAGAAGGCAGGATGACGCTCGCGCTCCGTTACGCCGTGCAGACCGACGTCGGACTCGTTCGGACCAAGAACGACGACTCCGCGTACGTCGGTCCACACCTGCTTGCCCTCGCCGACGGCATGGGCGGAGCGGTCGGTGGCGACGTCGCCAGCGCGATCACGATCTCCACGGTCTACACGCTGGACTCGGAGAAGATCGACGACCTCCTCCCCGCGCTCGGCGAGTCCGTCCTCCAGGCCAATACGAAGATGGCCGAACGGATCGAGGCCACGCCCGAGCTCGAGGGCATGGGCACCACGCTCACCGCGATCCTGTTCGACGGCCAGCGGTTCGGCCTCGCCCACATCGGCGACTCCCGCGCGTACCTGCTCCGCGACGAGACGCTGAGGCAGCTGAGCCACGACCACACGTTCGTCCGGACGCTCGTCGACGAGGGCAGGCTCACCGAGGCCGAGGCCCGCCAGCACCCGCATCGCAACCTGATCATGCGCGTGCTCCAGGGCCACGAGGACGCCGAGCCCGACCTCGCCTACCTCGACCTCCAGCTCGGCGACCGGCTGCTGATCTGCAGCGACGGCCTCACCGACTTCGTCGAGGACAGCGAGATCGCGCACGCGCTGATCAACGCCGGCGAGCCGGACGACGTCGCGAACGAGCTCATCCGCATGACGCTCGAGGTCGGCGCCCCCGACAACGTCACCTGCGTCGTCGCCGACGTGGTCGAGAGCGACGACCCGGCCGCGGCCGGCCAGTCCGGCGCGATCTTCGTCGGTGCCGCCGCGGCGGCCGACCAGCTCGAGGGCCCGGCCGAGATCACCGCGAGCCAGGAACCCACGACGATCCCGCACCCCGACCCCGACGAAGACGAGGAGCTTCGGTACCGCCCTCGTGAGCCCGGCAGGTTTCGTTGGGTCCTCCGAACCATCGTCGCCCTCGTCGTCCTCGCCCTGATCGGCGTGGCCGGCTGGACCGCGTACGGCTGGTCCCAGCGCCAGTTCTACGTCGGCGCCTACACCGAGCCCGACTCGACCACCGCGCCGAGCGAGACGCACGTCGCGATCTTCAAGGGCATCGCGCAGCACGTTCCCGGCCTGCAGCTGACCAAGGTGTACGAGGTGCAGGAGCTCCAGACCGACACGCTGCCGCCCTACCACCGCGAGAAGGTCGAGCAGACGATCTCCGTCGACGACCTCGCCGGAGCCCGCGCGATCGTCAAGGAGCTCAACCAGATCGCGCAGCGCTGCGCGCCGAAGACCCCGAACCCCAGCACGCCACCGACCACCACGCCCAGCGCGTCGAGCACCCCGCCCGCCGGCGGAACAGCGTCGCCGAGGCCCACGAACATCCGCCCCGCGTCGCCGTCCGGCACTGCTCAGCCGAACGCCTCGCTCAACGGCGGGATCCGCAACGGCGCGACCGAGCTTCCTCCGGACTGCGCCGGCGAGGTGACTTCGTCACCCGACCCGGGGGCGACGCGATGAGCGATCAACGCGCCGCCACCGGCGTGATCGTTCTCCAACGGAAGCGGCGAGGAGCCGAGCTGCTGTTGGTGATCCTCGCGCTCGGCGCGGCGATCGGCGCGTACGCGCTCGTCGGTCTCGCGGTCGAGGGCAAGTTCTCGGAGAACCTCTGGACGTACGCCGCCGGCATGACGCTGCTCGTCGGCCTCGCGCACGGCGTCGTCCGCTGGCGCGCGCCGTGGGCCGACCCGATCCTGCTGCCGTGCGTGGTGCTGCTGAACGGGCTCGGCCTGGCGCTGATCCATCGGCTCGACCTCGCCAAGGACCCCGGCAGCGTGGCCGACGCGCCGCGCCAGCTGATGTGGACCGCGGTCGGCGTGGTGCTGTTCGTCCTTACCCTGTTGCTGATTCAGGATCACCGACGGCTGCAGCGCATCACGTACACGGCCGGTCTCGCCGGCATCGCGCTGCTGATCCTGCCGCTCGTTCCGGGCATCGGCCGCTCGGTCCAGGGCGCGCAGATCTGGATCCGGATCGCCGGCCTGAACTTCCAGCCCGGCGAGGTCGCGAAGTTCTGCATGATCGTGTTCTTCGCCGGCTACCTCGTGGTCAAGCGCGACGCGTTAGCCCTGGCGGGACGTCGGTTCCTCGGCATCGACCTGCCCCGCGGCCGTGACCTCGGCCCGATCCTGCTCGCCTGGGTGATCAGCCTCGGCATCCTGGTCTTCCAGCGCGACCTCGGCACGGCGCTGCTGTTCTTCGGGACGTTCGTGATCCTGCTGTACGTCTCGACCGAACGACCAGGCTGGGCGGTGATCGGCACCGCCCTGTTCGTCGGCGGCTGCTACTTCGCGTACTTCGCCGCGACCGTGCTCGACATCCGCCAGTTCTCCCACATCGCCAACCGGGTGAACGCCTGGCTCGACCCGTTCGCCCACCCCGACGGGGCGTACCAGATCATCCAGTCGCTGTACGGGCTCGCGTACGGCGGCATCCTCGGCAAGGGCCTCGGCGAGGGCCGGCCGGAGCTCGTTCCGCTCGCGAAGAGCGACTTCATCGCCGCCGCGCTCGGCGAGGAGCTCGGCCTGACTGGCCTGATGGCCGTCATCGTCCTGTACGGCATCCTCGTCGAACGAGGCCTGCGCACCGCGCTGATCTGCCGCGACCACTTCGGCAAGCTGCTCGCGACCGGCTTCGCCGCGATCATCGGCCTGCAGGTGTTCGTCGTCCTCGGCGGCGTCACCAAGCTCATCCCGCTCACCGGCCTGACCACGCCGTTCCTCTCCTACGGAGGCTCCTCGCTCGTCGCGAACTGGGCGCTGGTCGCGTTGCTCATGCGGATCAGCGACTACGCGCGCCGCCCGCCGATGGAGCCGACCGCGATCGTCGAGGACGCGCAGACCCAGGTGGTGGTACGCCGATGAACCGTCCGATCCGGCGCATCGCCATCGCCTTCGTGGTGCTGTTCCTGGTGCTGCTCGTCAACATCAACTACATCCAGGTGATCCAGGCGCCCGAGCTCAACGCGCGTTCGGACAACCGGCGCGTGCTGCTCGACGAGTACGCCCGCCAGCGCGGGCCGATCCTCGTCGGCGGGCGGCCGGTCGCCTCGTCGGTCGTGACCGACGACGACCTGGTCTACCTGCGCAAGTACGCGAGCCCCGACCTGTACGGACACCTCACCGGCTACTACTCGTTCATCTACGGGCGCAGCGGCGTGGAGAAGGTCGAGAACTCCGTGCTCGCGGGCACCGACAACCGGTTCTTCGTCCGCCGGCTCGTCGACATGCTCACCAACCGCCCGGCGCAGTCCGGCGACGTGTCGCTGACGATCAACCCGCGCATGCAGGAGATCGCCCACCGCGAGCTCGGCGACAAGAAGGGCTCCGTCGTCGCGATCGAGCCGCAGACCGGCAAGGTCCTCGCGATGGTGTCGCACCCGACGTGGGACCCGAACAGGCTCTCCTCGCACAGCGCGAAGGAGATCACCGCGGCCTGGAAAGAGCTGCTCGCGGACAAGACCAAGCCGACGGAGAACCGGGCGATCCAGCGCCGTTACCCGCCGGGCTCGACGTTCAAGCTCGTCACCGCCGCCGCCGCACTCTCCTCCGGGAAGTACACGATGGAGACGCAGATCCCCGGCCCGGCCGTGCTGGACCTGCCGCAGACGACCAGGAACCTCACCAACCACGACGACCGCGCCTGCAAGGACGGTCAGGTCACGCTCCAAGAGGCGTTGGAGATCTCCTGCAACACCGCGTTCGCGAACGTCGGCCTCAACCTCGGCGCGGACACGCTGCGCGACCAGGCGGAGAAGTTCGGCTTCGGCACCCGGATGTTCCCCGAGCTGGACGGCGCCTCGAGCGCGTTCCCGGCGCCGGGGAAGATCGACAAGCCGCAGACCGCGCTGAGCTCGATCGGCCAGTACGACGTCGCCTCGACGCCGCTGCAGATGGCGATGGTGACGGCGGCGATCGCGAACAACGGCAAGGTGATGAAGCCGTACCTGATCGACCAGGTCCGCGGCCCCGACACGCTGCCGTTGGAGACGACCGAGCCGTCCGACCTCGGACAGGCCGTCACACCCACGGTCGCCGCGCAGCTGAAACAGATGATGGTCAACGTGGTGGACAACGGCACCGGCAAGCCCGCACGGATCGACGGTGTCTCGGTGGGCGGCAAGACGGGGACGGCACAGACGACCCCCGATCGGCCGCCTTTCGCGTGGTTCGTATCGTTCGCACCGGCGGACGATCCCAAGGTGGCGGTCGCGGTGGTGATCGAGGAGGCGAACGTGGCACCCGACGACATTTCGGGTGGCAAGCTCGCGGCTCCGATCGCGAAGGCCCTCATGGAGGAAGTGATCGGGCGATGACCCGCTGCACATGGAGAGTGAGCGCATGACTGAGCCGCGATACCTCGGCGGCCGGTACGAGCTGGGCGACGTGATCGGGCACGGCGGTATGGCCGAGGTACGGATCGGCATCGACCGCCGGCTCGGGCGTACGGTCGCGGTCAAGACGCTGCGCGTCGACCTCGCCACCGACCCGACGTTCCAGGCGCGCTTCCGGCGTGAGGCGCAGTCCGCAGCAGGCCTCAACCACCCGTCGATCGTCGCCGTGTACGACACCGGCGAGGAGAAGGTCGGCGAGATCTCCGTCCCGTACATCGTGATGGAGTACGTGCAGGGCCGCACCCTGCGCGACGTGCTCCGCGAGGGCCGGCGGATCCTGCCGGAGCGCGCGATGGAGATCACCGGCGACATCCTCGAGGCGCTGGAGTACAGCCACCGCGCCGGCATCGTGCACCGCGACATCAAGCCGGCGAACGTCATGCTCACGCCGTCTGGCGACGTGAAGGTCATGGACTTCGGCATCGCGCGTGCGGTGGCGGACGCGTCGGCGACGATGACGCAGACCGCGGCCGTGATCGGCACCGCGCAGTACCTCTCCCCGGAGCAGGCACGCGGTGAGTCGGTGGACGCGCGGTCCGACATCTACTCCACGGGCTGCCTGCTGTACGAGCTCCTGACCTCGCGGCCGCCGTTCGTGGGCGACTCGCCGGTGTCGGTGGCGTACCAGCACGTCCGGGAAGAGCCGCGCCCGCCGTCGATGGTCGACCCGGAGGTTCCGCCCGAGGGCGACGCGATCACGTTGAAGGCGCTGCAGAAGAAGCCGTACGACCGGTACCAGTCGGCGGCCGAGATGCGTGCCGACATCGACCGCGCGCTGGCAGGTCAGCGGGTCGCGGCGCCGGTCGTCCCGGTGGACGCGACCGCGCGGTTCATGCCGCCGGACGAGGTGCCGTCGCCGTACCCGATAAACGACAACACCGGCGAGCAGCCGGGCGACGAGATGTCGGAGAAGGAGAAGCGCAACCGGCGGTTGGCGTACATCCTGCTCACGATCGCGGTGGTGTTCGTCCTCGGTGTCGCGGCGTTCATCCTGACGCAGATGATGGGCGGGGACGACGAGCCGAAGAACGTGCTCGTGCCGACCATGATCGGGAAGACGGTCGAGCAGGCGACGGCGGACCTGACCACGGCGGGGCTACGCGTCGGGGCGATCAAGAACGTCGCGAACGACGAGGTGCCCAAGGGCCAGATCATCAGCACGAACCCCGCCGCCGGCGCGCCCATCGCGCCGAACAGCGAGGTCGAGCTGACGGTGTCGTCCGGGCAGCAGCTGACGGCCGTTCCGCCGGTCGTCGGGCTGAAGCTCGACGCGGCGACGAAGAAGCTCGAGGCGGCCGGCTTCCAGGTCTCGGAGAAGGAAGACGAGTCGTCGGATGCCGAGGCGGGCGAGGTGCTCGCCTCCGACCCGGCCGAGGGGACGCAGCAGCCGCCGAACACGGTGATCACGCTGACGTACTCCGCCGGCCTGGTCGAGGTGCCGAACGTCGTCGGCGAGACCGAGCAGGTGGCCGAGGCGACGCTGGTGGACAAGGGCTTCAAGGTGAAGCGCGACTACCAGGAGTCGACCACGGAGGACCCCGGCACGGTGATCGAACAGGTCCCGGGCGAGGGTGAGCGCAAGAAGGTCAACTCCACCGTGACGATCATCGTCGCGACCGAGCCCGACGTGGAGCCGTCGCCTTCGGACACGCCGGACCCGTCGCCGTCGGCCTCGGAGTCGGAGAGCCCCAGCCCCGACCCCACGGCGTCGGAGGAAGAGGGCGGCGGCCTGGAGCTGCCGGGCCAGACCGGGCGGAGCGGCACCAACGAGGGCCAGGGCATCTTCGCCGGCTGGTCGTCGTTCTGGAGAACCGTCTTCGGCTAGGCCGAGGAACGTTTTCGGGGCCGGCCACACCTTCGCGGTGTGGCCGGCCTCACTGCGCTATGGCCGCAAGGCTCCCGCGAGCGCCTCGGCGAGAACGCGGGCTGTCGAGCCGTCCGGTTCGCCGTGGTCGGGGTTGAACTCCGCGAACGTCATCCCGGAGAAGCCCGGACTCGCCACGAGCTCCGACAGCGCCGCCATCGCCTCGGCCGCGGTCAGGCCCTTGTTGAGCAGCGGTACGTCGGCGGCAGGTAGGTCGTAGAAGTCGATCACGTCGACGTCGAAGTGCACGACGAAACGATCCGCGCCGAGCGCCGCGAGCGCCCGGCGTGCCGCGTTCCGCGGATCTGGCCTGACGTCGGCGGCCGGAAACCTGGGGCTGGGGACCAGGCCGTCCCGATCCTCCTCCGGCTCGCCGAACCCGAAGAAGCACAGGCGATCCGGGCTCAGCAGCGGGCGGCGTGGTCCGAAGCCCGCCAACTCCGGCGCCGTGCCCGGCAGATCGAGCAGGTGCCCGACGCCGAGCCCGTCCAGCACGCTTTCGGGATTGTCGGGGTCGTTGATCAGGTCCTGGCCGCCGTCGAAGTACACCAACGCGACATCCTCGTCGGCGGCGACCGCGGCGCTGTAGAGCGCGATCGCCAGCGTGCACTCACCGCCGATGACGAGCGGGGTCCGGCCGGCCTCGATGATCCGGGAGATCTGCGCCCGGGCGTCGGACAGGACGTCCAGTACCTGGCTCAGGTTGTGCGGCCGGCGCTCGACCGGATGGGGCCTCCATCGCACCACCGGGCGGTCGCCGTAGTCGTCGACCTCGAGTCCGGCCCCGCGCAGGAGGTCGAGCAATCCGGCCTCCCGCAACGCCGCCGGCGCCTTCTCCTGCCCCGGCCAGTGCGCCGCCGCGCTGGACGGAACTCCCAGCAACCCCCACGTCTTCGTGTCCGCGTTCATGAGCACCACGGTAGGTCGGGTTTCGGACGATCGGCTTCCGGAACGGGCCGACAGCTGTGGATCCCCGGCGACTGCCCGTGCGGCTGGCGGACACGATGAGTGAACCCACCGCCTGAGGTGGGCCTGGGTTCATCCACAGGACTGCCCACAGGGGGTGGGTTCGGTCGTACTCGCGGCTGCCGCGCGTCCACAGGGAGGTTCATCCCCAGGCGTGGCTCACACCTGGATCGGAGTTATCCACAGGGTTATCCCCCGGTGTGGAGAACTACACCGGTGTAATCACACCGCTGTACACCACGCAGCGCTACTTCCACTGGGTCGAGACGACGAAGCCGACAGCGATCAGGCCCATGCCGATCAGGATGTTCCAGTTGTTGAGGTCGCTCATCACTGGAATCTGCTTGCCGGCGATGTAGAACGTCACGATCCAGATCAGGCCGAGCACGAAACAGGCCACCATGACCGGAGCGACCCAGCGGCCGCTACCGATGCGACCCTTTGCTGTCGTCGTCTTGTCCGGCGGCGGCGTGAAGACGTCCTTCTTGCGGTTCTTCGACTCAGGCACGTCGCCATCCTCCCGGATTTCGCAGGCTTCCGCCCCGGGCTTGTGGCGGACCGGGGGTACTAACAGCTCTGGACTCGGTTAGCGTAGTCAACAGGGTCTCGGGCGTGCGGACCGGAGGGCGAGTGAAGAGCGAACGGGTGGACTCGCGGACGGCGCTACGCGTCGTGCTCGATGCCGTTCGTTCCCGCTATCGCAGTCGTGGCTCGGACGACGACGGCCCTGACGACGCCGACGGACCGGAGCTGGAGGACCAGCCTAGCCCGCGTAAGCCGCTGGTTCCGAAGCTTCTCGCCGGCGCGGCGTTCGCCGTGGCCGGGTTCCTCGCCATCACCAGCGCGGTCAATGCGCAGGGCACGGACCTGCGCGCCGAACGGCAGACCGACCTGATCGACCTGATCCGCGCCGAGTCGCAGCGCAACAAGGCGCTGAACGAGGAACGTCAGGTGCTGCGCGACGAGACCGACGCGCTCGGCCGGCAGGTCAACAACGCCGAGGTACGCAAGGCGCAGGAGCTCGCCGACCAGAACGCCCCGAGGGCCGGACTGACCGCGGTCACCGGGCCCGGCCTCACGGTCACGCTCGACGACGCGCCTCGCGGGGTGAGCAAGGGCGCGACCGACCTGGACGCGTTCGTCGTCCACCAGCAGGACATCCAGGCAGTGGTCAACGCGCTCTGGGCGGGTGGCGCCGAGGCGATGACGATCCAGGGCCAGCGGGTGATCTCGACGTCGGCGATCCGCTGCGTCGGCAACAACGTCGTGCTGCACGGCGTGCCGTACTCCCCGCCGTACAAGATCTCCGCGATCGGCGACGCCGACCAGATGAGCAACGCGCTGTTCGCGTCGAGGCAGGTCAAGATCTACCTCGAGTACGTCAACAACAAGCGCTTCCAGCTCGGCTGGAACGTCGAGCGCGCCTCGTCGTTCCGGATGCCGGCGTTCGACGGTTCGATCGACCTCGCGTTCGCCAAGGAAGGCAAGCCGGCACAATGATCCGGTGACCACCCGGATCCTCGTCGTCGACAACTACGACTCGTTCGTGTTCAACCTCGTGCAGTACCTCTACCAGCTCGGCGCGGAGTGCGAGGTTCGCCGCAACGACACGCTGGTGCCGGCGGACGCCGAGGGGTACGCGGGCGTCCTGCTGTCGCCGGGCCCGGGAACGCCGGAGAACGCGGGCGTCTGCGTCGAGCTGGTCCAGGAGATGGCGGGCAAGATCCCGCTGTTCGGCGTGTGCCTCGGTCTGCAGGCGATGGCGGTCGCGTACGGCGGCACGGTCTCGCGGGCGCCGGAGCTGCTGCACGGCAAGACCAGCCTCGTCCACCACGACGGCACGGGCGTGCTGGCCGGGCTGCCGGACCCGTTCACGGCGACGCGGTACCACTCGCTCGCGGTCGAGCCGGAGACGGTGCCGGACGTGTTCGCGGTCACCGCGCGGACGAAGTCCGACGTGATCATGGCGCTGAAGCATCGCGAGGTGGCGGTGGAGGGCGTGCAGTTCCACCCGGAGTCGGTGCTGACCGAGGGTGGGCACCGGATGCTCGCGAACTGGCTGCTGACCTGCGGCATGGCCGACGCGGTGGAGCGCTCGGTCGGCCTCGCGCCGGTCGTCAAGGCGAGCTAGCCGACCTATGTAGATCAACGTTCCGGTCAGATCGACCTATGTAGGTTAACGATCCCGCCAGATCGACCTATGTAGATTAGCCGCCGCCGGAGACGAGCGAGACCGTTCGCCAGGCGATCAGGGCCACGGCGAGCAGGCCGACTCCCACGAAGCCGAGGATCTGGTAGAGGTCCCGCCGCTCGCGTGGCGCGTACGCCAAGGCCGCGCCGAGCAGTAGCCCGCCGATGAAGCCGCCCAGGTGACCCTGCCAGGACAGGAACCGGGCGAACAGGACGTTGATCACCACGTTGATCGCCAACGTCCCCAGGAACCAACTCATGTCGGCCTTCATCTTGCGCGACAGCATCACGGTCGCGCCGAACAGACCGAACAAGGCACCCGAGGCGCCGACCACGCCCACCCGGGGGTCGGTGAACGCGTACGCGACCGCTGAGCCGGTCAGCCCCGCCACCAGGTACAGCGCGGTGAAGCGGGCGCGGCCCAGCAGTCGCTCGAGCGGTGGACCGAGGATCCACAGCGTGAACATGTTCACCGCGAGGTGCCAGATCTGCACGTGCACGAACACCGAGGTGATCAGCCGCCAAACCTCGCCGCCGGCGACGCCGCCCGCCTGGCCGATCTGGTCGGCGAAGCCGATCCGACCGACCAGCTGCATCCACTGGATCAGCGCCGGGCTCAGCATGCCGAGGACGAAGATCGCGATGTTGAGGCCGAGGATGACCTTCGTCACCACGCCGTCGCTACCGCGGACGACGCCACCGAAGCGGGTACGGGCGGCCGGCTGATCCTTCTGGCCTTCGCGTACGCACTCCACGCACTGGAAGCCGACCGAGGCCTGCCGCTGGCAGTCCGGACAGATGTAGCGGTCACACCGCTGGCAGCGGATGTAGCTCTCGCGGTCCGGATGCCGGTAACAGGTGGGTACGGCCTCGTCCGCGGGCACGCCTGCGGGGTCGACGTTGGCGCCCTCGTCCGGGCGCCGTGCCTCGTCGGTCATCGGTCCCCGTACCCCTCCCGGTGCGGCCCGCTAGGACTCTTTGCGCTCGATATCCACAGCCGACACGATCACCGGCTCCTTCGGCCGGTCCATCGCGCCGGTCGGGACCTGGCAGATCGCGTCGACGACCTTCTGGCTGGCGGGGTCGACGACCTCGCCGAAGATCGAGTGCTTGTTGTTCAGGTGCGGCTGCGGGCCCACGGTGATGAAGAACTGCGAGCCGTTCGTGTTCGGCCCCGCGTTCGCCATCGCGAACAGGTACGGCCGGTCGAACCGCAGCTCGGGGTGGAACTCGTCCTCGAACCGGTACCCCGGACCGCCCGTGCCCGTACCGAGCGGGCAGCCACCCTGGATCATGAACCCAGAGATCACGCGGTGGAACGTCAGCCCGTCGTAGAAGCGGCGGTTGGTCTTCTCCCCGGACTCCGGGTCGATCCACTCGCGCTTGCCCTCGGCCAGCTCGACGAAGTTGCGTACCGTCTTCGGCGAGTGGTTCGACAGTAGCTTCACCATAATGTCGCCGTGCGACGTGCGGAACGTCGCGTAGGTTTCCTCGCTCACCAGGCTCCCTTCTCTCCGCCCGTGACTTGTCCACCCGTGAGTAAACACTTAAGACGCGATCCTTTCACGCGAACGAGCGGGGCGCCGTTGGGGTGCCCCGGAGCCCGCTTCGAGCACGTCCCGTCACGCTCGGTAGATGCGGTGGGATTCGCGTCAGGGCATGATCGAGCGCGAACGGGGAAGGCGAGAGGGTGAACGTGAACGGTTGCGCGTACCGTTTCCTCTCATCGGTGCGCAGCCGGTTCGAAGGACAGTGCACGAGGAGGCGCGTGAGATATGGGACGCCGAAGTAGGCGATCGGGTCTGGCGACGGTGGCGGAGAAGGTCCGACCCTACGCGGAGTCCGCGCAGGAGAAGGCCGCCCCCATCGTCGAAGAGGCATGGGACCGGCTGGAGCCGGCAGTGGAGAAGGCATGGGACCGCATCGAGCCCGCGGTCGACAAGGCGAAGGACCGCCTCGGTCCTGCCGTCGACAAGGCCAGGGATCGGATCGGGCCCGCGGTCGAGGACGCCATGGACCGGCTCGTTCCGGCCGTGGAAGAGGCCCTGGAACGACTCGAGCCCGCGGTCGATCGGGCGCGCGAGCGGCTGCACGACGCGGTCGAGGCGAGCGAGCCGTACCGCGAGGAAGCGATGCGTCGCGGCACCGCCGCGATCGCCGCGCTGAAGGGTGAGCTGGAGCAGGCACCGCCGCCGAAGCCGCGTGGACGTTGGCTCAAGCGGCTGCTGGTCTTCGGTGCCCTGGCGGCCGGTGCGGTGGCGGCGTACCGCGCGCTGCGCAGCAACCAGGACTCGCAGTGGCAGCCGATGCCGGCGACGACACCGCCACGGCCAACGTACGCCCCGCCGCCCGCCACCACCGCGGTGACGGAGAGCAAGCCGGCGGACAAGCCCTCTGACCAGCCTGCCGACAAGGTCGAGGACAAGCCGGACGACTCGCAGCTCGTGATCGACGACGAGGCCGGCGCCTCGCCGGACGAGGCGGCCGCGGACAGCACGGACAAGCCGCACAAGCCCACCACTCCGGACGCTCCGGCGGCCGAGGAGAAGGTGGCTGACGCCGACAAGCCGGCCGCGGCCAAGAAGACGTCGGCCGCCAAGTCGGCGAACAGCCGGCCGCGGACCACGCGGACGCGGACCGCGACCGACGACGGAACCTGAGCCCTGGTCCCGCCTCAGCCGGTGAAGCCGGCCGGGGCGGGAATGGGCCCGGTGAGCAGCGGGTCGTTCGTGTCCCGCTGCCAATGCTCTAAGCGCTGGCTGAGATCGCTCTCGATCTCAGCCAGTTCGTCTTTCCCGGACAGATTGGTGCGTTCTAGCGGGTCGTCGGCGAGATCGTAGAGCTCGGTAACTGGCCGCAGCTCGAGATGTGCGTTACCCATCCCCGCACGCGTCTCGCTCTCTTCGATGTCGCGCGGCAGCAAGAGACGCGGGCCTGGCTCGTAGTTCTGGATGTACTTCCACCGTCCCGTTCGCACCGCGCGCATCGGGTCGTACGCGTCGTGGAACGTCTTCTCCGCGAACACGTTCACCCGCGGTGTCGCGAGGTCGGAGCCGCGCAGCCACTCCAGGTGGCTCAGCCCTGACACCTCGGCCGGGATCGCGGCGCCCGCGAGCGACAACAGCGTCGGCACGACATCGACGTGCGCGGCGAGGCGGGCTGTCGCCGTTCCGCGCCGGTAGTCCGAGCCGTCCGGCGGGCGCATGATCAACGAGATCCGGATGCCCGGGTCGTACAGCGTCGACTTGCCGCCCGGGAACGCCATCCCGTGGTCGGTCGTGAAGATCACCCAAGTGTTCTCCAACAGGCCTCGAGCCCGCAGCGTCTCCATCAACCGCCCGACCGCGGCGTCGGCGACCCTGATCGAGCCCTGGAAAGCGGCCAGGTCCGCTCGGGTCGAGGCGTTCTCCGGCAGGAACGCCGGCACCGTCACCCCGGCCGGGTCGTCCGGCGGGTAGATCTCGGGCGGGTACGGCCGGTGCACCTCGAAGAAGCCGACGACGGCGAGGAACGGGTCCTGCCCGCGCTCCGGCGCCGACAACCACGCGGACGCCTCGTCGACCACGGTGCCCGCGCGCTGCCAGCCGGTCGCGGGATCGCGGGCGTCGTACACCTCGTCGTACCCGAGCCGCGCGGGATCCGCCGACTCGTGCTGCATGCCGAAGTTCGCGCTGTGATAGCCGGCTCTGCGCAGCAGCATCGGCAGCGTCTGCACGTCGGGCGCGTACTCCCAGCCGTGGTGCTGCAGCCCGTTGATGCCGACGTCGTGCGGGTAGCGGCCGGTCATCAGCGCGCTTCGCGCCGGCGTACACAACGGCGTCGCGCAGAACGCGCTGTCGAACCGCACCCCTTCGCCGGCGAGCCGGTCGACCTCGGGACTGCTGACGCCCTCGGCGCCGTACGTGCCCAGGTGGGTGCCGAGGTCGTGCCAGTGGACCAGAACCACGTTCGGACTGCTCATTCGTTCGACCTTAACGCGCGAGCCGGCCGATGAGCGCGGCCGCCGTCGAGATGCCCACCGCCGCGGCGACGATCAGCACGACGAAGTCGAGGACGAGGTTGGACGGCGTGCCGATCAGCAGCCCGCGCAGCGCGTCGACCTCGTACGACAGCGGGTTGATGTGGGCGAGCCAGCGGATCCAGCTCGGCATCAGTTCGGTCGGGTAGAGCGCGTTCGAGGCGAAGAACAACGGCATCGTGATCGCCTGCCCGATGCCCATCACGCGGTCGCGGCTGAGCACGAGGCCGGCGATCGTGAGCGAGAGGCAGGAGAAGAACGCGGCGCCGAGTACGAGCGCGAGCAGGGCGGCGAGGATCTTCAGCGGGTTGTACGTGAGCGCGACGCCGAGGATCACGGCGAGGATCATCACGACGACGGCCTGGACGGCCGCCCGTACCCCCGCGGCGAACGCCTTGCCGGCGACGAGCGCCACCCGTGGCGTCGGCGTGACGAGCAGCTTGGCGAGCACGCCGGCGTCGCGTTCCCAGATCACTTGGATGCCGTAGAAGATCGCGATGAACAGCGCGGACTGGGCGAGGATGCCGGGCGCGAGGAAGTCCATGTACGGGACGCCGCCCGTGGGGATCGCGCGGATCTGGGAGAACGTCGTTCCGAAGATGATCAGCCAGAGCGCCGGCTGGACCATGCGGGTGATCATCTCGGTGCGATCGTGGCGGAGTTTCTGCAACTCCAGCAGGCAGAGCGTGGCTACCCGGCTGGGGAAACGCCATCCGTTCGGCGTGGTCCGCTCAGCCGAGCCGACGGGCGGTGCGACGGGTGCTGCGGACATCGCGGAGGCCACCTCCTTCGTCGGCGAACGAGTCGCCCGAGTGGTGTCGGAAGACGTCTTCGAGGGTGGCGTCGTCGCCGAGCTCGTCCTTGAGCGCTTGGGGAGCGCCGATCGCGCGGAGCTTGCCGAGGTGCATGAGCGCGATGCGGTCGCACATCTGGTCGGCCTCGTCCATGTAGTGCGTAGTGAGGAGAACGGTCATGCCGGTGTTGTCCTTGAGCTCGCTGACGCGTTCCCAGACGTTGGATCTCGCCATGGGGTCGAGGCCGATGGTGGGCTCGTCGAGAACGAGGAGGCGTGGCCGGTTGATGAGGGCCTGGGCCATCTCGAGCCTGCGGATCATGCCGCCGGAGTAGGTGGAGGCGAGCCGATCGGCGGCGTCCTCGATGCCCATGGCTTCGAGGGCGTTGTCGACTTGTTCTTTTCGTTCCTTGCGGGGAACGTCGAAGAGCCTGGCGAACAGCATCACGTTCTCGCGGCCGGTGAGGGCGGCGTCGGCGGAGAGCTGTTGGGGGACGTACCCGATCGCGCGTCTGACGGCCATCTTCTGCTTCTTGACGTCGAGGCCGAAGACCCTGACGTCGCCTTCCTGGATCGGGAGCAGCGTGGTGAGGCCGCGGATCGTCGTGGTCTTGCCGGCGCCGTTCGGGCCGAGGAGGCCGAAGACCTCGCCGGTGAAGACCTCGAGGTCGAGGTCTATGACGGCTTTGTGTTCCTTGAAGCTGTGCGAGAGATGGCTGATCTCGACGGCTTTTTGGCGGCCGTTGGTGGTCTCGTTCATGCGGGTGTCTCCTCGTCGAGGAGCCTGGCGGTGAGTTGCTCGAGCGCGGGAATCGCTGTGGCTATGGCCTGGCGTTTGTTCTCTGGTAGCTGTCTGAGCGCTGCGGCCACCGTGTGGGCGCGCTTGTCCCGCCAGCTGCTGATCTGGCTGTGGGCCTCTTCGGTGAGCTGCAGCCTTGCGACCCGGCGGTCGTCCGGGTCGACGTCACGGACGACGAGGCCGGCCTGCGCGAGCTGCCTGACCAGTGTGCTGACCGTGTTGGCCGCGACCCGCAGGTCGGCCGCGGCCTGGGCGACGGAGATCCCGGGCTGCCGTCTGATGAGCCTGACCAGCTCCGCTTGCGCGCCGGTCAGGGTGCCGAACGGCGACCCGGGCCCGGTCCCGCGCCTGACGCCGCGCCGGAACGCGCCCAGCCCGACGAGTAGCTGGTCAGCCAACCCCAGCGTGTCCTCAGCCAGTTCCTCGGTGGTCACGTCACCGATATTACCTCTGCCGCAGAGGTATCTGTCTAGGCATCGGAGGGGCCGGGTTGCCAGCCGGTGGTTTGGGCCCAGGTGTCGGCGCGGTGCATGAGGTCCCAGATGAACGGGTTCTTCGCGTCTGTGTACGCGGCCCGGTCCTCGGCGTGCTCGGCGGCGAGGCGGTACTTGAGGTCGGCGTACGCCGTGGCTTCGGTGGGGTGGGCGCGGACGTAGTCGCGGAACAGGAGGGCGAACTGTTCGGAGAAGCTGCCCGCCCGGCGTACGTGCACATGGGTGCGTGGCGTGCCGGGCGGCTCGCGGAAGTAGCGCTTCGTCCGCTCGTCGTTGTCGGCGCGATAGACGTACCCGAGCCGCTCCAGCGGCAGCCGGAACGGATCCACCGGCTCCAACGCCGCGACCGAGATCTGCAGGTCGATCACCGGCTTCGCCGCCAGGCCAGGCACCGAAGTCGAGCCGACGTGGTCGATCCGCACCGCCACCTCACCCAGCGCGGCCCGGAACGCGGTGCCCAGCGAGGCGAAGCGCGCAGGCCAAGCAGGCGAGTAGGGCGTGATCTCGATCGTCACAGCTCGAGAGGCTGCGGATCTAGGGTCTGCAGAACCCGCTCGCAGAGGTAGATCCGCCCATAGCTGGCGCCAGTGATTTCCCTGAGAATGCCGAGAGACTCCAGGCGTTTCATGGCCGCGCTGGCCGGCGGAAAGGTGACGGAGTGACGCTGTGCCGCCTCCGGTGGGGTGATGATCGGAAAGCCGATGAGGTCCTCCACGATGTCGACCGCGACCCCCCGAACCTTGTGGGCTCGCAGCATGCCCAACATCTCCACTCGGAGGTCCAGGAGCTTCTCGATCCGATCGACCATCTCGTTCGACTGGGTGACGACGGCCTCGCAGAAGAACTGGACCCAGGCGTCGTACTGGCCAGTCTCGCTGACGCCCCGCAGCAGATCCTTGTAGCGCTCCTTGCGAGGTTCGAACCACTGGGACAGGTTGATGACCGGATAGGTGAGCACGTCGTCCTGGACGAGCTGCGAGAACGACAATGAGCCTGCCCAGGCGGCCGTTGCCGTCGCTGAACGGATGCAGCGTCTCGAACTGGTAATGGCCAAGGCCGCCTTGACGACGACGGTGAGGTCGTCCTCGGCGTTCAGCCACTTCTCCCAGTCGCTGACGCCCTCGACCAGCTCGGCTCCCGGCGGGCGCGGAACGAATCTCACGTTTTCCAACCCGCCGGCCTCGTCCCCGATGAAGACCTGTCGCTGCCTGAGCTGGCCCGAGTCGTAGGAGTCACCTCGCGTGCCGTGGACCAGGATCTTCTGGAGCTCCGCGATGACCGTCAAGCAGATCGGTTTCACCTTGATGAGCTCGAGCCCCTGCTCAGCAGTGCGCACGTAGTTCATGACCTCGCGAACTTCGGCGGTCTGCTTGTTGGCTTCGACGTAGTCGGCCTCCAGCACCTCCGTCAAGGAGGCATGGGTGCCTTCGAGGGCCGAGGTGGTCTGCGCCTCCTGGCGCAAGGTGCGACTCGCTTGATCGACGCGCACCCGGACCTCAATCTAATCCGATCTTCCTATGAATCTCATCGTCGAAATTATAGGAAACCGCGAGTTCCTATGAATCTTGGCTCACTCGTCACAGGTCGATGGACTCGGCGACTCCGAGGCGCTGGTAGTCGGCGCCGCCGAATTGGCCGATCCAGCGGTCGGCGATTTGGAGGCCGAGGTCGCTGAGCATCGCGTCGTGGATCGGGTACGTCCGTCGCGGCTTCACCGCGCGGACCCAGTCGACGGTTTCGCCGAGCTTGAGCCAGGGGGCGCAGGCGGGGACGAGGAGGTGGTGGACCTCGGCCTCGGGCACGGTGAAGCTGTCGCCCGGGTGGAAGACCGTCGTCCCGTCCTCCGGCGCCGTCACGAGGTAGCCGATGTTCTGCGGCACCGGGAAGTCCTGATGGATCGGCGCATGGCGCTCGCCGAACGTACGGACGGCGAACTCGAACGCCGAGAACGGGTCACCCGGGCGAACCGCCTTCAACGCCGGGCCGAGGTCCGAGAGCTGCGCGGCCAGCTCCGTAGGCGCCCACACGCGCAGCGCGGGGTCCGAAGCCACCGCGGCGCGCAGGCGGTCGACGTCGACGTGGTCGAAGTGCTCGTGCGTGATCAGGACGCCGTTCGCGCCGTCCAGCGCGGCCGGCTCCGACCAGGTGCCCGGGTCGATCACCAGCACGCTGCTGGCCGCCTCGAGCCGCACACACGCGTGGGTGTACTTGATCAGCCTCATAGACAAAGCCCTCCCTAGTTGCGAGCGTCGAGCACGAGCCGAACGGCGAGCCCGCCGAAGATCGCCGCGGAGACGCGTTCCAGCCAGCGTTTGAACGAACGACGGCGCAGGATCCGCTCGGACAGCGTCCCGGCGAGGAACCCCACCGTGGCGTCGACGCAGATGCCGATCCCGATGAACGTCGCGCCCAGCAGCAGGAACTGCGCGGTCACCGGCAGCATCCCGCTCCCGGTCGACAGGAACTGCGGGAAGAACGCGAGGTAGAAGATGATGATCTTCGGATTGGCGAGGTTGGTGAGCGTCGCCATCACGTAGACCTTGCGCAGTCGCATCGTCGGAGGCGCGACAGCAGACGCGTCCGGCACCGCAGCGGCCTTCCGGCTGGCCAGCCAGGTCGAAACCGCCAGGTACAGCAGGAAGACCGCGCCGAAGACGCGGATGATGTCGAGCGCCATCGGCGCCGCCTGGATCAGCGCACCGAGCCCGAATGCCGCCGCCACCGTGTGGATCACGAGCCCGGAAGACATCCCGAGCGCCGAGACCAACCCGGCCCGGCGACCGCCGGCGAGCGCGTTCGCGACGATGTTCAGCATGTCCGGTCCGGGGACGACGCTCAGCACGAAGCAGGCGACGGCGAACGCCGCGAGCAGGGTCAGGTCCATCAGCCAGGCCTCTTCCAGTCCGGGTGGGCCCAGCTGTCCTTGACCGCGAACGGCTTCGCGGTCTTCGACGGATCGCGTTCGATCAGGTCGTCGCCGAGCACCTCGTCGATCCGTTCCAACACCGCCGGCTCCAGCTTCACTCCCGACGCACCCGCGTTGTCCTTGATCTGCTCCGGCCGGGAGGCGCCGATGATCGCCGCCGAGACGCCCGGGTTCTGCAGCACCCACGCGACCGCGAGCTGCGCCATCGTCAACCCGACGTCGGCAGCCACCGAGGCGAGCTGCGCGACCCGCCCGGTGATCTCGTCGGACCGCACCCGGCCGATGAAGTTCGTCCCGCGCCCAGCAGCCGCTCGCGAGCCCTCGGGCGGCGGCGAGCCGGGCTTGTACTTCCCGGACAGAACGCCCTGCGCCAGCGGCGAGAACACGACCTGCCCGATGCCCTCGCGCGCGCACAGCGGCAGCACCTCGGCGTCGATCACCCGCCAGAGCAGGTTGTACTGCGGCTGGTTCGACACGATCCGGCTCCGCAGCCCGAGGTCCCGCGCGATCAGCAACGCCCGCGAGATCTGCTCAGCGGTCCACTCCGACACCCCGAGGTAGAGCACCTTGCCCTGCCGTACGAGGTCGTCGAACGCGATCAGCGTCTCCTCCAGCGGCGCGGCTTCGTCGAACCGATGCGCCTGGTAGAGGTCGACGTACTCGGTGTCGAGCCGCTTCAACGACGCGTGGCACGCCTCCATGACGTGCTTGCGGGACAGGCCTCGGTTGTTCGGGCCGTCACCCATCGGACCGTGCAGCTTGGTGAAGATCTCGACCGAGTCGCGCCGCACGCCACGCAGCGAACGGCCGAGCACCGTCTCCGCCTGGCCCTGCGCGTACACGTCCGCGGTGTCGAACGTGGTGATGCCGACATCGAGGGCCGCGTGCACGCAGGCCTCCGCGGCGTCCTGGTCGATCTGCTCTCCGTGGGTGAGCCAGTTTCCGTAGGCGATTTCGCTGACGTAGAGACCACTCTTACCGAGGTGGCGAAAGTCCATGTTCGTAAGCCTATGCTCGACGGCGATGAGCATCGACGTCCTCGCGCTGGCGCCGGACGCGCAGGTCGCGGCCAGTGCGCGCCAGCTCGCCGTCCCGAGCGCCTGGCGTACGTACGGCGTCGACGACGACTTCCTCTGGGGACTCTTCGGACTCGGCCAGAACCCGTACCAGGTCCGGGTCGCGCTCGACGACCGCGCGGCGAGCTGCTCCTGCCCGGCGCGCAAGGTCCCGTGCAAGCACGCGATCGCGCTGCAGCTCATGCACGCCGCCTCCCTCGTCCCTCCCGATCAGCGTCCCGAGTGGGTCAAGGAGTGGCGAACGGGCGGGAAACAACGCGAGCTCGACGACTCCCCGGAGGCGGTCGAGCGCCGGGCGCAACAGCGGGCGCGTACGGCCGAGGCGCGCGAGGACACCGTGCAGTCGGGCCTCGCGGCGCTGCGCGAGTGGCTGGACGATCTCGTCCGCGCCGGCATCGCCGGGCTGCCGAGCCAGGGCCGCGAGTGGTGCGCGCCGGCGATCGTCCGGATGATCGACTCGCAGGCACCTGGGCTGTCCGGCATGGTGATCGACCTGGCGTGGGTGGTCGCGTCCGGGCGGCCGACGTGGACCGAGGAGGCGGCCGAACGGATCGGCGCGCTCCATCTGCTGATCGAGCTCGCGACGCACTCCGCGCGTACGGGCTCGGCGACCGAGCTCGAGGACGTCGTGCGGTCGCGGGTCGGGTTCCGGACGCGGCAGGGCGACGTACGCGAGAGCCCTCCGTGGGAGGACGAGTGGGTCGTGCTGCTGCAGAACGCGATCGACGACGAGGACGGCCAGGTCAACACCGTGCAGCAGTGGGCCTGGGCACGTACCCGGCGGGAGTGGGTGATCGCGGTCGCGTACGCGGTGAACGCGCCGGCGACTCCGCTGCTGCCGTTGGGCGTAGAGCTTCGCGGCGCGATGCATCCGTACCCGGCCGGCTCGCCGCGCCGGGTCCTGCCTGGCGTCGTCGACGTCACCGGGCCGCCGGCGCCGATCCCGCTGCCGGGTACGTGGGCCGAGGCGCTCGCCGGACTCGAGCCGCTGCTGTCGAGCGACCCGTGGCAGCGGCAGTTTCCCCTTGGCTGTGAGGGCGTTCGGCTCGCTGCCGCCGGCTCGTCGTGGGCGCTGCTCGACTCGGCCGGGCATGGGTTGCCGGTACGAGACGACGACGGCCTCGACCGCGCGCTGGCGGTCAGCGGCGGCGAACCGTTCGGCGCCATCTGCCTGTGGGACGGGAACGTTCTGCGGCTCGGCGTCGCGACCCCGTTCGGCGGATCGCCGGAGCTGGTCGGATGAACGCATCGCGTCAAGAGTGGGTTGACACCGTGCAGCAACTCGTCCTCGGCTCCGATCGCGCGGGCGTCGAATCCCGTGTCCTGATGGACAAACTGGCGGCGATGGGCGTTGCGCGGCGAGGTGCGCAGTTGGCGCCGCTGTCGGACGCCACCCCGATCGACACCGGACCCGCGCCGGGCCCGGTGGTGTCGCCCGAGCTGGCCCGCCTGCTGGACGAGGTGCTCGCGACCGAGGACGCCGGGTTGCTGTACGAGTGGTGCTCGGTCGTTCGTTCGACTGGGTTGGTGGCCGCGCCGCGGCACCTGCCGGACCTGCTCTCCGTGGGGAACGCGCGGCCGGCGTTCCGCGACGTGCTCGGCGCGGTCGTCGGCGAGCGTGGCGTCTGGCTGGCGCGGGTGCGCCCGGTGTGGTCGTGGGCCGCGGTGCAGGCGGAGCTCGCGCTGATCCCGGACCGGGACCGGCTCGCCGAACAGTTCGCGGAGGAACGGCGATCGTCGGACCGCAAGGCGCTGTTGACGGCGCTGGAGCCGGTGACCAAGGACGACGAGTCGTTCCTCGAGGACGCGTTGGACGACCGCGCGGTCGAGGTCCGCGGGGAGGCGTTCCGGCTGTTGCGGCAGCTTTCGGGGACGGCGTTGGAACGTCGTACGAGGATCCGCCTGCGCGAGGGCTTGACCGTCACCGACGGCGCGCTCGAGGTGCTGCCGGGCGGCCCGTACGCGGGGCGGGAGACGCCGGACGACGAGGCGCGCGACCTCGGCGGCCAACGTACGGCGGTCGGCAGCATCGCCACCCGCCTACGCGGAGCCGCGTCCTGCCTCGCGCCGGAAGCCTGGGCCAAGCTGCTCGACAGGTCCGACGACGAGGTGGTCCAGCTTGTGGGAGCGAGCCGGTGGTCGGTGCCGCTGGCGTCGGGCATGCTGCTCGGCCTGCCGAAGTCCGCCGACCCGGCCCGCTGGGCCACGGCACTGGTCGGGGTGCTGCTCGACAGCGACGTCCTCGCCGTCCTGCGCTCCCTGCGGACCGAAGCCGGCGCGTACGTCCTCTCCGCACTCGCCGCCAACCCCGACCGCGGCGCGCTGGAGTCGGCGGCCGAGCTCGTCACCGGCCCCTGGCCCGAGGACACGACGCTCGCCGTTCTCCGCCGCCTCTACGAGAGCCCCGACGCCCGCTGGCGCGCCAACCGCCCACCCGACGTGCTGATCCGCCGCGGCTCGGTCGACCTGCTGACCCAGTACTGGCCGCACCTCGCCGAGCGCTGGCCCGAGCACGGCCGCGACGAGTACGTGCTCACCCTCCGCCGTACCCTCTACGCGACCGCGCAGAATGGGCCACATGAGTAGCGACACCGCCGGGGTGATGCGGCCGCCGGCCGAGGTGGAGCACGCGAAGGAGCTGGCCGCCCTCGCGGAGGACGACACGCTGCCGCGGCCCCCGAATTGGCGCCTGTCACCGCAGGCCGTTGTCCGTTATGTCCTAGGCGACACGCTCGACGACGGCACGGTGATCACGCCGAAGTACATCGGCGACCGGCGCATCGTCGAGGTCGCGGTCGGCACGCTCGCGACCGACCGCGCGCTGCTGCTCGTCGGCGTCCCCGGCACCGCGAAGTCCTGGCTCTCCGAGCACATCGCGGCAGCCGTCAGCGGCGACTCGACGCTCGTCGTGCAGGGCACGGCGGGAACGTCGGAGGACTCGATCAGGTACGGCTGGAACTACGCGCGGCTGATCGCCGAGGGTCCGAGCGAGGCCGCGATGGTCGCGTCGCCGATCATGCGGGCGATGCAGACCGGCGCGGTGGCGCGGATCGAAGAGCTGACCCGGATGCCGGCCGAGGTGCAGGACTCGCTGATCACCGTGCTGTCGGAGAAGGCGCTCCCCGTGCCCGAGCTCAACCTGCAGATCCGCGCGATCCCCGGCTTCACGATCATCGGCACGGCGAACGACCGCGACCGGGGCGTCAACCAGATGTCGTCCGCGTTGGCGCGGCGCTTCAACACCGTGGTGCTTCCGCCGCCTGCCACCGAGGACGCGGAGGTGGAGATCGTCGCTTCGCGTTCGGCCCAGATGGGTCAGGCGCTGCAGCTTCCCGCGGAGCCGCCCGCTCTGGACGAGGTACGGCGGGTGGTGCGGGTGTTCCGCGAGCTGCGGAACGGTACGACGTCGGACGGGCGTACGCAGCTGAAGAAGCCGAGCGGCTCGCTGTCCACGGCCGAGGCGATCTCGGTGATCACGAGCGGGATGGCGTTGGCCGCGCACTTCGGCGACGGCCGGGTCGGCGCGGACGAGGTCGCGGCGGGCCTGCTCGGCGCGATCGTCAAGGACCGCGTGTCGGACACCGCTGCCTGGCAGGAGTACCTCGAGACCGTGGTGAAGGAACGCTCCGAGTGGCGGGATCTCTACCGGGCCTGCCAGGAGCTCGACGTGGCTGGGTTCACGGTCGGTGGCGCGTAACACTCCTCTGCCGGAGCGGGTCACGGTGCTGGGGATCCGGCACCACGGGCCCGGGTCGGCGCGGATGGTGCGTGCCGCGCTGGAGGCGGTGGAGCCGTCGTTGGTGCTGATCGAGGGGCCGCCGGACGCCGATCCGTTGGTGCCGCACGTTCCCGACCTCACGCCACCGGTGGCCTTGCTGTTGCACGACGACGCGGACCCGGCGAAGTCGGCGTTCTGGCCGTTCGCGGGGTTCTCGCCGGAGTGGCAGGCCCTGTCGTGGGCCGCCGTCGCGGGCGTCCCGGCGCGGTTCGCGGACATGGCGGCTTCGGCGTTCATCGATCCGGTCGACCGGATCCTCAGGCCGCGCAGGAAGCGCGTGCACCTCGACCCGCTTGGTCTGCTCGCTGAGGCGGCCGGGTTCGACGATCCCGAACGGTGGTGGGAGGACGTCGTCGAACACTCCGCTGTCGCCGATCCGTTGCTGTTGGCCGCCGCGGTCGGCGAGGCGATGGGGGCGCTGCGGGAGGAGTACGCGGACGAGATCGACGAGGAGACGCTGGTCCGCGAGGCGGCCATGCGGCAGATCCTGCGGAAGGGCTTGAAGGAGTTCGACGGCCCGATCGTCTTCGTCTGCGGTGCTTGGCATGCGCCCGCTCTGATGACGTTGCCGCCGGCGTCGCATGACACCGCTTTGCTGCGTGGGTTGAAGAAACGCAAGGTCTCCGGGTCGTGGGTGCCGTGGAGCTACGGGCGGCTGGCGGCGACGTCGGGGTACGGCGCGGGCGTGGATTCGCCGGGTTGGTACTCGCACCTGTTCGAGCGGTCGACAGCTGGCGACGTGGTGCCGAGGTGGTTCGCTCGTACGTGCCAGGTCCTGCGTTCGGAGGGCCTGCCGGCGTCGACGGCGAGTGCGGTCGAGGCCGTACGGCTGGCCGACACGTTGGCCGCGCTGCGCGGGCGGCCGTCGCCGGGTCTGTCGGAGGTGTCGGACGCGACGCTGGCGGTGTTGTGCGGCGGCGACTCCGTACCGCTGCGGCTCGTCCGCGACCGGCTGGTGATCGGCGAGCAGCTCGGTGCGGTGGGCGACGACGTCCCTCGTTCGCCGCTCGCGCGCGACCTCGAACGCTTGCAGAAGCGGCTCCGGCTGCCGGTCTCGCCGGAGGAGAATCTGGTCGCGCTGGACCTGCGAAAGGACGTGGGGCGGGAGAGGTCGCGGCTGTTCCGGCGGCTGCTGGTGCTGGACGTGCCGTGGGGCGAGCTGGAGCCGATGCGAGGGCTGGGGACGTTCGCCGAACGGTGGGTGCTGCGTTGGGACCCGTCGCTGGCGGTGTCGGTCGCCGCGGCCGCCCGGCATGGAACGACGGTGGCCGCGGCGGCCGAACGGGTGCTGCTGGCGCGGGCAGTCGACGCGGAACGGGTGTCCGAGGCGGCCTCGTTGTTGGCGACCTCGGTGGGGTGCGAGCTGCCGGACTCTGTCGTCGCCTCGCGGGAGGCGTTGGACAGGTGCGCCGCGGCGGCGACGGACGCCTTGGACCTGCTGGGCGCGTTGCCGGAGCTGTCGGACATGGCGCGGTACGGGTCGGTGCGCGGGACGGATCCAGAGCTGCTGCGGACCGCTCTGCACGGACTGTTGTCGCGAGGTGCTGTGGGGTTGCCACTCGCGTGCCGCGGGATCGACGACCGTACGGCCGAGCAGGCGGTGCGGGCTGTCGACGGAGCTCATCAGGCGGTGCGGCGGCTTGCGGACTCCTCGCACGCCGAGCTGTGGGTCGGGTCGTTGGTGAAGCTGGTCGAGACCGATGACGCGCACGGGCTGCCGGCTGGGCGAGCGACGCGGTTGCTCTGGGAGTCGGGTGACCTGGACGCCGATGCTGTGGCCGTCCGGCTGCATCGCGCGGTGACGGCCTCGGCGGGTTCGACGGCGTTCGTGGCCGGCTTCTTGCGCGGGTCGGCGACGATGCTGGGGGCCGATCCGCGGTTGCTCGCGTTGGTGGACGCTTGGCTGGCCGGGTTGTCGGACGCGTCGTTCGACGATGCTTTGCCCTTGCTGCGTAGGGCTGTGGCGGAGTTCAGCTCCGCCGAGCGGCGTACGTTGGCCTCGCGGGTCTCTGGCGAGGCGGGGCCAGTGGTGGCGGCTGGGGACGAGTGGGACCCGGAGCGCGCGGCGCGGTTGGTGTCGTACGTCGAGGGTTTGCTGACGGAGGCCTCGCGATGAGCGACGACGAGCGCCGGCGGCGATGGCGGCTGTTGCTGGGGCCGGCCGCCGACGAGTTGAGCGAGCTGGAGAAGGACGATCAGCGTCGAGACGAGGCGTTGACCGTTCTGTACGGGCCGGGCGCGGGCGAGGGTGAGGACGGCGAGGGGAGCGGTCGCGGCGAGCGTCAAGGCGGCCTTGGCAGCAGCTCGCCGGCGCTGCATCGGTGGCTGGGCGACATCCGTACGTACTTCCCTTCGTCTGTCGTGCAGGTGATGCAGCGCGATGCGGTGGAACGGCTCGGGCTGACGAAGCTGCTGTTCGAGCCCGAGTTGTTGGCGTTGGCGCAGCCGGACATCCAGCTGGCGACGACGTTGATCTCGTTGTCCTCGGCGATTCCCGAACGGACGCGCGAGACGGCACGGGCTGTGGTGCGGAAGGTCGTGGAGGATGTCCAGCGGCGGTTGACGGATCAACTGCTGGCGTCGGTGAACGGGGCGTTGGACCGTTCGCGCCGTACGTCCCGGCCACTGCTGGCGGATGTGGACTGGTCGTCGACGATCCGCGCGAACCTGCGGCACTACCAGCCGTCCAAGCGAACGGTCGTCGTGGAGAAGCTGCTCGGGCACCATCGGAGGAGTCGGGCGTCGGCGCTGCGGGACGTGATCTTGCTGGTGGACCAGTCGGGCTCGATGGCGGAGTCGATGGTGTACTCGGCGATCTTCGGCGCGACGCTGGCCTCGCTGCGGTCGGTGGAGACGAAGCTGGTGGTCTTCGACACCGAGGTGGCGGATCTGACGGAGCTGTTGACGGACCCGGTGGACTTGTTGTTCTCGACGCAGCTGGGTGGCGGGACGGACATCAACCGGGCGGTGTCGTACGCGCAGTCGCTGGTGCGGCGGCCTGCCGACACGGTGCTGGTACTGATCTCGGACCTGTACGAGGGCGGAGTCGAGGCGGAGCTCGTGCGGCGCGTGCGGGACCTGGTCGCGTCCGGCGTGACGGTGGTGGTGTTGCTGGCGTTGTCGGACAGCGGGACCCCGTCGTACGACCACGAGCTGGCGGCGGAACTGTCGGCCCTGGGAGCGCCAGCCTTCGCCTGCACCCCCGACCTCTTCCCGGAGTTGTTGGCCGTCGCCATCCGCCGCGAAGACGTGACCGCCTGGGCCGAACAAGCCGGCCGAGCCGTCGGCCACTAGCCGTTCTTGAACTACCTATGTAGGTTAGAGCCCATGGAGAGGCTCGGACGGGTCGGCAAGGCCACCGTGGACGTCCTCGGCCTGTTGCTCGAGGCCAAGGAGCCGCAGTGGGGCCTCGCGATCATCAAGGCCACGGGCCGTCCGTCGGGCACCGTGTACCCGATGCTCGAGCGTCTCGTGCGGGCCGGCTGGGTCGAGTCCTCCTGGGAGGACGACGGTGCACGGCGTGGTCCGCGGCGACGGCTGTACGCGCTGACCAAGGACGGCGCCGCCGAGGCGAAGAAGGTCCTCGTTCACTAAAGGTTGTGCTCCAGGGCGTACCTCGTCGCTTCTGAACGATTCCGTACGTTGATCTTCGCGAACGCGTTGTTGATATGCGTCTTCACCGTCGTCTCGCCGATGAAGAGCTGCCCGGCGATCTCCGCGTTGCTCAACCCCCGAGCCAGCAAGGACAGCACCTCGACCTCGCGGGCCGTGAGACCGTCTGGATTCTCCTTGCGTACAAGGGGTTTCTGCTGCGAGGTCAGCGCCGACACCAGCCGTTCCGACACCGTACGGTCGAACGTCGACTGCCCGGCCGCGGCGGCGTGCAAGGCGGCGGCGATCTCGACGCGGCCGGCGTCCTTGGTCAGGTAGCCGCGGGCGCCGGCCTGGAGTGCGCCGGCGATGGAGTCGTCGTCGGCGTACGTCGTGAGCACCAACACCGCCACGTCGGGGTGGTCCCGCGACAGTCGCCGCGTCGCCTCCACCCCGTCGAGTACGGGCATGCGCAGGTCCATCAGCACCACGTCCGGCACAGCCGAAGCGACGACGGCCAGCGCCTCGGCGCCGTCACCCGCCGAGCCCACGACCTCGACGTCGTCGAGCAGCCCAAGCAACGCGACCAACCCGTCGCGAACGATCTGCTGGTCGTCGACGACCACCACCCGTACGGTCACTCCGGTACCTCCGCCACGACTTCCCAACCCTCGCCCGACCGCCCAGCGGTGAGCGTGCCGCCGGCCAGCGCGATGCGTTCGCGCATGCCGGTAAGGCCGAACCCGCCGGACGGTTCGGCGACCACCGGACGTGTGGCCGCCTTGTTGTGCACAGCCAGCCGCACCGCCGACGCGGTGTACGTGAGAACGACGGACACCGCGGCACCCGGCGCGTGCCGGGCCGCGTTCGTCAACGCCTCGCGCGCCGTCCGCAGCAGCGAGACGGTCGCCGCGGACGACAGCGACCGAGACACGCCCTCCGTGCGCAGGACCGCCACGAGGTCGTGGTCCTCGATCAGCTCAGCCAACGCCGCCTCCAACGACGGAACGTCCTGCCGCAACGCGTTCACCGCGTCCCGCGCCTCCACCAGCCCGTCCGCCGCGAGGCGCCGGGCCCGGCCTACGCGCTCCGAGGCACCGGCGACATCGCCCTTGTCCAGCTGCGCCTCAGCGACCTCGAGCTGCACGCCGAGCGCGCCGAGCGAGTGCGCCAGCACGTCGTGGATCTCCCGCGCGATGCGCGTCCGTTCATCCAGCGCCGCCGCGCGGGCGTGCTCCTGCTGCGCGCGCTGCGTCTGCTTGAGCAGCTCCTCGGTCTGCTGCGACTGGATGCGACCCTGCCGGCGGATCAGCCCGAGAAGGAGGACGAGGGCAGCGCTGCCGAGGTTGGCGGCGAACCAGCCGACGTCCCGTCCGGTCAGCGATCCGCCCACGGTGAAGGCGACGAGGTCGATCGCGGCGATGCCGAGAATCGTGCTGACCGTGATCGCCGAGCTGGAGGCGCAGATGACGAGCGAGATGATCGCGATCGACGCCGCGTTGCTCTGCGGGACCGCGGAGAGGATGCACGCGAGGACGGAGCAGGTCGCGAGCAGGCCGATCGCGAGCTTCGGGCGTCGGCGTTCGAGCACGACGAACGCGATCCAGAGTCCGAGGCAGCAGGTGAAGACGGACCAGACGAACGGGGCCAGGTTCGCCGCCGGCCGGGTGGTGACCAGCGAGTAGGCGAACAGACCCGTGCCGATCAGGTTGACCAGCCACCAACCGACCCGGACCCTTTCGCCGCTGGGAGGCGGGATCACCCGCCCCACCAGCTCGCCGACCTTCATCGCTCTCCTCTACGTCTCAGGCGCGAACCCGCTCCATCGCGCCCGTGCTGATCCGAGAGGCCGTGACCAGCGACTGCGCGAGCAGGTTGGCGCCCAACGAAACCATGATCGACCCACCACCCGACGTGATCGTCGCACCCATGGTGTGTCCCAGCGCCGCGAGCGCGAACCGGGCGGCGACGTACCCCACGAGGACGACCAGCCCGATCGCCGGCATCCGGTACCAGACCTCCGTGCCCCGGGTCTGGATCTCGGAGGTACGTCCCATCAGCACGCCCGCGACCAGGCTCACGACCAGACCGGCGACGAGGAACTCGATGTCGGCGACCGTGAGGTGGTAGCCGCCGCCCAGCTTGTCCTTCATCTGCAGCACGCCGATGCCGACGAGGACGAGCGGCATGATCCAGACCTCGCGGCCGGACTGGTTGAACTGTCGCCAGGTCATCCGCCTCGCGATCAGGTAGATGACGACGGCGACGACGAGGGCTGCGTTGACGAGTGTGCTCAATGCCATGACGTCGAAGCTAGATTTCGGCGCCCGGTTCGAGGACCGCCCTCGGGTGGAGATCCGGGTGGAGGCTCAGGTGGAGATGCTCGCCACCAACGCGTAGCGCTCGTCGCGGATCGGGGCGCCCCAGAAGGCGCGGTCGGTGAGCGGGCGGGTCTCGGTGATGGTGGCGATGCCGTTCAGCAGGCGTTTCGTCCGCTGGGCGGTGAGGCCGCCGCCGGTCCACCAGCGGCCCTCGATGAGGACGAACCGGCCGTCCGGCTTGAGCAGGTCGCGCCATCGCTCGAGCGCCTCGCGCGGGTCGGGCAGCGCCCAGAGCACGTGGCGGGCGAGGACGACGTCGAACGTGCCGTTCTCGAGCGGCGGCTTCGACGCGTCGGCGTGCTGGAACGGGACGTTCAGCCCCGCGGCTTTGGCCTTGCGGACGGCGAAGTCGATCATGTTGGACGCCTGGTCGACGCCAACGACGTCGTGCCCCTCCTCGGCCAGCAGTACGGAGAGCGTGCCGGTCCCGCAGCCGAGATCGGCGATCTTCGCGGGCGGCGTGGGGAGGAGCTCGGCGAGGAGCTCGCGCCAGGCTTGCCGGACGTCCGGGTCACGGAGGCCGTGGTCGGCCTCGTCGTCGTACGTCGCGGCTTGTGCGTTCCAGAAGGCTCGTTGGTCGGAAATCACAGCGCACATCATGCGCCATTGCCGGCATAGTGTCGCGCGTGAACGACGATTTACTCGCGCGGCAGGATGCTCTGCAGGCCGAGGGCGCCGAGGTCCTGGCCGAGCTGGAAGCGGCGTGGGCGTCGTTCGACCTGGGCACTTTGCTGCCGACGGGGAGCTACGTGTCGGGCCTGATGTCGTGGCGCGATCTGGACGTCATGGTCTGCGCCGGCGCGTCGTTCACGCCGTCGGACGTCGTGGCGCTGTTGGGGAGGATCGTGCTGATCCCGGGCGTGGTGGGCTTCACGTACGCCGACGAACGCGGCCCGCGTGCGCCGACGCCCGCGGTGCGCGACGAGCGCTACCACGTGCCGATCTCGCTGCAGCGCGGCGAAGCGACGTGGACGATCGACCTGACGATCTGGCTGCACGACCTCCACCGCAACGTGACCGAGTGGCACGAGGCGCTGCGCTCGCGCATCACGCCTGCTCAGCGGCTGGCGGTGCTGCGGATCAAGGACGAGTGGCACCGGCTGCCGACCTACCCGTACGAGGTCGGCGGGCAGCAGATCTACGAAGCCGTCCTGGACCATGGCGTCGAGAGCGGCGACGAGTTCGCGCTGTGGTTGACCGAGCGCGGGTTCCCCAGCCGCTAGGGCATCAGGACCTGGACGAGCTCGGCGATGACGTCGTCCGGGGTGCGGGGCGCGAGCAGGTCGGGCAGCGTGAGGTGCTCGACGACGAGGCCGCTGATCGCCAGGTAGAGCAGCAGCACGGTCGTACGGTCGCCGGGCATGCCAGCGGCGGCGTGGCGGGCGACGTCCTGTTCGTGGTTGGCGCGGATCGTCGCGGTCAGGAGGTCGCGCAGCTCCGGCTGGCGCGTCGCCTCCAGGCGCAGCTCGAGCAACGCCTGATAGCCCGTCCGGTCGGCGAGGATCCGCCCGAACAGCGCCTGCAGCTGGGCGGTCGCGACCTCGCGAGTCGGCGGCTCCTGAGCCGCGACGAGCTCTTCTTCCTCCGACGGGCCCATCCGGACGTGGATGCGCTGCGCCACCTGGCGAAAGAGGTCGGTGCGGTTGGCGAAGTAGTTCGACGCCGTCCCCGCCGGCACGCCCGCCTCGACGTCGACAGCACGGAACGTCAGGCCGCGGGCTCCGTCGCGGGCGAGCACCTCGATCGCGCCGTCCACGAGAGCCGCGCGTCGTTCGTCGTTCCGCCGAACCATCAGTCACTCCCTGGACATCCGCTGACCACTGTGTTTAGAGTACTACAGTCAGAGTTGTTTGGGAGGGAGCAAGCATGCGAAAACTCATCTACCTCATCGCCTCGACCATCGACGGCTTCATCGCCGAGGCCGATCGCAGCGATCCGACCGGGAAGGTTTTCCTGCTCGAGGGCGACCACGGTCCGGTGCTCACCGCCGAGTATCCCGAGATGGTCCCGGGGCACTGGCGGGAGGCGGCCGGGCTCGCGGGTGTGGCGAACAAGCACTTCGACACCGTGCTCGAGGGCCGCGTCTCGTACACGATGGCGCTCGCGGAGGGCGTCGAGAACGCGTACCCACACATGCACCACGTGGTGTTCTCCACGACGTTGACCGAGGTGCCCGACCCGGCGATCGAGCTGGTCGCGACCGATCCGATCGCCAAGGTACGGGAGCTGAAGAACCAACCAGGCATGGACATCTGGCTCTGCGGTGGCGGTGCGTTGGCCGCGTCGTTGCGCGAGGAGATCGACGAGATCCACCTCAAGCTCAACCCGGTGTCGATCGGGACAGGCGCGCCGATCTTCGACGGGCCGTTCCAGATCGACCGCTGGGCCGTCGAGTCGGCTCAGGCGTTCAAGAGCGGGGTCGTGCTGATTCGCTACGTACGCGCGTAAGCTCGCTCCTCGTGCCGTTTCCCGACGAGCTCGTCCATGACGTCCAGGTCCACGACTACGACCCGTCCTGGCCGGCGGAGTTCACCCGGCTCGCTCACGAGCTGGAGAACGTGCTCGGTCCGTTGGCGTCGGCGATCGAGCACATCGGCTCGACGTCGGTTCCCGGCCTCGCGGCGAAGGACTGCATCGACCTCACGGTGCTGGTGGACTCGGTTGACGAGCCGCTGATCGTCGAGCGGCTCACCGCCGCCGGCTACCGGCTGCGGCCCGAGCCGTGGAACCGCGCCGAGGAAGCGAACGGCGTCGCTTACCCGAAGCTGGTGTTCGCGCCGCCGATCGGTGCCCGGAGCCACAACGTGCACGTACGGGAGCGCAGTCCGGCGGCACGGACCGCGCTGCTCTTCCGCGACTTCCTGCGCGCCGACGCCGCCGCACGGGACGGGTGGGGCGGTTTCAAACAGCGGTTGGCGCAGAGCGTGCCCGACCTGTACGACTACGGGCAGATCAAGGCGCCGGCGTGGATGGTGCTGATGGGGGCGGCCGAACGGTGGGCCGCGGAGACTCGCTGGGAGGCGTTCAGATGATCACGCGTGGCCGGACCGAACATCTCGCGTGGGTGCGTTCGCGCGATGACGTGGACACCGTATTCCTGCACGGGTTCAGCGACAACGCGGACGTGTGGCTGCCGTGGTTCGGCCTGTTCCCGGAACGCGGGTGCTTGGCGATCGACTCGCGTGGCCATGGGCAGTCCGGGCTGCCGGAGTCGGAGGGTGGCGCGTCGGCGAACGCTGCCGACGTCGCGTTGGTCCTTGGCACACAGGAGATTCCCGCCGCTGGAGTGGTGCTGATCGGTCACTCGATGGGCGCGGTCACGGCCGCCGCGGCGGCTGGGTTGTATCCGTCGCTCGTCCGCGCCGTGGTGCTGGAGGATCCGCCGTTCCCGACCCCGCCGGTGCCCGACCCGAGCAATCGTTCGGCGCCCGAATGGTTCGTCGCCGAGCGCGCACGGTCGGTGGAGGAGCGGATCGAACGTGCCCGCGCCAACAACCCAGCCTGGGCCGAGGACGAGATCGAGCCGCAGGCCCGTTCGACCGGCGAGCTCGACCCGCGGATGTTCGAGCTGCCGGTGGAGGCACCGGTCGCGACGAGCGAACGGCTGCCCCGCGTCACCTGCCCCGTACTGCTCATCCACGGCGACGTGGCGCGCGGCTCGACCACCTCGCCCGAGCAGGCCGAGACGATGAAGACCGCCGCCGCCGGCGAGCTGACCATCGCGCACCTCCCCGACGCCGGCCACAACATCCGCCGCGACCAGCGCGCGGCGTACCTGCGAAACGGTGACCGCTTTCCTCGACGGCCTCTAGGCGTTGGCGAAATCGATGACGAACGTCGGGTACTCCGGCTGCGGGCAGGGCTCGCCGCGGTAGCCGATGCGCTCGTAGAACGGCGCCGAGGTGGTCGCGCCGGCTTGCCATTCGAGGTAGCGCCCGTGCTCGGCGGTCCAGACCTTCGCGGCTTCGAGCAACGTCGTACCGACGCCGCGGCGGCGCTCGTCCGGGAGGACGTACAGGTCGTGCATGCGGATGATCCGGTGCATGCTGCCGATCCGCAGATGCGGCCCGTAGTCCTGCAGCGACACGTAGCCGATCAGCCTCGATTCGTCGGACGCGACGAGCACGCCCCAACGCGGGTCGGCGAGGAGCTCGACGTAGCGCGGGTGCGCGACCTCTGCCGTGTCGTCGGAACCCATGTCCTTGAGCATCGGCCAGAACTCCGGCCAGTCCTCGACAGTCGCTGGACGTACGTGGATCATGACTGCCCGAACACGACGAGAGCCCAAGCCAGCAAGGCGAACGCGACCGTCGAGAGCAGGACGCGGATGTTGTTCGATCGCACCCAGCGGGCCTCGCCGAACGTCTTCCGCGCCGCGGCGACGTCGATCGTGGCCGGGTCGCCGGCGGCCTTGAGCCCGTCGTTCTGCGGCACGTTGATCGCGATCGTCATGACGAAGACGACCAGGTAGAGCACGAACGCGATCGCGACCCAGAGGAACGCCGGCTGGCCGATCAGCAGCAGTCCCGCGATCAGCGTGAGCACCAGCGCGCCCATGAACTGCGTCGCCATGAACACGGGATTCATGATGCCGCGATCGAGGGCCTGGAACGCGCCGACGAACAGGCGGTCGTCGGCCTTCGCGAGCCCGGGCATGATCGCGTGCCAGTACAGGCCGAACACGCCGGCCACGAGACCCATGGACAGCGTCGCCGCCATCAGGAACACGATCCGCAAGACGTCCATCACGATCTCCCTCACCCCACGCCCGATGCCGACGCTGAATCCTAGCTACGGATTGGAGTTCTGAACGCGAGCCCGCCGGCCGAGAACAGGCCTTGCACGATCTCCAGCGCGAGCTCGCGATCGGGATCCTTCGGGTCGAGTGCCTGCTCCGACCAGCTGACCAGGTCGTCCAGCGCACGTACGCCGTGGTGGTAGGCGACTCGTCGCTCGTCCAGGTCGACCGGGCCGTAGCCGTCGAAGAACCACGCGCGTTCCTGGTCGGTGGTCGGACCGAAGAACGAGACGCCGCTCAGCGCGAACATCAGGTCCCGCTCGCGGGGTGAGAACATCGCGTCGTCCCAGTCGATCAGCCAGGCCTGGTCGCCCGTCAACAGCACGTTGCCTCGATGCGGATCCGCGTGACACAACACGAAGGGAACGGTCTCGCCGGCGAGTTCCCGACCGAGCGCGTTGGTCTGGTCGACGATGACGCGGATGCGTTCTCGTTCGGTGCGCCAGACGGCCGCCAGCCTCTGGACCAGCTCGTCGCCGACGAGCTGCTCGGGAAGCTCGAGAGCGGCTCGGGTCCAGCGTGCGTGGTCGTAGGTCTCCTGTGGGATCTCGGCCTCGACGCTGGCGGCGTGGACGGCGGCGAGCACCGCACCGTACGAGCGCCAGCGGGCCTCGGTCATCTCGGAGTCGAACGAGTGCTCGTCGGAGATCCACGGCACCACGGACAGCCGGCGACCGTCGCGTTCCGTCGACAGCTCGCCCGACCGCGCCCGTACCGGGGCGGTGATGCCCTGGACGCCGGCCGACGCCAACAGGGCTGGGACGAGCAGCCCGGCAGCCGAACCGCCACCGCTCCACTTGACCGCATACGCCCGCCCATCCGCAGCCATCCCCCGCCACACCGCCGCGGCCACATCGGCGCCGTGCTCGACTCGGTCGAGCTTCTCCAGCTCGATCCCGAAGTCCTCTCCGACCCACGCGACGATGCTCGGCATTCGACGCAGCCTAGGTACTACTGGCGGATCGGGCCGCTCATTTTCCACTCCCGCAGCTGGACGACGGTGGCCGCCGCGACGGCCACGGAAGGGGCGCATGCCGGCATCCTCGGCACCGAGCCGGAGAACGTCGACGACGACGACGCCGCGCAGAGCCTGGGTTCGGTCGGGCACGCCCTGATGGCCGGCCTGTCGCTGCAGGCGTTCCTCGACCCGACGGCGCTCCCACCGGCGCTCAGGTCGCCGCGGCGATCCGGGCGATCACGAAGCAGGCATGAGCTCGTACGGCCGCACCAGCATCCCGTCGGCGGATCGCACCGAGGTGGCTTTGCCGGACTCGAATGTGTAGCGGAACGACTCGCCGTACGCGCCGTAGCCGGAGCCGCCCGTCACGCGCAACGTGTCACCGTCGGGTTCGAGCGACGCGGCCTCGGCGGTCGGGTCCTCCTGGTCGGGGCTGAGCCAGTACAGCTGCCCGCCGAGCAACGCGATGTCGCCGATGCCGAAAATGTTGCCGAACCGGCCGGCGAAGCGGCCCAGGTCGGCGGGCCCGCGGGACCGTGACGCGGCGAGGTCGAGCAGTTTGAACGGCTGCTGCACGAACCGGACCGGGTTGCCGTCCACCGCGTTGACCAGCACCGAGACGACCATCTTCCGCTCGGGATCGACGAGCGTCCGGCTGGTGTGCCCCGGGTAGAGGCCGCCGTGCCCGATCAGCTCGTGCTCACCGATGCGGAGGACGTGCAGGCCCAGCGCGTACCGCTGGTCGTCGCCCCTGCCGGTCGCCCACAGCGGGTGGCCGAGCTGCCGCTTCGACGCCTCGGTGAGCAGCCGGTCGTCGCCGGGCAGGAGCGCGGCGAAGAACGTGGCGAGGTCGCGGGCCGTGCTGGAGACGCCGGTCGCGGCGGCGAGCGCGTCCGTTCCGACGTTGCCGATCGGGACGCGGTCGCCGTACGCGCGCGCCGAGTACCCGGTGGCGTACTCGTCGCCGCGGGCGGGATCGAGCTCGGCGGTCAGGTCGTTCAGGCCGAGCTTGCCGGCGATCTCGGTGCGTACGTGCTCGTCGAACGGGTTGCCGGTCGCCTCGAGGACGAGGCCCAGCAGCCCGTAGCCGATGTTGGAGTACTTGAACCGGACGTTGTCCTCGATCACGTTCGAGCTCGCGTCACCGAGCCAACCCAGCAGCAGGTCCCGGGAGGGGAACGGTGTCTCGAGCTGCCAGTAGTCGGCCTCCGGCCCGTTCCGGGTGAGGCCGCTGCCGTGGGAGAGCAGGTCGCGGATGGTCAGCCGCCCGGCCGCGGTGCCCTCGAGCTCCTTCACATGCGTACCGGCCTGGTCGTCGAGCCGGAGGACACCGCGTTCGACCAGCTGGAGAACGGCGACGGAGGTCACGGATTTCGAGTGCGAGGCGACGCGGAACAGATGCCGCTCGGTCAGCGGAGTGCCGTTCTCCACGTTCGCCTGACCGAACGCTGCCTCGTACGCGATCCCGCCGTCGGCATACACCGCGACCTGGACGCCGGGCTCGCGGAAGTACCGCTGCCCGAACGAGAGAAGGGTGTCGTAGTAGGAGAGGACTTCGGCGAGCGTCTCAGCATCGGGCGCGGTCACCCGCTCGACGTTACTAGGCCGTACCGACGACCTAGTAGGGCTCGGGGAGGTCGGCTCCGCACTCGGGGCACGTGTCCGGCCGCGGCTCTGCGGTGGCGAGGCGGCCGCACGCGGGGCAGACGTTCGGGAGGAAGCAGACCGGGCTGCCTCCCTCGTCGTCGTGCTCGCTCATGCCTTCGACGGTACATCGATCAGGTTTCGAGAAGCGGCCACGTACGCCGGCTCCCTAACATCGAACTCGTGGGAACCGAGACGTACCGAGGAGCACGAGATGCCTGAGACCGAGTTCACCGCCGAGGAACGAGCCGCCATGAAGGGACGCGCCAAGGAGCTGAGAACGGCTTCGAAGCGCGGCAAGTCCAGCAAGGCCGACGGGGAGGCCGACCTGCTCGCGGCGATCGAGGAGATGCCGCCCGAGGATCGTGCGATGGCCGAGCGCATCCACGCGCTCGTCCAGAAGAACGCGCCCGGCCTCGTGCCGCGGACCTGGTACGGGCAACCGGCGTGGGCCACCCAGGCGGGCAAGGTCGTCTGCTTCTTCCAGGCCACGGCGAAGTTCAAGACCAGGTACGCGACGTTCGGCTTCAACGAGCCGGCGAACCTCGACGACGGCACGATGTGGGCGACCGCGTTCGCGCTGCTGGACCTCTCGGCCGCCGACGAGAAGAAGCTCGGCGCGCTCATCAAGAAGGCTGCTAGCTAACCAACGCCCGCGAACGCCACATGGCGACGGAGGTCAGCAGGACGAGGGTCGCGGCCAGCCAGAGGACGCCGCTGACGGCGATCGCGCCGACGACCGAGCTGGCGAGCAGGGCGCCGAGGGCGATGGCGAGGTTGAACATCGAGGTGTTCAGGCCGGTCGCCGCCTCGGTCGCGTTCGGTGCGGCCTTGATGATCCAGGTCTGCACGCTCACGGGCAGTCCGCCGAACGCCATCCCCCACAGCACAAGGAGAATCGTGCCGCTCGCGGGGCTTCCACCGATGACCGGGAAGAGTGCGAGAACGGCGGCGAGCATGACACTGACCGCGATGATCGTGCCGCGGACGTTGCGGCCCGCGGCGGCACCGGCGAGGAAGTTGCCCGCGATGCCGGCGACGCCGTACGCCAACAGCAGCGGCCCGATCGCCGTCGGAGCGATACCGGAGATGTCCTGCAGGATGGGGCTGACGAACGTGAACGCGCCGTACGCGCCGCTGACCAGCAGGAACGTCGCGAGGACGCCCACCCGGACGGCCGGCGTGCGGAGCTGATCGGCGAGCGTGCGCAGCCTGACCGGCTCGGTCGCGGGCATCTTCGGCAGCAGGATCGCCAGCGCGGCGACGAGTACGAGCGCGAGGCCGGCGAGTGCGGCGAACGCCACGCGCCAGGTCGTGAGGCTGCCCAGCAGGGTGCCCGCGGGGACGCCGAGCACGTTCGCGGCCATCGCGCCGAAGAAGATCAGCGAGGTGGCGCGGGGGACGGCCGCGCTCGGGACGAGGCGGACGCCGAGCCCGGCCGCGAGCGACCAGAATCCGCCGATGCTGATGCCGACGAGGAACCGCGCGCCCAGGAGCACGGCGTAGTTGGGTGTGACGGCGACGACGACGTTCGCCAACACCGCAAGGAGAATCAGGCCGAGCAGGACGAGTCGACGGTCGATGCGCTTGATCGCGACGGGCAGGACCGCGGCGGTCACGGCGGCGACGAGGCCGGAGACCGTGACCATGAAGCCGACCTGTCCGTCGGTCACGTCGAGCCCCGCGCCGATGGCGGTGAGCAGTCCCATGGGCAGGTTCTCGACGGTGACGACGAGGAACGTGCCGATGGCCACCGCGGCGACGGCGAGCCAGTTCTTGAGCGTGACGCCTTCGGTGGGAGGGCTGAGGACTGGGGTGGCGGTCATAGCGGGGCCTCTTTGATAGATTTAGTTTAGTGCTAAGCAATATAGCTTAGCGCTAAGCAACTTGCCAAGAGGGGTGCTCGACGTTGGCGGATCACTTGGACTTCGTGCTCGACCAGTGGGCGCGGGAGCGACCGGACCTGGACGTGTCGGCGATGGGCGTGATCGGGCGGCTTTCGCGGCTGTCGCGGCTGGTGGGGACCGAGCTGGAGAAGGCGTTCGGCAAGCACGGGCTCGATCGCGGCGCGTTCGACATGCTCGCCACGCTGCGACGGAGCGGGCCTCCGTTCACGCTGACGCCAGCCGGCCTGATGCGGGCGTCGATGGTGACCTCGGGCGCGATCACCCAGCGCCTGGACCGGCTGGAGGCGCGCGGCTGGGTGACCCGTTCACCGAGCGACACCGACGGACGAGGCGTCCTGGTCGCGCTGACGGACTCAGGCCTGGCCCTGATCGACGCGGCGCTGGCCGACCACGTGGCGAACGAGGAGCGCATCCTGGCTTCGCTGTCCGCCGAGCAACGCGAGCAGCTGGCCTCGACCCTCCGCCAGCTCCTCGTGGCGCTCGGGGACTGACTCACCGAAGCCGGACGCGATGGACGCTGCCTCCTGAGGTTCCGGCGAACAGGTAGCGACCCTCGTGATCCACCGCGAGGCTGGTCACGTTCGGGTTGTCCAGGCCGGCCGAGATCGACTTCCAGCTCGTCCCGCCGTTCGTGCTCCGCAACACCCCGCGCCCGGAGTGCAGCAGGCCCATCGAGTCGTAGAACGAGCCGAGACCGGCGTACACCCGGGACGGGACGCGCGGGTCCACCACCAGGTCCGTCACCCAGAGGTCCAGGTCGGGATGGATGGCCGCGCGCAACGTACGGCCGCCGTCCCGGCTGACCCACAAACCGCGCCCACCGACGACGAGCTGGTCACCGTCTCGCGGGTTCACCGCCAGCGACGTGACCGGAACCGAGGACAGCTGCTGGAACGAGAGCCCGCTGTCGTCGGACCGGTAGAGCCCGGTCTGGTCACCCGCCCAGAGCAGGTTCGACTTCGTCGGATGCCCAGCCAGCGCGGTGAATGCGTGGCCGTGGTCGACCTTCCGCCACGTCGTGCCGCCGTCCTTGCTCTCGACCAGGCCGAAGCCGACGAGACTCCAGTACCCGACATAAACGTGACGCGGGTCGGCCGGATGCACGAGCAGCGACGTCGGCACCTCGGTCGGCCGCGACAGCTCCTGCCAGCTCGCGCCGCCATCCAGGCTGCGGGCGATCGCGAACGAAGGACCGCCCGCGAGCACCTTGAACATCACGTTCGGATCCGTCCGCGACACCCCGAGGAATCGCGCCTGCCGTCCGAGCGTCCCCTCCCCGCCGGACGACTGCCACTCCAGCTCCGCGGCCGGAACTGGCGTACGGAACGTGTCGCGGAACGTCCCCGCCACCAACGTCGATCCGCTGACCGCGAGGTCGTACACGTTCGCCGCTGGCACACCTCGGCGCGCGTACGTGCCGGGCTGCGTCACCTCGAAGACGCCCGTGCCCGACGACGAGACGTACGCCGTGCCGTCGGCCGCGCGGGCGAAGTCGTACTCCACGCCGTTGCGGTTCGGATCACCCCACGACGTCCAGCTCTTGCCACGGTCGGCACCCACCCACAGGTGTGATCCGCCTTGCAGGGCGTAGATGTCGTCGCCCACCAGCTCGACGTCCTGGAAGCTGATGCCGGTCTTCTGCAACACCTGTTGGAAAGTCGCGCCGCCGTCGGTCGACGTGTACAGCCAGGCACTCGGATAGCTCGCGACCACGATCGTCTGAGCGTCGCCCGCGATCCGCGAGACCCAGCCGAGCGGCGGCGGCTGGAAGAGCCGCTTCGGCCCGTCCGGCGCGGTCGCGGCGTCGCGGATCACCAGCAGGCCGCGGTTCGTGCCGAGATACAGGTCGGCGCCGATCCAGTGCAGGTCGTACAGCACCGTCCAGTCCTTCGGCAGCTGGTTCCAGGTCGTGCCCTGATCGGTGGTCACGCGCACGCCGGCCGTGTCGGCGACCGCGAGCGCCGTCCCGCCCGCATCGAGCGCGATCGCGTCGATCTGCGCGTCCGGGCCGGGCAACGACCGCCAGGTCGTGCCGCCGTCCGGTGTCACCATCACCTTGCCCTGGTACGTGAGATCGGCCGGGCGTCCGTTCACCGCGACGTACAGTGCGTTGCCGTGCGCGGGATCCGGCTCGACGCCGACGGTCGTCCCGCCGGCGACCGGCATCGTGCGGATCTCCCGCCAGGTACGCAGATCGTCGGTGACGAACGTGCTCGCCGAACCGCTCGGCAGCACGGCCAGTCGGTTGCCGTTCGCGCCGAGAGCGAGGAAACCCGCCTCGGCGTTGGGTCCGACGGGCTGCCAGCCGGAGTCGCCCGGCAGCGGAGTCTCCGCGACCTCGACCGCGTTCTCCCCGGTGATCGTCACCGACGTGGTCCGGCCCGTCGTGCGCAGCTTGCAGACGCCGTCGGATCCCACGGGTACGTTCGCCCGCCACGCGCGCGTTCCCGCCGGCTGGAGCGCCGGCCGCTGGACGGGTCGGCCGGGGCACCCGACCTCGAGCGCTGGCGTGGCGGTCAGGTCGACCGGGCTGCGGACGAACACACTCGTGCTCGCGCCCTCGGGAACGGCGTCCGGCGACGCGCTCACCTGGAGGTGCCGAACGGCAAGCAGGTAAGGGATGCGGAGATCTGTCGAGCCGTCCTTGCCGACGTCGACGTTCACCCAACCGCTGACGTCCCCGTCAGCGGAAGGCGTCGACAGCGACACCCGCAGCTGAGCGGTCAGGCTGCCACCACGCGGGATCCGCGACGATCCCTCGATGCCGACCGACGCGTCGAGACCGTCAGAACGCTCGACCGACAGCCTCACCTGCACCTCCGACCCGCTGACATTCGTCAACGACAGCGAGGAAGTACGCGTGATCCGCGCCTTGGACAGATCCGCGAGCCCGAACGACACCATACGTACGTCGGCGACCACCCGAGCCGTCGCGGCGGCGAGCGCGTCGAGCCGGCCGGCACCCGCGAGCAGCGGATCCTCCGCCAGCCGATGTGCGGTGCCGGCGAGCGCCGAGTCGACCTGCGCGACCGTCCAGGTCGGATGCAGCTGGCGTACGAGCGCCGCCGCGCCCGCGACGTGCGGCGCGGACATGCTCGTGCCACTGGCCCGCCCGTGGGCACCATTCGGCAATGTGGACAGGATCTCCACGCCGGGTGCGACCAGCTCGGGCTTCGCGGTGAACCGCGGCGTCGGCCCGCGCGAGCTGAAGTCCGCCAGCTCGTCGGTCGCGTCGACCGCCGTCAACTCCACCTTGACACCGCCCGCAGCGAGCTGGTGCATGAGCGTCGAAGCGGAAGCACCGGGCAGCTGCATCGCGACGAGCGAGTCGAGCCGGCCGTCGTCACGACCGGTCGTGAAGGCGTGCGCGGTCGACTGCGGAACACCCCACGAGTCCGGGACGAAGAAGAACATCGCGACCGCACCGCGTTCCTGCGCGTACGTGGCGAGCTCGAGCTCCTGCGCGAACGGCACGTACGCATGGCACAGCAGCGCCTTGCCGGCAACGTCCTTGCCCGCGTAGTCCTCCGGCCGGCACTCGCCGATGTCCACCAGGTCAGCCCGCACCGCAGACGCCGAGGTGTTCGCCGAGTACGGCCGGCGCACGCCGCGCAGATCCTGCCGGGACGGCACGACCATCGACACGTTCGGCACCGTGATCCCGCTGGCGCTCGCGCCGACCGTGAGCACGCCGTCGGCGGAGGCGGGGGAGCTGACCGTACCCGCGCCCGGGCCGGCGTTGCCGGAGGACGCGACCACGACGACGCCCGCGGCGACCGCCCGGTTGGCGGCCACGGACATCGGGTCGTTGCCGTCGCCGGGACCAGAGAGGCTGAGGTTCACGACGTCCGCGCGGTGCGGGTTGTCCGGCGCGACCGCGGCGTCGAGAGCGGCGATGATGTCGACGAGCTCCCCGTTGCCGAACTGGTCCATCGCCTTGTAGGCCACGAGGTTGGCGCCCGGCGCGACGCCGCGGACCTTGCCGTTCGCGGCGACGATCCCGGCCACGTGCGTGCCGTGCCCGTTGTCGTCCATCGGGTCCGTGTCGTCGTTCACGAAGTCGTACCCACCGACCACGCGATCGCCGAAGTCGGGGTGCCGGTAGTCGATGCCGCTGTCGATGATCGCCACCGTCACGCCGGTGCCGTCGCCCGGCTTGCCGGACGGGTCCTGGCGCTTCCACACACCGGGCGCGTTCACCAGCGGCACGCTGTCGTCCAGCGTCAGCGCGTACGTCGTGTTCTCGTGTACTGCCTTGACGCCGTCGACGCCGCGCAAGGTCGCGAGCTCGGCGCGTGGAACGGTGGCGACGAGGCCGTTGTACGCGGACGTGAGCCGCCGCGCGACGGACAGCTCGACTCCCGCGTCCGCGGCCTCGTCGACCGCCGCGTTCTGCTCGGCACGGACGGCGTTAGCCGATGCGCGGGCCAGGGTCGGCGCGCCGTCGAGCTCGACGAGCACGCGGACCGTGTCCTGGTCGCTGGAGTAGGCGGTCGGTGTGAGGAGCACCGTGGCGGCGACCAGCACGGTCGCGAGAGCGGGGATGCGCACGCACTCAAGGTAGGCTCGCAGCGACCTCGATGGGTGGCGCAGATATGACAGTGACGCAAACTAGCCACACCCTCGCCGTGCTGGGGATCGGCGACCTGGCCGAGCAGCTGTACGGCGACCTGCTCGACCGACCGGGCCAGTCCGCGGCCGAGGCGACCCGTGGCTCCGGGGCCAGCCAGGCCGCCGTCAAGGAAGCGTTGCGCGAGCTGGAGGACCACGGGCTGGTGACGCGGTCCGCGAGCCGTCCGGTGCGGTACTTCGCGACGTCCCCGGAGTTGGCGCTCGGCATCCTGCTGCGGCAGCGCGCGGACGACCTCGACCGCGTCCGGGCGGCGACCACCGCGTACCAGGCGCGCTTCGCGCAGTCGACCGCCTCGCCCGACCCGCTCGATCTGGTGGAGGTGGTCGTCGGGCGCGACGCCGTTCTGCAACGCGTCACGCAGCTGCAGCGGGCGGCGCAGGACGAGATCCTGGTGCTCGACACGCCTCCTTACGCGGCCTCCCATCAGGTGACGACGGCGGAGGTCGAGCATCTGGAGCGCGGCGTACGAGCACGGGTGATCTACGACCGCAGCGCGCTCGAGGTCCCCGGCCAGCTCGCGACGATCGGCCGGCTGCGCGAGCTGGGCGAAGAGGCGCGGGTACGGGACGGGCTGCCGACGAAGCTGATGATCGCCGACCACCGGCACGCGATCGTGCCGCTCGGCTTCACCCGTCCCGGCATCGACGGGATCGTGCTGGTCAACGCCTCGCCGCTGCTCGACGCCCTGTGTGCGCTGTTCGAGTCGCTGTGGCAGGCGGCGACGCCGATGGCCGGCAGCGTGGACGCTCCCGACGACGGCGACCTGCTGACGCTGCTCGCGGCGGGGTTGAAGGACGACGCACTGGCGCGGCAGCTGGGGGTCTCACGGCGCACCGTGCAGCGGCGGATCCAGCGGCTGATGCGTACGGTCGGGGCCGACAGCCGCGCGCAGATCGTCTTGCAGGCGGCACGGACCGGCCTGCTGCCGATGTCGAACGAGTAGCGTGGGGCTGTCAGCCGGGGAACTCCACGGTCTTCGTCTCAAACAGCTGGGCCGGCGACCTTCGATCTCTACCGAAGGTGCGTACGTCATGGCGAACAAGGAGCTGTTCGATCCCACGGGCGAGGTCGGCCCCGCCCTGAGTGGGCTGTGGAAACTGCTCGGAGCCACCGAGAATCTGACGGAGGTGCTGCAGCGCCTGGCCGACGTCGCGGTGCGGATCTTCCCGCCGGGCGTCGACGCGAGCATCACGGTGGTCGCCGACGACGAGGGCATGCGCCCGCAGACCGTGGCGACGACCGACCCGGACATGCTGCCGTTGGACGCCGCGCAGTACGATGCCGACAGCGGGCCGTGTCTTGACGCCGCACGTTCGCGGAGGCCGATCCGCACGCACCTGCTCGAGGCGAAGGAGCGGTGGCCGAAGTTCGCTGCCGCCGCTGAGGACGCCGGGATCATGACGTACCTGTCGGCGCCACTGATCACCGAGCACGGTGTGATCGGCTCGTTCAATCTCTATAGCAAGAAGGAGAACGGGTTCGCCGAGGCGGACGCCGCGCTGCTCACGCTGTTCACCAACTCCGCCCTCGCCGCCGTGGCGGTCGCGGACCAGCGCCGGCAGGCGGCCGAGATGGCCGAAGGGCTGCGAACGGCGATGCAGACCCGTTCGACCATCGACCAGGCGATCGGCATGCTCCGCGAACGCCATCACCTCACCGCCGCCGAGGCCTGGACCAAGCTGCAACGCGAGTCGCAGAACCGCAACATCAAGGTCCGCGACCTGGCCGCCACGATCACCCAGCAGCCGGCAACCCAAGCGGCGCCGCACGACGAGAGTCGCTAACGGGTACTGCCTCTTCGCACGATGGACCACTCCGCCGGGGGAGCGCTGTCCTGCTGGCCGAGCACGACGCGGGCGCAGGTCGCGCCCTGGTCGCGCAACGACTGCGCGACGGTGGTGAGGCCGAGCGCTTCGGCCACTGGCGTGTCGTCGAAGCCGGTGATCGCCAGGTCGCCAGGGACGGCGACGCCCGCCTTGCGGGCGGCGTGGACCACGCCGGACGCGAGCTGGTCGCTCATCGCGGCGAACGCGTCGGGCGGCTCGGCGGCCGACAGCAGCGTCCCCGCGACGCGTTCGGCCTCGGCGGCGTCGTTGCGCGCGCAGACCGCGATCCGTACGTCGTCCCACCGGAAGCCGAGGTCCTCGGCCGCCTCCCGGTAGCCGGCCAGTCGGTCGCGCGTCACCGTGAACGACACCGCGGGGAGCTCCGAGCCGCGAACGACCGTGGCGACCCGATCGCGCGACAGTGGCTGGCTCAGGACAGCCGGACGTACGGCGCCCGCGAACGCGACGGCACCCACCGCGCTAGCCGACGCGCGGTTGTCGATGCTCACCACCTCCAGGCCGTGGACGGCCGGACCACTGTGGACCACCGCAGGGCGCCGCGTCGCCTGGATCGCGGCGAGGACCGGATCGTCGTCGGAGGTGGTCCAGACGACGAACCCGTCGACGGCCGCCGCGGTGATCCGTGGGACGTCGTCGGCGGCACCGGTGATCGGCAGCATCGTCATCCCGTACCCGCTGTCCGCGCACACGTCGGCGACACCCGCCAGGAACGCGACCGCGCCCGGGTCCTCGAACGCGTAGCTCAGGTGCTCACCCATCACGACGCCGAGCGTGAGGGTCTGGCCGCGGCGGAGCGACCGGGCGCTCGGGTCGGGCCCCGCGTACCCCAGCTCGGCGGCGGCGGCCAGCACCTTCTCCCGGGCCTGGTCGGACACTCGGTCCGGCCGGTTGTAGGTGTACGAGGCGGTCATGACCGACACGCCGGCCTGCTCGGCGACCTGGGCGAGGGTCACGCGCTTCCCCATGAGGCGGAGCCTAGCAAGCGGTGTGTATCGTTACACAGGTGACCTCGACGTTCCGTCGCGATCGGTTCACCTGGGTCGCGTACGTGCTTCTCGCCTATTTCGCCTACCTGCAGGCCGCGCCCGGGCTCGTCCTCGCCTACCTGCGGGACGAGCTGGGCATCAGCTACGCGGTGGCGGGGTTGCACCTCTCGGCGTTCTCGGCCTGCGCCATCGTCGCGGGCCTGCTCTCCGCCTGGCTCGAAAGCGTCCTCGGCCGGGTTCGGTTGCTCTGGTTCGCGGCCGCGCTGATGGGCGCGGGAGCCGTCGGGCTGACGGCCGGATCCGTCGCCGCGGTGACCATCGGCTCGGTCGGGCTGATGGGCCTCGGCGGCGGGCTGCTGCTCGCCACGGTCCAGGCCGGGCTCGCCGACCACCACGGCTCGCTGCGTGCGGTCGCCTTGGCCGAAGCGAACGTGGCGGCCAGCAGCGCCTACCTCGTCCTGATCGCTGTGCTGTCGGTGACGGCGGCGCTCTCCATGGGCTGGCGGGTGGGCGTGCTGGCGGCGCTCGCGGTCCCCGCATTGATGTGGTGGCGCAACCGTGGGTTGACGGTCGAAGCGACTCACGCGCGGGTGGCACGCGGCCGGCTGCCGGGCGTGTTCTGGATCGCGGCGGCGATGCTCTTCTGTGTGGTCGCGGCCGAATGGTGCATCACGGCCTGGGGCGCTTCGTTCGTCGAGACCGCCGTCGAGCTTCCTGCCGACGTGGCGATCGCGGTGATGGCCGGCTACTTCGGTGGGGTCGTCGTCGGTCGGATGGCCGGGAGCAGGTTGGCACGCCGGTACGACCCGACCCGGTTGCTGGCGTACGCGCTCGTCGTCGCCGCGGTGGGGTTCGCGATCCTCTGGCCTTCGACGGGTCTCGTCCAGGCGCTGATCGGCCTTGTCCTGGTGGGGATCGGCATCGGCAACCTGTTCCCGATGGGCATGTCGTTGACCGTCGGGCTCGTGCCGGAGCAGGCAGTGCTCGCGAGCGGACGGGCCGTGTCCGCGGGCTCGTTCGCCGTACTGCTCGCGCCGCTCACGGTCGGAACGTTGGCGGACGCGACCTCGCTGAAGGCCGCGCTCGGCGTGATGCCGGCGTTCCTCGTTCTGGCGGGAGTGGGGTTGATGCTCGTGCATCGAGCTCGGATCAGAACGAACGCCTAGGATGGCGACCCATGTTGCAGGTCACGCCGAATGGCCCATGGGGTAAGGACGTTCACCCGCACATGCCGGTGTCTCGGGACGAGCTGCTGGACGAGCTTCGTTCGTGTTTCGAGGCAGGGGCTCAGGGTGTGCACCTGCACGTACGCGACGACTCCGGCGCGGAGACGCTGCTCCCCGCGGTCGTCAACTCGACGTGCGGTGAGGTGCGTGCGGTCGCTGCCGACCTCGGCCTGACGGTCGAGATCGGACTGACGACCGGCGAGTGGATCGTGCCGGACGTCGCCTCGCGCATCGCGATGGTCCGCGAGTGGGAGGGCGTCGACTGCGCCACCGTGAACCTGTCCGAGGCGGGCTTCGAGCAGGTCATGGCCGCGATGCTCGACGTCGGTGTCGGGATCGACGTCGGCCTGTGGGCGCCGGTGGAGCTGGACCGGCTGCTGTCGTCCGGGCTGCTGCCCAGTGCGCAGCGGGTGAGCATCGAGCTCGACCCGGGGGAGCCGTACTTCCTGCAGGGCTCGCCGATCGAGCTCGCCCGGCAGCTGAACGAGGCCCTCGATCTGGCCGGATCCACCTGTCCCCGTTTGACGCACGGCATGAACGACTGGACCTGGCCGCTCGTCGAGGACGCGTTCCGCCGCGGCCACGACACCCGCGTCGGCTTCGAGGACTCCGTGCTGCTTCCCGACGGCAGCCGGGCCGAGAACAACGCCCAACTCGTCGCTGCGGCCGTCATCCTGCGGGACAGCGGACTACGTTGACGGCCATGTTCGAGCCCGTCACTCAGCACGGCGTCAAGATCGCCGGCGAGAACCCGATGATCGTTCTCTATCGGCCCGGCAGCGACGACATGGTCGTCCTGGTGAGCATGTGGACAGCGCAGTGGTCGCCCGTCGGTACGGGGCGTGCGCTGCTGATCTGGGCCGATCCCACGGAGACCGGGCTCGGTGCGGAGGCGCCGGTCGGGATCTACACCGACAACCCGGAGCTGGCCGCGTACGTCTGGGAGCACTTCTACCGCGACTACGACACGATCCGTGGCCGCGGCATCGAGACCGACCCGCCCGTTCCGGCCCGGTTCGTCGAGGTCTCCGGCGCCCCTCGGTTCCACCGGATCACCTGCGTCTCCGCCGCGACGACGATCGAGCTCGAGTGGCTCGATGTCCTCGACACGCGTCTGGTGACGACGCGCCTCACCGGCTTCGAGACCTCGGTCGTCGCAGGCCCGTGCGCCGCGGCCGCCGTTCGAGTGAACGGCGTCGCGGCGCGGGGCGAGGTCCATCAGCCGGAGGGCTGGTTCGGCAGCTCCGCCATGTTGGCGTTCGCCGAGACCTGGCGCGAGATCTAGTTCCGGCGGAGGTAGAGCACGGCGGGGGCGCCGGTGAACGGTGCGGTGAACGCGACCGGACCGTCTGCCGCGACGTCGATCGCGTCGGCGGTCTCGGTGGTGCGCTTGTCGACGTCGAACCACTCGACGTCGTACGTTCCCGGCTGGAGCGTGACGCTGAACGCCGCGCCGTCGCCGGTCGGCTCGAGGGTGAGGACCTCCTGGCCGGGGTTGGCGAGCGCGTACCGCGTCGACGACACGTCGAGCCGCGGCTCCAGGTCGACCAACCCGATGCGCTCGGAGTACCGGCGGGTGTCGCCCATCGCGAACCGGGCCGGCTCGTAGAACCCGAACGGCGGCACACCCTGCTCCGGGCCGGCGTTGGGGTCGGGCTCGAACCCGCCGATCAGCCCGTAGTCCATGAGGATCGGGTGGTTTCCGCGCAGGAACGACTTCCACGCCCACAGCGCGTCGCCGCCCTGGGTGTAGTGGTCGGTGTCGCTGACGACGATCTTCCTGCCGTCGTTCGCGGGCGGGTCGATGACCCAGTGCGACTGCTCGGAGCCTGGGGCCATCGGGTGGCCGCCGTTCGCGAACTTCTCGTCGTCGAAGCCCGGCGCGATCCAGTCGGCGTCGCTGCTGAAGAGCGGCTCGTTCACGCGGGTCTGGTCGGGCCACCGGGTACTGCATGGACATCCCGATCGGACGTACGTCGTAGCCCTGGGCTGCTTCGTACTGCTTGACGGTGTCGATGACCCAGTACTGCCACTCGGTGGAGTCGCCGTACACCGGCGCCTTGGGCATGCCCAGGAACTCGGCGAACTCCTCGGTGAGCTGGCCGTCGCCCGTCGACTCGTTGGCGACCTCCCAGAGGACGTTCGGCAGGTCGTGCAGGGTGTCGACGACCTTGCGGATGAACGTCTCTTCGATCTCCTTGATCCGGTCGTCCAGCGGAAGAACCTGGAGGTCGTCGATCGATGTCGGCGGCGATGCCGTTGACGTTGTTCAGGGCGTGGAACGGGTGCCCCTCGATGTGGTCCGGCGGCGGGCTCAGGTGGAGCGCCCAGCCGTCGAACAGCAGGACGCCGACGTAGATGCCCGCCTTGCCGGCCGCCTCGACGCGCGTCGCGCAGCCGGTCGAAGAACCCGTCGTCGAACTGGGTCAGGTCGAACTTCGGCTTGCCGTCCTTCGCCGTGCCTTCGCCCGTACGCGCCCACGGCTGGGGCGACATGTCGAGGTGGTAGTTGCCGCCGGCCGCCTGGGAGCGGAACTGCTCCCAGCGCCAGAGCCGGATGAAGTTGTGGCCGCGCTCGGTGAGGAACCTCAGGTACGCGTCGAAGTCGGAGCGCTCGGGCTCCGCGGGCGCCTCGGCGCCCGGGCCCATGCCGTCCTGGAAGTTGTTCCAGATGTGCGAGCCGGTGAGGTAGACAGCGCGACCGGTGTCGGTCGCCGCGGGGCGTGAAGTAGCGCGGGTTCTTGGCCGAGACGGTGAGCGAGCTGGTGATGGCAGACATGTGGGGGACTCCTTGGTTGTTCGTTCGGCGATGCCCTCAGCCTTCGGGAATCCCGGTTACGGAACATCGGCCACCTGGCCAACTCCCGCGGGCTGGCACACTGAGCGGTCGATGAACCTGCCGGTCCAGCTCACGTCGTTCATCGGCCGCGCCCCGGATCTGGCCGCGGTCGACAAGCTCCTGACGACCGCGCGGCTCGTGACCCTGACGGGGCCTGGCGGCGCGGGGAAGACCCGGCTCGCCATCGAGGCCGCCTCCGCGCACGCGTCGGTCTTCGCCGATGGCGTGTGGTGGGTCGATCTGTCCCCTTTGGCCACTGACGCTTCGGTTTCCGATGCGGTGGCTGCCGCCGTTGGTGTTCCGGTCCAGCCGGCGGGCTCCCTGGTCGCCGGGCTCGCCGGTCGGCGAGCGCTGATCTGCCTGGACAACGCCGAGCACCTGGTCGATGCCGTTGCCACACTCGCCGAGGTGCTGCTTCGCGGCTGCCCTGAGCTCACGTTGCTCGTCACCAGCCGCGAGCCGCTGCGTCTCCCGGGGGAGGCGGTGTGGCGGGTGCCGCCCTTGGAGGACGACGACGCCGTACGGCTGTTCGTCGATCGCGCGCTGCACGTCCAGCCCTCGTTCGTCCTCGATCCGGCCGCGGAGACGACCGTACGGACGATCGTCGTGCACCTCGACGGGATCCCGCTCGCCTTGGAGCTCGCGGCGGCGTGGCTCGGAAGCCTTACGCCACAGCAGATTCTGGCTGGTCTCGACGATCGGTTCCGGCTGCTCGTTCGTGGGCCGCGAGGTGCGCAGCGACGGCAGCAGACGCTCGCGGGGTCCATCGGCTGGAGCCACGCGCTTCTCGACGAGGCTGATCGGGCTGTCTTTCGGCGGCTGGCCGTGTTCGCGGGCTCGTTCGGCCTGGACGCGGTGGACGGGGAGCTGGAGGCGATCGGGCGGCTGGTCGACAAGTCGCTGGTGATGACCGAGCTGCACGGCGACACCACGCGCTACCGGCTGCTCGAGACCATCCGGGCTTATGCGGCGGCGCGGCTGCTGGAGTCAGGTGAGGACCAGGCCGTACGAGACGCCCACGTCGCCTGGTGTGTGCGGTTCGCCGAGGGAGCGGAGCTCACGCTCGAGCAGGACCTCGACCGCTGGCGGGCGCTGATCGAGCCGGAGCGGGCGAACCTGCGCGCGGCGCTCGAATGGGGTCTGGCCGCCGCTGATCCCGATGCGGGTCGCCGGCTCGCGGCCGCGCTGCCTTGGATGTGGCACCTCGACCGGCTGGGTCGCGAGGGCATCGGCTACCTTCGCCGTGCCGTGGAGCGGGTGCCCGACGATCGATCGCGTACGCAGGCACGGCTCCTGACGGGAATCGCGCTCGTCGCCGACACGGCGGCGCCGCTGGACCTCGAGTACGACGCCGCCACGCGTGCGCTCGAGCTCGCCACGTCGCTCGGCGACGACGGGCTGCGGGCGCTGTGCCTGGCGCTTGCCGCGGTGGGCCGGTTCTACACCGACTTCGACGCGGCGTGGTCTCTGTGCGAGGAGGCGCTCGTCGCTGCCGAGGCGTCCGGGAGCTCGTTCGTGCTGGGCGCGTCGCCGGCGCTGCAGGCGATCATCCTCCACCTGCGGGATCGGCACGCGGAGGCGGCGACGGTCGCGGAGGCGGCGCTCCCGATCCTGCTGCGCCGGCATCGTGGCGTCGCGTCGACCCTGCAGTCGTTCCGCGCGCTCGGCACCTTGTACGTGGGCGAGGTGGCGGCGGCGCGTGAGCTGGCCGAGTCGGCCGTACGCCTCGCGGAGCCGCTCGGTGACTACCTGCGGATCGGCAGCGCGCGCTCGACGCTCGCGATGATCCAGGGACTGACCGGCGATGTCTCGGGCGCCTTGGCCACGCTGGACGCGGACCTGCCGTCCGAGGATCTGTGGGTACCCGGCCTCGCGCGGACGATGGGCGTGCTCTGCCTGGTCCAGGGCGATCCGGTGGGAGCCGTCGGCTGGTTCGAACGGGAGGCGGGCTCGACCGACGGCGGCTCCCCGACCTGGCTCGCGGCCCATGCGCTTCCCGGGCTGGCGGCCGCACAGCTCGCCCTCGGCCGTACCGACGAGGCCGCGGCGACGGCCTCGCGCGCTCTGGAGGTCGCCGATCGCTTCGGGATGCCGCTCGTTCGGGCCGAGGCGCTCGACGTCCAGGCGGCTCTTGCTGACGACCTGAGTCGGGCTTTGGACCTCTTCCACGCGGCGCTCGCCTTGCGGGTCGACCACGGGCTGCGTGCGTTCCTGCCGGTGTCGTTGGAGAAAATCGCGGGGGTCGCGAGCCAGCTCAGGCCCATGGTGGACGACGTACGTTCGCTCGCCGCCGCCTCCGCCGCGCGGATCCTGCCCCAGCTCGCTTCGTTCGACGAGACCCGCGACCGGCTGCGCGCCGCCCTGGGCTCGGCGGTATTCGACGCCGCGTGGGCTGAGGGCCTGAACCTGTCCCTGGACGACGCGGTCGCCCTGTGCCGGCGCAGCCGTGGCACCCGAGGCCGGCCGTCTCGCGGTTGGGCCAGCCTGACTCCGACCGAGCACGACGTGGTCCGCCTGGTCGCCGAAGGCCTCAACAACCCCGCCATCGCCGCCCGCCTCTTCATGAGCCGCGGCACCGTCAAGGCGCACTTGACGCACATCTTCGGCAAGCTCGAGATCGCCAACCGCACCGAACTCGCGACGCTGGCCAGCAAGCGGAGGTCCTAAAGATTCTGTGGGAGCCTGTCGATTCCGGGCTGAGGCGTTCGTATGAGCGGTGAGAGGCAGCCGGAACGGCCGCCGGGAGAAGGAGTGGTGAGATGGCGCTGTACCTGATCTCGTTCGAGAAGGGTGCGATGGACCACATCCCCGACGGGGACTGGGCCGACGTGGGCAAGGCGTCGCACGCGGTGTGTCAGGAGGCCAAGGACGCCGGCGTGTACGTCTTCTCCGGCGGGCTGAGCTACGACGACGGCGACGTGGAGCACGGCGTGGTGGCGGTGGACGGGTTGGTTACCGACGGCCCGTTCTCGGAGGGCAAGGAGTTCATCGGCGGCGTGCTGATCGTCGACGTACCCACCCGCGACGAGGCGCTCGAGTGGGCCGCGAAGACCGCCGTCGCTTGCCGGTGTGCGCAGGACGTTCGCAAGTTCATGTACGACCCCGACGCCGTCTGACCTCTCCCGTGACAATTCGAGTGCCGGTGGCGTGAGGGTCTGCGATCATCGCCGGATGCTCACGCCAGCAGCTGGTCCGGCCGTCGCGGCGGCCTATGACCTCGGGTCGGGCGCGGTGCTCTCGGCTCCGGCACGAGGCGAGACCGGACGGGTCTGGCGGCTGGACTACCGACCGTGGCACGTGGGCGGTCAAGGAGTGGTTTGGCCCACAGTCGTTGGAAGAACTCGCCGCAATCGGCGCGTTCCAGGAACACGTGTCGGCCCGCGGCGGGCCGTTGCCTCGGATCGTTCTCGACGAGTCCGGCGCGAACCTTCGCCACATCGACGGCGTGCTCGTCCGCGTCTACGAGTGGGTCGACCTCGCGGAGCCCGACTCCCTTCTCGACCCCGCCGCTGTGGGTGCGGCGGTCGCGGGGCTCCATCGCGCTCCGTTCCGTGCTGTGGGAACGCCCCACCCGTGGCACACCGAGCCGCTGGGGGAGGACCGCTGGCTCGAGCTGGCGCGTTTGAGCGCGGAACGATCGGCACCGTTCGCCGACAAGCTCGCCGCCGGGGTGGCCGACCTGATCGCCGTCGAGAAGGTGCTCCAGCCCATGCGGCCCGAGCAGCTGTGCCACCTCGACCTGTGGGCCGACAACCTCCGCCAGACCGTCGGCGGTGAGATCTGCGTCATCGACTGGGACCAGAGCGGACCGGCCGACCCACGCCGCGAAGTCGCCATGGTGTTGTTCGAGTTCGGGCGCACCGATGCCGTACGCCTGAAGGCCCTCCAGTCGGCGTACATAGACGCTGGCGGCCCCGCGCCCGTCCGGGAGGCCGCCGACTTCTCCGTCGCCATCGCGCAGTTCGGGCACATCTGCGAACGCCACATCTCCATGTGGCTCGGTCCCGACGCCACCGACGAAGTGCGGCAACGTGCCGTGCGCGGGGTCGACGAGGTCCTCGACGACCCCCTCGACCTGGCGACGATCGCCACCATCCTCGACGCCATCGGCTGACGCCGGATACTGGCGGGATGCAGCACCCTAGTCAGGACGAGGTCGCCGCATTCCTCGCCCAGCACTCCGGCGGCACTGCCAGCGACCTCGAACCTCTCACCGGCGGCGCGTGGTCATCGGCATGGGCCTACCGGGCGGGCGGGGAGGAGTTGGTGGTCCGCTTCGGCCGGGAACGTTCTTGGTACGAAGCCGACCGGATGGCTATGGCCTTCAGTGGACCGGATCTGCCAGTCCCGGAGGTGAGGGAAGTGGGGACCACCCCGAACGGACGGGCCTACGCGATCTCCGTACGCCACCACGGGCGGTTCCTGGAAGACTCGCCGGTCGAGCGCGCCGATGCCGTCGCCCCGACCCTCACCCGCCTGCTCGTCGCGCTCTACCGGGTACCCGCGGCTCCCGATACACCGGTGATGTGGCACCCGGCAGGCGCGCCGGCTCCTAGTTGGCGAGAGCTCGTCCTCTCCCGGCTGGTGGACGGACGGAGCGCCGTACTGGCCGCCGACCGGAAGCTCGCGGCCCTGTCGACAGCGGTCTGCGAACGGGTGTTGACGCTGATCGCGGCCTGCCCCGAGCGCCGCGATCTCATCCACGGCGACCTCCTGCACGGCAACGTGCTGGTGAGTCCGGACTGTCACCGGGTTCAAGCGGTGCTGTCCTGGAAGTGTTCGCTCCGTGGTGACTTCCTCTACGACGCCGCCTGGTGCGGTGTCTGGGGGCCCGTGTTCTATCCGGGAATCGCCGCCGTCGACCCGTTGTCTGGACTGCTCCAGGACCCCGTCGTACGAGCCGACCAGAGCGCCCTCGTCGACGCCTCCGTACGCCACCACTGCTACGAGCTGCAGATCGGCTTCACCCACCTGGCGTCGAGCCTGGAGAGATGGGACCAGAAACATCTCACCGCCACCGCCGAGCTCCTCGCCGAAATCCTCGACCGCGGCCCCCTACCCCCGACCGGCACCTGAGCAGCGACCTGGCGCCTTGGGCGGGTGACGCGTCGGCCGTTCCTCACCCGAGGGAATCGCGGTGTCTTCTAGGTCGGCGATGGCGACGTTGAGTGTCACCAGAGCTCGCGTCTGCCACGCGGCGTCCCTACCCGCCGCCGCGGTCCGCAGCCTCGTTCGCGCAACTCTCAACGCGAGCAGGTTGCCGCGAGCCTGGACGACAAGTCGGCGCGATGCTTCCAATGGTGTCCATCCCGGGCTGAGTGCCTCGCGGATCGCCTGGAACAGCACCGCTCGAGCTGATCCCGACGGGATAGTTCGGGCGACGCGTCGCGACTGGACAGGAGCTGGATGCCGATGAGGTATATCCACGAGATCCCCAGCTAGGAACGCAGGTGACGGGCCGGGGTCTGGGGCTCAACGGACGAGGACCATACCTATGCGGTGAGCAGGCACGATCCGTACATAACGTGCAGCAGCTTACGCAGCGGGCAGTGCGGAGGACAAGGGAGGGCATCGTCAGCAACCGGACACCCAACCCTGCTCCCTAGTGCTCACTCACCTGTCGCGCGACTGAGCCTGACGATGGGACCTTGCTCCGCTTCGGCCCGTGATCGATAGAGATCGAGGTACTGATCGAGGCCGGTGATGCGCAGCACCTTGGCCGGTCCTCTGGACGCGCCTGCCACACGAAGGTCGAGCCCGACCTGCGTGGCATGCCGCTGCGCGGACACCAGCGCGGACAAGCCGCGGGAATCAAGGAACGGAACTTCGCGCAGATCGATGATCATCACCGGCGCTCGCACCGGATCCATGAGGCACAGGAGCGTCTCCTTCAGCTCGCTGGCCGTGGTGAGGTCGACGTCGCCCGCCACCGAGACGATGGCCTGAGACTCACCGTTCAACTCCATCCTGATTTTCATGACGTACCGCCCACTTCGGACACGGGGTCTGGGTGCTCGATTGGGGTATCGCTCGATCAAGAATCGTACGCCCCAGTGGCCCGGACTGGGCAAGTAAAGGCCGCGATTCCGAGGCTCGATCAGCCGGCTGGTGGTGCTAGGTATTCCAGGGCGTAACCGTCGCCGGAGGGGGCTACGCGGGCGATGCCGGGTGAGTCGAGGTGGGCGCCGGCTACGAAGTGGTGTGGTTGGGTCAGTTGTTCGAGGAGTGCCGTTCGCGCGGCGCGGGCCTGGGACTGGTTGCCGTCGAGCTCCCAGGAGACGTTCGGCTGATCGAATTGAAGCGTGGGAACGTGCACGGTGTCGCCCCAGACGAGAAGGTGGCCGGTGCTGCTCCTGACGTCGTAGACGGTGTGACCGGGTGTGTGACCTGGTGTGGGGACCGCCGTGATCCAGTCGTTGATCGCGACCTTCTCCGACACGGGTACGACCCGGTCGCGGATCGGCTCGAGCCGCCCCGTGAACACCGAGGCGTCGCCTGCGCCGATCCATACGCGCTGGAGTTTGGTGAACGCCTCTGAACCGTCCGGCGCGATCAGGCCGCTTACGTGGTCTTCGTGCTTGTGGGTGATGGCCACATCGGTGACCTGCGCGCGGTCGATTCCCGCTTCGTCGAGTGCGTCGTAGATCAGTCCCATGGTGGGGTCGTGCCAGGCGTTGGACGCGCCGGTGTCGATGAGAACCGACCGGGCGCCGTCGGTGACGAAGAAGGCGTTGACCGACAGCCGCAAGTTGTCGCCGGCCAGCGGAACGGCGGCCGGCAGCTCATCGAGCGCGCGCCCATCCTCGTCGCGGAGCCGTGTCGGCGGCATGTCGATGTACCCGTCTCGCAACGAGACCACCTGCAGCTCGCCGAATTCGAACCTGGCATGGTGCTGGCCACTCGAGATCAACCGCATGGAACCTCCGTTGCGTTCTTCTATAGAAGACGTAATCTTCTTTAGGAGAAACCTACACTGTGAACAGTGAGCTGCCCATCGATCGAGGAGCACGGTTGGTCGAGCAAGACGGACCTGACGAGCTGGCCGGCGCGTTCGGCAGCAACGTGCGGCGACGCCGCGAGGAGGCGGGCCTGACGCTGGAGCAGCTGTCCACCCAGGCGTCGGTCAGCCGGGCGATGCTGTCCAAGGTCGAACGCGGCGAAAAGAGTCCAACGATCGGCGTCGCGTCGAGGATCGCCCACTCGCTCGACGCGTCACTCTCGGACCTGATCGGTGCGCCAACTGGCGCCGCATCTGGTGTGGCCGTCGCCATGCGCAAGAACGACCGCCCCGTCTTCCGTGATCCAGAAACCGGCTTCGAGCGGCACATGGTGTCAGCGGCGCCGGGAGCGGGAGGAGCCGAGATGGTCCTCCACTACCTCCCCGCGCAGATCTCCACCGGGCTGCTGCCCGCCTATCCACCGGGTACGGAGAAACAACTCGTGGTGCTCAAAGGCACCCTCACCGTGCTGATCGGCGGGATCAGCGAGACCCTGAACACAGGCGACTCCCTGTTCTTCCAGGCCGACGCGGACCACGGCTTCGCCAACCGAACGAACGCTCCCTGCGAATACATCATGGTCATCTCGCGCAGAACCTGACCGGCGCAGCAATCGCCGTCGACCATCCGCACTTGCCCTGAACCGGGGCACGGTCGTGCCGGTACGCGCGCACGTTGGCGCCCGCTGAGCTGGTCATACGTGGCGACGACCGTCAAGCGGTGACAACCTGCGCAGCCTGATCTTCCTCACCAGTACGACCAGACGCGGATCCAGTCGACGAGCAGCGTCGCGGGAAGCGCGGGAGCTGCCGTCGCCAGCCCCGGCCAGTCTCCACCGACCGCGAGGTTGAGGAGGAGGAAGAACGGATGCTGGAATGGCCACGCACCGTTCGGGGTGTCGTCGGGCGTTGCCTGGTGGTACCGGCGGCCATCTAGGAGCCACGTGATCCGATCCGGTCGCCAGTCCACGGCGTAGGTATGGAATGCCGCGGCGAGGTCGACGCCGCTATCGAAGGCACGCCCAAGACCATCGACGAGACCGGCGGCTCCCGGAAGATGGATGGTGCCGTGCACACATCGCGGATCGCTGCCGACGACCTCCATCACGTCGATCTCACCGCAGGCCGGCCAGCCAACCTCGTCCATGTCGGTGCCGAGCATCCAAAACGCGGGCCACGTGCCGGCGCCACCGGGCACACGGATACGAGCCTCCACCCGTCCGAAGGAGACCGCCACCCGGTCCTTGGTGGTGAGCCGGGCTGAGGTGATCCCCGCATCGGTACGCCGCGCGGTGATCGCGAGCCTGTGTTGGGCATCGATGACTGCGTTCGCGGTCGAGTTGGTGTAGATCTGCGCCTGATCGCAGCCCCACCCGCCACCGCCGATCTCTGGCACCCACCGATCCGGGTCGGGCGGCGACCCAGCCGGCAGATCGAACGACTCCTCGAAAACCAGGCGATGGCTCGGCACGAGGTCAGCGTGTCACGCGCCGCCGACACCTCGCCGCGACGGCAAGAGCGCCTCGCGGAGCGGTGGGTGCCAGCGGGTTTGCGGGAGATCGAACGCGGCGAACTCACACGCGAAGTTCCAGTACGCCCAGCCGATGCCGTGCTGTTCAGCGTGAGAACGTACGCACGCCGCCCATTGGGCTCTCGCCTCGAGGTCGACCGTGTCCATCGCACCGAACTCGCCGAGGAACAACTGCCGCCCTTCGGTCGCCGCCCATGACGCGGCTTTCTCGAACTCGGCGGCGACCCGATCGTGGTCTTCCTCGGTTCCCCAGGTCGTGCCGAGCCAGTCGCCGGCACCTTCGACCCAGCCGGCGCCCTGGTGGGTGAACCGGAACGGCGAGTAGTAGTGAAAGGTCACGACGAGGTTGTCGTCGTCGGGCACCCGAAGGGTCGAGAGCGCGTCGAGGATGTTCCACCGGGTGGGACCGACGATGACGAGCCGGCCCGGGTTGGTCTCCCGTACGACCGCCAATGCCTCCGGCAGCAGGGAGTTCCACTCCTCCGCGGTCATCGGATCGTGAGGCTCGTTGAGCAGTTCGAAGTGCAGCCGCGGACTAGCCTCGGCGTAGTGCTCGGCGAGGCGAGCCCAGAGTGCGAGGAACCGCGCGCGATGTGCCTCGACGCTGGCGGACAGCTCGTCGAAATGGTGAACGTCGACGATGACATCCAAGTCCCGGCGCAGCGCACTGGCGACGACTTCGTCGACACGTTCGAACTCCGGGCTGTCTGGCGCCCACTTCACGGGCACCCGAACCAGGTTGAGACCCGCGTCGCGTACGTCGTCGAAATGCCGGTCTCGGATCCAATCCGGTCCGCCATCCAGCGCGCCACCGAAGTTGATCCCACGCCACATCTGCCTGACCCTATCGGCCGCTGCTGGCGATCCAGTGCATACAACCAGGTGAGTTATGTGGAGACGAGGGGACTCGAACCCCTAACCCCTGCCTTGCAAAGGCAGTGCTCTGCCAGTTGAGCTACGCCCCCTGGAAGGCGGCGCGGGGGGCGCCGCTTGGGGTTAGTGACTGGAGGGGGTGATGGGGTCTGTTGCTTCTGCCCAGAGGTTTTCTTCGGCTCGGCCGGCTTGGAGTCGCTTGTACACGAACCAGCCGCCAGCGATGACGACCGCCGCGAGGATGACCTTCTTCATCACCTGACTCCTCACACCTGGGGATGGGCGGGGGGTGTCATCACTACTGCTGACACCCCCTCTGACCGGGGTGGGCCTACCTGGACTTGAACCAGGGACTTCTTCCTTATCAGGGAAGCACTCTAACCGGGCTGAGCTATAGGCCCTTGCTGCACCGATCAGGCAGCGTACCGCAAGCCTACCGGGCGCAGAAAATGGGTTCTGAGGCGGCCTAGTCCTCTTCCGCCAGGGTGACCTCGACGCCGCCGAGGAGGCTGGCGGAGAGGTTGTAGAGGAAGGCGCCCAACGTTGCCAGGGCTGTGATCAAGACCACGTCGACGACGCACACCAGGGACGTGATTCCCAGCACGCGCTCGAGGCCGATGAAGTCCTTGAGGTTGAACGGCTCCGCGTTCGGGCTCGCGAGGACGCCGTCCACCGTGCGGCTGATCGAGTCGTACACGCCGGCCGCGTCGAGCACGTTCCAGATCACGAAGATCGCGACCATCGTCATGATGCCGAACGCGATCGACAGCAGGAACGCGGTCTTCATCACCGACCACGGGTCGAGCCGGACCGCACGGAGGCGGGCGCGGCGGACGCGGCTGCGGGGCAGCTGCGGGCCGGGGGCGGCCGCGGGGGTGGGGGACGCCGGCGGCTGGAACGTGGGGCGGTCGGTACGGACCTCGCCTAGGCCAGCGTCGGGTCCCATCGGGGGCCGCGGGAACTGCCCGGTGTCCCCGACTCCGGGCCCCGGCCGCGTTACCGGCTGGGGCGGGGTCGGAGCGGGGCGGACCTGGTCGGGTCGGCCGCGGTCCGTCCGGGGATCGGGACGATTCGGGTCAGGACGGTGCGAATCGGGGCGGAGCGGGTCTGGGCGGCCTTGGCCCGGGCGGACCTGCTGGGCTGCACGCCCGTTCGGACCTGTCGCGGTCGGGATGACCTGCGCAATCGTGTCGTCATCCCTGCCGTTCAGCGTCACGTGCTGTCCTCCTGGCTGTCGGCCCCGGCGCCGTTTTCGGGGGCCTCGGTCTGGTCAGCCGGCTGTTCACCGTCTGCCCCATCGGCGGACTCTGGCTGCTCGTCCGTCGACTCCTCTCCGGCATCGTCCTCTGTGTTGCGCGCTATCGCAACGACGGCGTCGCCCTCCCGGACACCGGCGAAGATGACTCCCATGGTGTCACGACCCTTGGCCGCGACGTCTGCCACGGGGGAACGGGTGACCTGGCCACTCGCCTTTACGCACAGGACCTGATCACTGTCGGTGACCACGATCGCACCTACCAGTGACCCTCGGGCGGACGTGATGCGCATCGCTCGGATGCCCAATCCACCCCGGCCCTGGACCCGGTACTCGGCAACCGGCGTCCGCTTCGCGTAGCCACCGTCGGTGACGGTGAACACGTACTGCCCGGCCTCCTCGCCGGAACGAATCACGGCCATCTTCAGCAGTTCGTCGTCCGCGCGGAACCGCATCCCGGTGACACCGGACGTCACTCGACCCATCGGCCGGAGCTGGTCGTCGGTCGCGGCGAACCGAACGGCCTGTGCCTTCCGAGACACCAGCAGCAGCTCGTCGTCCGGACCCACCAGCTCGGCGCCGATCAGCTCGTCGTCCTCGTCCCGGAAGTTCAGCGCGATCACGCCGGCCTGCCGCGAGGAGTCGTAGTTGGTCAGCGCGGTCTTCTTGACCAGGCCCTTCTTGGTCGCGAGTACGAGGTACTGCGCTTCCTCGTAGTCCTCGATCGCGAGCACCTGGGCGATCTTCTCGTCCGGCTGGAACGAGAGCAGCCCAGCGACGTGCCCGCCCTTCGCGTCGCGCGCCGCCTCGGGCAGCTCGTACGCCTTGGCGCGGTAGACCCGGCCGCGGTTGGTGAAGAACAGGATCCACTCGTGGTTGCTGGTCGCGAACAGGTGCGCGATGACGTCGTCGCCCTTGAGCGCCGCGCCGCGTACGCCCTTGCCACCACGTCGCTGCGAACGGTAGAGGTCGGTCCTCGTGCGCTTCGCGTACCCGTCGAGCGTGATCGTGACGACCACGTCCTCGTCCGGGATCAGGTCGGCGGCGGTGAGGTCGCCGTCCGCCGGGATGATCTGCGAGCGTCGCTCGTCGCCGAACCGCTCGACGATCCCGGTCAGCTCGTCCGCGACGATCGTGCGCTGCCGCTCGGGCGACTCGAGGATGTCCTTCAGGTCGGCGATCTTCGCCTCGAGCTCTTCGAGGTGCTCGATCACCTTCTGGCGTTCGAGAGCGGCCAGCCGGCGAAGCTGCATGTCGAGGATCGCGCGGGACTGGATCTCGTCGATGTCGAGGAGCTCCATCAACCCGTCGCGCGCTTCCTCCGGCGTCTGGCTGCGCCGGATCAGCGCGATGACCTCGTCGAGCGCGTCGAGCGCCTTGACCAAGCCACGGTAGATGTGCGCTTCCTCTTCGGCCTTCCGCAACCGGAAGCGAGTCCGCCGCTGGATGACGTCGATCTGGTGCTCGAGCCAGTACGTGATGAACTGGTCGAGCGTCAAGGTCCGCGGCACGCCGTCGACGAGCGCCAACATGTTCGCGCCGAAGTTGTCCTGCAGCTGCGTGTGCTTGTAGAGGTTGTTGAGAACGACCTTCGCGATCGCGTCCCGCTTGAGCACGACGACGAGCCGCTGCCCCGTACGCGAGGACGAGTCGTCGCGTACGTCGGCGATGCCGGTCACCTTGCCGGTGTCGGCGAGCTCCGCGATCCGCAACGCGAGGTTGTCGGGGTTGACCTGGTACGGCAGCTCGGTGATGACCAGGCAGGTACGGCCCTTGTTGTCCTCCTCGACCTCCACCACCGCGCGCATGGTGATCGAGCCACGGCCGGTGCGGTACGCGTCCTCGATGCCCTTACGCCCGACGATCAGACCCTTCGTCGGGAAGTCCGGGCCAGGGATGCGTTCCATCAGCGCGTCAAGGAGCTCCTCGCGCGAAGTACCGGGATTCTCCAACGCCCACAGGGCTCCCGACGCCACCTCACGCAGGTTGTGCGGCGGGATGTTGGTCGCCATGCCGACCGCGATGCCGGCCGATCCGTTGACGAGCAGGTTGGGGAACCGGCTCGGCAGAACCGACGGCTCCTGGCTCCGACCGTCGTAGTTGGGCCGGAAGTCGACTGTCTCCTCGTCGATGTCGCGGACCATCTCCATGGCCAACGGCGCCAGCCGGCACTCGGTGTACCGCATCGCCGCGGCAGGGTCGTTACCCGGCGAGCCGAAGTTGCCCTGCCCCTGAACGAGCGGGTAGCGCTTCGTCCAGTGCTGCGCCAGACCGACCAACGTGTCGTAGATCGCGGTGTCGCCGTGGGGGTGGTACTGACCCATGACGTCACCGACGATGCGGGAACACTTGGAGAAGCCGCGGTCCGGCCGGTAGCCGCCGTCGTACATCGCGTAGAGGATCCGCGTGTGCACGGGCTTGAGGCCGTCGCGTACGTCGGGCAGCGCGCGGCCAACGATCACGCTCATCGCGTAGTCGAGGTAGCTGCGCTGCATCTCCGTCTGGAGGTCGCGTGGCTCGATCCGCTGCGTCGGGGGCGGCGTGTCGGTGGTGTCAGTCACAGGTCGTTTCCTTCAAGTCCTTCAACCGGATCAGGCAAGCTCAGATGTCGAGGAAGCGAACGTCCTTGGCGTTGCGCTGGATGAACGACCGTCGCGACTCGACGTCCTCACCCATCAGCACGGTGAACACCTCGTCGGCTTGCGCGGCGTCGTCAAGCGTGACTTGCAGCAGGATCCGGCCGTCCGGGTCCATCGTGGTCTCCCACAGCTCGTCCGCGTTCATCTCGCCCAGACCCTTGTAGCGCTGGATCGGGTTTTCCTTCGGCAGTCGCCTGCCGGCCTCCGCGCCCGCGGCCAGCAGAACGTCCCGCTCGCGGTCGTTGTACGCCAGCTCGTGCGGCGCGTTCGACCAACGCAGCTTGAACAACGGCGGCTGCGCGAGGTAGACGAACCCGCCCTCGATCAGCGGCTTCATGAACCGGAACAGCAACGTCAGCAGCAAGGTCGTGATGTGCTGGCCGTCGACGTCGGCGTCGGCCATCAGGACGATCTTGTGGTAGCGCAGCTTCTCCAGGTCGAAGTCCTCGGAGATGCCGGTGCCGAGCGCGGCGATGATCGCCTGCACCTCGGTGTTCTGCAGCACGCGGTCGATGCGCGCCTTCTCGACGTTCAGGATCTTGCCGCGAATCGGCAGGATGGCCTGGATCCTGGGCTCGCGCCCACCCTTGGCCGAGCCGCCGGCGGAGTCACCCTCGACGACGAAGATCTCGCATTCGGCGGGGTTGGTCGACTGGCAGTCGGCCAGCTTGCCCGGCAGACCGCCGCCGCCGAGCAGACCCTTCCGGTTGCGGGCGAGGTCGCGCGCCTTGCGGGCGGCCATCCGCGCGGCCGCGGCGGCGATGCCCTTGCGGACGACGTCCTTGCCCTCGCCTGGGTTCTTCTCGAACCACTCCTGCAGTCGCTCGTAGACGACCTTCTGCACGAAGCGCTTCGCCTCGGTGTTGCCGAGCTTGGTCTTCGTCTGGCCCTCGAACTGCGGCTCTTCCAGCTTCACCGACACGATCGCCGTCAGACCCTCGCGCACGTCGTCACCGGAAAGCCGGTCCTCGGGCTTCTTGATCAGCCCGTTGTCCTCGCCGAACCTGTTGACCACGTTGGTCAACGCCGACCGGAAGCCTTCCTCGTGGGTGCCGCCCTCGTGGGTGTTGATCGTGTTGGCGAACGTGTGCACCGACTCGGTGTACGTGAGGTTCCACTGCATCGCGACGTCGAGCGCCAGGTGGGCGACGTTGTCCTCCGCCTCGAACGAGATCACGCTGCGGTGCGCGGGATCCTTGCTCGCGTTGAGGTGGTTGACGAAGTCGATCAGGCCGCCCTCGTACATGTACATGACCTCGCGCGGCTCGTGGTCGGGCGTCAGCTCGACGCGCTCGTCCCGCAGCGAGATGGTCAGGCCCCGGTTGAGGAACGCCATCTCGCGGAACCGCGTCGACAGCGTCTCGTACGAGTACGTGGTGGTCTCGAAGATCTCTTCGCTGGCCCAGAACGTGATCGTCGTGCCGGTACGTTCGGACGCCTCGTGCTGCTGCAACGGAGTCCGCGGCACGCCGAGGTCGTACTCCTGCGTCCAGCGGTAGCCGGCGTTCCAGACCTCGACGTCGAGCCGGCTCGAAAGCGCGTTGACGACCGAGCTGCCGACGCCGTGCAGACCACCGGAGACCTTGTACCCGCCGCCGCCGAACTTGCCGCCGGCGTGCAGCTGGGTCAGCACGAGCTGAACGGCGGACACGCCCTCGGCGGGGTGGATGCCGGTCGGGATGCCGCGGCCGTTGTCGACGACGCGGACGCCGTGGTCGGCGAGCAGCGTGACCTCGATCCGGTCGCAGTGGCCGGCGAGCGCCTCGTCCACCGCGTTGTCCACGATCTCGGTGACCAACTGGTGGAGGCCGCGCTCACCGGTGGAGCCGATGTACATGCCCGGACGTTTCCGGACCGCGTCGAGGCCCTCGAGCACGGTGATCGCGGAGGCGTCGTACTCCACGGGATCTACTACGGGAACTTCCGTGGGCGGATCCGCTGGCTCTTCCGTAGGCTGGGGATGTCCGTTTTGCTGCGCGTCCGGCTGGTCCGGCTGCTGGTCATCGGCAGTCGTCACGTGGGATTGACCTCCTGCTTCCACGAGGACACATCTGGACACACGTAGATCGCTCCGTGGGTGGTGTCTGGCGCCCGACGGAACGTGGCGCCCCACACGCGGAGCGACCCTTGTAGCGACCTCCAGTGTACCTGGTCGGGCGTCTCAATCCCCCTCCGGGAGGCCCCCTGTGGGCAATCTGAGCGTTGCAGCAGCCGCGGATGTACCCCCCTTCATACGCCGGGCCCGTTCGAGCGACGAGCGGGCCGTCTAGCCGTTCGCGGTCGGCCGGTTCGAATGGCGCGAACCTCGTGGGTAAGGGCCATCGCGACAAAGTCGGTGGAAAGAGGGATGAGATGGGCTCGACCCGGACGCCGCCAAAGACGGAAGGGTCGGAACGACGCCTGAAGCCGGTGGCGTGCGGCGAAACTGAGCGAGCCGGGGTGCGGCCGAACGGGAACGTCTCAGCCGTAGGTGTCGCGGGGGCCTCGGCCGTCCCGGACCGTGCGGGGCCCCTTGCGCCAGCTCGGGCCGGTCGGCCCGACCACGATCACCCGGCGAACGGTGTCGTCGCCGAGCTCCTGGTTCAGCCGCTGCACGAGCGTCGGCGCGAGCAACCGGACCTGCGTCGCCCACGCCGTGGAGTCGGCGCGCACGGTGAGCTCGGCGTCGGCGTACCGCTCGGCCTTGCAGTGCGCGGCGACCTCGGGTCCGACGATGTGGTCCCAGCGGGCGATCGCGCCGGCGACCGCGACGTTCGTCGACCAGCCGTGCTCGGCGACCAGGCGGTCCATCGTCGCGTCGAGCACCTGCGGGTCGCGGTCGTCCGGGCTCGGGCCGGACGTGGTCGGCTCGTCGCCGTACCTGCGCCGGCCACCCGCCGACGTCGACGGGCGCTGTTGCTTCCGGCGCGGTTTTCCCTTGTTCAGCGTGCCAAACGTCGCCACGACGGCACGAGCCAGCTCGAGACCGGACGGGTTCCAGTCCGGGTCGGTGGGCTTCTCGACCGGTTGCTCGACGTCGTCGTCAGGCACCGCGCACCTCCCCTTCGCTCACGTCGAACCGCGCACCAGCCAGCTGCTCGGGAACGTCGGCCGGCACGGCCGCGGTCACGAGCACCTGCTCGGCGCCCGAGACCAAGGTTGCCAGTCGGCTCCGACGTTGGGTGTCCAACTCGGCGAACACGTCGTCCAGAATGAGCACTGGCTCCCCGCCGTCGGCGCCGAGCAGGTCGTACGCGGCGAGCCGTAGCGCGAGCGCGTACGACCACGACTCGCCGTGGCTCGCGTACCCCTTCGCGGGGAACGGGCCGAGATTCAGCACGAGGTCATCGCGATGCGGGCCGACCAGCGAGACGCCGCGCTGCAGCTCGTCCGCACGTCGTTCGGCCACGGCCGCGAGGATCGCCTCGGCCAGCACGGCGGGCGTCGGGTCGTCGATCGGCAGCGCGGACTTGTAGTCGACCCGGGCTTCCTCCTGCCCGGGGGAGACGTTCGCGTACGCCTTCGCGACCAACGGCTGCAGTTCGGCGAGCGTTCGCAGCCGCGCCGAGAGCAGTTCCGAGCCGATTCGCGCGAGGTGCGAGTCCCAGGTGTCGAGCGTCCGAAGCGCGCCCTCGCTCGACGAGCCGCCGCGGCGGGCCGGCCCGGCGGTCTTCAGCAACGTGTTGCGCTGCCTCAGCACCCGGTCGTAGTCAGCGCGGACGCCAGCGAGCCGCGGCGCCCGCTGCGTGATGAGGTCGTCGATGAACCTCCGCCGCGTGTCCGGGTCGCCCTTGACCAGCGCGAGGTCCTCCGGCGCGAAGAGAACGGTGCGCAGAATGCCGAGCACCTCGCGCGGCCGCGAGACCGGCGAACGGTTCAGCCGCGCTCGATTCGCCTTACCTGGCGTGATTTCCAGCTCGATCAGCGCGTGCCGGTTGTCGCGTACGACGTCGCCCCGCACGACCGCGCGCTCGGCACCGAGGCGTACGAGCGGCGCATCCGTCGCGACGCGGTGCGAGCCGAGCGAGGCGAGATAGCCGATCGCCTCGACCAGGTTGGTCTTGCCCTGGCCGTTCGGTCCGACGAACGCGGTGACCCCGGCCTCGAGCGGGAGCTCGACGGAGGGGTAGTTGCGGAAGTCGGCCAGCGAGAGGTGCGCGACGTACACGCTGCTACGGGGCTTCGGTGTCGGGCCGGGCCTTGCTCGACTCCGGATGCACGGCGTGTCCGCCGAACTGGTTGCGCATCGCGGCGATGGCCTTCATCGCGGGCGCATCCTCTTGCCTGGAAGCGAATCTGGCGAAGAGGGCGGCCGAGATCGCGGGCATCGGTACGGCGTTGTCGATCGCCGCTTCGACCGTCCACCGTCCCTCGCCGGAGTCGTCGGCGTAGCCCTTGATCGCCTCGAGGTGCTCGCCGTCCTGCTCGAGCGCGTTGACCAGCAGGTCGAGCAGCCAGGAACGGATGACCGTTCCCTCGCGCCACGAACGGAACACGTCGGTGACGTTGTCGACGATGTCGGTCGCCTCGAGCAGCTCGTAGCCCTCGGCGTACGACTGCATGATCCCGTACTCGATGCCGTTGTGGACCATCTTCGCGAAGTGGCCGGCGCCGACCTTGCCGGCGTGCACGAAGCCGAAGTCGCCCTCGGGCTTCAACGCGTCGAACGCGGGCTGCACCTTCGCGACGTCCTCGGCCTCGCCGCCGCACATCAGCGCGTAGCCGTTGTCCTTGCCCCAGACGCCGCCGGAGACACCGCAGTCGACGAAGCCGATGCCCTTGTGCAGGAGCCATTCCGCGTGGTTCTGGTCGTCGGTCCAGCGCGAGTTGCCGCCGTCGACGATCACGTCGTCCTCGCTGAGCAGCTCGGCGAGCTCGCCGATCACCATGCGGGTGATGTCACCGGCCGGCACCATGACCCAGACGACGCGCGGCGTGGGGAGCTGGTCGACGAGTTCCTTGAGGCTGGCGACGTCGGAAACCTCGGCGTTGCGGTCGTACCCGACGACGGTGTGGCCCTTCTCGCGCAGCCGTTCGCGCATGTTGCCACCCATCTTGCCGAGTCCGACAAGACCGATCTCCATCCCCGACACCTTCCTGCGCGCGGTCGCTGAACGGGCCCAGCCTAGGCCGTGCTGGTCGAATCCCACGCGGCCAGGATGCGCAGGGCCGCCTCGGACGGCGAGCCTGGCTCGGCGGTGTACGTCACCAGCAGCTGGTCGGGGTCGTCGCTCGGCCGCAACGTCTCGTAGTCGACGGTGAGCTCGCCGACGAGCGGGTGGCGAAGGTGGTAGCTGCCGTGCGACTTGTCGCGGACCGTACGACTGGCCCACAGCTGCCGGAACGCGTCGCTCTTCATCGACAGCTCGCCGATCAGCTCGGCCAGCTGCGGATCGTCGGGATGCCGGCCGGCGTCCATGCGGAGAAAGCCGACGACGTCGCGGGACTTGCGCTTGAAGTCGGGGTAGAGGCTCGCGACCGCCTCGTCGAGGAAGAACAACCGCGCCATGTTGCGGTCCTTTGGCGCCAGCGCGCCGAAGTCGGTGATCACCGCGGCCATCGCGCGGTTCCAGGTGAGCACGTCGCAGCGGCGACCGAGGACGAACGAGGGCGCGTCGATCGCGTTCACCATCCGGCGGAACGAGTCGCGGACGCGCTGCGGTCGCGCGGCCGGGCGGCGGCTGCGGACCGGTGTGGCGAGGTCGTGCAGGTGGCGAAGCTCGTTGTCGTCGAGCCGCAGCGCCTGCGCGATCGCGTCGAGGATCGCGTCGGACGCGTTCAGGGCGCGGCCCTGCTCGAGCCGTACGTAGTAGTCCGCGCTGACACCGGCGAGCTGGGCCAGCTCCTCGCGCCTCAGTCCGGGAACCCGGCGGCGGCCCGCGTGCCGGATCCCGAGCTCGTCCGGCCGCAACAACGCTCGCCGCGAGCGGAGGAACTCGCCGAGCTCGGTGTGCTGGTTCACGGTTCCCATTGTGCTGCGCGCGGCCACCGCGAGCCTGGTCCCAGCAGACCTAGGAAAGGCCGAACGCTGGTTGGCCGCCGTTCCCGCTTCGACGATGAACGGCGTGAAACGACAACGAATCCTTCGCCTGCTCGCCACCCTGCTGCTCGCCAGCGTGGTGGTGGGCTTCCTGCCCGCGGTCGGCGCCTCCGCGAGCCCCGCGCCGCGGGTCATCCACGCCTCGGCTCCGTCCCTGCACCCGGAGGGTGTGGCATGGGACCCGACCCGGCACGCGTTCCTGGTGAGCTCCGTTCGGCACGGCACGGTCTCTCTCGTCGGCCTCGACGGGAAGGTGCGCCCGTTCCTCGCGCATCCCGCGATGCCGTCCACATTCGGGCTCCACGTCGACGTACGCCGGCACCGGGTGCTGGTCACGTATGGCGACATCGGGCTGAGCGCTCGCTCCACGCCTGACACGGTCGGCCACGTCTCCGGGCTCGCGAGCTTCGACCTGCGCACGGGTCGGCTCGAGTGGCTCGTCGATCTCGCGACCACGCCCGGGCAGCACGCGGCGAACGACCTCACCATCGACCGGGCCGGAAACGCCTATGTCAGCGACGTTTTCGCACCCGAGCTCTACCGGGTCACGCCCTCGGGCCGCGCCAAGGTGCTGGTCCGGGACGACCGGTTCGCCTCGACGGGCTTCGGCATGAACGGGATCGTCTGGCACCCGCGCGGCTTCCTGCTCTCGGTGCGGTACGACACCGGTCAGCTGTTCCGGATCGACCTCCGCGACGCTCGCGTGAGCGAGGTCCGGCTGAGCGAGCCGCTGGTCGGCGGCGACGGGATGCTGCTGCGTACCGACGGATCGTTCGACGTGGTGACGAACACGCTCGACGGCTCAGGGCTCGACGCCGTCCGACGCGTTCGGGCTGTATCGGGAACGGACTGGACGGACTGGACCAAAGCCGGAGTCGTCGCGACGAACCCGATGCCGGAGCCGCAGACGACGATCACCGACAGCCCGTTCGGCGTGTACAGCGTGGCCGGGCGGCTCGACGTTCTCCAAGCCGGTCAGACGACGGACACGTTCCTGCTCCGTCAGCCCTGGAGCCGCACCGGCATCAGCAGGTAGCGGTAGTCGAGGTTGGCGTCGGCGTCGATCGCGGGCGCACCGGTCAGAACCGCGGGCCGGTTGGCCTGGGTGAACGCGAGCTGCGCGACCGGGGTGTCGATCACGCCGAGACCATCGAGCAGGTACTGGGGGTTGAAGCCGATCGTCAGGCCGTCACCCTCGATCTGCGCCTGCAGGGACTCCGAAGCCTGCGCCTCGTCGCTGCTGCCAGCCTCGAGACGTGCTTCGGAGTCGCCCAGCGTGAGCCGGATCGGCGTGTTGCGTTCGGCCACGAGCGCGACGCGCTTGAGCGTCTCGACGAACGGCGCGGTCTCGATGCGCGCGATCGTCTGCTGCTCGGGCGGGAACAGCGTGCGGTACTTGGGGAACTCGCCGTCGAGCAGGCGGGTGGTCGTACGTCGCGCGCCGCCGCCGGTCTGGCCGGAGAAGCCGACCAGGCCCTCACCGCCGCCGGAGCCGGGGGTGGCGAGCGCGATCGTGACCTCGGAACCGGAGGTGAACGACTTCGCGGTGTCGGCGAGAACGCGAGCCGGGACCAGCGCGGTGGCGGAGACGTCGGGGCGCTCGGGCGACCAACTGAGCTCGCGAACGGCGAGGCGATAGCGGTCGGTCGCGGCCAGCGTGACCGAGGAGCCCTCGATCTCGATCCGTACGCCGGTGAGCACCGGAAGCATGTCGTCGCGCCCGGCGGCGATGGCGACCTGGGCGACCGCGGCCGCGAGCACGTCGCCCTTGACCGTGCCGGACGCCGTGGGCATCTCGGGCAGGTCGGGGTACTCGTCGACCGGAAGGGTCTGAATCGTGAAGCGCGCGCTGCGGCAGGTGACGACGACCTTGCCGCCATCGGCCTCGATGTCGACCGGCTGGGCCGGGAGGCTGCGGCTGATGTCGGCGAGGAGCCGGCCGGAGACGAGCACACTGCCCTCGACCGCGATCTCGGCGGGGAGGCTCACGCGGGCCGACGTCTCGTAGTCGAACCCGGACAGCTGGAGCTCGCCGTCCTTCGCGTTCAGCAGCAGTCCGGCAAGCACCGGCACGGACGGTCGGGTGGGGAGGCTTCGGGCCACCCACGCCACGGCGTCGGCGAGGACGTCACGGTCGAGACGGAACTTCACCGCTCATCGCCTCCTCCAGGGTTTCTCCGCACGATCCGTGCGTTGCCACGAGTGAGCTGGCGTACGACGCCAGGGGCAAGCCGCGCGGACACACGGCTCGACGGAGGCATGACGCTACACCGGCCAGAAGGTGAAGGGGCGGCTGGGGGTCGAAGCGAACGACAGGAACTTGTCGTTCCGGCAGCCATCGCTCGGGGTCTTGTAACAGCTGGAGCACGGGCGGTAGTCACAGGTTGTCCCCAGGGTGGGGCTGTGTGGACTTTCGTGAGTTTGTCATTTGGATAGATAGGTTCAGAGTCGTCTTCACAACGGTGGATGGTGTGGACAACTTCGCGTCTTCGCAGGTCAGTGCCGATTTTCGGACCAGAAATGCCTGTGGGCGAGGGTGTGAACGAATGACAAGAACTCGTACCGGCCAGGGGACAGTCGTTCGTCGTCCACGGAGGTTCCACAGTTCTTCCCATGCTCGACGGGACGGATCCACAGGGTTGTCCCCAGCTGTGAGGGAGATGCCCCATCAGTGGAGAAAACAGTGAAATTCGGACATAACCAATGGCTCGCACGATCGTTGATTACTGCCCGCCGCGGGCCTGCTGCTTGATCCGGTTGGTCAGTTCGGTCACCTGGTTGTAGACGCTGCGACGTTCGGCCATCAGCTGCCGGATCTTCCGATCGGCGTGCATGACGGTGGTGTGGTCACGGCCGCCGAACTGCTGTCCGATCTTCGGCAGCGACAGGTCGGTGAGCTCGCGGCACAGGTACATCGCGATCTGCCGAGCGGTCACCAGCACGCGGCTCCGGCTCGACCCGCACAGATCGTCGAGCGACAGTCCGAAGTACGCCGACGTCTGCGCCATGATCTGTGCCGCGGTGATCTCCGGCTCGCCGCCCGTGGGGATCAGGTCCTTGAGCACGATCTCGGCGAGCGCCAGGTCGACGGCCTGCCGGTTCAGGCTGGCGAACGCGGTGACGCGGATCAGCGCGCCTTCGAGCTCGCGGATGTTCGTCTGGATCTTGCTCGCGATGAACTCGAGCACCTCGGGCGGCGCGGACAGTCGTTCCTGGACGGCCTTCTTGCGCAGGATCGCGATCCGGGTCTCGAGGTCGGGCGGCTGGATGTCGGTGATCAGGCCCCACTCGAACCGGTTGCGGAGCCGGTCCTCCAGCGTCTCCAGGCGCTTCGGCGGACGGTCGGAGGAGATCACGATCTGCTTGTTCGCGTTGTGGAGCGCGTTGAACGTATGGAAGAACTCTTCCTGCGTACGTTCCTTGTTCTCCAAGAACTGGATGTCGTCCACCAGCAGCACGTCGACGTCGCGGTAGCGGCGCTGGAACGTCGCCGCCTTGTCGTCGCGGATCGAGTTGATGAAGTCGTTGGTGAACTCCTCCGACGACACGTACCGGATCCGCGCGTTCGCGTAGAGGTTGCGGACGTAGTGGCCGATCGCGTGCAGCAGGTGGGTCTTGCCGAGGCCGGACTCGCCGTAGATCAACAGCGGGTTGTACGCCTTGCCGGGAGCCTCGGAGACCGCGACGGCCGCGGCGTGGGCGAACCGGTTGGACGAGCCGATCACGAACGTGTCGAACGTGTACTTGGGGTTGAGCCGCGGCGGCTCGCTCTCGCGGCGGCGCTCGGCGGCGGTGAGGGGTGCGAACGCTTCGTCCGGCGGGCTCGGGAGCCCGAGTCCGGATCGGTGCGGCTCGTCGAGGTCGAGAACGGGAGCCACCTGGTCGGCGCGGGGCAGGTCGCCGAGCGGCGGCTCGGTGTGCTGGGTGTCGCCGTTCTGCGCTGCCGGCGGCGCGGCCGGGGGCTCGTCGTTCAGCGTGAGGGAGGCGTCCACCGTCACCGCGAGCCGGATCGACTGGCCGAGCACGTTCGACAGCGCGTCCTCGAGCCGCGGCCGGAGCTTGGTCTCGAGCTGAGTCCGGGTGAAGTCGTCGCGCACCGCGATGATCGCGGTGTTGCCGTGCAGCGTGACGGGACGGCTCTGATCGAGCCAGACGCGCTGGGTCTGCGGCAGTTCCTGGTCGAGCGTGTCCAGGACGTTTGCCCAGGTCGCGCCCAGGTCACTAGCGTCCGCGACCACGACTCACTCCCGTCTGCGACTGGGAGAGGCGTTCGATCTCCTCGGTCGCGTGTTGCTTGCTTCCGTCTGAGTAACCGGCCCGTCCGTCTCCGCGACGGCTTCCACAGATGCTTCCACAGGCTGTGTACAGCGCCTGTGGAAGGCCGGGGGAAGACGCGCCGGCCGGACCGCGAGGCGATCCGGCCGGTCGGCCAAGCACATCGGGCTGAGGCGGCTTTGTGGGGTTCGGCCACGCCCAGTGAAGTCGGACCGTAACAAGCCGGGGAGGGGCGTATCAACCGGTTGTCCACAGGTCACCATGGAAAGCGGCGTGTCGTCGGCGTGTCTTTCTCGACAGCTACACTCTGCATTGGCAAGGATGTTGCGTTTGTGTCCCCGGTCTCTAGCGGTGGGGCTCGGTTAGCTACGGTCGGTTTGACCCAAGCGTCACCGGACCCGTACCGTGGATCGGTCACGGTGCCGGTCTCTCGGCGATCGCCGTATGCTCACGCAAGACTTCTGGCCGCCTCGCGGCGTGCCAGAGGACGGGCGCGGGTCGACGGTGGCGTCGAGGAATCCGGCCAACGCGACATTGCTCACCACCGATCGGGAGAGAACTCCTCATGAAGCGCACGTTCCAGCCGAACAACCGCAAGCGGCACAAGACTCACGGCTTCCGGCTGCGGATGCGCACGCGCGCGGGCCGGGCCATTCTCGCCGCGCGTCGGCGCAAGGGGCGCGCCCGTCTCGCCGCCTGACGCGGCGGCCAGGCTCCTTCAGGTTCTTTGATGCCGTGGTCCCGGCTCGCTTCCGAATGCGTCGGTCCGACGACTTCGCGACCGCGGTCCGCCGCGGCCGGCGAGCCGGTCGGCCTACCCTCGTTGGCCACCTCGGCCGAACGTCTGAGGACGCTTCGGCACTTGTCGGGTTCGTCGTGAACCGGGCGGTGGGCAACGCGGTGGTTCGGAACGCGGTGCGCCGCCGGCTGCGTCATCTGCTTCGCGATCGGCTGTCGGCTCTCGAGCCCGGCAGCCGATTCGTCGTTCGTGCGTTGCCCGCGGCGGCGACCGCGACAACCGATCAGCTGGCCCGGGATCTCGACGCGGTACTCCACACGTTGGAAGGCCGGGGGCGCGATCGCGCCTCGGACCCGTCGCGCGAGACCTCGAAGGCCCGGAGCCAACCGTGAAGACCGTGCTCGTTCTGCTGCTCAAGGGGTACCGGACCTTCATCAGCCCGTTGTACGGGCAGGTCTGCCGGTACTACCCCTCCTGTTCGGCGTACGCGCTCGAAGCAGTCCAACGACACGGAGCTCTTCGCGGCAGTTGGCTCGCGCTGCGCCGCCTCGGTCGCTGCCACCCTTGGACCCCCGGTGGCTTCGACCCGGTCCCACCTGTCCGCTCTCATTCGCACGGTCCGCATACTGTGACGGCCGGCGTTTCCCACCCCGACCGAGGTGCCTGACCCGTGATGGACACGTTCGACACGATCCTGTCCCCGCTCTACTTCGTTGTGTCGTGGATCATCCGGATCTTCCACACGGTCTTCGCGCCGTTGTTCGGCACCGGCTCGGGGTGGACTTGGGCGCTGTCGATCGTCGGCCTCGTGATCGTGATCCGGATCGTCTTGATCCCGCTGTTCGTGCGGCAGATCCGTGCCAGCCGCAGCATGATGACGATTCAGCCGAAGGTCAAAGAGCTGCAGAAGAAGTACGGCCACGACCGGGAGCGCATGGGCAAAGAGCTCATGAACCTCTACAAGGAGAGCGGGACCAACCCGTTCTCCTCGTGTCTGCCGATCCTGCTGCAGTCGCCGATCTTCATCGCGCTGTTCCGCGTCCTTGACGGCGCCGCGAACGGCATCGTCCGGGGCAAGGGTCTGAACCAGGAGCTGGTCGACTCGCTCCGCGAGGCCACGATCTTCGGCGCCAAGATCTCGGACAAGTTCATCGGCGCCGACAACTGGCACGTCCAGGTCGTGACCGTCGTGCTGATCCTGTGTATGACCGCGACCACGTTCACCACCCAGCGCCAGCTGATGCGCAAGAACATGCCGCCGGAGGCACTCACCGGTCAGTACGCCCAGCAGCAGAAGCTCCTGCTCTACGTCCTCCCGGTCGTCTTCGCGGTCGGTGGCATCAACTTCCCGGTCGGTGTGCTGATCTACTGGTTCACCACCAACCTGTGGACGATGGGCCAGCAGTTCTGGGTGATCCGACGCAACCCGGTCCCGGGTTCGGCGGCGTTCACCGAGTACGAGAAGCGGAAGAAGGAGCGGGCGGCCAAGGGCGGCCTGCTGGGCGGGCTCATCGGTGGGAAGGCCGAGGCGAACGGCACGGCGGTCAACGGCGTCGACGGTGCCGCGACCGAGGCCGTACCGGCGCCCGCGACGAAGCGGGTCCAGCCACAGCGCGTGCCGAGGAGCAAGCGCAAGGGACGTTGACCGGGTGCGGAAACCCGGGAGTCGGCTCGCCGGCTCACCGCGGAGCATCCGTGACATTTTCAATCTGAAGGGGAGTAAGTCGTGACCGAGGACCAGTCGAGCGTGGAAACGGTCGAGGACGAGGTCGAGCCGGTGGAGACCGCGGAGGAAGTCGACGCGGTCGAGAGTGACGGTTCCGAGGACGAGGCGGACCAGGCGGACGAGACCGAAGACGACGACGAGGAAGAGTCGAAGCCGTCGGTCGAGCGTCTCGAGAACGAGGGCGACATCGCCGCGGACTACCTCGAGGAGCTGCTCGACATCGCCGATCTCGATGGCGACATCGACCTCGATGTCGAGGGTGACCGTGCCCTGGTCGCCGTCGTCGGCGGCGGGCTCGACCACCTGGTCGGCACCGACGGCGAGGTGCTCGAAGCGCTGCAGGAGCTGACCCGGCTGGCCGTCTACCGGGAGACCGGCGAACGTAGTCGGCTGATGCTCGACATCGCCGGCCACCGGGCTCGGCGCCGGAGCGACCTGATCGCGCTGACCGAGAAGATCGTCGAAGAAGTGCGTTCGAGCGGGCAGTCCGTCAAGCTCGAGCCGATGTCCCCGTTCGAGCGCAAGGTCGTGCACGACACCGTTGCGGCGAAGGGGCTGACGTCGGAGTCGGAGGGTGAAGAACCCGAGCGCCGGGTCGTCGTTCAGCCGGTCTGAGCCCCGTTGTGGTTTCACGTGAAACATCACCGCCGCCCCCGCCGGTAGCCGCCTCGGTCTTCGCCGAGCGGCTACCGATGGTGGAGCGCTATGCCGAATTGCTTGCCGGCCCGGGCGTCGAGCGCGGGCTGATCGGACCTCATGAGGTCGATCGGCTCTGGGATCGGCATCTCCTGAACTGTGGATTGTTGGCCGAGGCCGTCGGCCCGGATCGACTAGTCTGCGATCTCGGATCGGGCGCCGGACTGCCCGGAATCGTGTTGGCCGCGATGCGGCCCGATGTGCGAGTGACCTTGCTGGAGCCACTGCTGCGGCGGACCGAGTTCCTCGCCGAAGTCCTGGACGAGCTCGGATTGTCGAATGGTCGGGTAGTCCGTTCCCGAGCGGAGGATCATGAGGGCCGGTACGACACCGTGACCGCACGGGCGGTCGCGCCGTTGGACCGGTTGGCGGCTTGGGCGCTTCCGTTGTGTCGGCCGGGTGGTGAAGTCCTGGCGATCAAGGGTGAACGTGCGGCCGCTGAGCTGGAAGCTGTGACGGACCAGCTGCCGGCGCTTGGTGCTTCCGTGGGGGAGATCCGTCAGTACGGCGTCGGGATAGTGACGCCAGCGTTAACGGTCGTGCGGCTCGTCGCCGCTGAGCGAGCGATGCGGCAAGCTGGAGCAGGTGCCTCATCCATGCGCCGACGCGGTCGGCGCGGGGAAGCGAGGTAGGGCAGTGAGGGGAGGACGCGTGGTTCCCGGACTGGGCTGGCCCGAGGCTGTGGGAGATGTGGAGATGGCGTCGACCGATAGTGCCGTTCCCACCGTTCAAGGTGGTGCCGCTCATCCCGAGGCACCCGTGCCCGGACGTCATCGTCGCGAGACCGGGCTCGGTTGGCCGGGCTCGAAGCCAGCTGCCCCGACCGATCCAGACGGTCCTCCCCAGCCTCAGGTTTCACGTGAAACATCCACCGACGCGCATGTCGACGAAGCCGCTCCGTCGGCGTCGGGGACAGACTGGAGGGATCCGTCCACGACCGCGGACCTGACCGAGGAGCGTTCAGCCGCACCTCGTCATCTCGGCGTACCGGGGGAGCAGAAGCCGTGGTCGGAACCAGCGACCCCGGTTGCCACAACGCCAGTCATTGAGGAGACCCCTGAGGTGACCTCCGCCTCCACGAACTCCGGTGGGACCGACGTCATGCCGCCGCCGGTCGACGCCGACGACCTCGATCGCTCGCAGCTGGCGTCGGAGATCCGCGTCCCCTCGTTCGGTCCGCCGCTCCCGAAGCCGGATCGGACCCGCGTCTTCGTCGTCGCGAACCAGAAGGGCGGGGTGGGCAAGACCACCACGGCGGTGAACCTGGCCGCCGCTCTCGCTGCCTGCGGTGCCCGCGTGCTCGTGATCGACCTAGACCCGCAGGGCAACGCCTCGACGGCCCTGGGTGTCGAGCACCACCGGGGCATCCCGAGCATCTACGAGTCCGTGGTGGATGGCGAGCCGCTCGCCGACTTCGTCCATCCGGTCCCCGGCTTCCCCACGCTGTTCGCCGTTCCCGCGACCATCGACCTGGCCGGCGCCGAGCTCGAGCTCGCCAGCGTGGTCGCTCGCGAGTCGCGGTTGAAGGGCGTCCTCAACACCTACCTCGCCGAGACGACGGAGGCCGGGCAGCGCTTCGACTACGTGCTGATCGACTGCCCGCCGTCGCTCGGTCTGCTCACGATCAACGCACTCGTCGCCGGCGAAGAGGTGCTCGTTCCGATCCAGTGCGAGTACTACGCGCTGGAGGGAGTGGGCGCGCTCATCCAGACCGTCGACCTGGTCCGGAGCCAGCTGAACCCGGCTCTCGACACCACCACGGTGCTGCTCACGATGTTCGATGCCCGGACCCGGCTCTCGGCCCAGGTGGCCGAGAACGCACGCGAGTTCCTCGGCGACAAGGTGCTGAAGACCGCGATCCCGCGTTCGGTGCGCATCTCGGAAGCGCCGAGCTTCGGGCAGACGGTCATGACGTGGGACCCGACCTCGTCGGGTGCGCTCTCGTACCTCGAGGCGGCCCGCGAGCTGGCGGCCCAGCCGCCGCGATCGCGCTCTGCGAGCGCTCTAAGCTCGTCGCAGTAGAGGTGAAGGAGTTCAGGTGACCGTTCGTCGTGGGCTTGGCCGTGGTCTCGGCGCCCTCATTCCGCCGGCCGTGGAGAAGGCCGCAAGCGTTGACGCGGGGGTCGACGCTCAGCCCGCCACCATCGACGGGGCGTACTTCGCTGAGGTACCCGTCGACGCGATCACCCCGAATGCGCGACAGCCACGCCAGACGTTCGACGAAGACGCGATGGCCGAGCTCGTCCACTCGCTGAAGGAAGTCGGCCTGCTGCAGCCGATCGTCGTCCGCAAGCTGGAGGACGAGCGGTACGAGCTGGTGATGGGCGAGCGCCGCTGGCGCGCTTCCCAGCAGGCTGGCCTCACGGTCATCCCGGCGATCGTGCGGGAGACGACCGACGACGACATGCTCCGGGACGCGCTGCTGGAGAACCTGCACCGCGCCCAGCTGAACCCGCTCGAAGAGGCAGCGGCGTACGGGCAGCTGCTCGACGACTTCGGCTGCACCCATGACCAGCTGGCGCTGCGGATCGGCCGGTCGCGTCCGCAGATCTCGAACACGCTTCGGCTGCTCAAGCTGCCCGCCACCGTGCAGCGCCGGGTGGCCGCGGGCGTGCTGTCCGCCGGTCACGCTCGCGCGCTGCTCGCGCTGAGCGACCCGGACGAGCAGGAGCGGCTCGCCCACCGCATCGTCGCGGAGGGGTTGTCGGTGCGTACGGTCGAGGAGATCGTGACGCTCGGCATGGGTGGCCCGCAGCGGAAGGCGAAGCCGCCGAAGGGGCCGAAGCCGGTGGCGCCGAAGCTGGCCGATCTGGAGGGGCGGCTGGCCGACCGGTTCGAGACGCGGGTGAAGGTCGACCTCGGCAAGTCCAAGGGCAAGATCACCGTCGAGTTCGCGTCGCTCGACGACCTCGAGCGCATCGTGTCACTGATGGACCCGAAGGCCTCGCGGTCGATCGCTTCCTAGTACCTCAGACAAACAGAAGGGCCCGTCCGACTGGACGGGCCCTTCAATGTTTCACGTGAAACATCGACCCTCAAGGCATCCAATGTTTCACGTGAAACCTCACGCGCGGTTGGCCGCCAACTGGAGCAGGTCGCGGCAGATGACGCCGAGGTCGAGACCGGCCGACTCGACCGCCAGCGGCACGAGCGAGGTCTCGGTCATGCCGGGTGCGACGTTCACCTCCAGGAACCAGCCCTCGCCGTTCGCGTCCACGATCAGGTCGGAGCGGGACAGGTCGCGTAGCCCCAGGGCGCGGTGGGCGGCCAGCGCGATCTCCGCGCATTGAGTGGCCACGGCGTCGTCCAACCGGGCCGGGGTGAGGAACTCGGTGGCGCCGGCGTTGTACCGAGCCGCGTAGTCGTACACTCCGCCGTCCGGAACGATCTCCACTGCCGGGAGCGCGCGCGGGCCGTCGCCGGTGTCGATCACCGTGACGGTGACCTCGGTGCCGGCGACGAACCGTTCGAGCAGAGCGACCTCGCCGTACGCGAAGCAGCCGACCATCGCGGCCGGCAGCTCCTCCGGCTCACGCACCACCGTGCAGCCGAGCGCCGAGCCGCCGCGAGTCGGCTTCACCACCAACGGCAGTCCGAGTCGATCGAGGATGCGCTCCAGCACGGCCTGCGCGCCAAGCTCGCGGAACGTCTCGTGGGGGAGCGCCACCGCGTCCGGCGTCCGGATGCCCGCTGCCGACACCGTCGTCTTCGCCACTGGCTTGTCGAAGGCGACCCGGCACGCTTCCGGGCCGGAACCGACGTACGGCACTCCGAGCAGATCGAGCACCTCGCGGACCGCGCCGTCCTCGCCGATCGAACCGTGCAGCAACGGAAACACCGCGGACGGCGGATCGCTCCGCAGCAAGGGGATCAGCGCGGCGTCGACATCTCGTTCGTCGACCTCGAGGCCGACCGAACGCAGCGCGTCGCTCACCCGTCGCCCGGACCGCAACGACACCTCCCGCTCGTGCGAGAGGCCGCCGGCGAGAACGAGGACACGACCGAGGTCACTCATGGACTTCCCTTTCACCTGACTCAGACCTTGAACCGACGCGACTAGGTCAGACCGGGACCCGGCGACTCCACGCCCCGGCCCGGACCGAGATGCATCGGCCCGAACGTCTCGCGTAGCTCCATCTCCTGCTCGACCACTCCAGCGAGCCGGCGCACACCCTCGCGGATGCGCTCCGGTGGCGGGAAACAGTACGACAGCCGCAGACACTGACTTCCGTACCCATCGGCATAGAACGCAGTCCCCGGCACGTACGCCACTCTCTCGGTGATCGCACGCGGAGACATGGCCTTGGCGTCCAGACCTTCGGGCAGGGTTGCCCAGACGAAGAAGCCACCCCGAGGTTTGGTCCACGTCATGCTCGCCGGCATGAAGTCCTCGAGCGCGTCCAGCATCGCGTCGCGCCGTTCCCGGTACATCTCGCGGAACGACTTGATCTGCCCCCGCCAGTCGTGCCGCTCCAAGTACGACGACACGACGTGCTGGCTGAACGTCGGCGGGCACAGGGTCGCCGACTCCTGGGCGAGCACGAGCTTGTCGCGGATCGCGTGCGGCGCGAGCGCCCAGCCGACCCGAAATCCCGGGGCGAACGTCTTCGAGAACGAGCCGAGATAGACGACGCGGGCGGGGTCGTCGGCACGCAGCGCCCGGTTCGGTTCCCCGTCGAACCCGAGCAGCCCGTACGGGTCGTCCTCCACCACCAGCACGTCGTGCTTGCGGCAGATCTCGAGGATCGCGTGCCGCCGCTCTTGAGGCAGCGAGACGCCGGTCGGGTTTTGATAGTTGGGGATGGTGTAGAGGAACTTGACCCGCCGGCCGCTCGCGATGACCGAAGCGATCGCCGTGTCGAGGTGCTCGGGGATCAGGCCGTCGTCGTCCATCGCGACGTGGACGACGTCGCACTGGTACGCGGCGAAGACACCGAGCGCACCCACGTAGCTCGGCGCCTCGCAGATCACCACGTCGCCGGGATCGCAGAAGATCCGCGTCACCAGGTCGAGTGCCTGCTGGCTGCCGACCGTCACGACGACGTCGTCCGCGTTCGCGTCGATGCCGACCGGCCGCATCACCTCGAGGATCTGCTCGCGCAGCGGGTGATAACCCTGGGCGACCGCGTAGTTCATCGCGGCCACGCCGCGGTCGAGGACGAGGTCGTTCAGCAGCGAGCCCACGATGTCGAGGGGGAGACCGGAGATGTTGGGCGATCCGCCGGCGAGCGAGACGACCTCGGGGCGGTTCGCGACGGAGAACAGTGCGCGGATCTCGGATGCCACCATCCCGCGAGCTCGTGCCGCGTACCGTGCGACGTCGGCGTCGAACCGAGTCTCGCGCGGGACGGGTCGCTGCTCCGGGGTGCTCTCCATGGTCGGGCACACTGCCTTTCTCATCACGGGGGTGTGCCTACTACGATGCCCTATGAGACGCCCCCCGTGGGAGCCAGCGGCAGGGTGAGGTGTCGGAAGGGTCGGTCATGCGCTACATCCGGTTGGTCGTGCTGGGAGTTCTCGCCGGCCTGCTTCTCGGCTTCCTGGCTGGCTTGTTGCGGCGTCAGGCCGCCTCGATCCCGCACTCCGTCCGGGCCGATCCGCGAGCGTACGCGGGTGGCTACGTCGCACCCAGGCCGTCGGAGGACCACACGGTCGCCCACCAGCAGCGGGTGACTGGCTCGGAATGAGTACGACCCGGCGGCTCGCGAACATCACCCTCGACAATCTCGACGATCTGCCGAAGCGGTGCCGGTCGTGCGTGTTCTGGGAGCTCGACCCGGTCGCGCGTGAACGGGCCGAGGACGCCGGCGATCCCGAGCTGGAGAAGGAAGCCTGGGTCTCCGCGGCGCTGCTCGAGTGGGGCTCGGTCGGGAAGGTCTGCTACGTCGACCAGTCGCCGGCGGGCTTCGTTCTCTACGCGCCGCCGATGTACGTCCCGCGCTCGGTCGCGTTCCCGACCTCGCCGGTGAGCGGCGACGCCGCGTTGCTGATGACCGCGCACATCGTCCCCGACTTCGCGGGTGCGGGGCTCGGCCGGATGCTGATCCAGAGCGTCGCGAAGGACCTGGTCAAGCGCAACATCAAGGCACTGGAGGCGTTCGGCGACGCCCGCTGGGAGCGCCCGTCGTGCATGGTGCCGGCGGACTATCTCCTGGCCGTGGGCTTCAAGACCGTCCGCCCGCACCACCGCTTCCCCCGGCTCCGCCTCGAGCTTCGCAACGCGATCTCGTGGAAGGAAGACGTCGAAGCCGCGTTGGAGAAACTGCTCGGCTCGATGACGCCCGAGGGTGCGTTCCGTCCGGTGTGACGGGGTCGAACTGGTGTGCGGTTCTAGCGGATGAGCTCGCCGAGCTTCAGCACGCCGGTCGGGGCGTCCATGTCCGGCGGCAGGTAGACGCGCTGGATCGCGACCACGATCGCCTCGGCCACCACGTCACGGAAGCCGGGGTCGGCGATCCGGAGCGCGTCACCGGGGTTGGACACGTAGCCGAGCTCGACGCGTACGGCGGGCATCCGCGTGTAGCGGAGCAGCTCCCAGGTCTTGGGGTGCGTACGGCAGTCGACCAGGTCCGTCCGCGCCACGATCTCGCGCTGCACCAGGCCGGCGAAGCGCTCACCCAGCGACGAGGAGCGCAGCGGGTCGGCCGCGGTGCCGTAGTAGTACGTGGCGACGCCGCTCGCGACGTCGTTCGGGTGCTCGTCCACATGCAGCGAGACGACCACGTCCGCGTCGGTCTCGTTGGCGAACCGCGCGCGGCTCACGTCGTCCGGGCAGGAGTCGCGGCCGCGGGTGAGGAACACGCGGACGCCGGTCGCCGCCAGCCGTCCCTCGATCCGGGAGGCGAGGTCGAACGCCACGTCCGCCTCGCACAGCCCGTTCGAGCAGCAGCCGCGGTCGGCGTCGCCGTGGCCGGGGTCGATCACCACGATCTTGCCGGGAAGCCGCGGTCCGGCCTCGTGCACGCGCTCGGCGTCGCGCAGGGAGTCGGCCCGCCCGCCCGTCACCTTCGGCGAGAGCCGCGTCAGCGCCTTGAACGTCGCCGGCCCACAGGAGCCGTCCGCGGGCACGCCCACGCTGCGCTGGAGCTCTCGTACGGCCCGCTCCGTGCCCGGCCCGTAGACGCCGTCCACGCGCCGGAGGTTGAAGCCCAGCTCGAGTAGCCGCCGCTGCAGCGCCAGCACGTCGTCACCGGCGAGCAGGTGGCCCGCCTGGTACGACAGCAGCCGGTCGCCGAGCCGCCAGCGCGCCTCGTCGAGCGTGAGGTAGGTGTTGCGGTCGACGATCCCGTTCGCGGTGAGCCCACGCTGCTGCTGGAAGTGCCGTACGGCTTGGTCCGTCGCCTCGTCGAACAGCGCGTCCCGAGGATCGTCGGGCAGCTCGGGTGCGAGGAGCACACCGAGCTGAACGAGCTTCGCGCGGATCTCGGCCACAGCAGGTCCACGGTCGCCGAGACCGTACTGGTGCTCGTTCATGAGCTCCCTCGAGGTGTGGGGGCGGCGGACCAAGCCATCGTAACCGCGCGCCCTAGGCTGATCGCCATGCGTCTACATCACGAAGTTGCCGGCTCTGGGCCGGATGTTGTGCTGCTGCATTCGTCGGTCGTCGACCTACGTCAGTGGGATCCCCAATGGCAAGCGCTTACCGAGCAGTTTCGCGTTGTCCGGTTGGACTTTCGCGGTCACGGGCAGACGCCGATCGACACGGAGGCGTACACCAACGCCGAGGACGTCGCGACCGTGATGGAGGAGCATGGCATCGAACGGGCACGCATCGTCGGCAGCTCGTTCGGTGGTCGCGTGGCACTCGAGTTCGCGACGCTGTTTACGGAAAGAGTTGAGCGTCTTGTCCTACTTTGCCCCGGTCCGGCGCACCTGCTGCCCATCTCCGATGCTCTCCAGAAGTTCGACGACGAGGAGACCGCGTTCCTCGACGCCGACCAGATCGACCAGGCGGTCGGGCTGAACGTCGCGACCTGGTTGGGTCCCGACGCCACGCCGGAGGTACGGGAGCGCGTGGCTGTGATGCAGCGCAACAACTTCGACGTCCAGCTGGCGGCGCCGGAGGAAGCGGGGCCGCAACCGGTGACGATCGACCTGAGCGCGATCACCGCGCCGTCGTACGTTCTTGGCGGGGCGCATGACGTCGACCATTTTGTGAACGTCGCCAAGCTGTTGATCGAGAGTTTGCCCAACGCACGTGGGGAAATCCTCGACTGGGCCGGCCATCTGCCGAATCTCGAACGCCCCAAGGAGATCACCGACCTCCTGCTCCGCGAGCTGGCATGACGAGAGGCCCCGGCCGAAGCCGGGGCCTCCTTATCGCTCGTCCGGTGCGAGGCGTTCACCGCGCTCTCCGTCTGGCGAGTGTTGCGACCGGTGATCCTTATTTCAGGGAGGCGAGCTCGGCCTTGATCGCTGCCTTCGGACGCGCGCCGACGAGCGACTTCACGACCTCACCGTTCTGGTAGACGTTGAGGGTCGGGATGCCGGTCACCCGGTATTGCAGCGGCGTCTGCGGGTTCTCGTCCACGTTCAGCTTCAGGAACTCGATCTTGCCTTCGTACTCCTTGGCAAGCTCCTCGAGTACCGGCTGCACCTGGCGGCAGGGCCCGCACCACTCTGCCCAGAAATCGACGACAACCGGGTTCGCGTTCTTCAGAACGGCGGTTTCGAACTCGGCATCGGTCACGGGCTGGATAGTGCCCACGGCGGTTCTCCTCTCTGCGGACCTGCTATTCAGGCACTCACATGTTCAGCTTGGTCGAGGGCGGCGAGGTAGCGCTCGGCGTCGAGCGCTGCCGCACAGCCCGTTCCGGCGGCCGTGACGGCCTGTCGGAACGTCTTGTCCACCAGGTCTCCCGCCGCGAACACGCCGGGCAGGTTGGTCCTGGTGTTGGGGTGATCGACGAGCACGTACCCCTCGTCGTCGAGGTCGATCTGGCCGCGGACGAGCTCGCTGCGCGGGTCGTGGCCGATCGCTTCGAAGAAGCCGGTCACGGGCAGCGTGGACTTCGCTCCGGTCTTGATGTTCGCCAGCTTCAGTCCGCTGACCTTGTCCTCGCCGACGACCGCGTCCACCTCGGTGTCCCAGGTGAACCGGATCTTGTCGTTGGAGAACGCGCGATCCTGCATGATCTTGGAAGCGCGCAGCTCGTCGCGCCGGTGCACGACCGTCACGGACTTGGCGAAGCGGGTGAGGAACGTCGCCTCCTCCAGCGCCGAGTCGCCCCCGCCGACCACCGCGATGTCCTGCTCGCGGAAGAAGAAGCCATCACAGGTCGCACACCACGAGACGCCGTGGCCGGACAGCTCCTCCTCGCCCGGAATGCCGAGCTTGCGGTAGCGCGACCCCATCGCGAGGATCACCGCGCGGGCCTTGTGCTCCGTACCGGCCGAATCGGTGACGATCTTGATGTCGCCGGTCAGGTCGACCGAGACGATGTCGTCGGAGACGAGCTCGGCCTCGAACCTTTCGGCCTGCTTGCGGAACGAGTCCATCAGTTCCGGACCCATGATGCCGTCGGCGAAGCCGGGGTAGTTCTCCACCTCGGTGGTGTTCATCAGCGCACCGCCAGACTCCACCGAACCCTCGAAGACCAGCGGGCGCAGGCGCGCACGCGCCGCGTACAACGCGGCCGTGTAGCCGGCCGGGCCGGACCCGATCACGATCAGTTCGCGGACGTCAGCAGACACCTAGACTCCTCAAGAGACTCCATACCCCGAATTCGGGGCGCACTGGAGTAACCGATCCTAGGTTGTCAACATTCCGACCGCCGGACACGACCCCGGCGGGCGTGTCAACGGGGCAGGTCAGCCTGGATCTCGACGGAGCCAGAGCCCGGGCAGCCGGTGATCACGTACGCGCGAAGCTCGTCGCCGGACGGGTTGCTGATCGCGAGGAGCGCCGGGCTGCCGTTGTAGTCGACCCCACGGAAGTCCCGCACCTCGCCACCGACGGCGCCGGCGACACACTCGGCCGGGTCCTGCTGGATGCTCGGCGAATCGCCGAGCTTCCGCTTGGGCGGCGCCTTGGTGGTGAGCAGCTTGGAGGCCTCGTCGGTGAAGTTCGCCGCGGTGAGCTTCGGGGCACCGCGGCGAGCGAGGTAGAGCGTGTTGGCCGCTTCGGAGCTCGTCGGCGAGTGGTCCGGGAGCGCCGCGATCGGACCCTTGTCGTTGATCGAGTTCGCGACGACGCCGCCAGCGACGGCGAGAACGGCCACGCTGGCGGCGGCGATGAGGATCTGGGCGCCTCGGCGGGAGAGCTTGCGCTCGCGGGCCTGGCCGAGGGACACCACCCCCGTGCTGTCTGCTCGTTCGGCCGATTCGACCGCGATCACCGCGGTCAGTCGTTCGGCGATGTCAGCCGGCATCGGAGGCGGCGGCGCCGAGCGAAGAACGTCTCGGACCCGGACGAGTCCGTCCGCGACCTCGGTGCACTCCGCGCAGGACGCCAGGTGAGCCTCGGCGGTTAGCCGGTCCGGCTCGCTGAGCAGACCCTCGAGGAGGTCCGAAACGACTTCGGTGGAAAGGTGCGAACCCACCGTCATCGCGTGTCACCTCCGGTCTGCAGATCATCTGACGGGCGGCCGGGACGTCCCCCAGCCGGAGCCACCGACTGGTTGGACGGTGGTCCCTGCCCGGTCGACGACAGGCCTTGGACGCCGGCCTCGCCGGGATGGTTCCCATGACCTTGGGAGGCTTGTTGCTGGGCGTGTCGACCGCTCTGGGAGTGCAGATGCCGCAGCAACGGCAGCAGCTTGGCCCGGCCGCGGGCACACCGGCTCTTGATCGTTCCCGGCGCGCAGTCGAGCAGCTGCGCCGCCTCCTCGACCGAGTACCCCTCCATGTCGACGAGCACGATCGCGGCGCGCTGGTCGGCGTTCAGGGCCTCCAACGCCCGCATGATGTCCAGCCGGAGCTCGCGCGTCTCGGCCGGATCTTCGTGCTGGATCGTGGCGAGCTCGAGCGCCCGGTCGTCCTCGGGCAGCGGGTCGGCCTGACGTACGGCGCGTCGCCGCACCCGGTCGAGGCAGGCGTTGACCACGACCCGGTGCAGCCAGGTCGTGACCGCGGACTCGCCGCGGAACTGGGCCGCGTTGCGGAACGCCGAGATCAGCGCGTCCTGCAGGGCGTCCGCCGCCTCCTCGGGGTCGGACAACGTACGCAGGGCGACCGCCCACAGCCGATCCCGGTGTCGCCGGAAGATCTCGGCGAACGCGTCCGGATCACCGGCGACGTGGCGGGCGATCAGCTCCTTGTCGGTGGGTGCGTCGTCAAGGAGGTTGGTCGAAGGAGAACTCGTCGTCATCGGCGTACGACGACCTCCGAAACCCCTCCGCGGAGATTGTCCCCGTCGGGTGGCAGCACGGTCATCCAGATCAGCAGGTACCTGGACCGAACGGGCTCCGCCGGCTCGATCGTCACCTTGGCTCCGATGCCGCTCTCGGTGCCGACCGGCACGCTCCAGCCATCGAGCTCCGTCGGGGCGGCCGTCGCGTCCTCAGGCGCCGCCCGAAGCTCCAGCGACGTGCCCTGTCCGAGCAGGTTGAGGTCGACCGAGCCGACGTCCTGCACGCTGCCGAGGTCGACCCACATGCCCACACCAGGCTTGGTGATCGAGAGCTTCGCGTCGCGGTACTCCTTGGTGAACCAAGCGGTGTCGGGCTTGCTGTCGTACGCGTCGGACACCTTGTCGGGGTTCTCGTCGCCGCTGCCCTTGGGCAGGGGGTCGAAGCTGCCGCCGCCCGCGATCTCGATCTTCGTCCCGGCGCCCGGCGCGGAGGAGGTCGCCGACGGCGTCGTGCTCGGGTCGTTGCCGTTGTCTCCGCCGTTGCCGTTGTCTCCGCCGGTCTCGAACGCGTTGCGCGCGAGCTGGTACGCGAACAGCACGACCGCGATGAGGAACACGGCGGCCACGAGGATGACCGCGATCCGCCTCCAGCGCGGGCCCGGACTGCGGTACGGCTGCGCGGGAGGTCGCTGCGGCGGGGCGTACCCGGGCGGAGGTGAGCCTCGGCCGGCTCCGTTCTGCCTCGAGTCGACGGGGGGCCGGACCGCCCGCGCGACCTCGTTCGCCGTGCCAGCGTTCGCGAGCGCGTTGTCGCGCCGGCCGTTGAACATCGCCTGGGTCGAGTCGTCCGCGCCCACGGGCACGCCACCGGCGACCGTCGGGTCGTCGACGCCGGCGTCGCGAGCATTGGCGCCGGCAGGCGGCAACACTCCGTCCGGCGGCGTGACGCCCACAGCGTCGGTCAGTGCGGCCGCGATCTCGTGCGGCGACGTCAGCGGTGCGCCGTGCCGGGGCCGGTCGGTGAGGATCCGTTCGGTGATCTCGTCCAGCAGCTTGGGGACGCCGGCGCGGCACTGGCGCGGCGACATCAGCGACCCGTCCGCGGCACGCGGTCCCGCGCCCAGGCCCGAACGTGGTCCGCTCGGCCAGCGGGCGGTGAGCGCCGCGTAGAGCAACCGGCCGAGGCCGAGCGCGTCTGTGCGGGCCGCGTCGGTGTCCTGGCCCTTGCCCTCGGTCAGCGCGGCCTGCGTCGACAGTCCGACGATCTTGATCGCGCCGGTGTCGGTGATCACCAGCGAGTCCGGGTCGAGACGCCCGTGCGAGAGGTCCTGCTCGTGCGCGTTCGCCAGCGCCTCGGCGGCCTCGCGGATCAGCAGGCCGGCGTGCCTCGGGGGCAACGGGCCCTCGGCGAGCAGCGTCGCGAGGTTGCGTCCGTGCACCCACTCCCGAACGACGTAGGCGACGCCGTCGTCCTGCGTGGCGTCGAGAACGCGGATGAACCGGACATCGTTGACCGTGGCGGCTCGCCGTGCTGCCTCGAGCAGCGGCGCGGTGCGGGGATCGTCGATCGCGAGAACGTGGACGGCCACCGATCGCGACAGCACCTCGTCGACCGCACGCCACAAGCGGGCGGCAAGTCCGTTGCTGCCCGGTGTTTCGGCGAGTAGTTCGACGACCCTGTAGCGACCGGCGAGCTTGGCGCCCGGATCGACGTCGGTGGGCTGCACGACCCTCCTGCCCTGATGGGATGTACCGCGTGCGTACCCCATGTTAGGGCTTGACACACGGTCGCTGGGTCGTCACTTCCACGTCAGCGACGAAGCTTGCCTCGCACCATACCCAGGATCTCCTGCACCTCGGCCACGCGCAGGAACTTGGCCACGACGAGATAGACCACGAGCATCAGCGTTCCGCCGGCCGCCACGGCGGCGAGCGACGACCACGGGCTCGTCCCGAGCAGCGTGGTGGTGAGGCGCGCGACGCCGTACGCGACCATGCCCGCGAGGGCCGCCGCGGCGAACGTCCGGGCGTACGTCACCGCGAGCTTCCGGCCCTCGATGCCGCCGAGGCGGCGCCGGATGACCTGCAGGCTGACCGAGTAGCCGATCCAGTACCCGATCGCGTTCCCCGCGGCGGCGCCGACCGTCACCCACTGCGGCGGCAGGGCGAACGCCGCGACGACAGCCAACGACGAGCTCGTCCCGATGATCACCATCTGCAGGAAGAGAGGCGTCTTGGTGTCCTCGTACGCGTAGAAGCCGCGCAGCACCATGTGGTGACTGGAGAACGCGACCAGCCCGACGGCCATCGCGGTCAGCACCATGCCGATGTACACCGCGCTCGGCCGGTTGATCGGACCGTGGAAGTACATCGCGATCGTGATGTCGCGGCCGAGGACGAACAGCGCCACTGCCGCAGGCACGACCGCGACCGCCACCAGCCGGAGCCCGTGCGAGAGGCTCGCCGCCACTTCGCGGGGCTTGTCGTCGGCCGCCGAACGACTCATCCGCGGCAACAGCGCGGCCACGATCGAGACCGTGACGACGCCGTGCGGGAGCTGCTGCAGTAAGAACGCGTTCAGGTACGGCGTCAGCCCGTACCCCACGTTGTCGTGTAACAAGTCGGCCGCCTCCGCGCCGGCGCCGGTCGTCACCTTCGTGACGACGACCGACCAGACCTGGTTGACCAGGACGAGGGCGATCGTCCAGAGCGCGAGCCTGCCGGCCTTGCCGATGCCGCCGCCGCGGAGGTCGAACCGCGGCCTGATCCGGAAGCCGACCTTGTAGAGGATGGGGATGAGGCAGAGCGCTTGGATGGCGATACCGAGCGTCGAGCTGAGCCCGAGCAACGCGATCTCCCCACCGGTGATCAGCGTCGCCGACGACCTCTCCGCGACCTCGAGGTCGGTGACCGAGATGAACACGATCAGGACGGCGATCGACACGAAGTTGTTGAGGATCGGCGCCCACATCATCGGGCCGAAGTTCCCACGGGCGTTGAGGATCTGGCCGAACAGCGTGTACAGCCCGTAGAAGAACAGCTGTGGCAGGCAGAACCGGGCGAAGGCGATCGCGAGCTCGACGAACTCCTTGTTCTTCGGGAGCAGCAACTGAGGTCCGGCGAAGATGTGGATCACCAGCGGGGCCACCAGGACAGCGACGATCGCGGCGCTCCCAAGGATGACCACCGCGAGCGTCAACAGTCGGTTGCCGAACGCCTCGCCCCCGTCGTCGTCGTTCTTCATCGCCCGGACGAGCTGCGGAACGAAGACCGCGTTCAACGCGCCGCCCGCGATCAGGGCGTACAGGGTCGTCGGCACCATGTTCGCGAGGTTGAACGCGTCCCCGAACAGCACGGTGCCGATCGCCCAGGCCAGCACGATGTTCCGCGCGAAGCCGGTGACGCGCGAGACGATCGTCCCGACGGCCATCACCGCGCTGGCGCGCAGCAGCCCCGGCTCGTTCGGTTCGCTTGCTGGCTGACGGTTGTCCACGTCGGCCTGATCGCTCATAGGTGACTGTGCTCTCGTGGTCGTTCGGGCGTGGGCTCGGCCTCGCGGCGCTTCGTCGCGCCACGGATCCGGCGCACGATCTTGACGGCCGCGGCGATCATCAGCAAACCGACACCGAATCCTATGACCAGCCAGCCAACGCGGCCGTAGTCCGTCACTCGGAGCGGCAGGCTCGCCGAGTCGCCGAACTTGATGCCCTGTTTCGTCCGCAGTCCGACGGTGAGCGAGGCGATGCCACCGCGGGTGGCCTCGGCGTTCACCGTCACCGTGGCCTTGCGGCCGGGATCGATCCGTACCGGTTCGATCGGCGCGACGTCGATGAACCCGTTGACGCTGGCCCGGACGTCGAGGCCGACGAGGACAGAGGTGTTGGAGGTGTTCGCGATCGTCACCGGGAAGCGGCCGGACCGGCTGGACAGCGTGACGAGCCTGGGGGGAACGACCACGACGTCGTCGAGCTGGTTGTCGAGCTGGGTGTCCATCGCCCGGATGAGGTCGCTGCCGCCCTCGGGGTCGCGCCGCCACGCGGTCGAGGCGCCGCGCAGGAACGCCTGGTAGAGGCCCGCGCGCTGCTCCTCGGGACTGACCAGCAGGTCGAGGAACGTGAACGAGTCGGTGGAGTACTTGCGCAGGCTGTCGACGACCTGGCTGTCGAGCTCCGCCCGTCGCGACGTCGGCGGGTACTTGGGCTTGCCCGCGTAGACCGCGGGCGGGCTGTTCAGCAGGCTGCCGGCCGTGACCTGCTGGAGCCAGGGTGTCGTCTGGACGACCTCGAACAGGTCGTCGGCGAACTTGTCGGGCTCGAAGTCGCGGGGGAGGGCGGCGACCAGGCGTCGTGGCGTCGCGTCGGCCGGCGTGCCCGCACCGCCGCTGTCGAGCGCGAGCATCGCGGTCTCGGCGAGCAGCCGCTGGCGACGCAGCAGGCCGGGATCCTCGCCCTTAGGTCCACCCGCGAGCAGGGTCTGGTCGGTCACCAACGCGGTGATCGGACCCTCGGACGCTTCCAGGGAGACGACCGGCGAGGTGCCGTCGGCGGGCAGGTCGGGCAGCGCGCTCTGGGACAGCACCAGCCGCCTCCCGCCGGCCGCCGAGATCGGGTCGAGCAGGTCGGGGTTCACGTACCCGCTACCCAGCCAGGCGATCGGACCGCTCGCGTCGTACCGCTTCTGGATCCGCGTCGCCGCGCTGAACGCCTCGGTGAGCTGGGGGGTGAGTCCGGCGCGGAACATCGCGTTCATGTCTGGATCGGCGTACGGCAGCAGCATCGTGTCGTGGCTGGCGAAGGTCTTCTTGGCCTCGGCGAGGAACGCCTGCGCGTCTGGCCGGCCGCCTGGCGTGGGCTCGGCGCCGTCGAGCTCCCGGTACGGGCGGGACAACAGCTCCGCCTCGGTGAGCAGCTCGGGATCGACGAGGAAGCTCAGGTCGTTGCTGGCACCGAACTCGAGCAGCTTGCGCAGCCGTCCGTTCGACGCGAACTGCCGTGCCGCGCTGTCGTCGAGCAACTGGTTGCCGCCGACCTGACCGGGGCTGCCGGTCAGGGGCAGCGTGAACGCGACCTCCACGGGCTTCGCCTTCGCGGCCGCCGGGACGTACGGCAGGAACGTCCGCATGCTCCACACGTGCTTCTCGCCGCTGTCCTCGGCGTAGCCGCTGAGGTCGACACCGATCGAGTAGACGCCCGGCTTGTCGAGGTGGAGCTGCCGGACGGGCACGTTCAGGCGGAACGCGGTGTTCGTGCCCGGCGCGAGCGAGGAGACGATCTCGTGCACGTACGTCCACGGCTCGTCCAGCCGATTGCCCTTCCGGTCGGCGGGCTTCTCGGTGCTGGCCGCGGCGATCTCGCGGCGGTCGGCGAGGGGCTCGTCGGTGTACCAGAAGTAGGCGTTCACCGAGGACAGCTTGACGTCGCCGGTGTTGTAGACGCGGCCGGAAGCCTGCACGACGCCGTTCGGGTTCGTGACCGCCGACGTCATGGAGTCGAGCACGATCCGGAGGTTCGGAGTCGTCAGCGCCCGCGCCTGGGGAGCAGTCGACACCGCGGTGGCGCCCAGCAGCGTGAGCTGGAGGGCAACGACCAGCGCGGCGACAATCGCACGGCGGGGCACCGTCTTAGGTTAGAGCGCTCACCTGAAAGCCGGGCGGAGGTCCTCGGAACGTACGCTGTCCTCCCGTGTCTGATGTGCTTTCCGAGGCCCAACGCCGGGCGGTCCTGGACTTCGTCCGGATCGCCGGTGTGGTCGATGACCTCGCCCAGCGGTTCAAGTCCGCCGGCCATGAGCTCGCCCTGGTGGGCGGGCCGGTTCGCGATGCCCTGCTCGACCGGCTCGGCAAGGACCTGGACTTCACCACGAGCGCCCGGCCGGAGCAGATCGAGCAGCTGCTCACCGGCTGGGCCGACGCGATCTGGGACATCGGACGCGCGTTCGGCACGATCGGCGCGCGCAAGGGCGACTGGGTCGTGGAGATCACCACGTACCGCGCGGACTCCTACGATCCGGACAGCCGCAAGCCGGCCGTCGCGTACGGCGACTCGCTCGAAGGCGACCTGCTGCGCCGCGACTTCGCGGTGAACGCGATGGCGCTGGTGCTGCCGGAGAAGAAGATCGTCGACCCGTTCGGCGGCCTCGCCGACCTCACCGCGAAGGTGCTGCGGACGCCCGGGCTGCCGGCGGACTCGTTCTCCGACGACCCGCTGCGGATGATGCGCGCGGCGCGGTTCGCGTCCCAGCTCGGCTTCACCGTCGCGCCCGAGGTCGTCGCCGCGATGACGGACATGTCCGACCGGATCAAGATCGTCTCCGCCGAACGGGTCAAGGACGAGATCGTCAAGCTGATCCGCGGCGAACACCCGCGCGCCGGCCTGGAGCTCCTGGTCGACACCGGGCTGGCCGACCGGGTGCTGCCCGAGCTCCCCGCGCTGCGGCTGGAGGTCGACGAGCACCACCGGCACAAGGACGTCTACGAGCACAGCCTGATCGTGCTTGAGCAGGCGATCACGATGGAGTCCCGGATCGGCGACGGGTCGCCGGACTTCGTGACGCGCTTCGCGGCCCTGATGCACGACATCGGCAAGCCGGCGACGCGGCGGTTCGAGGGGGACGGGCGCGTGACGTTCCACCATCACGAGGTGGTCGGCGCGAAGCTGACCGCCAAGCGGATGAAGGCGCTGCGGTTCTCCGCCGAGGAGATCGACCAGGTGTCGCGGCTGGTCGAGCTGCACCTGCGCTTCCACGGCTACGGCACGGGGGAGTGGACCGACTCGGCCGTACGTCGCTACGTGCGCGACGCCGGCCCGCTGCTCGAGCGGCTGCACGTGCTGACCCGGGCCGACTGCACGACGCGCAACAAGCGCAAGGCAGCGGCGCTGCGGCGTACGTACGACAACCTCGAGGAACGCATCGAGCGGTTGTCGGAGGAGGAGGAGCTCGCCGCGATCCGGCCCGACCTGGACGGCAACCAGATCATGGAGATCCTCGGGATCAAGCCAGGCCGCGTGGTTGGACGGGCCTGGAACCACCTGCTGGAGTTCCGCCTCGACCATGGCCCACAGGAACTGGAGCCCGCTCGGGAAGAGCTGCTCCGGTGGTGGAAGGAACAGCCCGAGTCAGGTGCCGGTACATGAGCGCGGTGACGACGTACCAGACGCCGCAGAGGATCAGGACGAGGTAGGACTTGCCGCTCGCCGGCAGGACCAGCGCGGCGAGCGTGGCCGAACCGACGAGCACGACGTTGAACAGGACGTCGTAGAGGGAGAAGACGCGGCCGCGGTAGACGTCGTCGATGTTCTCCTGCACGAGCGTGTCGACGCAGATCTTGATGCCCTGCGCGCTGATGCCGAGCAGGAACGCGGCGACGCTGATGCCTGTGGTGGTGAAGAACGCGGCCGGGCCGAGCTGTGCGACGGCGGCGAGGATGAGCAGCGCGATGATCCATTGCTGCTTGCCGATTCTGCGTACGACGATCGGCGTGAGGAAGGCGGCCGTACCGAAGCCAACGCCGGAGATCAGCACGACGGTCGCCATGCCGGCGAGCCCGGCCTCGATGTCGCCGTGGGAGAACGTGTTCCGGTACAGCAGGATCGTCGCCATCGTGGAGATGCCGTAGCTCAGCCGGTGCGCGCCGATCGCCGCGAGCCCGTACGCGGCGGGCTTGCGGGCGAGCACGTGCTTCGTCCCGTCGACCAGGCCGGCGACGATGTGCCTCACGGCTTCGCGGACGGCTTGCCGAGCCTGCTCGAGGTCGGGGCCGAGGAGCCTGCGCGGGATCCTCAGCGCGAGGGCGGCGGCGCCGACGTACGTGATCGAGGCGAGGGCGACCACGACCCAGTCGGAGCCGGTGGCGGTGGTGATACCGGTGCCGGCGGCGAGGCCGAGCAGGTAGGTGAGCGTGCCGCAGGTGGGCGAGACGGCGTTCGCCATCACCAGCTTGTCCTTGGGGACCACGTGCGGGAGGGCGGCCGAGAGGGCGGCGAGCACGAATCGGTTCACCGAGAACGCCGCGAGCACCAGCCCGAAGAACAGCGGCCCGTCGCCACCCTGGGCGATCGCCACCGCGACGAGCGCGACCAGGGCGAACCGGGCCAGGTTGGTGTAGAGGAGAAGTTGCCTTCGCGACCAGCGGTCGATCAGCACGCCGCAGAACGGGCCGAGCACGGAGAACGGGAGCAGCAGGATCGCGAAGCTCAGCGCGATGGCCAGCGCGTTGGGCTGCCGCTCGGGGGAGAAGAGGACGTACGACGCGAGCGCTACCTGGAAGATGCCGTCCGCGAACTGCGAGACCAGGCGCACCGAGAACAGCCGCCGGAAGTACCGGAAGCTGAGCAAGGTACGGACGTCTCTGGCGAACTGCACGCTTGGAGGCTAACCACGCCCGGTGAGAACAAGCATGGTTCCGACCACAGGATGAACGGACTCGGCCACGCTCCGTCCGCCTTCGGCCTAGGGGACGGCCGCCAGGTAGCGCTGACCCAGCACTCGTAGATGCGCCACCAACTCGGGCGGCTCCGTCACCGTGAAGTCCAGCCCGAGCATGCCGATATAGACCGCGATGATCTCCAGGCTGTCCGCACCCGTCACCAGCACGCAGGTCGACTCGTCGATCGCCTCGACCACACCCACGGCCGCGTGGATGCGCGACAGCACCTCTTCCGCGGGCGCCGCCACGGTGATCCGGGCGTGGGCCTTCCAGCCGGAGATCGCCACGTCGCGCATCGCGAACTCCAGGTAGTCGCCGCCCGGGACCTCCTGCGGCTCGAAGCGTCGGCCGGTGGCCATGCGCAACGTCATCCAGTCGACGCGGTACGTGTTCCATTTGCCCGTCTCCGTACCGCGCGCCACCAGGTACCAGTACCGCTGCCAGCTCACCAGCCGGTACGGCTCGACCAGCACGGGCCAGTCACCCACCGGAGCCGACGCGTCGTTGCGCTGCTGCGTCGACGGGCTCGCCCTCGGGGACGGCGTAGTCGAAGCGGAGCAGCTCGTGGTCGCGTACGCACGCGGCGATCGCCGTCAGCACGGCCGAGTCGACGATCGGGTCCGGGACGTTGCTGCCGGTGTTCGCCGGACCCTCGGTCATCGCGTCGTGGACCGCGGTCACCTGCCGCCGTAGCCGATGCGGCAGCACCTGCTCCAGCTTGGCCAGAGCCCGCGTGCTGCTCTCCTCGATCCCGTGCACGCCCCTCCCGGCGCGTAGGCCGATCGCGACAGCCACCGCCTCCTCGTCGTCGAGGAGCAGCGGCGGCAGCTTCGCGCCGGCGCCCAGCTGGTAGTAGCCAGTCGGTCCGCGTACCGCCTCGACCGGATAGCCGAGCTCACGCAAACGTTCGACGTCGTTGCGGATCGTGCGCGTGCTGACGCTCAATCGTTCCGCCAGCTCCGTCCCTGTCCACGACGGCCGAGACTGCAACAGGGCAAGCAAAGCGAGCAGACGAGAAGAAGTTTCGAGCACGCGGAAAATCGTAGGGGTAATAGGAACCGAGTGTTCCTATACGGCTTTTAACGTTCCTGTCATGACGAACACGACGAACGCCAGCGACATCCGCCCCTTCCGCGTCGAGGTCTCCAAGGAAGACCTGGTCGACCTGAACGAGCGCCTCGCGCGGACCCGGCTCCCGCAGCCCGCCCCGACCGACGACTGGGCCTACGGAACGCCGAACAGCTACCTCGCGGAGACCGTCGAGTACTGGCGGAACTCCTTCGACTGGGCGGCGCAGGAAGCGCGGATCAACGAGTTCCCGCACTACCTCACCGAGATCGACGACCAGACGATCCACTTCATCCACGTGCCGTCGAAGGAAGCGAACGCGACGCCGCTGCTGCTCGCGCACACCTACCCCGGCTCGTTCGTCGACTTCCTCGACCTGATCGGCCCGCTCACCGACCCGGTCGCGCACGGCGGCAACGCGGAGGACGCGTTCTCGGTCGTGGTCCCGTCGATGCCCGGCTTCGCCTACAGCATGCCGATGAACGGTCCGCGGCTGGACCATGCGGCGGGTGGCGGAGACGTTCGACAAGCTGATGCGCAAGCTCGGGTACGAGTCGTACGGCGTCGCACGGCAGCGACGGCGGCGCGATGATCTCCCGCGAGCTCGGGCTGCTGCAGCCCGGAGGGCTTCCTCGGCCTGCACGTGCTGCACCTGTTCTCGTTCCCGTCCGGCGACCCGGCGGAGTTCGAGAAGCTCGAGCCCGAAGGACTACGCGGCGCTGGAGCACATGCAGTGGTTCCAGTCCGTCGGCGGCTACAACCAGATGAACGGAACCCGCCCGCAGACCGTGGCGGCGGGCATCGCGGACTCTCCGGTCGGCCAGCTGGCGTACAGCGAGCTGTTCAACAACTTCGGCGACGGGACGAGCCTGGTGTCGCGGGACCAGATCCTCACCCAGGTCTCGCTGTACTGGTTCACGAACACCCAGGCGACCGCCGGCCGCTACCACTTCGAGGAGGGCAAGGCTCAGCGGGAGCCCGAGGTGAACGCCGTCGCGGACCGGGGTCGCGGTGTTCCAGGACGACTTCAAGACCATCCGGGTGTTCGCCGAGCGGGACAACAGCAACATCGTGCACTGGTCGGAGTTCCCCGACGGCGGCCACTTCGCCGCGATGGAGAGGCCCGAACGTGCTGGTCGGCGACCTGCGGACGTTCTTCCGCTCCTGAACTTCTTCGATTGAGGGCGTCCCTCTATCGATCTATTCGATAGAGGGACGCCCTCGTTCCAATCCCAGCTAGCGCTCGACCTCGCCGCGGATGAACTTCTCCACCAGCTCGCGCGCCTGGTCGTCGGAGTACTGCTTCGGTGGGCTCTTCATGAAGTAGCTCGCCGCCGACAGGATCGGGCCGCCGATGCCGCGGTCCTTGGCGATCTTCGCCGCGCGGATCGCATCGATGATGATGCCCGCCGAGTTGGGCGAGTCCCACACCTCGAGCTTGTACTCCAGCGACAGCGGCACGTCGCCGAACGCACGGCCTTCGAGTCGTACGTACGCCCACTTGCGGTCGTCCAGCCAGGCCACGTAGTCGCTCGGCCCGACGTGCACGTTCCGCTTCTCCATCTCGCGCGGGATCTGCGACGTCACCGACTGCGTCTTGGAGATCTTCTTCGACTCGAGCCGATCTCGCTCGAGCATGTTCATGAAGTCCATGTTGCCGCCGAAGTTCAACTGGTACGTACGTTCGACGACCACGCCGCGGTCCTCGAAGAGCTTCGACAGCACGCGGTGCGTGATCGTCGCACCGACCTGGCTCTTGATGTCGTCGCCGATGATCGGTACGCCAGCGGCCTCGAACTTCGCAGCCCACTTGGGATCCGTGGCGATGAACACCGGCAGCGCGTTGACGAACGCGACCCCGGCGTCAATCGCGGCTTGCGCGTAGAACTTGTCCGCGTCCTCCGAGCCGACCGGCAGGTACGACACCAGCACGTCCGCACCGGTTTCGCGCAGCACGGTAACGACGTCGACCGGCTTGTCGTCGGACTCGGTGATGGTCTCGCGGTAGTACTTGCCCAACCCGTCGAGCGTCGGCCCGCGCTGAACGGTGATGCCCAACGGAGGAACGTCGCAGATCTTGATCGTGTTGTTCTCGCTCGCCCGCGTCGCGTCCGCGAGGTCCACGCCGACCTTCTTCGCGTCGACGTCGAACGCGGCGACGATCTCCACGTCCCGTACGTGATAGTCGCCGAACCGCACGTGCATCAGGCCCGGCACCTTCTGTGCCGGATCCGCATCTCGGTAGTAATGGATTCCCTGGATCAACGACGTCGCACAGTTGCCGACGCCGACGATCGCAACCCGGATCGAACCCATGGGTTCTCCTTCGTCTCTCGGCCGGGAACGGGCCGCACCAGTAGTACGCGGCCATGCGTCTCCCCAGCTCTACTGAGGTGTGGCGTTGCGAACCTTCTCGGTCTTGATCAGACCGTCGAGCCAACTCACTTCGCGTTCGACGGACTCCATGCCGTGGCGCTGGAGCTCGAGGCCGTACGCGTCCAACCGTTCCTGGGTGCGCTGCAGCTGGGTGCGCACCCGTTCGAGGCGTTCCTCCAGTCGTCGTTTGCGGCCCTCCAGCACGCGGAGGCGGACCGACTCGTCCGTCCGTGCGAAGAACGCGAAGTGCACGCCGAACCGCTCGTCGTCCAACGCGGACGGGCCGGCATCGGCGAGCAGCTCGGCGAAGTGCTCGGTGCCGGCCTCGGTCAGCCGGTAGACGATCTTCGCCCGCCGCCCGATTCCCGGTACGAGAGGTCCCTCCTCGTCGAGGAACCCCTGCCGGGACAGCGTCTTCAGGCAGGGATAGAGCGAGCCGTACGAGAGCGAGTGACCCCAGCCGAGCACCTTGTCCAGGCGCTTGCGGAGCTCATAGCCGTGCATCGGCTGCTCGTTCAGCAACCCGAGGACGGCGAGCTCGAGCACCCCGGTCCGGCGCGGCATCGCCCTCCAAGAGCTATGGAGCCTCCGCTCGATGTATCGAGTCGATACATCGACCCGATACGAGGGACGATACGCCCGCACCTGTCGCTGACACAATGCCCACTTGTGTCCCCTTCCACCGCGACGATCGAGCGCCTCCTCGGCGTTCCCGTCACATCGGTCGAACGTGTCGCGCCGTGGGAAGTCGCCCGAGCGACGCTGACGGGCGGTGGCACGGTGATCGTGAAGTGGGGGCGGAGCAACGACCGCGCCGAACCCGAACGGCTCCATGCCGAACGGTCCGCGCTGGAGTTCCTCGACGGCCTCGACCTCACCCCGAAGCTGCTCGCCGCCGGTGACGGACTGCTCGTCCTGGAGGATCTCGGGCCGCGGCCGTCGCTGCGCGAGCTGCTCCTCGATGGGGACGACTCGGCGCGGGTCGACTTCGCCCGGACGCTCGGTCGCCTGCACGCGCTGACCGCCGGCCGGGCGGAAGAGTACTACGCCGGTCCGGGCGCCTGGGCCGATCCGCGCGCCGACCGGGAGACGTACCTCGCGCTGTGGAAGGCCGGCGTCGACCACCTCGCCGACTTCGGCACCCCGATGTCCACGGCCGCCGCCCACGAGCTGGCGGCGGTGATCGAGGAGATCCTCGAGCCGGGACCGTTCCTCGCGCTGTCCAACGGCGACGTCGGCCTGAACAACTACCTGGTCCTCGGCCGAGGCGAGGGACGGCTGATCGACTTCGAGGCGGCCGGCTTCCGGCACGTGCTCGCGGAGGTGACCGACCTCTTCACACCGGGGCCGATGTGGATCACCCTCGGCGACCCGTCGCCGCTCGAAGCCGCGTATCGGGCCGAGTTCGACGTGGCCGACGACCGTACGTACGGACGTGTGGTGGCGGGCGGCGCGTTCGTCTGGGCGGCTCGCCGCTTCGCGACGTTGCCCAAGATCGACGCCCGACCCGCGGGCGAGGCGAGCCGCCCGCACCGGATCGCGACGCTCGAGGCGGCCGCCGCGACCGCCGAACGGTTCGGCTGCCTGCCCGCGCTGACCGGGTGGGCGCGTGCGGGCGCGGCGATGCTGCGGCGGCGGTGGCCGGATGCCGACCTCGACCTCTCGGCTCTGCCGCCGTACACGACACGCACGTAGTACGGTCCGGGAAATGCGGATCCTGTTCGTCGGCAACAGCTTTACGGCGCGCAACGGCCTGCCCGCGTTGGTGGCCCGCCTCGCCAAGGAGCGAGGCATCCTGATCGAGCACAAGCTGATCCAGGCCGGCGGCGCGTCCCTCCGCCAGCACCTCAACTCCGGCGCCGTCGCGGCCGCCCTCGAGGCCGGCGCGTACGACACCGTCGTCCTCCAGGAGCAGAGCACGCTGCCGGGCAAGAACGCCAAGCGCATGCACGAGAACGTGCGCGAGATGCACGACCTCATCGCTCAGTCTGGCGCGAAGACCGCGCTGTACATGACCTGGTCCCGCCTCAACCAGCCCGACGGACAGGCAGCGATCACCGCCGCGTACGCCAGCTGCGCCGCCGAGGTCGGCGCGACGCTCGTCCCCGTCGGCATGGTCTGGGAACGGTTCCTCCGCGAGCACGACCAGCCGCGGTTGCACGACGACGACAACAGCCACCCCGCGCTCGCTGGCACCTACCTTGCCGCCTGCGTCTTCCTCATCGCACTCCTGCAGGAGGACCCAGTCGGCCTCGAGGCGAAGCCGAAGGCCCTGTCGAACGAGGACGCCGCGCTGATCCGGAGCGAGACGTGGCGGATCTTCGAAGACCTCGCGGCAGGACGATAGAACGCATGGAAGGCGCCGTCCAAGCAGGGGGCATGCTCCACGAAGACGTGCTGCTCGAGTGGTATCGCTACGAGCCCGGCCCGCCGACTGTCCTGCCACGGCATGCGCACGCCGAGTACCAGCTCAACCTCAACTTCGACCAACCCTGCGGCATCTCCTACCGCGGCGCCTATTACGCGGTCCCGCCCGACCAGCTGACGATCGTCATGCCCGGCGAGCCCCACGAACCGCGCGATCCGGCCGACCGCGACACGACCTCGCTGCACTTCACGCTGTACGTCCAACCCAGCCTGCTTGAAGCCATCGCCGGTCAGGCCACACCGACCTTCCGTGACCTTGCCATCGCCGACCTCGCCACGGTGCAAGGCTTCGCGCACGCTCACCGCGCGGCCCGCGACGCGGCCAGCACGCTCGATCACGAGCTCAGGTTGCTGACCTGGTTCACGAATCTCGTCGAACGGCACGCGCACGACGTACGCCCGAAGCGGCCCGCGCCGACGCCGCACCGAGCTGTCCTTCGCGCGAAGGAGTACCTGCACGACCACTACGCGAGCAACGTCTCGCTCGACGATCTCGCCACAGCGAGCGGCCTCAGCTCGTTCCGGCTCAGCCGACTTTTCGCCAGCAGCGTTGGCGTTCCGCCGCACCAGTACCAACTGCAGCTGCGCGTCGAACAGGCGAAACGCCTGCTGCTCAAGGGGAATCAGGTCAGCGACATCGCGTACCAGGTCGGCTTCTTCGACCTCAGCCACTTCAGCCGGCACTTCAAGCGGTACGTCGGCGTCTCGCCCGGCAGGTACGCGAGCGGCAAGAACGTACATTCCTGACCCCGTCGCGCTCTCGTATCGTCGGGAGCCATGACCTCCAGGGTTTGGCTCGTCACCGGCGCCTCGTCGGGATTCGGATCCGCACTCGCCCAAGCCGCGCTCGCCGCCGGTGACGTCGTCGTGGGCGCCGCTCGACGTACGAACGCGCTCCCCGCCGGCGTGGACCCACTCGAGCTCGACGTCACCGACGGCCAGGCCTGTGCGGCCGCGGTCGCCACGGTCGTCGAACGTCACGGGCGCCTCGACGTCCTCGTCAACACCGCGGGCCGGGCACTGATCGGCGCCGCCGAGGAGACCACGGACGAGGAGCTGCGCGACCTTATGGACGTGCACTTCTTCGGCCCGGTCAACCTCACCCGCGCGGCGCTGCCGGGCATGCGCGAACGGGGCGGCGGAACGATCGTGCAGTTCAGCAGCCTTGGCGGGCGGACCTCGTTCGCCGGCGTGAGCGCGTACTCGGCGAGCAAGTTCGCGCTCGAGGGCTTCTCCGAGTCCCTCGCCGCCGAGGTCGGACCGCTGGGCGTCCGCGTCCTGATCGTCGAGCCCGGCGCGTTCCGTACCGGGCTGCATGGCGGCGCGATGCGGATGACCGAACCGATCGCCGCGTACGACGACATCGTCGGTCCGGTACGCAAGATGCAGGAGGACTTCGACGGCGCCCAGCGCGGCGACCCGGCCAAGGCCGCGCGGGCGATCCTCGCCGCGATCGACGCCGACCAACCACCGCTCCGGCTCGTCCTCGGCAACGACGCGGTCGACGCCGTGGGCGGAGCACTCGAACGCAACCTCGCCGAACTCCGTGCCTGGGAGCCGGTCTCCCGCGACACCGACCTCGACTAGACGCGGTCCGCGACTTCCCTGGCCTCTTCGAACAGCCTGTTCGTCAGCTTCTCCAGGTTCTCCGGGGAGCGGTCGTCCACGAGCTCGAGATCGGCCCGGAGGTAGCGCCGCGCGTCATAGAAGGCGTCGATCAGGTCGTCCGCTGCCTCCTTGCTTCCGTTCTCCTGCAGGGAATGGAGGCAGGCGAGCCGCGCGGTATGCAGACGATTTCGCGTGTCCAGCGTCATCAGCAGCCCCGCCTCGCCGTAGAGATGCTCGAACAAGGCATCGGCCGTCTTCTGAAGGAGTTCATTGCTCTGGGGCAGGACCTCATGCCTGTCCGGTGCCGCCTCGACGCCCACGCTGATGACCGCGCCGAGCGTCCGCATGACGGCGCTGTAGGAGGACAAGCGGTGGCGATACTGCTCCAGGTGGAACTGCGTTCTGAGCGCGACTTCCTGGCGGCGTCCTTCGGAGGCGAACTCCCTTTGCCAGTGCTCGGCTTGGCGCTTCAGTTCGGCCTGCTGGGAGTCGAAGGTCCGCCTTCTCTCGACGATGCCGAGGACGGTGGCAACGGTGGCGACCAACGCGGACACGACGGCGATCACGACTGACACCTGCTCGGGAGTCATCGGCCTCGCCTCCTCGACGAGCTTAGGTGCCCGCAAGGAGGTTGGCCGGATCTTTACGAAGGTTGGCTCCCCGGCCAGCTGTCGCGAGAGTGGGCGCCCAGAACGATCGAAGGCATGCAGATCGGCCTCGGCTTCTTCGTTCCGAACGTCCCGGACGCCCTCGCGCTGATCGAACGCGCCGAACGCGCCGGCGTCGCCTCCGTCTGGGCCGCCATGCCGGTGACGGCGTACGACACCGCGACCGTCCTCGCGGCCGCGCTGGCTCGTACCGAACGGATCGTGGTCGGCACGGCGATCGTGCCCGTGTTCACCCGGCACCCGGTCGCTGTCCTCAGCCAGGCGACCGCCCTGGAGGCGATCGCCCCCGGCCGGCTGCGGCTCGGCGTCGGCACCGGCAACCTCGGCGTGAACGCGGCGGCGATCGGAGCGCCGGTCGACCGGCCACTGGGGCGGATGCGCGAGTACGTCGAGGTGCTGCGGGAAGGACTGCGCGACGGCAAGGTCCGCTACCGCGGCCGCTTCTACTCCGTCGACGCCGACCTAGACGACGCCCCAGCCACCCCCGTCATCCTCGCCGCCCTCGGCCCCAAGGCCTTCGAAGTCGCCGGCGAAGTCTCCGACGGCGCGATGTCCTGGTACTGCCCACCCGCATATCTGGACGCGGTTGCCCGTCCCGCACTGGCTTCCGGTGCGGCGAAGGCCGGGCGGCCCACGCCGCCGATCGTGCAACAGGTGGCGGTCGCGATGACCGAGGATCGGGAGGGGGCAAGACAGTGGGCCCGCCCCCAGCTAGTCCCCTTCGTGAACACCCCCGCCTTCGCCACCATGTTCGCGGCCGCGGGCTATCCACAGGCAGGAGATGGAAGCGTGACGGACGAGCTGATCGACGCCCTGGTGATCGCGGGAACAGAGGACGAGATCGTCAAAGAGTTGGCAAACAGAGCGCGCGCAGACGAGGTGTTCGCGACGCACGTGCCAGGTCCGGATCCCGAAGGAGAGCTGGACGTCCTGCTCCGAGCGTTGGCGAAGGCGAACAAGGGCAGGTAAGGCGAGTTGTTACACAGATCTCGGCTTAGAGACCGAGATCTGTCTAACAAGTCGCGAGCGTGGGACGGATGTGACGGCAGGGGCGAGCGGGCAGGAGCGGCGACCGAGGCAGTGGCGGGCGAGCGAGGAGGGTGGCGAACGAGGCCGGTGGGGATCGCCGGGGCCAGGGGTGGGCAGGCGGAGCCTGCCCATGGTGCCTGCTCATTGGCCGCCGAGAGGCTCCATGTCAACGGGTCAGGTCGCGAAGCGACCTGATCTCGCCGAAGGCGAGACGCGAAGCGCCCTTGACATGGAGGGCGGCCAATACACTCCCGGCGATCCCCACCGACCGAGAGAGCAACCCGCACGAGCGAGCCAACGCCGAACAGTTGGCGAGTGGCCGGCGTTGAGAGGCGTTCCCCCACACGTCTGATGATCTTGTCTTGAGATTCGATCTCGACGGCTGCGCTCGCTTGCCGCAGCACGTACGCTTTTGAGCCATGTGGTCCCAGCGGTCGGTCGTCGACTACAGCCTGCAGAGGCGCGCAACCCTGCGCGCGCTGCGGGGCGGGCAGGCGACGGTCATGGAGGATGTCTGTGACGCCGACCCCTATCTGCTGCGGGCCGCGAAGTTCCACGGTGAGCCCACCGACCTGGAATGTCCGGTGTGCCGCCGCGAGAAGCTGACCCATGTCACGTACGTGTTCGGCGATGAGCTCGGCCAGTACTCCGGCAGGATCCGGACGTTGCCCGAGCTGGAAGCGATGGCCAGGCAACACGGTGAGTTCTCGGTCTATGTTGTCGAGGTCTGCCAGGGCTGCTCCTGGAACTACCTCACGACGTCGTATGTTCTTGGCGACGGTGTGCGAAGGCGACCCCCGCGTCGGCAGCGCACCGCCGAGGACGAATACTCGAGCAGACCCGGTCGTACGCACGTCACCGGTGCATTTCGGGCACCGTCGGCGGGCTGCGACTGTCACCGTCGTCTCCTAGCTAGCGGGGAACCACGTGACGCGGACCGACTACTTCGACACCGACCACTACGCGCCCGATCCTGATGACGGGCGTGGCGGTCGGCGTGGCGGAAATCGCAAGCGCAAGCGCAAAGGCCTGAGCCTCAAGAAGGTGCTGATCGGGATCGGCTTCACGATCGTGCTCGGTCTCGTCGGCGCCGCCGCGGCGTTCGCGATCGGGTACGCGATCACCCCCGTGCCCGACGCGAACAAGCTGGTCACCTCGAACACGTCGATCCTCTACTGGGGCGACGGCCAGAAGGTGCTCGGCACGTTCTCGGCCCAGAACCGCATCACGGTCCCGCTGGACCAGGTCCCGAAGCACGTTCAGGACGCGGTGCTCGCCGCGGAGAACCGCACGTTCTGGACCGACAAGGGCATCTCGCCCACAGGCATCGTCCGGGCCATGTGGGCCTATGCGCGCGGCCGGGAGATCCAGGGCGGCTCGACGATCACCCAGCAGTACGTGAAGAACTACTACCTCACCCAGGACCGGACCTGGCAGCGCAAGGTCCGCGAGCTGTTCATCACGCTGAAGGTGCAGCGCAGCCTGTCCAAGCAGCAGATCCTGCAGGACTACCTCAACACGATCTACTTCGGCCGCGGCGCGTACGGCATCCAGGTCGCGTCCCGCGCGTACTTCGGCAAGGACGTCCAGAAGCTCACCCCGCAGGAGGGCGCGATCATCGCGTCGGTGATCCGGGCGCCCGCTCTGTACGACCCGTCGATCGACAGCTCGAACAAGACCCGGCTCGAGGGGCGGTTCCGGTACATCCTCCGCGGCATGGCGGCGATGGGCGACATCCCTGCCGCGACCGCCGAGAAGGCCGGGATGCCGGCGATCAAGACGTCCGCCCGCGACGAGCAGTACGACGGACCCGAGGGCTACCTGCTGGTCTCGGCTCGCAAGGAGCTGCTCTCGCTGGGCTTCACCGAGCGTGAGATCGAGGCCGGCGGCCTTCGGGTGCGCACCACGTTCGACCCCACGGCCCAGGCGGCCATGGTCGCCGCGTTCAACAAGGGGTTCCCGGACGACGCCGCCAACGTGCACGCCGGCGGAGCGTCGGTTCGTCCGGGCACCGGCGAGGTCGTCGCGATGTACGGCGGCACCAACTACCTGCGCAGGCAGTTCAACGACGCCACCCAGGCGAAGATCCCGCCAGGCTCCTCGTTCAAGCCGTTCGCCCTCGCCGCCGCGCTCGAGAAGGGCATCTCGCTGAAGAGCCGGTTCGCGGGCAACAGCCCGTTCGAGGCCGAGGGCGTCAAGGTCAACAACGAGGGCGACGAGGACTATGGCCGCACGGTCGACCTGCTCAGGGCGACCGAGGACTCGATCAACACCGCGTACGTCGACCTGACCGTCAACGAGCTCGGTCCCGACAAGGTCGTCGACTCGGCGATCCGCGCGGGCGTACCGAAGGAGAGCCCGGGCCTGGAGGACAACCCCCAGGTGGCGCTCGGGTCGGCCTCGGTCAACACGGTCGACATGGCGAACGCGTACGCGACGTTCGCCGCCGGCGGCGAACGGGCGAAGGCCCATCTCATCGCGAAGGTCACGACGCGAACCGGCGAGGTCGCGTACGAGGCACCGACCGAGGTCAAGCGCGAGTTCAAGGACGACGTCGTCCGCGACGTGACGTACGCGCTCTCCCAGGTCGTCGAGAAGGGATCGGGCAAGCGGGCGCAGGACCTCGACCGGCCGGCGGCCGGGAAGACGGGAACCCACGAAGGCCTCACCGCCTGGTTCGTCGGGTTCACGCCGCAGCTCTCGACCGCCGTCGGCTTCTACCGCGAGGGCAACGGCGGCCTCGAGTCGCTCGACGGTGTGGGCGGCCTGGACCAGTTCACCGGCGGCCGGTATCCGGCGCAGATCTGGACCGCGTACATGAAGGCGGCGCTGGAGGGTCAGCCGGTCCAGGGGTTCGACAAGCCGGCGTGGATCGGCAAGACCGTCAACCCCAAGCCGAAGCCCACCCGGACGGGACAGAGCTCGCCGAACCCGGAGCCGTCAAGGGAGCCGACGAAGGAACCCACCAAGGAGCCGACCCGGGAGCCGGACCCGGATCCGTCTCCGTCGGATCCGCCGCCGACCCAGGATCCCGACCCCGATCCCGAGCCGTCGGATCCCCCGCCGACCCAGGATCCCGACCCCGATCCGGGCCCGACGAAGAAGCCGCCGACCAAGGCGCCGAGCCCGCCGCCGGACGATGACGGCAACCCGTCACCAGATGACGGCGCGCCGTAACCTCGCCGAGGGCCGTACGGCAGCATGGTTCCCTCGATCCGGGGGAGCAGGCTGATGGCTTGGGGGCGTGTGAGTGGGTAGTGAAGGGCGAACCGTGCTGAGCAAGGCGATGGGCACGGTCCTGAACACGAGCCAGTCGCGAGAGGACCCGATCGCCCGGATGGCGACGTCGTGGCTGGGCGGTCCGATCGGCGTACACGCGCGGATCGGCGTCTCCCGCTGGTCGCCGATCGTGGTGATGTTCCTCGTCACCACCGCGATGTTCGTGATCGGCCTGGTCGAGAAGGCGCCCTGCCACAGCGAGGGCTGGTCGCGCCAGTCGCAGGTGTCGTTCACACATCTTTGCTACAGCGACATGGCGCACCTGTACCGCGAGCGCGGCTTCGCCCAGGGCAACATCGCGTACCTCGACCGCGGCAACTACCCGAGCCTCGAGTACCCAGTTCTCACCGGCGGGATCATGCAGCTCGCCGCGACGATCACGCACTGGCTCGGCAACGGCGACGCGGTGCGCGACGGCGTGCTGTTCTTCGACGTGAACGTCGTCTTCATGTTCCTGTTCGGCCTGCTCACCGTGTGGGCGGTGAGCAAGGTGGTGCCGGATCGGCCGTACGACGGGCTGTTCATCGCCGCCGCGCCGATCCTCGCGCTGTCCGCCACGATCAACTGGGACCTGGTCGCGATCGGGCTGACCGCGTTGGCGTTGCTCGCCTGGTCACGCCGACATCCGATGCTCGCCGGCTGTCTGATCGGACTCGGGGTGGCGGCGAAGTTCTTCCCGTTACTGCTGTTCGGCCCCTTGCTCCTGCTCGCGCTCCGGTCGGGACAGCTACGGATCTGGTTCGGCGCGCTGCTGTCCGGGCTCGCGACCTGGCTGATCGTCAATCTGCCGATCATGCTGTTCGCGACGCAGAGCTGGCTGCACTTCTGGTCGTTCAACAAGTCGCGCGGCGCCGACTACGGCTCGCTCTGGTACGTGTTCGCGCTGTCGGGCACCCGGGTACCGCACGTCAACGTGATCTCGTTCATCCTGTTCGGCCTTGCCTGCTTGGGCATTGGCATCCTCGCGATCAGGGCGCACCGCCGGCCGCGGCTGGCGCAGCTCGCGTTCCTCACCGTCGTGGCGTTCCTCATCTTCAACAAGGTGGTGGCGCCGCAGTACGCGTTGTGGTTGCTGCCGCTCCTCGCGCTCGCCCGGCCACGCTGGCGGGACTGGCTGATCTGGCAGTCGGCCGAGGTCTTCTACTGGGCCGCGATCTGGCTGCATCTCGGGCAGCAGCTCTCGCCGGCCGCGCCGAACGCGCCGGATCGCCTGTACTGGCTCGCGGTTCTCGCCCGGCTCGGCGCGATGGTCTACCTGGCCGTGGTGGTGATCCGCGACATCCTGCATCCGGTCAACGACCCGCTCCGTCGTGACGGGGTCAGCGACGATCCCGGCGGCGGAACGTTCGACCACGCGCCCGACAAGGCCTGGGTGCGCCGGATGAACCGCGCGCGGCAGGCACGCGTACGAGAAGGCGCCGTCGCATGACGACCCGCCGGGTGGACGATCCCGACGAGGCGGTCGCGGAGCCGGCGCGGTTGCCGTTCCTCGACCGGTTCATCGTCGCCACCCGGCTCCGCCCGCTCGACGTCGAGGTGCTCGGCTGGTGGCTGCTCACTCGGCTCGGCGTGTTCGTGATCTCGATGAGCGCGCCGTGGCTGTTCGCCGGTGACGGCGCCCCGGCCGCATGGCTGGACCGGTGGCGGCAGTGGGACGTCGTGCACTTCGAGAGCATCGCGATCAAGGGCTACTTCGGCGGGGCGCCGCAGTTGGAGGCGTTCTTCCCGGGGTTGCCGATGGTGCTCCGGGCCGGTCACGCGATCGGGCTGCCGACGATGCTCGTCGGTCTGTTGGTGTCGTTGATCGCCGGCGGCGTCGCGGCCGTGGCGCTGGCCCGGTTGGCCGACTCGGAGTTCGGTGGCGGCGCTGGGCGGATGGCGGCGCTCGCGTGGATGATCGCTCCACCGGCCGTGTTCCTGGCGGCGCCGTACACGGAGGCCCTGTTCCTCGGCTTCGCGATCCCGGCCTGGCTGTGCGCGCGCCAGGGCCAATGGCTCTCCGCGGCGTTGTTGGCGGCAGGCGCTTCGACTGTTCGGGTTTCGGGGATCTTCCTGATCATCGCCCTGGGCGTCGAGTTCCTGACCTCCGGCCGGCGCCGATCGTGGTTCCAGGTGCTCTGGCTGGCGATTCCGACGATCCCGGTGCTCGCGTACATGCTCTATCTGAAGTCGGCGACTGGCGACTGGCTGGCCTGGTACAACGCGCAGGCGAAGGGTTGGTACCGCGGTTTCACCAACCCGATCGACTCGTTCATCAACACCTGGAACGTGGCGATTGGCAAGACAGTGTTCGACGTGCCGGGCTCGGTGCAGGCCAACTTCGAGTGGATGTACCGGGCCGAGCTCGTCGCGATGCTGGTCGGCGTCGTGTTGACGATCGCGCTGCTGTCGTACCGGCGCTGGGGCGAGGCGACCTGGGTGGGCATCCAGGTGGTGGCGTTCGCGACCTCGTACTGGTTCTTCTCGGTGCCGCGCGCGTTGCTGATCTGGTTCCCGCTGTGGCTGCTGCTCGCCGCGATCGCGACCCGGCGGAAATGGGTCTGGCGCGCGTACCTGGTGATCTCCCTGCCGCTGTGCGGTGTGTGGGCCGCCGCCTATCTGGTCGGCAAATGGAGCGGGTAGCGTGGCCCGGGTCCACTGACTGAGGGGAAGCGATGTCCGACCAGGCCGTCGAGCAGGCGCCGCAGAAGTACAGCGTGTTTTCCGACGAGACGATCGTCCGGAACGGGCGGAAGTACCAGCGCGTGATGATCGCGACGCCATGGTTCGACGACCCCAAGGACCTCGCGGCGATCCTCCGCGAGGGACTCGGCGACTACCTGTCGACCGGTGGAACGGCGGTGCTGAGCGAGAAGATCGCGCTGCTGTCGATCGGCCAGGTCGTGTCGGTGTCGACGATCAAGGTCGGGAAGTTCGCGCGGCTGGCCAGCAAGTACGTGCGGCCGCAGGGCTACAGCAAGGCGCAGTCGATCCCGGAGCGGATGCAGTTCGTGATCCAGCGGATCGGCTGGCCCCGTACGTTGCTGGCCTGCGCCGCCTCGGCCGTGACCCGACCGTTCGGCCTCCGCGGCGCCTTCTACGTCGTCGCCGGCCGCGAGGCGCGTGACCTGGACGGCATGCACGGCGAGTACGCCGACCGCCTGCTGCCGCCACTGAGTCCCAAGCAGGCAAAGAAGATCGTCGACAAGGTGGCGGCCGAGCTCGGTGCCCCGGTCGCGATCGTCGACATCAACGACCGCGGTGGCCACATCCGCGCGGTGTCGAACGACGGCCTCCCGGCGAAGCTCGTCCTCGAGACGATGGACGACAACCCGATGGGCCAGAGCCAGGGCACGCCGCTCGGCATGGTCAGGCTCCTCGATAGCTAGCCAGCAGATCGGCCAGCTCCTTCGGCCGGCTCAGCATCGGGCAGTGACCGCTGACGATCTCGTCGGGGACGATCCCGAGGCGGTCCGCCACGACTTTGCGGAAGAAGTCGGGCGGGAAGAAGTAGTCCTCGGTGCACAGGACGAATTTCGTCGGTACGTCCGGCAACGCCTCGAGCGGCCATGGCGCGGAGGTCGCGGCTGACGACGGGTGCGCGCGCTCCCTGCTGCTGGCCTCGTCGGCCAAAGCCCGCGGCACGTCGTGGTAGAAGCTCACGTACGGGTCGTCGTTGGCGGTCAACCCGCCGTCCCGCGCGGCTTGCTCAGCCACCGCGGCTCTCCAGCCGGTCGTCGTCCACCAGTCGCCCGGGAGCTCTCCCGGAGCAGGGATCATGCCGGCGACCAGGACCAGCACCTCGGTCGGAAGCCGGGCGGCGACCAGCGGAGCGGTGAACCCACCCCACGAATGACCCACGACCACGAGGTCCCGCCTGTCGCCGACGGCTGCGATCACCGCGTCGGCGTAGTCGTCCAGCGTGGCCGACTCGTCGTCGGCCGGGAGGTCGGGAGCCACCACGTCGTGGCCGCGGCTGCGAAGCTCGGCCTCGACCAGGTGCCAGGCCCAGCCTCCGTCTCCTCCTCCATGGATCAGCACGAATGTGCTCACGATGCGCCCCTCCTTCGCGGTGATGGCGCCGGACGATCGCCATACCAGCCAAGCTAGGGCGGCAGGTGGGTTCGCGAAAAGCGATAGTTACCGATCAAGACGATCGGTTTCGGTGAAGGAAGCTACTGTCAGCTGACGACGATCCGGTCGAACGTGGTGATGGTCATGCCCACGTTCACGTCGAGCTCGTCGCCGACGTCCGGCGGTCGCACGTTGCTGGGGACGAAGACCATGCTGACCTGCATGTGCGGCGGCTCGGCGAACCAGCGCCTCCGGCCGGCGATCGTATAGGGGGAGAGCGCCCGGCCGGCGGCTTCGAGGCCGCTCGCCGCCAGCACCTTGGCACGCGTCCGCAGGTCGGCCACGTGGCTGGGTGCCTCGAGCGCGATGCCGTTCGCGGTGCCGCCGGCGACGACGACGATGTTCCCGTGACTGGTCGCGCGGCGCTGGCGGTAGCCGAATCGTTCGCCCCGCTTGACCGGATGGACGTCGAGCACGTGGGCGCGGGCCTTGTACATCTCGCCCTTCTTCAACCACAGGGCGGTGCCGACGCGGGGGCGGATCGTCAGCTCGGGGTGCTTGGCCGAGATCGCGGCGAGTTCGCTGCTGGTCACGTGGGACACGAACAGCTGCGTCAGGGGCAGTCCGGCGTCGCGGAGGCGTGCGATCCAGGTCTCGACCTCCGGGCCGTGCACGCCGGTCGCGGTCAACGGCAGGTGCAGAGCCCAGCCGAGCAGCTCGACGCCCTCCAGCAGCGGCGCGAGCCGGCCGAGCTCCGCGGCGGGGATGCCGTGGCGGTGCATGGAGGTGAGCAGCTCAACGATCACTCGCGGCTTCGCGGTGCCCTCGGCGGCCAGCGCCTCCAGGTCGGACAGCCGGCTGACCGTGTGGATCACCGGATGCTTGTCGGCGACCTCGACGAACGGGCGCCACGGGGTGAGCACGAGGATCTCGCCGTCGAACACCTCGGCGGCCGCCGGCACCTCCTCGTACGTGCCGACCGCGATCAGGTCCGCGCCGAGGGCGTTCGCCTCCGCCGCGAGACGGGGGATGCCGAAGCCGTACCCGTTTCCCTTGCACACAGGGACGATTCCGGGGAAAGAGTCGACGACTGCCCGCTGGTGCGCGCGCCACTTGTCGCCTTCGACGTACAACGTGAGCGGCACGTTCAGCCTCCCCGGCGACGCATGTAGAGGTCGAACGCGCCGTACAGCAGCTTCGAGATCGGCAGGTCCCACTCGCCGACGTACTCGATCGCCTCGCCGCCGGTGCCGAGCTTGAACTGGATCAGCCCGACGTGCGGGTCGGAATCGTCAAGCGTGTCGGTGATTCCGCGCAGGTCGTAGACGTCGGCGCCGTGCTCGAGCGCGTCGCTGATCATCCGCCACTGGATCGCGTTGGAGCCGCGGACCTCGCGCTTGGCGGTCGAGGACGCTCCGTAGGAGTACCAGACGTGCCCGTTGACCTTCACCCACGTCGTCGCGGCGACGAGATCGTCTTCGTGGTAAGCGAGATAGAGGTGGATGCGGTCCGGGTCCTCGGCGAGCAGAACGCGGAACATGAGCTGGAAGTACGCGAGCGGGCGCGCCGTGAAGTGGTCTCGGCGGGCAGTCTCGACGTACAACGCGTGGAACGCGGGCAGGTCCTCGGGCGTGCCCTGACGGACCTCGACGCCGGACTTCGTGGCCTTCTTGATGTTGCGTCGCCAGAGCTGGTTCATGCCGGCGAGAACGTCGGCCTCGTCGCGATTCTTCAACGGGAGTTGGAAGACGTAGCGCGGCTGGCCCGCGGCGAACCCGCCGGCTCGGTCCACCGGCTCGCGCCAGCCGAGCGCGCGCAGCTGCTCCACGACCTGCTGGCCGGTCTTGTCCTCCTCGGTCGGAGGTACGTCGCCCAGCCGCGCCGACTCGCCGGTCGCCATCGCCGCCTTGATCACCGGCGTCGACCAGCGTCGCGTGACGACGGGCGGACCCATCCGGATGCCGAACGCGCCCTGCTTCGTGGCGTGCTCGGCGAGCGGCGTCAACCAGCGGCCGAGATCGGGGTCGGACCAGTCGATCGCGGGACCCTCGGGGAGGTACGCGAGCGACCGGCGCATCTTGGGCAGGCGTCGGTACAGCACCAGCCCCGCGCCGAGCAGCTCGTCGGCGTTCGCCTCGTCGATCCACCCGACCGATTCCGCGCGCCATTCCCGCTTGACCTCACCCCAGGCAGGCGTCTGCAGGAAGCTGGCGGGCGAGGTCGCGAGGAACGCGAGATGCTCGTCGGCGGTAATGGTTCTGACCCGGAGTGCCACGCCCGCGAGGCTACCCGCACGCGTGGATCAAGGCAGCGCCGCCCGCAGCAGGCGTTAGAGCTGCTCCCGCAACCAGGCGATGTCCGCGGTCTGCCCGGCGTCCTCCGCCGGCGTCTCCACGATCACCGGCGCACCGGCGGCGCGGATCACGGTGATCAGGTCGGCCGGGGTGATCTCGCCCTTGCCCAGGTTTTGGTGCCGGTCCCGACCGGAGTCGAACGGGTCCATCGAGTCGTTCGCGTGCACCAGGTCGATCCGCCCGGTGATCGCCTTCACCCGGTCCACCACCGTGGCGAGCTCCTCGCCGCCGGCGTGGAAGTGACACGTATCGAGACAGAACCCGATCGAGTCGCCACCCGAAGCCGCGCCGATCGCGTCCCACAACCGCGCGATCCGATCGAGGTGCCGCGCCATCGCGTGGTCGCCGCCCGCGGTGTTCTCGATCAAGACGAGCAGCTTCTGGTCGAGCTGATCGACGGCCTTGCGCCAGTTGTCGAAACCGGTGTCGAGCTCGTCGTCGCCACCGACATGCCCGCCGTGCACGATCAACGCCTTCGCCCCGATCGACGCGGCACCGTTGACGTGTTGCTGCAGCAGCTTGCGCGACGGGATGCGGATCTTGTTGTTGGTCGTGGCGACGTTGATGAGATACGGCGCGTGCACGTACAGCCCGACACCCGCCGATTCCGCGTCCGCCTTGAGCCCTTCCGCCCCACCCGCATAGGCGAACTTCGGCCCCTTGTACCCCTGTGGATCACCAAGGAAGAACTGCACGATGTCAGCGGACCGCTCCCGCGCCGCGGCAAGCGGATCTTCCTGTTCGACGTGTGCACCAAGGAGGAGGCTGCTCATGCCGGCGACTCTACGTCCCCGCACCGACAAGGCCTCACACGCCCGGCGTAGCAATCCGTGTGATTTCGTGTACGAATTGTGATCTTTCTCCGGCGTTGCACGACAGCGAATCGGGACACACCGGGCAGAATCTGCAGGGTGACCGCCAAAGAGCAGCTGCACCATCTCGTCGACCGGCTCGACGACGACCAAGCGGTGCGCGCCCTTACCATGCTAGAGCCGTTGGCCGAACTCGAGCTCGTTGTCGCTGGAGCTCGACGATCTACTAGTTCCCCGTACGACAATCATCAGAGTCACGAGTTCCTGAGCCATGAGTCGATGCTGGCTCATGAGGGCACCGACACGCTCCAGGTCACTCGCTGCAGCGGCCGTCATCGCCGCTGGTAACCACAGCCTCAAAGCGCTTCATCCACAAGGCGCCCACGGTCCTCCGTGGGCGCCTGGTAATCTTGCGGCTGGCCTGGTCGAGCACTGGTGGGTATGAGCATCGTGTCGCCAAGCCTGAGCATCACTGAGCACCAGCCAACCCGTACGCCCTCCTGTCACGCCGAAACGGCGTGGCCGCCGAGTCCATAGGAGGTGGACTTAACCCATGCGTCGGTACGAAGTCATGGTGATCCTCGACGCCGAGCTCGAGGAACGCACCGTCGCCCCATCCCTGGACCAGTACCTCACTGTCGTCCGTCAGGGTGGCGGCGCGGTCGAGAAGGTCGATGTCTGGGGCCGTCGTCGGCTCGCCTACGACATCGCCAAAAAGTCCGAGGGGATCTACGCGATCGTCGATTTGACGTGCGAGCCCTCGGTCGTCCAGGAGCTGGACCGTCAGCTCAACCTGAACGAGTCGGTGCTGCGGACGAAGGTCATCCGCCCCGACGTCCGCTAGTACGACCGGAGCCCGTTCATGGCAGGCGACACAGTCATCACCCTCGTCGGCAACCTCGTCGACGACCCCGAGCTGCGCTTCACCCCTTCGGGGGCGGCCGTCGCGAACTTCCGGCTCGCGTCGACTCCGCGCACGTACGACCGTCAGTCCGGTGAGTGGAAGGACGGCGACACGCTGTTCCTCACTTGCAACGTCTGGCGTCAGGCGGCGGAGAACGTCGCCGAGTCTCTGCAGCGCGGCATGCGGGTGGTCGTTCAGGGCCGCCTCAAGCAGCGCTCGTACGAGACCCGCGAGGGCGAGAAGCGCACCGTGTTCGAGGTCGAGGTCGACGAGGTCGGCCCGAGCCTGCGTAGCGCGACCGCGAAGGTCACCAAGACCCAGCGTTCGCAGGGCGGGTACGGCGGCGGCGGGGACGACCCGTGGCAGACGCCCGCACCCCGGCAACAGCAGTCCGCTCCGCAAGGCGGCGGGCAGCAGGACCCGTGGGGCCAGCAGGCGCCGGCCCAGGACGAGCCCCCGTTCTAGATCCCTAAGTAAGAACTGACCATTCCCGCGCGAGCGGGGCTCTGAAAGGAGCACCACGATGGCCAAGCCACCGATTCGCAAGCCCAAGAAAAAGGTCTGCGTGTTCTGCAAGGAGAAGATCTCCTATGTGGACTACAAGGACACGACTCTGCTGCGGAAGTTCATCTCCGACCGCGGCAAGATCCGTGCCCGACGCGTGACCGGTAACTGCACGCAGCACCAGCGGGACGTCGCCGTCGCGATCAAGAACGCGCGCGAAGTCGCCCTGCTGCCTTACACGAGCACCGCTCGCTAAGGGGGAGGACGCACATGAAGCTCATCCTCACCCAGGAAGTCAGCGGCCTCGGCGGACCGGGCGAAGTGGTCGAGGTCAAGGACGGCTACGGCCGTAACTACCTCGTGCCGCGTGGCTTCGCGATCCGTTGGACCAAGGGCGGCGAGAAGCAGGTCGCCTCGATCCGCAAGGCCCGCGACGTCCGTGAGATCCGTGACCTCGGCCACGCCAAAGAGGTCAAGGGTCAGCTGGAGTCGCTCAAGGTCAAGCTGCCGGCGCGTTCCGGCGAGTCCGGCCGGCTGTTCGGCTCGATCACCGTCACCGACATCGTCGACGCGGTGAAGAAGTCGGGCGGACCGGACATCGACAAGCGGCGCATCGAGGTCGGTAACCCGATCAAGACGCTCGGCTCCCACCAGGTGGCGATCCGGCTCCACCCGGAGCTGTCCGCAACGCTCTCGGTCGAGGTCGTCAAGGCCTAGCCGCGGCAGTACGTACGCAGAGGGGCCCGCTGGCTTACGCCGGCGGGCCCTTTCGCTTGTACAGAACGACGAACCCGGCCAGCAGGACGCCGATGAGGGCGAAGCCGAGCACCGGAACGAGCACGGACGAGGCCGCCGGAACGCGCGGCGCGAGCCCGACCACGGCGAACGCGAAGACGGTGGTCACCGCGATCATCGCCGCCGCGCGCAGCAGCCAGCGGCCGAGCACCGGCCACGGGACCACCGCGTCGTACGGCACCTGTGCGGCGAGCGCGCAACCGACGTGGTGCAGGTAGAGCGACCCGGCGAGCAACGTCAGGTCGCCGAACGTCACCGGCCGCGAGAGCCCGACCGTGTACACGAACCAGCCGAGCACCGCGACCAGCTCGAGGACCAGCACGTACCGCGACGCCGGAAAGACCGCGGCCGCGGCGGCCGCCACCAGCACCGCCGCCCAACCGAGCTCGACCGAGAGCTCGTCGAAGACCCCGGCCCACAACGCGCCCATGCCGGCTACCAGCACGATGAGCCGAACGACCAGCGAGCTCGGCGTCACCCGCAACCACTGCAGGACCGACGTGGTGAGCGCGTCCCAGTACCGCGCGACCTGCCGGCCCACCAGCGCGCTCATCGGGTCGCCGCCACGCGCGAGACGTCCCGCAGCACGTGGTCGAGGCTGCCCGCGCCTGCCCACGTCACGGTCGGAACGCCGTGCTCGAGCAGCTGCCCGACCGTGTTCTGCCGTTCCATCCGCCAGAGCCGGTACGCCGTGTCCGACCACCGCCCGGCCATCGCCGGCCGCGCATCGGCCGGCAGCGTGTCGACCGCGACGATCGACCGGCCGCCGCGCACCTGCCGCGCCAGCATGTCGACGCTTCGCCCGTCCAGCAACGGCGTGAGCACGACGAGCAGCGCCGACGACGGGATCCGGAACCGGCCGAACGCCCCCTCCGCCGGACCGTGCGAACGTTCACCCGACTGCGTCGCGAGCAACCACTCGAGCGTCGCCAGGTAGTGCCGGCGACCACTGCCCGGCCGCATCGCCCGGCCGCGGCCGCCGTACTCGATCATCATCAGCCGGTCGCCGCTGCCGAGATAGTGCTCGGCGATCCCGGCTGCCGCGCGCACCGTCGTGTCGAGCACGCTCGCCGACCCGTCGATCCCGCCGGACGTGCCAGCCTCGTGCAGGACGTCGAGCACCAGTACCAGCTCGGCGTCGCGGTCGGAAAGCGTGTGGACGACGTGCAACTCCCTTGTACGCAAGGACGTTCGCCAGTCGATCCGGCGCAACCGGTCACCGGACGCGAACCGGCGGATCCCCGCGAGCTCGCCGCCGTCGCCGTACCGGCGCGAACGGTGCGCGCCCACCAGCCCGGCCGCCTTCGGCATCGCGTCGGAGGCCTCGAACGGCGTGGTCCGCGGGAACACGTCCAACGACAGCGACGCCGACAGCACCGAGGTGCTCGCGACCAGCCCGTCGATGCCGATCGCGCGTACCTCGAACGGTCCGAATTGGTGCCAGCCCCACCGTTCGGCCTTGCCCACCAGGACGAGTGTCGCCTCCTCCTCGGCGCCGACGCCGACGCCGACGGTCCGGTCGTGGTCGGTGAGCCCCAGCCACTCCGAGCCGGCCGGCTTGGCGAGCGCGAGGTCGTACGGCGCCGGGTCCTCGTTCGCCACCGTGACCTCGACCGTCACGTCCGCGCCCTCGACCAGCCGCTCGCCGGTCCGCGCCACCCGGACGGCGAACGGACTAGACGGACGGCGCAGCAGCGCCCAGCACGTTCCGAGCACGAACGGCGCCGCGAGCACGGCGAAGTCAGCCCGGCCGCCCAGCACGGCGATGCCGAGCAGCAGCGCGGCAACGACCACCGCGCGGCGGAGCGCTCGCGTCGGGTTCCACATCAGGGCGTCTGGTAGCTCGGCAGCGCGCCGCTCGCCGGCACCGGCACGGGCGCGATCGCCTCGCGCACGACGTCGCCCGGCTCGACCCGTTGCAGCCACACCTCGGGCCGCAGCGTGATCCGGTGCGCGAGCGCGGGAACGGCGACGTCCTTCACGTCCTCGGGAACGACGAAGTCGCGCCCGGCCAGAGCGGCCTTCGCCCTGGCCAGCAGCATCAGCGCCAGCGACCCGCGCGGTGAGGCGCCGACGAGAACGCGGCCCTCGTTCCGGGTCGCCGCGACGAGCTGAACGATGTACTTGCCGATCGACTCCTCGACGACGACGTCCTCGAGCGCGTGCTGCATCGCGAGCAGAGTCGGCGCGTCGACGATCGCCGGGATCTCGGCCTCCTCGCGCTTGCGCGCCATCCGCCGGCGCAGGACCTCGAGCTCCTCGTCGGCCTCCGGGTAGCCGAACGAGACGCGGAGGAGGAAGCGGTCGAGCTGCGCCTCGGGGAGTGGGTACGTGCCCTCGTACTCGATCGGGTTCGCGGTAGCGAGCACGTGGAAGGGTGCGGTGAGCTCGTAGGTCGTGCCCTCGACCGAGACCTGTTTCTCCTGCATGGCTTCGAGAAGCGCGGCCTGCGTCTTCGGCGGCGTGCGGTTGATCTCGTCGGCGAGCAGCAGGTTGGTGAAGACGGGGCCGCGGCGGAACGTGAAGTCGTGGCTGCGCTGGTCGTACAACAGGCTGCCGGTGACGTCCGCGGGCAGCAGGTCGGGCGTGAACTGGATGCGCCGGAACTCCACGCCGAGGGCCTGGGCGAACGTGCGCGCGGTGAGCGTCTTGCCCAGACCGGGCAGGTCCTCGAGCAGGATGTGCCCGCCGGCGAGGATGCCGGCGAGGACGAGCTCGAGCGAGTCGCGCTTGCCGACGATGACTTCGCCGACAGCGTTGAGGACGCGTTCGGCCAGCTGGCCCACCTCGGTTGGTGTCAACGCGGGGTTGCCCACAGCTTCTCCATCTCGTCGAGGACATTGTCGATCTCGGCTTTCGTGAGGGCGCGTTCGCGTTCCCAGAGATCGGCGAGAACGGGACCGATCACGGCGCGTGCCCGTTCGGGATCCTTCGTTCGGTCGATCCGATGCGCGAGCCTGAGCCGTTCGTCCATCAGCCGCACGAGCTCGGGCCGTACGGTCCTGGCGAACAGTGCGGGTTCCTCGCGGGCGCCGTCGAGCAGGTACTCCCACCGCCGCGCGCCGGCGAACGGGCGGTCCGGCAGCAGCCCGAGGATCGGCGGCTCGAGATCCTCGCGGACCAACACCACTTGCTTCTTGGGCGATCGCAGCAACAGGACGACCGCGCGACTCCCGACGACGGCCAGGACCAGCGCGAGGAGCAGGACGAACGGGATCTTGACGCGGAACAACGCTGACGTGATCACCCACAGGCCACCCGCGATGAGGACCGCGACCAGTCCGGTCTTGAGCAGCTGCGACCTCACGAGACTCCCGCCAGCTCGGTCCGCACCTGGCGCAGCGTGGCCAGTGCCTCGGCGCGCATGTCCTCCGACACCTCGGCCGGCGCGTACCTTGCTCGCCGGTAGAGCGCTGCCAGTCGTTCGAGGACCGCGCCGCTCACGTCGACGGCGGCCAGCATGTGCGCGACGAGCTCGGCCGGGGTGTCGCTGGGCGACCTCCCGGCGCCGGCCTGGGCGGCGAGCCGTTCCAGCCGTACCCAGCACGCGATCACCGCGCGCCGCGGGTCGCCCTCGTCGGAGTCGAGCTCGTCGATGCCCTCCTGGATCGCGGAGTCGACCTCGTCGGGCTGGACTGGCCGGGCGGCGGCTGCCTTCGCCGTGACGGGCGTATGGCGTACGACGATCCGGCCGCGCCGGGACTGGAGCAGGCGGCGCAGCAGGCGGACGAGGAACCAGACGATGAGCGCTGCGATCACGGCTGCGAGGACGATGACCGCGACGAGCAGGATCGTGCCGAGCGTCGAGCCGCCCTGGCCGCGTGCACCGAGCCCGGGCCCGCTCGGGCCGAACGTCGGCGCAGGCGGGGGAGAGGGCGGCAGGAACGACCCCTTCGGAACCGGCAGACGGGTGACCTGGCCGCTGGTCAGTGCCGCGACCACGATGATGGCTGCCAGCAGTGCGACGACCCCGGCGACCACGCCCGCCCTGCGCACCATCAAGCCATCGTATGGGGGCGTCCTAAGATCGGCCCGTGGCATTCCGTGGCTGGCCAGCAGAGGCGCTCGAGTTCTACGAGGGTCTCGAGGCAGACAACACCAAGGCGTACTGGACCGCGAACAAGCCGGTGTACGACGAGCAGGTGCACGCCCCGATGGTGGAGCTGCTCGCCGACCTGGAGAAGGAGTTCGGCGCGGGGAAGATCTTCCGTCCGTACCGCGACGTGCGGTTCAGCAAGGACAAGACGCCGTACAAGACGAACATCGGCGCGACCGTCGAGCGCGGCGGCTACATCCAGCTGTCCGCCGCCGGACTCGGCGCCGGCAGCGGCATGTACCGGATGGCGCCGGACCAGCTGACCCGCTATCGCGAGGCGGTCGACGAGGAGATCAAGGGCTCGGAGCTGGAACGGATCATCGCCGTCGCCGCGCGGACGAAGATCGAGATCACCGGGCACGACAAGCTGAAGTCGGCGCCGAAGGGCTACTCCAAGGACCACCCGCGCATCGACCTGCTGCGCTGGAAGGGCCTGATCGCCTGGAAGGAGTGGCCGGTCTCCGCCTGGCTGGGGACGGCCGCGGCGAAGAAGCGGCTGGTCGAGTTCTTCCACGCGACGGATCCGTTGAACGCCTGGCTCGCCAACCACGTCGGCGACTCCGAGCTGCCGGACTACTGAACGCGGACAGACGAAAGCGGCGCCCCAGGGGGCGCCGCTTCGTGTTCGTTCGGTAGGTCAGCCGTGCGTGCCGGTGGACCAGATCGGCGTCCGGCCCTTGTAGATCACGACGTTGCCGTCGTTCTGCACGGAGAGGAACGCGCCGGGGTTGCCGCCGGTCTTCGAGTGCCAGGTGGCGGTCGTCTTCCGGTAGACCACGAGGTTGCCGTCGGCCTGCATCACCGCGTAGGAGTCCTTGACCCGCGACTTGCTGCCCCACAGGGCCTTCGTGCCCTTGTACAGAACGAGGTTGCCGTCGCTCTGCATGATCAGCTTGAACACGCGGTTGGCCGAGACGACCGAGTAGCCCTTGTAGATCTTGGCACTCGTGTTCGGCGTGGAGATCGTGATCCAGCGGTGCCAGAGCGGCTTGTTCGTCGTCGAGTAGCTGACGAGGTTGCTGTCGTTCTGGAGGGCCAGGCCCTTGATCTTGTAGTTCTGGATGCGCGTGCTCCAGACGGCCTTCTTGCCCTTGTAGACGACGAAGTTGCCGTCCTTCTGCATCGCGGCGTACGCGCCGTTGTTGCCGTGGGTCTGCGTCGACCACTTGGCGACCCACTTCTTGCCCGACTTCACGTACTCGACGAGGTTGCCGTCGGACTGCATGAGCAGCCGGTAGTAGCCGTTCGCCGATCGGACGTAGTTGCCGGACTTGAGCAGCTGGCCGGGCTTCAGCCAGGTGTTGTAGGCAGCCGGAGAGTCCGCCATGGCGATCGTGGCCGGGCCCTTCGTCCACTCGTTCACGGCCGGAGTGGCCGGACCGGTGGTCGCGGCGCCGGCGGCGACCGGAGCGAACATGACAGCGCCTGCGGTCGCGACGGCCGCAAGGCCGGCGAACACACGCTTCCCCGTGATGGTCATAGGTGCTCGTTCCCTCCTCAGGCGCGACCGCTTGTGGCCGCAGGCGTCATAGTGACGCACCTTTGACCGGTTTCCGTTCCCGATGTGGGGATGATCACGAAGCGTAGTGTCTTGGGTCGGTTACGTTCGGGCGTGCTTGCGGCTCTCCCAACTGAGGGCGAAGGAAACCTGCCATTTCCCGGCCATCGGTGGCAGCATTCTCCGCAGCCTTCGTCGAGGGGAGTACCGCCATGGGTCGTACGTTCCGCCAGCTCCTGGTCGCCGGAAGCTCAGCCGTACTGCTGAGCGGGTCCGTCGCGTTGCCGCAGCTGCTCGATCAACCGAAGGCGGCGACCCCGGTCGACACGCTGGTCCAGGACCTGAACACGATCCTGTCCCAGCCCGGCGTCGCCGAGGGCCACGCGTCCGTGCTCGTACGTGGCGCGGATGGCGGCGTGCTGTACGACAAGGAAGCCTCCGAACGGCTGCTGCCGGCGTCGAACGCGAAACTGTTCAGCTCCACCGCGGCGCTCGAGGTGCTCGGCGCCGACCACCGGTTCCCGACCAGCGTGCTCTCGACCGCGGCCGTACGTGGCTCGGTGCTGCGCGGCGACCTCTTCCTGCGCGGGCAGGGCGACCCGACGTTGCTCGCTCAGGACTACGACGACCTCGCGGCGAAGGTCGCGGCCTCCGGCATCAAGGTGGTCCGGGGCAACCTCGTGGCCGACGACACCTGGTACGACGCGGTCCGGCTCGGCAACTCGTGGGGCTGGGACGACGAGCCGTACTACTACAACATGCAGATCTCGGCGCTGACCGTCTCGCCGAACTCCGACTACGACGCGGGCACCGTGATCGTCGAGACCCGGCCCGGCGCCACGGTCGGTGCGCCGGCGCAGCTCAAGGTCGTGCCCGAGACGAGCTACGTGAAGCTCGTGAACAAGGCGACGACGAAAGCGAGCGGCTCGACCAGCCTGTCGGTCGAACGTCAGCACGGCACGAACACGATCGAGGTGACCGGCTCGATCGCGCTCGGTGCGTCCGTCGACCAGGAGTGGGCGACGGTGTGGGAGCCGACGGGCTACGCGGCGGACGTGTTCCGTCGTGCGCTGACCAAGCACGGCGTTCGCGTGTTGGGGCCGACGACGTACGCGGCGACGCCCGCGGGCGCCGCGGAGCTGGCGCGGCACGAGTCGATGACGGTCGGCGAGCTGTTGGTGCCGTTCATGAAGCTCTCCAACAACGGGCACGCCGAGGTGCTGGTGAAGGAGATGGGACGCAAGGTCTCCGGCGAGGGCTCGTGGGACGCCGGTCTCGCGGCGATGACCACCGCGCTCCAGGGCTTGGGCGTGAACATGAACACGATCCGGATCGTCGACGGCTCGGGTCTGTCGCGGCAGGACTTCCTCACGCCGGTGCAGGTGACGAACCTGCTGCGCGGTGCGGAGTCGCGGCCGTGGTTCTCGACCTGGTACGCGTCGATGCCGATCGCGTGCAAGAACCCGCGCTTCGAGGGCGGCACGTTGCGTACGCGGATGTGCAACACCGCGGCCGCCGGCAACGTGCACGCGAAGACCGGCTCGCTGACCCGGGTGACGGCGCTCGGCGGGTACGTGACGTCGAAGGACGGCGAGCGGCTGACGTTCTCGATCCTGCAGAACTACTACGACGCGAGCCTGCCGGCGAAGGGGATCGAGGACCAGATCGCCATCCGGCTGGCGAACTTCTCCCGTACCGCCGCGCCGTCCGTACGCGTGCCGGCGCTGAAGCGTTCGACCGGTCCGGCCGACGTCGAGTGCTCCTGGGTCAAGGCCTGCTGAGGGCTCCGGTCACCAGCCAGGTGCTGCTTCTGGCGCGGAGGCTGAGGGTGGTGAGGCGTGCGAGCTGGTACACGGCGTACGCCCACCACAGCGCGACGAGACCGGCGTCGGTTGCCCAGACGAGGGCGGCGAACGGGATGAACGCGATCACGTTCAGCACGCCGGACCACGCCAGGTATCGACCGTCGCCCGCGCCGATGAGCACGCCGTCGAGGACGAACACGACGCCGGCGACCGGTTGGAGTGCCGCGACGACGAGGATCGCCGCGCTGATGAGCGTGCGGACGTTCGGGTCCTCGGTGAAGAGCGGGACGTAGAGCGGTCTCGCCACCGCGAGGAGGATGCCGGTGAGGACGCCGGCGGCTATGCCCCACTCGATCATGCGCCGCGTGGCTGCTCTCGTTCCCTCGACGTCGCCGGCGCCGAGGTAGCGGCCGACGATGGCCTGGCCGGCGATCGCCACGGCGTCGAGGGCCAGGGCGAGGGCGTTCCAGATCGTGAAGACGACCTGGTGCGCGGCCAGCGGCGCGTCGCCGAACGACGTGGCGACGAGCGTCGCGAGCAGGATGCCGATGCGGAGCGCGGCGGTGCGGACGATCAGCGGGACGCCGGCGCTGGCGGCCGACCTGATGCCGGCCCAGTCCGGCCGGATATGTGCGCCGTGCTTCTTGGCGCCTCTGAGGACGACCACGATGAGCGCCGCCGCGCCGGCGTACTGGGCGATGACCGTTCCCCAGGCGGAACCAGCGATGCCCCAGTGCAGGCCGTAGACGAGGGCAACGTTGAGGACGATGTTCGCGAGGTAGGAGCCGACAGCGACGAACAGCGGGGTCTTGGTGTCCTGCAGGCCTCTCAGCACGCCCGTTCCCGCGAAGACGGCGAGCATCGCGGGCGTGCCGAGCGCGGCGATGCGGAGGTAGATCACGGCCTGCTCGGCGACGGCGTCGGACGGGTTGAACAGGGCGACCAGTGGCTCGGCGAAGATCGCGCCGGCGGCCGCGAGCAGGACGCCGACGCCGAGCGCGAGCCAGATCCCGTCGATCCCGTACTGGATCGCCCGCTTCGTGTCGCCCGCCCCCAGCTGCCGCGCGACGGCCGCGGTGGTGGCGTACGCGAGGAAGATGCACAGGCTGACCCCGGTCTGCAGCACCGTGCCCGCGAGCCCGAGGCCGGCCAGCTGCGGGGTGCCCAGATGCCCGACGATCGCGGAGTCGGTGAGCAGGAACATCGGCTCGGCGACCAGCGCGAAGAACGCGGGCACGGCGAGCCGCCAGATCTCCTTGTCGTGCGGATCCCGCAGCCTCCGTGTTATGGGCACTAGGCCATTGTGCCCCTTAGCGCCGGACGTTGGGTCCGGAGACCGCTCTTGGCCGCGCGAGATACGTCATTCACCCGATGGTCAGGCCCCGTTCGCGGTGGGACCTTGAGTGCCTCAACGACGAGCAAGGGGGCGGGACATGAGTGGCGAGGCACCATCGAGCGTGAGCGCGTTTCCCAACGCACCAGGCATGATCACCGTTTCGTGGGCGCACACGGGCGAAGGCGTCCATTGGTACGTGATCGAGCAAGAGGACCCCTATACGTTCTGGGCCGCCGATCTCGGCAAGCGGGTGTGGAGCGTGACCGGGCTGTCGCCGAGTCATACGTACCGGTACCGGATCTGCGCGGTGTTCGACTTCGACCGCTCGTGCTCGGACTGGGTCAGCGTGACCACGATGCCGCCGGTGACCCCGCCGCCCCCTCAGCCTCCGCCCGAGGAAGCCGCGCCACCGCTCGCCGCGAACATCGGCGCGTTCGAGTCGGTCAACTTCCCGGGACACCTCATCCGGCACCGCGACCTCGCGGGGTTCCTCACCCCGGTCTCGTCGGACCTGGATCGGGCCGACGCGACGTTCCGTATCCGCGCCGGCCTGACCGGCGCGCGGGACAGCGTCAGCTTCGAAGCCTCCAACCTGCCGGAGCATTTCTTGCGGCACCAGGACCTCCGCCTCAAGCTGCACCGGAACGACGGGTCGGATCTCTTCCGCGCGGACGCGACGTTCCTACCGTCTCGTCGAGGGACCTTCTCCTTCACGCGCCTTCAGTCGGTCAACTTCCCCGGCCACTTCATCCGGCACGCGAACTTCGAGCTCTCCATCGGCCCGGACGACGGCAGCGAGCTGTTCAAGTCGGACTCGACCTGGCGGCGCATCCCACCACCACCTCGGACCGCGCCGCCCGGTGCGTTGTCGTTCCACTCGGTGAACTTCCCGGGGCGGTACATCCGGCACCGCAACGCGCTCGGCGAGATCAGCCCGATCTCGAACGACCTGGACCGCCGCGACTCCACCTTCGTCCTCCGCGCGGCGCTCGTCGGCCGCGGCGAGGTCGAGACGTACCCCGTGGACGCGAACGAGATCGCGGTCAGCCTCGAGTCGGTCAACTTCCCCGGCCTCTTCCTCCGCCACCAGGACTTCCGCATCAAGCTCCAGCAGAACGACGGCAGCCTGCTCTTCCGCCGCGACGCCAGCTTCTTCCACCAAGACGGCGGCTGCCCGGAAGGCAACTGCCAAGTGAGCTTCGAATCCGTGAACCTGCCCGGCAGCTTCATCCGCCACTCCAACTTCGAGCTCTGGCTAGCCCAACGCGACGGCACAGACCTCTTCAACCAAGACGCCGCCTGGCAACCCACAGCCCCAATGCTTCAGTGAGTCTCCGCAATCGCCGCCAAGGTCTCGTCGACGCAGAGATGTTCAAATTTCGCGGTGCCGTTCAATCAACTTGAGCGACTTAGAACAGGATTCGCCGGCAATACTAATTATCAGCAGGTCAAATTGGCCGCTAATCTGGATTGGTCGGAGCCAGGGTCCTTTTTCCACATCTGCAAACTTGGACCTTGTCGTGCTTTGCAACCCAGTTGCCGCACTGTTCGCAATAGACCGCAGCATACAAGCTGAGCACATCTTGGGCAAGCTTCTCGACATCGCTCCATGCGATACCGTCCGCCCAGTCATTGAAGTGAGCTCCCAGGAGATTGCGGATGTGGAGCCGCATATCTATCTCACTAAGAAGTGCCTTCAAGGAGGTTGCACGGAAGGCTCTCACTACGCCTGGCCAAAGATCGCCAAGGGTGTACCGGTCGCCCTCTCGTCGAGTGACCGATGCTTGGACTCGCCAGCTGAGCTCTTGGCAAATCTCCTCGAGTAGAAGGCCGATCCCAGCGGCGGTTTGTCGCACATCGCTCGCAGCAAGTGCAGCTGTCAGAGAGTCCGCTCTATTTTGGGCCGCTCCTGCGACAACCGGACCCTGATCGAAGGACCATCTCTGGATCGTCCTCTCTGCGAAGACGCGTCCATGCTTTGCGAATAGCCCCCGAAGCTGGCTTAACCAGGCACGGTCGTGGCCAGCGATGATGAGTTGCCAGTCCTTGAAACGCTCCAGAACGTAGTCGATGAGACCTACTCGGATAGTTGAATCCACACTCTGCAGAGCATCATCAAGTACGAGAACCCTTGCTTGGCCGAACTCTGACGCCTTCTTGGTGACGGAGAGGAAGAAGAGCATTGCAATGAGATCCTTGTAGCCCTCGCTAAAAACCTGTTGAGGGAGAGCTGAGGTCCCGTTCTCGAATCGGACGACGACGTCCAAACTGACGGGTCCCGACTTGGCTACCAGTACGTCGAGTGCCTCCACGTGCGTCGCCCGGGTGATCCGCTGGAAGCCCTCAGTAAGGTCGGCTCCCACTGACTGCAGTACAGGTGCTACGCGCCGAAGTTGCGAATCGTAGGCTATTGGGTTCAGGGTTTGCACCCTTGTCAAGTTTCCTCCTTATCTCGCGGAGGCGATTCTGGGTCTGGCGGAGTTGGGCGACGACCAGCCTCACCCCTTCAGGCAACGCCTCCAAGTCAGCACCGCCATGTGGATCATGCGAGGTAAATAACTCTTGCACAAATGCCTGCAGCTCCGTCGAGTTGGCAAAGTCGGCCTCGTTATCTGGGTACATGCTTGCGAGCTGTGCGGCCAAGTCCGTGCGTGCCACAAAGAGTAGAAATCGTTCCTCTTCAAGGGTCTTAAGTTCCTCGTTCGGCCGTTGACCCAGCAGTCCGCTGGGGTCGGGAAAGTAGTCAAAGAACACGGTTCCACGAGATAGGGCATCGGTATCGAGAAACCGAATTATGTCCGTTCGGCGAATTACGATTGGTGCGATCCGAAAACCTGGTCGCACGTGGGGGTGGGGACGGTTCATCCCGGCCGGCTCGATTCGTTACTATCGAACGCTTTACCGCCGAGCCATCGCTCAGTTCGACTATTGCAGTCGCGTTATCCGAGCTAAGATTCCTAATTGACGATCGCGAACTGCTGTTGAAGTCGGAGGATCGGTCCACGCGACGTTGCAGTGCGAACTCAATCCCATCGATGAGTGTTGATTTCCCGACGCCATTATCGCCCCAGATCAAGACGTTGGTGGGTTCGCCTTGCTTTGTCAGATCGAGTCTTGCCGACTCAGTTGAGCCACGGAAGCCGGCGACCTCCACCGCCACCAGACGGAGACTTCGCTCCGACATGTCGTAAGTCGACGGCGGGATTGCGCTTGGCTCTGGCTCGACCGCAGCCAGTCGAGCTAAGCGACCCGCCACTCCGAGGTCGACAGTTCTCTCGTCGGCGGCTGCAATTTGGTCGGCAGCCGATACTCGACGAAGGTTGGTTTGACTTATCACCATCTGCACAAACGAGTACCACTGAGACCGCGACAACCCGGAAAATCCTGCGATATCGGTGTTACGTGCCGATGCTGGCGCCGCTCGGATATATCGGGTCGCCCAGGCTGGGAGTGGATCCAGCATCGTCACAAGGCTCCGCGACATGCTGGCGGCGGTTCGAAACAGTTTTGGCCTGCCATTGGCGCTGGTCCGAAGCAGCTTAACCAGCTCGAGCACCGCACGGCGATGATCTCTAAGTTCCGCAGACTCTTGCGCTGTTTCTATTGCCCGTCTGAGAAGCTCCAGCGAGATCCTAATTGCATTGGTCCGCTGACTTCCAATTCTTCCTATCCGCATACTCTGGAGCTTGTTTAGCTCGACGTTGCGGTATCGATCAGACACAACAATTCCCGAAGCCGCACACACCTCGCGTCCAACTCGCCACATCTCGCCATAGACATCTTGAGCGCCGTCCGCAGAACGGTCAGAGACCATTGGCCTAGCTCCTCTACGGTACTGTCCGAAGAAGTCACCCACCGGGCCGGAGGTACCAGTTGTATCCACCCCGGATTGCTCGGCCCGATGCAACTTCATGTCGTCGCATGATCCTCAACATCAGGCTATGACGGATCCGTCCCACGCGTAGGCCGTTCTCTAGGTGGACCGGTTGATCGAGGGATTGACGCTAGGCATTCTGGCTGACCTATGCACGACTGGACCGAGCCGGCTCGCGCCTGAGCAAGATCATGATATTGAGAGTCCACCTCAACCGCCGCGTGCAGGGCAGGGCAGGCCCTAGTCGAAGCGATTCTCAACCGTTGATGCGAGTGCCTCGTCGACGGTGGCGGCGACGTGGACGTTGGGGCGGCGGGTGAGGGATTTGGCCCAGGCGGCGGCTTTCACGACGAGGGTGGTGAGGATCAGCGGGCGGCCTTGTTCCAGGGCGTGGCGGGCTAGCGTTCTGGTGCTGCTGGATTCGCCGGCTTCGGTGATCACGCAGGCGTCGGCGTAGCCGCATAATGTCGCGTTGCGGACGACGAAGTTGTGCTCGCGCGGCGGGGTGTCCGGCCAGAACTGTGACAACAGCAGTCCGCGGCGGGCGATCTCGGTTTGGAGGTCGCGGTTGGCCGGCGGGTAGCAGCGTTCGACGCCCGTTCCCAGCACCGCGACCGTACGGCCGCCCGATGCGAGCGCCGCGGCGTGGGCTGCGGTGTCGATGCCGGCGGCGAGGCCTGACACGACCGTCACACCCAGTCCCACCAGTGCGGTGGAAAGGTCCGAGGCGAAGGCAAGCCCGAGCGAGGACGCGTGCCGCGCGCCCACGATCGCGACCGCGTGGTCGTCCGGCCTCACCAGACCGCGCGTGAACAGCACCGGCGGCAGCGACGGGACGTCCCTCAGCCGGTCCGGGTAGCTGTCGTCGAGCACCGTGTGGACGCCGATCCCCGCACACCGCCAAGCCGCGAGATCCCGCGCCGCCGCCGAGAGGTCGCCAGCGGAGTACGGACGCGCCCGCTGCGACGCGATCAGCGCGACCCGCTCCCCGTCGAAGCCGGCGGCGCCCACCCCCAAGCCGACACCTCGGCTCAGAACGGCCCGGGAGTACCTGGCCCGGCTGTGGGTCGCGTGAACGGGAATGGTGCGCACTGGTTCCTCCGAGCTACCCCTGCGCCATGTCGACGAACCGCTGGTAGTGACCTTGGAACGCGACAGTGATGGTGGCGGTGGGGCCGTTACGGTGTTTGGCGACGATGAAGTCGGCCTCGCCAGGCCGGGTGGACTCCCGTTCGTACGCGTCTTCACGGTGCAGCAGGATCACCATGTCGGCGTCCTGCTCGATCGATCCGGACTCACGCAGGTCCGACAGCATCGGGCGCTTGTCGGTACGTTGCTCCGGACCACGGTTGAGCTGCGAGAGCGCCACGATGGGCACCTCGAGCTCCTTGGCCAACAGCTTCAGGTTTCGGGAGAACTCGGCGACCTCGACCTGCCTGCTCTCTACCCGTTTTCCGGACGTCATCAACTGCAGATAGTCGAGAATGATGAGCCGCAGCCCGTTGCGCTGCCGCAGCCGCCGCGCCTTCGCCCGGATCTCCATCAGCGTCATGTTCGGCGAGTCGTCGATGTACAGCGGCGCGCTCGACACCTCACCCATCCGGCGCGCGAGCCGGGCCCAGTCGTCGTCGCTCATCGTGCCCTGCCGCATGTGCCCGAGCGGGACGCGCGCCTCCGCGGACAGCAGTCGCATGGTGATCTCCGTACGGTTCATCTCCAGGGAGAAGATGACCGAGGCGAGACCGTTGGCGATCGATGCGGCGCGGGCGAAGTTCAGCGCGAGGATCGACTTGCCGACACCGGGTCGGGCGGCGACGATGATCAGCTGGCCGGGGTGCAGGCCGTTGGTGAGGCCGTCGAGGTCGGTGAACCCGGTCGGTACGCCGACCATCTGGCCGCCGCGCGAACCGATCGCCTCGATCTCGTCCAGCGTCGGCTCGAGGATCGCCGACAGCGGCGCGTAGTCCTCGGCGCCTCGCTTGTCGGCGACCTGGTACACCTCAGCCTGGGCGCGGTCGACGATGTCCTCGACCTCGCCGTCGCCGGCATAGCCGAGCTGGGTGATCTTGGTGCCGGCGTCGACCAGCCGGCGCAGGATGCCCTTCTCCCGCACGATCGCCGCGTAGTAGCCGGCGTTGGCGGCCGACGGCACCGAGGCGATCAGCGTGTGAACGTACGGAGCGCCGCCGATCCGGTTGAGCTCGCCCTTGCGCTGCAGCTCGGCCGCGACCGTGACGGCGTCGGCCGGCTCGCCGCGGCCGTAGAGGTCGAGCACCACGTCGTACACGGTCTCGTGCGCCGGCCGGTAGAAGTCCGGTCCGCGCAGCACCTCGACGACATCGGCGATCGCGTCCTTGGACAGCAGCATGCTGCCGAGCACGCACTGCTCCGCGGCGAGGTCTTGCGGAGGCAATCGGTCGGGTGGGCCCTCGACCGGGTGCAACCCCGGAAACTCGGCAACGCTCACCGCTTGCGGACCCCCTGACCCTACCTCTGGCGACTGCTTGACCCGTGACGAACGCATGTTCGATTTCTACCGTACGGGACCGACAAGTCGATTCCGTTCGGCCGCGCGGACCTGCCTAGCTCGCCCCCGGGTAGCGCTGACCGTACGCGGCCGGGAGGGGGTGAGGACAGCGCGCCATGCACAGGGCCTGTGGGCGACTTGACGATCACTGGGGACAACCTCGGGAAACGGTGTGCACAGCCTGGGGACCGGCCTGTGGATGAAAGCCGGATTCTGTGGTGATCACGGCTCTTTCCTGCGCTTTCAGCGTCCACGGCCTGTGGATGAAAAGTCGTAGCCAGTGAATTTTGGTAGCTTCCTCGGACCGACGACTGATGGCGAATAAAGGGGAGCGGATGGGCACGTACGTTCAGCTCGGCGCGGTGAAAACGTGGTATGGCGAACACGGCTCGGGGGAGCCACTGGTGCTGCTCCACGGCGGCATGGTGGACGCGCGCTGGTTCGAGCCGAACCTCGCGCCGCTGGCCGAGCGCTTCCACGTCTACACCCCGGATCTTCGCGGTCACGGCCACACGCCGGACCCCGAGGGCCCGTACACGTTCCAGGCGATGACCGACGACGCGATCGCGTTCCTCGAGACCGTGATCGGCGGGCCCGCCGACCTGCTCGGGCACAGCATCGGCGCGTTCGTCTTCATGCAGGTCGCGATGCAGCGGCCGGACCTGGTGAACCGGCTGGTGCTGATCAGCGGCGGGTTCAGCAAGGACGGCGACCTGGTGCAGGGCGGGGAAGAGGACTGGGACATCGACGCTATGCAGCAATTCCTCGGCCCGGCGTACGCCGAGGTCTCGCCCGACGGGCCGGAGCACTTCCGCGTCCTCGCGACGAAGATCGGTGAGCTGAGCCGGCGGGAGCCGTACCTCGAGGCCTCCGAGCTCGGCGTGATCCAGGCGCGCACGCTGGTGATGTTCGCCGACGACGATCTGTCGACGATGCAGCACGTGATGGACATGTACGACGCCATCCCCAATGCTGAGCTCGCGATCGTCCCGGGGACCTCGCACTTCCTCACCCAGGAGAAGCCGGAGCTCGTGAACAAGATCGTGCTCGACTTCCTCACCCTGGATCCCGTCCCCAACGTCGCCCCGATCCGGCGCGCACCAGCTCAGGAAGGCTGAACCATGGGAATCGACTTCAAGCTCGAACTGGTCGCGGTGCCGGTCAGCGATGTGGACAAGGCGAAGGCGTTCTACGTCGAGCAGGCGGGGTTCCACCTCGACCACGACCACAAGGTCAGCGACGAGGTGCGGTTCGTCCAGCTGACACCGCAGGGCTCCGGATGCTCGATCGCGATCGGCCTCGGGGTGACCGACGCCGCGCCCGGGTCGGTGCAGGGGCTGCAGCTCGTCGTGGGCGACATCGAGGCGGCGCACCAGGAGCTGACCGAACGAGGCTGCCCGGTCACCGACGTGCAGGACTTCCCGTGGGGGCGGTTCGTGTTCTTCGCCGACCCGGACGGCAACAAGTGGGCGGTCCAGCAGATCGTCTACCCCGGGTAGCGGCGGCAGATTTCTCCAAGCGGCGCGCGTGGCGCCGGCCGTACGGTCTCGGGCATGAGTAGTCCACAGGTGACCGTGGTCGGCGCCGGCGTGATCGGCCTGACCACCGCGATCCGGCTCCAGGAGGCCGGCGCTTCCGTACGGATCCTGACCGCTTCGCTGACGGCGAACACCACCTCAGCGGCGGCGACCGGCATGTGTGGGCCGATCTTCTCCGGCCCGACCGCCGCGTGGGAGCTGGCGACCGTCGCCGAGCTGCGGCGGCTCGAACCCGACCACGGCTGGGTACGGATGGAGACCGGCCTCGGCGCCTCGACCTCGTCGGTCGGTGGGGCGCCGCCGTTCGCCGACGAGTCGATGTACGTCCGCGAGGCGACGGCCGCGGAGCTGCCGTCTGGCTACCCGAGCGGTACGTGGATGCGCGTGCCGCTGGTCGATCTGCCGCCGTACCTCGAGTATCTGGTCGGCCGCTTCGTCGACGGCGGCGGCACGATCGAGCAGCGGGTGGTCGAGTCGCTGGAGCTGCCGGACACGGAGTTGGTCGCCAACTGCACCGGCGTCGGCGCCCGCCGGCTGGCCGGCGACGAGAGCGTGCGGCCGGTCAAGGGCCAGCACGTCGTGGTGGAGAACCCCGGCCTGGAAGGCTTCTTCCTCGGCGTGACGTTCGGCCCGGAGAACGCCAGCTGGCACCCGTACGGCAACCACGTCCTCCTCGGCGGCGTCCGCATCGACGACGACTGGGACCCTGAGCCCTCACCCGACGTCGCCCAAGCCATCCTGCGCCGTTGCATCGAGGTCGAGCCACGACTCGCGGCGGCCAAGGTCATCGGCCACCGAGCCGGCCTCCGCCCGAGCCGCCCCTCCGTCCGCCTGGAGACCGAGCTCCGCGGCAGCACCAAGATCGTCCACAACTACGGCCACGACGGCACCGGAGTCCTCCAATCCTGGGGCTGCGCCGCCCAAGCCACCGAGCTCTCCTCGGCCAGCGCACCCAGGCACGCCAGCAGGGCCCGCTCTTCGGAGAAGTGCGGGCCGACGAGTTGGAGGGACGCGGGGAGGTGGCTGTGGGTTCGCCGGACGGGGAGGGCGAGGGCGGGGTGGCCGGTGAGGTTCAGGGCGACGGTGAGGTACGTGAGGCCGGCTCTCTCCGCGACCTTCGGGGGTTCGACGGCCAGGGTGGGCAGCGCGAGGACGGTGTGGGTGGCGAGGAGGTCGTCGAGGGTGCGGCGGGCTTCCAGCTGCAGGCGGCGGATTTCGACGATGCGGGACGCGGGGATGGTGGCGCCGTATTCGATGCTGGCGACGTGGCGTTCCTCCAGCAGCTCCGGCCGCTAGAGGAACGAGGACATGGCGAGTAGCCCTCCCACGCCATCAGCGTGTCCGCCGCCGAGTTCCAGTCCAACCACGACGGCAGCGACACGTCCGTCGTCGTGAAGCCGGCCGAAGCCAACGCCCGGTCGACGGCGGCGTCGATGCCTGGTTCGACGCCAGGGAGGCGAAGCCGGCGCGGCCGTCAAGGGGGCGTTGACAGGCGCCACAGTGAAGCCCGGCTCCATCAACGACATGCCCAGAGAGACGTCGGCCACCGTCCGACCCATCGGCCCGACAGTGTCCAACGTGCGCGAGAACTCGAACACCCCGTGCGTCGGCACCCGCCCCGCCGTCGTCTTCAACCCCACCACCCCGCAGCACGCCGCGGGCACGCGGACCGAGCCGCCGGTGTCCGTCCCGTACGCCACGTCCGCCTCGCCCAAAGCCAAAGCCACCGCTGAGCCGCTCGACGAGCCGCCCGGCAGACGCGACGCGTCCAAGGGATTCGCGGGCGTCCCCGCCCAGTGGTTCACGCCGTCCGCGTGGCGGCAGAGCTCCACCAGCTGGGTCTTCCCGACAATGCGTGCGCCCCGTAGACGGGCCGTCGCCACGACCGGCGCGTCAGCCAAAGCCGCTGGCGCCGACAAGAGGGCCCGCGAGCCCACCACAGTGGGCAGCCCGGCAACGTCGATGCAGTCCTTCACCGCCAGCCTCGGCCCCGACCCAGACGAGGGAGACAGCCGCACTGCCCAGACAGCGTCCATTCCGAAGATCCTGCCCCAACCCAGCGTCTAGGGTGATCGGCAGGCCAGTACCAACGGAGGGGACGAGGCATGACCGAGGGCTACCTTCGGTACCCGACGATCCACGGCGACACCGTCGTCTTCGCCAGCGAGGACGACCTCTGGATCCGTCGACGCCCACGGCGGCCGCGCGTGGCGCCTGACCGCCGGCGTCGGCGAGGCGAGCCATCCGCGCCTCTCGACCGGACGGCACCCAGGTCGCGTTCGTCGGCCGCGAGGAGGGCCGGCCGAGGTCTACGTCCTCCCGTGCGAAGGCGGCGACCGCCCGGCGCCTGACGTTCCAGGCGGCACCAGGCGTCAGCGTCAGCGGCTGGAGCGCGGACGGCCACCGATCGTCTACGCCAGCTCGGCCGCGCACCCGTTCCGCGGCGAGGACTGGCTGTAGCAGATCCCCAGCGACGGCGGCCTGCCACAGCAGGCTCCCGTACGGCCCCGCCACCGCGATCTCGCGCGGCCCAGACGGCGGCCGTCGTCCTCGGCCGCCACACCAGCGACCCCGCCCGCTGGAAGCGGTACCGCGGCGGCACCGCCGGCGACCTCTGGGTCGACCCGGACGGCGAGGGTGAGTTCCGCCCGCTCGTCGAAGCTCGACGGCAACCTCGCCAGCCCGTGCTGGGTCGGCGACCGCATCTACTTCCTGGCCGACCACGAAGGCGTCGGCAACGTCTACTCCTGCCGCCAGACGGCGAGGACCTGACGCGGCACACCGACCACGACGACTCTACGCCCGCTACCTCTCCACCGACGGGCAGCGGCTCGTCTACCACTGCGCGGCGGCGACCTTTACCTGCTCGACCCGGCCGACGACGAGCCGCGCCGCATCGACGTACGCCTCGGCTCAGCTCGCGGACGCAGCGCAACCGCCGCTTCGTCGCCGCCGCCAAGTTCCTCGCACGGCGTCACGCTCAGCCCTGACGGCAGCGGCCTGGCGCTGACCACGCGCGGCAAGGCGTTCACGTTCGGCCACTGGGAGGGCCCGGTCCGCCAGCACGGCGAGCCCGACGGCGTCCGCTACCGCCTGCTCAGCTGGCTGAACGACGACGAGCGCCTGATCGCCGCCGCCAGCGACGAGGGCGAGCGCGAGCGTGCTGGTCATCCTCACCGCCGACGGCACGAGCCGCCGCGCCGGCTCGACGACCTCGACGTCGGCCGCGTCGTCGAGCTCGAGGTCGCGCCGCACCGCCGACCAGGTCGCGCTCGTCAACCACCGCAACGAGCTGTTGCTGGTCGACCTCGCCGACGAGCACCCCACGACGCGAAGGCTCGACCACAGCGACGCTCGGCGCCGATCGCCGCCGCGACCTGGTCGCCGGACGGCCGCTGGCTCGCGTACGCGCGACCGCTCACCCGCCAGACCACGGCGATCAAGCTCTGCCGCGTCGAGACAGGCGAGACAAGCCAGGTCAGCGAACCCGTCCTCGCGCGACTGGGCGCCAGCGTTCGATCCCGACGGCAAGTACCTCTACTTCCTCGGCCAGCGCGACTTCAACCCGGTGCTACGACGAGCTGCAGTTCGACCTCGGCTTCCCGCTCGGGCAGCCGGCCGTTCGCCGTCGCGCTCCGCAAGGACGTCCCGTCGCCCGTTCGTCCGCCGCGGCCGCGAAGCGCGCCGTCGAGAGCGAGGAAGCCGCAGGCGCAGGAGAAGGCCGAGGCCGAGCGGAGAGCCGACCAGCCGGACCCGGTCGAGATCGACCTGGACGGCATCGAGCGCCGCGTGCCTCGCGTTCCCCGTGCCCGAGGGCCGCTACCACCAGATCGAAGGCGTCGCGGGCAAGGTGCTGTTCTCCAGCAGTCCCGTGCAGGGCGACGCCAGTCCTGGAGGCGCACAAGCCGCGCGGCGTGCTCGACGTGCTTCGACTTCGAGACGCAGAAGCAGGAGCGCATCGTCGACGGCATCAGCGGGTTCGCGCTCGGCCGCAGACTCTCAAGACGTTGCTCTACCAGGCCGGCGACCGGCTGCGCGTGCTCAAGGCGGGCGAGAAGCCGTCCGACGACCCCGACAGCGGCGACGAGCCCGGCCGCAGCAGCGGCTGGATCGACCTCGACCGGGTGAAGGTGTCGGTACGTCCGGGTGCCGAGTGGCGCCAGATGTTCCGCGAGGCTTGGCGACTGCAGCGCGAGAACTTCTGGTCCGAGGACATGTCCGGCATCGACTGGGACGAGGTCTACAAGCGCTACCTGCCGTTGGTCGATCGGGTCGCGACGCGCTCGGAGCTGTCCGACCTGTTCTGGGAGCTGCAGGGCGAGCTCGGCACGTCGCACGCCTACGAGATCGGCGGCGAGTACCGGCCCGGCCCGACACTACCGGCAGGGTTTTCTCGGCGTGGACTGGGAGTTCGACGAGGAGAACGGCCAGCTTCTGGGTCGGCCGCATCGTCGGCGGCGACGCCTGGGATCGGGAGGCGACCTCGCCGCTCAACCGGCCGGGCGTCGACGTGGCGGTCGGCGACGTCGTGCTCGCGATCAACGGGCAGCCGATCGGTCGGCGCGGCGACGTGCTCGTGCTGCCGGGCGAGCCGCTGGTCAACCAGGCCGACCAGGAGGTGCAGCTGACCGTCGTACGCGACGACGGTGAGCCGCGGACGGTCAGCGTCCGGGCGATCGACAGCGAACGTGCCGGCGCGCTACCGCGACTGGGTCGAGGGCAACCGCGCGTACGTGCACGAGGCGACCGGCGGGCGGATGGGCTACATCCACATCCCCGACATGAGCGACCACGGGTACGCGGAGTTCCACCGCGGCGTTCCTCGCCGAGTACGACCGCGAGGGCCTGGTCATCGACGTCCGCTACAACGGCGGCGGGTACGTCTCGCAGCTGCTGCTGGAGAAACTCAGCCGTCGTCGGATGGGCTACGACTACGCGCGCTGGGAGCCGCCGGTCCCGTACCCGGACGAGTCGCCGCGCGGTCCCCTGGTGGCGTTGGCGAACGAGCTCGCCGGCTCCGACGGCGACATGTTCTGCCACGCGTTCAAGCTGCTGAAGCTCGGTCCGCTCCTCGGCAAGCGCACCTGGGGCGGCGTGATCGGCACCTCCCCGCGGCACGCGCTCGCGGACGGAACGGTGACGACGCAGCCCGAGTACTCGTTCGCGTTCGACGACGTCGGCTGGCAGGTCGAGAACCACGGCACCGACCCCGACATCGAGGTCGACAACGCGCCCCAGGACTACGCGCTCGGCGTGGATACCCAACTGGACAAGGCGATCGAGGTCGCCCGCGAGCTCCTGGCGACCCACCCGATCCACACGCCGACGCCAGGCGACCGCCCCAACCTCACCCGCCAGCCGCTTCCGCCGCGCTCCTAACGCGGCCGGATCTCGTTGCTGGGCGGCGATTCCGGGCCCGCGCCGGCGAAGCTCCTGGCGGTGACGGTGAACGTGTACGGCACGCCCGCCATGAGGCCGGGGACGACGACCGAGCTCTCGTCGCCCTCGACGACGACGGGGTCGAGAGCGCTGCCATCACGGTACGGCGTCACGGCATAGGCGATGACCGGTGCGCCGCCGTCGAACGCCGGCGGGCGCCACGACACCGTCGCCGATCCCTCGCCGGCCGCCGCCGTGACGTCGCGCGGAGCCTGGGGGACAGACGGCACCGCGTACACCTCGAACTCGGACAGGCCGTTGTTCGGCCCCGTCCCGCCCTCGACCTGGAACCGCACCTTGTCGAACGTCTTCATCGGGAAGGTCACCGTCTTCGCCTCGCCCGCCGGCGGGATCCCGCTGACCTCGAGCGAGCTGCCGTCGGAGAACGTCGAGCGTTCCGCCGTTGACGTCGTCGACCCCCGCGCGGTCGTACAGCACGATCCGATCCGCCCGCACCGGCTGAGGCCAGGTCAGCTCGATCCACGGGTTCTGCTCGCCCTTGGACGCCCAGTCGCCCGCGTCCGGCTGGCCGACGATGCCGTCGAAGACCTTCTCCGCGACGTAGCCCTCGGTGTACTCCGACGATGCCGTGGCCGTCACTCCCGGCCAGCGCGAGGCGTTCCCTCGCAGCAGCGCGGGATCGAGCGCGATCCGGACGAGCTTCTGCCCGACCCTCCGCCCGCTGTCGGCGGCGGTCGCGGTCACGAGCACATCGCCGTCGCGATGGTTGACGGTCAGCATTCCGCGGTTGTCGATCGTCGCCTTGTCGGTCGGTGATCCGTCCGGCGAGCGCACCGACCAGAACACCTCTTTCAGCGTGGTGTTCGCCGGAACGAACGAGGCGTCGAAGTCCACCACGTCGTACGGCGTGGCGATCCGGTCCGGCCCCTCGACGACGACCTGGCTCGCGAGCACCGGATCCTTGCCGGCCGAGCGCGACTCCGAAGGCGGCAGCCGGTCGACACCCCAACGCTTGTTGGGCTTCGGCCCGAGCCAGAGGTCGAGTGTGCCGCCGTCGGCGAGCTGGTCGTGGCGGAACCAAGCGTCGCGCAGCAGCCGGCCGTCGAGCTTCGCCCGCTGGATGTACGGGTTGGCCGCCGAGTTGCCATGCGTGACGATCCGGAACTGCTTGCCCTTGTAATACTGGGGATTCAGCTTGATCGTGACCTCGTCGAAGATCGGCGAGGTGATGTCGTACACGGGGCGGTCGAGCCCGCCACCGGTCACCTCGAACAGCCCGATCGCCATCAGGGCGGAGAGCGCGCCCATCTGGCCCTGGTCCTCGTCGTGGTGCCCGTAGCCGTCGTCGGGAGCGATCGAGCCGAACGTCTTCGCCTGCACCTGGCGCACCCAGTACTGCGTCAGCCAGGGATAGCCGACGTAGTTGAACAGATGCGCGACCTCCAGTCCAGGCTGGTTGCCGTAGCTGACGAAGCCCTGCCCATACGGGCCGATGAACCGCACCGGCTCCGCGCTGACGAACGCGTAGTTGAGCTTGTCGGCGTACGCGGTCTCCCCGCCCAGCAGGTTCGCCAGCCCCATCACGTCGTGCGTGGTGAACCAGGTCGCCTGCCACGAGTTCGCCTCGACGAAGTCCCGCGGCGACAGCGGGTCGAACGGCGTCTGCCAGCTGCCGTCGGCGTTGCGCGGCCGGATGAAGCCGGTCGTCTCGTCGTAGAGCGTGCGCCAGTTGCGCGAACGGTCCAGCAGGTAGTCGTACGCGTTCGTGTCGTCCCAGGCCTCGAGCTCGTTGAGCCCCACGTTCGCGCCAGAGCCGCCGGTCACGGCGAAGCGCACCGACGAGACCTTGCGGGGTGCGAACTTGACGACCCGGTCGGCGCCGTTGGCCGGGATGCCGGAGACCGCGACCGTACTGCCGTCGCCGAACTCCAGCCGCCCCGCGTTGGCGTTGCTGCCAGGGTCGGCGCGGTCGCTGAGCACGACCTGGCGAAGCGTGCGCGGCTTGTCCCAACGCAGCTCGATCCACGGGTTCTGCTCGCCCTTCGACCGCCACTCGACGTCGGTGGGCGCGCGCGTCGGCCGGCCGTCGATCGCCCGGGCGGCGTCATGCGAGGCGTCCAGCGACGACGACGCCTTCGCGGTCGCGTACTGGGTCGCGTTGATGCCGACCTTGCGCAGCTGCTTGGCCAGCTGCGCCAGCGCCCAGTCCTGGTGCGCGTACTCCAACGTCTGCCCCGTGCCCTGCCCGTTGAACCCGGTCGGGACGTAGCCCTTGTCAAGGTACTGCCGGATGCCGCCGGTGCCGAAGTTCGTGTAGTCGAACCAAGCCTTGTCGAACAGCCCGCCGACAGACTGGGCGTCGAGCATCGCCTTGTACGCAAGGTCGATGTCGTAGTCGCGGATCCCCTTGTTCCACGCGCCGGTGATGAACGACGCCACCGGGTTGCCGGTCATCACCAGAGTGTCGTCGCCCGCTGCCGGACCGCGGGGCAGCAGTCCGCCGTCGCGATACATCTGCAGCTGGGAACGAACGAAGCCGCTGTAGATCTCCGGGTAGGCGAGGCCGAGGATGGAGTTCACGTTCCACTGCGTCAGCCAGAGCGCGTCGTAGTTGTACATCGCGAACTCCGGCCGTCCGCGCTGGTCGAGGGGGAGCTGCTTGACCCGGTTGTGGTCCCAGGTGTCGTCGAGGTACTTGCCGTCGGCGTCGCTCGCCATCCCGCGCCCGCAGAGCACGTGGAACAGGTCGGTGTAGAACTTCGTCCGCTGCTGCTGCGTGCCGCCCTTCACGTCGATGCGGCCGAGCAGGTCGTTCCAGCGGGCTCTCGACGCCGCTTCCACGGCGTCGAAGTTCCAACCCGGCAGCTCGAGCTGCCGGTTGCGGAGCGCGCCGTCGGCGCCGGTGAACGAGAGCGCCACCTTCATCTGGAGCTGCTCGCCAGCCTTGACGTTGTCGTACCGCACGTACACGCCGCTGTTGGGGCCGGACACCTTGTCGACGGGCGCGCCGCCGTTCACCAGCGCGCCGTCCGCCCAGCCGCGCAGCGAGTCGAACGGCCGGTCGAACGTGACGTTGAAGTGGATCCGCGTCCGTCCGCCGTGCTCGACGACGTACCCGGCGAGCTCGCGGTCGCTCACCTTGGTCACGGTGGCGTTCTCCATGACCGCCTCGCCGAGCGGACCGCCGAGGTTGACCAGGATCTCGCTCGGTCCCGCCTTCGCGTACGTGTAGCGGTGCAGGCCGACCCGATCCGTGGCCGCCAGCTCGGCCGTGATGCCGTACCGGTCGAGTTCGAGGCGGTGGTAGCCAGGCCGCGCGACCTCGCTCGCGTCATGGCGTACGGGAGACTCCCAGCCCGCGTCGCCTTCGAGCTTGGGCACGCTCGCGCCGGATGTCGGCATGACCTGCACGCCGGACAACGTCCACTCGTGCAGGTGGCTGAAGCCCTTCACGACCGTGGCGCTCTTGCCGTAGCCCACCGACCAGGCGCCGTCGGTCCGCGCGTCGGGGCGCAGCTTCACCAGCCCGAACGGGTTCGTGGCCGACTGGAAGAAGAAGTACCTCCCGAGGTCGGCCTCGACCCACGGGTTCACCTGGCTGACGTAGTCAGGCGGAGCGGAGGTCGCCGGTGCGGCGACGAGGAGCCCGGCCACGACAGAGCCGGCGATCACGGACCACAGCTTGGACGGTCGCATTTCTGGACCTCCCCGGTTCCGGCGGTGACCACAAGGCTAGGGACGCCCGGCCAGTGAGGAGTTCGTGGCGCCGGTCGCGGTCAGGGTCGTCCGGCATCGGACGCCGCCTCGGTGAGGGCGTCCAGGACCGCGCCGATCGCGGGGCGGCGGGTGGAGGTGGTGCGCCAGGCGGCGAAGACACGGCGACGCAGTGGTGGGTTGGTCGGGACGATGCGTACGTCGGCGGGCAACGCGTCGCGGCCGAGGCGGGGGATGATCGCGACGCCCACGCCGGCGGCGACGAGGGCGAGCTGGGTCGAGTGCTCCGACGCGGTGTGGATCAGCTCCGGTCGCACGCCTTCCGACCGCAGCGACTGGTCGATCCAGTCGTTGCAGATCTGACCGCTCGTCCACGTCACCCAGTCCGACGACGCGAGGTCCGCCAGGCCGACCGACTCCTTGTCGACCAGCGGATGGGAGGCGGGCAGCGCGGCGTCCAACGTGTCGTCGAGCAGGTGGCGGGTCGACAACCCGTCGGGCAGCGTCAACGGGGACTCGGCCCAGTCCTGCACGACCGCGACGTCCACGTCGCCGCGCAGCAGCAGAGGCAACGCGTCGGTCGGCTCGAGCTCGGTCAGCCGTACGGACAGCCGCGGGTACGACCGGAGTGACCGCAGCGCGAACGGCAGCAACCCGCGCGCGGCCGTCGCGAACGAAGCCACCGTGAGCGGGCCGACGACCGCGCCCGAGCGTTCGGCGAGATCCGCCTCCACGCGCTCGACCTCTGCCAGCAGCGACGTGGCGTGGCCCGCGAGGACCGCCCCGGCGTCGGTCAGGCGGACGCCGCGGCCCTGCCGTTCGACCAGCGGCTGCCCGATCTCGCGCTCCAGCCGGTCGATCTGCTGCGAGACCGCCGACGTCGTGACATGCAGCGTCTCCGCGGCGCCGCGGACCGAGCCGGTCACCGCGATCGCGTGCAGCACCCTAAGGCGCTCCAGGTTCAGCACGTAGTGATGCTAAGCGGATCCAGGTAGAAAGTCTCGCTTGTCTAAACGATCGGCCGCCGCCAGGCTCGAACGCATGAACCTTGGCGACCTCACCGTCCACCGGCTCGGCTTCGGCGCGCTCCGCCTCAAGCTGTCCGACCGCGAGACCTCGAAGCAGATCCTCCGCCGCGCCGTCGAGCTCGGCGTCACGTTCATCGACACCGCGGACTCGTACCACCTCGGCCAGAACGAGGAGCTGATCGCCGAGGCGCTGCACCCGTACGCGAAAGACCTGGTCGTCGGCACCAAGGCCGGCCAGGCGCACCCCGGCGACGACTGGATCCCGCTCGGCCGCCCCGAGTACCTCCGCCAGCAGGCGGAGCTCAGCCTGCGCAGGCTCAGGCTGGAGCGGATCGACCTCTTCCAGTTGCACCGCGTCGACCCGAAGGTCCCGTTCGAGGATCAGCTCGGCGCGCTCAGGCAGCTGCAGGACGAGGGCAAGGTCCGCCACGTCGGCCTGTCCGAGGTGAACGTCGACCAGATCGAGGCGGCGAACGCCATCACACCGATCGTCAGCGTGCAGAACCTCTACAACCTCAGCCAGCGCCGGTCCGAGGCAGTCCTGGACCACTGCGAGGCGAACGGCATCGCGTTCCTGCCCTGGCTCCCCGTCCAGCCGAGCGCGCGTACGCCCGACAGTGCGCTCGAGCAGGTCGCCGCCCGGCACGGCGTCTCGACCACCCGCGTCGCGCTCGCCTGGCTGCTCGCCCGGTCGCCGGTCATGCTGCCGATCCCGGGTACGTCGAAGCAGGCCCACCTCGAGGACAACCTCGCCGCCGCCGACCTCGAGCTGACCGACGAGGACCGCGCCCTACTTGGCGTCGGTGTCCGCGTCCACTCCTAACGCGCGCGCCGCGAGTTGCGCCAGGTGGACGGGCTCGCGCAGCCCGGCCTGGCGCACCTGCGTACGGCAGCTGAAGCCGTCCGCCAACACCGCGACCGACTCCTCGGCGCCGCGAACGGCAGGCAGCAGCCCCCGTTCGGCGCAGGCCATCGACACTTCGTAGTGGCCCTGCTCGAAGCCGAAGTTGCCGGCCAAACCGCAGCATCCCGAGTCCAGCACCTCGGCCTCGACGCCGAGCTTCGCCAGCACATCGCGGTCGGCGGTGAAGCCGAGCTCGGCGTGCTGGTGGCAGTGCACCTGCACGAGCGCCTTCTGACCCGAACGTTTCACGTGGAACTTTGCGGGATGCGCAGCGAGTAGCTCCGCGAGCGTCTTCGTCTGCTCCTTCAACCGCGCGGCATCGGCGTCGCCGGGCAGCAGGTCGGTCAGCTCGCCGCGGAAGAGAGCCGTACAGCTCGGCTCCAGCCCGACCACCGGCACGCCCGCGGTGAGCCACGGCCGCAGTGTGCGGAGCGTACGGCGGAGGACGCGTTTCGCCTTACCCAGTTGACCGGTCGACACCCACGTCAGCCCGCAGCAGACCGGCCCGGTCGGTACGTCGACCCGGTAGCCGAGCGACGTCAGCACCGCGTACGCGTCCTCGCCGAGGTCAGGGTCGAAGTAGTTCGTGAACGTGTCCGGCCACAGCAACACCCGCGGCGCGTCCGGCGGCAGATCCGCCGCCGCGCGACCACGCAGCCGGCGCACGAGCGAGCCGACGGCGAAGCGCGGGATGGCACGCTCCGGCGCGATCCCGCCGAGCCGTTTCGCCAGCCAGGCGAGCGGACGCAGCCCCGTCGCGGCGTTCACCACGCGAGCGAACGGCGATCCCAGCCGCAACCACGACGGCAGCCAGCCCATCGAGTAGTGCGACTTCGGCCGTACCCGCCCCTCGTAGTGCTTGCTGAGGAACTCCGCCTTGTACGTCGCCATGTCCACGTTCACCGGACAGTCGGTCTTGCAGCCCTTGCAGGACAGGCAGAGGTCGAGCGCGTCCCGGACCTCGGTCGAGCGCCAGCCGTCCTTCACCAGCTGACCGCTCGCCATCTCGAACAGCAGCCGCGCCCGGCCGCGCGTCGAGTGCTGCTCCTCGCGGGTCGCGCGGAACGACGGGCACATCACGCCGCCATCGGAGGCCACGCACTTGCCCACGCCGACGCAGCGCCGCGTCGCGCCGAAGAAGCCGTCCCGGTCGTGCGAGAACGCGAACGTCGTGTCCCCGTTGATCTTCGGCGTACCGAGGAACACCCGCACGTCGTCGTCGAGCTTCGCCGGCTGCACGATCCGATGCGGGTTCATCAGGCCGCGCGGATCCCACGCCGCCTTGAACTCGCCGAACGCGGTCAGCAGCTCGGGCGGGTACATCCGCGCGAGCAGTTCCGCCCGCGCCTGCCCGTCGCCGTGCTCGCCGGACAGCGAGCCGCCGTGCGCGACGACGAGGTCCGCCGCGTCCTCCATGAACCGGCGGAACCCCTTGATCCCCGGCTGAGTCAGCAGGTCGAAGTCGATGCGCACGTGGATGCAGCCGTCGCCGAAGTGCCCGTAGTACAAGCCCTGCCGCTTGTGCTCGCGCAGCAGGCCGTCGAAGCCGCGCAGGTACGAGCCGAGCCGCTTGGGCGGGACGGCGGCGTCCTCCCAGCCCGGCCACGCCTCGCTGCCGTCGGGCAGCCGCGTCGCCGTACCCGCGCCTTCTTCACGTACGCGCCAGATCGCCCGCATGACGGCGGGGTCGGTGACGATCGCACTCGTCGAGTCCACCGCCCGCGCGACCTCGCGCGCACGGGACTCGGCCTCGGCGAGCGTGTCGCCGCCGGTCTCGACGTACAGCCAGGCGCCGCCTTGCGGGAGGGCGTCGAGCGCGGGGTTGGCCGGCGAACGGCGACGCGCGATCGCGACGATCGCCGCGTCGACGCTCTCGATCGTGAGCGGCTTCAAGTCGAGGATCGGCAGCACGTGGTCGGCGGCGACGAACGCGTCGGGGAAGCCCAGGACAGCGAGCGCTCGCGCCTTCGGTGCGGTGACGAGCGTGACCTCGGCCTCGAGGATCGTGGCGCAGGTGCCCTCGGTGCCGACGAGTGCCTTGGCGAGGTTGAAGCCGTTCTCGGGCAGCAGCTGGTCGAGGTTGTAGCCCGACACGCGCCGGGTGAGCTGGGGGAACGCGTCACGGACCAGCGCGCCGTACCTGTCGCCGAGGTCGCGCAGCTTGCGTACGACCTCGTGGTCCGTGGTCGTCGGCCCGAGCGTGAGGCGGGTGCCGTCGACGAGCAGGACGTCGAGCGACTCCACGTTGTCGACGGTCTTGCCCCACGCGACCGAGTGCGAGCCACACGCGTTGTTGCCGATCATGCCGCCGAGCGTGCAACGGCTATGCGTCGACGGATCGGGCCCGAACGTCAGCCCGTACGGCGCGGCCGCCTTGCGCAGGTCGTCCAGCACTGTGCCCGGCTGCACCCGAGCCGTGCGCCGTTCGGGGTCGATGCTCACGACCTGGTTGAGATGGCGGGAGAAGTCGAGAACGACAGCCTCGTTGATCGCCTGCCCACCGATGCTCGTCCCCGCACCGCGCGGTAGAAGCGGAACACCAAGCCGGTCGCACACGTCGACGGTCGCGAGCACGGCGTCGAGATCGCGCGGCTGCACGACGGCAAGCGGAACGTGCCGGTAGTTGGAGGCGTCCACCGCGAACACCGCGCGAGTGGAGGTGTCGAACCGCACCTGCCCCTGGACGACACGTTCGAGCTCCACCTGCAACGACACGCCCGCCACTATGCCAGGGTCGCTGTCATGACCGACGAGGTGCACGACAGCCCTGTCATCGACATCGCTCGGCCGGTACGGGACGTTCACCGCGCTCTCCGTCTGGCGAAGCTTCGGCACGAGTCCCTATTTGGCGCAGACCCCGACGTGACGTTGCAGGTGGGCGCCGACACGTTCCCCGCGCGGGCCAGGACGGCCTCGCCGGACGAGAAGCCGCGCCTGTGGAAGCTGGTCCTCGCGGACCTGCCGATGTACGAGGGCTTCCAGCACAAGACCAACCGCGACATCCCCGTGGTGATACTGGAGCGCGTCCGGTGACGTTGCTCCTGAGCCGTTCCGACCTGCTCGGAGCCCTCACGATCGAGGTTGGCCTGGAGGCGATCCGGGCCGGCTTCGAAGCATTGCCGACGACGATCGCGCCGCAACGGGTACGGACCGACGTGCCCGGTCCGGGGACCGCGACCGCGCTCATTCCGGGGCTCGTCGAGGGCATTCCCGCCTACACGGTCAAGGTCAACGCGAAGTTCCCCGCCGCGCGGCCGGCGCTGCGCGGCGTGGTCTGCCTGCACGACCTCGGGACCGGCGAGCTGCTCGCCGTGCTCGACTCCGCCACGATCACCGCCTGGCGAACGGGCCTCGCCGCGGCCCTCGGCACGCAGCTGCTCGCGCGACAGGACGCCCGCACGGTCGGCGTCATCGGCGCCGGTGCTCAGGCGGACCTCGTCGTACGCGGCCTCGAGCAGCTCCGCGAGTTCGAGCTGCTCGCGTACGACACCGATCCCGAACGGGCGCACGCCTTCCATCAAGCGACCGTCGTCGACTCACCGCGCGAGCTCGCGAAACAGGCCGACGTCGTCGTGCTCGCCACCTGGTCCCGCGCGCCGATCCTCACGGCGAACGACGTACGCGGCGGAATGCACCTCACCAGCCTCGGCGCCGACGAGCCCGGCAAGGTCGAGCTCGCCCCCGACGTATTCGAAAGCAGCCACGTGATCGTCGACGACGTCCAGCTCGCCGCCGACGTCGGCACGACGCACGCCGTCGCCACGCTCGCCGACGTCGTCACCGGCCGCGCTGACGGCCGCCGGAACGACGAGGAGCGCACCGTCTATGCTCCGGTCGGGCTGCCCTGGCAGGACCTCGCCATGTCCTGGATCGCCTACCAGGCAGCCCAAACGACCGACACGGGCACGCACTACGACTGGCTCGCCTGACCCGACAGCACCAACATCTCGTTCGCGTCGCGTTGGAACTCGAACGGCACTCGCGGGATCTCCGACGCGATCCCCTCCGCCGCCAGCGTCGACCGCAGCGACGCGAGAAACGGGATCGGCGCCGCGTCCGCCTGGTGCACCAACGGGAACACGCGCACCTCGCGGGCTACCCGGGCCAGCTCGCGCAACGCCTCGAGATGCCACGACTCGGAGAACCTGTTCGCCCAGGTGAACAGCAGATGCGAGCACACCGCGAGCTCGAATCGGCCATCGTGGAAGGGCAACTTCGGCAGCTCGCCCTCCACATAGCGCTCCGGATGCCGCGCCCGGTCGGCGAGGAACGCCTCTGCCGCCTCCGCGCGCAGCTCGTCGCGACGTTCACGCGAGCCGTACCACTTCCACACGAACGCATCGGCGTTGTCGACGACCATCTGGGTGCCGCCTGCCGTGCTCCGCCGCACGTTCTCCGCGAGTTCGGCCTGCGACAACGCGTACGCCGGGTCGACGGCGACCGCGTCGACGCCACGCGAAGCGGCGACCGCGGTGAAGCCCGAGCCACCAGCGCAGCAGTCGAGTATCGAAGCGGGCAAGGGAGATGCCAGGTCGAACATCGCCGAGTACTCGGCGAACGACCGGGACGTGACCAGCATCCCGCTCACCGTTCCACGGCCGCGAGCGAGCACAGCGTGAGCAGGTTCGCGATCAGCCGGTGTCCCGTTCCGCCGGCCGCGGTGAGGATCGACTCCGGATGGAACTGCACGCCCCACTGCCGCCGCACCGGATCCTCGATCGCCATCGCCACCTGGTCGCACACCGCGGTGACCTCGTACCCCTTCACGTCCGCCGGCGTCGCGTAGAGCGAGTGATACCGCCCCGCCGTGAACTCCTCGCCGAGCCCGTCCAGCAACGAGCCGCCCAGCACTCGGATCCGTCCCGGCTTCCCGTGCGCCGGAGTGTCGAGCACCGACAGCGAGGCACCGCGCGCCTCCAGCATCGCCTGCATGCCGAGGCAGACGCCGAACGTCGGCAGCTCCCGCTCGTCCAGCAACGCCATCAACCCCGCGCAGTCGAAGTCCGACGGCTGCCCCGGACCGGGCGACAGCACGACGAGATCCGGCGACGACTCCCGCAAAGCCGCCAGCGCGTGGCCATGTCTGAGCGTACGGATTCGCGCGCCCTGCTGCCGGAAGTAGTCGCCCAGGGTGTGGACGAACGAGTCCTCCAGGTCGACGAGCAGCACGTCCATGCCGGCGCCCGGCAGCTCCCGCGGCGTAGCCGTAACCGCAACGGAGGCCGGCTGCGTCAAGGCGCCCAACAGCGCGCTCGCCTTCAGCTCGGTCTCCGCCTCCTCAGCCTCCGGGTCGGAGTCGAACAGCAGCGTCGCCCCGACCTGGATCGCCGCCACCCCGCCCTCGATATGCGCGGTCCGCAAGGTCAGCCCGGTGTTCATCGAGCCGTCGAACCCGACGAACCCCACCGCGCCGCCGTACCACCGCCGCGGCTGCGCCTCGTGGTCCTCGATGAACTGCATCGCCCACAGCTTCGGTGCGCCCGTCACCGTGACCGCCCACATGTGCGTGAGGAACGCGTCGAACGCATCGAGCCCCGGTCGCAACAGCCCCTCGAGGTGGTCGACGGTGTGGATCAGGCGCGAGTACAGCTCGATCTGCCGCCGCCCGAGGATGCGTACCGAGCCCGGCACGCACACCCGCGCCTTGTCGTTGCGGTCGACGTCGGTGCACATGGTGAGCTCCGACTCGTCCTTGGTGGAGTTCAGCAGCGCATGGATCTGCTCGGCGTCCTCCAGCGCGTCGGTGCCGCGCTTGATCGTCCCGGCGATCGGGCAGGTCTCGATCCGTTGCGGTACGCCGGGCACAGCAGGCGCCACGCGTACGTACATCTCCGGCGACGCCCCGACGAGGAACTCGCCCGCGCCGAGGTTGAACAGGAACTCGTACGGCGCCGGGTTCTGGGTGCGCAGCCGTTCGTAGAACGCGGCCGGTCGGTCGCACGCGCCGTACACCTTCTGCCCGGGCACGACCTCGAACAGGTCGCCGCGGCGGAAGTACTCCTTCGCATCGCGGACGACCTGCGCGTAACGACCCAGCGGCGGCCGCTCGGGCACGGCACGTCGAGGTGCCGGCGGGCTCGGTTCGGTCCTGCGCGGAAGCCCCACCGTGGAGCCGGTGCCGACGGTGAAGTCGTACGAGTAGCGCATGCAGGTCTCGCGCCGGCGGTCCCACACCAGCAGCTCGTCCGGGAGGTGCAGCACCAGGTCGCGATGCGTTGCGTCGCGCGCGTGCTTGAGCCGCACCGGGTCGAACTGGAACGCGAGGTCGTACCCGAACGCCCCGTACAACCCCAGGTGCTCGTCGGACGGGCTCGCGAACGCCTCGACCACCGCCCGCAGCGCGGAGAAGACCGTCGGCTGCCGGCTCCGGTCCTCCTCCGCGAAGGTCTCGGCCCCTGGAGGGATGAACAGGGTGAACGTCTTCTCGCACTCGGAGACGACCTCGCGGGCGGGCCGCAGCACCTCGGCGAGCGCGGGCAGTAGAACGCGCCCGCGTGCGCTCAGCGCCCGCACCTCGAGCGAACGGCCGCGGGCGACCAGCTCGAGCGGCGGGTCGACGTACCCGACGTGCCATCTGGTGTACCGACCCGGGTACTCCACGCCGGAGCTGAGGATGCCGCCGCGCCGCTCGTCGAGCTCGATCGCGAGCTCGGCCAGCGTAGCGCCGTCCGCGGGGGTCGCGCGCCGGTGGACGGTGACGCCGCCGGCGGTCTCGTACTGGTGTTCCATCTCGGAAAGGCCTCCTGTGAACAGGCCCTTGCCGGATGGGCACAAACGAAAACGACCGCCGGCAAGGGCGGTCGCTGTCGTACGCGAAGGGTTTGGCACCCGCCCTAGAGGCGGCGCCACCACTGCTGCTGCAATCGCGTACTCATAGCGAGGCACTCTACTGGCTGTTGTCGCGAGACACCACGGTGATCTTGCGCGGCATGATGAACAGCAGCACGACGACGCCGAGCAGGGCGGCGACGGTGAGGCCGAGGTAGACGTTGTGGGTTGCCGCCTCGATCGCGGTCCGCAGGTATGTCATCGCGGGGCCGTTCGCGCCTTCGAGCACCTCCGAGATCCCGTTCAGGTCCTTCGGCAGCTGGCCGCGCAGGCCGGCCGGGGCGTCGGCGAGCGCGTGGACGAGCGTGGCGTTCGCGATCGCCCCGAACACCGCGGCGCCGATGCTCTGCCCGAGGAACCGGTTGAACATCACCGAGCTCGTCGCGACGCCACGTTCGTGCCACTCCACGTGCGACTGGATGCCGACGAGCGTCGGCACCGACAGCAGTCCGCAGCCCGCGCCGAGTACGAGCGTGGACACGACGACCGGCCAGACCGCGGGCGTCGCCGGCTGGAACAGGAAGATCGCGATCGCCGCCAGGCACAGGCCGATACCGATCAGGCTGGTGTCGCGGAACCCGATCCGCAGGTAGAGCCTGTTGGCCTGCGACGCGGCGATCGGCCAGGTCATGCTCATCGTCGCGAGCACGAGGCCGGCGACGATCGCGGAGAGGCCGAGTACGCCTTGTCCGTACGTCGGGAGGTACGCGCTCGGCCCGATCACCAGCAGGCCGAGGCACGCCATCGTGAGGTTGCCGCCGAGCAACGTACGCCGCGACCACACCCAGCCCGGCACGATCGGCTCGGCCGCGCGTCGTTCGACGATCACCGTCGCCGCGGCGGCCAGGGCGAAGCAGCCGAAGACGACGAAGCTCGGTGCGGACAGCCAGGGCCAGGCCGTTCCGCCTTGCAGCAAAGCGAAAACGAACAACCCCGCAGTCGTCATCACCAGTGCGGCGCCGAGATAGTCGACGCGATGCCGGGTCCGTTCCGGCACCTTCTCGTGCAGGTAGCGGACGATCAACGCGAGCGCCGCGGCACCGACCGGGAGGTTGACGAGGAACACCCAGCGCCAGCTCGCGTAGTCGGCGAACGCGCCGCCCATCGTCGGGCCGACGACCGCCGAGATGCCCCAGACGGAAGCCATCCGTCCCTGCACCTTGCCGCGCTCCCTGAGGTCGTACAGGTCCGCGACGATCGTCGTCACGACCGCGCCGATCGACCCGGCGCCGATGCCCTGGATGCCGCGGAAGGCGATCAGCGCGACCATGTCCCACGAGAACGCGGACAGCCCGGAGCCGAGCAGGAAGATCAGCACTCCGATGATCAGCACGCTCTTGCGGCCGTACGTGTCGGCGAGCTTGCCGTAGATCGGGATCGTGACGGTCTGCGCGAGCAGGTAGACCGAGAACAGCCAGGAGAAGTACGCCAGCCCGCCGAGGTCGCCGACGACCTGCGGCAGCGCGGTCGCGACGATCGTCGTGTCCATCGCCGCGAGCGCCATCGTCAGCATCAGCGCCGTGACCACCCGCCCCCGGCGAGTAGGGCTCGGCCCCGTCGTCTGCCGCGCCGAACCGTCCGTCACCTCGCCGACTTTAGTTCGCTTGGGGAACTTCCCGACCCAGACGCCCGGTGGCGGCCAGGTACGCGATGAGCAGGCCCATCACGACCCAGCCGGGCCAGCCGCTCAGCCCGAACGACCACGGGTCGAAGTGCCGGACGGCAGCGGCGTCGAGGAACGCGACGTTCACGAAGCCCGTGATGATCGTGTTGTTCGCCGCGTGCGCCACCACCGCGGGCCACACGGTCTTGGTCCGCAGCCGCAGCCAGCCGAGCACGACGCCGAACAGCACGGTGAACACGAGGAACGGGACCAGCCCCCCGCGGGCGTTCGGGCCGACGTACCCGGGCAGGTGCCACAGCCCCCAGATCAGCCCGCTGCCGACAAAGGCCGGCCAGGTGCCGAACCGCAGCAGCTTCGGCAACAGGAACCCGCGCCAGCCCCACTCCTCGCAGAAGGCGAGCGGCAACAGCAGGAGGAACAGGAGCACGCTCTGCAGGGCGGCCGGCCCGACCCCCGTCGGGCCGTAGGTCTCGCGCGCCGCCGAGAGGCCGGCGAGGTCGAGCGGCGTGACACCCGCCGCGGCGCCGAGCAGGATCGCCAGGCCGGCGAGCCCGACGACGAGCCCGAGCGCGCCGGCGCCACCGGTGAGGGTGCGAGGCCACGGCCGGACGGGCAGCAGGCCGGTCTCGAGCGCGATGCTCGCCGGCCGCCGGACCCAGCGGACGACGACGAACGTGGCGATGCCGACCGAGAGCATGCCGCCCGCGGCGATGACGTCGATCTTGGTCGTGAGCCGGAGCAGCCACAGCAGCCAGGGCAGCCCGAACGCGACCGCGAGGAACACCCCGACGTCGGTCCAAGAACGCATGCGGTGCTCGACTGCGACTGTCATGACGACCTCCGGCCCTGCTCTATCGTTGACGCCTACGATGGGAACATTACCAGAAACGGAAATAATGGCGCAGACGGAAAAGGTGACCTCGGTCACCGACCTGGTGCTCCACCCGATCCGCTGGCGGATCGTCCAGCGCGCGCTGCACCGCGAGGTGACGACCGCACAGCTGCGCGAGGAGCTGCCCGACATCGCGCAGACCACGCTCTACCGGCATGTGGCCACGCTGCTCCAGGCCGGCGTGCTGCGAGTGGTCCGCGAGGAACGGATCCGCGGGACGATCGAGCGGACGTACGCGATCGCCGAGCTCGACGCGTTGCGCGAACGGTCGGACGCCGAGGGCCGCACGATGACCGCGGACCAGCTCCGCGGCGGGCTGACGTTGATGCTCGCGCAGATCGCCGCGGACTTCGAACGGCTCGCGGCGTATGGCGATCTCGCGCCGAGCTACGACTACCTCAGCTTCGGGCAGACCGCGGTCCACCTCCGGCCGGAGGACGTGCCGAAGCTGTCCGAGGAGCTGCTGCGCGTGCTCGCCGCGTACACCGAGCCGCCGGCCGACCGGACCGCACGGCGCGTCGTGTTGTCGGTGATCGCCGTCCCGGATCCGCCGCCGGCTAAGACGGGTTAGCCACGCAGCCGACGCCGTTGGTGAGCTTGAAGCCGGTGCGGACAGCGTTCAGGTAGAGGCAGCCGTCGCGCTTGTTCGGCTCGACGTACCCGCCCTCGTGCCACTCGTTCCAGGCGTAGACGAGCACGAAGTTGTCCACCAGGGCTGGCCGGGTCGAGGCGTCCATGTCCGCCTGCACGTTGGCGATCAGCGCGCGGAACCGGTCGATGGAGTGGTCGGGGTACCAGCGGAACGCCTTCTCCAGGTTGGCCTGCGTCGGCGGGTTCGGGTCGGGGATCTGGATGCCGATCCGCGGCCGTTCGTCGAAGTTCGACGTGATGCACCGCATCAGCACGCCCGGCCGGGAGGCGAAGAACGCGCGCTGGTTGTCGACGTACTTCTGGTACGAACGGGTGGGGCTCCACTGCCCCTGGCACTGCCGGCCCTCGAAGCCCGCCGCCGCGGTGTCGATCCCGAGGTCGGCGTTGTGGGTGATGAGGATCTCCTCGCCGAACTTCGCCCGCGCCTTCGCCCGGATCGCGTCGTTGAACCGCCGAACGGACGGCACGTCGCTCCCGGCAGCCGTGCCCGCGCCGATACCGCGGGTGTCGCAGACCGTCAGCACCTTGCGTCCGTCGTTGGCACGCAGGAAGTTCGGCTGGCTGAGGTAGCTGTCGACGATGACTTGCGCCGCGCGGTCGATCTGCTCCTCGGGCAGCTGCAGGCCGACCGGACCGTCCTTCCAGGGGTGGATGCAGGGCATGATCGTGAAGTCGAGCTGGCTGCGGTTCGCCGCACGCAGGAAGGACTTCAGGCCCTCGACGTAGTTCTCGTTGCCGCCATTCGCAGGGTTCCAGTACCAGTAGAACGCGAAGTGGTCGAGGCCCGCGCCGGCGGCCTGCTTGATCTGCTTCTCCAGCGTGGCGGTCAGGCTGTCGTCGTAGTAGCCGATCGACGGTTCGAGGTCCGACCAGTCCTCGTTCGCCCAGTGCCACGGGCGCTTCTCCACGCCGACGCCGGCGAAGTCGCGCAGGCCCGCCCACCAGTCGCGGCGGCCGTACACGCGCTCGGCGTTGTTCAGCAGCGACTGGTTGCCCTTCGCGTCCCAGTTCGCGAAGTAGATCGCGCCGGCACGGTTGTACGTCGTCGGTACGTAGCCCAGCCGACCGTCGGTGCGGTAGCCGCGCGCGGCGAAGTCGGCGCGCTGGGCGTCGGGCACGACGCGCCACTCGATGCCGTTCGACATCCGCCAGAGCGCGGCGGTGCCGGTGGCTTGCGTGGCGAAGAGATGGCCGATCGTGCCCTCGTAGAGGTAGTTGCCGCTGGCGACGAGCGCGTCGCGTTCGCTGGTCGACGGAGTGAGCAGGTACGCCGAGCGCGCCTTCACGCGCATCCGGAAGATCGGCTGCGAGCCGCTGAACGGCTGCCGGCGGAGGTAGCCGAGCTTGCTCCGCACCGGAGTCATGCCGTACTGGCTGTCCGCCGCGGCCGCCTCGGAGTTCGACAACGTCCAGAACCAGCCGTTGTCCGCGGTCCGCAGCTCGAACAGCGGCACCGGGTCGGTGACCTTCGCCTCTGTCGCGGCGGCGGTGATCCTCGGTCGCGGCGGCTCGGCGCCCGCGGGGAGCACGGGCGCGATGAGGGCGGTCAGGGCAAGAACGGCGATCCCCAGGCGCATAACTCGCATTTCGCCGAGCCTACGCGACCTGGGACTCCCAACCGAAGGTTGTCCACAGGCCTCGTTCGCCGGTGGTGGTGATCCGTACGGCGCGGCCGGTGCCGATCCGTTCGATCCAGCCGCGCTCGAAGAGCTGGCCCGCCACCGCGGCGCCGAGCGCACCGGCGAGGTGCGGTCGCCGTTCGGTCCAGTCGACGCAGTGCCGTACGAGCCGGCGCCGCCCACGCCGCAACGCCTCGACGTCGATGCCGAACTCGGCGAACGCGCTCTCGCCGCCTGGTGTCAGCACCTCGTCGTCGAGGTAGCCGTGCAGGTGGAACGACGACGTCAGCCCCACGCCCGCGACGCCGGCGAGGTGGTCGTAACACAGCCGGGCCGCGGCCAGCGCCTTCCCGCGCGAGGCCTCGCGGAGGTTGCGCACCTTCAGCGGTGGCGCGATCGACAGCAACGACTCGAGCGCGGCCGCGACCTCGGGCCCGGCGAGCCGGTAGTAGCGGTGCCGACCCGACGGAACGACCACCGCCAACCCGCCCTTGACGAGCCGGCCGAGGTGCTCGCTCGCGGTCGACGGCGCGATGTCCGCGGCCCGCGCGAGCTCGCCGGACGTCCAGGCGCGGCCGTCCATCAAGGTCATGCACATCCGCGCCCGGCTCTCGTCCGCGAGCAGCGAGGCGAGTCCCGCGAGGTCGGAGTCGGCGATCACGTACGTCACGCTACGCCCGGAATCCTTCGGTCCCGACCGAAGCGAACCGCTCCTAGCGTCGGAGCAATGACTGCTACGCGGGTGATCACGCCTTCGATCCTCTACTTCGGCACGCCCGTCGTTCTGGTGACGACGTCGAACCCGGACGGCACCGCCAACATCTCGCCCATGTCGTCCGCCTGGGCGCTCGGCGACACCGTCGTCCTCGGGCTCGGCGACGACGGCCAGGCCGTCGCGAACCTGTCCCGCCTCGGCGAGTGCGTCCTCAACCTCCCCTCGGCAGCGTTGTGGGAGCAGGTCGAACGGATCGCGCCGTTCACCGGCCGCGACCCGGTCCCGGAGGAGAAGAAGGCCCGGTACACGTTCGAGCCGGACAAGTTCGGCACCGCCGGCCTCACGCCGGTCGCGTCGGAGACCGTACGGCCGCCGCGCATCGCCGAGTGCCCGCTTCAGCTCGAGGCCGAGGTCGCCTCGATCACGGCCGGCAAGGAGGGCGGCTTCCGCATCGTCGAGACGATCGTCCGCCGCGTGCACGCGCACGAGGACGTGACGATTCCGGGCACGAACCACGTCGACACCGCCGCCTGGCACCCGCTGCTGTACGTCTTCCGCCACTACTTCGCCACCGGTGAACGGCTCGGCGCGACGTTCAAGGCCGAGTACTGAGCCAGTCCGCCAGCTCGGCGGCCGTGGGGATGGCGGAGCGGCCGTCGACGGCGCGGCAGGACAGCGCTGCGGCCGCGTTGGCGAAGCGCATGGCGTCGGCGAGCGAGTCGCCGCGGGAGATCGCGACGAGCAGGGCGCCGTGGAAGACGTCGCCGGCGCCGAGGGTGCTGCGTACGTCGACCGCGATGCCCGGCGCGACCACGAGCTCGCCCGGTGCCACGGCACCGTACGAACCGCGCTCGCCGTCGGTCGCCACGACGCGGCGAGCCCCGTCGGCCAGCCCGAGGTCGACGAGCTCACTAGGCTCCGACGCCGCCGGATAGCGCCGCCGGAGTGCGGCGAGGGTCGGCACGTACAGGTCCACCTGGTCGAGCACGAGCCCCGGCACCGGGTTGCCCGCGTCGACCGAGATCTGAGCCCGGCCACCGAGGAAGGGCACGACGGCGCGCCACCCGTGGTGGTCGACGTGCACCCAGTCCGCGCCCGCCACTGGTTCGAAGCCGGAGGGAACGGAGAACGGCGGCAACGGCCGCGTGGCGATCGCCCGCGTGCCGGTCGCCTCGTCCACGAGGATCACGCTCGACCCGCCCTGACCAGCGGGTACGCGCAGCACGCTGGACACGTCGACGCCCTCGGCGGAAAGGCCGGCGAGGATCCGTTCGCCCTCCTCGTCCTCCGCCACCGGCCCGACGAACGCGACCTCAGCGCCCAGTCGGGAGGCCGCGACCGATGCCGTCGCCGCGATCCCGCCGCCGGCGTGGACCACCGTTCGGGCCTCCAGGCGCTCGTCAGGCCCCGGCAACCGCGGCACGACCGCGATCGCGTCCATCGTCGCGAGCCCCAGGAAGACGAGTCGCGTCACGCCACCGCCGTCCACGGCCGCGCGGTCGCGGCGACGACGGCTGACAGCTCGCGCAGGTACGGAACGGACTCCGCGGCCAGGGTCGCCCGCCGATCGGCCGAGGACAGCGCGTTCGTCCACAGCGCCCGCCCCGCGAGCATGCCCGACGCCCCACCGCGGCAGCACGCCTCCACGGCGCCGGCGAAGTCCGCACGATCCACGTGCGACGACAGCACGACCCACGGCCGACCCACCGCCACCGACACCTCCGCCGCGGCATCGGTGATCCGGCCAGCGGGACCGCGCCCGAAGTGCGGCACCTCGGCCTTGTACAGCGTCGGCCCGACCGCGCCCAGCTCACGCGCGCACGCGACCAGCTCCGCCTCGCGGGTGGGAGAGGTGATCGGCCGGACCACGCCCTCCACGATGCTCACCAGCCCGGCTTCCCGGCACGCCGCGACGAAACGGGCCGCGTCCGCCACGCGCTCCGCCTTCCGGCCGTCGTTCCGCCACACCACGAGGAGCTTCGCCGCCGCGACGCCTGCCCGAGCGAAGCCAGACAGGTCGAGCGCGTCGTCGAACCGGGCGTCGGCGACGACTTCGGACTCGGTGCCCACCAGTGTGTCCGCGGCAACGATCAGACCAGCCTTTCCGTCGCCCGCGAGGATACGGCCTCCATACTCAGGGTCGACGAGGAATCCCGACGCTTCGGGGGCGAGAACGGCAGCGACGTCGGCCTTGAACGCGACCAACTCCTCGTCACCGGCCCCGCCGAGCATCGCGCGGAGCGACTCACGTTGATCCATCGCGACCATGAGGAACGTTCCGTCCGGACGGGCGATCCGAGCAAGATCAGTCATGGATGGCATCGTTCCCACAGTTGCCGGAGATCACCAGCGGTCGAGGTGCAGGACGTCCTCTACCGGCTGCCGCGGCGCGGGCTTGAACGTCGTGCCGACGGTGTACGCGGTCGGGATCAGCGCCGCCGTACGGATGTCCGCCGGCAGCCCGAGGATCGCGTCGACCTCGTCCTCGTACGACAGGTGCAGCGTCGTCCACGCCGTCCCGAGGTCGCGCGCCCGAGCGGCGAGGCAATAGCTCCACGCCGCCGGCAGGATCGAACCCCACGTACCGGACTGGTTCGTCGCCGACAGCCGCTTGACCTGCAGACACGGGAGTACGAGCACCGGAACGCGACCCATGACCTCGCCGAGGTACTCGACGCTCGAACCCACGCGGGTCTGGACGGGCGCGCGCGACGGATCGTCGGCGTACAGCTTGCCCGCCGCGCCGGGCGAGGCGAGGTAGCCGCGGACCGCGCGCTGGTACACCTCGCCGAGAGCGGCCCGCTGGTCCGCGTCGGTCACGACGACGAAGTGCCAGGTCTGGCGGTTGCTGCCGGACGGGGCCTGCAGCGCGATCTCGACGCACTCGCGGACCAGCTCGAGCGGCACCGGTCGATCGAGGTCCAGCCGTCGCCGAACCGCACGGGTGGTGGTCAGAAGCTCGTCAGGAGTCAGCACAACCGCACTTTAAGGCCAGCTTAAGGACGGGCCCGAAGCTGGTGAGCACGACAACGATCCAGGGGGGATCAGTGCACACGAACATGGTCAAGAAGGCGGCAGCCTGCGCTGCCGGGGCTCTCGTGCTGGCGAGCGTCCTCGTCCCGGCCGGAAGCGCGGCCGCCGATCGCGGCGACCGGCCCGCTCCCACGGCCGGACCGGCCGCGACGCTCCGCGGCTTCGGCTGGGTCTGGGCCGACCAGGAGGTCGCGGGCGGCGTCTACTACCCGTCCGCCAGCTACCAGTACAGCTCTGGATTGGCCGGGACGGTCAACTACTCCTACCGGTACGCCACCGGCAAATATCGGGTCACCATCCGCAACGTCAACGGGGACGGGACTCCCCATGTGACCGCCTACGGTGGCACGACCAACCGATGCAAGGTCCAGAGCTGGGTGCCCTACGCAGGCAGGGACACCGACGTCCTCGTCAACTGCTTCACTCGGACGGGAGCGCCTGTCGACAGCAAGTTCTCCCTCTCGTTCGCCAACCTGCGGCCGACGACGTACAAGTACGGACGGATTTGGTACGACGGCTCGTCGACGCCGTCGGCGTACCGGTACAACTCCAAGGGCGGCACGAACACCGTCGCCCGGACCGGCACCGGCGCGTACACCGCCAAGCTGCCGAAGCTGGGCGGCGCCATCGCGGGCCAGGTGCAGGTCACCGCGGTGGGCACGACCAGCACGTGGTGCAAGGTGCACAGCTTTGGCACCACCAACGCCACGCAGGAGGTCAAGGTCCGCTGCTTCAACCCCTCCGGCACGGCGGTGAACGGTGGCTTCGTCCTGACGTACACCCAGGGCGGCAACCTCCTCGGCGCGCCGAACGTGAGCGGCGGCCAGGGTCTCAAGCACGCCTACGCCATGGTCAAGCCCGGCTCGGCTCCGAACGCCGTCAACGCGTTCCGCTACTCCAGTCCCGCCGGTACCAACTTCAGCGTCGCCAACCTCGGGCCCGGCTACCACCAGCTGACCGTGCCCGTGAACATGGACGCCGGCACCGTCCAGGTGACGACGGTCGGAACGTCGGCACACTCCTGCTCGGTCGAAGCCTGGTTCGGCAACAGCGTCTACGTCCGTTGCTCCAACAGCTCCGGCGTGCCGAGCGGCTCCGACTTCGAGGTGACCGCGATCTCCAAGCACCTCGTCTTGGTCTGATCACCTCCTGACTGGTCCGGATCCGGCGCGTGCCCGCCCGGGTCCGGGCCTTTGCCATGTCCGTTTTCCGAACATCAGCGTCCGTCGAGGCACTCTGGATGACAGCATGGGCTGCATACCGTCGAAGCGACGACATTCGCACCGACGTTGGAGGATCACATGGTCGACGATGCGGCGCTCGCGTCGTACCACGAGAACGGCTTCTTGCTGGTGAAGGGACTCATCGGCAAGGACGAGGCGGCTGCGTACCGGCAGGAGAGCCACGATCTGATCGACCGGCTCAACCGCGACTGGGACCCGACCTGGGGGAGCGCGAAGGAGCTCACTATGGGGGTGGCGACCGAGCTCAAGCACTGCCACGACGTGCAGTTCTACTCCGCGGCGTTCGCGCGGCTGATCGTCGATCCGCGCTTCACCGACGTGGCCGCGGCGATCATGGGGACGCCGAACGTGCAGCTCCACCACACGAAGATGTTCGTGAAACCGCCGGAGAAGGGCTCGCCGTTCCCGATGCACCAGGACCACCCGTTCTTCCCGCACACGAAGGACTCGGTGGGCGCGGCGATCTTCCACTTCGACGACGCACCGGTCGAGAAGGGCTGCGTACGCGTCGTGCCCGGCTCGCACAAGAACGGCGCCCTGCAGCACGAGACCGAGGGCAGCTACCACCTGCCGTTCTCCGAATGGCCGTTGGAGCAGTCGGTGCCGTGTGAGGCCGAGGCCGGCGACGTGCTGTTCTTCAGCTACCACACGGTGCACGGCTCGGGGACGAACACGACGGACGAGGCGCGCACGACACTGCTGGTCCAGTACCGCGACCCCGAGGACGAGCCGATCGGCGACTCGCACTCGCAGTCGCTGGGCCAGGGCATGATGCTGCGCGGCATCGACCCGAGCTCGAGGGCGCTGGGCGATCGGTGACCCTCTCGTACGACGGCCGGCCGTTCGTCGACCTGTCCGCAGCGCGGATCGGGGTCGACGTGGCCGGCCATCGTGCGGAGTTCCTGAACTGGGGCTTCTTCGAGCCACAGCCGTGGCGGAACTTCTGGCACGCGCACTCGTTCTTCGAGATCTGCTACGCGTACACGGGCCGCGGCGTCTATCGGGTCGGTGACGCGTCGCATCCGGTACGAGCCGGCGACCTGTTCGTCGCGCGCCCGGGCGACGTGCACGAGATCGTGGCCGACGACTCCGACCCGCTCGGCATCCACTTCTGGGCGTACACGCTGGTGCTCCAGCCGCCTCGCCGAAGGGCCGCCCAGCCCTTGTCCGTACGCGACACCGCCGCGGACGAGCTGCTGCACGCCTTCGCCTCGACCTCGTCGGCGGCGGTGACTTCCGCGACGGGCTCGGTGCCGGCGCTGCTCGAGCTGCTCACCCGCGAGGCCGCCTCGCCGCTGCCCGCGTTCGAGGAGGCGGTGCGTTCGCTGGCGTCGACGCTGGTCATCGACACCGCCCGCGCGATCGTCGGCGCGACGCCGCTCCCACCGGCCGTGGATCCGGGCGGGCGCGACGAGCAGGTCGCGCGCACGATGGTGCAGTACCTCGAGGACAACTACGACCGCCCGGTCCACGTCCGCGACGTGGTCGCGCAGGTGCACCTGTCCGAACGCCATGCCAACCGGCTCTTCCGCTCGGTGCTGGGCACGACCATCCACGCCTACCTCGCCAGCTACCGGCTCGAGGTCGCGGCGCAGCTGCTGGTCGAGCCCGGCGAGGTGGCGATCAAGGAGGTGGCGCACAGCTGCGGCTACCCCGACGTCCGCCACTTCACCACCGCCTTCCGCCGGCGCTTCGGCCTGGCACCGGCAGCCTTCCGTGCCCGCAACGGCACGACGTTCGTCTGAACAATCTATAACGCGCCGGACGCTCACGCCCTCTCTCCGGGTGAGACACACCTGGCAGGACAGGCACCCACACCGTGCTCGTCCGTACGTCATGCCTACGGAGCCGTCCACTTCTGGCTGGCGGTTCCGTTGCAGGTCGAGATCTGCAACGGGGTGGCGTCGGCGGAGTTGCCGCCTGCCACGGTGAGGCACTTGTTCGAAGCGGGGTTGACGATGTCCCTCGCTCCGCTGATCGTCCACCGTTGAGCGCCGGTGCCGTTGCAGGTGTAGAGCTGCACCCTCGTTCCGTCCGCGGTGCCCGCCGCGGCGACGTCGAGGCACTTGCCCAGCGCGCGGATCGTGCCGTCGCTGCCGACCGTCCACTGCTGGGCGGCGCTGCCGTTGCAGCCGTAGAGCTGCACCGCGGTCCCGTCGGCGGAGCTCGCCCCGGCGACGTCCGCGCACTTCCCCGCCAACCCGGAAATGGCGCCCGTTCGAGCCCCGCCACCTGCCTGCGTGCCGGACCAGGTCCACGTCACCGAGGTCTTCGTCGGTAGGCTGTACGTGAACGACTGCCCGCCCCAGTTGACCTTCACCGACTGCGTGCTGCCGGTGTTGTTGTACGCGATCAGCGCCTTCGACCGGTCCGGGTTCTTCCATGCCACGTTAGGAACTGAGCTGTTCGACGTCGAGTCGATCCGAAGCGCACCCGGCTTCACGAACTTCGTCAGGTGGCCCATCGTGTAGTACTCGACGGTGAGGTCGACCTGGCCGTGCCGGCTGCCTCCGTTCTGTACGGTGATCAGCCCGGTGCAGATGCCACAACCACCGTTGTGCGGGTTGTGGTTCTGGTCGACCGCAAGGCTCCACTTGACCCAGCTCCGGTCCCAGTTCCGGGTGTAGTCGATCAGGTTGAGCATGTCCTCGGTCTGTTGGTTGGCGATCCAGGTGCCACCGGAGTGCTCGGTCATGTAGTGGTTGATCGCCGGGTACTGGTTGTGGATCGTCGTCTGCAACGCCACGTCGCCGCCGTACCCGTGCCACGCGATCCCGCCGAACAGCGGGTCGTTCCGCAACGCCGCGTCGGCTAGCGGCACCGAGCCGAGGTCGTTGTAGTTGGCCCAGTTGTAGTCGAGCACCATCACCTTGGTGGTGATGCCGGCCGCCCGGAACGCGGGGAACAGGTTGTTCTTCGTGAACTCCAACAGCCCGCTGCCGTTCCAGTTCATCGACGGGTAGTTGGTGCCCGGGCCACAGCAGGTCGGCTCGTTCTGCACCGAGACGTAGTCGATCTTGACGCCCTGCGCCGCGTACCCCTGGATGTACTTGACGAAGTACTGCGCGTACATCGGCGCGTACTCCCACTTCAGCCAACCCTGGTTGATCATCGTGCCGTTGTCCTTCATCCACCCGGGCGCGCTCCACGGCACCCCCTTCACCTTGAGCGCTGGGTTCAGCTGCTTCGCCAGCTTGGTCAAGGCGAGCACGTCGTTGTCAGGCGCGAGCGTGAAGTCGTTCAGGTCGCAGCAGGTGTCGTCGAACGAGTAGTTGAAGCGGGCAAGGTCGGACGCGCCCATCGGGTTGCGCGTGAACGCGAGGCCGATGCCGTTCACCGGATCGAACAACTTCCGCATGACGTCGTTGCGCGTCGCCTCGCTGACGATGCCACTGCCGCGCAGCAGCCACGCCGACGAGTCGGTGAACGAGGCGCCGCCACCTTCGAAGGGCTGGTACGTCACGTTCTCGTTCACGGTGATCGTCTGGCTGCCACCCGGGCTGCTGGCAGCGAAGTCGACCGGCGCCTGCTGCTGCAGACCACGGGTGACGACGCGCCCTCCGGCGTCGGACGTGGTGGTCAGCCAGCTGTTCACCTGCTCGCCCGCTGCGTCCGCGGTGCCGGGTAGGGCGACCGCCACCAGGGCAGCGAGGACCAGCGGGATCGTTCGTTTCTTGAAGTCAAGCACGGCGATTCTCCCTCTCTGCAAAGGGGATGCGGCTTCTATTACGTCTTATATTGACAGCTAGGCGTAACTCTTCATAGCGTTCGCCTCACCGAAGGTGCACCCATCGTTCAACGGATAGAGGTGTGTCCATGAGGATCTTCCGTCTGCTGCTCGCGCTCCTCGTGTCGGTGGCCGCGGTGTCGTTGATCGCCACGCCTGGTCAACCCGCGGAGGCCGCCATCGGGCAGCTCACGTTCTCCGACGAGTTCAACGGCCCCGCCGGCGCCGCGCCAGATGCGGGCAAGTGGCGCCACGACATCGGCGGCAGCGGCTGGGGCAACAACGAGTTGCAGTACTACACGAACCGCACCGACAACGTCGCCCAGAACGGCGCGGGCCAGCTGGTGATCACCGCGCGCCGGAACAACCCCGCCAACTACGGCTGCTGGTACGGGACCTGCGAGTACACCTCCGGCAAGCTCACGACGTCGGCGACGTTCACCCAGACGTACGGGCGCTTCGAGGCACGCATGAAACTCCCCCGCGGGCAGGGGATGTGGCCCGCGTTCTGGATGCTCGGCACCAACATCGGCGACGTCGGCTGGCCGGCCAGCGGCGAGGTCGACATCATGGAGAACATCGGCCGCGAGCCGACACGCGTGCATGGCTCGACGCACAGCCCGGGGCACTTCGGCGGCAACCCACTGACCGGCACGTACACGCTGCCGGGTGGGCAGCAGTTCCCCGACGGGTTCCACACGTTCACGGTGGACTGGGAGCCCGGCGCGTTCACCTGGTACGTCGACGGCGTCCAGTACTCGCGGCACGTCCGCAGCGAGGTCGGCAGCGACCCGTGGCCGTTCGACCACCCGTTCTTCATGATGATGAACCTCGCGGTAGGCGGCAACTGGCCGGGCTCGCCGGACGGCAGCACGGTGTTCCCGCAGACGCTGCAGGCGGACTGGGTGCACGTGTACGCGTACACGAGCAGCCCGGGTGGGCGTACGGGCCAGATCACCGGCCTGGCGAACAAGTGCGTCGACGTCGCCGGCGCGAACCCGGCCGACGCGACGACAGTCCAGCTGTACACGTGCAACGGGACGAACGCGCAGCAGTGGACGGTCGGCAGCGACGGGACGATCCGCGCGCTGGGCAAGTGCCTCGACGTCGCCGCGGCGGGCACCTCGGACGGAACGAGGGTGCAGCTCTACACCTGCAACGGCACCGCCGCGCAACGGTGGACGATCAGCGGAGCGAGGGACATCGTCAACCCCGCTTCGAACAAATGCCTCACCGTGGCAGGCGGCAACTCCGCCGACGCCACCCCGTTGCAGATCTCGACCTGCAACGGAACCACCAGCCAGAAGTGGACGGCTCCATAGGGCGCGTCGCGCATGAAGACCCTCGATGGCAGCGGTTGGCGGCTCTCACGCCTGGAATCGACTACACGGCCGCGTGTGGGCCGCCAGCCGCGTAATGGCTTCGAACTACTCGCTGGCCGAGAAGGAACTCCAGGCTGTAGGGCCACGGGCGGTGTCGATTCGGATGGTGTGCGTGCCGTCAGCCTCGACGTAGAGGGAGAACCGGTTGACTCTTGGTTCGTGAAGTCGAACCCAGTGGGCGTGAGTAGCTTCGGCGATCGCCCAAAGGTCCTGCTGCCCGCCGTGCTGGATGTCGATTCCGGAGCTGGTGTCCGTGGCTTCCGCCCACGAACTGTCGCGGTGGTGGGCGAGGTAGATGCCTGTGCCGCGTTCAGTCGTGGTGGTGAAGGCCGACACGTCGGGTAGCGCTAGCCCGACTGCGAATCTCGCCGTGTCGTTGTCCAGGTCGTGCGGCCGAAGGTTGCTGGTCCGATGGAGTGTCGGCTGAAAGGCCAGTCGACGCAGCTGGGCGTACGTCGGGCTGGCGTGTGAGCGCATCGGCATGAACGACGCGGGGTCAGGCAGGAACGGGCCGGAGGCGTTGCCTTGGCCGTCAGGGATGAGGAGGGCGAGCGCGTAGCCGTGCAGGCTGGTTTCGAGGGTAGTAAGGATCTTGCCGCCGCGTGCGGTCTGGGCGATCCATGCGGGTGGGATATGGCGGACTGAACAGGTGGCGATGACGCGGTCGTATGGAGCGTTGGCCGACCAACCTTGGGCGCCGTCGCCTGCGACGACTGTCGGGTGGAGCCCGAGGGTGCTGAGGTTGCTTCGGGCCGTGTCGACGACTGTGGGGTCGACATCGATCGTCGTGATGTTCTTGTCGCCAACGCGGTGACTCAAGAGCGCGGTGTTGTAGCCCGTGCCGGTGCCGATCTCCAGTGCGCGCATGCCGTCCTCAAGTTCGAGGGCTTCGAGCATGCGGAGCATGAGGCCGGGCGCGGTCGAGGAGGACGTCGGGATGCCGTGTGTCGCATCGGGATCCCCGTTGTATTGGGTGACGAGTGGCTCGTTCGAGTAGGCGATGGTGATCCAGTCCGGATGGTCAGCAGTCAGCAGCGAGGGCTCGCCTGTGTCGGGGTCGGGTGCGAAGAAGCGTGGAAGGAACGCGTGACGGGGGGTCGTGAGCAGGGCCTGCCGCCATGCGTGTGATCGCAGATCGCCGGATGCGGCGAGGTGGTCGGCCAGTTCGGTCCGAAGGCGCTCGGCCGAAGTGTCAATGCCGACATTCATTCTGTTGTTGTCGCTGTTCACTCTTGTCCTTCGGTAAGTACGTCCGCGATCGCGGCGGCGATGGGCAGGCCAGTTCGTTGTTGCATCCAGATCCATTGACCGGACGGGTTGCATTCGAACATCACCCAGTCGCCCTTCCTCGTTACGACGAAGTCGAAGGCGCCGAAGTTCAGTCCGAAGTGGTTCATCCAGGCTCGTACGCCGAGACGAACCTCGTCGGGCACGTCGGTGGTGCCGTAGTCGAGGGCTTCGTAGTCGGTGCGCCAGTCCACGTACGCCTGTCGGCTTCGGGCGCGGATAGTGCCCGCGAACATGTGCTCGCCGGCGACCGTGAGCCGGACCTCGTGATCCTTGTCTATCCACTCCTGGAAGAGGTGGGCGGTGAGTCGTACCGAATCGTCGATCTCATTCGGGTCGACCAGCCGGGTCGGTACGCCGTTGCGTGAGCCGTCATCGTGCTGGAGCTGCCCACCGTGCAACGACTTGCACACCAGCTGGCCACCGATGTTCCTCGCGAAGTCGCGGGCCTGCTGCGGGTCGTTGGTGATGAGCGTGCGTGGCACGCGCAGGCCGCATGCTGCGGCGATCGGCAACTGACATGGCTTCTCAGCGGCCCTCATGTCGAGGTCTGGTCGGTTCACCCACACCACGGGAAGAGCGTAGAGAACACCGATCAGACCGGCCACGGCCTCGCCTCGAGCCCAGCCGCGGTAGGGCTCAGGGACGTGGCTGGGGATGGATGGCGGTTGGGGCCGTCGGTAGTAGACGGCGCGCACCCGCTCCAGATCAACGGCTCGGTCCGCGTCCTCGATAACACCGCACCAGCGTTTGTCGAGCTGCGCCCTCAATGTCAGATGCTGAGGGAACGCGGCAAGATCGAATCGCATCACCGGTACCTGCCGGCGGTTCAGCTCGTGGACGACCAGGTCGGCGGTCGGGTCCAGCTGTTCCGCAAGGACAAGAACCGAGCCTCGATCGGAGTTGAACGTCATACCACGCGGTACGGGTCGCTCGTGTCGTCGTTCTTACTGTCGTAGTTGGTGTTCGTGCACGTGGCTGGCATCTCGCTGGACAGGCACCACAGGCGGCCTCCAGAGATGACGTTCAGCTGCTGGCGCGGATCGTATGTCACTGAGCCCGCTGCGATGTCGATGACGTGCGGTGAACGCTCCGCGCGGGCCCCGAACGGTACGGTCGGCTGGCTGCTCATAGCGACTCTCCTCTTCTCGGATGGATTTGGGACGAGACAGGACGTTCGGCCTGCTCGACGATCTGGTCAGATCAGCACAGCGTGGCTAGTCGGATCAGAGCGAAGATGCGTGTGCGATGCGTTGGGGATCGTCACCACAGTCGTAGCTGAGCCGTGAGGCATGTGGCGTAAATCCGCGCCTAGTTCGACAAGGGTCAGCGGGCGTGGAATCACGGCGGGTCGGAAACGGGCGACGTGGAAGACCTGTGCAGGGCCGCGCGCGAGCTCGATCTCACTCATGGTCCACATGCCGACGTTGTGTACGTAGTACGTGGTGCGGTCGTCGACTGCATCCAGGTGGATGAGCAGAGCGCGTAGTGGCGGGTCAGAACCTGGCTCCAACAAAGGGGACTCCTCCGATGCCGTTGTCACCGTCAGTGATGTGCTGTTGCGCCGTTACATGCGCGACTAAAGTGGTCTTTCGCGTTGGTCGATCCAGGTAGATCGACTCACAGTGGACTCCGGCAAAGCACTGCGCCGGCAAGGGAGAGGCGGCACAGTTTCCGCAGCTCTACGGGGAGTTCCATGACACAGGACGATAGAAGCGCAGGACGTGAGTCGGGAGTGACTAGCAGTCCACGCTCCCGAGCTGTGGCGCGGCTGTCGGATGCCTCGGTGGGCGGTGCAGGTACTCCCGGTACCCCTACTCGTAGGCGACCGCCCTCGATCGGTGACGGGGTCATCGCCGGGCATGTGTTGCGAACCGCGCGAGAGACTGTGCGCGCAACTCGTGAGCAGTTCGCCGAGCAGCTCGGCGTTGACATCGAGACCGTCAAAGCATGGGAGACGGGCCGGCGCCCTCTAGTGAACGCCTCGGGAAGAGTCATCCGGCACGTGCGACTCCATCTTCGCCGTAGTGGCGTGGAGCCACGGCTCATTCGTCTCCTCGAGCCAGCGATGGAGGCGGACCTGTTCTACGAACAGGTCGTGGCGGGTGAGGATCCTAGGTCGTGGCTGCTTGCGAACGTGGTCGGGTGGCGGGAGCTGTTCGAGCTGATCTTCTGGCCGATCACGGGCCGCGCGCCAGCAGTGATTCGACACCTCGCGAACGTCACTCCACTGCAGGCTTTGCGCCCGGGAGAGCAATCCATCTTCTTCGACCATCTGCAGAGGGGAGCCGACAGGCCAACGGCCGGCCGCCTTCTGCGCAGGCAGGTGTACTTCTTGTCTGGCGTCGATCACCGATCCACGAGCCAGAGTTGGCTCGCCGCCGTCGAACGTGACGAGCTTGCCGCGGGGGCCGAGAGGGATTGGCCGGTCGGATGGGTGAGCTTGCGCAGCTTGGCGGTTGCGAGGGCCTGCCAAGGCGACCCAGAGCTGCTCCAAGCCTTCATCGCGCGCGAACTGGACGGCAAGGACGCAGCCGAGACCGCGAGCATCGTGTACTGGGCCTATTGGCTCGTACCACCCGATGGAGGCTCAGTGTCAGATGGGTTCATGTCGACGACCGACCCCGATCATGTGCCGCTCGGGAGACTCCTGAGACATCTTGCCGATCAGCTCTCCACGTCCCAACCATTCGTTGATTTGAGCGTGCACTCGACCGATGTGCTGATTCGTCGCTACCCCCGTCTATTGCTGGGCAATCGAGACGTTGCAGCGGGCCTGGCCGATACGGCGGCTAGTGTCTTGGACAGTGGAACCAGCTACGCACCTACCCGTAGGGCACTGGACCGGATTCACTACACCGCCAAGTTTGTGAGGGAGTCGGGGTGAACGACGCAGCACCTGTTTGTCGTTTCCTTTACGAGGTTGGGTACTTGAAGCGGTCTCCGCGTGTCGGCTGGGAAGTCGGTGGCGTCGGAGGCCGGATCGAGTCTGTGGCCGAGCACTCCTTCCGCACGGCGATCCTGGCCCATCTGATCGCGGCAGCGGAGGGTGGAAACCCCGATCGAGCCGCGACCCTGGGGCTGTACCACGACGTACCCGAGACAAGGATCGGCGACATCCCGTACGTAGGCCGCCGGTATCTCGCCGCCGCGGAACCGGAGACGATCGTCAAGGACCAGACCGGTGGCATGCCTGAGACGATCTCGGCGCCGATCCGGGCGGCGATCGCTGAGTTCGAGGCAGGGGAGACGATCGAAGCGGTCTGCGCGCGTGACGCCGACAAGCTCGAGTGTCTGCTGCAAGCACGCGAGTACCAGGTTGCGGGAGCTACCGACATCGAAGCTTGGATCGAGTCGTCCAAGCAAGCAGTCAAGACAGAGACCGGCCGTCGCCTGGCGGAGGAAGCTCTGATCACGCATCCCGGCGACTGGTGGCGGGCCGCGCAAGGCGCTGGCTAGCGCGGGACGCCGCCGTCGGCGAGGAGCTGGGCGACCGGGAGGGTGGCGGCGCCGAGGGCGACGGCGTCCGCGCCTAGCTCGCACAGCTCGATCGTGGTGTGCTCGAACGGCCCTCGCAGTGCGTGTGTTCCTGTCGCCGTACGGATCTCCGGCAGGTAGCGCTCGCCGAGCGCGAGGCCGGCCCAGCCGCCGAGCACGATCCGTTCGGGGTTGAGCAGGTTGACCAACGTGGCCAGGCCCGTGCCGAGGAAGTCGAGCGTCTCCTCGAGCACCTTCGCCGCCGTACGGGACGACCCGGCCGAGGCGATCAGCGTCGCGAGCATCGGCTCCTCGCGTCCACCGCCCACGGGTCGGCCGCGGTTCGCCTGTCGGAAGCGGTCCAAGATCGACTCGGCGCCGACGTACGCCTCCAGGCAGCCCAACGCGCCACACCGGCAGCGTCGGCCGCCGTGCATGATCGTCGTGTGGCCCCACTCGCCCGCGCTGCTCGTGGAGCCGCGGTAGACGGAGCTGTTCGTGACGACGGCCGCGCCGACGCCCGAGCCGATCAACGCCACGACGACATCGCGAGCGCCTCGACCCGCGCCGAACCACATCTCCGCTTGGCCAAGCGCCTTCGCCCCGTTGTCGACGCGTACCGGAACGGACGTCCCCGCGCGCAGCATTTCGCCCAGTGGAACGGAGTTCCAGCCCAGGCTCTGCGCGTCGACGACGCCTTCCTGCGGGTGCTGGACGACGCCGGAGACCGCAACTCCCATGCCCAGAACGCGATTCGGGTCGGCGCCGGCCTCCTTGATCACCTCGGAGAGGCCAGACAAGGTGTGGTTGACAACGGTCGCGGACTTGGGTGAGGCGGAGCGAAAAGCATGATCAGCTTTGGCGATCGCGCGCATCGACAGATCGAATAGCTCAACCTGGACGCGTGTCTCGCCGATGTCGACGCCCACGACGTACGCGTACGAGGGCGACACGCGCAACAACGTTCGTGGACGGCCACCATCGGACTCGACCAAACCGGCGTCTTCGACCAGGCCATCGGACACGAGCTCGGCGACCATATTGCTCACGCTGGCCTGGCTCAACGCGGTCACTTCGGTCAGTTCCTGCCGTGACAACGGGCCTTCGCGGTACAGCTTGGTCAGAACGACGGCACGGTTCGCACGCCGCATGTCGCGGACCGTGGTTCGCCTGGCATCCACCGAAATCTCCGTCATCAAAGTCAGAACTAGGTGTCGATTATGGGGCAGACGTGCGACAACACCGCCTATCCTTTCGATCGACGTCTGAAGTGTTCCGGCAGGTGGCACATGGAGGAGGTCGAATGCGAAAAGTAGGTGGTAACCGGTTACTGGCTGACAGTGCGATGGCTCGACGGTCCGTTCTTGGCGTGCAACAATCCGGTTCCGCACTTGGGTGACGGGTGTGGGGGGAACCGGTCAGAGGAGGTGCGGTGGCTCGCGCGATTCGGCGTACGACCAAGCAGACCCCAGGCCGGTCGACCCTGTCCGACGTTGCCGCCCGTGCGGGCGTGTCGCGTTCCACTGCCTCGCGTGCGTTGACCGGAAACGGCTATGCGGCGACGGACGTCAAGGAACGCGTGCTGGCCGCGGCGGAGGAGCTCGGCTATGTGCCGGATGCCAACGCACGAAGCCTGAAAGCACGCCGAACCCCGACGGTCGGGCTGCTCGTCTCGGACCTGCGCAACCCGTTCTACGCGGAAGTCGCCGCTGGTGCGGGGAACGTGCTTCGTGAACAGGGCTACACGATCGTGCTCGTCGACGACGCGGGTAGCGATCTCGAGGAGATGGCAGCGGCGCGTACGTTCCTCGCGATGCGCGTGGCTGGCGTCTTGCTGACGCCGGTGTCGGCCGCGGCGCACCCAGTTCGTCATGCGGCAGGGCGTTCCCGTCATCGAGATCGACCGCCAGTTCTGCCGCGGCGAGTGCGACGCGGTGTTGATCGACAACGTCGCCGCCGCGCGCGACGTGACCCGGCGGCTGGCCTCGCTGGGACACCGGCGGATCACTTTGATCGTCGACGAGGCGACCTGGACGACAGGCGCAGGCCGGGTCAAGGGTTATCGACAAGCCTTGGCCGAAGCCGGACGTCCCGTCGGTGACGACGCCGTGGTGCAGTGCGGGTTCGATCGCGACGAGATCGCCGAGACCACGCGCAAGCTGCTGACCGGAAGTCGCCGCCCCACCGCCGTCTTCGCGGCGAACAACATGATCGCCGAAGTCGTCTGGCGCCAGGCGCACGATCTGGGCCTGAAGATCCCCGAAGACCTCTCCTTCGCCGCGTTCGACGACGCACCCTGGATGAGCATGGTCCAGCCCGGCATCACGACGGTCGCCCAGCCCGCCTACGAACTCGGCGCCCGCTCCGCCCGCCTCCTGCTGTCGCGCATCGAGAAGACGGCCCGGCCTCGAACCGCGCTGCTCGAGACCACCCTCGTCGAACGCGGTTCGACGAGCCGCCGCGGCCGCACCCGTAAGAGCTAGATCTCGCGTACGCCGGTCGCCACGTAGGCCGGCTGGGACACGGCCTCCTTGCCGCAGCTGACCGCGCGGGCTGGCTCGAGGACGCGTTGCTCGACGGACGCCAGCCACGTCCGCGCGCCCACGGAGACCCGCTGCGCGCCGTCCGGTCCGGGCGACACGAGCACCGCGTCGGCGTCTTGTTCGCCGAGCAGCTCCCGTACGGCCAGCTCCGCCACCTGCCCAGGCCCTGACCAGGTCGAACGGCCACGGCAGCGGTCGATGAGCATGGTCCCCTTCGAGGCCGCGGAGAGCACCGACTCGGCGAACGGCACGTCCAGCCGCCCGTACACGTACCCCGTCGGCAGCGACACCGCCGTCGGAGCCAGGCGATGCCCGCCGGTGTGCGTCGACTCCCACACGGCGTCCGGATGCAACGCCGACAACGACAGAGCCAGTGGCCGACCCCGCACGGCACAGCACACGTCGCGCCGTCCGTTCGTGCACACCAGCAGCACCGGCGACGAGTCCACGACACCGAACCCCGGCGCCACCCCCGCCTCCAAGGAAGCGAAGTCCAAGGACAGCAGCTCCTCAGGCGACGAGATCACCGCGCGTTCGCACCACGTCGCACCCGGCCGGGTGTGCGCGATCAACACCGTCCGCGGCGCACCCGGAGTGTGGTGATCCGCGTGCGGCCCCGGCCGCCGGATCAGCTGGATCCGGACGCCGCCCTTCTTCGACCGCGCGGCCAGCTCAGCGCCAAGGGAAGTGTCGAAATGGCTCTCCACCAGCGCTTCTCGACCGTACGGCCCCGACTGCTCGATGCAGAGGTACGTCACCGCCACCGCGGCCGTCCCGGCGAGCGGCTCACCCAGTGCGGCCGAGAGCTCCGAGCACGCCGTCACCTCTGTCATCCACACCATCCTGCCATTGCCCTGTTCGAAGCCTATGTGGGAACGTTGCCAGATGCCGAGCGAACGACCTGAAGCGGCACCCCACCGCATCCTGCACATGATCGGCAACGCCCACATCGACCCGGTCTGGCTGTGGCAGTGGCAAGAAGGCTTCCAGGAAGCCCGCGCCACCTTCTGGTCCGCGATCGAGCGCATGAACGAGTACGCGGACTTCGTCTTCACCTGCGACCAGGTCGCCCTGCTCGAATGGGTCGAACAAGCCGATCCCACGCTCTTCGAAGCGATCAAGAAACGGGCGGCGGAAGGCCGCTGGGTCAACGTCGGCGGCTGGTGGGTCGAGCCCGACTGCAACCTCCCCACCGGCGAGTCGTTCGCCCGCCAGGGCTTGTACGGACAGCGCTTTCTCCGTCAGCACTTCGGCGCGATCGCGACCAGCGGTCTCAACGCCGACCCGTTCGGACACAACGCCGTTCTCCCACAGATCCTGCGCAAACAGGGCATGGAGGCCTACAGCTTCCTCCGCCCCGGACCGCACGAGGCCGAGCTCACCGGCAACCCGTTCTGGTGGGAGGCAGCCGACGGCTCCCGCGTGCTCGCGTTCCGCATCCCGCACGAGTACTGCAGTCCCCAAGCCGACATCGCCTACCACGTCGACAAGGCCGTCGCGCAGCTTCCGCCCGGCCTGCCTGAGGCGATGGTCTTCTACGGTGTCGGCAACCACGGCGGCGGTCCGACCAAGGCGAACATCGAGAGCGTCAAGCGGCTCGACGGGCTCGGCTCGTACGGAACGTTGATCTTCAGCTCGCCACCGAAGTACCTCGAAGCGGTCAAGAAGCACGGCGCCGACCTGCCCGTCCACCGCGGCGACCTCCAGCACCACGCCGCCGGCTGCTACTCCGCCAACTCGTTCATCAAGCAGTGGATGCGCAGCACCGAGCACGCCATGCTGCTCGCGGAGAAGTGGGCGACGGTCGCCAGCCACGTCGCGGGAACGCCGTATCCGCGAGATCAGCTCACGCACGCGTGGAAACAGGTGCTGTTCAACCAGTTCCACGACATCCTGCCGGGCAGCTCGATCGAGCTGGCGTACGACGACGCGCGCGACCAGCTCGGCGAGGCCCGGGCGATCGCGCGCCGCACGATCAACCTCGCCGTCCAGACCATCGGCCGCGACGTCGACGTCCCGTTCCGCGAGAACACCCAAGCGGTGTTGGTGTTCAACCCCCACCCGTGGCCGGTGAACGCGGACGTCGAGTGCGAGTTCGGCCTGTTCGCCGAGCCTGCTGCCGTCGAGGACGACGAGGGCAACGCCGTCCCCGCCCAGACCACCCGTTCGCACGCGACGACCAGCAGCCGCCGGCGGCTGGTGTGGCCCGTCGAGCTGCCGCCGCTCGGCTACCGGCTCTACCGCATCGTCCCCACCCACGGAACGCCAACGCCACCACCACCACAAGGCCTCGTGCTCGAGAACGACCACCTCAGGATCGAGGTGGACCACACGACCGGGTGGCTGAAATCCCTGCTGCACAAGGACACCAAGACCGATCTGGTCAAGGGCGTCAAGCGTCCACACACCGTCGTGAGCGACGACCCGACCGACACCTGGGGCCACCGCGTCGTCTCATACGCCAAGCCGGGCGAGCCGTTCCGTTGTCGCTCAGCGCGCATCGTCGAGCAAGGTCCGGTACGCACCGTGCTGCGGATCGAGAGCACGTACGGCACCTCCACGCTGACCGAAGAGCTGATCCTCGGCGCGAACGCGCGCCACCTCGAGGGCCGCGTCGAGCTCGACTGGCACGAGCACCTGAAGCTCGCCAAGCTCCGCTTCCCGACAGCGCTGCAGCACCCGATCGCGACGTACGAGCTGCCCTACGGACACCTCGTGCGGCCGGCCGACGGCGCGGAGGAGCCCGGACAGTCCTGGGTGGACGTGAGCGGCGACAACGCCGGCCTCACCGTGATCAACGACGCGAAGTACGCCTACGACGTGTCCGGCGGGGACCTCGGCATCACGATGGCGCGCAGCCCCGCCTATGCCTGGCACGAGCCGCGCGTGCTCGATCCCGACGGCGTCTACAGCTACCAGGACCAGGGCCGGCAGCGGTTCCGCTACCTGCTCGTCCCGCACGCCGGCGACTGGCGCGCGGTCGGCGTCGTCCGTACGGCTGCCCAGCTGCTCCAGCAGCCGGTCCTGACGTTCGAAGCGGCCCACCAAGGCCAGCTGCCCGCACGCAACTCGTTCGCCACCGCGAGCGAAGGCTCCGTGGTCCTCACGGTGATCAAGGTCGCCGAGGACGGCGAGGAGCACGTCGTGCTGCGCGGCTACGAGACCGCCGGCGAGGAGTGCGCGTTCGGCGTCGATCTGCCGTTCCTGAACAGGCGCGTCGAGGCGACGTTCGCACCACACGAGATCAAGACGCTGCTCGTTCCGGTCGATCCTGAGGCGCCGGTTCGGGAGGCCAACCTGCTCGAAGACGCATGAAGACGATCAGCAACGCCATCAGGATCGCGTCGGCCACCAGGGGAGCGCCAGGCGAGACGCCGTAGAGCGGGGTCGCGAGCAGCGGCCCGAGGATCGACCCGGCGCCGTTCGCCGAAGTGAGGAAGCCGGCCAGCCTGCCCTGCTGGTCCGAGGCGACCCCGAGCGTGGGCGCCGCGGTGTAGCCGGGGATCGCGAGGCCGTGCCCGAGCCCGAACAACCCGGTCGCGGCCACGACGACCGCGAGGTTCGGGGCGAAGGCGATGCCGAGGAACGCGACCAGCGACAACGGCACGCCGACCAGGAGCAGTCGCAGCGGCGGCCAGTCGAGCCAGCGGACCAGCAACGCCTGGGCCACCAGCGACGCCAAGCCGTACGCGACGAGCGCGAGACCCGCTCCGGAGGCGCCGGCCTCGGCGGACAGGTGGAAGCGGTCCTGGACGAGGAATCCCAGCAGGAGTGGCACCGGTGCGAGCACCGTGAACAGGACGACGCCGATCGCGAGGTACGGCCAGACCTGCGTCGCGCGGAGTGTCCCGCGCTCGCCCGCGGCCGAAGGCTCGGGCCGGTCGTTGCCCAGCCACCGCCAGACGACGAGCGCGACCACCGCGACCGGGGCCGCCGGGACGTACAGGGCCAGCAGCAGGCTCTGACCTGCGAGGAAGCTGCCGAGAGCGGGCCCGATGACCGTCCCGAGCCCGAGCGAGGCACCGAACATGCCGAGCGCGCGGACCCGTTCGGTGCCCGCGGCGGTGTTCTGGGAGAGGTAGGAGACCACCGCGACCGACGTCGCCGACGCGGCGACGCCCTGGCCCAGCGCCCGAACCGAGAGCAGCAGCCAGAACGTCGCACCGGAACGTCCGCCGACGAGGGCGGCATGCGCGATCGCGGCGAACACCAGCTGAGCGACGGCGATGCCCACCATCGAGATCGTGGCCACGTTCCGCGCGCCCCAGCGGGTGACCACGCGTCCCCAGAGCGGGCTGACGACCATCAGCGCGGCCGACGACACCGTGACGAACAACCCCGCCTGGAACTCGGAGAGAAGGAGCGTCCGAGCCAGCGAGGGAAGAACGGGTGCGAGAACGAGCTGAGCGCCGAACACCGTGGCGACGGCGACATATGCCACCGTCAGGGAGCGGCCCCGCACCCCGGAACGCTCTCAGCAGCGGCCGCGGGCGTCAATCCGAATTACGGCCCGCGGTCCCGCCCGTGGCGAGCCGCATCAGGTCGGAGTCGAGATCGATCGACAGCTCGGTCCCGCCCGCGCTGCCGAACTCGTGCTGGTAGCTGCCCCAGCCCTCCGCCCGCACCTGCGCTTGGAAGCCGCTCTGCATCAGGATCACCAGCTCCAGCGCCGCCCGCCGCACCCGACCGTCCAAGGACGGGTCGCGCCAGTCCTCCGGCGCCGCGAACAGCGACGTCGCCACCGGCATCGTCCGCAGGTACGCGAACAGCGTCCGCAGCTGGTCGTCCACGACCAGCGCGTGCCGCGCCGTCCCCGCCGTCGCGGCGAGGATGACCGGCTTCGCGATCAGCAGGTCGTTGTCGAGGATCTGGAAGAACGACGTGAACAGCCCGCTCGCGCCGGCCGCGTACACGGGCGTGCTCGCCACCAGACCGTCGGCGGCACCCAGCGCGGCGATCGCGGCGCGAAGCTTCGGCCCGACCAGCTGGGAGAGCATCGCGGTCGTGATCTCGTTCGCCAGCTCGCGCAGATCGATCACCGAGGTCGAGACCTCGAGCCCGCGCTTGCCGGCCACCTCGGCGACCCGCGCCGAAGCCCGGTCGGCCAGCATCCGCGTCGACGACGGGTCGCTGGTACCGGCCGTCACGACCATCAGCCGCAGCGGCTCAGGAGTGCTCATGCTCGTAGTGTCCCCTCTGCTCCAGCGAGCTTCCAGGTGAGGACGGCCAGCTGAGCCAGCTCGTCCGGGCTCAGCGCGGAGGTCACCGCGCGAGCCACCGAACGAGCGTGCCGCCGGCCGATCTCTCGTTGCCTCTCCAGCCCCAGCGAGGTCAGTGACAGGCTCACGCCACGCTTGTCGGCCGGGTCGGGAACGCGGAGGACCAGCCCTCGCTCGACCAGGCGGTCCACCAGGCGCGACAGGGCCGGCTGGCTGAGCAGGACGTGCCGGTGCAGCTCACCGATCCGCACCGGCCCGGAGCACTTCGACAGCGTGTAGAGCACGTCGTACTCGCGCATCGACACGTCGCCCCAGCTGTCCTCGGCCGCGAACCCCTTCATCAGTCGGGCATGGGCCGACAGCAGCCCCTCCCAGGCGTGGTTCGCGAGACGGTCACGGCCGGCCATCAGGGCCTCGGGTACGTGGCCTGGACGGCGGGATCGGTGTCCTGGTACGGCGAGGAGCCGGTCACGTTGTCGCCGCGGTTGGCGTTCGGCCGCGGCTGCCGGGGAGCGGCGTCGCCGTACTTCGCGCGCACCAGGCTCGCGTGCGTCGGAGCGTCCGGCACCGACGGGTCGCGCCGCGCCTCCGTCTCCTTGCGCAGCGTGGGCAGAACCTCCTCGCCGAGCAGATCGAGCTGGTCCAGCACCGTCTTCACCGGCAGGCCGGCGTGGTCGACGAGGAACAGCTGCCGCTGGTAGTCGCCGAAGTGCTCGCGGAACGTCAGCGTCTTGTCGATGACCTCCTGCGGGCTGCCGACCGTCAGCGGCGTCCCCTCCATGAAGTCCTCGAGCGACGGCCCGTTCCCGTACACCGGCGCCTCGTTGAAGTACGGCCGGAACTCCTTGATCGCGTCCTGCGAGTTCCGCGCGAGGTAGATGTGCCCGCCGAGTCCGACGATCGCCTGCTTCTCGGTGCCGTGGCCGTAGTGCGCGTAGCGCTGCCGGTAGAAGTTCACCAGCCGCATGAAGTGCTCCTTCGGCCAGAAGATGTGGTTGGCGAAGAAGCCGTCGCCGTAGTAGGCGGCCTGCTCGGCGATCTCGGGAGTCCGGATCGAGCCGTGCCACACGAACGGCGGCACGTCGTCGAGCGGGCGGGGGACCGACGTGAAGCCCTGCAGCGGCGTACGGAACGTGCCCTCCCAGTCGATCACGTCCTCGCGCCACAGCCGGTGCAGCAGGTTGTAGTTCTCCAGCGCCAACGGCAGACCCTGCCGGATGTCCTGGCCGAACCACGGATAGACCGGCGCGGTGTTGCCGCGGCCCATCATCAGGTCGACGCGGCCCTTGGACAGGTGCTGCAGCATCGCGTACTCCTCGGCGATGCGCACCGGGTCGTTCGTGGTGATCAACGTCGTCGCCGTCGAGACGATCAGGCGCTCGGTCGTCGCCGCGATGTGCGCCAGCAAGGTGGTGGGGGAGGACGAGAAGAACGGCGGGTTGTGGTGCTCGCCGATCGCGAACACGTCCAGCCCGACCTCCTCGGCCTTCTGGGCGATCTGGACGACCGCGTCGATTCGCTCCGCCTCGCTCGGCGTCTGTCCCGACACGGGGTCTCGCGTGATGTCACTGACCGAGAACACCCCGAACTGCATGACCTGTCTCCTTCGCGCTTCACGATCTATGCGTTTGCATATAACGATCGTAACTCGGCCACCTGACCGGCTATTCCCGCCCTTGACCGCGCCCCGGCCTGGGATTACGGTCACCGGTATCTGGGATCGATTCCACATCCATCGCGTGTGAGGTGACCTCGGTGCACAAACGCGTGCTGGCGTTGGATATCGGCGGAACGAAGCTCGCGGCCGGAGTGGTGTCCGAAGACGGCCGTGTGTGCTCGTTCCTGCAACGCCGTTCGCTCGCCGAACGAGGTCCGGACGACATGCTCGACAGGCTGTTCGCGCTCGGACACGAAGCGCTCGCAGCGGCCGGTTCCGGCGGGCTGAACGGGGTCGGCATCGGCTGCGGCGGACCTCTCGACACCGAACGCGGCCTGGTGCAGGGCCCGCCGAACCTACCCGGCTGGGACGACGTGCCGATCGTCGCGCGTGCGGAACAGGCGTACGACGTTCCGGCTCGGCTGGAGAACGACGGCGTCGCGGCCGCGCTCGGCGAGTACCGGCACGGGGCCGGCCGTGGTGCCCGCTCGATGGTCTATCTGACGGTTTCGACCGGTGTCGGCGGCGGCGCGATCCTCGACGGCCGGCTGATGCGCGGACGCAGCGGCAACGGCGGCGAGATCGGACATATGGTCGTCGTCCACGAGGGCCGGCCCTGCCCGTGCGGGTCGCGCGGCTGCCTCGAGGCCTACTGCTCCGGTACGTCGATCGCCGCGCGAGCGCGGGAGCTGCTCGACGACGGCGCGAGATCCACGCTCGCCCGCGTGGCGACCGTCACCGCCGCGGACGTCTCGCGCGCCGCCGCCGACGGAGATCCGATGGCTGCCGCATTGTGGGACGACACGACCGAGATCCTCGGCACCGGGGTCGCGAGCCTGAGCAACCTGTTCGAGGCGGACGTGTTCGTGCTCGGCGGAGGCGTGACCCGGTCGGGCGACCGGTTGCTGCTGCCGGTCCGCAAGCGCGTGGAGGAGCTGGCGTTCGAGTTCGCCGGCGAACGCTGCCGGGTGGTTCTCTCCGAGCTCGGCGAGCAGGTCGGGGTGATCGGTGCCGCGACGGCGGCGTTCGAGGCGTTCAACGAGGTGGTCGCGGATGCGTGAGGTGATCGCGGCCCAGTTGGCCGAGCACGTCGAGGCGGCGCGGACCGTCGAGGCGCTGCTCCCGCAGGTCGAAGCGCTCGGGCAGCGGCTGTGCGAGACGTTCGGGGCTGGCGGCCGGCTCTATACGTTCGGCAACGGCGGCAGCGCGGCCGACGCCCAGCACCTGGCCGCGGAGCTGATCGGCAGGTACAAGCGCGAACGCCGTCCGCTCCCGGCCGTCGCGCTGACCGTCGACCCGTCCGTCCTCACCTGCATCGGGAACGACTACGGCTACGACGACGTGTTCGCCCGCCAGGTCGAGGCTCTCGCCGGTCCGGACGACGTCGTCGCGGGCTTCACGACCAGCGGACGGTCACCGAACGTCGTCCGCGGCCTCGCCGTGGCCCAGGAGCGCGGCGCGACCACCGTCCTGTTCGGCGCCGGCGAGGGCGGCGACGCCGCGAAGTACGCCGACCTCGCCCTGCTCGTACCCGCCACCGCGACCGCGCGCATCCAGGAGACCCACCTGCTGATGCTGCACCTGGTCAGCGAGTGGGTCGACGCCTGGGCAGCCGGGGACTAGCCGGGTGCCGCGGTGCTTTCCTCGCCGGCCTGCCACCTGGACTGGTGCAGGGACGGAAGCTGTTGGACGGGGAGGAAGGCACCGCGTTCCAAGCGCCCGGCTCGGAGCGCGGAGCGCGACCATGTGACTAGGAACTCGCCCCAACACTTTCCGCGCTCGTCCGTCTTCCTTGATGTAACCCTTGGGGTTCGCGAGGAGGACCAGAGCATGAACGACCAACCGGCAGTGATCGAGAACGTCGCGTTCCTCGATCTCTCCCAGGCGACACCGGAGAACCTGGCGCGCCTGGAGGAGATCCGGGGCGTCGCCACGCTCGTGGTTCCCGCGGACGGGGGTGACCTGCTCACCCGCGTACGGCTGATCGACGTCGCCAACGTGATCCCGGTGCCCCGCGGCGCGCACGTCCGGGTCCATATGGGCATGTTCACGCTGTCCGGCGAGGCGTTGGCCGAACCTGGGGGCGACAACGAGGTGCTGGTCGTGACCGGTGCCCTGATGGTGACCACGCCGGTCGAGCGCGTGGGCTACCGCGAGATCGTCGTCATCGGCGCCGTGCTCGCCCCGCGCGGCAGTGAGTCGGCGCTCGGCGTCGGCCTGACCAGGGTGACCGGCGCGGTGCACTACTACACCTATGTGGAGGGGCAACGGTTCCAGCCGCTGAGCGGGGAGATCCGGATCAGCGGCGAGACCCTCGCGAACCACGGAGGCACAGGGGACGACGTGCTCATGCTCGCCGGCGACGTCATCGTCACGAGCCAGGTGGCGAGGATCGGGTTCCGCGAGATCTTCTGGGGAGGCAGACTCGTCGCTCCGCGGGCGAGTGAGGGCGTGCTGGCGCCCAAGCTCGTCGGTGGCGGCGAGCTCATCTGGTACGGCGGCGAGCCTCGATTCTTCAAGGGAGACGAGACGTTCGGGCGCGGGTTCTTCGAGGCGCTGGAGGGACCGGTCGCGCTCGCGCTGGTCGGCGACTTCCGGATCGAGAACGACGTTCCCGCCGAACTGCTGCGCGCGAAGATCTCCGAGCTCACGTTGGTCGGCAACCTGAGCGCGCGCAAGGAGCTCGTCTCCGCGCTCCAGGTGCTGACGACCGAGAAGTACGGCCACCTCGTCGTGTCCAACGGCCACGGTGATGCCTGACTCCGACGCCGCGGAGCGCGCGTTCACCGAGATCTTCGACGCGCACCGGCAGGGCGTCTACGGGTACCTGCTCGGGCGGGTGAGCGAGCCCGACACCGCGCGCGACCTGCTGCAGGAGACGTTCCTGCGGGTGTGGCGGCGGCTCGACGAGGTTCGTGCGATCGCCCCGGAACGTCAACGGGCATGGATCTTCGCGGTCGCTCGCAACCTCGTCACCGACACGTACCGGGCCCGGGCGACGCGGGAGGCGACGGGGGAGGCACTGCAGGACGTCGTCCGCACGACGATCCCGGAGACCGACCAGCCGGAGAAGCGGGCGGCGACCGCCGAGCTGGTGTCGGAGGTCGGCGCGGCCGTACGCAACCTGCCCGAAGACCTCCGCGTGATCCTCGCCATGCACGCGGTCAGCGAGCTCACCAGCGCCCAGATCGGCGCCGCGCTGGAGCTGCCGGCCGGAACGGTCCGCTACAAGCTCAACCAGGCCCGCCGCGCACTGGCCCGCGACCTGGGACTGTCCGAACCAAGCCTCGAGGAGGCACGACGATGACCGACCCGAGCAGCCTCGACACAGTGCTGACCGGCTGGGCGCAGTCCGTACGGCTCGCCGACGACGAGGCCGACCGCATGCGCCGTTCGATCGTGGCGCGACCCGGCCAGCCTGCCGGCCTGCCGCTCGACTGGTGGCGGACGCAGGCCTTCCAACTGGCGAACGTCGTCGTCCAGGCCCACCGTCAACCTGTCGTCGCGTCCGTCGGGTGGGCAGCATGACGAATCTCGCCGCGATGCCCGCCGACAGCGAGGTGGTCGCCGGGGACGCCATCGTCGCCAGCGACCTGCGCCGTACGTTCCGCAAGCGCAAGGGCTGGTTCCGTTCTGGCGAGGTCGTCGAGGCCGTACGCGGCATCAGCTTCGCCGTTCCGCGCGGCACGATCTTCGGCATGCTCGGCCCGAACGGCGCGGGCAAGACCACGACGATCAAGATGCTCTCCACGCTGCTCATCCCCACCGCGGGAACGGCCACGATCGACGGCTTCGACGTCGTCACCGACGAGTCGGCCGTCCGACGGAGGCTCGGTGTGCTGTTCGGCGGCGACAAGGGTCTCTACAACCAGCTGTCTGGTAAGGAGAATCTCCGCTACTTCGGCCGCCTCTACGGCATGAGCCGGGACTGGATCGAACGTCGTTCCGCCGAACTGCTGGAACGGATGCAGCTCACCGACCGCGCCGAGGAACGGGTCGAGAGCTACTCGCGCGGCATGAAGCAGCGCCTGCACATCGCGAAGACGCTGCTACACGAGCCGCAGGTCGCGATCCTCGACGAGCCGACGATCGGCCTCGACCCGAAGGCGGCGATCGAGGTCCGCCAGCTGATCGCGAGCCTCGTCCCCGAGCACACCGTCCTCCTTACCACCCACGACATGCACGAGGCGGACGTGCTCTGCCGCGATCTCGCGATCATCGACCGCGGGCGGATCGTCGCGCGCGGCACGCCGGCGGCGCTCAAGGTCGCCGCGGACGTGGCCTCGCTGGAGGAGGTCTTCCTCGCCGCGACCGGCCGGGACTACGAGGAGGAGCAGGCGTGAACGGCACGCTCCGAGCGGACTGGCTGCTCACGTTCGCGACCGCGCGCGTGCTGCTGCTCCGGTTCGCCTCGAACCCGGTGATGCTGATCCGGATGCCGTTGTTCGGCGTGTTACTGCTGCTCGGGTTCGTGCTGGCCTACCAGGTGTCGGGCCAGACGACTGTTCCGCGTGAGGACGTCATCGGCTTCCTCGTGGTCGGCGTCCTCGCCACACTGGCGTGGAACGCGACGGTATGGGGCGCCGGCAACGCGCTGCAGTCGGAGATCTACGAGGGCACGTTGCCCGCAGTGGTCGCCGCGCCGGCGCGGATCGGGCCCGTCATCCTCGGCTACGGGCTCGGCTGCATCGTCTACGACGTAGCCGGCGTACTGCTGACGGTGTTGCTCGCGACGGCCCTCGGTGGGCGCTTCGACATCGCCGACCCGCTCACCGCGGTGGTGTGCCTGCTCGCGCTGTACGGCAGCGCGCTGTGCATCGGGCTCGGCTTCAGCGGGCTGTTCATCCTGTCCCGGCACTCGAACGCGCTGTCCAACTTCCTGCAGGGTCCGATCTACCTGCTGGCCGGCTTCTTCGTCCCGCGTTCGGTCCTGCCGGACTGGGTGCAGCCGCTGTCCGACGCGATCCCGCTGTCCCACGCGATCGAGGCCCTGCGCGCGGCGACGCTCTCGGGCGCCACGTTCGCCGAGGTACGCGGCTCGCTTCTCGCCGCGCTCGCCAGCAGCGCGGTGTTCCTCGTCGTCGGGATCTGGTCGCTGCGCCGGATGGACAGTGCGCTACGCCGCCGGGCGACGCTCGATCTTCTTTAGGGGTTGACGAATGTCTGCTGTGGCTCGGATCGTGCTCGAGACCGCTCTCGCGGTCGGGCGGACCAAGGTCTTCTCCTCCGGGCCGCTCTTCTACGCGCTCGTCTGGATGATGTACCCGATCTTCAACCTGCTGCTGGTCGGGCTCATCTATCGCGACAACGAGCAGCTCCGCGACTACGCGATCATCGGCGGCGCGTGCCTGGCACTGCTGTTCGCGATGCTCTACAACGCGGGCGAGATCCTGGACACCGAACGCCAGCGCGGCACGCTCGGCAACCTGTTCCTGGCGCCGTGCTCGCGGTACGCGTGGCTCGCCGGGTTCCAGCTGTTCGCGATCGCCGAGGCACTCGCCACCGCGGCGCTGACCATCGGCGTCGGCGCGGTGGCGTTTGGCCTTACAGTGAACGTGAATCTGCCCGCGCTGCTCGTGGCGTTCGTCCTGTTCGGCGCCTGCATGTGGGGCTTCAGCATGGTCGTCGGCGCGGTGGGCGTGGCGATCCGGAACGCCAACCAGATCTCGAACCTGCTGTTCGGCCCGATCATGTTGCTGGCGGGGACGATGTACCCGATCGCGTTGATGCCGGACTGGATCCGCATCCCCGCGCGGTTCTTCCCGTTCGCGTACGGTGTCCAGGCACTGGTCGACGCGTCCACGAAGGGTGCGAGCATCGCCTCGCTCTGGCAGGAGCTGCTTCCCCTTGCCGGGTTCGCGATTCTCCTACCCATACTGGGCATGCTCGCGTTCGACCGGGTCGAACGTATGACCCGCCGCGCGGGCGCGCTCGAGCTGACCTAGACGCGGTCGTACGCGGCGAGCACCTCGAGCGCCTGCAGCGTACGCATCGGCCGCCACTCCAGGTGCGTGCCGGGCGCCCACTGCTTCATGGTCACCGGCCAGCCGCCGTCCTCGTCCTGCTCGGCCTCGAGCTGGTCGAGCGACCGCGCCATGTCTTCGTCGGAGAACCACGCGCGGGCCAGGCTCGTCGGCATCGGCGCGTAGTCGTGGGCGTAGAAGACCTCGCCCGGCGCGTACCCCTCGACCTCGTACGCCGACGGGTTGCCGTGATCGAGAACGACCAGGTTGCCGTCCCGGACGATCTTGCCCAGCCGTTCCGCCGCGCGTGCGGCGCGCTCGCGGTCGGGGACCTGGTCGAGGAAGAGCATGGTGAAGATCGCCTCGTACGGGTGGGTCTTCTCGATCGCCTCGATCGCGTTCCAGAGGTATTCGGTCGACTTCGCCATCCACGGGCGCTCGACCCCGCTGCGGTACAGCGTCGCGATCATCAGCGCGGTCAGCAGCACCGAGCCGCCGCCGTCGGGGTCGGGCACGATCCACGGGGCGTTCGGATACCCCTCGTAACCCTGCACCATGACGGGGATGCTCCCGTCCGGAAGAACGACGGAGCCGAAGTAGTCGACCGCCGCCTGTGCGCGTTCGGACTCGATCGCCTTGACCTCATGGAAGATCCCGACCGCGGAGATCGTCGCGTTCGGCTGGCTGTTCGGTCCGCGGTTGTCGGGCTCGAGCGCGTACGCGTAGCCGCCGTCGTCGTTCGCGTACGCCGCCAAGGCCGTGAGGACGGCCTCCGTCGAGCCGTTGTGGAAGAGCTGTTCGTACCGTCTTTGCTCCAGGACACGAGCCGTCAGCCAGATGAAGTCGCCGGCTCGGGTGAGCAGGTCGTTTGTCGGTTTCATATCGATGACGTTAAGCCCTTGTGGACAGCTGGTTCTTGAACAGAACGGACGCCTATGCTGAAAGTCTCCAGCTGGGGGTGGTCGAGATGTACGGCCTGCTGTTGTTGCTCGCTCTGGTGGTCGTGGTGGTCGGGCTCAGCCTGCTCGGCTCCGCGCCCGGGTGGCGGGAGCGCATCGGCGCGACGGCGCGCTGGTTGGCGATCGCGGCCTTCGGGGTCGCGACCGTGACGGCGCTGGCGATGCCGCTGGCCATCGGCGGGCTGCCTGGTCCGGGGACGGTCGGCTGGCTCGCGGTGCCGGTGCTCGCCACGGGTATCGCGCTGTTCGCGCCGTTTCACCAGCAGGCGAAGGTGATCGCGCTCTGGGTAGCGGCGTTCGTCGTGTGTGCGTTCGTCGTGCTGGCCGGGCTCAGCATCGGCATGTTCTTCGGCCCCGCGGCACTCCTCGCCGTCGGCGCCGCCGTGACAGCGAGCCAAGCCCGGTCGCGTACGCGCGTGGCCTAGGCCTTCGCGATCCGGTCCAGCGCGTCGGCCAGCTCGACCGGCTTGGAGAACATCGGCCAGTGGCCGGTCGGCACGTACTCGAAGGTCCACTCCTTGCCTTCCATGCCGGCGAAGAAGCCCTGCTCCATGTACTCCTTGACCTGCTCGACCGTGAACACGCAAGACACCAACGTGTGCGGCAGCTTGTCCACCGCCGCCTGGTTCTTCGCGATCAGCGACGCCGTGATCGCGTCCGCCGGCTCGGGCGTGGCGCGCGCCACCATCCGCGCGCGTTCCGCGTCGCCGAGACCCGCGATGAACATCTCGTTCGGCCCACCGAGCCGCTCCCACGACGGCAGCGGGCAGAACCCGCCGTTCGCCTGGATGTCGTTGCGTACGTTCTCCGCCTCACCCGGGTCGGACATGTCGATCTGCGCGACGCCGTCCGGGAACGGGCCGCTCTCCACGTAGACCATGCGCGCGATGCGCTCGTACGCGCGGTCGGCCGCACCCGTCGCCGGCACGCCCCCGCCGCTGTGCGCGACGAGCACGACGTCGCGCAGATCCTGGTACTCGAGCACGTTCACGAGGTCCTGCACGTGCGTCTGCAGCGTGACCTCGTTCGAGGCCAGGTGGACGCGGTCGCCGAGTCCGGTCAGCGTGACGGGGTGGACGTCGTGTCCTTTGTCCCGCAGCTCCTTCGTGACGTCTTCCCATGCCCAACCGCCGAGCCAGAAGCCTGGTACGAGGACGAACGTAGCCATGTCGCTTGATCCCTTCCCCTCTTCTTTCTGATGTGTCCAGGCTAGAGTCTTATCCGGACAGTTCCGGCCCGGATTTGTGGAGGAATTTCGGTGCCACATCCGACGACCCGCACGCTCGCTCTGCTCGAGCTGCTGCAGGCGCGGCCGGGCCTGACCGGAGCCGAGATCGCGCGGCGGTTGGAGATCGACGAACGGACCGTCCGCCGGTACGCGAGCCGGCTGGTCGAGCTCGGCATTCCGGTGGTCGCCTCCCGCGGCCGGTACGGCGGCTACCGGCTGCAGCCCGGCTTCCGGTTGCCGCCACTGATGCTGGACGACGACGAGGCGACCGCGGTCGTGCTCGGGTTGATCGCCGGCCGGTCGTTGGGGCTCGCGACGACCACGACCGGGGCCGCGGCGGAGAGCGCGCTGGCGAAGCTCCAACGGGTGCTGCCCGCAACGCTCCGGGAACGGGTCGCCGCGGTCGAGTCGTCGCTCGGCCTCACGATGCCCGCCCGCGGCGGGCGGGCGCCGGAGACCGCGATCGTGCTGTCCTTGGCGGCGGCCGCGCATCAGCGTCGGCGGGTGCGGATCCGGTACGGCTCGTACCGCGGCGAGGCGTCCGAGCGTTCCCTCGACCCGTACGGGCTGGTGGTGCACGGCGGCCGCTGGTACGTCACGGGGCATGACCAGCTGCGCGGCGAGGTGCGGACGTTCCGGCTCGACCGGATCGCCGGCGCCTCGCTGACCGACGAGCGGTTCTCGCCGCCGGACGACTTCGACCCGGTCCGTACGGTGACCGACTCGCTCGCCCGGGTCCCGTACGCCCACGAGGTCGAGGTCGTCTTCACCGGCGTTCCGCTCGACCAGCTCCAGCGCCGGATCCCGCGGTCCGTCGGCGACCTGTCCGAGGTCGACGGCGGTGTACTGCTTCGGACGCGGGCCGAACAGCTCGACGGGATGGCGAAGATGCTCGCCGGCCTCGGCTGGCCGTTCGCCATCCAAAGGCCGGACGAGCTCCGCACCGCGGTCCGCGACCTCGCCCGGAAGCTGACCGCCTACGTGGATGCCTAGTTGAGCGCGTTCAACGGGACCGCGACGATCCGCAGCTGGTGCCACTGCATCTGGGCGGCGGTGTTGGAGCTGGTGGCCTGGTCCTGGCACCCGACGGCCACGAGGCCGCTGCCGGTGGCCCAGCCGATCATCGACATCGTGCCGCCACCGCGCGGCGAGCCGCCGAGGTAGTCGTTGTCGCCCCAGACGCGACTCACGTCGAGGTCGGTCGAGCCGAACCTCAGCACGCACGACGCCGACAGCACCTCGTTGGCCGGGTCGTACTTGGTGGAGTACGCGTTCACCTTGGCGTGGATCAGCCAGGTGCCGGACGGCAGGCTGAGCGTTCCGCCGACGGTCCCGAGGCCGGAGGAGAGGTCGCCGGGGCCCGCGTCGGCGCGGGCCCGCACGCGCGGGCCGACGTTGAGCGTCGCCTCGTTGATGTCGTCACCCGTCAGGGAGTTTGCCGCGACCTCGGAGCTCCCGACGCCGCTCGCCGCGATGTCCGCGGCACCCAGCGAGTTGTCCAGGACATCGGCGCCGCTGAGGCTGTTGTTCAGCACGTCCGCGCTCTTGAGCGTGTTGTCGGCGACCTCGGCGCTGTCGATCGCGTTGCCCACGATCCCGTAGCACGTGTAGATCTTCGAAGGGAGCTTGAGGCAGGACGGCCCGATCTCGGCCTTGTCGAACGCGTTCGGATCCAGGTCCGGGTACTTCACCTGCTTGTCGATGATGTCCGCCGAGCCGACGGTGTTCGCCTGCGGGGAGTCTCCCGCCCACGCGACGCCGCTGGGAACGGAGACGAGCAGCGCCAGGCTCGCGGCCAGCCAGGCGTGCTGACGAAGGTTGATCTTCATGATGGGACTCCTCGGTGTGCTTGACCTGGTCCCTCACGATCCGCCCGGGCCAGCGGCCTGTCGTCCGTACCTGGTACCGAGATGCGGTGGTTGCATTGCGGTGTAACCATGTAATCGTGCTCGACGCGTACTCAGAGATCGTGACCCGCGTCGCTGACGAGCTGATCCCTCGGGTCGCCAGCCTCCGGGTGACTCGCCGTGGTGGCGAGAGCGGTGGGTCGGCGGTCGTCTTCACCGAGGACGGCTACCTGCTCACCAACGGCCACGTCGTGGGGTCCGCGGGCGGCGGGGTCGCCGCGTTCGCGGACGGGACGGAGGCCCCGTTCGACGTGGTGGGCCGCGACCCGCTGTCCGACCTCGCCGTGCTGCGGGTACGCCGGGACGTCCCAGCGCCGGCCAGACTCGGCGACGCGGACCTGCTGCGCGTCGGCCAGCTCGTCGTCGCGGTCGGCAACCCGCTCGGCCTCGCCGGCTCGGTGACCGCCGGGGTGGTCAGTGCGCTCGGCCGGTCGATGCCGGCCCGCGACGGACGTACGGTGCGCATGATCGAGGACGTCATCCAGACCGACGCCGCGCTCAACCCGGGCAACTCCGGCGGCGCACTCGCGACCTCCAACGGCGAGGTGGTCGGTATCAACACCGCGGTCGCCGGCGTCGGTGTGGGCCTCGCCGTTCCGCTCAACGGCACCACGCGGCGGATCATCGGCGAGCTGCTGCACGACGGTCGCGTACGCCGCGCGTTCCTCGGCCTCGTCAGTACGCCAGCCCCGGTGCCGAGCTCGCTCGCCGAACGCGTCGGCCACCGCCGCGCGCTCCGCGTCGTCGAGGTCGTGAGCGGCAGTCCGGCCGAGCAGGCCGGCCTCCTCCCCGGCGACCTGCTGCTCGCCGCCTCAGGCCAACCCATGCGCGGCGCCCAGGACCTGCAGAAGATCATGTTCGCCGACGCGATCGGCCGCCCCGTCGAGCTCACCGTCCTCCGCAACGGCGCCATGGTCGATGTGATCGCCGTCCCAGCGGAGCTCTCACCGACGTCTGGATAGAAGCCCTACGCTGTGCCCCCGTGACCAATGACCTGGTGCGGGCGGGGATCCTGAACAAGGAGCGCCTCGTCTTCTTCTCCGACGCGGTCGTAGCGATCGCGATCACTCTGTTGGCCCTCGAGCTGCCCGTTCCGGAAGGCACGACGAACGCGGAAGTGCTGACCGCGTTCGGCGAGCACCGGGACGAGTACATCGCGTTCCTCATCAGCTTCGCGGTCATCGCGACGCACTGGAACGCCCACCACCGCCTCTTCGCACACGTCACCGCGCTCGGCGGACGGCTCGGCCTGTGGAACCTGCTGTGGCTGTTCGCGATCATCGTCACCCCGTTCGCCACCCGGGTGCTGACGGCCGACGAGGCGTTCACGGTGCCGTTCATCTTCTACGCACTCGTGCAGATCCTCGCCGGCTGCAGTCAGCTCATGATGCAGCGCGAGATCCGGCTCCACGAGTTGCGCGCTCAGGATCAGGACCTCGCGCCCACGCAGGACGGCTTCGTGCGCACGCTCGCCTTCGTCGCCTGCTTCGTCGTCTCCATCCCCGTCGCGCTCGTGACGAGGTGGGCCTACATCTGCTGGGGCCTGATTCCGCTCGCCACGTTGGCGCTCCGGCTAGTCCGTCGCCGCCGGCGCGTCGCCGCATAGGCCGCGGAGTACGACGTCGACGACGTCCTCGACCGGCGGCGTTCGCCCTGGCTGGGCCTCGAGCAGGCCGGACAGCACGGTCTCGTGGCACAGGCCGACGAGCATGGCGACCGCCGCCTCGATGAGTGCGTTGGACGCGAGCCGGCCGCGTTCGCGTTCGGCCGCGAGGTAGTCGCGGAGGCGTTCCCGCCAGGCCTCCGCGTCGTGCAGCTCGGCGAATCGAGTAAGCACCGCCTGCTGCCCGACGAGCCCGGTGAACGCGGGCAGGATCGCGCGGTGCAAGGCCAGCCCGTACGCGAGGTGAGTGCGCAGGTTGGCCTCGACCGTGCGGGACCCCGGCTCGGGCAGCGAGCCGAGCCGCGCCTGCGTCGTACGGACATGCGCGTCGAGCGCCGCGGCGAGGAGCTCCTCCTTGTCCGCGAAGTGGTTGTACAGCACGCCGTCGGCGACGCCGGCCGCGCGCGCGATCGTGCGCACGCTGAGGCCGGCCGTCCCGTGCGTCGCGATGAGTCGCTCCGCCGTCGCGACCAGATGCTCCCGCAGGCTCCGCCCCGCCGCGACGGCCGCCGCCCGTCGCGGCGACATCACGGCGCCGTTGCGGTGACGAGCCAGGCGTTGCCTCGCAGCACAACGGCATCGGGGCGTGCGAACGGCTCGAGCGACTTCGTCAACGCGTCGCCAGCGGCCTGTGCCTGGTCGGGCGTCGCGCTGCCGAGGTTGAACCGCACCGGACCCCAGCCTAGGATGAACCGCGCGGCGTCCGGCGCGTCCCGGCCCCAGATTTGGTCGGTCTCGACATGTTCGCAGCCGACGTCGACGAAGCCGGCGTCGGTGACGATGGCCTTCGTCCGTTCCGGGTCCGCGAACGACGTCGGCCCGGTGCCGTCGGCCCCGGTCGGCGGTGCGGGGATGTACGGGCTCAGCGCGCCGAAGACCGTACCGAGGTCGGTGCCGGCGAACGGTGGCAGGCAGACGAACACGAGCCGCCCGCTCTGTCGCAGCGCCCTGCGTACGTTGACGAACGCCGCGACCGGGTCGGCGAAGAACATCACGCCGAACCGGCTGACCGCGGCGTCGAACGAGGCCTCCTCGAACGGATGGACCTGGGCGTCGCCCTGGACGAAGTCCACGTTCGCGACGCCCTCCTGCCTTCGCCCGCTCGGCGGCCTTGGCGAGCATCGGCTCGGACAGGTCGATGCCGGTCGCCTTCCCGGCGATGGCCCGCCGCGCGGCGTCCCGCGTCAGCTGGCCGTTCCCGCAGCCGAGGTCGAGCACCCGGTCGGCGCTCGTGATGCCGGCGGCGTCGAGCAGCGGAGCGTTGTACCCACCGTTGACCAGGTCGTACCGGTCGTCGTGGGCAGCCCAGTGCTCGCCCTCGTACCCGTTCCACGCCTCCGCCTGGGCGGTGTTGACGATCGTCCCCATCCCGAGCCTCCCCATGTTATGAACACTTGTTCACGAACAGGCGTTCATCATCGCCCGGCGGCGAGGATCCGTCAACGTACGGGCCTACGAGGCTTGCTGGGACTCCGCGAGCACGCCGGCGACCTTGGTCGCGATGGAGGGATCGGCTAGGTCGGCGGCGGTCAGCACGTCGATGCCCAACGACGCCGCCTCCCGGATCGCCAACGGCGACACGGTGAGCAGGCCGCCGGCGGCGCGGACGTCGTAGCCCCAGCCGCGGACGCGTTCCACGCCGGCATGAGCGCCGAGGGCGTCGCCGGACGCGAAGATCACGCCGTCCAACAGCAGCCTGATGACCGGCGAGGCCAAGAGCCCAGCGGTCTCCTGCTGCAGGATCCCGTCCGCGATCTCCACCAGCACCACGTCCGCGCCTCGCCGCGCGAGCCCGTCGACCAGGGCCGACGCGACGCGCTCGAGCTCGGGCACCGGCACCTGGTACGTCGTCGCGTAGCCGGCGTCGGTGAAGTCGCACACCCACTCCACGCCCGCGTCGGCGTACGACCACAGGTCCGGGCCCGCGCCCGTGCCGGTGACCTTCGCCGCGCCAACGCGCAAGCCCGCACGCGTCAGACCGCGGCCCAGGGCGGCGAGCGCGGTCGTCTTCCCGGAGTTCATCGACGTACCCACGACCGCGATCGTGTGCCGCGGCCGGGTCATCGCCTCGATCTCGTCCGTCGGGAACGTCGCGAACCGGCGCAGGTCCAGCCGCTGCCCGTTCGCCGCGAGCAGCCCGAGCGGCCGCAGCTTCGTCGGCACGTTCACCTTCGCCGACTTCGCCACGCACTGGCCCGCGATCCCGCCCGCCGCGAGCAGGTCGCAGGGGCCGAGGTCCGAAGGCACGACGCCCTCGAACTGGTCCGGCGCGTAGCGGGCGCCGTACGCCACCACGACCTCGTCGCCGACGTACAGCGTCGACCGGCGTCCGTCGATGCGTTCGATCGCCTTGTGCTGACCGAGATCCGTCACCTCGGCCAGCACCAGATCCCCAGCATGGGGGCGCACGCCCTCGATCAACGACCAGGCGACCTGCTCCGGATGGCGAAGCGGATCGACGTTCCTGGTCGTGAAGGCGCCCTTCGCGCGACGCAGCCGAGCTGCGTCCAACGAGGTGATGTGGCGGTCGACGGCGACCACCGGAGGTGTGGCTGTCGCGTCAGACACGATGGCCTCCTGGGCGTGGGGATGGTGCGCAGGGCCCGACCCACACGCGAGACACGCGTGTACGTCGGGGGACGTCAGATGTGGTGGTGCGAGGGGTGGTCGTGCGAACTTTCGACTTTCTCAAGCAGATGCTGCTCCTCCATTTTGGGTACGGCAACCCCGGGCCCGACACCGGGTTGGCCTCCAGGGCCTGAGCCGCCCAACGGACGCGGCGAATCTTCGAACCAGGATTGGCGATTCGCCGTATCACGGTCGCGGAGAAGTCTTCAAGTCTTGCCACTCCCACTAACCGTGTCTATCGTACACTGTGTCCGGTGGACGCAGTTTCGTAGACACCGGCAAGTGACGAGGAGGCGAACAGATGGTTTTCCGACGTGTCCACCGCTGGCTGGTCCCGCTGGTCGGGATCGCCGCGCTGTGGGGAGGGATGTCGGCGGTTCCCGCGGGAGCCGCCGTAGAGAAGGCGGAACGGACGGTGTCCCCGGTACGGGAGTGCGCGGAGCTGGTCCGCGCGTACGACCTGCCTGGCGCACGGACGAAGGTCGAGCAGGCGACCGTCGTACCGGCCGGCGCGCTCGGTCCGGAGCACTGCGACGTCCAGGGTGTGATCGAGCCGGAGATCAGGTTCCGGCTCAAGCTGCCGACGCAGACGTATGCCGGCCGCTACCTGCAGGTGGGCTGCGGCGCGTACTGCGGCGTGATCACCGACCCGCTCCCGTTCCCGGACTGCGGCCCGCAGGCGCCGGATGACGTGGCGGTCGCGGCGACGGACAACGGCCACGTCGGGCACGCGGACGAGGAAACGGGCGTCCCCGCGTTCCTCGACACCGCATGGGCCAAGGACAACCAGCAGGCCCGGAACGACTTCTTCTATCGCGCGCCGCACGTCCTCTCGCGCGCGTCGAAGGCGATCATCAAGACGTTCTACGGCAAGCAGCCGCACGTCTCGTACTTCGACGGCTGCTCGATGGGCGGCCGCGAGGCGCTGCTACTCGCGCAGCGGTACCCGTACGACTTCGACGGCATCATTTCGTCCGCACCGGCCCACTACATGGGGCCTGGGCTCGGCACGTACCTCGCCTGGATCGCGCAGGCGAACCTCCGGCCGGACGGGACCGAGATCCTCGACGGGGCGAAGCTGCAGGTGGTCAACGCGGCCGTGATCGAGGCTTGCGACTCGATCGACGGGCTGAAGGACGGCATCCTCACGGACCCGCGCGCGTGCAGGTGGGACCCGGTCGCTCTGCGCTGCCCGGCCGGCACCGACCGGCCCGACTGCCTCACGCCGGCGCAGGTCACCGCGATGCGGAAGATGTACGCGCGGCCGACCGACTCGCGGGGCCAGGTGCTCTACCCCGCCTCGCTGCCACGTGGCGGTGAGCTCGCGCTCATCGGCTACGCGACGACGCTGCCGGAGATCGGGTTCCCGTTCATCGTCCCGGACGCCAACGCGTACCTGGAGAATCTCGGCTACCCGATGGGCAAGCCGCACTCGTCGGTGTTCGAGTACGAGTTCACCGCGCGCGACTTCCACCGGCTCACGCCGGAGGGTCGGAAGGGCAACGCGGCGAGCCTCGATCTGTCCGAGTTCAAGCGGGCTGGCGGCAAGCTGCTGCTCTGGAACGGTTGGTCCGACATGTCGGTGCCCGCCGAGGCGCTCGTCGACTACTACAGCCGGATCGTGGACCGCAACGGCGGCCTCGCGAAGACCCAGGAGTGGGCGCGGATGTTCCTGATCCCGAGCGGGCACCACTGCCTGATCGGCGGCGACCCGCAGGGGCTGAACGTGTTCCAGCCGTTCGACGAGCTCGTGTCGTGGGTGGAGCGCGGCAAGGCTCCGGACCGGATCGTCGCTGCCGGCACGGAGGACGTCTGGAACCCGGGCAGTCCGGTCGTGCGGACGCGGCCGGTGTTCCCGTACCCGCAGGTCGCGAAGTACGACGGGTCCGGCTCGATCGACGACGAGCGCAACTTCGTTCCAGGCAAGCCGATCGTGAACCCGAAGCACGACCAGATCCACTGGTTGGGGGAGTACCTGCACCACGTTCCAGGGCCCGTCGCGCGCTGAGCCTTCGGTCTCGATCGAATCGCTGGGTTCTGTCCGTTCGCCCTCCTAGGCTGGCCGTTCCGGCGGCACTGGGAGGGCGAACGCAGGTGGGGACCGAGGGGACTACCGGGGCCGATGCCGTGACCCCGTTCACGATTCGGGTCCCGGACAGCGCGCTGACCGATCTGCGCCGCCGGCTCGCGGCGACGCGGTGGCCCGACCAGGAGACCGTTCCCGACCAGAGCCAGGGCGCGCCGTTGGAACGGGTGCGGAAGCTGGTGTCGTACTGGGCGAGAAAGCACGACTGGCGCAAGGTCGAGAAGCGGCTGAACGGTTTCGGAAACTTTCGGACGAAGATCGACGGTCTCGGGATCCATTTCCTGCACGTACGGTCCGAGCACTCGAACGCACTGCCGTTGCTGCTGACGCACGGCTGGCCGGGGTCGGTGCTCGAGTTCGCGGACGTGATCGGCCCGTTGACGGATCCTCCCGCGTACGGTGGCAGCGCGAACGACGCGTTCCACGTCGTCGTTCCGTCCTTGCCTGGTTACGGATTCTCCGACAAGCCGACTGAGAACGGCTGGGCGCCCGGCCGGACCGCGCGGGCCTGGGTGACGTTGATGGCGCGGCTCGGCTACGACCAATGGGTCGCGCAGGGCGGCGACTGGGGCGGCGTGATCACCGCGGAGCTGGGCCGCGTCGCGCCCGCGGGGTTGGCGGGGATCCACCTGAACTTCTGGGCGGAGTTCGCACCGCCGGACCTGCCCGACCCGACGCCGGAGGAGCAGGAGGCACTCCGGAAGTTGCAGGAGTTCTCCACCGATGGTTTCGGCTACTTCTCGCTGCAGTCGACCCGGCCGCAGACGCTGGGGTACGGGTTGCACGACTCGCCGGCAGGGCAGGCGGGGTGGATCTACGAGAAGTTCGCGGCCTGGTCGGACAGCGGCGGGGCGCCGGAGAACGTGCTGGGCCTGGACAAGATGGTCGACGACATCGCGCTCTACTGGCTCACCGGAACGGCCACCTCGTCGGCCCGGTTCTACTGGCAGGCGACCCACCACGACACCGCCTCGCCCCACCCCTACGGCGTGCCCGTGGGCTTCACGACCTTCCCCGGCGAGCTCGTGCCCTTGCCCCGCCGCTGGGTCGAAGCGACCTACGGCGACCAGCTGATCTACTTCCACCACGCGGAGCGCGGCGGCCACTTCGCCGCCTTCGAACAACCGCAGATCTTCACCACCGAACTCCGCACCTGGGCCCGCCTCCTCCGCTGACCGCCGTTTGACACGATCGAACATACGTTCGATCATTGGAGGGTGGCGGGTTCGGTCGCGCGTCGGTTGACCGTGGTGCCGGCGGAGCGTCGGGATCAGGTGGTTGATGGGCTGCGCGCGGAGCTCGCTCAGAGTCGGCTCGCGCCCTCTTTGCCGACCGCTGAGGCGTTCGCCGGGCTGCTGGACGGTGGGCTGCGGAAGGGTTGCAGCTATGTCGTTCAGGGCTCGAACGCGCTCACGTACGCGCTGCTCGCCGAGGCGTCCGCCGCTGGGTCCTGGACCGGGATGGTCGGCGTCGACGACGCCGGGATCGAGGCGGCCGCGCGGCTCGGGGTGGAGCTCAACAGGCTCGTGCTCGTTCCCGAGCCCGGCCCGCGCTGGCTCACCGTCGTCGGCACGCTCGTCGACGTGCTCGACCTCGTCGTCGTCCGTCCGCCCACGCCGGCGTACGACGCCGAGACCAGGCGGCTCGCGGCCAGACTGCGCGAGCGCGGCTCGGTGCTGCTCGTGCACGGCGACTGGCCCGGTGCCGAGCTGCGGCTCGCCGTGACCGAGAGCCGCTGGTACGGCCTCGGCGACGGCCACGGGCACCTGTCCGCCCGCGAGATCACGGTCGCCGCGGAGGGCCGTGGCGCCGGCGGCCAGCCCCGTACGGCCAGGCTCTGGCTCCCCGGCGGCGACGGCCGCGTCCACCTCGCCGAAGCCGCACCCGCAGCCGCGACCACCAGCCTCACGCAGTGGCGGCAGGAACGGGCGGGCTGAGCAGCATGGACCCCGTCCGATGCATCACCGTCTGGTGCCCCGACTGGCCCGTCGTCGCCGCCGCCCTAGAAGCCGGCTGCGCGAGAGACGCCCCGGTCGCCGTCATCGTCAAGGGCCGCGTCTACGCCTGCAACGCTCCAGCAAGAGCCGACGGCGTACGCCGCGACCTCCGGGTCAGAGAAGCCCAGGCAAGATGCCCCGACCTCGCCGTGCTCCCGTACGACCCGGCCATCGACGCCCGCGCGTTCGAGCCGATCGTCGCCGCCGTCGAGGCCATCGCGCCCGGCGTCGAGGTCATCCGCCCCGGCATGTGCGCGGTCAGAGCCCGCGGCCCGGCGAGGTACTTCGGCGGCGAGGAGGAGTTCGCCGACCGGCTCTGCCAACACCTCGCCGAGCAGACCAAGACCGACGTCGTCATCGGCATCGCCGACGGCCCGTTCGCCGCCGAACAGGCCGCCCGCCAGGCCGAACGCACCAAGCAGCACGTGCACGTCTTCCCTCCCGGCGAGTCCGCCGAGCACCTCGCCGGCCTGAACATCAACCTGCTCGACCGCCCCGACCTCGTCGACCTCCTGCGCAGGCTCGGCATCCGCACCCTCGGCGCGTTCGCCGCACTCCCGGCAGGGCGCGTGCTCGAGAGGTTCGGCATCGACGGCGCCCTCGCGCACCGGCTCGCGAGCGGCCACGACGACCGCCCGTTCGCCTCCCGCAGACCGCCGCCAGAGCTCGCCACCAGCGTCGAGTTCGAGCCGCCGCTCGACCGCGTCGACCAGGTCGCGTTCGCGATCAAGTCCGCCGCCGAACATCTCGTCGAAGGCCTCGCCGACCGCGACCTCGTCTGCACCTGCCTGCGCGTCGACGTCACCACCGAGCGCGGCGCCGACGCCGCGCAGATCAAGTCGCGCCAGTGGCGGCACCCGCGCTGGTTCTCCGCGAACGACGTCGTCGACCGGGTCCGCTGGCAGCTGCAGGGGCTCGGTTCGACCCTAGGTCAGGCCGCAGAGGACAGCGACGAAGCGACGTTCGGCGTGCTCAAGGTCCAGCTGTTCCCCGAGGACGCCGCCCCGACCGGCGCGTACCAGGACGGCCTGTGGGGCGACCAGGCGCCGGACGAACGGGTCCACCGCGCACTCACCCGCGTGCAGAGCATGCTCGGCCACGAGGCCGTTCTCACCGCGATCCTGTCCGGCGGCCGCTCGCCGGCCGACCGCGTGACGTTCGTCCCGTGGGGCGACGAGCCCGCACCCGCGAGAGCGGCCGACCAGCCCTGGCCCGGCCAGCTGCCCGACCCGCCGCCCAGCACCGTGCTCACCGCACCCACGCCGGTCGAGGTCCTCGGCGCCGACCAGCAGCGCGTCGAGCTCACCGACCGCGGCCTGCTCACCACCACGCCCACCCGCTTCGACCAGCGCGAGATCGAGCACTGGGCCGGGCCGTGGCTGGTCGAGGAGCGCTGGTGGGACGCGGCCGCCGCCCGCAGGTACGCCCGGTTCCAGGTCGTCTGCACCGACGGCGCCGGCTACGCGCTGCTGTACGAGCGCGGCCGTTGGTGGCTGGAGGCCAGCTATGACTGAGAGCAGCTGATGGGCTGGGACAACCCGCCGATCCCGTGGTCGGAGCTCGAGCGCAAGCTCTCCGGCCGCCGGCCGACCAAGCGCCCGCTCGATGGCGACGGTGGCGACAGCCCGGCGTGGTCGCTGGTGCGGCCGCCGTACGATCCGCCGCCCGACGAGCGACCGAAGCCGCCCGACCAACCGACGGTCGAGTACGCCGAGCTGCACTGCCACTCGAACTTCAGCTTCCTCGACGGCGCCAGCCACCCCGAGGAGCTCGTCGAGGAGGCGTACCGGCTCGGTCTCACCGCGCTCGCGCTCACCGACCACGACGGCTTCTACGGCGTCGTACGGATGGCCGAGGCGGCGGAGAAGTACGAGATCGACACGATCTTCGGCGCCGAGCTGTCGCTGGAGCTGACCAAGCCGCAGAACGGGTTCGCCGACCCCGAGGGCAGCCACCTGCTCGTGCTCGCCCGCGGCGAGGCCGGCTACCACGCGCTCGCCGGCGCGATCACCGAGGCGCAGCTCGTCGGCGCGGAGAAGGGCAAGCCCAGTTACAACCTCGACGACCTCGTCGCCCGCGCCGGCGGTGACTGGCTCGTCCTCACCGGCTGCCGCAAGGGCACGGTCCGGCAGGCGCTCGAGGCGGACGGCCGCGCGGGGGCGGGCCGCGAGCTCGACCTGCTCGTTCAGCAGTTCGGGCGCGACAACGTCGCCGTCGAGCTCACCGACCACGGCTATCCGCTCGACAGCACGCGCAACGACGCGCTCGCGGCGCTGGCGGACGAACGCGGCCTGCCGATCGTCGCGACCGGCAACGTGCACTACGCCGCACCACCGCGGCGACAGCTCGCGACCGCGCTCGCCGCCGTACGGGCGAGGCGCAGCCTCGACGAGCTCGACGGCTGGCTGCCAGCCGCCGGCACCGCCCACCTACGCTCCGGCGCGGAGATGGCCGCGCTGTTCCAACGCCACCCGGGCGCGGTCAATCGTACGGTCGAGTTCGCCAACCAGCTCGCGTTCCCGCTCAAGCGCGCGAGGCCCAAGCTGCCGCTGCAGCAGCTGCCCGACGGCCAGACGCCGATGGGCGAGCTGCGCAAGCTCGTCCTGGAGGGCGCGCTCACCCGCTACGGCACCCGCGAAGACGTACCAGGCCATTACGCGCGCCTGGACAAGGAGCTCGACGTCATCGAGAAGCTCGACTTCCCCGGCTACTTCCTCATCGTCAAGGACATCGTCGACTTCGCCTCAAAGCGCGGAATCCTCTGCCAGGGCAGGGGATCGGCTGCCAACTCCGCCGTCTGCTACTGCCTCGGCATCACCGCGGTCGACGCGATCTACTACAAGCTCCCGTTCGAGCGCTTCCTCTCCAGTACGCGCGAGGAGGAGCCCGACATCGACGTCGACTTCGACTCCGACCGGCGCGAGGAGGTCATCCAGCACGTCTACACCAAGTACGGCCGCCGCAACGCCGCCCAGGTCGCCAACGTGATCAGCTACCGCCCGAAGATGGCGGTCCGCGACATGGCGAAGGCACTCGGGCACAGCCCGGGCCAACAGGACGCGTGGTCCAAGCAGGTCGAGTCCTGGGGCAAGGTCGAATCCCAAGCGGACAACGACATTCCGCCGTCCGTCTCCGACCTGGCGGGCGAGCTGTTGACGTTCCCGCGGCACCTCGGCATCCACTCCGGTGGCATGGTGCTCACCGACCGTCCGGTGGGGGAGGTGTGCCCGATCGAGCCCGGCAGGATGGACAACCGCACCGTTCTCCAATGGGACAAGGACGATTGCGCCTACATGGGCCTTGTCAAGTTCGACTTGCTCGGGCTCGGGATGCTGGCCGCGTTGCAGTACACGATGGACGGGATCAAGCAACACCTCGGCGAGGAGTGGAAGCTGCGCTCGATCCCCAAAGAGGAGGCCGGCGTCTACGACATGCTCTGCCGCGCCGACTCCGTCGGCGTCTTCCAGGTCGAGAGCCGCGCGCAGATCTCCACTCTTCCGCGCTTGCAGCCAAGGCAGTTCTACGACCTGGTCATCGAGATCGCGCTGATCCGCCCCGGCCCGATCCAGGGCGGCGCCGTGCATCCGTTCATCCGCCGCAAGCTCGGCATCGAGCGACCCGACCCGCCGCATCCGTCGTTGACCGAGGCGCTCGAACGTACGCTCGGCGTGCCGCTGTTCCAAGAGCAGCTGATGCAGATCGCGATGACGGTCGGCAACTGCACCGGCGACGACGCCGACCTGCTGCGGCGGGCGATGGGGTCCAAGCGCGGGCTGGAGAAGATCTCGTCGCTGAAGGAGAAGCTGTTCGACGGGATGGCGTCCAACGGGATCGTCGGCGACACCGCGCAGATGATCTACGAGAAGATCGAGGCGTTCGCGGACTTCGGTTTCGCCGAGAGCCACTCGATCAGCTTCGCGTTGCTCGTGTACGCGAGCTCGTGGTTCAAGCTGCATTACCCGGCGATGTTCCTCGCCGCGCTGCTGCGCGCGCAGCCGATGGGGTTCTACTCGCCGCAGAGCCTGGTGTCCGACGCGCGGCGGCACGGGGTGGAGGTGCGGCGGCCGGACCTGCACGTGTCGAACGTGCACGCCGACCTGGAGCTCGTGCGGCCGCTCCGCGAGCACGAGTCGGTGACGACGGGCCGGTCGGAGTGCCTGTTCGACGACGCCGACCACATCTCGGCGCCGAAGCCGTTCGTCCGGGACGCGCCGTTCGACTACGACGCGCATCGCCGGGACACGAGGTTCGCCGTGCGGCTGGGGCTGGCGGAGGTCCGTTCGATCGGCAAGGAGCTCGCCGAGCGGATCGTCGCCTCTCGTGTCGCCGACGGCCCGTACGCCGACCAGGCCGACCTGGTGCGCCGGATCGGGCTGACCGCGGTGCAGATGGAGGCGCTCGCGACGGCCGGCGCGTTCGACTGCTTCACGTTGTCGCGGCGCGAGGCGCTGTGGATCGCCGGCTCGGCGGCCCAGGAGCGCGCCGACCAGCTGGAGGCCTCGCTGGTGCCCGTCCAGCTGCCGTTGCTCCCGTCGTTGAATCCCGCCGAGGCGGTGATGGCCGACCTGTGGGCGACCGGCATCTCGCCGGACGACTACCCGACCCGCCACGTTCGCGACTACCTCGACGCCCGCGGCGTGCTGCCGGCCGGCCGACTGGCCAGCGCGGAGAACAACCGCAAGGTCCTCGTCGCCGGCGTCGTCACCCATCGACAGCGGCCAGCGACGGCCGGCGGCGTGACGTTCATGAACCTCGAGGACGAGACCGGGATGATCAACATCGTGGTCCCGTACAACACCTGGGCCCACTTCCGCCGCACCGCCCGCGACTCCGCAGCCCTCCTCATCCGCGGCCGCCTCGAACGAGCCGAGGGCGTGACGAACGTGATCGCGGAGAAGTTCGAGCAACTCCACCTCAACATCCGCACGATGTCCCGCGACTTCCACTGAGCGCTCAAGGTGGAATGCCTGGAGGCAGATGTTCAGTCGGTCCAATGAACCTGAACTAGTACGACCTCGCGTTGATGCTCGACAACGAAGTACGTCAGCAAGCCGGTGCGGGCAGGACCGAACGTTTCACTGTGGAGGCGGCCCGGGTCGTCGTGTGGTCCTATCTCGAGGCGGGTGCGGAGTTCGGCGTAGCCTGCGAGCAGATGAGTAGGCAGATCTTGCAGAACCGCCTGCACATCGGGCGGGTGACGATCACGTACAACGCGTCAGGGCCGCTCGCTACGTGCCGAGAGGATCTCCTCTGCGGTTGGTGCCGGGCGAAGGTCGAATCTGCTGCGGACGGACTCGACTGGCTCGCCAGCGGCGTATGCGGCCTGGACCTTGCTGGCCCACGCGAGCTTGCGCCGATAAGCCTGAGGATCGCCGTTCACCATCCACGCGACCTTGCGCCACCGGTCGAGCATTTCCTCGACCGAAGTCAGGCTGAGGGACTCGGCGGCCGCCGCCATCGTCTCCTGCCATTCCTGATCGAACCGGGGCCGATCCTCCGGGACAAGCTCGGCACGCACCTGCGCAGGAGTGAGGTGCATCGGGTGCGTGGCACCGCGCGACTCGTGTGCAGGGACGGCGGACATGCCCCCAACGATACCGGGCCTCCCCGACCAAAGGCCGCGTTCGACTGCTTCATCCACCGGCAGCGGCCCGCGATCGCCGGCGGCCGCGACTTCCACTGAGCGCTCAATCCCGAGGGGTTTCACGGATACGCCGAGGCTGTCGGGGCGGGCACTCTTGAGGAGCCCTGAAGGAGGGCTGACAACTCCTCGGGAGGCGCTCACCCGCCGACCAACGGAGAGCAAGACGGGATCCGGCGTGCCCCCGGATCCCGTCTTGTTTGCTCTAAGCTTCCTTCCGTGCAGACGTTCTTCGGGTGGTGGGCCGCCGACTAGGCGGTCCCTCCCCGTACCCACGGCCGCCTCCTCCGAGGCGGCCGTTGTCATCTCCTCGGCGTGAGGCGTCCCCACGACAGAGGAGCCTCATCATGCGAACGACCTGGGCCGACATCCTCAGCGCCCTGCTGCGCCGCGACGACCTCACAGCAGGGCAAGCAGGCTGGGCGATGAACGAGATCGTCGACGGCGACGCCACGCCCGCGCACATCGGCGGATTCCTCGTTGCCCTGAGAGCCAAGGGTGAGACGGCGAACGAGCTCGCCGCCATGTCCCAAGCCCTGCTCGACCAGGCCCCGACGATCGAGCTGGACGGGCCCGTACTCGACCTCGCCGGCACCGGCGGCGACCGCACCGGAACGGTCAACCTCTCGACGCTCGCCGCCATCGTCGTCGCCGCCACCGGCGTCAAGGTCGTCAAGCACGGCGGCCGCGGCGCGACCTCGAAGGTGGGCTCGGCCGACCTGCTCGAGAGCCTCGGCATCGACATCGACCAAGGCCCCGCCGACGTCGCGAGGACCGCGAACGAGGTCGGCATCGCGTTCGCGTACGCACCGCGGTTCCACCCCGGCCTCCGCCACGCGGCGCCCGTACGCCGCGAGCTCGGCGTCCCGACCGCGATCAACCTGCTCGCCCCGCTCAGCAACCCGGCCAGACCCACCCACCAGCTCGTCGGCGTCGCCGACCCGACCCGCGCGCCGCTCCTCGCCGAGGTCCTGGCCAGACGCAAGGTCGACGCGCTCCTCGCCAGCGGCGACGACGGGCTCGACGAGCTCACCACCACGACGACCACCCGTGTCTGGGAGGTCCGCGACGGGGACGTACGCGCCAGCACGCTCCGCCCGAGCGACCTCGGTCTCCCACCAGCCGACCCGGCGGAGCTCAAAGGTGGCACCGCCGAGGAGAACGCCGAAGCCGCCCGAAGACTGCTCGACGGCGAGCCCGGTCCGGTCCGCGACGCCGTTCTCCTGAACGCCGCCGGCGCCCTCAGCACGTTCGACCACCTCGACGAACCGCTGGCCGAAAGGCTCCACCGGCACCGCGGAAAATGCGCCGAAGCCCTCGACGACGGCAGCGCAAAGGCCCTGATCACGGCGTGGCGTGTAACGAATCGGCGGGTTCAGGCAACTAGTAGGTAGGAACAGTCGTCTAATCCTGTGCAGGGCAACACTTCCGGGGGAGGGTTCATGATCGCTACAGCAGCCACCGTGACATCGGTGACCGCGGAAGTTCGCGCCGACATCGATGCCGCGACGCTCGAGTTGAGCCCCTCCGACCAGACCATCCTCGCCGTGGGCAACGGTGGCGGACTGGACGCCGCGCGGGCGCTGGGCTACTCACCGACCGAGTACGCCCAGCGCCTGCACGCCGCCCGCCGCCGGCTGCGCCACGCGGTCGTCAAGCGCCGCCGCAAGCTCGCCTGGTGGGTGCCCGCGGCCGCCTGACGCATGACCGTGCCGTGCGATCCGCACGGCTAGCTCATGACACCGCGCGGGTACGACTTGAGCGCGCACCGCCCGAATCTGGGTGCATGTCCACCATCACGAACCTCTCCCAGCCGCGCCGCCTGCTGAAAGCAATCGGCCGGCGCTGGCCCACCCTCGTCGCGCTGGCGGTCGGCGTGGACTCGTTCTTCGGCGAGATCACGAACGACACCGTCAGCACCCTCGCCGACGCGATGCTGCTGCTCCCGATGATCTACGTCGTCGTCGGGGCGCTCCAGCGCCGCTGGCTCACCTGGCCGATCCTGCTCGTGGCGCTACCCGCGTTCGTCGGGCTGAAGCTGCAGAACGCCGTCGACCCCTCGATCGTCATCCTCGCGGTCACGCTCGCCGCGGCGATCTGGGGGAGTGCCCACGGCAGGCATCGCGAGGCCGACTTCCGGCTGCAGCTCGGCGGCATGGTGCTGTTCGGCGCACTCGCGGTCGGCGGCCAGCTGGTCGATCCCGACCTCGCCCGCTATCTGGTCGCGCTCGGCTGGGCCGGCCACGGCGTCTGGGACGTCGTCCATCTGATCAGAGACAAGGTGGTCGCGCGTTCGTTCGCCGAATGGTGCGCGGTCGTCGACTTCGCCATCGGCGGCAGCCTGCTGCTCGTGCCGCTCTGGACCTAGATCGCCCCGACGGCCTCGTCGGCCGCCAGTTCCTCGCGCTCTTCGCGCTCGGCCTCGACGTCGTCGAGTTGGTCCTCGGCCCGGCCGCGACGCCAGTAGCCGCAGAAGTAGATGTCGTACCGCGGGTAGCGCCGGTCGTTCACGCAGTGCCGCCGCAGCGCCTTGATCAACCCGGCCTCGCCGCCCATCCAGACGTACGGCGAACCCTCCGGCAGCTCGGCGGCACGGACGACGTCCACCAGCTCGACTCCCGCGCTCCGGTGCACCCAGGTCACCGACACGTCGCCGGCGGTCGACAGCGGCAGCTCGTCCGAGGGCGAGTCGACCTCGAGGAACACCTTCGCCACCGTTCCCGCCGGGATCTCCTCGAGGATCGCGCCGATCGCCGGCACCGCTGTCGCGTCGCCGGCGATCAGCTGCCAGGTCGTGTTCGGCGTCGGCTCGTAGTCCGCGTACGGCCCCCAGATCAGCACCTGGTCGCCGCGCTCGACCCGCGTCGCCCACCGCGACGCCGGGCCGAGGTCGCCGTGCAGCACGAAGTCGACGTCGACCTCGTTCCGCTCCGGGTAGTGCTTGCGGATCGTGTACGTGCGCATCACCGGTCGGGAGGTCGACGGCAGCTGGCGGTAGACGGTGTACCAGTCGTCGCCGTACGTCGGGAGCTTCGGCTCGGCCTCGCCCGGCGGCGGCAGGAAGACCTTGATCCGCTGGTCCGGCCCATCGCTCACGAACTCCGACAGCTCGGACCCGCCGAGCGTCACCCGGACGATGTTCGGGGTGACGCGGGCGACGGCGGTGACGTGGGTACGGAAGAACAGCAGCGGGGGCTCGGGGCGCGTCCGCACGGGACGCGTCGGGGTCTTCGCCATGAAAGCAAGGCTAACCTAACCGAGTGAATCGAACGTGGCCGCGCAGGTGACCGTTCCCGGCGCGACCTCGGTGAAGCCCGCGTCCTGGACGACCGCAGTCCGCACCTTCCGGTCGCCGAGCCGCTTCCACGACGCCGCGTTGGACACCAGCCGCAGTGCGAACCCGCCCGCCGCCCACGCCCACACCAGATCGCGGTCGAGCTCGATCAGTCCGAGCTGGGCCGCATGCCCAACCTGCGCGCACGCCTTGCCGGTCGTCATCGCCAACCCCGGTGCGACCGCGATCGTGAGCACCGGACCACCCGCGTCGGCCGGATCCACGTCCAGTGCGACCTCGGGATCGGCTTCGAGGTCGAGCCCTGCCACCTGCAGCTTCGACACCACGACCGGCGGCGCCGAGACGCGGTGGGGGAGCAGCGCCCGCACCTCGGCGGTGCCGACGGCGCAGGTCACGCCAGCCAGGTCCTGCACCTCGGGCCAGCGCACGCCGCGCGCCCGCCGGACCACCTTGCGGATGAACCCGTCCGCCCAGCGCTGGATCGCCGGGTACCACGGGCCCTCCGGCTCGGCACCCGGCGAGGACAGCATCGCGACGACCGAACGGGCCGCTGCGTACATCGCGTGCTGGTGGTCCGGAGGCGACACCTTCTCCGAACGAACGACGAGCGGCAACGACCACGCCTCGCTCACGTCGCGGTCGGCGCGCACTGCCCACTCGGCTGCCCGCCAGTGCGAGCGCCAGTGATCGATGGCGGCAAGACTTGGTTCCGTCACACCACCGATTGTTCCGGACCTAAGGTGCACCTCATGGAACAGATGCCGACCGACTGGGAGCGCGCCCTCGCAGTCGTCGCTCACCCCGACGACCTCGAGTACGGAGCCGCCGGCGCGATCGCCGCCTGGACCGCCGCCGGCAAGCACGTCGTGTACGTGCTCGCCACCCGCGGCGAGGCCGGCATCGACGGGATCCCGCCCGACGAGTGCGCGAAGCTGCGCGAGGCCGAGCAGCGCGCGAGCGCCGCGATCGTCGGCGTGGACGTGGTCGACTTCCTCGACCACCACGACGGCGTCATCGAGGAAGGCCTGCCGCTGCGGCGCGACCTGGTAGCCGCGATCCGGCGGCACAAGCCGGAGCTCATCGTGACGCTCAACCACCGCGACACGTGGGGGACCGGGGCCTGGAACACGCCCGACCACCGCGCGCTCGGCCGCGCGCTGCTGGACGCGACGACGTCCGCCGGCAACCGGTGGCTCTTTCCCGGCGAGCTGGAGCCGTGGGACGGCGTGCGCTGGACGGCGATCGCCGCCTCGCCCGCGCCGACGCACGAGATCGACATCGCCGACACGTTCGAGGCCGCCGTCCAGTCGCTGGCCGCGCACGCCGCGTACATCCGTGGGCTGAACGCGAACGAGGACGTCGACCCGGTGGCGTACGCGCGCGAGTTCCTGACCCGCGTGTGCGTCGCGGAGGAAGGCGCGCGGCCGAAGATCAGCTTCGAGCTCTTGGCCCGCTAGTCATCTCGCGGGCGGCAGCGCCGGCTCGTGCGCCGTACCCGCCGCCGAAGATCGTTGCGTGCACGAGCAGCGGGTGCAGCTGGTAGATCGGCAGCCGGTCGCGCCAGCCGTCCGCGAGCGGGAACGCGTCGTCGTACGCGCCGAGGATCCGGTCCAGCTGCGGCGCGCCGAACAACGTCAGCATCGCCAGGTCCTGCTCGCGATGACCGCCGTACGCTGCCGGATCTACCAAGCGGGGTTGGCCGTCCGTCGCCCAGACGATGTTGCCGGACCACAGGTCGCCGTGCAGTCGCGCCGGCTGCTCGGGCGGTCCGGACAGCTCGTCGAGCCGGTCCGTCACCTGGATGATCGCCTTCGCGTCGCCGCCCTCGAGCGCGCCGCGGTTGAACGCCGAACGCAGGAACGGCTCGACCCGCCGCGCCACGAAGAACTCCGACCAGCTGTCCATCGGCTCGTTCGGCAGCACGAGCGTCCCGGTGAAGCCGTCCGCCGCCGCGCCGAACACCTCGGCACCGCTGCGATGCATGGCGGCGAGCGCGCGGCCGAACCGTTCGGCGGCGTCCCGGCTCGGCTTCGCCGTCTCGATCCACTCGAGCACGAGGCACTCGGCGTCGTGCGCGAGCACCTTGGGGACAGGTACGGCGCCCTCGCCCGCCTCCGCGAGCCACGCCAGGTCGCGGGCCTCGGTCGCGAAGAAACCCTCGGGCGCGCCGGCCTTGGACTTCACGAACACGCTGCGTCCACCGGTGAGCCGAACCCTGGTGGCAAGGCAGATGTCACCGCCGGCCAGCGGACTGGTCGAGTGAACCTGCGTCCCGAGCAGCGCGGCCACGTGGGCGGCGATGCCGGTGAGGCGTGCCATCGGGCGATCCTGCCCCTGTGGCGCGAAGGCGTCAAACTTCCAGCGCGGCGACGACCTCGTCGGAGGCCGCCTCGATAAGGTCCAGCGCCCGGTCGAATCCGCCGTCGTAGTACGGATCCGGCACCTCCGGCTCGTCCGGCAGGTACGAGCCGAACAGCCGGATCCGCTCGTCGCCAGGCGCCTTCCGTCGCAGCGTGGCGAGGTTCGAACGGTCCATCGCGAGGATCAGATCGGCCTGCTCGAGGTGGTCCACGTCGAACTGCCGGGCGCGGTGCGCGCTGCCGTCGTACCCACGCTCCCGCAAGGCCCGAAGTGCCCGAGGGTCCATCGGCTCGCCGAGGTGCCACGACCCGGTGCCGGTGCTCTCGACGACCACGTCGTCCCGACCGGCGGCACGAAGCCGATGGCGGAGGACGACCTCCGCCATCGGCGACCTGCAGATGTTGCCCAGACACACGAGCTGGATCCGGTAAGGCGAGCTCACCACCCCAGCATGCCGGACGTCTCGTGATCATGATCGTTACCGTGAAGACGGAACGGTCGTATACGCCGGTTTGGCTTCATGATCACGTTCATGATCACGGTCGGAGCGCGCGGTTGGCGAGGCGGTTGACCAGCTGGTCCGACTCCGGGCCGCCGAGCTGCGTGCTCAGCGAGAGCACCATCGACTGCCTGCCGTCCGCGGTGATGCCCGACCGCGTCTTGAAGCCCAGCGTGTCACCGCCGTGGCCCCAGTAGCCGCCGCCGGACTCGTGCGGGACCCACATCAGGCCCAGCCCGTACCGCGCGCCCGGCCACACGTCCCAGAAGTCCTCGGCCGGACGGGCCTTCTTCATCTCCGCCAGCTGGGCCGGCTTCAGCAGGCGACCGCCGAACAGCCCGTGCCAGAACTTCTCCAGATCGGCCGCCGTCGTGATGTGCGCTCCGGCGGCGTTCGCCCAGGAGTGCGAGTAGACGGTGACGTCGACGAGCTTCCCGTTCTCCTCGTACTGCTGGTAGCCCTTCGCGTGCACGCCCGGCAGGTACGGGTAGTCGCCCGGCGCGAACGTGTCGCGCATCGCCAGCTTGTTGAAGACGCGGTTCTGCACCTCGGTGTCCCACGGGTTGCCGGTGACCTTCTCGATGATCATCCCGGCGAGCACGTAGCCGGTGTTGTTGTACGACCACTTGGTGCCCGGCGCGAAGTCCGGCTGGTGCTTCAGCGCGATCGCCACCAGATCTTCGGAGTCGTAGTGGTCGAACCGGTGCGCGTAGTAGTCCTGCTCGGTCCCGAGCGGCAGCTCGCTCGTGTAGCTGTGGATGCCGCTGGTGTGCTGGAGCAGCTGGCGAACGGTGACCTTGCTGCCGTCGTTGCCGTTCCCCTGGACGACGCCGGGCAGCCAGTGCTCGACGGTGTCCTCCAGACCGACCTTGCCCTCGGCGACGAGCTGCAGCATGACGGTCGCGACCATCGGCTTCGTCACGCTGCCGAGGCGGAAGTAGCCGTCGGTGTCAACGCCACCACTTTCGCCAACGAGCGTGCGCTTTCCGGTGTCAACGCGACCTTGCACCCCGCTGACGCCGAGATCGTGGATCGCGTCGAGGTCGTTCTGGAACGCCGATCGCCCGTACTTCGGCGACGGCGTCTCGCACAGCGCCCGGTCGATCGCCTTCAGCGTGAGCCGGTCCTGCTCCAGTTCGTTGAACCAGGTGGAGGCGTACACGCCCGCGCTGCGACCGTCCGACGTCGCGCCGACGCGGCTGCTGAAGCCGGGCAGGTCGCCGCCGTGGCCCCAGTACCCGCCGCCGCAGGTGAGCGGGTTCCAGGACAGACCGAGCCCGTACCGGTAGCCGCCGATCGGCAGGACGTCCTCGAACGCGTCGGACTTGACGGTCTTCGTCATCTCCGCCCACTGCGCGGGCTTCAACAGCTTGCCGCCCGCGAGCGCGGTGTAGAACGAGGTCAGGTCCTTCGTCGTCGAGACGAGATCGCCCGCGCCCTTGCCGCCGGAGGAGTTGAACGCGGTGGTGTCGACGAGCGGCCCGTTCTCCTCGAACCTCGTGTAGCCGGTCGCGTGCGGCCTCGGCAGGTACGGGTTGTCGCGCGGCGAGAACGTGTCGTTCAGCCTGAGCGGCCTGAGAATCCGGCGGTCGAGCTCGTCGTACCAGTCTTGGCCCGTGACCTTCTGCACGATCATCGTGGCGAGCGCGTAGTTCGTGTTGCTGTACTCCCACTTCGTGCCGGGCTCGAAGCTCGGCTCGTGCTTCATCGCGACCTCGACGACGTCTTCGAGGTCCCAGTGCTTGAAGCGGTCCCTGCGCCAGGTCGCCGCGTCGTGCGGGACGACGTCCCCGGCGTAGTCGGGGATCCCGGACGTGTGCTGCAGGAGCTGCCGGACGGTGACCTTGCCGCCGTCGTTGCCGTTCCCGGCGACGACGCCTGGCAGCCAGCGCTCGACGGTGTCGTCGAGGCTGAGCTTCCCCTCGCCGACGAGCTGCAGGATGATCGTCGCGGTGAACGTCTTCGTGTGGCTCGCCGCGCGGAAGGAGCCGTTCTCCGGCATCTTCTTCCTGCTCTCGAGGTCCGCGACCCCCGCGGTCGCGACGACCCGGCGATCGCCGGACCGTGCCTCGCCCTGCACGCCGGTGACGCCCGCCGCGACGACCTTGCGCAGGTCGCCGGCGAGGTCGGGTTTGCCGTACGCGGACGTGCTCGCCGCCGTCGTCGCTGTGGCCTTGGGAGCGTTGCACAGCGCGGTGTCGAGGGCCTTCAGTAGCTTGCGGTGCAGGTCGACCGAGAACAGGGTCGTCGAGGTGTACAGCGTGGCGCTGCGGCCGTCCGGTGTCCTGCCCGCGCGGCTGGTGAAGCCGGCGCCGTCGCCGCCGTGGCCCCAGTACCCGCTGCCGCAGGTGAGCGGGTTCCAGGACAGGCCGAGCCCGTACCGGTAGCCACCGATCGGCAGCAGCTCCTCGAACGTGTCCGCCTTGACGGTCTTCGTCATCTCCGCCCACTGCGCCGGCTCGAGCAGCTTGCCGCCGGTCAGCGCGGCGAAGAACGTGTTGAGGTCCTCGGTCGTCGTGATGAGGTCGCCGACGCCCTTGATGACCGAGAGGTTGAAGGCGGACACGTCGACCAGCGGCTGGCCGTCGCCGAACCGCTCGTACGAGTGCGCCGAGGGCTTCGGGACGTACGGGTAGTCGCGCGCGGGGAACGTGTTCGCGAGGCCGAGGGGAGTGAGGATCCGGTTCTGCACCTCGGTGTACCAGTCGTTGCCGGTGACCTTCTCGACGACCATCGTGGCGAGGATGTAGTTCGTGTTGCTGTACTCCCACCGCTTGCCGTCGGGGTAGAAGTTCGGCGGCCGCTTCATCGCGCCAGCGGCGATGTCCGCCAGCTCGAAATGGTCGAACCGGTGCGCGAGATAGTCCTTCTCCGACCTCAGCGCCGGGACGTCGTCGGAGAAGTCCGCGAGCCCGCTCGTCTGGCGCAGCAGATCGCGAACGGTGACGCGGTTGCCGTCGTTGCCGTTGCCCTGGACGACGCCAGGCAGCCAGCGCTCGACGGTGTCGTCGAGGGAGAGCTTCCCCTCGCCGACGAGCTGTAGCGCGACCGTCGCGGTGAACGTCTTGGTGTTGCTCGCCGCGCGGAAGTAGCCGTTCGCCGGCATCTTCTGCCTGGTCTTGCGATCGGCCACGCCGGCGGTGGCGACGATGCGATGGCTGCCGAGTCCGACCTCGCCCTGCGCACCGATCACCCCGTCGTCGACGACGGATCGGAGGTCTCGGGCGAGCTGAGATTTGCCATAGGTGGTTGAGGATTCGCCGGCTGGGGACGCGTGGGCGGTGGCGACCGTCGTACTCGCGATGGCGAGTGTCGCGAGGATCGCCGCGGCCGCACGCAGGCGGTGGCGTTTCGCTGGTGGCGTCATGTCTTCGACGCTATGAGCGGACACCCTTCCGGAGACATCCCGCTGCCCGGCCGGTCTTGGTAGTGCCAGGTGCACCCTCGGTAGTACAGAGTGGTGCCGTGCTGATCAAACTCCCTGTGCTCCATGGGATCGTGGCTGGCAAGGTCTCGCTCGCGTTCCGGCGGTGGGACCGGCCGCGCGTGGTCGTGGGCACCAGGCTGCGGACCCAGGTCGGCGTGCTCGAGGTGCTCGACGTACGCAAGGTCAAGCTCGAAGCGGTGTCGGACCGGGCGATCAAGCAGGCCGGGTTCGCCAGTCGCGAGGCGTTCCTGAAGCAGCAGGCGATCCACCCGGACCGGCCGCTGTGGAAGGTGAAGCTGCGCTACGCGGGCGACGACCCGCGCGCGGCGCTGCGGGAGAGCGCGGAGCTGTCGGAGGAGGAGATCGGGGCCATCCTCGGGCGGTTGGAGCGCATAGACAAGGCCAGCGGCAAAGGCCCGTGGACCGCCACGTACTTGCGACTCATCGCGTCGCAACCCGGTGTGCGGGCCCCGGACCTCGCTGCTGGCCTGGGGTTGGAGACTCTCCCCTTCAAGCGCGATGTGCGGAAGTTGAAGGAGCTGGGTCTCACCGAGAGTCTTCCGGTGGGTTACCGGATCTCGCCTCGAGGATCGGTGATCCTCACTCGGCTGTAGTGCCCTCGTTGGTCGTCTCAGGGTCTTCCTCGCCGAGGATCCGGTAGATCTTCGAACGGGCTTCGCTGAGGGTCTGGACGATGCGGCGCAGCTGGTCCTCGTTCGCGGCGTGGGCAGCCTGCCCGGCGGCCGCGAGGAGGCCCATGGTGACGCGGAGCTGGTGGTACGGAGAGTTCGCCAGGTCGGCGAACTCCTCCCACGGCGCCGCGGTCGGCTCGTCGCCTCCGATCGTCTCGCGACCGGAGTCGGTGAGCGAGTAGAGCTTCTTGCCGCTCTCCTCGTTCGCGACGACCAGGCCCTCGTCCTCGAGGAGCTGGAGCGTCGGGTAGATCGATCCGGCGCTCGGCTTCCAGACGCCGTTGCTGCGCTCTTGCAGCTCGCGGATCATCTCGTAGCCGTGCATCGGCCGGTCGGCGAGCAGGTGGAGGATCGCCGCCTTGATGTCCCCGCGCCTTGCCCGTGGGCCTCGGCCCGGGAAGTCGAACGGAGGGCCACCCCACCCGCCACGGCCGCCGCCCCAAGGGCCACGACCCCAACCGGGTCCGAACCCACCGCGATGGCCGTGGCCACCACGGTGTCCTCGTGCGCCGGGTCCACCAGCGCCACCGAAGCCACCGAACGCGGCGGCCAGGTCATTGAGAGGAGGAAATCTGCGTGTCATGATGTCTCCCGATATATCGAGTAGTGTTGTTGACATTGAGGTAACGATATATCGGCAACGTGTCGTTAGACAAGGGTGAGGCGGCAACTTTGTTCGCCCGCCAGGCGCTGGGCGCAGCGTGAAGTGCCGCTGACCTGCGGATACGCGGATCTCGCGGCTGAAAGTTGTGAGGGAGAGGTGGGCTCAGCCCCTCGCGAACCGACTATCGCTAGCGGTATCGCGACTGGTGGGCGGCTAGGAGAACTGCTTCCAGTGCCCCTCGGAGACGACCTCGACGGTGCCGTCGGCCACCTTGATGGCGGTCTCGTCGTCGATCGCGTACGCCGGGCCCGGGATGCCGGCTGCCCATCGTTCGGCCTCGGCCATGGTGTTCCCCGGCATGCCCTCGCAGTCCAGGTGCGGGAAGATCGAGAAGTCGACGACCCCCAGCGCGCTGTCGTCACCACCGGCCGGCGGCTTCCACCCGACGAAGTCCGCTCCGATGCGGGGAGTCATCACCATGCTCCCCGCGCTCAGCCCCACCCAGACCGTCTCGCTCAGCGAGGGCAGGAGCTCCGCCAACCCGGACTCCCGCATCCAGTGGCACAGGTACAGCGCATCCCCACCCGCCACCAGCAGCACGTCAGCCTCACGGACCTTCGGGACCCACCGTTCCTCGCCGATGCTCGGCAACGCGGTGAGCTCGAGCACTCCCACCGACTTCCACCCCAGCTCGACCATGGGACAGCCGGGCTCGCCTCCGCTGAGGAAACGCCACGCGCGCTCTCCCGGTCCGAGGCTAGGGTGCCCGTACATCGCGGTAGGGACACAGAGGGCGTCGCAGTCGGCGATCGGCTTGCCCAGCAGCTCGGCCAGCGCGTTCTGGATGCTCGGGTTCCTGACCCCAGCGGACGTCAGCAAAAGCTTCGGCATCTCGGCACTCCTTGTCCCCGCGGCCAGTCCTGGCAGCCTCTCACTTCCCATCCGAACGCCTCGAGCTGGATTCGACCGCCCCACTTTCGGCGCCCACCCACCGAGCCCGGACCGTAACCACCTCACCAAAGCCCGCGCGGCCTGATGCGGACACGTGGCACGCGGTGCCGCGTCCCGAGATGTGGTTGCCTCGGGAAATCGGTTGGCAGACCGGAATAAGCTTGTCTGGGCTCACTTGTTGCACCACAGGTGAGCCGCACTACTGGCCCGGAAAGGCCTTTCCAGCTCGATAGGTGAGGAGTTGCCCACCCGAAGATGCCTTCAGATAGCAGCGCGCCGCCCACAGACCTGCCCTCCCCCGCCAAGTCACCGTCCCTCCGCCCACAGTTGAACGGCCTCGATTCGCTGTGGCGGCTGAAGTCGTACCTCCGGCCGTACGTCGGTCGCCTGGTCTTCATGTTCTCCGCAGCCCTCGTCGGCACCGGCGCGAGCTTGGCGATCCCGTTGGTCACCAAGGAGATCATCGACGGCCCGATCGCCAACCGCGACAGCCATGGCCTACTCCTCCTCGGCGGAGTCGCCGCGCTCCTCGGCTTCGTCGAGGCGTTCCTGATCTTCGTACGCAGGTGGATCCAGTCCCGCGCGGTCCTCGGCCTGGAGACCGCGATCCGTGACGACCTCTACGCCCACCTGCAGCGACTCCCCATGGGCTTCCACGGCGGCTGGCAGAGCGGCCAGCTCCTGTCCCGAGCCACCACCGACCTCTCGGTGATCCGCCGGTTCCTCGGGTTCGGGATCCTGTTCCTGGTCACGAACATCATCCAGCTGGTCACCGTCACGGTCCTGCTGCTCAACATGTACTGGCCGCTCGGCGTGCTCGTCGCCGCGATGGCCGTTCCCGTCGTGTACCTCTCCCTCCGGTTCGAGAAGAAGTACATCCGCATCTCCCGCAAGGTCCAGGACGAGCAGGGCGACCTGGCCACGCTGATCGAGGAAAGTGCCACCGGCATCCGCGTGATCAAGGCGTTCGGGCGCCGGCATCACGTGTTCGACAGCTTCGACGACAGCGCGCGCAACCTGTACGGCACGTCGATGGAGAAGGTACGGCTGAGCTCGAGGTTCTGGACGTTCCTCGGTTTCATCCCGAACGTCGCGCTCGCGATGGTCCTGCTGACCGGCGCGCTCGCGGTCGGCACGCAAGCCCTCTCGCTCGGCACGCTCGTCGCGTTCACCACGCTGATGCTCCAGCTGGTCTGGCCGATCGCCTCGCTCGGGCACATCCTCGCGATGGGCCAGGAGTCGATGACGGCGGCGGACCGGGTCCAGGAGGTGCTCGACACCAAGCCCGCCATCCAGGGTGGGAACGAGACCATCGCCAAGCCGCGTGGGAATCTGCGGTTCGAGGGCGTGGGCTTCCACTTCCCCGACAGCGATGTCGACGTACTCCACGACGTCTGGCTCGAGGTACGGCCGGGCGAGACCGTCGCGGTCGTCGGTGCGACGGGTACGGGCAAGACCACCCTGACGGCACTCGTGCCGAGGCTCTACGACGTGACCGCCGGCCGCGTGACGATCGACGGGCACGACGTACGCGACCTCACGCTGCCCGCGCTGAGGTCGGTCGTGGCCACCGCGTTCGAGGAGCCGACGCTGTTCTCGATGAGCGTCCGGGAGAACCTCACCCTCGGGCGGCAGGACGCCACCGACGAGGACATCCGAGAAGCACTCCAGGTCGCGCAGGCGATGTTCGTCTACAACCTGCCGTGGAAGCTGGAGACGCGGATCGGCGAGCAGGGCATGTCGCTGTCCGGCGGTCAACGGCAGCGGCTGGCACTGGCTCGGGCGGTCCTGACCCAGCCGAAGATCCTGGTCCTCGACGACACGCTCTCGGCGCTCGACGTCGAGACCGAGGCGCTCGTCGAGGAGGCGCTCCGCCGGGTGCTCGAGCAGGCGACCGGCATCGTGGTCGCGCACCGCGCGTCGACCGTTCTGCTCGCCGACAAGGTGGCGCTCCTGCAACGCGGAACGATCACCCACGTCGGCACCCACCAGGAGCTCCTGGCGAAGGTGCCCGCCTACCGCGAGCTCCTCGCACAGGATGCCGACGATCTCGACGCCGAGGGGGTGCTCTCATGACCGCGCAAGTCGACACCACCTCGAAGCCAGAGGACTCAGACGAGAAGCAGCCAGAGTCACAGAACTGGCGGGGCGTATCAGCCGAGAACCAGGACGACCTGACCGAGCAGACCTCACTGCTGCTGCGGGATCGTTCGCGCAAGCTGCTCGGCGACCTGATTCGCCCCCACAAGAAGGCGATCGCGGCACTCGTCGCGGTCGTCGTGATGGAGAACGCGGCCCGCCTGGCGATCCCGTACCTGATCAAGGTCGGCATCGACCGCGGCATCCCGCCGATCGCCGCGGGCGAGGGCATCCGGGTCCTGCTCACCGTCGTCGGCGTGGTGCTGTTCGCCACGATCGCGCAGGCGATCACGCGGCAGATCTTCCTGCAGATGTCCGGGCGGATCGGCCAGGACATCCTGCTGGAGCTGCGGCGGAGGATTTTCAACCACTTCCAGAAGCTGTCGCTGTCGTTCCACGAGAAGTACACGTCAGGGCGGGTGATCTCGCGGCTGACGTCCGACATCGACGCGATCTACGAGTTGCTCCAGTCCGGGTTCGACGGGCTGGTCTCCGCGGTGCTCACCCTGGTGGGTACGGCGGTGCTGCTCCTCGTCCTCGACGTCCACCTCGGCGTCGTGGCGCTGCTCCCGCTCCCGATCCTGTGGCTGCTGACGCGCTGGTTCCGGCGGCAGTCGAACGTGGCCTACCGGCGTACGCGAGAGACCGTCGCGCTGGTGATCATCCACTTCGTCGAGTCGATGGGCGGCATGCGCGCGGTGCAGGCGTTCCGCCGCGAGCCGCGCAACCAGGAGATCTTCGAGCACGTCAACGACGACTACCGCGAAGCGAACATGTGGAGCATGCGGTTGGTCGCACTGTTCATGCCGGGCATCAAGGCGATCGGCAACGTGACGATCGCGATCGTCCTGCTGTACGGCGGCTACCTGATCTTCCAGGACGCGGTGACCGTCGGCGTGCTCGCGGCGTTCCTGCTCTACCTGCGGCAGTTCTACGAGCCGATGCAGGAGATCTCGCAGTTCTACAACACGTTCCAGTCGGCCTCGGCCGCGCTGGAGAAGCTGTCCGGCGTGTTGGAGGAGGAGCCGGTCGTCGCCGAGCCGAAGGAGCCGGTCGCGCTGGCTCACCCGCGCGGCAAGGTGCACTTCGACGGCGTGGAGTTCGGGTACGTCGAGGGGCGGCCGATCCTGCCGCACCTGGACCTGAAGGTTCCTGCCGGCCAGACGGTGGCCCTCGTGGGCGCGACCGGTGCGGGTAAGACCACGTTGGCGAAGCTGCTGTCGCGGTTCTACGACCCGACGTCGGGCGCGGTGACACTGGACGGGGTGTCGCTGCGTGACCTGGACGAGCTGACGCTGCGGAAGGCCGTCGTGATGGTGACGCAGGAGAACTTCCTGTTCACCGGAACCGTCGCGGAGAACATCCGCTTCGGGCGGCCGGAGGCGTCGATGAACGAGGTGATCGCGGCGGCCCGAGCCATCGGGGCGCACGAGTTCATCTCGGCGCTGCCGTCGGGGTACGAGACCCAGGTCGGCAAGCGCGGCGGGCGCCTGTCCGCCGGTCAGCGCCAGCTGGTCGCGTTCGCCCGGGCGTTCCTCGCCGACCCAGCGGTGCTGATCCTGGACGAGGCGACCTCGTCGCTGGACGTACCGTCCGAGCGGCTGGTCCAGCGGGCGCTCCGCACGATCCTCGCCGACCGTACGGCGTTGATCATCGCCCACCGGCTCTCGACCGTGGAGATCGCGGACCGCGTGCTGGTGATGCAGGACGGCCGGATCATCGAGGACGGATCGCCGAACGAGCTGATCGGCCAGCACGGCCGGTTCGCCGACCTGCACCAGGCCTGGCTGGACAGCCTCAGCTAGAGCGAAGCAAGAGAACGCCGCCGGCGCCCCACCCCGCGTGGGGCGCCGGCGGCGTTCGTGCGTTGACAGCATCCTGTCGATATGACAGAATGCTGTCATACCTGACAAGGAGGGGACCATGAGCCCGAAGACAGTGCACATCGCGGTCTACGACACGTTGTCCGACTGGGAGATCGGGTACGTCACCGTTCACCTCAACAGTTCCGAGTGGCACCGCGAGCCGGGCCAGTTCCGCGTTCAGACCGTCGGGCTGACCAGGGACCCGATCACGACGAAGGGCGGCCTGCGGATCACGCCCGACCTCTCCATCGGCGAGGTCGACCCCAGCGACAGCGCGATGCTGGTCCTCCCCGGCGCCGACACCTGGATCGACGGCGGCGGCAACCAGGCGTTCGCCGCCGCGGCCCGCCGGTTCGTCGAGGCGGGCGTGCCGGTGGCGGCCATCTGCGGCGCCACGGTCGGTCTGGCGATGGAGGGTCTGCTCGACGACCGCGAGCACACGAGCAATGCGGCGATGTTCCTCTCGGGCACCGGGTACCGGGGTGCCCACCTCTACCGCGAGGCCCTGGCCGTGACCGATCGCGACGTGATCACTGCCTCGGCGACCGCGCCGGTCGAGTTCGCCCGCGAGATCCTGGCCAGGCTCGACGCGTACAAGCCCGAGACGCTCGCGTCCTGGTACAAGCTGTACGGCCAGCAGGACGCGGCCGGCTTCTTCGAGCTGATGGCGGCCTCGTGACAGGAGAACGTGAGCTGCTCGGCGAGGCGGCGGTCACCGTGTTCCGGTTGAACGGTCAGTTCCTCGCGCTCGCCGAGCACCTGGCCAAGCCGGCCGGCCTCACCGCCGCTCGCTGGCAGGTGCTCGGCGCGATCGTCCGCCAGCCGCTGTCGGTCGCCGACATCGCCCGCGCCATGGGGGTCACGCGGCAGAGCGTGCAACGGATCGCCGACCTGATGGCGGAGCAGGGGCTGGCCGAGTACGTTCCCAACCCCGCGCACCGGCGGGCGAAGCTGCTGAAGCTCACCGCGGAGGGCGACACGGCGCTCGATCGGATCAGGCCGGCCCAGAAGATCGCCGCCGAGCGTCTGGTCGAGGCGCTCGGTGAGACGGAGCTCCGCGACACCGTCGACCGGCTCGCGCTCCTTTCCGCCGCGCTGGACCGCCTCAGCTCAAGCTGAGTGGGCGGCCATCCAGCGGGCGGCGACGTCGAGGAAGATGTCGTTCGGCTCGGGCTCGGCCACCGTCACCCGGCAGCCGTCGCCGGAGAACGCGCGGACGACGATGCCCTCGGCCTCACAGGCCATCGCGAACTCGTCCGTCCGCTCGCCCAGGGACAGCCAGACGAAGTTGGACTCGGTCGCCGGCACGTCCCAGCCCTGCCCACGCAGCGCGTCGAGCACCCGGGACCGCTCCTTCACCAGCAGCTCGACCCGCTCGAACAGCGTCTCCTCCGCCGCCAGCGCGGCCAGCGCCGCGTCCTCTGCGACCGTCGACACCGCGAACGGCGGCGTGCAGGCGCGGATCGCGGCCGCGACCGGCTCGTGCGCGATCGCGAAGCCGACGCGGAGGTTCGCGAGCGAGTACGCCTTGGAGAATGTCCGCAGCACGCACACATTCGGGTGGTCCCGGTACAGGGCCAGACCGTCGGCCGCCTCGCGGTCGCGGACGAACTGCACGTACGCCTCGTCGATCACCACGAGCACGTCGGACGGCACGCGCCGCATGAACGCCGCCAGCTCGGCGTGCCCGATGACCGGACCGGTCGGGTTGTTCGGCGTGCAGACGATGATCGCCCGCGTGTTCTCGGTGATCGCGTCCGCCATCGCGTCCAGGTCGTGCTTCGCGCCTGGCGCGAGCGGCACCTCGATGCGCGTCGCGCCGGTGACCTGAGCCGCTATGGGATAGGCCTCGAACGACCGCCAGGCGTAGATGATCTCGTCGCCGCGCTCGCAGGTGGCCTGCAGCAGGTGGTAGAGCAGCGCGACCGAGCCCGTACCGACCGCGAAGTTGTCGAACGGCACGTTCAGTCGCGTACTCAGCTCGTTGACCAGCCGCCGGCAGGCCAGGTCGGGATAGCGGTTCGTCCCGCCCGCCGCACCCCGCACCGCCTCGACGAGTTCCTCCGGCGGATCGTACGGATTCTCGTTGCTGGACAGCTTGTACGTCGGCTTGTCCGCGGCCGGCGTCGGCAGCCGGCCGGGCTTGTACGAGGGCACTCCGACCAGCGCGGAGCGAGTCCGTGGCGTACGCGGCGTGGCGGTCATGTCCGCACGATAAGTCCGCGCGTACGGCCGCTGGAATCGCCACTTCTGGCGGCCTACAAGTTGCCCAACTCAACCGATGGACAAGCCGAAGACGCTGAGAAGTGTGTACAGCCCGAGCAGGCCGATCGCGACGCTGCTCACGACCAGCAGGATGTTGAAGGCCCGCCCGCCGTACAGCCGCGGGTCGACCTCCTTCTGGCGCAGGTACCAGACCGCGACGACGACCGCGAGCAGGAAGATGCCGGTGGCGACGCCCCCGATCTGCACCATGATCACCGGTGAGCTGATCAGCAGGTAGGCCGTGCCCCAAAGCAGCGGCAGCACGACGATGAACCCGCGGATCCAGCGCTGCCTGGCCTCCGGGTCCTTCCAGTCGAGCACGCCGAGCGTGGCGAGGACGTTCGTGTACATCCGCGCCCAGCTGGGGCAGCGCGGCCCAGAGCGTCGAGCCGAGGACGGCGATGGCGCCGAGGAGGAACACGACGTTCGCCCACTCGCCGAGCGTGTCGGTGTACATCCGCGAGAGCGTCGTCAACATCTCGTTGCCCACCGGCACCAGGTTGCGCGGCTCGAGCACCGCGGCGCCCATGACGAAGAACGCGAGCGTGGCGAACGTGTAGATGACCCAGGACACGAACGCGTCCTTGTACATCACCTTGATCCAGCCGTTCGCGCGCGCCGCCCACTCCGGACTGTCGTCGCGCGGGCCGACCCAACGGGCGTAGCCCTTCTCCACGCACCAGTACGTGTAGAACGTGATCTCGTCCGCCCCGACTCCGGTGATGCCGAACATCGCGACCGCGGCACCGAGGGCACCGGCCGGGATCTGGAACGCGAGCCCACCGAGGAGATCGCTGCCCTCGTACGCGAACGGCGTGAACGGCAGCCCGATCGCGATCGCGACCGTCACGATCGAGAACACGACGACGAGGAAGAACGCGCCGCGCTCGATCATCTTGTAGCGGTTGGAGATCAGCGAGACGATCGCGGCGAACACCACGATCGTCGTCCAGATCGTCAGCGACATCCGGCCGAGCGGATCGCCGCCGAACGGCACGAGGATGCTGAACGCGACCGCGACGCCGCCCACGATGCCGCCGAGCTGGACTAGCTTGGACAGCGCGAGCAGGATCCACAGCACGTTCACCAGACTGATGCGGCCGAACCTCGGCGGCACGCGGTTGTAGCCGGTCAGCGCGGGCTCGCCGGTGGAGATCGTCCAGCGGGCGAGCTCGATCTGCACCGCGACCTTCACGGTCGTACTGACGATCACCATCCAGAGGATCACGAACCCGGCTTCGGCGCCGAGCGCGGTCGTGGCGATGAGCTCGCCGGAGCCGACGATCGAGGCGCTGACGATCAGGCCCGGCCCGAGATAGCGGAGGCTGGGTCTCCAGCCCTTGGGCGGCTCCTTGATGCCGTCGGCCGTGAGGTGGTACGGATCCGCGGGGCGAACTACGTCGGTGGCCATGGCTCACATCCCTCGGCTTGGGTGACCCGGGAGAGCTTGAACATCAGACGACTTGTCTCGTTTGTAGCAGGTCCGCGGGAAGATCTGTAGGTCTGCTGGGCCTCGGTTGCGTGGTTAGGGCAGGCTTGGTTCCGTGCAGCTGCGGGAGGGATCACCCCAGAGCTCCGCTTCGTCGGAGTCGCTGGGCGCGTTGCTCGGGGGTCGCAAGGCCGGCATCGACGCGACGCTGCCGCCGGTCGCGTTCGTGGTCGCGTGGCTGCTGACGTCGCGTTCGATCGGCTGGGGCGCGCTGGTGGCCGTCGTCGTGGGACTCGGCGTGGCCGGGTATCGGCTCTCTCGAGGGGGCAAGCCGCGCGCCGTTCTGGTCGGCCTGCTCGGTGTTGCCGTCGCGTCGATCGTCGTCGTCCGTACGGGCCGCGCGGCCGACTTCTTCCTGGTGCAGCTGGCCGCGAATGCCGCGAGCACGCTCGCCTGGGCGGTGAGCATCGTGCTCCGCTGGCCGCTGCTCGGCGTGATCGTCGGCGCACTGCTCGGTCAGAAGACGCGGTGGCGCAAGGACCGTTCGCTGGTGCGCGCGTACTCGATGGCCTCGTGGGTCTGGGTCGTGCAGTACGCCCTGCGCGTCCTCGTCTTCGGCGCTCTCTATCTGTACGACTACCTGTACGACAGCGAGGCCGCCGTCGTCGCGCTCGGCGTGGCCCGTGTCGCGATGAGCTGGCCGCTGGTCGCCGCCTGCGTCGCCGTCTCGGGCGTGGTGCTGATGCGCGCGCTGCCGAAGGACCACCCCGGCTTCCGGCACCCGCGTCTGCCGGAGACCTAACCCCGGCGCCAGGCCGCGGGGCTGCGCCCGTGGACACGTTTGAACGCGGTGCTGAAGGCGAACGCGTTCTCGTACCCGACCTCGCGGGCAACGGCGGCGACCGTCGCGTCGGTGTCGCGCAGCAGGTCGGCCGCGAGCGTCATCCGCCAGCCGGTCAGGTACGCCATGGGCGGCTCGCCGACCAGCTGCGTGAACCGCGCGGAGAGCGCCGCGCGCGACATGCGGACCTCCTTGGCGAGCGCCGCCGTCGTCCACCCCCGCCGAGGGTCCGCGTGGAGCAGGGCCAGGGCTTCGCCGATCGCCGGCTCGGCGATCGCACCGAACCACGTGGGGATCTCGGTGTCGGCGCCCCAGGATCGCAGCGCGATGACGAGAACGAACTCCAGCAGGCGATGGAGAACGGCATCCTGCCCGGGCTCCTCGCGCTGGGCCTCCGCGGCGAGCAGTTCCAGCGGCGCCCGCGTCCGTGGGCTCGCGGGAATGGCCGTCAACGTGGGAAGCAGGTCGAGCAGCCGGGCTCCGGCGCTGCCGTGGAGCTCGTAGATCCCATGCAGCGTGACGGTCGCGCCCGGTCGCCGTTCCCCGTACGTGCGCGGCGCGATCAGGCGGGTCACGCGCTCGCCTGTCGCGTCGACGACGTGCTTGACGCCTTCGCGGATGACGACCTGGTTCGGCGTGGTGAGCTGGTCGGCGATCGTGTACTCGCCGCCCTTGATCAGCACGAGGTCGCCGGCCGTCAACGTGTGCATCGTCGCGTCCTGGAGCGTGATCGTCGCCGTTCCCTCGAGCGCGGCGATGGCCGACAGCTGGTTCGAGTCGGCGAGCGTGAACGACCACGGTGGGAGCTGGATCAGCTGCCGGACGACCGCGTTCTTCGCGCGGGCCCGGTCGAGCAGGTCGCTCAGGACGTCCACACCGCCACGGTAGACGATCGCGAAGGAATCGTGGACGGACCACTATGGTCCGTCCACGTTCTGACGGGTTGGCTGGGCAGCGTGAACGACTTTCTCCTTCTTGGCGGCGCCGGCACGACCGGCCGCCGCGTCGCGCGCCGCCTTCGAGCGGCCGGGCTGTCGGTCCGGGTGACGTCCCGGAGCCATGGCGACGTACGTCTCGACCTCGACGACCCGTCGACCTGGTCAGCCGCTCTCGACGGTGTGGGAGCGGCCTACCTGATCGAACCCGACCTGGGACAGCGCCGGCTGAGCCGGCTCGTGGACGCCGCCGCGGCCTCCGGCGTGCGGCGCCTGGTGCTGCTGTCGGCGCCGGGCGTCGAGAACAACCAGGCCCACCCGCTCTGGCCGGTCGAGGAGGCAGTGAAGGGCTCCGGCCTGGAGTGGACGATCGTGCGCCCGAACTGGTTCGCGCAGAACTTCAGCGAGACGTTCTGGTCGCCGGGGATCCGCGCCGGAGTGCTCGCCCTCCCGACAGGCGATGGTGCGACGGCGTTCGTCGACGCCGAGGACATCGCGGACGTCGTCGCGGCGGCGCTCACCCGGGACGGTCACGACGGCCAGACGTACGAGCTCACCGGACCGCGTGCTCTCACGTTCGGCGAAGCGTGCGACCTGATCGGCCGCGCCGCCGGCCGTACGATCCGGCACGTCGACCTCAGCCCCGAGGCGTTCATCCAGGCCCAGCTCGCGGACGGTGTTCCTGCCGAGGCCGCCAAGCAGCTCGCCGGGATCTACATCTCGATCCGGGAGGGGCTCGCGGCCACGGTCTTCGACGGCGTCCAGCGGGCGCTGGGTCGTCCACCCCGCTCGTTCGAGGAGTTCGTCGCCGCAGCCTGGGTCCATCCATCAAGCCCAAGGGCTTGATTCCCTCGAATCAAGGCCTCATCGTTGAGTATGTGATCGTGCTGACCGTCGACCAGAGAGGGAGCCGCCGCGTCGGCGACCGGGTCGACGAGGTGCTCGCCAGCCTGGACGACGAGCGGCTGGTCCGTACGTTCGAACGCACCGCCGGCGACGAGGTCCAAGCCCTGCTGGACGACTACGCCCAGGTCGTCCGCCTCGTGCTCGAGCTCGCCCGCGAGGACCGCTGGAACATCGGCGTCGGGCTGGGTCCCGTTCTGCAGCCGATCCCGGCCAGCGTCCGGGCCGCGAACGGGCCCGCGTTCATCCACGCCCGCGACGCCGTCGACCGGGCCAAGTCGGCCCCGCGCGGCGTTGCCGTCACCGGACCGGATCGCGAGACGGCTGGCGATGCGGAGGCACTCCTGGGACTCTTGGCCGCGGTGGTGCAGCGGCGCAGCCCCGAAGGCTGGGAGGTGGTCGACCTGATGGACGGCGAACGGACCCAACGCGACGTCGCGCAGCGGCTGGGGATCACCCCGCAGGCGGTGAGCCAACGCCTCCGCGCCGCGCTCTGGCACGAGGAACGCCGCGCCCGCCCGCTCGCCGAGCGGCTCCTCGCCGAGGCGGACGCGTGATCGCGCTCAGCGTCATCGTCCTCACGCTCCTCGCCGCCGCGTGCGTAGTCAGCTGGGTGCCGCGGCTCGGCGCCAAGCTGGACGCGCTGCCCTGGTGGCTGGTGGCGTTCGTCCCCGCCGCGGTCCTCGCGCTCACGGCGATCTTCGCCGCGGCGAGCGACGAACCACTCAACTCCATAGGCGTCGGCGCCAGCTCCGCGCTGGCGATCGCGGTCGCCATCCTCGGTGGTGGTCCGGTGACGAACGCGATCCTCCGCGGTGCCGAGCAGTCCGGCGTACCCGGTGTCAGCCGTCCCACCGAGACCCTCGACCCCGCCGAGCCTCCGCCGCCGCAGCAGCGCGAGATCCTCGCCGGCGGCCTGTGGATCGGCGCGCTCGAACGAGCCGCGATCGCCGCCTGCATCCTGGTCGGCATGGCCGAGGGCATCGCGCTCGTGCTCGGCCTCAAGGGCGTGGGACGCTACAACGAGCTGCGCGCGCCTGGTGCGGCGGAACGGTTCATCATCGGCACGTTCACCAGCGTGCTCTGGGCGGCTTCGTGCGCCGGGGTCGCGATACTGCTCAGATGAGTGGCCCTCTCTCCGGCGTACGGGTGGTCGAGCTCGCGAGCCTCGCGCCCGGCCCGTTCGCCGCGACCATGCTCTCCGACCTCGGCGCCGAGGTTCTGCGCGTGGACCGCGTCGCGCACCTGCCCTCGTCACCGCCCGCTTCACCGCCCGCGGATCCGCTGGGGCGGGGTCGCAGGTCGATCGCCGTCGACCTCAAGAACCCGGACGGTGTCGACGTCGTCCTTCGGCTGGCGGCGCGAGCCGACGTCCTGATCGAGGGCTTCCGCCCAGGCGTCACCGAACGGCTGGGCATCGGGCCTTCGGACTGCTTCGCCGCCAACCCGCGGCTGATCTATGGGCGGATGACGGGGTACGGGCAGAGCGGGCCGCTCGCGCAGACGGCCGGGCACGACATCGACTACCTCGCGATCGCCGGTGCGCTCGACCCGATCGGCCCTGCCGACGGTCCGCCCGTACCGCCGATCAACTACGTCGCCGACTTCGGCGGCGGCGGAATGCTGCTGGTGGTCGGGATCCTCGCGGCCATGCACGAACGTTCGCTGTCTGGCCGCGGCCAGGTCGTCGACGCTTCGATGACCGAGGGCGCTGGTCTGATGGCGGCGTTCGTCCGCGGTCTCCGTTCGACCGGGAGCTGGCCCGGCGCTCGCGGCACCAACATCTTCGACGGCGGCGCCCCGTTCTACTGCACGTACACCTGCGCCGACGGCCGCTTCGTCGCCGTGGGTGCGGTCGAGCCCCAGTTCTACGCCGAGCTTCTCCACGGCCTCGGCCTGCGTGCCGACGACCTGCCACCCCAACACGACCGCGACCACTGGCCCGCGACGAAGGCCCGCTTCGCCGAGATCTTCGCGAAGAAGAGCCGCGACGACTGGGCGAAGACCTTCAAGGGCACCGACGCGTGCGTGACGCCAGTCCTGACCCTCGAGGAAGCCCCGAAGCACCCCCACAACAAGGCCCGCAAGTCGTTCATCGACGTCTCAGGCACCCAGCAACCCGCCCCCGCTCCGAGACTGTCCCGCACCCCCGGCGCCATCCAAGGCCCCGCCCCCTACGCCGGCCAACACACCCGCGCAGCCCTGATCGACTGGGGCTTCCCGGAAGAGGAGATCGACGGCCTCATCGACATCAAGGCGATCGGGTAGTCGGACATCGGATAGTCGGACACCCGAAAGTCGGGAGTGCGACATTGTGTGGAACCAACACCACAAACCGGCTCCGTAACGGTGTGGCTTCGACATGGTGTCGGTTGAAGCACATGCTCGATGCTGGAGGTAACAGTCGGCGGTCCCAGGTGCGCTGACAGGACGCCGTGGGTACGTTATGCCCATGGCCGCGGTCGTCACGCAGCCAGACGCTCCGTCTCTGTCACGCCTACAGGCAGCTGACAGCAGGCGGCGCGCAACACGCTTCCCGCCAAGGGTGCGCGGTGATCCCGCGACACCGACGGCACGAAGGAGGGCCACACCTTGACGGCACCGTACGCGCGAAGCGACGAGCCCGAGCTCGTCCAGCTCCTCACCCCCGAGGGTGAGCGGCGCGAGCATCCCGATTACGCGTTCGATCTCGACGACGACGCGATCAAGGGCTTCTACCACGACCTCGTGATGACCCGCCGGATCGATACCGAGGCGTTCATGCTGCAACGCCAAGGCGAGCTCGGCATCTGGGCCTCACTGCTCGGTCAGGAAGCCGCCCAGATCGGCTCGGGACGAGCCCTCCGCAAGCAGGACTACGTCTTCCCCACCTACCGTGAGCACGGCGTCGCGTGGTGTCGCGGCGTCGACCCGCTGGCGCTCATCGGCCTCTTCCGTGGCGTCGACCACGGCAACTGGGACACCCACGACATGGGCTTCCACCTCTACACGATCGTCATCGGCGCCCAGACCCTGCACGCCACCGGTTACGCGATGGGCGTCCAGCGCGACGGCCTCGTCGGGACGAACGACCCCGAGCGCGACACCGCCGTCGTCGCCTACCTCGGGGACGGCGCCACCAGCCAGGGCGACGTCAACGAAGCGTTCATCTTCTCCACGGTCTTCAACGCCCCCGTCGTGTTCTTCATCCAGAACAACCAGTGGGCGATCTCCGAGCCGATCGAGAAGCAGTCCCGCATCCCCCTCTACCGCAGGGCGAGCGGCTTCGGCTTCCCCGGCGTACGCGTCGACGGCAACGACGTGCTCGCCACGTACGCGGTCACCAAGGCAGCTCTCCAGCAGGCCCGCGACGGCGGCGGCCCCGTCCTGGTCGAGGCGTTCACGTACCGCATGGGCGCGCACACCACGAACGACGACCCCACGCGCTACCGCCTCACCGACGAGCTCGAGCACTGGAAGCTCAAGGACCCGCTCGCCCGCGTGAAGGCCTACCTCGTCCGCAACGGCCTGGCCGACGAAGACTTCTTCGAAAGCGTCGAGGCCGACGCCGACGCGCTGGCAGAGCACCTCCGCACGAGTACGCGCGCCATGCCCGATCCTGATCCCGCGAGGATCTTCGATCTGGTCTACCAGGAGCAGACTCCGGAGCTCCTGGAGCAGAAGGAGTGGTTCGTCAAGTACCACGCGTCGTTCGCTTCGCAGGCGGAGGTGCACTGATGCCCCAGTTCGTCTTGTCCAAGGCCATCAACGCCGCACTTCGCCGCGCGATGGAGGACGACCCCCAGGTGCTCGTCATGGGCGAGGACGTCGGCAAGCTCGGCGGCGTCTTCCGCGTCACCGATGGCCTGCAGAAAGACTTCGGCGAGGACCGCGTGATCGACACGCCGCTCGCGGAGTCCGGGATCATCGGTACGGCGGTCGGCCTCGCCCTGCGCGGCTACCGGCCCGTCTGCGAGATCCAGTTCGACGGCTTCGTCTACCCGGCGTACGACCAGATCGTCAGCCAGGTAGCGAAGATGAACTTCCGTTCCCGCGGCCGCCTCAAGATGCCGATCGTCATCCGCATCCCGTTCGGCGGCGGCATCGGCGCGGTCGAGCACCACTCGGAGTCGCCCGAGGGCTACTTCACCCACACCGCCGGGCTGAAGGTCGTCGCCGTCTCCAACCCGGAGGACGCGTACTGGATGCTCCAGCAGGCCATCGCGTCCGACGACCCGGTGATCTACTTCGAGCCGAAGCGGCGCTACTACGAGAAGGCCGAGATCGACACGAGTGCGACGGAAGCGCCGTACCCGTTGCACGCCTCGCGGATCGTACGAGAGGGCACCGACGTCACGCTGCTCTGCTACGGGCCGATGGTGAAGACCTGCCTCGAGGCCGCCGCGGCCGCCGAGGAGGAGGGCCGCAGCCTCGAGGTCATCGACCTGCGGACGTTGTCGCCGCTCGACCTGGGGCCGGTGTACGAGTCCGTCCGCCGCACCGGCCACGCGATCACCGTGCACGAGGCCCCGATGACGCTCGGCCTGGGCGCGGAGCTCGCGGCGCGGATCACCGAGCAGTGCTTCTTCTCGCTGGAGGCCCCGGTGCTGCGGGTCGGCGGGTTCGACACCCCGTACCCGGCCGCGAAGCTGGAGGAGGACTACCTGCCCGACCTGGACCGGGTGCTCGACGCCGTCGACCGGACGCTCGCGTTCTAGAAGGGAAGTCAGCTCAGTGAGTGAGGTACGCGAGTTCAAGTTGCCGGACGTCGGCGAGGGCCTCGTCGAGGCCGAGATCGTCACCTGGAAGGTCAAGCCCGGCGACACGGTGGCCGTCAACGACATCATCGTCGAGGTCGAGACCGCGAAGGCGCTGGTCGAGCTGCCGTCGCCGTGGGCCGGTACGGTCACCGACCTGCTGGTCGAAGAGGGGCAGACCGTTCCGGTCGGTACGCCGATCTTCCGCGTCGGCGACGGGTCCGCCCCACCGCCGCAGTCGCCGGAGGAGTTCGTCCCGACGCCGCCGGTCCCCAAGACCGAGGCGGACCAGGAGCGGCACGCCGTGTTGGTCGGGTACGGCCCGCGCGCGACCTCGGCGAAGCGCCGCGCCAGGGTGACCGACGCGCCCGTCGCCGAGCCGGAGCCGGCGGTCGCCACGAGCAGCCCCGTGCTGGCGAAGCCGCCCGTACGCAAGCTCGCCAAGGACCTCGGCGTCGACCTGCGCGTGGTGACGCCGAGCGGGCCGCACGGCACGATCAGCCGGGACGACGTTCAAGCGCACGTCGCCCGGCCCGCGGCTGTCGCCGAAGCAACCCCGACGCCCATCGCCGCGGGCGAACGTGAGACGCGCGTCCCGATCCGTGGCGTCCGCAAGATGACCGCGCAGGCCGTCACCGCGAGCGCGTTCACCGCCCCGCACGTCACCGAGTGGATCACGATCGACGCTACGGCGACGATGGACCTGGTCGCGAAGCTCAAGCAGCACAGGGATTTCCGCGACCTCAAGGTCTCACCACTGGTCGTCCTCGCGAAGGCGTGCCTGATCGCACTGCGCCGCACTCCGGAGCTCAACTCGGTGTGGGACGAAGCCGCGCAGGAGATCATCTTCAAGCAGTACGTCAACCTGGGCATCGCCGCGGCCACCCCGCGTGGGCTCGTCGTACCGAACATCAAGGACGCCGACCGCCTGTCGATGTCGGAGCTCGCCCGCGCCCTCGGCGAGCTCACGGCGACCGCGCGCGAAGGCAAGACCCAGCCCGCGGAGATGTCCGGAACGTCGTTCACGATCACCAACGTCGGCGTGTTCGGCGTCGACGGTGGAACGCCGATCCTCAACCCAGGCGAGGCAGGCATCATCGCGTTCGGCGCGATCAAGAAGCAGCCCTGGGTCGTCGACGACGAGGTCGTGCCGCGCTGGGTGACCACGCTGAGCCTCTCGTTCGACCACCGCCTAGTCGACGGCGAGCAGGGATCGCGGTTCCTGGCCGACGTCGCGAGCATCCTGACCGACCCGTCGAACGCGTTGCTGCTGGCCTGAACCGGTCGTCCACCAACGGCAGCGCGACGCCATAGCTTGAAGACAAGCGTCGTGCTGCCGTTTTGGTTGCGGTGGCATGATCAGGTGGCATTGCCCGTGAGCGATGGCTCCCAGTGAGAGTGGCACGGCAGCACACCGTCCGCCCATTCACAGGGGGTTTGTATGAACGTGCGCAAACGGTTGCTCGTTCTCTTGACCGCCGTCGTGGCCGCAGGGGTTGCGATCACGACGGCGGCGCTCGCGGCACCATCCCAGGACAGCGGAGACCGTACGGCGTCAGGACGTACGTACTCCGACACCGTCCGGGGGCTCGTCTACACCGGACTCGTCAAGGACGCGAAGAACTGCGGTCCTGGCTACCGAATCGCGACTCTCGCGAACAACCGGACCGTCTGCTCGCACGGTCCCGACCCCGCCCCCGCCGGCACCTCGGTGAAGACCAGAGTGCCACCGGTGAAGGCGAAAGACATCAAGACCCAAGCGGTCTGCGATGGCGATGGAACGAGTGGGTATCGCGTTCAGGTGTTGTACGTTCGCGCGTCCGACGTCGCGAGCCGCTTCAGCCAGTACGTGAACTCGATCCGTACGTGGGCGAACGACGCCGACGACATCTACTACCAAAGCGCTGTGGAGACAGGCGGAAACCGCCGCATCCGCTTCGTCCACGACGCGAGCTGCGTGATCGACGTACGCGAGGCCGTCGTCCAGCCGAACGGTGACGACGACTTCGGTGTGACCACGAGCCAGCTCGCGAACCTCGGCTACAACCGCACCGATCGCAAGTACATGTTGTTCGTCGACTCCAACGTGTACTGCGGAATCGGCGGGATCATGAACGACGATTCCAGCGCGACCGGAAACGCCAACAACAACGGGCCGAGCTACGGGCGTACGGACACGGGCTGCTGGGCCGGCCACACCGCCGCGCACGAGCTCAACCACAACCTGGGCGGCGTCCAGCTCTCCGCGCCGAACACCAGCAACGGTTGGCACTGCACGGACGAGTACGACGTGATGTGCTACTCCGACTCGCCGGATTACCCGCAGATGCGTTACATCTGCACCGACCAGGGGCATGAGTACCGACTGGACTGTCGGCACGACGACTACTACAGCACGAACCCCGCGGCCGGAAGCTATCTGGCGACGCACTGGAACAGTGCGAACAACAGATTCCTCATTCGACCGTAACCGCATTTCGCGCTAAACGGCCAAAACCGGTCGGCGGAAACGAGGTCAGGGCCTTTCCGCCGACCGGGATTACGCCGTAATGTAAGCACTCGGTCACCCATTGTTCCCGAGTGCCAATTTCCAACGTTTTCAGGGCCTTTCGGCAATTCGCCGGCAAACTTAGGATTCGCTCATGGAGCTGGAGCTGCGGCACCTGCGGATTCTCTGCGCAGTGGCTGATACGGGGAGCGCCACCAGGGCGGCGGCCACCCTTGGCATGACCCAGCCCGCGCTCACCCGACAGGTGCAAAGAATCGAGCGCACGCTCGGCGGACCGATGTTCGTCCGCGACCGAAGTGGCATGCATCCGACCAACCTCGGCGAGTACGTCCTCGCCCGAGCCCGCGCCGCACTGTCGACGGTGCGGGACCTCCAACCGACCCGTTCCGTCACCACCCGCGAGCAAGCGGCCACGCCCCGCATCCGGGTGGGATCGAAGTCGGGCCTCATGCTCGCCGGCCTACTGGACGGCCTCGGCGAGCTGATCCCTCACGCCGAGGTCACCTCCGAGTACGGCGCCAGCGCGCGCCGCCTCGCCGACCTCGTCGTGGCCGACCGGCTCGACCTCGCCCTGCTGACGGAGTTCTCCGGCCGACCGGTCCGCTACGAAGCGGGGCTGGTCTGCCACCCCATCCTCAGCGAACCCGTCTACGTCCTGCTCCCCGCGCTGCACAGGGCTGCCTCGTACGCCGAGGTGCCGCTCAGCGAGCTGGCCAAGGAGGACTGGGTGGTGTCGCCCCCAGCCGACGACGGCGAGCTCGAGTGGTTCGTCGGAGCCTGCCTCACGGCCGGCTTCAGCCCCCGAGTCGCGCACCGCCTCGATCCCCTGTCCGGCTTGGACGTCGTCCGCTCCGGCCGCGCAGTGAGGCTCTGCGCCCGCTCCCAACCCGTACCCCCAGGAGTAGTCACCCGCCCCCTCCTAGGTACCCCCCTCCGCCTCCACCGCCTCCTCGCGGTGGACCGTCAAGGCTGGCTTGCCCCCTACGCCCTCCCGCTGGTGGAGTACGTCAGAGCCGCCTACGAGGAAGCCCTCCCCAAGTCCACCCCCACCGCCGTCTCCTTCTAACCACCCCGTCAACCCCGCCTTGACACCACACCCCGTTCCGGCTGGACGGGCCCACCGAGGTGGGTTCCCGCCTCTCTACCGGGTTGGGGTGTCCCGCCCCCACCAATCCAACCGGGTACCGCAAAATGCGATAGCCCCATCGTTGCTGGTCGGCGGCCCCACCGCGAGGGACCGGAGCCGAGCTGTGGAGAACTTCCCGAAATCGGCATCTGTGGACGAAAACCGGCCAGCTTAATCTACCTATGTAGGCTGGGCCTCGAGCGTGCCCGAACCGAACTTCCAGAAAGGCAGGGAATCGGTAGAGGCGGCGCGGGACGGCGAATATGTGAGGCGCCGCCGTTAGTGCACGTCAGCGGTCACGATCTTCCAACGGATCGATCGGCGGAAGTCGGGCGTACGGCTCAACGACGCCATCATCCGGGCGGTACGGGACGAAGGTGCCCACACCGCGGCGCCGGTAGAAGGCGGACGAGGCCAGGTCCGGCCAGCGCGGGCGAGGCAACGGAGGGGAGAAGCGCGGCTGCGCCAGTCACGAGACCGGGCTCGCCGGACGGGACGACGAGCGGGAAACGGCATGTCACCCTGTGTAGGCCCGGTGGGCGACACCGCCCCGAACACCGGGCGCGGGGCCGATGACCGGGAGTCGGCCGAGAGTTTCGCCCCCACTCCGCCGACGGCGCTAAGAGGCATGACGTGTCATCATGCCTGCCTGAAGGGGGTTCGCTTTCAGCAACAGAAGTGGAGGTGCGGGACCCGTGCGTCGACTTCGGACCGTGCGCGTCTTGGTCGCGGGTGCCAGTCTCGTCCTGATCGGACTAGCGGCGCCGGCGGCGGTAGCGACGACTGGCGACCACTGCGTCGCCGAACTCGTACCGAACGCCGAGAAGGTCGCCTCCTACCAGTGCTTCGACACCTTCGCCGACGCGATCGCGCACGCGACGCACGGCCGGGTGAAGCTTCCCGCGGAGGCGGTCACCGTTTCCGACGCCCAGTTGCGCAAGGCGCCGGCAGCCGACGAGAGCGCGGTCGCCGCGGTCGTTCTCGGAACGGAGTACGAAGGCACGAGCTACGGCGCGCCCACGCTCACGCTCACCGGTTCCGGAGGCTGCGCCGGTTCAACCGTGTACGGCTTCCCCGACCTGTCCGTCTACGGCTGGAACAACCGGCCGTCCTCGGCGAAGGCGTACAACGGTTGCTGGAGCGACCACTACGACGACGCGGGGTACGGCGACCCGATGTTCCGCTGCCAGGGCAACTGCACCGGCCTCGGCGCCCTCAACAACAGGACGTCGTCGATCAAGATCTGGTAGCTCCACTCAGCGGGTCGCGCTGGGCAGACCAAGCCGTTCGCACGTATGGGCGTCGCCGGGGAACACGCCGGCGACGCCTTCTTTCAGCGTGCAGGCGACCAGGTTGGGGACCCGTCGGTCGGCCACGCCGTCCGGTCGCGCGTTCGGGTTGAGCTCGCTCTGTCCCGCCACGAGCAGACCGTCCTGCCACAGCGGTGCGCAGGCCGCGACCGGATCCTTGCCGGCGAGCGCCAGAGGCTCGGACTTCGCCGCGGTCGTGCCTCCCGAACCTTCCTCCTGCGCGGCCGCCACCCGGTTCTCGCTGCTGGCGTCCTTGAGCACGTCCGGCGACGCGGCCGAGTAGCAGACCACGCTGGCCAGGTCGGTCGGTGCCTTGAACGCGACGTACGCCGATGCCGCTCCGCCGGCGAGCACGAGCGCCATTGCTCCGATGCTCACCGTCGCGGTACGCCGAGACCGGCGCCACCAGGGGCGCTGCGACCTCCGTACCTCGTCCTCGAGCAGGTCGCGAACGGCTCGCCGCCTGCTCCAGTCCATCCCGCGTGGGGGCGGGAGATTTTCGATGTCGCTCATCTTCTTGCTCAGTCCCCGTTCTCGATCCGTCCCGGCGGCTGCGCCGACCAGATGACGGCCGGGCTCAGGGTGGGTGCGGGACCCCCCGTCCGTCCCGCACCCACCTCGAGCCCGGCAAGTCGTCGGAGGTGTTCTCGGGCACGCGAGAGCCGGGAGCGCACCGTGCCGACCGGGACCCCGAGGGCAACGGCGGCGTCGGTGTAGCTGAGTCCGGCCCAGACGCACAGCGCGAGCACGTCCTGTTCATCGGGCAGCAGGCGGGAGAAAACCTGGAGAACACGCCGCATGGCGCGTTCGTCGTCGACGCGCGAGACCGCCTCGTCGGCCGGGTCCGGTGCGACCACGGCCGGGGGCAGCTTCGCGAGCAGGCGTCGGTGACGCCGCAGGCTGCGGTCCCGGTTGCGAACGACGTTGTTCGCCACCGCGAGCAGCCAGGGCAGGATCGACTCGCCACTGAGCGACACATCGCGCCGTCGCCGCCAAGCTTCCAAGAAGACGACGGACGCGAGATCCTCGGCCGCTGACCACGATCCGGTGCGGCGGAAACAGTGGTTGTAGACGGCGTCGGCGTGCCGCTCGAACAGCGACCCGAAGGCAGACGGATCGCCCTTGGCGGCCTTGCGCCAGAGCTCTCCATCGGTGCCTCCCGGCGATCCGAGCTGATCCACAACTCGTCTATGTCCAGATGGCTCGGGGAGTTCCGAACTATTTTCTGAGCGGCTTCGCGGCATCCAGTCCCGCTCCTCCCGATCCGACAAATGGGGCGTATCTCGTCGCTTTCGGCACGTCGTTCGTCACCCAGGGTCTCTCACCAGGCGCTTTGATCACCACCTGAGCTGCGCGAATGCGGTGAACGGGATGATATGTCCAACTAGCCGGTACGGACCGCTGGCCGGTTCCGGCCACCCGTGGCTGCCGCGGCTACGGCCGCGCGAGCGAGACCAGCGGGCGCCCGGCCCGGGCGGCCCGGATCAGCAGCGGGCTCGGGCGGTAGCGGCCGGAGGGGTACGCGCGGGCCAGCTCGGTGAGGACGTCGACCACGAGCCCGGCGCCGACCTCGTCGCCCCACGCGAGCGGGCCGCGCGGGTAGCCGGTGCCGAGCCGCATCGCTGTGTCGACGTCCGCGGCCGCCGCCTCGCCGCGGGCCACCAGGTCGACCGCCTCGTTGACGAGCATCGAGACCGTACGCGCGACCACCAGGCCGGGCACGTCGTCGATCACGGTCACCGCCAGGCCGGCGGCCTGGAACAGGCCGATCGCCTCTGTCAGGGTGTTCGGCTCGCAGGCGTCGCTCGGCGCCAGGCAGACCCGCGTCGCGTGCTCCGCGTCGCCGACCCAGTCCAGCGCCACCGCGTCGCCGTCCATACTCACCGGCTCGCCGGCGGTCTCGATCACGAGGCCGCCGCTGGGCAACTCGACGCCGTACGCGATCTCGCTCGGATCGAAGTCGTCGGAACCGTTCCGCGCCCCGGACGCGCCGGTGAGGTAGCGCTCGACGCTCACACCGCCGGCCACGATGCGGTCCAAAAGGCCATAGCAGGTGGCGAATCCGCCGTGATAGACGACGCGTTCGGGTGCCGGACACGGCGGCTCCGTCGCGGGCTCGGGTCGTTCATCGTCGTACGTGAACCAACCGCGGCCGGACTTCCGGCCCATCCAGCCGGCGTCAACCAGCGCTTGCTGGCGTGTGCTCGGCGAGTAACGCGGGTCTCCGAATGTCTGTTCCCACACCGAACGGCCGACCGCGAGGTTGACGTCGTTGCCGACCAGGTCGGCGAGCTCGAACGAGCCCATCCGGAAGCCGCCGGACTCGCGCAGCACCGCGTCGATCGTGGCGCAGTCCGCGGCGCCGTCCTCGAGGACCTGCAGCGCCTCGCCGTAGAACGGGCGCGCGACGCGGTTGACCACGAAGCCCGGAGTGGACGTACAGCGCACCGGCGTCTTTCCCCACGCGGCCGCGGTGTCGAACACCTGCTCGGCCACGGCCTCCGACGTCGCCGCACCAGCCGGGACCTCGACGAGTCCCATCAGCGGTGCGGGGTTGAAGAAGTGCATGCCCACAACGCGTTCCGGCCGCTCCAGGCCCGCCGCGATCGCGGTGATCGAGAACGTGGACGTGTTCGACGCGAGCACGGCGTCGTCGCCGCACACCTTCTCCAACTCGGTGAACAGCTCGCGCTTGACGGACAGTTCTTCCAGCGCCGCCTCAACCACCAGGCCGCAGCCCGCGAGGTCCGCGAGCGTGGGAACGGGGCGCAACCTCGCCTTGGCAGCGTCGCCGTCGGGTGCTGTCAACCTGTCCTTGGCAACCATCCGGTCGACGTGTCCGTGGATCCGTTCGATGGCCGACTCGGCGGCGCCAGGCGCCACGTCGTACAGGCGCACCTCGTGCCCGGCGACCGCGGCGACCTGCGCGATCCCAGAGCCCATGGTGCCGGCGCCGACGACGCCGACGGGAACACTGGGGGCGAGCGCGTGTCCGGGCATGGTCACATCCTGTCGGATCGCCTGCCGGGAACGCGAGGACCTCCGGGCCAGACGGCTCGGAGGTCCTCGGATGTCAGCACTCGGCTGGGGTGATCACCACATCTTGTGGCGCAGGTAGCCGAGCAGCCCCTCGCGCTTGGCGCCCGGCGCGTTCTCGCACACCGAGCTCGTCGACGCGTAGCGGTCGCCGTTGGTGAGAATGCACCGGTACAGCGGGGAGAACGTGCTGCCGGCCTTGTACGTGTAGAGGTAGCCCTCGACGTTGACCTTGGTCTTGCCCTCGCAGTTGGACTGGCGCGAGAGGAAGTGGTCGTACTTCCCGCCACCGTTGGACTTGCACGAGTACAACGGAACGGTCCGGGCCAGCTTCACGTGCGGGAGGTACCAGGTGTACTCGCGCTTGTACGAGGAGCTGACGCCGTACGACGTCTCCCAGTGGTCAGGCCCGTTGTTGAAGCGGGAGAACGTGACGTAGTTCGCCGGGTAGAGCGCCCACCCGATCGATCCTTCGAACGTCCGGCCCTCGCAGTTCTTCTGGCCCGAGACGAAGTGGCCCTTGCCGGGGACCAGGCAGCGGTAGAGCTGCACGGCCACCTGCGTGGGCTTCGACTTGAAGATGTAGCCGAGCGTGGAGATCCGGCTCTTCCCCTCGCAGTCGGCCTTGAGCGAGACGAAGAAGTCGGAGGGGTTGTTGCGGCACTCGTACAGCGGGCGCGTGTTGGTGACCGACTTCGCGTACAGGCCCCACAGGCCACCGCGCTCCGGCCACATGCCGGGGAAGTTGATCTTGGCGGTCGTCACCCGGTGGGTGCCCTTGTAGGAGACGTACCGGACGAGGTAGTTGACTGCGGTCGCGTTCGGACTGTCCGCGCTCGGCGTCTGGTCGGCGGCAGCGGTGGTCGCCGCGTCAGCCGGCAACCCGACGCACATGAGCGCGGCTACCGCCAGCGCGACGCCGGCCAGCTTCCGTTTCAGCACAGTATGTCACTCCCTGTGATGGTTCGAATCGATTCGAGGGGAATGTACAGCCGAGCGCTGGCGCGGCGCTGGCGCGGCATCGTGCCTAGTGAGCAGCCGAGCGGTGACAGTCTGTGGCTACCACATCTTCCAGCGGACCCAACCGAGCAGACCTTCGCGCTTCGCGCCCTTGGCCTTCTCGCAGTCCGCCTTCGTCGACTCGAAGCGGTCACCGGACGGGAGCAGGCACCGATAGAGCGGGGAGAACGTGCTGCCGGCCTTGTACGTGTAGACCCAGCCCTCGTGCTTGACCTTCGTCTTGCCCTCGCAGTTGGACTGGCGGGACAGGAAGTGGTCGTACTTGCCGCCGCCGTTGGACTTGCACGAGTAGATGGGGACGGTCTTCGCCACCTTGTTGAGCGCGATGTACCAGCTGCCCTCGCGCTTGTACGAGCCGGTGATCGGGAACGACGTGATCCAGTGGTCCGGACCGTTGTTGAACCTGTTCAGCGCGATGTAGTTCACCGGCCGCAGCGCGTACCCGAGCGGTCCCTCGGTCTTCTGTCCCTCGCAGTTCTGGGTGACCGAGACGAAGTGGTCGTCCTTGTTGCGCACGCTGCAGCGGTAGAGCAGGACCGACGCCTGGGTGGGCTTGCTCTTGAAGATGAAGCCGAGCGTGGCCAGCCGGCTGTGGCCTTCGCAGTTCTTGTCGAACGAGACGAAGTGGTCAGACGCGCCGTTGCGGCACTCGTACAGCGGCCGCGTGTTGGCGACCTGCTTGGCGTACAGGCCCCACAGGCCGCCGCGCTCGGGGAAGACGCCCGGATAGGTGAGCGACGCCGTGGTCACCCGGTGCCGGCCGCCGACCGTGGCGTAGCGGGCGAGGTAGTTGACCGCGGTCGCGTCCGGGCTGTCGGCGCTCGGCGCCTGGTCGGCCGCGGCGGGCGCGGTCGCGGCAGCCTCGGCCTGGGCCGGTAGCCCGACGCTCAGGAGCCCGGCGACCGCCAGGGCGACGCCGGCGAGCTTGCGATTGAGCACAGTTCCTCCCCGTGTTGGATCAGCTGGGGGGAATGTACCTGGCGGGACCGACGTCGTGCTGGGGCGGGATCGTGCCCTGTGGACAAGTGTTTTGTCACTCCATGTCGTCGAGCCACGAGCGGCGCCGCGTAGCATTCCTCCGGCCCTGGAACCCGCTCCGAGGACGCCCCGCGCATGAGCAGCACCGACGATTCGCTCGCCCGGCACCAGTACCTGCTGGACCATGCGCTCGAGGCGATCCGGACGCGGGCGTACTACTCCGCGTATCCGGAGTCGCCGAGTCCCCGCTACTACGGCGACAACGCCGCATCGGAGGGCAAGGCCGCGTACGAGGCTTTGCTCGATACCGACTTCCCTGTGCACGTGCCGGGTGCCGGCGCGCTCGTGCAGGACGAGGTGTCGCCGCTCGGGTTCGTGCTGAACGTCCGGTATCCCCACGTCACCGAGGACGACCTCGACGAGCTGCTCTCCGCCGCGCAAGCCGGCATCCCGGCCTGGCGCGACGCGGGCGCCGAGGTGCGCGTGGACGTCTGCCTCACCGTTCTGGACCGGCTGCACCGGCGCGTGTTCGAGCTGGCGAACGCCGTACGCGCGGTGACGGGTCAGGGCTTCGTGATGGCGTTCCAGGGCATGACGCACGCGCTCGACCGGGCGTTGGAGGCGATCGCGTACGCGTACGTCGAGATGACGCGGCACCAGTCCGTCGCCTCCTGGGTGAAGCCTTCGCGGGAGGGCGCACTGCGGGTCGAGAAGACGTTCACCGTCGTCCCGCGCGGCGTGGCGCTGGTGGTGGGGTGCAGTACGTTCCCGACCTGGAACGGCTACTCGGGGCTCTTCGCGTCGCTGGTCACGGGCAACGCCGTCGTCGTGAAGCCGCACCCGCAGGCCGTCCTGCCGCTGGCGATCACTGTGCAGGTCTGCCAGGAGGTGCTGTCCTCGCTCGGGTACGACCCTTCCTTGGTGACGCTGGCCGCTGAGCACAACGGGGACGAGCTGGCGAAGGACCTGGCAACGCGGCCGGAGGTGCGGATCGTCGACTACACGGGGTCGACGGAGTTCGGCTCGTGGCTGGAGGAGAACGCGCGCCAGGCGCGGGTCTATACGGAGAAGTCGGGCGTGAACGGGGTCGTCATCGACTCGACCTCGTCGTTCGCCGGGATGTGCGCGAACCTCGCGTTCACGATGTCGCTGTACTCGGGGCAGATGTGCACCTCGGCGCAGAACCTCTACGTGCCGGCCGACGGGATCGAGACGGACGAGGGGCACAAGAGCTTCGACGACGTCGTGGCGGGGCTCTCCGCGGCCCTCTCGTCGTTGCTGTCGGACGACGCGCGGGCGGTCGAGGTACTGGGTGCGCTGGTGAACGAGGCGGTGCTGAACCGGGTCGAGCTGGTCCCCGAGTACGGCGAGGTGCTGCTGGAAGCGCGGGAGATCGCGCACCCGGAGTTCTCCGACGCCGTCGTCCGTACGCCCTCGCTGGTCCTGCTGGAGGGCGAGGACTTCGACGCGTTCAGCCGCGAGGTCTTCGGCCCGGTCGCGTTCGTCGTCCGTACGTCCTCCTCCGCCGAGTCGGCAGCGCTGCTGCGGAAGGTCGGTATGACGGTCGGCTCGATGACCGCCGGCGTGTACTCGACCTCCCCAGAGGTGCTCGCGGCCGTCCGTTCCGCCGCCCTGGACGCCGGCGTCGCGCTGTCGGAGAACCTCACCAGCACGCTCTACCTCAACCAAGCCGCCGCCTTCAGCGACTTCCACGGCACCGGCGCCAACCCCGCCGCCAACGCGTCCTTCACCGACGGCGCCTTCGTAGCGGGACGCTTCCACGTGGTCCAGTCGCGGCGTCACGTCTAGCGACACGGACTCGCCGCCGGCGCGACGAAGACAGCCGAAGAGCTTCGGATCACCATCTGGATTCGAGCCGCGATGGTGCTGGTGATCGCCGCGTTCTACTGGTTCCTCGCGCGGCGGATGCGGCGTGGACGGCGTGATGCCTACCTCAGGGTCCGGACGGCGCCGCTGCGCAGCTCGGCCGATGGAGTGCGGCCCATGCCTGGACCGACCGGCGTGGTCATCGTCGCGACGTGCGTCCTCGTGGCCCAGCCGAGATCTCCAGCAAGGCCTCCTGCGACGGTGTGAGCTCGTTCAGCACCCGCCGTACGCGCGGGCGGCCGCCGGTAGAAGGGGACACGAGCTCGGACTCGGTGATGCCTGCCAACGTCGACAGCAGCTCCTGGACGGACAGGTCCAGGCCGGCCTGGTGGGCCCGGTGCCGCATCAGGTGGGCGACGGTCACCGCCAGCACGCCGACCAGGTCGCGGGGTTCGGCGAACGTCCGCAGCGTCGCCTCCAGGCGGAACCGGGCCCGGTACGCGGTCAGCGCATCCGCCACCGACCAGTCGGCATGGTCGGTGATCAGCAGCTGCTTGCCGAAGACCTCGTCCGTCAACCGCTTCCGTGCCGCCTCGTCGACCGACCAGGTGAGCGAGCCGTTCGTCAACGCTGTCTTGACGACCCGGTCTACCCATCGCACCCGGGTGATCCGGGCGACGTCGGTCGCGGCCTTCTCGCGCCCGATGCGGACAGCGCCGGAGTCCAGGAGCTCCGCCAGCCGCTCGAGTCGCCGCGAGGCGACGGCCAGCTCGTCCTCGAGCGACGACGCCTGTGCGGCGGCCGCGTTCGCCGAGTGCACCACGATCACGCGCCGGTCGACGCCCGCCACCAGAGCCCGCGTCTCGAACGCGGTCACTCCAGGGAACCGGACCGCGTCCACGACCGAGCGCTGACGGGGCCGGACGGCGAGCAGCTCTGGGTAGTCCGTGATCGGCAGCGCGCCGACGAACGAACGCGTCGGATGCCCGAGTGCCCCCGACTCCAGCAGAACGGTCCCGTCGGCACCCGAGACCGGCACCGCGCCGTCGAGGGTGAGGCAGAGGTCGTGCACGAGCAACGTGCGCGGGTCCGGTGACGCGAGCAGCGCGTGGGCGCTCTGGCCGAGAGCACCGGCCACCTCAGCGGGAACGCGGGCGAGCGCCTGCGCGAGACGTACGGCGGACGGGCGGCCACGGACGAACCGGTGCACCGCCGAACGGGACCACCAGGTGTCGAAGTCCTCCTCCGGCAGCGCGAGCATCCGATGCGCGACCGCGAGAGCGAGGCACCGACCCACCGAAACAGCCGCGCGCTGCCGCCCGACCAGCGCGTCCGTCAGCGGCGCGACGCGTAGATCGTCGAGCGTGCGAAAGACCGCGGCCAGGTCGCCGTACGGCCGCTGCCGTACGCGCGCCACGTCGCCGGCCGCACGGACAGACGCCGCGATGTGCTCCGCGCTGCCGAGGTACGCCTGCGACACGATCCGCGGCTTGCCGCCTACCCGTCCGGATGTCGCGAGGTAGTAGTACGTCTGCCCGTTCACGCGCTTGCCAACGATCGATGCCACGCTTTAGGTAATACAGCCAAGCAGAGGATTCCGCCAGGCCAGCAAGGCGATCGACGCCACACCGTGCCCGAGGTGGTCCCGGCGTTAGCCGCGGGCAGCAGACCAGTCGTAGCGTCCGACACCGTGGATCAAGAACGCCCCACGCCGTCCGCGATGCGCCGCGCGCTCGCGAGGGCCCGCGACGGCAAGACGCTCAACGCCGACGAGGTCGCAGTCCTGCTGCACGCCCGCGACGAAGACCTCGACACCCTCGCCACGTACGCCAGCCGGGTACGAGATGCCGGCCTCGAGGCGCTCGGCGAGCCAGGCGTCATCACGTACAGCAAGAACGCGTTCATCCCGCTCACCCGACTTTGCCGCGACCGCTGCCACTACTGCACGTTCGTCACCGTCCCCGGCAGGCTCCCCGCGCCGTACCTCAGCCCCGACGAGGTCCTCGACATCGCCCGCAAGGCGGCAGCGGCCGGCTGCAAGGAGGCGCTGTTCACGCTCGGCGACCGCCCGGAGGACCGTTGGACGCAGGCCCGCGAGTGGCTCGACGAGCGCGGGTACGACGACACGCTCTCCTACGTCCGAGCCATGGCGATCCTCGTGCTCGAAGAGACCGGTCTCCTCCCACACCTCAACCCCGGGGTGCTGTCCTGGCAGGACTTCCAACGCCTCAAGCCCGTCGCCGCCTCGATGGGCATGATGCTCGAGACCACGGCGAAGCGCCTGTTCACCGAACGAGGCGGCCCGCACTACGGCTCGCCCGACAAGGACCCCGACGTCAGACTGCGCGTCCTGGAGGACGCTGGCAGGACGTCCGTCCCGTTCACCACCGGCATCCTCATCGGCATCGGCGAGACCCACGAGGAACGCGCCGACTCGATCTTCGCGATCCGCAAGGTGTCCCGCGAGTACGGCGCGATCCAGGAAGTCATCGTGCAGAACTTCCGCGCCAAGCCCGACACCAAGATGCGGGCGGTCCCCGACGTCGACGTGCAGGAGCTCGCCGCCACGATCGCCGCGTTCCGCCTCGTGCTCGGCCCGAAGGCCCGCATCCAGGCGCCGCCGAACCTCATCGGCGACGCCGACTACGACCTCATGCTGCGCGCCGGCATCGACGACTGGGGCGGTGTCTCGCCTGTCACCGTCGACCACGTCAACCCCGAGCGTCCGTGGCCGCGGGTCGAGGAGCTGGAACGCCTTACCAACAAGGCCGGCTTCCAGCTCCGTGAGCGCCTCGCGATCTACCCGGAGTACGTACGGGCCGGTGAGCCCTGGATCGACCCGCGCATCGCCGGCCACATCGCGGCCCTCGCCGACCCCGCGACAGGTCTCGCGAACCCCAAAGCCCTCGCCGAGCCGCGACCGTGGCAGGAGCCGGATGGTGGTTTCCTCAACGGTGGTGGGCGAACGGACCTCCACATCGAGGTCGACACGGAGGGTCGTACGGACGACCGGCGATCCGACTTCGACGCCGTCTATGGCGACTGGGCCGAGGTCGGCGCGCGCATCCAGACCGCGCCGCAGCGCATCGACGCCGACGTACGGGACGCCCTCCGCCAAGCGGAGAAGGACCCCACCAGCCTCACCGACGAACAGGCCCTCGCGCTGATGCTCGCCGACGGCGAGGAGCTGGATGCCCTTGCCGGTTTGGCGAACGACGTCCGCCGCGACGTCAGCGGGGACGACGTCACGTTCGTCGTCACGAGGAACATCAACTTCACCAACGTCTGCTACACCGGTTGCCGGTTCTGTGCCTTCGCGCAACGGCGTACGGACGCCGACTCGTACACGCTGTCCATGCAGCAGGTCGGCGACCGCGTCGACGAGGCCTGGGAGGCCGGCGCGACAGAGATCTGCATGCAGGGAGGCATCCACCCCGATCTGCCAGGCACCGCGTACTTCGACCTCGCCCGTGAGGTGAAGAAGCGCCAACCCGACATCCATCTGCACGCATTCTCGCCGATGGAGGTCGTCAACGGCGCCTCGCGAACGAACCTCCCCATCCGCGAGTGGCTCGGCCAGGCCCGCGAGGCCGGTGTGGACTCGATGCCAGGCACGGCGGCGGAGATCCTCGACGACGACGTCCGCTGGGTGCTCACCAAGGGCAAGCTCCCGGCGGCGAGCTGGGTCGAGGTCATCTCGACCGCGCATGCGCTGGGGATCCCGACGACGTCGACGATGATGTACGGGCACGTCGACACGCCGAAGCACTGGGTCGGCCACCTGCGCGTCATCGCCGAGCTTCAGAAGAAGTCGTTGGAGGAGAACGGGCATCCCGGCTTCACCGAGTTCGTCCTGCTCCCGTTCGTTCACCAGAGCGCGCCGATCTACCTCGCCGGCCTCGCTCGGCCGGGCCCGACGCCGCGCGACAACCGGGCCGTGCACGCGGTGTCGCGGTTGATGCTGCACGGGCTGATCGACAACATCCAGGCCTCGTGGGTGAAACTCGGCCCCGACCTGTGCCGCGCCGTCCTCGAAGGCGGCGTGAACGACATCGGCGGCACGCTGATGGAGGAGACCATCAGCCGGATGGCGGGCTCAGCAAACGGTTCCTACAAGACGATCAGCGACCTCACCGCTTTGGTCGAGCCCACCGGGCGGCCGCTCGTGCAACGGACGACGACGTACGGCAGGCCGAGCGCTGAACGCATCGCCGCGGGAGCGGCCAGCGACGGCGTAGCCGCATCGGTCCGCAAAGGCCTGACCGTCATTGGACTGTGACCCAGCCCACTCCCGCAGTAGGTTGGGCGCTATGGAGAAGCGCAGACTCGGTCGGATCGGCCACGAGAGCACCGTTCTCATCTACGGCGCCGCGGCGCTCGGGGATGTCACGCAGGACGTTGCGGACCAGTCCATCCAAGAGGCGTTGGACGCCGGCATCAACCACTTCGACACCGCGGCGAGCTACGGCGACGCCGAGCTGCGCCTCGGTCCGTGGATGCCGCGCATCCGCGACCAGATCTTCCTCGGCACCAAGACGGGCGAACGCGACAAGGAGCCCGCCTGGGCCCAGATCAACAAGTCGCTCGAACGGTTGCAAACCGACCACGTCGACCTCATCCAGCTGCACGCTGTGGGCGACCTCGCCGAGCTCGACAAGCTCACCCGTCCCGGCGGCGGCCTCGAGGCCGCGGTCCGCGCGCAGGAGGAGGGGCTCGTCCGTTTCGTCGGCATCACCGGCCACGGCCACGAGGCGCCGGCGACGCACCGCGAGGCGCTCAACCGCTACCCGTTCGCGACTGTCCTCACGCCGTACAACTACGTGCTGTCGACGAACGAGCAGTACAAGGCCGACTTCGAAGAGCTCGTCGCCGAGACCCAGCGCCAGGACGTCGGCCTGAAGATCATCAAGTCGGCCGCGCGGCGCAACTGGGTGACCGAGGAGCGGACCTACTCGACCTGGTACGAGCCGTTCGACGAGCAGGAGCACATCACCGCGGCGCTCAGCTTCGTCCTCTCCCACCCCGAGGTGACGGGCATCGCGACCCCGGGCGAGGTCCGCCTCCTCCGCCTGCTGATCGAGGCCGAGAAGGCCCGCCTCAGCCGCGAGGACGCGGTCGCCGTGCTGAGTCGCGCGGACAACTACTCCTCTCCGTTCGAGAACGCGCCGATCTGACCGAGGCGCCGCTGCCCGTCCTCTGGCTCTGCGGCGCGCCGGGGACGGGCAAGAGCACCATCGGCTGGGCGCTGCACGCGCGGCGCCCGGGCAGCGCGTACGTCGACCTCGACCAGCTCGGCATCTGCTACCCCGAGCCGGCCGACGACCCGGGCCGGCACCAGCTGCAGCTCGACAACCTCCACGCCGTAGCGGAGAACGTCCGCGGCGCCTCCGCGCTGGTCGTGTCCGGCGTCGTCGATCCCCGCGGCCGAGTCGCATCGAACCTCGGGTTGCTGTGCCGCCTGCACGCCAGCCCCGACGACGTACGCACCCGCCTGCTCGGCCGAGGCGACGGTGACCTGCCCGGCGCACTGTCCGAGCTGGAGTCCCTGGAACGTCGCGGGGTCGGCGTCCGGGTCGACACGACCGGGCTGACCGTTGCCGAGGTGGCCGACAGGGTTGCTGAGCGCAGCGGCTGGCTGACCCATCCGCCAGGCGGGCACGCCGACCCACCCGAGGCAGTCACCGACCCGAACGACGTCCAGGTCCATCTGATCTGCGGCCCCACCGGCGTCGGCAAGTCGACCGTCGGCTGGCGCGTGTACGAACGGATCCGCGCCGACGGCAGCACCGCGGGGTACGTCGACCTCGAGCAGCTTGGGTTCTGCCCACCGAACGACCACCGGGTGATGGCAGCCAACCTCGCCGTCCTCGCCACCGCCTACCGCAAGGTCGGCGCCAGTGCCCTGGTCGTCGTCGGCCCGGTCGGCGGCGAGCAAGCGCTCGCCGCCTACGCGAAGGCGCTCGGCACCACCCACCTGCGGGTCCACGCGCTGGACGCCGACCCCGCCGAGCTCACCCGCCGCATCCTGAGCCGGCACGACCACCCAAGCTGGCCAGCCCCCGGCGACAAGCTCAACCGCCAACCGCTCGACGTCCTCCGCCGCATCGCCGCCACAGCCACGGCCACGGCGAACGAGGTCGGCCACCGCGTCGACACCACGGCGAAGACCGTCGACCAGGTCGCGGCGGAGATCCTCCGCTAACGCGCCAGCCAGGACTCGTACAGGTCGGCCACCACCTCGTCGATCGAGTCGCGGTGCGTCTCCACGTCCAGCACCGGCACCAGCGAGGACGCCTCGGCCAGCAGGTCGGCGATCGGCACCTGGGCGGCATCGAACGCGTACTCGTGCTGCCCGTCAGCGCTCGACACCAACGACGCCCCGCTCAGGGAAGGCGCCGCCACGGCGGCGTCCGTCGTCAGCACGAGTCGCCGCCGGTCCCCAAGCGTCGCGCGCAGAGCGGGAAAGGCGCCGTCGAACGCGATCGAGCCGCGGTGCAGCATCACGACGCGCGACGCCAGCTGCTCCAGGTCCGGCATGTCGTGACTCGTCACGATCACCGTCAGCGCGCGCTCGGCGTTCAGGTCGAGGATGCTCTGCAGCATCCGCCGCTTCGCCAGCACGTCGAGGCCGAGCGTCGGCTCGTCGAGCAGCAGCAGCTCCGGCTCGTGCATCAACGCCAGCCCGAGGTCGGCACGCATCCGCTGCCCAAGAGACAGCTCCCGCGCCAGGGTCTGGAAGAACGCGTCCAGCCCGAGCAGCTCCTTCACGAACCCCAGCATCCGCTCATACCGCTCGCGCGGGATCTCCCACACGACCCGCTTCCACTCGAACGTCGCCCCGACCGGGTGGTCCCACCACAGGTCGGTCCGCTGCCCGAACACGACGCCGATCCGGCGTACGTACGGCACCCGCTGCCGCACCGGGTCCATGCCGAACACCCGCACGCTCCCGGCGTCCGGCGCGAGCAGCCCGGAGAGCAGCTTGATCGTCGTGCTCTTGCCCGCCCCGTTCGCGCCGGCGTACGCGACGATCTCACCACGCCGCACCGACAGGTCGATGCCGTCCAGCGCCGTGATCGTCGAGATCTTCGGCCGGACGAGGTTGGTCAGGGCGTCGCGTAGCTTCTCCGAGCGCTGCCGTTGCTGGTAGCGCTTCAGGACTCCGCTCATGTCAACGACGGTGTCCGAAGTTGGAGTAGCGCTGCGAACCGACGCGGGCATAGTGCTGCAGCCCCTTTCTGAAGATGAAGTACGCCACCGCCGCGAAGAGCGGAGCGGCGAGTGGTGCGACGAGGCCCCCAGGAAGGAGCGGGGACACGTCGGCGATGGAACGAGCGGGCAGCCAGGCCGTGAAACCCACCGGGATGGCGGTCAGTAGCCCAGCCAGCAGGACGCGGTTGACGCCGTCCAACGGCAGCGACCCGAGGGATCCGACGATGCGGTTCGTCGCACTGTTGATCTCCTCCGCCGACCGCGGCGCCCAGAACGCGATCGCGCCCCAAGCGACCTGCAGCGCGAGCACGATCGCCGCCGACGCGAGCAGGTTGAGCACCAGAAGAGCCAACCAGGCAACGGAGAACGACCGGTCCAACTGCGAGGACGTCCACGACAGCATCACGATCGAGATGAGGAGCCCGAACGGCTGCCCGAACGGCGTGAAACCCTCGGTCACGAACAACCGCCACAACGGCTGCGGCTGAACGAGCATGTGGTCGAGCTGGCCACGCCCGATCCGGCGGCTGATCATCTTGACGTTGTAGCCGAACAGCGTGTCCAGCAAGGCGTTCACGAACATGGCGTACCCGAGCATGAACAGGATCTGGCCGCGGTCCCACTGGCCGATGCCGTCGAACCGTACGGCTAGCAGGAACGTCGTCGAGACCGACGCGATGATCAGGATGCCGTCGGTCAGCACGTACATCGCGGCGTCCCGCGGCCCGCGCAGGACCCACAGCAGGTCCATGCCCGCGAACAGCTTCCACATCCGAAGGAGCTGGCGCACGATCAGCCCCCGTATCCGACGAGGCGTTCGCGGCTCGCCCGCCACAGGTAGCCGGCGAGCAGCCAGAGGACGACCGCCCAGCCCAGCTGCAATGCCAGCAGCGGAAGCGGAGATCCCGTACCGGTGTAGATGCGCAACGGTGCCGAGGCCATCGAGGCGAACGGCAGCCAGTCGAACACTTTCCCCAACCCCCACGGGAGAATCGCCAACGGAAGCACCGAGCCCGACAGCAATGCGAGGACCGCGACACGCATCATGTCGACGAGCCAGATCGAGAAGCTGAACGCCACGGTCATCGCGCACAGGATCATGTCCAGCGCGAGCCCGATCGTGATCGACAGCAGGAGGCTCGGCACAAACCAAAGGCCCGCCTGCCAGTTGTCCGGCGAGATGTCGATACCCACCAGCGGAGCCACGACGAGAATCGGCAACGACACCGTGACGAACCCGAACACCCAGCTGCCCAGGAGCTGCGCGACCAGTTGGTTGACGAGCGCCATCGGGTACAGCAGCCGGCTCGCGATCACGCCTTCCCACAACCAGCTGTCGAGCTCGGACTTCGTGAGCAGCTGCTGGGCGAAGATCTCGGCGATCAGCGTGTACGTGAGCAGCCCGGCCAGCGTGAACCCGTTGACGACCTCACCCGGCTGGACGAGCGTCTGCCAGATCGCGAGCAGGACGAGCACGCGGACGATCCGCAGGCCGGCGTCGAGCAGCATGAGCCGGCTCTCGCCGATCGCCGCCGCTGCCGACATGCCGACCGTCTTGCCGAAGGCATGCACGCGGGCTTGGGCTGTGGACACCGCTGAAGGGTGCCTGAAGTGGGACCGGGGAAGCGAACGAGTTATCGGTCAGCAGTCGCCGATGTCACTGAGCGTTGCCCGCCCGACTGCCTTGTCGAGCAGCGTGACGGTGTTCTCGACGGCCGGCTCGCCCGCGTGGTCGTACACGATCACCGCGACCTCGGTGCTGCCTGCGGCGCTCCTCGCGAGCCGCCACTCGACGGAGCCGGCTGTCCGGCCCTTGCCCGCGACCGTCCCGTCGGCGCGGACCTGGGTGACCCCGTCCTTGCCGAACGATCCGAGCGCCAGCTCGACCAGGTCGCTGCCCTTGATCGGGCCGTCCACCTTCTCGTACTCGCCGTGAACGGTGACGGACCCGCCCTTCAGGTCGTAGGTCCAGACGCTGTCGCGGCCCTCGGAGCCGGGCCAGTCGGCGGGGAGCTTCAAGGCGAGCATCGCGCAGTCGATCAGCAGCTGGCCGGGCTTGGGGGAGGGCGCCGCCTTGGTGCTCGTGCCCGCCTGCGGCTTCTCCGACGGCGTGGCGGGGGCGGCGGACGAGGTCGACTCGCCCGCGGGCACCTCGGTGAGCGGAGCCGGCTCGTAGGACACCTGCTTGGAGCAGCCGGCGACAGCGACGAGCGCTGCCACGCATCCGACGATCATCCTGGCCCTCGACACGCCGGGCACTGTACCTGCCCGGCCTGAGCGAAGCCCACCTACCGAGTGAGGTTTCCCGCCATGTGGCGAAGCGTGCGTATGGTCGTCTCGTACTCCTCCGGCGCGATCCCCTCGGCCACCCGAGCTCGCATCGCCTGAACGTGGGCGCCGATCCGCTCCCACGCCGCCTGGCCGGCGAGCGTCAGCTCGAACGTGTCCGTCGCGCCACGCGATCCAGCCCCGCTCGAGCAGGCCGCCCGCCGCGTCCTGGACGCCGCCGAACGGGGCCAGCGCCGCGTCCAGCTCGGCCGTGCCGCGGGGCTGCGACGCGAGCACGTTCAGCACCTGCCAGTGCCGGCGGGCCAACCCCTCGGCGGCGAGCGCCTCGTCGAAACCGGCCTCGATCAGCCGGTCGAGCTCCTTGAGCCAGTAGCCGATCGGTTTCATGTCCACATCCAAGTACATGTTGGCTAACAACTACTTGTTACAAGCATATACTTTGGAAGTGCCTGGTGGGCAGCCAGTAGCCGGCGGATTTCATGTCTACATCCAAATACATGTGCAAGGACAATCACTTGCACGAGGTATATGCATCGGAGGTGCAGGTTGAGCAAGCCGGATGGCGTGCTCGAGGCCATCGAAGTCGCGATGGTGAGGATCCGTCGCCGCCAGATGGGTCTCGCGCTGGCCATGCAAACCGGGGAGCGCGAGCACGGGCCGTACAGGGTGCTCGACGTAGTCGAGGCGGCCGAGGAGTCCGGCTCGCCAGTGACGGTGTCCGTGGTCGCGGACGTTCTCCAGCTCGACCAGCCGCGCGCCTCCCGCCTCGTCGCCGCAGCGGTGGAGGCGGGCCTCGTTCGCCGCGAGGCCGACCAGGCCGATGGTCGCCGGTCCCTGCTCGTTCGCACCCGAGCGGGGCGGACGGCCAGCGAGGAGATGCACAAGTTCCGACGCACCCGGTTCGCGAAGGCGATGTCGGGCTGGACCGCCGCCGAGAGGGAGATCTTCGCCGACCTCCTCACCCGGTTCGTGGAGTCCGTCGGCCGCTAGGGTCGGGCGGATGAACCGCTGGTCATCGCGCCTCCTGCAGCTCGGTTTCGTCCGCAACGTCCGTGCTTCGACGCACCTCGTGCTGTTCGTCGTCGCCGCGGTCTCGACGGTGCTGATCACCCGCATGTTCCTCGCGCTCACCGGCTACCCGCAGATCGGCGGCGGAGGGCTGCACGTCGCGCACGTGCTGTTCGGCGGGATCCTCATGCTGGTCGCGATGTTCCTGCTGCTCAGCTACATCGGCCCGGTCGTCCGCCCGATCGCGGCGTTCGTCGGCGGCATCGGGTTCGGGCTGTTCATCGACGAGATCGGCAAGTTCCTCACGTCCGACAACGACTACTTCTTCCGGCCGTCGCTCGCGATCATCTACGTGATCTTCATCGCGACCGTCTTCGCCATCCAGGCCTTGCACACCAGGCTGTTCACCGACACCCGCGAGTACCTCGCGAACGCCGTCGACCAGGCCGTCGAGGGCGTCGCCGGCGGCTTCACCGCGCACCGGCGGGCCGAGGCGAACGAGCTGGTCAAGACCGCGCAGAAGGACGAGGCGCACCTCGTTCACGCCGGCGGTGAGGTCAAGGCGCTCGTGGACGCCTGCCCCGACGACAACGTCGAGATCCCGCCCATCGCCGACCGGGTCCGGAGCATGGCGCGAGGCCTGTTCGACGCGCTCGCGGTCAGGAAGTGGACGGGCCGCGTCGTCGTGATCGTGCTGATGCTGAACGCGGTCAGCGCGATCGTCTTCTCCGCCCTGTCGAGCGAGGGCAGCGGCTTCTGGCACGTGCTGGCGCTTGTCGCGCTCGTCGGCAGCGCCGCGTTCGGCATCGTCCTGACGTTCCTCGGCGCCCGCCGGCTCGTCCACGATCGCGAACGGGCGTTCCGCCGCCTCCAGCTCGCGATCCTCGCCTACCTGCTGGTCACGCACGTCTTCGAGTTCGCGTACAGCCAGCTCAGCGCCGCGATCGGGCTGCTCGTCGACCTCGTCCTCCTCGGCGTCACCGGCGCCGAGCTGCACCGGCTGCGGCGCAAGCAGAACGCGGCCGCTTAGTCGGCGGCGACCGCGCCGGACAGCACCAGCGTCAGCGTCGAGTCGCCGTCGGGGGACAGCCGTACCGGAACGCCCCAGTCCTGTTGGTGAATGTGGCAGGTCGGGTGCTCCGCGTCGATGTCGCACGACGCCGCGTTCGCCGCGACGTGCAGGACGCCGTCGCCGACGTGCGGATCGAGGACGAGGCGGCGGGTGAGCTCGGTGCCCTTCCCGGCGCCCTCGCGCAGCAACGCCGGCGGTGTCGCGGAGACGAACAGCCGGGTCGCCGGCCCCTCGGAGTCGTCCAGCTTCTCACCCGGCGGCGGCTCGAACACCACGACCAGCTCCACCTCGCCCGGGGTGAGCTCGGTGGTCGGCCGCTTCGTCTGATGCTCGAACTCCGGCACCTTGACCGACGGAGCGTCCAGGGCTACCCGCGCCAACGCGTGCGCCGAAGACTCCACGACGACGAGTTCGTCGTCCGCCACGTACGCACCGCTCGGCTCGCTCAGGCCGAGCGCGATCGTGCTCAGCTCGCGCGTCGCCGGATCGTACCTGCGCAGCGCGCCGTTGTACGTGTCCGTCACCACGACCGTCCCGTCCGGCAACGCGCAAACACCCAATGGGTGTTGCAACAACGCCTGCTCGGCCGGTCCGTCGCGCAGCCCGAAGTCGAACAGCCCGGTGCCGACCGCCGTCGTCACGGACTCGTCCTCGACGTACCGCAAGGCCGACGTCTCCGCGTCCGCGATCCACAGCCGCGAGCCGTCCGGCGACACGCTCAGCCCGGACGGTTGCGCGAACCAGGCTTGCGTCAGCGGCCCGTCGACCAGTCCCTCGTTGCGCGTTCCGGCGACCGGCGCGATCTCGCGGCTGAACGGGTCGTACGTCCACAGCTGGTGGATGCCGGCCATCGCGATCCACACCTTGCCCTGGAACCAGGCGACGTCCCACGGGCTCGACAGTGTGGTGTCCTCGTCGCCGGGCATCCACTGCAGGCCTGAGCCGGCGAGCGTACGGACGTCACCAGAGGGCAGTCGCACGCCCCGCAAGGCGTGGTTGACAGTGTCGGCGACGACGAGGTCGTAGCCCACCTGGTGCGCGATGTCGTTCGGCAACAGGCACAGGCCGTTCGGCTCGCGGAAGCCCGCCTCTGCAGCCGGCCCGTCGAGGAATCCACGCTCGCCGCTACCGATCCGGCGTACGACGGTCGTGAGGTCGGCGTCGAGAATCGCCAGCGAATGGTTGCCCGCGTCCGCGACGACGACCTCCCCGTCGGGAAGACGAATCGCCTTGGCAGGAAAGCGAAGCGCGGTGTCGGGCGGCGTCGGAGCGACGTACGGTGAGCTCGCGCGGTGCAGCGTCGAAAGGGCGTCGTGAGCCGCGACGAGCTCGCCCAGCAGGGACTCCAGCGCATGCGCGTGGCCCTCGCCGGAGAACTGCGCGACCACATATCCCTCGGGGTCGATCAGCGTCAACGTCGGCCAAGCCCGTGCGGCGTACGCCTGCCAGGTCGTCAAAGTGGGGTCGTCCAGCACCGGATGCCGAACGGCGTACCGCTCGATCGCCGCACGCAACGCGACCGGGTCGGCCTCGTGGGTGAACTTCGGCGAGTGCACGCCGACGACGACGAGCACGTCCTCGTACTTGGCCTCGAGCGCACGGAGCTCTTCCAGTACGTGCAGGCAGTTGATGCAGCAGAACGTCCAGAAGTCCAGCAGCACGAAACGTCCGCGGAAGTCGGCCAACCGCAACTGCTCGCCGCCAGTGTTCAACCACCCACCGCGACCGACGAGCTCAGGGGCTCTCACCCGCGTACGAGGCTGCATTCCGCCAGGGTAGAGCGCCCTGCCAAACGGTGTCGTGGGCACCAACGCGCTTTCCGGACCTGCTCCGCCGAGCCAGCGGCGTTTGTCCAGAATGGACCGATGTCCGAAAGATCCCTTGTGGAGACCAGGTCCGTGGCCGGACGATAGTGCTCCCATGAGCGTCGCACGATCGTTCACCGTCGCCGACCTGGTCGATCGGGCCCGTGGCCTGATCCAGCCCGGTCGGCGTCGCATGCTGGGCATCACCGGTTCTCCCGGCGCCGGCAAGTCGACGTTGTCCACCGTTCTCGTCGATGCCCTCAGCGCCGACGCGGTGCTCGTCCCGATGGACGGCTTCCACCTCGCGAACGCCGAGCTCGAACGGCTCGAGCGCCGCGATCGGAAGGGTGCGATCGACACGTTCGACGCCGCCGGCTACGTCGCCCTTCTCCGTCGGCTGCGCAACCCTGCCGAGCAGTGCGTGTACGCGCCGGTCTTCTGGCGCAAGATCGAGGAGCCGATCGCCAACGCGATCCCTGTGCAGGCCGACATTCCGCTCGTCATCACCGAGGGCAACTACCTGCTCCAGGACGCCGCGGGCTGGGCTCCTGTCCGCGGGCTGCTCGACGAGGTGTGGTTCCTCGACCTGCCCGAGGACGTCCGCCTCGACCGGCTGGTCCGGCGGCACGAGGCGTACGGCAAGACGCCCGAGCAGGCCCGCGCGTGGTCGACAGGAACGGACCAGCGCAACGCCGACCTGATCGAGGCCGCCCGGCACCGGGCGGACCTCGTCGTCCATCTGATTGGCTAGCCGACCCAGACCGTCTTGGCGTTGCAGAACTCGCGGATCCCGACCGCGGCCAGCTCGCGGCCGTAGCCCGACCTCTTGATGCCGCCGAACGGGAGCTCCGGGTACGAGGTCACCATCCCGTTGATGAACACCGCGCCCGCTTCCAGACCGCGCGCGAACCGCTCCTGCTCGTCGGCGTCGTTGGTCCACGCGTTCGAACCCAGGCCGAACGACGTCGCGTTCGCGACCGCGATCGCCTCGTCGATCGACGGCACGCGGAAGAGCGAGGCCACCGGTCCGAAGACCTCCTCGTAGTACATCCGCGCGTCCTGCGTGATCTCGGAGACGACGGTCGGCGGGTACCACCAGCCGGGCTGGTCCGGCCGTTCGCCGCCGCACAGCACCTTCGCCCCGTGCGCGACCGCGTCCGCGACCAGTTCCTCGACGTCCTCGCGCCCGCCTTCGGTGGCGATCGGGCCGAGCTGGGTGTCGTCGGCCATCGGGTCGCCCATCTTCAACGCGGACATCGCGTCGACGAACAGCGCCGCGAACTCGTCGTAGCAGTCGGTGTGCACGATGAACCGCTTCGCCGCGATGCAGCTCTGCCCGTTGTTCTGCACCCTTGCGGTCACGGCGACCTTCGCAGCCTTCGCGAGGTCGGCCGACGGCATCACGACGTACGGGTCGGAGCCGCCCAGCTCGAGCACGGTCTTCTTCAGCTCGCGTCCCGCGATCGCGGCGACTGCCGCTCCCGCGCCCTCCGAGCCGGTGAGCGTGGCGGCCGCGACGCGCTTGTCGGTGAGGACGCGCTCGACCTCGCCCGAGCCGATGAGGAGGGTGCCGAACGCGCCTTCCGGGAAGCCGGCTCTGGTGAAGAGGGTGTCGAGGTAGAGGGCGGTCCGCGGAACGTTCGACGCGTGCTTCAGCAGACCTCCGTTGCCGGCCATCAGCGCGGGTGCGGCGAACCGGATCACCTGCCACAGCGGGAAGTTCCACGGCATGACGGCGAGGACGACGCCGAGCGGCTGGTACGCGACGAACGCCTTGGACGCGTTGACCTTGGACGGATCGTCGAGAGGCTCGTCGGCGAGGAACGACTCGGCATTGTCCGCGTAGAAGCGCATCCCCTTGGCGCACTTGGCCACCTCCGCCTTCGAGGCCGCCAACGTCTTGCCCATCTCGGTCGTCATCGTCCGCGCCAGCTCGTCGGCATCCGCGTCCAGTAGATCCGCCGCCGCGCGCATCCAGCCGGCCCGCTCGGCGAACGTCGTCCGCCGCAGTGCCTCGACAGCCTCCGCGGCCAACCCGATCCGCCGGTCGATCTCCTCCGCCGGGTGCGCCTCGAACTCCTCGAGCGTCTCGCCCGTCGCCGGATTGATCGTTGCGATCGCCATCGTGACCGTCCTCTCCGCGGAAAGTCGAACGAGACCCATCTTGCCCAACATCTCACCGACTTACCGATCCTGACCACCACTGTGGAATCCGCGCGGTAGCCGCACCGACCTGGATATCGTTAGACAGTCTTTCTAACCGATGTCGGGAGGCCGAAGCATGACCCGATTGGCGGGGTCTTCTCGGCTGCTGCGCAGCATGAACGAGACCGCGGTGCTGGCGCATCTGTTCGACCGCGGCCAGCTCACCCGCGGCGACCTGCGGGAGCTCACCGGGCTGTCCAAGCCCACAGCGTCGGAGGTGTTGCGGCGGCTCGAGGAGGCCGGGCTCGCGATCGTGGTCGGCCACGAGAGCGGCGGCGGGCCGGGACCCAACGCGGCGATCTACTCGGCCAATCCCGAGGTCGCCTACAACGCCGCGATCTCGATCCGCGACACCGGCGAGGCCGCCGAACGTCCCGCGCTCGCCGCCGCCGTCGCCAACCTCGCCGGCGACATCCGCGCGCGCATCGAGGTGCCTGTCGCGTTCTCCGACGTCGACCCCGCCTCGGCGCTCGCCGACGCGGTCGCCGAGCTGTGCCGCAAGGGCCGCGTACCCCGCCGACGACTCCTGCACATCGTGGTCGGCGTTCCGGGTTCGCCCGACGAGGCGACCGAGACCATCCAGTACGTCGACGTCCCCGGCCTCGACCGTCCCGCCCTCCTGGCTCAGATCCGTGAGCGCCTCCGCATCGACGTCGCGTTCGACAACGACGTCAACCTCGCCGCGATCGCCGAGCGCGCCCACGGCGTCGCCACCGAGGTCGACGCGTTCGCGATGCTCTGGCTCGGTGCCGAGGGCGTCGGGTTCGCGACCGACCTGGACGGCACGTTGCTCCGCGGCGCCCATGGCGGCGCGGGGGAGATCGGCTACCTGCCCGTTCCGCCGACCGGGACGAACGCGGTCGACTACCAGGACCTGGTCGGCGGCATCGCGATCCTCGACCTGGCGCGCTCGTTCGGGCTGGCGGAGCCGACCCCGCACGAGGCCGTCGCGGCGGCGGTCGCGACCGGGGTCGACGAGTTCCTGACGGCGTTGGGCGAACGGATCGCGGTCGGCCTCGTGTCGGCGGTCGTGCTGCTCGATCCGCCGCTGATCGTGCTCGCCGGCGAGGTCGGCCAGGCCGGCGGCACCCGCCTCCGCGACGCCGTCGCCGAAGCGCTGCGGACACGTTCGCCGCTCGGCACCAAGATCGAGTGCACCGGCCTGACCGATGACGCCGTCCTGCTCGGCGGGCTCCGTTCCGGCCTCAGCGCCGTGCGCGAACGCGTCCTCTCCAGCCTCGCCGTCCCCCCCGCCGCGACGGGCCTATAATCCACTAGCCCTGGGTGACCACTCTCGCTACCGTCCTCGCGTGGCGTGATCTCTGGCAAGCACCTGGCCAACCCGCGAGCCAACCACCGGAGATCGGCATGCCCACTTTCGACGACGTCATCAGCGCGCTGCGCGAGATCAACGACCACCAGCACACGGAGTTCGAACTCGGCGACCAGGCCACAGGCGGCATGAACACCGGCGCGTGGCGGCTGAACGACCCGAACGGCCACGGCGCGATCCTCAAGCTGGGTTCGGGATTCTCGCTCGACCACCTCCGTCGCGCCGAGCGAGCCGTCGCAAAGATCCGAGCCTACGGCTACCCGACTCCGGCGTGGCTGGCAGTTGGTGAGCTCGGCGACGGGACCCGCTACCACCTGCAGGAACACATCCAAGGCGAGCCCGGCGACCCGCTCACCGCGGACAAGGCCCGCCAGCTGGTCGAGCTCCTCGCACGCCACGAAGGTCTCGACCCCTGGCCCGACCGCGACTGGAACACCTACGTACACGAGACGTTCGACCACACCAAGCGTGAGCTCCGCCGAGAAGCCCCGGCCGCGAACGAGCTCGTCGACAAGATCGATCGGCTGCACAAGACGGTCGGCAGCGTCGAGCTCCCCAATGGCGATCTCGTCCATGGCGACTTCAACAGCTGCAACGTCCTCTTCCACGAGGGGCGGATCACGGGCGTTATCGACATCGAGGCGCTCGGCTGTGGTAGCCGCGTGATCGACCATGCCTACCTGTTCCGCGAGGCCCATGCCGAGGGCAGCAAGGACCCGGAGATCTTCCACACGATCCGCACCGCCGGCGAAGCCGTAGCCGGCAAGGAGGCGTTCGCCTACTGCGTCGCGTTCAACGCCTGCGAATGGCTGCTCTGGATGGCCATCCACCTGCCCGACTCGGTCGACGAGTGCCTCGGCGGCCTGCACCGACTCATCGACGACCTATGACCCGCGGAGGTCGGTCTCGATCGCCAGCGCGGCCTTCTGTAGATGGGGGAGCAGCTCGCGGCGGATCGCCTCGGACGAGCCGCGGCTCGTCCGCGCCGATACGTTCATCGCGGCGACCACCGAGCCGCTCGCGTCGTGGAGCGGCACCGCCATCGACCGCAGACCCTCCTCGAGTTCCTGGTCGACGACCGCGAAGCCTTGCGTACGTACGCGTGCCAACACCGTCCGCAGCCGTGCTGGGTCGGTGATGGTCCGAGGTGTCAACGCCACAAGGGAAGTCGAGGCCAGGTACGAGTCCAGCCACTCCGCCGGTTGATGCGCCAACAGCACCCGGCCCATCGACGTCGCGTGCGCCGGGAACCTCGTTCCCACGGCGATCGCGACGGCCATGATCCGCTTGGTCGGCACCCGCGCGACGTACACGACCTCGGTTCCGTCCAGCACCGACACCGAGCACGACTCGTGCACCTCGGCGACCAGCGCCTCCATGTGTGGCTGCGCGAGCTCCGGCAAGGACAGCGACGACAGGTACGCGTAGCCCAGCTCGAGGATGCGCGGCCGCAGCCCGAACAGCCGACCGTCGGTGCGCATGTAGCCGAGCTCCACCAACGTCAGCAGGAAACGCCGCGCCGCTGCCCGCGTCAGGCCGGTCGCGCGAGCAACGTCGGACAGGGTGAGCTCGGGATGGTCCGCGTCGAACGCGCGGATCACGGCGAGCCCGCGCTCCAACGACTGCACGAACTCCGGGCCGCGCCCCTCCGTCATCCCGCCTCCTCGGCCAACACCCGTTGCGCGATGGCAAAGGCGCGATTCGCCGCCGGCACCCCAGCGTAGACCGCGACCTGCAACAGCACCTCGACGATCTCCTCGCGCGACAAGCCGTTCCGCACCGCGCCGCGGAGGTGCATCGCGAGCTCCTCGTCGTGATGCAACGTCGCCAGCATCGCCAACGTGATGCAGCTCCTGGTCTGCCGCGACAGCCCGGGCCGCGACCAGATCTCGCCCCAGGCATAACGGGTGATGAGCTCCTGGAAGTCCGTCGTCACGGCATCCGAACGCGCGATCGCCCGGTCCACGTGCTCGTCGCCGAGCACCTCCCGGCGCACGGTCATGCCCTGCTCGTACCGCGCCGACTCATCCACGCCGACTCCCTTCCTCGTACGCCGCCAAGGCGCGGTCGATCAGCTCGTCCGCACTCCCCAGCCAGCTACGCGGGTCGAGGGCCGCGTCGATCTCCTCGACCGAGAGAAGCTTGCGGACCTCAGGGTCGGCGACCAGCGCGGTGCGGAAGTCTCCGCGGACCAGGCGCGCGACGAGCGCGTGTGCCTCGGTCCGGCCGAGGGTGGGGGCGAGGCGGCTTGCCACGCTCTCGGCCATCACCCGCGGATCGAGGTTGGTCAGCATCCGCTCCGGATGGACTCTCAGGTTTCCTAACAATCGGAGCGCCCGGTCGAGCGTGACCTGCGTGAGCTCGACGAGGTCGCGCAGCGGCTCCCACTCGGCATGCCACGCACCGGCGGCCCGCTGGAGCTCGTGCGCCGCATAGAACGGGCCGAGGAGGCCCGGGACACGACGCGCGGCGGCGCCGATCAGGATCGAGTCGACCGGATTCTGCTTGTGCGGCATCGCCGACGAGCTGCCGCCGCTGCCTTCCGAGACCTCGCCGACCTCGGTCTGCGCGAGCAGGCTGACGTCGAGTGCGATCTTGCCGCAGGCCACGATCGTGCTGGCGAGCTCGTTCGCGACCGCCCGGATCGGTGAACGGTCGGTGTGCCAGGGGAGCGTCGGTACGTCCAGCCCGAGCAGCTCGCCGAGCCGTTCGGCGACCGCCAGCCCGCGCCCGTCGGACGCGGCCATCGTTCCTGCGGCGCCGCCGAACTGCACCACTCCGCTGAGATGTAGCCGCCCGACCAGCCCGTTCAGCCAGGTGGCAGCGAGCATTCCGAACGTGGTCGGCACCGCCTGCTGTCCCAACGTGCGCGCTGCCATCACCGTCGACCGGTGCGTCCGGACGAGCTGCGCGCACGCGTCGCGGACCTCCCGAAGCGGCATCTCCGTCAAGGACCGTTTGACGGTCAGCATCAGCGCCGTGTCGAGGATGTCCTGGCTCGTCGCACCGAAGTGCACCCACGGTCCGGCATCGGCGGCCATCGCCTTGACCAGCGGCACCACCGGATTGCCCGACGACTCTGCCTCCTGCCAGAGCGCGGCGACGTCGTACCGCTCGACCTCGCAGACCGACGTGATCCGTGCGGCAGCCGACGAGGGGATGAGGCCAGCAGCGGAGTTCGCGATGGCGAGCGCACGTTCGACGTCCAGCATCGCCTGGACGAAGGCGAGCTCAGACGGCGAAGAAGACGGTCTCATGCTCACCCTGCAACCAGATGTCGAACCGCAGCCCATCCTCGCCCTCGGCCGCGACCAGCGACGAACGTCGACCCTCCTCGACGGAGGCCAGCATCGGATCGGCCGCGTTCGCCTCGACCTCGTCCGGGAAGTACAGCCGGGTCACCACGCGGTTCAGCATCCCACGGCCGAACACGGAGATGTCGAGATGCGGAGCCTCCACCTCACCCTCCGGCGTTGGCAGCAAGCCCGGCTTGACGGTGAGGATCCACCACCGGCCAAGGCGATCCGTCGTCGCACGCCCGAAGCCACGGAAGCCCGAGAGAGGCGGCTTGGCCGCTCCGCGCGGATCGTCGGGATGGTCGAATCGCCCGTCCGGATCGGCCTGCCACGTCTCCACCATCGCGTCCGGAACGGGATCGCCATGCCCGTCGAACACGAACCCGCCGATGCGGAGGGCGCCGACGGTCGAGGGCGGAACGACGTACGGCCCGTCCGCCCACTCCAAGCCGAGATGCAGGAACGGCCCCACGGTCTGCGACGGCGTGACCCCGAGCTCAGTCATCGTCGTCCTCCTCCTCGAACGGAGTCGCGCCCCGCAGCACGAGGTCGAAGCGGAACGCCAACGCCCACTCCGGAGTGGTCCGTTCGTGGTCGTACGACGAGACCATCCGCTGCCGGGCCTTCGGATCCCTGACAGAGTTGAAGATCGGGTCCTGGGAGAACAGCGGATCGTCCGGGAAGTACATCTGCGTGATCAGCCGCTGGGTGAACGCCCGCCCGAACAGGGAGAAGTGGATATGCGCGGGACGCCAGGCGTTGTCGTGGTTCCGCCACGGATAGGCACCTGGCTTGATCGTGACGAACTCGTACCGGCCGTCGTCGTCGGTCATGACCCGGCCGACGCCGGTGAAGTTCGGATCTACGGGAGCGGGCCAGGTGTCGATCGCGTGGTGGTACCGGCCGCTCGCGTTCGCCTGCCAGACCTCAACCAGTGTGGACGGAACGGGCCGGCCGGCGCTGTCGACGACGCGCCCGTGCACGATGATCCGCTGGCCGATCGGCTCGCCCGCGCACTGCCGGGTGAGGTCGTGGTCGAACTCGCCGATCCGCCCTTCGCCGAGCAGCGGCCCGGTGATCTCGGTCAGCCGTTGCGGCAACGCGACCAGCGGCTGGGTCGGGTGGCGCAGCGAGGTCGAACGGTAGCCAGGGGAGTCGAGCGGCGGATGTGCGTCGGGCGGATCCGCCTTGTAGTGCGGGAGAATGAGCCCGGCCATCACGCCTCCAGGACCACGGCGAGCCCCTGCCCCACGCCGATGCAGATCGCGGCGAGCCCCCGGCCACCGCCACGTCGGCGCAGCTGCCACGCGAGCGAGCCGAGGATCCGCGCGCCGCTGCATCCCAGTGGGTGCCCGATGGCGATCGCGCCGCCCTGCGGGTTGACGATCTCAGGATCGAGGTCGTGCCATTCCGCCAAGCAGGCAAGGGACTGGGCGGCGAACGCTTCGTTCAGCTCGACCACATCGAGGTCGCTCCACCCGATGCCGGCACGGCGCAACGCCTGCTCGGCAGCGGCCACCGGGCCGATCCCGTACAGCTGCGGCTCGACGCCGGCGACGCCTCGCGACACGATCCGCGCCAATGGCTCGCGTCCGGCGGCGGCAGCGCCCGCCTCGTCCCCGATCAGCAGTGCAGCGGCGCCGTCGTTCAACGGCGACGCGTTCCCCGCGGTCACCGTCCCGTCGGGACGGAACGCCGGGCGCAGCTTCGCCAGCGCCTCCAGCGAGCTGTCCGCGCGGATGCTCTCGTCCGTGTAGAGCGTGAGGTCCGGAAGGAACGACACCTCGTCGGCGAACGCGCCGGCCTTCCACGCCGCGGCGGCCCGTTGGTGACTGCGCAGAGCGAACGCGTCCTGCTGCTCGCGGGTGATGCCGTACTTGTCCGCCAGGATCTCCGCGCCCTCGCCGAGCGCGACCGTCCACTCCGCGGGCATCTTCGGGTTGACCATCCGCCAGCCCAGCGTGGTCGAGTACATCGTCTCGTTCCCGCGCGAGTACCCGCGATCCGGCTTCGGCAGCACCCAGGGCGCCCGGGTCATCGACTCGACGCCGCCCGCGACCATCAACGACGCGTCCCCGAGTGCCACCGCGCGCGTCGCCTCGATCGTGGCCTCCATGCCGGAGCCGCAGAGCCGGTTGACGGTCGCGCCGGGGATCGAAGTCGGCAAGCCGGCAAGGAGAATCGCCATCCGCGCGACGTCGCGGTTGTCCTCGCCCGCGGCGTTCGCGTCGCCCAGCAGCACATCCTCGATCCGGGACGGATCCAGGTCCGGGCTCCGGCGTACGACCTCGCCGACGACGTGGGCCGCGAGGTCGTCGGGACGGACGCCGGCCAACGCACCACCGTGCCGTCCGATCGGTGTACGGACGGCGTCCAGGATGAAGACGTCGTTGGTCATGTGGCTCCGTTCAGCGTTGCTTCCAGAGCACGCAACGTCGCGAGCTCGTGCTCGGTCGGTGGTTCGGTGCTCGTCACGTTCGGCGCGACCGCGAGGTCCCAGCCGGTCGCCGCGCGGACGTCGTCGACCGTCACGCCCGGATGCACCTGGGTGAGGGTGAGCTCGCAGGTCGCGTTGCTCGGCTCGAGGACGCCGAGGTCGGTGATCACGGTCCGCGGTCCGGCGCCCCGCAGCCCGAGCCGTTCGCGATAGCCGGGCCCGTCGCCGTACCCCACCGAAGTGACGAAGTCGACGCGGTCGACGAACGAGCGCGGACTCTGCCGGAGCACGACCACGACCTCGCGGCAGGACGCCGCGATCTCCGGCGCGCCGCCGGCACCGGGGAGGCGGACCTTCGGACTGTCGTACGAGCCGCCGATCACGGTCGTGTTGATGTTCGCGTACCGGTCGAGCTGCGCGGCGCCGAGGAACCCGACGTCGACCCGCCCCGGCTGCAGCCAGTAGTTGAAGACCTCCGGCACGCTGATCAGCGAGTCCGCATGTTCGGCCAGCACACCGTCGCCGATGGAGAGCGGGAGCCGGTCCGGCTTCGCGCCGAGGCAGCCGGACTCGTACACGAGCACGAGGCCGGGTGCGTGGGTCCGGCGCGCGAGGTTCGCCGCGGTGCTGGGCAGGCCGATCCCGACGAAGCAGACGGCGCCGTCCCGCAGCCGGCGCGCGGCCGCGACGGTCATCATCTCGTCGGTGGAGTAGCCGGTCACAGCACGTTCTCCCGCATCCAGGCCGTGAACGTCTCCCGGTCCCGGCTGATCGCGTCCCACCTCTGGTAGAAGTCGTTGTCCCGCGTCGAGTAACCCATCGTGTACGAAGGATGCGCACCACCGGGCACCACGGTCACGGCCGTCACGGCCCAGCCCGGCAGGATCACCTGGTTCGGCAGCGGGTCGAGCTCGTCGACGATTTCTTCGACGGTGATGAGCGAACGCCGCGCCGCCAGCACTGCCTCCTTCTGGACACCGGTGATGCCCCACATCTGCACGTTGCCGTCGTGGTCCGCGCGCTGGGCGTGCACGATCGCGACATCCGGGGTGAGGGCGGGAACGGCGGTCAGCTGCTCGCCGGTGAATGGGCAGGTGATCTGCCTGATCGTGTCGGTGTGCTCCGCCAGGTCGGTGCCGGTGTAGCCGCGCATCACCGCGAACGGCAGACCGGACGCTCCCGCGACGTACCTGTTGGCCATGCCCGCGTGGCTGTGCTCTTCGATCTCGAGGGGGATCGGCCACCCGTTCTGTACCGCGTCGCGGAACCGGTGCAGCGAGCCGACGCCCGGGTTGCCGCCCCAGCTGAAGATCAGCCGGCGGGCACACCCCATGCCGATCAGCTGGTCGTAGATGAGGTCGGGCGTCATCCGGGCGAGTGTGAGGTTTCGCCTTCCCTGCCTGATGATCTCGTGCGCGGCGGCGAACGGGATCAGGTGGGTGAAGCCCTCCAGGGCGAGGAGGTCCCCATCGTGTACGAGGTCGGCGATGCCGTCAGCCAAAGAGACGACCTTGGCCATGGACCCGCCTCTCGCCGCGCTTCGGCTACGTACGTTCGCATCCCGGACGCTCGTTCTCATCACGAACATACGACCGCACCTTCGACTCGTCAACGCGTTGACGGCCGCCGGGCTCACGACTATGTTCTCTGTGAGAACGCTCGTTCGATATGCGAACACATTGCCGTGCACGCCTGGTCGAAGGAGACCTCATGCGTCGACTCGTTCTCGCATCGGCCGCCCTCTTGCTGGCCACGACCGCCTGCGGGTCCGGATCCGGGCCAGCTACCACGAGCGACGGCGTGCAGAAGATCAAGGTGGGCGCGATCCCGATCGTCGACGTCGCCCCGCTGCACCTCGGGGTCAAGAAAGGCTTCTTCAAGGAGCAGAACCTCGAGGTCGAGGTCGTCAACACGACCGGCGGCGCCGCTGCGGTGCCCGGTGTGGTCAGCGGTGACTTCACGTTTGCGTTCGGCAACGTCGTCTCGCTGATCGTCGCGCGCTCGCAGAACATCCCGCTGAAGGCCGTCGCCGAAGGCAACTCCTCGACGGGCATGGACGGCAAGGACTTCGGCGGCATCGTCGTCCCGAAGGACAGCCCGATCACCAGCGCCGCCCAGCTGCCCGGCAAGAGCGTCGCGGTCAACAACCAGAAGAACATCGGCGACACCACGATCCGTGCCTCCGTTCGCAAGGCCGGTGCCGAGCCGACCGACATCCGGTTCACCGAGCTGCCGTTCCCGGAGATGCCGGCGGCGATCGCCAACAAGCGCGTCGACGCGGCCTGGATCGTCGAGCCGTTCTTCACCGTCGCGAAGAACCAGGGCGCCAAGGTGATCGCGTCCAACTTCGTCGACGCCGCCCCGGACCTGACCGTCGCGGTCTACTTCACCACCGAGAAGGTGCTGCAGGAGAACGCCGATCTCGCGAAGCGATTCACGACGGCAATCGAGAAGTCGTTGCAGTACGCGCAGGACCACCCGGACGAGGCGCGTGCCGTGCTGTCGGACTACACGAAGATCGAAGCGGACGTCGCCGCGAAGATGACGCTTCCGGCCTGGCCGCAAGAGGTCAACAAGGAGTCCGTACAGACGATCGCGGATCTCATGCTGAAGGACGGGCTGATCAAGGAGAAGTTCGACGTGTCGAGTGTGCTGCCGTGACGTTGCGGCCCCACACGATGCTCGGTGTAGCGGGCTTCGCCGCGTTCCTGCTGCTGCTCGAGCTGACTCCTCGGATCGGCCTCGTGTCGCCGGAGTTCCTGCCACCGTTCAGCGAAATGGTCGTCGCGCTCGCCCTGCAGTTGGTGACCGCCGAGTTCTGGCTCGCTCTCCTCGACACGCTCAAGGGATGGTTCCTCGGGCTGGGGATCGCGGTGGTGCTGGGCGTTGTCGTCGGGATCGCCATCGGCATCGTGCCGATCCTGCGGGAGCTCACCGCCTCGACGATCGAGTTCCTCCGGCCCATCCCTTCGGTAGCGCTGATTCCCCTTGCGGTGTTGATCTTCGACACGAACCTCGGATCCGTCCTGATGCTCGTCGTCTACGCGTCGTTCTGGCAGGTGCTCGTCCAGACCTTGTACGGCGTGCACGATGTCGATCCGGTCGCGCGGGAGACCGCGCGCTCGTTCCGGCTCAGCTGGTGGTCCCAGGTGCGGTACGTGGTCTGGCCCTCCGCCTTGCCGTACGTCATGACTGGCCTACGGCTCGCCGCGTCGGTGGCGCTGATCCTCGCGATCACCGCTGAGTTGATCATCGGCGCGCCCGGGCTCGGCAACCAGATCGGCGTGGCCCAGTCCGGCGGCGCGATCGCCGCCATGTACGCACTCGTGCTCGTCACCGGTGGACTCGGCGTCGGGGTGAACGTGCTCTTCCGCCGGCTCGAGCGCTGGGCGCTTCGTTGGCACCAGTCGGTGCGGCGCGAGGTGATGGCATGACGGTGGCGAGGATCGCGTGGCGCGTGGTGACGGTCGTCGCGCTGCCGGCCGTTCTGCTCGCCCTCTGGTGGTTCCTGTCGGAGGGGAGCACGTCGTACTACGCGCCGCCGTTGTCCAGGATCCTCCAGACGTTCGACGACGTGTGGTTCACCGGCCGATTCGGGACGGACGTCGTACCGAGCCTGCTCCGGCTGTTGACCGGCTTCACCATCGCCCTGATCCTCGGAGTCGGGCTGGGTGTCCTCATTGGCTCGATCCGGTCGGTACGCGCGTTTTGCGAACCAGCGTTGGAGTTCCTTCGAGCGATCCCGCCGCCGGTGCTGGTTCCGGTATTGATCCTGCTCGCCGGGATCGGCGACACGATGAAGGTGTTCGTGGTGGTCTCCGGCTGCCTCTGGCCGATCCTGCTGAACACCGTCGAGGGTGTACGTGCGGTCGACGAGGTGCTCGCCGAGACCTGCCGCTGCTACGGCATCCGCGGGCGGACTCGCCTGTATCAGTTGGTGATTCGTTCGGCGAGCCCGCAGATCATGACCGGCGTACGGCAGGCCCTGTCGATCGGCATCATCCTGATGGTGATCAGCGAGATGTTCGCGGCGAGCAACGGACTGGGCTTCACGATCATCCAGTTCCAGCGCACGTTCAACGTCACCGAGATGTGGACCGGCATCCTGCTGCTCGGCGCGCTCGGTCTGGTCCTCGCGTTGCTCGTTCGCCTGGTCGAGTTGCGCGTGCTGCGCTGGTACAACGGTCTGCGCGCCTCGCAGCGAGGGAGCGCATGATGGACGTCATGCTCGGGTCCACCCATGCTCTCGAGGTCCGCGGCCTGCGCAAGGTCTACGACGGCCACGGTCGCTCGGTCGAGGCCGTCCGCGACCTGACGTTCGGCGTCGCGCCCGGCGAGCTCGTCTGCATCGTCGGCCCCTCGGGTGCGGGCAAGACCACGCTGCTCAAGTGCATCGCCGGTCTCCTGCCACCGACCGGCGGCGAGATCGTCGTCGACGGCCGCCGGGTGACCGAGCCGCCGCCCGGGATGGCGGTGGTGTTCCAGGAGTACGGCCGCAGCCTGTTCCCGTGGCTGACCGTGCGGGAGAACGTCGAGCTGCCGCTGCGCGAGAAGAAGCTGCCGAAGGCGCGGCGGGCCGAGCTCGTCGAGGAGGCGTTGAAGGCGGTCGATCTGCACGAGGCGCGATCGGCGTACCCGTGGCAGCTGTCCGGCGGCATGCAACAGCGCGTCGCGATCGCGCGAGCCGTCGCGTACGAGCCGCGCATCATGCTGATGGACGAACCCTTCGCGGCTGTCGACGCGCAGACCCGTGCGGATCTCGAGGACCTCGTACGTGAGCTCTGGCAGCGGCTGCGCATCACGATCGTGTTCGTCACGCACGACATCGACGAGGCGGTCTATCTCGGCGGTCGCGTCCTCGTCCTGTCGGCCTCGCCGACCGTCGTCATGGACGATGTCAAGGTCGACTTGCCTGACCCGCGCGACCAGCTGGGTACGCGATCGTCGCCCGAGTTCGCCCGGCTGCGTGGGCACGTCTTCGGCCTTATCCAGCGAGCGAAAGGCGTACGGTGACGACGGTCCGCGAGGCGACGTTCGACGTGCTGCGTGCCTGCGGCATGGTCGACGTCTTCTCCAACCCCGGCTCGACGGAGGTCTCGTTCCTCGTCGATCTGCCGTCGGACTTCCGGTTCCGGCTCGCCTTGCACGAGGGGTCGGTCGTCGGGATGGCCACCGGCTTCGCGATCGCGACCGAACGGCCGGCGTTCGTGCTGCTGCACACGACCGCGGGCCTGGGCAACGCGGTCGGCGCGCTCGCGACGGCTCGCGTCAACCGGGCGCCGCTCGTCGTGGTCGTCGGCCAGCAGGACCGGCGACACCTTGCGTTGGAGCCGTTCCTCGCCGGGCAGCTTGCCTCGTTGGCCGGTCCCTATCCCGTCTGGGTGGACCAGCCGGTCCTGCCGCAGGACGTCCCGGCGGCGATCCGGCGGGCCTGGCACGAGGCGGCGTACGGGCGCGGGCCGGCACTCGTCGTCGTGCCGATGGACGACTGGCTCGCTCCGGTGGCGTCCGACCTGGGGCTGGCCGCACCTCTCGAGGTCCGCCGACCTCCCGCCGTCGATCACGCGAGCGTGGCGGAGCTCGCAGGCCTGGTGGCCGACTCGCACTCACCGGCCATCGTCGCCGGTGCCGGCGCGGACAGTCCAGCCACCTGGAGTGCCCTGGTGGCGTTGGTGGAACGACTCGGCTGCCCGGTGTGGCAGGAGTCGTTCAGCGCGCGAGCCGGCTTCCCGCAGGACCACGCACGGTTCGCGGGTCAGCTGCCGGCCGGTCGAGCCCGGCTCCGCGAGGCTCTTGCCCCGCACGACCTCGTGCTGGTCGTGGGGACCGGGGCGTTCCGGCAGTATCCGTTCGAGCCTGGTCCGCTGGTGCGATCCGGTACGACGGTCGTGGTCGTCGCCGACGACTCGGCGGCGGTTCACCGAAGCCACGCGACGCTCGGCATCGTCGCGGATCCCTCCCTGGTGTGCGGACGGCTCGTCGAGCTGGTGCCGCAACGCGAGGTCGACCGCCCGACCCCATGGACTCCTCCTCCCGTCCCGGTGGGACCGTTCGGAGCCGCCCAGGTCTTCGCCGCTCTTGCGGAGCGGATCCCCGAAGACGCCGTCCTGGTTGAGGAAACTCCCTCCACGCGGCCGTTGCTGCACCAGTACGTGCCGGCTCGCGCACCTCGCGGGTTCGTGAGCGCGGCGATGGGCGGCCTCGGCTTCGCGCTGCCCGCCGCGGCGGGCTTGCGCCTCGGCGACCCCACTCGCCCGGTCGTCGCCGTGGTCGGTGACGGGTCGTCGATGTACGGCATCCAGGCACTGTGGAGCGCGGCCCGGTACGACTGCGGTGTTCTGTACATCGTCTTGTCCAACGGGGGATACGCGGTGATGGACCTGCTCGCCGCCCGTACCGGCGGCAAGCCGCCGTGGCCCGGCTTCGACGTCGACGTTCGCGGGCTGGCCACCTCGCTCGGCTGTCCCGCACGACAAATCACCAGCTACGACGCATTGCTGGCGACGTTCGACGAGGTCCTGCCCGGGCTCGCCGACCGCCATGAACCCCTGCTTCTCGACGTCCGTGTGACACCTGAGGAGCACTTCGAACCCTGACGGAGGCCCGCCATGACCCTGCTCGACGCCGCTACCTGGACAGGTCGGATCTACAGCGACGGCTGGGTCAAGTCTGCCGGCGGTGAGGCCGCCGACCTCGAGCCCGCGACCGGCGCGGAGCTCGGCCGGATCGGCCTCGCGAACCCCGACGACCTCGACCGCGCGGTTGCTCGCGCTGTCGCCGCGCAGCCTTCCTGGGCCGCGACCAGTTTCGAGGAACGTGCGGCAGTGATGCGCCACGCGGGCGCGCTGTGGGAGCAGCACGCGGACGAGCTGCGTGGCTGGCTCGTTCGCGAGGCCGGCTCGATCCCGCCGAAGGCCGATGTCGAGCTGCACATCGCGGCGCAGGAGTGCTACGAGGCCGCGGCGCTTGCGTCGTACCCGACCGGCGACGTCCTCGCGACCGCGCGGCCGCGGCTCAGCCTCGCGCGCCGGCTCCCGGTGGGCGTGGTCGGAGTGATCGCACCGTTCAACTATCCGCTGATCCTGTCCATCCGTTCGGTCGCGCCGGCGCTCGCGGTCGGGAACGCGGTCGTCCTCAAGCCCGATCCGCGGACGGCCATGTCCGGCGGCCTGATGCTCGCCCGCATCTTCGAGGAGGCCGGCCTCCCGGAGGGGTTGTTGCACGTGCTGCCCGGCGGACCCGACCTGGGTGAGGCGCTCGTCGCCCATCCGTCGGTGCCGGTGATCAGCTTCACCGGCTCGACCGCCGCGGGCCGGCGTGTGGGCGAGTCCGCTGGGCGGCACCTCAAGCGCGTCCACCTCGAGCTCGGCGGCAACTCCGCGTTGATCGTCCTTCCGGACGCCGATCTCGGGCTGGCCGCGTCGGCGGGCGCGTTCGGCTCGTTCCTGCACCAGGGGCAGATCTGCATGACAACAGGCAGACACCTTGTCCATCGCGACGTCGCCGAGGAGTACGTCGAACGGCTCTCCGAAAAGGCAGACCATCTGCCTGTTGGCGACCCGGCGACGTCGCAGGTGGCGTTGGGTCCGTTGATCGACGCGGGACAACGCGACAAGGTGCACGAACTGGTGACGTCGAGCGTCACGTCTGGCGCGCGGCTCGCGGCGGGCGGAACGTACGAGGACCTGTTCTATCGCCCGACCGTGCTCGCTTCGGTCACCCCGGAGACGCCGGCTTGGGCGAACGAGGTGTTCGGTCCGGTCGCGCCAGTAGCGACGTTCGGCTCGGTGGACGAGGCCGTCGCGTTGGCGCGCGACACCTCGTACGGACTGTCGCTCGGTGTGCTGAGCGCGGACGTCTCGGCGGCGATGGCGTTGGCCGACCGGATACCGTCCGGCATCGTGCATATCAACGACCAGACCGTCGACGACGAGGCTGTCGCGCCGTTCGGCGGCGTGGGAGCGTCCGGAACGGGTGCCCGCTTCGGCAGCTCCACCCGCAACCTCGACGCGTTCACGAACACGCAATGGCTCACGATGCAGGGCTCGATCGCGCCCTACCCGTTCTGACGTGTCCCGGTTCGTGATCGAATCGTCGGGTGGATACCAAGGCGCCAGCACGACTGCCGGTCTGGGTGACACTGGCCGGGGTCGCGCTGGTAGCGGTCAACCTGCGCGCGGCGATCGCCGCGGTGTCGCCGTTGTTGCCGTCGCTCCAGGCGGACCTCGGACTGTCCCGCGGCGCGGCCGGGCTGCTGACGTCGTTGCCGGTGCTGTGCTTCAGCGCGCTGTCGGCGGCGTCCGCGGCGCTGGGGCGACGGCTCGGGAGCGAGCGGGCGCTGGTGCTCGGGATGCTGGCTCTGGTCGTCGGCAGCCTGATCCGCTTCGTGCCGTCGGTTCCGTGGGTGTTCGCCGGCACGATCGTCATCGGCGCGGGGATCACGGTGGGGAACGTGCTCGTGCCGAGCGTGATCAAGCAGCACTTCTCGGAGCGGTCCGGAACGGTGACCGGGATGTACACCGCGGTGCTCATCGCGGGAGCTGCCCTCGCGTCGGCGATCAGTGCGCCGCTGGCGTTGTCGGCGGGCTGGGGTTGGCGCGGTGCCCTGCTGGTGTGGGCCTTCCCGGCGTTGCTCGCGGCGCTGATCTGGATGCCGTTGTCGCGGCAGGCGCATCGCCCGCCGGCGCAGACGTTCCGGGCGCGTACGGTGCTCGGCAACCCGGTGATGTGGGCGCTCGCGATCTTCATGGGCTGCCAGTCGCTGCTGTACTTCGCGGTGCTCGCGTGGCTGCCGGCGCTGCTGCACGACGCGTCGGTCTCCCTCGGCGCAGCGGGCTTTGCCCTGTCCCTGTTCAACATTCTGGGCATCGCGTCGGCGTTCGTGATGCCCACGCTTGCCGCGCGCTCGAGGTCGCAGGTGCTGCCTGGCCTCCTGATCTGCTTCGGTTGGGCGGTCGGTGTCGTCGGCCTGTTGCTCGCTCCGTCGCTCTATCTGTTGTGGACGCTGTTCGCGGGGCTGGCGCAGGGCGCGTCGATCTCGTTCGTGTTCGCGCTGATCGTCCTGCGGTCCCGTTCTCCGGACGTCGCGCGCGGGTTGTCCGGAACGGTGCAGACGATCGGGTACGTGCTGGGCGCGGCGGGCCCGTTCGCCATGGGAGCGCTGCGCGACTCGACGTCCGGCTGGACCGCACCGCTGCTCGTGCTGGTCGGCGTGATCGTGGTGATGTCGGTATGCGCGCTGGGCGCCGGACGTAACAGCACTGTGGGGTGAGCTCTTCCTATGCGTACGCAAGTAGCCATCATCGGCGCGGGGCCAGCCGGTCTGGTGCTGTCGCACCTGCTGCACCTGGCGGGGATTTCGTCGGTGGTGTTGGAGAGTCGCGATCGTGCGTACGTGGAGAGCCGGGTGCGAGCGGGCGTACTGGAGCAGGGATCGGTGGACCTGCTGCGTGCGTGTGGGCTCGGCGCGCGGCTCGACCGCGAGGGGCTGCCGCACGAGGGGATCAACCTGCAGTTCGGCGGCGAGCGGCATCGGGTGCCGATGACGTCGCTGACGGGCCGTTCGATCACCGTGTACGGACAGCAGGAGGTCGTGAAGGACGCGATCGCGGCCAGGATCGCCGCCGGTGGCGAGCTGCGCTTCTCCGTCTCGGACGTTCGGCTGTCGGGGCTGGCTGACTCGCCGACGGTGGCGTTCGTGGAGAACGGACGCGAGCAGACGCTCGAGTGCGACTTCGTCGCGGGCTGCGACGGCTTCCACGGGGTGTCCCGATCGTTCGTTCCGGAAGGGGTGCTGACGACGTACGAACGGACGTACCCCTTTGCCTGGTTGGGAATCCTCGCCGAGGCGCCACCATCGACGGAGGAGCTGATCTACTGCCACTCGTCCCGCGGCTTCGCGCTGGTGAGCATGCGATCGCCGAAGATCTCGCGGCTCTACCTCCAGGTGGCACCGGACGAGTCCCTCGACAGCTGGTCCGACGGCCGGACCTGGGACGAGCTTCAGCAGCGGCTCGCCTTACCTGGTTGGGAGTTGACCGAGGGCCCCGTGATCGACAAGGGCATCACCGCCATGCGCAGCCTCGTCACCGAACCGCTGCAGTGGAAGCGCCTCTTCCTCGCCGGTGACGCCGTCCACATCGTTCCGCCGACGGGAGCGAAGGGCATGAACCTCGCACTGGCCGACGTCCGTCTGCTGGGAGCCGCCCTCGAGTCCTGGTATACGACCGGCTCTCGCGCGCTGCTCGACTCGTACTCCACGGACTGTCTGTGGCGCGTCTGGCGAGCCCAGCACTTCTCCTGGTGGATGACCTCCATGCTGCACACCTTCCCCGACCACGACCCGTACGAGGAGAAGCTCCAGCTCTCCCAGCTGCGGTACGTGACCACGTCGGAGTCCTACGCCCGCAGCCTGAGCGAGAACTACGTCGGCCTCCCGTAGCCTTTCACCAGCTATCCGGCGTACGGATCCGGTCGCGCACCCACGAGCCGGCTTCCTTCAGGCGGCTGGTGCCCGCGTACGGGCCGTTCGGGCAGGTGCCCTCGGTGAACGCCGCGCCCGTGCGCTCGTCGTCGGAGTAGTTCCAGTTCGTCCAGCTGATCTGCTTCTCCGCCAGCAGGTCGAGGTACTGCTGCGACGAGGTGAAGTCGTTCGGCCCGTCACCGGTGTACTCCTGCGTGCCGAACTCCGTGACGAACATCGGAATCCGGTCCGCTGCCCGCGACAACGCGTCCCGGTATTCGGCGTCGTGCGAGGCCGCGTAGAAATGGAACGTGTACATCACATTCGACGCGTTCACCGGCGAGTCGATGACCTCCTGCTCGTTCCCGCCGTCGGAGACGCCGAGCGAGGACCACGCGGGCGTGCCCAGCAGGACGACCGCGTCGGGGTCCTGCGCACGGATCACGGGGACGATCTGCTCGTGGTAGCTCTTGATCCGCGACCAGCTCACGCCGCTCGGCTCGTTCGCCACCTCGTAGAGGACGTTCGGCTTGTCCTTGTGCCGCTGGGCGATCTCGGTGAAGAACGTCTTCGCCTTCGCCAGGTTCGCGTGCGGGTCGCCCGGGTCGAGCATGTGCCAGTCGACGATCACGTACATGCCGCGCGCCGACACCTGGTCGATCAGCTGATGCATCAGGTCGGTGAACATCCGCGGGTCGGTGTCGTACCCATCCTCCTGGATGTACATCGACAGCCGGAGGATGTCCGCCTGCCAGTCGTTCGCCAGCGCGTCGAGCGAGGCGTCGTTCACGCACTGCCGGTACCACTGCAGGCCGTGCGTGCTCATCCCGCGGAGCTGGATCGGCGTGCCGTTCTGGTTGCACAGCTTGGTGCCGCACACCCGCAGCTGGCCGTTCGCCGCGACCGGCGTCGTGCTCTCCGCCTCGTACCTGGCGGCGGCCACGTCCGCGTCGGACGTCGAGGGTGGGCGGGCTTCAGCAGCGCCGATCGGAACCAACGCCAGCGCCAATCCGGCCATCAGCCAGACCGGCGCTCGTCGTGATCGAGACAGCTTTACAGACACGGGGATCCTCCCTTGCTCACACGGTGACAGCATCCGGCCGTTGGCGCCAAGAAGGAGGTGCATCCCGGGCCCGGGAATGATTCGGACAATAGGTGCTCATCGGCGACCAAGTCAACGCAACTGTTAGAAAGACTTACTATTCATTAGCTGAACGCGACTGCCGCTTGGGACGGTGGCCAGTCCGGCACCGGTCAGGCGCGGCGCGGGACGCGGTCTTTACAACGTTGAGCATTGCGGTTAGACACGGGACATCGATGCACCGCTCATCCCGGAGGTCGCACATGCCCGTACGACGGCGTCCGTTGACGCTCGTGGGGATCGCCGCGCTCTGCGGCGGACTCGCCACGGTGTCCCTCGTCGCCTCGCCGACGGCTGCCGCGCCGAAACCTGAGGCCGCGGCAACGTACTCCAACCCCGTCGTCCAGGGGTACACCATCGACTTCCCCGACCCGGCCGTCATCCGCGGCAAGGACGGGGTCTGGTACGGCTACGCCACCGGCGGCCCGCACGACGAGCAGGGCACCCGCGGCTCGTCGTACAAGATCGGCAAGTCCACCGACCTGGTGCACTGGACCGAGGCCGGCGACGTCTTCAACGCCACGAACCTGCCGCCGTACGCGGCACCCGGCACCGGCTTCTGGGCCCCGGACGTCCGCTACCTCAACGGCCAGTACCTGCTCTACTTCACTGTCCCGAACACGACGACCACCACGCAGGGCTTCGACCCCGCGATCGGCGTCGCCACCGCGCCGCACCCGGCCGGTCCGTGGACCCCCAAGGCCGAGCCGCTCATCCCCGCCAGGCCTGTGGGCGGCGGCTTCGACACGACCATCGACCCGGCGCTGTTCACCGACACCGACGGCACGCACTACATGTACTGGGGTGGGTACGGCACCGGCCTCTACGTCGTGAAGATGTCGGCCGACGGACTCACCACGGTTGGCGAGCCGACGCACATCGCCTCGTCCCGCTTCGAGGGCCCGAACGTCCTGCACCGCGACGGCTGGTACTACCTGTTCGGCTCGTCCGCGAACTGCTGCGCCGGCCCGACCACCGGCTACACCGTGTTCGTCGGCCGGTCGAAGAGCCCGATGGGCCCGTTCGTCGACCGCCTCGGCAAGACCATGCTGGAGAGCCGTACCGGCGGCACCCCGGTGATCGCGCCGAACGGCAACAAGTGGATCGGCACCGGCCACCACTCCGCCGCGACCGACGTCAGCGGCGAGATGTACATGGCGTACCACGCGATCGACCGCAACGACCCGTGGCTCGACGTGTCGCCCGGCTTCACGATGCGGCCGATGAACCTCGACCGGCTCGACTGGATCGACGGCTGGCCGATCGTCCGCGCCGGCCTCGGCGCCTCCGAGTCCGGCGAGAAGGCGCCCGTCGCGGTCGGCGAGATCGACGACCGCTTCGACGACGCGGCAGCGACCAAGGGACGGTTCGTCGAGGTGCTCGGTGACCTCGCGAACGCAGGCCCGGACGCGCAGTCGGGCGGCTTCGGCAAGCTGTCCGGAAACTACGCGCTCGCGGTGACGAAGAAGAACGTGTCCGACTCCGACGTGCGCGTCGAGGCGGACGTCCGTACCGGTGCGACCGGCTCGGTCGGCGTCGTCGCCCGCGTGGGCGAGCCACTCGGCGGCGTCCGCGCGGTCATCGACGCCAAGCGCAAGCAGCTGCGGATCGAGACGTTCGTCGGCGGTCACATCGAGGCGAAGTCCGCGCCGATCCCGGCTGGGTTCGACTACGGCGCCTGGCACGTGGTGGCGCTGCAGGCACGCGGCCGTACGATCACCGCCGACGTCACCGACGCGCGGCTCGCCGACCCGTGGGCCGAGGTCTCGCTGAAGGTGCCGAGCCGCCTCGACCGCAAGGGTCGAGCCGGCGTCACCGCGACCGGTGGTGGCGAGGTCGACAACTTCTCCGCCAACGCGCTGTACGAGCCGGTGCGCAAGGTCGTTCCGGCGCCGAAGCCGGGCAGGGTCGACAAGGCGTTCTCGGACGAGTTCAACGGCGGCGCGCTCGGTGCCGGCTGGAGCTGGGTCCGCGATCCCGACCCGGAGGCCACCGTCTCGGGTGGCGAGTTCAAGTGGCCCACGCAGATCGCCGACCTTGTCGGCGACGGCACACCGAGCCTGTTGGTCCGCGACCAACCGACAGGTAACTTTACGATCGAAACCAAGCTGACGATCGACCTCGGCGTCGACACGATCCGCAACTACCAGCAGGGCGGGATCCTCGTCTACGTGAACGACGACGACTTCCTGCGCTTCGACATCGTCGCGGTGGAGAAGACGCGGATCGCGGAGTTCGGCAAGGAGACGATCTTCCAGGGTCGGCGCTCGTGGGGCGGCGGCGTCGTCGGCCCACCTGGGGACACGACCTGGCTGCGGCTCGTGCACACGCTCGACCCGAAGACCGGCGAGCACCGTTACCGCGCCGCGTCCAGTCTCGACGGGAAGACGTGGGTGTGGGGTCTGACCTGGACGCTGCCCGCGAACGCCACGCCGAAGATCGGCCTCACCTCGCAGGCATCGCTGCAGGGGACGACCGACCAGTTCGGTAAGGCACTCTCCCAGTTCGACTACTTCCGCGTCTCGAGGCCGTAGTCGATGGGACTCGTTTACGAAGGCAACTTTCCTGACCCGTTCGTCCTCCGCATCGAGGACGAGCGGGTCGGGGAGGGCGCCCACTATTACGCGTACGCGACGAACGGCGAGCTCGGCAACGTCCAGCTGCTCGCCTCCGACGATCTGCGGACGTGGCGCGAGGTCGGCGATGCGATGCCTGCCCTTGCGTCGTGGGTGATTCCCGGTCGTACGTGGGCTCCCGAGGTGTCGCCGTTGCCCGATGGCCGGTACGCGATGTACTACACCGCGCACTGCCGTGCGACCGACCGCCAAGCCGTCGGCGTCGCCCTCGCGGACTCGCCGGAGGGACCGTTCGTCGACGACACCGACGGGCCGCTGCTCGACCAGGACAACGGCGGCTCGATCGACGCGAGTCCGTTCGTCGACAGCGACGGAACCACTTACCTGCTGTGGAAGAACGACGGCAACGCGATCGGCGTCGACACCTGGATCTACCTGCAGGAGCTGGCCGGCCCGCGCGAGCTCACCGGCAAGCTGGTGGAGCTGATCAAGCAGGACGTTCCGTGGGAGGGCAACCTCGTCGAAGGCCCGTTCATCTGGCCGCGCGACGGGCGGTACTACCTGTTCTACTCGGCGAACGCGTTCGACCGACCCGAGTACGGCGAGGGCTACGCGGTCGCCGACTCACCACTCGGGCCGTTCGCCAAGGCGGCCGAAAACCCCATCCTGGCTGGGGATTCTGAAGTCGCTGGCCCGGGGCACGCTTCGATGGCCACGCTCGACGGGCGGACCTGGCTCGCGTACCACGCCTGGCAACCGGGCAAGGTGAAGGAGCCGCCCGGCCGCCAGTTCTGGATCGACGAGGTCGTCTGGGAGGACGGCCGGCCTCGAGTCGTACGGACCTAACCGACGCAGAACTCGTTGCCCTCGGGGTCGAGCATGACCACGTGGCCGAGCTGATCTAGGTAGCCCACGCCGTCCGGGTCGATGAGCGAGGCGCAGTCGTCGTCGTAGAAGCCGGGCTCGGGTACGTAGCCCAGCGCCGCGGCCCAGAACTCCGCCAGCTTGATCGGGTCGAGCGCGTCGCCGCCGAGGGTCCAGTTCGTTGCCATGGCCCCGCACGATAGACGGGGTTCCGGACGGTCATCGTCCGGAACTCGGCGTCCCCTTTGCCCCACCAGGGTGGAGCGCGGTCCAGCTTGTTGGCAAAGTCGTTAGCCGGCAAGTAATTTGGCGAGAGGTCTACCGGAAAGGACTTCTGCCGTGGCAGTGACCCGTCTCGGGCTCCAGATTCCCAGCTTCACTTATCCAGACACTCCGCCAGACCAGCTGTTCGAGAAGATCGCGGCGATCGCGACGACCGCCGAGGATTCGGGCTTCGACTCGGTCTGGGTCATGGACCACTTTTACCAACTCCCGCACGGCGTCGGCCCTGAGACCGACGAGATGCTGGAGGCGTACACGCTGCTCGGTGGCCTCGCCGCACGCACGCGCAAGGCGATGCTCGGCACCATGGTCACCGGCGTCACGTACCGCAACCCCGCCTACCTCGCCAAGATCGTCAGCACGCTCGACACCGTCTCCGCCGGGCGCGCGATCCTCGGCATCGGTGCCGGCTGGAACATCAGCGAGCACACCGGGTACGGCTACGACTTCCCGTCCGACAAGGAACGACTCGACCGGCTGGAGGAAGCCCTGCAGATCTGCAAGGCGATGTTCACCGAGGACCGGCCGAGCTTCCAGGGCACGCACTACCGAATCGTCAACGCTCTCAACAATCCCCGCCCGCTCCGCAAGAACGGTCCGCCGATCATGATCGGCGGCGGCGGCGAGCGCCGGACGTTGAAGCTCGTCGCGCAGTACGGCGACGCGTCCAACATCTTCGGCAACCCGGAGCAGGTACGGCACAAGGTCGGCGTGATCGCCAAGCACTGCGAGGACCTCGGCCGCGACCCCGCGGAGATCACCAAGACCCGCCTCGGCTCGGTGATCATCGCGCCGACTTCCGAGAAGGCCGCGGAACTCTCGGAGGAGGTCCGCGCGCGCTTCGACGCGCCGCCGGACCAGTGGGCCGACCGCGTCATCGCCGGCAACCCGGACCAGGTGCTGGAGCAGGCGCAAGCCCTGGTTGACGCCGGCCTCGACGGGCTGCTGTTCAACACGCCGTTCGCGTACGATCTCGACAGCACCCAGCTGCTCGGCGAGACGCTGAGCCAGCTGAAGTTCTCGTCCTGAAAGAGAGCTCGCCTTGGCTGACGGCTACAACCCCGCGGGCATCTGGGCCCCGAACGGGCGCGCGTTCCAGCAGGGAGTCCTCCAGGGCGAGGGCCAGGTCGTCCACGTCACCGGCCAGGTCGCCTGGGACGCCGACAGCAATGTCGTCGGCATAGGGAACGCGGAAACCCAACTGGACAAGGCGTTCGACAACGTTCGCGAAATTCTCGAGGAGGTCGGCGGGAAGCTCGACGACATCGTGTCGATGACGATCTACTTCGTCGACCGCGCCGATCTCCCCGCGATCCAGCGCGCACGTTCACGGCACTTCGCTGCCGAGACGGCGCCAGTGAGCATCCTCATCCAGGCCGCGGGCCTGGTGATTCCGGAGCTCGTCGTCGAAGTCGTTTCGATCGCGGTCGTCCCGTACGACCGCTTCAAGCGGCCGGCATAGAAGAGAAAGAACGAGGGGCACCCTCCGACAAGAGGTGCCCCTCGTTCAGCTGACCCCGATCAGAACGCGTCCTCCGACAGCGTCATCAGGTCGTTCGTCGTGCTCTCGGCGGCCAAGCGCTCCGCGGCGAGGCGAGGCAGCACCTGCGAGCAGAACCACTGCGCCGCGGCGACCTTGCCCTCGTAGAAGGCCTGGTCCTTCGCCGTCAACGCGCCGGCGTCGAGCCGCGCGATCGCCACTTCCGCCTTACGCAGCAGCAGCCACGCGCACACCACGTCGCCCAGCGCGAGCAGCAGGCGGGTCGTGTTCTGGCCGACCTTGTACAGCGAAGTCGGGTCCGGCTTCTCGGCGTTCGGCGCGGCCTCGAGCAGCTGGCCCACCATCGCGCCGACGATGCCCTGCGCGTTCTCCAGTCCAGCGGCGAGCAGCCCGCGCTCGACCTTCAGGCGGCCGTTCCCGGCCTCCGACGTGGCGAACGCGGACACCTCACCGGCGAGAGCGGCCAACGCCTGGCCGTTGTCCTTCACGATCTTCCGGAAGAACAGGTCCATGCCCTGGATAGCGGTCGTGCCCTCGTACAGCGTGTCGATCTTCGCGTCGCGCACGTACTGCTCGATCGGGTAGTCCTGCAGGAAGCCCGAGCCACCGAACGTCTGCAGCGACTCCGTGCCGAGCTGCACCCAAGCGCGCTCCGAGCCGTAGCCCTTGACGATCGGGAGCAGCAGGTCGTTCAGCCGCTCCGCCGCGTCGTCCTTCGTCCCGTTGAACGCCGCGACGTCGACCGCGTCCTGCTGCGTCGCGGTGTAGAGAACGAGCGCGCGCAGACCCTCCGCGTACGCCTTCTGCGTCATCAGCGAACGTCGTACGTCGGGGTGGTTCGTGATCGTCACGCTCGGCGCCGTCCGGTCGCCCTGCCGGGTGAGATCGCGGCCCTGCACGCGCGTCTTCGCGTACTCCAGCGCGTTCAGGTAGCCGCTCGACAGCGTCGCGATGGCCTTCGTGCCGACCATCATCCGCGCGTACTCGATCACCTGGAACATCTGCCGGATGCCGTCGTGCACCTCGCCGAGCAGGTAGCCGACCGCCGGCGTCCCGTCGCCGAAAGTCAGCTCACAGGTCGTCGAGACTTTCAGCCCCATCTTGTGCTCGACGTTCGTCGCGAACACGCCGTTGCGCTCGCCGAGCTCGCCCGTCCGCAGGTCGAAGCGCGTCTTCGGAACGATGAACAGCGACAGCCCCTTCGTGCCCGGGCCGCCGGCGCCCTCGACGCCGACCGGACGCGCGAGCACGAGGTGGATGATGTTCTCGGAGAGGTCGTGCTCGCCCGCGGTGATGAAGCGCTTGACGCCCTCGATGTGCCACGTGCCGTCGGGCTGCGGGTGCGCCTTCGTACGACCGGCGCCGACGTCGGAGCCCGCGTCCGGCTCGGTCAGCACCATCGTCGCGGCCCACTTGCGCTCGATCATGAGCTCGGCGATCCGCTTCTGTTCCTCGGTCGCGTTGCGGTAGATCGCGGTCGCGAAGCGGGGGCCGCTCGCGTACATGAACATGGCCGGGTTGGAGCCGAGCGCGAACTCGGCCGCGGCCCAGCGCAGCGACGGCGGAACGGGCTGGCCGCCGATCTCCTGGTCGATCTCCAGCCGCCACCACTCGGCGTCGACCCAGGCGCTGAATGACTTGCGCAGGGACTCGGGCATCGTCACCGAGTGCGTCGCGGGGTCGAACACGGGTGGGTTGCGGTCGCCGTCCTCGAACGAGGCCGCGACCTGGTCCTCGGCGAGCCGGGCGATCTCGCCCAAGATGCTCTTGGCGGTGTCGACGTCGACGTCGACGTACCGCCCGGTGCCGAGCAGCTCGTCGCGTCCCAGTACGTCGAAGAGGGTGAACTCGGTGTCACGGAGGTTGCTCTTGTAATGGCTCATGACAGCATTTCCATCTCGAGTCAGGTCACGCGTGGAACTACCTGTCGGTAACTTCCCCTCCATGGTCCTACCCGGCGGTAACTTGTGCAAGTGGATCACGCCGGAACGCGGCGTCCGATGTGAGCCACGTCACGCCGTGCCAGGGCCGATGAGTTTCTCGACCTCCACCGGTCTCCCCTGTAGCGACTGAACGCCCGCAAGGGGGGAGGATGGAGAAATGCTGGATCCGGCTGACCTGTACGACCTCGAGCCCGACGTGCCCGAGCTCGACGGGGCTGTGCTCGTGCACGGCCTCAGCGGGTTCGTGGACGCGGGAGGGTCGACGCGGCTCGCGATCGAGCACCTGCGGACGACGTTGGACAGCCGGGTGATCGCGCGCTTCGACGCCGACCAGCTGATCGACTACCGGTCCCGGCGGCCGCGGATCGCGTTCGACCAGGACCATTACACGGGCTACCAGCAGCCGGTGATCGAGGTCGTGCTGGTGAAGGACCAGGACGGTACGCCGTTCCTCATCCTCGACGGCCGCGAGCCGGACGTGCAGTGGGACCGGTTCGTCGAGGGCGTGATCGACCTGTTCGAGTCGTGGAACGTCGGCCTCGCGGTCGAGCTGCACGCCATCCCGATGGCTGTGCCGCACACCCGCCCGGTCGCGTTCACGACGCACGGCAACCGCACCGACCTCATCGCGGGCGAGCGCTCCTGGAAGCACTCGGTGCTGATTCCCGCCAGCGTCGGCTCTCTGCTCGAACTGCGCCTGACCGAGCGCGGGCACGACACGTTCGGCCTGGCCGTGCACGTGCCGTACTACCTCGCCGAGTCGGAGTACGCGACCGCCGCCGCGGCCCTGGTCGACTCCCTGGCCAAGGCCACCGGCCTCGCCCTCCCCAGCTCCGACCTGCACGAGTCCGCCGAGCAGGCACGGGTGCAGATCGACGAGCAGACGTCGTCCTCCACCGAGGTGGCGCAGGTGGTGACCCAGCTGGAGCAGCAGTACGACGCGTACACAGCCGAGGAGTCCAACCGCGCCGACCTCCTCCAAGCCGCCGGCGGCGAGCTCCCGACCGGCGACGAACTGGCCGAGAGTTTCGAACGCTTCCTCGCCGAGCACGAGCGCAAGGACACCGGCGACAACCCCGACTAGCCTTGATGGTCGCAGCCCCGGCTCGCAAGTTTCGCCGCACGCCACCGCCTGTCATGCGGCGACGGATGTTCTTCTGGGGCTTCTTAGCCGAGCCGGACTGCGACTAGCCTTGATGGTCGCAGCCCCGGCTCGCAAGTTTCGCCGCACGCCACCGCCTGTCATGCGGCGACGGATGTTCTTCTGGGGCTTCTTAGCCGAGCCGGACTGCGACTAGCCTTGATGGTCGCAGCCCCGGCTCGCAAGTTTCGCCGCACGCCACCGCCTGTCATGCGGCGACGGATGTTCTCTTGGGGCTTCTTAGCCGAGCCGGACTGCGACTAGAGCTCAGCGAGGATCAGCTTCGCGAGGTCCCCGGTATCGCCCCAGGTCAGCGAGTCTTCGGTCGGCTCGGTCACGGCGGCCTGGACGGTCGCCCAGGTGTCGCCGACCCGCACCGACGACCGACCCGTGACGTACGCGACGTGCTGGCGGCCGATGGGCCAGTCCGGCTCGCGCAGCACGACGGCGGGAATCCGGCTGCGGGCGATCTTCAGCATCGTCGATCCCGGGGAGGGGAAGACGACGTCCGCTGCGCGGAGGTAGAGGTCGGGGTCTTGGGTCGCCTCGTACCCGACCCATCGCACGCGGGGATCGGTCGCGTCGATCCCGAGCTCGGACTCGTCGCAAAGGACGTAGATCGTCGAGTCGGGCGGGGCGTCGCGTTGCCACAGCGAGAGGGCCGCTCGCAGCAGCGACTGCTGGTACGTACGCCGTTCCGTCGTGAGCCCACCGAGAGACACGGTGCCGACGAACGACTCTCCGATGCCCAGCGCCTCCCGCGCCGCGGCCCGCGCCGTCGCGATCGGCTGCACGATCGGGCCGAGGAACTCGACCTGGTCGAGGAACGGCGGAACGGCGTGCAGCTCCGGCCAGTCCGGGATCACGATCCGGCGAGCGCCGACGAGCATGACGTCCTGGCGCGGATCCTGTCCCGGGTCCATGCCGAGGAAGCAGGTCACGAACACGCACGGCACACCGAGCAGGTCGCACAGCACCGGCACCCGGAACAGCTCGTCGCAGACGACAAGACTCAGGTCGGACTGCGAGGCGAGGTACGCGTGCAAACGTTCGGTCGCCTCCTGACCGTGGTCGTCCTCATCAGCGATGCCGAGATCGTCGTGGGCGCGGCCTCGCATCCGCAGGTACTCCGCACCAGTACCCGCGGACGCGAGCCGCACCTCGACGGTCGGATCGAGCTCGGTCAGCGCGTCGATGACCGGCAACGCCCGGGCAGCGTGCCCGAAGCCGTTTCCCCTTGCCAGATAGGCGATCCGCACGGTGTCCTTTACAGCAGGCGACCTCGGGCCGATGCCGGCGCCCAGATCGCGTTGCCCTGGTAGGAGGCTGTGTAGCCGAGGCCCAGGATAGCCGCGAGCCGATCGGCCAGGGTGCCGCAGCGAGCGACGCCGTTCGCATCGGTGACCGCCGAGCATCGGACCGTGTTGCCCACCTTGAACGCCACCGTCCGTCCGACCAGCCGCCGGTTGTGCGCGGTGTCGGTGACCGTCGCGCTGAACACCGGCGCCTGCAACAGCACGGGCGTCGCGGTCATCGCCGTCGCGTACCGCGTACGTGGGCTGGAGAACAGCGAGGCGGACGCCCGATGCACGGTCGGGTCGTCGGGATCGCCGGGCTCGAAGCTCCATTGCGAGACGATCGCGGAGTCGTTGCGCTGGTTGGAGTTGAGGCAACTCGAGGCCGGGGTGGCGACGTCGTACGAGCCGTCGACCTCGTACTCGCCGAACGGTGCGTAGACAGCGCTGGGCCAGCACACGTACTTCTGCGAGACCGGCGCGGTCGGAGCGGCCTGCAACCAGGAAGGTCCGCTCCCGGAGACGCCGATGCCGAGCGTAGGTGGCACCGGGTTGCCGTCGTTGTCCGCCACCGCGAGGCTGTCGACGGTGGTGGCGATCGTCTGCTCGGTGGAGAGCGTCGAGTCGAACGGACGGAACATCCCGCTTGCCGCCTGCGGCTGGAGGACCGGCCCGTCGTCCTCGTCGGTGGCGACGTCCCAGATGTACTGCAGCTGGTACGTGTCGTCGCCGCTGCCGGAGCCGGGCGCGATCGTCGTGGTGACCTCGACACTGCTGTCGGCGAGCGTCGTGCCGTGGACGTCCACCACCTGATGGACCTCGGCGCTGTCGAGGTAGAACTGTGTGTCGAAGCCGGTGGCGCCGATCGGGTTGGTGTCGTAGTAGCGGAGCGGCTGCTCGTTCTCGTGGGTGATGAGCTGGCCCTGTACCCAGTCGGTGATGACTCCGGACGAATCATCGATGTGCCGGATGATCAGGTAACTCGTGCCCGGAATCCCGTTGCCGAACAGCACATTCTTGCCAGGTCCGGCCGGGTGCTGGGGCCCGGTGAGGACCGTGAACGTGCCGTCGAGGGTCTGGTCGACGTACACCTGGAAGATGCCGTTGCCCGCTCCGCCTGACGGGATGGCCGCGGCCTGGACCGACGTGGTCCGGAGATTGGCGTGCCCCCGCGCGAGGATCGAGGCCTTCAGCTCCTCAGCGGACGAGGGACGCGCGGGCTTGTCGTCCGCGGAGGCCTGGCCACCCACGGCGACCGCGAACGGCGCGACGGCCAGCAGAGCGGCGGCGACGGCCAGTCTGCGGTGATGAGAACGCGATCGCATGGGTTTCCCTTCTCAGGAACGGACTTCAGATCTGGATGGCATCGGTGTAGACGAGGCGCCGGCCACCCTTGGAGGGCAGCTCGTACTCCTGGACGACCAAGCGGAACGGCTTGCTTCCGCGCGCGGCCGGCAGCGTGATCCCACCTGTCCAGGTACCGGTCGCCGCTCCCGGCAGCGTGCTGGTCGCGACCGTCGACCAGGCCAGATCGCCTTGCAGCGCGGGGTTCTTCTCCTGAACGAGCACGTCGATCTCCGACCTCGTCGCATAGCTGGAGGTCGTCGGGTACGTGAGCCCGGACACCGTGAGCGTGAGCTTCGTCGGGTCGGCACCGTTGAAGACGACCGTCGCCGTACGGTTCGGGCTCAGCTGGGCGAACTGCGCGAGCACGACCGGCGACAGCTCCACCTTGGTGATCGAGATGGGCTGGTATCTGGCGAGCGCGAGTCGAACGAACGGCATGTACGCCGCGCCCTGCTTGACGACCAGGTCGCTGTACCAGAGTCCTCGGTCGGCGTCGTACCCGACGTCGTGCGGTGCCACCGACACCGTGGTGAGGTTGGGGTCCTTGTCGGCCTCGGCCAACTTCAGATTCGACTTGGGACGTACCGCCGCGGTGAAGTCGGCCACGACAGGGACCAGCGTGGTCGCCGACGACGCGAACGCCGGGTCCTGACCCCAGGTCGTGACGTGGCGCTCCATTCGCGCGTCCGGTGCCGCGAGCTGGCTCATGAGCACCACTCCGAGATGCTCGCCGGCGCCCGAGGAGTACCAAGGGCGGCGGAGGTACACGCGGAGGCCGTTGCCCAGCCGGCTGCTCGTGACCTTCGTGGCATCGCTCGACTTCTCCCAGCCGAACGTGGGGACGATGTACGCCACGTCGGGAGCTACGGGCCGGGCGGAGCTCGGAACGTCAACCGCCACAGGCGGTTTCGCTTCCAGGCTCGACCGTGTGATCGGCGGCGCGACGTACGCGACCTCGACCGTCTGGTTGTGCAGAGCGTCGACGAGCGCGGTGATCGTGCCGTTCGCGACGTTCACGTCGTAGTCGACGCCACGCACGTAGGTCACCTTGGGATCCACGGCGGTCGACGCCACGACATCGGACGTCGGGACGAAGCCAGCTGCTGACACCGCGACGGCGCTGCCCTTGACGAGCTTGACGTTCTTGCGCTCGGCGAAGTACTCGGCGAACCGCGTCGTCGCCACGAGCTCGTAGTTGACCTTGCGGTACTTGGTGTCGTGGAACTCGTGCGGGCGGTTGATGGCGATCAGGTCCGCGCCTCTCGCCGTGAAGTCGACCTCCTGCTGGTAGACGAGGGTCTCTCCGTTGACGTTCTTCGGCCCGGGCTGGGTGAGCTCGTCGACCGGTTCGGTCCATCGGGCAACGAGATCGAAGCGGTTCGTGCTCTGGTGGTCGAGCGTGATCTTGTCGATGATCTTGGCGGACGTCTCGCCGGCCACCCGGACCGCGATGGGCTTGGAGAACGTGGGTGCGAGCAGCGGTTGACGCGAGGCGTGCACCAGCGTGAGAGTCCGGAACGGCGTCAGCTGCCAGAGCCTCCCCTCGACGGCCCACTGCTGCAGCTTGGCCAGGGTGACGTCGGCCGGAAGCGGCTTGCCGGCGGCGATGTACTCGAGCAACCAGCCCCAGGTGCCGAGCAACTCGCGGTCCGCCGCGGTGATCTTGCTGGAGAACTTGACGTCGAAACTGCGCCCCTTCGGCAGCTGGACGGTGAGAACGCGTCGCAGGCTGTCGAACTTCGGGGCTCCCGCACCCTCGACGATCTGCAGACGGAACGGCCGGGCGTCCGGCCACTTCTGCAGCAGGGCAAAGTCGAAGTCGACCGTGACGACCGAGTTCGCGGCCGTGCCGGGGAGACCTTGGAACGCGGCGCCACGCGCCAGCACGTCCGGGAAGTACGGAACCCTCAGCTGCTCTTCCTCGTAGTAGGGCAGGCCCTGGTTCCCTGGATCGGGCTTGCCGCTGTTCGCGAGCGACCCCTCGTTCCGGTCGCCGATCAACGCGTAGGCGAGCTTGCTCATGCCGCTGGGATTGAGCAGGTTGGCGGGCACGTCGAACATGCCGTGCTGCTCCGCGGTGTGCTGCGAGGTCTGCGCGGGTGCGAGATGTCGTTGGCTGTCTGCCGTTGCGGCCGTGTTGTAGTTGCTGCGGATGACGAGGTGCTCCTGCGACTCGCCCTCGGTCCGTGGCTTGCGGAGCAGGACGAACGGCGGTTCGACGGGCTCGTAGCGGCGGAACTTGACCGTGGCGCTGGCATGCGGGGAGTTCGCGGGCACATCGGCCAGCCGCAGCCCGTTGCCGGCGAGGTCGGTGACTCTCGCGCGTAGGCGGTACGTCCGTCCGTACCGGAGCTTCGGCAGCGTTCCCGGCTGTGCCTTGAACGACGTCCTCAGATCGAAGTTCGGGTCGGGCGTCGTGTCCTCGCCGACGAAGCCACCGTCGTCCGCCGCGCCCTTTCCGGGACGGGACGCGACGAGGCTGTAGCCGATCCAGCGAGCCAGGGACTCGTGCAGATAGATCGTGGGGTCGCCGATCTGCTCGGTGTGAGCGGGGATGATCGCGCCCTCGTCGTCGACCGTCACCGTGCTGCCGTTGAACGAGTACGTGCCCTTGCGCAGGCAGAGGCTGCGCCAGGACTTCGACACGTCGTCCCAGACGTCCAGCCGGAAACCGCGCATGATGTCTTCGGCGTTCACCGTCGTGTCAGCCAGCGTCTTGCCCTGCAGCCCCGACTCGAGAGCGGCCGCCTTGTCCAGCAGGCCGAGCAGACCTTCGGCGCGGTTGGACTGGACGAGAGACAGGCCCCGGGACTCGACCGAGGGGGGAGGCTGCGGCCGACTCCAGGGACCGGTCGGATCGCTGAAGAACCCGCCGGCGTTGGTGTCGTCCGACCGCGCCTGGTAGATCGTCTCGGCGGCGTCGATCAGCTTCCTCGCGCCCGCGTCCGCGTCGATGTCGATGACCTCGAACTGCGGCTTCTCGAGCTCGAGCAAGCCGTCCTTGACGAGCGCGTTGGCGCTCGCCACGGCGAAGAACGTCGTTGCGGTGATCGCACATTCGGTGACCGGCGTGCTGTTCGTGGTGCCCGCCATCGACTGCCATTCGGGCTCCACCGACACCAGTACGGACGGGCTCGCGGCAGGCAGCGGGATGGACAGGTCGCGTACCAGGCCGAACATCCGCAGCATCGCGGGATACTCGCCCAGCGCGCCGACCGCGGTGTGGAAGTCGAGCTCGGGTGGTGCCTCGTCGGCCTGCAGCTTCAGCGCTGCCTTCGCTCCGTTGGAGTCGGACGACCCGCCGGGGTTGTCCGCCGGGTCGCGGAGCTGGAACTGCTCGGCGAGCAGGAACGCGATGGCGTCCTTGCTGAACGCGAGCAAACGCTCCTCATCGCCCGAGACCCACCCCTTCTCGGCCAGCACGTCCCTGATCGCGTCGACTGCCGCCGCTCGTTGGGTGGAGGACATCCGCAAGCCGGGCAGACGGAACTGGGGCCCGGACGGTCCGTCCTGAGTCGCCAGACCTCCGCCGCACGGCGGTTGCAAGCTGAACGCGGTCGGTGGGTCAGTAGCCGCCCACGCGCCGATCGCCGCGTACTCGGTCCGGGCGAACTCGCGCACCTTGCTGGTGGGCGCCGACCGGATCACGCGGCCGGTCGCGGCCGCCGCTTGCATCCCGGCGGTGAAGACCGGTGTGGTCGGCTTGAACAGCTTGGTCCACAGGTCCGAACGCGGTGCCGGTCCGACCGTCGTCGCGAGCACTCTCGGTGCGTCGCCGACCTTGACATAGAACGTGATCGGCTTGGCCGGCCAGTTGTGCCAGTCGGTGAACGGCGCGAGCGTTCCCTTGGCCGTGTCGCCGGTGAGCCGTGGCGAGACGAAGACGGACAGGTGGAGCCGGCCACTGCGAACCCCGTTCGGCAGGACCGTCCAAATGACGTTTTGCTGAGGCATCAGGCACTCCTAGCCGGCGAACGAGTCACAGTAGGTGTTCCAGTCGGAGGCGCTCATCAGGTCCTTGAACCTGGGCTGAGCCGCTTCGGCCGGTGCGGCGCCGGCCAACACACGGGCAGCGCTGCTCGAAGCCGGTCCGGCGAACTGCTTGCGTACGCGCAAGGTCACCGAGGTGCTGAAGAACAGGATGTCGATCGAGATCGTGAGCGAGGCCTCGCCCTCGACGATGTTGCCTTCGCTCTTGTACGTGAGGCCGAGGTAGAACTCGGCGGTGATCGTGATGATGCCGAGGACGCTGACCCGGCCGGTCGCGCGCAGGTAGCCGGTGAGCGTGATCTCGGTGTTGCCGTTCTTGTCCTCCATCTTGAAGTACAGACCGGCCATCACCGTGACGCTGCCGCTGGCGACCACGAGGTCGAGCCCGAGGTGCCCACCGAACTCGATCGCGGCTTCCATCATCTTCAGGCCGTCGGGACCCAGCTCCAGGGCGAAGAAGCCGCCACCGGCGAAGACGTACACGCCGACGAGGAACTTCTGCTCACGGCTGCAGAACGCGAACCGCGCCCTTACGGGGTCGCCGTTGAACGGAAGGGTGAGACCGGCGCTGAAGCTCAAGTTCTGTAGGGAGAACACGCCGACCGAGATCCCTGGGATCGGTAGCGTGTACGAAACGGTGACGCCGCTCGGCTGCAGGTCGAGGGCGGGGCCCTTGCCCGAGGTCTGCAGGAACTTCTGCAACGTGTTCACGAACGACAGCGGTCCGCGGAACTCGACCTTGGCGATGTCCGGGTCGATCTTCGGCTTCGCCCCGTCGTGCGCGTCGAACGTGAACCGGTTGAAGATCAACGCGATGAAGTCGAGGACGTCGTCCTCGGGAATGATCAGGTTGAGCGTGAAGTCGCGCAGCTCGCCATGGATCTTGTACGTGGACTTGCCGTTCGAGAGCTCGGTGCGGAACTCGCCGTGCAGTGTCAACGTGGCCTTGGCGTCGTTCAATCCCTTCGGGACGAACGGCCCGGTGTTCGCTTCCTTGAGCTTCGGCTTCCAGTCGAGCGTGGTCAGCACGGTCTCGGGGAGCTGGTTCTTGTCACCGTTCGGATAGATCAGCGTGGTGACGATCGTCGGTCCGCCGCCACCGTCGGCGAGCGTGAGGTCCTTCGGCAGGATGTCGGCGAGCGACAGGTCACCGAGCAACTTGGCTTCGGGAGGGAAGAAGGCCGTCGGATCGAACTTCCCGGCTTCCTTCTGCAATTCCGTCAGCGAGGCGGCGTTGCCGCTGAGAGGACCGAGCGACCGGGAGAGACCTCCGACCTCGAGGTTCGGAACCGCCAGCCCGCCGACGTTCTCCGCGGGGAACGCCGCGGAGACGCGGCCGCCGAACGGCTCGGGGAGGTTGGGATCCTCGACATGCTGGAGGAGCTCCTCCATGAACCCGATGTTCGACTGCACCCGCGCGAACATCTCCGAGCCCGTGGCCGCGGCGGCCTGGACGCCCGTTGCCAACCCGTTCGCGACGTAGGTCGGGTCGTACGCGATGGCGTACGTGGACTGGTTGCCCGCCAAGGCCGCGACGGCCGGCATCTTGATGTTGGAGCCCAGCATCTGGGGGAAGAAGTTCGGCTGGTTCTTCGTCTGCAGGTCGGTCTGGTCGGCCGCCGACAGGTTCGGGTCGCCGATCGCGCCGAGGAAGAGCGTGGCGGTCGGGTACGACGTGTCGTCCGCCTGGCTCTCCGGCGCGAACGCCACCTTCTGGCCGTTCAGCGGGATCGCCCGCCGCCGGTCGAGCTCCAGGTCGGTGTAGGCGCTGTAGGACGTGAGCAGTTTGCCTAGGAGCGCGCCGCCGCTCGCGTTCGCGGAGTCCGCGAGCGCGATGAAGGCCAGTGAACAGCTGAACGTGTTCTCGCGTCCGATCCAGTCGATCGCCTTGATGACGAACGGGACGTCCTGCGGCGGCTGGCCGGCCTTGATCCAGAAGTTGTTCGGGCTGCCCTCGATCTTCTCGGGCGGGTCGTCGGGGAGCAGCGGCGTGATGAGGGTCGTCACCTGGACCGTTCGATAGGGGAACCGTCGGTCGCTGTTCGTCGGCTGGCGCAGTCCGGGGTACGTCTTGACCGGTTCCTTGACGACGATGAACGTCCGCTTGAACAGGTAGGCGACACCGTTCTCGATCCGCCGGCGGGTCTCGCTGATCTTCATCGCGCGGTGGCCGAACGGGAACAGGTAGCCGCGCTGCTCGATCCGTACGTAGTTGTCCCGACCGATGGACGACTTGTGCTGCCACAGCGCGACCGGCGACGGTGCTTCCCACCGACCGTCGAGGTCGACGGACGACCCCATCGAGCTCAGCAGGACGAGGTCGGCGCGGACCGGCTTGACGTGCGCGGCGCCCGGCCCGAACCCCGTCGTGGCCTGGACGATCTGGCCGGGCGCGTCCGACGGGAAGATGACGAACGGTGGGGCGACGGCCTCGGCGCTGAGCGCGCGGAGTGTCGGGCTGGCACCGTTCTCGGCCGGCTTGCCGTCGGTTCGGCGGACCGTCAGCTTCGTGTGCCACAGCTCCGTTCTCGTGCCGTGGGTGACCGCGCGCGGCGCGTGTGCCCAGGTCGAGAGCTGGTCCGGCGACAGGTGGAGCCAGTCGACGAGGAGCAGATCGGTCTCGGTCTCGTCGGCTGCCCTGGCGTCGGGCGGGCTCGGCATGTCCGGGTTCGTGGTGGCGGGCAGCGCTCGCGGCGCGACCTTCATCACCCACTGCCACCAGCCGAACAGGCCGTCCTCGGTGAACGGGAACGACTTGACGGTGTTCGGGATCGTGAAGCCGATCCGGCTCTCGCCCACCGCCCGCGTGTGGAGCGATCCCGGCGCGGGCAGCGTGGGCGGAGGCGGCTCGAGGACCGGCTCCTCCATGAGGTGCTGTGACGGGAACGTCACCAGCACGCGCGCTGTCTTGCTCGCGTCCTGTACGACCAGCTGCGGCGGGCTCGTACTCGTGGAGAGCACGAGGTTGAAGAAGTCGAAGCGCAGCTGGACCATGTCCGCCGCGCGGGTGAGGTCGAGGGTGTACGACGGTGTTTCGGCCGCCCACGCCGTACCGACCAACCCCGGCGAGGCGGTCTGGACACCGGTGGCGAGCAGGCCTCCGCCGCCGACGACGAGGAAGCCGCGGCGGCTGAGGGTGCGGGCGTTCAGTGCTTCGGCGATGGGTACGGCTTGACTGAGCTCGACGTGATCGTCCCGTTCGGACACGGGTGCCCCCTTACCGGTGCCTCTGTCCTGGATCGAGCCCCCGCTCGTTCGTGAGTATGGGTGCGTACCTGGTGCCGATCTATCGGTGAAAGTACGTACATCTGGGGGCTCAGTACGTATGCACCACGGACTGCCCGTACCACTTGGTCCTGGTTTGTCGGGTTCGTGGTGGCCGCACGCGATCCCGAGCCCGCCCGGTAGCGTGGAGGGCGTGCGAGGAGAGATCGGTGTCTTCACCGGGAGTGCCCACCAGGAATTCGCCGAAGAGGTCTGCACCGCGCTTGGGGTAGACCTCCTGCCGACCGCCATCCAGCGGTTCAGCAACGACTGTCTGCAGGTCCAGCTGCAGGCCAACTGCCGGCAACGTGACGTCTACATCGTGCAGCCGCTCGTGCCTCCCGTGCAGGAGCACCTGATGGAGCTGCTGCTCATGCTCGACGCCGCCCGCGGCGCGTCGGCGGCCCAGATCACCGCGGTCATCCCGCACTACGCGTACGCCCGGTCGGACAAGAAGGAGGCGCCGCGGATCTCGATCGGCGGCCGCCTCGTCGCCGACCTGCTCGCCACCTCCGGCGCCTCGCGTGTCCTCACCATGGCCCTGCACGCGCCGCAGGTGCACGGCTTCTTCAGCGTCCCCGTCGACCACCTGAACGCCATCGCCGAGCTCGCCGAGCACTTCCGCGGCAAGGACCTCGCCAACATCGTCGTTGTCTCGCCTGACCTTGGGAACGCCAAGCCCGCTTCGGTGTTCGCGCGCCTGCTCGGGATCCCGGTCGCGGCGGGCAGCAAGCGGCGCCTCACCGACGACCGGGTCGTGATCGACGCGATCGTGGGTGACGTGGACGGCAAGGACGTGATCATTCTCGACGACGAGATCGCGACCGGCGGCTCGATCATCGAGTTGCTCGACCGGCTCCGCGAACGTCAGGTAGGGCGGATCGCGATCGCCTGCACGCACGGGTTGTTCACCGGCAAGGCGATCGAACGGTTCGCCTCCCAGGACGACATCACCGAGATCGTCACGACCAACACCGTTCCGCTCGCACCCGAGAAGCGACTGCCCAACCTCGAGGTACGGTCCGTCGCGCCTCTCTTCGCCGAGGCGATCCGCCGGATCCACCTCGGCGAGTCGGTCAGCAGCCTGTTCGGCGCGCCTTCGGCGTTCTGAGTCGTGTCGCGGATCGGTAAGGTCGTCGACCTGTCGCAGGTGGTCGACTCGTCGACGCAGATCTATCCGGGCGATCCCGTTCCCTCGCTGCACCCAGCGACGACGATCGAGGCGGACGGCTTCAACGTCCTGCACGTCCACATCGGCTCGCACACGGGGACGCACGTCGACGCGCCGTTCCACTTCGAGGCTTCGGGTGCGCGGATCGACGAGCTGCCGCTCGACCCGTTCCTCGGCACGGGAGTCGTCGCCGACGTGAGCGGACGCGAGCCGCGGTCGCGGATCGGCTGGGCCGACCTCGCCCCGTACGAGCCGCTGCTCGGCCCCGGCCGGATCCTGCTGGTGCGGACAGGGTGGTCGGAGTACTTCGGCACCGAGCGCTACTACGACCACCCGTTCCTCGACGGCGACGCCGCGCGGCGGCTGATGGACCTGGGCGTCCGTACCGTCGGCGTCGACGCGCTCAGCCCGGACGAGACCGTGCTCGACGGTCCGCCGTCGGACTTCGCCGTGCACCACACGATCTCCCGGGCCGGCGGCATCATCGCCGAGAACCTCACCCGCCTCGCCGACATCGACTTCGACGAGCCGCTGGTGAGCCTGTTGCCGATCAAGCTCGGCGGCGCCGACGGAGCGCCGGTGCGAGCTATCGCCATGGAGATCTTGAACTAATAGGGTGCGCGCATGTCCGCTGCGACTCCGCCACCGCCCCCGGTCCTCGAGGTCGAGCGTTACGGCATCGAGCCGATCAAGCGCGAGGACCAGACTTCGACGCCGTTCGACCTGTTCCGGATCACGTTCGGCGGCGCCAACACGTTCGCGACGATCATCCTCGGCACCCTGCCGATCGCGTTCGGCCTGAGCTTCTGGGCGGCGGCCTCCGCGACCGTCGTCGGTGTCGTCGTCGGCGGTTTGGTGCTGGCGCCGATGGCGCTGTTCGGCCCGCGCAACCATACGAACAACGCGGTGTCGTCCGGCGCGCACTTCGGCGTCCGCGGTCGGATCGTCGGCTCGTTCCTGTCACTGCTGACGGCGATCGCGTTCTTCTCGATCTCGGTCTGGGTGAGCGGCGACGCGATCGTCGGCGCGGCGCAACGGCTGCTTGACATCTCCGGCGGGAACGTCCTGCGGGCGGTCGCGTACGGCGTCATCGCGCTCGCGGTGCTCGCGGTGTGCATCTACGGTTACCAGTTCATGCTCGCGGTGAACAAGGTCGCGGTGATCGCGGCGACGGTGATGATGCTGCTCGGCGTGGTGGCGTACGCGTCGTCGTTCTCGTTCTCCTTCCCTGGAACGGGAACGTACGTGCTGGGCTCGTTCTGGCCGACGTGGATGCTCGCGGTGCTGACGGTCGTGTCGAACCCGATCTCGTTCGGCGCGTTCCTCGGCGACTGGGGCCGCTACATCCCCGACACCTATCGTCCGGTGCAGCTGATGGCCGCGCCATTCCTGGCTCAGCTGGCGACGTTGGTGCCGTTCCTCTTCGGTGTGGCGACGGCCACGCTGGTCGCGGATCCCGCGAACTACATCGGCGGTCTCGCGGCCATTTCGCCTTTGTGGTATGCGATTCCGCTGATGATCGTGGCGCTCATCGGTGGTCTGTCGACCGGTGTGACGTCCCTGTACGGAACGGGCCTCGACTTCTCCTCGATCTTCCCGCGACTGTCCCGCGTGCAGGCGACCTTGCTGATCGGGACGCTCTCGGTCCTATTCATCTTCGTCGGCAACTTCGTGTTCAACATCGTGTCGAGCATCAATGCTTTCGCAGTCCTCATTGTGATCTGCACGTCGCCGTGGATGGTGATCATGATGATCGGCTGGCTCGTACGGCGTGGCTTCTACAGCCCGGACGACCTGCAGGTGTTCAACCGCGGGCAGCGCGGCGGCCTGTACTGGTTCGCCGACGGTCTGAACTGGCGTGCGCTCGCGGCCTGGGTCTCGTCCGCCGTCGTCGGCCTCTGCCTGGCGAACACGCCGCTGATCGCGGGCCCGTTGCGCAACATCGCCGGCGGCATCGACCTCAGCCTCGTCGTCACGATGCTGATGGCCGGCGTGGTCTATCTTGTTCTGCTGTTCGTCTCTCCCGAGCGGCGTTCGGTCTTCGGTCCGGACGGGCCGCGCTGGGTGCCCACGTCGGATCGCCCCGCGACGCCGATCACCGCGGGCTAGCGCAGTCCGACGGCGTCGAGCGACCAGAACGTGTCGGAGTAGACGAACGTGCCGGTCATCCAGTCCTCGTACGAGGGCAGCGGGTAGACCTGGAACGCGGGCTCGGGAATCCGCAACGAGGGACGGCGGAAGCCCATCGACTCGGCCGCCACGAAGTCGTACCGGCGGTAGAAGCTGGGATCGCCTTCCAGGAAGACCAACGGCTCGATCCCTCGTTCGGCTGCCGTGGCGAGTCCGTGGCGGATCAGCCGGGACGCCAGCCCCTGGCCTTGGTGGTCCGGATGCACGGCCAGCGGGCTGAGCGTCAGTACATCCACCAACCGCTCCGGCGCGTCCAGCCGACAACGCGTGAACAGCACCTGCCCCACCACGTCGTCACCCGACACCGCCACGAACGACAGCTCGGGCACCCAGCCCGGCGACATACGTAGCGCGTCGACCAGTTCCGCCACGTGCGGGCCGCCGAACGCCGCCTCCACGACAGCACGGATCGCCGCCTCGTCGCCCTGCTGCTCTGTCCTGATCGTCACCGACTCCACGGATCGCGACCCTACGAGATCGGGCGGTCACCCGCACCTCCATTCCGCTCGCTCGATACTCTCGGCGGACCGGGACGACCAGACCGACAGGACACACAGTGGTATCTAGCGCGGCCGCCCTCGAGACCCAGCGCGCCAACACCCCCAGCCGAGGCACGACCGCGAGCCTGGTCGCCCTGGTCGTCGCGCTCGCCACCTCGGCGGCCAAGCTCATGGACCTGATGCTGCACGCGGTGGCGATCGACCGCAGCAGCCCCGCGCCGCTGCTCTGGCTCCCGGCGGCCGGCTGGCTCGCGCTCATCCTGCTCCGCCAAGCCCTGCCGGCCGCGCGACCCGCCCAGCTGCGGGCGGTCGCCGCCGTTCTCATGGTCGTCCTCGGCGTCGCGACTGTCGCCTATCTCGCCGCCTACGGTCTCAGCGCGCAGTCCGAGGGGTTCGACCTGATCGCGGCCACCCTCGTCAGCGCGATCATGGTCTGCGCGCCGGCGCGAACGCTCGACCTCGTCAACGGGATCCGCCTTCCCACCAACGCGGATCTGCGCGGCCGGAAGCTCCCGAGCCCGCGCACGCTCCTGCTGATCACGCTCGCCGCGGCGGTCGTCGTGTGGTTCGTCGCCAGCACGGCGAACCTCTACATCGGCCACGACGAGTCGGTGTACGCGAACAAGTCCCGCTCCTGGATCACCGACCTCCCCGACGTCGGGTTCATGGAGACACGACCGCTCGTCCTGCCCGCTCTCGGCTCGGTCGCGCTGGCGATCCACGAGAGCCTGTTCTCGTTCCGAGTCGTCGGCCTGCTCCTCACCCTCGGTACGCTCCTCGCGCTCTATCTGGTCGGCGCGAAGCTCGCGTCGAAATCCCAAGCAGCTTTGACGGTTCTCGTCGTGCTCAGCATGGCGCCGTTCGTCGTCCGAATGTCAGAAAGTCTTACTGACATTCCGTCGAGTGGGCTGCTGCTCGTCGTCGCGTACCTCGTCATCCGTACGCAGGAGCGTCCTTACCTGCTCTTCGTCGCGGCGGGTGTCGCACTGCTGACGTTCTATCTGCGGTACGGGGCGATCAGCGGAATCGGCGCGATCATGCTCGCGGGCTTCCTCGCCTACGGGTGGCGTTTCTGGTGGCAGCGGCGTTGGCACGTACTCGGCGCCGCGGTGATCTTCCTCGGCGGCATGGTTCCGCATTTCCTCCAGGCACAGAGGGAGTTCGGCTCGCCACTCGGCATCATGACGGCGGCGGGAACGGGGGCGGGACGGCAGTACATCGGGCAGGGTCTGGTCGACTACGTGCGCTGGCTTCCGGATCGGCTCGGCGGAGACCTCGGCGGCGTGCTGATCCTGAGCGGTGTTCTCCTTGGAGGACTGATCGTCTGGCGACTGATGCGCGGTCGCATCGGGCAGCACGAGCGGTGGATCGTCGTTCTCACGCTCGCGTCGAGCTTCCAGTTCCTGCTGCTCGGCATCAGCTCACATGGCGAACAGCGGTTCGTGTTCTTCGCGATCATGGCGTTGACCCTGGTGGGGATCCACCTGCTCGCGAAGCCTGCCGGGAAGCACTCCGGCGTGCTGCTCGTCGCCGTGGCGGCGATCGCGGCCATCCAGGTCGTCGGAACGACGATCACGCTGGACCGCACGCTCGAGATCACCGAGGCGCGGCGCGAGCCTCTCGTCGAGGCGTCGAAGGAGCTCGGCCTTCAGCATCCGTGCACGATCGTCGGGCCCTCGTACACGTTCAACATCCCGCCGGAAGTCGGCTGGTACGCGAAGTGCTCGGTGCTGGGTTTCTCCCAACTGGACTTGCTCGATCGGGCCAATCCGATGGTGATCTTCCACTACCCGTCGAAGCCCGACCCGGCCGCCGATGCCGTGATGAACGAGCTGATCGGCGACCGGCCGGTGTCGCGGACGTTGTACGGAACCGCGGGCGACGTGAACTCGGTGGAAGTGATCCGCTTCCGCTAGCCCGCTTAGATGTCGCGGAACGTCTCGATCTGCGCCCCGAGCAGGTTGAGGCGCTCGGCGAGGTCCTCGTAGCCACGGTTGATCACGTAGACGTTCCGCAGGACGGACGTGCCCTTCGCCGCCATCATGCCGAGCAGGATCACGACCGCCGGACGCAGTGCGGGTGGGCAGATGACCTCGGCGGCACGCCAGCGGGTCGGGCCCTCGACGTAGATTCGGTGTGGGTCGGCGAGCTTCACCGTCGCGCCGAGTTTCGTCAACTCCGTAAGGTGAAGCGCGCGGTTCTCGTATACCCAGTCGTGGATCAGTGTCGAGCCGTGCGCGACCGCCGCGATGCCCGCGAAGAACGGGATGTTGTCGACGTTCAGGCCGGGGAACGGCATCGGGTGGATCTTGTCGATCGGCGAGTGCAGCCTGGACGGGCGGACCTCGAGGTCGACCAACCGCGTGAACCCGTTGGCCGCCGCGTACTCGTCGCTGCGCGAGTAGTCCAGCCCCATCTCCTCGAGGATCGCGAGCTCGATCTCGAGGAACTCGATCGGCGCGCGCCGCACGGTGAGCTGGGAGCCGGTGACGATCGCCGCGGTGAGCAGGCTCATCGCCTCGATCGGGTCCTCCGACGGCGAGTAGTCGACGTCAGTGGAGATTTCCTCGACACCCTGCACGGTGAGTGTGGTCGTGCCCAGGCCGTCGATCTGGACGCCGAGCTTCTGCAGGAACACGCAGAGGTCCTGCACCATGTAGTTGGAGCTGGCGTTCCGGATGGTCGTGACGCCGGTGTTGCGGGCCGCGGCGAGCAGGACGTTTTCGGTGCCCGTGTCGCTTCGTTCGATGAGGACGATCGGGCGCTTCGGTGAGACGGCGCGGTCGACCTCGACGTGGTAGAAGCCGCCGGTCGCCTTGACCTCCAGGCCGAACGGACGCAGCGCGTGCATGTGGGGCTCGATCGTGCGCGTGCCGAGGTCACAGCCGCCGGCGTAAGGGAGCTTGAAGCGCGTCTCGTCGTGCAGCAACGGGCCGAGGAACATGATGATCGAACGCGTACGTCGCGCGGCTTCGAGGTCGAGCGCGTCAAGGTCGAGTTGCTCCGGGCGAACGATCTCGAGGTCGTTCTCCTCGTTCAGCCAACGGGTCTTGACGCCGATGCTGTGCAGGACGTCGAGGATCCGGTTGACCTCCTCGATGCGGGCGACCTTGCGGAGAGTCGTGCGGCCCTTGTTGAGCAGGCTCGCGCAGAGGAGGGCGACGCCGGCGTTCTTGCTGGTCTTGACGTCGATCGCGCCAGAGAGCTGGCTGCCGCCGACGACGCGCAGATGCGTAGGCGTGGTGTGACCGAGCGCGACGATCTCGCTGTCGAGGGCCGCCCCGATGCGCGCGATCATCTCCAGGCTGAGATTCTGGTGCCCGCGTTCGATCCGGTTCACCGCGCTCTGGCTGGTGCCGAGCGCCTCGGCGAGCTGGGTCTGCGTCAAGCCGCGGTGCTTGCGCGAGTCCCGGATGAGGTTGCCGATCCGGGCGAGGTAGTCCTCCGTCATGCGGGAGAACGTATCTCACATGTGACGTAGTCGCATGTTGCGGGCGTCGTTTCGGCGTGTCGTGGAGCTTCGCTAGGCGTCGCCGACCCGTGTCGTGACGTTGCGGTAGTGCGCGAGGAGGGCGTCCCGCCTCGCTGCCTTCTCCTTGGCCCAGTCCGACGAGAAGCTGACGCTGCCGAAGTGCTGGACGCCTGCCCTCGATGGTCGCCACGTCTGTCCGTGCGTCTTCATGACCTGCGTGAGCAGGCCGAGCGTGTCCCACCACCACCCGCCGTCGACGCATTCGGTCATCGCGGGGGAGAGGCCCACGTTCTCTACGACGCTGCGGAACACCGGATTGTTGCGGATCAGCGTGCAGAACGGGTGGACGCGGTCGCCGATCGTGACCTGGTACTCGACGGGATCCGACCACGGGTGGTCCTGGTCTGGGCGGACGGACTGCCTGATCCAGGGCGTCTGGATCGCGCCGCTGCCTTGGAACTCGGTGCCGTCCTCGAGCAGCCACTTGGCCTGGATAGCGAACGTGTCGTCGGCCTCGTCGAGCTCCGCGGCCATGGTGTCGACGGTGTCGTCTCGGCTGAAGCAGACGTCGGCGTCGACGAACAGATAGGCGTCGGTGTCGGGCTTGGCGAGGACGGCGTCGCGGAGGATCTCGCCGTGACTGGTGACGGGAACGTCCAGCGGGTAGCCGGTGTGGGAGACATCGACGCCTTGTTCTGATGCCCAGTCGAAGCTGGTGAGGTCCTCGTCGCCGCTGCAGAGCAGTCGGACGTCGAGGTCGGGATGGTCGCGGTGGTGGGCGAGGAGCGAGCGCAGCATGAGCTCGGCGTACTCGTTCGTTCCGTGGTTGACCGAGATCGCCTGGATCCGCATTGCTAGGGATTCTCCCTTACCCAGTTGAGGATTCGGCGCGCGAGGGCGTGGGCGTCCTGCTCGTCGGTGTCGAACCTGGTCGCGATCAACGAGCGGAGTGCCTTCGCGTCGGCCATCGCGTCGTCGATCTCCTCCTGGTTCCAGCCGCGGGCGTCGAGCCGTGTTCTTCGTAGCTCGTCGGCGCAGTCCAGTCCCGCCCAGTGCACGTCTGGCGTGACCTCGTCTTCGTCGGGGACGGTGGAGAGGAAGATGACGGGATGCCCGGCTCGCCTTACGGCATTGAGGATTCGTTGCCACATCCGGTTGTAGGCGGGCCAGATCGGCGCGGCGTCCATGGTGGCGATGGGAACGCCGATCAGGCTGCCGTCCTCGAGGAGCTCGTCGGTGTCGAAGACCACCTCGCCGTCCGCCTCCTGAACGAGCGCTGGGAGCAGCGTGGTCTTGCCGACGCCGGGCGCGCCGGCGACGACGTACAGCGGTGCCAGACCCATGCCTCGGGACCCTAGCCGGAATTGCGTGGCGCTCGCCTCACGATTTCGCCTACGTTGCTAGGCGTGGACCCCGAGCTCGCGCCGTTGCTGACCGCCATCGCGGCGGAGGATCGCGGCGTCGATCTGTCCGGCGCGGTGCTCAAGACGGGGTGGGAGAGCCAGGTCGTGGAGACGCGGGACGGCTGGATCCTGCGCTTCCCGCGGGCGCATGTGGACTTCGAACGCGAGCTCACCGTGCTGTCCCTGCTGGCTTCGCGGGTGCCCGTTCCGATCCCGCGGGTGGAGTGGGTCGGTCGGCTGCGGCCGTTCGCGGCGTACCGGAAGCTCACCGGTCTCGAGTCCAGCGCGATGCGGTTCTACTCGTTGTCCCCCGTTCGGCAGAAGGTGCTGGCGTCGTCGTTCGCCGAGTTCCTGCTCGCCGTGCATACGGCCCTCTCTCCGGCGGAGATCGCGTCGCTGGGCTTGCCCGCTCTCGACCACGCCGGCGCGGTGGCGGATGTGTTGTCGCGCCTCTCTCTCGTGCCTGAGGCCGCGCGACCTGGTGTCGAGGAGCTGCTCGCCGAGTTTCGTGCTTACTGGGTTGACGTTCCGGCGCCGGAGCGGCGGACGGTGCTGCACAACGACTTCCACTTCGGCAACCTCGTCCTGGACGAACGCACCGGTGCCGTCGCCGCGGTTTGGGACTTCTCCTGCGTCTGCCTGGGCGAGCCGTCGTTCGACCTCCGCTACCTGATGAGGGCTCCGCGGCTCGCCGAACTGCTGTCCCACGCGTACGGCGGCCCGCCCCTCAACCTCCCGGCTGCCGAAACCGCTCGTCGCCTCGAAACGATCTCGGACGCGTTGGACCTCTCCGAACCGGAGACGATCCCCGACCTCGTGCGGTCCTGGGGCTGAGCTCGTTGGGACTCGTACCGGCCGGGCTCGCAGAGCGGATCACCGCCTACCACGACGACGGCCCGGCCTGGCTCTCGGAACTTCCCGCGCTTGTCAGACGCTGCGCCGCGCAGTGGGATCTCACCGTTCTCTCCGCGTACGAGCCGGGCGGCGACGCGAGTTGGGTCGCCCCAGTACGACGGCGGTCGGGTGAGCTCGCCGTTCTCCAGATCACCGTTCCGTCGGCGGCGCAGCCTGACCAGGCAGTCGCGCTGCGAGCCTGGGGCGGCGGAGGCGCGGTCGAGCTGCTCGAGTACGACGACACGGTGTCGGCGTCGTTGTTGGAGTGTTGCGTCCCGGGCGACCACGCGAGCGAGCTGGCGCCGTCGGAGGCGGACGAGGTGGCGGCCGCGGTGTTGCCTCAGCTGTGGGCTGCCCCGCCTCCGGCTTCGGTGCCGGCGCTCGGTGAGATGTGCGGATTCCGCAGCAGGGTGATGGCCGGGCGCGCGCAGTCGTTCCCGGATAGCGCTTCCGCGTTCCTCGAAGCCGCGCGGCTCTATGGGTCGCTGCCGGCGTCGGCGCCGCGAACGGTCTTGCTGCACGGCGATTTCCATCGGCGCAACGTTCTGCGCTCGGCACGCGGTTGGCTCGCCGTCGATCCGATGCCCTGGGTGGGCGATCCGTCGTTCGACGTCGCGTGCTTCCTGCAGCACGACATGGACGACGCGGCGACGATCGCTCGCGCCGATGCCTTGTCGCATCGGCTCGGTCTCGACCCTGAACGTACGCGGCAGTGGCTCTTCGCGGTCGCGGTGCAGGCGGCGTCCTGGTTCCTGTCCGAGGGCGATACGGCTCGCTGCCGGGCGATCGTCAAGGTGGTGGCGGGCCTGTGACGAGGGCGCGACTTCGTTCCGGGCAGCCGGTCGAGATCACGACGGTGGCCGAGCGACCTGCCCTGCTGGGGAAGGGGGTCGACGCCGGGCCGTGGGGCGTGTTCATGCAGTACAACCGGGTGGCGGACGCGCACTACTTCATGTCGTTGAAGGTGTTCCCGGAGCTCTGTGTCGTCGCGACCGACGAGGACGGCTCGGTCGTCGCCAGCGCTCACGCGGTGCGGTTCGCGTTGCGTGGTGAGCTTCCTCTGGGTGGGTACGAGCAGCTGCTGGTGTGGGCGTACCAGGACCATGAGCGCGGCAACGCGACCGACGCGGCGGGTGCGCTCAACATCAGCGTGGCCGCGGGACTGCAGGGTCAGGGGCTGTCCGGCTTGATGCTCGGCGCGCTGCGCTCCGCCGTTGCCGCCGCTGGGCTGGATTGGCTGATGGCGCCGGTTCGGCCGACCTGGAAGGAGCGCGAGCCGCGGACGCCGATGGCCTCGTACGTTTCTCGGGTGCGTGCGGATGGCCTGCCGTACGACCCGTGGCTTCGTACGCACGTCCGGGCTGGCGGTCGCATCGTCGGCGTCGCGCCGACGTCGTGGCTGATCGTCGGCACGCTCGCGGAATGGCGTACGTGGACTGGGCTTCCGTTCGACACCGACGGCTTCGTCGACGTCCCGCATGCCCTCGCGCCGGTGCGGTGCTCTGTCGCCGACAACTACGCGGTCTATGTCGAGCCGGGCGTGTGGGTCGAGCACTCCGTGCGGTCGTCGTGAGCGCGGTCGAGGAGCTCTGCGAGCTGTGGGGGTTGGAGCTCGATCCGGACCAGCGTGCTTTTGGCGACTGGAATCTCGTTCTGCTCGCGCACCGGGGCAGTGAGCCTTGCGTGCTTCGGGTGTCCGGACCCGATGTCAACGCCGTCGAGGAGGTGGCGGCACTGCGGGCTTGGAACGGGCGCGGGGCCGTGCGGGTGCTCGAGGCCCGGTCGGACGCGATGCTGCTCGAACGGCTCGATCCCGATCGTTCGCTTCAGACTATTGACTTGCCTGACGCTTTGGAGGTCGCGGGCGCTCTCATCCGTACCCTCAGCGTGCCGGCGCCCTCGGGGCTGCGGCCGTTGGTCGACGTCGCGCGGGAGTACGTGGAGACGATGGAGACGCGGCAGTCCGCGCTGGGCTCGCCGGTACCGCGGGCATGGCTGGATCGTGCGCGTACGTTGGCGATCGAGCTGACCGACGACCCGGGAACCGTCCTCGTTCACGGCGACCTGCACTACGGCAACGTTCTGGCGGGGACTCGTTCGCCGTGGTTGGCGATCGACCCGAAGCCGTTCGCCGGGCATCCGGAACGCTCCGTCGCCGAGCTCATGTGGACTCGCCTCGACGAGGTCACGGACGTGCACGGCACGCTGGCCGCGGTGGTCCGCGCGGGTGGTCTCGACGCGGATCGCGCGCTGGCGTGGACGATTGTTCAGACGACTCACTATTGGCTGTGGGCGCTCGGCGCGGGACTTACCGAGGACCCGCTTCGCTGTCACCGGCTTCTCGAGGCTTTGCTCGGAACAGCCGGAGGCCGGTGATCTCGCGGTGCGGGAAGCGGCGGTAGAAGTCCTCTGACTCGGGGGTGCTCAGCAGGTCCATGCGTTCGGCCTTGCTGGCTTCGAATCCCGCCTCGATGAGGCGCTTGCCGATGCCTTGGCCGCGGGTGTCGGCGGCGACGACGAGGATGGCCAGGTAGGCCTGGTGGCCGTCCGTCAGCAGCTGCGCGGCTCCGACGACCTTGTCGTTGGCTACGGCCACCAGGCCGACGACGCCGGGGGCAGTGAGGAGGCGGGTCACGCGTTCGGCGTCGGAGAACGTCGGCCAGCCCTCTGCCTGGGCGAGGGCCACTACACCGTTCGCGTACTCGTCGGCGAACGGCCGGATCTCGGTGCTCATGCCGCCGGCGCGACGGTGGCGGACTGGTTCGCGCGGGCCAGTGCGTCGGCGATGAAGCCGTTGGCCTTCAGCTCCTCGACGAGCTCGCTGAGGAACTCGAGCGTCGCCGGGCTCTTGTCCTTCGGCGTCCCCACGGCCTGCTTGATCTGCATGAACGGCTCGTCGATCAGCCGTACCTCCGGATGCGTGCTGACGTACGCGGTCAGCGGCTGCCGGATGCCCGCGGCGGCCTCGAGGCCTTCCGCGGCGAACGTCTCGACGCCGTCGTCGCTGCGCACGAGGGTCGCGTGCTGGAGGGTGCGGGTGAGGAACAGGTCGTACGCGGACCCCTGGTTGATGCCGATGCGTACGCCGTCGTGGTCGACGTCTGCGGCGGTGCGGCGGTCGGAGTCGCGCCGGACGGCGAAGACGCCCTCGATGATCACATACGGCGCGGTGAACGCGATCTCGGCCGCGCGGGCGGGCTCGTTCGCGAGGAACCCGAGGTCGGCCGAGCCGTTCGTCATCGCCTCGAACGACTTGCGCGCCGCGTCGAAGCAGACGAACTCGACCGGCAGATTGAGCCGCTTGCCCACCTCGGTGGCGATGTCGACGGTCACCCCGGTGGGCGCCTCGGCGGTGCCCTGGGCGAGGACCGGGTTGCCGAGGTTGATCGAGGCCCTCAGCACGCCGGATGGCGCGAGATTCTTGGCGACGTCCGCATTGCTCATGCCGACGAGCCTAATTCAGCCCTGGACGGGCGGCAGGACGGGCAGCAGCCAGCGCTCAGCCGTTCGCTTCGCGGACGTCCTTTCCCTGCTCTGCGAACGCCTTGAAGTCCTGCATGTGCTGGAGCGACTGTTTGCGGAAGGCGCCGGGCATCAGGAGCCCCACCAGCCGCATCAACACGCCGCTGAACCGGTATTCGTTCTCGCTCTCCCAGAGCGTCGTCTCCGGACCGACTTCGGTTATTCGCTCGCGCGCGGCGTTCCACATGCCCTCGCCGACGATCTCGCGCTCGAAGTGAACGACGCTCCCTGTTGGGATCCCGTGCAGGTCTGCCGGCTCCCGGCGCGTGATGGTCTCGGTGGCCTCCATCGTCTGCTGCCCCGTCTGCATCACGACCCGCGACTTGGTACCAACCTGCCCGTGCACCCCGCTCAGCGGCTCGTGCAGCACCAGGCCCCGCAGCCACTTCGGCATGTGTGCCGGGTCGGCGAGCAGCTGAACCATCCGCTCCCGCGGCAGGGCGATCTCGATCGAGACGGTGTACTTCATGGCGGCGCGCTCCAGGTTCCCGAGTGAACGGGTGCAAACTAGCAGCCTCGCCGTGTGTCCCAACCTCATTTCTGCTGGTGAGCGCACGCTGAGTGGAGCCCGAAGACTGGCGAACGAGGAGGACGGGCACCGACTGGTGACGGTCGCCGTGACAGTCCGGTGGCTAGTCTCGGACGCATGTCGCTGGTGATCGTCTTTGAGACTCATTCCTGGAGTCAAGACAACGAGGAGGGCATTGCGTCTGGGTGGCGCCACAGTCGGCTGTCGACCCGTGGGCGGCAACTGGCCGCTGAGCTTGGTGAGAGGCGACGCGATGATGGCATCAAGGCGGTGTTTACTTCCGACCTTGCCCGGGCGGCAGAAACGGCTTCGATTGCCTTCGAGGGCACCGACATTCCTGTCTTACATGACTGGCGCCTGCGGGAGTGCGACTACGGTGACGGAAACGGTATGCCTGCTGCCGAGCTGCACCAGAACATGGCCCACTATCTCGATCATCCCTATCCAGGTGGTGAGAGTTGGTGCCAGGCGGTCCACCGTGTGGGCCGTTTCCTTGCGGACCTCCCCATGCGCTGGGAAGGTCAGCGGGTCCTCGTCATCGGACACGCCGCCACGCGATGGGCGCTGGATCACCTGATCGATGGCAGGCCGTTGGCAGAACTTGTGGGAACGTCCTTCGGCTGGCGTGAGGGATGGGAGTATCGCCCGCGTGCCGCCGAGGACGGCGCCCAAGATGTCCAACGACGAAGGCCCAGGTCACCGGAGAACCGGTGTTGACCTGGGCCTTGTGCGGAGCGGGTGAAGAGAATCGAACTCTCACTGTCAGCTTGGGAATCGCTTCGACATGCGGGAAACGCACCAGATGACCTGGCGTTGTGCGGGTCTGTGGTCATGCTGATGGAGGCCGCTGGACGCGGGTGTTGACCGCTGCGACGGGCACGACGGGCAGGGCGGGAGGGTTTGGCCGGTGGCCTGGCTTGGGCCGGGAGAGCGGGGGCCGTAGCCTGTCCGGGCTCGGCGGGCAGCTCGCTGCCCGGCCGTTACTCCCGCCGTGGGCCCCCGGTCTTCGGGACCCGGACCAAGCGAGGTGGGTAAAGCCGCGGGACCGGCCCCAGCCATTGACAGCTACGGGTCAAGACGGGGCATCGTCGCTGTGAGGGTCGTCAGTTTCTGGCGGCCCTCGTGGCGCGCCCAGCCGCGTCGGCCGACCGGGCGCCCTTAGGCGCGGAGGGAAGGCCGGCGCCGCTTGAGGCGGGCGCGGCGGCCCGGTTGGGGCCGCCCTTGAAGACGTAGGGAAACTCATCACCGATCGGTAGCGAGGCACCTGTGCTCCGTCGGGTGATGTGCGACACGCGTCCGCCAGTTGATGTGCGACACCGGTCGTGATCGGCACCCTGGGTCGGGGCGTCTCCGTGGGGCGTTCCGGACTCGGGGAGGCCGGGATTGGCACTGGTTGTCTTGTCGGTTGTGGAGCAGCGCCTGGACGCGGTGCGGGCGGTGTTGGCGGGCGCGGAGGTCACCGAGGTCGCGGCTCGGGTCGGGGTGCACCGGGCGACGGTGCATCGGTGGGTGGCCCGGTATCTGGCCGAGCAGATCGGCGGGTTGGTGGATCGGTCGCATCGGCCGGCGTCGTGTCCGCATCAGGTGGCTGAGGCGGTCGAGGTCGCGGTTGCGGAGATGCGGCGGGAGCATCCGCGGTGGGGTTCGCGGCGGATCCGGCTGGAGCTGCTGCGCAGGCCGCTGCCTGGCGGAACGAGGCTGTCGTGGTGCCGTCGGAGCGGACCATCGACCGGATCCTGATCCGTCAGGGATTGCTGCGTCAGCGGCCGCGCAAGCGGCCGAAGGCATCGTTCGAGCGGTTCCAGCGGCCGGGGCCGATGCAGCTGTGGGGGATCGACATCGTCGGCGGGATCCGGCTGGTCGACACCGGTGACCGGGGAGTTGCGGGAGGCGAAGATCGTCACCGGTGTCGATGACCACTCGCGGTTCTGCGTGATGGCGGCGGTGGTGGAGCGGGCCACCGGCCGGGCGGTGTGTCTGGCGTTCGCCCAAGCGCTGGACCGGTTCGGGGTGCCCGAGGAGGTCATCACCGATAACGGCAAGCAGTTCACCGACCGGTTCAGCCGCTACGGCCCGAACCGGGCGAGGTGCTGTTCGACAAGATCTGCCGCAAGAACGGCATCACCCACCGGCTCACCGCACCGGCGTCGCCGAACCAGAACGGCAAGGTGGAGAGGTTCCACGGCACGTTCCGGCCCGACTTCCTCGACGAGGCCGACCCGTTCACCTGCGTCGAGGCTGCACAGGCGGCGGTCGATGCGTGGGTTGCGCTCCTACAACTCCGACCGACCCCACCAGGGCCTGGACGAGAGGTGCCGGTGGTCCCGGCCGACCGGTTCGCCCTCGCTGGCCCGGCATCCGGCGGCGCTGTGCGCTAGGTGTCGAACTGTGGCTACCGCCATCCCTGGAAGTCCTCGACGCACCGCGCTCGACACACGATGACCGACCACGCCAGGTGCCGACAGCAGGTGGCCGATCCCGCGTCCGGTGCGGTCAGGTGGACGCGCAGGTGGACCGTCGTGAACCGGGTGCGCGTGCCGGGCAGTGGTGAGGCCATCGAGCTCGATCGTGTCGTGCCCGCGTCGGGGAACATGTCGCTGTGTGGGAACCAGTTCTGGCTGGGAACGGCACGGGCCGGTCAGCATGGTGCGGTTCTGGATCGACTGCGAGTGGGTGCACCTGTCGATCGGCGGAACCCGGATCAAGTCGCTGCGATCCCGGTTCAGCGTCAACGACCTGGACACCCTGGTCGCCCAGGGAGCCATGCCGGCCGGGACCGCCCCTGCCGTCCGGGCCCGGTCCGGGCAGCCGCGCGAGCCGCAGGATCGTGGAGGTCGAGCGGACCGTGGCCAGGTCCGGGATCGTGTCGCTGGGAAGTCGGGTCGTGCTGGCCGCCGAGATCCTCGCCGGCCGCCGGGTCGGGATCTACATCGAGGAGGCTCCCCGCTGCTGTTCTTCGACCCCCAGACCCGCGAGCTGCTCCGCACCCGCCCCAACCCGCTCCAGCCCGGCGAAGCCGCCCGGCTGCAGCGGAGCCGGCCGGTCGGTCCGGTTCCGCGGCCCTCGACCGAGCCGATCACCGTCCAGCGCCGGGCGTCGAACACCGGCGTGCTGATGGTCGCCGGCCAGAAGGTCGCCATCGGCCGGCAGTACCAGCACCAGACCATCACCGTGCACGTGTCCGAGACGACCCTGGCCATCGAGCTGCCCGACGGCCGACACCCGGGTCATACGCCGGACCACCACCCAGCCCGTCCGTAGCATCAAGGGACAGCGGCCACGAACCGCTGACACCTCAGTTTCCTAGGCCACGTGTCGCACATCAGGTGGCGGACATGTGTCGCGGATCAGGTGGCGGATCACATCGGCTCCACCGTTGGAAATGTGCAGGCCTTCTATGCTCTCCGAGTGAGCAGAGCACCGAAGGGACGCAAAGCGTGGCTGGTTACCTGGGACTGGGCCGGCAACCACGAAGCCGTGCCAGAGCGCGAGGTCGTTGCCGCCGTCCTGCGACCACAGACGAGCCCTGAAAGCGTCAGGCGCGTCGTCGAGCTGCTGTATGCCGCACGTGAGTACGGTGCGATCGACAAGCTGGGCACTAACGCGCAACCCCTACCCGGCCAGGTACAACGCGATAGCCGGGGTTCCCCTCGTTGACCAGATTCACTGCGGGCACAACCCGTTCCTCTACGCACGACGAGTCGACAATCTACGGGCCAGGAGCGAGGCCGACTCCGATGAGATCGACTCAGATGGCGGGCTGGTCTGGCAGGAGCGACCACTGCCCGATGTGACGTGGACACGGCGACCGGCGAGCACTTGACGTTGAGCAAATCTGCTTCCGACCAAGCCGGAAGCAGGGCGCCGGACGTCAAGCCGGTGGCGGTGGAACCGAGCGTATGGCGTCGGCGAGCGTACACATATTGTCTATGACAACGGCGGCGCCAGCCTCGGCTAGTTCGGGTCCGCGGGATGCGCGCTTCGCGTAGCCGATGGGGTGGACGTTCGTGCGGAGGGACACAGTGACGTCGCTGACCGAATCTCCAACCAGCACGCAGGATTCCGGCATGGTGCCGAGCCGGGCAAGGGCTCCGTGAACAGGCGTCGGGTCCGGCTTCATCAGGTCGGGTCGGGCGTAAGCGCGGCCGACGATGCCGAGGACGAGCTGGTCGAGTTCGTGTCGTGTCAGGTATGCCTCGATGCTGGCTTGGGAGTTGTTGCTCACGATCACGATGGGGCGGCCAGTTTCGTGGCAGGCGGCGATGGTGTCGTGGCCGCCTGGTGTCGGTATTGCTACGGCAGCCGCGGCTACCTCGCCCGCGATAAAGGTGTCTTCCACACGGCTGGTGAGCGTGGCCGGGTCGCGTTCGTAGGCAAATTGCAGGACATGCAGCGGGTCGTATGTCGAGGCGATGCGTGGCGGAAGGTCGACGACTCCGAGCTCGCGGAGGGTCTCGCGCATCTGCTCTGCGATGGCCGCGTTCCGGCCTTCCTCGAAGATCGGGCACACGGGACCATCGAAGTCGAGCAGCAGGGAGGTGGTCGAGTCGAGGAGCCGGGCGAGGTCGGTGGCGATTGCGCCGGCGGTCATGGCGTGTACTCGCGGGCGATGGTGTCCCACATGCTGTCGAACCACTTGCGAGCTTCGGCGACGAAGAGCGAGTTGGTAGATGCTTCGTCCTCGTCCAACGTGTGGTGGAAGAGGGTTGCGTCCTTGCCCATGGGGTCGAAGATCGGCACCGGCTTCCCGCTGATCGTCACCGTGTGCTCGATCACGGGATAGAAGCCGAAAAACACCTCTTGCTCGTTCAGGACGTAGATCTTGAACAGCGGTGCTGAGCTGTGAACCCGCGCGGCGACATTGACCTTCTGTACAAGGCCAAACTCCGCTAGCTCTTGCACGCCGTCGATGATCGCCGTGGTGTGTCGACGCGCGATCTTCTCCATGCGGGCTCGGACTGCCGGGTCGTCGCCGGGCTTGTCGCCAGCCCGGGACGGGATCGCGATCGGCGCGCTCATGTCGGAGAGCAGCATGCGGACGCTGATCGACTCGGGCGTGAGCCTTCCCAGGCGGATCATGTCGAGGGGTTCTTGAAGAACGCCGTGCAGCGTCTCGGCGGTGTAGCCGGAGAAGTCGACCGTGACGTTAGGCCGCTCGAACGCGGCCTCGACGTGCGGACGAAGTCCGACCGGGCGCTCTGTGCGTTCGCGTACGAAGACGCCGCTTCCAGCTCGGGAGACCGTCAGGCCCTCGTTGGCCAGCACCCGTAGCGCTTGCTGCACCGTCATGCGAGCAACCCCGTAGCGCTCGACGAGTTCGGCCTGCGAGGGCAGTTTGTCGCCCGGCTTGAACTTGCGCGTGAGGATCGCGGCCCGAAGTGCGTCCGCCATCTGGCGGTACGGCGGCCGTGGGTCCTCGTGGTCAAGGGCTGTCATCGCGCCAGCGTAGCGGGCTGGCTAGGCAGCCTAGAAAGGTTCGCTTCAAGATCTTGACCTGGCTAGGCAGCCTAGGCTAGCGTCGCGACTACGAACCTGGCTAGGCAACCTATGGAGGTTGAGATCATGGCGATGGAGACGCGATTCGCGGTGTCGGAGTCGGAGGCGTTCCCGTTCGGGGTGTTCGCGTTCGTGACGACCGAGGTCGAGCCGGTACGCGACTTCGAGAAGTCGACGCGGGACAACCCTGTGCAGCAGCGGGACAAGGACACGGGAATGCCGTTGTGGAGCTTCGACGTGCTGGACCAGGACGGCCGGGGCAAGAACGCGGTGGTGTCGGTGAAGATCGTTTCGGAGAAGGCGCCGATGCTGCCGCCGGTGCCGAATGGTTCGCCGATCCGGCCGGTGTCGTTCGAGGGTCTGACGGCGACGGCGTACGTGGACCAGCAGCGGTGCACCGGGAAGGGCGGGAAGGAGCACCGCTGTGGTGCTCGGCTGGCGTGGTCGTTCCGGGCGAACGGGATCACTGCTCCGAAGCCGCCGACGAGCGCCGCGCGTCCGCAGAAGCAGGACGGCTAGTGATGGCCGCGGGGACCGAGATCACGGCCGTTTCGGTCTTCTTGACGAGCCGTGTCGAGTGCGAGCTGTACACGCTCCGGCGCACTGTCGTCGTCAGCGTCGGCGAGCTGTGTCTGCATGTCGAGTCCGTCGAGGCCGCGCACCGGTTGTCCGATGCGTTCGCGCAAGCGGCGACATCCCTTGCCGAGCTGGAAGTCCTTGCCCGTCAGGCGCAATCCCCACCTTTCTGAGCAGCGCGGGGTCGGCACCGGACCTTGGCGGGAACCTGCCGACCCCGCGCCTTCCAACCCGGATCCCTCAGACGTGCTGAGAGGAGTTGGCATGAGCAACCGTAACTTGCCCGAACAGCAAGGCATGTTCGTCCTCACGAGCCGGCCCGCCGGCGGGCAAGCCGAGAGCACCGACCTCGCGCGCTGGCTGTACCCGTGCTCGGTGTGCAACGAACTCGATTGTGAAGAGGCCGGCGCGATGTGTCCGGCCTGCAAGAAGCCGCGCAAGCGGGCCGCATCGCCCCGACGCACTACCAACAAATCGGCGATCCAGGCGATCCGCAAGGCGAGCACTCGCAAGACCACTCCGAGCGAGCGGGGGCGGTCGTGATGTCGAGCGTGCACGATCCCCAGGTCCGGGGTGAAGCGGCGAAGGTCGGCTTCCTCACGGTCGTGATCCTGTTCCTCAGCTCGAAGCTGTTCGGGCTGACCCTGTGGCTGGCCAAGCAATGGCCGGTGTGGGCGCTGCTGGCGCTGTGGTGGGCCGCGACAAGGGTGCTGGACGTCTCGGGCGTCTGGGCCAGCATCGGTATCGCTGCGGCCGTTCTCGCCGCTCTCGTGGCGTGGCGGATCGTCCAGCCGCTCTCGTTCCGGATGAGCCTCGTGTGGCCGCTGCGGGCCTGGTGGCGCCGCATCTTCGTCTATCAACGCGAGTGGCAGCCAGCCATGGTGACCTGCGGGCTGACCAAGCGCGACGGCGGCGACCTGCTCCTGCCCCGGATCCTGTCCGTCCGGTCGACTGCGACCGTCGACAGGGTGCGGCTCCGCATGCAGCCCGGTCAGAAGCTCGCCGACTTCGGTCGCGTCGCCGACCGGCTCGCGTCGACGTTCGAAGCGCTCGACTGCCGCGTCCGATCGGTGCCCAAGCGGAACCTGTTCGGCAAGCGAACCGGTCGCCCGTCGCGGGTGCTCGAACTGTGGTTCCTGATCCACGACCCGCTGACCGAGCTGGTGCCGCTATACGACGTACCCACCCGGCCGAACCTGAAGGCGCTGCCGCTTGCGAAGCAGGAGGACGGCCTGACCTGGGCGCTGCGGCTCCTCGGCACGCACCTGCTAATCGTCGGCGCGACCGGCGCTGGCAAGGGCTCGGTCCTGTGGTCACTCATCCGCGCCCTCGGGCATGCGATCGCGTCACGGACGGTGGCGCTGTGGGTGATCGACCCGAAGGGCGGCATGGAACTCGCCGCCGGGCAACGGCTGTTCGCCGAGGTCTGTTACGGCGACGACAGCACGGACGAGGAGGGCAAGCGGCGTGCGCACGAGTTCTCCTACGCGGAGTTCCTTGAACGAGCGGTCGACATCATGCGCGACCGGCAGCGCCGATACCGGGGCGTGGTCCGTACCCACAAGGCGACTCCGGACGACCCGCACATCGTCATCCTCATTGACGAGCTGGCCTCGCTCACCGCATACGTCGTCGACCGGCACGCCAGCAAGCGCATCGAGGCGGCGCTGAACCTGCTGCTGTCCCAGGGCCGGGCCTGCGGTGTCACCGTCGTCGCCGCGTTGCAGGACCCGCGCAAGGACGTGCTCCCCGCGCGTGGGCTGTTCCCGACCCGGATCGCGCTGCGGATGAACGAGCCCGACGAGGTCGACATGGTGCTCGGCCCTGGCTCGTACGACAAGGGCGCCCGCTGCGACGAGGTCTCCGAGGAACTGCCCGGCGTCGGGTTCGTGACCGTCGAGGGGCACACCGAACCGATCCGTCTCCGGTTCGCCTACGTCGATGACGACGAGATCGCCACGGTGTCCTCGCTCTACGCGCCCGGCTCGGTCACCGCACCGACGCTCGACGACGAGCTGGCCGACCTGATCGCGAGCCAGGGCGGCGGACCAGGGGAGCGGTCATGAGGGGTGTGTGGGTGCGACTTCTGCCAACGCTGGTTGACGGTTCGCTGCTGCCGGGGGAGTGGGACCTCATCCGCAACCCGTCACGTGACGAGTACGTCGTGACCGGCCGAGCTGGCGCCGATCGTCCCCGCGTCGTGATCCGCATCGCCTACGCCGTCGGCGCGGACGGAGGAGACATCCGCCGCATGGTCGGCACCGGAATCGCGCTCGGCATGGAGAACGCCGTACGACGGTCGAGGAGGCCCACCGATGCGCACACCTGACCTGACCCAGCACGAGACGCGTCATCACCGGCACAAGTACCTGACCGATGACGAGCGCGCCGCGCTGGAAGCCGGCTACGGCTGCCCGATCTGTCTCGACTTCGGCGACCTACCCGGCCTCGGTCCGTGCCCGGACTGCCAGCCAGACCAAGCCGCGGAGCACCTGATCGACCGAGCCGAACACCAGCTCCACCTGACCTGGAACGACGAACACGACACCTGGGAGGTCACCGCATGACCAACGCCACCGCGCCCATCACCGGGACGCCGCGTGTGCCGTTGGAAACGGTCCGGGCGGGCGCCATCGAAGCCGGGGTGTGCGTCCGCCCGATCATCCGGCAGATGGTCGACACCGAGACCGGCGAGTCGGCTCTCGTGCCGATCCCGTGCCAGGCCACCCTCGCCAGCATCTGCCCGTCCTGCGCCGAGCGGGCTCGACGACTCCGGATGCAGCAGTGCCGCGAGGGTTGGCACCTCGACACCGAACCAGAGGGCAAGCCTCGCGAGGTCCGCGAGGACGACGGCCAGGACGACCAGGAGGGCGACGCCGCGTCCCGTACGCAGCGCTCAACCCGTCGCCGCGACGACGTGCCCGACCTACCCCGGCTCCCAATCGACGCCCGCACCGTGGGCAGGTCATTCGAGGCCCCGGACGGCAAGGTGTGGCGGCCGTCGATGTTCCTCACCTGCACGATGCCGTCCTACGGACGCGTCCGAGACGACGGCATACCGGTCGACCCAGCTCGGTACAACTACCGACGCGCCGCGCTCGACGCGCTGCACTTCTCCAAGCTGTGGGACCGGTTCGTGCAGAACCTGCGCCGTGCCGTCGGCTATCAGGTGCAGTACTTCGCCGCGATCGAACCCCAACGCCGCCTCGCTCCACACATCCACGCCGCGATCCGCGGAACGATCCCGCGCAAGCTTATGCGCCAGGTCGTGGCCGCCACGTACGCCACGGTGTGGTGGCCGCGCCACGATCGGATCGTCTACCCGCTGAACCGGATGCCGGTGTGGGACGCCAACGCCGAGACGTACCGCGACCCCGTCAACGGGGGAGCGGCTTCCGAGCTGGGACGAAGCGGTGGCCCAGCTGGACCACCCCGACGCGCGGCCGGCGCACGTGCTGCGGTTCGGCACCCAGGTCGACATGCAAGGGCTCATCGCCGGCACCGTCGACGCTGACCGGCGCATCGGCTACCTCACCAAGTACCTCACCAAGGCGATCGCCGACCCGCTCGAGGACGACGACACCTCGAGCGCGCGTGAGGCTCACGTCGACCGGCTGCATCGCGAGGTGCGCTGGCTGCCGTGCTCGCCGAAGTGCTGGAACTGGATCGCGTACGGAGTGCAGCCCGACGGTGCCGAGGCCGGCATGGTGCCCTGGCCAGTGCCCGAACAAGGCTCACGACCGCGAACACCTCGGCTGCGGCGGCCGCCGCGTCCTGGTCTCTCGCAAGTGGACCGGCAAGACCCTGCACCGAGCACAAGGCCGACCGGTACAACGCCGTACGGACCGTGCTCGAAGCCGCTGGCGTCGATGTCGAGGATTCCGACCGTTGTTCGGCAACTGCCCTCCGCGACGACGGCCGCCCTCGCTTCATCTGGGAGACGGTCGAGCTCGAAGACCTACCCGACCTACACACACGTCATCGCTCAGTCCATCGGCGAACGCAACCGATGGCGACGCCAGTACGACGACGCCAAACGCGCCGGCCGTTCGGCAACCCGCAAGGTGACCGGCTGACGAGGGAGAGGACGACCGCGATGCGGCTCCTGCTGACAGTTGAGGAAGCGGCCGAACGGCTGGGGATCGGGCGTACGCGCATGTGGAGTCTGGTGTCCTCGGGCGGGGTTCGCTCGGTGATGATCGGGCGGCTCCGTCGGGTCCCTGCCGAGTGCCTGAGCGAGTTCGTGACTGACCTGCTCGCGGACGGTGGCGAGGTGGGTTCTCATGCCGCGTAGGTCGAACGGCGAGGCGACCATCTACGAGGGCTCCGATGGTCGCTGGCATGGTCGAGTGACGGTGGGCGTGCGCGACGATGGCCAACCTGACCGACGCCACGTCGCGTCGAAGTCGCGGGCGGTGGTAGCCCGGAGAGTGCGCAAGCTGGAACAAGGAGCGGGACAGGGGCACCCTGCGCAAGTCGGGGCAGCAACGATGGACGGTCGCGAGCTGGCTCGAACACTGGATCGAGAACATCGCGGTCCCACCGGCGATCTCCGAGAACACGCACTCGGGCTACGCCGTTGACGTCCGAGCGCACCTCGTGCCGGGCATCGGCGCCCATAGGTTGGACAAGCTTCAGCCCGAGCACCTTGAACGGCTCTACGCCAAGATGCGGACGGAGGGGAAGTCGGCCGGCACTGCTCATCACGTTCATCGCACCGCCCGGGTGGCGTTCAAGCAGGCCGTGAAGCGCGGGCACCTGGACAGAACCCGGCGGCACTTGCTAGTCCGCCAGCGCTCGACGAACTGGAGGTCGAGCCGTACGACGTCGACGAGGTCAAGCGCCTCTTGAAGGTGGCCGATGCGAGCCGGAACAGCGCACGGTGGGCCATCGCGCTTGCGTTCGGGCTTCGACAGGGCGAGGTCCTCGGGTTGAAGTGGGAGGACGTGGATCTCGATCGGGCCGTCTTGCGAGTACGCCGGGGCACCCTGCGGCCGAAGTATCGCCATGGGTGCGGAGGCTCGTGCGATCGCAAGCCTGGGTTCTGTCGCCAGAAGGTGCGCGTGAACCCTGCAACGACCGGTACGAAGTCGAGGGCTGGGCGACGCCGGATCGGGCTCCCTGACCAGCTGGTCGAGCTTCTTCGTCGAGCACCTTACGGAGCAGGCGGCCGAGCGGGTGGAAGCTGGGCAGCTCTGGAACGACGAGGGCTGGATCTTCGCGACCGAGACGGGGCGACAGCTGAACACGAACACCGACTACCACCAGTGGAAGGCGTTGCTCAGGAAGGCAGGCGTTCGAGAGGGGCGGTACACGATGCCCGGCATACGGCTGCCACGGTGCTGCTCGTGCTCGGGGTGCCGGAGCGGACAGTCATGGCGATCATGGGGTGGTCCAGCTCGAAGATGGCCGAGCGATACCAGCACGTCACGGACTCGATCCGGGCGACGGTGGCCCAGAGCGTTGGGGGCCTGCTCTGGGACTCCCTGGCTGAGTCGGCCGAGGTCGATAGTGACGCCGGGTCCGACGTCAAATGAGACCAAAACTGAGACCAAACGAGTTCGGACCGGTGCCCCTGTTGGGGGCCCGGTCCGAGTTTCGTCTTACCTGGCTGG
>CAVXLQ010000022.1:0-184671 GCA_963762635.1 uncultured Actinomycetota bacterium
TGCACACCTCGGCGTTCAGGCCGAGCACGCCGCGCGGCATCGTGTCCCGCGCGTACGCGATCTCCAGCTCGCACGCCTCGGCCAGCATCCGCCGCAGCTCGGCCTGGAACTCCGCCGTCCACAGATGTGGGTTCTCCAGCTTGATCTGGTTGATCGCGTCGATGCCGAAGTTCAGGTGGATCGACTCGTCGCGCAGGATGTACTGGTACTGCTCGGCGATGCCGACCATCTTGTTCCGCCGGCCGAGCGACAGGATCTGCGCGAAGCCGGTGTAGAACCACATTCCCTCGAAGATCACGTAGAACGCGACCAGGTCGCGCAGGAACGCCTGGTCGCGCTCCGGCGTGCCGGTCGAGAAGTCCGGGTCCTCCAGATGCTGGGTGTAGTCCAGCGCCCACGCGGCCTTGTCGGTGATCGACGGCACCTCGCGGTACATGTTGAACAGCTCGCCCTCGTCCAGGCCGAGACTTTCGCAGATGTACTGGAACGTGTGCGTGTGGACGGCTTCCTCGAACGCCTGCCGCAGCAGGTACTGCCGGCATTCGGGGTTGGTGAGGTGCCGGTAGACCGCGAGCACGATGTTGTTCGCGACCAGGGACTCCGACGTCGCGAAGAAGCCGAGGTTGCGCTTGATCATCAGGCGCTCGTCGTCGGTGAGCCCGGTCGGCGACTTCCACAGCGCGACGTCGGCCTGCATGGACACCTCCGTCGGCATCCAGTGGTTGTTGCAGCCGGCGAGGTACTTTTCCCAAGCCCAGTGGTACTTCAGCGGCAGGAGCTGGTTGACGTCGGCGCGGGCGTTGATCATCGCCTTGTCGTCGACGCTGATCCGACCTGCGCCGCGCTCGATCTCGCCGAGACCCGTGGTGTCAACGGTGGGTTGCGTATCGGTCATCTTCACGCACTTTCTACTGGCAGGCTTCGCAGTCGGGGTCGTCGATCGAGCAGAACGCGGCGTCGGCCGGCAGCTCGAGGTCGACGGTAGGCACAGTCGCCGGTACGGCTGGAACCACCGCCGCCGGCGCCGGCACGGCCGCGGGAACGGGGATCACCGGCGAGACCGCGTTCAGCTTGCCGTCGGTGCCCTTGATCGTGCTCTTCTCCACGTGCGTAGCGCTCTGCGAACGCAGGTAGTACGTGGTCTTGAGCCCGCTCCGCCACGCGTGGCGGTACAGCTCGTCGAGCTTGCGCCCGTTCGGCGCCGCGACGTACAGGTTCAACGACTGCGCCTGGTCGATCCACTTCTGCCGGCGCGACGCGGCGTCGACCAGCCAGTGCGAGTCGATCTCGAACGCCGTCGCGTACAAGGCCTTCAGGTCGTCCGGCACCCGGTCGATCGGGCCGAGGCTGCCGTCGTAGTACTTGAGGTCGCTCACCATGACCTCGTCCCACAGCCCGCGCTCCTTGAGGTCGCGGACCAGGTGGGGGTTGACGACGGTGAAGTCGCCGGACATGTTCGACTTCACGTACAGGTTGCGATACAGCGGCTCGATCGACTGCCCGACTCCGCAGATGTTGGAGATCGTCGCGGTCGGCGCGATCGCCATGACGTTCGAGTTGCGCATGCCGACGGTCCTGACCTGCTCGCGCAAGGTGATCCAGTCCAACGTCGACGAGCGTGTCCATCAGGACGTCGCCGCCACGCGCTTCCGCGACCAGCGCGACCGAGTCGATCGGCAGGATCCCCTTGCTCCACAGCGATCCCTCGAACGACGCGTACGATCCGCGCTCGGCCGCGAGCTCCGACGAGGCCGCGATCGCGTGGTAGGAGATGACCTCCATCGACTCGTCCGCGAACGCCACCGCCTCCGCCGACGACAGCGGGATCCGCATCGCGAACAGCGCGTCCTGGAAGCCCATCAGCCCGAGGCCCACCGGACGGTGCTTGAGGTTGGACCGGCGTGCCTCCGGGATCGTGTAGAAGTTGACGTCGATCACGTTGTCCAGCAGCGCGGACGGCGGCGCGCACGGTCCGCGCCAGGTGCTCCTTGTCGAGCTTGCCGTCGCGTACGTGGTTGAGGAGGTTGACCGAGCCGAGGTTGCAGACCGCGACCTCGTCCACCGTCGTGTTGAGCGTGATCTCCGTGCACAGGTTGGACGAATGCACCACGCCGGAGTGCTGCTGCGGCGAGCGCAGGTTGCACGGGTCCTTGAACGTGATCCACGGGTGCCCGGTCTCGAACACCATCGACAGCATCCGGCGCCACAGCTCGACGGCACGCATGCGGCGGTGCACCTTGAGCTCGCCACGTTCGGCGGCGGCCTCGTACGCCTCGTACCGCTGGGCGAAGGCCGTTCCGTACAGGTCGTGCAGCTCCGGCACCTCGTCGGGGGAGAACAGCGTCCAGTGGCCGTCCGCCTCGACGCGCTGGATGAACAGGTCGGGCACCCAGTTCGCAGTGTTCATGTCGTGCGTACGTCGCCGGTCGTCGCCGGTGTTCTTCCGCAGGTCGAGGAACTCCTCGATGTCGATGTGCCACGTCTCGAGGTACGCGCACGCCGCGCCCTTGCGCCGGCCGCCCTGGTTGACCGCGACCGCGGTGTCGTTCGCGACCTTGAGGAACGGGACGACGCCCTGCGACTTGCCGTTCGTGCCCTTGATGTGCGCGCCCATGCCGCGCACCGGCGTCCAGTCGTTGCCGAGCCCACCGGAGTACTTCGCGAGCAGGGCGTTGTTCTTGATGCCCTGGAAGATGCCGTCGAGGTCGTCGTCGACCGTGGTGAGGAAGCAGGACGACAGCTGCGGCCGGGTGGTGCCGGCGTTGAACAGCGTCGGCGTGGAGTGCATGAAGTCGAACGAGGAGAGCAGCTCGTAGAACTCGATCGCGCGGGCCTCGCGGTCGATCTCGCGGATCGCGACACCCATCGCGACGCGCATGAAGAACGCCTGCGGCAGCTCGAAGCGGATGCCGTCGGAGTGCTGGAAGTACCGGTCGTACAGCGTCTGCAGGCCGAGGAACTGGAACTGCTCGTCGCGCTCCGGCTTGAGCGCCTTGCCGATCCGGTCCAGGTCGAACCGGGCGAGCTCGGGGTCGAGCAGCTCGAGCTCGATCGCGCGGTGCACGTACGCCTGGAAGTAGCCCGGATAGCGCTCGGCCATCTCCTCGCGGCGCGCCTCGTCGGGATGGTCGGCGAGGAACGTGAGTGCCTCGCGCCGCAGCTTGTCCAGCAGCAGCCGCGCGCTGACGTACGCGTAGTCGGAGTCGGCCTCGACGAACGTACGGGCCGCCATGATCTGCGCGACCTCGAGCTCCGCGACCGTCATGCCGTCGTACAGGTTGCGCCTGATCTCTGCGAGGACGGCGTCGGCGTTCGCTCCGTCGAGCCCGGCGCAGGCGTCCTCGACGAGGCGCGTGAGCCGAGCGGTGTCGAGCGGGCGGAGCTCGCCGTCGATCTGCTTGACCTGCAGCTGCGGCGTGGCCTCGTTGTCGCCCGGGACGTCGCGCTCGAGCCGGGCGCGGGTGTGCTCCTCGCGGTACAGGACGTACGCGCGGGCGACCCGGTGGTGGCCGTCGCGCATCAGCGCGAGCTCGACCTGGTCCTGGATGTCCTCGATGTGGAACGTCCGGCTCTGGTGCCGGGTCAGCGACGCGACGACCGACTCGGTGAGCTCCTGGACGGTCTCGTGGACGCGGCTGGAGTCACCGGCCTGGCGTCCCTCCACCGCCAGGAACGCCTTGGTCAGGGCGACCGAGATCTTGCTGGGGTCGAACGACGACGTACTGCCGTCGCGGCGGACGACCTGCTGGGTGAGTGCTGGTGGTGCTTGGGTCACGGAACTCTCTCCTCGCGAGCTGCGGGTCTGGCGTTCGCACCTTCGACTCGCGGCAGGGGAGAGGGCAGCAGCCGACGACGGGTCGGCGTTGCGCGTCCCTGAGCCCTCCCGCGAGGCTCGGCACTTTTGCGCGCCCGCTTGTCCTCGCGGGCGCACACCGATGGCAGGTCTTCGGACTCGCGGGCAGACCACCGACCGGAGGGGGAAGGTCGGCGGGGGTGGCCTAGTAACCGTCGCTTCCCAGGCTCGTGGTGACACCCAGTGCTCGACCCTCCAGCGATTGGGGCTCGCTGGAAGGTGACGGCGTTCGTTCCCGCTCACCGCTGCGGGGCAGTCCCCGATTCGCACGGGGTTCCCTCTTGCCTCGACCGGCCTGGCGGGACGGTCGAACCATCAGCGAGCTAGACACTACATGCGGGGTCCGACAACTCGAGGGACCGCAAGATCTGGCGTGTCGCGGACAGAACTGTCTGCACGCGTGGTGCCAACGCGTACGTCGGATTGATGACGGTACGCGTTGAGGAGTCGCGGAAGTGCCCTCGCCCAACCGTTGCATTCCGCTTGCCGAGTGCCACGGCGTGTGCGCATTCTTGACACGCTTTCTTGTGCGGGGGCGAGCGGAACGCCGATTTCCTCCGTGGGGGTGCAAGATCGTCGCACGCGAGCTCCGGGTTCGACTCTTCGGCTCCTTCCAGATCGCACTGGAAGACGCGCCGGCGGACCGCCCTGTGCTTCGCAAGGCTCAGGAGTTGCTCGCTCTGCTGTTGCTCACTCCGCACCGCAAGGTCCGGCGCGAGGTCGCCGTCGACAGGGTGTGGCCCGCCGCCACGCCGGACTCGTCGCGTAAGGCGATGCGGCAAGCGCTGTGGCAGATTCACCAAGCCACGGACACCTCGTTCCCCGCGAAGGAACGGCTCGTCATCAACGAGGGCGAAGCGATCCGGGTCAATCCGGATCGCTCGCTCTGGCTCGACGTCGACGACTTCGCCGACGCCGCGGGGATCGCGGTGGCGACGACCGTCGAGGCTTTGTCTCGCGACGATCTGGCGACCCTCGAGAAGGCGTGTGAGCTGTATCGCGGTCCGCTGCTCGCCAGCTGCGAGGACGACTGGTGTCTGGCTCAACGTGCTCACCTGGAGGACCTGCACCTCACGATCCTCGATCGGTTGAGCACGTTCTACGAGAGCAAGGATCTGTTGGAGCCCGCGATCGGGTGGACCCAGCGGTTGCTCGGGGTGGAGCCCGCGCACGAACGCAGCCACCGGCGGCTGATGCGGCTGTACTACCGCGCCGACGACCGCACCCGGGCGTTGCGGCAGTACCGGCGGTGTCAGTGGATCCTCGAGCACGACCTCGGCATCCAGCCGTCCATCCGCACCCGCGCGCTGGCCGCGTCCATCGGCGCGGACTCCGGCCTCGGTCCCGAACGCGCCGGCACCGAACCGCCGGCGGCGGGCTTCTCTCTCGAAGACGTGCGCACCGAGCTCGCCGCCTTGCGGGCGAGCATCGAGGCCATCGGGACGAGGCTCGCGCAGCTGTCGTAGGGACACCGAGCCTGCGATCGACCCGGCGGATGCTCGGGGTGGAACGAGTGGAACTCCGCGCACGAACGCAGCTACCAACGACGGCGCTCGGGCGCGGACTCCGGCATCGGTCCCGCGCGCACCGAGCTCGCCGCCTTGCGGGCAAGTATCGAGGCCATGGGGACGAGGCTCGCGCAGCTCTCGTAGCGACGCCGTGGAGACGTCGTGAAGACGGTGGCGAGATTGCGGGCACGTACTCCTGATCCCATCGTGAACACGACCGGTGGGAGAGACGGTGCAGCGACCCACGGCCCCAACCGCACGACGGATGCGGAACCGGTGTCGGTCCGGTCGTTCGTGGTCCGAGCGCTTGCTCGAACGCGACGACGCGACCGACGCGACCGGTGCCGAGGTGGCGAGCTGGCACGGCTTCGTCACCGACGCCGAGAGCGGTGAACGCAGTGCCTGGCATCGCGTGGGCGACCTGGCTCGCATCATCGAGCGTCGCCTCGCGCCGTCCGGTGGCCGCCGCGGAACGGGGGAGGCGTCGATGACCGCGCCGACGCTGACCGATGTGGTCGACGGCATGCTCAACCAGCTGCGTGCCCGCCTGCAACCGGCGCTGCCCGGTCTCCCGGATCCGAACGTCAGCCTCGAACGCGTCACCGAGCGCCTGGTCGGGCTCGGCAACCACCGCGGCGGCGAGCCGTCCGGGAGTCTCGGGGTCCGGACGCTGCGCGGCGGTCGGCTGGACGCCCGCGTCCGGTTCCAGCTCTGGGGCGGGGAGATCCCGGTGGTCGACGACATCGTCGACGTGCTCCACACCACGCTGCTGGACGACCGCGACGCGCTGCGGGCGGCCGGGTTCCTGCGCATGAGCGCGGTGGAGACCACCCTCGCCGAGCAGCTCGAGGTCGTCGACGGGTGGCGCAAGGCGACGAGCTACGACGTGCTGTACGAGTACAGCTACGTCGACTCCGACGACGCCGACAGCCTGATCGCGCGCATCAAGGTGACAACAGACCCGGAACGGACGGGCAGCCCCGACCGCGAGCTCGAGGAGATCGTGGACGAGCTGGTCCGCTGGGACCAGCTCGCGACGCCGGAGCTCGTGGTCCGCGGACCACGAGCCGTCGCACGGATCAGTGCGCTGGCGTTCGTCCCCGGACCTGCCCTCGGCGGCTCGGTGGTCGTCGCCCGAAGCGACGGCGGCGGACCGGTCACGCACCTGGCGAGCCTGCAAGGGTTCCTCGCCATGGCGACCGGACCGGCCGCACTCGTCAACGCCGACGTGACGCTCTCACCCGCCGGCTTCCTCACGGCACTCGGCGCCGTCGGATCCGACCTCGTCCTGGGCGACCTGGACGCCAACGGGATGCCAGACACCTACGAGGGGTTCGACCGACGGCTGGACCCGGTGATGGAGCTGTCGGCCGGGGACCGGCTGACGCTCACGTACCTGCCGCCGGGACCGGGCCCGGCACTCGACCAGACCGCCGTCGTCTACCTGCAAGTCAACGCGCCATGAGCCCGCGTGCGACGGCATCCGACCAGCCGACCGAGGCGGAGAGGACGACATGACCGAAGCAGTCCTGCCCGGCGTACTCATCGAGGTACGGCCCGAGGCACTGATCATCCCCGGTGCGATCACCGTGGGGAATGTGGGCGTGGTCGGCACTGCCGCCAAGGGACCGGTCGGTGTACCGCGGCTGCTCGGCAGCTACTCCGACGCGCTCGCCACGTTCGGCAGCTACGACCACTGGGTCGACGGCGACTCCGGAGAGCTGACGCTCACCCGGGCGCTCCAACAGGCCTACCGGTTCGGCGCCACGACCGTGTGGGCCGTTCGCGCGGCGGACGCGAACGTGGCGTACGCGACGGTGGACCTGGCCTCGCCAGGCGGATCCTGCGTACGGCTGCAGGCCACCTCGCCCGGCACGTGGGGCAACGACCTCACGGTCGAGATCACCGGTGCCGACGCGAACGCGGTAGTGACCGAGGAGATCGACGCACCCGCGGCGACCCTCGGCCACGCGCCGGTCGTGCAGAGCGCGGTCAACCGCGTCCTCGTCACGCCCGCCGCCGGCGGCGCGGACCGGGCACCCGGCATCGTGTACGACGCGGCGCCCGGGCCGACGCAGGTCGGGGTGGACACCACGACCGGAGCGCTGACGTTCGGCAACGCGCTGCTCGCCGGCGACCGGGTCCGTGCGACGTACACGGTCGAGAGGTCGCAGGCGCGCAAGGTCACCGTGAAGCTCGGCGTCAGCGCGGTCGAGACGTACAACGTGGTCTCGGGGGACGACCTCCTCGCCGACCTCGCGGCGTCGTCGCTCGTGACCGCGGTCGTGCCGGATCCGCCGCCCGACTTCCATCCCGACGAGCTGCCGGACGCGGTCGGTCCGACGCCGCTCACCGGCGGGGTGAACGGCGCGACCGGCGCCGACTACTCCGCCGGGCTGGACCTGCTGCTCACCGTCGACGCGCACCTCGTCGTCGGCGCCGGCCAGGACCAGACGTTCGGGAACGTCCTCGCGGCACACTGCGCGGCGGCGTCCGGCGACGAGATCAAACGGGAACGCGTCGGCATCGTCGGAACCGCGCCGGGCGTCGACCGCGAGGTCGCGAAGCCGACGTTCGTACAGAACACCGCGAACCACGCGCTGAACAGCGACCGGCTGCTGTTCGTCGCGCCCGGTGTCATGGCGTCCGACACCTCGGGCAGCCCGGCCCGAGCGGTGACACTTCCCGGTGCGTACGCGGCAGCGGCGGTCGCCGGCATGCTGGCGTCGCGCGCTCCGCACATCAGCCTGACGAACTCGGTGCTGCCGGTCGACGGGCTGGAGTACGTGTTCTCCACCGCGGAGCTCAAGCAGCTGGTGCTGAGCAGGATCCTCACGCTCGAGCAGCGGCAGGGCTTCCGCATCGTTCGCGGCATCACCACCTCGACGAACACCGCGTGGCAGCAGATCACCACCCGGCGGATCGTCGACTACGCGAAGATCGGCGTCCGCAGCGCCGCGACGCCGTACATCGGCCTGCTCAACAACGAGCGAGTACGCGGTGCGCTGCGGGCCACGCTCAACAGCTTCCTCACCACGATGGTGTCCGACGAGATGCTCGTCAGCTACGAGCTCGACGTCCATGCCACCCGCGACGACGAGATCAACGGTCGTGCGCTGGTCGACCTCGTCATCCGACCGACGTTCAGCATCGACTTCATCAAGGTCACGATGTTCCTCGAGTAAGGAATCCCATGGCACTGACCGAGGTATTCACCGGTGCCCACGGCACGCTGACCCTGGCGAGCGAGGACACGCCCGAGGGCGCTGACGCCAAGGCAACCGTGGACACGTTCGCGATCCAGACCGTCGGACGGCTCACCGACGTCCAGGTCCGGGTCGACACCGCGCTCAAGGCGTTCCACGAGGTCGGCCGGCGTCATCCGGTGTCGCTCAGCCCGGGCAACGTCGCGATCTCCGGCCGGGTTGGGCGGGCCTATGTCAACGGCGCCTTGCTCTTCCTGCTGATGGGCCGGGGCGCCGCACCGGTAGCGCAGGCCGAGCCGTACGTCCAACCCAGCTTCACGATCTCGCTCCGGTTGGCCGACCCGGCTCGACCCGGTACGTCGCTCGGCCTCGAGATCGGTGGCGTGAAGTTCGAGAACTGGGCGTGGACGATGCCCGAGGACGACTTCGTGGCGGAGAACCTGCGCTTCCAGGCGCTCACGATCCGGGTCGTCGACCGCGACGGCTCCGGTGGCGCCACCGGTGAGAGCCCGCCGGTGAACGCGTTCGAGGGCCTCGCCTGATGTTGACCGCCGAGGATCTGATCGCGGGGAGCGCGCTGACCCACGAGGTCACGGTGCCGGCCGGGCTGGCCGGCGACCTGACCGGGTCGGTGACGATCCGCCCGCTCACCGTGCGGGACGTGCAACGCATCTCGCACGCGGCTCGCGACGACCGGGAGCTGGCGGCCGGGCTGATGATCGCCCAGGCGCTGGTGGAACCGGTGCTGACGCCGGACCAGGCGGGCCGGCTGCCGGCCGGCCTGGCGCGGTTTCTCGTCGACGCGGTGAACGACCTGAGCGGCATCGGCACCTCCCGGGACCGGCTCGGCGAGCTGGTGCAGGCGCCGCTGGCGAAGGCGTGCTTCGTACTGGCCGACGAGTTCGGCTGGAGCGCGGAGGACGTCAGCGCGATGACGGTCGGCCAGATCCTCATGTACGTGGAGATGTCCGGGCGCGGCGCGGAGGTCGCATGACCACGACTCCAGCACAGGTGCCGCGGCTCGGCGGCGACGCGCTCGCCGGCTGGCACCGCGGTCTGGGCGCTGCCGTCGAGCGGCTGGACCGGGTGTGCGCGGGAGTACGGGCCGTCTGCGCGCTCGGCGTCGAGCCGCCGTCCGTCTCGGCGGGTGCGCTGCTGAGCGGGCTGTACGCCGACGGCGACGTGCCGCCGGAGCCGTTCGCCGATCCCGGTGTGGAAGGACCTGGTCGCCGCGTGGTCGTGGACGCTCCCGAGCGGACGGCTCGCCGGCCACCCGGTGCCGTCCGCGCGCGTTCCGCCACGGCCGGGTCGCCGCCGGACCACGCACCTGTCCTCGCGAGTACGAGGCCAGATCCCCTTCCACCGTTGGGCTTTCGTCCAACGGCCAGAGCAAACGCCGGACGTCCGGGACGGACCGGCGCCGGTCTCGACCTCGTCGGCGAACGTGACCTTCGTAGTCGTCCGGCGTCCACTCAGCCGGCCGCCGCGGCGGCCGGGCGACCGACCAGCTTCGACGACACCGTTCCCACCTGGGCCACGTCGTCCGCGAGTGAGACGGCCGAGCGAGTAGTCCTACGGCCGGGGCCGGCGGCGCCGCTCACCCTGATCGCGGCGCGCGCCGGCCAGCCGATGCCGGACGGGTCGCCGCCGCGGTCCGCCCGGGTCCCCGACCTCCCGTCCGAGGGGCCACGGACGGCACGCGGCGCCGCGACCGAGGCCGGGCAGCTCCCGGGCACACCGTACGTACCGGAGAACGAGCCGCCCTTCCGAGCGGCCACAGCTCCGGACGTCGAGAACGGGACCTCCGCCCGGCGTGGATCCGTCGCCGGCCTGCCGGCGCAGGAGGTGCCTGGCGTTCGGCGGATCTGGTCGGAGAGCCAGGAGCTGGGCGGGCCGTACGTCGAGACCGACACGTCGCCGGCCGCAGACGACCCGACGCGCTCCGACTCCGACCCCGTCCTGCTGCCGCGCGCCGAGCCGCCCGGTCTCGCCTCGCCGCTGCTCGCGGATCGACTCGGCGCGGTCGCCGATCCACAGCAGGGCAAGGGATTCGACGACGAGGCCGTGGAACGCGTGGTCGAACGGATGCTGGCCGACGCGGCTCGGCGGCACGGGATCGAGGTGTGAGCGATGCGCCCGATGCTGTCCGGTACGGAGCTCCCGCAGGTGCAGGAGCTGATCACGTCCGACGAGCGAGCGCTGGCCGAGCACAAGCCGCCGGGCAAGGACGGCAGCCTGCTGCAGAACCTCGGCCGGTCACCGACGACGGTCACGCTGCACGGCGTCGCCACCGACCCGGACGCGCTGAAGCTGGTCGAACAGCTGAAGACCGACCTTCGTACGGGTGTGGCCGTTCCGTTCGTCGCCGACATCACCACCGACTGCGCGATCGACGCGGTCCTCATCGACGACCTGAGGATCCACCAGGACGCCGGTAGACCAGATCGCTACACGTACGCGCTGACGTTGCGCGAGTACATCGAGCCGGTCGAACCGGCGACCACCGACGCGCTCGACGCCGACATCCTCGACGACGCCACCGACCTCCTCGACGGCGTCCTGGACGGACTCGACATCGCCGTGCCGTTCGCGACCGGGCTGGAGAACTTCGTCCAGCCGCTGACCGACCTCCTCGAACGGCTGACCAAGTTCCGCGCGGACGTCGACAACCTCCGCTGACTCACCGATCCGCTCTGTGAAGGGGGCGTGATGGCCGACCAGAACCTGTTCGAGCAGCTCAAGGACGTTCTCGCGGACTTCAAGCAGTTCCTCGACGACAACGTGCCGACGATCAAGCCGGCGATCCAGGCGCTCGCCTCGCTGATCCCGCAGATCAACGACCTGATCGACCTGCTCGTCGAGCTGATGGGCAAGGTGAAGACCGAGATCCAGAACCTCGACGTGAACGCGATCCCCGGGCTGGAGGAGGTCTCGCAGTTCACCGCCAAGATCCCGGCGTTCCTCGACGCGGCGAAGAAGCTGCTGCCGAACGAGACCGCCACCATCGAGCAGATCGCGGACGTCACCGACGTGGTCACCGGACTGCCGTCGCTCGACGCGGTGAAGGCCGAGATCATCACACTCGTCGACGCGATCGTCGTCCATCTCAACGGGCTGAAGGCCTGACCCGATGGCACGTCCGATGCTGGGAGACCTCGAGCTGGAGCAGGTCCAGCGGGTCGCGACCTCGGAGGACCAGGTGGTCACGCGCCACCAGGTCCCCGGGCTCGAGGGTGACTTCCAGCAGGTGCTCGGCCGGCGCGGTGCCCGGCTGCGGCTGACGGGCGTGCTCACGGCGGCGGAGACACTGCCGCACCTGGCGGAGCTGCGGACCCGCTTCCACGCAGGCGATCCGGTGGCGTTCGTCTCCGACATCAGCACCGCGAGCGGGGTCGACCAGGTGCTCATCGAACGGATGGACGTCCGCGAGGTCGCCGGGCGCCCGACCGCGTACGAGTACCGCTTCGTCCTCCGGGAGTTCACCGAGCCCGAGGCGATCGACACCGAGGACGTCGTGATCCCGCCTCCTCCGCCCCCCGAGGTGGAGACCGGCAAGTTGTCGGTCACCGTGGAGGTCGAGGGCGACCCGTCGTTCGACATGAACCGGGTCCGGGTCAACGTCCGAGGCCGGGCGTCCAAGGGGCTCCTCGATGTCAACCGTGCCTTGACAAAGCGCATCCGGCCGGACAGCTGGTTCGAGGAGGACTTCCCGGCGGGCGACTACACCGCCGACGCCCTCGTCGACGACACCGCCACGCCGACGGGGCAGCGCGAGGTGCTGACTGGATCAGCGACCGTCCAGGTGCGCGATGGGGTCGTCGCGGCGATCAAGATCACCCTGCGGCGCGGCGCCAAGGTGGGAACGGTCTTCGTGATCCACTTCCGGTTCGACAAGGCGTTCGTCGAGCCATGCATGCGGCACGTGCTGCAGCAGGTCGTGGAGTACTCCGGGAAGCATCCCGACGAACGGGTGCTGATCAGCGGGCACACCGACCTCACCGGGTCCGACGCCTACAACCAGGCGCTGTCGGAGCGGCGTGCCCGCGCGACGTACGCCATGCTCACGTTCGGCAGCGAGCCACAGAAGTCGATCGCGGAGTGGGACGAGCTGCGCAAGGCCCGGCCGACGGGCGAGATCACCACGGACAAGGACACCTGGGGGACCCGCGAGGTCCAGCACATCCTGCAGGACCTCGGCCGGTACCTGGGCAACGTCGGCGTCACGACCGGCGACGACGCCGTGCTGACCGACGCGGCGATCAGGAAGTTCCAGAGCGACAACGGACTGAATCCCGACGGCGACGTGGGCGAGGGCACCTGGCCGGTGCTGATCGAGGCCTACCTGTCCCACGAGCCGCTCAATCTGCCGACGGCACGGCTGCTGCCGAACCAGGACACCAAGGGATGCGACAGCGGACCGCTGCGCTGGGTCGGCTGCGGCGAGCAGGACCCGGTCAAGAACGTGGCGACGGCGTGGCGTCCGAACCGCCGGACCGAGCTGATGTTCGTGCACGAGGACGCGATGCCGTGCCCGGTGCCGAAGCCGGTGACGCTGGACCTGGTGCCGGCCGGCGCCGGTGGCGGTGGCTGGTGCCTCGACGACGGCAAGGCCACGGCCGTCGACTGTTTCGTCGTCCCGCTCGACCCCCCGCCGGCCAAGCCCGACAAGAAGCAGTGGCAGCGCAAGCCGGCCGAGCCTGGCACGTTCGCGGTCGCGGGGAAGTTCACGTTCGACGACGGAACGCCCTTCGTCGGCACGTACGTCCTCACCGCGGCCGACGGCGAGTTCCTGGACGGCGAGGTCACCGCCGCCGCGCCGAACGCCCAGCCGCCGGTCTCCGCCGGCACGCCGGTGCAGGGACGCACGCAGCCGGACGGCTCGTTCAGCGCGGTCGTCCAGGCGATCCACAAGGGACCAGGCACGTTCACCGCCGAGGTCGAGGGGCCGTTCCTGCTGCGCGTACGCGGCCAGTCCCTCGCCGAGGCCAAGGGCAACGCGGTCTGCTTCCGGCTCGACGGCACGGCGCCGGCGGACCTCCTCGTCGTCGACCGTGCTGTCGTGGGTATCAAGCCGTCGATCACCGCTCCGGACGCGGTCGTGGTGAAGAAGCCGCACACCAACCCGGCCCGCCTGCCCGTGGTGCTGAGCGCGTCGGTCGCGTTCGCCGGCTCGGGAACGTTCACCCGTTCCAGCGACGCCGTCCGGTTCTTCGACGCCGTCGCCGCGGGCACGGAGATCACGTTCAACGGTGTCGACAACGTGTTCACCGACGCGCAGCTCCTCGCCGGCCACACCGTCTTCGCCGAAGGTGCCCGCGCGAGCGGCGCCCTGGGAGACCTCGAGCTCAGCCTGGCGTTGCGCGTCGGTACGACACCCGGTCTGGTCGCGACCCACAAGCTGACCGCGGTCGAGCTGACCCTCGACATCGCCCTCAGCCGCCCGGCCGCCGGCGGCGCACCACCCGCGATGTCGGCCGCCGACAAGATCGCGGTCGGTCGTCCGCTCCAGGTGCAGGACACGGGACCCAACGCCGAGCGCGCGATGGTGCTGGTGCGTCCGCCGACACCCGCCGGGTTCGCCGGCACGTTCGCGCTGACCACGTTGAACGGCCGGATCCAGCTGTTCGCCACCGAGGTCCCCGCCGCCGGCGACGTCCCGCTGCCGCTGCCCCACGTGGTCCCCATCGCGACCGTCCCCGCCGGCGGCCTGCAGCTGTTCACCGAGGGAACGACGGTGAGCGCGGCCGCGAACGACACCGGCCTGCAGCTCGGCCTCGACGGCATCGAGCCGGACGGCGACCGGGTGAACGCGACCGTGCTCCAGGTCGAGGTCACGCTCGACGCGCCGGTGGCGACGGCTGCCGCGACCGCTGTCCAGGTCGGTCTGTGGGACGGCGCGTTCGACCCGGTGACAGGCGCACTGCTCAACGGTGCGACCGCGGCGACGAGCTTCGTCGATCTCGACCCGCGCAACTTCCACTTCCGTATCCGGGATCCGCGCCGGGCAGGAGAGGTCGCGATCGGTTGGCGTACCGAGTTCGACAACGGCGCGGACGACGACGCTCGGCGCGCACCGGGGTCGGACCAGCTCTCGGTGACCGAGACCGCGGCCGGCAGCGGCGTCTTCGTCTCGCGCGCGGTCATGCTCGTGGCCGACCGGGTCGACCGCGACCAGGTGGTCGACAGCGGTCTCCCGGCGGCCCACCCCGACGCGGGCCTGCGCGCCTTCGGAGGCAGCAACCACCGGCTGCGGCGCATCACCGTCGACGCCATCCACCAGCTGTCCAGCCGAGTGGCCGGCGACTACGTGCCGCTGGCGGGCGTCAACCCGTTCCGCGTCCGGGTCCCGGTCTTCGAGCGCAACCCCGAGGACCGGCGCCGGGCGACCGTGCACCTGGTCAACGTCCGCCGCAGCGTCGGCGGACTCGACACCCTCACCGTGGCGCGACGGGACGCCGTCATGGCCAACATCCGTGCGGCGTACGCGACGTGCGGCATCTACGTCGACCTCGACGTGATCAGCATCGACCCGCCGGCCAGTGCGTCCAGCTGGGTCGCCAACTACCCGGGTGACCCGCTGGCGGCGGACCCGTCGATCGAGGAGTTCTCCTTCCCGGGCGGGGTGAACCTGATCCCGTCCGCCTCGGAGACCGACATCATCAACATCATCCGCGCCCGCGCCGACTTCGACCCGAACCACATGTACATCGTCATCGCCAGGCGCCTGTACGCGAACCCGGTGCCCGCGCCGCCAGGACCGGGGCTGGCCGAACTCCGGTGGTGGTGAGGCGTTCGCCGACGCCTGGACCGCGGCCGGGTCGATCGCGCAGGGGTTCGCGTTCATCGCGATCGACCACATCATCCACACGTTCGCCGAACCGCACGAGGCGACGCACCTCACGACGGACCTGCGGAACGCCGCGGGCGGCCACTTCTACCTCGGTGCCGCCGGCGCGAACACGCTCGGGCCGATCGACGGCAAGAACCTCATGCACCCGACACCACGCATCATCGCCACCACGAGCATCTCCAAGCGGCTCTGGGACCGGGCGTTCACGAACACGATCCAGGTCTTCGTGGTCCCCGCCCAGATCACCGCGATACGCGCATCCCGCTTCGTCCGAGCGTACTGAGAGGAGCAGCCGATGAGCATCCCCACCGTAGTCACCGCCTACCTCAGCTCCGAGGACAAGCTCCGGCGCGCCCAGCTTCTCGCGGACCACCCCGAGCTCGGGCAGCTCCTGGAGGACCCGAGCACCCGCACCGAGCTGGTCGACTGGCTGCGGACGGACGAGGCCGGCGAGCCGGAGTCGGCGCCGCTGGTGGCGGGTGTCCTCATGTTCCTGCGGACCGCGGCGGCGGCGCACGAGGCGGCGGTGATCCGCCCGTTCACCCTGCACCCGGACCCGATCGTTCGGCTGCGCGCCTACGAGATCCTGCTGACGCTGTACTTCCCCGACCGCAATCCCGATGCGCTGCTGCTCGTCCTGCAGTCGATGCTGTCGGACCCCCACGACGGGGTGCGCGCCCAGGGCGCCCGATACGTCGAGCGCGCGGGCGCCGTCGCCGAGCTGGCGCCGTTCCTCACCGGCTGGTCCCGGAAGGCGCGCGAGCGCGAGTGGGACGAGGGCGAGTCCGCCGAGGTCGTCGACAGGTTGCTCGCCGAACGGGAGGAGGGGTGACCGTGCTGCGTCCGGCGTACCGCATCGTGATCGGCGACCACGTCGTCGACACCACGGCCGAGCCCAAGGCGAGCACGGCACTCGAGCTCGTCGTCCGGCTCGACATGGACACCCCCGCGGACGGGTTCACCCTGCTGCAGGGCCAGGTCGGCGGACTGCGCGCACAACCGGGCGACGACGCGTCGATCGAGCTCGGGTACGCCGACGAGCAGACCGGGCTCGAACGCGTCATCACCGGGCTCGTCGTGGCGGTCGACCCGGACCTGGAGCTCAAGCGCATCGTCGGGCACTCCAGCTCCGACAAGCTGCTGCGCACCTACGTCGACCGGACGTTCGAGGACGGCACCGCCGGCGACATCGTCCGTACGCTCGCGAACGAGGCCGGCCTCGACGTCGAGCGGATCGAGGACGGTCCTTCACTTCCGGCGTACGTCGTGGACGGCCGCCGCGCCGCCGCCCGGCATGTCCGCGACCTCGCCTACCTCGCCGGCTTCGACACCTACGTCACCCCCGAGGGCGCCCTGGTCTTCGAGCCGTTCTCCGGCAACCGGACCGTCCACGTGCTCAAGTACGGCGAGCACGTGCTGTCCGCCTCACTGCACCGGACCCGCCCCTCGTGGGCGACCGTGACCACCTGGGGCGAGGGTCCCGGCGGCTCGGGCGGCGACGAGTCGTGGTCCTGGCTCACCAAGGACTTCTCGGGCCAGCGCGGATCCTCGGGCACCGGATCTCCCGCGTTCGTGGTCGAACGTTCCGCGCTGCGCACGGCGACGGCGGCCGCGTCGGCGGCGGACACGATCGCCGAGACGTTCACCGAGCTCGCGCTGCGCGGCCGGGTGCGGATCCAGGGTCGTCCGCAGCTGCACGTCGGCGACCTGGTCCGGCTCGAACGGTTCCCCGAGACCGCCGGCGTCGACGAGCTCGACGGCAACTACCAGGTCCGCGGCGTACGGCACCGGATCGACAAGACCGGCGGGTTCGTCACCGACGTCGACTTCCGCAGTCTCGCCGGTGCGGCCGCGGCAGCGTTGGGAGGGACGTCATGAGCACGGTGGTCGACACCATCGCCGCGATCGTCCGGCACGAGCTGAGCGCCGTACGGACGACCGAGCTCGGCGTGGTCGACGACGTCCATCCGCACACGGCCACCGACGACGAGGACAACTACGGCGTCGACCTGACGCTGCGCAACAGCGGCCTCGCGCTCAAGCGGGTGCCGGTCCTCACCGGCCACCTCGGCTCGGTGGCGATCCCGAACGTCGGCGACCTCGTCCTCGTCAACTTCGACCACGGCGACGTCAACCAGCCGATCGTCGTCGGCCGGCTCTACAGCTCCGCCGACCGGCCGCCGCTGTCGACGATCGACGAGCTCGTGTTCCGGCTGCCGCTCGCGGAGAAGGACGACGCGACGATCCTCGCCGCGATCCGCAACCACGCCGACAAGAGCCCGCCGCGCGAGCTCGTGATCGAGATGCCGCCGAAGATCACCGTCCGGATCGTCGACGGGGTGGTCACGGCGACCGCGGGCAAGACCGAGCTGAAGCTCGACCAGTCCGGCTCGAGCGGCGGAACGGTCAAGGTCACCGCCGGTCGGACCACGATCACGATGAACCAGGACGGCGACGTCGTCCTCGACTCCGCGGGCTCGGTGACGCTCAAGGCCGCGCAGGATCTGTCGCTGCAGGCGAACGGCAGCATCAACGTCAAGGCAGGGTTGACAGCGACGTTCGAAGCCGGCACGAAGGCCGTCGTCAAGGGACTGCAGGCCAGCCTGCAGGGGAGTGCGGCGGCCGGCGTGCAGGGCGGGCTGGTCACCATCCAGGGCCAGACGAGCTTCACGCCATGAACGACACGGACACCACACGTCGGGAGGTGAGCGGGCATGCCCGGTCCGCCGGTGTCGGTCGGTGCCGCGGTGATGGTGACGCCCGGAGCGACGGGCGCGCCGGACACCGGCACGATCGTCGGGATCCTGCCGCCGTTCATCACCGCGGGCGGCCTTCCGCTCGCCACGAGCGGCTCGATCTGCGTGATGGTCAACTCCGTGACGGGTGTGCCGTACCCGCTCGTGATCGGACCGCTCGCCAGCACGGGCGTGAAGGTCGGGGGGAAGGCGCTGGTACGGATCGGCGACAGGATCCCGTCGCCGCCCGGCGTCCTTCTCGTCCTCGGACCACCGGCGGGCACGTTCGTCGTCGACAGCTGGCCACCGTGACGGCGGGAGGGAGGATCTGATGGCGACGTTCGAGCAGCTGTTCGGCACCGACCTCCGCCTGCTCGGCAACCTGCTGACGGCCGAGCAGCGCGAGCGCGGCAGCGACCTGTTCACCGCACCCCGGCCGGAGTCCGACCAGGTCGACCTGCAACGGCTGGCTGGCGTGGAGAATCTCCAGCAGGCGTTGCTGATGCGCTTCCTCACCGAGGTCGGCGAGCTCGCCCACCTCGGCCACCCGACGTACGGCAGCCGGCTGCACGAGCTCGTCGGCCGGCCGAACACCGAGGGCACCCGCAACCTCGCCAAGCTCTACACCCTGCAAGCGCTGCAGGAAGAGCCGCGGGTCGCGCAGGTCCGTTCGGTCGACGTGGTCACCGACCGGCTCCGGCCCACGTACCTGGAGATCCGGGCCGCGCTGGTCGTCATCGACGATCCGGTGCCCACGAACTTCGTGTTCGGCGTCGACCTGGGAGGTGCGGCGTGAACGGTGACACGGTGACCCTGGTCAACCGTCCGTACGGCGAACTGGTGGACGACCTGCTGACGTCGGTCGTCGGCGGCGTGGTCAACGAGCCGATCCGGTTCGACCTCAAGGTGCTGGCGTACCCGCTGGCCGAGCCCGCCACCGGCGTCCGCGGCATCACCGGCACCGCGGCCGGCGAGCCCCGCACGTTCCTGCTCGCGATCGACTTCGTCTTCGAGCCGGCGACGAACGTCGTGACCTGGTTGGACGACGGCACCCGTCCCGATGACGACACGACGTTCTTCGTCGACTACTTCCGGGTCGACAGCCGTTCGCCGATCAGCGACATCAACGTCGGCAGTGTGACCCGCACCCTCACCGAGGCCATCGGCCGCGAGATGGTGACGGTCTACCAGCAGATCAACCTCGCGTACGCGTCGGCGTTCGTCGACAGCGCGACCGGGAAGTCGCTCGAGTACGTCGTCGCGATCCTCGACGTGCACCGCAAGACCGCGGAGTTCGCCGAGGGGTTGGTGACGTTCTTCCGCGCCTCCGGTGTCGACGGCAACATCACCATCCCGGCAGGCACCCGCCTCGTCACGGCCGACGGTGCCGTGGTGTTCGCGACCTCGCAGCTGCGGACGCTGCAGCGAGGACAGGAACGGATCGACGCACCTGTGCGGGCCGAGGTGGGCTTCGCCGGCGACGTCGGTCTCGTCGCGGCCGGCGCGATCAGCGAGATGTCCCAGCCGGTCGCCGGCATCGCCCGCGTGAGCAACCTCGACCCGACGATCCGTGCGGCAGCGGACGAGACCGACGAGGAGTTGCGTGCCCGTGCCAAGGCGGCGTTGCGCGGGCTCGGCAAGGCGACGTTGGCGGCGCTCGACCGGGTGATCCGCGAGGGCCGCGGCGTACCCGTCGAGTTCTTCGACCCGAACAGCCCGCTCGCCAACCGTTCGGACCTCGGCACCGTGACCGTGGTCGTCGACGCCGAGCCGGAACGGCTGCCCAGCCTGCGCGCCGCAGTGCACGACACCCGCGCGGCCGGGGTGTTGGCGACCCTCGTCGCGCGGTACGTGTTCATCACGCCGCGCATCGCCGCGACCGTGACGCCGGGGATCTCCGCGCCCGGCAAGGTCCAGGTCGCCACCGACATCGTCGCCGCGCTCCAGACGTACGTCGACGGGCTGACCGCCGGCGATCCCGCGGACGGCGCGGCCATGCTGGCCGCCGTCCAGGGTGTCGAGGACGTCGTCACGGCGAGCATCCGCGACGTCGTGGTCGCTCGCGCCGACCTGTCCGGCGGCGAGGGCGACGCGGGGCTCGTCGACGTCCTGGTCGCGGCGGTCACCACCGCGCCCGCGGGCGACGAGGCGGCGCTGCGTACGGCGTTGACGGCGGCGGTCGAGGCGGCCGGGCCGCAGGCGCCGAGCGGCGGACGCGTCCCCGACCGTTCGCTGCTGTTGTCCACGGCCGAGGGACGCGCCGGGCAGCCGGCCACGGACGAGGACCTCGACGCCGCGACGTTCGAGGTCTCCGCGACCGTCGAGGCCGAGCCGTGGTGGATCGCGCTCGACACTGGCGGTCGAGGACGTGCAGCTGGACGACGCGGTGGAAGGCGGCGACGGTGCCCAAGGCTGACCGCATCCTCGACAACCTGCCGCCGACGTTCGCGACGCTCGGCGATCCGTCGGCGCTGCGTGCGCTCGTCGACGGGTACGGCGGCGAGCTGCAGGCAGCGGAGAACAGCCTCGTCACGGTGATGCGCGCCGCACTGGGTCGACTTCGCCGACGCGGGGGAGAAGGTCGTCCTGGACCTCGCGTCGATCGGCGCGTTGTACGGGCTCGCACCGCGACCGGACGAGTCGGTCGAGGAGTTCCGCGAACACCTCAAGCGGTACGTGAAGACGTTCCTCGACGGCACGGTCACGGTGCGCGGGATCCTCCGCATCACCGCCGAGGTGCTCGGTCTGCACATCGACGACGAGGCGCTCGACACCTGGTGGACCCGGGACGACCCGGTGCTCGTCAGCTCCGTGCCACTGGGGGCGGACGCGGCGAGCCTGGTGCTCGGCGCGCCGTCGGTCGAACGCCTCGGCAGCGACGAGCGGCCGGCGTCGATCGTCGGCGACGTCGACCTGCGCGCGGGCGTCGACCTGCGCGCCCGCGACACGCTGCGGGTCGCGATCGACGAGCAGGGCGCGCTGCCGGTACAACTCGCCGCCGGCGCCGACGACCCCGCGGCGGTACGGCCGGACGAGCTCGCGGCCGCGATCAACGCCGCGCTCGGCACGGACGGTACGGCCGACGTCGTCGACGGCCGGCTGCGGATCGTCTCGTCGAGCACCGGGCCCGACGCCGAGGTGCTCATCGCCGACGGACCCGACGACGTCGCCGACCTCGTGCTCGGGCTGCGCTCGCGGTCGTACCAGGGTGCCGACGCCACGCACGCCCGGCTGACCGGGACGCCCGACCTCAGCACACCCGTCGACCTCACCGAGACCCGCTACCTGCGGATCGACGTCGACGGCAACCACCTCGCCGAGATCGACTGTGCCGCGGCCGCCGGCGACCCGGCGGCGGTCGACGTCGCGGACATCACCACCGCGATCAACGACGCGCTCGGAATCGCCGTCGCGACCGACGACGGCCGGTTCCTCACGCTGACCTCGCCGACGCCGGGCCGGGCGGGCTACGTCGCGGTGCTCACGCCCGCGGCGCAGGACGCCACCCGCGCGTTGCTCGGGGCGCCGCCGCCGTTCACGTTCGGCACCGACGCGAACGCCGCGACCGTGGCGGGGGACCGCGACCTCGGCTCGGGGGTCGACCTGCGCGAGACCCCGCGGCTGCGGCTCGCCGTCGACGCAGAGCCGGCTGTCGAGCTGGACGTCCTCGGCGTCAACCCGGCCGCGACGACTCCCGCGGAGATCGTGGCCGCGGTGAACGAGGGCCTCGGCACCCCGGTCGCCACCCACGACGGCAACCGGGTCACGCTGGCCTCGGGCACGACCGGATCCCAGGGCGTGCTGACGGTGGAAGAGGTCACCGGCGACGCCGCCGAGCCGCTGCTCGGCCTGCGACCTCGCCGGGTCCGTGGCCTGCCGCCGTCGACCGCGAGCATCACCGGGACACCGGACCTGTCCGCCGGCAAGGATCTCTCCGCCCGGCGCGTGCTGCGGATGTCGGTCGACGGCGGTCCGGCGGTCGACGTGGACCTGCTGCACGGCGTAGCGGATCCCGCCGACGTGTCGCTGGACGAGCTGACCGCGGCGATCAACCACGCGTTCGCCGGCCTCGGCGAGGACGTCGCGACGAACGACGGCGCGCATCTGATCCTCGTGTCGCCCACCGAGGGCGCCGGAGGCGGCATCGTGGTGCTGCCGCTGGTGGCCGAACGCCGCCGCAGGTTCGTCACCCGCGCCCGGGTGACCGACGACGCCGCCACCTCGGTGTTCGGCTTCACGTCGCGCCGCGCGACCGGGACCCCCGCGGGCACCGCACGGATCCCGGGCAGCACCGACCTCGGCGGCGGCGCCGACCTCACCGTCAACCGGTACCTACGCCTGCGCGTCGACGACCGAGCCGCGGTCGAGATCGACTGCGCCGGGCCGCGTCCGCGCGCCACGACGCCGGCGGAGATCGTCGCCGCGGTCAACGCCGCGCTCGGTCTCGTCGTCGCGAGCACGGACGGCCGGCGGATCTCGCTGCTCTCACCGTCCGCCGGGGCGGGATCCCTGCTGGCGTTGGAACCTCCGCGGTCGCGTGACGCGCTCGACGCCGTGCTCGGCATGCCGTCCGCCGAGCTGCGCGGAACGGCGCCGACGGGCGTTCGGCTCACCGGCACCGCCGACCTGAGCGCTGGCGTCGAGCTCGCCGCCGACGCGGCGCTGCGGATCACCGTGGACGCGAACCCGCCCGTCGACGTGCCGGTCGGCGACGGCACCGCGACCACCACCCGGTCGCTGAGCGCGGTCGTCGCCGCGATCAACCTCGCGCTGGTCGCCCAGGTCGCCGGCAGCGACGGCACGCATCTCCTGCTGAGCTCGCCGGGCACCGGAGCCACCAGCCGGCTCGCGCTCGACCCACCTTCCGTGGGCACGGACGCGACGCCGTTCGTGCTCGGCTTCGCCGCTCCCCGCGACTACCACGGCGCGGCGGCCACCGCGGCCGAGCTCACCGGCACCGTCGATCTCACCGCGGGCGTCGACGTACGCACCGCGGGCCTGCTCCAGCTCGCCGTCGACGGCGGCGTGCCCGTCGTCGTCGACCTGAGCGAGAACGCGACGGATCCCGAGCACGTCGACGCGTCGGTCGTCGCGACCGCGATCAACAGCGCGACCACCGCGATCGCGGCGACCACGCCGATCCCTGGCGGGACGTCGGTGCGCGTCGCCTCGCCGACCACCGGACTCTCCAGCCGGCTGACGATCTCCCGTTCGGGCGCCGGCGACGCCGCACCGCTGATCTTCGGCGCGCCCGGTGTCACGGCCACCGGTTTGGTGCCCGGTCCGGCCGTCCTGGACGGCGAGGTCGACCTGCTCGCCCCGGTCGACCTGTCCGAGCGTTCGGTGCTGCGGATCGCGGTCGACGGCGAGCCGCCGGTCGACGTCGACCTGGCGGGAACGGTCCCGTCCGCGACGCTGCTCGGCGAGCTCGTCGCCGCGCTCGACGCCGTCGTCCCCGGACTGGCGAGCGCGACCGGCGAGCAGCGGCTTCGGCTGACCTCGCCGACCGAGGGACCGGACAGCGCGGTCGAGGTGCTGCCGATGCGGTTCCTCGAGCTGGTCGAGTACCCGTCCGCGCCGGCCGAGGCACGGCTGCCCGTACGGCACGGCATCGTGCTGCCGATCCGCAACGCCGGCGCCGCCGCGGTCTCCGCCCGAGTCGCGGTGAGGACGGCGGCCGGAGTCAGCGGACCGCGGCTCGCCGACCCCGAGCTCGGCTGGTCGGTACGGATCGAGGAGGCGGTCGGCGCCGGCGGCGCGCTCGACCTCGCGGTCGGCACGGACGGCGTGCTCGGCGCGACCATCACCGAGCACGGCATCACACGCACCGTTCCGCTGGAGCACCTCGACGTCGTGGGCACCGGCGTGCTCGAGCTGCGTCGCGGGCTCAACCGGTGGAGCTGGTCGGAGTGCCGGGCTGCCCGGTTCGACGAGGCGAGGTTCGACGCCGATATGTTCGCCGGCGGACCGTGTACGGAGGAGGCGGTGTTCGACCTGAGCCGGTTCGGTCCGCCGGGGGACTGGGCGACCGCGGTGTTCGCCGAGGCGGGCGATCGTCCGCCGACGGCGGAGCTCACGGTGAGCTGGGACTCCCACACCGCGGGCGGGTTCGAGGTCAACCTGCCGTTCGACCTGGACCGCCGGTTCGGCGTCGCGTTCGGCGAGCGCGCCAACGAGGGCAGCGGTCTCGGCGACGGCGCGGAGGCGCGGTTCGGCACCGAGACGCCGGAGCTGTACGCGGGCGTGGTCACCGAGCCGGACGACGACCCCGACTACGTCGAGCTGCGCGTCAACCAAGCCCGGTCGACGCTCGTCGAGGCCGAGCTCGTCCCGGTCGTCCCGATCGGCTGGGCCGCGGTGGCGATGCCGTTCCGCGACCCGACGCCATTGACGCTCGGCAACCGCGAACGCGAGGCCCGCTTGTACTTGTCCGAGCCGGGGCTCGCGCCTCGGTTCCTGCTGCTCCGCGCGGCCGAACCCGGCGCGTGGGGAAACGACCTCACCGTCACGTGCCGCGCGGCCGGACCCGCGATCTTCGACCTCGCCGTGACGTACCCGGGCGGGAGGTTCGAGAACGCCCGGCAGACAGTCTTCGGCCCGGAGCTGCCCACGCTCGCGGACGCGCTACTGAGCCCCGGCCCGGTCGGCGTCGGCACCGCCAAGGCCGCCGGGATCCGTGCCGAGGTCACCAGGGACGGGGCGGCCGAGGAGTCACCACACAGGGAGGAACCATGACCGATACCACCAGCGCGCCGTACGTCGAGGGCGCCCCAGGGCAGCTCATCACGGCCGAGCTCTGGCGGACGCTGCAGGACAAGGTGTACGACGACATCCGCACGACCTCGCAAGCGGCCGCCGACGGCGTGACCCACGTACCGAACGCCGACGACGCCGCGCACCTCGAGGGTCAGGACCTCAACGCGCTCACCGAGGAGATCACCAAGCGGGTGCTCGACGAGGTGCGCGGCCGCAGCGGCTACCAGCAGCTGTTCAAGATCCTCAAGGAGAACGAGGTGACAGTCGTCGAGCACGGGCTCGGCACGCCGCCGCTCGTCGACGTCTACAAGCTGGAGTACTTCCCGGTCGTGTGCCGGGAGGACGACGACACCTACCTCGCGTACGCGACGTTCTATCTGCACCACGCGAGCGAGCGGCGGATCCGCGTCAAGGTCCCGAAGCCCGGCAAGGCCGGCGGCACCGACACGATCTCGGTGGACATCCAGCCGAAGGACGGCCCGGAGCTCGGCATCCCGTTCGCGGACATGCTCACGCGCTACCACGTGTCGTACACCGACACCTCGTCGCTCGACGACCTGGAGCTGGAGTTCTGGCAGGCGTTCTTCGCCGACCCGAACGACCAGTTCGGCGACGACCAGTTCTGCCACTCGCCGTGGTTCGAGCGCTGCTGCAAGCAGAAGACGACGGTCAAGCAGCTCAAGGACAACGGCGACTGGGACGACATGATCTTCCAGATGCGTCCGTGGAAGACGATCAACTTCGCCGGCACCAGCCAGGGCAACAACGAGCTCCAGATCCCGCCGGCGCCGGTCAACGTCGCGGTCGGGCATCTCGACAACGACCGCACGTCGCTGTGGCTCGTCGGACCGGCCAACCACGGTGGCGCGTTCGAGAACCAGCTCCGCGAGTACATCGGCAGCGCGTTCGACAGCGAGACCAAGGTCATGGTGCTGCTGAAGGTCTGAGCAGTTGGCGCCGGTGCCGGCGTCGGCAGGGGAGGTGCGATGAGGATCCGGACCGTGCACCGGGGACGGGATCTGCCGTTCGAGCGTGGTCGCACGCTCATGCTGCGGCGGATCCCGGAGGGCGCGGTCGTGACTCGCGCCGTTCTCTCGGTCGCGCCGTACAGCGTGGACACGGACCGGCGGTTCCTCGAGACGATCGCGTTCCCGAGCGCCGTCGGCGACTGGGGCGCGAGCAAGGTCGCGACGGCCGCCGCGGTGGAGATCGACCTGCGGGCACGGCGCAAGCTCGCCTCGCTCGTCGGTACGAACCTCGGCGGCGAACCGCTGCTGGTCGACCTCGGCGGCGGCTTCGTCGCGGTGGACGAGAACGGCGGCTTCGGCGGACCTGGCTCGTTCCCCGTACCGAGCGGAGCAGCCACGCTGCCCGGCCTCACCGTCACCGGGTTGCGTATATCGAACCCGAACCCCGACGTGTCGCTGCTGCGCGTCGCGTCGCCGCCGTCGAACGTGACGGTCGCGGCCGCGGGTGGGCCGGTGTTCTTCACGCACTTCGGCGAGCTGGTCGATCCCGTCACCACACCGGACTTCGCCGACCTGCTGCGGACGCTGCTGCCCGAGACCGAGCTGGTGAACGGCGCGTACGCGGTGCCGTTCGTCCTGCACTCGGACTCGATCGCGCGGCTCGACCTGAGTCTCGAGCTCGACCTGGAGATCGCTGCCGACGCGATGCCGGAGGGCCTCGCATCCGTGCAGGCGCCGTACGCGCTCGACGGCACGCCGGCGACGGCGCAGGCGCGGCTCGCGGTGTCCGTTCCGCCGGGCATGGTGGCGGTCGCGGGCGGCAGCGCCGGCCGGGTGCAGGGCGCGTTCGAGGCGACGCACGTGGTGTACGGGCCGGTGGCCGGTGCGGTCGCCGTCGCCCAGCCGCGCGTCGACGCCGCGGGTCCGCTCGCGCAGTCGTTCCGGCTGCCGGCGGACGCGGTGGCCACGTCGGTGGACCTGCTGCTCACCGCTGTGACGGCCGAGGCGGTCGTCACGGTCGACGTGGTCGAGGATCTCGACGGCAAGCCCGGCCGAGCGTCGATGCTGGCGCGGGTGGCGGAACGGACGGTGACCCGCGACGAGGCGGGTGCGCCGACCTGGCTGAACGTCGTACTGCCGGGCGAGCTCGACCTGGTCGGAGGAGAACGGCGTTGGCTCGTGGTCCAGGTGCGTGAAGGGGTCGTCACCTGGGGCGCGGCGACGGAGACGTCCGGCGAGCCCCCGTTGCACCAGACCCGTGACGGCGGCCTGTCCTGGCGCCGGGCCACGGATCCCGCGAGCGCGGGACCGTTCGCCGGGCAGTTCCGGCTGCGGCACACCAACGCGGCGTTCCGCATGCCGCTGGAGCTGCGCGTCGGATCGGGCGAGAACGAGGTCGCGGTCTCGCTGGAACGCTTCGCGGCACAGGGCGCGATCGACGTCGACCTGTCGTTCGGCGAGGTCGCGGACGCGGTGAACACCGCGCTCGCCAGCGCCCGCGCGGACGAGCCGGCGAGCGGGGAGCACGTGGCGAACGGTGACTTCGCCGACTGGTTCCGGGTCGGCATGCGGCTGTCCGCGCCGTTCGAGCTGCGGCCGGAGAACGCGGGCGACCTGCTGGTCGGACCGGCTGTCGCGTTCGGTCCGGGTGGGTCGGTCGTGTACAGCGCCGGACGCGTCGGAGACACCATGCGGCTGACCGGGTTCGACGTCCTCTGCCGCGAGCAGCTCGTCGACTCCGTGATCGGCGAGGGGCAGCCGGTGCGGATGCTGGTCGACGCGGCCGGCCGGTACGTCGTGGTGTCGTCGTTCGAGATCGGCGACCTCGAGATCGGGCTCGTGGGAGGTTCGTCGCAGGTCCGAAGCGACCTGGTCGTGGCCGAGGCGGCGACCGGCCGTACCGTCGGCGTCCCCGTCGCCACCGTCGAGGCGGTGCTCGGCCTCGCCGGGACCGCGGACGGCTCGGGCATCTCCGTGTTGGCCATCCGTCCCATCGCCGACCAGCCCACCACCGTCGTCCGCCACCTCGGCTGGAGCGACCTGCTCGCCGCGACCGGCGGACCCGCGCTGTCCTGGGACGACCAGCCGATGGGCGTACTGCCGGGGCTACCGCGGGCGATCGCGGCGGGCCCGGACGGCTCGGTGCTGGTGCTGACCGACACCGTGACGCCCGCGACCAACACCGAACCGGAGGTGCGCGAGTCGCGGCTGTTCCGGTACATCGACCCGGCGTCGATCGCGGCCGGGATACCGCAGGACGTGGTCGTTCTGGAGGGTGCCGTGGACGTCGCGGCGCTGCCGGACGGAAGCGCGGTCGTCGTCCTGGCCCCCGACCGGATGCGGATCCTCGACGTGCCCGAGCTGCGGACCGTCGCGACGTTCGAGCTGCCGTTCCCGGATGGCCGCGTGACGGATGCCCGCTGCCTGGCCGTCGATCCGGCGGGGGAGCTGGCGGTCGTCGTGGACGGGATACGCGCGCTCGCCGTGGTGGTCGACCTGGACCGGAGGGAGATCTCGGGCGATCCTGTGTCGCTCGGCGATCTCGGCCGGACCATCGCGACGTCGGTGGCGATGAGCCCGGCCGGGACGCACGCGGCGGTGACCACGTTCCGGGACCACGTCTCGCTGCTGCCCGTCGGCGCCGCGCAGCCCTCGGAGTGGGAGCTGACCGCGGGGATCGTTCGGCCGTACTGCCTGCCGGGGACCGGCGAGGTCCTGGCCATGCTGGCGGGGTCGGAGTTCTCGGTGGCCTCGCGCGACGGCACGCTCGACGACAACCCGGTGGGTCTTTCCCAGGTGGTGCCGGCGGTCGGGGGTACGCGGTACCGGCTCGCGTTCGACGGTGTGGCGACGGACGAGGACGCGGTCGCGCAGCTGTCCTGGCGTGGGATCGGAGTGCACCGGCTTCGGGACTTCGGCGGTGCCCGTGACGTTCTTCGACACCGGCGTCCGGACCGCGCTGGAACGAGTCCCGCGGCACGAGCTCGTGGTCGACGCACCGTCCGGCGCGACGCAGGCGGAGGTGCGCTTCTTCGCACCCGGCGGTGCGATGCTCGTCGACCACGTGAGTCTCACAGGGACCGCGGTCTCGGCCTCGGCGGCGACGCCTTCCGCTTGGCAGCCCGCGGTCACCGGAGTGGCGGTGGCGGCGTCCGACGACGGGCTCACGTTCGCGAACGGTGGTCCGGTGGCGGCGAGCGCGTCGCAGGTGGTGACGGTCGCGTCGGGGCGTTCGTTCGACCTGCTCGTGACGGCGCGAGTCGGTGTGGGGACGGCCGATGCCGCCGTCGAGCTGGCGTTCGCGTCATCGACTGGGTGCCGTTGTCGGCGAGGTCGTACGGCTGCCGCTGGACCCGTTCGACTTCGACGACCGCGCGGCGAGCGGACCCGTTCCCGACGGTGCCGTCGAGGCAGAGCTGCGGGTGGTGGTCCCGGCCGGCGGTTCGGTCGAGCTGACCGCGCTCTCGCTGGCGGTAGGCACGCCGGAGGAGGTCGGGCTGGTCTTCGTCTCCGAGGCTCCGGGCGACCTCGCGATGACCGGCGTGGTCGTACGACTGGACGCCGCGCCGCCCGTCGTTCCGCCGGTGCCGCCGGAGGGTCTGTGCCCGTCGACGCCGACCTCGGAGGACGGCGAGGACACGTGCCACTGCGCGTCGTGCGGCACGGACGCGCCGGCGAAGGTGGAGGAGCCGGCGGTCACCGACGCCGGCCGCCCGGCCCGCGTCTCGTCGTGCCCCACCTGCCGCGCGACCCGCGTCCGCGCGGGCGGCCGCCTCGTCGCCCGAGCCCGCCCGATCCCACTGCCTCGCTTCCGGGCAGTGGACCGGCTCGTCGCCCGCCGAGGCCCCGCCCTGGTGGCCCGGATGCGCGTGGACGCGACGCTGGTCGACCTGAACGGCATCGCCGCCAAGCGCGCCGCCGACCTGCGCGCAGTGGGCATCCACGACGTGGTCGACCTCGCCTCAGCCAACCCGGCCGTCGTCTCGAAGCTGCGAGGAATGTCCAACGCCGGAGCCCGTTCGCTCATCGCCCAGGCAGCCCAGGTGGTGCGAGAACGTGGCGTCCGCGTCGCGTTCTAGCTCGCGTCGCCCTTAGCTTCGAGCGGATCTCCTGCTGCGCCGTGACCTTGTCAGCGTGCCGCGCCTAGGCTTGTCCGCCAACGGGGGCGAACGAACGGGGATCACGACTGTGCGACGACTGGGCGTGGCGTTACTGGGTGTGGCGATCGTGGCAACCGCCTGTGCGTCGACCAACGACGAGCGAGCCGTACCGGAGACGCGGCTGCCCAGTCCCGACGCGTGTGCGCTGGTCTCACCGGCGACGGTGGACGAAGTGGTCGGCCCGACGGTGGCAGCTCCGAACGTGTCGGAATCCGTCCCCAACAACACGCGGTCGCGGTGCGGATGGGACTTCTCCGCAGACACCAGTGGAGCCGACCCTGGCCGGCGCCTGTTCACCCGCAAGCTGTCGGTCGCGACGGAGGCGAGGACCGAACAGGATTGCAACGAGTACGCCACGTACCGCGCCGGCGCGGGCAAGGACGAGAACGTGCGACCCGTCGAGGTTCCCGGGACGCGGGCCTGGATCGACTCCGATGCCGTCGACGAGGAGCTGTTGGTCTGCCGACCGGACGGAGTCCTCGAGGTGGAGCTGTTCGCCCGCGACTGGGCCAACGGGAAGCAGGTGAAGGTCGACCGCGCGACGATCGAGCAGACCCTGCTCGCGGTCGGCCGCGAGGCCAACGCGGCTTGGTCGAAGGCGCCATTGGTCGAGGTGGAGTATCCGCCGCGGTCGGAGACTCTCGCGCCCGAGCCGACCAGGGTCGACCCCTGTGCGCTGGTATCGGCCAAGACACTCGCGGCGGTGGGCACGCCTGAGGAGACCTCCAGCTTCCCGGCCGGTGGCGCTGAGTCCCGTGCCGCGGCGTGCGACTGGTCGGACAACGGCGAGCCGTTCGAGGTGCGACCCGACCAGGTCTCCCGCGCGCACGCCGGCCTGTCGGTGAGCCTGTACGTCCACGAGGACGCCGACACCGCCGAGCTCGCCGTCCGGCAGTGGGCACACGGCTGGTCCGCCAAGCCGACCTCACTCGGCGACCTGGCCGCGACGAGCACGGTCCGCAACGTCACCAGGATCGCGGTCGCCGCCGGTCGGAACCAGCTCACGTTCGTGCACTTCGGACCGCGTCCACCGGCACAGGTCGAGGCGTCCGCACTGCGCGTCGCGCGCGAGCTCGTCGCCGCCTTGCCGGCAAGCTGATCCGAAGTGGTCTACGCCTGACAGCTTGCTGCCGCGAGAAATCGCGAGAAACCGCTGAAATCGATATCCCCTCGGCTTGGATGTGCCGCACGCGGCTCGGTCTTACGGGAGGGGATCACATGCGCAGACCTGTCACGGTGCTCGTCGTCGGCTTTCTGGGCTTGGGACTGTCAGTGGGGACGGCGCAGGCGGCGCCGGCTACGGAACGCTCGAGTGTGACCTCAGCTGGCGTGCAGGCGAACGACGACTCCGGCAACCCCGCCATCAACGCGACCGGGCGGTACGTCGCGTTCCAGTCAGGGGCGACGAACCTGGTGCCGGGGGACAAGGGCGCGGGCTTCGACGTGTTCGTCCGGGACCGCGTGGCGGGGACCACCTCGCTCGCGAGCGTTGCTTCGACTGGCGGGTACGCCAACGGCGGCAACAGCGAGCCGAACCTGAGCGCGGACGGCCGGTACGTCACGTTCAGCTCTTCGGCCTCGGACCTGGTCGCCGGCGACACCAACGGTCAGAGCGACGTGTTCGTCCGCGATCTCGTCGCGGGCACGACGCGGCTGGTGACTCCTGGCGCGAACGGCTTCAGCGGGCGGCCGGGGATCAGTCCGAACGGGCGGTACGTGGCGTTCATCGCGGGCGCTTCGAACCTGGTGGCCGGCGACACGAACGGTGTGAACGACGCGTTCGTCGCGGACCTCACGACTGGCGCGATCGCGCGGGCGAGTGTGAGTACGGCGGGCGTGCAGGCGAACGCCGAGGCGTACGCGATGCCGACCGCGGTGAGCGACAACGGCCGGGTGGTGTTCCGCTCCGGCGCGACGAACCTGGTGGCCGACGACACGAACGGACGGTGGGACCTGTTCGTCCGCGACTCGGTGGCGGGCACCACCGTTCGGGTGAACCTGAACAGCGTGGGTGCGCAGACGCAGGGCGACGTGTTCGACGAGGCGATCACGGCGGACGGCCGGTACGTGTCGTTCACGTCCTACGCGACCGACCTGGTGGGTGGACCGTGGGTCGGCGGCCCGGAGGTCTACGTGCGCGACCTGCAGCTGGGCGCGACGAGCAAGGCGAGCTACGGGGCGGGGACGACCCAGGCGAACGGCTGGAGCGACCAGGCGGCGATCAGCCCGAACGGACGGTACGTGACGTTCCGCTCGGTCGCCACCAACCTGGTCGCGGGGGACACGAACGAGGCGGCGGACGTGTTCCTGCGGGATCGCCAGGCTTCGACGACGACGCGCGTGTCTGTGAGCACATCGGGCGCCCAGGTCACGTCTTCGGTCGGGAACGGCTTCCCGACCGTGAGTAACGACGGCGTCGTGACGTTCGCTTCGGACGCCACCAACCTGGTCGCGGGGGACACCAACAACGCGGACGACATCTTCGTCCGTACTCGCTAGCCTGACCCGGTGCTGATCGACCACATCCCCGTCCTCGGGCTTCGCGTCCGGACCTCCAGGCTCGAACTGCGGTTCCCCTCGGGCGAAGAGCTGGCCTCGCTGGCGGAGCTTGCCACCGAAGGGATCCATGAGCCGGATATGATGCCGTTCGGCAACCCGTGGTCGGAGCTGCCTGGTCCGGCGCTGGCTCGCCGCGTCATCCAGCGGCACTGGAAGTCCCTGGCGGAGATCAAGCCCGATTCCTGGACGCTGAACCTGGTCGTCTTCGTGGGCAGTGAGCCGGTCGGCGTGCAGGAGCTCGAGGCCGACGACTTCGCGATCCAGCGCCAGATCGCGTCCGAGTCCTGGCTCGGCATGCGCTATCAGGGCAAGGGCATCGGCACCGAGATGCGCGCCGCCATGCTGCACCTGGCCTTCGCCGGCTTGGGCGCGGAAGAGGCGGTGTCCACCGGCTACCTGCACAACCCCGCTTCGCTGACGGTGTCGCGGAAGCTCGGGTATGCCGAGAACGGGATCGGCCGGGGCATCTCGCGGGGAAAGGTCGCCCTGGAGCAGCGCTTCCGGCTGACCCGGGAAGCGTGGGAGCAGCACCGCACGGTCGACGCCACCCTCGAAGGCGTCGAACCCTGCCTGGGCTTGCTGGGGGCGGAGAAGGACTAGCTCGCTTCTCCCTTATAAGGCGGGAGATTGAGCTTCGAGCGGATCTCCTGCTGCACCGTCACCTTGTCGGCGCGGGCGTCGACGGCGAAGACGAACTCCTTGCGGCGGAAGAGGTCCAGCAGCGGGTTGGTCTTCTCGTGGTAGTCCTTCAGCCGCGCGGCCAACGCCTCTTCGGTGTCGTCCTCGCGGCTGACGAGCTCCCCGCCGCACACGTCGCAGCGGTCCGGCACGGTGGGGCGGTCGGCGATCAGGTTGTAGTCCATGCCGCACTTCGAGCACAGCCGCCGGGCGAGGATGCGGCGGCGGACCTCTTCGTCGGGGAGGTCGAGCTGGATCACGCCGTCGATGTCGTAGCTCTCCAAGAAGAACTCGGCCTGCCGCGCGTTCCGCGGGAAGCCGTCGACGATGAAGCCGAAGTTCCAGTCGTGCTGCTCCAGACGCTGCCGTACGAGCGACTCCACCAGGTCGTCCGGCACCAGCTCGCCGGCTGCCATCACGCGGCGGACCTGGGCGCCGATCTTGGTGTGGTTCTTCACGTGCCAGCGGAACATGTCACCGACGCTGATCTGCACCAGGTCGAGCTCGCCCGCGAGCAGGTCGGCCTGCGTGCCCTTGCCACTGCCCTGGACGCCCATGATCACGTACTTGCGCATCAGATCATCCCCAGGATCGACCACCCGTGTGCTTCGACGATGGCAGGTTCACCCGCCTCGCGCGAGGCTTTCAGCTTGACCATGCCCGCGGGAACGTCGAACTCGAACGGATCGTCGGCGAGGTTGAGCAGAACGAGCAACCGCTCGTCGGAGTCAGGAGCCGAGACCTCGTACGCCAGTTGCTCGTTCTTCAGCGTGCCCACCCGCACCGACGCACGCACGAGCCACGGATGCCGGCGGCGCAGGCCGATGAGGTCCTGGTGCAGCCGATACAACGGCCAACCCTCCGGCGCGAGCGCGTCCGGCGCGGCCGGGAACGCGGGCCGGATCTCGTCGTCGCCGCCCTCGCGATCTTCTTTGATGCCACGGAACGCCTGCTCGTCGCCGGCATAGACGCTCGGCACACCGCCCATGGTGAACAGGATCGCGAGTGCGTGGCCGAGGTGCCGTTCGTCCACCAGCTTGCTGGCGATCCGCGTGACGTCGTGGTTGCCGACGAACGTCTGCGGAACGAACTCCTCGAGCAGCTTCGCGTGCCGCTCGAACGCCCAGGCCAGCTCGAAGAGGTTGCGATCGTTCAGCGAGCTCCAGATCGCCTTCCACAGTTCGTACTGCGTGGTCGAGTCGAGCCCGCCCTCACGTACGAACGCGGCGTAGTCGCCGTGGATCACCTCGCCGAACAGCCACGCGTCGGGATGCCGCGCGTGCACGCGATCGGTGACCTGGCGCCAGAACGGCAACGGCGCGGCGTACGCGACGTCGAGCCGCCACCCGTCGATGCCGCGGTCGAGCCAGTGGTTCATCACCTCGGCCACATAGTCGACGACGGCGGGCTCCTCGTGGTTGAGCGCGACGAGCTGCTGATGTCCTTCGAAGTCCGCGTAGTCGAAGCCGTCGCCGGTCCAGTCGAGGCGGAACCAGTTCGCGTAAGTCGACTCGCGGCCACGAGCGAGCACGTGCTGGAACGGGCCGAAGCCGCGCCCGACGTGGTTGAACACGCCGTCGAGCAGCACGCGCACGCCTTTCGCGTGACAGGCGGCGATCAGCGCGTCGAGGTCGTCGGCATCACCGAGCCGAGAGTCGATCCGGAAGTGGTCGACGGTGTCGTACCCGTGCGACTCCGACGCGAACACGGGCCCGAGCGCAAGCCCGTTGCAGGCAAGGCCGACGAGGTAGTCGAGCCACGCCTCCAACCGGGGGAGTCGATGCTCGGGCGAAGCGTCCGGTGGCAGTGCCGTACGTTCCGCGCCGACGAAGCCGAGCGGGTACACCTGCCACCAGATCGCATGGTCGGCCCAGGCTGTCACAGCCGCGCCCCTTCCTGAGGGATCGCCCACACGCTATCCGGTTGCTCGCCGCGTCGACCGCGTGCTAGCTTCCCGGCGGTCGTGATCCCGTCGGCAGGAGGTGAGAACCCATGAACGCAATGTCCGTAGTGGGTGCTCCCTGCCGTCCACGATCGTGCGACTGAGGTAGTCGCCGGGAGCGCCTGACAAGCAACGCGCGAAGGGCGACTCCCATGAACACGACACTTTCTTCAACCCCGCAGCCCACTTCGACGACGGGTGAGCGAGCGCTGGTCTTCGGCGGTGCCGGAGGGGCAGGCTACGCGTGGGAAATCGGCGTCGTCGCCGGCCTGTTCGATGCCGGGTTGGATATAACTGACGCTGACCTGATGATCGGGACGTCGGCCGGATCGACGGCCGCCGCCCAGCTGAGGAGCGCGCCGCCGGCCGAACTCTTCGCCGGCATCGTTGCCGCCGGGTCCCAGCCGCGGACCGGTCCAGCCTCCGACCGCGGTCATGGCGTGAACAAGCAGGTGGCGGAGCATCTGGAGAAGATGAGCCGCATCATCGCCGCCTCTGAGTCCGCGGCCGACCTGCGCCGCCGGCTGGGTGCGGCGGCGCTCGAGCTGGACGCGGACAGCTCCGCGCAAGCGCGTCGGCGCGCTGTCGTCGCCTCCCGGCTGTCCAGTGTGGACTGGCCGGAACGGCTGGTGCGCATCGTGGCTGTCGATGCCCGTACCGGCGAACCGGTCGTGTTCGACCGCCACAGCGGAGTCGACCTGGCGGACGCCGTCACCGCCAGCACCGCCGGTCCCGGCAGCGCCGGCCACAGCATCGGCGACAACCGCTACATCGACGGTGGCTACCGACGCAACGAGAACGCCGACCTGGCCGCCGGCTACGGCCGGGTGCTGGTGCTGTCACCGTTCGGCGGCAGGACCCTGGTGCCGCTGGAGTGGGGCAGCCATCTCGCGGCCCAGGTCGACGAACTGCGCGCAGGCGGCAGCAGAGTCGAGACCATCTTCCCGGACGGCGACGCCCGCGAGATCTTCGCCGGCACCAACCAAATGGACCCGTCGACCTGGCAACCCGCCGCCCGAGCCGGTCACGCCCAAGGCCAAGCCCTCGCCGAGCACCTCACCACCTTCTGGCACTGACCCGCCTCGGCGCCCGGAAGGTCAGGTACAGCACGCGGAGGGCGACCTGGCCACCGGGTACGAGCGCGTACTGGTGCTGTCACCGTTCGGCGGCCTGGACCCGGGTGCCGCTGGAGTGGGGCACCACCTCGACCCGTCGACGTAGGGAGCCGCCACCTGTGAGCCGGGCGACCAAGGCCGAGCCCTCGCCGAGCACCTCACCGCATTCTGGCGCTGACGCCATCACTCCCGCCGCGGCGCCCGGAAGGTCAGGTACAGCACGCGGAGGGCGAGGACGCAGCCGATCAGCAGGATGTTGTAGCCGAACAGCTGGTACAGGCTGACGTCGGCGACGAACGGCGGGCCCTCGTCGCTGCCGAGCAGGTAGACCGCCATGAAGCCGGCGGCAGCGGCGAGGAACGTCAGCACGAGCTGGTGCAGCAGCCCCGACGCGTACCGGCGGTCGCGCTCGTCGGAGAACAGCCGCACGTTCACGCTGAAGCGACCCTGTTCCAGCGCGCTGGAGATCCGGTCGATCCGCCTCGGCAACCGCCGGAGCATCGGCAGCAACGACATCAGCTCGGCGGTCGCCGTCTCGCGCAGCGACGTGCCGGTGAGCTGCGAGGTCAGCTGCGAGGTGGCGAACGTACGCGCCTCCGCCACGATGTTGAAGCCCGGGGACAGCTGCGCCAGAGTCCCTTCCAGCGTTGCCAAAGCGCGGAACACCGCCGCGACCTCCGGCGGGATCGACAGTTCGTAGAAGGCGATCAGCCGGAACAGATCGGAGAACATCGCCAGGTCCGGCGTCGATCCCGCCCCGAGGTGCCGAGCCATGAACTGGCCGAGCGCGCGTTCCAGCCGCTGCTCGTCGATCTCCTCCGGTCGCGTGACGATCTCCAGCAACGAGTCGCGCATGCCCGCCGGGTCGCCGCGTTCGAGCGAGAGCAGCAGGTGCTGCAACGACGTACGGATCATCCCGTCGAGCCGGCCTACCGAGCCAAAGTCCAACAGGCCAAGGCGATTGTCGGCGAGCAGGAACACGTTCCCCGGATGTGGGTCGGCGTGGAACACCCCGTCCAGCATGACCTGCTTGAGGATCGCGCCGAGCAGCGCGCGACCCAGCTCCAGCCGGTCGAGCGCCCGTTCCTTCACGACCGACTCGGCCGCGCCGAGCGGCGTGCCCACGAGCTCGCCGAGGACGAGAACGCGAGACGTCGACATCTCCTCGAACACCGTCGGCAGCACGACACCGACGTCGCCGCCGCGGTCGCGTGCCGCGGTGCTCACGGCGGAGACGTTCCGGGCCTCGATCTCGAAGTCGAGTTCTTCCCGTAGGGCTTCGGCAAACCCCTCGGCGAGCGCCACCGCGCCGAACGAGCGGCCCCACGAGGTGCGGATCTCCAACGTCCGGGCCAACCGGATGACGATGTCGAGATCGCGATCGACGATCTTCCGGATGTCCGGCCGCTGCACCTTGATCACGACGTCCTGCCCGGTCTTCAGCTTCGCCTTGTGCACCTGGGCGACAGAGGCGGCGGCCAGCGGCGTGCTGCTGATCTCGGCGAACACCTCACTCGGCCGCGCGTTCAGCTCGCTGGTGAGAACGGCCTCGATCTGGTCCCACGGCGCCGGCGGGACCTGGTCCTGCAGCTTGCTCAGCTCCTCGACGAACTCGATCGGCAGGACGTCGCGCCGCGTCGACAACACCTGGCCGAGCTTGACGAACGTCACGCCGCCCTCTTCGAGCGCCTCGCGGACCGACTGCGCGAGCCGTATCTGCCCCTTCCGTCCGCCGTCGGCGGGGGCTGTGCGGCGGCCACGCAGGTACGGGCCGAGCCCGTGCCGGAACGCGATCATGGTGATCTTGCTGTACCGGCGGCCACGTCCTAGCGAGCGCCGGAGCGCGCGAAGCCACTGGATCGGCGCGATCCGGAGCCCGCTCGCGGCGGCCGCCTCGAGCGCGACGAGGAAGATCATCGCGACCAGCAGGCCGAATCCGAGCGAGACTGTGAACACGCCGATCCACGCCGGGCTGACGTGCGTTTCCTCCACTCGCCATGGCAGTTGGAGGAGCGCGTTGCAGACCATCAGGCCGATCAGCCCGGCGATCACGCCGCGGAGGAACCCGACCTGCATGCCCAGGATCCGCCGGGCCGCGAGCGAGAACAGCGTCATCGTGATGGTGAACGTCACCACCGCGACCACGGCGACGATCACGTAGAACACGGGGTTGTCGACGAGGAACGGCGGTGGCTGGTTCACCCGCCGGAGTCTAGGACGGCTTACAGGTAAGGGGTGAGCACGGGCATCGGCGCGTCGCAGCGGCGGCAGGTGGTGCCGGACGACTCGGTGTCGGCGATCGCGTCGCAGTCGGTACATCTCAGCAGCCGCCGGATGCGCTGGTGCACCCAGAGGCTGTGCGTCCCGCCGGTGGTGAACCGTTCCGCCTGGACGCGACGTACGGCCTCGCCGTGCGTGCCCTGGTGCGCGAACCGCCGCGGCCCCGCCTCGTCCGACCACGCGGTGATCGTGACGAAGTGCGGGCCGAAGCCGACGCCGATCCCGGACAGGAAGCCCGGCGTCTCGTGGAGCTGCCGCACGAGCGCCGGACCGTACTCGCGGATCTGGTCCGCCTGCTCGGCTGTGTAGGCGTCATGAGTGGTGACGCCGAGGACGCTTGGCCGCCCACCGCTCGGCCTCGCCGTGTAGAAGCCCCCGCCCAGGACGTGCTGTTCTTCGTTCATTCCATCCCCCTAGAGCTGACTCTATAGTTGACTATAGCAAGGCTGGAGGAAGTCAGCGCCAGAAACCCGGGTCCAGGCCGCCGAACGGTGACAGCACCAGCACCCGGCCGTAGCCGGCGGCCAGATCGACGTTCTCGTTGCGCCGGCGGCCACCGCAGATGTAGCGGTCGTCGCCGATGCGGTGGGGCGGAGAGCCCGCCGGCCGCCGGCTTCAATGCGGTCTACCTGCTCGGCAGCGACGAGGGCCCGCCGGTCATCGCCGACGTCAGCCTGTACCAGCTGTTCGGCTGCTCCTCGCCCTCCGCGTGCTGTACCTGACCTTCCGGGCGCCGCGCCGGGAGTGGGAGTCGGTCCAGGTGTCAGGTTGAGCTGCGCCGCGTCCGCTCGTCCAGCATTTCGCGGCCTTCGGCTCGGTCGAGCCCGGGCGAGGGGGAGCCGCCCTTGTCCCCTCGGAGGCGGGGACGAGGGCGGCTGGGATGGGTGGTCAGACGGTCGCGGAGGCGGTCGAGCCGGAGGTGAGGTCGTAGACGGTGGCGTTGCCGACGGTTTGGGACTCGAAGGTGGCCGCTACCCAGTCGGCGATCTCGGTCGAGGTCGAGCTGCCGCCGCGGCTGCCGAAGCCGCCGCCGCCGAGGAAGTAGTGGATCTTGCCCTCGGCGACGTACTGCTGGAACTGCGCCAGTGTCGGGGACGGGTCGCTGCCGTTGAAGCCGCCGATCGCCATCACCGGCAGGCCGCTCGCGAGCTGGTAGCTGGCCGCGTTCTGTGAGCCGACCGAGGCCGCGGCCCAGGTGTACGAGGCGCCGCCGGCCTTCAGCAGCGCGACCAGCTCGTCGCTCGCGTTCGCGCCGTTCAGCAGGCCACCAGCCCCGCCTCCACCGCCGCCTCCACCGAACCCTCCGGCGCCTCCGCCTGGCGGCGGCGCCCTGCGGTGCCTGACCCTGACCCTGGCCGAACATCCGGCCACCACCGCCAGGCCCACCGCCTCCGCCGGGACCGCCGCGCGCGTTCGCCACCGCAGGTCCCGCCGTCGGGATCGACCCGGTGTGCGCCGACGCCGCGGTCTGCAGCGAGTACGCCATCGGTCCGGCCAGCGCGACCACCGCGGCGACGGCCGCCACGCCTTGCGCGGCTCGGCGCGGCAGCAGTTCGACGACCAGCAACGCCAACGCCGCGAAGACGCCGACCACGAGGATCAAAGGACGCAGCCACGGGACGAACGTCGTACTCCGGCCGAGCAGCACGTACGCCCACACCGCCGTGCCCGCGAGCGTGAGAGCCAGCACGACCGCGCACCCAGACCCGTCCGCGCAGCCGCCACAGGCCGACCGCGCCCATGCCTACGACCGCGCCGATCGCCGGAGCCAACGCCACCGTGTAGTACGCGTGGTAGATCCCGGCCATGAAGCTGAACACCAGCGCGGTCACGACCAGCCAGCCGCCCCAGAGCACGAACGCGGCACGCGCGCGATCGGTCCGCGGCGCTCGTCCACGCAGCACGAGCGCGGCGACCAGCAACACCAGTGCGGCCGGCAGCAGCCAGGCGACCTGGCCACCGTTCTCGGCGTTGAACAGCCGCCCGATCCCGGTCTCGCCCCAACCCGGCCCGCCGCCTCCACCTCCACCGCCGACGCTGCCGACCTCCTCACCGTTCAGCCGGCCGAGGCCGTTGTAGCCGAACATCAGGTCCAGCACGCTGTTCGTCTGCGAGCCGCCGATGTACGGCCGGTACTGCGCGGGGATCAGCTCGACGATCGCCACCCACCAGCCGCCGGACACCACCAGCGCGGCGCCGCGCAAGCAGGAGTTGACGGATCCGTCGCCCGAGCCCGGTCGGCGCGGCGATCAGGTACACCAACGCGAACGCTGGAATCACCAACAGAGCTTGCAACATCTTGGTCAGGAACGCGAAACCCACGAGCACGCCGACGAGCATGAGCCACTTCGTGCTTGCCTTCTCGACCGCGCGCACGGTCGCGTACGCGCCGAGCGTGAGCAGCAGCACGAGCAGCGCGTCGGGGTTGTTGAAGCGGAACATCAACGTGGCAACGGGAGTCAGCGCCATCACCGCGCCAGCGATCAGCGCGGCACTGGGGGAGAACCACCGCCGTACGGTCGCGTACAGCACGCCGACCGTCGCGACACCCGCGAGCGCCTGGGGCAGGAGGACGCTCCACGAGCTCAGCCCGAACATGCGTACGGACAAGGCCATCAGCCACAGCGAGGCGGGGGTCTTGTCCACTGTGATCGAGTTCGCGGCGTCGGAGGAGCCGAAGAAGAACGCCGACCAGCTGTCCGCGCCGGCCTGGGCGGCGGCGGAGTAGAAGCTGTTCGCGTAGCCGGAGGCACCGAGCCCCCAGCAGTAGAGGATCGCCGTCGCCCCCAGCAGGGCGAGGAGCGTGGGACGTACCCACCTCGGGTCATGGCTGTTGCCGCGGACGAGCCCGACGACCCAGCGCCGCCAGGCGGCGGAGGTCCGGTCGCTGGCGGCAACAGAGGCCGGCGGATGGCCGGGAATCGTCGTCGTCATGCCAGGCAGCCTCACGCGCCGACCTGGGAGGGACCTGGAACCCGGGTGTGAGTTCTGATGGCAAGAAGTTACGAAGTTCTGAGTGAACCGGGATCTCCCTCACTTCGTGGTCTTGACCAAGACATCCGAGCGAAGGGGGTTTCACATGCAGACATCATTGTGGCCAGAACCGCTGCTCCGCCATCTCGCTCCCGCGGACCGTGACCTGGTCCAGCGCTTCGGCACGGGGCCGAGCGTCGACGTTCCGTACGGCCTCGTCCATCGCGCGTTCGAAGCGCACGCGGCCACGGCATCCGATGCCGTGGCCGCGATCGATTTGGGGGCCGGCGACACGATCAGCTACGGCGAGCTGGACCGGCAGGCGAACGCTCTCGCGCACCGGCTCGTCGCGGCCGGGGTGCGGCCCGGCGACAACGTCGCGTTGTTCGTACGCCGGTCGATCCCGATGATCGTCGGGCTGCTCGGAACGTTGAAGGCGGGGGCCGCGTACGTGCCGCAGGACGTCGGGATCACGCCCTTGCCGCAGCTGGCGCACGTCGTCGCGACCGCTCGGACACGCGTGATCCTGACGACCTCCGCCTACGTCGATCGGGTGCCTGACGGGCCGCTCGTGGTCGCCCTCGACTCGCCGATGGGCTCAGCGGCGACGCCGCCGGTCGTGGCGAGTTCGCCGGGCGACGGATGCTATGTGCTGTTCACGTCGGGCACGACAGGGAAGCCGAACGGCGTCAAGGTCACGCATCGCAACGTCGCCAACATCCTGCTCACCGCGCCGGGGTCGCTGGGAATCCGGCCCGGGTGGCGGGTGGCGCAGCTGCTGAACGTCGCGTTCGACATGGCGGCCTGGGAGATCCTTGGCTGCCTCAGCCACGGCGCGACGCTGGTGATCCGGGGGTCCGACATCTCCGAAGCGGCACGCCTGGCGGACGTGTTGATCGCGACGCCGACCGTGCTCTCGGTCGTCGATCCCGCCGAGTGCCCGCAGGTACGGGTCGTCGCGGTCGCCGGCGAGCCGTGCCCGCGACCGCTCGCCGACCGGTGGGCTTCGCGATGCGACTTCTTCAACTCCTGTGGGCCCACCGAGACCACGATCGTCAACACCATGCAGCGGCACGACCCGTCCGCGATTCGGTTGTCGATCGGGCGGCCGACGCCGAACAACACCGTGTACGTGCTCGACGACGACCGACGGCTGTGCGCGTTCGGCGAGGTGGGGGAGATGTGGGCCGGTGGCGACTGCGTGTCGGCCGGGTATCTCGACAACCCCGCACTGAACGTCGAGCGGTACGCGCCGGATCCGTTCCTCGGCGGCGGTCGTCTCATGTTCCGTACCCGCGATCTCGGTCGGTGGACTCCCGATGGTGAGCTGGAGCATCTCGGACGAACCGACGACCAGGTGAAGGTGCGTGGGTTCCGGGTCGAGCTGGACTCGGTTTCCGCTGTGCTGGAAGGCGTTCCGGGGTGTGGGCGGGCGGTGACGTTGAAGCTGGACGACCGGAACCTGGTCTCGTTCGTCACGCCCGCCTCGGTCGACGTGGAAGCTGCGCGGTCGGCCGTAGCTTCGGCGTTGCCCTACTACTGCGTGCCGTCGTCGGTGTACGCGGTCGCGTCGTTACCGGAGACCAGTCGCGGCAAGGTCGACAAGCAGGCGCTGGTGGCGCTCGCCGAGGCCGCTCCGATGGCCGCGCGGGTGGCGTCATGAGCGTGTTGACCGTCACTCGACCCGCTCCGCGGCACGCTGCCACGGAGCCATCCGCGCTGCGGCGCTTCTTCAAGCACCCGTGGCTGATGCACCACAACCGGCTGGCGGCCTTGGTGCTGCTCGGCAACGTTCTCTTCCTGGTGCCTGGTGTCGACCAGGCTGCGATGAGCGACCTCGTGCTCGGCAACCTCGCGTTGGCGATCCTGGTGCGTCAGCAGTACGTGATCAACCTGCTGTTCCGGTTGGCGACGAGTGTGCCGACGAGCTGGCCGCTGAAGCTGCGGTGGACGCTCGGCAAGGTGTACCACTTCGGCGGGCTGCACGTCGGTGGTGCGCTCGCGGGGACGTTGTGGTTCGGGGCGTACGTGGTATCGCTGCTCGGCTCTCCGCTGACCGCGACGAGCGTGGTGGCGTACGTGTTGGTCGGGCTGCTCGTCGGGATCTGCGTGACGGCGGCGCCGCCGTTCCGGGCTCGGTTCCACGACCTGTTCGAGAAGCTCCACCGGTTCGGCGGGTGGACGGCGTTGCTGCTGTTCTGGGTGCATACGGTGCTCGGTGGGTCGGCGGTGGCGATCGTCGTGCTGGCGGTTGTCACGTTCAGCGTTGCCCTGCCCTGGTTGAGACTTCGCCGGGTTCCGGTGCGGCTCTCGCGGCCGTCTTCGCATGTGGTGCTGGCGAGGTTCGATCACGGGGTGACGCCGTTCGCCGGCTCGTCGACGGCGATCAGCCGGCGGCCGCTGACGGAGTGGCATTCCTTCGCGAACGTGCCCTCACCGGACGAGCACGGCTTCCGGTTGACGATCTCGCGGGCAGGGGACTGGACGGGCTCGTTCATCGACGACCTGCCGTCGCACGTGTGGGTGAAGGGCATCACGACGGCGGGGGTGGCGAACATCGAGACGCTGTTCACGCGGGTGGTCTATGTCGCGACGGGTTCGGGTATCGGCCCGTGTCTGCCGCATCTGCTGGCGCGGAAGGTGCCGGCTCGGCTGGTGTGGTCGGCGCGGAACCCGCGGTTGACGTACGGGGACGAGCTCGTCGACGAGATCCTCGCGGTGCAGCCGGACGCGTTGGTGTGGGACACGTCGGTGCAGGGGAAACCGGACATGGTCTCGCTGGCGTACGAGGCGTATCGGGACTTCGACGCGGAGGCGGTGATCTGCATCTCGAACAAGAAGCTGACCTGGCAGGTGGTGGCGGGGATGGAGCGTCGCGGGATCCCGGCGTACGGCGCGATCTGGGACTCCTAGGCTGGACTGTGTGACGTTCTCTTTGCTGGCTGGTCGGGTGTTCGTGTTTCCGTTCGACCCGGACCCGGACAACGTGCAGCCGTGCGTGACGGTGATCGCGGACGAACGGGGGAGTGTCGTCGTGGATGCCGGCAACAGCCCGGGCCGAGCGCTGGTGGTGCAGGAGGCACTGCGCTCGGCCGGGCTGCCGGCTTCGCGGTGGCTGGTCTATACCCACAGCCACTGGGACCACGTGTGGGGCGCGTGCGCGTGGCCTTCGGATGTCGAGATCGTCGCGCACTCAGCCGCCCTGCCGGTGTTGACGGCCGAAGCCGAACGGCCGTGGAGCCACGCGTACCTGCGGGCCTGCGTTGCGGAGAACCCCCGGCTGGGCCCGAGCTTCCGCGCCCGGGCCTGGGCGATGCCGTCCTGGGACGGCTTCCGCGTCGTCCCGCCGATGACGGTCTTCTCGTCCACCTTGACCCTGCCGACCGGGGTCGAGCTCCGCCACGTCGGCGGCGCGCACTCACCGGACTCGCTGGTGGTCGTCGACCCCGATTCGCGGGTCATGCTGCTGGGCGACGCCATCTACCCACCGCCGTACCACCTGCGCGAGGAGACCGACTTCCCCGACCTCGCCCTGATGCGACGGCTCCTGACGCCCGAGATCGACTGGTACGTCGGCGCCCACGAGCCACCAGCTTCGCGCGACGAGGTGGCCGGCTACGTCGAGGGAAACGACCAGTAGAACGACGTGACATACGGCAGCTCGAGCTCATCCCCCAGCCCGAATCGATCGACGAGCGCGTCGAGCTCACGCAGGGCATCCTCACGTTCGTCCCGTGGCAGACCGGAGATCGCACTCGACGACAACAGCCGGTCCACGAGACCCTGCCGTGTCGTCGGCCACGGGTTGGGGAACCGAGCCTCCCGCAGTGGCTCCCAACCTTCGACCTCGCCGAAGGTATCGAGCCAGCTTCCACTCTGAGCGCTGGGTGAGGTCGAGGCTCTGCGGTCGCGAGCGATGCTGCCGTACACCGCCACCCAGTCGACGGTCTCGTCGTAGTCGTTCCACAGCAGTCCCAGACCGGCCGCCGGGGTCACCAGCAGCCGACGGACCTCGCGCGCAGCCGCGGGCGCGTCGAACCAGTGCCACGCGGTCCCGGCGACCACCGCGTCGGCGCAACGGTCGGGGAGCCCGGTGCTCTCGGCGGTGCCGGCCACGGCGGTCACGCCCTCGAGCTCGGCGCGCATCGCCGGCTCGGGTTCGACCGCTGTCACGTGCAGCCCGCGGCTGGTCAGCTGGCGGCTGAGGATGCCGGTTCCCGCTCCGAGGTCCACGACGCGCTTGCCGGGACCGATGCCCAGCTCGGTCGTCAGCGCGTCGATCGCGGCCTCCGCGTACCGGGGACGAGACTGCCGGTACGGGCCGGCGGCCTCGGCGAAGCGGCCGGTCATCGGTCGACCAGGTCGTCGAAGAAGGCGGCGAGGTCGTCTCCCAGCAGCGCGGGTTCTTCGATGGCGGCGAAGTGGCCGCCGCGGGGCATGGGGGTCCAGCGGGTGACGTTGTAGAGGCGCTCGGCCCACTCGCGGGGTGGCTCGCCTTCGGGCGCGAACTGGTGGACGAAACCCGCGATGGCTGTCGGTGTTCGTACGTAGTCGTCCGGGCCGATCGTGACTCCGGTCCACCGGTTGTCGAAGTAGTCGCGCATCGACGACGCGATCGAGCCGGTGAACCAGTACAGGCTCACGAGCGTCAGCAGGTAGTCGCGGGGGAGGCGCTCGGGGTTGCCGCCGCTGTCGGTCCAGGAGTGGTACTTCTCCAGGATCCACGCGGCCAGTCCGACGGGGGAGTCGGTCAGCCCGTAGCCGAGAGTCTGCGGCTTCGTGCTCTGGATCGCCTTGTAACCGCCCTCCGTCTCCCACCACTCGTCGCTCGCGGAGAGGTACGCCTGCTCAGCCGGTGTCAGCGCCCTGTCGCCGAGCTGCGGTGTCAACTCCAGGTTGCTCAGATGGAGGCCCAGCATCCGTTCGGGCTGGTCGAGCGCCATCAGCGTGCTGACGCCGGCGCCGAAGTCGGTGCCGTGCGCGCCGTACCGCTCGTAGCCGAGCTCGGCCATCAGCTGGTGCCAGAGTCCGGCGACGTAGCGATAGTTGACGCCCGTCCGGTGTGGCCGCTCGGAGAACGCGTAGCCCGGCAGCGACGGGATCACCAGGTCGAACGTCTCGGAGAGCCTCGGAACGAGCGGCAGCAGCTCGACGTACGCACCCGGCCACCCATGCGTGAGCACCAGCGGCACCCCGTTGCCACGCGTGGCCCGAACGTGCACGAAGTGGATCCGCACGCCATCGAGGGTGGCGACGAACTGCGGGTACGCGTTGAGCTCCCGCTCCCGCGCCCGCCAGTCGAACTCATCGGCCCAGTAGGTCAACAGCTCTTGCAGGAAGGCCCGATCCGTCCCCTGTTCCCAAGCCTCACCCGGCGCCTCGCCCGGCCACCGCGTGCCGCGGATCCGGGCACGCAAATCGGCCAGCGAGGACTCGGGAACGTCGATCCGGAACGGCTCGATCACCCAGTCAGCCTAGGCGTCCGGGAACACGAGCTCGGCCTCCTGACCCTCCTCGAGCAGGAAGTAGCCCAGAAACGTCACGCCCTCCTCGGTCGCGTCGAACTTGGCGATCCGTACGTCCTCCGGCTCGTAGAACACGTCACCAGGACCGAGCCTCGTCTCCGGCTCGCCCTCGATCTGGAAGATCACCGAGCCCGTGACGATGCTGCCGACCACCGGGCAGTTGTGGACGTGCAGCCCGGCGGGAGCGTCGGCCAGGATGCGGATCTCGCGCACCTCCACGCGCGCTGTGGGAGTGACGCGGGCCAGCCGCGCGTCGAGGACGACGGTGCGCGTGACAGGCAGTTCGGGTGTCGGCTCTGCGGCTCGCGGCATCGGGTCAGCCTAGACCGGGGTCGCCAACGAGAGCGCGAAGTCACCGGCCGCGTCCGTCCACCACGACGTCAGCGCGAAGCCGGCCGCGGCGAGCTCGGCTTCCACTCCCTCGCGGCGGAACTTGGCGGAGATCTCGGTGCGCAGCTCCTCGCCGGCGGCGAACGACACGTCGAGCTCCAGCGCGTCGATGCGAACGGTCTGCGCCGACGACGTACGCAGCCGCATCTCGATCCACTCGGCCGCGTCGTCCCACACCGCCACGTGGGTGAAGGCCGAGACGTCGAAGTCCGCCGACAGCTCGCGGTTGATCACGTGCAGCACGTTGCGGTTGAACTCAGCGGTCACGCCGGCCGCGTCGTCGTACGCGGCGATCAGCCGGGAACGCGGCTTCACCAGGTCCGTCCCCAGCAGGAACGAGTCCGACGGCGACAGCTGCTCGCGCACCGACGCCAGGAACGCCGCCCGCTCGGAAGGCGCCAGGTTGCCGATCGTGCCGCCCAGGAACGCGAGCAACCGCGTGCCTGTCCGGGGCAGCTGCTCCAGGTGGTGCTCGAAGTCCGCCACCACACCGTGCAGCTCGACCGTCGGGTACTCCACCGTCAACGCCTCGACGGCATCGAGGAGCGCCGAATCGCTCACATCCACAGGGATGTAGCGCTTCAACGTGCCAGTCGCCCGCATCCCGTTGAGCAGCAGCCGCGTCTTCGACGACGATCCCGACCCGAGCTCGACGAGCGTGTCCGCGCCCGACACCTTCGCGATCTCCGCGGACCTCGCCTCCAGGATCGACCGTTCCGCGCGCGTCGGGTAGTACTCCGGCAGCCGCGTGATCTCCTCGAACAGCTCACTGCCCCGAGCGTCGTAGAAGTACTTCGGCGGCAGCTCCTTCGGCGTCGAGAGGAGGCCGGCTCGAACGTCGCGCGCCAACGCGGCCGCGAGGTCGGAGTCGGTGAGGTGCTTGTCTATCTGTGGGGACACGAATCCTCCGTTGTCAAAGAGCAATCGACGTCACGCGCACACCGGTCGCATCGACCTCGACCAGCGAGTTGTCCGGAATCTCTTGCCAGGCAGGCGAGTCGTCGTACGGTTCCGACGCGAGCACGACGCCGTCGGCGAGCGACAACGTGAACAACGTGTCGCCGCAAGCCGTCGCCGCCAGGGACGAGCCGTCGGAGGCGAGCAGGTTGAGCCTGCCGCCACCGGCCGCCTGGACGGCCGACACGACGCCGACCAAGCCGTCTCCGAGCGAGGCGTCCGCACGCCACAGCGAGACCGCGAGCCCGAACAGCACCGCAGAGTCGACCGGCGCCAACGACTCGTGCACCTCGGTGTCGACCGGCAGCAGCTTCCGCACCTGCGCCCAGTCGTCTACCCGCCCGTTGTGGCTGAAAAGCCAACGCCCAAAGGTGAACGGTGCCGCGTTCGACTCGTCCGCCGGATAGCCGGCCGTCGCCGAACGGACTGCCGCGACGACACACCCCGAGGAGACAGCAGGGGCCAACGACGCGAACGACGGGTCGTTCCAGATCGGCACCGACCGCCGATACCGCACCGGCTCAGCGCGCACCGAAGGCACATACCAACCCACACCGAACCCGTCGGCGTTCACCGTCCCGTAGCACTGCCGCCTCGGCGCATACGACTGCTCATACAACGAGTGCGAAGGTGCCATCACCAACGACTGCAGGGAAACCGGCGCGCCGAGGTAGCCGAGATGCCGGCACATCTACGCGTCCCGCGCGCAACGGAAGCCGGCGAAGATCTGCCGCCGGATCGGGTAGTCCCAGTTCCTGAACGTGTTCCGCACGGCGAGCGGATCCGTCGCCCACGAGCCACCGCGCAGCACCTTGTAGTCGGCGCCGAAGAACACCTCGGAGTACTCCGCGTACGGGAACACGCAGAACCCCGGATGCCCGGTGAACGACGTCGACGTCCACTCCCACACGTCCCCGAGCAGCTGCCGCACTCCGTACGCCGAGGCGCCGGCAGGGAACGACCCCACGCCCGCGGGGTGGAACCGCACCTGCCCGAGGTTCGCCGTCGAGGAAGACGGCGCGGCGTCGCCCCACGGGTACCGCCGCTTCGACCGCGACGCGGGATCCCAGGAAGCCGCCTTCTCCCACTCCGCCTCGGTCGGCAGCCGCTTGCCGGCCCACCGGGCGTAGGCGTCCGCCTCGAAGAAGCACACGTGCTGCACGGGCTCGGTGTCCGGCAACGGCTCGAGCCGCCCGAAGCGCCGCCGCAGCCACGACGAACCCTCGCGGACCCAGAACGCCGGCGCGCGCTTGCCCGACTTCGTCCGCCACTCCCAGCCGCCCGTCGTCCACCAGCGCGGGTCGTCGTAGCCACCGGCCTCGATGAAGGCGCGGTACGCGGCGTTCGACACCGGCGTGGTGTCGATCCAGAACGCGGGCACCTCTACCTCGTGCGCGGGACGTTCGTTGTCGTATGCCCACGGGTCCGACGACGTGCCCATCACGAACGGGCCACCGGCGACCAGCACCTCGTCGGCGAGCAGAGCGGAGTCGGTAGGCGCCGGCAGCCCATCGGTAGCCGGCGGCAGCACCGGATGGCCGCGCCGCAGCTGATGCGTCGCGAGCATCGTCTCGTCGTGCTGATGCTCGTGCTGAACGACCATGCGATAGACGAATCCGTCAGCCAGCAAGGGCTTCGACGGGTCCAGCCGCGCGGTGGCGAGCGAGTCGAGCACCTTCCGGCGCACCAGCCCGATGTACTCCCGCGCCTCGGCGGGATCCAGCAACGGCAGCGTCGGCCGCTCGGACCGCGGATGCTCGAAAGCGTCGTACAGGTTGTCGATCTCGGGACGCATCGCCTCGATGCCGGCGGCCTCGCGGAGCAGCCACAGCTCCTCGTAGTTGCCGACGTGCGCGAGATCCCAGACCAGCGGTGACATCAGCCGCGAGTGCTGGGCGATGAGCTCACTCTCGTCGAGGACGTCGGTGGTGAGGCCGAAGCTGCGGGCACGGACGCGTTCGAGCTCGTCGGCGACGAGTTGCTTGAACGCGTCCTCCTCCACCTCCTCGGCAGCGTGGTGCGGCATATCGTCGAGCAGGCTCATACGAGCTCCTCAGTGGTGGGGGTGAAGCTGCCCTCGTCGAGGGCGTCGTCGGCCGGACATCGCGCCCGGTCGACGTACCGTTCGGCGTAGTCGCCGACCAGGTCGACCAGCGCCGGGTCGGCACCGATCCGGGGGAGCGCCGCCAGCGCGGCGGCGAAGCAGGAACGAGCCGCACGCGCGAGCTCGGGGATGGCGAGTCCATGTCGCGCGGCCTGGATCCAGCGGCCGCCGAGCTCCTCGACGGCCTCGAGCGCCGCGGCACTCGCCGCGGCGTCCTCGACGAGCGCGGTGAGGACGGCGACAGGGACGGGCCACAGCCCGTCCGGCTGCGCGTCGATGTACCGCACCTCGAGCCAACCGCGCGGGCGTACGGGCGGGAACAGCGTGCTGAGGTGGTACTCCAGATCGTCGGCGGTCGGCAGATCGTCGCCTCGTACGATCCACTCGCGGAACGTCAAACCCGGGTTGACGATCCACGGCGCCTCGGCTGTCCGCCGCAGCATCACCGCGGCGTCGAGCGCGTAGTCCGCCCACGAGGTGACCGGGTCGTCGCCGAGCGGGACCGACGTACGCGACGGGTCGAGCAGCTGCCAGACCAGCTGGCGGCTGGACTTCCACCCGGTCACGCGACCGGCCTGGACAGGGGAGTTGGCGAACGCCGCGACCATCGTCGGGCCGAGGCGGTTGAGGAGCTTCCAACGCCGCGCCACATCGGTCGGATCGGCGCCGGCGTCGAGGTTGACCTGCACGGCCGTGGTGCTGCACATCATCAGCCGGCCGTTGATGCCGCGGAGGTCGAAGTACGCCTCCATGGCCGCGTAGCGAGGATCGTCGACGAGCTGGCGGTGCGGCTCGCGGTAGGGGTCGATCGCTGACGGAAGAACGGTGAGGTTCGCTTGCGCGAGGGCGGTTCGCAGGTGCTGGGCGTCGAGCTCGACGCGGCGCCAGCAGTCGTTGAGCCCGTCGCCGGGTGCCGAGCTCAGCTCGAGCTGGCCGCCCGGCTCGTAGGTGACGCGTCCTCCACCGGGGAGCGGTCCGGCGGCCTCGACGAGCGCGCGGAGCTGGGCGAGGGGCACGCGTTCGTGCGGATCGGAGAGTGGGGCAACGAGCCACTCCAGCTCGGCGCCGACGTAGCGCGGTGGTCCTGTACGAAAGCAGATGCGGCCGACAAAACGGTGTGCGTCGTCCGTTGTCACGATGCCGCTGTGGGGAGGCACGTCAGCAATTCGACCACGCACTGCCGACAAGTTCCGGGACCCGGGAGAACGGTTGCCGCAGAATCGGAACCGGCATAGCCATTTCGGTGGTTGTGTAGCGCTTCACCTCGGTTGCACCCGGACGGCTTGGCACAAAAGACGAACGAATAACTTGCCTACGAGATGCTGACGGGCGCTTCGGGTGTCGGATCGGCGGTGCCACGACCGGATCGGGTCCGCTCCGCCCAGCGGACCGCGGGCGTCATCGCGAAGCCCGCGACCACGAACAGCCCGCCGAGCATCAGCCAGCCGGGCGTGCCCCAGCCGAGAATCAGTGCTGTGAGCAGCAGCGGTCCCAGCATCCGTGCGATCGCGACGCCGCCGCCGAAGAAGCCCTGGTACTGCCCCTGCTTGCCCTCCGGCGCGAGGCCGAACGAGATCTCCCACGAGCTCGACGCGAGTGCCATCTCGCCGAGCACCTGCAGCAGCGCGCCGGCGACGAGGACGATGCCGGCGATCCACGGCGAGCCGCCGAAGGCGGAGCACGCGTACACGCCGCACGCGACCAGCATCACGACGCTCGACCGGCGGGCGACCCTCGTCGCGCTCGCGAGCCCGTTCACCTGCCGCGCGATCCGCACCTGGAACAGCACGACGCTGGTCGTGTTCAGCACGAGCAGGGCGGCGACCATCCAGTGCGGCGCGTCCGTGCGTTGGACGATCCACAGCGGCAGGCTGTGCTTATGGCGACCGCTCGCACGTGTCGGCCGCGGGCGGCCTCCACGGCATCGGGTCGCGTGCTCGGGGGCGGCGGGTGGTCCTGCGGCGACCAGAAGGGCCTTCGGCCGGATGGGTCGTCCTCGGACCCGGAAGCCGCCACCCCCGAGCGCGGCGGCTTGGGTTCGCCGTCAGGCGCGGTGCCAAGCTGCTTTGCCAGCCGCGCGGGTGTCGAACGAGAGCGCGAGGCCGCCGAGCGCGGCACCGATCGCGAGGCCGGCGTTCAGCGTGGACTGCAGGTAGGCACGTACGGTCGTCCGCTCCGCAGCGCCGACGAGCCCGGCGAGCAGCGCCTGCCGCGCGGCTTGCAGGCCGCACTGGCAGCAGGCGTAGACGATCGCGACGGCGACGAACGGGGCGAACGAGCGGACGAACAGGAAGCTCGCGACCGCGGTGGCCGTCGCGAGCGCCAACAGAACGGCGGTGCCGCGCGGACCGCGCCGGTCGGCGAGGTGCCCGAGCGGGACGCCGGCGAGGAAGCCGGCGGCCCACCCGAGCGTCAGCCCGAGACCGATCTGGGTGGGGGACAGGCCGACGATCCGGCTGAAGTAGAGGGCGGAGCAGACGTAGTACGCGCCGTCGCCGAACGAGTTCGCGAGCTGGGCGATGGCCAGCACACGCCCCGGACCGGGTGGCGGGACGACGTTGGCGACGGCGCGGCGGATCATCCTCGGTTACCTCTTTTGCGCGGCGAAGGACTCGGGGACCATGCGGGTGGCGACGCAGATCCGGTTCCAGGCGTTGATGGTGGTGACGGCCATGACGAGCTCGGCGAGCCCGGTGTCGCCGAGGTGCTTGCCGGCGGTAGCCCAGATCTCGTCCGGAACGCGGTCCTCGGCGTCGGCGATCTTCGTGAGGGACTCGGCGAAGGCCAGGACCGCTCGTTCGAAGTCGTCGAAGCACGGGGCCTCGCGCCACACCGCGACGGCGGCGACGCGGGCGGCCGACTCACCGGCGGCTAGCGCGTCGGAGCTGTGCATGTCGACGCAGTAGGCGCAGCCGTTGAGCTGGGACACCCGAAGGCGAAGCAGGTCGAGCAGTGGCGCGGGGATCGATCCGGAGTTGCGGTCGACGGTGGTGCTGAGGTGCACCATCGCCTTGTAGGTGGCGGGAGCTTGTTCGCTGAGGTCGAGTCGTGCGGTCATGGCCCTCACGCTAGAGGCGAGATTGGTCAAGGCGTAGCGCCAATGTTGACCGATCTGATTGGGCCAATGTAGACCTGCTTCGTGGACGTGCACATCAGTCTTTCCGGGCGTGGTGACCTGGCGGCGCGGATCTACCGGCAGCTGCTGGAGGCGATCCTGGACGGCCGGCTGCTCGCTGGTGAGCAGCTGCCACCCTCGCGCGAGCTGGCAAGGCAGCTGGAGGTGTCGCGCAACACGGTGGCGGTGGCCTACGAACGGCTGACGGCCGAGGGGTTCTGTGAGGGGCGGGTGGGGGCTGGGACGTTCGTCACGGCTCGTCCCGGCGCCGCCGCCGGGTCGCGGCGTGCTCCGGTGGGCGACGCACTGCGGCCGTTGCGGGTCTGGGACTCGGTCGACGTGAGGTTGGGCACGGAGCCGGCGGCCGTGCCGTTCGACTTCAGCGTCGGCGTGCCGGACGTCCGGCTGTTCCCGTTCGACAGCTGGCGGCGGCTGCTCTCGCGCGAGTACCGGCCGTCGATGGTGCGGTCCGCGGGCTACAGCGATCCGGCCGGGCATCCGGGGCTGCGCGCGGAGATCGCCCGGTACGTGGGGGTCTCGCGGTCGGTGCGGGCAGGTGCGTCCGACGTGCTGGTCACGCACGGGGCGCAGCAGGCGTTCGACGTGATCGGTCGCGTGCTGGTGTCGCCGCGCAGTGTGGTGGCGGTCGAGGAGCCTGGGTATCCGCCGGCGCGGGAGCTGTTCCGTTCGCTCGGTGCGCGCGTGGTGGGTGTGCCCGTCGACGCTTCGGGGATCTCCATCGAGGCGCTGCCGTCGTCGGCGCGGTTGGTGTACGTGACGCCGTCGCACCAGTTCCCGACCGGGACGCCGATGTCGTTGGAACGTCGTTCCGCCTTGCTGGACTGGGCGAACCGACGCAACGCGGTGATCGTGGAGGACGACTACGACAGCGAGTTCCGGTACTTCGACCGTCCGTTGGAGCCGTTGCAGAGCATCGACCGCGGCGGGCGGGTGATCTACGTCGGGTCGTTCTCGAAGACGCTGCTGCCGATGCTCCGGCTCGGGTTCCTGGTGGCGCCGGCTTCGCTGCAACCCGCGCTGCGTAAGGCGAAACAGCTCACCGACTGGCATACGGAGACACCGCTGCAGGCGGCGTTGGCGCGGTTCATCGCGGAGGGGTTGCTGGGGCGGCACGTCCGCAAGGCGACGAAGGAGTACGCGGCGCGGCGGTCGCAGATCGTCTCTGGGTTGGAGCACTACCTCGGCCCGTGGCTGGCTCCGGTGCCGTCCGTGGCGGGACTGCACGTCTGCGCTCGGCTGCGTCGTCCTGCCTCTCTGTCCGACGTCGTTGCGAAGGCGTTGGAGGCTGGTGTGCGGGTGGAGACGCTCGGGTCGTACTGCATGGGGAAACCCGAACAGGGGTTGGTGATGGGGTACGGGGCGATCGCACCTGACCGGATCGAACGGGGGCTGCGCCGGTTGGCGCGGTGCTTCCCATAAGGTCGTGAACGTGTCGAACTCACCGGTGAAGAGGGACGTGGTCGTTGTCGGCGCCGGCATTGTCGGCGCGTCGGTGGCCTATCACGCCGCCCGGGCGGGCGCCGCTGTGACGTTGGTCGACGCCGGGCAGCCGGGCGCCGGCGTGACGGCGGAGTCGTTCGCCTGGGTCGGAGCGTTCGGCGTCCTTCAAGGTCCGGCCGCTCGGCTACGGGCCACCGCGACGGACGAGTACCACCGACTCGAGGCCGAGTTGCCGGGACTCCCGGTGACCTGGTCCGGTTCGCTGAGCTGGAACAGCAAGGACAGTGCGCCGGACCCCAAGCCCGGGCAGACGATCGTGGACGCGGTGACCGTGGCGACGCTCGAGCCCACCCTTCGGCAGCCTCCGGAGTGGGCTGTCTGGGCGCCGGGTGACGGCGCCATCGACTCGGTGGGCGTGACCGAGCGGCTGGTCGAGGGCGCTCGCAGCCATGGAGCTCGCGTACAGCTGGACACGCCGGTCACCGCGATCCGCCGGGACGCCGCGGGTCAGGTTGCGGGGGTCGAGACGGCGGCAGGAACCCTCTCCGGTACGACGGTGGTGCTGGCGGCCGGCGTGGCCACGACCGCGCTGTGCGAGCCGCTCGGCGTGCGCGTCCCGGTCGACCCGTCGCCGGCGACGCTGTTCCGGTTCCGCGCCCCGGCCGCCGGTCTGGTCCGCACCGTGGTCAACAACGAGGACTTCGACCTTCGGCAGGTCGCCGCCGACCGGCTGATCGCCGCCGCGGACTCGCCCGAACGGACCCTTGCCGCCGTCCGGTCCACCTTCGAGGGCGCCGAGAGCGTCGAGCTGCTCAGCGCCCGAGTCGGAGTGCGCCCCATGCCGGCGGACGGCGAGCCGATCGTCGGCCCGGTCGCCGAGGTCCCCGGCCTCTACCTGGCAGTGATGCACTCGGCGGTCACGCTCGCCGCGGCCGTCGGCCGCCTGGTCGCGCGGGAGTTGGTCGACGGAGCCGTGGAGTCGGCTCTGTCGGACTGCCGCCTGGATCGCTTCTGACAGTTGTTGCAGATCTCAGATCGAGATCTCGCGTTCCCACTGTGGCCTTGGTTGCGTGTGGAGGCGCCAGTAATGCTCGGCGATGTCGTCGGGGTCGTACGTCGTTCCTCTCGCGACGGTGCCGGTGATCGTGATCGTCGCGACGTGCAGGTGGTCGTACTCCTCGGCGAGCAGCGCGGTGAGCGTGCGGAGGGCGATCTTGCCGACGGAGAGGGAGAGGTAGCCCTGCACCGGCTGGGGCATGCCGCCGGTGAGGAGGAACGAGCCTTTCGCCATGCGGGGCGCGAGGTGGGCGGCCGCAGTGAGCGCGCCGCCGACGTTCACGGCGAACGTCTTGCCGAGCTCCTCGGCGGTGATCGTCGCTGGTCCGTCCGGCTTGATGACGGCGGCGTTGTAGACGACGACGTCGGGAGTGCCTGTCTGGTCGAGGGCTTCCTCGAGGGCTTGCGCGTCGGTGACGTCGGCCCTGAGCTTCGTGACGTTGTCGTTGCCCAGTTCCGAGGCGACGTGGTCGAGGGTGTCCTGCGTTCGCGCGACGAGGGCGACCGGCATGCCTTCCTTCGCGAACCTGGCCGCGACCGCCAGGCCCACGCCCGGGCCGGCTCCGATGACGACGATTCCTGCCATGTCAGCGACGGTAAACTCTGACATCGGTGTGAAGGCAAGGCTGGAGGGAACGTCATGCGGATCGGTGAGCTCGCGCGACGCGCGGGCGTGAGCGAGCGGCTGCTGCGGTACTACGAGGAGCAGGGGCTGCTGCATCCGACGCGGCTGTCGAGCGGCTACCGGTCGTACGCCGACCCCGACGTGCTGGCGGTGAGCCGCATCCGCACGCTGCTGGGCGTCGGCCTGTCGACCGCCACCATCGCCGAGCTCCTGCCCTGCCTGACCGGCTCGGAGCACCTGATCCCCACCTGCGCCGACCTGCTGGTGAAGCTGCAGGAGGAACGCGCCCGCATCACCGACACCATCACCGCCCTGGAAGGGTCCCGGGCGTTGCTCGACAACGTCCTGGCGGCCGCCCCACCCGAGCTGCCCGCCGTTCCGTAGCCGGGCCTAGCGGAACGACTCCCGCACGATGCCGCCGACGATGGCGCACCAGGTGGACTCGTTCAGCACGCCGTTGGGGCGGAGGCCGTGCAGGCGCTGCAGGCGCTGGACCGCGTTGAACGTGACGTTGTCGTACGCCCCGTTCACCGTGGTGCCGAACCCCTTCATGGCCAGCATCGACTGCAGCCCGGAGATCGCCGGGCTCGTCGCGCCCGGTGCGCAGCACCTGGACGAGGGCCTCCCAGGTCGGCGGCGTCACGTGTCGCGTCGATGTCGACCGGGATTCCCTGCTTGCGGGCTGGAAGTCCTGCACCGCCGCGACCGTCATCGGGCCCGAACACGCCGTCGGTGGTGAGGGTGATAGCCGCGCGTGGTTGAGCAGGTACTGCGACGGTCGCGCGCCGGCTCGCTGTCACGAAGCGCCAGAGTCCGGCCAGCGCCGCTCGGCGCGTCCTTCGAGGCCTCGCCGAGCTGGCGCGGGCGACTTGCGCCGCAGTGCCCGGGAAGAGCGAGTAGAACTCGATGCCCGGGGCATTGCGTCGATCCGGAAGTCCCAGTGTCCGAACATGTCCTACGCGTGCAGGCCGTACTGCTCGCAGATCGCCGTGCACAGCTGCATCGACGCGTCCAGCAGCGCGTCCGGTCGGGATGTCGACTGATGTACGTGCCCTCGTGCTCGATCCCGATCGACCGCCCGTTCTCGCCCGGGCAGTGCGCGGAGATCACCTGGTTGCCGCCGGTGTCGAGCTGCGCCAGGCTGCCGCGCCGGCCCTCCATCACGTACCCGCCGCGGCTGATCGTGAAGTGCTGCCCGGTGTCGGTCCAGCCGTTGCCGTCCATGTGCAGGTCCTGGCAGTTCTTGGCGAGCTTGATCGCCTGCGCGCGCGGAGTAGTCGGTCACGTTCGGGAACGCCATGTGGTGCAGGATGATCTTGTTCGTGCTGATCGCGCTCAGCGGCAGATCGCCGGCGGGCGGCCGCGCGCCCCAGGAGTCGCAGTCGATGATCCACGGGAACTTCACACTCGGCGCCGCCTGCGCTGCCGGAGCGCTCGCGATGCCGGTCCCGACGAACGCCGCGGCCGCGACGCCGACGCCGGCCTTCAGCACGGTCCGTCGACCGGGCTCGACCTGGTCGCCCATGGTTGTCCCCTCCTGACACGTAAGAACTCGTCCTCGCGCACTGTACGACCGAAGATTATTGCCGGCGAGAGACTTGTAGATTTCTTTCCGTGGCCGGATTTGGCCTTCTCTCCAAGGCAAAGCCGACTTGCGCTGGTTTGATGGCAGGCATGGCATTCGAGCACGAGTCCCTGCCGGTCAAGGTCGAAAGCCACGGGGGGTACGAGCGCGACGGGGTCGTCGTCGAGACGATCACGTACGAGACCGGCGAGCACCGAACCGACGCATACCTCGTCCGGCCCTCGGCCGAGCCGGACGAGCCGGTTCCCGGCGTCGTGTACGCCCACGGCGGCGGCTCGACGAAGGACCGGTTCCTCGACGAGGCGGTCGCGCTGGCCACCCAGGGCGCGGTCGCGATCCTGCCGCAGACGGACTTCGACACGACCGGCGACGCCGTGCACGATCTGCGGGGCGTCGAGGCCGCGGTGGCGCTGGAACGGATCGCGCTCGACGTCCTCGTGCAGCGAGCCGATGTCGACCCCGACCGGCTCGGCATGGTCGGTCACAGCTGGGGCGCGACCCAGGCCGCGATCCTGTCCGGCGTCGAACCCCGCCTCGCCGCCGTCGTCGTGGCGGCGACCGGCGCGCGGGTCGCCGAGTTCACCTGGTCGCTGCACGACCGGCCGGAGAGCGAACGGGCGGCGTACCTCGAGCTCGTCGGCCAGGCGAACCCCGTCGTGCACGTCGCGCGGGAGGGTCGCCGGACGATCCTGATGCAGTTCGGGCGGCTGGACCAGATCCCCACCGAGGACGTCCAGGACCTCTGGCACGCGGCCGCCGGCGACAAGGAGCTCGCCGAGTTCGAGTGCGGCCACGACCTGGTCGGCCACGAGCCGGCCCGCCTGAGCCGCCTCACGTTCCTGCACCGCACGCTGCGGATCTAGGGGAGTGACGGCGGCAGGTCGAAGAACGGGAGCACGACGTCGTCGAAGCGGGTCATGGCGGAGATGCGGTCGCCCCTCAGGGTGAGGACGACGATGCCGGTGCCTTGGCCGTTCACGTAGGTGCCGAAGGCGGGTTGGCCGTTCGCGCTCGTCGGGATCAGCTGGTAGCGGCGGGTGGCGAAGAGGTTGGCGCAGAAGGCGCGCACTGCTTCGCGGCCCTCGTACTCGAACGGCATCGGTGGCATCGAGACGAAGACGTCGTCGGTGAGCAGGTCGACGAGCGCTTCGACGTCGGCTGCCTCGTACGCGGTCACGAAGCGGGTCACGAGGGCCGAGTCGGGCGGGGACGCTGTCGGGGTGGCCGGGAGTCGTGGACGCAGGCCCGCGCGCGCTCGCTTCAAGGCGCTGGTCACCGAGTCCACCGAGGAGTCCAGCATCGACGCCACCTCGAGCGCCGAGAAGTCGAGCACGTCGCGCAGCACGAGGACCGCGACCTGGCGGGGCGGCAGCAGCTGCAGTGCGGTGACGAACGCCAGAGAGAGCGACTCGGTCCGCTCGTAGTCGAGCGCCGCGTCGGGGTACGGCTGCAGCCACACGGCCTCGCCGAGACTCGTCGGCTCCGGCGGCGTCACGCCCGGCACGTTCCACGCCACTGCCGGTCGCCGCCGAGCCGCGCGGCGCGCGTTCAGGCAGCGGTTGGTGGCGATCCGGTACAGCCAGGTACGCACCGACGAGCGTCCCTCGAACGATCCGAAGGACTGCCACGCCGCCAGCAGCGTGTCCTGCAGGGCGTCCTCGGCGTCCTGGAACGACCCCAGCATCCGGTAGCAGTGCACGTGCAGCTCCCGCCGGTACGGATCGGTGAGCTCACGGAACGCGTCACCGTCCACACGACCACCTCCTTTCAGCGACGAAGTAGACACCACCGAAGTCGCAGACTGGGCGCCCAGTCCGCGGCCAGCGCGGTGTCTACCTCGTCATCAGATCCACGAAAGGACACCCCATGATGCTGAACGACAAGGTCGCGGTGATCTACGGAGCGGGCGGCGCGATCGGCGGTGCCGTGGCCCGCGCGTTCGCCCGCGAGGGCGCGAAGCTCTTCCTCACCGGACGCAGCCTGACCCCGGTCGAGACGTTGGCGAAGGAGCTCGACGCCGAGGCGGCGGAGGTCGATGCCGGAGACGAACGGGCCATCGACCGCCACCTCGGCACCGTCATGGAGACAGCGGGCCACGTCGACATCTCGTTCAACGCGATCGGCCTCTCCGACCCCACCCTGCTCGGCACGCCGCTCACAGAGCTGGACCTCGACAAGTTCACCCACCCCGTCACGACCTGGGTGAACTCGTACTTCCTCACCGCCCGCCTCGCCGCACGCCGCATGATCCCCCACCAGGCGGGCGTGATCATGACCGTCACCACGCTCCACTCGCGGACCGGCCTCCCGCTCGTCGGCGGCTACGGGCCGGCGATGGCCGCCAAGGAAGCCTTGACACGCGACCTCTCCGCGGAGCTCGCACAGCATGGGATCCGCGCGATCGGACTACGTCCGAACGCGATCCCCGAAGCCGAGACGACCAAAGCGGCGTTCATCCCCAGAGCGAAGGCGATGGGCATGAGCTGGGAACAGTTCCAGGAGGTCCTCGCCAGCCGGACCCATCCCAAGCGGCTGACGACGCTCGCCGAGGTCGGCAACCTGGCCGCCTTCCTCGCCTCCGACCACGCGAGCGGCATGACCGGCAGCACGGTCAACCTCACGATGGGCAGCCTCGACGACTAACGGCTGAACCCCGCGACGAGCTTGTCCAGGCACTGCTCGAGGCCGCCCCGCGAGATCGTCGCGGCCTCGGCGGTCGCATAGCCGAACTCGGCAACGGTCACCGCGGTGCCGCCGTCGGGAAGCGCCTCGAACGTCACGACGTGCGGCACCTCGTTCGGGATGTCGGGCATCGGCGGATCGTGCGGCGCGCCTGCCTTGTCGGTGAAGCGCAGCACGTACTCGATCCGCTCGTGCGGCACGATCCGGGTGTACGTCCACGTGTTGTAGATCTCGCCGAAGCCGGGCGCGGTCATGCTGACGAGCGTCCGGCCGCCCTCCCGGAAGTCGACCTCGGCGGTCGGGCAGGTGAAGCCCTGCGGACCCCACCACTGCTTGAGGCACTCGGACTCCTCCCAGGCCTTCCAGACCTCGGCGGCTGGGACCGGAACGGTTCGCGTGGAGCTCACGTCGTGTGTCATGGCCCCAGCGTGCTCGCCGAACGCAGGCGTCCGGATCCGTACCGACCACGTGTCCGCCACGCGCCGGCTACGTGCGTTCGTGCGCCTCGCTCCAGGCGTGCACGGGCGCGAGCTCGGCATGGGAGTAGCGGCGCCCCAGGTCGCGGATCATCGCCCGGCCAGCCCAGGCCAGGCAGGCCGGCGGGATCGAGGACGCCTCCGGCCCGTAGCCCTCGGCCCAGCCCGCCGACAGCTCCTCGAGTGCCGCGCGATGAGCGGAGGGGAGCTGGGCGAGCGCCGGGTCGACCGTGAACAGCGTGTGCGTACGGGCCAGGTCGGCGTACGGGTGTCCCGCCCGCGCGTTGTCCCAGTCGAGTACCGCTGTCAATCGCCGGTTGTCGACGAGAACGTTCAGCGGATGCCAGTCCAGATGCAGCAACGCGTCGCCGTCCGGCAGCCCGGACGAGTCGATCGGGTAGGTCGGCGGTCCGAACGGGTTGTCCTTCACAGCAGGCAGTCCGGCCGGTGCCGTGATCCCGTGAATGACGCGCTGGGTGATCCCGAGCTGCCGGCCGATCTCGCCGGCGCTGGCGGGGTCGCTGTCGACGGCCGCCGGAACGCTCGAACCCGGCATCCACTCGAACAGCAGCGCATGCCCGTTCGCCCAGTCCGCTTGGCGCATCAGCTCCGGCACCGGCAGCCCCGCACCGCGAGCGGCGGTCATGACAGCCAACACGCCGACCACGGCCGAAGCACTCGAGACGAGTCTCAGGGCGTACGTCGCGTCGCCCACCGAGACCCGGAACAGCTCCCCGGTCGCGCCCGTCGTGGCTTTCCAACGAGCGTCGGCCGGAAGGCCGACAGCCGTCAGCGCTTCCCCCTCCAGAACCATGATCGGCAACGTACACGCCCGAAAACGGCCAGAACCGTGACACCGTTCCTCACCGGCCAGCACACTGCGGACATCCAGGCTCGGCAATCGATTGCTCGGGGGTTCACGATGAACGCAGGCATGGGTCGGCGGCTGGTGGCGGAGGCGATCGGGACCGGCCTGCTCGTCGCGGTCGTGGTCGGTTCGGGCGTGATGGCCGAACGGTTGTCGCCCGACGACACCGGCCTGCAGCTGCTGCAGAACTCGCTCGCCACCACGCTCGGCCTGGCGGTGTTGATCCTCGCGCTCGGCCCGGTCTCCGGCGCTCACTTCAACCCCGTCGTCTCCGCCGCCGACGCCTGGCTCGGCCGCAACAAGGGCGGCCTGAAGAGCAGCGAGCTCGGCGCGTACGTCGGAGCCCAGATCGTCGGCGGCATCGGCGGCGCGCTGCTCGCGAACGCGATGTTCGCCGTCCCGCTCGGCTGGTCGACGACGACGCGCGGGGGAGCCGGCCAGTGGCTGGGGGAGTTCGTCGCCACCGCCGGGCTGGTGTTCCTGATCTTCGCGCTGGTCCGGTCCGACCGGGCCAGGTACGCACCCGCGGCCGTCGGCGCCTACATCGGAGCGGCCTACTGGTTCACCTCGTCGACCTCGTTCGCCAACCCGGCCGTGACCATCGCGCGAGCGTTCAGCGATACCTTCGCAGGTATCGCACCCGGATCGGTTCTGCTGTTCGTGGTCGCCCAGCTCGCGGGCGCGGCGGCAGGCGTCGGACTCGCGCTGCTGCTCTATCCCAGCAAGAGTGAGGCGAGCGTCGAAGCCAGCCAGGACTCGACCTCGTCCTTGGACCAGCCGCGTTCGTCGACGAGCGTGCGAAACGTCTCGTAGCCGGTGAGCGCGTACGTGATGTCCGCGGCCCGCTCGGCGGTCAAGCCCGGCCGTAGCACGCCGCGATCCGCCAGCTCACGCATGAGATGCGCCGGCCCGGCGTACCGCCCGTCCTCGGCCTGCGACAGGAACGAGCCCACGTCCGGATCTGACGCCGCGGTCACGCGCATGATGTCGACCAGCCGCAGGTAGCGCTCGGCCACGCCGCGCATGTGCCTCGCGTACAAGGCGAGCTGTTGCCGCGGGTCCGGCTCGGCGAACAACTCCTTCACCCACGCGCGTTCCGGCGGCGGCGTCGCCGCCTCCTCTTCCGGGCCCGCGACGAGGACGGCGGCCGCCTCCTGCAGGACGGCGAGCTTCGTACCGAACACCTGGTACACCGACTGCACGTGCACGCCGGCCTCGTCCGCGATCGCCTGCATGGTCGTCTCGGAGTAGCCGCCGCGGGAGAACAGCGCGGCAGCGGCCTCCGCGATGCGGCGCCGCGTGGCCTGCCGGCGATTTCGAGGTGCGCTGGACACGCGGCCACGCTAACGTATAGTCAGCTCTATAGTCCACTATAAACAGGGAGTCGTCGATGCGTGTGCTGGCCTGCTCGACTCCGATGGAAGGCGTGTTCGCGCCGCTCGTCCCGCTCGCGACCGCGCTCCAGCGCGCCGGCCACGACGTGCTCGTCGCGACCGGGCCCAACCTGGAGGCTCGCGTCAAGAGCACCGGCCTCGCGATGCGCGTCGCCGGCCCTTGCCCGGAGGAGGCGGCGGCGGAGGCCGTACGCCATCCCGCGTTCGCCGAGGGCACCGAGCCGTGGCGGCTCGGCGCGACGATGTTCGCGCACGTCCTCGCGCCACGGAAGCTGCCCGTCCTGCACGAGCTGATCGAGGAGTTCGAGCCGGACCTGATCCTGCAGGCGCCGGTCGACCTGGCCGCGCCGATCGCCGCCGCGAGCCACGGCATACCTACGGTGACGTACGGCGCCGGCCTGCTGCTCGAGCCCGCGCTGATGGCGACGATGGCCGCGTGGGTCCGTCCGCTGTGGGAGCAGGCGGGCCTCGAGTCGGACGAGCACGCCGGGATGTACCGGCACCGCTACCTCGACCCGATGCCGGCGACGCTGCAGCCCGACCTCGGACCCGCATCGGCGGTGGCGACCCGGATCAGACCGGAGGTGCCGGGCGATCCGACCGAGTCCCTCCCCGCGTGGGCGGACCGGCTCGGCGAGCGGCCGGTCGTGTACGTCTCGCTCGGGACGGTGCCGGTGTTCAACCGGCCGGAGACGTTCCGGCCGTTGCTCGACGGCCTCGCGGAGGTCGACGCGGACGCGGTGGTCACGGTCGGGCACAACAACGAGCCCTCGTCTCTCGGCAAGGTGCCGTCGAACGTGCACGTCGAGCGGTGGCTGTCCCTGAACGCGATCCTCCCGCGCTGCCAGGCGGTCGTCTGCCACGCCGGCGCCGGCACGACGTTGGCCGCTCTGTCGTACGGCCTGCCGCTGGTGCTCACGCCGCGGGGCGCGGACCAGTTCCCGACCGCGACCACGCTCGACCGGGTCGGCGCGGGCCGCATGCTGGCGCCGCCGCGGGTGACGCCGGCGAACGTGCGTGACGCCGTGGTCGAGGTTCTGAGCAACGAGTCGTATCGAGTCGCGGCGAGGAAGCTGCGCGACGAGATCGTCCTCATGCCGCCTGCCGACGTGGTCGCGCGCGAGCTGACCGGTTGATCCGCTGGGTAGACCTTGCGAGGATGCCCGACCATGACCGATCTCACCGCCCGCTCACTCAGCGAACTCGTCCAAGCACTGTCGGCCGGTGAGGTGACCGCGACCGAGGTCGTCCAGGCCCACCTGGACCGGATCGCCGAGCTCAACCCTCGGCTGAACGCGCTGACGCCTCTCGACTCCGAAGCCGCTCTCGCGGCAGCGGCCTCGGCGAGCGGGCCGCTCGGCGGTGTCCCGTTCACAGTGAAGGAGAACCTCGACGTCGCTGGTTCGGCCACGACCTGGGGACTGCCCGCGCTCGCGGGCGCCATCGCGCAGACCGACGCGCCCGCCGTCGACCGGTTGCGAAGCGCCGGCGGCGTGCCGATCGCGCGCGGGAACATGCCGGACTTCGCGCTGCGCTGGCACACCGACAGCTCGTTGCGCGGTCAGACGCTCAACCCCTGGTCGGCGGACGTCTCGCCCGGCGGTTCGAGCGGCGGCGAGGCCGCGGCGGTCGCGAGCGGCATGAGCCCGCTGGGGCTGTGCTCCGACTACGGCGGCTCGGTCCGCGTACCGGCCGCCGCCTGCGGCATCGTCGGGTTGAAGCCGACGCCGGGCCGGATCCCGGCGGCGAACGCGCCGACGTCGGGCGTTCCCAACCTCGGGCAGCAGCAGATGGCGACGCCGGGTGTGGTCGTGCGTACGGTGGCCGACGCCGCCCTCGCGTTCGGACTGCTGGCGGGTCCCGATCCCCGCGACCCGGCGAGCGCGCCGTTCCCGTTCACCCCCGGCCGCGACGGTGGTCCGCTACGGATCGGCGTCACGACCACCTTCTGCGACGCCGAGGTCGGCGGCGCGATCCAGCGGGCGGCCGAGCTGCTCGCGAACGCCGGCCACCAGGTCGAGACGGCCGAGCCGCCGATCGCCGACGCCGCCGACTCGTGGCTGAACGAGACCGTCACCGAGATCTCGGTCGGCCTGCTCCCGTTGATGCGCCAGGCCGGTGGACCGGCGGCGAACCAGATCGTCGACGAGATGCTGCGGCTCCGCCCGCCCCTCGATCTCGCCGGCTACCAAGGGTTGTTCCCGGCTCGGCTGATGCTGGCGCGGGTGTGGAGTGCGTGGTTCGCCGAGTACGACGTTCTGCTCGGCCCGGTCTCGGGCCGGCCGACCCCGGCGCCCGGGTACGACCTCGAGCCCGGCTCGCTGGACCAGCTGCGCGAGGACATGGTGCTGACGTTGGCGGTGAGCGCGATGGGCCTGCCAGCGGTCAGCCTGCCGGCCGGTCTCGACACCCGCGGCGCTCCGCTCGCCGTGCAGGTCGTGTCGTGGCGGTACCGCGAGAACGTGTGCCTCGACGTCGCGGCGGAGCTGGAGCGTTCGTTCGGTTCCCTCGCGCCGCCCCTAGCGGTGGGCTGACAGACTCGCCGGCATGGAGCACCGGATCGTCCACGCGCTGGTGAGCGTCGACGGACAGTACGTGGGCACCGCGCCGCCGTTCGAGGACGCGATCCCGTGGTGGGGCGAGGTCGAGGACATCACCGCGCGGCTGGACGCGTTGCTCGGCGTTCCGACCGCTGTGCTGCGGGTCGCGCCGACCGCCGGGCAGAGGCAGCCGGGCGGGAACGTGCGCTACCACGTGGAGGCCTACGGCACCCCGCGTGCGGGCGCGCTCGACCCGACGTCGCCCGACGACTGGGCGGAGATCGTACGTCCGCAGCCGCACCGCGCGAACTGGGCGGAGATCGGCGGCCCGCGCCGGTTGCTGGAGTGGGCGGGCGGCATCGTCGCGTTGGCTGGGCAGCCCGCGCAGGTGAAGACGTGGAACCTGTCCTGCCTCTTCCGGCTGCCGATCGCCTCGGGTCTCGCCTGGGCGAAGGCGACGAGCGCGTTCGCGTCGGTGGACGCCGACATCATCCGGCACGTCCGGTTGTGCGACCCGTCGCTCGCTCCCGAGCCCCTCGCGGTGGATCTGGAACGCCGGTGGTCGCTGCTCGCGCACGCACCCGGCGAGGACTGCTGGGAGCCCGACGACGCGACGGTCGAGCTGGTGCTTCGGCGCTGGGTCGCCGTTCAGGGCGTGCTCGCCCGGCGGGCGGACTCGATCGACGCGCCCGCCATTCCGGCCGACGGGTTCGCCGCGGCGCTCGACGGGTTGGTCGAACGGGTCGCCGCCGACCTCACGCCGGCCGACCGGGAAGGCGTCGCGGCATTGACCGCGAGGCTCCCTTCCCTGCTTGCCCAGTTGGAGTCCGCGGGGCTTCCTCACACGGTCGTGCACGGCGACTTCCATCCAGGCAACTGGCGGTCGGACGGGGTCAGGCGGAAGATCGTCGACTGGGCGGACGCGTACCTCGGCCACCCCGCCGCCGACATCGACCGGCTCGTCGGCCGCGTGCCTCCAGAGCAGGGTGCGTTCGCCGAGAAGGTCTGGGCGGACGCCTGGCGTGCCGCCCTTCCGGCCTGCGATCCGTTGGTCGCGATCGCGCCGATGGCGGTGTTGTCGAAGCTCGTTCGCGGCGTGCTGTACCAACGGTTCCTGGACAACATCGAGCCGGACGAGCGGATCTACCACGAGGGCGACCCGCTGGCGATGATCCGCGAGGCGGTCGAGGCGATCTAGCCGACGAGGTCCTCGATCGCTCGGGTGACCTCTGCCGGGCGTTCCTCGGGGAGGAAATGGCCGCTGTCGACGACTTGGGTGCGCACGTCTCGCGCCCAGCTGGACCAGATCTGCTCGGGGTCGAACGGGAGCCGCTGCTCGCCCGGGTCCTGCCACATCGCGAGCGTGGGCACTTCGAGTTTCGTCCCGGCTTCGCGATCGGCTTCGTCGTGCTGTCCGTCGGTGAACGCCGAGGCGCGGTAGTCGTCGCAGATCGCGTGGATCGCCGCTTGCGTGCCGAGTCTGTCCACGTAGTGCGCCCGAACGTCGTCGGGGATCGCGTCCGCGACCTTCGTCCAGGTGTCGAAGAAGTGCCCGTAGAAGATGTCCGGTGCCGCGACGATCATCCGTTCGGGCAGGTCGGTCGGCTGGGCGAGCAGGTAGAGGTGGAACGCGAAGACACCGCCTGGACCGTTCAGCGAGGCCCACATGTCCACGGTCGGCAGGATGTCGAGAATCCCCACGTGGGTGAGGTGTTCGGGATGGTCGAGGGCCGCGCGGAACGCGACCAGGCCGCCCCGGTCGTGACCGATGACGGCGAAACGCTCGTGGCCGAGCGCGCGCATGAGGGCGACCATGGTCAGCGCGGTGTCGCGCTTGGCGTACGAGTCCGCGGTCTGGCTGGCACCGTACCCTGGGAGGTCCGGGCAGACGACGCGATGGCGTTTGGCCAACGTGGGCGCGACCTTCCGCCAGGCGAGGTGGGTCTCGGGGAAGCCGTGGAGCAGCAGGATCGGCAGGCCTTCGGTGCCTCCGGTGGCGACGTGGAGTGCGTGCCCGTTCGCCATGACGATCCCCGCGTCGAAGCGGTCGATGCTCAGGCTCATGTTCGGTGAGCTGCCCGCCTGCCGCCGATGCGAAACCCGGCGCGATGATGGGCGCATGAAGGTGGTCGCGATCTCGGACACGCACGCCCCGCGCCGGTGGCGGTCCATGCCGGCTGCCGTCGCCACCGAGCTGGAGGGCGCCGAGCTGATCCTGCACGCGGGGGACGTGTGCGTGCCTCGCGTGCTGGATGAGCTGTCCTCGTTCGCGCCGGTGCACGTCGTGCTGGGCAACAACGACGGCCCGGACGTCGCGGCGTGGGGTGCTCCGGAGACTTTGGAGTTGTCGATCGAGGGCCTGCGGGTGGGGATGATCCACGACGCTGGCTCGAAGGACGGCAGGGTCGCGCGGATGCGGCGGCTGTTTCCCGATGCCGGGCTGGTCGTCTTCGGTCACTCGCACATTCCGCTGGACCAGTCGGGGTTTGGCGTACGAATCTTCAACCCTGGCTCGCCAACCGACCGTCGACGCCAGCCGCACGGCACGCTCGGCATCCTCGAGATCGCCGACGGCTCGTTAGTGGATGCGCGAATCGTCGACGTCACTTAGCAGGCCCATGGGGTTCACAGGGAACGGTGGCGCTGCCAGGATCTGCGGGTGACAGCGCATGAGTCGCCCTACGCACAGGTGCCCGTTGACCCGACGCTCGCGCGGCTTCGGCTGCGGGCCGAGGGGTTTCTGCGGGACAAGGCGGACGAGGAGTTGCTGGGTCTGGCCGACGAGCTCCGTGCCGATGTCGAGGCTTGGCCGCATTTGTGGGCGCCGGGGTGTGCGATCGCGGCGGCGCGGTTGGGGCAGGCGGATGCGCGGAAGCTGCTCGATGAGGCGGTCGCCGCTGGGTTCTGTCAGCCGGAGCTGTTCGGCGACGACCTGGGCGAGTGCTTCGGTGGCGAGGCGGACTGGGCTTCCCTTCAGCAGAGCCTCGTCGAGAACGTTCCGGCGCCGACGGTCGAGCTGCTGAGCTGGCCCGACCCGCCTGCCCACGTTCCGGTCGAGCTCGAACGCATCGCACCCGATCGCGCCGAGCGACTCCGCGAGCTGCTGCCGCGCGTTCAGCCGAGCGCCTGGGAGACTGCCAAGGCGCTGTTGACGTGGGTGCACACGCGCTGGGAGCACGCGAACGACCACGTCGAGCAGATCGATGCCGTGCACGTGCTGGAGCGGGTCGCCGCGGGGGAGCGGTTCGCGTGCGTCGAGTACAGCATCGTTCTGACCCAGGCGCTGAACGCCGTCGGCATCCCCGCACGGCGCGTGTTCCTCTACAGCCGCGACCACCATGTCGGCCTCGGGCGATCGCATGTGGTCTCCGAGGCGTGGATCGACGACCTCGCCCGGTGGGTGATCCTGGACGGGCAGAACGGCGCGTTCTGGTCAACGCCGCAAGGCGATCCGCTAGGGCTGCCCGAGCTACGTCGATCCCTGCTCGAGGGCGGCGCCCTGCCGCGCATGAACGGGCTCGTCGAGAGCTACGACGAGGCGACGGCCCGGGCCTGGTGGAAGTACTTCGCCAGCGGCTGGACGACCGGTGTCGCGTGGGGCGATGGGGCGACGCTCGTACCGATCGTCCAGCAGCTGCGCCTGATGCGGCCGGAACGCATCGTCCGCGAGGCCGAGTCGGCGTACCCCTCGCTGCACGACGTGGCCGTCGGCCTGGCCGGCACGGTGCGCGAGCCCGTCTTGACGTTCACGACGTCGCACCCGTACGCGACGGGGGTCCGCGTGGACGGGACCGACGTCCCATGGCCGCTGGCCATGTCGCCCGGCGAGCACACCGCCGAGATCCGGATCGTCACCGCGTACGGGGAGTTCCCCGCGGGCGAGGTTCGCTACCGCGTCACGGGCTAGGTGTGCTGTTGCCTGCTCAACTGTGCTCGGGTGAAGCAGCTGGCTCGGTTGGTGACGGTCCCTTGTGGCGGGCAAGGAGCGTCGTTTCGCCTCCTGTGTTGAGCATTAGCCCGATTCGACTGATAGAATCCGACTATGGAATCGACCACCTGCTCGAACACCGCCACCGTTGGTGGTAGGGCGTGGTCGATGACCAGCGACGAACTCGCCACCGCACTCCTCGACAACGAGACCGCCCTGCGCCAACATCAGGCCCGCCGGATCGAGCTCCTCCGCGAAGCCGACGCCCGCAATCTCGGTGTCGCCGCGGGTGCCGCGAACACGCAGCAGTGGGTCGCCGGCCTGCTGCGGATGTCTGCCGCCGAGGCTGGTGGGCTCGTGAAGTTGGCTCGGCATCTTGATGCCGAGCTGCCCGCCACCACCGCGGCATTGCAGGCCGGAAAGATCTCTCTCGACCACGCCCGGGTCATCTCCAAGACCGTGCACCTCCTGCCCTCCGGCGTCTCCACCCCGGACTTGCGGGCCCGTGTGGAGGCCACCCTTGCCGGTGAGGCGAAGACGTTCGATGCCAAGACTCTCCACAAGGTCGGCAATCGCGTTCTGGAGGCCATCGATCCCGACCTGGCTGACCGGATCCTGGAGAAGAAGCTGCAGCTGGAAGAGGCGCGGGCTGACCGGGATCGGTTCTTCCGGATGCCGTGGGATGAGGCTTCTGGCACCTACCGGGTCTTCGCGCGGCTCCCGAAGGTGGTCGGGGAGGAGCTCAAGCTGGCGTTGGACCCGTTGGCTGCTCCGCAGCCCGGGCCTGACGGGCGCGATGCTCGTACCGCCGAGCAGCGCTTTGCCGATGCTCTTGGTGAGGCAGTTCATCGGTTGTTGGCTGAGCGGTTGGTTCCTTCTCATGGTGGGAACCCGACCCAGCTCGTTGTCACCGTCACTCGCACCGGAGGGCGGACCCTCGGGTACCGGGGTCGAGTTGTCCCGCAAGCAGGTTGAGCTTTTGATGTGTGAGGCGGACAAAGCCTTCTTGTTCAAGCCCGAACACCAGCCCGGCCGCGTCGGCCTCCTTACCGACAAGCAAGAGCGGCTGTTCCAGAAGAAGCTCCGCCGACTACTCGAGCTCCGCGACGGTGGCTGTGCGTCCCGGGATGTCACCGGCCACCGAACTGGTGCCACGCCCACCACATCGTCCCCTGGAGCAAAGGCGGACCCACCACCCGCGACAACGGGGTCCTGCTCTGCGGCTACCACCACCGGTTGATCCACCAAGGCCAGTGGCAGGTGCGGATCACACTGGACGGATTACCCGAGTTCTTACCCCCCGAGTGGATCGACCCCACCCGACAACCACTCCGCCACCTCCCGGCCGCCTAAGCGGCAGGCGGGCGGACGGCGTGTGGCTACCGCGTCACCGCGCCCAGTCGAGGGGACGGACCTCGACCGGCAGCGTAGCGGCGTCGCTCAGCCGCGCCGCCCATTCGAGGGCCTCCTCCCGCGAGCCGACCTCGACGACCACGAAGCCGCCGACGTGTTCCTTGCCCTCGACGTACGGCCCATCGGTGCGCAGGCCCTTCCGAACGACGGACGCGCCCGAGCCCAGTCCGCCGGCGAAGACCCACACGCCGGCGGACCTGGCCTCGGCTTCGACCGCGTCGACGTCGCGCCCGACCTGGGCGACATCGTCGACCGGCGGGTCGCGGTCGGGCTGGTAGAGGCTGAGGAGATAGCGCGCCATGGGCTCTTCCTACCTGGTCGGCCGGTACGTCGCGACCACCACGCCGCTGCCGGAGGTCTCGACGTCGACGAGCTCGAGCTTGGCGGAGGTCCCGTCGGGGAACATCCGCTTGCCGTTGCCGAGGACGAGCGGGAACGTCAGCAGCTTGTACTCGTCGACGAGGTCGTGCTCCCGCAGCGTTCCGAGCAGGCCGCCGCTGCCGAACACGACGATGTCGGCGCCGTCCTCTTCCTTCAGCTTGCTGACGGCAGTGGGAACGTCGTCGAGGACGACCGTGTGCGCCCACGAGCCCTGGTCCAGCGTGGTGGAAGCGACGTACTTCGGCATGCGATTCATTGCCGCGACCGCCGGATCGTCCTCGGACTGGTGCGGCCAGATGGAGGCGAAGATCTCGTACGTCTTCCGCCCGAGCAGCATGCCGCCCGCCTGGATCGTCGCCTGCTGCATGACGCGCGCGACGGTCTCGTCGGCGTACGGCGAGACCCACCCACTGTGCTCGAACCCGCCCTCGGTGTCCTCGTCGGGTGCGAGAACACCCTGGATGACCCCGTCGAGCGAGAGGAAGTTGACGACGACGATGCGACTCATGGCTGGATCCTTCCGTGCGGGGACTGGTCACCCTCTACACGGTCGGGTCTCGCCGTTCTCGACATTTCGCTGCAGGTAGACCATCGGAAAAGTTTCGTCCGGCGGCGGGGCGAGGTCGACGTAGCCGAGCCGGCGGTAGAAGTCGATGACCTGCGTACGACTGGGCAGCACGTCGAGCACGATCCGCCGCAGGCCGCGCTGTCCTGCTCTCTCGTGCAGCCGCTCCATCAGCCGCCACCCGATCCCGTTCGCGCGGTGCTTCTTCCGGACGAACAGGCGCTTGACCTCGCCGGGAGCCTTGAGCCCGACCACGCCGGCGGGCTCGCTGTCGACGTACGCGACCAGCACGAACCCCGGCTCGGGATAGGCCGCCGCGAGGTCCTCGCACTCGACCCGCAGGCTCTTCGGCAGATCCGCCACCCGCTCCGGCACCGGCCGCTCGATCTCGACAGCGGTCTCCGAGAAGTACTCGAACATCAGCATCGCCGCGTCCCGCAACCCAGCGGGATCGCCCGCCACCACGATCTCGACCCCCGTCATCGCTCCTCCAAACCTGTCGGTGGTGAGTGGCATCGTCCCAGCCATGACGCGACCACTCGAAGGACAGGTAGCCCTGGTGACCGGCGCCACCCGCGGTGCCGGCCGGGGGATCGCGGTCGAGCTCGGCATCGCGGGCGCGACCGTGTATTGCACGGGGCGAACGACGCGCGCCTCGCGGTCGCCGTTGAACAGGCCGGAGACCATCGAGGAGACCGCCGAGCTCGTCGACGAGGCCGGCGGCACCGGCATCGCCGTTCAGGTCGACCATATGGACATCGACCAGGTCCGCGCCTTGGTCGAGCGGATCGACAAGGAACAGAACGGGCGGATCGACCTGCTCGTCAACGACATCTGGGGCGGTCAGGGCGAGCTGACCGACAACCACGCCAAGCCGTTCTGGGAGCACGACCTCGTCCACCGGCTCGGGATTCTCCGCAACGCGGTCGACACGCACCTGATCACCAGCTGGTTCGTGGCCCCGTTGATGGCGAAACGCCAAACAGGCTTGATGATCGGCATCACCGACGGGGCGCCGGACATGTACCACGACAACCTGTTCTACGACCTGTGCAAGAAGTCGGTCATGCGGCTGGCGGTCGGGTACGGCACCGACGGCAAGTCACACGGGATCACCGGTGTGGCGATCTCGCCGGGGTGGCTGCGCTCGGAGGAGATGCTCGAGTGGGCCGGAGTCAGCGAGGCGAACTGGCAGGACTACTACTGGCGCGACCCCGAGCACAACCAGAGTCATTGGCTCACCTCGGAGAGCCCGCGGTTCACCGGCCGCGCCGTCGTCGCGCTGGCGAGCGATCCGGACGTGGCGCGGTGGAACTGCCGGACGATGTACGCGGAGCACCTGGCAGTCGAATACGGGTTCACGGATCTGAACGGGGAGACTCCGGGGCAGGGGATCTACAGCGTCGCTCATACGAGCGGCGGTGGCGTTCTTCGGCGGGAGGACTACTTGCCGCGATAAACTGTGTGGGTCATGACGATCATTCATGACGACCCTCTTGCTCTCATCGACGGCTATGTGGCCGCGTTCAATGCCGGCGATCGAGCCGCACTCGAGGATGCCTTCGAGCCGGACGCGCTCGTGGTTCCGCGCCCTGGGATGCCGATGGCCGGCGAGCGACGCGCCGCGGCGCTCGATCATCTGCTCGGGTTCGGGCTGCCCATGCGGGCGACCGTTCGCCACTCGTACCTCGTCGGCGATCTCGCGCTCGTCATCGTCGACTGGGAGATCCGTGGCCTCGAACTGCTGGGGACTGCTGCCGACGTTCTTCGGCGTGGCGCGGATGGCGGGTGGCGTTATGTGATCGACAACCCGACTGGCACCGCGGCCTGATAGCCGAGGCGCGCCGCGAGGGCCTGGGCGGTGGTGGGCTCGACGTCGGGGATCGAGAGCAGCGACGAGATCAGCTCGTCCGGACCGGCCGCGCCGTCGAGCCGCACCTCGCCCGCGTCCACCCGGACGGCGAACGCCCGCACGCTCGCCGGTAGCCCGAGCCCGACCACGTCGGCTCCCGCCACGACCTCCGCCGAGGGGAACGCGTACGCCAGACCGTGGGACAGCCCCGGGACGAAGCTGCCCAGCGACCGCACGAGAGCACCGAGCCGTTCGCGCGCCACCGGCAAGCCCAGCGACTGCGAGGCCAGCAGCTGCACGCCGACCTCGAACGATCCCCAAGCTCCGGGCTGCTCCAGATCGATGCCCGCCACCTGCGCCGCCCGCGAGACGACGTGGATAAGCCCTTCCCAGTAAGGCAAATGCGCCACCAACACCAGGTGGTCCGAGCCGCCGGCGCGGAGCTCGAGCACGCCCGGGCCGCCGTCGAGCATGATCGTGCGCCGGTACGTTCCGTCGTCCACCGAGTCGACACCCGGAATGACGCGCGCCGCAAGGAACGAGAGCGCCGCGTCGAAGTCGTACGGCTGCTCGAACGGGATCCGCAGGGCCAACCCGCCATCGGTCAGCAGCCGGTCGTGCCGTCGACGCCGTTCGCGCAGCTCCTTCGGCGACGAACGGAACACCTCGCGCATCGCCCGGTTGAAGTGCCGGATGCTGCCGAACCCCGACGCGAACGCGATCTGCGCGATCGACAGGTCGGAGTCGTCCAGCAGCCTGCGCGCGAAATGCGCGCGCCGGGACAGCGCGAGCTGCGTCGGCGTCACGCCGAGGTGCTCGTGGAACAGCCGGCGCAGATGCCGCGCGCGAGATGCCGATCCGGTGGCCGAGCTGTTCCTCGGTCGCCTCGTCCAGCGCGCCGGCGAGGATCAGCCGTACGGCCCGGCAGACCAGCTCGGGCGAGGTCGAGAAGACCTCGCCGGCCACGCGGTACGGACGGCAGCGCAGGCACGCGCGGAAGCCCGCGGCCTCCGCCGCGGCGGCGAGCTCGAACGTCGTGACGTTCTCCGCCCGCGGCCGGGCGCCGCAGCCTGGGCGGCAGTAGATGCCGGTGGTCCGGACGGCCGAGTACGTGGTCACCCCTCTGTTCTATCGCCACCCACCGACAGGAACTAGCCGGATTCGGACCTGGCGGTCGGGCAGGTCCGGATCCGTCTACTCCAGGACCAGATCCGGCCAGACGCAATGCCGCCCGGAGCGAAGGATGGAACTCGTTCGATCCACCGGATGAATGAGGAGAAACACCCCATGTTGGTCAAGGTCTTCCCGATCGAGCTCAAGCCGGGTCGTCAGGCAGCGATGGAGGAGCTCGTCCGCGAGTTCGCGCCGATCGGGCCTGGTCAGGAGCCTGGCACGGTGTCGTTCCGGGTGTACCGGGACAAGAACCGGCCCGACTACCTGCTGTTCGTCGAGCACTTCGCCGACCAGGCCGCGTACGACGCGCACACGACCTCGGAGGTCTACAACAAGCTGATCGCCGGGCAGTTCGCGAACGAGATCGTGGAGTTCGTCGAGCTCGACCACGAGCTCGTCGTCAGCCACCTCTGAGGGTTCGCTCGGCCGTCAGTTGATGTCGAACTCGTTGCCCTCCGGGTCCTTCATCGCGACCGCATAGTGGTCGAGACCTTCCTCGGACAACGTGCCTGTAAGGGTGGCGCCGAGGCCGGCCAACCGGTCGGCCTCGGCGTCGACTCGCTGCCTGCGAACCTCGATCGGGTCCGTCCGCTGTCCGCTGGCGTGGATGTCGAGGTGCAGCCGGTTCTTGACCGTCTTGGTGTCTGGGACCACCTGGAACCAGATCTGCGGTCCCTGGCCGTGCGGGTCGCTGATCCGGTCCGCGCCGACGCCCAGGTCCTCCTCGGGCACCCCGAGGTCGCGGTAGTAGTCGTCCCAGGTGGCGAAGCCAGCCGGGGCGGGCGCGAGCTCATAGCCCAGTGCGGTGGCCCAGAAGCGGGCCAGCCGGTCCGGGTCGGCGCAGTCGATGACGAGCTGGAAGCGGACAGGCATCGGGTTCCTCTCGCGGCCGCAAGGTGGCTTCGGTCATCCTGCCAGCGCTCCTGCTCGCCACTCCTGGCCATGCCATCTCACGTTCAGGCATTGACCCGTTGCTGAGGGTGGGCGTAACCTCCCGCGTTACCGACGAGTAACGCGGGAGGCCGCCGATGAAGGTTCGGGTTGCGCTGGTGGCGCTGAGCACGGCGGTGGGCCTGCTGGCGGCCGCTCCGACCGCTCAGGCCGACGAGCCGATCGAGTACGTCGCCCTCGGCGACTCCTACGCCGCCGGCTCGGGCGTGCTGCCAATCGTCACCAACAGAAACCCTCTTTGCTGGCAGTCCAAACGCAACTACCCGCACGTGCTCGCGGCGAGCATCGGCGCCGACCTCGACGACCGCACCTGCGGCGGCGCGGCGACGGACGACTTCACCAGCGCGCAATACGCAGGCACCCCGGCCCAGCTGAACGCCGTCGACGAGGGCACCGACCTCGTCACGGTCAGCATCGGCGGCAACGACGGCGGCCTGTTCGGCTCGGCGATCGAGGAGTGCGCGCTCGCGGGCCTGTCGACCGGCGGCTTCGGCAACCCGTGCGAGCGCAAGTACGGCAACAAGTACATCGACATCATCGACACGATCGTCTACCCGAACGTCAGGCGCGCCTTGCAGCTCACCAAGGACAAGGGCCCGAACGCGCGCATCGTCGTGGTCGGCTACCCGTGGATCATGCCCGCCACCAAGGGCTGCTTCCCGCTGATGCCGGTCGCGAAGGGCGACGTGCCGTACGTCCGCGCCCTCCAATCCCGCCTGCACGACCGCATCGAACAGGCCACCGGCGAGGTAGGCGTCGAGTACGTGGACCTGGAAGCGGCGTCGGAAGGCAAGGACACCTGCGGCAAGATCACCACCCGCTGGGTCGAGCCCGTCCTCGGCGGCACCAACCCCGTCATCGTCCACCCCAACGCCCGCGGCGAAGCCGGCATCGCGAACGTCGTGGCACAGACGCTCTAGCAACGGGACGACCACCGGGATATCTCGCCCACCCGCGCACATCGCGAAGCCACGAGCGTCTTGGGCCGGTCATCTCCGGGAACACGATGTGCCCTGCAGAACGTGCGCGACGCCGCGAGCCAACAGGCGTTGCGGACCGAGCTTCCTGACGTCCTCGCCGTTCAACACATGCGAACCGGACCGCGGCACCAACAGTTCGCTTGCCACTTCAGCCCGGTCGACTGGCCGGCATCGTTCGGCCGACCGGGTCGATCTAGTTCTGTCGGTGCCCGCCGGTACGGTCGGCGGGTGATCGTTTGGGTGGCTTCGTATCCGCGTTCGGGCAACACGTTCCTCCGCATCCTGCTGCGCCGGGTCTACGGGCTCGAGACGTCGGTGGTGTACGACGTCGACGGTGTGGCCGAACGCGTCGGCAAGGAACTGGTCGGGTATCGCGACCGGCCTGCCGACTACGACGAGCTGCGGGCGTCGCCGGAGGTGCAGCTGGTCAAGACGCACAACCAGCGGCGACCGCCTGTGTTGCCGGGCGATCCGGCGATCTACCTGGTGCGCGACGGCCGCGACGCCACGGTCTCGTTCGCGCGGATGCAGGCCGAGAAGTCCGGCCAGTTCGAGAACGAGGTCCGCGCACTGGTGCTCCGGTCGGCCGAGACCGGTGTCGGGGGATGGGGCCACAACGTGCTGAGCTGGTTGGCGAAACCCGATCCGGCCCATGCCGTGCTGCGGTACGAGGACCTGATCGCGGACCCACTCGAAGCGGTGCGAGAGGTCCTCGGCCGAGTCCTCCCCGAGGCCGAGCCGGTGGTCGGCGCGACCGTTCCGTCCTTCGCCGAGCTGCAGCAGGTCGACGCCGGGTTCTTCCGGCGCGGCCGTACCGGGAGCCATCGAGACGAGCTCCCGGCCGACCTGCACGCGCTGTATTGGTCGGTGCCCGACAACCGAGCGGCGATGGAGCTGCTCGGCTATCAGCGCGACTAGAGGAGGAACGCCCGGACAGCATCGGCGAAGTCCGAAGCAACCACGACCGAGTCCCCGTACGGAGTCTCGACGAACCCCTCGTCGTTGTGCCACGCCCGCACGTCCCCGGACTCCACAGTGAAGATCTCGTCGCGCCCATCGCCGTCGAGATCGGCGAACTTCAGCCGAGTCGGATCGGCCCAGCCGCCCGCGATCAGGACCCGCGCGCCGAACGGCATCGATGCGAAGCCACCGTCGTTGTGCAAGGCGAAGACGTCCCCGTTGGCCTCGAGGTCGATCAGCTCGTCCCGCCCGTCGCCGTCGATGTCGGCGAAGTGGGTCAGCGGAGGGGTGGAGTCGGCCGCGATGACGGTCGACGCGCCGTACGGCATCGCGCTGAACGCGCCGTCGTTGTGCCAGGTACGCACGTCCCCGGTCGACTCCACCTCGATCAGCTCCGCGCGGCCGTCGTCGTCGAGGTCGGCGAACTTCACCCGGTCGGGCTCGTCGAACCCGGTGCCGATGGTGACCGCGCCGCTGAACGGCATCGACGCGAAGCCCCCGACGTTGCGGGACGCCACGAGGTCGCCGTTCGGCTGGATCTTGACGAGCTCCTTCTTGCCGTCGTCGTCGAGATCGGCGAACCGCGTACGGGCCGGGTCGGCGTCGGTCGCGATCGTGGCCGAGGCGCCGTAGGGCATCGACGCGAAGCCGGCGTCGTTGTGCTGGGCTTCGACCGAACCGTCCGTCTGGACCTCGGCGATCTCGGCACGGCCGTCGCCGTCGAGCGAGGCGGCGCGGTGTCCGCCCTGCACGGGTTGGCCACTCGCGTTCCAGGACAGGTCGATGGAGAACATGTACCGCTCCCCGCCGACGTAGCCATGGAAGAACAGCTTGTCGCCACCGGTGTTGCCGTCGGCAGCCGTGACGACGTCCGCGCCGCCGGGTCCGCAGATGCCGGTGTTGCCCTGATGCATGAACACCAATGGCTGGCGCGTCCACGGACCGCCCAGCTGCGGCGACGTCGCGTAGCCGGTGCTGTAGCCGCAGCCGCCGAACCCGCCAATGGAGAAGAACAACGTGTACTGGCCGCCACGTTGCACGATGTCCGGCGCCTCGATGACCTCGGTCCCGTTGCCGGTCAGCATCGCGTACCGCGGACCGGTCAGCGTGCGGCCGTTGTTCGTCGTCTGCTGCACCCACAACGTGCTCTGCAGCCCGATCCGGTTGCCGTCGTTCTTCCAGGTGAGCCAGCGCGTGCCGTTGGCGTCGAGGAACGTGTTCGCGTCGATCGAGCCACCGAGGTCCGACTGACAGATCAGCGGGCCGCTTCCCTCGGGGACGAACGGACCGGTGGGGCTGCTCGCGACCGCGACGCCGATGCACTCCTTGTTGATCGAGGGGTTGAGCGCCGTGTAGGTCAGCGTGATCGTGCCGTCAGGGTTGGGGAAGACGTCCGGTGCCCAGGTGCTGCCGTCGGTCGCCCAGCTGCGGTCGGGGCCGCCCGGCATGGCGTCACCGACGTACGTCCACGGTCCGTCGACGGTCGGCGCGGTCGCGGTCGGCACGTGGTGGGCGGTGTTCGTCGCGTAGGCGTACCACTTGCCGTTGATCTTCACGACGTCCGGATCGGGGAAGTTCCCGGCGATCAGCGTCTTGGGGACTTCCGGGATGGGCGCCGCGGTGGCGTACGCCGGCGTTCCGACCGAGAACGGCACGGCGAGAGCCAATGCGGTGGCGAGTGTCACGAGCAACTTCGGCATGGCGCGATCTCCTCACTGGTGGGAAATGCGTCAGAGCAGTACCGCCGAGGCGGTGGGCCAGCTCGCACCGGCGGGTTGGCTGGTGGGCCAGGGGTTGCCGGTCGTCGTGCCGTTGTGCGGGCGGATCCGTACGGTGCCGTCGGCGTCGCGGGTCACCAGGTCGAGGCGGCCGGTGCCGGTGACGTCGGCGACGGCGAGCGAACGGGTGGTGCGCCAGTCACCAGGGACGCGGATCGGTGCGGTATTCGTGCCGGTCGGGTAGATCCAGAGGGAGCCGTCGCGTTCCTGGTCGACGAGGTCGAGGGAGCCGTCACCGTTCACGTCGCCGAGAGCGAGCGCGGCCGCGGTCTGCCAGCCGGAGCCGGCCCACTGCTTGCCGCCCAGCCACGGGTTGCCGGTCGTCGCGCCTGTATGGATGTAGATCCACAGGTCGCCGTTCCGGTCGCGGAGCAGGAGGTCGCGCCAGCCGTCGCCGGTGAGGTCGCCGAGGAGCAGCTCCACGCCGAGGTTCCAGCCCGTGCCGCCCAGCACCCGTGGCAGCGTCCAGGGATCGCCGCTCGACATGCCGTTGTGCGGATAGATCCAGAGCGCGCCGTCGGCGTCGGCGGGATCGCGGGCGACGAGGTCGGGACGGTGGTCGCCGTTCACGTCGCCCAGGAGCAGCTGGTTCTCGAACGTCCAGCGTGTGCCGACGCTGACCCGGTTCGCCCACGGCGTGGCGGTCGCGTTGTTCTCGTGCAACCAGAGATCGCCTGCGCGAAGCCTTGCGACGACGTCGGATCGCCCGTCTGAGTTGACATCCGCGACCACGAACGTGTTCGCGATGGCGTTCCAGCCGGTGCCCGCCGCGTAGCGGGCGACCGTGAACGGGTTGCCGCTCGTGGCTCCGCTGCTCGGGTAGACCCACAGCGTGCCGGTCTCGTCGATCGCGAGCAGGTCGTTGTGCCCGTCGGCGTTCGCGTCGCCGACCAGCAGGGTCTTCGCGAGGTCCCAGCCGCTTCCGGCGGAGAACCTGGACGTGTACGGGTTGGCAGCCGTCGCGCCGTTGTGCGGATAGATCCACAGGCTCGACGAGCCGTCGCGGAGGATCGAGTCGGGCTTGCCGTCGCCGGTGACGTCGGCGAGCAGGACCACGTTGCCGATGTTCCAGCCCGTTCCGGCCCAGTAGCGGGGCTCGGTCCAGGGGTTGCCGGTCGAGGCCCCGTTGTGGGGATAGATCCACCTTGTCCCGTTGGCGTTTCCCTGCTCGCGGGTGACGAGGTCGAGCCGGCCGTCGCCGGTCATGTCGCCGAGCTGGAGCAGGCCGTGCGCGTTCCAGCCGGTTCCCGCCGAGGAGCGCGTCGTCCAGGGGTTGCCGGTCGTGGCACCGTTGTGCGGGTAGATCCACAGCGTGCCGTTGCCCACCTGCGGGTCGCGGGCGACGAGGTCGAGCCGGCCATCGCCGGTGACGTCGCCGAGCAGCAGCGCGTCCGCGAAGTCCCACGCGCCGCCGAGCGACGCGGGCGTCGTGCCAAGGGTTGCCGGTGGTCGCGCCGTCGTGGGCGTAGACGCGCAACGTTCCGCTGGCCGCTCCGGGGTCGCGGACGACGGCATCGGCGAGCCCGTCCCCGTTCACATCGTCGCTGGATGCCGTTGCCAGCATGGACATGCGCTGAACGTGCGGCAGCTCGAGGCGCTTGCCGCCGCGGGCGGCCAGCGCGGGTCCGGCACTCAGGCAGACGATCGCGAGGGCGAGCGCGATCACTCGACGTGGCGTCATCGCGTTCCTCTCAGAGCACGATCGTGTCGGCGGCCTTGCGCCGACGGCCGTTGACGATGACGAACAGCAGGCCGGGGATCGGCGGGCAGTGCAGCACGATGCGGCCTGGTTTCTGCTTCCAGGTTTGGGAGAACGTCACCGCGAGCTCCCGTCCGTCGGCCTGGAGCTTGAACCGCAGCGACATCGGCCCGAACTGCGTCGGCATCCGTTCGAAGCTGGTCTCCTCGGTCTCGCTGATCCAGGCCAGCGGGCAGAGGCGCAGCAGGTGCAGCTCGCCGGGCGTGATCGAGTCGTCGATCACCGCGTGCCGAGCGGCCCAGGTGACCAGCGGCTGAACGAACAGCGAGCCGTACATCGCGTTGCGGTGCTCGCACGCGATGAACGTGTCCGGCGAGCACGCGCCGATCATGAGCCCGTACATCCCTTCCAGGAAGCGATGTCGGTCCTTCAGCTGCCACGTGTGGAACAGGTTCCAGCTGTAGCACGGCTCGCCGCTGCTCTGCTCGTGGTCGAGCACGACCCGGTCCAGCGCGGTGTGGTGGTTCGGGTCGAACAGCTTGGTGTTCGGGCCGACGCGGAAGAAGTCGACGAACGAGCGCATCAACGGATCGTCGGCGCTCATGAGTCCGGACCACACCGTCGAGAGCGCGCCGGAGTCGAACGCCTCGAGGAACGGCCACGGGCTCTCCGGGCCCTCGAACTTGCTCGGCACCACCGGATACTTGCTGCCGTCCGGCGCCGTCCATTTCGGTGCGGTCGCGGAGGCGTCGCGCAGCGCCTTGGCGAAGCGTCGCGGAAACTGTTCGCGAGCGCGGCGAACTCGGCGGCCCGTGGATGGTTGAGCCGCTGGAGCAGCTCGACCGAGCTGGCCAACCCCTTGTAGTTCCAGACCTGGATCCAGACCGACTGCTGCTCGACGCCGGTGTCGTTCGACGCCGCGGCGGGCATCAGGCCCTTGACGCCGGTGTGGTCGGTGTACTCGCAAGCCCGCTTGATGAAATCGCAGGCCTTGATGATCAGCTCGAGCCACAGGTCGATGAACGCCTGGTCTCGGCTGAGCAGCGCGTGCCTGGCGACCGCTTCGAGGATCGCGCCGTGGTCGCCGAGCCAGTCGAACGACTGCAGGCTGAGCGGCGTGGCGAAGAACCCGTCGTTCGAGAGCTGTGCGTACGCCCTGCCCGGTGGCTGGCGTTTGCCCTGCACGTCGCGGTACAGGTCGAGGTGCCGCGCGACGACCTCGTGCTGGCCGAGCAGGTCGAGGAACATGTGGCTGACCATCGAGGTCGGCGTGCTCCACAGCAGGTCGTAGCCGAACGAGCCGGTGAGGAACGTGTACTTGCCGGAGTCGGGGCTCTTCTCCGCGATCACCTCGGCGAGCTGGACGCTGCGCCGGAAGTACTCGTTGACGTGGTCTTCTGGGGTGGTCGATCTTCGCTGCCTGCTGGGGACGCCAGAACGTTTGGCACTCCGCGAGGGCACCTTCGCGGCCCTGTGCCCACTCTCGTTCGGCTTCCGCCGCGGGCTGGGGGAGCATCGGGAGGAGAACGTCGATGTGGTTGCCCATCGTCACGGGCAGGCTGAGGTGCAGGTCGAAGACGTTCTCGTAGCCGTCGGCGGGGCGCATGCTGATCGTGCCCTTGGCAGGCGTGCCGACTGATCAGCCGGACGTCGCCGTTCTCGTCGCGGATGTTGACGGTGAGGGGCTTGCCCTCGGGGTTCCAGACGCGGTCCATCACCAGTGGGGCGGCGAGTGGGGCGGCGGAGGGCGTGAGCTGGATGGTGAGGAACGCCTCTTGTTGTTGAGGCGGCCCGACGAAGTGGTCGTAGTACAGGCGGCTGAGGCGGAGGACGAACTCGAAGGTCGCCGGTGCCTTCAGCTCGTCCACGTGGGCGATCTCGTAGCGCGTCCAGTTGTAGATCGGCTCGATCGCGGTGTCGACCGCCTGGCCGCCCTTGAGGTGGGCGAACTGCGACTGGCGGAGGACGAGGCCTTCCTGCCGGCGCCAGTCCGTACGGAGAACGGGGGTGTCGACGTCCTGTTGCCAGCTCTGGAGGCCTACGCCGTAGTCGGTCTTGTACAGGTAGACGTTGTCTTCGGGCAGCTTGGGAAAACCGCCGCCGTCCGGCATGACCGGCGTGACCTGGAAGTCCTTGCCCTTGTAGGGCGTGAGATACGGCTTGAGCGTCGGGGCGCTGCTCGGAGGCAGCGCAATCGCGGGTTGACAGATGGTCGCGCCGTTGTAGAACACGTCGAAGCGGAACAGGTGCCCCTTCCAGCCGACCGGCGTCCAGACCTGGCGCTGCGGAGACCACCAGGTCCTGGCCGCGTCGACGTTCGGCTCGGGCAGCTGGCTCATCGGTGTTCCCGTCTCCGGCTCGGCGGCCGCGGGCTGTGCCGCGGCGAGGGTGCCGACGGCGGCACCCCCACCCAGTTTGAGGAGCGTCCTACGGGTTACATGCGGCACTGGCCCTCCCGGTTCGCTCATTCTGGTATTTCGTAGATGTATCTCGAAATACGTAAGAACCGTAACCGGGCCCCGCCTGGGCGCGCAAGGAACCTGTCCGGAGCTGACCAGGTTCCGAGCGCGGTCAGCTCACAGGCGGCTTGCTTCGGTGTGCTCGAGGAGGGTGGGTACGACGAGGTCCCACGTACGACTCGGGAACAGCTCGTGCCCGACGTGCTCGAGCGCGACGAGGCGGGCGCCGGGGATCTCCTTGGCCAGCGCGACGCCGTGACCGTAGGGGAACATCGGGTCCTCGGCGCCGTGCAGGACGAGCGTCGGCGCGGTGATCTCGCCGAGCCGCGCCCGCCACTCCGGGCCCACGCTGATCAGGAACGGGTTGTTGACCTGCGCCGCGATGCTGTCGCCGGCGCGGTCCACGGCCCGCTCGGCGGCGGCGCGCATGCCGGCCTCGTCGAACGGGTGGGACTTGGCGGCGTACGGACGTTCGGCGTCGACGAGGTACTCGACCACGGCGTCCCGGTCGGCCCAGTCCGGAGCCGGCGCCTCGTCAACGAACGAGGCGCGGATCTCGTCCGTGGGCGGCGGCAGGTCCGGGTTCTGGTGACCGGGTCCACCCGGCGTGGCCCCCGTGAGCGCGATCGACGCGACTCGGTCGGGGTAGTGGAGCGCGAGCAGCTGGCTGACTCCGCTGCCCTGCGACATCCCGACGACGTGCGCGCGGTCGACGCCGAGCTCGTCCAGCACGCCGATCGCGTCGGCGGCCAGGTCGAGCAAGCCGTACCCCGGCGAACCGACCTCGTAGCTGGTCGACCCGCCGGTGTCCCTGCTGTCGAAGCGGATCACGAACCGTCCGCCCTCGACGAGGCGAGCCACGAACCCGTCCTCCCACGCGGCCGACGACTGACCCGCCCCGTGCAGCAACAACACCGCGGGATCGGCCGGATCGCCCGCCGTCGTCGCGGCCAGCTCGACCCCGTTCGTCGAGATCGTCAGTTCGGTCACCTTCATCGGCTCATCCTTTTCCCTGGTGGGGCGCTCGCTCATGACTGGAACGCTAGGGCTCACACCTGCATCGTGAAAAGCGATGATTTCCGATCGATTCGATCGCTCCTGGAAATAGACCGACTAGGGGGTGCGGACCTGGACTGTCTTGGTCGAGCCGGTGGTGCCGGACAGGTTGGCGTTGATCGTCAGCGGGTTGAGGGAGGTCACCTGGAGGCCCGGGTCGGCCGACACCACGGACGTCGCGGTGAGGGCGATGGTCGCGGTCAGCGTGGTGGTGGCGTGCTTCGGGTCGGCCAGGGCCACCGTCGCCAGGCCGTCGCCGGTGGAGATCACGGCCGATACGCCCTGGGTCGCGGTGACGATGGAGGCCGTCCCGGGCTGCCACAGGTTCGCGCAGGTCACGCCGCCGGCGCGGACGACCTGGGCGGCGGAGGTGTTCGCCAGCACCGAAGCGCCCGGTGTGGTGGCGAACGCCTCGGTCTGCGCGGGCGTGGCCGTCGGCAGCATGACGTACGCGTACGTCTGCCCGCTCGGGTTGATGCCGTGGTCGAGCCACGCGGTCAGGTACGTATGCGTGATCGGCGTCGTCAGTGCCCACGAGTCGTGCGAGGTGACGTCCGCCCACCGCCGCGTACGGACCTGCCGGATCAGGCCGAGCGTCACCGGGGTGGGGAAGACGTAGCCGCCGGTACCGCCGATGTGCAGCCATCTCACGTTCGGGATCGTCGCGGTGTCGCCCGACGCGGGGACGACGACGGAGCCGTTGACGAGCACGGTCTCGTTCGCGGCCGCGGACAGCCGGCGGTTCTCCACGACAGTCTCGATGCGGTTCCCGTCGGTCGCCTTGATGCCGGTGCCGAGCGCGACCACGAAGTCGTCGAAGCACATCCACGACTTCTGCAGACCGAGCGTGCCGCCTTGGACGGCGACGTTCATACCGCCGGCGGTATAGCGGCCGCCGAGACAGGCGCCGCCCGCCCAGCGGTTGGGGCTCTTCGATCCCGCGCCCTCACCCTGGGCGCGCGAGCGGACGTCGACGGTCGTGCCGGGGAGCCGGAGCGGGTTGACCGTGGGCCAGTAGCCGTCGACGTACTGGCGAGATCCGTTCACGTACAGGTACGCCGCCCCCTCAGCTGTGGTCCAGCCGCGCAGGTTCTCGCCGTTGATGGACTCGAAGTTCGCGATGCGCGCGGAGTACATCGAGATCGCCAACGCCCACGAGGGACGACGGTGCACGATCCGGTCCATCCGCGGGAACACCTTGCTCACCACGAGCTCGCCACGCCGGGTCACCGAACCGTCCGCGACGAGCGCGCGCGCCGCCAGCAGCGACGGCACGGTGTCGGTCGGCGTCGGGTCGGACTCGGGGTCGCACAGCAGCCATTCCTTCAGCAGCGACCGCAGCCAGGCCCGATCCGCCGCGGGCGCTGACGGCGCCAACGCGAGCCCGGCCTTCAACACCCGTTGGTAGTGCACGCGTTCGGTCTCGTCGAAGCGAGAGATCGTGCGCCCGGCCACCGTGTCCATCAACGCGCCGCGCCACATCACCGGGTCGAACGAGTCGCGGTACCAAGCCATCACCGTCGCGGTGTTCACCTGCCACTGCGTGTTGGCGACCGTGCACGCCAGCGGAGAGATCGCCTCGAGCAGCAACGTGCCGTACGTGCCGGTGTACGGGTGCGCGCCGTGCTGGATGAACGAGCCGTCCCGGTAGAAGCCGTCGCCGGAGGTCACGTACGGGAACACCGGGCCCAGGCCGTTGACGCCGCTGCCCACCGCGGTCGCGTTGCCGGCGAGGACACCCCAGCCGACGACGACGTACGACGACAGCGCGCGGTTGGCGGCGGTCCCGAACGGAGCGGGCGTGTAGTGCGCGACTGCCCTTGTGTACTTGGTGATCTGCGCTGCGGAGAGCCAGTCGTAGACCATGAGGACCGCGTCACTGAACCAGGTCGGACCGCTGATCTGCCACTCGTACCAGTTGCCGACGATCGAGCCGGTCTCCTTGTAGTAGTTCGCGACCATCCAGTCGAAGCCGCCGATCAGCTCGGCCAGCAGCGTGGCGTTTCCGGCCAACCGGCAGCCCGGCGTCGCGTACGCCAACGCCATCGATCGCAGCCGGTCGAAGGACCGTGAGATCGCGAACGACTGGTCCGGGCCGAGCTGCGCCTGCTCCCACAGGTACGTGCGGTTGGCGGCCTTCTCCATCGAGGTCCACCACGACTCGGCGGTGTCCGCGATCCTCGTCAGTACCGGTGCGATCGCCGGGTCGGCGGGGTCGTACCCCTCGGCGACCAGCTGCGCGCGCCACTGCTGCCGCATCAAAGTGAGGTCGTCCGCGGCGTGAGCTCTGGTGGACAGTGAGGCGACAAGCGCGGCCGCGGCGCCCGACAACAGCAGGCCACGACGACTCAGCGGGTTCATCTGCCGCGCTCACCTCCGACACGGAAAGGGCTTTCCACGTCGTCACCCTAGGCGTCGCCGGAGGAGTGCTGTCAACGTGAGGGCAGCTAGTTGCCAGGGGTGGGCGTGTCCGTCCGCGCGCGCATGTTCTTCGCCATCGCGATCAGGTCGTCGACGCTGAACGGCGGGTTCTTCCGTGTCGTGGCGCTGCCCTTCTCCGCGACCGCGTTGTAGCTCGTGAGGGAGACGTCGTAGCCGCTCGGGTGGACGACGTGCACGGTGTTGTAGATGACGCCGAGATCGCTGGGGTGGCCGACCGAGTACTCGCGGACCGTCTTCTGGTGCTCGATGACCGAGCCGTCCGGCAACGCGGTACAGGAGGTGCTACCCGCCGGGCAGTCGGGGACGAGGCTGGTCTGGGTGATGGTCATGGACAGCTCGGAGCCGCCCTTGCCGTCGTTCACCGTGAGCCTCGCGCCGGCGAAGCTCTCGTCGCCCCAGGTCTCGGGCTGGGCGATCGTGTACCCCTCCGGCACGAGGCCGCGGAGGATCTCGACCGCCTCCTTCTCGGAGATCTCGACGCGGTCCCGAGAGCTCAGGGGAGTCGGCAAGCCTGTCGGTTGGTTCAACGCCTTGTCGGTCGCCTCCGAGCTCGCCTTCGAACTGGGCACCGAGCTCGGCACCGGGGCCTGGGCCACCGGGGGCTTGGGGGCGTCCGCGACCTGGAGGTCGTGGCTGGGCAGGAACGTCCTCGCCGCGAAGGCGCCGCTCGCGGCGAGAACGACGGCGGCGGCCGCCGCGATGCTGATCCCGATGGTCCGGCGGCGCCGGAGCTGCTTGCCCCTGCGAAGTCCCCGCTCGACCAGCTCGGCCGCGTCGGGCTGAGCCAGTCGTTCGGTCGCGCGCCGCATCAGCTCGGGTACGAGCTCGTCGGTGTCGTTCATGGGCTTGTTCTCCACAGTGGTTCAGGTACGTCAGGACAGGGCGAGGTGGGCGAGGTCCGCACCGAAGACCGTCCGGATTCGGTTCAGGGCACGGGAGGTACGGCTGCGGATGGCGTTGGAGCTGGTGCCGAGATCGCGAGCGACCTGTTCGACGCTGCGATCTTCGAAGAACCGCAGCACCAGAACGGCGCGATCTAGTGGCGAGAGCTCCGACAACGCCGCCTGGAGTGCCATGCGGAGCGTTTGGTCGTCCTCGTTCGCCGTGGTCTCGGGCAGGCTCTCGGTCGGCCGTTCCGTCGAGCTGCGCTTGCGCCGCTGGGACACGAACGTCCGTACGAGCACGGTCTGTGCGTACGCGCTCGGGTTCTCCACCCGGTCCAGGCCGCGCCAGGCCAGGAACATCCGCGCCAACGTCTCCTGCACGAGGTCCTCGGCGAGGTGGTGGTCGGCGCAAAGCAGCCATGCCGTGCGGAACAGGTGAGGAGTCCTGGCCAGGGCGAACTCCTCGAAGTCCACTTTCGATCGCATCCGTGCCTCTCGGGTATGGGCCTTCTGTCTCTAAGACGCGATGACCCCGCCCGAATGTGTCACACGGATCCGACGAACTGGCTCATGTGGTACGCCGTCGACTGGCCGGCCTGGTTGCGGCGCCAGGTCGAGATCATCAGATGCAGGCCGTCCGGCTCGCTGGTCGACCAGGGGTGGATGAAACCGCCGTAGAGGTTCGGCTCCTGCGCGATCGTGACCTGGACCTTCTCCGGCGTCCACACCTGGTCCGGCCCGGCCGCGGTGCGGGTGACGATGTTCAGCGTCGTCGTGTTGAGGTACGCCATCACCCAGGTGCCGTCGGCCAGCCTGCGTACGGACGGCTCGCCGAAGCGTCCGGTGAGGATCGGGCTCGGCGGGCGGCCCCAGCCCCAGTTGCTGCCGTTCCAGCCCCAGCCCTCGTACTCGGCGGGGAAGAACATCCGGTCCCATCGGACTCTTCGCAGCATCATGGGTCCGTCCTGGCGGCCGCTGCGGACGGAGAACACGTAGACGTAGTCGCCGTCGCGCTGCATCGACCACATCTGGAACGGGTCGGCGTTGTCGCCGTCGTTTATCCACTCGAGGTTGGTGCGGACGAAGTCGTTGCCGTTGTCGGAGTAGGCGAGTCCGGCGTAGCGGGACTTCCAGCCGGCGCCCCGCGGTCCTGGGTTCCAGTTCTCGACGCTCATGTACGAGATGAGCTGGCGGCCTGTCTCGGGGAAGCTGATGCCGTCGTTGGGGATGACGGTGACCTCGAAGCGGCCTTCGTGGTCCGGGCCGTTGTGACCGTTGTGCATGAGCTCGGGAGCCCGACCGTTGCCCACGACCTTCGCCGCGCTGTCGAACACGACGCCGCCGGGGTCGCCTGGGTGGATGGCCGAGCGGAGCATGACGGGGGAGCGCCAGTCCTGGCCGGACTCGGGCCACGGGGTACTGAACGTGTCGCCGAACAGGTAGCCGATCGAGCCGTTCTCGAGCACGTACGGGATACCGAGGTCGGTGCCGGCCACGTTCCACCTGCTCGCGGTGTCCAGGTCTGCCCCGGTGAGACGCTTCTTCCACGTCGCCGCCTGCGCCTGCCGTGGCGCCAGCAGGTCCGGAACGACCGCGGTAGCCAGACCCGCGCCGGCGACCGTACCGAGGAATGCTCTGCGGCTGAGGCTCATCGCTCGATCCTTCCCTGGGGCGTCTCCGCTCAGCATGCCCCGTTCGGCAATCGATTTCTCGGGCCGCGCCGGGAAACCGCGTTTCTGGCACCTTGACGCCAGCCAGTGGATATCTCCCCATATCTACCTTTTTGCTAACAGCCTCGTCGAGCCCCAACTTTCCGTCAAACGCTGACGCGTCGGGCGCCTCGTCACGGGGAAGGTCACTATGGTGACTTTCCGCATGAGGGAACGGGGTCCGCGGCGCAACCTCTCTGACGGGGGACTCGCCGCCTCGAGCAAGGAGTGAGGCCAGTGGACAACCCACTGAGGATCGACGCCACGTTCGTCGACTACGCCTTGGTCTTCGTGTACTTCGCCGTCGTTCTGCTGATCGGGTTCGCCGCCCGGCGAAGAATCTCCGACAGCCTCGACTTCTTCCTCTCCGGAAGATCGCTGCCGGCCTGGATCACCGGGCTCGCGTTCATCTCGGCCAACCTCGGTGCCGTCGAGATCATCGGCATGTCCGCCAACGGGGCCGAGTACGGCATGGCGACCATGCACTACTACTGGATCGGCGCCGTCCCCGCGATGCTCTTCCTCGGCGTCGTGATGATGCCGTTCTACTACGGCTCGAAGGTACGCAGCGTCCCGGAGTTCATGCTCCGCCGCTTCGGGCCGGGCGCGCACCTGGTGAACGCGATCAGCTTCGCGCTGGCGCAGGTGCTCATCGCCGGCATCAACCTGTTCCTGCTCGCGACCGTCGTCAACAGCCTGCTCGGCTGGCCGCTCTGGGTCGCGCTCCTCGTCGCCGCCGCGATCGTGCTCAGCTACATCACCCTCGGCGGGCTGTCCGCGGCGATCTACAACGAGGTGCTGCAGTTCTTCGTGATCGTCGCCGCCCTGCTGCCGCTCACGCTGATCGGCCTGCACCGCGTCGGCGGGGTCAGCGGGCTGATCGACAAGGTCACGGCCTCGCCGGGCGGCGCCACGCAGCTCACGTCGTGGCCGGGCCTCGAGCTGTCCGGGTTCACGAACTCGTTCCTCTCCGTGGTCGGCATCGTGTTCGGCCTCGGCTTCGTGCTCTCGTTCGGCTACTGGACGACGAACTTCGTCGAGGTGCAGCGCGCGATGGCGACCGGCTCGATGTCGGCGGCACGGCGGACGCCGATCATCGGCTCGTTCCCGAAGATGTTCATCCCGTTCGTCGTCGTGATCCCGGGCATGATCGCCGCGGTGCTCGTTCCGGAGGCTCAGCAGATCAAGGAGGCAGGCGGATCGGCGAACGGGCTGACGTACAACGACTCGATCCTGCTGCTGATCCGCGACATCATGCCGAACGGTCTCCTCGGCGTCGCGCTCGCCGGACTGCTCGCCGCGTTCATGGCCGGCATGGCGGCGAACATCTCCGCGTTCAACACCGTCTTCAGCTACGACCTGTGGCAGCGGTACGTCCGCAAGGACAAGCCCGACGCGTACTACCTCAAGGTCGGCCGCTGGGCGACGGTCGGCGCGACGGTACTGGCGATCGGCACGGCGGTCATCGCCGCCGGCTACAGCAACCTGATGAACTACCTGCAGACGCTGTTCGGCTTCTTCAACGCTCCGCTGTTCGCGACGTTCATCCTCGGCATGTTCTGGAAGCGGATGACCGCGACGGCCGGCTGGATCGGGCTGGTGTCCGGTACGGCGGGCGCGGTGTTCGTGTGGGCGCTGAACGAGGTCGGTGTGATCACGCTGCCCGGCCAGGGCGCGGCGTTCGTCGCCGCCGGGGTGGCGTTCGTGCTCGACATCGTGGTGAGCGTGCTGGTCAGCCTGCTGACTCGGCCGAAACCCGACTCCGAGCTGGTGGGGTTGGTGTACTCGGAGACGCCGAAGGAGCAACGGACCGAGAACGACGGTGGCCGCCGGCCCTGGTACCAGTCGCCGACCAAGCTCGCGGGCGTCTCGCTGGTCCTGGTCATCGCCCTGAACATCGTCTTCCACTGAACGGAGGTTGAAGAATGAGCGACACGCACGCTCCCCACAAGGCAGGCGCGTTCGACGTCCGCAACGTGATCGCCGGCCTGATCGGCTTCTACGGCCTCGTGCTGATCGCGCTGGGCCTGTTCGCGGACACGGCGACGGAACGAGCGAAGACCGGCGATCTCAACGCCAACCTCTGGGCAGGCCTCGCCATGCTCGTGACGGGAGTGATCTTCGCCCTCTGGACCCGCCTCCGCCCGGTGGTCGTGCAGTAGCCGCGCGAGTCTCATGTCTGCGTGGGAGGACGTCCGCACGTTCGCGCTGGGGTTGCCGCTCGCGATCGAGGACACGCCGTGGGACGAGCTGGTCGTGAAGATCGACCATCCGCCTCGTCGTCGGGGAGGGCTGGTCTACGGGCCGATGTTCCTCTGGCTCGGCCAACCGGACGCGACGGCGGTGTCGGTGAAGCTCAGGACGTCGTACGACGAGGCCGCCGCGCTCGCCGGCGCCACACCGATGACGCACAGCGGGCTCGGCCAGTGGGGCTGGCTGACGATCCCGCTCGCCGACGCGGACCCTGGTCTGCTGCGCGACTGGGTGGAGGAGAGCTACCTCGTCGTCGCCCCGAAGAGGCTCCGCACCCGACTCCGCCCCGACGGCTGAGCGGTGCCCGTCTGGTGACTCCGGCCTCGCCATGCTCGTGATGGGAGTGATCTTCGTCCTCTGGGCCCGCCTCCGCCCGGTGGTCGGGGCTTGACCTTGCAGTGACTGCAAGGTCTAGCGTCCCTCTATGTGAACATCTCCACGCTTGCCCGGCGGGCCGGGATCTCGCCGTCTGGCGTTCGTTGGTACGAGTCGGCGGGGATCCTGCCCGCTCCGATACGGGCTGGCAACGGGTACCGCTCGTATGACGAGCGTGACCTCAGCCGACTGACGCTCGTCATCACGTTGCGTCGCCTGGGCATGCCGCCCGTCGACGCCGGTCGGCTTGCCGCGCAGTGCCTCGAGACGGGGCCGGCACATCCGGCACTCGTCGCGACGCTCGAACGGCAACGACGCCGGATCGCCGAGCAGCGCGCCGACCTGGAGTTGCTGGAGCACCAGCTCGTCGACCTCGAGCGCACGATCGAGGCCATCGACCCACACGGGACCGACCGGCGAGAGCCGATCGTGGTCCTCTTCGTCTGCAACGGCAACTCGGCCCGGAGCCAGCTCGGTGAGGCGCTGCTCGCGTACTACGGCGGCCCCGACTTCGCGGCCTTGTCCGCTGGAACCCAGCCAAAGCGCGTGCACGAGTTGGCGGTCCGGGTCCTCGCGGAGATCGGCATCGACTGGCGAGCCGCCAAGGCCAAGCACGTCGCGGAGGTCCTCGACCGGCGGATCGACTACGTGATCACGCTGTCGAACTCCGCCCGGCAGGAGTGCCCAACGCTCTCCGGCCAGCACAGCGCACTGCACTGGCACCTCGACGACCCAGCCGGGATCAGCGGGACCGACGAGGCGCGGCTGCAGGCGTTCCGGGCCACCCGGACCGAGCTCACCGTCCGGCTGCGCCCGTTCATCGAGATCGCACGACGCGCCGCGGGACGCCTTCCCGCCATCGCCGGGCCCGATCCGGCAGGTGACCACCAAGAGGAGACCGATCATGAAGCTTCCGTACGCCGAACCACTGACCGTGCTCCCGCTAGACGAACCGGTGATCCCGGAGCCGCCTCGGCGGGGCGAGCCGGGCGGCGAACCCTGCGGCCTGTGCGCCGGGGGAGCGACCGAACCGGTCTGGGGTGACGACCTGTTCACGATGCATCCGCCGGTCGGCGGCAGCTTGGCGGGCGTCGTCTGGGTCGCGAGCCGCGAGCACGTCGACTCCTTCCGCGACCTTTCGCCGGAGGCGCTTGCCGCCTTCGGCCCACTCGCCGCGCGCATCGAGAACGCGATCCTGTCGCTTGGCGACGTCGGGCGGGTCCACCTCTATCGCTGGGGCGATGGCGGATCGCACTTCCACGTGTGGTTCATGCCACGCCCGCTCGGCATGCTCGACGCCCAGAACTTCATGCTCCCGATCTGGGAGGACGTTCTGCCGAACGTCACCGACAAGGAGCTGCGGGCCGCTGCCGAGCGCGTGGCAGCCGCGATGTGACGGGTGACGCGATCGACGACCCTCGTACGCCGTCTCGGCACCGGCGACGCTGTCGTGATCGGCCTCGGCGCCATGGTCGGCGCCGGCGTGTTCGCGGCGTTCGCGCCAGCCGCGGCGGCTGCAGGCGGCTGGCTGCTCGTCGGCCTCGCGCTGGCCGCGGTCGTCGCCTTCTGCAACGCGGTCGTCGTCGGCCCAGCTGGCGATGCAGTACCCCACCTCGGGCGGGACGTACGTGTACGGCCGCGAGCGGCTCGGACCACTGGTGGGGCTTCCTCGCCGGCTGGGGGTTCGTCGTCGGCAAGACCGCGTCGTGCGCGGCCATGGCGATGACGTTCGCGACGTACGCGGTGCCCGAGCCGCGTTGGCTCCAACGGGTCGTCGCCGTCGGCCGCCGTCATCGTGCTCACGCGGTCAACCTCCGCGGGATCACGCGGACGGCAGGTGGCCCGGTGCTGCTGGCCGGAGCGTTCGCCGCACTCTGCCTGGTGGTCGTCGTGATCGTCTTCAGCCGGCCGGGCGGCGACCGGGGGACTGGCTCTCGGCGTCGCGCCGCACGGCGTCTACGGCGTACTCCAGTCGGCGGGCTTGCTGTTCTTCGCGTTCGCCGGATACGCGCGGATCGCGACGCTAGGCGAGGAGGTGCGCGACCCCGACGCGCACGATCCCGCGAGCGATCACCTGGGCGCTCGTCCTGGCGGTGATCATCTATGTCGTGGTCGGGGTCGCTGTGCTGGCCGCGCTCGGCGCCGAGGCGCTCGGCGAGGCCGACGCGCCCTTGGCCGAGGCCGTCGCCGCTGTGGGCGCAGCTTGGGCCAGCCCCGTCGTCCGGGTCGGTGCGGCGATCGCCAGCCTCGGCGCAATGCTCGGCGCTACTGGCTGGCATCGGCCGTACCGGGCTGGCGATGGCGCGCGAGAGCGCGATCTGCCGCGCGCCAGCTCGCCGAGGTGCACCCCGCCTACCGTGTCCCGCACCTGATGCAGCTCCTGGTAGGGGCGGCCGTGGTCGTCCTCGTGCTCACCGACCGACCTTCGCGAAGCGATCGGGTTCAGCTCGTTCGGCGTGCTGCGTCTACTACGCGGTCGCGAACGCCTCCGCCTGGACCCAGGATCGTGCCCACCGTCGCTGGCCGCGCGTGATCAACGTGGTCGGGCTCGCCGGCTGCGCGACGCTGACCGTCACGCTCCCGCTCGGCGCGGTACTCACGGGAACTCTCCTTCTCGCGATCGGCCTCGTCGGCCGAGCAGTGCACAGCGGCTTGGCTGAAACCTGACGGCAGGCCCTTGGTTGGCGCGTTGCCGTGACACCATCGCGTCCTCAGCTGGGCCGGGCGTACGGGGGTTCGTATGGAGGGGCGCGCGATCAGCTATCGCGTGGTGTTCGGGGTGCGCGAGTTCAAGGCGTTGTTCGCCGCCTACACCGTTTCCGTCGCGGGGGACCAGTTGGCGCGCGTGGCGCTGTCGATCCTCGTGTACGACCGGACGGGCTCGCCGGCTTGGACCGCGCTGACGTACGCGTTGACGTTCCTGCCCGATCTGATCGGCGGACCGCTGCTGAGCGGGCTGGCCGACCGCTACCCGCGCCGCGCGGTGATGATCGTCTGCGACGTCGCCCGCGCCGGGTTGGTCGCGCTGATGGCGGTACCGAACCTGCCGCTGCTGCTCGTGGTCCTGCTCCTCGTCGCCGTCCAGCTCGTCGGCTCGCCCGCAACCGCGGCGCGCGGGTCGTTGTTGCCGCAGGTGCTCGGCGAGGAGGCGTACCCCGCCGGCCAGGCCGCGATGCAGACCGTCTTCCAGATCGCGTTGGTCATCGGCTTCGTCGGCGGCGGGGGACTGGTCGCCGCGATCGGTACGAGCGGCGCGCTGCTCGTGGACGCGGCGACGTTCGTTCTCGCGGCGGCCCTCGTGTGGTGGCTGGTACGCGCCCGCCCCGCTGCCGCCGGCGATCAAGACACCGCGGTGGTGAAGCGTGGCTGGTGGAGCGATGTCGTCGCCGGTGCCGGGTTGGTGTGGGGCGATTCTCAGGCTGAGAGCCCTCGTCGCGTTCGCCTGCGTCTCCGGGTTCTACGTCACCGGCGAGGCGTTGGCGACGCCCTACGCGACGGGGCTCGGCGGGGGACCGCTGGCGGTCGGGCTGCTGTTCGCCTCGTACGCCGTCGGATCCGCGTCGGGCATGTTGACCCTCGGCCGGTTGTCGAAGCCGTTGCGCCTCAAGCTCATGCCGCCGCTCGCGGTGGCGGCCTGCCTCCCACTCGTCGTCTGCTTCGTCAATCCACCCTTGCCTGTCGTCGCCGCGCTGTTCGTCCTGTCCGGCTTGGGCGCCTCGTACAACCTGGTGGCGTCGACGTCGTTCGTGCTCGCCGTTCCGGACGACCGGCGCGGCCAGGCGTTCGGGCTCGCGGTCACCGCACTGCGCGTCTCGCAGGGCCTCGGCGTGGCGCTGGCCGGTCTCGCCGCGGAGTACGCGCGGACCCACCTCGTTCTTGGAGTCATCGGCACGCTCGGCGTCCTCTTCGCGCTGGCCGTCTGCCTGATGTGGCGCGCCGCCAACCGCTCGGTCGCCGCTACTGAGTGAGGTTGTGGCCCGTCACCTCGACCTGGAACACGTTCGGGAACTCCTCGTACACGCCAGCGCCGGGCTCGATGCTGAGGCGCATCTGCTGGAAGTCGGCCCGATGCACGCGCGCCTCGGAGTCGTTCATGCTCGTGGTCAGCCACGTCTGCGCTTCGGGGCTCATGCCACCCATCGTGAAGTCGGTGCTGGTGACGAGGAACTCGAAGAACCGCCCGAACTGAGCCTCGGGCAGGCCGTTGCCGAACCCGACGCTCGCGTTGACGCTGTACGCCTTGTGGTCGCGGCAGATCAGCTCGTACTTCTCGGCGTCGGTCAGGCACGGGTCGAACGCGAGGATCGTGTAGACGGCGCCCTCCTCGCGTTGCTGGCACTTCAGCGACTCGAGCTTGGTGTCGATCTTGCAGGTGAACTTCTTGCCCTCGTAGTGCTTCTTCAGGTCCGCGATGCTCACCGTGGTGCCGCCGTGCGCGATCGGGGTCTCCTTCGAGCCCTTGGCGACGAAGTCGAGGCTGTAGGACCTCTTGTCGTCGGAGACGAAGAGTCGGGACGACCCCCACGCGAGGGCCTGGGTGTTGTGCGTCCCTCGCCCGGAGACCTGGTCGTCGTTGCGGCCGTTCACCACCTTGGCGGCCTCGGCGGAGGTGAGCACTGTTCCCTCGAACGCGTGAATGGTCTTCTGGAACAGCGCCAAGGACGCCTTCGTGTCCTCGAAGTAGCTGATCTTGAGCTCGATCGCCTCGAGCTTGCCGTCCGGTCCGGTCTGGATGTGGATCTGCTGCTCGTCCAGGCTCCGCGTGCCGGGCTCTAGGTAGCAGCTGTGGACGAGGACGGGCTCGGTCACGGCCTGGTAGCAGGCGTACCCGGCGCGCTTCAGCCCGTCCTGGAGCTTCACGAGCTCCGCACTCGGCTCCTGCGGCCGGTCCTCGTCGTCCTCGGTCCGCGAGGGCTCCGGCGTGGGCTCGGGCGCCGTCGTGGGGTCCGAGGACCCGGTGGGCTGGACCGTCGGCTCGTCGGCGGTCGTCGTGGTGTCGTTCGACGCGAAGGTCAGCACGGCCGCGACCGCGGCGCCGCCGATGACGGCGTTCACGATCAGCAGGACGATCATCGTCCGTACGCCTTGCCGCCTGGACTGCAGTCGATCCATCGCTCCGCCCGCTCATGCCCGAGGAACCTCTCGCGAACCGTATCCGAGGCTCGCAGTGTCTTCTGACGGGGAACCTGCCCAAAGCGTTCCGAGTCGATACCTACGCCGCGCGAGGGGTGAGGAGGACGGTGACCGTACGGTTCTGGCGAGCCGTGCGGAACGGGGACTGACGCTGGTCGGCGGCTTGAAGCGAGCACATCGAGAGTGAACGGCATCGTGGCCAGGCGCCCGGGTCGTCAGCCCCGAATGTCGCGGCATCCCAAGGAGACGAACCGGTCTCTGCCCCTCGACGTGGGCGACCGGACACTGACCGCCTTCCGGCCGCCGCTGTTCGACAACCCCGGCACGATCGGCTTCTACGACGATCGCTCACAAGCCTGCTTCAACTCCGACTGCTTCGGCGCGCCCCTGCCCACCGCCGACCTCGCCGGATGCAGCGACGTCGGAGACGTCCGTAGAGACCAGCTCCGCTTCGCTCAACTGCTCTTTGCCAGCATCGACAGTCCGTGGGTTCACACGACCGAGCCGGCGAAATACCTCGCGACCTTCGAGCCGCTGCGCCGCATGGATCCGTCGGTCATATTCAGCACCCACCTGCCGCCCGCTGTCGGACGCGTACAGGAATTCCTGGACATGCTCGCAGCGGCGCCGAACACCGACCCCTTCGTCGGACCGGACCAGCACGCACTGGAGGAAATGCTCGCCGGGTTCGAACCGGCGACCGCCGCCGAGTAACCACCCGGCACAGCTCACGGTGGTGGGGTCGCAGCCGTCGATGGTGCAGGTTGGGGCGGGCAGGGCGCTGTTCGGCGGGCAGCGGAGTGGTGAGTTCCGCAGAGCCCTTCGGCGTGGACGGGGCGCGAGCATCAGTCGATCAGGACGCGATACTCCCAGGCCTTCAGCTGGAACGTCTCTTCTTCGTCGACACGCACGTGCGTGCCGGCGAAGTAGTCGGTGTATCGACCGTCCGCGGAGCCAACCTTGACCGTCGCCGATGCCTCTGTGGGGGAAAGGTTGACGACGACGAGTACGCGGTCGTGGCCCTTCTCGCGGACGAATGCGAGCGTGTTCTCGTCGCTCGTCGGCAGGAACTCCGGCGAGCCGCCGTCGGCACCGTTCCACAGCGCTCGGTTCTGTTTCTTCAGCTTGGTGAGCTGCTGGTAGAACGGCTGCATCGACAAATCGGTCCAGGGGATCTCGTCCTTGTCGAAGAACAGCAGTCGTTTCGACAGTCCGGCCTCCTGGCCGGAGTAGATCAGCGGCATGCCAGTCGTCACGAACGTCAGCACGGCCATCGTCTTCTCCGCGTCGCCGAACAGTTCCTTCGTGGTTCCTTGCCAGGAGTTCTCGTCGTGGTTGGAGGTGAACATCATCGGGAACGCACGCCGCGGGTAGGTGTCCTGCACCCACTCGAGGTAGCTGCGCAGATCCGCCGCGGTCTTGCGCCCTTGCGCGATCTCCACCGTGGTGCCGAAGCCGGTCCAGCCGTAGTTCGCGTGGAAGTCGGTGCGGAGCAGGTGCGTCTTGTCCTCGTTCTCCGCGAGCATGAAGACCTTCGTGGGCAGCCGGTTGAGGGCGCTCGTCACTTGCGGCCAGAAGTCGTCGGGGATGCCTGCCACGTAGTCCATCCGGAACCCATCGACGTCGACGTCCCGTACCCAGAACGTCATCGCTTCGATGAGCGCTGCCCGCATGTCCTGGTTGGCCCAGTTGAGCTGGATGACGTCCGACCAGTTCTGCCCGGGCGGCGGCACGGGCTGGCCGGCGTCGTTGCGCAGGTACCAGTCAGGATGCTCGGTCAGCCACGGGTGATCCCAGCCCGTGTGATTGGGAACGAAGTCGAGCACGATCTTGAAGCCCATCCGATGCGCCTGCCGGACCAGCGCCTCGAAGTCGCGCATGGTCCCGAACTCGGGGTTCACGTTCTTGTAGTCGCGGATGGAGTAGTACGAGCCCAACGTGCCAAGCCTGTTCTGCTGCGCGATCGGGTAGATCGGCATGAACCACAGGATCTCCACGCCAAGTTTCTTCAAGCGGGGAAGGTGTTTCGCGAACGCGTCGAACGTGCCTTCGGCGGTGTACTGGCGGACGTTCACCTCGTAGATCACCGCGTCGTTCGCCCAGCCGGGCACGGAATGCGACGAGCCGGACGACGCGGGCGCGAGGCCGATGACGAGCAAGGCGGCCGCGACCAGCGAGCCGACGACTCTCCGAACGGTGGACATGCGACGGCTCCCGGGTGTGACGGGCGCGGGCGCCCGAGGTCGAGGAACGTAAACGATTGCGTTCAACTATCGGGGCGCTGACCTCAGTGGTCAAGAAATTGGCCGACATCGCTCAGCAAGGCTTCTGCGTAAATTTACGTTCTCGAGTACCGTCTGCATATGACCCGGCGGCGACCGACGAACATGACCGACCTCGCACGCGAGGCCGGCGTCTCGATCGCGTCGGTATCCCGCGCGCTGAGCAACGCTCCCGGCGTCTCCGAACCGACCCGCCTCCGGATCCGCGAGCTGGCCAGCGAGCTCGGCTACACGGTCTCCCCGGCGGCCGCGAGCCTCAAGCGGGGCACGACGAACCGGGTCGCCGTCGTCGTCCGGCACCTTGGCTTCTGGTTCTACTCAGTGATGGTGCAGGGCATCATGACCAGTCTCCGGAACGCCGACCTCGACGTGCTGCTCTACCAGATCGAGACCGAGCAGGAACGCCGGCGCTTCTTCGACGAACTCCCCGCCCGACGTCAAGTCGATGCGCTTATCGTGGTGGCGTTCCCGATCAGTGACGAGGAGCGGGGACGGCTCGAGCTGATGGATGTCGCGGTCGTGGTCGCGGGCGGTGCGCTCGGCGACTACCCGCACGTGCGCATCGACGACGTCGCGGCCGCCCGGCAGGCCGTCAACCATCTGCTCCTCGCCGGACACGAGCGCATTGGCATGCTCAACGCCGGCGGCGACTGGACGCTCGTGTACTCGCCGCCGATCGACCGTGCCCGCGGCTTCACGAGCGCGATGCACGAGGCCGGGATCGACGTCCCACCCGAGCTCGTCGTGGAGGTGCCGTGGGGCCCGAACGGTGGCGCGGACGGCATGGACCGGCTGCTCAGCTTGGACCCGCCACCCACGGCCGTGTTCGCGTTCTCCGACGAGATCGCGATCGGAGCGCTGCGCAGCCTGCGACGGGCCGGGATCGCCGTGCCCACCGGCATGTCGCTGGTCGGGATCGACGACCACCCGATGGCCGAGCTCAGCGACCTCACCACTGTGCGCCAGCCCGTCATCGAGCAGGGCGCTACCGCCGGCCGCCTCGTGCTCGAGCTCCTGAGGGGGAACGAACCGGACGACGTGCATGTCACACTGCCCACGAGTCTGGTCATCCGCGCGACCACCGCCGCGCCTCGCACCGTCGCCCGGACCTCCTGACCCGCCACCTGCAGTCAAATCGCTTGGCAGGCCACCCACCGCACGCCAACCTGCACGGCCTTCATCGCCGCGAAGGAGGCGGTCTCGTAGTCGCCGAGACCGAAGTGGCGCGAGCCGACGACAGGAGCACCTGCCTGCTGCCAGCCCGCGGCGTCTCCTTTGCATGCCGACCAACCAAGCGTGTGCTTGCGGCCACGCCTACGCGTCAGCCCTCCGCGCCAACAGCCGCGCACGATCTTCTTCTGCGCTGGTCGCTGCCTCAAGCGCGCGGAGCGTGGTGTTTCGGATGGATCACGTCGCGTGGAGCAGATCGTCGTTGATGCCCCGGCTCGCGCTGCCAGCCTTGGAGCCATGAAGCACGGCAACGTCATCACAGTGGACGTGCTCACACCCCACGCCTCCTGAGGGTCCGCGCGCGGAGTTGCGGTGCATGGCTGCGACGCACGTTCGCGTCCACGTTTCGAGGACCTTCCAACGACCCGGACCGGATCGAGCCGGCCTCAGTCGTCGACCGGATCTCTGACCAGCTCAACCCCCGCGCCGAAGCCGCGGTCCTCGGCGGCAACGGCTCCCGGGCGGCCCGATCAGTAAGGCCGGCGCCCACCTGATGGGTCGGCGTGGCCGGTCACCCGCGTCGCGCACGGAGACCTCGCAACCGAGATCGCCGCCATCAATGACGAACCCGGCCCTGACGTCATCGCCTGGTCCAGCCGATGGTCCTGGGCCAAGGGCAGGCCCTCGTCGTCCAGCTGCCGGTGGTGCGACACCTGGACCTGGTCGAGGCGACGCCGTTCCCCAGCGGCATCGTCGTGCACATCTACAGGCCGCAGCACACCTGAGGGGAGGCTCGATGGGCAAAGTGCGGGCACAGGCGATCATGTCCCTCGACGGGTACGTCGCCAAGCGGGGACAAGACCATCGGCAGCTTGTTCGACTGGGCTGCACAACGGCGTGACCGCGATGCCGACCCGTACGGGCGTGCGACCAATGACTCTCGTATTCACCATGACTTCTTCCTCGGTCGACGGATTCGTCTCCGGCCGCGGCGCCCGAGCCAGCCTCGGTCTCGGCGATGGCTTTTCGGATTTTCGATTGGTTGTCCGATCACAGCTCGGCCAACCGGGCAGTTGCCGAATACGGCGGCAGCCGACCCGGGGCAGGGAAGCGTCCGGAAAGGATGTGAAGATCGCTGCCGGCGCGACCGCGGCCGAGGCGCTCAAGCAGGGATTGCTCGACGAGATCGTCATCGACCAGGTCCCAGTCCTGCTGGCTCGAGCGGAGCGGGTGCGGCACTTCTTGTAGTCACACGACTTTGCCCAGACGAGCCGACGGCCTCGACGTACGGAACTCCAGCGCCCGACGCCGAAGATGGGACCTCGTACTCCAAGGCCAATACTGCCACGGGCGAACGCCCAGTATCGAACAAATGTTCGAGTGTCCGAGGGGGGACTCGAACCCCCATGCCCTACACGGGCACTAGCACCTCAAGCTAGCGCGTCTACCTATTCCGCCACCCGGACCAGCGCACGCAGTTGCTCTCGCGGCGCGGCGCTCACTGTAGCAAACGGTAGCTGATGGGCCTGCCAGGTGGCTCGGCGTTTACGGTTCGGGCGCGCCGGGAGAGGATGGCGGCATGACTGAGCGGGTGGAGTACCGGCCAGAGGCTGAGGTCGTCGAGCTGTGCCGCGACCTGATTCGGATCGACACCTCCAACTACGGAGACGGGTCGGGGCCGGGCGAGCGGAAGGCCGCGGAGTACGTCGCCGAGAAGCTGTCCGAGGTCGGGATCGAGCCCACGCTCTACGAGTCGTCGCCCGGTCGTACGACGGTCACCGCCCGTTGGGAGGGCACCGATCCCTCCGCCGAGCCGCTGCTGGTGCACGGTCACCTGGACGTCGTACCCGCCCAGGCCGCCGACTGGACGGTCGACCCGTTCTCCGGCGAGATCCAGGACGGCTGCGTCTGGGGCCGCGGCGCGGTCGACATGAAGGACTTCGACGCGATGGTGCTGTCGGTCGTTCGTTCCCGCGAACGGGCCGGCGCGCGGCCGCGGCGGCCGCTCGTGCTCGTCTATACGGCGGACGAGGAGGCCGGCGCGGTACGACGGCGCGCACTGGCTGGTCGACAAGCACCCGGAGGTGCTGGCGGACTGCAAGGAGGCGATCGGGGAGGTCGGCGGCTTCTCGTTGACCGTCCGCGACGACCTGCGGCTCTACCTGATCCAGGCCGCCGAGAAGGGCATGGCCTGGCTGCGGCTGCGCGCCGACGGCACCGCCGGGCACGGGTCGATGACGAACGACGACAACGCGGTCATCGAGCTCGCCGAGGCCGTCGCGCGCATCGGGCGGCACAAGTGGCCGCTGCGGATCACGCCGACGGTGGCCGCGTTCCTCGCCGAGCTGTCGGACGTCTTCGGCGTCGACCTCGACCCCAAGTCGGCGGATCTCGAGGCGACGATGGCGAAGCTCGGCACCGCGGCGCGGATGATCGGCGCGTCGCATCCGCAACACCGCGAACCCGACGATGCTCGAGGCCGGCTACAAGCTGAACGTCATCCCCGGCGAGGCCATCGCGTACATCGACGGCCGCTTCGTGCCCGGGCGCGCAGGAGGAGTTCCTGTCGACGATCGACTCGCTGATCGGCGACAAGGTCGCGCGCGAGATGGTCAACCTCGACGTGGCGCCGGAGGCCGAGTTCGCCGGCGGGCTGGTCGAGGCGATGAAGGCCTCGCTGATCGCCGAGGACCCCGGCGCCCGCGCCATCCCGTACCTGATGGCGGGCGGAACGGACGGCAAAGCCTGGAGCCGCCTGGGCATCAGCTGCTTCGGCTTCGCCCCGCTCAAGCTCGCCGCCGACCTCGACTTCGTCGGCATGTTCCACGGCGTCGACGAGCGGGTGCCGACGGACGCGCTGGAGTTCGGTACGAAGGTGCTGGACCGCTTCCTCGACCAGGTCTGAGCTGCTCAGCCACCGAGGAGGTGGGCGAAGGGGATTGGGTCGGGGACGGGGTGGGGGTTCCAGGGCTCGTTCAGGGGTTGGCCGCGCCAGCGCCACTCGTCGGGACGGTCGTGGCCGGGGAGGTCGGCTCGGCCGGTGCACCAGAGGAGCTTGGGCCAGGGGTCGGCGTCGACTTCGGCTTGGTGCGGGAACATCCGCTGGACCACGCGGGAGCAGAGGTCGGCGGGTGGCTCCAACGTGAGGCCGAGGCCGGTGGCGATGTCGTGGCCGTGGGCCAACGCCTCGATGCAGCCCATGCCGGCGAAGCCTTCGGGGTCGGTGACGCCCATAGGGTGGAAGGCACGGGCTGACGGCGGCGAGGAACGGACGACCGCACAGAGCAGGCGGCCGGCGGACTCGATGAAGTCGAGGACGCCGTCCGGTGGCGCGCCCTCCTGGGCGCGGGCGGCCCAGCGGACGTAGCGGGTCGTGGCTCGGAGGGTGAGCTGGGACGCCCAGTGGGTCAGGGCCTCACCGAGGTGCTCGCCGGTCCTCCAGCAGGACCAGTCGAGCGAGCCGGCCGGAACGGTCCAGTCGAGCGTCGAGGCGGGCCGGAGCGTGTCGAGCAGGAGGTCGATGACGGTGTCGAGATCGGCAGCGGTGACAGGTTCGCGTTTCTCCACGAGGGTTGAGTGTGGGGCCAAAACGGGCAAAGAAACAGTCTTGTTCTGGACCGCTCGCGCATGGGACAAATAAGGAGAAGGCGATGCCGCTGTTTCGGAAGGTCGACGCGGTCACGGTTCCGGTGCCGGATCTCGACAGCGGGTTGGCGTTCTATCGCGACGCCCTGGGCCACGAGCTGATCTGGCGCAACGACGAGCTCGGCCAGGCAGGTTTGCGCCTGCCAGACACCGACGCCGAGATCGTGCTCAGCACAGCCCAGGCGTACGAGCCCAACTGGCTCGTGGACTCGGCCGACGACGCGGCCCAGCAGATCGTCAACGCCGGAGGCATCCAGAGGGAGACGTTCGACATCCCGGTAGGACGGGTCGCCGTCGTCGAGGACCCGTTCGGCAACAAGCTCGTGCTCGTCGACCTGTCCAAGGGCCTCTACACGACGGACGACGAAGGCGAGGTGACCGGCGTCAGCTGACGGAGCTGAGCGTCTTCCGCACCCGGATGATCCGGCGGCGCAGGGTGATCTTTCGCCTGCCGTCGGGATACAGGCGTACGCGGGCGAGTTCCCAGCCGTCGTACTCAGCGCGGTCGACGAGAAGCTGCCGCACGACTCTGCGGGACAGGGTGCGCGGCAGTGAGAGCTGATGGAACTCGTACTCTGCCATCACTCCATGGTGGCACGATCTACTGCGGAAAACCCCACCTTGTCCGGTGGTGCTCAGACCTCCGAAGGTCGATGGTGGGCCTCATAGGGAATCCACAGGCGCGCACCGTACCGTTCCGGGGTAAGTCGTAGCCGAAGACGAACCGCGAACGGGAGCCCCGATGTCCTTCCTGCCCATGGCCGCCACGGCCGCCGCCTCGCCCGAGACGACCGGCGGCCTCGTCGGATGGGTCACCTCGGTGATGGAGGCACTCGGCGGCCCTGGTGCCGGCCTGCTGGTCGCGCTCGAGAACCTGTTCCCGCCCATCCCCAGCGAGGTGATCCTGCCGCTCGCGGGCTTCACCGCCAGCCAGGGCAACCTGAGCCTGGTCGGCGCGATCATCTGGACCACGCTCGGCTCGCTCGTCGGCGCCACCGTTCTGTACTACATAGGCGCACTCGTCGGTCGCGAACGCATCCGCTGGATCGCCGACAAGCTGCCGCTCGTGAACGTGGCGGACTTCGACAAGACCGAGGCCTGGTTCAGCAAGCACGGGACGAAGGCGATCCTGATCGGCCGGCTCATCCCGATCTTCCGCAGCCTCATCTCCATCCCCGCCGGGATCGAACGGATGCCGCTGCCGATCTTCCTCGCCCTCACCGGCGCCGGCAGCCTGGTCTGGAACTCCGTGCTGATCGGCGCCGGGTACGGACTGGGGGAGAACTGGCACGTCGTCGAGCGCTACATCGGCTGGTTCCAGGCCGCCGTGATCGTGATCTGCGTCCTCGCCGTCGGCTACTTCATCGTCAGCCGCCTCCGCCGCCGCAAGGCCGAAGCAGGCAAGCACAGCGGCTGACGCGAGCGCGCGCCAGGGATACGCCAGATCCGCGCCAGTAAAGAAGATGTGGCGCGGAACCGCCATGTCGGAACTCCGCACTGAACTGTGGCGGCAGCAGAGTGCCAGAGCTCTTCTCCCACGCCTGGACGGCACGGTAACCTCCCGAGGATTTTCAACGCTGGAAACTGGCGTCACCCTTGGGGAGGGGCACCGTCCATGCCTTCTGCGCGCATCAGCCTGTCCACACTCCGCACGGCCGCGATCATGCTCGCGATCGTCACCGCCCTGGCCCTGATCACCACGCTCTGGGGTCCCTCAGCGCAGGCCACGCCGAAGCCGGACGACCCGCTCTGGAAGCCGAAGCAAGAGAAGTCCGTCCCGGTGACGGACATCAAGCCCAAGGCCCCGCCCGTCGACCAGGCCGAGCTGGCGGCGAGCAAGTTCACGCCCAAGGTCAGCTGGCCGAAGGCCGGCACGGCCGAGGTCGCCGTCCCGGTGGCGAAGGCGAACGTTCCCGCCCTGCTCGCGAGCGGGCGTACGGTCACGCCGAAGGCCCGCGCCGGCGTACTGCCGATCGCGGTGGGCAGCGCTGAGAAGACGAGCGCGACCGCCCGCGCCGCCGCGACGCCGGGCAAGGTCCGCGTCGACCTCGCCCGCCGCGGCACCGACGGCCTGCTGGTCAAGCTCACCCGCGCCGACGGCCTGAAGCAGAACGGCAAGGTGAGCCTCCAGCTGAACTACGACGACTTCCGCGACACGTTCGGCGGCGACTGGGCGCTCCGGCTGCGGCTCCTCGAGCTCCCCGCATGCGCCCTCACCAAGCCAGGCACACCGGAGTGCCAAGGCACCCCCGTCGGACCCGCAACAACGGCGACGGCACGCTGACCGGCGACGTCACGGTCGGCGACGCCACCAAGACGTACGCCATCCAGGCCGCCGCCAGCAGCGGCGCCGGCAACTTCGGCGCGAGCCAGCTGATGCCCTCGGCCACCTGGCAGGTCGGCGGTTCCTCCGGCGACTTCAGCTGGAACTACCCGATGGCCGTGCCGCCCAGCAAGGTGGCCCCGCTCCGCAGATCGCCCTCGGCTACTCCTCCGGCGGGGTCGACGGCCGGACGTCGTCGACGAACAACCAGCCGTCTTGGGTCGGTCAGGGCTTCGACCTGCAGCCCGGCGGTTCGATCGAGCGCCGCTACGCGTCCTGCGCCTCGAAGCCGGAGAAGACCGGCAACAACGGCACCCGCATCACCGGCGACCTGTGCTGGTCGTCCGAACGAGGCTTGGCCGACAACGCCACGTTCACGCTGAACGGCGCCGGCGGCGAGCTCGTCCGTGACGACGCGACCGGCAAGTGGCGGCCCCGCAACGACGACGGCTCGACGATCGTGAAGCTCGACAGCGCCGACAACGGCGACGACGGTCGCACAGCCGCCGACAAGGGCGAGCACTGGCTGCTCACCACCAAGGACGGCACCAAGTACTACTTCGGCCTCAACAAGCTGCCCGGCGGCACCGAGGCGACCAACTCCAGCTGGACGGTCCCGGTCTTCGGCAACCACTCCGGCGAGCAGTGCCACGCCACCGCGTTCGCCGACTCGTGGTGCCAGCAGACCTACAAGTGGAACCTCGACTACGTCGTCGACAAGCACGGCAACACGATGAGCCTCTACTACGACACCGAGGCCAACTACTACGGCCGCAACTCCACGGCGACCGCGGTGACGAAGTACACGCGCGCCGGCAACATCAAGCGGATCGAGTACGGCCAGCGTGGCGGGCGCGCTCGGCACCGGACGCGTCGGGCGGGTCACGTTCGACACCACCCAGCGCTGCATCGACGAACAGCCCCTGCGCGACGCAGGCGGACTACCCCGACGTGCCGATGGACCAGCGCTGCATCAACGCCGACGGCACCGCACCGGCGAAGTGCGACAACAAGCACAACCCGACGTTCTTCACGATGAAGAAGCTGAGCAAGGTGACCGCCGAGATCTGGCGCGGCACGGCGTATCAGCCGGTGAGCTCGTGGACGCTGCGGTACTCGTTCCCCGACAACGGCGACGGCACCAGCCGCAGCCTCTGGCTGACGGCGATCACGCACGCCGGGCACGTCGGCAATGCCGGCGGCGTGGCGATCCCCGAGGTGAACTTCGACGGGATCCAGCTGGCCAACCGGGTCGACCCGGTCGGCGACCATGCTGCCGCCGATGAACTGGTGGCGGATGACCCGCGTCAACTACGGCACCGGCGGCTACCTGAACATCAGCTACTACCCGGAGGACTGCGCGCCCGGCGACCTCCCGCGCCGGACACCAACGGACGTCGCTGCCACCCGATGAAGTGGACGCCGCCCGGCGCGACGACGGAGCGGACCGACTGGTTCCACAAGTACGTCGTGAAGTCGGTCGAGGAACACGACCGCGTGTCGGAGTCCGAGCCGATGGTGACCACGCTCGAGTACCCGAACGCGCCGATGTGGCGGCACGACGACGAGGACGGCCTGGTCGAGATCGGCCAGAAGACCTGGTCGCAGTGGCGGGGCTACGACGTCGTCGATCACCAAGAAGGGCCACGCGTCGGCGGCCGCAGATCGTCACCGAGAACCGCTACTACCGGGGCATGGACGGCGACAAGACTGCTGACCCGAACGTGTCAAGGACGTCAAGGTCGAGGACTCCACCGGAGTGCGAGGTCGACGACCTGCTGCCGCTCGCCGGCCAGCCGCGCGAGGTCCGGACGTTCAACGGGCACGGCGTTCTCGTCGACCGGACGATCACCGACCCGTGGGTGTCCGCGCCGACCGCGACCCGGGTGCGTACCGTGGGGCACGACCAGCGCGTTCCAGACGCAGCAGAGGGCCAACCGCCAGGTCGAGGCCCTCGCCGGCGGCGGCTTCCGCGAGAGCGGCGCGAACAACAGTACGACGCGAACGGCGTGCTGCTGCAGAGCAACGACCGCAACGACCTGAGCACCACCGCGGACGACACCTGCACCTACTACGAGTACACGAAGAACGACGCGCTCGGCATCACCGAGATGCCGAAGCGCGAGCTGACGGTGGCGAAGGCCTGCGACCTGACGTACACCAAGGACGACGTCATCGGCGACAACCGCACGTTCTACGACGACGCGACGTCCGTCGACACCGCGCCCCGAAGGGCAACGTGACGAAGACCGAACGCCTGAAGGGATTCGCCGCCGACGGCACGGCTCAGTACCAGACCGTCAGCACGATGAAGTACGACGCGTTGGGCCGGACGACCGAGGTCGCCGACGCGCTCGAACCAGAAGAGCACGACGACCTACACGCCGTCCGGCGCCGGCCCGGTGACGAAGATCGAGTCGACCAAGCCGAACGGCCAGAAGACGACGATCGAGCTCGAGCCCGCCTGGGGCGAGGAGGTCGCGATCACCGACGAGACCGGCAAGCGCACCGAGGCGACGTACGACGCGCTCGGCCGTACGGACCAGGTCTGGTACCCGGGACGGGCCGGCACCGCCACCGCGACGGTCCGGCGGGGACGGCCGGCGCCAACGTCGCCGGTCGCGCGGCGGCGGCCGACAACGCCGCGATCGCCGGACGTCGACTACGACTACGGCATCTTCGCGAACAAGCCGAACTTCGTTACCACGAAGACGATGCAGACCAACGGCAGCATCGAGACGTCGTACCAGCTCTACGACGGCCTGATGCGCCCGAAGCAGACGCAGGAGGCCGCGCAGGGCGGCGGCCGCATCATCAGCGACGTCGTCTACGACAGCCGCGGCCTGGAGGTGAAGGAGAACGGGCCGTACCACAACCCCGGCGCGCCGGTGCCCGACGTGGTGGTGGAGCCGGACGAGCTGAGGCTCCCGACGCAGAAGATCACCGAGTACGACCTCGCGGGCCGACCGATCAAGGAGATCGTCAAGTCCGAGAACGAGGTCAAGTGGGAGACGAACCACACCTACTCCGGCGACCGCGAGTCGGTCGACCCGCCGGACGGCGAGACGCCCACCACCGCGGATCACCGACGTCCAGGGCCGGCTGCTCGAGCTGCGGCAGTACCGCGGTGCCACGCCCACGGGCACCGACTACGACTCGACCAAGTACACCTACAACAAGTCGGGTCAGCTGGAGACGGTCGACCGACCCAGCCGGCAACCGGTGGACCTACGAGTACGACGTCCGCGGCCGCGACGGTCAAGGAGACCGACCCGGACACGGGCGCGACGACGTTCACATTCGACGAGCTCGACCGGATGAAGACGAAGACCGACGCGCGCGGCGTGACGCTGGCGTACGAGTACGACAGCATCGGCCGGACTAAGGCGATCTACGAGGGATCGCTCCAAGGCCACAAGCGCGCTGTCGTGGGTCTACGACACCCTGATGGCCGGCCTGCCGACGTCGTCGACCAGCTACGACGCCAACGGCAACGCCTACACGACGCGGATCACGGGCTACGACACGGCCGGTCGCGCGACCGGGACCGAGTACGTGATCCCGGCGAACGAGGGCGAGCTCGCGGGCACTTACCGGTTCGACTCGACCTACCACCAGGACGGGCAGCTCGCGACCGAGACGCTTCCGGGGATCGGTGGCCTTCCGGCGGAGACGTTGACGTACGGCTACGACGAGAAGGACCAGCCCACGACGCTCGCCTCCGCGGCCAGCACGTACGTGCGCGGAGACGGGGTACACGCGCTTCGGCGAGGTGCAGACGGTCAAGCTCGGCGCGACCGGCGGCAAGTGGGTCGAGATGGGCTACACGTACGAGACCGGTACCCGCCGGCTGACCCAGGTGGTGACGCAGAAGGAAACGCTGCCACGGATGGTCTCGACCGTGGACTACGCGTACGACCAGTCCGGCAACATCACCAAGGTCACCGACACCCCGTCGTCGACGAGCGGGGCGCCGACCGACACGCAGTGCTTCACCTACGACTACCTGCGCCGCATGGAGCGAGGCGTGGACGCCCAAGCCGGGCACGGACAACCTGGCCGGCGACTGCGAGGCGGACCCGTCGGTGGCGGACCTCGGCGGGCCGGCGCCGTACTGGCACGCGTGGACGTTCGACAAGACCGGCAACCGCAAGACCGAGACGAAGCGCTGGTCCGGCGGCTCGACGACGGCGACGTACACCTATCCGAACGCCGGCGCGGCGCAGCCGCACGCGCTGCGGAGCGTCGTCACGACCGGTACGGGGATGCCCGCCGGTGGACGGACGGACAGCTATGCCTACAACGAGAACGGCGAGCTGAAGAACCGCACGGTCGCCGGCGTCGGTGAGACGTACACCTGGAACCCCGACGGCGACCTGGAGAAGGTCACGAAGAACGGCCAGGAGACGTCGTTCCTCTACGACGCGAACGGCGACCGGCTGATCCGTCGCGACACCTCGGGCACCACGCTGTACCTCGGCGACACGGAGCTGCTCGCTGAAGGCCGGGCGCGGTCACCGGCACCCGGTACTACGAGCACGGCGGCCAGACGATCGCCGTACGGGTGGCGAGCAACCTGCACTGGTTGGCCAACGACCACCACGGCACGGCGACGACGGCGATCGACAACACCGCGACGCAGAACGTGCAGCGGCGGCGGCAGGACCCGTACGGCAACGGCCGCGGGACCGGACCGACGGCGTGGCCGGGACAGCGCGGCGTTCGTCGGCGGCACGGCGGATTCCTCGACGGGTCTCATCCATCTGGGGGCACGTCTCTACGATCCGACGATCGGGCGGTTCATCTCGGTCGATCCTCAGCTGGACATCGAGGATCCGCAGACGCTGAACGGCTACTCGTACGGCAACAACAACCCGGTGTCGTTCAGCGACCCCGACGGCATGTCCTGGTTCTCGCAGCATCGTCTCGAGCGTCACGAACGTCGCCAAGACGGTCACCAAGCGGGTGACAGACACCGTCAAGGAAGCGGTGAAGGTCGTCACGCCGGTGGTCAACTGGGTGCGGGACCGGGCGACCGACACGATGTCGGCGGTGCGGTCGTTCGTGGCGAAGACCGTCGAGGTGACGAAGAAGATCGTCAAGACGGTCAAGACCGTGGTGAAAGTCGCGGTCAAGGTCGTCAAGAAGGTGACGAAGAAGATCGCCCAAGTGGCGAAGAAGGCCGTCGCCAAGGTCAAACAGGCAGCCAAGGCCGTCGTCAAAGTCGCGAAAGCCGTAGCCCACAAGGTCGCGGCGGTGGCGGTCAAGGCGGCGAAATGGGTGTACGAGAATCGCGCGGCCATCATGATGGTGGTCGCCGAGATAGCCCTGACGGTCGCGGTCGGCGCACTCACCGGTGGCGTGGGCGCACTCGCCGTCCGGGGGGTCGTGTGGGGCCTTCGCGCGGCGGCGTCGGCGAAACGTGCGACGACGGCGAGCAAGATCGCCCAGCCGCTCTGGTCCGCCACGAAGACCAGGACACCGGTCCAGAACGCCTTCAAGCACTTCAAGGACCACGGCAAGGAGTTCGACGACGTCGGCAACTCCCTGGAGTACGTCGCCAAGGGGCAGAAGTTCGTCCGCAAGCCTCCAATCGGCACCAAGACGATCAACCGAACCAACGGAGACGTCGTTCGCTACCATCGCCGCAGCAACTCCTTCGGCGTGATGAACTCCAGTGGAGCGCCGAAGTCGTTCTTCAAGCCCGACCCGGCCAAACACGGGTATCCCACGAACATGGACTACTTCCGTGCCCAACAGTGGTGACTACACCTATCGGTGCCGTGTGTGCGGCCTCGACCTGCCAGACCCCCCGTGGGGAGTCGACGGCCGCACACCGACCTTCGAGTACTGCGTCTGCTGTGGTGTGGAGATCGGTTACCAGGACTCCACTCCCATCGGGGCCCGCAGGTTCCGTGAAGCCTGGCTCGCTGCCGGCGCCAAGTGGGACGAGCCCGACCAGGAACCAGAAGGCTGGAACCTGGAGGAGCAGCTCTCTTTCGTACCACCGGACTTTCGATAACCCACGGCCTTGCCGGGTTCGTGACGTAGAACGGGTGAGGTGAACGGGCATGCGGATCCTGGGCCTGGCGGTGGGCGCTGTCGCGCTCGCACTGGTGGTACCGGTGGCCGGAGCGAGCGACGCTCCCGCCAGCAGGACGACGGCCGACCGGGGCGCGGCCAGCCCAACAGTCGCGGCGCCGAAGGAGCTCGCTCCGATGGCCGCGGCTGGCGTGCGGGCGAGGGAGACGGGGAGGCGGGTGGAGGTCTCCGCGTTCCGTACGGAGACCTCCGAGATCTACGTCAACCCCGACGGCACGAAGACGATGGACCAGCATCCGGTACCTGTGCGGGTGCGCAAGGGGGAGCGGTGGGTCACGCCGGATCCTACGCTGCGCAAGGGGGTTGACGGGTCGTACCAGCCGGCCGCCGCTGTCACCCCGATCGTGCTGTCCGGTGGGGGCGGCACGCACCTGCTGACCTTCGGCGAGCCCGGCAAGCGGGTCGACCTCGGCTGGATCGGGAAGCTGCCGGCGCCCGTCGTCACCGGGTCGCGCGCGGTCTACCCCGAGGTGTTTCCCGGCGTCGACCTGCAGATCGACGTCGGCGTGAACGACTTCACGCATCTGTTGATCGTCAAGAATCGCCAAGCGGCGTTGAATCCCGCACTCGAGACGCTCCGGTATCCCGTGAGCAGTGACGGGCTGAAGCTGTCCGTGCGGCCGGACGGGTCGACGCTGGCCACCAGGAACGGCAGACAGGTCTTCTCCGCCCCGCCGCCGACGATGTGGGACGCCGACGGCACCCCCAAGCGGCTCGGCCTGAAGATCGCTGGCAAGGCGATGACGCTGACGCCGAACGCCGGCATGCTGTCCGACCCGAAGACGAAGTTCCCGGTCGCCATCGACCCGTCGCTCGACGGTCGGCTGGTCAACTGGGCGCACGTGAACGTCCGGATGGGTGCGCAGACCGCCTGGAACTACGACCGGAACGACGAGGGCGCCAAGGTCGGCCGCGCGTACCAGTCCACCGCGAACCTGTACCGGTCGATGTTCCTGCTCAACACCACCAGCGGCGCTCAGACGATCGCCGGCAGCCAGATCGTGAGTGCCGCGTTCCGCATCACGCTCAACAAGACGCCGTCGCCAGCACCAGGACGCCCGTCCAGCTCTGGCGGCTCAGCGACATCCGGACCGACCAGTACCTCGACTGGGGGAACACGGTCAGGGGCACTGGAGGGAGAACCTCGCCACCGTCAGCGCGGAGGCGTATCCCGTGGACCGAGGACAACCCGGTCGAGTTCCTCGGCAATCCTGGCAGCCTGCTGCACCGCGTCATCCAGGACGCGGCCAACGCGCGGAGCGCGACGCTCACGCTCGGTCTGCGCGCGGAGAACGAGACCACCAGCGCTGTGGCGCAGAACCAGTGGAAGAAGTTCCACCCGAACACCGCGGTGCTCTCGGTGACGTACAACACCGCGCCGCTGATGCCGAAGAACCTGAACTTCACCCGGTCGCGGCCGTGCGGAACGGCGGCCGACCCGACCGCGATCGCGACCCTGAAGCCGCAGTTCTCCGCGATCGCGAACGACCCTGATGCCGGCGACGCCGTCACCACGACGCTGCAGATCCTCAACCAGGCAGGCGCTGTCGTGCACACGGTCGACGTCGGCCCGACCGTCAGCGGTGCCGCGTTCGCCTGGCCCGAGACGCCGGCCGGCAAGCTGGTGCAGAACACGCTCTACCGCTACCGCGCCTTCACGAAGGACCCCAGGACGACCGGGCCCGACGACACCGGACTGCTACTTCACCGTCGACTCCATCAAGCCGTCGATACCTCGGATCCAGTCCAACGACTACCCCCACGGTGAGCCGACCCTGCTGACGCAGCAAGTGGGCACAGTGACGTTCCTGCCCGGCTCGACGTCCGACACGGACGTGACGGAGTACGCGTACGGGTTCGACCAGGACGACCTTCCCTGTCGGTGAAGGTGAAAGCCGACGGAACGGCCACGATTCCCGTCACGCTCCCGCAGGACGACCCGTCGAAGATGCTGTACGTCAAGGCGGTCGACGAGGCCGGCAACGTCAGCCCGACCCGCACCACCGTGGTCCCTGCAGGCGATCGAACGTACCCCGGAGGATCCCGTCGTCCCCGAGACGCGAGGCGACGCCAACGGCGACGGCAAGGCCGACGTCACCGCGGTGTTCGACCACGGCTACGGCCGGACAGCCATCTGGAACGTGACCTCCGACGACGGAAACGCCTTCCACAGTGGCTACATCGGCTGGGACAGCGGCGAGGCGGGCGGCTTCGCGTTGTACCGCACGAAGCCGGTGCAGGGCGACTTCGACGGTGACGGCCGTACCGAGCTCGCGATGTTCCGGGAAGGTGCCGGGCGGCAGGTGTGGCTGTACCCGCTCGTCTCGGACGGCAACAGGTACGACATGTTCCCGCACGTGTGGACGAGCCCGCCGAACAGCTGGCCGTTGAGCACGGCGCGCGTGATCGGTGGCGACGTGGACGGCGACGGCCGGGACGACATCGTCGTGCAGAACGCCGGGACCGGCGACAACTGGGCGGCGCTGGTCTTCCGCGCGACGGAGACCGGCTTCGCGGCGCCGGTCACCTGGGCGGCGGCGGCGGCCGGCAACCCCTGGTCGCGCAGCGCGCCGCTGCTCGCCGACGTCGACGGCGACGGCAAGGACGACCTGCTGAGCATGCGCAACCAGACCGGTTGCCGGACGACCGTAGACGTCTACAGGTCCACCGGTACGGGCTTCGCCGCCGCCTCGACGATCTACGACAGCGGCGCGGGAGCGTTCTGCTGGGAGAAGAGCCGGGCCGCGGTGACCGACGCCGACGGCGACGGCAAGGACGACGTCGTGGCGCTGTACGAGCACGCGGCCAACGACGCCGGACTGTTCGTGTTCCGTTCCTCGGGGACCGCGCTGACCGCGACGTCGTGGTGGCGGCGTTCGGGCGAGCTCGACCTGGCGAAGGCGTCTCTGAGCGCGGGCGACTACGACGGCGACGGCAAGGGCGACGCGGCGATCGTCTACGCGGGCGGCGGCGCGAGCGGCGACCGGCAGGTGTACACGTTCCGCTCGAGCGGCGCCGCCTTCGGCGACAAGGTGCTCGGGTGGGGCGGTCCGGTCGGCGCGGTGACCGGGCCGAAGTTCGACATCGAGCAGCGGACGTACGAGCTCGTCAACCGCAACAGCGGAAAGTGCCTGAACGTTCAGGGCGCGAGCACGGCGAACGACGCGAGGTACGTGCAGTACCAGTGTCTGCCGGTCGACCTGAACGCGCGCTTCCACATCGAACAGGTGGCGGGCTCGGACCAGTACGCCCTGAAGCCCGTCCACACCGCGACGGCTTCGGGTCCGCTGAAGTGCGCGGACGTCGAGGACTGGAGCATGGTCGACGGCGGCCAGCTGCTCCAGTGGCCGTGCGGCAACGGCAACGGCGACCCGACGGCGAACCAGCAGTTCCTGCTGGAGTACGTGGACGGGGCGGCGTACGACACGGTGATCCACCTCCGGGCGGCGCACAGCGGGAAGTGCCTGACCATCATCAACGGCACGGTGGCCGACCTCGACCCGGTGCGGCAGGAGACGTGCGGGCAGGGTGCGAACCAGCAGTGGATCCTGCGCCCGGCGTTCAACGCGACCCAACTGGGGGAGGGCGGTGTCGGGCGGTACCGCGTGGAGGCGGCGACGAGCACGACGCAATTCCTGGCGGTGAAGCCGTGTTCGTTCCTGGACGGCTCGAACATCGAGATGTGGGGCTGGACCCCGGGAACGAACTGCCAGACGTGGATGGTGCAGAGCGTCGGGGACGACGTCTACAAGCTCGTGGACGCCGCGTCGTCGAAGGTGGTCGACATCGACGGCTGCTCGAAGCTGCCTGGCGGCACGATCTACACCTGGACCAGCAACGAGTCGGAATGCCAGCGCTGGCGGATCGAACCGAGCCCGGGCGGGAGCTTCTCGGTGCTCCAGCTGGGCTCGGGTCTGTCGCTCGACGTGTCCGGGTGCAGTTCGGCCCAGGGCGCCAACGTGGGCACGTGGTTCTACCACGGCGGCGCCTGCCAACGGTGGTTCTTCAAGCGGCAGTGACGTGGTCTACGACGGCGGCCCCAGCCAGGTGCCGCCGTCCATCACGGTGCGGTTGGTGAACTCGTGGAAACCGTTCCAGACCTGTGCCCGCCTCGGTGCGAAGCGCAGATATACCAAACCAGGCATGACCCTGGGGTCGTGCGAGACCCGAGCGAACGCGTCGGCGAGGTCCGGTTCGAGGTCGGCGACCGCGACGAACGTGACGGTTCCGTCGATGATCGTCACGTCGAAGTGATGGCCGATCGCGACCCTGGCCTGCCCGTTGGCCCGGAGGTTGGCCGCGGTCGGGCTCGGCTCGAAGGTCGCCATGACGACGTGCTCACCGTCCCAGACGTACGCGACCGGGATCAGGTGCGGCCCCGCCTCGCTTCCGGTCGCCAGCCACAGCTGGTGCTGGGTCCGCAGCTGGGCCAGGGCGTGCTCCCGGCGCTCGGTGGTCGTCCGCGGAACGGGCGGAGCCGGCCTGGTCTGGGTCATCGGTGCTCTCTTCGGCTAAAACGTCAACGATTACCTCTCTGACGATCGGCGAGCGCCCCCGTAAGACACCTCTGGCCGCGAGACTTGACCTCAAGGTTGCTTGAGGTTCTACGTTCGGACGCATGACTGGCACCGCGGAACTGCAACGTGCCGGGCGGCGGGAGTGGATCGGGCTTGCCGTTCTGGTCCTGCCGACCGTTCTCATCTCTGTCGACATGTCCGTCCTCTTTCTCGCAGTCCCCAAGCTCAGCGCCGACCTGCACCCGACCAGCGTCGAGCTGTTGTGGATCACCGACATCTACGGCTTCCTGATCGCCGGGAGCCTCATCACCATGGGCACGATCGGCGACCGGATCGGCCGCCGCAAACTCCTGCTGATCGGCGCCGTCGCGTTCGGGGCCGCGTCGGCGTTGGCCGCGTACGCGTCGACGCCGGTGCTGCTCATCGCCGCCAGGGCGCTGCTCGGCATCGCCGGCGCGACGCTGATGCCGAGCACGATGTCGCTGATCCGGAACATGTTCCACGACGGCAAGCAACGTACGGTCGCGCTCAGTCTCTGGATGACCGGCTTCTCCGCCGGCACCGTCGTCGGCCCGCTGGTCGGCGGCCTGCTGCTCGAGCACTTCTGGTGGGGCTCGGTCTTCCTCGCCGGCGTCCCGGTGATGGCGCTCCTCGTCGCCCTCGGCCCGTTCCTCGTCCCCGAGTACAAGTCGCCGGCGAACGGACGGATCGACCTCCTCAGCGCGGCGATGTCGCTCGTCGCCATGCTCGGCGTGATCTACGGGCTCAAGCGGATCGCCGCGGACGGGCTCGATCTGGCCGCGGGGGTGGCGATCCTCGTCGGTCTGGCGCTCGCGTGGGCGTTCGTCCGTAGACAACACCGGCTGGAGCATCCGCTGCTCGACCTCGACATGTTCAAGAAGCGCGAGTTCACCGCCGCACTCGTCACGATGATGCTCGTCACGCTCGTCGGCCCCGGCGTCGCGTTCCTCGTCGGCCAGTACCTCCAGCTCGTCGCCGGCCTCTCCCCGCTCGACGCGGGTGTCTGGTCGCTGCTCCCGGCCGCCGCGATCGTGATCGGGCTCGCCGGCACGTCGATCGTGTTCCGCTGGATCCCGCGGAGGTACGTCGCCGCCGGCGGCCTCGCGCTCGGCGCCGTAGCTCTCCTCCTGCTCACGCGGGCCGACCAGGCGGCCGGGCCGCTGCTGCCGACCCTCGCGCAGACGCTGTTCTTCCTCGGCGCGTCACCGATCCTGGTGGTCGGCATGGACCTCGTCGTCGGTTCGGCGCCGGTCGAACGTTCCGGCGCCGCCTCGGCGATCTCCGAGACAGGTTCCGAACTCAGCGCCGCGCTGGGCATCGCCGCGTTCGGCAGCATCGCGACGGCGGTCTACGTGAGCGGTCTGCCGTCGAACGCCTCGGCAGCGGTTCGCGAGACGCTCGCCGCCGCGACGGGCCCAGAGCTCGCCCAGGCGAGGGAGGCGTTCGTCGGAGGCCTGCACGTCGTCGGGATCGTCGCCGCCGTGATCGTCGCCACCGCCGCCGTTCTCACCGCAGTCCTGCTCCGCCGCGAGACGAGCGCGCGTGAGCCCGAGCGGGAAGTCGTGGAAAGCTAGTGCCCATGGACATGGAAACCACCGCGTGGACCTCGCTCTACCACGCGATGACCGCGGAGGAAGAGCGCCGCCCGTTCTCGATGGCGACGACGAAGCGGATCCTCGCCTTCGCGCGCCCGCACCGCCAGTTGCTGATCGCCTTCCTCCTGCTGAGCGTCGTCACCGCCGTACTCGCCGTAGCCACTCCTGTTCTCGCCGGCAGGGTCGTCGACGCGATCGTGAAGGGGTCGGCGTTCAGCCTGGTGCTGTTCTTCGCGATCGTGATCGCGGTGATCGCGCTCGCCGAGGCCGGCCTCAGCGTCCTGCAACGCTGGCTGTCCGCACGTATCGGCGAGGGGCTGATCCTCGACCTGCGGACGGCGGTGTTCGACCATGTCCAGCGGATGCCGATCGCGTTCTTCACCCGTACGCGAACGGGCGCGCTGGTCAGCCGCCTCAACAACGACGTGATCGGTGCGCAGCGGGCTTTCAGCGACACGCTGTCCGGCGTGATCAGCAACCTCGTGATGCTGATCCTCACGCTCGTCGTCATGCTCGGACTGTCCTGGCAGATCACGCTGATCGCGCTGATCATCCTTCCGGTGTTCGTGATTCCGGCCCGGCGGATGGGCAACCGGCTCGCACGGATGGAACGTGAGGCCGCCAACCACAACGCCACCATGGGCAACACGATGACCGAACGGTTCTCCGCTCCCGGCGCCACGTTGGTCAAGCTGATGGGCCGTCCCTGGCACGAGTCCCAGGAGTTCGCCCTGCGGGCGCGGCGCGTCCGCGACATCGGCGTCCGTTCGGCGATGGTGCAGTGGATCTTCATCGCCGCGCTCACCTTGGTCTCGGCGCTGGCGTTGGCCGTGGTGTACGGGCTCGGCGGTTTCTACGCGCTGGCCGGCACGCTCGATCCCGGTGACGTCGTCGCGCTGTCGTTCCTGCTCGTCCGCCTGTACGCGCCGCTCACCGCGCTGGCGAGCGCCCGCGTCGAGGTGATGAGCGCGCTGGTCAGCTTCGAGCGCGTCTTCGAGGTGCTCGACCTCGAGCCGCTGATCCAGGAGAAGCCTTCGCCGAAGAAGGTGCCGGACGGTCCTGCCGCGGTGGAGTTCTCGAACGTGAAGTTCTCCTATCCCTCGGCCGACAAGGTCTCGCTGGCGTCGCTGGAGGAGGTCGCGAAGCTCGACACCCGCGGCGGCGACGAGGTGCTGCACGGCATCTCGTTCCGTGCCGAGCCGGGGCAGATGGTCGCGCTGGTGGGCTCGTCCGGCGCGGGCAAGTCGACGATCGCGAGCCTGCTGCCGCGGTTGTACGACGTGGACTCGGGCTCGGTGACGATCGGCGGGGTGGACGTACGGGACCTGTCGTTCGACTCGATCCGGGACGCGCTCGGCATGGTCACGCAGGACGGGCACCTGTTCCACGAGTCGATCCGGTCGAACCTGCTGCTCGCCGCGCCGGAAGCCACCGACGACGAGATCTGGGAGGCGCTGCGGCGGTCGAGGCTGGACACGTTGATCGGCTCGCTGCCCGACGGCCTGGAGACGGTCGTGGGGGAGCGCGGCTACCGGCTGTCCGGTGGCGAACGGCAGCGGCTCACGATCGCCCGGCTCCTGCTGGCCAAGCCGCGCATCGTGATCCTCGACGAGGCGACGGCACACCTCGACTCCACGTCGGAGGCCGCTGTGCAGGCGGCTCTTGGGGAGGCGCTGGCGGGCCGTACCGCGGTGGTGATCGCCCACCGGCTGTCGACCGTACGGGCCGCCGACCTGATCCTCGTGATCGAGGACGGCGTGGTGGTCGAACGCGGCACCCACACCGAGCTCCTCGCCACCGGCGGCCGCTACAGCGAGCTGTACCAGACCCAGTTCGACCGCGAGGACAGCCCGGCGCCGGTCGCGTAGAAACGGACAGGAGTGGATGTCCCCTTCCCGCTAGACTTGCCGTACCTCGGGGCTGATGTCGTCTAGTGGGACGGGGACAGCTCCAACACATAGACCGGATCCACCACCACGCCATCGGCTCGCACGCAGCGGTCGGCCGAGTTGTTGGAGAGATCTCGGGATAGAGGCCGACAGCTGTCCAACAGGTGCTCGGCTCGCCCCTGGCTAGACGCCGGTGATGTCTTCCGGCCGTACGGGGATCCGGGTCAGCGCACGGCCGGTCGCGGCGCGGATCGCCGCGACGATGGCGGGGGTGGAGGAGATGGTCGGGGGTTCGCCGATTCCCCTCAACCCGTACGGGGCGTGGGGGTCGGCCAGCTCCAGTACGTCGATGGTCATCGGTGGCATGTCGAGGATCGTCGGGATCAGGTAGTCGGTGAACGACGGGTTGCGCACCTTTCCGTTCGACACCTGGATCTCCTCCATCACCGCCAACCCCAAGCCCTGCGCGGATCCGCCCTGGATCTGGCCGAGGACGTTGCGCGGGTTCATCGCCTTCCCGACGTCCTGCGCGCACGCCAGCTCCACGACCCGCACCAGGCCGAGCTCCACGTCCACGTCGACCACCGCTCGATGGGCCGCGAACCCATACTGCAGATGCGCGTCGCCCTGTCCCGTAAGGGGATCGAGCGGACGGGTTGGCCGGTGCCGCCACTCCACCGTCTCGTCGACGACCGAAGAACCCAACACGGCAACGAGATCCAGCGAATCGAACGAAGCGTCGCCAGCGAGCTTCACCACCCGCGCGCGCACCGCTTCGCAGGCAGCCTTGACCGCGCCGCCCGTCACGTACGTCTGCCGCGAGGCCGAGCTCGACCCCGCGCTCCCGACCGACGTGTCGGCTGGCGCCATCGTCACGTGAGACACACCCAGCTCGGTACGGGCGATCTGCGACATCACGGTCACCAGGCCCTGCCCGACCTCGGCCGCCGCCGTGTGCACCGACGCCACCGGCTCGCCGGCCACCACCTGCAGCACCACACGGGCCGTCGAGTAGTCGTCGAAGCCCTCCGAGAAGCCGACGTTCTTGATCCCGACCGCGTAGCCGACGCCGCGCACCACGCCCTCGCCGTGCGTCACGTTCGACACGCCGCCCGGCATCGACCGCAGATCCGCGGAGGCCGGCGGGGGGAGTGGTTTCGCCTTCACCCGTTCGAGAATCTCCGCCACCGGCGCAGGCGAGTCCACCACCTGACCGGTCGGCAACACGGACCCCTCGCTCATCGCGTTCAACACCCGCAGGGAGACCGGGTCCATCCCCAAGGCCAAGGCCAGCTTGTCCATCTGCGACTCGTAGGCGAACGCCGCCTGCACCGCGCCGAAGCCGCGCATCGCGCCGCAGGGCGGGTTGTTCGTGTACATCCCCCAGCAGTCCATCGCCACATGAGGAACGTTGTACGGACCGATGCCGAGGGTCGCCGCGTTGCCCGTCACCGCGGTCGTCGTGGACGCGTACGCGCCGCCGTCCAGGTGGATCTGCGCGCGAACGTAGACAAGCTCGCCCGAACGGGTCGCGCCGTGCTCGTACCGCAGCACCGCCGGATGCCGGTGCACGTGCCCGAAGAAGGACTCCTCACGGGAGTAGACCATCTTCACCGGCTTGCGCGTGTGCAGCGCCAGCATGCACGCGTGCACCTGGATCGAGATGTCCTCGCGCCCACCGAACGCGCCACCCACGCCGGCGAGCGTCATCCGCACCTTGTCGGCGGGGAGGCCGAGGCAGTTCGCGACCTGCCGTTGGTCCAGATGCAGCCACTGCGTCGCGACGTAGAGGTCGACCCCGCCATCCTCGGCGGGAACGGCGAGTCCGGACTCCGGTCCGAGGAACGCCTGGTCCTGCATGCCCACGTGATATTCGCCGGTCACCACGACGTCAGCCTCGACGTCGTCGGGCGTGCCCGAACGGATGCGCACGTGCCGCACGACGTTGCCGCCAGGATGCAGGTGCGGTACACCGTCGAAGGCAGCTGTCTCGACATCGACGACCGGCTCGAGCACGTCGTACTCCACCGCGATCCGGTCGACCGCGCGACGCGCCGTCTCCGGATGGTCCGCCGCGACGACGGCGACCGGCTCGCCGTGGTAGCGCACGACGTCGACCGCGAGCACCGGCTGGTCGAGACGGGTTTCCTCATGCCCGTAGGCGTTCTCGCCTGGTACGTCCTCGTGCGTGAGGACCGCGTAGACGCCCGGCAAGGCCAGTGCGGCCGAGATGTCGACCGACACGATCCGCGCGTACGGATGCGGGCTGCGCAAGGTCGCGCCCCACAGCATGTCCTCGTGCCACAGATCGGACGAGTACGCGAACTCCCCACGTACCTTGAGGATTCCGTCCGGTCGCAGCGGGCTCTCGCCCACCCCGCCGACGGTCCGCGACCCGATGTCAGTAGGAGCGGTCATGACGCCATCCGCCGACCCACGACAGCCAGCTCAGAGGCGATCTCCGTCTCCGACGCGGTCAGTAGCGCATCGGACTCGACGACCGCCTCGCCACCGACGAGCAACAACGCCAGCGGCGGAACGTCGGAGAACACCAACGCCGCGACGGGATCCATGATCCCGGCGTGATCCAACCCGGACAGCCGCCACACCGCGAGGTCGGCCAGCTTGCCCACCTCGAGCGAACCGAGCTCGTTCTGCCGGCCGAGGCACCGAGCGCCGCCCATCGTCGCCAGCCACAGGGCCTGCCGCGGCGTCAACGCGGTCGCGCCGTCCCGCCACCGTGCGACGTACAGCGCCTCCTGCAGCTCACCGGCCAACCCGCCTGCCTCGTGCGAGGCGGCACCGTCCACACCGAGCCCCACCGGAGCACCGGCGTCGAGCAGCGCGCGAACGGGAGCCATGCCCGCCGCGATCCGCGCGTTCGAGCTCGGGCAGTGCGCGACCCCGGTCTGCGAAGCCCCGAGCCGGACGATCGCGTCGTCGTCGAAGTGGATGCCGTGCGCGAGCCACACGTCGTCGGCGAGCCAGCCGAGCTCGTCGGCATAGTCGATCGGCTTCACGCCGAACTCCGCCAAACACTGCTCTTCCTCGTCGACCGTCTCCGCGAGGTGGGTGTGCAGCCGCGTCCCCGTACGCCGGGCCAGCTCCGCGCCCTCCCGCATCAGCTCCTTGCTGACGGTGAACGGCGAGCAAGGCCCCACTGCCACCTGGATCATCGCCGAAGGCGACGGGTCGTGGAATCGCTTGATCGCCTCCTCGGTGGCGAGCAACGCGGTCTCGGTCGACTCGACCACGCTGTCCGGCGGCAGCCCGCCGTGCGACTCGCCGCGGTCCATCGACCCGCGCACGCCGAGCAGCCGGATGCCCACCCGTTCCGCACCGCGGACGACCGCGCCGAACACGTCGCCACCGTCGCGCGGATGCAGGTAGCAGTGGTCCGCCGCCAACGTGCAGCCGGACAACGCGAGCTTCGCCAAGCCAGCCGAAGCAGCGGCGTAGAACTCGACCTCGGTCAGCCGCGCCCACACCGGATACAGAGTCGTCAGCCAGCCGAACAGGTCCGACTCGGGCGCGTAGCCACGCGTCGCCCACTGGTACAGGTGATGGTGGGTGTTGACGAAGCCCGGCGTCACCAGACACCCCGACCCGTCCACCAACCGGTCGACCTCGCCCGATGGTGCCGGCCCCGGGCCGACCGCGGTGATGCGGCCGTCCTCGACGACGACATGCCCGTCGGCGTACTCGTTGCTCGCGTGATCGACCGTCGCGATCGCGGCGTGCTCGATGACCGTCCTCATTGCTCAACCCCCGTTCGCGCACGGCTCGCCGCGAGGCGCACCGCGTCGATGATCATCTCGTACCCGGTGCAACGGCACAGGTTGCCCGCCAGCGCTTCGCGGATCTCGGCGTCCGACGGGTCGGGGTCGCGGCGCAGCAGATCGTGCGTCTGAACGATCAACCCCGGCGTGCAGAACCCGCACTGCACCGCGCCCGCCTCGATGAACGCCTCCTGCACGGGATCCAGCTGGTCCCCGGAGGACAGGCCCTCGACCGTACGAACGTCCCGGTCCTGCACCTGCCCGGCGGCGACGAGGCACGAGCACACCGAGACGTCGTCGAGATAGACCGTGCAGGAACCACATTCGCCTTGCTCACAAGCGTTCTTGGAACCCGGCAGACCCATCCGCTCCCGCAGGACGTAGAGCAGGCTCTCGCCCTCCCAGACGTCGTCCGCCTCCTGCAAGGTCCCGTTGACAGTGAACGTCACGCGCATCAGGACCACGCTCCCGTTTGATAGTCGTGCCAGGCCCAGCCCAGCGTGCGGCGGGCCAGCACGCTCAGAGCGTGCCGGCGGTACGCCGCGGTTCCCCGTACGTCGTCGATCGGCGAAGCGGCGGCCGCGACCAGCCGTCCGAACTCCAGACCCACAGCTCCCGGCAGCTCAGCCCGCGTCTCCCACGGCAGCGACTGGGCCAGGAACGTGTCCGCCTCGGCCGCCCGCACCGGAGTCGGCGCCGCCGAGCCGATCCCCGTCCCCACGGACCGCGTCCGCGGGTGCAGGGCGAGGCCGAACGCGCACACCGCGATCACCATCGCGTTTCGCGTTCCCACCTTGCTGAACTGCTGTGGACCAGTGGCGACGGGCAGCCGTACCGAGTGGATCAGCTCGTCCGGGGCGAGCGAGCTCCTCTTCACCCCGGTGAAGTAGTCGTCGATCGCGATCTCGCGGCGTCCCCGTACGGACTCCGCCACCACCACCGCGTCCGACGCGAGCAACGGGGGATGGGCGTCGCCGGCCGGCGACGCGGACCCCAGGTTGCCGCCGACCGTTCCCCGGTTGCGGATCTGCGGCGACCCGACGGTCCGCGACGCGAGCGCGAGCCCGGGCAGCCGGTCGCCGAGCTCGGCGATGATCCGCGTGTACGGCACGCCAGCACCGAGCTGGATCGAGCCGTTCGACGGGCTCCAGTCGCCGAGCTCCTTCACCCCACCGAGGTCGAGCAGGACGTCCGGCCGCCGAACGTCGAAGTTCAGCTCGACCATGATGTCCGTGCCACCACGAATCGGCACGGCGGAAGGATGCTCGGCCTTGGCGGCGAGGGCATCGGTCCAGGTCGTCGGCCTCAGGAACTCCATGACAGGTACCTCACCGAGCTGATCGTGCCATGTCCGCGGACTCTCCGGCGGCTGATCCGTTCTTCGACGGCAGGTGGTTGAACAGCAGGTTCAACAGGATCGCCGCGATCGACCCCGCCGCGATGCCGGAGTCCATCACCGTACGGAACCAGGTCGGGAACTCCGCGTAGATCGTCGGCGCACCGACCGGCACCAGCCCGATGCCGAGTGCGACGGCGACGATGAAGAAGTTGTTGTTGTCCTTGAACGACACCTGCGACAGCGTGCGCACACCGTACGCCGCCACCGTGCCGAACATCGCGATGCCGGCACCGCCCAGCACGGGCAGCGGCACGGCCGCCACGACCTCACCCAGCACGGGCACCAGGCCGAGCAGGACGAGGATCGCACCGCCGGCGGCGACCACGAACCGGCTGCGTACCTTGGTGAGCCCGATCAGCCCGACGTTCTGGCCGAACGCGGTGTAGGGGAATGTATTGAAGATGCCACCGAGGATCGTCGACAGCCCGTCCGCGCGCAGCCCGTCGGCGAGCACGACGCGGTCGACCTTCTTGTCGACGAGGTCGCCGATCGCGAGGATCGAGCCGCTCGTCTCGGTCATCGTGACGAGCATGACGATCACCATCGCGACGATCGCGCCGAGCTCGAACGTGGGCAGGCCGAAGTGGAACGGCGTACTCACCCCGAACAGCGGCGCGTCACCCACCTTGGAGAAGTCGGTGAAGCCGAGCGGGATCGCCACCAGGGTGCCGATCACGATGCCGAGCAGGACGGAGATGCGGCTGAGGAACGGCGGCGCGAACCGCTGCAGCAGCAGCACGACGAGCAGCACACCGGCCGCCAGAGCGAGGTTGCGGGGAGCGCCGAAGCTCGGGGCGCCGACACCGCCACCGGCCCAGTTCACCGCGACCGGCAGCAGGCTGATGCCGATGATGAGGATGATCGTGCCGGTCACCAGCGGCGGGAAGAACCTCAGGAGCCGGCCGAAGACCGGCGCGAGGATGACCACCATCACCCCGGAGAGGATCACCGCGCCGTAGATCGCCGGCAGCCCGCCGCCGGTCGTCGCGATGATCACCATCGGCGTGACCGCGGTGAACGTACAGCCCTGCATGAGCGGCATGCGTACGCCGAACCGCCACACGCCGATGCACTGGATCAGCGTGGCGATGCCGGAGATGAGCAGGTCGGCGTTGATCAGGTACGCGAGGTCGGCGCTGGGCAGCTTCATCGCGCCGCCGACGATCAGCGGAACGGCGACAGCACCGGCGTACATCGCGAGCACGTGTTGGAAACCGAGAGCAGCGAGCTGCCCCCACGGAGGCACGCGGTCGACCGCTGCCTTCGGGGGTTGGAGGGTGTCGTCGCTCATGGGGCTCCTTTACCAGGCGTCTTCTGCGGATGGGAAATCGTCGCGCTGGACCGTGCCCTGGATCAGCCCGTACGGTCGGTCGTCGGCGTGGAACACCTCACCGGGATTGGTGAGCCCGAAGGGTTCGAGGTCGACGATGAAATGGTGTTTGTTCGGTAGCGATAGCCGGATCTCGGCAAGGCTGGGTTGACGCTCGAGGACTTGGTGTCCCATCGCGTAGAGGGTCTGCTGAAGCGAGTAGCTGTACGTGCCGACGAACGCGTCAAGTAGCGCTTGCCTCGCCTGCTGGTACGACGCGCCCCAGTCCTCGGCGTGCGTGCCGTGCCGCCAGTGCGCGTCGACCGCGGTCGCGAGGATCCGGTCCTGCGTCTCGCCGAGCGTCGTGTACTCGTCGCGCGGGAAGCCCCAGAACTCCGAGTCCGTCGAGTTCAGCACGACGAGTCCCTCGACGCCGGAGACGACGTGGGCGTTCGTGCCGTCGTAGGTGACGGTCGTCGTACGGACCGCCGCCTCGCCGCGGGCGAACGAGTGGGGCGCGTCGCCGATGCGCTGCCACGCGTACTGCTCGATCCCGACCCGCGCCCGGTGGATCGGCTCCTGGGAGTCGACGAAGTGCCGCGCCAGCCGCAGCGCGAACGCCTCGATCTCGCCGACGCCGTCGCGCGCGAACGCGTACACGGTGTTCTTCTGCGTGTCGGTCGGCAGCACCTTGGCGTTGTCGCCGGTGAGGTGCGTGTCGACGAGATCGCCGGACAGCTGCGTGCTCACGTTCAGGTCGGTGATCCGGTGCTCGGGGGAGTCGCGGTCGATGCGGACGACGCGCGTCTCGGCCTTGCCGTACCGGTTGGGACCCAGCTCGATGGCCATTAGGCCGTGTCTCTCAAGTAGCGCCGGTCATCGCGCGCCGCGCGATGGCGCGCGGCGCCTCGCGCCCGGCTGGGCGTGGTGCAGGAGGAATTCATAGTTGGTCCTATGGGTGACGAACTGGACCGCGGCCAGGCGGGATGCGAGGTGTCGCGCGTCAGGCGATAGTTGAGAGACACGGCCTAACTCCCCCTGTAGGTGGAGTAGCCGAACGGGCTGAGCAGCAGCGGTACGTGGAAGTGCTGGCGCTCGCTGTCGGCGATGCGGAAGGTGACCGTGACCTCGGGGAAGAACGCGTCCTCGCCGAGGTAGGTGCCGGTGTCGAAGACGAGGCGATGCAGGCCGTCCTCGACCTCGGTGTGCCAGGAACGGATCCGGCCGTCGCCGTCGGTGTGGTGGGTGTCCCGGCGCTGCCAGCCGTCCGGCGTGTGGGTCTCGAGATGGACCTCGACGCCGACGGCGGGCGCGCCCTTCGCGGTGTCCAGGACGTGGGTGCTGAGGCTCATTGGTCGAACCATTTCGTGAGTCGGAGGTCGGCGATCTTGCGGAGCTCGTCGCGGACGACCTCGCGCTCGGTGTCCTCGTCGTTGGTGAGCCTGGCACGCACGTTCGCCAGAATCTCAGCCGCGGACTTCCCGGTGGCGAAGATCAGGAAGACGTGCCCGAACCGCTCCTCATATTCGACGTTTCGGGCAATCAACTCATCCCGTTCGGCCTGTTCGGGCGTCGCGGCGGCGCTCTGCTCCTGTTTCGACCAGGCCGCCTCGGTGCCGGCGCCCTGGGCGCGCTCGCCGATCCGGGGGTGGGCGCTGAGGCCCTCCAGGACGTCATTCCACCCGAGGTCGTCGAAGATCGTCGCGGAGACCGTTCGGAGGTCGTCGACGTTCACGTACGGCCTCCGCCCGGCCAGCTGTCCGGCCCAGCTCGTCGAAGCGCAGCAGGCGAGCAGCTCCTGTCGAGCCTCGCCCGGCGGCAGCTCGTTGAAGCGTTCAAGAGTCGCGTTCACCGGCCCAGCATGCCGGGTCGCTGCTCGGGGGAGGGAAACGACAGGCTCGGCATCCAGCCCGTTCTCCGGTAGAAAGACCACGTGCGGCTCGGCATCTTGGGTCCGGTGACTGCCGAGAGCGGGGGTCGGACGCTCCCGGTCGGTAGCGGACGCGAGCGTTTCGTCCTTGCCACGTTGTTACTGCACGCCGGCCGGCTGGTGTCGACCGACCGGCTGGTCCACGCCATCTGGCCCGTGCCGCCGCCGACGGCGAAGAGCCAGCTGCACAACATGATTCGCAACCTCCGCCGCCGGCTCGGGCCGGCCGGCGAGGACCTGATCCGGACCCGGCCACTGGGGTACGAGCTGTCGCTGGGCGAGCACGAGTTCGACCTCGCGGAGTTCCGGCGACTCGCGGACCTCGGGCGGCAGGCCGTTCTGCAACGCGACCATCCGCGCGCGGCTGAGCTGCTGCGGGAGGCGCTGCGGCTGTGGCGCGGCCCCGCGCTGGCCGACGTCAGCGACGAGCTCGCGGCCAGCCTGCGGCCGTCCCTGGTCGAGGAACAGCTCGACGCGACCGAGCTGATGCTCGAGGCGTTGCTGCGGATCGGCGACCTGCAGGAGGTCGTCGCGCTCACGACGAAGCTGACCGAGGACCACCCGTACCGCGAGCACCTGTACGAGCTGCACATGCACGCGCTCGCCCGTTCCGGCCGGCGCGCGGAGGCGTTGGAGGTGTACCGGCAGGCGTACCGCCGGCTCGCCGACGACCTCGGCGTCGAGCCGGGGCTCGGGCTTCGGCTGCTCGAGCAGCAGGTCCTGGCCGGGTTGGAGCCAGGCTCCCAGGAACCTGACGTTCACGTCCCGCCTTCGGTGCCGCGCCAGCTGCCTGGGGCGCCGCGGCTGTTCGCCGGGAGGGACGACGCGCTCGCGGCGCTGACCGCGGCCCGCGAGACGGCACGGACGAGTACGTCGCTGGTGGCGGTGACGGGAGCCGGCGGCATCGGAAAGACCTGGCTGGTGCTGCACTGGGCTCACCAGCACGCCGCGGAGTTCCCGGACGGCCAGCTCCATGCCGACCTGCAAGGGTTCACGCCGGCCGGCGTTCCCCTGACGCCGGAGACCGTTCTGCGCGGCTTCCTGGAGGCGCTCGGTGTCGCCGACGACCAGCTGCCGTCCGACCTGACCGCTCAGATCGGGCTCTACCGCAGCCTGGTGGCGGACCAGCGGCTGCTCGTCGTCCTCGACAACGCCCACGACGCCGCGCAGGTCGTACCGCTGCTGCCCGGCGGCTCGGAGTGCATGGCGATTGTCACCAGCCGCAACCTGCTGACGGGTCTGATGACGGCGCAGAGTGCGGAGCCGGTGCCGCTCGACGCGCTGACCGCGCGTGACTCGACCGCGCTGGTCGAGAGGCGGCTCGGCCGGGCCCGGGCCGCGGCTGAGGCCGCGGCGGTGGAGGAGCTCGTCACGTACTGCGCGGGGTCGCCGCTGGCGTTGAGCATCGTCGCCGGTCGGGCCGCGATGCAGCCGCGGGCGCCGCTGGCGGACTGGGTGAGCAAGCTGCGGGAGAACGCGAGCCGGCTGGACGTGCTGGACTGGGACGAGCCGTCGTCGAGTGTGTCGGCGGTGTTGGCGTGGTCGTACCGGCAGCTGTCCGCCGAGGCGGCGGAGGCGTTGTCGCTGGTGGGATTGGCGCCGGGGTCGAGCCTCGGCGTGTACGCGGCCGCGAACCTGCTCGGCAGGTCGGTGAGCGAGACCAAGGCCGTTCTGGACGGGCTCGTGCTGGTGAGCATGCTGCAGTCGCGCGGACCGGACCGGTACGGGATGCACGACCTGGTGCGGCTGTTCGCGACGCGGCAGGCCTCGTACGGGCTGCCGATCGAACGTCGCGAGGACTCGTTGCGGCGGCTGGTCGGGTATTTCATCGGTTCGGCATCGGCGGCGCAGGCGTTCCTCGACCGGTACCGGCCGCCGATCCCGTTGGAGTCGGTGGGCTCGGACGTCCACGTTCATCCGCTCGCGGACGTGGAGGCGGCGCAGGCCTGGCTGAACGAGGAGTTCCCCTGTCTGCTGGCGACCCATCGGCTGACCGCGGAGCTGGGCTGGCATCGCGCGACGTGGGAGCTGGCGTGGACGTTGAACGTGCAGCTGAACCACCGCGGGCTCGTGGCCGACGCGCTGGACGTGTGCACGCGTGGGCTCGAGGCGGCGCGGTCGCTCGACGATCCCGCCGCCCTCATCCTGTCGGTGCGGCGGATGGGGACGGCGGTCCGGCGTTCGGGTCGGGCCCAGGAGTCGCTGCCGTACTTCGCGGAGGCGATCTCGTTGGCACAGGCCGCCGGTGACCTGGAGGCCGAGGCGTACACGCAGCAGGAGCTGTCGAGGACACAGTCGGACCTGGGGCTCGAGCAGGAGGGGCTGGCCAGCGGTCAGCTGGTGCTGTCGCTGGTGCGCCGGATCGGCAACGAGGCCTGGGAGGCGGACGCCCTCAACTCGGTCGCGTGGTCGCACGCCGCGCTGGGCGAGTTCGAAGCCGCGTTCTCGGCGGGCTCGACGGCGCTGGCGATGGCCCGCCGCCTGGGCGACCTGGACAGCGTGGCGGCGACCCTGGACACGATGGGCTTCATCGCCCAGGGTCGCGGAGACTTCCACGCAGCCGTCTCCCACCTGGAGGAGGCTCTGCGGGTGCTGGGCCAGGTGTCGGACACGTACTACACGGTGGAAACCCTGGAGCGCCTCGGCAGCGCCCACGCCTCCCTGAACGACCCGACGGCCGCCCGAGAAGCCTGGCAAAGGGCCCTCGACCTCTGCACCGCCCAGGGCCGCTCAGCCGACGTCGACCGCCTCACCCGCCTGCTCGCCACCCTCTAGCTGCCGCCTAGCTGCCGCCCTCGGAGGGGGTGGCCGTGTGCCCACAGTTGATCTTCGTGCGACCCGAGCGGTCGCGAGCTGGGCGGCGTCGTCGTAGCCGTCGGCCTCGTCCTTGAACAGCGGCTCGGACGTGACACCGAGCTCCACAACAAGGTGCTTGAGGCCGCGGGTCCACTCGCAGCCGCGCTTGCCGTCCTCGTCGCTCGGCGACTGGTCCTCGACCGCGAGGCCGGTGAGCGACTGCACCTCGTCGGCGGTGGGCTCGGCCGTCGCGCTGGCGGTGGCAGCGAGCAGAGCGGTGAGCAGAACGGATGCGACCGCGGCAAGGCGGCCGCGCGAAACAGCAGGCACGTAAGACTCCGTCAGTTCGAACGGGGTGATCGGCGATGGCCGACCGCCTCGCCCAGCAGGAGCAGGAGGCCACCGATGACGACCGCGCCGATCGCGGCGCCGACCTGCAGGCCTTCCGGCAGATGGCTGACCAGCTGCCAGCCGCTGAGGTTCTTGTCGAGCACGTTCAGGATGATCGGCACGATGCCCTGCGGTACGGCGACGATCACACCGACGATCTGGAGAAAGTCCTTCATGGGTTGTCCTTTCAGCGTTCAGAGGTAGCGGGTTGGCGAGGCGGGCTGAGCAACACCCAGAGGGGACCGACCACGAACCAGATCCCGAGCATGACGGTCAGGCGCGGGATCCAGCCCCACGGCCATTCCCAGAAGACTCGCGTCTGCTCGTTCATGCCGAAGATCGCGACGAAGGCGCCCATGATCCCGGAGGCGATCGCCCAAGCCAGCAAGGCTTTCAGCCACTCGCGCCATTCGCGCTTGACCTTCTCCGGCCCGTACTTCGGCGGCTTCACCGGCGCCGGCCCGCCGGCGAACCTGTGCGCGAACCGTACGTCCGCCCAGCGGATCATGCTGTGGCCGAACGCCACGCTGAAGCCGAGGTACGTCGCGGCGAGCCCGTGCGTGATGTCCGCGCTGCCGCCGCTACGCAGATCGATCACCGTAGCGACGAGCATCACGACGTCGATCAACGGAACGCAGATCAGCAGCGCCGCGCCGAGCTTCCTCATCCGCAGCAGGTAGCGAGCCGCGAGGCCCAGCGCGATGAAGACCCAGAACGCGATCTCGGCGCCCGCGATCACCGCGACCAGCGGGTTGTCCTTGATGAATTCGAGAATGTTCGTCACGAGGAAGAGCCTCGCGCCGAACCCCCTTCGCCCGCGTCGGTGAGGCGTACGACTACCGGGTCATCCTTTCGAAGGACCCGAGGTCAGACCGAGCTCCTGCGCCAGGATCGCCGCCTGCACCCGCGACTGCAGGTCCAGCTTCGCGAGCACCCGCGACACGTGCGTCTTCACGGTGGTCTCGCCGATGAACAACGCCTTGCCGATCTGCTGGTTCGACATTCCCTCGCCGAGACAGACGAGCACGTCCCGTTCGCGGTCGGTGAGCTCCGCCAGCCCGGGCGGCGCGGCGACGGGCTCGGTGCCTGCGAGGCGAACGTGGTCAGCAGCCGCCGGGTCACGCTCGGCTCGATCACGCCGTCGCCCGCGGCCACCCGCCGTACGGACTCGACCAGCCGCGCCGCGTCGACGGACTTCAGCAGGAACCCGGCCGCGCCCGCACGCAACGCCCCGTACACGACGTCGTCGAGGTCGAACGTGGTGAGGATCAGCACCTCGCACACGCGATCCGCCACGAGCTCGCGGGTCGCCTCGATCCCGTCCATGCCGGGCATGCGTACGTCCATCAGCACCAGGTCGGGCCGCAGCGCTCGCGCCATCGAGACCGCGGCGGCGCCGTCCGACGCCTCACCGACGACCGTCGATGTCCTCGGCCCCGTTGAGAATCATCACCAGGCCGACGCGGATCGCCGCGTGGTCGTCGGCGACCAACACCTTGATGGTCAAGCGGTCCTCCCTTCCGCGGGCAGCTCGGCACGTACCCGCCAGCGGTCGCCCAGCTTGCCAGCCGCCAACGTTCCGCCGACCGCCTGGGCACGCTCCCGCAGATACAGCAGGCCAAGCCCAGAGCCGTTGGAGGACGCGGGAACGTCACGCGCCAGCGAGTTCAGGTCACCTCGACGACGAGCGCCTCGTCCTCGCGGCGTCAAGTGCACCTTGACGGTGGACCGGGCGCGTGCTTGAGCGCGTTCGTCAACGCCTCTTGAACAATCCGGTACGCGGCGAGGTCGACCGCCGACCGGCAGACGACCACCAAGATCCACCTCGGACTCGACCTCCAGGCCGCCGGCGCGGGCGGAGTCGAGCAGCCGGAGCAGCTCGCTCACCGCGAGGCGGAGCGGTGCGCGGATCGAGTCCTCGCCGGAGTCGTCGGCGCGGAGGATGCCGATCATCGTGCGCATCTCGGCCAACGACGGACACGGAGTTCTCGCGTACGGACTCGAGCACGGTCCGCACGTTCGGCGGCACGCCGTTCGCGCCGGTGGACAGCAACGCCTCGGACTGGATCGCGATCGCGGACAGCTGGCCCGCGATGACGTCGTGCAGGTCGCGCGCCATCCGTGCCCGCTCGGCGGCGACCGCGGCCCTTCGGTCCAGGTCGGCGATCTGGACGGCCTGCTCCGCGCGGATGCGTTCGGCGTCGGCGATGTCGCGGTGCTGGCGTACGTTCAACGCCCACCAGATCGGGATGAGCGGCACGGTGCCGATCTGCAGGAAGACGACGAGCGCGTTGCGCCAGTCGGGGACCTGGCTCGCGACCGCTATCGCCGTCGTGACCGACGTCACCGCGGTGAGCACGATGACCACCCGCGCGAACTCGCGGCGGCCGTAGAGGACGGCGCAGTACAGCAGGTCGCCGATCACCAGCAGCATGGGGAACGTCGGCCCGAGCAGCACGTCGACGGCCAGGATCACGACGCCGAGCACGAACGCGAGCTGGGGACGGTTCGCCCGCCAGATCTGCAACGCGCAGGCGGCCGCGAAGATCGCGAACCGCCAGCCCACCGGGAGGTCGGCGAGGCGGCCGGGAGCGACTGGGTAGAGGTTCGACGAGTAGATCAGCGCGCCGATCAGGAGCGTGAGCAGCAGCGCCAACCGGTCGCGCCACGGCGGCCGCCGCCACCACGTGCCCAGGAACGTCGCTACCCACACGGAGTCATCTCAGCACAACGCCGACCAGGCTGGCGTCCTCCGAACGATCGACCAGCCGCTGGAAGAGTGCCTGCCAAGGGTTTTGAATACGCCGACGATATGGACCGGCCCGTAGCATCGGGGGATGCGTGTCTTGATCGTGGAGGACGAGCCGTACATGGCCGAGGCCATCCGCGATGGCCTACGCCTGGAGGCGATCGCGGCCGACCTGGCTGGTGACGGTGACACCGCGCTGGAGCTGCTGAGCGTCAACGCGTACGACATCGCCGTTCTCGACCGCGACATCCCGGGCCCCTCCGGCGACGAGGTCGCCAAGCGCATCGTCGCCTCCGGCAGCGGCATGCCGATCCTCATGCTCACCGCCGCCGACCGGATCGACGAGAAGGTCTCCGGCTTCGGGCTCGGTGCCGACGACTACCTCACCAAGCCGTTCGAGCTGCAAGAGCTCGTGCTCAGGCTCCGAGCGCTCGATCGCAGGCGCGGCCACAACAGACCGCCCGTACACGAGATCGCGGGCCTGCGGCTGGACCCGTTCCGCCGCGAGGTCTACCGCGACGGCCGGTACGTCGCGCTCACCCGGAAGCAGTTCGCCGTGCTCGAGGTCCTCGTCGCCGCCGAGGGGGGTGTCATCAGCGCCGAGGAGCTCCTGGAACGGGCGTGGGACGAGAACGCCGACCCGTTCACCAACGCCGTACGCATCACCGTCTCGGCCCTGCGCAAGCGCCTCGGCGAGCCCTGGCTGATCGCGACGGTGCCCGGCGTCGGCTACCGCATCGACACCTCTCCGGGCACCGAGCGTGAGGCAGGGGAGCGTGGATAGGCAGCCCGGGTGGAGCGTTCGCCTCAAGCTCACCCTCAGCTACGCGGGCGTCATCATGCTCACCGGCGCCATGCTGCTCGCGACGGTGTGGGCGTTCTTGCTTCGCTACGTACCCGAGATGATGTTCAGGTCCATGGGTCCGGACCAGGGCGACCTGATCCGTGCCTTCGCTCCGCCCGCGGCCGCGGTGATGGCGTCCCTGCTGGTGTTCGGTCTCGTGGGTGGGTGGATGCTCGCCGGCCACATGCTCGCGCCGCTGAGCCGCATCACCCAGGCCACCCGCCTGGCCTCGAACGGATCGCTCTCCCACCGGATCCAGCTGGAAGGTCGTCAGGACGAGGTCCGCGAGCTCGCCGACGCGTTCGACAGCATGCTCGCGCGGCTCGAAGCACAGGTGGCCGAGCAGCAGCGGTTCGCCGCCAACGCCTCCCACGAGCTGCGTACCCCACTGGCGATCACCCAGACCCTGCTGGACGTCGCCCGCAACGATCCGCCGTCGGACTCCGCCGAGCTCGTCAACCGCCTCCACCATGTCAACACCCGCGCGATCGACCTCACCGAGGCACTGCTCCTGCTCAGCCGCGCCGACCGAGGATCGTTCACGCGAGAGGACGTCGACCTCTCCCTCATCGCCGAGGAGGCAACGGAGACGCTCCTCCCGCTCGCGGAGAAACGTGGCGTCGCCATCCAGACCGCCGGCGACTTCGCCCCGACCGTCGGCTCGCACGCGCTCCTCCTGCAGCTGACGACGAACCTCGTGCACAACGCGATCGTCCACAACCTGCCCGCGGACGGCACCGTGTGGGTCACGACCAGGGTCCGCGCCAAGATGGTGGTGTTGAACGTCGAGAACACCGGCGAGCAGCTCACCCGGCACCTGGTCTCGACACTCGCCGAGCCGTTCCAGCGCGGCAGCCAGCGCGTCCGTTCCGACCACTCAGGTGTCGGCCTCGGCCTGGCCATCGTCAAGAGCATCGCCCAAGCCCACGACGGCACCCTCACCCTCACCGCCCGCCCCGAAGGCGGGCTCTACGTCACCGTGCAACTCCCCGCCGCGCCGCGTCCCACGATCTAGATGGTCAGGCGGAGACGTCGTCCAGTGCCGCGGTGATCTCCGGCGGGAGCGTGACGTCCTCCACCGTGAGCGAGCCGCGGAGCTGCGCGGCGGTCCGCGCGCCCACCACGGGAGCGGTCACGCCGGGGCGGTCGCGGACCCAGGCCAGCGCCACCTCCAACGGCGCCAGGCCCAAGCCGTCCGCCGCCCGGACCACGGCATCCACCACGCGGTGCGAGCGCTTGTCGAGGTAGATCCCCACAAATCGCTCGAAGTGCGGCGACGCGGCGCGCGAGTCGGCCGGCGTTCCCGACCGGTACTTGCCGGTCAGCACGCCTCGACCCAACGGCGACCAGGGGAGTACGCCGAGCCCCAACGACCTGGCCGCCGGGAGCACCTCGCGTTCGATCCCGCGCTGCAGCAGCGAGTACTCCACCTGCGTCGACGAGATCGGCGCCCGCCCCGGCCACGCCTGCTGGAAGGTCACGGCGCGGCCGGTCTGCCAGCCGGCGTAGTTGGAGATGCCGACGTACCGCGCCCGCCCCGACGACACCGCGTAGTCCAGCGCCGACAGCGTCTCCTCCAGGGGCACGTCGTCGCTCCAGGTGTGCACCTGCCACAGGTCGACGGTGTCCAGCCGCATCCGGCGGAGCGACCCGTCGAGCTCGGCGAGCATCGTCCGGCGGGACACGTCGACGACGCGTTCGCCCGTACGCCGGGAGATGCCGGACTTCGTCGCCACCACGAGGAGGTCGCGCGGTACGAGATCGCCGATGAACGCGCCCAGCACCCGTTCGCTGTCGCCGTCGGCGTACCCGGCGGCGGTGTCGACCAGCGTCCCGCCCGCGTCGACGAACGCGAGCAGCTGGTCGCGAGCCTCGTGCTCGTCGGTGTCGCGGCCCCAGGTCATGGTGCCGAGCGCCAACCGGGACACCTTGAGTCCGGTCCGTCCGAGATAGCGCTGCTCCACCGACGAGAGGCTACTGGAACGACGTCCAGCCGCGGCCAGTAGGCTCGCCAGGCCAATCAGTCAGCCACATCGTCGACACGGAGGGGGTCGCTCGCGCATGCGCCTAGGGCTCAACCTCGGCTACTGGGCCTCCGAGGGCCACGCGGACAACCTCGCGCTGGCCGTGGAGGCGGACCGGCTGGGTTACTCCAGCGTCTGGGCGGCCGAGGCGTACGGCTCCGACGCGCTCACCGTGCTGACCTGGGTCGCGGCGCACACCAAGCGGATCGACGTCGGCGCGGCCGTCTTCCAGATCCCCGCGCGCACCCCTGCCGCGACGGCGATGGCCGCCGCCACGCTGGACGCGCTCTCCGGCGGCAGGTTCCGGCTCGGCCTCGGTGTGTCCGGGCCACAGGTCTCCGAGGGCTGGTACGGCGTGCCGTTCGCCAAGCCCCTTGCCCGCACCCGCGAGTACGTCGACGTGATCCGCAAGGTGCTCGGCCGGCAGAAGCTCGAGTACGACGGCGAGCACATCAAGCTGCCGCTGCCCGGCGGTCCGGGCAAGGCGCTGCGGCTCCTGTTCACGCCCGTACGCGACAACCTGCCGCTCTACATCGCCGCGATCGGCCCCAAGAACCTCGAGCTCACCGGCGAGATCGCCGACGGCTGGCTCGGCATCTTCGTCGCGCCGGAGTTCACGCCCGAGCTGCTCACCCGGCTGGGCGCCGGCCGCGCGAAGGCGGGCAAGGACCTCACCGGCTTCGACGTCGTCGCCAACATGCCCGTGGTCATCGGCGACGATCCGCACCAGTGCGCCGAGCCCGTGCGCTGGTACGCCGCCCTCTACGTCGGCGGCATGGGCAGCCGCGAGCAGAACTTCTACAACCGGCTCGCGGTCCGCATGGGCTACGAAGAGGCGGCGAAGACCGTTCAGGACCTGTACCTGGACCGGCAGCACCGCGAGGCCGCCGCGGCGGTGCCGTTCGAGTTCCTCGACCGCACCGCGCTGCTCGGCCCGATCGAGCGCATCACCGAACGGCTCCAGGAGTACGCGGCGGCCGGTGTGACCACGCTGTCGATCACGCCGTTCGCGGGCGACCAGCAGGCGAAGCTCGACACGCTACGCAAGATGGCCGAGGCGCTCGACGCGTCCGGTGTGGGGGAGTAGTCGGTGGGACACACCGTTGGTTGGTTCGAGGCGCTGGTCTATGGCATTTTGCAGGGGCTGACCGAGTTCCTGCCGATCTCGTCGAGTGCGCACATCCGCATCGCCGGCGCGCTCGTGCCGTCGTGGGGCGACCCCGGCGCCGCGTTCACCGCGGTGATCCAGCTCGGCACCGAGGCCGCGGTGTTGCTCTATTTCCGCAAGGAGATCTGGGCGATCATCACGACCTGGACGCTCGCGATCGTCCGCCCCGAACTGCGTCGCGACCCGAACGCGCGCATGGGCTGGTTCATCATCATCGGCACGCTGCCGATCGTCATCCTGGGCTTGCTGTTCCAGGACACGATCGAGACCGCGCTGCGGTCGCTGGTGTTCGTCGGCATCACGCTGATCGTGTTCGGCGTGATCCTCGGCATCGTCGACGCGTACGCGAAGAACGCCAAGCCGCTGACGCAGCTCACCTGGCTGCACGCGCTGTTGTTCGGGCTCGCACAGGCGATGGCTCTCGTGCCGGGCGTCTCGCGGTCAGGCGGTACGACGACGATGGGGCTGCTGCTCGGCTACACGCGTGAGGCGGCGGCGAAGTACTCGTTCCTGTTGGCGATTCCCGCCGTTCTGGGCTCAGGGCTGCTGGAGCTGCTCGACATCGGCGGCGAGAACTCTCCGGCGTGGGGGCCGACGATCCTGGCGACGATCGTGTCGTTCGGGATCGGGTACGTGGTCGTCGCGCAGTTCATGAAGTACATCTCGTCGCACACCTTCAAGCCGTTCGTCGTGTACCGCGCGATCCTCGGCGCCGCCGTGCTGTCCCTGCTCGCGCTCGGCGTCATCCAGCCGTTCAGCTGAGCCGCAGAGTGATCCAACGGGCTTCCTCGCCGGGCAGGACGTAGCGCTCGGTCTCGACGAACCCGTGCGCGAGCGCGAACGCCAATCCGTCGGTGTTGCTCTCCAGCACCACGGTCTCGACGGCCCGCGCGTCGCCCGCCTGGTCGAGCGCGTGGGCGTACAGCTGGCCGCCGATTCCCTGGCGCCGATGCTCGGGCAGGACCCGCGCGATCACGGTGACCACGCCGTCCTCGTCCGGCGCCCGAACGGTCGTGCAGCCGACGAGCACGTCGTCGAGGTACGCGACCTCGAGCACGTTTCGGCGCGCACGTTCGCGCACCTCGTCCAGCGACAGCGCCGCGGGCGGGACGACCACGTTGTGGACGTGCCGCCAGTCCTCGAGCATCGCGTCGGTGGTCGGCCGTTCGATCCGCAAGTCAGCCACCGCGCCAGTCAATCACCCCAAGCCCGGACATTAGGCTCCGGACAATGGCCCGGATCCCGAAGTGGCTGTTCGTCATCGTCTCGGTGAACGTGCTCGCGATCGCGGGGGCCGTCGTCGCCGTGAACGTGCTGGGCCCGAACGTTCAGGCGACCTGCGACAACGCGATCTCGCTGTACTTCGACGACGACGCGACGATGCGGGCGGCAGCCGAGAAGCTGCGGTCGGACCGCCGGGTGGGCGACGTCGAGCCGGAGACCGGTTCGCAGGCCCGCCACCGGCTCGAGCAGTGGCCCCGGATGAACGCCCTCTACCCGGCCGACACCGCACCCGCGGTCCACCTCGCCGCCAAGGACGCCGCCGACCGGACCAGGCTGATCGCCTCGTTGAAGTCCGAGCTGAAGGGCGTACACGGAGCCCGTCCGGCCGACTGCACGACCCAGGGCAAGCGGACCGAGGCGCAGCTGGTCGCCTTCGACGACGCGCTGCGGTGCTCGCGCCGGCTGTTCGTCTGGGTCGCCGACGACGTGGACCTCGAGCCGGCTACTCACGTCCTCCGCACCGACCCGCGCGTGGACCAGGTCAAGGCGGTCACCGAGGCCGAGGTCTACAAGCGGATCAGGGAGCTGGCCAAGGACCAGCCCGAGTTCGCGAAGATCGGCCCCGAAGACGTCCAAGCCCGCCTCGACCTCGCCGCGGTCGGCCCAGCCGAGGCGCGCAGCCTCGTCGAGGACGCGAAGCGAAAGCTCCCACACGTAGAGGCGGCCGACGTCCTGCCCTGCTTCGCCGTCCCGAACCCGCTGGTCCCCGCGCCGAAGTAGCACCGCGGAGTCAGGCCGGACTGGGGCCGGTCGCTGGACCTGACGGCTACGGTGAGCGGGTGCGAGGCTCATCGAACGGACGGCCGCGAATCCCGCTGCGTCGCGTGCCGCGGGTGAACTGGGCGCGGCAGACGCCGACGTGGCGGGAGGCGCGGCCGGGTTTGATCGAGGGCGCGCTGAAGCGGGCCGAGGCTCGGCCGTCCGGCAACTGGTTCGTGCTCGCGGCGTCGTCGGAGGTCCGTTCCGACCGGCCGTTCGGGCGGACGGTCGCCGGGATCGAGCTGGTCGCGTGGCGTACGCCGGACGGCGCGCTGCACGTCGGGCCGGGCGCCTGCCCGCACCTCGGCGCGCCGCTCTGCCTCGCGGCTGTGGACGCCGGCCGGCTGGTCTGCCGCTGGCACGGGCTCGCGCTGTCGGCGAACGGCTTTCCCGGCTGGGACCCGTACCCGGCGTACGACGACGGCGTGCTCGCCTGGGTCCGGCTCGACTCGGTCGGCGGCGAGGAGCCGTTGGACGCGCCGGTGATCGCCGCGCGCCCGGCGCTCGCCACGAGCGTGGCGGCGGTGATGACGGCGGTCGGGACGTGCGAGCCCACCGACGTCGTCGCGAACCGGCTCGACCCCTGGCACGGCGCCTGGTTCCACCCGTACTCGTTCGCGCATCTGTCCGTGCTGGAAGCGCAGGCCGACCCGTTGCCGGAGGACGACAAGTTCGTCGTCGAGGTGACGTTCAAGGTCGCCGGCCGGGTCGGCGTGCCGGTCCAGGTCGCGTTCAGCTGCCCCGAGCCGCGCACGGTCGTGATGCACATCCTGTCCGGCGAGGGCGCGACGAGCGTGGTCGAGACGCACGCGACCCCGCTGGACGACGATCCGTTCGGCCGCCCGCGTACGGCGGTGATCGAGGCGACCATCGCGTACTCCGACCGCCGCGGCTTCGCCCTTGCCCGCACCGCCGCCCCCTTGCTCAAGCCGGCCATGCGCCTCGCCGCCCGCCGGCTCTGGAAGGACGACCTCGCCTACGCCGAACGCCGCTACGAGCTCCGCACAACGGGCAGGCTCCCGACCTGACCGACCGCGCCGGTGGTCTCGAGCGCGGCGGCGATGTCCAGCAGCCTGGTCTCCGACCAGCGCGGGCCGACGAGCTGAACGGCGGTCGGGAGGCCGTCGACGACGCCGGCCGGGAGGACGAGGGCCGGCAGGCCGGTGAGGCTGGCGAAGACGAGCTGGCTGCCCGACTCGAGGTACGACACCTGCTCGCCGTCCACGTCGACCATGCCGTACCCGTCGACGTGCGGGAACGGAAGCGTCATCGCCGCCGGCAGCAGGAGCGCGTCCACGTCGGCGAAGAACCTCTCCCAGATCGCGGCGAGCTGGTCGCGCTGTGACAACGCCTCGAAGTACCAGGCGAGGGACTGGTTCTCGCCGCCGCCGGTGACCGTGTCGAGCAGCGCGTTGAACAGCTCGTACAGCGCGTCCCAGTCGAGGGTGGGTTCGCGTTCCTCGACCTCCGCGCCGGCAGCATCGGCCGCGGCAGCGACGCGCGAGACCTGCTGGCGGACGACGCTCGCCACCTTCGCCCCGGCGAGTGCGGGCGTGAACGCCAGCCGCAGCGAGCTCAGTTCGCGTGGAGCCCGATCCTCAACAGGTACGGGCGAAACGTCGCCATCCAAGCCATCGGGCCCAGCGGTCAGCCGGAGCGCGAGGTGCAGGTCGTCGAGGCTGCGCGCGAGCGGCCCGAGGACGTTCATGATCCGTACCGTCCGCGCCGGACCGCCGGGCGGCGCGAAGAACCCCGTGACCGGGACGCGGTGCTCGGTGGGCCTGAGCCCGTACACGCCGCAGAACGCGGCCGGCAGCCGGATCGAGCCGGTGAGGTCGGAGCCGAACTCCAACGGCGTCATGCCGACGGCGACCGCGGCCGCCGCGCCGCCGCTCGAGCCGCCCGGCGACCGGGTGAGATCCCATGGGTTGTTCGTACGGCCGAAGAGCTCGTTCCCGGTCTGGTAGTCCGCGAGGTATGCCGGGACGTTGGTGTGGCCGATCAGGTTCGCGCCGGCGGCACGAAGCCGGGCCGCGACCGTGCCGTCCGCGGCGGCGATGCGGTCGAGGTCGGGCGTGCCGACGGTCGTCCGCAGCCCGGCGACGTCCAGCGCGTCCTTCAGCGTCATCGGCACGCCGTGCAGCGGCCCCAACGCGTCACCGCGTGCGACGGCCTTGTCGGCTTCCTCGGCCTGAGCGCGTGCCGCGTCGGGGTCGAGCGAGACGACGGCGTTCAGCGCCGGGTTGTGCTCGTCGATCCGCGCGAGGTGGGCGTCGAGCACCTCGCGGGCGGACGCCTCGCGGGTGCGGACCTTGGCGGCCAGCTCGGTCGCGGTGAGGTCGCAGAGTTCCTTCATGAGCGGTGTCCTTCGATGGGCAGCTGGAGCTCGGTGACCCAGGCGTCGACGCGGTCGGCCGGGCACTCGATCGTGTGCTCGCGGGCGTAGCCGAGCGCCCGGTAGCCGTGGGCGTCGACCCAGCGGGCGAGCCTGTGCACGGTGGTGAGGACGTGGTCCATCGAGCCGCGGTGCAGGATCGTGGCCGCGCCGGTGAGGGCGGGCAGGTCGCGTACGGCGAAGTCGGTGCCGTGGTCGACGGCGACAGGCATCGCGGCCCGGATCAGGACCCCGCCATCGTCGGTGTCCTCGTAGCTGGCGATCGGCAGCCCCGTCGGCCGCACGCCCGCCGCGTGCAGCCGGCCGCCGAGGTCGCCGAGCAGCGGCCGGATCACGCTGGCGATGGACTCCGGCGAGAAGTCGGAGGCCGTACCGGTGAGCTCGGCCACCCGAACCGAGGGAACGTCCTTCAGCACGACCTCGTCGGCCGACATCGCGCCCTCCTGCTCGATCGACGCGAGGCGTGCCTCGACGCTGAGCAGGCGGGTCTGGTCGTCGGCGATCCGCTGCGCGAGCTCGGCCTGCCGCAGCTTGAGCATGCCGCGAAGCTCGGCGGGCGTGACGTCGTCGTCGAGAATGCTCTGCACCTGTTGAAGCGTGAACCCGAGGTCCTTCAGCGCGACGACGCGGTTGAGCCGGGCGAGCTGGTCGGCCTCGTACGACCGATAGCCGGTACCCGGGTCGGTGTAGGCCGGCTGCAACAGCCCGATCGCGTCGTAGTGCCTGAGCATCCGCACCGACACACGGCCGTGTCGGGCGAAGTCGCCGATGCTGAACATGAGACCAGTTGTAGGCCCTGACACGGTGTCAGAGTCAACTTTGGGTCAACCTGCGTGGCGGTCCTTGGGTGGGAGGCGGATGACCGCAGTGCCGTCGGAGAGGTCGATCTTGCTCCGCGGCGACGCGCCTTCCGGGTTCTCCGCGGGCGCCTCGGCCTCGTGCAGGCGCTGGTCGAGCTCCCGCTGCTTGCCCGGGTTGAAGATCGCATCGAGCCCCTCGAGCGCGGTGCCGATCCCGCCGCCGCCCTCGGTGGGCTTGGCGTGTTGCATCAGCCAGCTGAGCAGCGGGAACACCAGCAGAATCGCGACCACACCCGCCACGATCGCGACCACACCCCACCCGCTCATGGGCTCACCCTACGTCGCGAACCGTCGGCTGAGGGCACGAAGCACACGAGAGCGGCCGTGGTTGGGGACGGTCCAGACGGGGTGGCCGCGAAGGTCCCAGCGGGCGAGGAGGGTGTTGGCGGCGAGCAGGCCGCTCGTCGCCGCACGTTCCATCAACGCCACGGGGAGATCCACGCGTACGTGGTCGCCGGCGAGCAGCACCCGCGGGTCGTCGGTCGTGATCGAGGGGCGGTGGGCGAAGCCGTCGACCGCGAAGAGCGGGCAGTCCGCGCGCAGCTCGTGCCGTTCGTCGAGGATGCGCGCCGCGGCCGTCTCGGGGTAGACCCGGTGCAGCGCGTCGAGCAGGTCGCGTTGCACCGACGGGAGGTCGTGGTCGTACGGCAGCGCGTAGGCGTGCAGCTCGACCACCGAGCCGCCCGTCGCCTCCGCCCAGCGGCGTGCCTCGCCCTCGTACTGGTTCAGCACCGACACGTTGTCCAGGGGACCGAAGCGCGCCGTGCCGACGAACGGGTCGCGAGGCACCGGACGGTCAAGCCAGTAACGCGAAACGAGGAACGGGGGAGCGGAGCGGAGACTGTCAACCCGCGGTTGCCAGGTCCCTGGCTCCATCGACCGAAGCCCGGCGACGTCCACGGCGACCACCACGGCGTCCGCGTCCAACGACGCGACCGAGTCGACCGCCGTCCCGGTGTGGACCTGCGCGCCGAGCCCCTCGAGGTACGTACCAAGTCGCGACCACCACGGGAACGGCTCGGCCGGAACGTCGAACAGCAGACCCTCCGACGAGCCGAGGAAGTACAGGTGGAACATCGTCACGAGCTCCGCCGCCGACAGCATGTCCGGATCGGCGAAGAAGCTCCGCGAGAACACCGAGAACGCCAGATCTCTCGCGGCAGAAGGGAATCCGATCCGCCGCAGGAACTCGTCGGCCGAGAGCGAGTCGTACCGCTCGTACACCTCGGGCACGGACACGTCGACGAGTGGCAACGCGTTCCGCGGCCGCAGCCCTCGCAGGTCGCGGGCCGACACGGTCGGGCTCGATGCCATGAACGCCGCGGCGTTGAGCGGCGGCACCCGCGGCAGCTTGGCGAAGCTGTCCCGCGTCCCGTTCGCGTGGAGCAGCGGATAGTCGTTCACCGCGACGAGCTGGTCGAGCGCCGGGTCGACGCGTCGCAGCAGCGCACGCAGATTGTAGTACTGGCGGAAGAACGCGTGGAACCCGCGCGTCATCGTGACGACCGAGCCGTCCCGCAGCGTCGTCGGCCAGCCGCCGGCGCGACCGCCGAGGTACGCCTCCCGCTCGTACAGGGAGACCTTGACGCCGCGCTCCGCCAGCGCGACGGCGGCGGACAGCCCCGCGATACCGCCGCCCACGACGGCCACCCGCGGGGGTGCGTCAGCCGAAGCGCGTCCTGGCGAGGCCGGCAGCATCACGGCCTTGTGGTCCCGCCGTTCCTCCCGAACGAGTGGCGCCTCGCTCGCCTCCACCGGGCGCTTGCCGACGAACGTGTGCACGACCCCGCGCTGCCATCCGGAGACGGGCAGCACGCGCACGTCGCCGAAGCCCGCCCGCCGAAGGCGGGAGGAGAACGCCGACACGCCGTCGAACGCGAGCACGCTCCGCCAGAGATAGCGGTACAACGTCGCGTCGCCCGACAACGCCGCGCCGGCCGGGATGATCACGCTCCAGCAGACGGCGTGCCAGATCGCCTTGGCAGCAAGGGAGTCCGCGACGGAGTACTCGTGGATCGCGAGCGCTGCCCCGGGCTTCAGCAACGAGTGCAGCGAGGCGAGCACCTGGTCAGCCGAGGGGACGTTGCGGATCAGGTAGGCGGCGAGGATGCCGTCGAACGGCCCACGGATGCCGGCCTCCGCCAGAGCCTCTGCCCGAGCGTGCACGAACCGTACGTTCGCCGGCCACACCTTGGCGCGCGCCTGCTCGAGCATCCCGGCCGACGCGTCCACCGCCACGATCTCCGCCCGCGGAGCGACGGCGAGCAGCGCAGCCGTCGACGCGCCCGTTCCACATCCCAGGTCCAGCAACCGCAGCCCGGATCCGTCACCGGACAGGCCGAGCCGACGCGCGGACAGCCGCAGGTGCTCGTGGTAGCCGGGGTTCGCGCCCACCAACCGGTCGTACGCCGCGGCCGCTCGGTCGAACTCCTCGGGCACCCTCACAGCCGCGACCCGAGCCGCTCCCGCGCGAGCGAGCGCGAGCCGATCCACACGAACAGCACGGCCAGGCACCACAACACCACGCCGACGACGATCACCAGCAGCCGGTTGAGGAAGACCAGCCCGGAGAACTGCCCCACGATGATGAACACCAAGGGCAGAACGGAAACGCCCGCGATCTGCTGCGCGCCCTGGATCGTCCGCGTCCGCGCCGAGATCACCAACGACAACGCGAGCGCCGCGCCGGACAGCGAGGGGCCGAGCCACAGCACCAGCAAGAGCCAGTTGACAGTCGGTAGGAACGGGCCGCCGATCGAGGACCACAGCATGACGTCGGAGACGATCAGGTAGATCAGAGTGCCGCCGAAGAGGACGGTGTACGCGGGGATCAGCGCGACGAGCAGCTTCGCGACGAGCAGGTCGCGGTCGTTGACCGGCGCGAGCAGCAGGCCCTCCAGCGTGCCGCGTTCGCGTTCGCCGGCGACCGCGTCGGTCGCGATCACCTGCGCCACGATCAGCGGGACGACGAGGGTCAACGGGGGCAGCAGCGAACCGAGGACGAGACCGGCGAGCCGCGGCCCGGACGACGGCGGCAGGTCGCGGACGATCTCCGGCGGCACGGTCTTGAGCAGGTCGGCGAGGTCGCGCGGCGGAAGCTCGAGCTGGGCGATGAAGCCGGCCAGGATGGGGAGGACGAGCACGAACAGCACCGGCATCACGATCATCGGCACGACCACGGCCTTGCTGCGCCCGACCACCGCGAGGTCGCGCCGCACGATCGCCCGGATCGCTCGCCAGTTCATGCCGGCCGTCCCGCGTACAGCGCGAGGTAGACGTCCTCGAGGCTGGGCTCGAACGGGCGGACGCCGTAGATGCGTACTCCCGCCGCGGCGAGCGAGCTGACCACCTCGGGCAGCTGGTGGCGGGGGAGTCCACGGCCACGGAGGACGGTGCTGCCGTTCGGTCCAGGCACGACCTCGACCGCGTCCGCGCCCACGGCCTTCGCGAGGAGGTCCCGCGCTGTCTCGGCATCCTCGCGGGCGACCTCGAGCTCGACCGCCGCGGCCGCCAGCTGCGCGCTGAGCTCGGCAGGTGTGCCGGCGGCGGCGACCCGACCGTGGTCGAGCACGACGACGCGGTCACAGAGCAGCTGCGCCTCGACGAGGTCGTGCGTGCAGAGCACGACAGTCCGCCCGGCGTCGCGGGACAGGCTGGCGATGAGCTCGCGAACCATCCGTACAGCAAGGGGATCCAGCTGCGCCGACGGCTCGTCGAGCAGCAGTACCTCGGGCTCCGGCAGCAACACGCGAGCGAGCGCTAGGCGTTGCCGCATGCCGGCGCTGAAGCCCTCGACCCGGTCCTCGGCGCGGTCGGTGAGGTCGAAGTCCGCCAACGAGCGTTCGATCCGTTCGTTCAGACCGTCGCGCGGAACGCCGAACAGCTCGGCCGCGAAGCGCAGGTTGGCCCGCGCGGTGAGCCGCAGGTCGAGGAACGGACCGGTGGGCAGCACGCCGAGCCTTCGTCGTACGGCCACGCCGTCGGCGACCGGGTCCTGGCCGTCGACGCGCACCTGGCCCTTCGTCGGCGTGAGGACGCCGGCGATGAGGCGGACGACGGTGGTCTTGCCCGCGCCGTTGTGGCCGAGCAGGCCGAGCACCTCGCCGCGCTCGATCGACAGCGTCACCCCGTCGACGGCGCGCACGAGGCCGTTCTGCGCGCGGCCCTTGGTGTCGAACGTGCGGTGCACGTCGGCGAGCTCGATCACAGCCACTTCTTCGCCTTGAGGAAGCGGTAGACGCCGTAGCAGGCGACGGCCATCACGAGCATCACGAGCGGGTAGCCGATGGGCCATTGGAGCTCGGGCATGTGCACGAAGTTCATGCCGTAGACGCCGGCGATCATCGTGGGAACGGCGACGATCGCGGCGGCGGCGGAGATCTTGCGGACGTCCTCGTTCTGCTGGACGCCGACGCGGGCGAGGTGGGCCGAAAGCGCGGACGTGAGCAGCTCGTCGAGCGACTCGGCGTACTCCGCGAGCTTCTGGACGTGCTCGGAGACGCTGCGGAAGAACGGCGCGGCGTTGTCGGGGACCAGGCTGACGCTTCCGTCGGCGAGCCTCGTCATCGGCTCGACGAGTGGGCGGGACGCCTTGCGGAAGCGGAGCAACTCGCGCTTGACACGGTAGATCGCGTTGGCGTTGTCGGTCCGTTCGTCGGAGAACACGGACTGCTCGACGTCGTCCGCGTCGGTCTCGAGCTCGGCCGTGACGTCGGCGTACGAGTCGACGACGTGGTCGCAGATCGCGTAGAGGATGCCGGCCGGGCCGTGGCCGAGCAGGCTCGCCTTCTGCTCGAGGTCGGCCCGGATGTCGCCGAGCTGGCTGCCCTCGCCGTGGCGAACGGTGACGATGAAGTTGGCGCCCAGGAAGATGTAGAGCTCGCCGTTCTCGACCGTGGAGTGGCCCGGGTCGTACCAGAGCGTCTTGAGCGAGAGCAGCAGCATGTCGTCGTACAGGTCGAGCTTCGGCCGTTCCCGCGCGTGCATGGCGTCCTCGACGGCCAGCCGATGCAGGTCGAACGCCCGCGCGACCTCGTCGAGCTCGTCCTCGGTGGGCTCGACGAGCCCGATCCAGCAGAACGCGTCGTCGGACTGCTCGATCCGCGCGACGGCACTCCGGACGTCGGGCGCGGTCTCGACCCGCCTGCCGTCGAGGTAGACCCCGGAGTCCACGATCACGCCCCCCATTGTGGTCGACCACCCCTGAACAGACCCGCTACCCCACGCCGAACGACTTGTTGGACGGCTGTCGCCTTCTAAGCCGACAGCCGTCCAACAAGTCGACGGGTGAACAAGCCAACAAGTCCCGAGCCGACCTCACCTCGCGCCGCAACCACACTCCGATCGTCGCCACGCCGGTCACATCCGCCCCCGTCCGGCGGAGTTGTTGGACGAATCTCGGGATAGAGGCCGACAGCTGTCCAACAACTCGCCCCAGGGCGTCGCGGTTGCCGCTCCACCCGCCACGCTCCCCGTCCGTCCCCGCATCGTGACTTCACCCACGAAAGGGGCGTTCCGAGGGGCTCCGAACACCCTCGGAACGCCCCCCTCATGGGTAAAGTGCGGCGCCCATCCGACGCAACTCGCAACGGTCACATCCGCACCCCTCCGGCGGAGTTGTTGGACGAATCTCGGGATAGAGGCCGAAAGCTGTCCAACAACTCGCCCGGGGCGTCGCGGCGGGCGTGGGTGGGTTGGCGTGCGTCTGTAGGCTCGCCGGCATGGCGACGTTGCTGCTTGTCCGCCACGGTCGGACGAAGGCCAACGCCGATGGAGTGCTGGCTGGTTGGACGCCCGGGGTGGGGTTGGACGACATCGGCCGAGGGCAGGCCGAGACTCTCGCGACGAGGCTCGCGGGCATCCCGTTGGCTGCCCTCGTCGCGAGCCCGCTCGACCGCTGCCAGGAGACCGCGAAGGCTCTGGGCGGCATCGACGGACGTCCCGAGCTGGTGACCGACGACAGGCTCGGCGAGGCGAAGTACGGCGACTGGCAGGGCGAGAAGCTCAGCAAGCTCGCCAAGGAGCCGCTCTGGAAGATCGTCCAGCAGAACCCCAGCGGCGTCGTCTTCCCCGGCGAGGGCGGTGAGTCGCTCCGCGCGATGTGGGACCGCTCCGTCGACGCCGTCCGCGAGTGGGACGCCAAGGTCGAGGCGGAGCACGGCCCGGACGCGATCTGGGCCGCGGTCAGCCACGGCGACGTGATCAAGGCGATCGTCGCCGATGCGCTCGGGCTGCACCTGGACCAGTTCCAGCGGATCATGGTCGACCCCTGCTCTGTGTCGATCGTCCGCTATACGCCGCTTCGTCCGTTCGTGATCAAGGTCAACGACACCGGCAGCGATCTCGCCGCTCTCGTCCCCAAGAAGCCCCGGAAACGCCGCTCCAAGGCGCCGAGCCGAGATTCGGACGCGCCGGTCGGCGGCGGAGCCGGGACCGCGTAGGGTCGTATCCATGACGCGCGTCGTCCACCTACACGACATGCCTGAGCGTTTCGTGGCCGGAACGGTCGGAGATCCCGGGCAGCGTAGTTTCTATCTGCAGGCCCGTTCGAGCGACCAGATCACCACGGTCGCGCTGGAGAAGGAGCAGGTCAGCATCCTCGCCGAGCGCGTCGATGCGATGCTCGACGAGGTCTTGCGCCTCACCGGTGGCCGGGCCGTGATTCCCGCGGTCGTGCCGACCGACCTCGACGACGACAATCCGCTCGAGCAGCCGATCATCGAGGAGTTCCGCGTCGGCACGCTGCGCCTGGCCTGGGACAGCGACCAGGAACGGGTCGTGATCGAGGCGTACGAGGTCACCGAGGAGGAGGCCGACCCGCCGCCTCCCGTCGAGGAGGACCCGGACGCCGAGGGGCCGGAGACGTTGGTCGTCCGGATCACCGGCGCCCAGGCCCGCGCGTTCGTACGCCGGTCGCTCGCCCTCGTCTCGCAGGGCCGGCCGCCGTGCCCGTTCTGCGGCGGGCCGCTCGACCCCGACGGGCACCTGTGCCCGCGGCAGAACGGCTACCGCCGGACCGAGCTGTAACGAGCGGACGATGGAATCCCTGGACCAGGCGGACGCACTGCGCCTGCTGCAGCAGGGCGACCTCTCGATCGAGGGTCGCCTGGTCGCGGCGTCGAACGCGACGTTCTACTGCTCCCTGACGATGGACGGCGTGCAGGCCGCCGCTGTCTACAAGCCGGTACGCGGCGAGCGGCCGCTGTGGGACTTCCCGAACGGCACGCTCGCGCAGCGCGAGGTGGCGACGTACCTGCTCTCCGCGGCGTCCGGCTGGAACCTCGTGCCTCCAACGGTGCTCCGCGACGGGCCGCTCGGCGAGGGCATGGCGCAGCTGTGGATCGAGCCGTCGTCCGACGTGGAGATGATCGACATCGTGCCCCGCGCCTCGGTGAAGCCGGGATGGCGGCACGTGCTGGACGCGTTCGACTCCGACGGCGACGAGATCAGCCTGGTGCACGCGGAGAACGAGGACCTGCGCCGGCTCGCTGTCTTCGACTCGGTGGTCAACAACGCCGACCGCAAGGGCGGGCACGTGCTCGTGGACGAGCTGCAGCGGGTGTTCGCGGTCGACCACGGGTTGTGCTTCCACGAGGAGGACAAGCTGCGGACCGTGCTCTGGGGGTGGGCGGGCGAGCCCATGCCGGAGGAGTACGGCGAGGTGCTGGAGAAGCTCGAGTGCGACCTCTCCGGCCCGGTCGGCGGCGGGCTGCGCAAGCTGATCCACCGTGACGAGCTGGACGCGTTGCGTACCCGCATCCAGCGGCTGCGGCTCTATCCCGTCTTTCCTGAGCGGGGTGGCGACGGCTGGCCATCGATTCCCTGGCCGGTTTTCTAGCGCCCGATAGGCTTCGAGGCATGAAATCCTGGTCCTCTCCAGACGTCCCCCGGCTGCCCGGAGCGGGACAGGTACCTCAGATCTTCGACGTGGGCAGCGGCTCTCTGCGCCCCAGTGCGACCGGTCAGCACGCGCGGATGTACGTGTGTGGCATCACGCCGTACGACGCGACGCACATCGGGCACACCGCCACGTACGTCGCGTTCGATCTGCTCAACCGGGCCTGGCGCGACGCCGGGCTCGACGTGACGTACGTGCAGAACGTCACCGACATCGACGACCCGCTGCTGGAGCGCGCCAACCGCGACGGCGAGGACTGGGCGGGGTTGGCCGAGCGGCAGACCGAGCTGTTCCGGGGCGACATGTCCGCGCTACGGGTTCTCGCGCCCGCTCAGTACATCGGCGCGGTCGAGGCGATCCCGCTGGTCGTCGACTTCGTCGAGGAGCTGCGCGGCAAGGGCGCGGCATACTCGGTCGACGGCGATCTGTACTTCCCGGTCGGGTCCGATCCCGACTTCGGCTCGGTTTCCGGCTTGTCGCGTTCGACCATGCTCGACGTGTTCGCCGAGCGGGGCGGGGACCCCGATCGCGCCGGCAAGCGGGACCCGCTCGACTGCCTGCTCTGGCTGCTGCAGCGGCCGGGCGAGCCGGCCTGGGAGTCGCCGCACGGGAAGGGCCGGCCGGGGTGGCACGTGGAGTGCTCGGCGATCGCGCTCGAGCACCTGGGGATGAGCTTCGACATCCAGGGCGGCGGGTCTGACCTGACGTTCCCGCACCACGAGATGTGTGCGTCCGAGGCGCAGGTCTTGGCTGGGGAGAAGCCGTTCGCGCACGCGTACGTCTACCAGGCGATGGTGTCGCTGGACGGCGAGAAGATGTCGAAGTCCAAGGGCAACCTGGTCTTCTCGTCGAAGCTGCGGTCGGACGGCGTGGATCCGATGGCTATCCGGATGGTGCTGCTGACCCACCACTACCGCTCGCCTTGGGAGTGGTTCCCGTCCGATCTCGAGGCGGGTACCGCGCGGCTCGCTCGATGGCGTGCGGCGGTCGCGCTGCCCGCCGGGGCCGATGCCTCGAAGGTCCTGCCTGGCGTACGGGACGCACTCGCCGCTGACCTCGACGCGCCGGCCGCGGTGGCTGTCGTCGACGAATGGGTGGACGCGACGCTGGCCGGAAGCGGCTCTCTCGGGGATGCTGACGCTCCGGCGATCGTTCGGGATGTGTGTGACTCTTTGCTCGGCATCTCGCTGTAGCTCTAGCCACCTCGGGGGAGGCTGAACGGATGTGCCAGTTCCATGGCGGCGGGACTCCTGTGCCGTCGCCAGGCCGGCTTGGACGGCGTGCGCTGCTGGTCGGGGCCGGTGGGTCGGTCGCCGCCCTCGCGCTGTCCTCTGTCGCCCAAGCAGCGCCACGCGCGCTGGGCCGAACGTGGGCGATCGTCGGTGCGACCGCGATCGACTCGGTGCGTTCGCACCCGTTGGCCGATGCCACGGTGCTGGTGCACGGCAACCGGATCGCCCGGGTCGGGCGGCGGCGCGAGGTGGTGTTGCCGCCTTCCACCACCGTCATCGACGGGCATGGGAAGTACGTGATTCCCGGGTTGGTCGACATGCACCACCACCTCGGTGGCACGTCGTTGGAGGAGCGGGCGGCCAACCTGCGGCAGCTGCTCGCGTTCGGGTACACGTCGATCTTCGATCCTGCTGTCTCGTTGCCGGATCTCGTTGCCCTGAAGGCTTTCTCTGGAGTTTCGGATGCGCCGTACCCTAGGTACTCCGGTACGGGGCCGATGCTCGGGACGCCCGGTGGGTGGGGCGACTTCGGGACGCCGGAGACGCGGGTCGTGCCTTCCGCCTCCGCCGCGGCGTCGATCGTCGCCGAGTTCGCGGCTCACGGGGCGGACGCGATCAAGGTGGCGAACGACAACGTGGCCTGGGGCGGCGGCATCGCTGCCGAGATGCCGGAGGACGTGCAGGTCGCGATCGTGGCGGCGGCGCGGCGGCACCGGTTGCGCGTGTTCTTCCACGCTCCGTCTCTGCGGCTGGCAATGCAGGCCTTGCGGGCTGGGGCGAGCGGGCTGTTGCACGGGATCGTCGACGCGCCGCTGGACAGGTCGTTCCTGCGCTTGCTGCGGCGGTCCGACGCTTCGGCGTTGGAGACGTTCTCGCTGTTCGAAACGCTCGGCGACGTCGTGTCGTACGTGGGTAGGCAGCAGGCGTTCGACCGGCTCGGTCTCTATCCCTCTTCGGTGTACGACGCGCTACGCAGCCCGGAGGCGATCGCCGCGATCGAGGCGTTCGTCGACCCGTCGGTGGTGGTGAAGCACCTGGCGACGTTGCGTTCGAACTCGCGGCGGCTGTTCTCGAGCGGGGCGAACGCGACGTTCGGCTCCGACGGCGGAACGTTCAGCCAGGCGCTGGGCATCTCGAGCCACCTCGAGCTCGCGGTCCACGAGTCGGCCGGCCTGCGGCCGCACGAGATCCTCCGCGGCGCCACGTTGGGCGCCGCCCGCATGCTCGGCCGGGCCTACGAGCGCGGCTCCCTGGCACCCGGCAAGCTCGCCGACCTGGTGCTGCTGAACGCGAACCCCCTGACCTCGATCGCCAACCTGCACTTCGTCGACCAGGTGGCAAAGGACGGCCACCTCTTCCGCGCAAGGGACCTGCTCACCTGAGCGCGCGCGGGCTTCCGCCGTTTCGAATGAGGGCGTCGCTCTGTCGAACAGGCCGGTATGTCGCCTGGGTGCCATGACTCCGGGGAGGTTGTCCACAGGATCGTGCACTTCCCTGGCCGATCTGGGGTTGTGCGGCGTGGCAAGAGCCCGCGAGACCCCGGTTCGGTGAGGGAAGTGGGGGGAGCTGTGGACGGTGGTGGCCGGTGGTGGCCGGAGGTTGCGGGTGCCGGGCGTCGTCAACGAGCAGGCCGGTCGATTAGACCGGTGAGTTGTTCCAGGGATCTCGGCTTCTAGGTCGAGATCCCTGGAACAAGTCGGGGCTCCCGCCGCCGGCTCTCGCACCCGCTGGTCACACGCGCACCACGCGACGAGTTGTTGGACAGATCTCGGCCTCTAAGCCGGTATCTGTCCAACAAGTCGTCCGGCCCACCAGGTCCGTTTCGAATGAGGGCGTCCCTCTATCCAAAAGATCGATAGAGGGACGCCCTCATTCCAAACCCCCGTCCGGGCCGTGATCATGATCGTGATCATGAAGCCAAACGCGCGTAGAGCGATGCTCCGGCTTCATGATCACGATCATGATCACCGCGGTGGGCGGTCAGCAGATTCGGGGCAGCTGCTCTCCGATCGGCACGTCGACCACCCGCGTCCCGCCCAGCCCGGTCCGCGTCACGACCATCCCTGGATGCGCCTCCACGCACTCGCCGATCACCACTGCTTCGGCCCCGTACTCGTGAGCCCGCATCGCCGCCAGCACCGCATCGGCGTCCTCTGGTGCGACCAGGGCCACGAGCTTCCCCTCGTTCGCCACGTACAAGGGATCCAGCCCCAACACCGAGCAGGCGTTGGCGACAGCCTCGGGAATCGGCAGCAGCCGCTCCACCAGCTCGATCCCCACGCGCGAGGCCTGCGCGATCTCGTTCAGCGACGTCGCCAACCCGCCCCGAGTCGGGTCGCGCAACACGTGCACGTCCGGCACGACCTCGAGCATCGAAGCGACGAGACCGTTCAACGGTGCACAGTCGCTGATGATCTCGATGCCGAACTCCAGCCCCTCCCGCACGCTCATGATCGCGATCCCGTGCACGCCGATCGCGCCGCTCACGATCACCACGTCGCCAGGCCGCGCCCGCTGGGGACGGATGTCGATGCCGTCCGGCACCAGGCCGATCCCCGCGGTGTTCACGTACACGCCGTCCCCGTGCCCCGCGTCCACCACCTTGGTGTCCCCGGTCACCACCACCACGCCGGCCCGGGTGGCCGCCCGCCCCAGTCGGGCGGCCACCTCGCCGACGACGGCGATGTCGGTGCCCTCCTCGAGGATGAAGCCGCACGACAGGTACGCGGCCTGGGCTCCGCTCATCGCGAGATCGTTCACGGTCCCGTTCACCGCGAGATCGCCGATGCTTCCGCCCGGGAAGAACAACGGGCGTACGACGAACGAGTCCGTCGACATCGCCAGTCGCGCCCCGCCCAGCGTCACCACCGCGGAGTCGGCGAGCCCGGACAACACCGAGTTCTGAAACGCCGGAACGAAGATGTGCTCCACCAACTCCGCCGACATCTGCCCGCCACCGCCGTGCCCCATCACCACGGTCGGTGAGTCGCGCAACGGCAGCGGGCAGGTCCAACCCTCGAAGTCCAGTGCCACGTCAACCAACGGAAGTCACCGCCTGCGACACGGGAGTCTCCAGCCGGCGGTAGAGGTAGTACGCGGCACAGGCACCCTCACTCGACACCATCGTCGCGCCCAGCGGGTTGCGCGGCGTGCACAGCGTCCCGAACGCGGAACACTCGTGGGGCTTGATCAAACCCTGCAGCACCTCACCACTTCGGCAGACCGACGACTCCTGCGTCGTGATGTCGGCGACGTCGAAGCGATACTCGGCGTCGTACTCCCGGTACCGCGACGACAGCTTCCACCCGCTCTGCGGAATCATCCCGATCCCACGCCACGCCCGGTCCGTCACCTCGAAGACGTCCGCCAACATCGCCTTGGCGGCCGGGTTGCCCTCCGGCGGCACCGCGCGCGAGTACGCGTTCTCGACGTAGTGTTCGCCCTTCTCCAGTTGACGAACGGTCAACCGGATGCCCTCCAGGATGTCGAGTGGCTCGAAGCCCGTCACGACGATCGGCACCTTGAAAGCCTCGGCCAGCGACGGGTACTCCGACGTCCCCATCACGCTGCACACATGGCCCGCCGCCAGGAAGCCCTGCACCCGGCAGGACGGCGACGTCATGATCGCCTCGATGGCCGGTGGTACGCGCACATGCGACACGAGCAGGCTGAAGTTGTCGATACCCAACCGCTGTGCCTGATACACGGTCATCGCGTTCGGCGGCGCCGTCGTCTCGAAGCCGATGCCGAAGAAGACCACCTGCTTGTCGGGGTTTTCCCTTGCCAGCTTGAGTGCGTCGAGCGGTGAGTACACGACGCGTACGTCACCGCCGGCGCTCTTGATCCGGAACAGATCCTTGTCCGACCCCGGCACCCGCAGCATGTCGCCGAACGAGCAGAACATCACGTCCGGACGCGAGGCGATCTCCATCGCCTTGTCGATGATCTCCAACGGGGTCACGCACACCGGACACCCGGGACCGTGGATCATCTCGATCTCGTCGGGCAGCAACTGGTCGATGCCATGCCGGATGATCGAGTGCGTCTGACCGCCGCACACCTCCATCAACGCCCACGGGCGAGTCACCGTCGCCTTGATGTCGTCGACCAGTCGACCGGCCAGCTCTGGATCGCTGAACTCCTCGAGATACTTCACGTCGTCGCCTCCTTCGTGTCCCCCGTACCGGCGGGGCGGGGGAGTCCGGCATCGGCGGCCGCCCGTCCCCACGCGTCGCCGAACTCCAGCTCGAGCTCGCCCATCGCACGGAAGTTGGCGAGTGTCTGCAGTGCCGACTCCTCGTCCAACCGCTGCAACGCGAACCCCACATGGACGATCGTGTAGTCACCTACCTCGATGTCCGGTACGTATTGCAAACACACGTCCTTCAACACGCCGCCGAAGTCGACGGTGGCCATCAACGTGTCGTCCTGCTCCCTGATGTCGAGCACCTTTCCCGGCACGGCCAGGCACATCTGGTCTCACCTCTCCTTCCGTCGAGCGGCGATGACGAGCTGTCCCAAAGCCAGCCCCGCGTCGCTTGGTGGCACCTTGACCGGCCGCAGCACGGTGAACCCGGCGGCACCGAGCCGTCGCGCGCACCCCGCTACCAACAACCTGTTGAGAAACACCCCACCAGACAAGGCGATCGTGGACAGTCCTGTTCGTTGTTTGAGCAGCAGCGCTAGGTCGCGGACCGCGTCGACCACACCACGGTGGAACCTCGCCCCGATGACTCCGGCGAGCACCCCGGCTCGCGCGTCGCGGACGACGCTGGCGAGCACCGGCGCGGGGTCGAGCGTGTACGGATCGCCGTCGACGACGCGGAACTCGTACGGGCGACCGCAGGTCTCCATGTAGTCGAGCGAACGGCCTTCCAGCTCGATCGCCGCCTGTGCCTCGTACCCGACCCGCTGGCATACGCCGGCGAGGGACGCGACGGCATCGAACAGCCTGCCCATGCTGGAGGTCGGCACGCAGGCGATGCCTCGCTCCAGCTGGCGATCGAGCAGCGCGAGCTCCCTCGGCGAGCACGCGGCGACGCTGGGGATGTCCGGCGACCAGGCGATGCCGGCCTGCCGCAGATGCGACAGCGCCATCCGGCAGGGGTTGCGTACGCCGGCGTCCCCACCGGGCAGCGCGACGTACGCCAGGTGCGCGGCACGCTCGTAGCCGTCGTAGTCGGCGACGAGCACCTCGCCACCCCAGACGGCGCCGTCGTCGCCGAATCCCGTTCCGTCAAAGGCGAAACCGATCACCTTCTCGCCGTCGGGAATCCCGTGCTCGGCCATCGACGACGCGATGTGCGCGTGGTGATGCTGGACGCTAACGACCTCGCGACCGTCGGCGTTCCGCGTCGCCCACTGGCCGCAGCGGTAGAGCGGGTGCTTGTCGGTGATCAGCAGCTCGGGACGGACCCCGGTGAGCGCCTCCAGATGCGTCGTCGCCCGCTCGAACGCCTCAATGGTCGCGAGGTCGTCCATGTCGCCGACATGTGCCGACAGCCAGGCATAGCGATCCTCGCCCACGCAGAACGTGTTCTTCAGGTCCCCGCCAGTCGCGAGCGCGGGCCGTACGGGCACCGGCAACGACACCGGGAACGGTGCATACCCGCGCGACCGCCGGACGGGCAGTTCGATGCCATCCACCACTCGAACGACCGAGTCGTCGCAAGGAACGTGGATCGGCCGGTCGTGTCCGAGCCAGCCATCCACCAACGAGGCAAGGCGATTCTCGGCCATGGCATCGTCGATGACGATCGGCTCACCGGACAGGTTGCCGCTCGTCATCACCAGAACGTCGGGACCATGGACATCTCCCGGCAGGCCGAACAACAGCCGATGCAGAGGCGTGTACGGGAGCATGACCCCGACGTCGGGGTTGTCTGGGGCGACTGAATCGGCAAGCCTGGAAGGAATCCTGCCGGCCTTGCGACGGCGAAGCAGGACGATCGGGCGGCGGATGTCGGTGAGCAGCTTCTCCTCGGCGTCGTCGAAGCGAACGTAGCGTCGCGCGGCGTCCAGGCTCGCGGCCATCACCGCGAACGGCTTGTCCCCGCGGTCCTTGCGTTTGCGTAGTGTCGCGACGGCGTCGGGACTGGTCGCGTCGCACGCCAGGTGGTAGCCGCCGAGCCCCTTGACCGCGACGATGCCTCCGACGGCGAGCAGTCGGCGCGCCTTGACGAGGGCCTCGGCATCGGCGAGATCGTCATGCCCGGGTTGACGCCACCACAGCCGCGGCCCACACCGCGGGCACGAGATCGGCTGCGCGTGGAAACGCCGGTCGAACGGCTCGTCGTACTCCCGCGAACACCTTGCACACATGGGGAAATCGGCCATCGTCGTGGTCGCGCGGTCGTACGGAAGATCGACGATGATCGTGAACCGCGGACCGCAGTTCGTGCAGGTGATGAACGGATGCCGGTAGCGCCGGTCCTTGGGATCGGCGAGCTCGCGGGCGCAGTCGCCGCACATGGCGACGTCGGGGGAGACGAGTGTTCGGCCGTCGCCGCTCGAGGAGTTCTGGATGACGAACTCGGTGCCGCCGCGCGACACGAGCGGTCGGCTGCGGACCGCGTCGACGACGGCGAGCGGGGGAGCGTCGGCCCGTACGCGAACGCAGAACGTCGTGACCGCGTCCGGTGCGCCCTCGACCTCGATCTGGACACCGGCCGTGTCGTTCCCCACCCAACCACTGAGCCCGAGCTCGCGCGCGAGGGCGTACACAAAGGGTCGAAATCCGACGCCTTGGACGACCCCAGTCACAACGACGCGACGTCGATCGCGGCCACGTTCACCGGCGGTTGACGCACGCATGGCTACACCGCCCCCAGACGGCGTGCAGAGTCATCGCGCAGAGTCCGCGGCACCGCCATTGTCTGATTCGGTTACTCGGAGATTACTCCCGGCCATCGTTCGGGATTGCCCTTATGGGGCTGGGAAAAGTCCAGGATTTCAGGACCAAGGTCAGGCTCGCCTAAGTCACTTGTCGGCAGGCTTACGATGAGCGGGTGCGCGATGCTCAGGTGACCGGTTCGGTGCTGTTCGCACGCTATGCCTACGCACCCAACGAGCTCGGATACTGCGGTCCTTCGAACGACGGCGCGGTGTTCGAGTACGGCGTCACCGGCGACGGCTCGCACGGCGAGTTGGCGAAGGAGTTCACCGGCGCGTGGCCATACCTGCAGCTCATCGCGGCGGCGACCGGTCTCGATCCGTTCAGCCGCGAGGTCGTGGAGGCGTACTGGATCGGAGCGCCGTTGCTCGAGGGCATCAGCGTGCGCGCCTTGGACGGTTCGCTCGACGAACGGCTGCGTCAGCTCGTCGTCGGACAGCTCGGCATCGCGTCCCGCGGCGCGGAGCTCGGCGGCATTCCACACCATTCGTTCCATGTGTTCTGCGTGTACCCGTGGGCCGGTCTGTTGCCGCCGGTGGCCGGGCCGAGTCCGGCGTTGAACGTGCTCGACCGCTGCCGGATCCGCTGGGGCCGCGTGCTCGAAGCCGCGGACGGTCAGGTGACCGTGTCGTCGGAGCTGTTGACGTGGGACGGCCGGCGGTTGTCGCTGGGCGCGCCGGTGACGGAGGTCGCCAAGTACGCGGTCGCTGGGCGCGGCTTCCGCACGGACCTGGTGCCCGGCGAGTGGGTCGCGCTGCACTGGGACTGGGTGTGCGAACGCCTCTCGACCGACCAGCTGCGCGCGCTGCGGGAGTACAGCGCGCGCAACCTGGCGATCGTGAACGCGTCCCTCTAGATCTCGTTCACCCAGGCATGGCCCGGATGCACCTGCTCCAACGTCGTGCGGAGCCAGGACCGCCGGTCGGGCTCGAGCAGCGGCAGCGTGACGGCGAGGTCCTCGCGGTCCTTCGGGCGATCGAGATGCGCCTTCAGCAGCAGCGTGACCTCGGGGCGTTGGTACGTGATCCCGTCCCGCTCCATCAGCACCGACTCCAGCGGCAGGCGGACGGAGTGGTCCCGGATGCACATCCAGGTCGAGCCCTCGTGCGGCGTCAACAGTAGATCGAACAGCCAGGGACTCGCCCCGTCACGACGCACCCAGAGCTGCCGGCACTCATCGGGCAGCTCGGACGCCGACCGCAGCGGCCGGAGGGTCCCGCCCAGGTTCGTCCACACGCACAGCGAAGACCCCACGTGGGAGAGCAGGCCACCCAGGTCAGACCGCAGGACCGAGACGTCGGTGTCCTCGTGCTCGCGCGCCACCCCCGTGAACGCCTCGATCGTCCAGCCTCCGACGATCCACCACCGCACGGGCAGCCCAGCCAACAGCGACGCCACACCCGAAGGCGGAGGCGGTGTCCACGGGCCGTACCAGCGAGTAGAACTCCGCGTCGTCCAAGAGAAGAGCTCAGCTCTCGGGCCGCTGCCGCTTCAGGTACCGCTCGAACTCCCGCGCGATCGCCTCGCCCGTCGCCTCCGGCAGGTCGGCCGCGTCGCGCGCCTCCTCCAGCGAACGGACGTACTCCGCCACCTCGGAGTCGTCCCGCGCCAGGTCGTCCACGCCGCGCTCCCAGGCGCGTGCCTCCTCGGGCAGCTCACCGAGCGGCACCGACAGGTCGAGCAGGTCCTCCAACTGCCGCAGCAGCGCCAGCGTCGCCTTCGGGTTCGGCGGCTGACCGACGTAGTGCGGTACGGCGGCCCACAGCGACACGGCCGGCAGCCCGCGCTGCTGGCAGGCGTCCTGCAGCACGCCGAGCACACCGGTCGGGCCCTCGTACTTGGAAGCCTCGAGCCCGAGCGCCTTCGCCAGCTCCGGGTCCGTCGCCGACGACGTCACCGGGATCGGCCGGCTGTGCGGCGAGTCCGCGAGCAACGCTCCGAGCAGAACGGCCATCCGCACCTTGTACCGCGACGACTCGGAGAGGATCTCCGCACAGAACTGCCGCCAGCGCATGTTCGGCTCGATGCCACGGACCAGCACCACGTCTCGGGGCGCGGCCGGACGCCGTGCGATCAGGACCCGGCTCGTCGGCCAGGTGATCGAGCGGACGCCGTCCTCCTCCATCGACACGGTGGGGCGGTTGACCTGGAAGTCGTAGTAGTCGTCGGGGTCGATCTCGGCGACCGGTTTGGCCTCCCAGGCGTCCACCAGGTGGTCGAGGGCCGCACTAGCGGCGTCCGCGGCGTCGTTCCAGCCCTCAAAGGCTGCGATGAGCACCGGGTCCTCGAGCTCTGGCGAACCCTCGAGTTCGGCCACGTGATCGTCCCCTTCCACTGCCTCGGCCCCGCGGAGAGCGGGGACCGCTCCGCTCAGCCTACGTGCCCCTCCCCACATCAGCGCACGAACCGGGCCGACCAGCCCCTGGGACAGTCATCTCGCGTACCAAGACTGGCGTCCAATAGTCGGACACGCTCGGTACGCTGAACGCTTGTCGCACGTCCGCGAGGGGAGAACCATCGTGCCTGCCACTGCTGCCGAACTCCGTCGGGCGCTCTCTGAGCGCGTCGTCGTGGCGGACGGCGCGATGGGCACCATGTTGCAGGCGTACGACCTCGGCCTCGACGACTTCGAGGGCCACGAGGGCTGCAACGAGATCCTGAACGTCACCCGCCCCGACGTCGTGAAGGCCATCCACCGCGCCTACTTCGACGTCGGCGTCGACCTGGTCGAAACCAACACGTTCGGTGCCAACCTCGCGAACCTGGGCGAGTACGGCATCACCGACCGCATCTACGAGCTCTCGGTCTCCGGCGCCCGCCTCGCCCGGGAGGTCGCCGACGAGTACGGCAAATGGGCGCTCGGCTCGATCGGGCCCGGGACGAAGCTGCCGACGCTCGGCCACGTCCCGTTCGCCACGCTGCGCGACGCGTACCAGGAAGAGGTCCGCGGCCTCATCGACGGGGGAGTCCACGCGGTCATCGTCGAGACCGCGCAGGACCTGCTCCAGGCCAAGGCCGCCGTGGTCGGCGCCAAGCGCGCGATCAAGGAGGCCGACGAGGAGATCACGCTGATCGTCTCGGTCACCGTCGAGACCACCGGCACCCTGCTGCTCGGCAGCGAGATCGGCGCCGCGCTCACGGCGCTGGAGCCGATCGGCATCGACCTGATCGGCCTCAACTGCGCGACCGGGCCGGCCGAGATGAGCGAGCACCTGCGCTACCTCGCCAAGCACGCGCGCGTCCCGCTGTCCTGCATGCCCAATGCCGGCCTGCCCGAGCTCACCAGCGACGGCGCCAGCTACCCGCTCACCCCGCGGGAGCTGGCCGACGCGCACGACCACTTCACCCGCGACTACGGCCTCAGCCTCGTCGGCGGTTGTTGCGGAACGACGCCCGAGCACCTGCGGCTCGTCGTCGAACGTGTGGGCGGCCGCGAGATCACCCGCCGCCGGCCGCGGCACGAGCCGGGGACGTCGAGCCTCTACCAGCACGTGCCGTTCCGGCAGGACATCTCGTACCTGGCGATCGGCGAACGCACGAACGCCAACGGCAGCAAGGCCTTCCGCGAGGCGATGATCGCCGGCCGCTGGGACGACTGCGTCGACATCGCCCGCGCGCAGATCCGCGACGGCTCGCACGTCCTCGACCTGTGTGTCGACTACGTCGGCCGCGACGGCGTCGCCGACATGCGCGAGGCGGCCGCCCGGCTCGCGACCGCGAGCACGTTGCCGATCATGCTCGACTCGACCGAGCCGCCGGTGATCGAAGCCGGGCTGGAGATGTTCGGCGGCCGGTGCACGATCAACTCGGTCAACTTCGAGGACGGTGAGGGACCGGAGAGCCGCTTCGGGCAGGTGATGCCGATCGTGCGCGAGCACGGCGCCGCGGTCGTCGCGTTGACGATCGACGAGGAGGGCCAGGCGCGTACGGCCGACACCAAGGTCGCGATCGCCCACCGGCTCATCGAGACACTGACCGGGCAGTGGGGGATGGACGAGAGCGACATCCTCGTCGACACCCTCACGTTCACGCTCGCCACCGGGCAGGAGGAGAGCCGGCGCGACGGCATCGAGACGATCGAGGCGATCCGCAAGCTCAAGCAGGAGCACCCGAACGTCCAGACCGTGCTCGGCCTGTCGAACATCTCGTTCGGCCTCAACCCCGCGGCTCGGCAGGTGCTGAACTCGGTGTTCCTCGCCGAGTGTGTGAAGGCCGGCCTCGACTCGGCGATCGTGCACGCCAGCAAGATCCTGCCGATCTCGCGCATCCCCGACGAGCAGCGACAGGTCGCGCTCGACCTCGTCTACGACCGCCGGCGCGAGGGGTACGACCCGCTGCAGGAGCTGCTCGAGATCTTCGCCGACGTGAAGACGTCCGACACGAAGGCCTCGCGTCAACAGGAGCTTGCCGCGCTCCCGTTGGGCGAACGTCTGCGCCGCCGCATCATCGACGGCGAGGGGAACGGGCTCGAGGCCGACCTGTCCGAGGCGTTGGGGAACGGACGCCCCGCGCTCGACATCGTCAACGACGACCTGCTCGACGGCATGAAGACCGTCGGCGAGCTGTTCGGTCGCGGCGAGATGCAGCTGCCGTTCGTTCTGCAGAGCGCCGAGGTGATGAAGACCGCGGTCGCGTTCCTCGAACCCCACATGGAGAAAACCGACGACGACGGCAAGGGCACGATCGTGCTCGCGACCGTCAAGGGCGACGTGCACGACATCGGCAAGAACCTCGTCGACATCATCCTCAGCAACAACGGCTACAACGTCGTCAATCTCGGCATCAAGCAGCCGATCAACCACATCCTCGAGGCGGCCGAGCAGCACCGTGCGGACGCGATCGGGATGTCCGGTCTGCTGGTGAAGAGCACCGTGGTGATGAAGGAGAACCTCGAGGAGATCAACGTCCGCGGCACGGCGGGGCGCTTCCCGGTGCTGCTCGGCGGCGCGGCGCTGACGCGGGCGTACGTCGAGGAGGATCTCGCGCGGGTGTACGACGGCGAGGTGCGGTACGCGCGGGACGCGTTCGAGGGCTTGCGGCTGATGGACGCGGTGATGAACGTGAAGCGCGGTGTGCCGGGCGCGGCCCTGCCGGAGCTGCGGCAGCGGCGCGTACGGACGTCGCAGCTGCGCGAGACGCCGGCCGAAGCCATGCCGTCGCGGTCCGACGTGGCTGTCGACAATCCCGTGCCCACGCCGCCGTTCTGGGGCGACCGGGTGGTGAAGGGCATCCCGCTCGCCGACTACGCGTCGATGCTGGACGAGCGTGCGACGTTCATGGGCCAGTGGGGCCTGCGCGCCGCGCGCGGCGCGGACGGACCCTCGTACGAGGAGCTCGTCGAGACCGAGGGCCGGCCGCGGCTGCGGGCGCTGCTCGACCGGATGCAGACCGAGAACCTGCTGCAGTCCGGCGTCGTCTACGGCTACTTCCCGTGCGTGAGCAAGGGCGACGACCTCATCGTGCTGTCCGAGTCGGGTGCGGAGCGCTGTCGGTTCACGTTCCCGCGGCAACGTCGCGACCGGCACCTGTGCCTGGCGGACTTCTTCCGGCCGGAGGAGTCGGGCGAGGTGGACGTCGTCGGCTTCACGATCGTGACGGCCGGGTCGCGGATCTCGGAGGAGACCGCGAAGCTGTTCGCCTCGAACTCCTACCGCGAGTACCTGGAACTGCACGGCCTCTCGGTCCAGCTGGCCGAGGCGTTGGCGGAGTACTGGCACGCACGGATCCGCGCCGAGCTCGGTTTCGCCGGCGAGGACTCGGCGGAGCTGGACGACATCCTCAAGCTGGGCTACCGAGGAGCCCGCTTCTCCCTGGGCTACGGCGCCTGCCCCAACCTCGAGGACCGGGCCAAGATCGTCGACCTGCTGAAGCCGGAACGCCTGGGCGTCACGCTCTCGGACGAGTTCCAACTGCACCCCGAACAGTCCACCGACGCGATCGTCATTCACCACCCCGAGGCCAAGTACTTCAATACCTGACCCACTGACAGGATGTCGGTCGATGACCCACTTTCGACCGATCCTCGCGGTCTGCCTCGGCCTCCTCGCTGTCGCCGCGTCTGCCTGTAGCAAGGACATCGCCGCGCCTGAGGAGCTGCGGGGGTGGACGAGGACCGAGCTGTACAGCCACAGCGACGTCGTCGACTTCGACCGGGTCGCCGCCGGGAGTGATGGGCAACGTGCGGCGTGGTTGACGAGATCGCGCGGGAAGACCGACGAGCTCACCGTGACGCAGTGGGGGCCCTCGAACGAGCCGCACTGGAGCGAGCTGGAGCTGCCGAAGGGCGTCACCGGCAACCGGGTCGTTCCCGCGGCGATCGCGGTGGATCGCCAAGGCTGGACCGCGGTCGCCGAGCAGCGGACCAACGCCGGCGGGGTCGAGGAGCTCGTCGCCTGGTCCGGCCCGTCCAGGAGTCCGGCCGCGCCCGTCAAGCTGACCCTGCCCGAGGGGCAGGTCGTGTCCCGCACGCTCGCCGCCGGCCGGTCCGCGCAGGTGGCAGCCGTTCTCGCCCTCACCGGCCGACCGTCAGCGGGCGAGCAGGGCCTGCCGGAAGCGAGCAGCCTCGTGCTGTGGACTGCTCCGATCGGTGCCGGCGGACCGATCGAAGCCGGCGCCTGGAAGCGAACCGAGCCCGACCTCGGCACGCGGCTGCCGATCAAGACCGCGGCCATCGTCGGCGCCGGGAACGACGGACTGGTCCTCGCCGCCACGACCCGAGACAAGGTCGCACACCTCTGGACGTCGGCGGACGGCCAGGCCTGGAAGCCGCTGGACGGCGACGTACCGAAGGACGTGGCGGAGGTCGAGCTGCTGGCCCCGCTCGGCGACGGCTCGGCGCTCGTCTCCTGGGCGACCGAGGGGTTCAACCGTTCCGCACAGGTGTGGCGGCTCGACGACGGCAAGCTGACGGACGCCGGAACCGTCGCAGGTACGGCAGAGGGCCAGACGATCGACCTCCGGACCGCGACGCTCGTCGGCGATCGACTCGTCGTCGGCGGAGCAGCCGTTCAGCAGAGCACCTGGACGCCGCTCGTCCAGACGCGAAACGACGAGGGCGAGTGGGTCGCGAGCGACCTACCCGACCTCGTCGGTCACCTCGACTGGTCCGTCGAAGCCCTCGCCGCACAAGGCGACGACAGCATGGGCGCGGTGATGTCCAGCGTCCCGTTCCACATCGACGTCTCGACCTGGACCTGGCGCCGGCCGACCGACCAACGCCCCTAGGGCTGGTGGTCTGCGGGTACGCCCTCGTCGGCCGGCGGAGGCGGGGGAGGCGTGCCGTCGCCGAACGGGCGACCGCCCAGGCGTTCGCGGTCGTGCGGCGTGACCCACCCCGAGAGATCAGGCCCGGCCGGCACGATCCCCGTCGGGTTGATGCCCGTGTGCACCACGTAGTAGTGCCGCTTGATGTGGTCGAAGTCGACGGTGTCGCCGAAGCCAGGCGTCTGGTAGAGGTCCCGCGCGTACGCCCACAGCACCGGCAGCTCGGTCAGCTTCTGCCGGTTGCACTTGAAATGTCCGTGGTAGACCGCGTCGAAGCGCACCAGCGTCGTGAACAGCCGGACGTCCGCCTCGGTGATCGTGTCGCCCACCAGATACCGCTGCGACCTCAGCCGGTCCGACAACCAGTCGAGCCGCGAGAACAGCGGGTCGTACGCCGCCTCGTACGCCTCCTGTGAGCTCGCGAAGCCGGCCCGATAGACGCCGTTGTTCACGTCTCGATAGACGACCGCGTTGACCTCGTCGATCTCGTCGCGCAGCTCCTTCGGATACAACAAGGGCGCCCCGGGCCGGTGGTACGCGGTCCACTCCGTCGATAGATCCAGCGTGATCTGGGAGTAGTCGTTCGTCACGACTTGTCCGCTCGGTACGTCGACCATGGCCGGCACCGTGATGCCGCGTTCGTAGTCGGGGTAGCGCGCGAAGAAGGCCTCCTGCAGCCGCTCGATGCCGAGCACGGGGTCGCGGCCGCCGGGATCGAGGTCGAACCTCCAGCTCCGCTCGTCGTGCGTCGGCCCCGCGATCCCCATCGACAGCACGGACTCCAGCCCGAGCAGCCGTCGGACGATCACCGCGCGGCTCGCCCACGGGCAGGCACGACTGACGACGAGCCGGTAGCGACCAGGCTCGACGGGCCAGTCGTCCCCGTCGGCCGTGATGCGGTCGGTGAGGTAGTTCGAATCGCGCTGGAACTCGCCAGTGGACGCCATGTTTTTCATCGTCCCCGATCGCGCGACGATCACACACTGTGAGTCCGGTCACCACGATGGGACACGGAAGGTTACGGCGAGGTAAACTCCGGGGTCGGCAGCGTGCCGAAACCCCCATCTTCTTCAGGGAGCGTCCGCTTGACCGCTGCCGTTCACGAGTCATTCCCGCTTGCGCCCGAGAACCTCCTGCTCGACCCCGCCGTGTTCACTGCCGGCGACGCTCCCGCGCCGCGGACGCTGCTGGACATCCTCGACGACACCGTGCGCCGGTACCCGACCGCGGACGCGATCGACGACGGCCGCTCAGTACTGACCTACCGCCAGCTCGCCGCCGAGATCCGCGTGCTCGAGGCGAGGCTGCGCGGCATGGGCATCGGCACCGGTGACCGCGTCGGCATCCGGGTCCCCTCCGGAACGGTCGACCTGTACGTCGCGATCCTCGGCACGCTCGCCGCCGGCGCCGCGTACGTCCCCGTCGACGCCGAGGACCCCGACGAGCGCGCCGAGCTGGTCTGGGCCGAGGCCGACGTGGCCGCCGTGGTCGGCGCGCGAAACACGATCGAGGCCAAGCGCACCCCGACCGGTGAGACCAGCCGGCGCCCGGGCCCGGACGACGACGCGTGGATCATCTTCACCTCCGGTTCGACCGGCAAGCCCAAGGGCGTCGCGGTCACCCATCGCAGCGCGGCCGCGTTCGTCGACGCCGAGGCGCGCCTGTTCCTCACCGAGGAGCCGATCAACCCGAGCGACCGCGTCCTCGCCGGCCTGAGCGTCGCCTTCGACGCCTCCTGCGAAGAGATGTGGCTCGCCTGGCGCAACGGCGGCTGCCTCGTGCCCGCACCGCGCAGCCTCGTCCGTACCGGCATGGACCTCGGCCCCTGGCTGGTCGAGCAGCGCATCACCGTCGTCTCGACCGTTCCGACGCTGGCCGCGCTGTGGCCGATCGAGGCGCTCGACGACGTACGGCTGCTGATCTTCGGCGGCGAGGCCTGCCCGCCCGAGCTGGCCGAACGGATGGCCGTCGAGGGCCGCGAGGTCTGGAACACCTACGGTCCCACCGAGGCCACCGTCGTGGCCTGCGCGACGCAGCTCACCGGCGAGGGTCCGATCCGCATCGGCCTCCCACTCGACGGTTGGGAGCTCGCGGTCGTGGGCAAGGACGGCGCGCTCGCGCAGCTCGGCGAGGAAGGCGAGCTGGTCATCGGCGGAGTCGGTCTCGCCCGCTATCTCGACCCGATCAAGGACGCCGAGAAGTTCGCGTCGCTTCCCGCGCTCGGCTGGGACCGCGCGTACCGGAGCGGCGACGTCGTACGCGCCGAGGCCGAGGGCCTGATCTTCGTCGGCCGCGCCGACGAGCAGGTGAAGCTCGGCGGCCGCCGGATCGAGCTCGGCGAGGTCGACGCGGCCCTGCAGGCGCTGCCGAACGTCGCCGGTGCCGCCGCGGCGGTGAAGCTGACGAGGTCCGGCAGCCAGCTGCTCGTCGGGTACGTGGTCCCGGCCGGCGACTTCGACCAGAACGCCGCCGTCGCCGCTCTCCGCGACAGCCTCCCCGCCGCGATCGTCCCGCTGATCGCGGTCGTCGACACGCTGCCGACGCGGACGTCCGGCAAGGTCGACCGCAACGCGCTGCCCTGGCCGCTCGCGCAGTTCGACACCGGAGCGGTCGCGACCGGCCTCACCGGCACGCTGTCTTCCCGCACCCAGTGCTGGCTGTCGGAGAAGTGGGCCGACGTGATCGGCATCCCGCCGGCCAGCCCGACCGCCGACTTCTTCGCCAGCGGCGGCTCGAGCCTGACCGCGGCGCGGCTGGTCTCGCTCGTCCGTACGCGGTTTCCGACCGTCTCGGTCAGCGACATCTACCAGCGCCCCACGCTCGAGGCGCTCGCCGCCAAGCTCGACGAGCTCAGCGAGCTCACCACGGCCGTACGCGAGAACGCACCGACGCCGCGGCGCGCCGGCATCCTGCAGACGCTGCTGATGCTCCCGCTCTACACCGTCGTCGGCCTGCGTTGGGCCGTCGTCCTCGCCGCCCTCAACAACGTGCTCGCGTTGACCGGCACCTCCACGTTCGCGCCGACCGTCTCGTGGTGGTGGGTGCTCGCCGGCTGGGCCGCTTTCCTCAGCCCTGTCGGGCGAATCGCCATCGCGGCCGGTGGCGCGCGGCTGCTGCTGCGCGGCGTACGGCCCGGCACGTACCCGCGTGGCGGCAGCGTGCACCTGCGGCTCTGGACCGCCGAGAAGCTCGCCGAGCTGTCCGGTGCGACGAACCTTTCCGGCGCGTTCCTCACCTACTACGCCCGCGCGCTCGGCGCGAAGATCGGCGAGGACGCCGACCTGCACGCGCTGCCGCCGATGACCGGAATGCTCAAGCTGGGTAGGGGATCGGCCATCGAACCCGAGGTCGACCTCGCCGGCCACTGGCTCGACGGCGACCGGCTGCACCTCGGCCGGATACGCGTCGGCGCCGGCGCGACCGTGGGCGCACGCAGCACGCTGCTGCCCGGTGCCCGCGTCGGCAAACGTGCCGAGATCGCGCCCGGATCCTGCGTGACCGGCTCGGTTCCCGCCAGCCAACGCTGGTCCGGCGTCCCCGCGACGAAGACCGGCAAGCCGCACCGCTGGCCCGAGGTGCGCCCGGCCCGGACTCGGCGCTGGACGTTCGCGTACGGGTTCGCCGCACTCCTGCTCGACCTGCTGCCCGCGATCGCCGGCATCCCGTCGCTGTTCATCCTCGCGTCGTTCGTCGCCGGCGCGCCGAACCTCGGCGACGCCGTCGTGAGCGCGCTGCTCGCCGTCCCGTTCGCGACGATCGCCTGGATGGTGACGTACGCGGGGCTGATCCTGCTCGGCGTCCGGCTGTTCGGGATCGGACTGCGTGGCGGCTACCACCCGGTGCACGGCCGGGTCGCGTGGCAGGCGTGGGCGACCGAGCGCCTGATGAACATGGCGCGAACCGGGCTTTTCCCCTTGTACGCAAGCTCGTTCACGCCGATCTGGCTGCGCGCACTCGGCATGAAGGTCGGCCGCGACGTCGAGGCGTCGACCGTGCTGGCGCTGCCGTCGATGACGACGGTAGGCGACGGCGCGTTCCTCGCCGACGACACGATGGTCGCGTCGTACGAGCTCGGCGGCGGCTGGCTGCGGATCGAGGCGGCGCGCGTCGGCAAGAGGGCGTTCCTCGGCAACTCGGGCATGACCGCGGCGGGTCGTTCGGTGCCGAACCGCGGCCTGGTCGGCGTGCTGTCCGCGGCGCCGAAGCGCGCGAAGAAGGGCACGTCGTACCTCGGCATGCCGCCGATCAAGCTGCCGCGTTCGGCGGAGGAGTCGGACCAGTCCCGGACGTTCGCGCCGCCGGCGAAGCTGCGGGTCGCGCGGGCTCTCGTCGAGCTGGCGCGGATCTTTCCGGTGATGGCGACGTTGGCGATCGCGGTGCTGGCACTCGGCGCTCTGGAGGCCGTGGCGAACGCGTACGGCTTCCTGTTCGCCGGGCTCGTGTCGGGCGGTGTCCTACTGACCGGCGGGTTGGTCGCCTGCCTGCTCGCGATCGCCGCGAAGTGGCTGCTGGTCGGGCGGTTCCGGACGAGTGAGAAGCCGTTGTGGAGCGCGTTCGTCTGGCGGAACGAGCTGGCCGACACGTTCGTCGAGGTGCTCGCGGTGCCGTGGCTGGTCGGTGCGGTCGGCGGCAGCCCGCTGATGAACGTGTGGCTGCGCGGTCTGGGCGCCCGGATCGGCCGGGGTTCGTGGAACGAGTCGTACTGGCTGCCCGAGGCGGATCTGATCTCGATCGGCGCCGGCGCGACCGTGAACCGAGGGTGCGTGGTGCAGACACACCTGTTCCATGATCGAATCATGCGAATGGACACGGTGGTTCTGGACGAGGGCGCGACGCTCGGTCCGCACGGCATCGCTCTCCCGGGCGTGCGCGTCGGTGCGCGGACGACGATCGGCCCGGCGTCGTTGGTGATGCGCGGTGAGACCGTTCCGGCGGCGACCCGGTGGTTGGGGAACCCGATCGCCGCCTGGCGGTGACGCCTAAACAGGGGGGAGCGGCGCGGTCGTCCGACCCGTACTTCCCCGAGCACGGCAACGGCGGCTACCGCGTCGCCCACTACGACCTGGAGCTCGACTACAAGCCGTTCCCCGGTCGGCTCGACGGGCGGGCTCGGATCACGGCGGTGGCGACGCAGGCGTTGGCTTCGTTCAGCCTCGACCTCGAGCAGTTCCGCGTCGCGCGCGTGGCGGTGAACGGGAAGCCGGCGAAGTTCACGCTCCGGTCCGGGAAGCTGACGGTGCGGCCCGGCCATGCGGTCAAGTCGGGTGCGGAGTTCGTGGTCGACGTTCGCTACGTCGGCACGCCGCGTCCGGTCCGCAGCACCTGGGGTGACCTCGGCTGGGAGCAGCTCGAGGAGGGCGCGCTGGTGGCGAGCCAGCCGATCGGCGCGCCGTCGTGGTTCCCGTGCAACGACCATCCGGCGGACAAGGCCACATACCGGATCGCGGTGACGACGGCCTCGCCGTACGCGGTTGTCGCGAACGGCAAGCTGGTCTCGCGGCGGGTGGGCGCGAGCGCGACGACGTGGGTGTACGAGCACGCGTCGCCGATGCCGACCTACCTCGCGACCGTGCAGATCGGGCCGTACGAGCTGGTGCCGTTCAAGTCCCATGGGGGATCGGTGCCGCAGCGGGCGGCCGTGCCAGCGGGGTTGATGAAACGGTTCCGGCACGACTTCGCCGACCAGCCGGCGATGATGGCGACTTTCGAGGAGCTGTTCGGGCCGTACCCGTTCGGCGAGTACGCCGTCGTGATCGTCGACGAGGACCTGGACGTGCCGGTCGAGGCGCACGGGCTGTCGATCTTCGGCCGCAACCATGTCGACGGGCATCGCGGGTCGGAACGGCTGATCGCGCACGAGCTCGCGCACCAGTGGTTCGGGAACTGCGTGACGCTCGCGTCGTGGCGCGACATCTGGCTGAACGAGGGTTTCGCGGCGTACTCGGAATGGCTGTGGTCGGAGCGCTCCGGCGGAGACACGGCCGGTGCTCATGCGGCGCGCGTACGGGCAAGGCTGGCGACGTTGCCGCAGGACCTGGTGCTGGCGGATCCGGGTGCGGCGGGGATGTTCGACGACAGGGTCTACCGGCGGGGTGCGCTGACGTTGCACGCGCTGCGCGTGGTGATGGACGACAAGTCGTTCTTCGCGTTGCTGCGGGACTGGGTGGCGACGTACCGCGACGGCGTCGCGACGACCGCGGACTTCGTGGCGCTGGCGGAACGGCACGCGGGGCGATCGCTGAAGTCGTTGTTCGACGCCTGGCTCTTCGCGCCGAAGCTGCCCGTGCTGCCGCAGCCCGGTGCGTGAGGCAGACTGAGGGCCTGTGAATTCCTTGCAGGGAGTGCTGTTCGACCTCGACGGCACGCTGATCGACAGCGAGCCGCTCTGGTACGAGGTGGGCCGTACGGTGATCGAGCGGCACGGCGGGACCTGGACGACCGCGAGCTCGATGAAGCTGCTCGGCGTGAGCCTCCCCAAGATCGGCGAGGCACTGCAGACCGCCGTCGGACGCGCCGACCTGTCGGGCGAGTTCCTGCTGAACGAGGTCGTCCAGGAGATCTCCGGCCTGCTCCGCGCGAACCTGACCTGGCGTCCCGGAGCCGCTTCGCTGTTGTCGTCGCTGAATGCCGCCTCGGTGCCGGTGGGTCTGGTGACAGCGTCGTACCAGGCGATCGTGGACGCGGTGAAGTCCCACCTGCCGGCAGGAACGTTCCAGGCAACGGTGTCGGGCAACGACGTGACGGTAGGAAAGCCCGACCCCGAGAGCTACCTGCTGGGAGCGAAGCGGCTGGGCGTCGAGCCGGACCGCTGCGTGGCCATCGAGGACTCGCCCACCGGCATAGCCTCAGCAGAGGGCGCCGGCTGCCACGTCATCGGCATCCCCAGCCAACAACCGTTGCCAGAATCCCCGGGCCGCCTCGTCCTGACCAGCCTCGAAGAGATCGACCTCCCGTTGCTGGAGCGCCACGCCGCCGGCTAGAAGTCGAGCAGCTCGAGGTTCGTCGCCAGCGAACGGAACCGTTCGGCGGGATCGGCGATCAGCCGGCGTTGCTCCAGATCCAGGATCCCGACCACCGCTGTCAGTTCCGCCGACAGCACCCCGTCGGAGACCCGGTGGTACTCCTGGCGCACCCGGAACGTCTTTCCACCCGGCCACTCGAAGACGCACGACACGTCCACCTCGTCGCCGGAGCGCAGCTCGCGCAGGAACCGGATCGTCGTCTCCAACGCCACCGGGCCGACGCCCGAGGCGATCAGCTTCTCCTGCGGGACCCCGATCGCGCGCATGAACTCCCAGCGCGCGTGCTCCCCGTACTGCAGATAGACGGCCTGGTTGAGATGTCCCTGGGTGTCGACCTCGTACCCGCGAACACCGATCCGGACCGTGAACGGCTTGCTCATCGTCGTGCGATCTCCCTCGCGACTCCACTCCGCGCCGCCCACCCCCGCGGATCCACGTCTGATCCCCGCGATTAAGGTTACCCGACGGTAGCGATCCCGAGGACGCAGCGAGAAACGTACGTTTCGGACACTTCGGCACGCACGTCCGGCCGGCTTGCTCGACAGCGCGAGGAATTGCTGCCAATCTCGCCGATCGTTAAAGAATCGCGACCCGGTGAGAACGGCGAACAAGTTCCGGCTGGCAGTCGGGGCAGCTATCGTGCGGGGTCAGGTCCGGATCGGGCCACACACGGACAACCGAGGTGGGAGCATGCGACTGAGCTGGGGCCGTAAGGCCATGGTGCTCGCGGCGGGAAGTGCGCTCGCACTGGCCGCCGCCTGCGGTGGCGACGGCGGTAACGGGGGAGGCGCCGCACCGACGAGCGGCTCGGGCGGTGGTGACCAGAAGCCCTTGGTGTTCGGAACGACCGACGCGTTCGGCACGGTCGACCCGGCGGGCTCCTATGACAACCCGGGTTGGGAGATCCTCTACAACACCGGGCAGACGCTGCTCGCGATCCCGCCGAAGGGCACGCAACCCGAGCCCGACGCCGCGGAGAAGTGCGACTTCAGCGACCCGAAGACGTACGTCTGCACACTGCGCGCCGGCTTGAAGTTCTCCGACGGCAGCGCGCTCGACAGCGCCGACGTCAAGGCGTCGTTCGACCGGATGATCAAGATCGCCGACCCGAACGGTCCGTCCAGCATCTTCGCCGACCAGCTCGAGACCACCGAGGCGACGGACCCGACCACGGTGACGTTCAAGCTGAAGATCGCCGACACCACGTGGCCGTACCGCCTCACCACCGCCGCGGCGACGATCGTCCCGGAGGAGTACGCGCAGGACAAGCTGCAGGAGAGCACGCCCGAGACGGTCATCCTCTCCGGCGTCTACAAGATCGAGAAGTACGACCCCTCGCAGCAGATCATCCTGGCGCCCAACGAGAACTACAAGGGTGCTAAGGAGCGCAAGAACAGCAAGGTCCTCATCCAGCTGTTCAAGGACGAGGCCTCGCTGAAGACCGCGGTCGAGAGCGGCGACATCCAGGTCGCGTACCGCAGCCTGAACCCGACGCTGGTCAAGGACCTGCAGGACAACGGCGCAGGCAAGGGCGTCAAGGTCGTCACCGGTGACGGCACCGGCATCAGCTACCTGGTCTTCAACAACAAGAAGGCTCCCTTCGACAAGAAGGAAGTACGGCAGGCCGCCGCCGCGCTGATCGATCGGACAGTCATCGCCACGCAGGCGTACAACGACACCGTGCAGCCGCTCTACACGATGGTGCCGAAGGGCATGGACGGGCACGTCGAGGCGTTCAAGGACCTCTACGGCGACAAGCCCGACCCCGCCAAGGCGAAGACGCTAATGCAGGCCGCTGGCGTGACCGCGCCGATCAAGGTGCAGATCTGGTACAGCCCCGACCACTACGGCGAGGCGTCCGCGGACATGTACCAGGAGATCGAGCGCCAGCTGGAGAACGGTGGGCTGTTCGACATCGAGCTGAAGACGATCGCGTGGGAGCAGTACAAGCAGCAGTACGCGGCCGGTGCGTTCCAGGCGTTCCAGCTCGGCTGGTTCCCGGACTTCCCGGACCCGGACAACTACCTGTCCCCGTTCTACGCGACGAACAACTTCATCGGTGACGGCCTCGGCTACTCCGACAAGAAGGCAGACGAGCTGCTGACTTCGGAGAAGACCGAGCAGGACCCGGCGAAGCGCAAGACCACGATGGAAGAGCTGCAGAAGTACGAAGCCGACGTCGCTCCTCTGATCCCGATCTGGCAGGACAAGATGATCGCGGCGGTCCGTGACGGCGTGACCGGGGTCGAGGACACGTTCGACCCGCTGTACACGTTCCGCTTCTGGCTGGTCGACACGACCAAAGCGAAGTAGCACTTAGCAAGAGTGGGGCTCCGCGAACGAGCGGAGCCCCACTACTGTTCACCGACCGGGGAAGGGCGGTTCAGAGGGTGGCGGCAGGCTCGGGGTCGATGCGTCGGTACTTGCTGGTCCGGCTAGGCCTGGTCATCCCGAACATCTTCGTCCTTCTCACGCTGGTGTTCCTGCTGCTGCGGGTGGCGCCGGGTGACCCGATCTCGGCCGCCCTGGGCGGTCGGCTCCCGCCAGAGGTTCTCGCCGAACGGCGAGCCGCCGCGGGGTACGACCGGCCGCTGATCGTGCAGTACTTCGACTACCTCGGCGACGTGCTGCGCTTCGACCTCGGTACGGCGGTCAGCGACAACCGGCACGTGACGACGATCCTCGCGATCAACGGCGGCGCGACGATCAGCCTCGCGGTCTCCGCGATCATCGTCGCGATCGTCATCGGGCTCCCACTGGGTCTGCTGGCGGCCCGGTACCGGAACTCGGCGTTCGACGTCGTGGTCCGGATCTTCGGCATCCTCACGTACGCGGCGCCGGTGTTCTTCGTCGGCGTCATCGCGATCACGATCTTCACCGGCATGCTCGGCTGGCTGCCGTCCGGCCAGCAGGCGGGTCCGATCTACCAGGCGACGGTCGAGGCGAAGACCAACATCTTCCTGATCGACGCGTTACTCGCCGGCAACGGCGAGGCGTTCGTCGACGGCTTGGAACACATCGTCATGCCGGCGGTCACCCTTGGCCTGTTGGTGATGGGCGTGCTCGTACGCATGATCCGCGTGAACGTCGCCCAGACCCTGCGCGACGACTACGTCGAGGCCGCCCGCGCCCGCGGCATCCCCGAGCGCCGGGTCGTCTTCCACCACGCGTTCCGCAACGCGATGGTCCCGTTCGTCACCGTCCTCGGTCTCCAGGTCGCGCTGCTGCTGTCCGGCGCGATCCTCACCGAGTCGACGTTCAGCTGGCCGGGCGTCGGCTCGGAGCTGGTCCGCTACATCAACGCCCGCGACTACGTCGCGGTCCAGGGCATCATGACGATGGTGGCGCTCGCCGTGACTGTCATCAGCTTCGTCATCGACCTCGTCAACGCGCTCATCGACCCGCGAGTGCGGTACTGAGGGGAGCGTGGACTGATGGCGATCACACCTACCGTCGAACCGGGCGCACCGATCCACGCAGCCGATCGGCGGCAATCCTGGCTGATCCGCATCGCGCTGGCCATCGCGACGCCGTACCGGCAGTCCGCCGGCATCGCGCGCGGCATGCTCGTCGCGGGGACCATCCTCACGTTGCTGATGGTGATCCTCGCGGTCTTCGCGCCGTTGATCGCGCCGTACGACTTCGACCAGGTCGCCGGTGCCGACGGAGAGCGTTTCCCCAAGCAGGCTGAGCCGTCCGGTGAGCACTGGTTCGGCACGAACGTGCAGACGTTCGACGTGTTCTCCCGGGTCGTATGGGGCGCGCAGACCGAGCTCAAGGTCGTGCTGCTCTCGCTGGCGCTGACCATCGTCGTTGGCGTGCTGCTCGGATTGGTCTCCGGCTTCGTCGGCGGTTGGCTGGACCGCGTCCTGGTGCTGATCATGGACGCGCTGTTCGCGTTTCCCTATCTGCTGTTGGCGATCGTGGTGTCGTTCCTGCTGGCCGGCAAGCTCGGCAGCGGCATCGTCACGGCCGCCGTGTCGGTGACCGTGGTCTACATCCCGCAGTACTTCCGCGTCGTGCGCAACAGCACGGTCAGCGCGAAGGAGGCGACGTACGTCGAAGCGGCACGGGCGATCGGTGCGCCACCGTTGACGATCATGATGCGGTACCTGTTCACGAACGTGGTACAGAGCGTCCCCGTCATCGCGACTCTGAACGCCGCCGACGCGGTCGGAACCCTTGCGGCGTTGGGCTTCCTCGGTTACGGCATCCAGGCGACCGAGGCGTCGGAGTGGGGTTACGACCTCAACCGCGCGGTCGACGACGCGTCGGTCGGCATCTGGTGGACCGGTGCGTTCCCCGGCCTCGCGATCGTGGTGCTGGTCGTGGGCCTGACGCTGGTCGGTGAGGGACTGAACGAGACGTTGAACCCGACGTTGCGCGTACGCCGGCTGCTGCCGGTCGTGCTGCCACCACGCAAGCCGAAGGCCGCCGCCGAAGGGAGCAGCCGATGACCGGCGAACAGGTGTTGTCGGTCTCGGACCTGCGGGTCTGGTACGGCACCGAACGAGGACCAGTCCGGGCTGTCGACGGCGTGTCGTTCAACCTGCACGCGGGCGAGACCCTCGGCCTGGTGGGCGAGTCCGGCTGCGGCAAGTCGACCCTCGGCCGCGGCGTGCTCGGTCTGCTGCCCGCTGGGGCGAAGGCGGACGGCGAGATCGACTTCAAGGGCACCGACCTGCTGAGCATCGGCCGGCGCGACCTGGAGGACCTGCGCGGGCCCGAGCTCGGGATGATCTTCCAGGAGCCGCTGACCCGGCTCAACCCGCTGATGCGGATCTCGGAGCACTTCGAGGAGACCGTCCGAACGCACGAGCCCAGCATCGGCAAGGACGAGATCCGGCGGCGCTCGATCGACACGCTGCGCCGGATGGGCATCCCGCCGACGCGGTACCGGGCGTTCCCGCACGAGTTCTCCGGCGGCATGCGGCAGCGCATCATGATCGCCCTCGCGTTGGTGCTGCGCCCGGCGTTCATCGTCGCGGACGAGCCGACGACGGCACTGGACGTCCTGGTCGAGGCGCAGATCATCCGGATCCTCGCCGACCTGCGCCGCAACTTCGACACCGCGCTGCTGCTGATCACGCACAACCTCGGCATCGTCGCGGAGGCATGTGACCGGGTCGCGGTGATGTACGCCGGCGGCATCGTCGAGGAGGGTGACGCGCGCGAGGTGTTCGGCGCGCCGCAGCACCCGTACACGCGCGAGCTGCTGCGGTCGACGATCTCCTTGCACACCACGGGACTGCACTACATTCCGGGCTCGCCGCCGGACCTGGTCGCACCGCCGTCGGGGTGCCGGTTCCATCCGCGCTGCCCGGACGCGATGGAGGTGTGCTCCGCGAAGGATCCGATCGAGGTCGTGACACCCCAGGGGCAACGGGTGACCTGTTGGCTGCACGGGCCGGAGTCGGAGATCCCGTCGGGCGGGCGCGCGCGGCTGGTGCGAGAGGAGATCAGCGTTGCCGACGAAGCCTGAGGTCTCTGCCGTTCCCGCGCCTGATGCCGGTGGCGGTGCGGACGACCGCGAAGTCATCATCGAGGCGCGCGATCTCGAGGTCCATTTCGCCTTGCGTGGTGGCTCTTTGGGTCGCGTCTTCGGTGCCGGCGGGGGGGTGGTCAAGGCCATCGACGGCATCTCGTTCCAGCTGCATCGCGGCGAGGTGCTCGGCATCGTGGGCGAGTCGGGCAGTGGCAAGACCACGCTCGGCCGGGCCGTTCTCGGTCTCGTGCAGCCGACCGGTGGTCAGCTGCTGTATCGCGGGCAGGATCTGGCGAAGCTGTCCGAGAAGGAGCTGCGCCCGTTCCGGAAGAACCTGCAGATGGTGTTCCAGGACCCGTCCGCGGCGCTGAACCCGTCGATGGACATCGAGACCGCCGTGGGGCATCCGCTGGTGATCCACAAGGCGGTCTCGTCGAAGGCCGAGCGTCATGCCAAAGTCTCGGAGGCGCTGGAACGCGTCGGGCTGTCGCCGGTCGACCAGTTCCTGACGAAGTACCCGAGCGACCTGTCCGGTGGGCAGAAGCAGCGGGCCGTGCTGGCACGGGCGATCATCATGCGGCCGGAGCTGCTGGTCGCGGACGAGCCGGTGTCGATGCTGGACATGTCGGTCCGGGCGAAGATCCTCGAGCTGATGCTCGAGCTGAAGAGCGACTTGGATCTGACGTACGTCTACATCACGCACGACCTCGCGACCGCGAAGTTCTTCTGCGACCGGGTCGCGATCTGCTACCTCGGCCGCGTGGTGGAGATCGGGCCGACGGCGGAGATCTTCGCCGACCCGAAGCACCCGTACACGAAGGCGTTGCTGAAGGCCGTTCCCGAGCCCGACCCGTCGAAGTCGGTGGCCCGGGACCTGCCCCGAGGCGAGATCCCCGACGCCGCGGCGCCACCGCTGGGCTGCGCGTTCCACCCGCGCTGCCCGGTCGCCTTCGAGGCGTGCGGGTGGGAGACGCGGGACCTGCGAGCGCTGCTCGAGCAGCACTGGGTGGCGATGCCGGAGGAGGAGTACGAGGCGGAGCGTGCGATCGTCGGCAACCTCGACGAGCTCGACGTAGCCGACCACACAGCCGTCCTCAAGCCCGGCCGTGGCTTCGCGTCCGAGGACGTGATGGCCCTGCTCGACCGCGTGCGCACCTCGGACCCGGAAGAGCCCCTGTGGCGCGGCGTCCGCGGCATCGAGTCGCGAGCGAACGACGTCGTGGTGAACTTCGACCCAGGCTCGGACCCCAACCTCCGCCTGTCGAACGACGTCGACGTCGCCTGCCACCTGTACTGAGGTTCGGCCCAGCCAGGACTTCTAGCTCTAGGTCCATTGGCCGAGACGAGGCCGTTCTTCGCTGGTCATATCTCGTCGCGCCGTCAGCCTGCGTCGCGATCCGGCCGCGGCGAGCGTGAATCTTGCGCCGCCGAAAGGGACAGTTCGAACTACTTCGTGCCGCCGGGTCGGGTGAGCCCGCTCTCGTACGCGAAGACCACGGCTTGGACCCGATCGCGTAAGCCGAGCTTCGCGAGCACGTTGCCCACGTGGGTCTTGACGGTCGTCTCCGACACGAACAGCTCGCCGGCGATCTCGTTGTTGGACAGGCCGCGTGCCACGTGAAGCAACACCTCGCGTTCACGTTCGGTCAAGCGGGCAACGAGATCGTTGACCTTCTCGTTCGGACTCGACAGGTTCTGAGCGAAGCGGTCGAGCAGGCGGCGCGTCACACCGGGAGCGACGACGGCGTCGCCGCGGGCGACGATGCGGATCGCCTCGACGAGGTCGTCGGGGGGTACGTCCTTCAGCAGGAAGCCCGAAGCGCCGGCCTTCAACGCTTCCACGATGTACTCGTCGAGGTCGAACGTCGTCAGCACGAGCACCTTCACCGTGCTCGACCGATCCGTTCCCGTGATCTGCCGGGTGGCCTCGACGCCGTCCATCCGCGGCATCCGAATGTCCATCAACACGACGTCGGGCTGCAAGGCCCGCGCCTCGCTGACCGCCTTCTCGCCGTCGCCGGCCTCGCCCACCACGGCGATGTCCGGCTCGGACTCGAGGATCATCTTGAAGCCGGTACGCAGCAAGGGTTGGTCGTCGACGAGCAAGACCCGAATAGGTGCGGTAGGTGCTCTGGGTGTGGTCACGATGCCACCCGGTCCAGCGGCAGCCGTGCGACGACCTCGAAGCCCCCGACCGAACGCGGTCGTGTTTCCAACGTTCCTCCGTTCAACGTGACCCGTTCTCGCATGCCGACCAACCCGTGGCCGGGCCGCCGGTTGCCGTCGGGAGCCGCGAGCCGCTGCCCACGGCCGCGACTCCCGTCGTCGGTCACCGCGACGACCACGACCTCCGGTTCGTACCTCAGCAGCACGGCGGCCCGCGTCGGCCCGGCGTGCTTCAACGTGTTGGTGAGCGACTCCTGTACGACCCGGAAGATCGCGAGGTCGACGCTCGACGGCAGCGTCCGCTGCTCACCGACGACGGTGAACTCGACCTCCAGGCCGGCTTCGCGTGCCCGCTCGATCAGGTGGTCGAGCTCGGAGACGCCGGCCTGCGGCGCGAGCTCGCGCGCCTCCGTACCCTCGTCGGTCTCGCGGAGCGCGCCGACGATCCGGCGCATCTCGGCGAGCGCCTCCCGGCCGGTCTCCTCGACCGCCTGCATCGCCTCGATGCTGCGGTCCGGTGCCCGCTTCACCGTTCGCCGGGCGGCCGCGGCCTGGACGGTCATCACGCTCACGTGATGGGCGACGACGTCGTGCAGCTCGCGGGCGACGCGCGTACGTTCCTCCGCCAGCGCGGCACGGACCTCGGCTGCGGCCGTACGTTCCAGCCGGTCGGCGCGATCCTCGAGGTCGTCGAGGTAGATCCGTCTGGCACGAAGCGTTCGACCGACGGCCCACAACCCGATGAACTGGATGACGATCGCGCCGAGCACCTCCGGCCCGAGCGACTGACCCTGGGCGGCGAACGACTCCTGGTGCATGAACGCGTACATCAACGAGCCGCCCGTCGACGCCGCGACGAGGAGCAGTCCGGGCAGGAGCGCCGCGTGCATGCCGAGCGTGTACATCGCGACAAGCACGGCGAACGACCCGCCGACCGAGCTGTAGCCGAGGAAGCCCGCGAGGTAGTACCCGCCGCAGATGGCGAGCGCGGCCGTGATCGGATACCGGCGCCGCACCGCCAGCGGCGCGCCGGCGGCGAGGGCGAAGAGCACGGCCCAGAAGTCCGGCTCCTTGAACGGCGGCACGCCGGCGCCGTAGTCCCGGATCAGCAACCCGAAGAGGTTGGCGAGCG
>CAVXLQ010000023.1:0-777485 GCA_963762635.1 uncultured Actinomycetota bacterium
TCGATCGGCAAGAAGGCGGAGCGTTGAGCGTAGTGGAGTGCCGCGTTTGGTTGCTCGACCTAGACAATTCCGCTCATAGCCGACTACCAGCGGCGGCCTGGCCGAGAGGTTTGGACGCGGGGTGTCGGCGGGTTGACGGCTACGTGTCAAGTCGTGTTTCGCGGAGGATAAGCAGGGCTGCGGCAGTGTTCGCGGCCTTGATGTCGCCCTTCCGTGCCAAGTCCGGGATATCGCTGAGCGGGACCCACTCGCGGCGGCCTGACTCGAAGTCGTCGACAGGGTGTCCGACGTACTCGGCTCCGTCTGCCCAGTAGACGTGGTGGAGGGCGTCAGCCAAGGCCGTTTGCTGGTTCCAGGGTGATTAGGTGGTGGAGGGGGCCAGCTCGCCAGCCCGTCTCCTCGAGCATCTCCCGAGCCGCTGCATCTTCCACTGTCTCGCCATCGTCGACCACTCCCGCTGGCAGTTCCCAGCCCCATGAGTTGGTGATGAACCGGTGTCGCCACAGGAGCATCACCTCGTTCCGGTCGTTCACCGCGGCTGTGATTGCGACGGCTCGTTGGCGGATGAGGAAGTGATCCAGGTGACGCCCGTTTGGGAGCTCAACGTCGGCAAGGTTGACCTTGAACCAGGGGTTCTCGTAGACGGTGTGCTCGCCGAGGTTCTTCCACTCCATGGTTCGGGCATCCTTCGCTAGTCGTCTAGGGCAGCAGGGTAAGCGTTCGGTCGATGCGCTCTATCGCATCCTTGGTGACCTTCGATCCCATCTTGGACAGTGCTGTACGGAGCTTGCGGAACCGCTCGTTCAGCCGGTGGGACTCCATGCCTTGGGCACGCTCGACCATATCGATGGCGAGCAAGGCAGCCCTGTCCGCGTCGTCACTACGGGCGGCCAACGTCGCCATCGTCGCTAGGCGATTCACCTGACCCCGTGGGTGTGTGGCTGGATCGACGGGATGGTCGAGGAAACTGGTCGCGGGCCGAAGATCCCCGATGTAGAGGAGTGCCTCGATGATCTTCAACTCAATGAGTCCGACCTGTACGTAGCTGGTCTCGTTGGGCTCGTTCTGCATAGCGATGCGCGCTGCTTCCTTCTCGGCGCGGTTCATCGCCTCGTAGGCGGACTTCGTATCGCCCATCAGGGCAAATGCTTCTGCCTGCATGACGAAGAGATCTGCAGTCAGGGCGGGAGAGATTCCAGGATTGCGCAGGGCAACTTGGGCAACGCTCGCCGCTTGCCGATAGTCACCGATCGCCAGATCCTGGTTGACCATCAGGGCAAGGATGTAGCTCCCAAACTGGCGATCGCCAGATGACTTCGCGAGTCGCAACGCTTGGTAGAAGTACCTTGCGCCAGTCCTTGCTGGCCGGAGTCATACGCACAGTTGCCGGTCAAGGCCGTGAGCCCGCTGACGGCTCGATGCAGCTTCCTTCCGGTGGCGTCGTCGTAGCGGCCGTAGAGCATCGGAGCGGCGTGGGCAACGTAGGAACTTCGAGAGCGGCGAATGCGTAGCCAAGCCGCCTGCTTGCCGGTACATACGCTCGTAGTGAGCGCGTGCGTCGACGAGCTGTTGTACGTCGGCGACGCCAACCATGTTGATCCGTTGCTGGCGATGTCCAGATCATGGGGTGGGTTCTCCCACTCCCAGATCGGTTCGATCGCCTTGGCGCCATGCAAGACGTCGAGGTTGACCACGTCTGGCTTGTTGATGCTGTCGGCCCGCCAGAGGGCGGTTGCCTTGTCGATGAATCGCGACAGCGGCACCGCGGTTGCATCCAGGTTGGCACGGCCCGCGAAGCCGATGTCCTCGACCGTCAATGCACGGCCAAGACGCTCCGAAAGGATCGCCGCGATGATGTCTGGCGCGGGATCCCTTGGGCGTTGTCCTCGTAGCCAGCGGTTAACGGCAGTGTGGTCGTAGCTGCGTGAGATATCCGCGCACGGCGGCCATTGGCTAACCCTGCTTGCCAACCGTGGTTTGACATGCCCGACTCGGCAAGAAGAGCATCAAGTAGGGAGTTCATCTCCGCCATGGCGTGTCTCCTTCCGATGCCGGCCCCGTGCCGTCGACATCGGCGACGCTAGATGTACTTGGTTCACACCCCGTGTGAAGCGGTGTTTCGCGTGCGAATCACGTGCTGTCGTTGGGTGTCCTTCGCGCCTGCTGGCCGCGTTGTCGCTCGGGTTTCCTTGTGGCATGACCCGATCGACCATCCCCGTCTCCCGAGCTTCGAGGACCTCGACTCGCTGTCGCAGATCGTCAAGTTGCTCTTGAAACAGTGGGCGCGTGCTCGGCGTCGCTGTCTCGAACGATGGTGCCGAGACCGGGGCGGCTGTTCACCAAGCCGTCCCGTCGCAGAAGATCAAGTGCCCTGACTTGCAGTCGCCGATGCGACTTCGAACTGTGTTGCCAGCTCGCGAACCGAGGGCAGCTGATCTCCAGGCTGGTACTTGCCCGCACGGATCGAAGTGCGCAGATGGTCGGCCATCTGAACGTACGTAGGTCGAGGGTCATCAAGGTCCAACGTCATAGGTCAAGCATAAGACCTAGTACATCGATTGTCTCTCGAACATAGCGTGATAGAACATCTAGTACATCTACGATCCGTTCCTGTGCGTCGTCAGGTTTGGCTGGCTTGCCCGTTCGAGTCGGGCGCGTGCGCGGAGCCACACGGTGTGTGTGGTTGGGGCATGGTGCTCCGTTCCATCGGATTCCCTACTGGAAGGGGATTGTCATGAAGCTTCGGATCGACAAGTCCAAGGTCACGTTCACGGTCACGAAGGAGACCCAGAACAAGACGGACAACGAAGGTCGGCAGCGCGCGGACCGCATGACCGGTGAGCTGTTGTTCACCGTCCAGGTGATGGCACTCGACGAGTCGGGTGGCGAGATGCTCACGGTCACTGTGGCGGGGCAACCGCCGAAGGTGACTGTGGGACAGCAGCGTAGACCCGATCGAGCTGGAAGCCATTCCCTGGGCGCAGAACGGCCGTAACGGCGTGGCGTACCGCGCGAAGGAGCTCAAGCCGATGGCAGCCGTCAAGGCCGCCTAGGCAACTCTCCAACGCATGTGTGTGAAGCAGACCGAAGCACGGCATGTGACATCGGAGGTTTCGCGTGAGCGATCTCGTTACAGAGTAGTGGACCCGCAGGGTCCGAACACGATGGTCACGACCGTTCCGAGACTGGGAACGGCCACGCGGGTCGAGAGGGCCCAGCATGATCGTGAGGACAACCACGTTCGTCAACGACGGACACATCGTTGAGGTGCACCAGTCGTCGTGCGACCCGGCGAGGTCACGGATACGTCTATCGTCGTCATCAACGGTGACGACCAGAGCGAGATCTGCTTGTTCATCGAGACGGTTCACGTTGCGGACCGGCTTGCTGAGGCGGCTACGGCTTGCGAAGGCGGCCTGGAGACGGGCGAGGAGTTCGCTGTCTGTGTGACTGGTGCCGACCGGACGACCAGTCCGGCGAACGAGCCGGCACGCGAGCCGACCGCGCCGCTGGAGGTCGCCACACGCGGCCTGACACGTAGCTGTCAAAGCATGTTGCGCACATAGAAGAACGGCCCACAAGGTGGGCCGCTCCCCTGACGGGTTGAGAGCCGGGACTGGCGTCCAAACCTTCCGGCTCTCTCCCTACTCAACTCACCCATCCCCCGAGAGGGAGGGCTTGTCATGTCCAACTCTAGCCCGCTGCCCGACTCCGCCGCGACAACGCCGCGAGTGTTCCCGCGGCTTCTTCCGCTTCCCAGGACCTGTTCAGCCCGCAGCGACTCGGTGTCGATCTGGCCCGCTGCCGGCGACTCAAGTTCGCCGTGACCTACCTGCGTGGCGTGTGCCGCGTTCTCGGCTACGACCTCGATCACATGCGCACCACCGCCCGTGAGATGGGCGGAGATCCCCGCGCACTGTTCGACAAGTTCGACTACGAACGCACCAACCAACTCCTCATCCGCCAGTTCGCGGACCGGCTCGACCTGCTCCACGACCGCCTCATCAAGAGCATCGCGGACGCCCTGCCCCACGGCATCGACCCAAACACCGTCCTGTCCGCCGCATCGGCGACCTCCTCGGTCACGGTCTCTGACCTCGTTCCGGACACGCTCCAGACGGACCTCGAGGAGCTGGCCTCATGAGCATCGTTGCCAGCACCTTCGACTGGATCGTCCAGAGCATCGACGACAACCCGAAGGGCATGGCCCTGGTTGTCCTGTTCGTCATCGTGATCATCGCTTCCCGGACGGTCTCGACCACGATCGGTCTCGGTCTGTGCATGCAGGCCCTCGCGTGGCTGTTCACGATCGGCGAGCCGTCAACGGCCCGCATCTTCTACATGGGCGTTTTCGCGCTCTTGTCCGCTGTTGCACCTGTCCGGGGTGATCTTCAAGACATCACACCCGGCAGATCGAGGCCGGCTCCGGCCGCTACGCCCGCACTCCGGCTGAGGAGTTCCGGTTCCAGCGAGCTGCACACCTCACACCACCCGTCCACATCCGCTCGTCGCACCCGGACCCGATCGGAACACGTCGTCAACACCGCCCAGACGTTCTCCCCACCGCTCACAGCAGCTCTCCGCCTCAGGATCCACCGAGGAGGGATCCGCCATGCCTAAGCGTTCTGGCAATCGAACCGGTCTCGCCCCGTCGAGACGGTGAAACCGAGCATCCACCAACGCTTCATCGCTCAAGCACTGTTGGCGTTCTGGCGTTGGCTGCCAGAGCTCGCTGGTCCTGTTCGGACTGGTGTTCCTGTTCGTGTTCATCGTCCGGACCCAGGACCTTCCGACCTGGGCGGCGGCCTGCGTCATCGTCGCTCCCGTCACGCGTGCTCTTGTCGGCCCCGAAGGTGGGACCGGTCCTGCGGGCACTGTTCTGGGTCAACGTCACCCGACACCGGCTCCGGTCCTTCATGGCGGAGAACGGCATCCGCAACCGCACCGGCCGACTGCCGTGGCTGCTGCTCATCTACCCCACCAAGGTGGGGAGCGGGCCTGGATGGTCCTCGTTGCCGGCATCGACGTCGGCGACATCGAAACCCGTCTCGGCTCTCTCGGCTCCACCTGTTGGGCACCGAAGGGCGCGTCGTCGCCCACCGCAAGTGGTCGCACCTCGTCCGGCTCGACATCATCCGCCGTGACCCGTTGGCCGCGAGCAGCCCGTGAAGAACAAGTTGGTTCCAAGGGCACCGAGCTGGAGCTACTTCCGCCCACCGACACGCAGCCCGACGCGTACAAGCGGAGTAGCCATCGCCGAAGGAAGCGACGGCAGCACTCCACCCCGTCGCAGTGGGCCATCGGCATCGGCCTGCCACTCAGCGCGCATGACGGCAACGCCATGACAGCGGCGGACATGCGCCTCGCCACGACACCGAGACCATCACGCCGGCCCCATCGAAGATGCCGACAAGCGGACGACCAAGCCCGCACCTATCCAGCCAACTCAACCGCCAGCTCGGTCGGGGAGTCCGCCCATCATCATCGCGAACGGCGAGGACGTGAGCGACTATGTCTACCGCACGCAAGGCGACCCCCGGCCGAAAGGCCGGGGGAACCCCCGCCACCTGTTCAGCCGAACCCAAATCTCCGGGCTGTCCGCGTGGGACCAGATCCACCTCGGCATCACCGAATACGGTCGATCCCTCGAAATCTCGCTCGTCTACCGGACCTGCTCGTCGGCGGACCAACCCGCGCCGGCAAGTCCGGCCTGCTGTCCAACATCATCGGCCACATCTCCCAATCGCACCGATGGCCGAATCATCGGCCTGGACGGCAAGATCGTCGAACTCATGATGTGGCGCGAAGTCATGGACTTCTTCGTCGGGCCGCGACATCGCACTCGCCAACCACACCCTGCGGCGACTCATCAGGAGATGAACAACCGCTACGACTGGCTCGCGGCCGACGCCGCCGCAAGATCGTCAGAGGCGACGGCATCGACCTGATCTACCTCCCCATCGACGAACTGTCACTTCACCTCCATCTACGGGACCAAGGAGACCAACAAGAAGAGTTCATCGATCTGTTCATGGACCTCGTCACCCGCGGACCCGCCGCGGCGATCGTCCCCGTCGCCGCGACCCAGCGGCCCTCCGCCGCGTCGTCCCCACCAGCTGCGGGACATCTTCTCCTACCGGATCGCGTTCCGATGCGCCACCGCCGCGTCCTCCGACATCATCCTCGGCACGGGTGGTCAGAGCAGGGATTCGACGCCTCCAAGATCGACCTGAACATCCCCGGCGTCGGCTACTGCATGGCCGAAGAAGCCCGCCCCTTCAAGTTCCGCTCCATCTACCTCGAACGACCCCGAGATCGACACCCTCGTCGCCGCTCCATGTCCATCCGCGGCTCGATGCTCCGCGAACACCACCACGACCACCACCGTGACCACCACCGCGACCAGCAGAGGGAGACGCCGCATGAGCACCTACCAAGGTCCACGCACCAAGACCCGGAGGCGCCGCAAGCCACACCGACTCAGTAACCGCCCAAGCAGCACGGCGATCCGAACGGGTCGCACCTACAAGCGGCGCTACCGCATCGAGTTCTACGACCCCACCGGAGCCGACCACGGCGGCATCCCCACCTACGGCTGGCGCATGGCCCCAGACGGGCTCGCCACCAAACGACAACTCCTCGCGCTGAACCTCACCCGAGGACGGCAACCCCTCGCAGCGCAAGTGATCTGGATGCGCGGCGGCAAAGAGACCGTCGCCTACCTCTACCGCATCGACAAGGCCCGACCCAAGCGGCCCGTCACCCTCCCGCAGATCATCGCCTTGTCCAAGGCACTCGAAGCACGCCGGATCTGCCCCCAATGCGGCAGGACGCCGGCTACACCATCCCCACCTCGATCGGCCGTTGCCTCACCTGCCACGGCATCGACACCGGTACCGCTCGCCGCGTGACGGATCGCGCCCACTGCTCACCGCGGCTGACACGTAGCCTCTAACCCGCAGCTGTCACCCCTCCACCCGTAGCTGACACGTAACTGTCAACGAAAGGAACCACCATGCCCACAACCGCTACCAAGGTCGTGACCAAGGCCGCGCCCAAGCCCGACAAGCACCGTCGGCCACCGCAAAGAGGACCGCGCCAAGAAGGCCAGCGCGAAGGCCGCGCCGCGACGTCCCGTCAACCAGAGCTTGACGATCCCGATCGTCACCGCATTGGACCGTCTGTGGTCACGCATCCGCGTCATCCACCCTGAGGTACCCCAACGTCGTCCTCACCATCGGCGCCGGCTCCAACCTCAAAGGCAGGCAACGCTGCTGCGCTTCGGCCACTTCGCCGACGCCCGCTGGCAACACGGCGACAACGAACGCCTCGCCGAGGTCTTCATCTCCGGCGAAGGACTACGCCGACCCGCCCCGGAGGTGCTCGGCACGCTGCTCCACGAAGCAGCCCACGGGCTCGGCAACGTCCGCGACGATCAAGAACACCTCCCGCCAAGGCCGCTACCACAACACCCGCTTCAAGGCACTCGCCGAAGAGGTCGGCCTGACCGTCACCGAGGTACCCGTCTTCGGCTGGTCCCGCACACCGAACCAGCAGCGGCCACCACGGCCCGGTACACCCATCTCCTCGACAAGCTCACCATCGCGCTCGTCGCCTGGCGACACCCCGAAACCGTCGCCGCCAACCGCCCCAACTCCAACAACGGCGTTGTCCTCATCTGCGACTGCGAACGCCGTATCCGGGTCTCCACCACCACCCACGAACAAGGCGCGATCACCTGCGGCCTCTGCGAAAGCACCTTCCAACCCGCCGACTGACCACCGCCGGATCGACCCACCCCACTGAAAGGAGCCACCGATGCCCGTCTACCGGAGACCGTCTACGACGCGGTCTGCGACACCTGCGACGCGGCGTTCAGCCCGATCTACCACCTCGTCTCCACAAAGGAGGAGTTCGCCGAGTACGGCTGGATCATCACCGAAACCGAGACCGTGCTGTGCAACAACTGCGCACGCCGCGAAGGGGCGTCCTTGTTCTGCGACGTCTGCGACACCGAGTTCATCGCTGTCGGTCGCAACGGGCCACCCGGCCAAAGATCACCAACGACGGCCAGACCATCACCGACAACCACACCGGTAACCTGTGCGACAACTGCCAAGATCGCGAAGGCATCCTCGCGTGACCAGAACCACCATCACGTCGAGCACCGATTCGACGGTGACCCTCACCCCCGACACACACCCGAACAAGGGTGCCGTGCCGGGGGTGGGAGCCGTTGCCGAATCCCAGCACCAGGATCCGAGCAGGGGCCGGTACAGGTCGGCCTGTTCACGACCGTCGAGAGCGTGGGCAAGCAGGGCCGTGGCTGGCGGAAGAACCTCGACCTGGCTACCGTGACCGCGATCGACCGCGCCAGCAGCGACGACTACCACCGCTGGCTACGCCATGTCGGCGGCGCGGCGGGCTGCTCCCGCCCGATCCGGCTCAAGGGCAAGCTCACCCGCTACGCCCTCGACGCCGCCGACGGGGAGATCCTCGACCGGACCGAGGTCTACACCAACGAGCTCCCCGACCACGCCGTCTACAAGGCCTGCGGGGACCGCAGAGCGGCCGTCTGCCCGTCCTGCGCCGAGACCTACCGCCAAGACGCCTACCAGCTCGTCCTGGCCGGCCTGAGGGGCGGCAAAGGCGTCCCAGGCACCGTCGGAGGACACCCCGCCGTGTTCGCGACCCTCACCGCGCCCGGCTTCGGCATCGTGCACACCCAACGGTCACCGAACAAGAACGACCCGAAACCCGCGGCCCTGCCGCATCGGTCCGGGCGCCACCTCGAGCAGTGCCCGCACGGCGTCGCGATGCGGTGCAACGTCAAACACCAAGAGGGAGACCACCGACTCGGGCACCCGCTCTGCCCGGACTGCTACGAGTACCGCCACCACGTCGTCTGGAACGCCTACGCCGGCGAGCTGTGGCGCCGTACCACCATCGCCGCGAACCGGCTCCTCATCGACTACGCCCGGCGACACAAGCACGTCACCCGCACGAGGCACCCCGACACCGGCCGGATGCGGTGGGACAAGGTCCCGGTGCGGATCTCGTTCGGGAAGGTGGCCGAGTTCCAACGACGCGGCTTGGTCCACTTCCACATCCTCGCCCGCTTCGACGGCATCGACTTCGCCCACCCCGACGCCGTGAAACCCCCACCCGAATGGGCCAACGGGTTCCTCCTCGCCACCCTGTTCCGCCAAGCCGCCGAACAGACCACCTTCCACACCCCCGCCGGACACGACCACAACGGCCACAAGCATCACGGCTGGCCGATGGCATGGGGGAGTCAGCATGACATCCGCCCGGTCAAACTCCGCGGTGACGACCCCCTCACCGAAGACTCCGTGACCGCCGAGCTGGAACACGGCGGCCGACGACGCCTGCTGACTGGAAACGCTGTCGCCGGATACCTCGCCAAGTACGCCACCAAAGCCACCGAAGACACCGGCCACGTCTCCCGACGCCTCGACAACGCGACCATTGACAGCTACGTGTCAGCCACCCATCCCGGTCGGCTCATCCAAGCCTGCTGGGAACTCGGCACCCCCAGCCTTCGCAAGTACCTCGCCCTCATCGACGGCGAGCAACCCACCCCAGTCGAAGACGAAGGACCGTACGAACGACTCCGACGCTGGGCACACATGCTCGGCTACGGCGGCCACTTCTTCACCAAGTCCCGCCGCTACTCCACCACCTTCAAACGCCTCCGCCTGGCCCGAGTCTTCTGGCGCGAAGCCCACCGCACCACCACCGAACACGACTACGACGCCTACGAGATCTCCCTCCAGACCGTCGCCGAACTCACCTACGCCGGCAAGGGCTGGTTGACAACCGGAGACGCACTCCTCGCCAACACCGCAGCAAACCAAGCCCGCATACGACGACAAGCCGCCAACGAAGAGATCGCAGCCGGACTCGCCGGCTGACACCTAGGAGTCAACAGAAGGGACTGTTCTTGGACGATGACCTCAGCTCAGTGACGATGCTCGATGTTGAGCAGGCCGCACATCGGCTGGGTACGGGTGTGCGTTTCGTGCGCCGCCTCGTGTCTGAGCGACGCATTCGTTTCTACAAAGTCGGCAAGTACGTCAGGTTCCATCCAGCCGACATCGCCGACTACATCCGTCAAGGCCGGGTTGACGCTGTCCAGCCCGTTCTGACCTACCAGAAGGGAGAACCTACCTATGCCTAAGAAGCGACGATTCGGCCGCGTACGCAAGCTTCCATCCGGTCGGTTCCAAGCTCGCTACCATGGGCCGGACGGACTTGATCGGCCTGCGCCGACGACCTTCGCGACCAGGCGTGATGCCGAACGGTGGCTGACACGGGTCGAAGCGGAGATCATCAGGGCATCTGGAGCAATCCGGACCTTGGGCGGATCCCGCTGGGCGAGTACTTGGCAACGTGGATCGATCATCGGACAAACCTTCGACCGCGCACAGCAGATCTCTATCGATGGCTCTACAAGAAGTACATCGAGCCCACCTTGGGCGACACACTTCTCGTCGACGTTGCTCCTGGCATGGTCAGGGCTTGGCGCGCGCATCTCCTGTCGGAAGGTGTCTCGGTCATCATGGCGGCGAAGGCGTATCGCTTGTTGCGGGCGGTTCTAAACACCGCTGTTGACGATGAACTCATTCGTCGCAACCCCTGCCGCATCAAGGGCGCTGGTTAGAGAAGTCGGAGTGAGCGACCTGCCGCCACGGTCGCGCAGGTATTCGCGCTCGCCGAACTGCTGCCGGCCCGCTATCGCGCCCTCGTCCTTCTGGCAGCGTTCACCAGTCTCCGTTACGGCGAGCTGGCGGCGCTTCGACGATCGAACATCAGCGAACGAGCGGAGCCGGTGACGGTCGTTTCGGCGCTCGTAGAGCTGCGCACCGGAGAGACTCTGTCGGGCCGCCGAAGTCCGACGCAGGCGTGAGAACGGTCACGATCCCAGCGGAGATCCGCGCGACGTCGAAGGCACCTGACGGAGTACGTCGCCGAAGGTCCCGACTCATTGGTGTTCACCGGTGCCAAGGTGGTGCCCTACGACCGGGCAACTTCCACCGGACCGCCAACTGGAAGGAAGCGTCGCCAAGGCGGGTCTGCCGGGCTTCCACTTCCACGATCTCCGTCACACCGGAAACACGCTGGCCGCGGCACCGGAGCCAGCCTGCGGGATCTGATGTCTCGCATGGGACACGCCTCAACACGGGCAGCGCTCATCTACCAGCACGCCACCCGACAGGGCGACGAAGGCATTGCCGCAGCTCTCGACCAGCAGATCCGGGCTACCGCGAACGGGCACGTAGCGGGCACGAGGCCCAAGGATGAGGCACGCTCTGAAATCAAGGCCCAGGTCCGGAAGTGGCTCTGACCTGGGCATTTGCGTGGAGCGGGTGAAGAGAATCGAACTCTCACTGTCAGCTTGGGAAGCTGATGTTCTGCCATTGAACTACACCCGCGAACGACCCCCGAAGGGGACGAGCGCTCAGAATACTACCCAGAGTTGGTCGCTCCTGCGGGATGCTGGTCCGCGTGGGTATGTGGGCACCGGGGAATGGGCAAGATCCAACGCAAGACAAAGGGGAGAAAACGGGGCAGGGGTGGACAAGTCTTGAGCTGATCGGCCGCGAAACGGAGCTGGCCGAGGTGGTCGGCGTGCTCGAGGCTGGCCAGAACGGTCCCGCGGGGCTGCATCTCGTCGGCGCCGCGGGCGTCGGCAAGACGATGCTGCTGCGCGCGGCGCGGGCTCTGGCCAAGGAGCAGGGCGACCGCGCCGTGCTCGTCGCCACCGCGACGCAGCATCACGGCGCGGTGCCGTACGGCGTCCTCGCTGACCTCTTCGCGCCCATCGCCAGTCTCGTCGACAAGCTGCCGCCGACCCAGCAGCAGGCGCTCGCCGTCGCCGTTCTCGCCGAGGCCGCGCCGCCGAAGGGCGGGGTCGAGCGCAACGCGGTCGCGGCCGCGGTCACCGGGCTGCTCCGGCAGGCGGCCGAGGCCAGCCCGATCGTGCTGATCCTCGACGACCTGCAGTGGTTCGACGAGTCCTCGCGCAGCGTCCTCGCGTACGCGTTCCGCCGGGTCGAGGGCGAACGGATCGCCACGATCACCGCCGCCCGCCGCGGGCCAAAGGACGAGGCGTTCGAGCTCGGCAGCCTGCAGGGACGCGACACGGTCCGCGAGCGCAGCGTCGAAGGCCTGACCGTCGACCAGCTCGTCGCGATCGTCCGCCAGCAGCTCGGCGCACTGCTCTCGGTCTCCACGGCGATGCGCCTGCACGAGGCAACGAATGGCAACCCGCTGCTCGCGCTCGAGATCGCCCGCGTGCTCGCGTCCGGTCGCCACGGCGTCCTCGACTCCGTCGACGACCTGCCGCTCCCGGACCGCTTCGAACGCGCGCTCGCCGACCGCGTCGACACCATCACGCCGGCGGCAAGGCAGGTCGCCACCGTCGTCGCCGCGCTCACCCGCCCGACGGTCGGACTGCTCCGCCAGGCACTCCCCGGCCCGGCCGTACTCGCCGGGCTGCAGGCAGCCGTCGACGCCAACGTCGTCGAGACGCAGGGCGAAGAACTCGCGATCTTCCACCCGCTCGCCCGCGCGTACCTGCTCGACCGGCTCGACGAAGCCGCCCGGCGCGGCCTGCACGAGCGCCTCGCCCAGCTGGTCACCGACCGGTACGAGCGCGCCGCGCACCTCGCCGCGTCGGCCGCGCAACCCGACCAGCGCATCGCCGACGACGTCGCGAACGCCGCGCACGAGGCCTCGCTCAGAGGCGCACCCGCCACAGCGGCAGCGCTCGCCGAGGAGGCGGCCCGGCTCACGCCCGCCGACGACGAGGCCAGCCGCGCCGACCGCTACGGGCTCGCGGCGGACAGCCGCTACCGCGCGGGCGACACCGACCTCGCGCTCGACCTCGCCGAACGCGCACTCCACTCCGCGCCCCAGGACCGCGCCGGGAGCTTCATCCACCGCATCGGTCGCATCCAACTCGAACGCGACGGCATCGCCGACGCGCTACCCAAGTACGAACTCGCCATCCAACTCACGACCGACCGGGGCGAACGTGCGCTCCTCTACCGCGACCTCGCCGTGGTCACGCGCTACGTCGAGAGCCCTCGCGCCGCGCTCAAGCACGCCCAAGCGGCGGTTGAGCTCGCCGACCAGGTCACCGACCCAGCCATCCAGTCCGAATGCATCGCGACCCTCGCTCACCTCCATTTCAACTCCGGCCTCGGCATCCCCGAGGACCTGTTGGAACGTGGCGTCGCGCTCGAACGCGAGCACCACCTGCCGGTGCGGAACGGCTCGGTAAGGCTCACCGAGGTCCTGATCCGAACCTGGTCCGGCCGCCCCGACCGGTCCCTGCCACTCGTGCGCGGCATCATCGACGAGGCCGTCCCCGACGACGCCGTCACCCGCACCTACGCGCTCTATCACCGCGGCATCGCCGAATGGCGATCCGGCCGCTGGACCGAGGCGAGAGCGACCGCCGAGCAGGTCGTACAACTCGTCGACCAGCTCGGGTGGGGCACCCGCGGCTCGTTCCTCTGGCTCCGCTCCATGGTCGCCGCGCACCTCGGCGACCTCGACCGCGCCCGCACTGACGCTTTCGATGCGGTCACTGTATCCGAACATACGGGCGAACGCACCTGGGTGCATTTCGCGCGGTGGATACTCGGGTTCGTGGCGCTGTCGGAGGGCGACGCGCTGGGCACAGTGGAGATGCTGAAGGAGACCGACGAGCTGCGGCAGAACGGCGATCCCGCCGGCGCGCTCTATCTCCCAGACTTCGTCGAAGCACTGGTCGGGACCGGCCAGATCGCCGAAGCGGAAGCGGCGATGGAGCCGTGGGAGAAGGCCATCGACGAGCTCGGTCGCGTCGAAGCACATGGAGTAAGGGCCAGGTGCCGCGCGCTCGTCCTGGCCGCGAAAGGCCAGGTCGACGAGGCGATCGAGGAGCTCCGCCCGTACACGTCGGCCGCCGGTTGGGACTCGTACGAACCGTTCCAGGTCGCGCGCAACGACCTCGCGTTTGGCAAGCTCGGTGACGGCGACAAACAAGCGATCGCCGCGGCCGCCCGGGGCTTCCGTGCACTCGGCGCCGTCGTCTGGGAAGCGAAGGCACTAGCGCTTTGATGGCACCGAACACCGCACTACCCGCGGACAGTCATGTGCACAGCGAGTGGTCCTGGGACGCGCGCAAGGGGTCGATGGAACGGACCTGCGCGCGGGCCGTCGAGCTCGGCCTGCCGGCGATCGCGTTCACCGAGCACGCCGACCACACCCGGATCACGATCCCGGCGGGCAGCTACTTCGAAGGCCACCACGACCATCTCATCCGCGACGACCGGACCTTGCTCGCGACACCGCTGAACCTCGACGGCTACCTCGAGAGCGTCGAACGGTGCCGAGATCTCTTTCCGGGGCTCAAGATCCTGTCCGGCGTCGAGCTCGGCGAAGCGCACTGGCACGCCGAGACCGTGGCGGCCCTGCTCAAGGCGGGACAGTTCGACCGGGTGCTCGGCTCACAGCACTGCCTCCCCGTCGGGGACCAGTTCTTCGAGGTGCCCGACCTCTATTCACAGCTGCTGCCAGCGGAGATCGTGCGCGCCTACCTGGCCGAGGTGCATCGACTCATCGAGGCCTCGGACGTCTTCGCGGTGCTCGGCCACATCGACTACGCGGTCCGGGGATGGCTGGCCAACGTGGGGCCGTTCGACCCGTCAGCGTTCGAGGGCGAGTTCCGGCACGTCCTCCGAGCGCTCGCCGACAGCGATCGGGCGCTGGAGGTCAACACCCGCGTGCCGCTGCACGCCGAGATCGTGCGCTGGTGGCGCGAGGAGGGCGGGGACGCGGTCTCGTTCGCGAGCGACGCCCACGAGCCGAGCGCGCTGGCGAACGGGTTCCCCGAGGCCGTGGCGATGGTGGAGTCGATCGGCTTCAAGCCCGGACGGCATCCGTATGACCTGTGGCGGCGCGGGTGAGGCGGAGCGAACGGGCTCGCGTGGTGCTCCTCGACGACGCGGACCGGCTGCTGCTGTTCTCGTTGCGGAACGACGACGGCTCGAGCCGGTGGTTCCAGCCGGGTGGCGGGGTCCAGCCGGGCGAGACGCACGAGCAGGCCGCGCTGCGGGAGCTGCGGGAGGAGACCGGGCTGACGGGCGTGGCGCTGGGCCCGGAGATCTGGCGCGGCCGGCCGTGGACGGCGGTCTGGGGCGGCGTCGAGTACGAGGTCTGGCAGCGCTACTTCCTCGTTCGGGCGCAGGCGTTCGAGATCGACACGTCCGGATTCGAGGCCGTGGAAGGCGCGTCGATCACCGGCCACCGCTGGTGGACGCTCGAGGAGCTGACCGCGACCGAGGACCTCCTGCGACCCGCCGAACTGCCCGAACTGATCCGGCAGCTCCTGGCCGACGGCCCGCCGCACGAGCCGCTCACAGTGGCGGGGTGACCGGTCGCGCCGGCGCGTTCGGTAGATTCCTGAGGATGCTGCTCTCCGACCGCGACATCCGTGTCGAGATCGACAAGGGGCGGGTCGTGCTCGATCCGTACGACGCGGACCTGGTTCAGCCGTCCAGCGTCGATGTGCGCATGGACCGGTTCTTCCGCGTGTTCGAGAACCACCGGTACCCGCACATCGACCCCGCCGAGGAGCAACCCGACCTCACGCGGCTGGTCGAGCCGGATGGGAACGAGCCGTTCATCCTGCACCCGGGCGAGTTCGTGCTCGCCTCGACGTACGAGGTCATCACGCTCCCCGACGACATCGCCGCGCGGCTGGAGGGCAAGTCCAGCCTCGGACGGCTCGGGCTGCTCACCCACTCCACCGCCGGCTTCATCGATCCCGGCTTCTCCGGGCACGTCACGCTCGAGCTCTCGAACGTCGCCACGCTCCCGATCAAGCTCTGGCCCGGCATGAAGATCGGCCAGCTCTGCTTCTTCCGGCTCTCCTCGCCCGCCGAGCACCCGTACGGCTCCGGCGTCTACGGGTCGCGCTACCAGGACCAGCGCGGCCCGACGCCTTCTCGTTCGTTCAAGAACTTCTACCGAGCTGGCACCTGACGAACCATGCTGATCGGCAAGGCGGAATCACCAAGCCTGCATGTCATGTCGTTCAACCTCCGCAACGCCGGAGACTGGGGCGACGACCACTGGCCGGCGCGCCGCCCCGTCACCAAGGCGCTGCTGAACGACGAGCTGCCCACCGTCATCGGGACCCAGGAAGGCGTCTACGCGAGCATCCAGGAGGTCGAGGCGGACCTGCCGTCCCACTACGACTGGATCGGGCTCGGCCGCGAGGGCGGCAGCAAGGGCGAGTTCTCGGCTGTCTTCTTCGACGCGAATCGCTTGCGGCCAAGGGAATTCGACCACTTCTGGCTGTCCGACACCCCGAGGCTCGTGGCCTCGACCACCTGGGGCAACACCTGCGTACGCATGGCCACCTGGGTCAGGTTCACCGACCGGGCGACCGGCAAGGAGTTCGTCGCCGTCAACACCCACCTCGACCACGAAACGCAGGCAGCACAGATCAACGGTGCGAAGCTGCTGGTGGAGGAGGTGTCGAACTTCGGCGAGCTCCCGGTCGTCCTGACCGGCGACTTCAACGTCCCCGCCGAACGCTCCGAGCCGTACGAGATCTTCGTCGGCAAGGGCGGCTTGACAGATACCTGGCTGACGGCCGAACGGCGACTTTCCTCAACGGTGGCTACGTTTCACGGCTACCGGAAGGCCGTTCCGAACGGCGAGAGAATTGACTGGATACTTACCAGTCCATCCGTACGGACCAGGGAGGCGGCGATCAACCTGTTCGCCTTGGACGGAAACTTCGGGTCCGACCACTTCCCGGTCGAGGCCTCGATCGAACTTCCCTAGGCCGCCCGACGCTGCGCGGGCAGTCGCAAACCGTTCGCTGGTTCGATGGCCTGCGCCAGCCGGCGCAGGCCGCGTGCGGCCGCGAGGCGAGCGGAAGCCCAACGCTCCTTGCGGAGCTGGCGTCGGTACCGCTCGGCGAGCAGCTCGCGTTGTCGTTCGACGATGCGGTGCTCGTAGACGATTTTGTGGAACAGGTAACCACCTGTGTCTGTCATGACCCTACCTTTCATGCGCGGTGGATGCGGACATCCCCGCTGACGGAGTTGACACGGATCTCGACCTGGGCGTCGGACTCGTCCGGCCCGGGCGCGTCCGCGAGCGACGTCGTGACGTCGCCGGTGAGGGAGTGAACGTCGAGCCAGGCGGCGGTTCCGGCCGCGACACCGATGGTGATGTCGCCGGACGCGCTCTCGACCTTGACCTGGCCCGCCCGGACAGACGACAGCGTCACGTCGCCGGACGCCGAGTTCGCCTTGACCGAGCCGCCGATCGTGCCGATCTGGATGTCGCCCGACGCGGACTGCACGCGCACGTCCGAGCCGACGCTGGGGATGTCGATGTCGCCGGACGCGGAGGACAGCGAAGCGCCGCCCTGGATGGGTGCCACGCTGATGTCGCCGGAGGCGGTCTCGATCTTGGCGTCGCCGCCGACCGGTCCGACACTGATGTCGCCGGATGCCGCGTTCAGCGTCACGTTCCCGGTCGCCTGGTCGACCCGCTGGTCGCCGGACGCCGTGGTGATCTCGACGTCGCTCACACGGCCGTCGACCCGGATGTCGCCGGACGCCGCGCTCGCGCTGATCCGCGAGCCCTCGGGCAGGGAGACGATCACGCGGATCGATCCGTTCTTGCCGCGGTGGTCGTCGGGCGCCTCGATCACGATCGCGCCGTCGCGCTGCTCGACGCGCGTCTGCTCGGCGGCCTCGACGTCGCGCTGGCGGCTCGAGTTCTCCGGCAGCACCTCGACGACGGTGTCCGTACGGGCGGAAGCGCTGAGGTGAGCGTCGCCGGACGCGAACCGTACGCGCAGAGCGATCGGCTCGGGGGTCTGGAAAGTGGGCATGCTCGTAGCTCCTGAGGGTGTGGGCGTTAGTAGGAGGTGAACTGTTCGGGCTGGTTAGCGGACCCAGCCCGTGACGTGCTGGCCGATGCCGAACGAGCCGCGCCGCGAACGTCCGCGGCCTCGGTTGTCGTCGGGTGGCAGGTTGAGCGCCGACAAGACCGCGCGCACGAGCCACGCGTTGACCGAGACGCCCTCCTTGGCGGAGGCCTCCTCGATGCGGGGCTTGAGCGACTCGGGCAGACGGAGCGTGAGCCGTGCCGTACCGCCCTCGTCGCCCTCGGGCGGCAGCGGCGGTGGCGGGGGCGGTGGCGCGGCCGGGGGCGCGGGCGCCGGTGGCCGGGTCACGACGAAGTCGGGCTCGCGGCCGCGAATGCGCAGCTCCACCGCGCCGGGCGCGAGCTCGCGGGTGATGACGTCCGTGGCCGCCGACAGTGCGTCGATGATCGAGAGCCGAACGGAGGAGTCGAGGGCGGCGGACAGCCGTTCGGCCGCCGCGGCGGCCTCCGGTCCACCCACCTCCGCGGCCGCTGTGAGGTCGCGGCGGATGCTGTCGATGTACGGTCCAAGGTCCATGTGCATCAGCATGACGTCATCGTGACGTCATGTCAAGCGCCGGAGTGACGTCGTTCGGCGTCAAGGCCGCGACGACGCAGCCAGTAGGCGACCACCGCCGCTCCGATGAGCGGCTCCCAGATCGGCGCCGGGACGAACAGCGTGGCCACGATCGCGTCGACCACTGACCTCGTCTCGAACCAGTGCGCGACCACCCTCTGCCGAACGACGGATCCTTTGCGCTAGAGCCGCTTGTGTCTCGGCCGTTCAGCCGGTCGGGGCTTCTCCTCTACGCACCGACTCCAGCAGGAGCTGGGCGACGTCGACGACCTGGACGTTCTCTCCGGCGGTGCCGTCGGCCTGCTTCTGCGTCACGCCGTCGGACAGCATCACGCGGCAGAACGGGCACGCGGTGGCGATCCGCTCGGCGCCGGTTGCGACCGCCTCGTCGGAACGTTCCAGGTTGATCCGCTTGCCGATCGGCTCTTCCATCCACATCCGCGCGCCGCCGGCACCGCAACAGAAAGATCGGCTACCTGACCGTTCCATCTCGCGTACCTCGATTCCCGGCAGCGCGCCGAGCAGCTCGCGCGGCGGCGTGTAGACCTGGTTGTGCCGGCCGAGGTAGCACGGGTCGTGGTACGTGATCGGCATCGCGGCGGTGTCGTGCGCGGACGGCGCGGCAGGCCGCAGCCTGCGTTCGCGTACGAGCCGGTTGAGCAGCTGCGTGTGGTGCACGACCTCCAGCTCGAGGCCGAGTTGCTTGTACTCGTTCTTGATGGTGTTGAAGCAGTGCGCGCAGGTGACGACGACCTTCGTCGCGCCGGCTTCCTTCAGCACCTCGACGTTCTGCTGTGCGAGCATCTGGAAGACGAACTCGTTGCCCGCCCGTCGGGCCGGGTCGCCCGTACACGTCTCGCCTTCGCCAAGCACGGCGAACGAAACGCCCGCCGCGTCCAGCAGCTCGGCGACGGCCTGCGTGGTCTTCTTCGCGCGGTCCTCGAACGCGCCGGCGCAGCCGACCCAGAACAGGTACTCGACCTCGCCGAGGTCCTCGACGTCCGCCCCGAGCACCTTGACCTCGAAAGGAAGGTCCTTTGCCCAATCGAGCCGGCCGGACGGATTCATGTTCCACGGATTGCCCTTGCTTTCCAGGCCTCTGAACAGTTGGTTGAGTTCGCTCGGGAACGACGACTCGACCAGCACCTGGTAGCGCCGCATGTCGACGATGTGGTCGACGTGCTCGATGTCAACCGGGCATTGCTCGACGCACGCGCCGCAGGTCGTACAGGACCAGAGCACGTCCGGGTCGATGACCGCGCCGGTGTCGAGCGGGCCGACGAGCACGCGGTCGCCCTCGGCCTGGACGTGCTCGGGGAGGTCCTTGCGTTCGGCCTCGGTCGCTTGCAGGTAAGGCGCTTTGGCGTACGCGTGCTGCCTGAGGTCCATCATGAGGAGCTTCGGCGAGAGCGGCTTCTCGGTGTTCCACGCCGGGCACTGGGACTGGCACCGGCCGCACTCGGTGCAGGTGGTGAAGTCGAGCAGGCCCTTCCAGGTGAAGTCCTCGACGTTCCCGACACCGAAGATGTCGTCCTCGCCGGGGTCCTCGAAGTTGATCGGCTCGCCGCGCGAGTGCATCGGCTGCAGCGGGCCGAGCGCCGTGCCGCCGGTGGCCTCGCGCCGGAACCAGATGTTGGGGAACGCGGTGAAGCGGTGCCAGGCGACGCCCATGGTCAGGTTCAGCGCGATGGTGAGGAACCAGGCCATTGAGACAAGGATCTTTACTGTTGCGGTGACCCAGATCGCGTTCGCGAGCGCGCCGTCGCTGAGGCCGCCGAAGAGCGCGGCGAGCGGATAGCTGAACGCGAAGTGCAGGTCCCACGGCGTATCGAGCCGCGCGCCCTCGAAGCCGCGCAGCAGCATGATGCAGACGCCGATCGCGAGGATCGTGTACTCGACGTAGTACGCCTGCCAGAACCTGCTGCCGAAGAAGCGGCTCTTGCGCCCGAGCGACCGCGGGTGGTTGCGCTGCCGGATCGCGATCAGCGCGACGATCGCGACGAGCATGATCACGGTGATGAGCTCGGAGACGAACTCGTACGGCCAGAAGTGACCGATGATCGGTAGCGCCCAGTCGGGGTTGGCGAAAACCTGCCCGTACGCGGTGACGAGCGTGAAGAACAGCAGGCCGAAGCCGACGAACACGAACCAGTGCGCGGCGCCGATCAGCGTCCACTTCAGCATGCGCGTGTGGCCGAGCGTCTCGGTGAGCATGGTGACCCAGCGCTGCATCGGGTTGTTCGTCCGGCCGACGGCCGGTTGCCCGAGCCGTACGGTCTTGACGATCCCGGCGGCGCTCTTCGCGACGAGCGCGACGGCGATGAGCGTACTGGCTGCGCAGATGATGATCGCGGCGGCTTGCAAGGGTGCCTCCTGTTTCCAGCGCTCAGCTCACTCCATCAGCGACGATGTTGCTCGCGCAACACGCCGACGGCTCCTCCGAGCCGATACTACCGGCAAGTAACTTCGCGGCGATCGGGCCCTTGGCATCCTGATCCCATGACCGAGAACACCCAGAGCCGCAATGTCGGGACCGTGCGCCGATACTCCAGCTCCAGGAGCACCAGGACCTGGAAACGTGGCTCACCCTGTGGGCGGACGATGGCGCGCAGGCCATTCCGTACGCGCCGGCCGGCTACCCCAAGCTGGTCGAAGGCCCCGCCGAGCTGGTGGCCGGTGGCACGTACGACAACGACCTGATTGGGCTGTTCGAGTTCGACGGCACCGGCAAGCTCCGGCTGCTGACCGAGTACTTCGACCCGACGGCGTTCAGCGCTGTGACGTGACCGGAGGGCCGATGGAGTCGCGGGGCCGGGGTTCGGGAGTCAGGACCTTCCGGCGGCTCCGGCGGCCGTCGTCGATCGCGCGGACCACGCGTTCGACGACGGCTGCGACGAGTTCGTCGATGGGCCAGGCATAGGAGGAAAGGGGTGGCGTCAGGATGCGGGACATCGGCTGGTCGTCGTAGCCGAGGACGGACAGCTGGCGGGGGATCGACAGGCCAAGGGAGCGGGCCGCGTCGTAGACCCCGTACGCCATCGAGTCGGCGAGGCAGAAGACGGCGGTCGGCCGTGGCTGGGCGCCCAGCACGGACAAGGCGACCGCGGCCGCGCCGTCGAGGTCGTGCGGGCAGTCGACCAGGGAGGCGGTGATGCCCAACGCCGGGGCGACCTCCTGCACGACGAGGTCGGCGGGCCGGTCTGGCGTGCCCGCGCGGGCCGGGGTGAAGACGGCGACGCGGGTGTGCCCGGCCGCGGCGAGCGTCCGGAGGGCTTCGGTGACCCCGGTCGTGTTGTCGAACACGATCTCGGCCGCGGTCGACGCGTCCGGCAACGCGTCGCCGATCGCGACGAGGACGGTGCGCGACGCGACGTCGGCCCAGTGGGAGGACCGCGGGTCGACGGGCAGGGTGATCAGCGCGTCGACGCGCTGGTCGAGGAGGTGCTTGGCCAGCGTGACCTCGCGCGAACGGTCATTCGCGGCGTCCACGATCAGCGCGTTACGGTCGGCGCCCAGCAAGCCGCGGCCGAGCTCGGCGGCGACGGACTGCTGCCAGCCGTCGGCGAGCGATCCGCACAGCACGCCGACCAGGCCGGTACGTCCGGACGCCAGCGCTCGAGCGATGGGATCGGCCTCGTACCCCAGTCGCGTGGCCGCCTCGCGGACGCGCTGTTGCGTCTCCTCGGGGACCTGCAATCCGCGCAGCGCGTAGGACACTGCTGCCGGAGACAGCCCTGTCTCCGTTGCGATGTCACGGATTGTCGGTCGCTTGCGGCGGGCCGGCATCCCAGCAGCCTATGCCGTGGACCCGAAGGCGCGACGCACCTCTGCTACAGCCGCGTCGCCGGCCGCCGCCATCGCCTCGGTCGAACGCGCGGCGCGACACAGGATGAAGGCGCCCTCCAGCAACATCAACAACGTCTGCGACAGCGTCCGCGCGCGCTCCGCGGGCAGGCCAGCGGAGACGAATCGCCCGTGCATGTTGGCGAGCCAACTCTCGAACACCTCGTGTGTCGTGATGCGCAAGGTCTCGTTCGTGCTCGCGACCTCGAGTGCCACGGTCGCGATCGGGCAGGCGTCCGCGTAGTCCGTCTCGACGAGCGTCTCGCCCGCGCCGTGGAACGCGAACGCGACCGCGGTCTCGACGTCCGGCGCCGGGTCGAAGAGGGAGTCGATCAGCTGCCCGTACAGTCCGCCGGACCAGCGGATGACCTCCTCGCCGAGCTGGACCTTGCCGCCGGGAAAGAAGTGGTACAGCGATCCGAACGGCGCGCTCGCCTCGGCGACGATCTGCTTCAGCCCGGTGCCGTTGTAGCCGCGCCGGCGGAACAGCTCCGCGGTCGCCGCCATGATCCGCTCTTTGGTCTCGGCCGGCATCGGTCCCTCTCCAAGGTATGGCGTTGCGCTCGTCGATGGGTGACAGTCTAGCCTCTGACTAGAGCGATCTATCTAGAGAACGGGAGAGATTCCATGACCGACGGTCTGCGGAAAGCGCTCAACGTCGTCTTCTGGGTCTCGGTGGGCCTGTCGATCCTGCACTACACGGACAACACGATTCGGTTCGCCGCGTACGACAAGGGCGACAGCCCGCTCGTCATCGGGGCGTGGCAGATCGTGCTCGGCTGGGTGATCTTCACCGCGATCGGGATCCTGGCGTACGTCCGCACGCGGCAGGAGCGGTGGTGGCCGGCGACCGCGTTCATGGCGGTCTACTCGCTCACCGGGTTGATCAGCCTCGGCCACTACGGCGAGGCGCCGCCGTCGGCGTACGACGGGCTGCAGACCGTGCTGATCCTGACCGACGTCGTCTCCGGCATCTCGGTGCTCGCGTTGGCGCTGTGGCTGATGTTCAAGCGGGCGATCCCGTCGCGGATCGCGGCGGAGAGTGCGGCTGTTCGGTAGGTGGACGGGGCTTGACGCTGATACGGTGAAGCGGTTCACTGAAGCCGTTCAGTGAACCGCATCACCAGATCGTCCAACCCCATCCCGGAGCGGCCATGGATGCCATCGATGTGCACCAGCATCTGTGGCCGGCCGCGCTGATCGAGGCGTTGCGGAGGCGTACGAGGCCGCCGCGGTTGGTCGGGTGGCGGCTCGAGCTCGACGGCGAGGCGCCGTACGACGTCGACCCGGCCGCGCACGACGTCCCGAAGCGCGTCGCCCAGGAATCCGACGACGGCGCTGAGCTCGCGCTCGTCGCGTTGTCCGCAGCGCTCGGCGTCGACGACCCTGAACTGCTCGACGCGTGGCACACCGGCGCGCTCGAGCTTCCACCACCGTTCGGTCCGTGGGCCGCGGCCTCCGTCAACGAGCTGGACCCTCAAGCGGTACAGGCGAATCTCGATGCCGGCTGCGTCGGGCTCGAACTCCCGGCAACCGCGCTTGGAACGCCGGACGGGGTGGAACGGATCGGCCGGTTGCTCGAGGTCTGCGAGGCCGCGAACAAGCCGGTGCTCATCCATCCCGGTCCCGCCATGCCGCGGGACAATGTGCCCGCCTGGTGGCCCGCGGTCATCGACTACGTCGGGCAGCTGCACGCGGCTTGGTGGGCGTGGCACGTCGCCGGACGTACGCAGTTCCCCAAGCTGCGCGTGTGTTTCGCCGCCGCGGCCGGTCTCGCGCCCACGCATCACGAACGCCTCACGGCCCGGGGCGGCACGTACCGCCGGATAGATCCGGACGTGTTCGTCGACACCTCCTCGTACGGACCGCGCGGGCTCGACGCGGTGATCCGCGTGCTGGGCATCGACAACGTCGTGTTCGGCACCGACCGCCCGTATGCCGAGCCCACGGACCCCGGCCTCGGCGCCGCCGCGACGGTCGCCATTCGCAGGACCAACCCGCACCGCCTCCTGGAAGGAGGACTGCCATGACCGCCGAAGTCGACTACGTCCCGGCTCAATCCGCCGAACTGTTCGCCGGCCTTCCTGTCGACCTGCACCTCGATGACCTGCCCGACCGAGACCTGGACAAGCACGAGCTGAAGCGGTTGGTCGCGTCGGTCGCCGCCCAGTCCTACCGCTGGGAGGACCAGGTCGCCTGGAGCGACGACGAACGGCACTACGTCTGCCTGCACCGCGACGCGCATGTCGACGTCTGGGCGCTGTGCTGGACTCCGCAGAACGACACCGGCTGGCACGACCACGACATCTCCTCCGGTGCGGTCGCCGTGGCGCGCGGCGCGCTGGTCGAGCACAACCTCGCGATCGGACGGCCCAGCCTCGCGACGGTGATCGAGGCGGGCAACGTGTTCTGCTTCGGCCCCGATCACATCCACCGGGTGACCGGCTATCTGCCGCGGAGCGTGTCGATCCACGCGTACTCGCCGGCGCTGTGGCGGGTCGGGCAGTACACCCTGTCCTCGGGAGGCGTGCTCCGCCGGACCTCCGTGTCGTACGCCGACGAACTCCGTCCGCTAGCCGGAAGCTGATCGTCCGGAACAGGTCCTAGCCTCTGCCGCATGACCGAAACCGAACAGCACCTGACCGAACCGCCGGTGGCCGGGAACGAGGCCGACACGCTGGTGGGCTCGCTGGAACGTATGCGCCGCACGTTCATCTGGAAGGCCAGCAGCGGCGTGGACGCGGCCGGCCTGCGTGCGACGACCGCGGCCTCGTCGATGACGCTCGGCGGACTGATCAAGCACCTCGCGCTCGTCGAGGACGACTACTTCTCCCACCGGCTCTGGGGGAACGACTACCAGCCGCTGTGGAACGTGGACTGGGACACCGACCCGGACTGGGAGTGGCGGACGGCGGCCGACGACTCGCCGGAGGAGCTGCTGGCGTTGTGGACCGACACCGTCGCTCGCTCTCGCGCGCTGATCGCCAAGGCGCTCGCCGAGGGTGGTGGGCTCGACCGCCCGCAGGTGTTCGCCTGGCCGGACGGTCGGACGCCCACCCTGCGTCGGATGCTGGTCGACATCGTCGAGGAGTACGCGCGGCACACCGGGCACGCGGACATCATCCGGGAGTCCGTCGACGGGCTGGTCGGTGAGGACCCGCCGCGCTAGCTCGGCACGCGATCAGGGGTAGATGCGCGGGAGCAGGTTGAGATCGTCGCTGTTCGGGTTCTGCCCCGAACCCTGCTGGAAGTAGAGGCAACTGCCGGTTGACGTGTTGTGTCCGAGACCGAGAACGTGCCCAGCTTCGTGGCACGCGGTGTCGCGGCGCAGCGAGGCGCTGCCGGCGTAGTAGTCGTTGAGCTTCATCGTGACCGCGCCGTCGACGAAGTAGCCGTTGCCGTCGTAGCTGTACTCGGTCAGTCCGGCCCAACCCGTTCCGCCGTAGTTTCCGCTGTAGGCGTGCGGGCAGTGCGTGCCGTTGCCGGGGCAGCCGCCGGTGTGCCAGCGGTAGTACGAGTCGACGCCGACCGCGCGGTTCCACGACGGGACGATCGCGGTCATCGGCCAGCCGGAGCCGGTGTGGTCAATGCTAGCCCTGATTGTCGCGGCCGGATCGCTCAGTTTCGCTCCGAACCGGTCGTCAACGGGTGGGCACATTCCCGCTTCTTCGACGATCCGGCCGCGACCTAGACCTGCGGATCGTCGTACCCGTTGTTGGCCCAGCGCACCGGCGGGCACTGGATGGACCGCGCCGAGCCGAACGAGCACGGCAAGGCCACGACACCGAGGTCGGAGTGGTCCGCGACCTCCGCGTTCCGCACGCCGGCGCGGTGCAGGCGGTCGCGCAACGTCTCGGCGCTGATGCCTTGCGCGGGCCGGTAGACCTTCACCAGCGTGACGCCGTTCGCCTGTCGTGCAACGGCGATGACCTCGTCGACGTCGGCGGCCGATGCGCTGGGCATCCCTACCGCGACGAGTGCCGCGACCGCACCAGCGGCAGCGAAAGAGAGCAGGGCAGAACGAACCGACATGTGGACCACCCCCGTGCGAGTACCTGACCGGTGCTCGAACGCTAAGCCCGGCCAGAACTGGAGGCCTACGGTTTCTCGCGGCAGCTTGCTGCCAACCACCAGTTGTGAGTGGACCTCTTCGGCGTGTACGCCGCTTCGGGGAGGTCGTCGACGACGTGATTCGCCCACAGCAGCAGGCGTTCCAGCAACTCAGCGCGGACGTCGGGGCGGGTGGACCAGAGGTTGTCGAGCTCGTACGGGTCCGTGCTCAGGTCGTACAGCTCGCCGCGTCCCGGCGTTGTCGTAGAGCAGCTTCCAGTCGGCCGTGCCGCAGCATCCGGGTGGACCCGCTCTGGGTGACGGTGTTCAGCTCGTCGTACGTCGCGCCCTCGTACGGGAAGTGCAGCGGCGGACGCTCGTCCGCGCTCGTACGGCAGCCCGCCGAAGCCGCGCTCCGCGTAGATGCTGGCGAACTCCTCGGCCGGATACGCCTCGCCGGTCAGCACCGGCCAGAGGCTCCGGCCCTGGACGCCGTACGGGATCGGCGCGACCGAGCGCCTCGCAGAGGGTCGGGCAGCAGGTCCACCAGCGAGACGAAGACGGTCTCGTCGCCGCGCCACGACGCCCGGGCCCGGCGACGAAGAACGGGATGCGCATCAGGATCTCCGGCATCCCGGCGCCCTTGCGCTGCAAGGCCGTAGTCGCCGACGTAGTCGCCGTGGTCGGCGATGAACACGAAAAGGGTGTTCTCGGCGAGCCCGTTGCCCGTCCAGGTGCTCGACCAGCCGCCGCATCTGGTCGTCGATCAGCCGCAGCATGCCGCAGTACGTCGCGCGATAGCGCCGCCACAGGTCGTCGTACCCGGGGCGCTTCGACTCCAGCAGCCGGCGCAGCCAGCGGCACAGTGCCGCCCTTCGCCAGCGCGGCCTCCGGGCCGTGCGCGCGGTCGGGCACGAGTCCGGCGGGAACATCGAGAAGTACGGCTCGGGCACCTGGTACGGGTTGTGCGGCTCGGGGAACGAGAGCCCAGCGGAAGAACGGCCGGTCCGGGTCCCGTTGCGTCGAGCGCCGCGATCGCGTCCGACACGATCCGGTACGGGAACTGCCGACTCCAGCGGGAACGGCGTCGGCTCCAGTCGCCGGGCCGTGGTCGATCGACCGCAGCCAGTCCGCGAACGCCGTCGTCGCTCCGGCGTCGCCGTCGGGGCCCGTCCTCGTGCAGGTAGGGGCCGGCGAACTGTCGAAGTCCTCGGCTTGCCGCGGTACATGTGCGGCTTGCCGGCGAAGATCCGCTGGTAGCCCGCGTCGCGCGAGCAGGTCGAGCAGGTCGCGGCCGCGAGTAGACGGCGTTGGCGGCGCTGTTCTGCCGGACCCGGTGCGCCGACGGGATAGCGGCCGGTGAGCAGGCTGGTCCGCGCGGGCACGCAGGCGGGCGCCGGCGTGTAGCGCGTTGCGGAACCCGGTGCCGCGGGCGGCGAGGGTGTCGACGAACGGCATCGTGTCGAGCTCGAACCCCGCACCAGCGGTGAAGTCCGCTCGTTGCTGGTCGGTCATGATCAGCAGCACGTTCGGCCTGGTGGCGGTCATGATCGCCCACCCTAGCCACCGATGAGCAGCGTCTCGGCTTTCGCGATGTCGATTGTCAGGGGTCGGTCGCCGAGGTCCGCCGGCAGCTCGTCGTACGCACGTTGGTAGGCCTCGCCGACCCCGGACGGCAGGAGGTCGGCGGGCTTCACGCCGGCGAGCCGGAGCGCACGCGAGGCGGTGACCAGTTCGCACGCGAGCACGGTGCGGAACGGCACCACACTCTCCAAGGTCAACCGAGCGGCCTCGGTCGAGAAGCTCGCGTGGTCCTCCGCGCCGCGCGACATCCGCGCGGTCGACAGGCTGGCCGGAGCCGCGAGCGACCGCAGCCGCGCGAGCGCGGCGTGCTGCACGTACTCCACGCCCATCGCGCCCGAGGAGCCAGCCGGACCATCGGCCAGGAACGACGTGAGGGCGGTGAGGTCCGGGTTCATCAGGCTCGCGGTACGGGCGACCGACAGCGACGCGACCGAGTGCAGGGCGAGCCGGGCCGAGTCCAACGCCAGAGCGACCGGCGCCCCGTGCCAGTTCCCGTGGTGCAGCACGTCGCCGCCGGCCTCGGTCCGCACGACCAGGGGGTTCTCGGCGCGCGAGTTGAGCTCGATGGTCAGGACGTCCAACAGACGATCGAGCGCGTGGACGGCCGGGCCGTGCACCTGCGGAAACGATCGCAGGCCGAATGGGTCCTGGATCCGCAACGGTGTGGCCGGCCGGCCACCGGCGAGCAGGTCGCGGATGGCCGTCGCCGCCTCGGCCTGACCGTGTTGCGGGCGGGCCTCGTGCACCCGGGCGTCGAACGCCTCCGGGTTGCCGCCGAGCGCGACGAACGACAGCGCGGTCACCGGGTACGTCGCGGTGAGCAGCTCGGCCAGGTCGACCGCGGCGACGATCGCCTGCGCCACGGTCGCGGCGGTGCTCGAGAGGAACGGCAGCACGTCGAGGTCGGTGAGCGGGACGACCGGCGGCGCGCCGGACCGCCAGGGGAGCTCGCCGGCCAGCTGCAGCCCGAGCTCGGCGAGAGCGGACAGATCGCCCGTACCGATGCCGGTATAGCCGTGCAGCAACGGTGCCGCACCCAGGCCGATCGCCGTGATGAGCCCGTCGAGCAGCTCGGCGCGGGCGCCGGAGCCGCCCGCCGCGAGCTGGTTCGCCCGGACGACGAGCACGGCGCGCGCCACCTCGTCCGGCAACGGGTCGCCGCCGGCGGTCGCGTGGCTCAGCAGGATGCGCTGGCCGTGGCCCGCTCGTTCGGCCACGACGTCGCGATTCGCACCGACGCCGGTGGTCGCCCCGTACACCGGCCGCCAGGCGACGGCCTGCTGTACGGCACGCGCCGTGGCCTCGACCCGAGCCCGTGCGGCCGGGTCGAGTGAGACGGTCGCACCACCTCTGACGACGGAAACAACGTCGTACGGTGTCAACGACTCTCCGTCGAGGAGGATGTCTGTCGGTCCCACATGACTAGTGTGGTCCTCTGGCCAATGTGCTTCCGTCGACCGAGGAGTGCCGGCGTGATCGAGTTCGATTCCGTCACCAAGCGTTACCCCGACGGCACCGTCGCGGTGAACGAGGTGAGTCTGCAGGCTCCGTCCGGGAAGATCACCGTGTTCGTCGGCCCTTCTGGGTGTGGCAAAACGACCTCCCTGCGCATGATCAACCGGATGATCGAGCCCACATCCGGGCGCATCCTGATCGACGGGGACGACACGGGCGGTAAAGACCCGGCCACGCTGCGGCGCGGCATCGGGTACGTGATCCAGCACGCGGGCTTGTTCCCGCACCGGACGGTGGTCGACAACGTCGCGACCGTTCCGCTGCTGCTCGGCTGGGACAAGGCGAAGGCGCGCAGCCGTGCGCGCGAGGTGCTGGAGCGCGTCGGCCTGCCCGGTGCGTTCGCGCAGCGCTACCCGTCGCAGCTGTCCGGTGGGCAGCAGCAGCGAGTCGGAGTGGCTCGTGCGCTCGCGGCCGATCCGCCGGTGATGCTGATGGACGAGCCGTTCTCCGCTGTCGACCCGGTCGTCCGCGAGGGGTTGCAGGAGGAGTTCCTGCGGCTGCAGAACGAGCTGGACAAGACGATCGTGTTCGTCACCCACGACATCGACGAGGCGATCAAGCTCGGCGACCAGGTGGCGGTGTTCCGGACGGGCGGCGTGCTCGCCCAGATGGCGACGCCCTCGGCAGCTGCTCGCCGACCCGGCGGACGACTTCGTCGCGGGGTTCGTCGGGCGCGACCGCGGTTATCGGGCGCTGTCGTTCATGCAGGCGGACGGGATCGAGCTCGACTCGGAGCCGACGGTGCGGCTGGGGCAGACTGCCGCGGAGGCACGTTCGGCCGCTACCGACGGCTGGGTGCTCGTCCTCGACGACGGCCAGAAGCCGCAAGGCTGGGTTGACGTCAACCGGCTCGACACCGAGGTGACGCCGGACGCGCTCAACCGTGGCGGCACGGTGGCGTCGGTGGACGGCTCACTCCGCGGCATCCTCGACGCCGCGCTCTCCTCGCCGACCGGCCGCGGCGTCGTCGCGGACGGCCAGGGCCGGCTGCTCGGAACGGTCGTCGCGGGCCGCGTCCTGGAGAGGGTCGACGAGGCGCATCCGGGAGTTGCCGAGGTCACCGGATGAACTGGTTCGAGTGGTTTTCGAGCAACGCCAGCGAGATCTTCACGGTCTTCGTGCGGCACGTCTACCTCACGCTCGTTCCCGTGGTGATCGGTCTGCTGCTGGCGATCCCGTTGGGCTGGGTGGCACGCCGGTTCCGGTGGGTCTATCCGCCGATGATCGGCATCACGGGCCTGCTCTACACGATCCCGTCGCTCGCCTTGTTCGTGATCGCGCCGGTGATCTTCGGCTTCGGGATCCTCGACGACGCGAACGTGATCGCGGCGCTGACCGTCTACTCCGTCGCGCTGCTCGTCCGCACGGTGGCCGACGGTCTCGGGGCGGTGCCTGAGGAGGTCAGGCAGGCGGCGCAGGCGATGGGCTACAAGCCGTTCCGCCAGTTCGTCTCCGTCGAGCTTCCGGTGGCGGTTCCGTTCATCGCGGCCGGCCTGCGCGTGGCGGTCGTGTCGAACGTGAGCATGGTCAGCGTCGCCTCGCTGATCGGCGTCTCCCAGCTCGGCAGCCTGTTCATCGACGGGTTCCAGCGCAACTTCCCGGCCCCGTTGCTCACCGGGCTCGTCCTGTCGGTCGCGTTGGCGCTCGCGCTCGACGCCGTCGTTCTGGTCGGTACCCGAATGCTGACTCCCTGGCGAAGGGCGCGCGCATGATCACCGGATTCATCGACTGGCTCAGAGATCCCGTCAACTGGTCCGGCGTCGACGGCATCCCGAACAGGCTCATCGAGCACATCGGCTACTCGGTGCTCGCGCTCGTCCTCGCGGCCGCGATCGGGATCCCGCTCGGGTTGTACATCGGGCACACCGGCAAGGGGAAGTTCCTCGTCGCGGGCCTGGCGAACGCGTTCCGCGCGCTGCCGACGCTGGGTCTGGTGATCCTCGCGGCGATCATCGTGGGCCCGCTTCTCCCGGGAGACGCGGCCTACCTGGTGCCGAGCATCTTCGTCCTTGTGGTGTTGGCCGTTCCGCCGATTCTCGCGACCACGTACGCGGGCGTCGAGGGGGTCGACGAGGCGGCCCGGGACGCGGCGTACGGGATGGGGATGACCGGCGGGCAGGTGCTGTTCAAGATCGAGACGCCCTGCGCGTTGCCGCTGATGATGTCCGGCATCCGGAGCGCGATGCTGCAGATCGTCTCGACCGCGACGATCGCCGCTGTCGTCTCGCTCGGTGGTCTGGGCCGGTTCGTGCTCGACGGGCTGGCCAACCAGCAGTACCAGGTGATGCTGGGCGGCGCGATTCTGGTGGCGCTGCTGGCGGTGGCGTTCGAGCTGGTGCTCGCGTTCGTGCAGTGGCTGCTGGTGCCGCGCGGGCTGTCCAAGCGCACCGGACGGCGCGAGCTGGTCGCGGAGACCGCGACGGAAAGTGTCGCGAAGGAAGAAGAGCTGGTCGCAGCTCGTTGATGGCATGCGTACCGAACCGGTAGATGCAACGAAGGAGAGAACTCCCAGATGAAACCGTTCCAGAGACTCGCCGCGGGGCTCGCGGTCGGGGCGCTCGCCCTCGTTGCGGGGTGCGGTGCGGGCGGGGACCCGCTGGCCACGCCTAGCGGCGACACCGACAGCTCGAAGGCGCCCTCGGACACGATCGTGGTCGGGTCGGCGAACTTCCCGGAGAACGTCGTGCTCGCCGAGATCTACGCCGGCGCGCTCGAGGCGAAGGGCGTCAAGGTCACCAAGAAGCTCAACATCGGTAACCGCGAGGCGTTCATGCAGGCGCTCGAGGACGGGTCGATCGACCTGATCCCGGAGTACTCCGGCGTGCTGCTGCAGTTCTTCGACAAGAAGGCGACCGCGGTGACGCCGGACGAGGTGTACGCCGCGATCCCAGCAAAGCTGCCGGAGAACCTCACGGTGCTGGACAAGGCGGCCGCCGAGGACAAGGACGCGATCGTCGTCACGCAGGAGACGGCGACCAAGTACAACCTGAAGTCGATCGAGGACCTGGTCCCGGTGGCCAAGGACGTCGTCATCGGCGGACCGCCTGAGTTCCGCACCCGTCAGACCGGCCTCGTCGGCCTGAAGGACGTCTACGGACTGACGTTCAAGCAGTTCCGTCCGCTGGACGTCGCGGGCCCGCTGTCCGTGCAGGCGTTGAAGAACGGGCAGGTGCAGGCCGTCAACCTGTTCACGACGCAGTCCGCGATCGCGGAGAACAGCTTCGTCGTCCTGGAGGACCCGAAGAACCTGTTCGCGGCGCAGAACGTGCTGCCGTTGATCACCAAGGCCAAGGCCTCGGACACCGTGAAGGAAGCGTTGAACGCGGTGTCGGCGAAGCTCGACACCACGGCGCTCGCCGATCTGGTGAAGCAGGCCGAGGTGGACAAGAAGAATCCTGACGACGTGGCCAAGGGATGGCTCGAAAGCGCCGGTCTGGGCTAGGTCGTGTCAGGCGGGCTGTGTTGATTTCGTGGGAGGGGTGTCGCGCGGCAGGCGATCTTTGACAGACACGGCCTAGGTCGCTCGCTAGAACGTACGGGCCTCGATGCGCGGCATCGAGGCCCGTAGTTCGTCCACGATCTGGTCGGTCAGCTCGACCCCGGACTCGGCCATCGCGTCGAGTACGGCGCCGGCGATGGGTGGGAGGGTGGCCACCTGGGCTTGGGCGTTCGGCAGCTTGCGCGGGAGTGCTTCGAGGACGGCCTGGGCGAAGCAGGGGCCGCCGGCGATGACCGAGCCGGCGAGGACGACCGGCATCGCGCCGTCCTCGGCGTAGCCGATCCGGCGGGCGACGAAGCCCGCGTAGTCCACGAGCCGTTCGGCAAGCTGTCTGACAATCTCCCGCGCTACCGCGTCTCCGTCGGCCGCGGCCTGGGTGACGAGGGGCGCCAGGACGGGGCGTTGGCGGAGCTCGTCGGGTGCCTCTCGCGCGGTGAGCAGCTCCAGCAGGGTCTCGGCGTCGTCCTGCCCGAAGTGCTTCAGCAGTGCTTCCGTGAGGACGGTCGCCGGACCGAGGCCGGCCGCGTGGAGGAACACCGCACGCAACGCCGCGGACCCGAGACCGGCGGCACCGTTCTCCTCCTGGATCCAGAACGAAGCGCTGAAGCTCACGCCTGCCGGTCCCCGTCCGGCGACGGCGTTGCCCGTGCCGACGACGAGCGCGAGCCCCTCGCCGGACAGCGAGCCGCAGCGGATCGCGGCGAACCCGTCGTTCTCGATCGTCGCCGAACGAAGGTCAGGAAGTCTTCCTGCCAGTTGCTCGCGCCAGAACGCCTCGTCGGTCGGCCAGTCGATCCCCGCCAGCCGGAACGCGGCCCCTTCGACCTCGGCTAGGTCGACGGACGTCGCCGCGATCGCCGACATGACGGCGTCCACCGCGGCTTCGGGCGAGGCGGCGCCGTAGATGTCGCCGTTCCCGGCTCGGCCGAAGCCGACCACCTCACCGCTCGCGGAGCAGGCGACCGCGACGGTCTTGCTGTTGCCGGCATCGACGCCGAGGTAGAAGGTCACCGCGGCAGCAGCCGTTCCGGCAGGTACGCGGCGTGCGCCGTGGCCATCTCCGCGTACAGGTCCTCCGCCACCGGCAGCGAGGGCACCAGCGGGTTCGCCGCCAGCGCTCGGATGCCGTCGCGATAGTCGCCCTCCCAGGCCGCATGGGCCGCCAGGACCTGATGCTCGGCGATCGCCTGCACCATCCCGCGCAGGTGGTGTGGCAGCGGCTGCTGCGGCAGGACCTCGAAGCCCTTCCGCGAGATCCGCGAAGGCACCTCGACCACAACGTCCTCGTCGAAGCCGGGCAGTGCCCCGCCGGCGTTCGGCAGGTTCGCGGGGAGGATGTCGCCGGTGTCGTTGAAGTAGGCGTGCATGGCGTCGATCGCGAGCTCGAGCTCGTGGATGCCGCCGCGCGACCTCGCCGGGTCCAGCTGGGGATCGTCCGACTCGGCCTGCTCGCGGTAGTGCGCCCAGTAGGACGGCACCTCGGTCATGAGGTGCTCGGCCCGCGTACGAGGTGCCGCGAGCTGCTCGCGGAGAACGTCGTCGCGGTAGTAGTAGTTGAGGAAGTAGTACGACGGGATCGACTCCATCGTCGTGGCGAGATGGAGGAGACGCCGGTCGCTCTCGGACAGGTCCGTTCGTTCTTCTTCTGCCTTGCGCAGAAGGGGAATCACGTCCTGGCCGTCGTAGGTGTGCTCGACGCTCCAGCACAGGTGGTTGAGCCCGACCATCGTCGACTCGAGCTTCTCCGGGTCGAGCCCGGCGGCGGACGCGACTCCGTACGGGAAGATCTTCGGCCCCTCGCACAGGGAGATCGTGGGGATGTCGGTGTAGGTCGTCATCGCCTGCGCGACGAGGTTGACCGGGTTGGTGTAGTTGAAGATCCGTACGTTCGGGCACACCGCGGCGATGTCCTCGGTCACGGACTTCATGACCGTGATCGAACGCAGCGCCATGAAGAACCCGCCCGGGCCCTGGGTCTCCTGGCCGATCACCCCGTGCTTCATGGGGATGCGCTCGTCGAGCGCGCGCGCCTCGAATCCGCCGGGTCGGAAGCTCGACAGGATCGCGTCGCAGTCGCGCAGTCCCTCGCGCCGGTCGGTCGTCGCGGTGATGGTGAGCTCGAGGCCGGCTGCCTTGGCCATGCGTTCGGCAAGTTGCTTGATCAACGCGAGGCGCTCGGCGTCGAGGTCGATCAGGACGACCTCGGAGCCGGCGAATCTCTCACCGGTGTGGATGAACGACGCCATCGTCCCGGCGGCGCGCGTCGATCCTCCACCGAGGTACGCGAGCTTGATCCTGGCCATGGAGATGCCACTCCTGTCAGCGAGTTGCGGCCTGGTCGATGAACAGTTCGGCTTCCTGACAGTCGGCGACGACTGTCGCGGGCCACTTCGGGTCGTACGCTTCCGCCTCCCGCAGCCGAGTGGCGGCTTCGGCCTTGTGCGCGCCATGGACGACCATGACCGCGCTGCGGGAGAGCTGCCGGATCGTGTCTATGCCGACGGTGATGCCGTACCGAGGAACGTTCTCAATGCTGCCGAGCACCGGGAACGTGCCGAGGTTGTCCTGGCGGGTGGCCTCGGCGAGCGCGACGACGCGCGTCGTCGAGTCGCTCGGACTGCCCTGCGGGTTGAACCCGATGTGCCCGTCCGACGCTCCACTCGCGAGCAGGAACAGGTCGACGCCGCCGAGGCGCTCGAGGCGATCGTCGTAGTCGGTGTCGAGTTCCGGGACGAGGTAGCGATCGTCCGGAATCCCCAGCGGGCCCGCGATGTGCTCGCGGCCGAAGCGCCGGCAGCTGTACGGCGCGTCGGCGTCGACGAGCCTTCGTGGCGCGTCGAGCACGTACTCGTCCATCATCGCGATCACGACGTGGTCGAGATCGCTGCCGGCGACCAGCTCGGCGAGTGCGGCGTACGTCGTCACGGGAGTCCGCCCGCCGGGGCAGCCGAGGACGTACGGGCGGCCATCCCTCCGCGCGGCGGCGATCTGCGACGCGATCCGCTCGGCGAGGGCACGGCCGAGCGTGACCGGATCGGGGAAGACGGTGGCGTGCACAGGCTCTCCGACTGGTCTAACTGGTCTGCTTCCGGCTCGACGCTAACACAGATTGGTACGGTCCGGCCTGTGACAGCGAGCCAGCACGCGTACGCCTGGCTGAGCGACGCGCTCCGCCGCGGGGTGTTCGCGCCGGGCTCGCGGCTGCCCGGCGAACGCACGCTCGCCGAGCGCGTCGGCGTGAGCCGGGAGACGCTGCGGCAGGCGTTGACGCGGCTTGCCGAGGACGGGCAGCTCACCGCCTCGTCGCAGCGCGGTTGGTACGTCACGCGCCAGCTGCTCGGCGAGCCACCGAGCGTGCTGCAGAGCTTCACCGAGATGGCTGCCGCTCGCGGACTGCGGGCGTCGTCGCGGATCCTGCGCCAGGTCCGGCGGCCGGCGACGATCGAGGAGGCGACCCGGCTGCGCATCGCGCCCTCGGCGCCTGTGCTCGAGGTGCGACGTGTTCGCGGGATGGACGGTGCGCCGCTGTGCGTCGACACCACCGTGCTCGTCGCGGCCCGAGCCGCCGGGCTCGAGACAGTCAACCTTTCTGACCGTTCGCTCTACGACGCGTTGCTCGTCGAGTGCGGCGTCCAGGTGGCGCGGAGCGCGTACGCGGTGCAGGCGCAGGCCGCGGACGACGAGAACGCCGCGTTGCTCGACCTGGCCATGGGCGCGCCCGTGTTGGTCGGCGAGGAGACCACGTACGACCTCGACGGTGTGCCGGTGTTGCTCAGCCGGACGGTCTACCGCGGCGACGCCTACCGGTTCGAGGCCGATCTGTTCCGCCCGCTGAACTAGTTACTCTCCGGCGGCTTCGACGGGTTCGATGGACGCTCCGTGTTGGTCGGTGGCCGGTCCTCGCCAGCGTGCTTGGTGACCAGCTGCGAACCCGCATACGGTGCGAGCGGAAACCGTTTGCCTTCGCCGGGGAGCACGCCATGGTCGGACCTCGTCGTCTCGTCGCCGCGCTGCTGGGCGGCGCGCTCGCGTTCTCCGGTGTGATGGCCGGGCTGGCAACGGCCGACGCGCCGCAGGAGGGGAAGCGGGTGACGATCCAGGTCGACCCGTCGTACCAGCAGCCCGCGTTCGAGGGTTGGGGCACCAGCCTGGTGTGGTTCGCGAACGTCACCGGCGGCTATCCGGACGAGATCCGCACCAAGCTCGTCGACATGCTGTTCGGTGAGGACGGCCTCCGGCTGAACATCGCGCGGTACAACATCGGTGGCGGCAACGCGCCCGACGTGCCGGAGATACATGCGGCTCGGCGGCACCCTGCCGGGCTTCTGGAAGGCCCCTCCCGGCACCACCCGCGAGGACAAGGACTGGTGGGATCCGGACAACCCCGACCACTGGAACTGGGACGCGGATGCCAACCAGCGTTGGTGGATCGACCAGATCAAGGACAAGGTCGACCGATGGGAGGCGTTCAGCAACTCCCCGCCCTGGTTCCAGACGGTCAGCGGGTACGTGTCGGGCGGGTTCGACTCGAGCGCCGACCAGATCCGTCGCGAGACGCTCGACGACTTCGCCACGTACCTCGTCCGGGTGAGCGAACGGCTCGAGCAGGAGCACGGCATCGCGTTCGACACGATCGACCCGTTGAACGAGCCGAACACGCCCTACTGGGGCACCCAGCTCGGCCCGGACGGCCAGCCCACGGGCGGCCGGCAGGAGGGCGCGCACGCCGGTCCCGCCTTGCAGGACAGCGTGATCCAGGCACTGCGGCGCGCACTCGACAGCGCGGCGACCGACGCCGTGGTGTCGGCGCCGGACGAGACCAACCCGGGCACGTTCGTCACCGACTGGAACGGCTACACCGACGCGGCGCGGGCGGCGATCGGCCAGCTGAACGTGCACACGTACGGCACCGGTCAGCGCACGAGCGCGCGCGATGTGGCCAAGGGCGCGGACAAGAAGCTCTGGATGAGCGAGGTCGAGGGCAGCTGGGGCAATGGCACCTCGTTCACCAGCATGGAGCCCGGTCTCGGCATCGCGACCCGCATCGTCGACGATCTGCGCGAGCTCGAGCCCAAGGCGTGGGTGTTCTGGCAGCCGATCGAGGACGGCATCGGGCAGGCGGAGAGCGGTGGCAACTGGGGCAGCATCCACCTCCCGTTCAACTGCCCATCGAACGCGACGCTCGAGACCTGCCCGATCCAGGCGAACACCAAGTTCCACACGATCCGCAACTTCACCCACTACATCCGTCCGGGCGATCGGATCGTCAAGGTGAATGACAGTTCCAGCGTCGCGGCGCTCACGAAGGCCGGGCGCGGAGCGTCGGTCGTGCACGTCAACAACGACAGCGCGCCGCGTTCGGTGACGCTTGATCTCTCGCTGTTCGCGCACGTCGGCTCGCGTGCGAAGGTCACGCCGATCGTGAGCAGCGCGGCGGGCGGTCTTGTTCGCGGTGCCGCGAAGCCGGTGACGAACTCGACGGTGACGTTCGATGTTCCCGCGAAGTCGGTGACGACGTTCCTCGTCGAGGACGTGCACGGCGTGGCTCGGCAGGCCGCGCTCGTTCAACCCGGACATGTGTATCGCCTGCAGGGTGTGCAGAGCGGCCGGTCGCTCGCGCCTGGTTCGACGGGTGCGGTGATCCGGACGACCGATACCGCGGCGGCTTCGCAGCTGTGGTCGGTGCGCAAGCTGACTGGCGGCAACGGCAACCGCGAGCGTTACGAGATCGTCAACGCGGTAAGCGGAAACCGGCTTGCGGTCCGCGATGGTGCGCTGGTCGTCGATGACGGACCGGGCGAAGCGGATGCACAGTGGATCATGTCGACGACCGGGGACGGTACCTATACGTTCGTCAACGTCGCGACCGGTCGGCTGATCGACGTTTCTGGGCAGGCGACCGCGGACGGCAGCCCGGTCGGCACGTGGACGCCGTCGTCCGGCTCGAACCAGCGCTGGCAGGTGGTCGACGAGACCGTGCAGCGGACGTCGACGTACGAGACGTACACGGTGCCCGGGCTGCGGCCGACGCTGCCGGCCACGGTGGTGCCGGTCTATCGCGACGGAGCGCGCGGTGCGTTGCCGGTGCGCTGGACGATGCCGCCGCCGTCGAAGTGGCAGACACTTGGCGTCGTGCGCGTGAACGGCACCGCGACCGATCCGCTCGGGCGACGGATCGACGCCGTCGCCGAGGTCACGGTGGACACGTTCAGCGTGACCGAGCCGGGGGAGGCGAAGGCGTACGTCGGTGGACCGGCGGAGCTGCCGGCGACCGTCGTCGGCATCGGGGACCACGGCGGCCGCGCGAACCTGCCGGTGACGTGGAGCGCGCCGCCCCCGTTCGACCACGTGGGCGTCGTCCCGGTGACCGGCGTCGCACGGGTCGTCGACGGGACGGAGATCCCGGCAGTAGTGAATGTGCAAGTTACCGAACCGATCGAGCGCAATGCGTCGCTGGACGAGGGTGCGGTGGCGTCGGCGACGTACACCGAGCCGGGCTATTCGCCAGCCGGCTTGAGGAATGGGGATCGTGGCGACAAAGCGTGGTCGAACTGGGAACCTGACAGTCGAAACCCGTCGGACACGCTGACGATCACGCTCCCGGCGGCGCGCGATCTCACCAGGGTGGTGACGTACTTCTACCGCGACGGCACGAACGTCAGCTTCCCGCAGAGCGTGCGCTTGCAGGTCCGTCGCGCTGACGGGACGTGGGTGGACGCGAGCGGCGAGCTGCCGGTCGGGACCGAGGGCGACGTGGTCGCCGACGTTCCCGTGCCGGCGTCGATCGGTCCCGCGACCGGTGCGCGCGTGGTAATGACGATGCGCCCGAACGGCTACGCGACCGTGGCCGAGCTCGAACTGCTGGCCAAGGCGCCCGGGCCCTAGGTCGTCACGTCAGGTCGTGAATCTCGTTCGAGTGTTGGGTTCTGCGCTCGACGACGCGGCCGTTGGTGGCGCTCTCGATCCTTACCGGCATGCCGGGCAGGTCGCGGGAGAACCAGAAGGTGTGCACGTCGTCACCGTCGCGCCGTGCGTAGCGGAGGCAGTTCAGCCGTCCGAGAGGGGTGTCGAGCTCGACCTCGTCGCGGCTGGTAGTCGCGGCCGGGAACGAGGCGTGGGCCTGAAGATCCAACCAGGCCGACTGAAACTCCTGCGGTTCGGACAGCCGTACGCCCCCGGGAGTTTCCTGCCAGGCATGGCGAATCGCGCCTTCCGCGTCGCAGCTGATGTAGCGCGTCACCGTCATGTACGGCTCTTCGCCGTCCTCTTCGACGAGCACGTGGACGGTCTTCACGGGCGGGCTGGCGTCACGGATCTCGGCGGCGGTGAACGGTGTGGGCAGGTGGTCCGGCTCGAGCTGGCGTGGGTCGTTCGTCATCGCTCGACCACCGCGCGCAGTGCCGCCTCGAAGTTGCGGACGTCGCCGTACTTGTGGATGCTCGCGGCTTCCGCTTCCGACATCGGCCCGACGGCGACCTTGGACACGCGCAGGATCGTCTCGTCGCCGGCTTCCTCGAGCTCGTACTCCGTGTCCAGGATGGTGCCGGGCATGAGGCGGCCGCGCGTCGACCAGGCCCGCGGCGGGTCCCAGCCGGTGACGTGGCCGTACAGGTGACCGGCGCCGTCGCCCCAGTCCTCGTAGTGCAGACCGCCGACGCGAGGCTCCATCACGACGGCCTTCGTCCGCGTTTCTCCATAGCTCGTGGGGAACCACTCGAGCGTCTCCTCGGTCATCGCCCGGAAGATGCGCTCGGGTGTGGCCCGGAACCGGAGCTCGTTCTCGATCCGCACGATCCGGACCTCGTCCACCTCAGTGGTCATCTCCGCCCCTTCTTCTCTTGCTTCGACGTGGCGCCGCAGCGCGAGCAGCTCGCCCGCGGTGCGGTCGGCCAGTGGGGTCACCCAGCGCTCGTACCAGTCGCGGAGCGGCACGGGGTTCAGGTGGTTGTAGCGGTAGCGGCCTCTTCTTCGTACGACGACGAGGCCGGCCTCCTCGAGGACGCCGAGGTGCTGCATGACGGCGTACCTGCTCAGGGCCTGGTTCGCGGCCGCCAGCTCCGCGGTCGTCCGCGGGCCGCGGCCGAGTTCGTCCAGCAGCTGCCGCCGGAACGGGCTCGCCAGCGCGCGCCAGACGGGCTGCGAAGCCTCGCGGGCCTCGTCGTCGTCTGGCGCCGGCACTGTCATGTGACAGAAATATCACCTGTGGGTGGGCGGGCGCAGCGATTCGTGGAAATCGATGCGAGAGTCCGCATCGTGAACTCCGCCTCTCCCCAGGTGGGCGGTCTGCCTAAGGTGACGAACGTGCGCAATCTGGCCGGCCAGCTCTGCCTGGCCCTGTTCGCGGTGACGCTCGTCATCGTCGACGACGCGCTCTGTCGCCGCTGAGCCTGCTCTTCCGCCAGCCCGCACGACATCCTCGGATTCCTCGGAGTGTTCCCAGTGGCTACCACCACGACGCCGTCTGCTGCGGCGCGCAGTCCGTTCACGTACGTCACGTCCGCCCCTACCCCGAAGGCGCCGCCGCTGCGGCCCGCGAACCTGGTGCCCCTGATCGTCGCGCTGGTCGGCGGGCTCGCGCTGGTCGCGTTCGTAGCGGCGAACCACGGCGCCAAGCCCGCTGTGCTGTTGCTGCTCGGGTTGGGGCTCGGGTTCGTGCTGTTCCACTCGCGGTTCGGCTTCACGTCGGCCTGGCGACAGCTGGTCGCCGTCGGCAACGGGACGGGACTGCGGGCGCATGCTGTCCTACTCGCTACGACCGCCACGTTGTTCGCGTTGATCATCGGGACCGGTGCTGGGCTGTTCGGCAGTACGCCGACGCCGTCGGCTGGTCCGCTCGGTGTGGGGTTGCTGCTCGGCGCCTTCCTGTTCGGCCTGGGGATGCAGCTCGGTGGTGCATGCGCTTCGGGGACGTTGTTCGCCGTGGGCTCGGGGCAGTCGACGATCGTCTTGACTCTTGGCGGGTTCATCGTCGGGTCGGTGGTGTTCGCTTGGCAGTGGGAGCTCGTTCGCGATCTGCCGGCGCTGCCGCCGTTCGTCCTCGCTGAGCGCGTCGGCTGGTTCGGGTCATGGGCGATCACGATCGCCGTTCTGGCCGGGATCGTGTTGGTGACGCGGTACATCCAGAAGCGACGCGTGCCGCCGCCGGTCGACGTGGTGCCTTCCGCGTCGGGGCTCGCGCGTGCGCTGCGTGGGTCGTGGCCGCTGTGGGTGGGCGCGCTCGTTCTCGCCGCGCTGGGTGGTCTGGTGCTGCTCGTTTCGGGTGGCGCGTGGGGGATCACGAGCGCTTTCGGCTTGTGGGGCGCGAAGTTCCTACAGGTGTTGGGTCTGCATCCGGAGACGTGGGCGTTCTGGCAGCAGCCGCAGCAGGCGAAGTCGTTGGCCGCGCCGATCCTCACCGACAAGACGAGCTTGACGGACATCGGGATCATGTTCGGCGCCGCTGTGGCCGCTGCCGCGGGTGGTGCATGGACGTTCCACAAGCGGATCCCGTGGCGTACGGCGCTCGCGGCCATCCTCGGCGGGATCCTCATGGGCATTGGCGCGCGGCTCGCGCAGGGCTGCAACATCGGCGCCTACCTTGCCGGCATCGCTTCCGGCAGCCTGCACGGGTGGGTCTGGGGTCTCGCGGCGCTGGCCGGGACTTGGGTGGGGTTGCGGGGCCGTACCTTGTTCGGCCTGCCCAATCCCAAGCCCCGGGACTCGGTGTGCTGACTACCAGGGCCAGGCGAGGAAGTTGTACTCGTAGGCGATGGTGAAGAATCCCAACGCAGCAAGGGCAATCGCGCCGTACTGAACGCGGCCCGCGGTTGTCCACCAGCCCTTGCGCCAGGCGACTGCGGCGTTGACCACGACCGCGATGCCCAGCACCGCGGCGATGAGTGGCAACGTGAGGAGGGCGTTCAGGGCGGTCGATCCGGCGAGGAGCTGGTCGATGAACGTGTCGAGGTTGCTTAGGTAGTAGGCGAGGCCGCCGAGGAACGCGGTGAGGACGAACAGCATCGTTCCGGCGATGATTCTTGCTGGGCGGCCTCCTGTGGGCGTGCGTCGCCGCACGAGCGCGACGACCGGCCAGGCCAGCATGGTGAGGAGGACGGCGAGGCTGCCGACGATGACCGCTAGGTGGAGGCTGGGTTGCTCGTACCAGCGCAGCTTCGTCCAGCCCACTGTCGGATCGTCACCGAGGGACATCACCGTGGTGCCGTCTTCTCTGGCGGTGAACGCGAGCTTGCCTTCACCGCCCTTCTCCTGGAACAGGCGGTCGCCGACCGGGAGCCAGGTCACGTGGGTCTTGGTCGGGTCGACCGACATGCGTCCGTTGGTAGTGACGGTGCCGTCCGCGTGGGCGTCGACGGTGACGGTGGTCTGCATGATGGCGAAGCCGCGGGAGATGTCGGTGTCGCTGATGCGGGCGTAGCGGTACGTTCCTGCGAACTGGTCGATTGCCTTTGCTGGTATGATGTTCGGTGCTTGCGTGGGCTTCGGATAGAAGTGGCGGACGAACTCGTGCGCGATGCGTTCGACGACGGCCGTGCCGCCGACGCCGGTGCCGTCGCCGTTGACGACGAGGTAGATGCCGGCGTTGCGTTCGGGGATCAGGGTCAGGAGGCCGTGCGTACCGGCGCCGTCGCCGCCGTGCTGGATGGTGCGTTCGCCGGAGACCTCGCCCTCGTAGAAGCCGTACGCCATGCCGGGCAGGCGCTCGTCGGGTGTGAACTGCTTGCTGTGCATGGTGTTTGCCGTTGCTGGCTTGAGGATGCGGCCCTGGTCTGTGCCGAGGTGCGCGAGCATGAACCTGCTCATGTCGGTGACGGTGGCCACGGCGGCGCCGGCTGGGGCGAGGATGTCGTAGCCGTCGTCGACCGGCCGGTTGCGATCGCCATCCGGGCGATGGCCGGTGGCCTGGTGGCGTTTGAGGGCGGGGCTCGGGGGTTGGTCGAACGTGGTGTGGTGCATGTCGAGGGGCTCGAGGATGTGCTGCTCGACGTACTCCTCGAACGACTGCTTGCTCTTTGTCTGAACGACGAAACCGGCGAGGGCGATGCCGTAGTTGGAGTAGGCCGAGAGGATGCCCGGTGGCCTTACCCGCTTGGGCTGGTGCTCCTTGAGATAGGTGTCGAAGTCCGGATGGTCGTCGTCGGTGCCAGCGAACGTTCCGGCGTTGAGCTCCTCGAACCCGGCGGAGTGGGTGAGCAGTGCGGCGAGCGTGATCGGCTTGCCCTTGAACGTGTCGGGCACGCTGACCTTGGTGCCCGTCAAGTATCTGTTGACATCGGTGTGCAAGTCGAGCTTGCCCTGCTCGACGAGCTGCATGACCGCGGTGGCGGTGAAGAGCTTCGAGACCGAGTCGATCGGGAACAGCGTCTCGTCCGCCTTGACCTGCTGCTTCGTCTCGACGTTGGCGAAGCCGTACCCCCGTGCGGTGACGAGCTTGCCGCCCGCGACGACCGAAACGGCACCACCCGGGATGCGCTCGTCTTTGAGCAGCTTCGGCAGCCGCTCTTCGAGAAACGCCTCGACTTGCTTGAGGTCCGTGACATCCGGCGGAGCGGCGCTCGCGACCCCACCGGTCACACCAAGAGTCGCGAGCACCACGGCGCCCACGACGATTCGCTTCCACATCTCCATGACTCCCCGCGTCGTTGTGATCGTGGGTACGACGCTATGAAGGATCTGCTTCACATTCGATCCGGCCAGCCCGAGGGCTCTAGGTAGCCCCAGCTCTACCTCTTGCGGCCAGGGCCTCTACCTGCCGATGCCGGCACATTCTGATCCCCTCGCGCGGCCCTGGCGAACGATCACGCACCATGTGGGGCATGACTACCGTCGCTGTTGGGGTTGGGCCGCTGACCGAAGCGGATGTCGTTGCTGTCGCGAGGGGTGGTGCCAAGGTCGCGCTCACCAGCGAGGCGGTGGCGGCCATCGAGGCGAGTCGGGCGGCTGTGGAGAAGTTGGCCGCGTCGCCGGATCCGGCGTACGGCATCTCGACGGGGTTCGGAGCGCTGGCCACCAAGCACATACCGGTCGAACGGCGGGCCCAGCTGCAGCGCTCGCTCATCCGGTCGCACGCCGCGGGGAGCGGGCCGGAGGTGGAGCGGGAGGTCGTACGGGCTCTCATGCTGCTCCGGCTGTCCACGCTCGCCACCGGGCGTACCGGGATCCGGCTGCAGACAGCAAGGACGCTCGAGGCCCTGCTCAACCACGGGATCACCCCCGTCGTCCCCGAGTACGGCAGTCTCGGCTGCTCCGGCGACCTCGCGCCGCTCTCCCACGTCGCCGTCGTCCTCATCGGCGAGGGCACGGCCAGGCTGGACGACCAGCTGAGGTCGGCGGCCGACGCGCTACGAGAGAAGGGCATCGAGCCGGTCACCCTCGCGGAGAAGGAGGGGCTCGCGCTCATCAACGGGACGGACGGGATGCTCGGCATGCTCGCCCTCGCCAGCCATGACCTCGACCTGTTGCTCAAGACCGCCGACCTCACGGCCGCGATGAGCGTCGAGGCGCTGCTCGGCACCGACCGGGTCTTCGCCGCCGACCTCCAGGCGCTCAGGCCGCATCCCGGGCAGGCCGAGGCCGCCAGGCACATGCGGCAGCTGCTCGACGGCTCCGCGATCATGGAGAGCCACCGCACTCCCGACTGCAACCGCGTCCAGGACGCGTACTCCCTCAGGTGCTCGCCCCAGGTCAACGGTGCCGCCCGCGACACCCTCGACCACGCCCGCCGAGTGGCCGAACGCGAGCTCGCAGCGGCCATCGACAACCCCGTCGTCCTCCCCGACGGCCGCGTCGAGAGCAACGGCAACTTCCATGGCGCCCCGGTCGCGTACGTGCTCGACTTCCTCGCCATCGTCGCCGCCGACGTCGCGAGCATGTCCGAACGCAGAACGGACCGCTTCCTCGACACCTCACGCAACCACGGCCTGAACGCGTTCCTCGCCCACGACCCCGGCGTCGACTCCGGCCACATGATCGCCCAGTACACCCAGGCCGGCATCGTCTCCGAGCTCAAGCGCCTCGCCGCCCCCGCCAGCGTCGACTCGATCCCGAGCAGCGCCATGCAGGAGGACCACGTCTCCATGGGCTGGCACGCCGCCCGCAAGCTCCGCAAGGTGGTCGACGGCCTGACCAGGGTTCTCGCGATCGAGCTCCTCACCGCCGCCCGCGGCCTCGACCTCCGCGCCCCGCTTACACCGGCCCCCGCCACCAGGGCCGTCGTCGACAAGCTCCGCGAGACCGTTCCCGGCCCCGGCCCCGACCGCCTCCTCGCCCCCGACATCGAGGCCGCCGTCGAACTCGTTCGCAGCGGCACCGCCCTCGCCACCGCAGACCTCGTAGGGTCAGGGCAGGAGGTGAGGCCGTGAACGAGACACCTGGACCCCGGACAGTCACCGCCCCGCGCGGCACGACCGTGCACGCCCAGGGCTGGCCGCAGGAAGCCGCGCTGCGGATGCTCCAGAACAACCTCGACCCCGAAGTCGCCGAGCACCCTGACGAGCTCGTCGTCTACGGCGGCACGGGCAAGGCCGCGCGCGACTGGCCGAGCTTCGAGGCGCTCATCCGTACGCTCGAGCACCTCAAGGGCGACGAGACCATGCTCGTGCAGTCCGGCCGCCCGGTCGGCGTGTTCCAGACGCACGAGTGGGCGCCGCGCGTGCTGCTCGCGAACTCCAACCTGGTCGGCGACTGGGCCAACTGGGAGGAGTTCCGCCGCCTCGAGGCCCTCGGTCTCACGATGTACGGGCAGATGACCGCGGGCTCGTGGATCTACATCGGCACGCAGGGCATCCTGCAGGGAACGTACGAGACGTTCGCCGCCGTCGCCGCGAAGCGGTTCGACGGCGACCTCGCCGGCACCATTACCCTCACCGCCGGCCTCGGCGGCATGGGCGGCGCACAGCCGCTCGCCGTCACGATGAACGGTGGGGTCGCGCTCTGCGTCGAGGTCGACGAGAGCCGCATCCGCCGCCGGATCGAGCAGGGCTATCTCGACGTGATGGCCGACTCGTTCGACCACGCCCTGCAGCTCGCCGGTCAGGCCAAGTTCGGCAAGAAGCCGCTCTCCATCGGCCTGCTGGGCAACGCCGCCGAGATCCTCCCGAAGATCCTGGCCCGCGGCGTGGCGATCGACATCGTCACCGACCAGACGTCCGCGCACGATCCCCTCGCGTACTTGCCGATTGGCGTCGAGTTCGACGACTGGAAGGCCGCGCGTGAGAAGGACCCGGTCGGCTTCACCGAACGCGCTCGCGAGTCGATGGCCAAGCACGTCGAGACCATGGTCGCGTTCTACGACAACGACGCCGAGGTGTTCGACTACGGCAACTCGATCCGCGACGAGGCCCGCAAGGCCGGCTTCAGCCGCGCGTTCGACTTCCCCGGGTTCGTGCCCGCGTACATCGACCCTTGTTCTGCGAGGGAAAGGGCCCGTTCCGCTGGGTCGCGCTGTCCGGCGATCCGGCGGATATCGCCGTGACGGACAAGGCCGTGCTCGATCTGTTCCCGGAGAACGAGCCACTCGCCCGCTGGATCAAGCTCGCCGGCGAGAAGGTGCGGTTCCAGGGACTGCCGGCCAGGATCTGCTGGCTGGGTTACGGAGAACGTGACAAGGCCGGCTTGCGCTTCAACGAGCTCGTCGCGTCCGGCGAGATCAAGGCGCCGATCGTGATCGGCCGCGACCACCTCGACTGTGGCTCGGTGGCGTCGCCGTACCGCGAGACCGAGGCGATGGCCGACGGCTCCGACGCGATCGCGGACTGGCCGCTGCTCAACGCGATGGTCAACGTCGCGTCGGGCGCCTCGTGGGTCTCGATCCACCACGGCGGCGGCGTCGGCATGGGCCGTTCGATCCACGCGGGCCAGGTGTCCGTCGCCGACGGCACGCCGCTTGCGGCGCAGAAACTCGAACGGGTGTTGACGAACGACCCCGGCATGGGCGTGATCCGTCACGTCGACGCTGGGTACGAGCGGGCGTCGGAGGTCGCGGCCGAACGGTCGGTCCGCGTGCCGATGCACGAGCACCCGCCCGAGGTGTCGTGACGTTCGACCAGCTCTGGACGGACCTGCATCCCGTCGGGCGCGACGAGCGCTCGGGTGGGTACCGCAGGTTCGTCTGGAGCGCTGAGGACCTGGAGTGCCGCGAGTGGTTCGTCGCCGAGGCGGCGCGACGTTCGCTCGACGTGGTGACCGATCGCAACGGGAATCTCTTTGCCTGGTGGGGAAATCCCGACGCTTCCGGCCCAGGAGTCGTGACCGGATCGCACCTGGACTCGGTCCCGGACGGCGGCGCGTACGACGGTCCGCTCGGTGTCGTCTCGGCGTTCGCGGCCGATGGATGTCCTGCGTGGCAAGGGATTCCAGCCCGCGCGACCCCTGGGCATTGCGGCGTTCGCGGACGAGGAGGGCGCGCGCTTCGGCATCGCGTGCGCCGGATCGAGGCTGTTGACTGGTGCGCTGACTCCGGCAAGAGCGCTCGGCCTGACGGACGACGAGGGCACGACGTACGCGTCCGCGATGAGCGCCGCCGGCCACGACACGGCTGGGGTGGGCCGCGACGAGGAGACGCTGCAACGGATCGGCACGTTCGTCGAGCTGCACGTCGAGCAGGGCCGCGGCCTCGTCGACCTCGACGCGCCGGTCGCGCTCGCGGAGAGCATCTGGCCGCACGGACGCTGGCGTTTCACCTTCCGCGGTGAGGCAAACCACGCCGGTACGACGCTCGATGGACGATCGGCACGACCCGATGCTCACGCTACGCGATGACCGCGCTCGCCGCCAACAAGCAAGCTCGACTGGCTGGACGCGCGGGCGACGTTCGGGCGGATCGAGGTCGAGCCGAACGGGACGAACGCCGTCCCCTCCGAGGTCCGCGCGTGGCTCGACGCACGAGCCGTCGACGACGAGACACTCGGCGATCCTCGTCGGGACGATCGGCAAGCAGGCAACGGATCGCGCCAGCCGCGACGGCACCGACGACCGAGGTCGCACCGGAGTCGCTGACGCCGCTTGTCGACGTTCGACCACGACCTGAGGCAGCGGCTCGACACCAGGCTCGGCGGCGTCGCCGTCCTCCCGACCCAAGCAGGGCACGACGCCGGCATCCTCGCCGACGCGGGCGTCCCGGTCGCGATGCTGTTCGTCCGCAACCCGACCGGCGTCTCGCACTCGCCCGCGGAGTTCGCCGAGCGCGACGACTGCCTCGCCGGCGTCGACGCGCTCGCCGCCGTCCTCGAGGAGCTGCTCGCGTGACCACGTACTGGTGCGAGCACGCCTGGCTGCCCCCGGCGTGGTCGCGGACCGCGTCTCGTCCGGGTCGAGGGCGAGCGGATCGCCGCCGTCGAGCCGGCGACAGCGCCGCCGCCCGACGCCGACGACTGCCGGGCCTCACGCTGCCCGGGCTGGCGAACTGCGCACTCCCACGCGTTCCACCGAGCGCTGCGCGGCCGGACCCAGGGCGGCCGCGGCAGCTTCTGGACCTGGCGCGAGCAGATGTACGACGTAGCCGCCGGCTCGATCCCGACAGCTACTACGAGCTCGCGCTCGCGCCACGTACGCGGAGATGGCGCTCGCCGGCATCACCTGCGTGGGCGAGTTCCACTACCTGCACCACGGGCCCGGCGGCGTCCCGTACGCCGACCCGAACGCGATGGGCGTCGCGCTGATCGAGGCGGCGCGCGAGGCCGGACTCCGGATCACGTTGCTCGACACGTGCTACCTGTCCGCCGGGTTCGGGCGCCCGCTCGGCGGCGTCCAGCAGCGCTACGGCGACGGCGACGCCGAGCGGTGGGCGGAGCGAGTCGCCGACCTGGACGGTGCGCCCGACCTCGTCATCGGCGCAGCCGTCCACTCCGTACGCGCCGTCCCCGCCGACCAGCTGCCTGTGGTCGCGGCGGCGCTGCCGGAGGCGCCGCTGCACGTCCACCTGTCGGAGCAGCGCAAGGAGAACTCCGACTGCCTGGCCGCGTACGGCACCACTCCGACGCAGCTGCTGAACGACGCCGGCGTCCTCGGCCCGCGCTCGACCGCGGTGCACGCGACGCACCTCGAGGCCAGCGACATCCGTACGCTCGGCGGCAGCGGTACGGCGATCTGCATGTGCCCGACGACCGAACGCGACCTCGCCGACGGCATCGGCCCGGCGCCTGCCCTCGCGCAGGCCGGCAGCCCGATCTGCGTGGGCTCGGACAGCCAGGCCGTGATCGACCTGTTCGAGGAGGCGCGGGCGCTGGAGCTGAACGAGCGGCTGCGGACCGAGGAGCGCGGGCACTGGTCGCCGGACGACCTGCTGCGGGTCGCGACCGAGGACGGGCACGCGGCACTCGGGTTCGCCGAAGCGGGCATGCTTGTGCCGGGCGCCTGGGCGGACCTGGTGACCGTACGGACGACGACCACCCGCACCGCGGGCGCCGAGCTCGACAGCCTGGTGTTCGCCGCGACCGCCGCGGACGTGCACTCGGTGGTGTCCGGCGGGCGGCTCGTCGTCGCCGACGGGCAGCACGTGCTCGGCGACGTGGGCGGGCTGCTCGACCGTTCGCTCGGAACGATCTGGAAGGCCCTGGCATGAGCACGACCGCGCTGACGGGGATCGGCCTGCTGGTGACGAACGACCCGTCGCTCGGGTCGGGGCCACTCGGCGAGATCCCGGACGCGGCGCTGGTCGTCGAGTACGACCGCGTCGCGTGGGTCGGTCCGTCGAGCCAGGTTCCGGACGCAGACCAGCGCGTCGACGCGGGTGGTCGCTGCGTCCTGCCGGGCTTTGTCGACAGCCACGCCCATCTGGTGTTCGCCGGCGATCGATCGGCGGAGTTCGCGGCCCGGATGGCCGGTGAGTCCTATGCCGCTGGCGGCATTCGGACCACGGTGGCCGCCACGAGATCGTCCGCAGACGAACAACTTTCGGCAAACATCGCGCGGCTCGTCGGTGAAATGCGTCGGCAAGGGACGACGACGTTCGAGATCAAGAGTGGATATGGCCTGACGGTGAACGACGAGAAACGTTCACTCGCATTGGCCAAGGAATTCACCGAGGAAACGACGTTTCTCGGGGCGCACGTGATTCCCGAGGAATTCACCGGCCGTTCGGACGACTACGTCGACCTGGTGGCGGGGCGGATGCTCGAGGCCTGCCGCCCGTACGCGCGCTGGGTCGACGTCTTCTGCGAACGCGGCGCGTTCGACGCCGACCAGAGCCGCGCGGTCCTCACGGCGGGCGCCGCGGCGGGGTTGGGTGTACGCGTCCACGCCAACCAGCTCGGCCCTGGCCCAGGCGTGCGGCTCGCCTGCGAGCTCGGAGCGGCCTCGGCCGACCACTGCACGCACCTGACCGACGCCGACGTGACCGCGCTCGCTGACTCGGGAGTGGTCGCAACCTTGTTGCCAGGCGCGGAATTCTCCACCAGATCGACCTATCCGGATGCCCGGCGGATGCTCGACGCGGGCGTCACCGTGGCGCTCGCGACGGACTGCAACCCGGGGTCGTCGTACACCTCCTCGATGCCGTTCTGTATAGCTCTGGCCGTACGGGAGATGCGGATGACGCCGGCCGAGGCTCTCTGGGCGGCCACGGCTGGCGGGGCGCGGGCGCTACATCGCCAGGATGTGGGCGTTCTAAACCTCGGTTCGAGGGCCGATTTGGTGATCCTCGCCACACCGCACTACATCCATCTGGCGTACCGGCCGGGTGTCCCTCTCGTCGCAGATGTCTGGATGTCGAGGTAATCGAAAATCGGACATATGCCGTTATAAAGCGCATTGTTTGGTCATTCTGTGTAGCGGTTTCGGTACGGTCCGAAGTCGTCCAGTAGTAATCCACAGGACTCGCCGACTGGGGTAGCAACGCTTCGCTTGATTGCCCTAAGCTCCGTGCTTTCTGTTATGTCCTCAAACCACCTCTTGGGGGGTCTCACCGTGAGATCGCGTCGCCTGGTCGGCGGCCTGGCAGCGTTCGCAACCGTCATCGGCGGATCGGCGTTCGTCGCACTCGCTACGCCGGCCAACGCGGGCTCGAATCTGGGCATCGCGTTCGGCAGCAAGAGCCCGAGCGCCATCACTACCGAAAAGGGCAGTGACAATCGGGTACACGTTCTCGAGGCCAAGGGCGGAACAATTGCTCGTCCGAGCGGCATTTCGGCGACTGACTCGCCGGAAAAGGCTGCCAAGGCCCACCTCTCCCGTTACGCCGATGCCTTCGGCGTTCAGGCCAAGGACCTCAAGCTGAAGAAGTCTGCGGCCCTAGCGGGAGGAAGCACAGTTCGATTCAACCAGGTCATGGACGGCGTCAAGGTCTTCGGTGGACAGCTGGTCGCATCGCTAGACAAGGAGAACAACCTCCAGGCCATCGTGGGCGAGACGTCCTCGGCAACCTCGAAGTCGTTCCCCAAGCTGGACAAGCTCCAGCAGGGCATGCTCCGTGACACGGCTCGTAAGGCTGTGGCCCTCAAGCAGAAGCTCACGAACAGCCGTGAGCTGAAGGCTGAGGCCAAGGGCCCCAAGTGGTTCGACCCGACGATCCTGGGTGCGCCCAAGAGCTTCGGGACGGACACGCGTGGTGTCTACCGGTTCGAGGTCTCGAACCCGGCTGACGGCACGCGCTTCGCCGTTCTCGTCAACGCCAAGACCAAGAAGGCCGAGCTCGTCTACGACCTCGACCCGAAGGGCATCAAGCGCGTCATCTGCGACGCCAACAAGGCTCGCATCGACACGGGCGACCCGGCGAACTTCGCCTGTGGCCCGACGCTTCCGGTGAAGCGTGCCGAGGGCTCCGGCAACTCGGGCGTCGCCGACGTCGACAAGCTCTACCAGTACATGGGCGACACGTCCGTGCGCTACGCGAGCTACGTCAACGTCGACCTGACCGCGCTGATCGGTTACGACTACAAGGACGGCAAGGGTAAGGCGCTTCGCGGGACTGTGAACCTCTGCACCCCCGACGACTGCCCGTACCCGAACGCGTTCTGGAACGGCCTGCAGATCACGCACGGCGAAGGCACCGCGGAAGACGACATCGTCGCCCACGAGCTGACGCACGGTGTGACCGAGCACACGAGCGAGCTGGCGTACCTCTGGCAGTCCGGTGCCCTCAACGAGGGTCTGTCGGACGTCATGGGTGAGCTGATCGACCTCGGCAACAAGAGCGCCGACGACACCGCCGCCAACCGATGGAAGATCGGCGAGGGTTCCTCGCTCGGCGTCATCCGGGACATGAAGGACCCGGAGGCGAAGGGCCAGCCGTCGAAGATGACGTCGGCTGCGTGGGAAGACGACCCGCAGTTCCTGGACAACGGCGGCGTCCACACCAACAGCGGCGTGCTGAACAAGGCCGCGCAGCTGCTGACGGACGGCGGCAACTACAACGGGTACGACGTCAAGGGCATCGGCCCGGCGAAGGCGTTCAAGATCACCTGGACTCTGCAGAACCTGCTGACCCCGGGTGCGGACTACAAGGACGTCCTGCACTACTACCCGCTGTCCTGCCGCAAGAACATCGACCGCGCGAAGTCGTACATCACCGAGTCGGACTGCCAGCAGGTCGACAAGGTCGTTCGCGCGACCGAGATGTACAAGGAGCCCGCGAAGGGCGCGCCGAGCAACGTCGACTACTGCGACAGCGGTGCTGTGAAGAGCACCTACGTCCAGGGCTTCGAGAACAAGAACAGCGGCTGGAGCTTCCAGACCAAGGACCACGGTCAGGACGGCATCTCCGGCTTCTTCCTGTCGGCTGAGGTGTTCTCTCGGTACGCCTCGGTGGGCGAAGAGTCCGCTGTCGCTTGGACGCTCGAAGGCGACGACGTGTACCTGACCCAGGCCGCTGGCGTGAAGGTGCCGGCCAACGGGTGGCTGCGGTTCGACCACGCCGACCTCATTGCTCCTGAGGACGGCGCCGAGCTGGAGTACAGCGCGAACGGTGTGCTCTGGAACGCTGCTTCCGGTCTGCCGAACACGCACGGCGAGTCCGTCGACAAGCTGTCGGTGGGTGGAAAGAGCTTCGACGGTGTGTCGAACGGTTGGAGTGCCAGCCGCTACGACCTGTCCAGCCTGGCTGGCCAGACCGTGAAGTTCCGCTTCCACGTCAACACCCCGACGCGGGACTCGGTGTTCTGGGTCGACAACCTCAAGGTGTACTCCTGCAACTAGGTGACACCTGGTAGGTCAGCAACTCAGTAGCAAAAGCAAGGCCCCTGCGGCGCTCCGGCGCCGGAGGGGCCTTCTTTCGTTCCTCGGGGGTTGGGGCGCGGCCTTCAACGTTGACACTCCGTCACGAAAGGCCCGCGGCCGTGCCGGGCTGACCTGGGCGGAAAGCACCTTTTCATGCCCGTACGTGACGGCGCGACACGCCGTGCTAGGCATGTCCGATATGAGGCATTAGGCTGCGCTCGCACTGTCAGTCCTAATTCCTCGTGATCGGGGGTTGTTGTGAAGTACCGACGCACAGTCGGCGGCATCGCCGCGCTGGCGACGGTGGCGAGCGCGTCCGCGCTTGTTGCTTTCTCCTCGCCGTCCTATGCCGGCTCGACCACGGACCTGTCTTTCCTCAAGCAGACGGTCCGTGGTCTCGAGAAGAGCACCGACAACACCGTTGAGAAGCTTCTGGGCAGTAACGGTGATGTCAGTGTGATCAAGGCGAAGGGCGCACCCATCGCACTTCCCAAGGGTGCTCCGGCATCCCCGACGGCCGAGCAGGCCGCCAAGATTCAACTCGACGCGCACGGGAAACCGTTCGGTGTCAGCACCAAGGACGTCAAGGTCATCAGCACCGCCAAGGTCGGCGATGGGGATGTCGTGAAGTTCCAGCAGTACAAGGACGGCCTCCCGGTGTTCGCCGGCGAGGTCGTTGCTTCTTTGGACAAGAAGGGCGGGCTCGAGGCCCTTCTTGGCGGCACCGTCAAGGGCACGGTCGACTCCGTGAAGAACGTGGTGCCGAACCTGCAGTCCGCTCGTACCGCCAAGGAGTACGTGGCCAAGCGCGCCGACGTCTCCAAGGCCTTGCTGCTGACCGAGAGCAAGGGCGAGTGGATCTACAACCCGTCGACGCTCGGGGCTCCTGGCCCGGCCGTCAACCGGGTGGTCAACCAGTACGACGTCAAGAGCGTCGATGGACTCGTCGACTGGACTGTCCTGGTCGACCGGGGCTTCGGCATCGTGGCTCTCGGCTACAGCAACCACCACTACGCGATGAGTCGCAAGGTGTGCAACAACGCCAACAAGGCGAACGCTGACCTCGAGCAGAACAAGTGCGACGGCAAGACGCTGAAGTACGTTCGCTCCGAGGGCCAGGCGGCTGTCGGCGACGAAGAGGTCGACGACATCTACGACCAGCTGGGCAACACGGCGAAGTGGTACGCGCAGTACGGCGGCACCGACCTCACCGCGTTGATCGGCACGGGTACGGATGGCAAGGCCCTGCGGGCGACCGCTCGGATCTGCGCGACGAACCAGCAGCCCGAGTGCCCGATGCAGAACGCGTTCTGGGGCAGCGGCCAGATGTACTTCGGTGAGGGCTTCGACCTGCTCGACATCACCGGTCACGAGGTCACGCACGGTGTCACCGAGAAGACCTCGGTGCTGCGCTACGCGTACCAGGCCGGTGCGATCAACGAGTCGATGTCCGACGTGTTCGGTGAGTACATCGACCTCGCGACGAACCCTGCCAAGGTCGGCACGGACCGCGCGTGGATCATGGGCGACGACGACCCGGACCTGGGCTTCTTCCGCGACATGGAGGACCCGACCAAGTCGAGCGACCCGCAGCCGGACAAGATGACGTCGAACCAGTGGTTCAACGACGCCGACTTCCGCGACTTCGGTGGCGTCCACGCCAACAGCGGTGTGGGCAACAAGGCCGGCTTCCTGCTGGGCTCTGAGGGCACGAACAAGTTCAACGGGTACGACGTTCGCGGCCTCGGTCTGAAGAAGGCGTGGAAGGTCTACTGGGCGGCGCAGAACATCCTGACGTCCGGTAGCGACTACAAGGATCTGTTCTACACACTGCCCGTCGCTTGCCGGAAGCTCGTCGGCAAGTCGGGTACGCAGATCACGGCGGACGACTGCCGCCAGGTCGACAACGCCGTTCGTGCGACGGAGATGTACAAGAACGCCGCGTCGGCTGCGCCGGTCGCGACGCCGTACTGCGGCAACAAGGCGAAGGTCTTTGCCTCGACGTCGCAGGGCTTCGACGGTCCGAAGAAGCCTTCGGACTGGAACTTCGAGAAGGCCGCGCTGCTGAGCAACGCCGAGGCCGAGGTCGACTACGCCAACCGCGGCGCCGACTCTGCCTTGTTGTTCACGCAGGTCGCGGGCGGCGGTGCCCCCGAGGTGACGAGCGCGACGTTGAGCTCGGACCCGAAGGGCGTGCCTTCGAAGAGCCTGCTGCGGTTCGACTATGTGGCGTACTTCGGCTGGGGCGCGATCGACAACCTGACGTCGGCGCGTCTGGAGTACCGCGTGGGTAGCGGTGCCTGGAAGGCGGCCTCGAGCCTGGCCGGTGCGGTCAACCCGGGTCCGTGGAAGGGTCACTCCTTCGGCTGGTCGTCGGCCAAGTACCCGCTCGACTCGCTCGCGGGCAAGCAGGTCGCTTGGCGCTTCGTGATGACCAAGGCGCCCTCGGACGCCGCGCAGATCGCGACGCTGAACGTGGACAACTTCAAGATCTACACCTGCAAGTAGTCCACTAGCTCCACCTGTCACGCCGAGCCCCGGGATCCCTCTTGGATCCCGGGGCTTCGTCGTTGCTTGGGCCAGAATGCTCGGATGTCGCCCGATGATCTACGAGCCCAGCTGCTGCGGGCGTTTCGGTGGCTGGGGGACCGTTCGGACTCGTTCGAACTGGCCGATCTGACCGGCTGGTGGCGTGACGCTTCGGTGTTGGCCGCCTTGGGGCCGGCGCTGGCCGCGCCGTTCCGCGACCTGCGGCCGACGGTCGTCATCGGCCCGCAGTCGCGTGGCTGCCTGCTCGGCTCTCTGGTCGCGACGTCACTGGGAATCGGCTTCGTCGAGGTGCGGAAGGATCCGGTCCGCGGGCCGGACAGCGAGCGGCTGTGGGAACGGACGATGCCGCCGGACTATGAGGACAAGCAGCTGAGGATGGGCTTTCCACGCGAGCTCGTCGGGAGTGGCGACCGGGTCCTGCTCGTCGACGACTGGGTGGCAACCGGCGCCCAAGCCGAGACCTGCCGCCAGCTGGTGGCCGCCGCGGGTGCGACCTGGCTCGGCACCTCGGTGATCGTCGACGCGCTCGAACGCCCCGAGCTGCGCCGGTCGCTGCGACTCGAGGCCCTCCTCCACGTCCGCGACCTGTAGCCGCGGTCTTGCGCGACCAACGTTCCCGCGTACGGGTCAAGGTTGATCAAGCTGAGCTAGCGTGGGCAGATGGCTGACGCGCCACTTGCCGCGAGGATGCGGCCGCGGACGCTCGACGAGATCGTCGGGCAGGAGCAGGTCATCGGGCCGGGCACGACGCTGCGCGCGCTGATCGAGCGGGACGAGCTGCGGTCGGCGATCCTCTGGGGGCCGGCCGGTACGGGCAAGACGACGATCGCGCACATCGTGGCCGACCGGACGAACGCGCCCGGTCGAGAAGCTCTCGGCGATCTCGTCGGGCGTCGCCGACGTGCGCAAGGTCATCGCGAACGCCCGCAAAGTCGGACGGACGGTGCTGTTCCTCGACGAGATCCACCGCTTCAACCGGGCGCAGCAGGACGCGTTCCTCGGCGCGGTCGAGGACGGGGTCATCATCCTAATCGGCGCGACGACCGAGAACCCGTTCTTCGAGGTGAACTCCCCGCTGCTCTCCCGCAGCCTGCTCTTCCGCCTCGAGCCGCTCTCGCCGGAGAACGTCGAAATCCTGCGAACGCGCGATGACCGACGAGCGCGGCCTCCCGGAACGTCGAAGCCGACGACGACGCGCTCGAGTGGATCGCCGACAAGGCCGGCGGCGACGCCCGTACGGCGTATGAACGCACTCGAAGCCGGTGCCGAGCTCGCCGCGCGCGCGCGACTCACGACGCATCACTCTCGACGACGCGCAGGCGGCTCTCGCGCGGCGGGCCATCCGGTACGACAAAGCGCAGGACCGGCACTACGACGTCATCTCGGCGTTCATCAAGTCGATGCGCGGCTCCGATCCCGACGCGGCGCTGTTCTGGCTGTTCGAGATGATCGAAGGCGGCGAGGACCCGAAGTTCATCGCCCGCCGGATGATCGTGCTGGCGTCGGAGGACATCGGCCTCGCCGACCCGAAAGCGCTCGTCGTCGCCGTCGCTGCGGCGCCAGGCCAACGAGTACGTCGGACTGCCCGAGTCGGCGTTCGCGCTCGCGCAGGCCGCTGTGTACCTCTCGCTCGCGCCCAAGTCGAACGCGGTCATGCGCGCGATGGTCAAGGCGAAGGCAGACATCGCCGACGCGGTCGCACGAGTGCCGCCGCACCTCGGCAGACTCGGACAAGCAGAGCACGCGGCGCAAGCTCGCGAGAGAGGGCAAGGGCTACAAGTACCCGCACAACTTCCCGGGCGCGACGGTCGAGCAGGACTACCGCCCGGCCGAGCTCGAGGGCAAGACGTACTGGGACCCGGAGCCCGACGAGACGTTCAAGAAGTAGGGCGGATGGAGCACGTCGTCGACCTCGACCGTTCTACGGCGCCTTGTCAGCAAGGCCGAGCGGTAGAAGCTCGGCGCGGATGGGCTTCGGCGGCGCGAAGGAAAAGACCGCGTTGCCTCGCTCGTCGATGACCTGACCCACGTCGGGAAGGTTCGCCATCAACGTCAGCGCGAGATCGTCCGATGAGAGTGTGCGCATCTCGCGGAGGATCAGCACGCTCGGGCAGTCCGCTGCAGACGACGCGAGAAACTTGGTCAGCTTCTTGTCCGCGGTGACGAGGATCGATCCGTGCGTGCAACACCAGGCGAGTACCTCGGGATCTTGCGCAACGGCCAGATCGACGTCCTCGGTGTGAACGGCGTCATAGCCGTTTGCTTTGAGGACCGATGCGAGGCGTCGCGGCAAGTTCTGGTCGATCAGGAGCCTCAAGCGGGCTTCCTCAGCGGGAGATATACCTCGCGATGAGCCAGGGCCGCGGCGTAGCCCAGCGCTTGGCTGACGTCCGCGCGTTCAACGAACGGATACTCGCCGTGGATCTGCTCGTAGCTCCAGTCCGCGGCCAGCAACTCGAGCAGCTGCTCGACGCTGAAGCGGTAGCCACGGATGCATGGCTGACCCCCGAGCTTGTCGGGCTCGATGGTCAGCCGGTCGAATCCGGGCACCGTCTGGATCATTGCTCAAGTGTAGACGTCGGACCGGTATCACAGGCCCTGCTCGGACGCGTGCTCGTCCATGAAGCAGGCGGGTGGGACAGCTGACTAGGCGGTTGGGGAACAACAGGTAGGGCCCAAGAGTTGAGCCCAGTAGACTCAGCTTGGTTGACTGGCTGAGTCGCGACAAAGACGACCTAGCGCGCTACGCTCGACCCGTCTCACGCGGGCGTGCGTACGCGCCAGATACGACCCGGCGAGCGACCAGAACGGCCGACTCCCGGACCAGATCAGTGGAGGAAGCACCATGGCCCGAGCGGTCGGTATTGACCTTGGTACCACGAACTCCGTCGTCGCGATCCTCGAAGGCGGCGAGCCCACGGTCGTGACGAACGCGGAGGGGTCCCGGACGACGCCCAGCGTCGTGGCGTTCGCGAAGAGCGGTGAGGTGCTCGTCGGCGAGGTCGCGAAGCGGCAGGCGGTGACGAACGTCGACCGTACGATCCGCTCCGTCAAGCGCCATATGGGCACGGACTGGAAGCAGCAGATCGACGACAAGTCGTTCACGCCCCAGCAGATCTCGGCATTCATCCTGCAGAAGCTCAAGCGGGACGCGGAAGCTTATCTCGGTGAGACCGTGACCGACGCCGTCATCACTGTCCCCGCGTACTTCTCCGACGCGCAGCGCCAAGCCACGAAGGAGGCCGGCGAGATCGCCGGCCTGAACGTGCAGCGCATCATCAACGAGCCCACCGCCGCCGCGCTCGCGTACGGTCTGGACAAGGGCTCGGATCAGACGATCCTCGTCTTCGACCTCGGCGGCGGCACGTTCGACGTGTCGCTGTTGGAGATCGGCGACGGCGTGTTCGAGGTCAAGGCGACGAACGGTGACAACCACCTCGGTGGCGACGACTGGGACCAGAAGATCGTCGACTGGCTGGTCGTCCAGTTCAAGAACAAGCAGGGCATCGACCTGAGCGCCGACAAGATCGCCAAGCAGCGCCTCACCGAGGCCGCGGAGAAGGCGAAGATCGAGCTCTCCAGCGCCAGCGAGTCCAACATCAACCTGCCGTACATCACGCTCGGCGAGTCCGGCCCGCTGCACCTCGAAGAGAAGCTGACGCGCAGCCAGTTCCAGCAGATGACCAGCGACCTCCTCGAGCGCACCAGGCGCCCCTTCGAGCAGGTCCTCAAGGACGGCGGCATCCCGGTCGACAAGATCGACCACGTCATCCTCGTCGGCGGCTCGACCCGGATGCCCGCGGTGGCGGACCTGGTCAAGGAGCTGACCGGCGGCAAGGAGCCCAACAAGGGCGTCAACCCGGACGAGGTCGTCGCCGTCGGCGCGTCCCTGCAGTCCGGCGTCCTCAAGGGCGAGGTCAAGGACGTCCTCCTCCTCGACGTCACCCCGCTGAGCCTCGGCATCGCGACCAAGGGCGGCGTGTTCACCAAGATCATCGAGCGCAACACCACGATCCCGACCAAGCGGTCCGAGGTCTTCACCACCGCTGAGGACAACCAGCCAAGCGTGATGATCGAGGTCTTCCAGGGCGAACGTGAGATGGCCCGCGACAACAAGAGCCTCGGCAACTTCGAGCTCACCGGCCTCCCGCCGGCGCCGCGGAACGTCCCGCAGATCGAGGTCGCGTTCGACATCGACGCGAACGGCATCGTGCACGTGTCCGCGAAGGACCTGGCCACGGGCCGCGAGCAGCGGATGGCCGTCACTGGTGGCTCCGCGCTGCCCAAGGACGACATCGACAAGATGATCCGCGACGCCGAGCAGTACGCCGAGGACGACCGCAACCGTCGTGAGCAGGCCGAGCTGCGCAACACGTCCGACACGCTCGTCTACCAGACCGAGAAGTTCATCGCCGACAACCCCGACACGGTCCCGGCGGAAGCCAAGACCGAGGTCGAGGCCGACATCCAGGCGCTGAAGAAGGCGCTGGAGGGCGAGGACAACGACGCCCTCAAGGCCGCGTTCGACAAGCTCTCCGACTCCCGTACGCGCATGGGTGCCGCGATCTACGCGAACGCCCAGCAGCAGCAGACGACCGAGGGTGGCGAGCAGCCGCAGGGCGACGCGACCACCGACGAGAGCACGACCAGCGACGACGACGTCGTCGACGCCGAGATCGTCGATGAAGAGGCCCCGAAGACCGACACCGACGGGCAGGGTGGTCAGAAGTGACGCAGGAAGGCCGGGACCCCGAGGCCGGTGAGCAACGCGGCCACGTCGTTCACGACCGCCGGCGTGTCGACCCCAAGACCGGAGAGGCTCGCAAGGTGCAGGGAAGAGGAGCGCCCGCCGACGCAGCGGCGGCCAGCGGGATGACCGCGGGCCAGCCGCCGGCGGACGCGGGGGCAGGCTCCGGCGAAGTGCCGGCGCAGGTAGCGGAGCTCGAGCAGAAGCTGGCCGAACGGACAGCCGACCTGCAGCGCCTGCAGGCGGAGTACGTCAACTACAAGCGGCGCGTCGACCGGGACCGCGAGGTCAACCGGGAGCTCGCGGTGGCGAACGTACTCACCGAGCTGTTGCCGGTCGTCGACGACATCGGCCGTGCGCGGGAGCACGAGGAACTGCAGGGCGGGTTCAAGGCGGTGTCCGAGGCGCTCGAAGCGATCCTCGGCAAGCTCGGCCTGGTGCGGTACGGCGAGGTCGGCGACACGTTCGACCCGCGTATCCACGAGGCGCTGATGCACGCGTACTCCGACGAGGTCGATGGGCCGACGTGCTCGGCGATCCTGCAGCCTGGCTACCGGCACGGCGAACGCGTGCTGCGAGCAGCGCGCGTCGCGGTCGTCGAGCCCACGGTTGGGCTGCCGCCGCAAGCGGCACAACAGGAAGCAGAGCCGGAGACGACCGAGGCCGCTCCGGAAGACCTGGGCGACCTCGGCGACATCCTCGCCGGCGACGACGTCACGTCCGAATCAGCCGAAGATGAGAAGAAGTAACCAGGGGCGCACGTCTACAGGGAGGTGGTGAGCGCCGATGGGTACGAAGGAATGGCTCGAGAAAGACTTCTACAAGACGCTCGGCGTCTCCAAGGACGCGTCGCAAGAAGACATCAAGAAGTCATATCGCAAGCTGGCAAGGCAAAACCACCCCGACGCCAACAAGGGTGACACGAAGTCGGAGGAGCGCTTCAAGGAAGTCTCCGAGGCCTACTCCGTGCTGTCCGATCCGGCGAAGCGCAAGGAGTACGACGAGGCGCGCTCGCTGTTCGGCAACGGTGGCTTCCGTTTCCCCGGCGGTCAGAGTGGTCAAGGTGGCGGGTTCAACTTCGACCTGAACGACATCTTCACCCAAGGCCGGCAGGGCGGCGGCGGACAGGGGAGCGGCGGTCTCGGCGACATCCTCGGTGGCATCTTCACCCCGGGTGGCCGTACGACGACGCGCACTCCTCCCGGCGCGCGCCCGCGGCGCGGTGCGGATGTCGAGACCGAGGCCACGATCGGTTTCACCGACGCGGTCAACGGCGTCACCGTTCCGCTCCGCATGACGAGCGAGGCGGCCTGTGCGTCCTGCATGGGAACGGGCGCGAAGGCCGGCACCGTTCCGCGCGTCTGCCCGGAGTGCGAGGGCGTCGGCATGAAGGCGACCACGCAGGGAGGCACGCTCTCGATCACCGAGCCGTGCCGCAACTGCCGGGGACGTGGGCTTGTCGTCGACGACCCGTGCCCGACCTGCCACGGTTCCGGCCGCGGCACGTCGTCGCGCACGATGCAGGTCCGCATCCCGTCCGGCGTGGCCGACGGGCAGCGGATTCGCCTGCGGGGCAAGGGCGCTCCCGGTGAGCGCGGCGGCCCGGCCGGCGACCTGTACGTGATGGTGCACGTGAGCGCGCACGAGAAGTTCGGCCGCAAGGGCGAGCACCTCACGCTGACCGTGCCGATCTCGTTCCCCGAGGCAACTCTCGGTGGCGAGGTGCAGGTGCCGACGCTCGAGGGGCCCGAGGTCAAGCTGAAGATCCCGGCGGGCACACCCAACGGCCGGACGTTCCGCGTACGTGGCAAGGGCACGGCGCGGCGCGACGGCACGAAGGGCGACCTGCTGGTGACGGTCGACGTGGTCGTCCCCGATCACCTCAACGAGAAGGCGAAGGAAGCGCTGGACGCCTACCGACGCGCGGTGGGTGACCAGCCCAGCGCCGCACAGGGAGGTAGCTGATGCCCACCGAACGCCGCCGTCCGTTCGACGTCACGCTGGACGAGGACACCCCGGTGTACGTGATCAGCGTGGCGGCTCAGCTCACCGGTCTGCACCCGCAGACGCTCCGCACCTACGACCGGCTCGGCCTGGTGTCCCCAGGCCGGACCGGCGGGGGCGGGCGCCGGTATTCGCTGCGTGACATAGAGATTCTTCGACAAGTCACGCAGCTGACCGCCGCGGGGATCGGGCTGGAGGGCGTACGCCGCATCCTCGAACTGGAGCACCTCGTCGAGGCGCTCCAGGATCGGGTGTCCGACCTGGAAGAGCAGCTCGAAACCACCCAGGTCGCGATGGAACGAGCGTACGAGCAAGCCGCGTACCTGCCCGAGCTCCTGCCGCAACAAACGCAGGCGGTCGTGCTCTGGCAGGGCAAGCGGCGTCGACGGCGATAACACCCAAGATCCGAAGGACATTAGGGGAATCAGAAACGTATGGACGCACAGAAGCTGACCACGAAAAGCCAGGAGGCGTTGTCGGCGGCGGTGCGTGAAGCTTCGACCGCGGGTAACCCGTCGGTCGAGCCGGTGCACCTCCTGCACACGTTGCTGGCAGTGCCAGAGAGTACGGCCGGTGGCCTGCTCGAGGCGATCGGCGCGGACCGCAACGCGGTCGCGCAAGCCGCGGTTGACGGCGTCAAGCGGCTGCCCGCCGCGAGCGGAAGCTCCGTACAGGCGCCGAATCTGGCCCGCCCGCTGTTCCAGGTCCTGTCGATCGCGCAGGACCGCGCGACCGAGCTCGGCGACGACTACGTCTCGACCGAGCATCTGCTCGTCGGCCTCGCGACCGTCGGCAGCCCGGCGAAGGACATCCTCGCGAAGGTCGGTGCGACCCCCGAGGCCCTGCTCGCCGCGTTCGCCAAGATCCGCGGCTCGCAGCGGGTGACCTCACCCGACCCGGAGAGCACGTTCAAGGCGCTGGAGAAGTACAGCGTCGACCTCACCGACCGGGCCCGCGAGGGCAAGCTCGACCCGGTGATCGGGCGGGACACCGAGATCCGCCGCGTCATCCAGGTGTTGAGCCGGCGTACGAAGAACAACCCCGTCCTCATCGGTGAGCCCGGTGTCGGCAAGACCGCGGTCGTCGAGGGCTTGGCGCAGCGGATCGTCGCGGGAGACGTGCCCGAGTCGTTGAAGGGGCGGCGGCTGGTGTCGCTCGACCTCGGCGCGATGGTGGCGGGCGCGAAGTACCGCGGCGAGTTCGAGGAGCGGTTGAAGGCCGTTCTCGCCGAGATCAAGGACTCCGACGGTCACGTCATCACGTTCATCGACGAGCTGCACACGGTCGTCGGCGCGGGCGCGACCGGAGACAGCTCGATGGACGCGGGCAACATGCTGAAGCCGATGCTCGCCCGCGGTGAGCTGCGGATGATCGGCGCGACGACGCTGGACGAGTACCGCCAGCGCATCGAGAAGGACCCCGCGCTGGAGCGCCGGTTCGCGCAGGTGTTCGTCGGCGAGCCGACGGTCGAGGACACGATCGCCATCCTGCGTGGACTTTCCGAGCGGTACGAGGCGCACCACAAGGTGCAGATCTCCGACGCCGCGCTGGTGGCGGCCGCGACGTTGTCCAACCGGTACATCACCGGTCGCAAGCTGCCGGACAAGGCGATCGACCTCGTCGACGAGTCGGCGAGCCGGCTCCGGATGGAGATCGACTCGAGCCCGATCGAGATCGACCAGCTGCGCCGGCAGGTCGACCGGATGAAGATGGAGGAGCTCGCGCTCTCCAAGGAGGACGACCCGGCTTCGCAGGATCGGCTGGCCCGGCTGCGTAGTGAGCTCGCCGACCGCGAGGAGCAGCTGCGCGGGCTGGAAGCGCGGTGGGAGAAGGAGAAGTCCGGCCTCAACCGTGTCGGCGACGCGAAGCAGCAGCTCGACGACCTTCGCGTGCAGGCCGAGCGCGCGCAGCGCGAGGGCGACCTGGAGACGGCGTCGCGGATCCTGTACGCGGAGATTCCTCAACTGGAGAAGCAACTCGACGACGCTGACGAGTCGGCCGAAGAGGCGCCGGACGAGGTGCCGATGGTGCGCGACGAGGTCGGGCCGGACGAGATCGCCGACGTGGTCTCTTCCTGGACGGGGATTCCGACCGGGCGGCTGCTCGAGGGCGAGACCGGGAAGCTGCTCCGGATGGAGGACGAGCTCGGCAAGCGGCTGATCGGGCAGAAGCGCGCGGTGGCGGCGGTGTCGGATGCCGTACGTCGCGCCAGGGCTGGGATTTCCGACCCGGACCGACCGACGGGGTCGTTCCTGTTCCTCGGTCCGACGGGTACGGGCAAGACCGAGCTGGCGAAGTCGTTGGCGGAGTTCCTGTTCGACGACGAGCGAGCGATGGTCCGGATCGACATGTCGGAGTACTCCGAGAAGCACTCGGTGGCGCGGCTCGTCGGTGCGCCCCCTGGCTATGTCGGGTACGAAGAGGGCGGCCAGCTGACCGAGGCCGTGCGGCGGCGTCCGTACTCGGTGATCCTGCTCGACGAGGTCGAGAAGGCGCATCCGGAGATCTTCGACGTGCTGCTGCAGGTGCTCGACGACGGGCGGCTGACCGATGGGCAGGGTCGTACGGTCGACCTGCGCAACGTGATCCTGATCCTGACCAGCAACCTCGGCTCGCAGTACCTCGCGGATCCGGCGATGCCGGACGACAAGAAGCGCGAGATGGTGATGAACGTCGTGCGCAACTCGTTCAAGCCGGAGTTCCTCAACCGGCTCGACGAGGTCGTGCTGTTCGACGCGCTGGGCAGCGAGGAGCTGACCAAGATCGTCGACCTCCAGGTGGCCTCGTTGGCCCGACGCCTGGCCGAGCGACGGATCACGCTGACGGTGACCGACGGCGCGAAGGAGTGGCTGGCGGTGACCGGCTACGACCCCGTGTACGGCGCCCGCCCACTGCGCCGCCTGGTGCAGTCCGCGATCGGCGACGAACTGGCGCGCAAGCTGCTAGGCGGCGAGGTACGGGACGGCAACACCGTCTTCGTGGACGTCAACGACGACAAGGACTCGCTGGAGATCACGACGGAAGCGTCGCCCGCCGTGCCGACGCCCTGACGGATCCTGGCCAAGCAGGAGTATCGCTAGTTCTTCTGCTCCAGGTACCAACGCGCGAGCTCGGTGCGAGTGGTGAGGCCGGTCTTGGCGAGGACGTTCCGTACGTGGCTCTCCACTGTTCGCTCCGACAGCACGAGACGCGAGGCGATGTCGCGGTTCGACAGGGCTTGGGCGACGAGGGCGGTGACCTCGCGTTCCCGCGGCGACAGCGGTGAGGCGGAGCGGGCCGCGGCGGTCGCCTCGGTGAGGAAGGCGTCGGCGGCAAGCAGGAGGCCGGGCATGTCCAGCCGCCGTGCGTCGGCGGCCGACGTACGGGCCAGCTCGACGGACCGGGGCAGGTCGCCGGTGGCACACACCGCGCGGGCCAGGCCGAGGCGGCCGAGGGCGAGGTAGGGGCGGGCGCCGAGGAGGCCGTCGACGCGGAGCCCTTCCTCGTAGTGCGCGACCGCGGCCAGCGGCTCGCCGCAGGTGCGGGAGAGGTCGCCGAGCAGGCGTCCGACCGAGCCGAGGTACGCCACCGTTCCCGCGCCGAGCGCGAGGGCGCCCGCGAACACGTCCTCCATCTGGGCGCGGACCGCGCGGCAACCGTCCGGGTCGTCGAACGCGACCGCGAGCTCGGCCACGTACGTCAACGCGGGCGGGCCCAACCCGGTGCGCATCTCGTCGAGCCTGCCGATCAGCGACCGGTACAGGTCCAACGCCTCGTCCGGCCGACCGGCCAAGCGCATCCCGACGGCCATGGCCGTCTGGGCGACCAGCGGATAGCCCCGCACGCCGCCGATGAAGTCCGTCCAACCGGCCATCAGCTCCGAGGCGTCGTCGCGTAGCATCGCGAGGCTGAGCGTCTGGCCGAACCGGGTGAAGCGGATCGACACGTCCTCCCAGTCGCCGGCGACCTCCAAGGCCCGTGCAGTCCGTTCGCGGCTCGTCCCGAAGTCGCCCACCAGGGCAGCGATCGTGGCCTCGCGGCGCAGGACATGCCAGCGAACGAGCGGCAGCCTGGTGCGCTCGGCGAGGGTACGCATCTCGCCGAGCTCGCGCTGTGCCCAGCCCATGTCCGCCTGGTGGATCGCGGCGTCCGAACGCCAGGTATGCGCCCACAGCGCCGCCAGCGGCCGACCGGTCCGTCCGGCCAGGTCGATCGCCCGCCGGCCGAGCTCGGTCAGCTCGGGATCGTGCCGCGGCTCCCGGTATCTCCAGGCGTAGGCCCGGACGGCGTCCAGCTCGGCGTTCGGGTCGCCGCTCGCGGTCGCCCGGTCGAGGGCGACGGCCGCCCAACGGGCCCCCTCCTCGTCGTCCTCCCGCTCGAACAGCGTGCAAGCCAGCTGGGCCTCGACCCGCGCCCGGAACTCCAGCGCCAGCTCGCTGCCCGGCATCCGGAGTGCCCGCCGGCAGAGGTCCTGGAGGCGCAGGTTCACCGCCGGATGGCCCACGCCCTGAATGATGATCGCGGCCCTGCCGACGACGTCCGTCCGGCCGGTCCGTTCGCCCTCGTCGGCCGCTTGCACGCAGGCGTCGGCGCTCTGCTGGATCCTGCCGGCCAGGTACAGCGCCCGGGCGAGGTCGAGCAGCAGCTCGGCCCGGTCGGCGGTCCCGGCGTCGAGCGCCAGCCGCAGGTACGAGGCCGCGTCGTCGTACGCCCCCGCGGCCAGGGCGGCGGCCGCAGCGCGAATCGCCCAGCCCACGGCGCGTTCCGGCTCCTCGGCCCGCAGCCAGTGCCCGGCCACGGCACCCGCCCGCTCGTCCCGCCCCACCGCGAGCGGCTCGAGCAGCTCGGCCGCGGTGCGGTGCAAGGCAGTACGACGAGACGGCGAGAGCGAGGCGTACGCCGCGTCCCGGACCAGCGCGTGGGCGAACCGGACCCGATCGCCGGAGTGGATCTCCACCAGCCCGGCGGGTACGGCCGGGAGCAACCGTTCGATCGCGGCGCTGGGCGCGTCGACGCCGAGCAGACCCGCGACGACGTCGGGCTCGAGGACGGGACCGAGCACGCTCAGCGCCTCGACGTCGGCGGCGACCTGCGGTCCCGCGGCGCGCATCGCGGCCGCGACGAGGTGCCGCAGTTCCGGAGCGGAACCCGTGGCGCCGTCCCAGTCGGCCTCTCCACGCAAGGCGTCGGCAGCGACTTTGGCCAACGTACGCAGGTAGATCGGGCTGCCACCAGACAGCTCGACCGCGCGCCGCACCGCGGCGGTGTCGGTGTGTTCGACGGCGGTGGACAGGTAGGCGGTGGCTTCCGAAGGCGACAGCGGCCCGAGGCTCAGCACCTCCGCGGCGCGATCCGCCGGCAGGGACGAGTCGCGACTCGTTCCGAGAACGAGCAACGGCAGCCGCCGGATCTCCGCGCCGACGCGATCGAGCAGCCGCAACGTCGCCGCGTCCGCCCACTGCAGATCGTCGAGCACGACCACCAACCCAGGCTCGGAGGCGGCCTGCTCGGCGAGCGCGTCCACGACCGCCGTGTCGGCGGTGAACGTGGCGGCGGCGGACTCCTCGGCGGACCCGTACCCGTGCTGCGCCGCGCCACCGACCAGGGCGGCCACGGCGTCCCGCACGGACGGCCAGCCGCGTACGGCCCGGACCCAGGGCCACAGCGCGGGCATCCCGCCGTCCGCGACGGCCGCGCCCCACCCGACCGCGGCGGACTCCAGAGCGACCTCCTCGACCAGCCGCGTCTTGCCGATCCCGGCGGGCCCGCTCACCACGACCAGATGGCCCGACCCGGACCGGGCGGAAGCCAGCCTTCGACGCAGGAGGGTGAGCTCCTCCCGTCGTCCCACCAGCGGATCCGTCGTGGCCATGACCCGCAGTATCGCCCTTCCGCGTTGTCCTCAGTGCCCGATTACGTACCAGCACTGATGTGGCGCGCCGCCACACGCGGGAACGTGCGGACATGGACATCAGGAACGCAGTCGAGCGGCTGTTCACCCCGGCACGACGCCCCGGAGGGGTGGGCGTCGAGGTCGAGCTGATCACGGTGACCGACACGGCCTCGCCGCGTCCGGTCGACCCACGTGTGCTGGCGGCGGGCTTCGACGCCGCCTTCGTCGAGGCAGCACGCCCGACGTTCGAGCCGGGCGGACAGCTCGAGCTCAGCCCGCCTCCCCGGCACAGCCGCGCACGCCTGCTGAACGACGTGCACGCCCTGGTCGCTCGGGCCACGGCCATCGCCGAGGCCCGCGGCGTCCGGCTGGAAGCGGTCGGGGTCAACCCGCACCACACCTGCGCGGACGTCCCGCTGCGTACGCCGTTGCCGCGCTACCTCGCGATGCAGGACGCGTTCGACGAGGTCGGGCCCGAGGGCCGGCGGATGATGCGGCTCACCGCGTCCCTGCAGATCGCTGTCGACCTGCTGCCCGGAGAGGCTGGTCACGAGCAGTGGCTCGTCGCCAACCTCGCCGGCCCCGCGCTCGCGGTCGCGTTCGACACCTCGGGTGGAGAGCGCACCCGGATCTGGCAGGGCGCCGACCTCCGCCGCACCGGCTACGACGGCCGGCACCTCGACCCGACCGACCCGATCGGGGCGTACCTGGACTTCGCGAAGGCCGCACCCCAGCTGCCGATCCCGGAGACCGAGGACGCGCGCTACCACCTGACGACGCTGTTCCCGCCCGTCAGGCCGCGCGGTGGCTACCTCGAGATCCGCTACCTCGACGCCCAACCACTCGCGCGCATGGACGAGGCGATCTGCACGATCGAGACGCTGCTCTGTGACACGCGGGCTCGTCGGGCAGCGCTCGACGTGCTGATGCCGCGAGTGGGTGACCTGCAGCAGGCCTGGAACGAGGCCGCCGCCGGGTGGTCGCCGCAGACCGCCGACCTCCTCGAGATCGTCCGACCGAGCCTGGTAGGTGCCGCATGAACGTCGCGTTCGTCGTCGATCCGCTCGAGACCCTGGACGCCTCCATCGACACCACGGTCGGGCTCATGCACGCCGCGCAGGAACGTGGCGCGGACGTCTGGGTCACCGAAGCCGGTCAGCTCGAGGCGGTGAACGGCCGCGCCCGTGCCGTCGCGCGCCGCGTACGACTCGCCCCGTCCCAACCTCTCGACGGCCACCGGTGGACGGTGCCCGACCCGTGGTTCACCGCTACGGAGCCGCAGAACATCTGGCTCGACGACCTGGCGGCGATCTTCGTACGTACCGAACCTCCGGTCGACGAGGTCTACACCACCGCGATGCTGATCCTGGATCTCGTCGACCCCGCGCGCACCGCGATGGTCAACGACCCCACGGGCATCCGCGTGTGCAGCGAACACCTTCTCCCGTTGCGATTTCCCGACCTCATCCCGCCGACGGTCGTCACCGCCGACGCACGTACGATCCGGTCCTTCGTCGCCGAGCACGATGGCGCGGTCGTCAAGCCGGTCGACGGATTCTCCGGCCGCGGCGTACTCCGGCTCGACCGCCACGACCCCAACCTCGCCTCGCTCATCGAGATCGCCACGAGCAACGGCGACCGCGCGGTCGTCGTCCAGCGCTACCTCCGCGAGGTCGACGCCGGCAACAAGCGGATCTTCGTGTTCGACGGCGAGCCGGTCGGCGCGCTGTACCGCTTCCCGGTCGCCGGCGACTTCCGGATCGGCAACCCGACCGCCGAGGCGCCGATCACCGAGCGGGACAGAGAGATCTGCCAACGCCTCGCGCCGACGCTGCGCCGGTACGGCATCCGCCTGGCCGGGCTGGACGTGATCGGCCCCTCCCTCATCGAGGTCAACGTCACCAGCGTGGGCGCGCTCCGCAAGGCCGACGCGCTCCTCGGCTGGACGCTCTGCGCGGACCTGCTCGACGACGTACTCGAACCCCACACCCACAGGAGATCAGCATGACCATCGCCCTCGTCTGCACCGCGATTCTCGCCGCGCTGGTGTTCGTCCTCGGCTTCAACGTTTCGCGGATGCGCGGCGTCACCGCGAAGACGGGCGGCTCGCAGATGCCGACCGATCCGGCCAGCCCGTTGCTGATCGCCCAACGAGCACACGGCAACGCCGTCGAGTACATCCCGATCCTGATGGTGCTGTTCCTGCTGGTCGGTGCCCGCAGCCCGATCGTGGTGGCCGTCCCGCTCATCGCCGGCGCCACCCTCGCCCGGTTGCTGCACGCGTACGGCATGGTCACGGCACGTACGCTCGCCGCCGAGGGCAAGCTCCGCATGACGGGCGCGATGGGCACGTACCTGTTCGGCGTGGCGCTCGCCGTCGCCTTGGCCTTCAGCCTCTGATGGCCGGCACCCACCCGGCCGTCGCCGCGCTGCGCACCCCGGCCTTCCGGCGTTACGTCCTTGGACAACTGCCCTCGGTCACCTGCTCGTGGGCGCAGGTGGTCGCGCTGTCCTGGGTGGTCGTGCGGCTGGATCCCGGCGCGCTCGGTTGGGTGGTCGCCCTGCAGTACGCGCCGAGCCTGCTGCTGGGGCCGTGGCTCGGAGCGCTGGTCGACCGGTACGACCGCAGGCGGCTGCTGATGCTCGCCGAGTCCGGGCTCGGGCTGGTCGCGGCCGGATTCGCCGTCGCGGCGTTCGCCGGCGTACTGACCCTCCCGTACGTCTTCGCCCTCGCCGCGGTCTGGGGCGTGATCAACGCGCTGGACACGCCGGCCCGGCGAGCGCTTGGTGCCGATGCTCCTCCCGCCCGAGCTGGCGTCGATCTCGTCCGCCCTCACCGGGACCGTCATGCTGCTCGGGATGAGCGTCGGCTCCGCGCTCGGCGCGGCGCTGGTCGCGTCGGCCGGACCGACGGTCGCGTTCTCCGTCAACGCTGCGTCGTTCTTCGTGGATGTCGTTGTCCTGTGGACGATTCGGATCGCCCCGTCGCCCAAGATCGCCCGGGCTGCCGGTCAGGTCCGCGACGGGCTGCGGTACGTCTGGCAGACGCCGGCGCTGCGTACGGCGATGCTCACGATCGCCGTCGTCGCCACGTTCGGGTTCACCGTCCAAGTGTCCGTGCCGATCTTCGTCGAAGGCTCGCTCCGGCGGCGGCGCTGGGTTGGTCGGGATCGCGTTCACGACCGTGGCCACGGCGAGCCTGCTCGGCGCGATGACGGCCGCCGCCTTGGGCGGGACCGGTCCGACGGCGCTCATCCGTGCCTGCCTCGGCATGGCCGCGGGACTCGCCGTCGCCGCGGTAGCGCCCACGTTCCCGATCGCGCTCGTCGGGCTGGCCGGGGTGGGCTTCGCGTGGTCGATCCTGATCACCTCGGTGATCGCCGTCCTGCAGACCGCCGAACCGTCGATGACCGGACGGGTGATGGCGTTGTTCGCCGGGATCCTGATCGGCGGCATGGCCGCGGGCGGGCCCATCACCTCGACGATCAGCACGCTCGTCGGACCGCGAGCCGTCTTCGTGCTCGGTGCCGTCGCTTGCGTCCTGGTCGCGCGGCTGAGCATGGCTTCTCGTAAGAGTCGCGTAACCGCTGGGTGAAGGCCTCCGGGCTGGCCTCTGTGGGAGGCTCGGGCCCGTGGAGCTGCGTGTTCTCGGACCGGTCGAGGCGTGGCGCGACGGGGAGCTCGTAAACCTTGGTTCGCGCCAGCATCGGCTGATCCTTGCCGTGTTGGCGTTGGAGGCTGGCCGAGTCGTCTCGGTCGACCGCCTCGTCGACCTGCTGTGGCCGGAGGCCATGCCGAAGAACCCGCGCTCCGCGATCCAGGTTCGCGTGTCCCAGCTGCGCTCCGCGCTCGGGCAGGACACCGCGATCGAGGGAAGTGTCGACGGGTATCGGCTCGATCTGCGGCCAGGCAACATCGACGCGCATCGGTTCCGCGCGTTGCTGAACGAGGCACGCCAGCTGTCGGGCAGTGGAGAGCGGGTGCGCATGCTTCGCGAAGCTCTGGCCTTGTGGCGAGGCGATGCGCTCAGTGGTGCGATCAGCGAGGAACGGATCCTAGCCGGACTTTGCAGCGGGCTGGAGGAATCGCGGCTCGCCGCTCTCGAGGACTGCCTGGATGCCGAGCTCGAGCTCGGCATCCACGGCCAGGTCGTGGACGAGCTCTTCGGGCTGGTGGGCGCGCATCCTGGACGCGAACGGTTCGTCGCGCAGCTGATGCTCGCGCTGCACCGTTCCGGCCAGTCGCCCAAGGCGCTGGAGGTGGGGCGCGGGCACCGTACGTGGATCGGCGACGAGCTCGGACTCGATCCCGGTCAGACGGTCCAAGACCTCGAAACGGCCATCCTGCGTGACGATCCAGCTCTGCGCGCACCGAGCGGGCCACCTGACAGAGCCGCGACGCGGCTGGCCGTTCCCGCCCAGCTGCCACCCGTCGCCGGCGGGTTCACCGGCCGCGAGCAGCAGCTGCTGGAGCTCGACCTGCTACTCCCGGCCGCCGACAAGGCGCCGCACGCGAAGCAGGCCGTGATCACCGGTACCGCCGGCGTCGGCAAGACCAGTCTCGCGGTCTACTGGGCCCAACGTGCCGTGCCTCACTTCGAGGACGGCCAGATCTACCTCGATCTCCGCGGCTACGCGACCGGCCCGGCACGTACGCCACACGACGCGCTGACCACGTTGCTGCACGGACTCGGCGTCGAACCGAACACGATCCCGGCCGACACCGACGACGCGGCGGCGATGTTCCGCTCCCAGCTCAACGGCAAGAAGGTCCTGCTGCTGTTGGACAACGCGCGCGACGCCGAACAGGTGCGCCCGCTGCTGCCGGGGTCGGCCGACACGTTGACGCTGATCACCAGCAGGGAACGGCTTTCCGGCCTCGTCGCCCGCGAAGGCGCGGCGCGGATCCGGCTCGACGCGCTGGCGCCGGACGAGGCCGTGAGCCTGTTGACCGAGCTGGTGGGTGCCGTACACGACACGTCCTCTCTCGCCGACCTGGCCCGAACGTGCGCGTATCTCCCACTGGCGTTGAGGATCGCGGCCGCCCACCTCGCCGACGACCCCCACCTCGGCATCCAGGACTACCTGACCGAGCTGCGCGAGCATCCGCTCGCGGATCTGGCGGTCGAGGGCGACGTGTCGGTCGCGGCGGCGCTGGATGTGTCGTACGAACGACTCGACGCCGAAGCCCAACGCCTTTACCGGTGCCTCGGGCTGCTTCCCGGGTTCGACTGGGGCCAGTCCGAGATGGCAGCGTTGTTGGGCCGGAGCGTACGCGACGTACGGCCAGCGCTGCGCCGTCTGGTGACCGCGCATCTGGTGGAGGAGTACGAGGGCCGCAGGTATCGCTTCCATGATCTGCTGCGCGACCACGCCGCCCGCCAGGCAGAGCGCGAGGACGACGCGGCGAGCAGAGACGAGGCACTGGAACGCCTGCTGAGTTGGTATTTCGTCAACCTGGACGAGGTGACCACCCGCAGCCGGATCGTGTCGCGACTGCGGGTCCCGGCACCCTCGTTGGCGTCGCCGCTCCCGCCCACGGCCATCACGGACTTGGCGTCGGCGAACGGGTGGTGGCACAAGGAACGGTCCAACCTGGTGGCGGCAATCCTGCATTGCGGTGAGCACGGCCGAGCGGCCTGGGCCTGTCAGCTCGCGGCGCACCTTCGTGGTTTCCTCCACGAGAGGGGGTTCGTCCAAGACGAACGTGTTGTCTGCGAGGCGGCCTGTCGGGCTGCTGAGCAGCTCGGGGACGACTTGTTCCTAGCCGATGCCTACTCCGCTCTCGGGAAGTATCACGCGCCGCGGGACCCGCAGATCGCGATCGAACAGCACAACATCGCGATGCGCCATGCGAGACATGTCGACAACCCTGAGGTCATCGCGAAGATCACCTACGACCTTGGCGTGCTCTGGCTCTACACGAGCGAAGCTAGCCGCGCCCACGAGGCCTTCCTCGAGGTGCTCGCCCACATCGACGCGGGACAACCCATCGCACCGCGCACGTTTGTGCTCGCGAACCTCGCGGCGTGCGCGGCTAGTTTGGGAAGGTTCGCCGAGGCGCTCGAATACGAGCGGGAGATCGTCGAGCTGGCCCGAGTCGGTCACGTTCGAAGGCGAGGGATCGCGTTGGCGAACTACGCGGCCACGTTGAGTGTTCTCGACCGGATGACCGAGGCCCAGGACGCTGCCGAGCAGGCGGTTGTGGTGGCCAGGGAGGAGGGCGTCCCGTTCAACGAGGGATTCGCGCACTACCAACTCGGCAACCTCGCCTCCGTTTTCGAACAGTGGGACACCGCGCTGCACCACGCCGAGCTCTGCGCCGAGATCGGTGAACGGATCTCCGCGCCCATGCTCACCTCCTGCGCCGACCTGGTCCGGGGTGCGGCGCACCATGGGATGCGCGACTACGCTGCTGCGTTGGCGTGCTGGCGGCGGGCCGCCACCGTCGCCCGCGAGGCTTCGCAGCACGAGGCGGAAGCTGAAGCGCTGTTGGGCAGCTCCCAGACCGAGATCGAGCTGGACGAGCTCCGTTCGGCTCGCGAGCATGCTGAGGCGGCGATGCGGATCAGCCAGACTGGGCAGATCTACGACCTTGTCGGCCGTTCCCACGCCGCCCTCGCCGCGGTGGAGCTGGCCGAAGGGCAGCCCGCGGTCGAGAATGCCCAACGAGCGTTGGAGATTCACCGCGATACGGGCCACGTCCGCGCCGAACGGATGGCCGCAGCGCTCCTCGAGCGAGCGAAGTCAGGGACGCGTACCTGACAGCTCTGGCTCCACCGCCGACTCCTTCGCCCGCGTCCGGCGAAGCTTCAGGCTGGTCAGCGCCACGCCGCCGACGATCAGGACTGCGGCGACGATGCGCGTCGGCGTGATCCGTTCGTCCAGGAACACCGCGGCCGACGAGAGGCCGAAGATCGGCACCAGCAGCGCGTACGCGGCCACCACGCCGGCGTTGTAGCGACGCATCAGCACGCCCCAGATGCCGTACCCCACCAGCGTGGAGATGTACGCGATGTAGGCCAGCGACGCGATCCCCGGCAACGACAGGCTGCGCAGCGCCTCGAGGTCGGCCTGCGGGCCTTCCAGAGCCAGCGACAACGCGAAGAGCGGGACGGGCGCGAGCAGGCTGACCCAGACCCACATGTTCAGGATGTTCGTCGCCTGAGCCTTGCGGATGCCGACGTTCCCGACGCCCCACGCGGCCGCGGCGCCGATGCACAGCATGAACGCGACGAGCGGGCTGCCCTGGCCGAGGTCGAAGCCGACGAGCGCGATGCCGCCGAACGCGATCGCGAGCCCGAGGACCTGGCGCAGCTGGATCTTCTCGCCCAGGAAGATCGAAGCGAGGATCAGCGTGAAGATCGCCTGCGCCTGCAGGACGAGCGACGCGAGGCCGGCCGGCATCCCCGCGTGGATCGACGTGAACAGCAGGCCGAACTGGCCGGCGCAGACGCCGAGGCTGATCAGCAGGATCCATCGCCACTGCACCTTCGGCATGCCGACGAAGAACACCGCCGGAATCGCGACCACCGTGAACCGCAGCGCGGCGAACAGCAGCGGCGGGAACTCGGTGACCCCGACGTCGATCACGACGAAGTTGAAGCCCCAGATCGCGGCGACGAGCAGCGCGAGCAGGACGTAGCGAGGGCGCATATGTCCCAGTGTTCGTCGGCCATCGTTTAAGGACAAGCGAGAATTGGTTGACCCCATTGGTTAGCATTGCTACATGCTTCAGGTGGACCGGCTCCGCGCCCTGCACGCCGTGGCGACCCATGGCTCGGTGAGCGCGGCCGCCGCCGCGCTGCACGTCACCACGTCGGCGGTCTCCCAGCAGATCGCCAAGCTCGAACGCGAGACCGACGCCCAGCTGATCGAGCGGAACGGCCGCGGCGTACGCCTCACCGACGCCGCCCGCCTACTGGTCGAGCACGCCGACGGCATCCTCACGCTCGTCGAGCAGGCCGAGTCCGACTTCGAGGCGCATCGCGGCCAGGTCGTCGGCCGGCTCTCGATCGGCGCGTTCGCGACCGCGGCGCGCGGCCTGCTGCCCGAGCTGCTCGGCGTCCTGGCCGAGCGCTATCCGCGGCTCACCGTCTCCATGCAGGAGGTCGAGCCGCCGCCCGCGCTGCGCGAGGTCCTCCGGGGCGAGCTCGACCTGGCGATCGTGCAGGACTGGCACAGCCTGCCGCTCGGACTGCCCGAAGGGCTCGATCGGGTGGCGTTGCTCGACGACGTCGCCGACGTGGTCGTTCCCTCCGGGCATCCGCTGGCCGACCGCGGGGTCGTCGACGTGGCGGACATCGTCGGCGAGCCGTGGGTGAGCTCACCGCCCGGCGCGGTGTGTCACGACCTGCTCGTTCATACGGTGCGTTCGTACGATGCCGAGCCGCGGATCGTGCACATCGCGGCGGAGTACGAGACGCAGCTGAAGCTGATCGCGGGCGGGTTCGGCATCGCGATCTATCCGCGGCTCGGGCGTGGGCCGGTGCCGCCGGGCGTGGTGCTGCTGCGGACGGAGCCGAGGCTGCTGCGTTCGGTGTACGTGATCTGGCGGAAGCAGGTGGGCACGCGCCCGGCGATCTCCGCCACTGTCGAGGCCTTGCAGTCGGTGGCGGACGTGGTCAGCGCCCGCGCAGATATGCGCTGAGGTCCTCGATCGCCGCGTTCACCGCGGTGGGCAGCGCTCCGGCGAACTGGAGGAACGCGTGCGGGGTGTCGGCGTACTCGACGTACTCCACCGTCACGCCTGCGTCGTCGAGCGCCTCCGCGTAGTCGCGGGCGTCGTCTCTGAGGGGATCGCGGCCGGCGCCGAGGACGAACGCGGGCGGGAGCCCTGCGTGGCGGCTGGCCTGGAGCGGGGCGACGTACGGCGTGACCTCCTGGCCGGCGAGGTAGAGCTCGTCGAACCACGCTGAGTGCTTGCTGTTCAGGACGACGCCGTCGAAGAGCCGTTGCGACTCGGAGTCCCGGTGCATGCCGACGGAGGGGTAACAGAGCAGCTGCCTGTCGATGCGCGGACCGTTCTCGTCGCGGGCGCGGAGGCAGGCCGCGGCGACGAGGTTGGCACCGGCACTCTGGCCGCCCGCCATGACCTGTCCATTGCCGCCAAGCTCTTCTCGGTGCGCGTGCAGCCACGCGATGGCGTCGTACGTGTCGTCGAGACCCGCGGGGAACGGATGTTCCGGCGCGAGGCGGTAGTCGAGCGAGACAACGTTCACCCTTGCCTGCTTGGCCATTCCCGCGCAGACGACGTCGACGTCGTCGAGTGAGCCGGCGACGAAACCGCCGCCGTGCAGCCACACCAGCAGCGGCCGTTCGGTCTCGAGGTCGTCGCGGTAGAGGCGGACTTTGACCGCGCGGCCAGGCAGGTCGAGGAGTCGGTCTTCGCGGTGGGCGATCGCCTGCGCCGTCCCGAACAGCTCGGGGCTCCGCGGCGCCGTCCGGCTGGCGACCAGGTCGTGGAGGCTGAGGGGCTCGTCCCGCGGTCCGATCAGTGCGAGGAACGCGTCGGTCTCCTCGGCGAATTGCGGCCGGCTGCGTACGTTCATCGCACGACTCCGAGGTGGATGGCGGCGTGCCAGAACGCCGGGTTGTTCGGCACGGTCATCACATACTCGGCGAGCGAACCGACGCTGTGGTCCGCTGCCAATGCGACCTTGACGCCGTCGTTCCAGCCGTCCAGGCCGAGCTCGTCCAGCAGGGCGGCGCTGACGCTCTCGTACCGATGCACGAGCAGCTCTGTCGGCACCTCGCGACCGGCGGCGACACCGCTCTGGTTGAGCAGCAGCCCGGCCTCGTCGGTCTCCCAGCGCTGGTCCAGACTCCAATGGGTACGGGCGTTTCGGGCATCGGTGAGCACGGCGAGGCTGATCTCGTCCCACATCAGCACATGCGCGACGAGGTCGTGCAGGCTGTCGCAGAAGTCGCCGAGCGGACCGCCGTTCACCTGGTACGGCTTGGTCAGGTCCTCGGCCGCCGCGATCTCGTCGACCAGCAGCGTGTGGTCTTCGGAGACACGCCGGATCGCTTCGGCTTGGGCAATCACGCCTTCGACGCTAGGTCCGCTGCCTGGCGCGGACAAGCGACGGTTTCGCATCGACGCGGTGCGCGTCGCGCATGGCTACTTCGTCCGCGCGCGCCGGCGTCGGATGACCAGGCCGAGGACGGAGCCGACGGCGGCGGTGGCGCCGTACGCGAGCAGCAGGAGGAGCGCGCCGATCGGCCAGAGGTTCGCGCCGATGGTCTCGGCGTCGGCCATCCGCCACGCCGACAGCGCGACGAGCGGGACGACGACCATCAGCACAGCGGCGAACGGGCGGCCGCGAAAGCCGAGCCAGGCGGCGCCGACGAGCACGGCGATCCCGACGAGGATCCAGTCGAGCGTGCTGTGCGGGTCTTGGAAGTCGTTCGGCGTGCCGGCGGGCACCACGTCCCAGTTCCAGCCGAGCACCAGCCACCAGACACCGATCGCGAGTAGCGCGACCAAAGACAGCTCGGCCGGTCCGGCCTTGCTCTGCGCGTTCATCCCCGTTCCCATCCTTCGTGGTCGACCGGCATACTCCCGGCATGGATCAGTCTCCCTGGCCGCTGCGCGATCTGCGCATCACCACTCCGGGGCTCGAGCTCCGGTTTCCGAGCGAAGCCGAGCTGATGACGCTGGCCTCGCACGCCGCGCTGGAGGACTACGACCCGTCGGTGCCCTCGTTCGCCGTGAAGGAGGACACGCCGACGTTGCGCTCGCGGCGGTTCCTGCAGCGCACCTGGAACCAGTGGGCGGGATGGAAGTCCGACATGTGGGTCCTCGACCTGGTGGCCGTCGTCGACGGCGAGCCGGTCGGGCACCAGCTGGCTTGGTCGCGGGAGTACGGCGTGCTGCGCGAGGTCGAGACGGGGTCCTGGATCGCGCGGGCCCATCAGGGGCGGGGCATCGGAACGCTGATGCGGGCGGCGATGTTGGGGTTCGTGTTCTCCGGGCTGGAGGCGTTGTACGCGACGTCCGCGGCGCGGACGGACAGCAAGGCTTCGCACGCGGTGTCGCGGAAGCTGGGGTACGTGGAAGACGGGATCCACCGGTTGGCGACGAACGGCGAGGCGTTCACCCTGCAGCGCTTTCGGATCTCGCGGGAGCAGTTCGAGGCCAAGGGCTTCCCGCCGGTGGAGATCTCCGGTTTGGATGCTTGCCGGGAGCTGTTCGGGACCTAGCTTCGTTGCTTCGTGCCGACGGCCTTGACGACGGCGACCGCGATCGCCGTCGTGATCGGGATGGCCAGCACGAGGCCGATGGAGCCGACGAGCGTCCGGACCACCTCCTCGGCGAGCTCGCCGCTGGTGATCGCGGTCGTGAACGGTCGCTGGTAGAGCGAGATCAGCAGCAGGACGGGGAGTGCCGCGCCGGCGTACGCGAACGCGATCGTGTAGACGGTCGACGCGATGTGGTCGCGGCCGATCCGCATGGCGCCGGCGAACAGGCGCTTCGCCGACAGCGTGGGCGACAGCTCGTATAGCTCCCACACCGCGGAGGCCTGCGTGATCGTGACGTCGTTCAGCACGCCGAGGCCGGCGAGGATGATCCCGCAGAGCACGATCTCCGACAGGTCGAGCGTGCGCGACGACGACAGCAGGATCCACGCGTTGTCGCCGCCGATGCCGGAGAGCTGCGTCGCGTCCGTCGCCCACCAGGCCAGGAGTGCGGTGACGATCAGGCCGAACAGCGTTCCCAGTAAGGCTGTTGTCGTTCTCGCCGACAGTCCGTGCGCGAGGTAGAGCACCACGAACATGATCGCCGACGATCCGACAAGCCCTACCAGCAAGGCGTTCTCGCCCTCGAGGAGCGCCGGGAGCATGAACATCACGAGCATCACGTACGCCAGGCCGAGTCCCAGCAGGGCGCGCAGCCCACGCAGCCGCGCGACGGCGATCACCACGATCGCGTACGCGATGGCCAGCCAGACCATCGGGACGCCACGGATGAAGTCGACGAACGCGTAGTAGTCCTCCTGGTCGTCGCCGACCGCGACATGCAGCAGTTTGACGCGGTCCTCGACGTCGATGCCTGCTCTGTTGAGCTCGGGCGGCAGGTCGACCATGACCTTGCTGCCCTGCCGCGGGCCGGTGTCAAGGTGGACTTGCGCGCGGACGCAGGTGAGGTCGTCGTCGCCGGGAGTCTGCGGCGCGTCGTCGCCGGCGCCGCACGGGAACGTCTCGAGCTTGGTGACGGTCGCCTCGAGGAGGGTGCCGCCGGGGGTGACGTACTGCGTGTCCAGGTTGCGGTCCTGCGGGCCGTTGCCGTCGGGCCACAGCAGGATCACTCCGAGCGCGGTCGCCACGGCGAGCGGGACGACGACGAGCAGCAGCATCGTCGTGGCGCGGCGACGTACGGCTGCGATCTCGGGGGTGGGCGGCTCGGCCGGCGTTCCGCCGTGGCCGTGTCCGTGGCCTTCGTGCTCGTCTCGTGGCGTGTCGGCCCGGTGGCTGGGGGTCACGGGTCCCGACCCTAGCCGGGTGCCGCAGGCGGGCCGGTGAGCGGCTCGGGGTCCTTTACGGAACGTTGGTCGAACCCCCAGGATGGGCTGCCGGTCGTTCGTCGACTCAGGGGAGGCGCGCCATGAAGCTGGTCCGGTTGGTCGGAGTTGTCATGGTCGCCGCGGCGCTCACTGCCTCGGTCGGTCTGCTGCCGGGCGAGTCCTCGTCCGCGGCGGTGGCCGGTCCTGGTCAGCCGTACGCGCCGAACTGGCACCCGCGCGATCTGCTGACCTGGAGCCCTTCCACCGATGCCGATGCTCCGTTCAACAAGAGCGCGACGCCGCTGGTGCCTCGCGTTCAGGGGCCCGCCGCCAACCCAGACGCTGAGTCGCGCCGGCTGCTTGCCCTGTCTGTCTTCGCGAACACGGACGGGAACCCGTCGCAAGGGTCGGCGAACTTCGACTACTACACCTCGGAGTTCTGGCAGTACATCGACACGTTGGTGTTCTGGGGCGGCTCGGCGAGCGAGGGACTGATCCTCGCGCCGAACCCGACCGTGACCGATGCCGCGCACCGGAACGGCGTTCCCGTGTACGGCACGGTGTTCTTCCCTCCTGTCGTCTACGGCGGGCAGCTCTCCTGGGTGCAGGACCTGCTTGCGCGTGACGCGTCGGGGCACTTCCCGTTGGCGAAGAAGCTGGCGGAGGTCTCTCGGTACTACGGGTTCGAGGGCTGGTTCATCAACCAGGAGACGGATGGGACTGATGCGGCTTCGGCTGCCGCCATGCGCGACTTCATCGTGGAGCTGAAGTCCTATGGGTCGCGGGTCATCTGGTACGACGCGATGAACGAGACCGGTGCGGTCGGCTGGCGTGGTGCTCTGGACGAGCAGAACGACTCGTTCTTCGCCGCCTCGGACCTGATGTTCGTGGACTTCCGGTGGGACCTGCCGGACCTGCCTGCTTCTGCTGCGTATGCGCGCTCGATGTCTCGGTCGCCTGCTGAGCTGTTCTTCGGGGTGGACACGGGGTGGCGGCAGTTCGGCGTGCAGCCTGACTTCGACGCGATCTATCCCGCCTCCGCTGCTTCGGGCGCGTCGGTGGCGTTGTACCGGCCGGACTTCACGTTGACGGGGACGGACGACAAGACGCAGTTCGCTGCGCGGGAGTCGCGTTTCTGGGTGGGTGCTGATCGCGATCCCTCTCTGTCCGGTGCGGATGCCGATGGGTGGCGTGGGGTGTCGTCGAAGATCGGCGAGTCGACGCCGGTCTTGCGGCTGCCGTTCGTGACGTCGTTCTCCACCGGGCGTGGGTTGTCGTACGCGAGGGACGGCCGGGTGCTGCAGCGGCTGCCGTGGAACGACCTTGCTGCGCAGGACGTTCTGCCGACGTGGCGTTGGCTGGTGCGTGGTGCGCCTTTGACGGTGGACTACTCCTTCGAGCGGGCCTGGAACGGTGGGTCGTCGCTGCGGTTGTCCGGCGCTGTGCCTTCTGCTGCTGACGTTCCGCTCTTCGCCGCGCGTGCTCGAGTCGCGCAAGGGACCCGCCTGTCTGTGGTGGCGTCAGGCTCGGTACGCCTGTCGGCAGTGCTGCGGTTCGCCGACCGCCCCGGCCGAGATGTCGTTGTCCCGTTGGGCAAAGCCCGTTCCGGCTGGACGTCGCTGTCAGCGTCGCTGTCGAAGTACGCCGGCCGAACGCTGACGAGCATCGGCCTCCGCCTGTCGGATCCGTCGGCTGCCACGGTCGACGTCCACGTCGGTGAGCTTGCCCTCCGTACGTCGTCGTCCCGCCCCGCCGCGCCCTCCCGAGTCCGCGTCGTCCCCTCGACCGACGGCGGCCTCCGCGTCACGTGGAAGGCGTCGCCGACGAACAACGTGCGCTACAACATCTTCGTGACGGACGCGGACGGTGTTCGCCGCTGGGCCGGAACGACGTCCTACCCGGCGAAGTACGTCGGCCCTGAGCTCCACGCCCAAGCCAACGACGTCCAGATCGAAGCCATCGACCTGAACGGCAACCGCAGCCATCGAGCCAGCAACTGAGGTGCCCGTGATCGATCTCATCCCCGCTCCGGTTGTCGCGGAGGTTGCCGATGGGGCGCCGGTGGAACTGGCTGGCGCCTCGGTGATCGCGCCTCCCGAGCTCGACGAGGTCGTGGCGCTGTTTCCTTGGTTGAATGACGCGTCGGTCGAGCTGGTGCTGCGCGACTTCACTTCCGACGAGCGGCGGGCGTTGCCTACGACGACCGGGCGGCGGGCGGATCTCGGTGATCCGTTGGGGGAGCTGTACGGGCTGACCGCGGGGGATGGGCGGGTCGAGGTGTTCGCTCCGACCGCTGAGGGCATCTATCGCGGGCTCACCACCTTGCGGCAGCTGAGTGGGGATGGGGCGAAGGCCGTTCCGGCCTTGCGGATTCTCGATGGGCCGCGGTTCGCGTGGCGCGGGTTGTCGTTGGACACCTCCCGGCGGTTCTTCCCACCCGACGAGGTCCGGCAGATCGTCGACCTACTTGCCCTCTACAAGGCGAACGTTCTGCACCTCCACCTGACCGACTCCGAGGGCTGGCGGATCGCGATCGACTCCTGGCCCAGGCTGACCGAGGCCGGCGGCTTCTACCCGAAGGAGGAGTACGCCGCGCTCGTCGCGTACGCCGCGGAGCGGTTCGTGACGATCGTTCCGGAGATCGACCTGCCCGGTCACACGGGCGCGGTGTTCCAGGCGTATCCCGAGCTCGCCGCGGAGGGCGTCGACGGGAATCCGTTCCTCGCCTACCTCCATCCCGATCATCCGCAGGTCCCTGGCTTCGTCAACGACGTGTTGACGGAGCTCGCCGCGCTGACGCCGGGTGGGTTCATCCACCTGGGTGGGGACGAGACGTTCGGGATGCCGGAGGAGCTGTACGAGCGGTTCATGGCGCTGGTCCGGCCGTACGTTCCCGCGCTGGGCAAGAAGCTCGTCGTGTGGCAGGAGGCGACCCGCAGCGGCGCGCTGGAGGCGGACGATCTCGTGCAGTACTGGCTCGAGTTCGACCCGGCGAGTCTCGTGACCCTCGCCGACACGCCCGACCCGACCGAGGGCCTGACGCTGCCGGGCGGACAGACGATTTCGCCGGAGATCTTGGCCGCGATCCTGCACATGCTGCCGAAGTCGCAGGGCGACGTGGACCGGGCGATGGCGACCGGGAACGACGTGCTGGTGTCGCTGAGCACGAAGGCGTACCTCGACACGCCCTACGCCGAGCCCTCGGACGGCGCGAAGCAGGAGGCCGAACGCCAGCGCCTCGGGATGCCGTTCTATCCGAAGCAGACCGTGGCGGAGTTCTACGACTGGGACCCGGCCACCGTGCACCCACGCCTGCCCGAGTCCTCGATCGCGGGCGTCGAGGCAGCGTTGTGGTGCGAGTCCGTCGAGTCGTTCGCCGATGCCATCTTCCTGATCCTGCCCCGTCTTTGCGGCGTCGCCGAGCGCGCCTGGAGCCCCGCCGGCGGAACCTGGGAGGCGTACGCCCCTCGCCTCGCCGCCCAGGTTCCGCTGTGGGACCGCCACGGTTGGCCCTACTTCCGCTCGCCCCTGATCGGCTCAGGTTAGGGCCGGCTCCGCAACGCGGGCGGGAGCGGGCAGCCGGGTGCCGGGGGCCAGCAGGAAGAGCATCCAGATGCCGAACGCGAGGAAGCCGACGTACGACACCCAAGGGCCCTCGGCGGAGGCGGCCAAGGGAGCGAGGGCGGCGGCTAGCAGCGAGAGGGCTGCGCCAGCCAGACCAAGGTAGGCGTGCCACTTCGCGAACAAGCCGGTGCGGAGGCCTCCCATGGACAGGCCGAACATGGCTACTGCCAGGCCCACGGGGTTGATCGCGAAGAACGCGTTGTGCAATGTCCACACGATCTCGTTCGGCACGATCACCAAGGCCAGTTGGCAGGCGGCCACCGCGGCGAAGATGAGGCCGATGAACAGGATGCCGATCAGACCGATCATCGACCAGCTCTCGCCCGGCCGTTCCAGCGCACGTAGCGACGAGTGCGCTCCCGCGCCGGCGATGGCCAGCAACACGGCGTTGACGGAGAACAGGCCCACGACGAAGCCCACCGATGGACCGTTCGCCGCGTAGTAGGCGGCGGACACCGAAGTGGTAAGCCCGCGAGTCGACTGTTGTCGTCGCCAGGCCGGTACCGGATGTTCACCGCGCTCCTGGTCTGGCGTGGCATCCGGAGGGGATCCCTCATGGCGAAACTGTCCATGGGTACACGTGGGTACGAGGCGCCGCGGCGGCGGGCTCAGGCGGCGGAGACGCGCGCCGAGATCGTCGCGGCCGCACGCCGGCTGTTCGTGTCCCGCGGGTGGGGGGCGACGACCGTACGCGACGTCGCGCGCGAGGCCGGTCTCTCCGAACCGACCGTCTACAACGCGGTCGGCGGCAAGCCGGCGTTGGCCCTCGCCCTGGTCGACGAGGTGGATGCGTCCGGCGACGTCGCGCGCGAGAGGGCGGCGATCGCCGAGGCCGCGGGCGACCCACCGCGGCAGCTGGCGGCGATGGTCGCGTTCGACCGCCGGCTGTTCGAGGCCGGTGCGGACGTGATCCGGCTGCTGCGCGAGGGCGGGCGGACCGAGCAGGACCTCGCCGCGGCGTATCGCGAGGGCGAGGCCGCGGCGAGGCGATGCGCAAGCGGGTGTTCGGCAGCTGGCCGGCGGGCGTGCTGGCCGTCGACGTACCCACCGCCTGCGACCTCTACGGCGGGCTGTGCAATGTCGACGTCTGGACGAACCTGCTCGAGGAGCGCGGCTGGTCACCCGACCGCATCGAGCAGTGGTGGAACGAGTCGCTCACCCGTCAGCTGCTGCTGCCCTAGACGAGGTCAGGCCGCGTACTCGCGGTACCAGTCGAGCTCGTACGTCGCAGGCGTCATGTTGCCGCCGTAGAAGTTGTCCAGCTGGATGGTCTGGTGGCCGGACGGCATGCACTGGATGCAGCGGCGTACGTCGTTCGCGCCGCCGGAGAAGCGGAACCACTCCTCGCCGTCGATGAAGCCGGCGACGTGGTCCGCGGTCCACTCGAACGCGACGTTGTGCCACTCCGTCAGCGGGGCGCCGCAGTCGGTCTCGCGACTGAACTCCTGCTGGACGGCGGCGTTCGCGTCGTGCGGGTAGTGGATGAAGGACTCCGCGCAGTCCGCGCCCGGTGCGCCGTTCTCGAGGTAGTCGTACTCGCCGTCCTCCGGCCACTGGTCGGAGTCCGGCCAGATGATCAGCAACGGGTGATACTCGCGGCCGTTCGCGCTTCCTGTGTTGGTCGAACGGATCCGCGCCTCCCACCGGCCGTACTGGCGGCCGTTCTTCGACGCGAGCCAGCCGGAGTCTCCGTCGGCCTCTCCGGTCTGGCGCAGGAAGCCGCCGAAGACGCGCGTGTTCGCTTCGCACCTGCGGCCGTTGCCCGCGTGGCCGGGCCAACACTGGTCGACGCCGCCGCCGGCGAGGCTCCACTTGGACTGGTCGGGAACGGCCGGCGCGGATGCCGAGCCGTAGTCGAACTCGTCGGAGCCAGCCAACGGGTCGCCCCAGCCGAACCGCTCGGCAGCGGTGTCGCCAGGCTCGGCGTTCGCGGCCGGAGCGAGCAGGGAGACGATGAGCAGGCTGGCACTCGCCAGGATGAACCTACTGCGCGCTTTCATTGACGACCCCCGTCAAATCGTGTGCGTGCGTTGGTGGTTTACCGGTATACCTCAACCAGACCAAACGCCGCAAGGGGGTGCGAACGTCAGTTCGAGTGCCGCCAGCGGATCTCCGCCGGGAGCAGCGTCTGCCGGTCGACCTCGTTGCCGGCGACCCTGGCGAGCAGGAGTTCGGCGGCCGTACGGCCGAGCGCGCGGTAGTCGCAGCTCACGGTCGAGAGTGTCGGCGAGGTGTGAGACGCGAGCTGGATGTCGTCGAAGCCGGCGACCGCGATGTCGTCCGGAACGTTCAGCCCCGCGTCCTTGAGCACGGCGAGCCCTGCGACCGCCATCACGTCGTTGGCGTAGAAGATCGCGGTTGGCCTTGTTTTGTCGGCGATCAGCTCCTGCGTCGCCGCGGCGCCGCCCGCGGCGGTGAAGTGCCCGACGGCGAGTGCGCCGGGCTCGAGCCCGAACTCGGCGACCGTTTTCCGCCACAGGCGTTCACGATCCTTGGCGTGACCGAGTTCTGGCGCGCCCATCACGTGGGCGATTTCCCTGTGTCCGTTGATGATGAAGTGGATGAGGAGCTGGCGTACCTGTGCCGCGCTGTCGGTGTCGACGCTGGGGAACGGGCAGCCTCTCCCCGGGCGACCGACGACGACCACGCGGGCGTCCTGGTCGGCGAGCAGCTTGAGGCGGAAGTCGGGCTGGCGGAGGTCGTTCAGCAGGAAGCCGTCGACGCGTCGTTCGGCGATCAGGTGCTGGTAGGCGTTTCGTTCCTGAGCGGCATTCTCGACGAACCGGAGGATCGCCGAGTACTGATGCCGCGCGAGCACGGACTCGACGCCGGCGAGGAACGCGGGAAAGAACGGGTCGAGCTCGAGCAGCTCGGCCGGACGGCGCAGGATCAGCCCGATCGCCTGAGCAGGCGCCCCATTGATCGCCCGCGCCGCCGCACTAGGCACCCACCCCAACCGCGCCGCAGCCGCCTGGATCCGCTCCCGCGTCGGCGCGCTGATTCGCGCACCACCATTGAACGTTCGCGAGACAGCACCCTTCGACACCCCCGCCGCAGCCGCCACATCAGCAATCGTCGGCCGACGCTTCGGTGTCCGGGACGCTGCCATCCCCGAAGGATAAGGCTAGGCCGGCGTGGCTACGGGCGTTGCGTTCTCGGGCCAGCGGTACGCGTCGCGGGCGATCTCCATGCGGCGGGCACGGTAGTCGGGCGACGTGCCCGGGAGGATGTGTTCGACTGGGTGGTCGGCCATCAGCACCGCGGGGTTGAGCTCCTCGGTCACCACCGGGTGGATCGCCAGCGGCCGCGAGGGGCCCGCGACGGCTACGCGGCCCAACGCGCGGCGGACGAGGGTGGTGCCGTGGGGCCCGAGGCCGCGCATCGCCGCGGCCCGCGCCGCGAGGTCGACCGTACGGAGCCGCTCGCCCGTCGAGGCGCGGTGGCCGTCGAACGTCTGCGCCAGGTCCGACAGCAGCGAGGCCGTCGCCGAAGCGCCGGTGTGGGCGGGAAGCTGCGCGCACAGCAGCTTCAGCCGTTCGCGCGTCGCCGGATCCAGCAATCCCTTCACCGCCGAGGCGATCGAGCCCGGCGATCCGTCGGCCCGCAAGGCCAAACCGACGTCCGCGGTCCACTGCGACCGCGTCACCTGGTCGTCCGTCGCCGTCGACATGTTCGGCACGAAGACGGTCGGCACCCGAGCCGGCAGCAGCTCGTGCACCGCGTTGTAGCCCGCCGCCGACACCGCCGCGTCGAACGCCGAGAGGTAGCGAGCCAACGGGTACACGTCGACGAGCTCGCGCACCCGCGCGGCGTCCTCGGGCGGCAGCCCCGCCTTCGCCAACGGCGCCCGCGTCACCGCGACCTGCCAGTCGGGATCGGCGAGGAAGGCGCGAATGGCCTCAACCGCCGGTGTCACGACGTCGTTGATCGACCCCGCCCCGAGCGTCACCAACGCGGCCGGGCGGTCCGGGTCCAGGCCGAGGGCAGCGGCCGCTTCCGACCGAGACAAGGCAGGCACCTGCTCGAGCACGGTGATCGGCGGCACGCGTACGGCGTCCTCCAGCGAGGCCGTCGCCCCGTCGTCGGCGTCCGACGCGATATCGCCCGGCTCGACGACGAGATCGAAGAACGGCCGCGCGGCGAGCGCCCGCTCGTTCGCGCCGGCGCGCCACATGCCGCGGCGTACCCACACGAACGCGACGTCCGGATGCGCCGCCCGCGCCCGCAGCAGGCCGAGGTACGGCGAGACGCCGTCGAAGACGAACACCCGCGCCGCCGTCTCCTCGAGCAAAGCCCCGACCCGCTCGCCGAGGTAGCGGTGCCAGACCATGTGCGGCATCCAGCCGCGGTGGTGGCTCGGGCAGTACTCCGCCCGCAGCCCGTGCCGGCCCACAACGTGCACCGCGGTCGACAGCGAGAACACGACCGGCTCCGCGCGATCGCCAAGTGCGATCCCGACCGCGGCCTGCCGGGCCAGGTGGCCCATGCCCGTGCCGTTGCTGGTCGCGAGAACGATCCGGGGTGCTGCGGTCATGATCGGCCCGCCAACCAGGACACGACGACCTCCGCGATCCGCTCGCCCGCTTTCCCATCCCACAAGGGCGGAACGGGCCACGTCGTCGGGCGGCCGCGCTCGACCACAGCGCGCAGCTCGTCGGGCAGCGATGCCGCGGTCACCAGCTTGTTGGTGCCCGAGGTGATCGTGATCGGGCGTTCGGTGTTGGGCCGCAACGTCAGGCACGGCACGCCGAGCACCGTGGTCTCCTCCTGCACACCGCCGGAGTCCGTCACCACCGCGACCGCGCCGCGTACGAGCGACATGAACTCGACGTACCCCAGCGGATCCACCACACGGATGCCCGCATGGTCACCGAAGCCGAGGTCCATCAGCCGTTGGCGGCCGCGCGGATGCAGCGGGATGAGGATCGGCACCACGTCGGCGGCCTTGTGCATCGCTTGGATCATGGCCTGCGCGGAAGCGATGTCGTCCACGTTCGCCGGCCGGTGCAGCGTCGCGACCGCGTACGGGCCGGCGAGCGAGTGCGCGGCCTGCGCCGGCGCCGGGTCGAACCGGTCCAGGTGGGCGAGCAACGTGTCGATCATCGGGTTGCCGACGAAGTGGATTCTCGAGTCGGCGACGCCCTCGCGGGCGAGGTGTCCCCACGCCTCGGGGCTCGTGATCAGCGCGAGGTCGCACAACGCGTCGGTGACCTTGCGGTTGATCTCCTCGGGCATCGTGAGGTCGAAGCTGCGCAGCCCGGCCTCGACGTGCGCGAGCGGTACGCCGAGCTTCGCGCACACCATCGCCGCGGCGACGGTGGAGTTGACGTCGCCGTACACGACGACCAGCGAAGGCGGCTCGGCGGTGAAGCGTTCCTCCAGCGCGATCATGACCGCGGCGGTCTGTGCCGCGTGGCTGCCCGAGCCGACGCCGAGGTTGACGTCCGGGCGCGGCAGGTCGAGCTCGCGGAAGAAGATCTCCGACAGCTTGTCGTCGTAGTGCTGGCCGGTGTGGACCAGGCTCTGCTCGACGCCTCGCTGGTCGAGGGCGCGGATGACCGGCGCGGCCTTGGGGAAGTTCGGCCGCGCCCCGGTGATGTGGACGACTGTCACAGTGCCCTTTCGCTGTCGAGCCAGTGCCGAACGGCGGCGGCGAAGTCCCCGGACACACGCGCTGGGGCGTGCCGCTCGGCCGCTTCCGCGGCACTCGCGCGCGCCTCCGGCGTCAGCAACCGCCGCGCGTCGGCAAGCGCGGCGACCAGCCCGTCGGGATCTTCGCCGCCATACAGGATGCCGTATGACGACTCAATCCGCGCGCCCTCCCCTCCGTCGTCACGCACGATGACCGGGAGGCCGAACGTGAGCGCCAGCGACAACGCTCCGGAGTTGAGCGAGCGTCGGTACGGGAAGACCGCGACGTCGGCGGCCTTGCAGAACACCTGCAGCTCCTGGTCGGAGAGCTTGCGCAACGCACCGTGAGCGGTCGGATGGGCGAGCAGCCGCTCTTTGAACGCCTTCGTCTCGTCCTCGTGCCCGGGCGGACCGGCGACGAGCAGCTCGTACCGGCCGGGCTCGCGCTCGCTGAGCGTGTCGAACGCGTCGAGCAGCTCGGTCAGCCCCTTGTACGGCTTCACCCGGCCGACCAGCAGGAACACGATCGTGTCCGGCGAGAGGCCGAGCTGCTGCCGGGCCTGCGCCCGCGGCATCCAGGTGGGGTAGACGCCGAGGTAGCTCGGGTGCGGGACGGGCATCAGCTTGTGGTCGGGGATGTCGAACCAGGGCGCGACGAGCTCCTTGGTGCGTTCGCTCATCACGTGGACGCGTTCGGCCCGTTCCACGACAGCCTTGCGCAGCTCGACTTCGAGGTCGGTGAACCGGGCCTCGTGCGGGAGGATGTTGTGCACGGTCCAGAGCAGCCGCGCGCCGCGTTCGCGCAGGTCGTCGAGCTGGCCGAGGTAGCGCTTCGAGGCCTCGCGCGCCTCCGCCTCGTCCTTCGCCTTGGCCATCACGACGTTCAGCCAGTGGAGATGCACGACGAGGTCGAGGCCGCTGCCCTCGAGCGCGAGCGCGACCTGCTTGGTGGTCTGCGGGTCGTACGTCGGGACCGGCGTGAGGTTGGCGGCGTCTAGGCCGCTGTAGAGCAGCGCCTGGAACGGGTTGCCGACGTTGACCGGGAAGTAGGCGAGCAGGCCGCCGCGCTCTCGGGTCCAGTCGCGTTCGAGCAGCGCGCGCAGGGCGTCGTCGTGCGCGATGGCCCTGTCGGCGCCGAACTGTCGGGTGATCAGCATGCCTTCGCCCTGTCCAGCAGATCGTCGTACGCCTTGGCGAACGCTTCGGCGACGGCGCTCCAGGAGCGTTCCTTGGCGACCCACGCGGCGGCGGCTTCGACGAGTTTCTCCCGCTCTGCTTGGTCGTCCTGGAGTTTGGCGGCTCGAGCGGCGAGGTCGTCGGCGTCGCCCGTACGGAACGTGTGGCCGCGCTCGTTCGCTCCGGTGATCTCGGCGAGCGCGGGCAGGTCGGCCATGAGCAGGGGGACGCGCATGGCCATGGCCTCGAACGGTTTCATCGGCGAGACCATCCGGGCGGCGCGTTCGTCGATGCGGGGAACGACGAACAGGTCGATCTGCGCGTAGTGGCCGGCGACCTCGTCGAACGGGACGTTGCCCGTGAACACGACGCTGTCCTTGACGCCTTGCTTGCGGGCAAGGGCCTCGAGCTCCTGGCGGCGGCTGCCGTCGCCGACGATCAGCGCCGTGACCTTGCGTCCTTGGCTCTTCAGCTTCGCGACGGCTTCGATCAGGACCTCTTGGCCTTCCCGCGGATGGGAGAGGTTGCTGACGTAGCCGAGCGTGAACGTGTCCGTCAACCCGAGCTTGCGGCGCAGCTCCTCGTCGCGTTCGCGCGGGGTGAACCGGCTGAGGTCGACGGCGTTCGGGACCACGCGCACGTTCGTCCTCGTCGACTCCGTGCTTGTGGACGATCTCGTCGCGCATCGGCCCGGAGAGCGTGATTACGAGGCCGGCCTGGCGCATCATGCGCGTCTCGGTGTCGAAGCGTCGGCGGTAGTACTCGGCACTCTCGACGTACCGCGCGTCGTCGGTCCAGGTCGTCTCGAAGAAGCTGCGTACCTCGTACAGCCAGGGGATTCCGGCCCACTTCGCGACCACGCTGCCGGCGAGCGCACCTTCGTATCCGCGGTGACCGGAGGCGATGTGGAGCAGCGCGGGCTTGTGCGTGGCGACCGCGCCGGCGAGCGCACGAGCGGTGAGCTCGACCTGCTCGTCGTAGGCGAGGTTCGCGAGGTGCTTGCCGGCGTGCGGGAGGAGGTGGTGGTAGGTGACCTCCTCGACATCGCTGTGGTCGGGAGCGTCGTCGATGCCGAGGATTCCGGGGAAACCGGGCATCGTGACGCCGCGGACGTCGCGACCGAGCCTCGTCGAGCGCCTGCAGCGACTCGTGCGTACGCGTGCAGAAGCCGTTGTGCAGGAACGGGCGGGACTCTTTGGCGAGGTAGAGCACGGCGTTACCTGTCGGCTCGGCCGGAGGGTTCGCGGTGAGCGCGGGCAGCCAGCGCGGGTCGGTCTCGCGGACGCGGCCGACCAGCTTGCGGGCGTACGTCCAGTGGTCGAGGTCGCCGGTGAGCTCGGCGCGCCGGACCGCGTGCTTGCTGGCCTCGGTGAACTCACCCCGCTTGGCCGCGATCTTGGCGGCGAGGTCGAGCGCCGGGAGGTTGTCCGGGGTGCGGGTGAGCACCTGGGCGACAGTGGCGGCGGCCTCGTCGTACGCCTCGGCGCCGAAGCTCGCCTTCGCCCCGGTCAGGCCCGCGTTGTTGCGGCGCCCGATCACGGCGTGCTGCAGCTGGCGCAGCCGGCGCCGAGCGCCTCGCGGGAGCAGGGCGCGGCCAGCGTCGGTGAGCCGGTGCGCGAGCGTCATGGGGGTCGAATCTAGTCGAGGGTCCCGGGAACGACGTTGCCCCGGCACCCAAGAGAACGGGTGCCGGGGCAACGACCTCAGTCGAGCTGAGGCTTACGGCGTGCCGTAGACCGCGAGTTCGGACGGAGTCGACCCAGTCGCATCCCGAGAACGCGCCTGGGCAGGTGCCGCCGAGATCCTCGACCTGGGTGCTGAGCATCGTGTAGCGGAGGTACTGGACGCCGACGCCGGTGCCCGCGGCCAGCGGGATCGACGTTGGCCTTGCGGTCTGCCACGCCGAAGTCACCCGACGCCGCAGCCGCCCACGTCGTGCCGTTCGTGGACGTCTCGAGCGAGTACTCGCTGGTCGAGGCGCTACCCGAGTCGCCGCAGGTGTTGCTCGGGTTGATCGTCAGCTCGGTGACGTCCACCGCACTCGGCAGCTTGACGATCACCCATCTCGGCGCGATGTCGAGCGGGCCGGTGCCGACCTGCTCGACGAACGACGACCAGCCGTTCGTCTGCGACATGTCGAACATCGCCGCCGCGCCACAGCCGAACGGAGCACCGGAGTCCTCGTTGGTGGCGACCACGGTCGCACCACCAGCGAGCGCCGCCCAGTCGCGACGGAGCTGCCAGTTGGCGCTGTTCGCGCCGTTGCTGATCGACTTCGTCGCCACGACCGTCTCGTAGCCGGGGCCACGAGAGAAGACCTTCGGGTACGTACCAGCGAAGATGCCGCTGATCGTGTACGTGCCGTCAGCCGCGGTCACGGCCGCGTAGTCGCCGCCGAACCCGGAGTTGTGCCCACCGAACGCGACGACCGCGCCCGCCACCGGCGTACCGGCGTCGGAGTCGGTCACCACACCGGAGAGCGAACCGGTCGGCGTGTTCGCCTTCGGCGGCATCGCGAACGACTCCACCGGAGCCTGGTCGTCACCGTCGACCGAGCCCGCGAAGTAGCCCATGCCGCGGTGCGCGAACACCTGCCAGATCGCCTTGTGCGCCTTGCCACGGTTGACGACCTGGTCGGCCTGCAGGATCGAGTTCCGCATGTCGAGGAACGACGGGTTCGCCGGCGACAGCTCCATCGCCCGCGTCACGAGGCTCTCGGCCTTCTTCGTGCCGATCTCCTCGCGCAGGTCCCACAGCGTCTGGACCCAGATCTCGCCGTCGGAGTGGACCTCGGGACCGCCGGAGATCTTGCCGTAGTCGCCGTAGGTGAACCCGCCCGGACCGCCGCCCGGTGTACCGGCGCAGTTCGGCGAGGTGCTGCCCACGTTGCAGTCGACTGGCTGCTCACGGATCTGGTTGCGACCCGCGCCGACCCACTGGCCGACCCGGAGCTCGCCCTCGGCCTTGGTGTCGCGCTCGTAGCCCTCGTTGTTGAGGAAGTCCATCGCGTACCAGTCGCTCCACGCCTCGCCCATCGCTCCGGCCTGGCCGCTGCCGAGCGTGGAGATACCGTCGGCGTCGACGACGAGCCGGTTGGACAGGCCGTGACCGAACTCGTGGTAGACGATGTCGGCCGCGTACGAGCCCATCGCCGCCACCCACGGGTCACCGGGGACCGCGGGGTTGCGGAACAGGTACATCTGCATGCGCGGCGGCGTGCCGTCCGGCGGGGTGCCGAAGTTGGCGTTGTTGATGTGGGTGCCGTCGGGCAGGCCAGCAGCGGTGTTGGCGCCATCGAGGTCGTTGCCCTCGATCGCGTCGCCGTCCACGGCCTCGAAGTTGCCGGCCTCACGGGTGAAGCTGATCGGCGACTTCGCCAGGTGGTCGTGGAACTTGCTGATGTAGTAGAAGAGCTGCGTGCCGGAGCTCTTCCGGTTGGTCTCCCACGAGTTCGGCACCGTCGAGTCCCACGTGCAGACGAACGCCGTGCAGTCGGGGTCGGACAGCGGGAACCGGGTGAACGGGAACGTGAACGAGCGCGGCGCCGCCTTGGTGATCTCCTCGGCGGGCTGCGCGAGGTTGTCGTCGTTCAGGTCGGACCAGACGTGAGCCGGGTTGCCGGCGAGCCTGGGCGAGTTCTTCGGCAGCCACTTCGACTTGAGGTCGACGTTCTTGAAGTTCCCGCCGCGCGGGGCGCCGGGGTAGTTCTCGACGACCTTCGCGCTGTCGTGCTGGATCAGGTCGCGGCGGTACAGAACGCGGCCGGTCGCGGCGTCGATCACGTGCATGAACATCTGGTCGCTCGACGGGCTGGTGACCGTCTGCCACGCGGTCCGCAGGCCGGATGGGGACTTGAACTGCACCAGCTTGGCCTGGTCGCCACCGGCGAACGAGGTCGTCTTCGAAGCGTTCCCCGACGTGGTCGCCTTGGCGGCCTTCGGCTTGGCGAACGCGTCCTCGACCGCGGCGCTGCGCGCCTGCGTCGGCGTGAGCTTCGGCGCGGCGGAGCTGGTCGGGAGGCTGGCGACGGGCGAGCCGTCGATGCTGATGAGCCGGCCGTCCTTGGCCACGTGGGCCTTGAGGCCCTGGCCGAACACGGTGACGCCGTTCACGGTCTGGATGAACGACAGGTGCCTGGTGCCCGCGACGTCGGCGTACGTCTTGCGCAGCGTGAGCCGGTCGATGTCAGCGGCCGAGAGCCCGAACGCGGCGGCGTTCTTCTTGACGAACGAACGGGCGATGGACTCCGCGCCGGCCTTGCTCGCTCCGGTGAGGAAACCGTCTGTCCGCGCGACCTTCTTCGGCGTGCCGGTGAGCCCGTCGATCGCGACGATGCCCTCGGCGCCGAGTCCCTTGCGGTAGCTCTTCACGCTCGGCTGAGCAGCCTTGAGGGCCGCCGCGCGCTGCAGCGCGGGCTTCACCGCCGGGTCGGTCCGAGCGTCGTAGTTGCCGAGCGCTTCGCCGGTGGCCTTTGCCCCGGATGTCGCGCTCTTCCCTGCCGTGGCCGAGTTGCCTCCAGCCGCTACCGCGCCGGTGGGCGCGAAGCTCACTGCGATCGCGACAGCTGCCGCGACCCCTCCCAACAGGACCGGTTTTCCGCGAATGTGACGCTTTGACCGGCCAGACTTCCCGAAATGCATGGTGGTGCCCCCTCCGAAGAGATCCCCACAGACTCCTGGGGTGCGGGAACGCGAATGCCGCGCGGGATGAAAACTACGACGGCTCACCGAGGTTTGCTGGCGTTTGTCAAGTTCAGGACGTCCCGAGTCTTGAGACAGACCCGTTGCGAGCCGTAATCAGACGCCTATGTAACAGTGAGGGAACAAAGCCCAGCTCCCGCGTGTCTCTGTCCGGTCGGACATACTTGCCGACCGAAGTCTTTGTCATTCTTTGGAGGAAGTCAGCGCCATGTCGGTCGACCTCGTTGTCATCGGTTTGGGGTACGTCGGCCTGCCCCTTGTGCGCGAAGCGTGCCGATCTGGACTGGGCGTCGTCGGGCTCGACGTCTCCGACCGCGTGGTCGCGGGCCTGACCGCCGGCCGTTCGCACGTCGACGACATCTCCGAAGATGACGTCGCCGCGATGCTCCGCGCCGGGTTCACCGCCACGACCGACGACCAGGTGCTCTCACTCGCCGACGTCGTCGTGATCTGTGTGCCGACGCCCCTGAACGAGGACGGCGGCCCCGACCTCACCGCGGTCAACTCGGCGGCCGAGAAGGTGTCCAAGTGGATCCACCCCGGGATGCTCGTCGTCCTGGAGTCGACCACGTACCCGGGCACGACCGACGAGGTCGTCCGCCCGATCCTCGAGTCGTCCGGGCTGCGGGCCGGGCGCGACTTTTGGCTGGCGTTCTCGCCGGAGCGGATCGACCCCGGTAACCCGACGTACGGCCTGCGCAACACCCCGAAGGTCGTCGGCGGGCACACGCCGGACTGCGCGCAGCGGGCCGAGGAGTTCTACGGCAAGATCTGCGACCAGGTCGTCCGGGCGGCCGGGACCCGCGAGGCCGAGATGGCCAAGCTGCTGGAGAACACCTATCGGCACGTGAACATCGCGCTGGTCAACGAGATGGCGATCTTCTGCCACGAGCTCGGCATCGACCTGCGAGACGCGATCAAGGCGGCCGCGACGAAGCCGTTCGGCTTCCAGGCGTTCTACCCCGGTCCGGGCGTCGGCGGGCACTGCATCCCGATCGACCCGAACTACCTCTCCTACCGCGTGCGCCGGCTCGGCTACCCGTTCCGCTTCGTCGAGCTCGCCCAGGAGATCAACCAGCGGATGCCGGCGTACGTCGCGCAGCGGGTGCAGGACCTGCTGAACGACCACGCCAAGGCCGTGCGCGGGTCGACCGTGCTGCTGCTCGGCGTCACGTACAAGGCGGACATCGCCGACCAGCGCGAGTCGCCTTCGCAGCCGGTCGCGGCGCGGCTGCGCCGGATGGGCGCGGACCTCGTCTTCCACGACCCGTACGTGACGGAGTGGGAGGTCGAGGGCGAGGCGGTGCCTGCCGTGACCGACCTGGCCGCCGCGCTCAAGACCGCGGACGTGACCGTGCTGCTGCAGAACCACACCGCGTACGGCGCCGACACGCTCGCCAGCGCCCAGCTCATGCTGGACACCCGCGGACACGTCCGCGGCGAGCACGTCGAGGTGCTGTAGCGGTGGACCCGGCCGTCGGGGCGCAGCGCCCCGCGTTGCGCGTGCTGGTCTGCACGATCGTGCACAACCCGCACGACACCCGGATCCTGCACCGGCAGATTCGGTCGATGCTGGACGCCGGCTACGCGGTGACGTACGCCGCTCCGTTCAGCGCGTGCGACGCCACGGCGTGGCCCGAGCTGACCGCGGTCGACGTACCTCGCGCGGTCGGTCGGAACCGCCTCGGCGCTCTCCGCGCCGCTCGCGCGGTGCTGCGCAAGTACGGCAAGGACGCCGACGTGGTGATCCTGCACGACCCGGAGCTGCTGCTCGCCTTGCCCGGCCTTTCGCTTCCGGGCGCCGTGGTGTGGGACGTGCACGAGGACACCGGGGCCGCGCTCGTCGCGAAGCCCTGGCTGCCCTCAGCGCTGCGGCCCGTCGCGCGAGCGGGCGTGCGGGCGGCGGAGCGGCTGGCCGAACGGTCGCTGCGGCTGATGCTCGCCGACGAGGGCTACCGGACCCGCTTCGGGCAGGAGCATCCGGTGGTGCCGAACACGACGTACGTCCCGGACGTCGTCGAGCCCTCGGGCTCGTCGCGCGTCGTCTATGTCGGGCATCTGGCGCGGGCCCGCGGGGTGGCGACGATCGTGGAGACCGCGCGCAAGCTCGCGGGGAGCGGGATCTCGGTCGACATCGTGGGGGCGGGTGACGCGTTCGCCCGCGAGGCGTTGTCGGCCGCCGCGGCGGAGGGCGTGCTGAACTGGCATGGCTTCGTTCCTTTCGATCAGGCGATGCGGTTGTTGGACGGCTCGCTCGCGGGGCTCGCGCTGCTGCGGGACATGCCGAACTTCCGGCCGTCGACCCCCACGAAGGTGATCGAGTACATGGCGCACGGCGTCCCGGTGATCAGCACGCCGCTCCCGCTGGCGAAGGCGCTGGTGGAGCAGCACGGGTGCGGGATCCTGGTGCCGTTCGACGACCCGGTGGCGACCGCCGACGCGATCCTGCGGCTGCGGGATCACCCCGAGGAGCGGGCCGAGCTGGGCAGCCGGGGGCACGAGGCGGCGCGGGCGCACTACCACTGGCCGAACGCCGCGCAGGGCTTCCTCGACGCCCTCGAGGGCTGGGCGGCAGAGGCCGCCGCCCAACGCCACTGAGTTCACCTCTGGGCCGACCTGGGCTCATCGACCGGCCTGGCGGGTGATCAGGTGACGGTGACCGACTCGGTGGTGACGACGGATTAGGTGGCCGAGCGGATGGAGCTGGGCTGGCCGTTCGACGACCCGGTGGCGACCGCCGACGCGATCCTGCGGCTGCGGGATCACCCCGAGGAGCGGGCCGAGCTGGGCCGCCGGGGGTTCGAGGCGGCGCGGGCGCACTACCACTGGCCCAACGCCGCGCAGGGCTTCCTCGACGCCCTCGAGGGCTGGGCGGCAGAGGCCGCCGCCCAGCGCCACTGAGCCCACCGCTGGGCCGGCCGGGCCTCACCGTTCGACCTCGACGATCTCGTCGACGGGCTGCCGCTGGCGCGGGATGAACGGGACTCCCGACCCCTCGGCCTTGTGCTTCGGCTCGTCCTGAACGTACTTCTGCAGCAGCGTGGCCGCGATCGCCACGCTGACCCACAGCACGCCGATGACGATGCTGGCGATGATGCTCTTGTCCATGTCGGATCTTCCTTGTAGTTCCGGATTTCGTGTGCTGTGGCAAGCCTAGACCAGCCCACCGACAACCGCAGATCTTCCCGATTCCGCCGTAACGTTCCGGAAGCTGTTAGGATCCCTCGCATGGACACGACCGACGTACGTTCGCGCGGCCGGGTGCGCGCACGCCGGGCAGTGCAGGCAGAGCTCGCCGCCGCCGGGTGGAATCCCGCTGACCTGGCGAAGCGGGCCGACCTCGATCCGGGCACGGTGGACGACTTCGTGTCCGGCGACCGGTGGATCAAGATCAGGACGCAGGGGCGGATCGAGCAGGCGCTGGGCTGGGCGCCGGGCACGATGGCGGCGATCGTCGAGGGGGAGGAGCCGCCGGCTGTCGGTGCCGGCCGGCAGGATGACGACGCTCCCGACGAGCTGCGGTTCCGTCGGCCGCCCGACCTGTCCGACGCGGAGTGGGCGAGGCTGCGGACGTCGCTGCAGGACTACCTGGAATTCCAGATCGAAAGGGCTGCCCGGGACCGATGACCAGGCCGTACGACCCGGGGCGCGACGCCGCCGAGCGCTACCCGGACTGGGTGATCCGGCACCGGCCGCTGCACGGTGTCCCCGAGGTGCTGTCCTGGCGGCACAAGACGATCCTCATCGACTCCGACCAGTCCTGGGCCGCCAAGCGCTGCAGCCTCGCGCACGCCCTCGCACACTTGGACCTGGACCACCGCGCAACGCTCGGCGGCCGGTTCGAGCGGCGCGAGGAGCAGCAGGCCGACGAGCTGGCGGCGACTCGGATGATCCCGTTCGACGCGCTCATAGAAGCGGCGGTGTGGACCCGGGACGTGGACGAGCTGGCCGAGGAGCTGAACGTCGACCGCACGCTGCTGACGGTTCGGATCGAGCGGCTGTCGCGGGAGCAGCGGTTCCGGCTGGACGTGGCCTGACCTCCCGGTCTGAGGGGCGCCCGGGAGTTGTTGGAGAGATCTCGGCCTAGAAGCCGAGATCTGTCTAGCAAGTCCATCCGACATGTTCATGGACCCAGGTGACAGACCGGTTATGTCGCCTGGCGTGGTCCCGTGCCGGATCGGGGGCAGGGTGGGTGGTGAGGCGGCGCGCCACCAGTGGGGGACGTCACCTGAGCGCGTCCGGATCTGGCGAGACTCGGCCCGGCCACGGGTCGCAGGCAGGCGGTCATGGAGACGTCGCGCGTTCTGGACGAGCCGATGGTGGTGCGCTCGCGTGGCGGCGCGTGGCGGCGCGGCCCGGTGCCGCGCGCTCGGTCAGCGCGGCAACGAGACAGGTCAGCCGCTCGTCGACCAGCTCGCGGTGCCGTACGTAGATGGCCGCCGTGGTCGTGATCGGCGCGCCGGGGACGTCCATGTCGCCCACCAACGCGTCGACGGTATGCGCGGAAAACCACAGCGACGTGCAGCGCGGCCGCTCGAAGAACGCGTCTGTCGGCCCCAGGTACGCGCCGCGCCCCTCGACCTCGCGCCAGCAGCCGCCGCGCCGGATGAGCACGAGGCCGTAGTCCTGGCTGTACTCGTACGACCCACTCGATCCCGCGGGCTTGCGGCGCTGTGGTCGACAACCCGGACGCCGGGCGCTCGCCGTGCACGGCTTCGGGAGCCGCCACTCCCGGTCGACACGTGCCTCATTACTCCCTCTTCGGGCTCGGCGACGGAAGGTCAGCCTGGTCTATCGACTCAGCTCGGACTGACCAGGCGGGCCTCGTACGCGGCGATCACCAGTTGGGCGCGGTCGCGGGCGCCGACCTTCCGGAGCAGCTGGCCGATGTGCGACTTCACCGTCGCCGGGCTCAGGTGCAGATGCTCGGCGAGCTCGGCGTTGGACAGGCCGCGCGCGATCAGTGTGAGGACCTCGCGCTCCCGTTCGGTGACGCCGTCGAGAGCCGGCGCCGCGACGGCGGGCGAGCGCGGCGGGCCTTCGGCGAACGTGGCGATCAGCCGGCGGGTGACGCTCGGCGCGAGCAGCGCGTCGCCCGCCGCCACCACGCGGATCGCCGACACCAGGTCGGCCGGCGGCGAGTCCTTCAGCAGGAACCCACTCGCCCCTGCGCGGAGCGCCGCGTAGACGTACTCGTCCAGGTCGAACGTCGTCAGCATCAGCACCCGAACGGACGCCTCCGCGTCCGAACAGATCAGCCGGGTGGCCTCGATGCCGTCCATCTCCGGCATCCGGACGTCCATCAGGACCAGGTCCGGCCGCTCGGCCCGCGCCAGCCGCACCGCCTCCAGACCGGTCGAGGCCTCGCCGACGACCGCGAGATCGGATCGCGTCTCGAGCAGCACGCGGAAGCTCCCGCGCAGCAACGCCTGGTCGTCGGCGATCAGGACGCGGATCGGCTCGGTCATCGGCGGGCCCCCTCGTACGGCAGCTGGGCTCGTACGGCGAACCCGCCCTCGGGCCGTGGGCCGGCGGAGAACGTGCCGCCGTACGTCGCGACCCGTTCGCGCATGCCGATCAGCCCGTGTCCGCCGACCTCTCGGTCCGGCAGCACACGTACACCCGGACCGTCGTCGGTGACCTCGATCCGTACCTCCGTCGCCGTCCCGGCAACCCGCACCTGGCACCAGGCGGGCGCGGCGTGCTTCACCACGTTCGTCACCGCCTCCTGCACGATCCGGTAGACGGAAAGCTCGACCCCGTTGGGCACATCGGCCACGCCCCGCACCTCGAGGTCGACGTGGACGCCGGCCATCCCGGCCCGCGAGATCAGCTCGGGCAGGCGATCCAACCCAGGGCTCGGCGCCAGCTCCGGTCCGGCGTCGGACCGAAGTACGTCGAGCAGGTGCCGCATCTCCGCGAGGGTGTCGCGGCCGGTCTGCTCGATCACCCGCAGCGCGTCCACCACCTCCGCCGGCCGGTCCGCCGCCACGTGCGCGGCCACGCCGGCCTTGACCGTGATCACGCTCATGCTGTGCGCGACCACGTCGTGCAGCTCGCGCGCGATCCGGAGCCGTTCCTCGGTCACCGAACGTGCGGCCAGCTCCTCGGCGACCCGCGCGGTGTAGTCCCGCCGGTCGCGGACCGCGCGGCCCAGCGCCCAGCCGACGCAGACCACCGAGAACCCGAGGACGAACTCGCCGGCCACTTGGCCCGGCTGGACGGGCAGCCACCCCACCGGCCCGACGGTCGCGGCCGCGACCAGCCCGACGCCGCCCAGCACGCCGATGAGGCGCGTCGGCATCCACCGCTGCTTCGGACGCGTCGCGGCCACCGTGTAGAGCGCGAACGCCACGGCGAAGAACGGCTCGGCCACGACCCCGAACGCGATCGACACCGCGGCGCCGAGCACGGCCAGCCCCAGGACAGGCAGTGGCCACAGCCGGCGTACCGCCAGCGGGAGCACGGCCGCGATCGGCAGCAGCTGCTCCCAACCGCTCGCCGTCGCACCGACCGTGACCAGGGCGAACAAGGCCACGGCCACGCAGTCGAGCCCGACCAGTTGGCGCCGGGTCAGCCGTTCGAACAGCACGCCTCGACCGTAGCCGTCCCGACTGTCGCGGCGCGTCGGACCAGGGTCCGACATCCCGTGGGCGGAGCCTCCCGTGCGAAGTCGGGCCCCTGCTCCGATGTCGCCAACCCCCAGTTCCGCGAGCGTTGGCGGCATGTTGCAGATCCGAAGTCTCAGCAAGCGGTACGGGTCCACCGTTGCCGTCGACAACCTCTCGTTCGAGGTGAAACCCGGCCGGGTCACCGGCTTCCTCGGGCCCAACGGGGCGGGGAAGTCCACGACCATGCGCATGCTGCTCGGCCTGGACCAGCCGACGGCGGGTGAGGCGTTGGTCAACGGCCGTCGGTACGCCGAGCTGCGCCGCCCGATCCACGAGGTGGGCGCGCTGCTCGACGCCAACGCGGTGCATCCCGGGCGGAACGCGTACGACCACCTCTGCTGGCAGGCGGCCAGCAACGGGATCGGGCGCCGGCGCGTGGTCGCGTGCATCGAACAGGTCGGGCTCGCCGGCGTGGCGCGCAAGCCGGTCGGTGAGTTCTCGCTCGGCATGAAGCAGCGGCTCGGGATCGCCGGCGCGCTACTGGGGGAGCCGAACGTGCTGATGTTCGACGAGCCGGTGAACGGGCTCGACCCCGAGGGCGTGCGGTGGATTCGCGAGCTGCTGAAGGGATTCGCCGAGGAGGGGCGAACCGTCCTGCTGTCCAGTCACCTGATGTCGGAGATGGCGCAGACCGCGGACGATCTGGTGATTCTCGGTCGTGGGCGGCTGGTCGCCGAGACGACCGTCCAGGACCTCGCCGAACGGTTCCTGCAGGGCGTCTTCGTTCAGTCGCCGCGGTCGTCGGAGCTTGCCGAGCTGGTGCTCGCGGCGGGCGGCGAGGTGCTGCCGAGCGAGTCGGCGGAGGTCGTCGTCCGTGGGCTCTCCGCTGGCGAGGTCGGCGATCTCGCCGCTGGGCAAGGGATTCCGGTCCACCAGCTGGTCACGCGGTCCGCGTCGTTGGAGGACGCGTACCTCGAACTGACCGCCGACAGCGTCGAGTACCGAGCCGGAGGTTCGAGCCATGTCTGATCTCGTTGCTGCCGAATGGGTGAAGCTGCGCTCGGTGCAGTCCTCGTTCTATGTGGTGTTCGCGGTCGCGATGTTCGTCGCGATGAGCGGGCTGATCGCCTGGCAGACGATCAGCGGGTGGGATGCCGCCGATGCCGCGCGCCGGGCGGACTTCCACCCCTCGGCTCCGGAGAACGGGCTGCTGATGTTCGTGCAGCTCTGTGTCGCGGCGCTGGGCGTGCTGGCGGTGACCTCGGAGTACGCGACGGGCATGATCCGTACGACTCTCACCGCGGTTCCACAGCGCGGCTGGATGCTCGCCGCGAAGGCCTTGCTCGTTGGTGGGGTGGCGCTGGTCATCGGGCAGGTCAGCGCTTTCGCGATGTACTTCCTCAGCCGGGCGATCGTCGGCGACCGCCCGATCCCGGGCTTCCTGACGAGCTTCGCGGACTCGGTGCCGCGGCTGCTCAGCCTCGGGCTCTCGGTCATGGTGGTCGGGCTGGTCGGCCTCGGCCTCGGCGTGATCACCCGTTCGACCACGGGGGCGCTGACCGCGGTCGTCGCGCTGCTGTTCGTGTTCCCGACGATGGGGCAGCTGCTGCCGGCGCCATGGGACGACCGGTTCATCGCGGTGACCCTGAACGCGTTGCCCAGCCAGCTCGCCGGTGCCGAAGGGTCGTTGCTGTCGCCCGTTGCCGCTCTCGCTGTCCTGCTTGGTTATGTCGCTGCCGCGTTGCTTGCCGCTTGGGCCGTGCTCCGCGGCAACGACGCCTGACTCGGAGGTGCTTCGCATGAACGGAAAGTTGAAGATGGGGCTCGTCCTGTTCGCGATCGTGGTCGCGCTGGCTGCGGCGTTCGCGCTGCTGGGGCCGGGACCTCAGTCGTAGATCGCGGTGACGGCGGCGGCGGTCTCGGCCATGACGGCGCGGAGCTCGGGTGGCTCGAGGACCTCGAGGTCGGCGCCGAAGCGGAACAGCTCGAGCCTCGCATGGGTGAGCGACTCGATCGGCACCGTCGCCCGCCGCCACCCGCCCTCGTCCTGCTCGGTGGCGGTCTCCCGAGCCCGCTTGGCGACCGCGGCGCCGAGGTAGTAGCCGAGCAGGTCGTATGCGAGCGGAGAGAGGCGAACGGTGGCGACCTCGGGGTAGAGGCGGGCCTGGAACTCCTCGGAGTACGCCGCCCAGAAGGAGGCGAGGTCGAAGGCGTCGGGGCGCTCGAACGTGTCGGCGAGCACCTCGAGGGCGAGGACCCGGGAGATCCGGTACGTGCGGGGGTCGCCACCCGGAGGGCGGGCGATGACGTACCAGGTGCCGTTCTTGAGGACGAGGCCGAGCGGCTCGAGGGTCCGCACCACTTCGGTGCGGCCCCAGCGGCGGTAGCGGATCTCGATCAGCTTCGTGTTCCACACCGCGTCCGCGATCGCGGACAGGTGCGGTGGCCGTTCGACGGCCCTGAACCAGCCCGGAACGTCCAGGTGGAAGCGCTCCGAGATCCGCCCCGCCCGGGACCGCAGCTCCGGCGGCAACGCCGCCATCAGCTTGAGCTGGGCCGCCGCCAACACCGATCCCAGCCCCAGCTCGGCCGCAGGCCCGGGCGCGCCGGCGAGGAACAGCGACTCGGCCTCGTCCGCCGTCAGTCCCGTCAGGCGCGTCCGGTAGCCGGCCAGCAGCTGGTACCCGCCCGTCGGCCCGCGGTCGGCGTAGACCGGCACGCCTGCCGCGCCCAGGGACTCGACGTCCCGGTACACCGTCCGGACAGACACCTCCAGCTCCTCCGCCAGCTCCTGCGCGGTCATCCGCCCGCGGGTCTGGAGGAGGAGCAGCAACGACACCAGCCGGCTCGCTCGCACAAGAACTAGAGTCTCGCAGAATTCCTGACAGGACCTGACAGGTATAGCTGACAGGATCCTTGTCATGACCACGACACAGAAGCAAGCGGCCGGCACGTTCAAGACGATCAGCTGGGAAGAGGCCACGCCACCCGAGGGGCACGTCGGCCCGCGCGTCGCCCACGCCCACACCTCCGACCAGTGGGAGGGCCTCATCTCCGGCACGAGCGTCGCCGACCACGTCATGTACTACACCGGCGACGGGGAGAACTGGGGCGCCGGCACGTTCTACGGCTTTGAGCTGATCACCGGCGAGGTCGACGGGCGCAAGGGCCGTTTCGTGCTCCTGCACGTCGGCAGTTTCGACGGTACGACCGTGCGTGCGGACCTTTCCGTGGTGGAAGGATCCGGAACAGACGACCTCGCCGGGCTCCGCGGATCCGGCAGCTTCGAGGCCACGCACGGTGAAGGAGACGCGACGGCCTACACCTTCGAGGTCGAGTAAGGAGCTCGCCATGATGCCGAGCCGGCGGCCGATCTCGCGCGGCTCAACCGCCCGTCAGTACGAGATACTGCGCGCTGATCAGCTGCTGGACCTCCAGCAGCGAAGTGCCGCTCGCCTGGGCGACGTAGCGATCGACGGCTACCTGGCAGGAGAAACCTGCCCGCAGGCCCGGCTTCCCGAGCTTCAGGGAGAAGCACGCCGCCTGCCCGAGACCCTTCGGAGGCGCCGCGACGGCGTACGCGTGCTCGGCGACGGCGGCGAGGTCGGTGTTCAGGCGCTCTGCCTGCGGGGGGCTTCCGGCGCGCAGGACGGTGGCGCGGTTGGCGGCGATGGCATCGACCTCGGCGGCCCGGAGGAGACCGATGACTCCCTGCGGTTCGGTGAAAAAATGTGTGGCGGTCAGCGGTCCGCCGGAGAAGGCCCACGATGCCAGCGACCCCTTGGCGTCGACGGCCAGCGTCTTGCCCAGCAGGCCCTTCGGGTCGACCGGAAGCGCCGTCAGGCTCGCCGCCCCCTTGAACTCGCCGAACAGTTGTTTCTGCCGTGCCAGGACGTTCGCGACGACGGTCTGCAGTGTCGCGAACGACTTGGTCTTGCTCAGCGCGTAGACGATCAGCAAGCCCCTGCCGGACGACTCCACCGCGGTGACGTCACGTTCGTCGGAGTTCGTCTCGGCCGCGACGAGGGCGCGGGGATGGGCCGGGAGGACGATCTTCCGACCGCGCTGATCGGTCTCGCTGGTGGGCTCGAGGTGCTTCGCGTGCAGGCCCCGTGCCGCCTTGGCCGCCTCGGCCGGACTTCGGAAGAGCAGCACCGAGGACGAGACCTCGTCGGCCGGGGTCTCCGTTCGCCGGGTGGCGCCGAAGCCCGTCACCCACTCCTCGAGCGGGGCCGTGAAGTAGTACATGTCGGACAGGGTCTTGCCGTCGGCGATCACGGTCGACGGTGGCCCCAGTTTGGTCAGGGTGCGGTCGAAGTCGTAGGGATCGACGACATACTCCGCCAGCCGGTAGGCCTCGGCGACCTCGCCGGCCTCCTCGCTCGCCACCACCGCTTGGACCTTGCTCGCCGTGGCCGTGAACTCGCCGAGGTCGAGTGCGGCCGCGGGCACGACCGGTGTCGTGCTCGGCGTACTCGCTGTGGTGGGCGTCGTGGTGGCGCTCGACGCTGTGGTGCTCGGCACTGTGGTCGGTGGCGTGCTGCCCGGGACCGCGTCGGGCGAGCCGCACGCTCCGAGCGTCAGCAGCACTATCGCAAGGACAAGGCCACGAGTGATCGGCGACATGTGTTCTACCCCGTATGTCGATGTGTCCGTGCACTCTAACGACGACGCAAAGGAGCACGACATGGACAGCGCCAAGCTCTATGACGCCACGTACGCGCGGATCGTCGATCTGCTGACCGGCGCTGATCCGGCGACGCCCGTCGAGGCGTGCCCGGGCTGGAACGTCCAGGACCTGGCCGCACACCTCGCGGGCGGCCTCGCCGCGTTCGTCGTCCGCGACTTCGACGCGGGCGAGCACGAGAACTTCGGCGAACGGATCGTCGCCGAACGCCGTGGTCAGTCCATCGAGGCCAGCCTCGCCGAGTGGGCGAAGAACCGCGAGACCGCCACCGAGGCCATCGAGTCGCCGATGGGCGCGGTGCTGGTCGCCGAGGTCGTCGGACACGAGCAGGACCTGCGCACCGCGCTCGGCCAGCCCGGCGCCCGCGACGATCAGGCCGTACGCGTCGCGCTCGACCGCCCGCTGCAGGAGCTCGCGAAGAAGCTGGCGAGCGACGACCTCGCACTGGAGATCGTGCTCGACACGGACAGGTCGGCGTACGGCGAGGGCGCACCCAGCGCGACGCTGACCACCAGCGCCTACGAGCTCGGCCGCGTGATGGGCGGCCGGCGGACCGAGGCGGAAGTCCGCGCGCTCGACTGGGGCGGCGCCGACCCGGAGCCGTACCTGCCGGCGCTGAAGCTGTTCGGCACGTTCCGCGAGACCTCGCTGGAGGAGTAGGTAGATGAACCGCGAACAGGTCCTCGCGTACCGCTGGAAGGCACACGGGCTCGGCAGGGACGGCGACCTCGGCGTGCTCAGAGTGCTGACCCTTGGCATCCCGGACACGCCGTACGGCTCGGCCCGCGCCGCGCTGGCGATGCGCATGGACGACGCGCCCGCCGAGGACGCGGACGGCTACACGCTCGCGTGGACGTTCCGAGGCGCCCCGCACCTGCACCGCACCGAGGACATTCCCCACCTGGCCAAGGCGCTCTGGCCGGCGAGCGACGCCGACGCCACCTCGCGACTCGTCGCCGAACGCAAGCCGTTGAAGGAGGCGGGCATCGGCGGGCTCGAGGCGTTCGAGACCGCGGCCAAGGCGATGCGGAAGGTCGTCAAGAAGGCGATGCCCAAGGGCCAGGTGAGCGCCGGCGTCACCAAGGAGCTGCCGAAGGCGTACTCGTACGAGTGCCGCGGCTGCAAGGCGACGCACGTCTACGGCGGCCTGTTCCAGCAGGTCGGCCTGCCCGGTGGCGTACGACTCGTACCGGGTGGCAAGACCACGTTGACAACGGCGTTCGACAAGTACCCGTTGCCGAAGAAGGCCGAGGGTACGGAGGACGTGATCCGCGCGTACCTCAGGCTGCACGGACCGGCGACGCTCGGCGAGGCGGCCGGCTACCTCGGAACGAGCCAGGCCGCCGCCAAGCACGCGTGGTCAGAGGGTGGCTTGGCCGACTTCGAGCTGAACGGCAAGCAGGTCTGGCTACCCGAGGACCAGCTGGACGCGCTCAGCAAGGCGAAACCAGGTAAGGAGATCCGCCTGATCCCGCCTGGCGACCCGTACCTGCAAATGCGCGACCGCGACCTGCTGGTGCCGGAACGTCAACGGCAGAAGGAGATCTGGCGGATGCTCGGCAACCCCGGAGCCGTGCTCGTCGGCCCCGAGGTCGCCGGCATCTGGCGGTCACGCCTGAGCGGAAAGAAGCTCACGCTGACCGTGCAGCCGTTCGACGGCAAGATCCCCGTCAAGGCACTGCAGGCCGAGGCCGAACGGCTCGCCGCCGCACGTGGCGCGACGGCCGTCGACCTCGCCTAGGACCTACTGAACGAAGCCGTACGGGCCCACCGGGCTCGGCTTGCGCTGGCTTCGGGCGCCGGTCTCGCCGAGACCGGGCTTCTCCATCGCCGGGCAGCGCAGCCCCCGCTTCGGCACCTTCAGGTCGATCAGGTACGCGTCGACCGCATTGTCGACACACGAGGTGATGCCCCAGCCGTAGGCCGTGTGGCCCCAGCCTTCGTACGTGACGAGGCGCGCGCCGCTCTGTCGCGCCGCGGCCTGGTTCCACTCGTACACGGTCGCCGGGTCGTGCACGTTGCCGACCATCACCAGCGGCGGCGCGCCCTTGACGCGCAACCGCTGCTGCGGGTTGGTGTTCTTCGTCCCGCTGCCGACGCAGGTCAGCGCGTGGTCGACGTACGGCGACCACTGGACGTTCGGGAAGTGCACGGCCAGCAGCGTCCGCAACGCCTTGTAGTGCTTGTAGTTGTGGACGGGGTACGACCAGTCGTTGCACCAGATCGACGGGTACGGATCGTTCACGATGGGCCCCGCGAACCGCTTCGCCTTCACGGCCTTGCCCGCGCCCAGAGCGGCGAAGTACTTCGCCAGCTCGCCCCAGCTCGGTGGGTCGATCGTCCCGAACGCCATGCCCGCGAGGTCGTAGAACGAGATCGGGGTGCCCTCGGAGTCGACGAGCTTCCCGGCCTTCGCCTTCTTGCGCAGCTCGCCGTAGAACTTCTTCGTGTTCTTGCCGTACAACGCGCACTGCGGCGTCTTTTCACACCACTTGGCGAACTCGACGAACGCTTCCTCGATCGGCGCCGTCTCGGTCCGCATGAACTCCCAAGCCGTACGGAGGCTGTGGTCCATGTTGCCGTCCATCACCAGCGCGCGAACGCGCTTCGGGAACAGCTCGGCGTACTGCTGCCCCATCAGGCTGCCGTACGAATAGCCAACGTAGGTGAGCTTCTGCTCGCCGAGCGCCGCGCGGATCGCGTCCATGTCGCGCACGGTGTTGAGGTTGCCGGCGTGGGACGCGAGCTTGCCGGAGTTGGCTCGGCAGCTGTCATGCAGCTTGCGGTTGATGCGGGCCAGCTTGTCGAACTCCGCTTGGCTGGTCGGATGCTTCGCCGCGTCGGACGCGCTCGACAGGTCCGCGTCGCAGCGCAGCTGGCTGCTGGTGTTGATGCCCCGCGGGTCGAAGCCGACCTGGTCGAACCGTGCCCGCACCTTGGTGGTCAAGGGCTGGCTGAACTTGACGAAGTCGACACCGGAGCCGCCGGGACCGCCCGGGTCCAGCAGAACCGCGCCGATTCGCGTGCCGGGACCAGTCGCCTTGCGGCGGGCGAGACCGATCGTGATCTTCTCGCCGTTCGGCTTCGACCAGTCCAACGGAACCTTGATCGACCCACAGTCGACGCCCGCCACATCGGACTCGGGACAAGGCTTCCAGTCGATCGACGGCGTGGCCGCGGTGGCCGGTGCGATCGTGCCGCCGGTGAAGGCGACAGCCACCACCAGCGCCCCGACCATTGTTCGGGAACGCATGTATCCCCCGTTCTCGATCCGGATCAGAACGGGGCTCATCATGCCCGTTTTACTTGGTAAAGGCCTTTCGTAGCCTTTCGACCGCTTCGTCGAGGACCTCGTCGCGCTTGCAGAACGCCCAGCGCACCAGCGGTCGGCCGACCTCGACGTGGTCGTAGAACACCTCGTGTGGGATCGCGACCACTCCGCAACGCTGCGGCAGCATGCGACAGAACTCGACGCCGTTGTCGTACCCGAGCGCGCGAACGTCGGTGGTCACGAAGTACGTGCCCTGTGGGCGAAAGACGTCGAAGCCGACCTCGGCGAGACCGGCGCACAGCCGGTCGCGCTTGGCCTGCAGGGAAGCCCGCAGCTCGTCGTAGTACGAGTCGCCGAGCGCCAGGGCGGTCGCGACCGCCGGCTGCAGCGGACCACCGGAGACGTAGGTGAGGAACTGCTTCGCCGTCCGCACCGCCGTCACGAGCTCCGGGGTCGCGCAGACCCAGCCGATCTTCCAGCCCGTCACCGCGAACGTCTTGCCCGCCGAGGAGATCGACACCGTACGTTCCCGCATGCCCGGGTACGACACGAGTGGGATGTGCGGCGCGCCGTCGAACGCGAGGTGCTCGTAGACCTCGTCGGTGACGACCAGCAGGTCGTGCTCGTTCGCGACCTCGGCGATCGCCCGCAGCTCGTCGGCGGTGAGGACCGTGCCCGTCGGGTTGTGCGGTGAGTTGATCAGCAGCAGCTTCGTCTTCGGCGTGATCGCCTTGCGCAGGGCGTCGACATCGAGCCGGAAGTCGGGAGCCCGCAGCGTCACCGGCACGCGGACGCCGCCGGCCATCGCGATGCCCGCGGCGTACGAGTCGTAGTACGGCTCGAGCGCGACGACCTCGTCGCCGGGCTCGACCAGCGCGAGCAACGCGGACGCGATCGCCTCGGTCGCCCCCGCGGTGATCAGCACCTCGGTCTCCGGGTCGAAGTCGAGGTCGTAGAACCGCTTCTGGTGCTGGCTCACGGCCTCGCGCAGCGGCGCGATGCCCGGACCGGGCGGATACTGGTTGTGCTTGCCGGAGCGGATCGCGGCGACAGCGGCGTCCAGCATCACCTCAGGGCCGTCGGTGTCGGGAAAGCCCTGTCCGAGATTGATCGACGAAGTCGCGACCGCGAGGGCGGACATCTCGGCGAAGATCGTCGTTCCGAGACCCTCCAGGCGGGCCGCCATCTTGTGGTGGCTCACAGCTTCGGAGCGTACGCGTCCGGGTCCGGTCGCAGCGATTTGGGCGGGGGAGTGTAAAGGTTGGGGCAACACATGGAGGATTCCACGATGAGCGACGATCGGCCGAAGACACCGATGCCCAGCTGGCCCAGCGATCCGAAGGACGCTGCGGTCGTACCGTCCGATCGGCCGAGGTACGTGCTGATCTCGGTGATCCTGATGTACGTCGGCGGCGTCGTGTCTGCCGTCTCGGCGGGACTCACGTACTTCATCGCCCCGCGCGAGGCGCTGCGCGAGGCAGCCGAGCAGTCCCTGCAGCAGCGCAAGCAGGCGGTGACGCCTCAAGCCGTCGACGCGCTTGTCAACTCGACGGTCATGATGGTGGTCAGCATCATGGTCGTCTCGGCCATCGTCTGGGCGGTGATCGGCTACTTCACCAGCAGGCGCATGAACTGGGCCCGGATGATCGCGACCGTGCTCGGCGTGCTGAACGTGTTCGCGACGTTCACGTTCTTCGGGCGTACGCCGTCCGCGTTGCTGCTCATGCTGATCGGCCTGGTCGCGATCGCGATGCTCTGGGCGCCGGCCTCGCGTCAATGGTTCGGTACGACTCCCCGACTGAAGGTCTGAGGCGAATGCCCACCGCGCTCATCACCGGACCGACCGTCGGCATCGGGAACGCGTTTGCCGACGCGTTGGCCAGACGCGGCTACGACCTCGTGCTCGTCGCTCGGGACGAGGAGCGGCTGAAGACGGTCGCCGCCGACTTCACCGAGCGCTATCGCGTCGCCGTCGAGGTGCTGCCGGCCGACCTCGCGGACCGTGAGCAGCTGACCACGGTCGAGGAGCGCCTGCGCTCGCCCGGCGAGGGGCAGGCCCACGTCGACCTGCTGGTGAACAACGCCGGGTTCACGCTCAAGGAGAACATCGTCGACTCCTCGTCCGACGACGAGGAGCGGCTGCTGGACGTGCTCGTCGTCGCCGTGATGCGGCTGGCGAAGGCGGCGTTGCCGGGCATGATCACGCGTCGCGCGGGCGGGATCATCAACGTCTCGAGCGTCGCGGGCTACGCGCCGTACGGAACGTACGGGGCGGCGAAGATCTGGGTGACCACGTTCACCGAGGGCCTGTCGTTCGACCTCGAGGGCACCGGCGTACGGGCCATCGCGGTGTGCCCGGGCTACGTCCACACCGAGTTCCACCAGCGCGCGGGCGTGAAGGTCGTCGCGCCGGACTTCATGTGGATTCCGGTCGAGAAGGTGGTCAACGAGGCGCTCGCGTCGCTGTTCCGCGGAACGGGCTCACCGGTCGTGATCCCGTCGCCGCAGTACAAGGTGCTGATGGCCGCCGCCAAGCTCGCGCCCCGCAACCTGGTGCTCAGGATCGCCCGCGGTCAGCGCGAGAAGAAGGCATAGCTCGCAGCCCGGACAGCAGCTCGCCGAACTCGGCGTAGGTCTCGGCCAGCCTCTCGACCTGGCCGGTCCGGTGCCGCTCGAGCCGGACGGCGCCGAGATGGCGGGCGCGATAGATCAACGCGGCGGCGGGGTGGGTGTCGAGCGGGCCGTACGTCTTCCAGAAACTGCCTCGTTCGGGACTCGTCCGCCGCTCCGCCATGAAGATCGTCCAGTCGGCGTCCGGCGCACCCCAGCTCGCGCGATCGAAGTCGAGGACGCCGGTGACGGTCAGCGGTCCGGCGCCCGCGGCGACCATGCAGTTGACCGTCCAGAGGTCTCCGGACATCAGCCGCGGCGTGGTGACCTCGTCGAGGACGTCCCGGTACTTCTCCGCGAGCGCCGCGACGAGACGGACGTCCTTCGCGTCCAGCCGGACGTCCTCCAGGTCGGCCGCCGTGTCCTCGAACGAGGAGATCAGGGCGTCGCTCCAGCGGCCGAACGATGGTCCGGCGATCGGGCCGAAGTGCGGACCGGTGACGTCGTGGACGAGCCGGGCGATCGTGCCGAGCTGGGCGAAGAGCGGCCCCCACGCCGTTCGTGGCCGGCCGCTCAGACCCTCCGCGGCCGGGATGCCGGGGACGACGGACTGGAGCATCCAGTCGCGGCCGATCAGCTCGTGGCTGAGGTCGACGGCCAGGATCCGGGGCAGCAACGCGGCGATCGGCGCCAGGTAGGGCTGGACGGCCAGCTCGTTGCGCATGAGCTCGTGTTCGATGCGGCTCTGCCGGGCCGGCTCCGGTGCCACGCGCAGGATCGCCGGCGGCCTCGCGCCGAACTCCACGCGATAGGCGGTGTTGTACATCCCGCCGCCCAGCTCGACGGCGGTCACAGGCTCGACCTCGGCGCCGAAGGCGCGGCGGCAGATCGACCGAAGCTGCTCGGCCGTGACTGGCTGCTGGAAGGCACCTGGCGGCCTCTCGAGCTGATGGACGTTCACGATGTCTCCATGATGGGGCACCCCAAAAAGCGGTCAAACCGGCATGATCACGACCGAATCGCGAGGATGTCCGGTCGCGGACCGGCAATCAGGACTACTCTGCTGAGCTGTGTCGATCGATCAATCCGTGCTGTCCGCTGCCCGCGACGAGCTCCGCTCGCTGATCCAGGCGCGGGCCGTCGTCCGCGGGCGAGTCACGCTCGCGTCGGGCAAGGAGGCGGACTGGTACGTCGATCTGCGCCGCATCTCCCTCGACGGTGAGGCGGCGCCGCTGATCGGGCCGTTGATGCTCGACCTGACCCGCGACCTGGAGTACGAGGCGGTCGGCGGGCTCACGCTCGGCGCCGACCCGATCGCGACCGCCATGCTGCACACGGCCGCGGCGCGGGGCGACAGGCTGGACGCGTTCGTCGTGCGTAAGGCCGAGAAGAAGCACGGCATGCAGCGCCAGATCGAGGGCCCCGACGTGAAGGGTCGCCGCGTTCTCGCGGTCGAGGACACCTCTACCACCGGCGGATCCGTCCTCCAGGCCGTCGAAGCGCTCCGCGAGAACGGCGCCGAGGTCGTCGCCGTCGCCGTTCTGGTCGACCGCGACACCGGCGCGCGGCAGAAGATCGAGGCTGCCGGTCTGCCGTACCTCACCGTCTACGGCCTCGCCGATCTCGGCGTGGAGACGTAGGAACAGGCGCATGCTCGGGCGCGGCGGAGTCATCGCGGGCATCGTGCTGGTGTTCGTCGTGGGTGCGGTGATCGCCGGCGTGATCTGGTACCTCGCTTTGCGGGCCGCGAAGGCACGCGTGCAGACGTTGCGCAAGCTTGCCTCGAGTCGTGGCTGGACGTTCACCGGCGAGGTTCCGGTCTCCACCCGCCAGCATTCCGGAGGCCCGTTCGGCCGCGGGCACTCGCGTACGGCGCGGAACGTCATCGCCGGCCGGCATCGCGACCTCGACGTGGAGACGTTCGACTATGCGTTCAAGGAGACGGAGACGCAGGACCAGACCACGTCGACCCAGATGAACAGGTTCGGGATCTGGCAGGTCGGGCTGCCGGCCAAGCTGCCATTCCTCGAGGTGGGCCCGGAGGCCTTGCTGGGTTCAGGAAACGGCTTCGTCTCGCTCGACCTCGAGAACGCCGAGTTCCGCCGCGCGTACCGGGTCCGCTGCGACGACCCGAAGTTCGCGACGATCCTGCTGTCGCCGCGCCTCACCGAGCTCCTGGTCGCGTACGGCGAGGTGTGCTGGCGAATCGACGGCAACATCCTGTGGTCGTGGGACGCCGAAAATCCCGGGCCGGAGGAGATCGTCGACCGGCTCGACCTGCTGGCGGACGTCGTCGGCATGATCCCCGTCGTCGTGTGGGCCGAGTACGGGCCCTCCGAAGTAGAGTGAGTCCCATGCATCGGCGTTTCCCGATCACTCCGCCCCCCGCCAGCTAGCGGGGCGCGTTCTCGCGTTGCCGATCGCCCTCTCGTAGGCGGTCGGCTTTCTTCTGCTGGCGGCGTCCCGCTCCCGCGACCTTTCTCTCCTCTTCGCGCTGGAGCCTTCCGTGGACCGTCTTGCCCTGCTCTGTGTTGTCTCCGCCGGCCTGCTCTGGGGTACCGGTGGGCTCGCCGGAACGTTGCTCGCCCAACGTTCCGGCGTCGATCCGCTCGCCGTCGCCGGCTACCGCCTCGCTGTGGGTGGTGGCCTGATCGTCGCGTGGCATCTGCTCACCGGGCGCTGGCGTGCGCTGCTTCTCGGCGCCGCCGGTCTGCGGCGGGCTGCGACTGTCGCCGCGCTCGCCGCCTGCTTCCAGGGTTGCTACTTCATGGCCGCCTCGTTGACCTCGGTCGGACTCGCCACGTTCCTCACTCTGGGCGCCGCGCCCGTGCTGGTCGTGGTCGCCGAGGCTCTCATCGGGCGCCGCCGTCCTGCCGGTCGTGCGGTGGTCGCGGTCGTGATCGCCCTTGCCGGGTTGGCTTTGCTCGCCGGGCCTGGTGACGCTCGCAGCGTTGTCGGGGTGGCGTTCGCCCTCGGCTCGGCGACAGCGTTCGCCGCTGTGACCATGCTCGGTGCGCGGCCGGTCGCCGGTGCCGGCGTGGTGCCGTCGACCGGTGTCGCGTTCCTGGCCGGCGGGCTCGTCCTGCTGCCTCTTGCCAGCCTGATGGGACGTACGGCGCTCGAGCCCGAGCTCGGCAACCTCGCGCTCGTCCTCTATCTCGGGCTGGTGCCGACGGCGACGGCGTACGTCCTGTACTTCGTCGGTCTGCGCACGGTCGCGAGCGGTACGGCCGCCGTCATCGCGCTCCTCGAACCGATCACCGCCGCGTTGCTCGGGACGGTCCTGCTGCAGGAGCAGCTCAGCCGACTGGGCGTGGCAGGCGCCGCGCTCATCGTCGTCGCGGTGGCAGTAACGGCGACTGCTCGCGACCGCGTTCCCGCCTCGTAGCTCAGGTCGTCGAGGGCTCGCGCTCGGTCCAGCGCTCCGGCGACTTGACGTACACCTGGTGCCACAGCAACGCGAGGAGGCCGCCGACGATCAGGACGCCGATGCCGAACCAGCCGACCGTCGCCGGCGAGCCGACCTGGTCCGCGACGATGCCGCCGATCAGGGGGCTGAAGCCCGACGCCGTACTGAGGCCGGTGTTGCTCATGCCGATCATCTGCGCGCGGCGGGAGTCCGGGACGGCGAGCGTGTACGACGCCGTCGCCTGCATGACCGCGATCGTGCCGAACGCGCCGCAGATGATGAACAGCACGCAGGACAGGACGATGTTCGGGCTGAAGAACGCGAACAGCAGCGGGATCGGGCAGAGCACGGTGACGAGGCCGATCGTGCGCGGCCTCAGTCGTTCCGGCACCCATCGCGAGTACGCCCAGGCGCCGATCACGCTGCCTAACGGGTCCGAGGCGAGCAGGAAGCCGACGGCGACCGTGCCGGCCCCGATCGCCGCGGCGTAGGGCGCGGCGAGTCCCTCGTACACCGTGCTGAAGGCCATCAGCCAGATGATGAAACAGAGCGTGCGCAGCCCCTTGTCGGCGAACATCGCCTTGGCGGAGACGGCGATGGAACCGAGGAACGACTGTCTCTGCTCGTGCGCTTCCCGCGCCGGCGCCGGGCGGAACTTGACGCCGAACCTGACCAGCAGTGCCGACGCCAGGAACGTCGCGGCGTCGAGGGCGAGCGCGATCCGCGGGTTGATGACCGTGATCAGCAGGCCGCCGCCGAGGAAGCCGGCGAGCTGGGCGGTCTGGATGGTGATGTTCCGGAGCGCCATGCCGACGAGGAACTGGTCGCCGGTGAGGATGTCCGGCAGCTGCGAGATCTGCGCGGCCTTGAAGAGCGGGTTGAGGAACGAGACCAGGCCGACGAGGACCCACAGGCCGGCGAACGGCATGCCGGGGAACGCGACGAGAACGATCAGCACAGCGCGGATGGCGTCGACGGCTGCCATCACGTTCCGTCTGGGGAACCTGTCGGCGATGCCGGGCAGGATGATCCCGCCGAGCAGGCTTGGTGCGAACGTCAGCGCGTACGTCAGGCCGGTGAGGGCCGCCGAGTTGGTCGCCTGGTAGACGAGGACGGACAGCGCGACCCGGGCCATCTGGTCGCCGGCCTGCGACGTCAGCTCGGCGAGCCACAGCGCGCGGAACTCCGACACGCCGAGGACCTCGCGGAACGTGACCCGCCTGCTGCTCCTTGCCGAACCCCCGTCGTCTGGCACGCGTGCACCCTAGGGGCAGGCGCTGACTTATCGCTGTCGCCGAGATGTCGTCCCGGGCCCGGTGGCGTTTCGGTGACCCGTTCTGGTCACGTGATCCGGGCGTCTCAGTAGGATCCGGTGAGCCGACCGTCCGATAAACGGGGGTAAGCGTGACCTGGATCATCATCGCCATCGTCGCCGTAGTGGTGTTGCTACTCATCGGCGTGGTGGTGTCGTACAACCGTTTCGTCAGCCAGCGCAACCTCGTCCAGGAGTCCTGGCGGCAGGTCGACGTTGAGCTGCACCGCCGGTACGACCTGATTCCCAACCTGGTCGAGACCGTGAAGGGCTACGCCACGCACGAGCAGACGATCTTCAACGAGGTCGCCCGCCTGCGCTCGGCCGCCACGGCCGGCGACTCCGGCACGTTGGCCGACCGGGCCTCGGCCGAGACCGCCCTGTCGGCCGGCCTGCGGCAGCTGTTCGCGGTGGTGGAGAACTACCCGGACCTGAAGGCGAACTCGAACTTCGGCGAGCTGCAGCGCCAGCTTGCCGAGACCGAGGACCGCATCGCCGCCGGCCGCCGCTTCTACAACGCGAACGTCCGGGCGTACAACACGCGGGTGGAGTCGGTCCCTTCGAACATCATCGCCTCGACGTTCAAGTTCGCGAAGGCGGAGTACTTCGAGGTGGAAGAGGCCGAGGTGCGCGCAGCCCCGACGGTCGACTTCGGCACCCCCGCCGCCGGCCAGGTGCCCCCGTCCCCGCCCCCGCCCGCCGTGGAGAGCTGAGACCCCTTATCCACAAGCGCTGTTGGCCGGCCGACAACTGTCGGCCGGCTATGTGATTATTGGTCAGCTGGTCGATGAGATTAGGTGAGAGAGATGGGTGCGCTGGTCAAGAGGGAGCCGCTGCTGACGGTAAGCGAGTTCATGGAGTTGGAGTAACGACCCCGACCTGGTCCGCTACGAGCTCCAGGAGGGGAACCTGATCGTCAAGACAAGCCCGCGGCCGGAGGCACGGCCACGCGGCATTTCAGCTTCGGGCACCAGCTGCAACCGCAGCTTCCGGCGGATCACCTGCTGCTCATCGGAGATCGACGTGAACCTCGAGCTCGCCGCCGCGGACAAGCCAGGGACGGTACGCAAGCCGGACCTCTACGTCGTGAGCCGGGAGGAATGTGACCGAGCACGCTCGAACGCCGATCTGGTGAGAGCCTCCGGTGTGCTGGTCGCCGTGGAGATTCTCTCTCCGAGCACGCTGCGCATGGATCGGGTGATCAAGTTCTCCGAATACGCGGACTCTGGCATCCAGCACTACTGGATGATCGATCTCGAGCCGCCGATCTCACTCCGCGCGTTCCACCTGGCTGGGCCATTCGGCTACCGCGAGTCCGAGGAGGCCACGGCCAGCTACCTCGCGCAGGAGCCTTTCCCGGTGTCGATCGATCTCAACGCCCTCGACCTGACGCGCTAGAGGTCGTCTGTCGCCTCGGCGTAACGGGCGGCTTGGGTTTGGACGGCGTGGAGGTAGTTCTCGGTGTCGTTGTAGCTCAGCACTGCTCTCGACCAGCCGACGTCGGTGTCGAGGTCGCCGCCTTCGGCGCAGAGGTAGCGGCCGGCTGAGAGGGCGGCGTCGTCGAGGTCTTGGGGGTCGGCGTGGCCGTCGTCGTCGCCGTCGGTGGCCCAGTCGGCCCATGAGGACGGGATGAACTGGAGCGGGCCCACCGCGCGGTCCCAGGAGGTGTCGCCGTCGAGCTCGCCGGCGTCGGTGTCGCGCACAGACTCGAAGCGCGAGCCGTCCAGCCGCGGGCCGACGATCGGCCGCGAGGAGCGGCCGTCGGCGAGCAACGTACGGGAGCCGTGCCGTCCGTGGTCGGTCTCGACCGCTCCGATCCCGGCCAGCGTCACCCACTTCAGGTCGCAGGCCGGAGCCAACGAGGCCAACCGGGACTCCGCCGCGGCGTACGACTCCAGCGCCCGCGCCGGTACGTCGGTCCGCGCGGCGACCGAGGCCGCCCACTCGGCGAACTCCGTCTGGGGAGCGGCGGAAGGAGACGCTGGCGAGGGAGGCGACGCAACCGGCAAGGACGTAGGCGAAACGGCCGGCGCCGAGCATGCGGCGGCCACGAGCAAGGCAAAGACGCCGAGCGACCTCAAGAACCCTCACCTCAGGACGAAGGACGGCGAAGGAGGGCTGAGGTGAGCTCTCACCCTAGCCCAGGCGCCAGCGCCTCCAACAGCTCCGAAGCCCGGGCGGTCGCCGCCGCCGGGTCGACCGACACAGACCCGATCAGCGGATCCCAGTTCAGGTCGTAGAACACCTCGGTCACGCCCTGCGTCTCCAGCCACAACGTGTCGGAACGGATCTGCGCGAGAGACCCGCTCAACCGCCGCCGCCCCGCCGAGGGCAACCCCGCGGGAACGACCTCCACCACTCCGCGGCACACGAACCGCAACGAAGAAGGATCCCGCCCAGCCTCCGAAGCGGCCGCACGGATCACCGCCACATCGGCCCCGATCCGAGACAGGTCGGCAGCCGACCGGCTGATCCACCCGTCCGCCAGCCGCCCGGCCCGCCGCAACGCGGGCTCGGCCGACCCGCCGAACAACACCGGCGGACCCGGCCGCTGCACCGGCTTCGGCAGGATCCGACTCGGCGGCACCGTGTAGAACGAGCCCGAATGCGACGTCAGCTCCGAGGTCCACACCGACCGCAGCACCGAGACGTACTCCGCCAGCCGCGCGCCGCGGCGTTCCATCGGCATCCCGACCGCGACGAACTCCTCCGGCTCCCAGCCCAACCCCAGCCCGAGGTCCAGCCGCCCACCGGACAGCACGTCCACCGACGCGGCCTGCTTCGCCAGGTACACGGGCGACAGGAAAGGCGCGTTGACCACCGCCACCCCGAGCCGCAGACGCGAGGTCCGCGCGGCAGCGAACGCCAAGGCGACCATCGGGTCGAGCACCGACTCGTACGCCGGGCCCATCCGCTGACCAGCTCCGACGAGCAGCCGCTGGAACGTCCACAACGAGTCGTAGCCGAGCTCTTCCGCCCTGGAAGCGAACGAGCCGAGGTTCGAAGGAGTCGCCCACGCGCCCGACACCGGGGCGCCGAATCCGATCCGCACGGCCACGAGACTAGACCGCGTCCGCGGCCTTGCGCGCGGCGATCAGCACCGGGTCCCACACCGGCGAGAACGGCGGCGCGTACGACAGGTCGACCATCGCCAGGTCCGCCACCGTCATCGCGTTCCACAACGCCATCGCGCAGATGTCGATCCGCTTCGCCGAGCCCTCCCGCCCCACGATCTGCGCGCCGAGCAGGCGGCCCGAGCCGCGTTCGGCGATCAGCTTCACCGTGATCGGCTGCGTCCCTGGGAAGTACCCCGCCCGCGTCGTCGACTCGACCTTCACGGTCTCGTACGCGAGGCCGGCCTCCCGCGCCTCCGCCTCCAGCAGCCCGGTCCGCCCGACCTCGAGGTCGCAGACCTTGCTCACCGCGGTTCGGACGATGCCGGGGAACTTCGCCTGCCCGCCGCCGAGGTTCGTGCCAGCGACCCGGCCTTGCTTGTTCGCGTGCGTGCCGAGCGGCACGTGCACGTACCGGCCGGAGACCCGGTCGTACGACTCCACGCAGTCGCCGGCGGACCAGATGCCCTCGTGGTCGCGGACGACCTGCCGTTCGTCGACGCGGATCGCCTTGCCGGCGCCCAAAGGCAGGCCCGCGGAGGCGGCGAGCGCGGAGTTCGGGCGTACGCCGGCGCCGAGCACGACGAGATCCGCCTCGTACGTCGTGCCGCCGGCGACCACCGCCCGCACCTCGCCGGCCGAGGACGTCTCGAACGTGTCGACCGGCACGCCGGTCACGACGTCGATGCCCATGCCCTCCATGGCTTCGTGCACGAGCTTCCCGAGATCGGGGTCGAGCGTGGTCATCGGCTGCTCGGCGCGGTCGATCACGGTGACTGTCAACTTGCGCCTGACAAGCGCCTCTGCCATCTCGATGCCGATGTACCCGGCGCCGACGACGACCGCGCGGCGGGGCGATACCGAAGCATCGGCAAGCACCGCTAGCAGAGCCTCGCCATCGGCGAGCGTCTGCACGCCGTACACGCCCGTCGCGTCCACACCGGGAACGGGCGGCCGCAGCGGTGTCGCGCCGGTGGCGATCAACAGCTGGTCGAAGCCGAGCTGCTCCGACGTACCGTCGTGCCGCACCTCCACCTTGCGCGCGGCGACGTCGATCGCCACGGCCTCGGTGCCCATCCGGACGTCGATCCCGTTCTGCCGGTGCTTCTCCGGCGAACGAGCAACGAGCTTCTCCCGGTCGGTGACATCGCCCGCGATCCAGTACGGGATGCCGCACGCGGAGTACGACGTGAAGCGGCCCCGCTCGACCGCGATCACCTCCAGGTCGTCGCCCCGCAGCCGCTTCGCCTGGCTGGCGGCCGACATCCCCGCCGCGTCCCCGCCGATCACCAGCAGTCGCTCACCCATGCCGCCCAGCCTGCCACGTCCCCACTCGCACTTCCCTGACCGGAACGTGGTTTGGGAGCGCTCCCATTGGTCCCAAGACCCCGTTCCGGTAAGGGAAGTGGGGCAGGGCGTGGATGCTGTGGACGAACGTCGGCGCAACCAGCTGGACATCCGAGACCGCTACCGTGGGCCTCAGTGTCAGGGTGAGCTTCGCCGCTACTGCGGCTGGTTGGATCCTGAGTACCTGGGTGTCTGGCTCATACCGTGGATGCCGGCGCGAGTCTGGCGAGCATGCGTTTTGCCGATATCTGGGTGTGAAGGACCCGGTCGGCGTGACTTGATAGGAGCGTGGCGTCGCCCCCACTGAGATGTGTCCGCCGACCGGGCCAACCGTCCATCACTGATCAGGTGAGGGAGGCAACCACCATGGTTGTTGTTGGTGCCGATGTGCACAAGCGGACGCACACGTTCGTGGCGGTCGACGAGGCTGGCCGCAAGCTTGGCCAGTTCACTGTGGAGGCGACCAGCAAGGGCCATGACAAGGCGGTGCGATGGGCCCAGCTCGAGTTCGGCCCGGACTTGCGGTGGGGTATCGAGGACTGTCGTCATCTGTCGGCGCGGCTGGAGATCGACCTGCTCACTGCCGGCCAGTCGGTGGTGCGGGTGCCGCCGAAGCTGATGGCCGAGCAGCGCCGGACCGCCCGCACCCGGGGCAAGTCCGACCCGATCGATGCGCTCGCGGTCGCCCGTGCGGTGCTGCGCGAGCCGGACCTGCCGCGGGCATGCCACGCCGACGCCTCTCGGGAACTGAAGCTGCTCGTTGATCACCGCGATGACCTGGTCAGATACCGCACCCAGGTGATCAACCGGTTCCGCTGGCACCTCCACCGCATCGACCCCACCATCGACCCCGCACCGAAGTCGTTGGACCGAGCAAAGACCCGCGCTCAGCTAGCCGACGTCCTCCACGACCTGGACGGGATCGATGCCCGCCTGGCCCGCGAGCTGCTCGACGACATCGACACAGTGACCGGCCGCATCAACGCGCTCGAGCAAGAGATCACCGGCCTGGTGAAGGTCCAGGCACCCGCACTGCTGGAGGTGCCCGGCTGCGGCCCGCTCACCGCAGCCAAGATCGTCGGCGAGACCGCCGGGATCCACCGGTTCGGCGACGAGGCCAAGTACGCCATGCACGCCGGCGTCGCCCCGATCCCGGTCTGGTCAGGGCGCACCGCAGGCAGGGTCCGGATGAACAAGTCCGGCAACCGCCAGCTCAACGCCGCCCTGCACCGCATCGCCGTCACTCAACTCCAGCGACCCGGCCTCGGACGGACCTACTACGACAAGCGCCTCGCCGCCGGCAACTCCACGACCGAAGCCCTCCGCTGCCTCAAACGACGCCTCGCCCGAGTCGTCTACCAAACCCTGAAGAACAACCCTTCGACCAACACCTCGACCGCGACGACTGGACACGCGGTCGCGGCTTGACATAGGAGAAACGCATGGCTGAGCAGAAGGCGATCGAGTGCTGGCTCGCCGACATGGACGGCGTGCTCGTGCACGAGGGGCGGCCGGTGCCGGGGGCGCCGGAGTTCGTGCGGCGGCTGAAGGAGCTCGACCGGCGGTTCCTCGTTCTCACCAACAACTCCATCTACACCCCGCGCGACCTTCGAGCGAGACTGCTCGCGGGCGGCCTGGACATCCCCGAAGAGTCGATCTGGACGTCCGCGCTCGCCACCGCGAAGTTCCTCGACAACCAGGCGCCGGGCGGGTCGGCGTTCGCGATCGGCGAAGTCGGGCTGACGACCGCGCTGCACAACGTCGGGTACGTGCTCACCGACAACGACCCGGACTACGTCGTGCTCGGCGAGACCCGCACGTACAGCTTCTCCGCGATCACCACCGCGATCCGTCTCGTCGGGAACGGCAGCAGGTTCATCGCGACGAACCCCGACCCGATCGGCCCGTCACCCGAGGGCCCGCTCCCCGCCTGCGGCGCCGTCGCGGCGCTGATCACGAAGGCGACGGGCGTCGAGCCGTACTTCGTCGGCAAGCCGAACCCGCTCATGATGCGCAGCGCGCTCAACCAGCTCGAGGCGCACTCGGAGAGCACCGCGATGATCGGCGACCGCATGGACACCGACGTGATCTCGGGCATCGAGGCCGGCCTCACGACCGTGCTCGTGCTGACCGGCGTACCCAGCAGCACGAGATCGACCGGTTCCCGTACCGCCCGTCACGGGTCGTCAACTCCGTCGCGGATCTGATCGACGAGCTCTAGCCCGCGGCGTGCTGGCGGATCCACGTGTGCATGGCGATCGCGGCGGCCGCGCCGGCGTTGATCGAACGGGTGGAGCCGAACTGCGCGATCGACAACACGCTCTCGCAAGCTGCCCGCACCGGCTCGGACAAGCCCGGGCCCTCCTGCCCAAAGACCAGGACACACCGCCGAGGCAGGACAGCCGACTCCAGCGGGACCGAGCCCGGCAGGTTGTCGATGCCGAGCACGGCCAGGTCCTCCTCTCGAGCCCACGAGACCAGCGCTGAGGCGTCGGGATGGTGGCGAACGTGCTGGTACCGGTCCGTCACCATTGCCCCGCGCCGGTTCCACCGACGCCGGCCGACGATGTGCACCTCACGGGCGAGGAACGCGTTCGCAGTCCGTACGACCGAGCCGATGTTGAAGTCGTGTTGCCAGTTCTCGATCGCGATATGGAAGTCGTGCCGCCGCAGATCCAGGTCAGCGACGACGGCTTCGCGCCGCCAGTACCGGTACTGATCGACGACGTTCCGCCGGTCACCGTTCGCCAACAGCTCCGGGTCGTACCGCGGGTCGTCAGGCAACGGCCCCTCCCACGGCCCGACCCCGACCTCCAACTCGTCCATGGACCGGAGACTAACGAGCAAGCACGATCAAGCCAGGCAGGCCGTCGCTGCTGCACGATGTGCCCATGGACCCGCTCGCCGCGTACGTCGAGGTGCTGGCGGTCGCGCTCGACGAACACGAGGCGACCAGCGCAGACCTCGCGAAGCGGCTGTACCTGTCGCCGTCCCACTTCGCCCGGGTGATCGCGGCGAGCGCGGGCGAGCCGCCCGAGCGGATGCGACGCCGCATCCTGCTGGAGCGCGCCGCGTACCGGCTGCTGACCACCGCGCACCCCGTGCTCGAGGTCGGTATCGAGGCGGGCTACTCCAGCCACGAGGCGTTCACCCGGGCCTTCGCACGGGCGTACGGATCGCCGCCCGCCGCCTGGCGTCAGGAGCCGACCCGGCTGCCGCTCGGCGACCCGAACCGCGTGCACTTCCACCCACCGGCCAGCCTGCGGTTGCCCGCCCAGCAGAAGGTGAGCTCGATGGACCTTCTCGTCACGATGGTGGAGTACCACGTCTGGGCTGTCGGCGAGATGCTGACGCAGGCCGAGAGGCTGAGCGACGACCAGCTCGACACCCGGATCGAGCTGTCGGTGGAGGGCATCGACGACGAGCCGACGGTACGTTCACTGCTCTCGCGGCTCGTCGGTCAGCTCGACATGTGGGGCGCGGCGATCGAGGGGCGGGCACAGGATATCCCTGTCCCGCAAGGCGAAACGGTCGCGCTTCTGCAGCAACGGCTTGCCGTCGTCGGGCCGGCGTTCCTCGAGCAGGTCCGCACGGTGTGCGCGCAAGGCAGGCTTGACGAGGCCGTCATCTGCCCGGGGGAGCGGCCGGAGATCTACACGTTCGGCGCCGTGATCGCGCACGTTCTCACGTTCGGTCCGCACCGCCGCACGCTCGTCGCCGGAGCGCTGCACGATGCCGGCCTGGACGACCTCGACGGCGGCGACCCGATCCGGTGGATCAGCGAGCGCGCGGCGAGCTAGTACGCGAAGCGCAGGATCTTGCCGACGTCCCTGAAGCCGGGCAGGTACGACATGACCTTCAGGCTCACGCGGCCGGAGAGCGGGAGGCTGTCCAGGCCGGGCATGTCCACGCTGAGCAGCGCGTCGGTACAACGCAGGCCGGGATGGAAGGCCTCCAGGTCTTTCGGGTCGTCGATGCCCCAGTGGAGTGTCGCGCCGGCGTTGCGGACCGCCGGGACGAGCTTCTGCAGCTTGATGCCGAACGTGCCGTAGCAGTCGAACAGCAGCTGCCCGGTCGAGAATCGTCCACAGATACGGGAGATCAGGCTCCGGCCTTCGGACGGCGTGAGGTACATCGACAGTCCCTCGAAGACCGCGACCGTCGGGCGGTCCGCGGGTACGTCGTCCAGCCACTCCGTGGAAGTGACCGAGGAAGGCACCAGGTGGTAGTCGCCGCCCGGCGGGGTCATCAGCCGTTCCCGAAGGGCGACCACGTCCGGGAAGTTGACGTCGTACCAGCGCACGTTCGGACCTGGCGCGATCCGGTGCACGCGCGTGTCGAGCCCGCAGGCGAGGTGCAGCACGGTCGCGGACGGATGTGCGGCGAGGAACTCCCGCGTCCAGTCGTCGAGCACCTTCGCGCGGATCGCGACGCCGATCGCGCTGGTCGGAGTCATGCGCGTGCTCGCGAAGTCGTACTCGATCCGTTCGACCGTCCGGGCCGCCTCGTCGTCGTGCAGGACGGAGTTCGGCCGCCGGCTGTCCAACGCGCGCCCGTACAGCGTGGCGAGCATCGTCGCCGGCGCACCGGTCAGGGTGATCTTCTCGCGCTCCACGGACGGTCACGCTACTCCGCCTCGTAGTCGCGCTTAGCCACGGAGCGGAGTACGGTCCGGGCCGTAAGTAACCATCGGGTGTACGGGAGGGAACACCTCATGCGCGCAGTTCTCGTCATCGCGGCCGCCGTCGCCGCGACAGCAGCATCGATCCCCGCGGCAGTGGCCGCGCCGCCACCGGTGAGGACGTGTGTGCGACACGACCTGCCGTTGCCGGCGGGCGCGACGTACGCCCAGGTGGGGAGCTCGGATCCCACCGGCGCCTACCAGCTCGGCATGTGGAGGAAGGGCACCCCGGAGAACCGGATCGTGCGCTGGCACCGCGGCGTTCCGGTCGATCTCGGCGCGCTCCGGGAGGACGACGTCGTCTCCCTCGTCTCGACGCGGGGCGAGATCGTCGGGTTCGACAACCGGATCGACGACCAGCACAGCTGGCGGCTGCGGAAGGGCGTCCGGACGCGGCTGCCCGCACCCGCTGGAGCGGCCGACGTGCTGACGACGGCGATCAACGCCAAGGGGGAGATCTCCGGCCTGTTCTCCGAAGGGTTCTCGGGGCCGCAGCGGGCGATCGTCTGGCACGCCGACAACTCCTACGACGTGCTGCCGATCCCGGCGGGCTTCACCAGCGCGCGGGCGGACGCGATCGACGACGACGGATCGGTGCTCGGCATGGTCGGCAGCGACGTGGGGAGCCGGCCGATCGTGTGGCGCGGCGACAGCTACCAGCTGCTGCCGCCGGAGGACGCGTACGACGTCTACGCGTACGACCTCCGCAAGGGTGTCGCCGTGGGCAAGCTGGAGGGCGCGCCGGCGATCTGGGATCTCGCGTCCGGGCAGGTCACGTCGCTGCCGGGCGAGGGCCAGCTGTTGTTCGTCAACCGGCGCCGCTCGGTGCAGGGTCGGGTGAACGACCGGGACGTGCTGATCAACCGGTGGGGCATCGAGTGGAACCTCCCGGCCACCGACGAGCAGGGCATCAACGTCGTGGACCTGGACGACACCAACAACGTGTACGGCTGGGACTGGGGGAGCAACGTCTTCGCCGTCCGCTGGAGCTGCCGCTAGGACCCCCGGCGACGACATCGAAAAGACATCGCGCATCGCCAGACTGTGCCGCGGCGTCACGATCCAGAACCCCGTCCTACTCCTCTCGTTCATGGGCGCACCGCTGCTGTCGGTCGTCGTGCTGCTGCTGAGCTTCCGCGGCGATCCTGAACGTCGCCAGCATCGTGATCACGATCAGCCTCAACCTCCCGCTGAACGACGCCGCCCTCATCGGCGCACTCATGGCCCGGGACACCAAGGGGTAACGTCGGCAACCATGCGGATCGTGTCGTTGCTGCCCTCGGCCACGGAGATCCTCTTCGCGGTCGGGGCCGGCGACGACGTCGTCGGCGTGACGTTCGAGTGCGACTTCCCGGCCGAAGCGAGAAGCAAGCGGATCGTCTCCACCAGCACGCTCCCCGAGGGCCTCGGCCCGGCCGAGATCGACGCCCACGTCAGCGAACGACTGGCCGCCGGAGAGGACCTCTATCACCTGGACGAGGGAGCCCTCCGCGACCTCGACGCCGACCTCGTCGTCACCCAGGACCTGTGCGCGGTCTGCGCGGTCGACGTCTCGGTCGTCGACGACGCGCTCGACTACCTCGGCTGCAAGGCCGACGTCCTCACGCTCGACCCGCAGTCGCTCGCCGAGGTGCTCCAGACCATCACCGAGGTGGGCGAACGCGTCGGCAAACCCACCCACCACCTCGTCGACAGCCTGCACAGACGCCTCGACACAGTCGCCCAAGCGGTCGAGGGAGAGAACGACCGCGAGCCCTCGTGCTCGAGTGGACCGACCCACCGTTCGCGCCCGGCCACTGGGTCCCCGAGATGGTCACCCAAGCGGGCGGCGAGAACGTCCTCGGCCAAGCGGGCAAGCGATCCGAACGCATCACCTGGCAAGCCGTACGCGACGCGGAGCCCGCCATCGTCGTAGGCGCCCCCTGCGGCTACGACCTGCAAGGCTCGGCGAACCTCACCGAGGCGATCAAGCACGAGCTCCCGACTACGACGCAGCTGTGGGCCGTCGACGCCAACGCCTCGTTCGCCAGGCCAGGCCCGAGACTCGTCGACGGCATCGAGGCGCTGGCCGCGATCCTGCACCCAGGTGCGGGAATCGCCGAGAACCCGCACCTGGCCCAACGTCTCTCAGTGTGAGGTCTTCCTCCGGAACAACCACATCGCCCAGGCGAACGCCGCCAGGAACAGCCCGCCCGACCAAGCCACGGCGAGCCAGCCGCTCGACCCGATCGGCGTACCCGTCAACAGCCCGCGCACGGTCTCGATGATCGGCGTGATCGGCTGGTGCTCCAGAACACCTGCAGGACCGACGGCATCGTGTCCGTCGGCACGAACGCGCTCGAGGTACGGCAGGAACAGCATGAAGAAGCTCATCGCGCTCGCCGACTCCACGCTCTTGCGCGATACGCCGATCGCCGCCGCGAGCCAGGAGAACGCCAGGATGTACACGGCCAGCAGAGGACCGCGAGCAGCCAGTCCAACGCCGTCGCGTTCGGCCGGAACCCCATCAGGACAGCTGCGGAGAAGACGATCGTGGTCGCCAAGGAGTTGCGGCCAACGATGCCGTCACATGCCCGGTCAGGACTGCGAAGCTGCGGATAGGCATCGACCGTAGCCGGTCGAGCATGCCGTGCTCCATGTCGTGCGCGACGGACACGGCGGTCTGCGAGGCGCCGAATCCCGCACACAGCAAGATGATTCCGGGTACGACGTAGTTGATGTAGGCGGTCCCGGTCTCGATCGCGCCGCCGAACACGTATACGAACAGCGCCATCATCAACAGCGGTAGGACGATCGACATCAGCAGCGTCTCGACGTTGCGACGCGTCAGCCGGATGCTCCGTCCGATCATCGTCAACGTGTCGTTGACGCCGTTAGCGAAGCCGGTATGACGAACCGGCAGAACCTCAGTGCTCACAACGAGATGTCCTTTCAGGCGGGCTGAGCTTCGAGCTCAGGCTCGGGCGCCGGCGACTTGCCGGTCAGTGTCATGAACACGTCGTCGAGCGTCGGCCGGTGCGACGAGACCCGTGACACCGCGACGCCGTCCGCCCGCAGCCCGTCCAGCACGCGGAGCAGATGCGGAGCGCTGCCGTCCGACGGGAGCCGGAGGACGAGCTCGTCCAGGTTCGCGACAGCGGTCGACCCGAGCAGCCCGGCGGCCCGCGCGAGATCGGAGGCGTTGTCGAACCACAGCTCGAGCCGCTCGCCGCCCACCTCGGCCTTGAGCGTGTCGGCCGTACCCTCGGCGGCGACCTTGCCGTCGTGGATCAACGCGATCCAGTCCGCGAGCCGGTCCGCCTCCTCGAGGTACTGCGTCGTGAGCAGGATCGTCGTGCCGTCGCGTACGAGGTCACGAACGACCGCCCACATCGTCCTCCGGCTGGCCGGATCGAGCCCGGTCGTCGGCTCGTCGAGGAAGATGACACGCGGCCGTCCGACCAGGCTCATCGCGAGATCGAGCCGCCGGCGCATGCCGCCGGAGTAGGTCTTCACGCGCCGGTCGAACGCGTCCACGAGGTCGAACCGTTCGATCAGCTCGACCGCCGCGCGTCCGAGCCGCACGGCGGCCGAGATGCATGAGCTGGCCGATCATCACGAGGTTCTCGCGCCCGGTCTGCTCGTCGTCGACCGCGGCGCTCTGCCCGGTCAGGCTGATCACGCCGCGCACCGTGAGCGGTGCGCGGACGACGTCGTGCCCGTCGACGCGGGCAGTCCCGCCGTCGGGCTTCAGCAGCGTGGTGAGGATGCGGATGGTGGTGGTCTTGCCTGATCCGTTCGGTCCGAGCAGTGCGTACACCGTGCCCTCGGGCACGCGGATGTCGACGCCGTCCAGCACCTGGTTCGTGCCGTACGCCTTCCGGAGGCCGGTTGCCTCAACGATCATGTGCCCCTCCCAGGAGCCGATTACTGCGTATGAGATACGCTGATTAGCGTAGCAGGTACGCAGTTATTGGCAAGAGGCCATACTGAACGGTCGAGGAGGTCGTCGATGAGTGAGCAGCCCGACCCGGCTGAGCTACCCGAGGACGTCGTGCTGCTCTGGGGGCTGCGTGGTGGGACGAAGCGAGGCCCGAAGCCGACGCTGACCGTCGAGGACATCACCAAGGCGGCGGTCGAGCTCGCCGACGCCGAGGGGCTCGCCGCGTTGTCGATGGCGCGGATCGCGCAGAAGCTCGGCAACTCGACGATGGCGCTCTACCGGCACGTGAAGAGCAAGGACGAGCTGCTGCTGTTGATGGCGGACGCGGCGCTCGAGGCTCCGCCGGAGTTCCCGCCGGACCTACGAGACTGGCGCGCGGCGCTCACCATCTGGTCGAACGGTGTCCTCACCGCGATCCGCAAGCACGCGTGGTGGGTGCAGATCCCGACCAAGGGGCCGCCGATCGGTCCGCACAACCTGACCTGGTTCGACCGTGCGCTGTCGGCGTTCGCCCACACGCCGCTGCGGGAGGACGAGAAGGTGCAGCTCGTCATGTCGCTGCTGATGTACATCCACGGCGAGGTCTGGCTGGGCACCCAGATGCCGGAGCAGGGCGCGCAGTTCGTGACCAACTATGGGGCCGCACTGAACGCCGTCGTCGACCCGCGGAAGCTGCCCTCGCTGGCGAACGTCGTCGCGGCGGGCGTCTTCACGGTCGAGCCGGGCGAGATCGTGGACTCCGGCGACGACTGGGACTTCGGCCTGAACGTCGTCCTCGACGGCATCGGCGCGTACATCGCGCGACGCGAAGAGTCGGCGTGACGACGGTCGTCCTCTTCGCTCGGGACCTGCGGGTGCGCGACCATCCGGCGCTGGTGGCGGCGTGCCGGGACGAGTACGTGGTGCCGCTGTTCGTGCTCGACCCGCGGCTGCTCGGCGCCTCGCCGAACCGGACCGCGTTCCTCGTCGACAGCCTCGCGTCCCTGCGTACGGCGTTGCGCGAACGAGGTGGCGACCTCGTGCTGCGGACCGGGGACCCGGTCGCCGAAGCCCTCGCGCTCGCCGCTTCGGTGGGTGCCGAGCGCATCGTGGCCAGCGCCGATGTCAGCGCGTACGCCGGCCGGCGCGAGTCGCGGCTGGCCTCCGCGGAGGTGGCGTTCGAGACGTACCCGGGCGTGACGGTCGTACCGCCTGGGGAGCTGCGGCCGACGGGCGGCGACCACTACCGGGTGTTCACGCCCTACTGGCGGGCCTGGGAGCGCGCCACCTGGCGGTCGGTCGAACGGGCACCGTCGCGACTCCAGCTGCCGAGCGGCCTGGCGGTCGGACGGTTGCCGGCTCGGCCGACGGACGTCTCGCCCGACCTGCCGCGCGGCGGCGAGGACGTCGGGCAGCGGCTGCTCGCACGCGTAGCCCCGGGTGACCGGGACGCGCTCGCGGCCGACGAGACGACGCGGCTGAGCCCGTACCTGCACTTCGGCTGCGTCTCGCCGCTGGCCGTTGCGACCCGGCTGCGCGACAGGGCGGACGAGGTCGTCCGGCAGCTGTGCTGGCGCGACTTCTTCCACCAGGTCACCGCGGCGTTCCCGGCGATCGCGACGAAGGACTACCGGCCGGGCAGGCGGACGTGGGTGTCCGGGCTGGACGACGGGATCGAGGCCTGGCGGCAGGGACGTACGGGCGTGCCGATCGTCGACGCGGGCATGCGGCAGCTGCTCGCCGAGGGCTGGATGCACAACCGCGCGCGGATGGTCGTGGCGTCGTTCCTCACCAAGCAGCTGGGCGTCGACTGGCGGATCGGTGCGGCGCACTTCATGCGGTGGCTGGTCGACGGCGACGTCGCGAACAACTACGGCAACTGGCAGTGGGTCGCGGGTACGGGCAACGACACCAGGCCGAACCGGGTCCTGAACCCGCTCCGCCAGGCGCATCGCTTCGACCCGACCGGCGACTACGTCCGGCGATACGTGCCGGAGCTCGCCGACGTGGCGGGCAAGGCGGTGCACGAGCCGTGGAAGCTCGAGCGGCAGCCGCCCGACTACCCGCCGCCGCTCATCGATCCTGTCCCCGGTCGCCAGTAGCGTCTCGCCCATGGACCCGGACACCCGACCGCGGCCGCCGCGGCTGGCGGACGAACGTACGTCGCTCGACGGCCTGCTCGCCTTCCACCGCGCCACCCTCCTGTGGAAGTGCTCCGGGCTGACCGACGAGCAGCTCAAGCGGCAGGCCGTGCCGCCCTCCGACCTGTCGTTGCTCGGCCTGGTTCGGCACCTGACCGAGGTCGAGCGCGGCTGGATGCTGTGGTTTCTGGACGGCGAGCAGCCGGCCGAGCTCTACTGCACCGAGGAGCTGCCGGACGGCGACCTCCAGGTGGCGGACGCCGACGCGGCGGCGGACCTCGCGCGGTTCGGCGCCGAGACCGACGCGATCAGGGCGAGGCTGGCCGGGCGGAGTCCGGACGAGACGCGTGGCGAGGGCGATGACGCCCTGAGCCTGCGTTGGCTCTACGGACATATGGTCGAGGAGTACGCGCGACACAACGGCCACGCCGACCTGTTGCGCCAGGTGATCGACGGTTCGACGGGCGAGTGAGGAAGTGCCCACGCTGCGCTCATCGCCTTGGTAGGTGTCTGATGCATATGGTGTGCTGGGCCTTGAAGAGGGAGGTGACGGGCGATGAGCACCGTGGAGGCCAATCCGGAGCTCAATCTGGACGAGTACCGCGGCGAGCTGCTCGGGTACTGCTACCGGATGCTGGGCTCGGCGTTCGACGCTGAGGACGCCGTGCAGGAGACGATGATCCGCGCCTGGCGGAGCCAGAGCAGCTTCGAGGGCCGGTCGTCCGTACGGTCCTGGTTGTACAAGATCGTCACGAACGTCTGCCTCGACATGATCGACAGCCGCAAGCGCCGGGCCAGGCCGATGGACCTGTCCTCCCAGGCGTGGCAGCCGGTCGAGGCGTCGCTCGCCCATCGGCAGCCGGAGGACACTTGGCTCGAGCCGATGCTCGACTCGCAGGTCACGCCGATCTCCGCCGACCCGGCCGACATCACGATGGGACGCGAGTCGATCCGCCTCGCGTTCGTCGCCGCGCTGCAGTACCTCCCGGCCCGGCAACGCGTCGTCGTGATCCTGCGCGAGGTGTTGCGCTGGAAGGCCGACGAGGTCGCCGCGCTGTTGGAGACGTCCGTGGCCTCGGTCAACAGCGCGTTGCAGCGGGCGCGGGCCACGCTGGAAGAGCGCGGGCTGAGCGCGGGACGGTCGTACGACCCGCTCGACGACGAGCAGCAGAAGCTGCTGTCGGAGTACATGGCGGCGTTCGAGGCGTACGACGTCGACCGCTTCGTGCAGCTGCTGCACGAGGACGCGACGCAGAACATGCCGCCGTACGAGCTGTGGCTGCAGGGCCCGGAGAACATCATCAAGTGGATGCTCGGACCGGGGCTCGGCTGCGTGGGCTCGAAGCTGATGCCGCTGGTGGTCAACGGCGCTCCAGCGTTCGCGCACTGGAAGCCCGGACCGGACGGGAAGCACGTTCCGTTCGCGATTCAGGTGCTCGAGGTCAGCGACGGCAAAGTGGCGGGCATCACCAATTTCCTCGACGCGAAGCTGTTCCCGCTGTTCGGACTGCCGGAGTACCCCGAAGACCGATGAGTTTCCGCCTCCCGTTCGGTCTACCGGGCAGTTCGCCGAACCGAACGGGAGGTCTTGTCGTGCCGATCGCCACTACCGCGTCCGCTCGCTACACCTGGGACCAGCGCCTCGCGCTGACCCTCGAACGCCGATACCCCGCTACCAACGACGCCGTTTGGCAGGCCGTCGTCGCCCTCGCCTGGTTCGACGAGCCGGCCCGGCTCGAACCGGTCACGTGCGGGGACGTCTCGCTGGGCTCGCTCGGAACGGGCCGCGTGCTCGGCATCCGTCCCCGGCACCTGCTCGTCTTCACGGTCGGCCGCGACGTGTACCGCTGGGAGCTCACCCCGTCGAGCGACAGCTGCGCGCTCTCGTTGACCGTCGTCGTCGGCGACCCGGCGGAGCTCGCCGCGCACGCCGGGCGGCTCCAGCTCGCCCTGGAGGCGCTCGCCGCCCACCTCGGCGACCCCACGGCTGAGCTGGCCGAGCTCGACGACCTGGTCCGGGAGCACGCCGAGTCGCTTCACGTCGCCTGAGCCGACTCCAACGGCGCGGGCTCGTGGAGGCGGTAGGTCAGAAGGCTCGCGCCGATCGGGAGGACGATCAGGGCGGCGAGCATCCAGCGGAGGGACGTCTGCTCGGCGAGCAGGCCAAGGACGGGTGCGAAGACGCCGCCGACGCTGACGGCGAGGCCGAGGGTGACGCCGCTCGCGGTGCCGACGCGGTTCGGCAGGTAGTCCTGCCCGAGCGTGATGTGCAGCGAGAACGGGACGTACAGCGCGATCGCCGCGACCGCGATGAACGCCAGCAAGGCTGGCCCCGGCACGAGCACGATGCCGATCACCGCGCCGACCGCGACCGCGTACGCCGCGCGCATCGTGCGCACCCTGCCGAAGCGCGTCGCCAGCCGCCCGCCGAGCACGGTGCCGACCGCACCGCCGGCGAACAGCAGGAACAGCGCGACCGCGCTCACCGTATGGCCAGGCCCGACCCGTTGCTGCACGTACAGGCTGAGGAACGTGCTCAGCCCGACGTACAGCACCGACCGGAGCACGATGATCGCCGACAACGTACGGAACTTCGGCCAGTCGTCGACGCCGCCCGCCGTCAACCGGCGCTTGCCGGCCACCGGGCCGGAGCGCAGCAGCGGCAGGATCACGACGACCCCGAGCACCGCCGGCACCAGCAGCCACGGCGTCGCGGCCAGCCCGCCGGCCGCCAGGATCGGCGCGGCGACGATCGGCGCGAGCGCGAAGCCCACGTTCCCGCCGAGCGAGAACCAGCTCATGCCGACATGGCTCCCGCCGGTCACCGAACGCGCGAGCCGCGCCGCCTCCGGGTGGAACGCGGCGACCCCGAGCCCGGAGATCGCGACGGCGACCAGCGCTGTGACGTACGAGTCGTGCAGACCCACGAACGCGACGCCCGCACCCGCGGCGATCATCGCCAGCGGCACCAGCGCCGGGAGCGCGAACCGGTCGGTGAGCAGGCCGAACGCCGGCTGCACGATCGACGACAGCAGCGTCGCGGCGAGCACGAAGCCGGCGACCTGGACGTAGCCGTACTGCCGCTCGGCGACCAGGAACGGGACGAGCACGGGCACGAAGCCCTGGTAGATGTCGACGCTCCCGTGCCCGAACGCGAGGAGGCCGGTCGGGAGCCGGCTGGTCGCCTTCATGCCTGCAGCTTCGCGGACCTGGCGCTGTCGCGCTTCCGATAAGCTGCCATCTAGTGTCGATTTCCCGCCATCAGCCGCAGCCGGGTGCCGTGGTCCTTTCCCTCGGGCCGGACGGTGTGCACCCGGCTGGTGACGTGGCCCTTCGGCCCGAGGGAAGGGGCCACGTGCAAAGCACCCGGCTCGTCGCGCGGAGCGCGACAGTGACACCCGCTCCCACGCGGCTCCGTGAGCTTGCCGCCGGTGCGGGGATCGACCCGCATCGGCACGACGACCATCAGCTGGTCTACGCGGCGAGCGGGGTGCTGTCGTTGACGACCGACCGCGGGCGGTGGATCGCGCCGGCGACGCGGGCGATCTGGGTTCCGGCGGGGACCACGCACGAGCATCACGCGTACGGGCGGACCGAGCTGCACCTCGTCGGCCTCCCGACCAGCGCAAACCCGCTCGGGCTGACCGAGCCGGCGATCATCGCCGTCGGGCCGTTGCTGCGCGAGCTGATCGTCGCGTACACGAAGGCGCCGCTCGACCCGTCGCCGGAACGCACCCGGCTCCGGGCCGTCTTGCTGGATCAGCTGCGCACCTCGCCGCTGCAGCCGATCGTCCTGCCGGCCGCCCGCGACCCGCGGCTCGCGGCCGTTTGCGCTGTGCTGGAAGAAGATCCGGCCGACAACCGCCCGCTCGCGGCGCTCGGCAGCGAGGTGGGAGCGAGCGAACGTACGTTGTCGCGACTGTTCCGCGCCGAGCTCGGCCTGACGTTCCCGCAGTGGCGAACGCAGCTCCGCCTGCAACAAGCGTTGATCCTGCTCGCCGAGGGCATGCCCGTGACCTCCGTCGCGACCCGCTGCGGCTGGGCCACCCCGAGCGCCTTCATCGACGTGTTCCGTCGCACCCTCGGCGACACCCCAGGCAGCCTCAGCCCCGCTGCCCAGTGATCATGTACGTGATCATGAAGCCAAACCGGTCTATGCGACCGGTTCCCTTTCATGATCAGGTACATGATCACGCCAGCCAGGTGAGGGCGAGGAGGGCGCCGATCACGAGGCAGACGGCGACCTTCAGCGCCGGCAGGATCCGCGACATCCAGGCGTCCCACCGCACCTGATCCGACGCCGCGTAGCGCGACACCAACGTCACCGCGCGGCCGATGCCGAAGCCGAGCCCCGTCGCCACAGCCACCCACACCGACGGCGACGAGAGCAGCAGCGCGAGAGCGACCACGTACGGAGCCGTCGCCGAAACGTACGTCCGCACCCCGGTCCCCAGCTCGAAGCCGAACTGCAACGACCCCCGCCACAGGTGCCGCTGCAACACGTCCTGCGGCACCTGCCGCGTGTTCTGCGGCAGCCAGAACCGCACCACGCCGGCATCCCGCAGCGCCCCCACCACCGCGACGGCCAAGACGACGAAGTGCCGCCACGTCAGAGGAACGAAAGAACCCAACCCCGACAGCAGGAACAGCGCCAGCGCCGAGACCACGCCACCGAGCAGCAGCCCGACAGAGAACAACGACACAGCAGTGTGCTGGTAGAGACCTCCCCGCCCACCTGGCGAGGTCAGCGCGAGCGCGCTGTTACGCGTTCAAACCGAGCCGGACAATGCGTAGCCCGCGAGGCCACCCACCAGGGCCCAGACCAGCAGGACCGTCACGCGCTGCCCGTCAGGATGCGCCAGGTGTTCTGCCCGACGACGCCGTCCGCGGTCAGACCCTTCGACGTCTGGAACGAGCGCACCAGCGTTTCCATCGACGACGAGAACGTCCCGTCGACGGTGATCACCAGCCCGACCTTGTTCAGCTGCCGCTGCGCCGCACGGACCGCCTCCCCGGAGTCGCCGCGCCGCACGGTCACGACCAGCAACGCCCACACCTCCGCGTCGACGATCCCGTCAGCCGTCAGGCCCTCCGAGGTCTGGAAGTCCTGCACCCGAGCCTCGGTGTCGACGCCGAAGATCCCATCCACGTTGGTCGCGAACTCGTGGTAGGTCACCAGGTGCTGGATCGACTGCACGTTCGGCCCGCGCTCGCCCCGCACGACCGTCGGCCACGTCACCGTCGTCGGGCACCCGCAGTCGGTGTTGAACCGGCAGATCGACCGCACCCAGCCCGACGAGGTCCGCCGGTAGCCGTCGTGGCAGCGGCGCTCGATGTAGCAGCCGCAAGCCCCGCAGGCCGCCTCGTACCGCCACAGCCAGCCGTCGTATGTGCCGCCGAAGCACCCGTTCGGGCGCAGCGTCCAGGTCGTGCCGTCGTTCTTGTGAAAGCCCGCGTGCTCGCCGCTCGTCTCGCACGAGTCCGCGTAGACCGTGCTCGGGCCGCAGCCCGGCGAGCAGTCGTGCGAGGACGCGTACGACGGGCACGGGCCGTCGTAGATGTCGTAGCCGTCCGCGTACGCCTTACGAGCGGACGGGAACACGCCCAGCGCCGCGAAGCCCAACGCCGTACCGGCCTGCAGCACGCGCCGGCGGGTCGTCGCCCAGCTCACCGCGAACCTCCCAGCGGGATGGAGTGCGAGAACGACTGCACGAGCAGCCGCCGGAACGCGTCGCGCGACCCGATCGGCTCCGACCGGACCACGTTCGCCGAGCGGTCGAGCACGACGGCGAACGGGGTCGCGACCGCGTCGTACCGGTCGAACAGCTCAGCCTTGCCCTCGTGCACGGAGACGCCGTTCGACGCCGTCGGCGACGCGCCTTCGAACAGCGCGTGCAGTGCGGGAACCCCTGGCCTTCCGGCCTGCTCCGAAGCCTCGACGAGAACCTCCGAGCAGGTCGAGCAGCTCGCGCTCAGGAAGAGCAGCACCGCCGGCTCGCCAGCCGGAATTCCCAACTGGGCAAGGGCAGGCGCCGACGAACCCGGGCGGATGCCGACTCGGTCGGGGCGGCGTGGGCCGGTGCCGGACTCGAGTCGGTGCACCTGTTGAACGAGACGGGCGACGACCAGCGCGAGCAGGATGATCGCGACCCAGCTGAGGATCAGTGCGCTGGCGAGGAACGTCATCTCCGCACTCCTCCGTTGGCGTGAGCTCGGACTCGGAGCCGTTCGATCAGGGTGGGCATGCGCTCGGCGGCGTTCCCGGCGAGCGGTACGACCGTCATCCAGACACCGGGGGCGTCGAGGATGAAGTACGGACTCCCGTCGGTCAGCCAGTCGGCGAACAGCTCGCCGCTCGAGGTCGCCTTGGAGTCCAGGCCGGCCAGCTGGCGGCGGCGGTCGTTCGTCGGCGTCGACAGCTCGAGCAGTCCGAGTCCCGGGACTTCCTTCATGATCGTGGCCGGGTTGGCGAACTGGCAGCCGGCGCGGGCGTCGGGCTTGAGGACCAGGCCGTCGTCGCGTTCGGCGACGTTGAGCGCCCGCAGGATGCCGAGCAGCTCCGCGGTCGTCCCGCGCGGCAGCTGGGTGACGAGCGAGTGCTTGGTGCCCAGCCAGGCACCGATCAGCAGCTCCTCGACCAGCATCGCCTGGTTGTCGTACGTCCGTTTGGTCGCGGTGTGGAGCGTGCCGCCTTGGTAGCCGAGCCGCTCGGTGAACTCGTCGATCCCGACGGTCGCCGCGACGTCGCGGCCGAGCGTGGGAGCGCCGGAGGTGAACTCGTGCAGGCGGTCACCGATCATGACCTCGGCGACGGAGGTCGCCGGGCAGCTGAGGTCCAGCTCGCCGTCGAGATGGAACTGGACGCCGTCCAGCGCCCTGTGCACTGCCGCCATACCGAACCGCCTCTCGGGCTCGGAGCTAACTACCAGCGCCTGACCGTTCGTCGTCAATATATTGCGCAGTGGACTCCGGATCGACCGTTCTGCAGCAAACGGCCAGAATGGCCGCGATGGTCGATCCGCGCCGGCTGGTACCGAGAACGGACACCGTGCTCGGTGCGCCGGAGCTTCGGGACGCCTTGGAGGCGTACGGACGCGAGGCCGTGAAGGCCGCGGTGGGTGTGGCGCAGGCGCGGGTACGTGCCGGTGCCCTCGCTCCCGGCGAGGTCGTCAACGCGACCTTGACGGAACTGGCGCCCGGCGTGAGCCTGCGACCGGTGATCAACGCGACCGGCGTGGTCGTCCACACCAACCTCGGTCGCGCTCCGTTGTCGGAGGCGGCTCGGGTGGCGGTGGTCGCGGCGGCGGGGAGTACGGATGTGGAGTTCGACCTCGCCACCGGCGCTCGTGCGCGGCGCGGACGGGGAGCGCTCGCGGCCCTCGCGGCCGCCGTTCCGGACGCCGAGGCCGTGCACGTCGTCAACAACAACGCGGCGGCGCTGCTGCTCTGCGCGCTCGTTCTCGCTCCCGGTCGGGAGATCGTGCTCAGCCGGGGCGAGCTGGTCGAGATCGGGGACGGCTTCCGGATCCCGGAGCTGCTCGCTGCCACGGGTGCGCGGCTGCGCGAGGTCGGGACGACGAACCGTACGTCACTCGCGGACTACCAGGGTGCGCTCGGACCCGACACCGGCTTCGTGCTGAAGGTGCATCCGTCGAACTTCCAGGTGACGGGGTTCACCGCCTCGGTGCCAGTCGCGGACCTCGCCGACCTGGGCGTTCCGGTGGTCGTCGACATCGGCTCGGGGCTGCTCCGCCCACATCCGTTGCTGCCGGACGAACCGGACGCCGCGACCATGCTGCGCGAGGGCGCCGCGCTCGTCACCGCGAGTGGGGACAAGCTTCTGGGTGGTCCGCAGGCCGGTCTGATCCTTGGGCGGAAGGACCTCGTCGAGAGGCTGCGCCGGCATCCCGCCGCGCGAGCGCTGCGCGTCGACAAGCTGACGCTGGCCGCGTTGGAGGCGACGTTGACCGGGCCGACGGTGCCGGTCGTACGTGCCCTCGACCGCACGGCCGACGAGCTACGCCCTCGTGCGGAACGGTTGGCGAATGCCCTTGTAGAGAAGGGGATCGACGCCACCGCGATGGCCTGCACGTCAGCCGTTGGCGGCGGCGGTGCGCCCGGTGTCGAGCTGCCGAGCTGGGGTGTGTGCCTACCCGAGCCGTACGCCGCCGCACTCCGGCAAGCGGAGGCACCGGTGGTCGGCTACGTACGGCACGGGCGTTGCGTCCTCGATCTGCGCACAGTCGAAACCATCGAGGACGCGGCCATAGAGCAGGCCGTGCTCAGTCTTCGCTGAGGAGCTGCTCGCGCAGCTGTCCCAACGTACGAGCCAGCAGCCGGGACACGTGCATCTGCGAGATGCCGAGCTCGGCCCCAATCTGCGACTGCGTCATGCCCTTGAAGAACCGCATCAAGAGGATCTTCCGGTCGCGCTCGGGCAGCTGCTCGAGCAACGGCTTCAACGACTGCCGGTTGTCGACGCACTCGAGCCCGGGGTCGACCGCGCCGAGGCGGGCGGAGAGCTGCAACGACTCGTCGGAGTCCTCCGGAGCCTCCAACGGCACCGTGGCGTACGCGTTCGCGGACTCGAGGCCCTCGAGCACGCTTTCCTCGGACGTCCCCACCCGCTCCGCCAGCTCGGCGATAGTGGGCGACCGGCCAAACTCCTGCGGTCATCATGGTCGTCGCCGCCGAGAGAGACATCCGGAGCTCCTGGAGGCGCCGTGGCACGCGTACCGACCAACCCTTGTCCCGGAAATGCCGCTTGATCTCACCGAGAATCGTCGGCGTCGCGTATGTGGAGAACTCGACGCCCCGGGTCGGGTCGAACCGGTCCGTTGCCTTGATCAGGCCGATCGTTCCGACCTGAATGAGATCTTCCAGGGGCTCGTTGCGATCCCGGTATCGGCGCGCGATGTGCTCGACCAGCGGGAGGTGCAGCAAGATCAGCTCATCGCGAATCGACTGCCGCTCCCACTCGTCGGTCCGGGTCTGCGAAAGCTCACCGAAGAGTCTCTTCGTCTCTGCCTTTTGGCCGTCCGCGTTGCTTCTCGGCCGCGTAGCGATCATGGCCGTCATGAGTCGCGTCCCGTCAGAAGTCGCAACCCAAGGCGTTCCGGCTCACTGAGGTCCACTTCCACCGCCCTTGTCAGACTTCGCAGGATCTGCCATGCGAAGGAGGTATCGGCTGGCATCGGTCGAGCGCCGGCTGGAACGGACAGCGCGACCAGCAGCTGGTTGTCGAGCTGGAATCGGCAACTCAGCCTGGACTTCGGGTCGGCGAGCTCGATGAGCATCGCGGCCGCTTCGTGAACGGCGATGCGAAGGTCCTCGACCTCGTCGATCGTGCAGCCGAGACGAGCGGCGAACGCGACAGCGGTGGTTCGGAGCACCGATACGTACTCGACCTCTGCCGGAATCTCGAACTCGGCAGTGACGGTGTCGAAGTCGTGATCGGACAGCTGCCCCGTACCTCCCATCGCTTCTCGCCACCTCGTCATCATGAGCCCCCTTTACCCTCAGGTGCCGCCGCCAATCGTCAATCCGTGTTAGGGATTGACCCAACCATGCGGGTCCTGGAGGTCCGGATCGCTCAGCAGATATGCGGTTGCGGACGGTTGAGCTGCTCGATCTTCCAACGTGCCAAAGAAAATCGAGACTCTGACGCGGGCGTTCTCTTCGGGAGCCTGGTCGAACGGATCCTTGTCGAAAACGGTCACCCGGCCGCCGCCCACGAGCCGGCTCGGGTTGTCGATGATCCAGTCCTCGAGGATCGCCCGAGCGACCTCAGTCGCCGGGCGATCCTCGACGGTCCGGTCTTCCGCGACGGCGTCTCGTACCCATTCATCCTTGACGCGACGATCGATTTCGTAGGTGTACGCGACGGCCACGGCTCATACCCCCGTTAGGTGAACAGGCTGACGCCGCCAGGCCCGACGAGCAGACCCACGATGATCAGCACGATGCCCGCGATCATTTGGCGACGTACGAGTGCGACGATGCCGGCAATGACCAGAATCGCGGCGATAATCCACAGGATGGTTCCCATCCAGTTTCACCTCCTCGACCTCGCCAGGGAGGTTCCCTCGGGGAACACCGACAAACGTCAAGAAGCCGTGCGACCCCACGCACCTACGAGGGTCGGCAGGACGAACGTGGCGTTGGCCTCGGCCACCTCGGCGGCGATGCGGTGCCGCAACGTCTCCAGACCGAAGTCGGGGGAGTCGACGAGGCCGGAATGTTCCATCAACGGCAGCATCGTCGAGACCAGTCCGGTCAGCGCCCTGGCGCCGTCCTTCGTCGACGTGAACGGGCGGAAGCCGAGCGCCTCTGTCTCGGTGAGGCCGGCCTGGTCGAGGACGGTGTCGAGTCGTGCGCCGAGCGCGGGGTCCATGCCGGCGTGCCGTACGGCGGCGGACATCAGCGCGACCGTCCGGTAGACCGTCGGGCAGAACGGATCGGCTCGCGCGGTGAGGTAGTCCCATTCCATCGCGAGGAAGAGGCCGCCTGGTCTCAGCGCTTTGGCGTGGTGGCGGACGACCTGGGCCGGATCGTTGTGGAACACGAGGATGAGCCGACCGATGACAGCGTCGAACTGCCCGCCGCCGTCCCACTCGCCGGCTTCGCCCTGTTCGAACCGCACGTTGTCGAGCCCTCGGTCTTGGGCTCTGGCGCGGGCCTGGTGGATCGCCTCCTGGTCCCGATCGATGCCGACGACGTGCCCTTCGGCCCCGACGAGCTCGGCCGCCGTCAGCGCGACGTCGCCGAGTCCGGTGCCGAGGTCGAGCACCCGCATGCCCGGACGCAGGCCGGCGACCTGCAAGATCGCCGCGGTCGCCGGCGCCAACAGCTTCGCCTGCTGATCCATCCGGAGCAGCTCGGACGTCGTGTGGCCGATGACGTACTCGTCGTTGATCGTCGCCATGGAAGCATCGTGCGATCGGGACCGGGTGCCCAGCCATGGGAGCGGTGCCTTAGATCGGCCCTCGGGCGCCTTATTTGTGCTCCACACCCGCAGCTCGCTCGGCCGTCGCTGCCCGACCCACTTCGCGAGTTGTTGGACAGATCTCGGGTTCTGGGCCGAGATCTGTCCAACAAGTCCGGCTCGCTCGGCCAATCTTGCTCGGCTCGGGGTGGCTCGCTCGGTGCGAGTGGCTCTCTCGGTCGATGGGGATCGCCGGGAGTTTATGGGCCGCCCTCCATGTCAAGGGCGCTTCGCGTCCCAGTCAAACTCGCGGGCTTCTTGTGGTTGCTGTTGTTTGTGGGCGAGTTTGGCTGGGATCAGGTCGCTGCGCGACCTGACCGCTTGACATGGAGCCCTCGGCGGCCCGGTGCAGGTCGTTAAGGGCAGGCTGCGCCTGCCCACCCGTGGCCCCCCGGCGATCCCCATCGGCCTCGTTCGCCACCCCCACCTCGTTCGCCCCCGCTGCCCCGCTCGCCCGCCACTCCTGCTCGGCGCACCTGCCGTCACATCTGTCCCGCTCTTGCGAGTTGTTGGAGAGATCTCGGCCTCTAGGCCGACATCTCTCCAACAACCCCACCTCACCCTGCCTCGCTCGCGCCTGCCGGCACATCCGTCCCGCTCTCGCGAGTTGTTGGACGGATCTCGGCTTCTATCCCGACATCTGTCCAACAACTCCACGCGGCCGCCAACCGATGGGCCTGATTCGTGAGTTGTTGGACGAATCTCGGGCTCTGAGCCGAGATCTGTCCAACAAGTCCGCCTCAGCCTGCCTCGCCCGCACAGGGTCGCGTGATCATGATCGTGATCATGAAGCCAAACCGGTCGTATGCGCCGTTTCGTCTTCATGATCACGATCATGATCACCGCATAGCCAGCCGGCATCGTGCGTCTCTCCGGTCCCACAATCCGACTTGTTACACAGATCTCGGCCTAGAGCCCGAGATCTGTGGAACAAGTCCGCCCCACCCTCGGGCTCAGGTTCGTGTCGCGATGCCTTCGAAGGCCACCTTGCAGATCGCGTCGGCAAGGGCCTCGGGGGACAAGCCATGGGGGCGGTACCACTCGACCAGGCTGTTCACCATGCCGAACAGCAGGCGGCTGGTCACGGCTGGGTCGACGTCGGGGCGGAGGTCGCCCTCTGCTTCCGCCTGTCTCACCAGGTCGGTCACGATGCGGTCGAACTGCCGCCGCCGGGCCAGCGCGGCCCTCTCCACGTCGGTGTTTCCTCGCGCGCGGAGCAGCAGCGTCACGAACGGCAGCCTCTCGACGAGCACCACGACCGCCCCTCTGACCAGCCGCTCCAGCCGCGCGAGCGCCGGACCGGACGACGCCGACACCTCGTCGGCCACCTCGAACAGCCCGTCCAGCGCCCGGTCGGTCGCCAGGCGCAGGAGCTCGTCCCGCGACGACACGTGGTGGTAGATCGCGGCCTTCGTCACGCCGAGCCGGCGCGCGAGGTCCTCCATGGACGTGCCGTCGTAGCCGCGCTCGTTGAACAGCTCGACGGCGACCGCGAGCAGCGACTCCAGGTCGTACCCGGGCCTGCCTCGTCGCGCCGCCGTCTTCACACCAACACGCTAGCATGATTAACTGACCGTACGGTTGGTTAATCGTCGAGAGGTCGATCCCATGCCCATGCTGCGCAGCTACCTCGCCGGTCGCTGGCATTCCGCGCCCGACGAGGGTCAGCCGCTGTACGACGCCGCCACCGGCGAGGAGGTCGCGCGCATCTCGGCGACCGGCGTGGACCGGGCCGCGGCCCTCGCGTACGGCCGGCGGGTCGGCGGGCCGGCGCTGCGCGAGCTCACGTTTCACCAGCGGGCCCAGCTGCTGAAGGTCCTCGCGTCCCACCTGATGGAGCAGCGCGAGGAGCTGTACGCGCTGTCGCATCGCACCGGCGCCACGCTCGCCGACTCGAAGATCGACATCGACGGCGGCATCGGCACGCTGTTCGGCTACTCCAGCAAGGCGCGCAAGGAGCTGCCGAACGACACCGTGTACGTCGAGGGCGCGGTCGAACCCCTCGGGAGACAAGGAACGTTCGTCGGCCAACACATCGCGGTCCCGCTGCACGGCGTCGCCGTCCAGATCAACGCATTCAACTTCCCGATGTGGGGACCGCTGGAGAAGTTCGCACCCGCGTTCATCGCCGGCGTGCCGAGTTTGATCAAGCCAGCAAGCCAAACCGCGTACCTCACCGAGCGCATGGTCGAGCTGGTCGTCGAGTCCGGCATCCTCCCAGAGGGCTCGATCCAGCTCCTCTGCGGCAGCGCCGGCGATCTGCTCGACCACCTCACCGCGCAGGACCTGGTGAGCTTCACCGGGTCCGCCTCGACCGCGCAGAAGCTGCGCGCGCATCCCGTCGTCATCCGCAACTCCGTGCGTTTCAACGCCGAGGCCGACTCGCTGAACTGCTCGATCCTCGGTCCCGACGCGAAGCCCGGCACCACCGAGTTCGACCTGTTCGTCAAGCAGCTCGCGTACGAGATGACCGCCAAGGCTGGGCAGAAATGCACGGCGATCCGCCGCGCGATCGTTCCGACCCGCCTGCTGAACGACGTCGCCGAGGCGACCCGCGAACGGCTCGGCAAGGTCGTCGTCGGCAACCCCGTCAACCCCGAGGTCCGCATGGGCGCACTCGCGAGCCTCGAGCAGCGCGAGGAGGTGCGGCGGTCGCTGAAGGCCTTGCAGGACGCGGGATCCGCCGTCTTCGGCGACCCGCTGCACGTCGAGGTCGTCGATGCCGACGCCGAGCGCGGCGCGTTCCTCTCACCTGTTCTGCTGCGGGTCGACGACGTCGACCGCGCCGAGCCGCACGAGGTCGAGGCGTTCGGCCCGGTGAGCACGTTGCTGCCGTACGACTCGACCGAGCAGGCCGTCGAGCTCGCGGCCCGCGGCCTGGGCAGCCTCGTCGGCTCGATCGTCAGCGGTGACACAGGATTCGTCCGTGAGGTCGTCCTCGGCGTCGCGCCATGGCACGGCCGGTTGCTCGTCCTTGACGCGACCGACGCGAAGGAGTCGACGGGCCACGGATCGCCGCTGCCGATGCTGATCCACGGTGGTCCCGGTCGGGCCGGTGGCGGCGAGGAGCTGGGTGGCGTACGTGGGATCCTGCACCACCTGCAGCGCACCGCCATACAGGCCTCGCCGACCGTGCTCGGCGCGATCACCAACAGGTACGTGAGTGGTGGTGAGAGGTCGTCGGACGGCGATCACCCGTTCCGGAAATCCCTTGCGGAGTTGAAGGTCGGCGACTACGTGACCGCCGGGCCGCGCGTGGTGACGCAGGACGACATCGACCACTTCGCCGAGTTCACCGGCGACACGTTCTACGCGCACACGAACGAGGAAGCCGCGAGGGCCAACCCGATCTTCGGCGGCATCGTCGCGCACGGCTACCTGGTCGTCTCGCTCGCCGCCGGCCTGTTCGTCGATCCGGCGCCTGGACCCGTTCTCGCCAACTACGGCCTGGAAAACCTGCGCTTCCTCACCCCGGTCTATCCGGGTGACGCCCTCACCGTGACGCTGACCGCGAAGCAGATCTCGCCCCGCGTCGACACCGACTACGGCGTGGTCACCTGGGACGCGGACGTGACCAACCAGAAGGGCGAGTCGGTCGCCAAGTACGACGTGCTGACGCTCGTCGCCAAGGAGCAGTCATGACCGTCACGGTCGAGGAGCACTTCGAGGCCACGATCGCCGCCGACCAGCGCATCGAGCCCCGCGACTGGCTGCCCGACGCGTACCGCAAGACGATGGTCCGGCAGATCGCGCAGCACGCGCACTCGGAGATCATCGGCATGCAGCCCGAGGGCAACTGGATCACACGGGCGCCTTCCCTTCGCCGCAAGGCGATTCTGCTCGCGAAGGTGCAGGACGAGGCCGGGCACGGGCTCTACCTCTACTCCGCCGCGGAGACCCTCGGCGCCGACCGGACCGAGCTGACCGAGATGCTGATCAGCCGGACGGCAGAAGTACTCGTCGATCTTCAACTACCCGACGTTGACGTTCGCCGATGTCGGCGTGATCGGCTGGCTGGTCGACGGCGCGGCGATCTGCAACCAGGTGCCGTTGTGCCGCAGCTCGTACGGGCCGTACGCGCGGGCGATGATCCGTATCTGCAAGGAGGAGTCGTTCCATCAGCGGCAGGGTTACGAGCTGCTGATGACGATGATGCGCGGCACCCGCCGAACAGCAGGCGATGGTGCAGGACGCGACGAACCGGTTCTGGTGGCCGTCGTTGATGATGTTCGGTCCGCCGGACGGCGACTCGCCCAACACCGCGCAGTCGATGGCTTGGAAGATCAAGCGGCACACGAACGACGAGCTGCGTCAACGCTTCGTTGACATGTCGGTTCCGCAGGCCGAGGTGCTCGGGGTGACGTTGCCAGATCCGCTGCTGAAGTGGAACGAGGCCCGCGGGCACTACGACTTCGGGCCGATCGACTGGTCGGAGTTGAAGCGCGTGATCGCTGGCGACGGGCCTTGCAACGCCGAGCGCGTCGAACGGCGGCGACGGGCGCACGAGGACGGCGCTTGGGTCCGCGAAGCCGCGTCGGCCCATGCCGCGAAGGAGAGTGCACGATGAGCTGGCCGTTGTGGGAGGTCTTCGTCCGAGGCAAGCGCGGGCTCAACCACGTACACGTGGGGTCGCTGCGCGCCGCCGATGCGGAGATGGCGTTGCGCAACGCGCGCGACGTCTACACGCGACGCAACGAGGGTGTGAGCATCTGGGTCGTCCAGGCAGCCGACATCACGGCGTCGAGCCCGGACGAGAAGGACTCGTTCTTCGAACCGTCCGGCGACAAGGTCTACCGGCACCCGACGTTCTACGAGATTCCCGACAACGTTCCGCACATGTGAGCTGACGATGCCTTTCGACAACGCGTACGAGGCCCTCACCGACGCGCACGACGACGCGAGATGGGCGTACGGAACGGGCTTCGCCGATTCGCTCTCCGGCGTGCCGACCGACATCCCCGATGGCGTGTCGCGGTCGGAGTTGGCGCGACTCTGCGTGGCGCTGGCCGACGACGCGCTCGTGATGTCGCACCGGCTGCAGCAGTGGTGCACGGACGCGCCGGAGCTGGAGGACGAGGTCGCGATCGCGAACATCGGACTCGACCTGCTCGGCCAGGTCGCGCTGGCTCTACACGCGGGCTGGTGTCGTGGACGGGACCGGGCGGTCGGAGGACGATTTCGCCTTCCTGCGTTCGGAGTCCGAGTTCCTGAACGTGCGACTCGTCGAGCTCCCGAACGGGGACTTCGCCGAGCTGGTGGCGCGGCTGCTCGTCTTCTCGACCTGGCGGTTGGCACTGCTGTCTCGGCTGGTCTCGCACGTCGACCCGGTGGTGGCGGCGATCGCCGCGAAGGGCGTCAAGGAGGTCACGTACCACCGCGACTACGCCGCCCGTTGGTGCGTCCGGCTGGGCGACGGGACGGCGTACTCGCGCGAACGGATGCAGGCCGGCCTCGATACGGTGTGGCCGTACGTGTGGGAGCTGTTCGAGGACGAGCCGCGGGCGGAGTTCGACGAGGTTCTCGGGCAGGTGCTGGCAGCGGCGACGCTGGCGGTGCCGGACGTTCCCGATCGAGTGGACGTGCTGGGCAAGGTCGGTCGTGACGGGGTGCACACGGAGGCGATGGGCTATCTGCTCGCCGAGTTGCAGAGCGTCGCCCGCGCGAACCCGGGAGCGGTCTGGTGAGCGCACGTACGGTGGCCGAGACCGTCGTCGACCCCGAGCTGCCGATGCTCACGCTCGCCGACCTCGGCGTGCTGCGGTCGGTCGACGAGGACGCCGATCGCGTCGTGGTGACGTTGACGCCGACGTACCTCGGCTGCCCCGCTCTGGAGACCATGCGCGCCGACCTCGTCCACGCGCTGGCCAAGGCGGGCTACCGGGACGTCGAGGTACGCACCGCGCTGCACCCGGCCTGGAGCTCGGACTGGATCTCCCCAGTGGGTAAGGCGAAACTCGCCGAAGCCGGCATCGCGCCGCCCGGCCAAGCCCCGCGCGGCCCGATCCCGCTGACACTGACCGCCCCGGCCCCGTCGGTCGCGTGCCCGCGGTGCGCGTCGACACACACCGAGACCATCGCGGAGTTCGGCTCCACCGCCTGCAAGGCCCTCGTCCGCTGCCGCGACTGCGGCGAGCCTTTCGAGCGCGTGAAGGAGATCTGATGCGGTCGGCCTTCCACGAGCTCAGGGTCGCCGAGATCGAGCGGCTCTGCGACGACGCGGTGGCGGTGAGCTTCGACGTTCCGCCCGAGCTGGCAGGCGACTTCGCGTTCGCGCCGGGCCAGAACGTCACGCTGCGGAGGTTCGTCGGTGAGCGGGAGGAACGCCGCCAGTACTCGATCTGCGCGCCGGCCGGAGCGCGGCCGCGGATCGGCGTACGCGAGGTGCCGGACGGGTTGTTCTCGTCCTGGCTGGTGCGCGAGGTCAAGCCTGGCGACACGATCGAGGTGCAGGCCCCGGCGGGCTCGTTCGTTCCCGACCTGGCGGCGCCGGCGCGGCACGTCCTGATCGCCGCGGGCTCGGGCATCACGCCGGTGCTGTCGATCGCGTCGTCGGTGCTCGCCGTTCCGGGCAGCGAGGTCACGTTGCTGTACGGCAACCGCCGCAGCTCGACCGTGATGTTCGTCGACGAGCTGGCCGACCTGAAGGACCGCTACCCGTCGACGCTCGAGCTCGCGCACGTCCTGTCGCGGGAGCCGCGCGAGGCCGAGCTGTTCAGCGGCCGCCTGGACGGCGCGAAGCTCCGCCAGCTGCTGCCTGTGCTCACGTCGCCCGAGGACGTGGATCACTGGTGGGTGTGTGGTCCGTTCGACATGATCGTCTCGACGCAGGAAGTGCTGGCCGAGCTGGGCGTGCCTCTCGACCGCGTGCACCGTGAGCTGTTCTTCGTCGACGTTCCGCCCGAGCCGGTGAAGCACGAGGAGCCCGGCATCGTCGGCCCGAGCAGCGAGGTGACCGTGATCCTCGACGGCCGCACGACCTCGCTCCCGCTGGCCCGCGACACGACCGTGCTCGAAGGCGCGCAGCGGGTCCGGCCCGACCTCCCGTTCGCCTGCAAGGGCGGCGTCTGCGGAACGTGCCGCGCCCACCTCACCAGCGGCGAGGTCCGCATGCGCCGCAACTTCGCCCTCGAACAAGCCGAACTCGACGCCGGCTCTATCCTCACCTGCCAGTCCCTCCCGATCTCCGACGAACTGACGGTCGACTACGACGCCTGACCACCGCCCCCCTCGTCCCCAACCCCCTCCACTTCACCCACTCAACCGGACAATCGCGCCCGATTTGCCCCGATAATCCTGGCCGGTAACCCCGCCTCGGTGGGTGAAGTGGGTGGGGTTGGGGATGGAGGAGTGCGTGGCAGGGTGGGAGCCATGAAGATCGTCGTGATTGGCGCGTCCGGCACGATCGGGCAGCAGGTGGCGGACCAGCTCGCCGAACGGCATGAGGTCGTCCGCGTCTCCCGCCGCAGCGACCCAGCGGTCGACCTCGACGACCAGGCGTCGATCGCCGCGCTGGTCGAGGCGGTCACCGAGCTCGACGCGATCGTGTGCTGCGCCGCGCACGCCCCGTTGACCGATCTCGCCACGCTGCCGAACCACGACCCCACTCCCGTTCTGCGCTCCAAGCTGCTCGGCCAGGTCGCGCTCACCAGCCACGCGGTCGCCCGCCTGAACGACGGCGGCTCGATCACGCTGACGAGCGGCGGCATCCCGGAATCCACGCCGGGCAGTTCGATCGGTGCGCTGGTCAACGCCGGCCTGGATGCGTTCGTCGATGCGGCGACGCCCGATCTCACCCGCGGCATCCGACTCAACGCCGTGTGCCCGGGCTGGGTTCGCGAGACGCTCGTCGAGCTCGGTATGGATCCTGCGGACGGTATGCCGGCAGCGGACGTCGCGCGCGCCTATGTGGACGCCGTCGAGGGGACGATGCAGGGCGAGTCGATCACTCCGCGTTCGGCAAGCTGACCTTGACGACCAGGCCGCCGCCGTCGCGGGGGAGGGCGGTGGCGGAGCCGCCGTGGGCTTGGGCGATCGCTCGGACGATGGACAGGCCGAGGCCGAAGCCGCGGTCGGGGCCTGCGCGGCGGTCGCCCAGTTGGCGGAACGGTTGGAACAGCGACTCGACCTCGTACGGCGCCACGATCGGGCCGGTGTTCTCCACCGTCAACACCGCCTTGTCACCGTCGACCGAGGTCCGCACGGACACCCAGCCGGACGGCACGTTGTAGCGGACGGCGTTGTCGACGAGGTTCTGCACCAGCCGTTCGATCAGCACCGGGTCGCCCGATGTCGGAGCCGGCGCGAGGGACCGCCGAACCGCTGCGTCGGTGACCCGTGCGGCCACGTCGGCGAGGTCGATCGGCGAACGGGTGGTCACCGCGTTCTCGCTATCCGCCAACGTCAGCAGCCCGTCGATCAGCCGCTCGTGCCGCTCGTTCACCTCCAGCAGCGACGTCCCCAGCTGCCGCAGGTCATCTGATGCCGAAGGCCGCGTCACCGCCACCTCGACCAGCGCCCGGTTCAGTGCCAACGGGGTACGCAGCTCGTGCGACGCGTTCGCCACGAACCGGCGCTGCCCGTCGAACGAGCGGTCCAGCTGCTCGAGCATCGCGTCGAAGCTGTCCCCGAGCCGGCGCACCTCGTCCTGGGGCCCGTTCAGCGCGAGCCGCTCGTGCAGTCCCCGACCCGACGATGCCGCGATCCGCTGCGCGGTCTCGGTGATCCGCTGCAACGGCCGCAACGCCCGACCCGCGACCAGCCAACCCAGGCCAGCGGCCGCCACGCCCACGCCGACCAGCGCCAGGCCGCCCTGCGTCACCAGCGAACGAAGCGCGGCGTCGCGCAAGGCCTCCTGGTCGCGGCGGGCGTCGTCGATCACGTCGCTGGGCAGCCCCTGCGAGCGAAGCGCCGCGGCCCGCGTCTCGAGGCTGCCGCTCAGCTGGGACTCCAGCGACGCCTGCACGAGCAGGTACGTCAGCCCGAGCAGCACCGCGCCGGCGAGGAAGAACAGCACGGCGTACAGAACGGTCAACCGCGTCCGCAACGTCCAGCGGCTCATGACACCCGATATCCCATGCCGGTCACGGTTTCGACGACCGGCGGCTCACCGAGCTTCTTGCGCAGCTTCATCACGGTCACCCGTACGACGTTCGTGAACGGGTCGATGTGCTCGTCCCACACCCGTTCGAGCAGCTCCTCGTGCGACACGATCGCGCCGTTCGCGCGGAGCAGCTCGACCAGGACGGCGAACTCGCGGTTCGGCAGCTCCACCGGCTCGCCGTCCCGCCACACCGCGTGCCGCAGCGGGTCGAGCCGGATGCCCGCACGTTCCAACACGGGCTGCTGTGCGGGCTGGTTACGCCGCATCAACGCGTGCACGCGCGCCGACAGCTCGGCGAACGCGAACGGCTTCGGCAGGTAGTCGTCCGCGCCGATCGCGAGCCCCGCCACGCGATCCCGTACGGCGGCCGCGGCCGTCAGCATCAACACGCGCGCCGTCGTGGGCGACGACACGATCGATCGGCACACCTCGTCGCCATGCACGACGGGAAGATCGCGGTCGAGCACGACAACGTCGTAGCTGTTCACCGCCACCCGTTCCAGCGCCGCGCCGCCGTCGTAGGCGAGGTCCACCGCGAACGACTCCCGCCGCAGCCACTCGGCGATCGCGTCCGCGAGGATCCGCTCGTCCTCGACGACCAAGATGCGCATGGCGACATCCTCCCGTACGGGACCTAACCACCGCATAACTTCGCGAGATCACGGTTACGCGGTGGTTATCGCTCGGCGGATCTACTCCCCTCAACGGACCTACGAGGGATGGAGATTCGGCGATGAGGACACCCGCTTTGGCAGCCATCGTTCTCGCGGTGATCGGGCTGAGCGCCTGTACGAGTACGCCCACCCCACAGCTCCCTACCGCCCAGGGGAGCGCGCCACCCGCTGCGAGCTCGGCGCCCACGCCGGGAGGATTGGCGTTCACGCAGTGCATGCGCGACAACGGCATCGACCTGCCGGACCCCGATCCGGACACCGGGCTGCCGAAGCTCGAGGGCGACGACGTCGACCCGAGCAACCCCACGTTCCAGAAGGCGATGGCGGCCTGCGAGTCGCTCCAGCCGGAGGGCGGAGTGCGAGGTGAGGGCGCGATCGGGCCGGAGGAGCTGGACAAGTTCCAGGCGTACGCGGAGTGCATGCGGCAGAACGGGCTGCCCGACTTCCCCGACCCGCAGCCGGGCGGCTCCGGCGGGATGTTCGGGGACAGCAACGTCGACCGCGACAGCCCGGCGTTCCAGAAGGCGAACGAGAAGTGCGGCGACCTCCTCGCCGGAGTGGCGGGAGGATGACGATGCGCGGACGGATCTTGCTCGCCGCCGGAGCGCTCGCGGTCGTCGTGGCGCTCGTGCTGGCGGCCAAGGGGTTCGGCGGCTCCCCAGCGCCGGTCGCGGCGGCCGACGGGCTGCCGCCGGCGACGGCGAAGGTGGTCGTGGCGGACCTCGTACAGACCGAGCACGTCAGCGGCACGTTGTCGTACGGGACGCCCGAGGCGCTCACCGCTCCGGCCAAGGCCGGCACGATCACCTGGCTGCCCGTTGCCGGCTCGATCATCAAGATCGGCAAACCTGTCTACAAGATCGACCAGGACCCGTTGATACTGCTCGAGGGAACGATCCCGCCGTACCGCACGATGAAGGTCGGCGTCTCGGGCTCGGACGTCAAGCAGCTCGAGCAGAACCTCGCCGCGTTCGGCTACACCGGCTTCAAGGTCGACAACTCCTTTACAGAGAAGACCAAGAAGGCGGTCAAGCAGTGGCAGGAGGACCTCGGCGTCGAGGAGACCGGGCAGGTGGACGCGAGCCTGATCGTCGTCGCGCCGGGCGATCTGCATGTCGGCCTGCCCGCGATCGGCGTCGGCGACGTCGTCGGCGAGCCCAACCTGCCGGTGCTGACGATCAGCGGCGCCGAGCAGAAGGTCACGGTCGCGCTCGACGTCGCCAAGCAGCACCTGGTGAAGGTCGGCGTCAAGGCGACGGTGACCCTTCCGTCCGGCAAGGCGGTCGCGGGAACGGTGACCAGCGTCGCCAAGGTCGCGACGGCTCCGGAGGGTACGGACGGTCAGGAGGCGGGCGCGCCGACGATCACGGTGGAGCTCGCGCTCGCGGATCCCAAGGCCGCGGGCGGACTGGACGCGGCGCCCGTCGACGTGTCGCTGGTCTCGGGCGAGCGCAAGGACGTCTTGACGGTGCCGATCACGGCGCTGGTCGCGCTCGCCGAGGGCGGGTACGGCGTCCAGGTCGTCTCTGGGACATCGGTGTCGTACGTCAAGGTGCAGCCGGGCATGTTCGCGGGCGGCAAGGTCGAGATTTCGGGGGCGGGCATCGAGGCGGGCACGCTCGTGGGGGTGCCGACATGATCGTTCAGCTTCAGGAGGCGAGCAAGGAGTACGCAGGTGGAGTCGTCGCGCTTCGTCAAGCCACGTTGGCGATTCGAGCCGGTGAGCTGGTCGGGATCGTCGGGCCGTCCGGATCCGGGAAGTCGACGATGCTGAACGTGGTCGGCACGTTGGACCGGCCGACATCGGGAACGGTGCGGATCGACGGCCACGACGTGTCCGCGTCTGACCGACCGGCAACTTTCGGCTCTGCGGGCTCGGACGATCGGGTTCGTGTTCCAGCAGTTCCACCTCGCGTCTGGCGTTTCCGCGCTGGACAACGTCGCGGACGGGCTGCTGTACGCGGGCGTTCCCAGATCCCGGCGGCTGCAGCGTGCGTCCGACGCGCTGGACCGAGTCGGCCTGGCGCATCGCCTCGCGCACCGCCCGCACGAGCTGTCCGGCGGCGAACGCCAGCGGGTCGCCATCGCCCGCGCCGTGATCGGCGACCCGCCGTTGCTGCTCGCCGACGAACCGACCGGCAACCTCGACTCCGCGTCCGGCGCCGGCGTGATGACGCTGCTGCGCGAGCTGCACGCCGGCGGCACCACGGTCGTGATCATCACCCACGACCGCGACATCGCGGCCTCGCTGCCCCGGCAGATCGAGATGCGCGACGGCCAGAAGATGGCTGATGGTCATGCGAAAGCTGTCCAGATGCTTCGGGAAAGTCTCCAACGAGCTTTCCGAAAGCTCTCCCGACGACGCTGACCCCGGCGCGGCTCGGTCCGGCGACCTGGTTCGCGTCGGCGGCGCGGGCCTGCGCGCCCGGCCGACGCGGGTCCTCCTCTCCGCCCTGGGGATCGCGATCGGGATCGCCGCGATGATCTCGGTGGTCGGGATCTCCACGTCCAGCCGGGAGGATCTCAACCGGCAGCTCGACGCGCTCGGCACGAACCTGCTCACGGTCGGGCCCGGCCAGAACCTGTTCGGCGAGGACTCGCACCTCCCGAACGAGGCCGTCGCGATGATCGACTGGATCGACCCGGTCGAGTCGGTCACCGCCACCGGCCTGCTCGGCGACGCGAAGGTCTACCGCAGCGACAAGGTGCCCGGCGCCGCAGTCCGGCGGCATCTCCGTCCTCGCGGCCAAGACCGACCTGCTCGACACTGTCGGCGGCGAGCTCGCGATCGGCACGTTCCTCAACGAGGCGACGGCAAAGTACCCGGCCGTCGTCCTCGGCGCCAAGGCCGCCGACCGCCTCGGCGTCGGCACGGTCGGCCCGGATCAGCAGGTGTACCTCGGCGGCCAGTGGTTCACCGTCGTCGGCATCCTCGCCCCCGTACCGCTCGCCCCCGAGCTCGACACCGCCGCGCTGGTCGGCTGGCCCGTCGCGAAGCAGCTGCTCGGCTTCGACGGCTACCCGACCACGATCTACACGCGGGCTGCTGAAGCCGCGGTCGAGGCCGTGCAGGGCGTGCTGGCGGCGACCGCCAACCCCGAAGCGCCCAACGAGGTCGACGTCTCCCGACCGTCCGACGCCCTCGCCGCCCAGCAGGCCACCGACGCCACCCTGTACCGCCTGCTGCTCGGGCTCGGCGCGCGTGGCGTTGCTGGTCGGCGGTGTCGGCGTCGCGAACACCATGGTGATCTCCGTCCTCGAACGTCGCGCGGAGATCGGGCTGCGCCGGGCGCTGGGCGCGACCCGCGGCCAGATCCGGCTCCAGTTCCTCGCCGAGGCGTTACTGCTCTCCGCCATCGGCGGCCTCGCCGGCGTCCTGCTCGGCATCGTCGTGACGGCCGGCTACGCCACGTACCAAGCCTGGCCCGTCGTCGTACCGCCATGGGCGATGATCGGCGGCCTGGCGGCGACGCTGCTGATCGGCTCGCTCGCCGGCCTCTACCCAGCCGTCAGAGCGGCGAGGCTTGCGCCAACCGAAGCCTTGGCCGCACCGTAGGCGGATGCCGATGCCCAATCGCGTGACCCCGCTAGGCGACCTCGTCGCGATCCCGCTGCGCGGCGCCTGGACGGGGAACCGCGGCTGCCTGCACGAGGGGACGAAGGTCGTCCGGTTCCACCGCAGCCAGCTCTGGATCACCTGCGCGCTGGAGTTCCGCGGCTGGCGGCTGCCGCAGTGGAAGCCCCACCGGTTCACCGTGCTGTTCTTCCACGACGAGGCAGTCTCGTTCGCCGCCGGCCACCGCCCCTGCGCGCTGTGCCGGCGGGAGGCGTACGACAAGTTCCGCGCCGCGCTGGGCGAGCCGACCCTGAAGGCGAACGAGCTCGACCGCCGACTCCACAGCGAACGCATCGTCCGCGGCACCCACCGCCGCCAGCTCCACCCCCAGCCGTGGAACGAGCTGCCTGCCGGAGCGTTCGTCATCCACGACGACACGCCGCACCTCATCAGAGACGACGCGATCGTCCCGTGGACGTACGAGGGCTACGGACGCCAATCTCCAAGCCAGGCAGGGGAATGGCCGAGGTGCTCACGCCCCCGTCGAGCACCTCGGCCATTCGTTCTGGTTACGCCCCGCAAATCGACGAGGCGGCGTTGTAACTCACCGGCCGGCTTGCAGGGCTCCCCACGTCGCCGGGCCGACGATCCCGTCGACTCCCAGACCACGCGTCGACTGGAAGTCGCGCGCCGCCTGGTCGGTGATCGGTCCGAACGAGCCGTCGATCCCCACCGTCCGGCCCAGTGCCGAGGTCAGCGAGCGCTGCAGCCGCGACACATCGGCGCCCGACGACCCGCTCCGCAACGTCGGCGTCGAGCCCCGCGACAGCAGTGCCGTCCAGGTGTTGGAGTTGACGACGCCCGTCACCGGCAGCGACTTCGACGTCTGGAACGAGCGCACCGCGGTCTCGGTCGCCGCGTCGTACGTTCCCGACGGCGTCCCGGCCGGCATCGACCCGGCACCCTGCAACAGGCACTGCGCGGCCTTCACCAGGTTGCCCGTCGAGCCGGACTGCTGGTTCGGGTACGCCGTCGCGTCCAGCGACACCCCGGCGCACGGAGGCGGCGGGCCGCCGTTCGCGGTGTCGAAGAAGTCGCGGTCGATGTTGATCGACACCCCACCCCACGTCTCGCGGACGTCGCCCGCGTACTGCTTCACCCGCTGGTGGTTCGCCCAGTAGCTCGCCGGGATGTAGGAGCCACCGTCGGTGTTCGCGACGTTGTTCCACCAGGCGAAGAACACGTGGTCGGGACGCGTGTAGGTCGAGCTGTTGTAGTTGGTGACCAGGTCCGTGATGCCGGACGAGGCGCTGGAGTAGACGCCGGACAGGTAACCGCGGGCGTGCAGCTCGTCGGTCCAGCCGTCGAGGAACGACATCACCGCTGTGATGCAGTTCGCCGCGCGTCCGTACTGCTCCATGTCGTTGTAGAGCACGCTGCCAGCCACGATCCCCAACGCCTGTGCGGCGTTCACCGACTCGACGCCGGCCTGGTGGCCTTGGTTGCGCGCGGTCGCGGGGTCGTACGACATCATGTGGCCGGTCCCGCGGCACGGTGCCTGCAGGCCGACGTGCAGGGGCAGGAACTTCCAACCGCGGTTGTGCTGGTTGGTGATCCACGTCGGCGTCAGGTTCGGCTGCGCGCAACCGCGCTGGATGCCGCTGATGTAGATGCCGACGGCCTTGTAGGGCGAGGAGTTCCACCAGGTGTCCATCGTGGACTGCGAGGGCGCCGCGCACTGGTCGAAACCCTTGCCGTTGTACGTACCGGGCGCGACGACCGCGGCCGTCGGCGTGATGACGGCGGAGGTCTTCGCGGCCTTGTCGAGCGTGATCGCGCGACCGCCGGCGACGAGCTGGCCGGTGCCGAGGATGCTCCGTACGGCGGCCTCGTTGCTGGGGCCGTGCGCGGCGGTGACCAGCACGCCGGCACCCTCGATCGCGACCTGCAGGGTGCCGCTCGCCGACGTCGCCGCCTGGGCGACGGCCGTGCCGGTCTTGGCGCGGACGATGCCGGGGCGCGCGGCCGACGTACCGTTCAGCGGCTCGATCAGCAGCCCGGCTTCACGGCCGACGACGTCGGCCGGACAGCTCTCCTGGTAGTTCGGCTCGCCGAGATAGACGGCCGGCTTGTCGAACTGTACGCAGGCCCGCTGCTTGGCGAGGTCGACGACGGGCCAGGCCTTGGGCACCGCGACCTGGTAGCCGTGGTACGAGACCAGCTTGCTGTCCGGAGGGGGCGGCGCGGCTCCTGCTGAGGAGCCGAACGTACTGGACACAGCGACAACGGCGGCCAGGGCGAGGCCGGCTCGGGCAAAACGATGGGACGTCGGCGACATGACGCACTCCTCGTCGTGGGGCCACGGCAGGCAGCAACGCCAAGCGCCACTGCGCTGAAGGAAACCTTCACACTCCGTGCCGGCCACGTACAGGCCTCCGGCACCTTCCTGCCGGCCAAGATCAGACCGAAGCACCCTCGCGAACATTCATGTACGGTAGTGAACATGACTGTTCGCGCCGGCGGCCGCCCGCATCCTCCCGCGCCTGTGCCGAGGGAGCTGCTCGACGTGGCGGCCGAGGTGCTGGTCGCCCGGCCGAACGCCTCGCTCGCCGACGTCGCCAAGGCCGCTGGCATCGGTCGTACGACGCTGCACAAGCACTACCCCACCCGCCAGGACCTGCTCGTCGCCGTCGCGCACGACTCGCTCGACCGGTGCGACCGCGCGATCAGGACCGCGCTGGAGGACGAGGACGGCGACCCCGTCGTCGTCCTCACCCACCTCGTCGAGAAGCTCGTCCCGCTCGGCCCACAGCTCCAGTTCCTGTTCCGTCAGCCCACGCTCGACGACGAGCCCAAGGTCATGCGCCGCATGTCCGAGCTCGAGCCTCCGCTGCACGTCCTCGTGCGCCGCGCCAAGGAGACCGGCCAGGTCCGCACGGACATCGCCGAGTGGTGGTTCGTCTCCGCGCTCTACGCCCTGCTCTACACCGCGTGGGAAGGCGTCTCGTACGGCATGCTCGCCGCCCGGGACGCCCCCGACCTCGTCGTACGCACGCTCCTCGCGGGCATCGGCCAGCGCACATGACCGACGTGCAGACGCGGGAACGTTCGCGCGTCCCCCTCGCTGGCCTCGTCTCGGCGACCGCGCTCTCCTACACCGGCAACCAGATCGTCGCCGTGGTCCTGCCCTGGCTCGTCCTCGCCAGGACCGGCAGCGCGGCGCTCGCCGGACTGGTCGGCGCCGCGGCGGTCGCGCCGATGGTGCTGTCGACGCTGTTCGGCGGCGCGCTCGTCGACCGGGTCGGACGCAGGTTCGCGAGCATCTGCGCCGACTTGCTGAGCGCCGCCGCTGTCGCCGCGTTGCCCTTGCTGGACAGCACAGTTGGCCTCGGTACGGCGCTCATCCTGATCCTGGTCGCGCTCGGCGCGGTCTTCGACGGCCCCGGCGCGGCGGCCCGCGAGTCGATGCGACCGGACGTCGCCCGCAGGGCCCGGATGCCGCTCGAGCGCGTCAACGCGTGGGGTGAGGCGGCGGAGAACGTCGGCGCGATCCTCGGTCCCGGCCTCGCCGGCCTCCTGCTGGCGTGGATCGGCGGCTTCGGGACGCTCTGGGCGGCAGTCGGGCTGTTCGTCCTCGCCGTTGTCTTCACCGTCACCACCGTTCCGCGCGAGATCTCGCCCGAGCCGCACCGCGGCGAGCCGTTCCTACGGTCGATCGTCGAAGGTCTGAAGTTCGTCTGGAGCGACCGCGCGATCCGCGACGTGAGCATCTCCGCGATGATCGCGATGCTGTTCCTGACGCCGCTGACGCTCGTTCTCACCGCGCACCTGCAGGCCGTGGGGAGGGCGACCGACCTCGCGCTCGTGCTCAGCTCGTTCGCGATCGGCGGGCTCGCGGGGGCGATCGGGTACGGCATCGTCGGCCACAAGCTGCCGCGGCGGGGCACGCTCGCCGGTGCGGTCGGCCTTGTGGGGTTGGGCTTCTTCGGCCTCGCGTTCCTGCCGCCGGTGTGGGGGATGGCCGTCATCGCCGGCGCGATCGGCATCGTCGCTGGCCCGATCAACCCAGTGGCCGCCGTGATCATGCAGGAACGAACGCCCGAGCACATGCGCGGACGAGTGATCGGCACGTTCGCGTCGCTGGCGATGGCGGCGGGGCCGCTCGGAATGCTCGTGTTCGGACCAGTAATCGAGTTCGGCGGCGCGGGCATCGCGTTCGCCGCCATCGGCGTCGGCTGTGTGTTGTCGGCTGGGTATGCCGCCGCGAGCCGTGGTCTTCGGGAGGGCGTATGACACTGAAGTCGGATCTTCAACTGGGCTGGCGGATTCGGTCGCAGCAGGCCGGCCTTTGGTTCATGGGGAACGTGCTGGGCGATCCGTTTGTCAAGCTGATGTTGCGTCAGGGCCACGAGGACCCCTACCCGATCTACGAGCGCCTCCGAGCCGAGGGTCCTCTGTACCGAAGCCGCATCAAAGTCTGGTCCACGACGAGCCACGAGCTCGCGAACAAGCTCCTGCGCGACCGGCGCTGGGGCGTCCGGGCCAACACCGGCGAGCAGTCCGGTGTCACGGTGCAGCCCGAAGGCGAGAGCGATGGCTTCGATTTCTCGTTCCTCGACCTCGACCCGCCGGACCACACGCGGTTGCGGCGGCTGGCGACGCCCGCGTTCACCGCGAAGCGCATCCTCGGCTACCACGAACGGGTCGAGGAGGTCGCGCATCGCCTTCTGGACAAGGCGATGCGCAAGAGTTCGTTCGATCTTGTCGCCGACTTCGCCAACCCGCTGCCGATCGCGGTGATCGCCGACCTGCTGGGGATTCCGGAGGTCGACTACGAGGTTTTCGCCGGGTACGGCCGCATCGTCGGCAAGGCGATCGACGGGGTCGGTTCCGTACGCCACGCCAAGGAGCTCGCGGGCGCCCGCCGCGACCTCGCGGCGCTATTCACCCGCCTGCTGCGGGAGCGGACGCGCGAGCCCAAGGACGACGTGATCAGCATTCTCGCCGCCGCGGTGGGCGAGGAGAAGCTCACCGAGTACGAGCTGATCACCTGCTGCCAACTCCTGCTCATCGCGGGCTTCGAGACGACCGTCAACCTGATCGGGAACGGCATGCTCGCGTTCCTCTCGAACCCCGCTCAGTGGGCGCTGCTGCGCGAAGACCCGTCGCTTGCCGGGAAGGCGGCGGAGGAGGTGCTGCGGTACGACGCGCCGGTGCAGAACACGATGCGGATCGCGCACGAGGACGTCGAGCTCGGCGGGCGGCTGTTCAGGGCCGGGTCGCACCTCATCCCGCTGCTCGGCGCCGCCAACCGCGACCCTCAGGTGTACGACAGGCCTGCGACGTTCGACATCGCCCGCGAGTCGCCGGCCGAACATCTCGCGTTCTCGTCGGGCATCCACTACTGCCTCGGCGCTCCGCTGGCCCGGCTGGAGGGTGCGGTCGCGTTCCAGGTGCTGGCCGAACGGCTGCCGCGGCTGCGGCTCGCCGGCAGGCCCGTACGCCGTCAGACGACGACGATCCGCGGCCTGCGCTCGCTCCCGCTCGAGAGTGCGCTGGTCACAGCTCCTTGATCTTGCCGCTCTGCAGGTCGTACGTCGCCGCGACGACGCGGGTCTTGCCGGCCTGGATCGCGGCGTCCACGACCTCGGAGCGCTCGGGCAGCTCGACCGCCATCCGGCGGGCCTGCTCGTCGACGCACGCCGCGAGGAACGCCTCGGCGTCGTCCTTCTCCGGCGTCGCGAGCACGGCGGCCTCGATCGCGCGCACGAGCGCACTGACCTCGCCGTGCACCTGCTCGTCGTTCTTGACGACGTCGATCGTCGCCTGGACAGCCCCGCAGTTGGAGTGACCGAGGACGACGACGAGCGGAATGTTGAGGTGGTGGACGCCGTACTCGATGCTGCCGATGACCGCGTCGTCGAGCACCTCGCCGGCCGTACGTACGGTCAGCAGGTCGCCGAGGCCCTGGTCGAAGACGATCTCCGGCGTCACGCGCGAGTCGACGCAGCCGAGGACGCAGGCGAACGGTGTCTGCTGCTTCTCCGCGACCGCCTTGCGCCATTCCAGCTCCTGGCGGGGCCGGATCTGCTTGCCCTGGGCGAACCGCTCGTTGCCACTGAGCAGGCGCTTCCACGCTTCGTCAGGCACAGGACCTCCGGACGGACTGGAGTTCGCGGGCTGGACCCGTTGGTCTTTCTGGCTGCAGCTCACCGCCGTCAAGGCGAGGGCGCTCAGAACCAGCATGCCGCGCCTGGACAGGCCGGCGGGTGGTGTCGACATTCGGTTTTCCCCGTTCGCGCGCGTCCACACTGACGCGCCGTCCGCATTATGGGGCATTACCCTCGCGACGTGCCTCGTCGCTACCTCCCCGCCCCTGCCGCCGCGGTGGCTGCCGCCTTGGCGCGGGTGCTCGCGGACGGTGCTGTGCCGGAACGGGAGGACCTGAAGCTGCTCTCGAAGCACTTCGCCGCCGTCCTCTTGGCGCGGGCGCCGGGGCGGTCGGTCGAGCTGCGGATCCCGCCGTACGCCGCGATCCAGTGCGTTCCCGGTCCCCGGCACACGCGCGGAACCCCGCCGGGCGTCGTCGAGACCGATCCGCTGACCTGGGTCCTGCTGGCCAGTGGGCGTCTGACCTGGGACGATGCCCGTTCGTCGGCCCGGCTTATCGCCAGCGGAGAGCGGACGGACCTGTCGGCGTACTTGCCGTTGACGGAGCCTTTGGAAAATTCTTGAAACTCTTGGGAACCGGCGGAACGTACCGCCCGTCCCACCCTCGGTGGTCCGAAGCCATCGCGATGAGGCCCCCGCGCTACCCCCCGACGCGGGGGCCTCTTCACGCCCAAAACCAGGGCCACGTTTCTGTCCACAACCCCCGTCGTCCACAGGGGTGGGACGGTCGGCTGGCGGTGTCGGCACAGCCAGCTAACGTCAACGCCATGACAGAGACCACGCCGACCACCGACCTGCGAGCCCAGGGTGACGCTCACCTGCGGCGGCTCGTGGGCGTGCCCGACGCCGAGTTCCGCGACGGGCAGTGGGAGGCGATCGAGGCCCTCGTCGCCGAACGCCGCCGCGTGCTCGTCGTCCAACGCACCGGCTGGGGCAAGTCCGCCGTCTACTTCGTCGCGACCGCGCTGCGCCGCGCGGAAGGAGCCGGCCCGACGCTGATCGTCTCCCCCCTGCTCGCGCTCATGCGCGACCAGGTCGCGGCGGCCGAGCGCGCCGGCATCCGCGGGGTGACGATCAACTCCGCCAACGCCGAGGAGTGGGCCGACATCTCCAAGGCCCTCGAGGTCGACGAGGTCGACGTCCTGCTGGTCAGCCCGGAACGCCTCAACAACCCGCGCTTCCGCGACGAGCAGCTGCCCGACCTCGCCGCGAGGGCCGGCCTGCTCGTGGTCGACGAGGCGCACTGCGTCTCCGACTGGGGCCACGACTTCCGGCCCGACTACCGCCGGATCCGCGACCTCCTCGACGACCTGCCAGCGGGAACGCCCGTGCTCGGCACGACGGCCACCGCGAACGCCCGGGTCGTCGCCGATGTCGAGGAGCAACTCGCGTCCGGCGGCGCGGACGTCCTCACCCTCCGAGGTCCGCTGGCACGAGCCAGCCTCCGCCTCGGCGTACTCAGGCTGCAGACCCCGCAGCAACGGCTGGCCTGGCTCGCCGCCCACCTCAACGACCTCCCGGGCAGCGGGATCGTCTACACGCTCACGGTCTCCGCCGCCGAGGACATCGCCGCGATGCTGCGCGACGCCGGCTTCCCCGTGCTTGCGTACACCGGCCGCACCGACCAGGCCGAGCGGCTGTTCGCCGAGGACGCGCTGCGCAACAACCAGGTGAAGGCGTTGATCGCGACCAGCGCGCTCGGCATGGGCTTCGACAAGCCCGACCTCGGCTTCGTCGTGCACGTCGGGGCGCCGGCCTCACCGATCGCGTACTACCAACAGGTCGGCCGAGCCGGCCGTGCGACCGAACGAGCCGACGTCCTGTTGCTGCCCGGGATCGAGGACCCGGACATCTGGAAATACTTCGCCACCGCCTCGATGCCACGGCAGGAGCAGGCCGACGCCGTCCTCGAGGCGCTGGCCAACGCGGGCAAGCCGCTGTCGACGCCGGCGCTGGAGGTCATCGTCGACGTCCGCCGCACCCGATTGGAGCTCCTGCTCAAGGTGCTCGACGTCGAGGGCGCGGTCCGCCGCGTCGGCGGCGGCTGGGAGAGCTCCGGGCAGCCGTGGGTGTACGACGCCGAGCGCTACGAACGGGTGGCGCAGGCTCGTTCCGACGAGGCGAAGTCGATGCTGGAGTACGAGCGCAGCGACGAGTGCCGGATGGCGTTCCTGCAGAGCGCGCTCGACGACCCGACGGCCGCGCCGTGCGGACGATGCGACCGGTGCGCGGGTCCTTGGTACCCGACGGACGTGTCGGCCGGCGCCGAAGAGGCAGCGGCCTCGCGGCTGCGCCAGGTCGGCGTCGAGCTGGAGTCCAGGGCGATGTGGCCGCCTGGCGTGAAGCGCCTGGGCGTCGACGTGTCGGGCCGGATCGCGGCCAACGAGCAGGCAGGCACGGGGCGGGCGATTGCCCGGCTGACCGACCTCGGCTGGGGACAGCGGCTGCGAACGTTGCTCGCCCCGGGCGCCGAGGACGTTCCAGCCGACGAGGCGCTGCTCGGAGCGTGCGTCGAGGTCCTGAAGACCTGGGGCTGGTCGCGCCGGCCCGACGGGGTCGCCTGGATCGAGTCGCGGAAGCGACCGCAGCTCGGGCGTTCCGTGGCCGAGGGCATCGCGCGGATCGGGCGGTTGCCGTTGCTGGGTTCGGTGGTGCCGCAGCACGGTGGTCCGACCGGTGAGGCGGGTGGCAACAGCGCGTTCCGGCTCGCGGCCGTGTGGGACCGGCTCGCGGTGTCCGACGAGCTCCGGGCCAACCTTGGCTCCGCGCCGACGGTGCTGCTGGTCGACGACCTCGCCGACTCGCGCTGGACCCTCACCGTCGCCGCCCGTGAGCTTCGGAACGCTGGTGCGGGGGAGGTGTTGCCCTTCGTTCTCGCACTCGTTGCCTGATCGGGGTAGATCACCGCTCGTTCGCAAGTCAGCGGCCGACGACTTCCCCGACCAGCGTGCCCACGACGACCGCGCCGCGAGCACGCTGATCCAGGTCGAGTACGGCGAGATCTATGCCTGCATGGAGAACGTCGAGGAGTCGACCCTCAGCTAGGCGGCTTTGGCGAGCTCGGGAAACCGCACGCCGGTCAGCTCCTCGGACACGGTCCAGAGGCGCTTGGCGTCCTCGACATCGCTGGCGAAGCGCGTCCGGCCCACCAACGTCGGTTCGCCGCGCATCTCGAATGCGCCGTCCGGGCCGAGGAAGCTCGCTCCCGGCACATCCCACGTAGCCGCGGCGAGCGTCGGCCAGGCGCCGGCATCGTTGGACTGCGCGAACAGGCGGTTCGCAAGGCCAGAGCCGGCGTTCAGGAAGCGGTAGGCCGTCCGGCCCTGCAGGTTCGTCGCGGCCCAGCCCGGGTGCGCCGCGGTCGAGCGGACAGCGGAGCCGGCCAGCGTCAGCCGGCGTTGGAGCTCGAGGGTGAAGAGCAGGTTCGCGAGCTTCGACTGAGAGTACGCACGCGTCGGCGAGTACGCCCCTGTCAAGTTCAGGTTGTCAAAGTGCAGCTGCCCGGCCCGATGCGCGCTCGACGACACCGTCACCACGCGGGAGGTCACGTACGGCAGCAGCAGGTTGGTCAGCGCGAAGTGGCCGAGATGGTTCGTACCGAACTGCATCTCGAAACCGTCCGCGGTCTGAGCCTCCGGGACGGCCATCACGCCGGCGTTGTTGATCAGCAGATCCAGCGGGCCGTCCCAGTCCGCCGCGAACGTACGGACCGACGACAGATCAGCCAGATCCAGGCGGCGGACCTCGGCGCTGCCCCGGACCTCCGCGGCAGCGGCCTTTCCGCGCTCCAGATCGCGAACGGCGAGAACGACGTGGGCGCCGGCCGCGGCCAGCGCTTGAGTAGCGGCAATACCGATGCCGCTGTTGGCACCGGTGACGACCGCGGTGCGGCCGGTCAGGTTCGGAAGGGAGAAGGTCATGACTCCAATGTAGGCAGTGCCAACAAAGATGTCAACGACAACATTGGCGTAGGCTGAAGCCATGCCGGCACGCCCCTACCACCACGGCGACCTGCGTACGGCCCTGCTGGACCGCGCCGAACAGACGGTTCGCGACAAGGGTGTCGACGCGCTGTCGCTGCGCGAGCTCGCGCGCGACGTCGGCGTGAGCCACGCGGCGCCGAGCCGTCACTTCAAGGACAAGCAAGCCCTGCTCGACGCGCTCGCGCTCGCCGGCTTCGAGCGCCTCGGCGACGCGCTCGACCGCGCCAACGCCGTCGAGGGCGGGATCGGCGAACGCATGCACGCGACCGCCCGTGCGTACGTGGAATTCGCGGTGGAAGGCGCGGCGCTGCTCGAGCTCATGTACGCGCGCAAGCACGAGACCGGCGCGTCCCCCGAGCTCCGCGCCGCCGCCGAGCGACTCGGCGAGCCGTTGCTCCAGCTGATCCTCGACGCCCAGCAGGCCGGCGAGATCAGAAAAGGTCCCATCGAGGAGGTCGCCCTCGCGCTGTTCGCCAGCATCCACGGCTACGCGGCGCTGACGACGAGCGGCATCCTGCCCCCGGGCTGGAACGCGACGGACGGCCTCGACAGCATCGTCGAGACCGTCCGTAAAGGTCTGAAACCCTAGGCGGCCACAGGCACGGCCTCAGCGTCCGCGGCCTTCTCCTGCCGGTACGCGCGCACCGACCACGCCACCGCGCCGACCCAGGCGAGCGCGATCACGATGTACGCCGCGGCCTGCAAGTTGAACGAGGCGTCGACGAAGTCCGAGCGCAGGATCGTCCGCACGTTCGTCAGCACGATCACGCCACCGACGAGCGAGCCGAGCACCCGGCCGGGGATGTGCCGGACGAGCCACGCGGCGAGCGGCGCGGCGATCAGACCACCGATCAGCAGCGCGGCGACCGCGGTGAACGGGATGCCCGACGTGCCGATGCCGATCAGGAAGCCGATGCTCGCGGCGACCGAGACCACGAACTCCGACGTGTCGACCGAGCCGACGACCTTCCGCGGTTCCATCCGGCCGCTCGCGAGCAGCGCCGGCGTCGCGACCGGGCCCCAGCCGCCACCGCCGGTGGAGTCGATGAACCCGGCGAACACGCCGAGCGGCGTCAGGAAGCGCTTGCGGACCGGCTTGCCCAGCTGGCCACGCGGCGTTCCCCAGCCCGTGAAGCGGATCAGGATGTACATGCCGAGTGCGAGCAGGATGCCGGACATGATCGGCGACGCCGTCTCGGTGGAGAGCGACGAGAGGAACGTCGCGCCCGCGAACGACCCGACCGCGCCGGGAATCGCGATCTTCGCGACGACCTTCCAGTCGACGTTGCCGAACCGCCAGTGCGAGAGGCCCGAGGCGAGCGTCGTACCGATCTCGGCGAGGTGCACGGTGGCGGATGCGGCCGCCGGGGCGACGCCAGTGACGAGCAGCAGCGTGGTCGACGTGACGCCGTACGCCATGCCGAGGCTGCCGTCGACCAGCTGGGCCGCCAGGCCCACGAGGGCCAGCAGGATGAGCTTCCTCACAACTACAGCCTTCCGATATCTCCGACAGTTCCGCTAGGGAAAGCGTACGAGCGCCGTCCGCATTCCGAAGGAGTTTCTCCGCATTTGGACAGCGGCGGCACGAGTCCGAGTGACGATTCGGGACAAGGGCGACGCAATCGGGCCGGCTCACATACCTGGCGCCACGCGGGATTAGGCTCCGTTCTCGTGACCGACGACCTGCGCAGCGCCGTTGAAGCCGTCCTTCCGAGTGTCCGGGCCGATCTCGACGCCCTTATCCGGATCCCGTCGATCAGCGCCGACCCGGGCGCGACCGAGGTGATGCGGCAGTCGGCGGAGACCGTCGCCAACCTGTTCCGCGCCGTCGGCAGCCCGGACGTGCAGATCCTCGACGACGTCGAGGGCGGCCAGCCTGCCGTCGTCGCGCACTACCCGGCTCCGCCCGGCCAGCCGACGATCGTGCTGTACGCGCACCACGACGTGCAGCCCACCGGCGACCCGGACGGCTGGACCAGCCCGCCGTTCGAACCCACCGTGCGCGACGGCCGCCTGTACGGCCGTGGCTCGAGCGACGACAAGGCCGGGATCGCCGTCCACCTCGCCGCCCTCCGCGCGTTCGACGGCCAGCCGCCGATCGGCGTCACGGTCTTCATCGAGGGCGAGGAGGAGATCGGTTCTCCCGCGCTCGGCCCGTTCCTCGAACGTCACAAGGACAAGATCGCCGGCGACGTGATCGTCATCGCCGACTCCGGCAACTACGACATCGGCATTCCGACGCTCACGACCTCGCTGCGCGGCCTCGTCGACGTGTACGTCGAGGTCCGGACGCTCAACCACGGCGTGCACTCCGGCCAGTACGGCGGCGCCGCACCCGACGCGCTCACCTCGCTCGCGCGGATCCTCGCCACGCTGCACGACGAGGAGGGCAACGTGGCGATCGAGGGTCTGGTGACCGCGAAGACGCCCGAGGTCGAGTATCCCGAGGACCGGTTCCGCGCCGAGTCCGCCCTCGCGGACGGCGTCCAGCTGATCGGTTCCGGCACGCTGGCCGAACGGCTGTGGGCCAAGCCGACCGCCTCCGTGCTCGCGATCGACGCCACTCGCGTCGCCGACGCCTCGAACACGCTCATCCCGGTCGCGCGGGCGAAGGTCAGCGTCCGGCTCGCGCCGGGCGACGACGCGCTCCGCGCCCGCAAGATCCTGGCCGAGCACCTCACCGAGCACGCGCCCTGGGGCGCTCAGGTCACCGTGCGGGAAGGCGACGCGGGCGAGCCGTTCGCGCTGGAGGCGAGCGGACCGGCGTACGACGCGATGCGCGCCGCCTTCCGCGAGGGGTTCGGCGTCGACAGTGTGGAGATGGGGATGGGCGGCTCGATCCCGTTCATCGCCGCCTATTCCGCGATCTACCCGAACGCCGAGATCCTCTGCGTCAGCGCGGGCGCCGACCCGGACACGCGGGCGCACGGGCTGGACGAGAGCCTGCTGCTCGCCGACTTCGAGAAGGCAGCGATCTCCGAGGCGTTGCTGCTGGCGAAGCTCGCGCGCTGAACCTCTTGCCCAGTGTGGATCCTGCACGTCGACATGGACGCGTTCGTCGCGTCCGTGGAGCTGCGCCGGCATCCTGAGCTGGTCGGGAAGCCGATCGCGGTCGGCGGCCGCGGCGATCCGCAGCAGGCACGCATGGTGGTGATGAGCGCCTCGTACGAGGCTCGCGCGCTCGGCATCCACGCCGGCCTGCCGCTGCGACGGGCCGTACGCAAGGTGCCGTCGCTCGTGGTCGTGCCGGTGGACCAGGAGGAGTACCTCGCCGCCTCGGAGGAGATTCTCCAAGCTCTGCGGGAGTTTCCGGTCCCGATCGAGCCGTGGGGGCTGGAGGAGTTCTTCCTCTCGACCGACCGCGACGACCCGGAGGATCTCGCGCTGGAGCTCCAGGCGAGCGTGCTGGCCGACACGCGGCTGGTGTGCACGGTCGGGATCGGCGAGAACAAGCTGCAGGCCAAGATGGCTACCAGACACGCCAAGCCGGCCCGGATCTTCAAGATCACAAGGGAGAACTGGCCGCTGCTCATGGACCACCGCCCGGCCGGCGACCTTTGGGGGATCGGCGATCGGACGGCGGAGAAGCTGGCCGAGCTGGGGATCGGCACGATCGCGGAGCTCGGCGCCGCGGACGAGGCGATGATGGCCAAGCGGTTCGGCCCGACGATCGGGCCGCGGCTGGCACGGATGGGCAGAGGCGAGGGCGACACCGAGATCGTCACCGAGCCCCGGCAGGCGCAGTCGCGGAGCCATGCGGTGACGTACCCGGAGGACCTGACCGACCGAGCCGAGATCGCCGCGCGCGTCGAGGATCTGGCGCGCGAGTTGGCCACCTCGGTGATCGCGGACGGGCGTCAGGTGGTGCGGGTGGCGGTGACCGTACGGAACGCGGCGTTCTTCACCAAGACACTGCCGCTGAAGCTGCCGGAGGTCACGACGGATCCGGAGCTCGTCGCCTCGCATGCCCTGCTGGTGTTGGAGAAGTTCCCGCTCGACCGCCCGGTGCGACTGCTAGGCGTGCGCGTCGACCTGTCCTGAGGTGCGGTGCCGGTAATAGGCGTACGCGGCGAGCGCGACCGCGACGGCCCACGGGACGAAGAACAGGCCCGGACCGCCGGAGCCCCAGTTCGTCGCGGTGATCGGCTCGGTGCTCGCGAGCGCCCAGGCCGTCACCCGCAGTCCGGCCTGCGCGATCATCAGCGCCGCGGCGATCGCGGGAACGACCGCGAACCACACAGGCACGCGACGCCCGCCGGCGAACGGGATCCAGCGCGGGAACGTCTCGCCCCACGGCCGGACGAGCCCGAGGGTGAGGATCGCGCCGCCGATCGCGAGCAGCCCGAGGCCGGTCTCGCCGAGGCGGAGGACGAGGTCGTTGGCGTCCAGCATGCTCGGCGGGACGCCGAGCGGGATGCCGAGTGCCCAGGAGATGCGGACGACCGGGTACGGCAGCGCGAGCAGCGCCGCCGCGTACGTGACGGGCTTGCGCCAGCGCTCGAGCCGGGCCTGGTCCGTAGGCCGCGGGCGGCGATGGGTGACCGCGACGACGGCCCAGAGCGCGCCACCGACCATGCTGAACACGCAGGCGGCGAGCCCGAGGTCCCACAGCTTGGTGACGCCGAAGGACAGGTACGCGAAGTTCTGGATCACGCGGATGTCCGGAACGGCGACGAGCAGCCCAGCGGCGAGGATGGCAGCAAGAGGCCACGCCCTCCGGAAGTGGCCGAGCGCGAGCGCGAGGACGACGCCGAACAGCCCGACGCCGGCGGTGACGAGGCCCATCGTCTGCGGATCGGCGTTCTCGAACAGGCTGCCCACCTCTCCGCGCCTCGGGTCGTCGACGCCGAACGGGAACGGGACGACGCCGGTCGCCCAGCCGACACCGCCGAGCGCGGTGAGGGCGGACCAGGCGGCGGCCGCACGGCGGACCAGCGATGTCTTGACCATGCCAGCAGCGTCGTCGCTTGGTGGCCGCGCGCACCTCTACCGAACGCATGACTACCTGCCCGATCCGAGTGCAGGTACTCGGCCGATCGGACGATGATATTCTCGATAGAGATATTACTGTCTCGTAGTATTGTATGGAATCTACTTGCGGTAAAGGGCTCATCCTCCCCGCGCCAGCGCGGCGCCAGCGCCCAAAGTGCATTCTCCTCCCAGGAACGTCGGACACCTCTCTCCCACTTTCGAAGACCGCGGAGGTTCGATGAAGTCACACCTCGCTCGCCGCGTGGCCGTTCTGATCGCGCTGGTGCTCGTCACCACCCTCGGCTGGTCGCCCGGTGTGGCGTCCGCCAACACCACCGGCACCTCCGTCTTCACGGTCGGGGCCAATGAGGGCGTGACCTATGCCCGGATGATCCGGCTCGCGCACTCGGGCTCCGCGAACGGTCGCCTGCTGGCGACATTCGAATACGCGCCGGCCGGCGGCGGCGCGGCCAAGGTGCCGATCCGGGAGAGCCGGGACAACGGCAAGACGTGGACGACGATCGCCCAGGTGCTGGACGGAATGACCGGCGCCGGCCATCCGGCGACCAGCTTCTATCAGCCGATGCTCTACGAGCTGCCGCAGCAGGTCGGCGACTACCCCGCGGGCACGCTGCTGCTGACGGCGAACATGATCGGCAGCGACAACTCCACCAACTTCCAGCTCTGGCGCAGCGCTGATCACGGCGCACGTGGACTACGTCTCCATGTACCAGTACGCCGCAACGCCGATGTCGGCGGCGACGACCCGGGCATCTGGGAGCCGTTCCTGACGCTGAACGGCGACGGCAAGCTGGTCATGTTCTTCGCCGACGAGCGGCAGCGTTCGACCTACTCCCAGTTCGTCGGCCACATCGTCTCCAACGACGGCGGCGACACCTGGAGCGCCAAGCCGGACGGCAGCCCAACTACGCGCCCGGGCTGGTGAAGGACGTCGCGACCCGGCACGGTGCAACGCCCCGGAATGCCGACCGTCACCAAGCTGCCGAACGGGACGTTCGTGCTCGGGTACGAGATCTGCTCGACTGCCCGTAACGCCTGCGAGGCGTACCTGAAGAAGTCGACCAACGGCGGCGCGACCTGGGGCTCCGGGCCGAGCCGACCCTGGCACGTTCGTGCAGACGACCGACGGCCGCTACCTCGGCTCGAGTCCGTACGTCTGCTGGAGCCCGGGCGGCGGGCCGAACGGCCAGTTGCTGATGGCGGGATGCGGACGCCGGTATATCAGCGGCAACGCGTTCGCGGCGGAGAACCACGAGTGGGTGTTCGTCAACACCAACAACGGTGACGGCGCGTGGTCGTGGTTCCCGGCACCGCTGCAGATCGGGAACGGCGGCATCGGCAGCCTGTCCAACTACAGCCCGAGCCTGCTGCCTTCTGCCGACGGCACGGAGGTCCGCTACACCGCTCCGTCGGACCTCGCGGGGCAGCCGAGGTCGGAGCGGACCGCGAGCGCGAACGCCGGGGTGCTCCCGTACGCCGCTCCGTGGAGTGCCGGCTTGCAGAACGGCTGGAAGCACTATGGCGGCACCTGGTCGCTCAGCGGCGGCGCACTGTCGGCGAGCAACGGGCTCGGGTTCAAGTCGATCGCCGGTTCCACCGGATGGACCAACTACGTGCTCGAAGGCGACGTACGGATGAACTCGATCGGCCCGAACGGCAATGCGGGCCTGGTGTTCCGGGTCAGCGATCCCGACATCGGCACCGACGCGCTGAACGGCTACTACGTCGGCGTCGCCGCCGGCAACGTGATCCTCGGCCGGATGAACTACGACTGGGCGCAGCTGCCCCCGTCCGCCGCGATTCCCGGTGGCGCGCCGGCGGGCGCCTGGATCCACCTCCGGGTGAAGGTGACCGGCTGCACGATCGAGATCTCCGCCAAGCGGGTGGACGATCCCAACCCGGCGCCGACCATCGCGCCCTACACCGACGCGTCGTGCCACGCGTTCGGTCAGGTCGGCCTCCGTACGTTCGACGCCACCGCGTCCTGGCGCAACCTGACGGTCACAGCGGTCTGAGACTGGTGTGGTCCTGTGGCGGCGGCTCCCACCGGGAAGGTGAGAGCCGCCGTACACAGGTGTGAACCATTTACGGCGAGTTCGCATCCGTGAGAAGTTCTTGACGACATTCTCTACAACGATGTACATCATGGGCATGGAAGCCCTCGCGCAAGCACCGATCTGCCTGGTCTCCCCTGACGTGCCAGTCGGCACAAACCCGCCTCCGTACCCTCTCGCACCGGTCCGCAAGACGAACGAGCCCACGCTGGACCTGTTCGCCCTCGGCACCGACAACCAGCTCTACCACCGCTGGTGGAAGTCCGGAATCCCTTGGACGCAATGGCAAAGCCTGCGCGGCGAGCTCGCGTCGGGCGCCGGCGTCGCCTCGCACAACAACGGCGTCCTGCACCTCGGCGTGCTGGGTCCCGACAACCGCATCCACGACCGGTCGTACGTCAACGACGGCATGCTCGCCGGTGGCTGGAGCAACTGGAAGCCCTTGGGTAGTGGGGAGTTCAGCTCCGCGCCGTCGCCCGTGTCGTGGGGGACCGACCACTTCGCGATGTACGCCAAGGGGTATGACAACCGGATCCGGCAGAACCGCTACACGTTCGGTGTCGGCTGGTCGGACTGGCAGCTGTTCCCCGGTGACACGCAGACGTTCACGTCGGCACCGGCGGCCGTGGCGTACGCGCCGGAACGGCTGCACGTGTTCGCGAAGGGAACCGACAACCGCATCTACGAACGGCACACCCTCCCTGCCGGTGGCTGGAGCGCGTGGGCCGCGCTCGGCACCCGGACGTTCCACTCCGGTCCGGGGGCGGTGTCCTGGGGTGAGCAGCACCTCGAGGTGTTCGCGGTCGATCTCGCCGACCGCAAGGTCTGGCACACCTGGTACCGCTTCGGCGTCGGCTGGAGCGACTGGTTCGCGTTCGACGGCACCCAGACGTTCACCGAGGCACCGGCGGCGGGAACGCACGGGCTGGAGAAGCTCAACCTGTTCGCGCTCGGGACCGACGGGCGGATCTGGGAGCGCTATCACCTGGGTGGCGGCCAGTGGAGCCCGTGGGCCTCGACGGGCAACCAACAGTTCACCTCCGCACCGGCGAGTGCCTCCTGGAGCAACCGATGACCAACCCCACAACGAAGTCTGGCGCGCTGAGCCGTCGCACGCTGTTGGGTATGGCGGCCGGCGCCGCCGGTGCGAGCCTGCTGCCGACGTCCGCGTTCGCCTCGACCGCTTCGGTCGGCGGGGTCGTTCCGTTGGCGGGCTCGCCGACCATCCTGACCGACGACGTCTTCCCGATCGGGCTCTTCTGGCCGCCGCCGCGACGGCAGTCGACACAGGCGCGGTACAACGAGATCGCGGCCGCCGGGTTCACGCTCGTGTTCGGTGGCAACGACGTCACCCAGAAGAACGCGAACCAGACGATGCTGCCGTTGGCGCACGAGGCCGGCCTGCGGGTGTTGCCGGTCGACGACCGGATCGGTCAGGCCGTTCCGCGGCCCGGCTTCGAGAACGAGCTGCGCGCGGTGCTCGCGGAGTACTCGGCGTTCCCGGCGTTCGCGGGCTTCCGGATCGACGACGAGCCCTGGCCGTGGGACTACCCGCGCTACCGCATGGTCACCGACGTACTGGCCGAGGCCGCGCCGGACAAGCTGAACCACTTCAACCTGGTGCCGTTCTACCAGCCCGTCGACGATGCGCGGTACGTCGAGTTCCTCGCGCGTTACGTCGAGCAGGTCGACCCGACGTTCGTCTCGTTCGACCACTACCCGTTGCTGAAGGACGGCACGATCCGGAGCACGTTCTTCCTCAACCACCGGCGGATCCGAGAGTCCGGGCTCGCGGCCGGGTTGCCGACGTGGGTCTATATCCAGTCGGTCGACCACGGCATCATGAAGCGGCCGACGTTCGCCGAGCTGGCGTGGCAGATCAACCTGGGCCTTGCCTATGGCTGTAAGGGGATTCAGTACTTCACGTACTGGACGCCGGAGGGCAGGCCGGACTTCGTCTTCGGCGAGGCGCTGATCAAGAAGGACGGTTGCCAGTCGCAGGTCTACGTCGACGCTTCTGTCATCAACCGTACGCACCTGCAGGCGGTCGGTCGGCAGCTCAAGCACCTGAAGAGCGAGAAGGTCTTCCACGCGCTGGAGTCGCCGCTGCCGCTGGGTGCGGTCGGCTTCGCTTCGGCCCAGTCGTCCGTGCTGAGTGCGGTGGCGGGGACGACGCCGGTCGTGTTGGGCGAGTTCAGCCAGCCTGGTGGCGATGCGCGGCGGTGGGTGCTGGTCGCGAACCGTTCGTTCCAGGCCAACGCCTCGGTGACGTTGACTGTCAAGGCAGGCGTCAGCGCGGTGTCGTTGTTCGACCCCGCGACGGGTGCGTATGGGCCGGTGCCGCTGAACGGAGGTGCGTTCTCCGTCAGCGTGGCACCGGGTATGGCCAAGTTGTACCTGCTGGCTTAGCTCGCAATCCGCTTGCGGGCTTCGACGAACGCGTCCGCGGCCCGGTCGAGATCTTCGGTCGAGTGGGCCGCGGACATCTGCGTACGGATGCGCGCGGTGCCGTGCGGGACGACGGGGTACGAGAACGCGGTCACGTAGATGCCGAGGTCGAGCAGCTCCGCGGCCATCTTGCCGGCGAGCACGGCGTCGCCGAACATCACGGGGATGATCGGGTGCCCGCCGGGCAGGACTTCGAATCCCTCGTCCTGCATGCGGTTCCGGAAGTGCGTGGTGTTGGCGCGGAGGCGCTCGCGCAGCTCGCCGGATCCGCTGAGCAGGTCGAGCGCGCGGATCGAGGCGGCGGCGATGGAGGGGGCGAGGGAGTTGGAGAACAGGTACGGGCGGGAACGTTGGCGCAGGATCTCGACGATCTCGTTCTTCGCGCTGGTGTAGCCGCCGGACGCGCCGCCGAGGGCCTTACCGAGAGTTCCGGTGACGATGTCGATTCTTTCGGCGACGCCGTGCAGCTCGGGAGTGCCGCGGCCGTTCTCGCCGACGAACCCGACCGCGTGCGAGTCGTCGACCATGACGAGCGCGTCGTAGCGCTCGGCGAGGTCGCAGATGTCGGGGAGCGGCGCGAGGTAGCCGTCCATGGAGAAGACGCCGTCGGTGGCGATGAGGCGGAAGCGTGCGTCCTTGGCCTCTTGGAGTTGCCTCTCGAGGTCGGCCATGTCGCGGTTGGCGTACCTGAGGCGCTTGGCCTTGCAGAGACGTACGCCGTCGATGATGCTCGCGTGGTTGAGGGCGTCGGAGATGATCGCGTCCTCTGGTCCGAGCAGGGTTTCGAAGAGGCCGGTGTTGGCGTCGAAGCAGGAACTGTAGAGGATCGTGTCCTCGGTGCCGAGGAAGCTGGAGATCCTCGCTTCGAGCTCCTTGTGCAGCTCTTGGGTGCCGCAGATGAAACGTACGGACGCCATGCCGAAACCCCAGGTGTCAAGCGCGCCTTGCGCGGCCTTGACCAGCTCGGGGTGGTCGGCGAGGCCGAGGTAGTTGTTGGCGCAGAGGTTGAGCACGTTCTTGTCGTCGACGGCGACCGTTGCGCCTTGTGGGGTTGAGATGTGGCGTTCGCCCTTGTAGAGACCGGCTTCGCGGATCTCGTCGAGTGTCTGGCTCAGGTGTTCGCGCATCGTTCCGTACACGGTTCTAGGCCTCCCAGTCCATGATCACCTTGCCGCATTGCCCTTCGCGTACGGTGGCAAGCGCTTCCTCGTAGTCGTTCGCCTTGAAGCGGTGCGTGATGACCGGCGTGATGTCGATGCCCTGCTCGACGAGGACGGACATCGCGTACCAGGTCTCGTACATCTCACGGCCGTAGATGCCTTTGAGCGTGAGCATGTGCAGGACGACGTGGCTCCAGTCGATGCCGATCGGCTGGGCGGGGAGGCCGAGCATCGCGATGCGGCCGCCGTGCGACATGTTGTCGACCATGGTGGGGAGGGCCGATGGGTGGCCGGACATCTCCAGGCCGATGTCGAAGCCTTCCTTCATGCCGAGTCGTTGTTGGACCTCTGGGATCGTCGTCTGTGTCACGTTGACCGCGGCGGTGACGCCGACTCGTCTGGCGAGGTCGAGGCGGTACTCGTTCACGTCGGTGATGACGACGTGCCGCGCGCCAGCGTGCTTGACGACAGCGGCGGCCATGACGCCGATCGGGCCGGCGCCGGTGATGAGGACGTCCTCGCCGATGACGGGGAACGCGAGCGCGGTGTGCACGGCGTTGCCGAACGGGTCGAAGATGCTGGCGACGTCGAGGTCGATGTCCAGGCTTGTGCTTCCAGACGTTGCTGGCGGGGAGCGTGAGGTATTCGGCGAAGGCACCGTTCCGGTGCGACCCCGATGCCGATGGTGTTGGCGCAGAGGTGGCGGCGGCCGGCCATGCAGTTGCGGCAGTGACCGCAGACGATGTGGCCCTCGCCGGAGACGATGTCGCCCTCTTTGAGGTCCTCGACGCCGTGGGTGGTGGCAGCGATGCGGCCGACGAACTCATGGCCGACCGTGAGGGGCGCCTTGACGTTGCGTTGGGCCCAGTCGTCCCAGGCGACGATGTGCAGGTCGGTGCCGCAGAGGCCGGTTTTGAGGACCTGGATGAGGACCTCGCCCTCCTGGGGTGTGGGGACGGGGACGTCTTCGAGCCAGAGGCCGGGTTCGGCTTTGGCCTTCACGAGAGCGCGCACGGAGTACAGCATTCATCGGCGTTGTCCACAATGCACGCGCGGGGTCCTGGCGAGTGGTCGGTGAGGGCTGCTAGCGTTCGAACATGTCATCGAAACGACTGTACGAGCTGCTTCCGTCCGGCCTCCCGGACATCGACGCCGTGGCGTTGGGCCACGCCGGCCTGCAGGCGCTGGCCCTCGCCGGAACGGCGATCCTAGCGCGCCACGCGACGGTCGAGCTGCGGTCCGATGGGGTCTCCGACATCGAGGGCACGTTGCCCCTGGCGGAGTGGGGCGTGGTGATGCGCGCCCTGGGCGCGTTCGCGGATCCGGGCGGGGATCTGGTGAAGACGGAGAAGCAACGGCGAGAGGAGGCCTTCATCGCCATGTGCGTCCAGGCCCGCGCGGCGCTGGAGAAGGGCCATCGCTTGGGGGCGGGTCGCAGCGCGGCTAGTTGATCGAGTGAGCGAGGAGCCATTCGGCGATGGTCATGCCGGCGCGGCGTTCGCGGTAGCGGAGGTACGTCGAGTCGGGGGAAGTAGGGGGCGGCGCCAGCGTCTGACCTGATGGGCGGCGAGGTGGCTGGCGGAGCCGAGGTGGCTGGCGGAGCGAGGTGGCTGGCGGAGCCGAGGTGGCTGGCGGAGTCGAGGTGGCTGGCGGAGGCGAAGAACCGTCGGCTTCCGGCCGATGCTGGTGACGGGCGCCGGCGACCGCTTGCACGTGTCTGGCCTCGCCGCTGTCCACAGCTGATCCCACTTCACCCACCCCACCGGGGTGGGGGTGGCGATTGCCACGTTGGAGAGCCCCGGTTCGGTGGGTGAAGTCGCGGGGGTCACGACGTGACCTGGCGTGGTGGACTTCGAGCGCTGCTGCTCGTCGCCGATGCGGTGGGTTGGCGAGGAGCCGCCGGCTTCCGGCTGATGCCGGGTGACTGGCGCGCTGGCGGCCGCTTGCATGCGTCTGGCCTCGCCGCTGTCCACAGCTGATCCCACTTCACCCACCCCACCGGGGTGGGGGTGGCGATTGCCACGTTGGAGAGCCCCGGTTCGGTGGGTGAAGTCGCGGGGGGTCACGACGAGACCTGGCGTGGTGGACCTCAGGCGCTGCTGCTCGTCGCCGTTGCGGTGGGTTGGCGAGGAGCCGCCGGCTTCGGCTGATGCCGGTGACTGGCGCGCGGCGGGCGCTTGCACGCGTCTGGCCTCGCCGCTGTCCACAGCTGATCCCACTTCACCCACCCCACCGGGGTGGGGGTGGCGATTGCCACGTTGGAGAGCCCCGGTTCGGTGGGTGAAGTCGCGGGGGGTCACGACGAGACCTGGCGCGGGGCGACCTCAGGCGCCGCTGCTCGTCGTCATGACAGCGGGGTTGGCGAGGATCCATTCGGCGATGGTCATGCCGGCTCGGCGTTCGCGGTAGCGGAGGTACGTCGAGTCGGGGAGGTAGGCGGCTCGGGCTGCTACGGCGAGGGGGATGGCGGCCGTGTATGGGCCGAGGGCGCGGTGTTCGAGGTCCGTCAGGGGCTCGCCGCTGGCTGACTCGTAGGCCTCGATCAGGGCAGGCAGGCGGGACCAGTCGAAGCTGCCCGCGAGGCCGTCGTCGTCCGGGCCCACCACGAGATAGAACAGCGCGACGGCTAGGTCGTGGATGCGGGGGCGGACTGCCGCGCAGCCGAAGTCGAGGTAGAGGGGTTGGCCGGACTCCGCCTGGCCGAGGTTGGGGCCGACGAGGTCGCCGTGCACGAAGTGCGTAGGGAGCTCGCTCGCTGGGACCCATTGACGCCGCAGCTCGCGAACGATTCCCAGCGCCCATTGGGCGACGCGCATCGTCTCCTCGTCGCCACGCACCTCCAGCAGATACCGCCGCAGCGTCGCCGGCGTCCCGTACTGCGCGTCCACAGGCCGCGGCACCGCGAGGCCGTGGGCGGCGCGGTGGAGGTGGCCCAGGGCTTCGAACTGCGCCACGTCACCTTCGAGGGGCTTGTGCGGTACGTACGTCTCCTGCTCCGCTACCCGGTTTCCGCAACGCAGCAAGGCCAACGGCTCCGGCACCACCAACCCACGAGCCAACAACGAACGCCGAACGGCGTGCACCGCCGCCAGCCGCGGGCGCGTGACGAACCGCTGGTGGACCCGCAGCACCTGGCCGCGCTCGACGAGGTGCACGTTCGTACTCGTCCAGCCGCCCAGCTCGACCGCCTCGCTGGCAGGAGCGAGCGACTCGATCAGCGCGCGGACGTCCGGGTGCGAGATCCCGAGGAACGACGGATCGCGATCGTCGCTGGCCCAGCGGGCGCGCAGCCGGTCACCGATCACGCCAGGAACGTACGCATCGCGCCGGCCACCGTCAAAGGATTACCGCGCTGCGCGGCGTTGCCCGAGCCGCCGTGGCCGAGGTGCGGGAACTCCACTCGCCGCCGGTTCGGCAGCACTCGTTCCAAACTCGCGAGCCCGTCCTTCAGGTACCGCGGACTCTGCTCGCCGCCGAGCAGCAGCACCGGAGCGGACACGTCGGCGTAGCGGGACGCACGACCCGCGGCTTCGCGAACGAGGCGGAAGTCGCCGGCCAACGTCGGCGCCGCCAGGCGCATCGTGAACGCGTCCGGCGCCGCCTTCCGCGACTCGGCGCGCATCCCCATCCTCACCAGCGGCCGCAGGACGAAGTCCGGCAGTCGGTTCAGAGCCGGCGGTCCCATCTGCGCGCCCTTCATCGCCGCGACCATCGCACCCACCACGTCGCCGTCGGCCAGCCGTGCGTCGTACCGGTCAATGGCCGACATGTCGTACGAGGAGTCCACCAGCGCCGGCTCGTAGACGACGACCTTCCGGACCGGCAACGACAGCGCGGCTTCGAGGGCGATGAGCCCGCCGGAACTCACGCCGAACACCAGGTCAGAGCCGGTCGCCGCCAATAGTGCCGAGAGGTCCGCCACCTCAGTCGCGAGCCCATGCGCAGGTCCGAACGGCCCGCTCGCACCCCGCCCCCGCCGGTCGTACAGCGTGACGGTGAACGAGCCGGCGAGCGCCTCCGCCAGCTCCAGATGGCTCGCGCCAGACTCCACGCTGCCGTGCACCAGGACGAGCCCAGGCCCCTGCCCGAGCTGGCGGTAACCGATGGCCGTCTGGTCGGCCGAAGCGGTAGTGATCATGACGAAGCTCCGTTCGATCGGTGGTAGTCCCGCCAGCCCTCGAGGTCCGCGAACGAGCCGTCCTCCAGCTCACCGAGCAGCGCACGCGTCCAGGCCAGCTCGGTCTCGCGAACGGCGAGGTCGTACTCGCGCTCCAACAAGAAGAGCCGCGGCAACGTCTGGCTATGAAGCGAGAACGCTGCCCGTTGCGTGGCCTGCAGCTCCTCCAGTCGCGACACCCGCTCCCGGAGCAGCGCGACGACCTCGTCCGGCCCGAGCAAACCCAGCACGGACAGCCCGGCCTCCAGCCGCGAGTGCTCCGGCGCCGGCCAGGCGAGCAGCTCCCGAACCCAGTCCTCCGCCTCCGAGCGACCGGGCGCAGTGATCCGATAGACGGTCCGCTCCGGCCGCGCACCCTGCCGCACGCTCTCCACGGCCTCGATGAACCCGTGCCGTTCGAGGCTCTGGATCACCCGGTAGAGCGACCCCCACTTGATCGCGAGGTCCTGCTCCTTGTCGCGTTCGCGCAGCACCGAGGCCAGCTCGTACGGGTGCATCGGCTTCTCAACGAGCGTCGCGAGGATGCCCAGCGCGAGCAAGTTACCGACCGGCCGACGTCCCACAGCGAAGCCTCCTCGCAAGCGAATACTCGCATGCGAGTATGTCCCCGAAGCGACTTAGCCGTCAAGCAGGAGATGAGTCGTCAGTTCGACCTCGGGATGCGGCGCTTCTTGCGACGAGCCGGCATCCGCAGGTGTCCGTCCCGGACCATCCAGACGACGGAACAGACGGCCAGGAGGAGGAGCACCGACGCCATCAAGATCCCGCCTGTCGTCGGGTGCTTGATGGACGCGATCGCGAAGGGGATCCCGAGGCCGAGGCAGACGATCAGGCCGACCACGTACTCGACTTTCCCGAAGTCCCGCTTGACCATCCGATAGCCCATGGCCCGAGCCAAGCAGCTGCCGAGAGGCAGCCGCCAGAACCTTTAAGGCTGGGCTTAGCGGTCTAGGGCCGGCGGCCGGACAAGGCGATCAGCTGGTCGAGTGGATCGGAGTACGACCCCGGAACCGCGTCCTTGAACCCGTACCCGCGCCACTCCTCGACGTGTTCGCCGAGGTAGGCGGTCACGTGCGCGACGGCCTCCGGCTCGGGGGCGGGCGGTACCCCGATGGACCGGGCGAGGTCCCACCCGTGGATCACGAGGTCGGTGAGCATCTGGTCCGCGTAGTCGCTGAGCGGCGTCGCGCCGAACGACAGCTGGACCACCTGCGAGTCGGACGCGGCGGCGAACTCCTTCGAAGATGCCAAGGCGGCCGCGTCCCACGTCGCGACCGGGTCCGCCCCGAGCACGTCACCGTCGTAGCGCGAGCCGACCTGCTCGATCGTCTCGCCACCCAGCAGATGCGGCACCCACAGGTGCTCGCCGGCGACGTGGTTGACGAGGTCCCGGACGGACCAGTCGGTACAGGGAGTCGACGAAGTCCAGTCGGACGCGTCGACCGCGTGCACGAGCGCGGTGAAGGAGTTGATCGAGCCCGGCATCAGCGTCCGGGCGGTGGGGGTGTCAGCCATGGTCAGGGCCTCCTTGCCTACCCCCGAAGTCTCGCCCACCGGACGGCGTCTTCGTGGCGAATCCGGTACGCGGCAGAGAGAGCGAGCTATTGCCAGCCCTCGACCCCACCCGGAACGGGGGCGTCCGGGTCGTACGGCGAACGGGTGAAGACGAACGACGCGAGGTCGAGGTGGCTCACCGAGCCGTCCGGCCGCCGGATCACCCGCAGTGTCTCGCCGGCGTAGTAGCCGTCCAGCCCCTGCCAGGTGTCGGTTCCCGTCGAGCGGAACCGGGACGCCCGCCCACGCTCGGTGAGCGGGGTGAGGTCGAGCCCGCTGTCAGCCTTGGCGTGCAGGGCGAACGGCGTCGGCCCCCAGTACCAGGGCCCGACGAGCTCGAGCACCGCCGCCGGCACGGACGGATCGGGTGCCCACTCATCCGGGACGCGCGGTTCCTGCGCGGCCAGGATCGAGATGAGGTCGGCCCCAAGCCGGACGGGATTCAGACCCGACGTCGTGTTCGCCGCACACACGCTCGCGGTCGAGTCCGCGACATCCACGTACACGCCGGCAAGGAACCCGGGCATCGACCCGCCATGCCCGACGAGCGTGCGCCCGTCGACGTGCAGCACCTGAAGCCCGAGGCCGTAGCCGGAGTTCCAGCTCTCACCGCGTTCGACGTTGTTGGGCTCACGCAGCTCCGCGAGCGTGTCGGCGGACAGGACGTCGCCGGTGTCGCCCGCGATGAACGCCGCCCACCGGGCGAGGTCGACGACGGTCGACCACAGCTGGCCGGCCGGCGCCATCGCGCCGGCATCGTGGAACGGCTCCTCCAGCACCACATCGGCCCAGGGATGAACGGCGAACCCACGAGCGTGCGGCGCCTCCGGCAGGTAGGTGGTCCGCGTCAGCCCCAGCGGCCGCAGGATCTCGCCCTGCAGCGCGTCGAACCAGGACGCTCCACGCAACCGCGAGACGACCTCGCCGAGCACCGCGTACCCGACGTTCGTGTAGTGGTGCCGTTCACCGGCGCGATGCAACGCCGGGCCGAGCGTGTCCGCGAGCTTGCCCCAGGCGTCGCCCGGCGTGCGCTCCCACCAGGGCCCCGCGGTCTCGGCCTGCAAGCCGGCGGTGTGCGCGAGCAACTGTCCGATCGTCCGGTCACCCAGCGTCGTACCCGGAACGTGGCGGTCCAGCGGGTCGGCGAAGTCCAGCTTGCCCTCGTCCCGCAGCCGAGCGACGAGAACGGCGGTGAACGTCTTGCTGATCGAACCGATCCGGTACTGCGTCCCCTCGTCGGGAGAAGCGCCGTCGACCTTGCCGCGGCCGCCGGACCAGAGCAGGGCTCCGTCGCGGACGACGCCGCCGACGAGCGAGGGCGTACGCGCGGTCCGTTGCTCGTTGGCGAGCCGGATCAACAGGGCGTGGGCAGTGGCGGCGAGGACTTCGGACACGCGGGAAAGACTACGAGCCGAACAACGTCCGCAGGGCAGAGACGTGCGCGGGCAGGTCGAACGCGTCGCCGAAGATCGCCTTCTGGACCATCAGCCCGGGCAGGATGCCGATGTATGTCTCCGCCGCGATCCGCGGCGGCACCGAGGCGTTCATCAGCCCGGCCTTCTGTGCCCGGATCACGACCTGCGTCAGCACGTCGTACACGTCGGTCATCCGCGTCATGATCACGTCGCGGACCTCGGGGTTGCGGATCGCCTCGCCCCACACCTGGATCACGATCCGGATGCGCGTGTTGGCGTCGTCGAGCCCGGCCATCGCCGTGAGCAGGTCGCCCAGAACGTCCGTCGGCCGCGGCGGCTCGGTCCGGTCCAGCGCTTCGGTCAGCACGGCGTGGATGTGGGTCAGCGTCTCGTCCGCGATCGCCTCGATGATCGCCTGCTTGCTGGGGAAGTACCGGTACACAGCCCCGGCCGACAGCTCCGACGCGGCGAGCACGTCCTGCATCGACGTCGCGTGGAATCCCTCCGCGGCGAAGCAGCGACCGGCGGCGTCCAGGATCTGGCGCCGGCGCCGGTCCAGGTGCTTCTGACTCACGCGAGGCATAGGCGGCACGCTAGCAAACGCGAACGATCATTCGTTCTAAGTCCTGGCAAAGGTCGTCCCCTGTTCGAGTCCCGTCAGCCTCGGTTGCACCCCACCGTCTACACTCGTGAATGTGCCGGGTGGCGTAGGAACCAGCAGTCATGACCTCGACCCCGACGACAAAGGCCCCCGAGACGCTTGCGGCGTCTTCGGTGTGTGGGCGCCGGGGGAAGAGGTAGCCAAGCTCACCTATTTCGGGCTCTACGCGCTGCAGCACCGCGGCCAGGAGAGCGCCGGGATCGCGGTCAGCAACGGGCGTCAGATCGTCGTCTACAAGGACATGGGTCTCGTCTCCCAGGTCTTCGACGAGGCGACGCTCGAGTCCCTCAAGGGCCATCTCGCCGTCGGACACTGCCGCTACTCCACGACCGGCTCCAGCGTCTGGCAGAACGCGCAGCCCACGTTCCGTTCCACCGCGACCGGGGCCCTCGCGCTCGCCCACAACGGCAACCTCACCAACACCGAGGAGCTCATCGAGCTCGCCGCCGAACGGGCACCCGAGTCGAGCCTGTTCGCGCTCAACGACGCCCAGTCGACCAGCGACACCGGCCTCGTCACCACCCTTCTCGCCGAGTTCCCCGACCGCAAGCTGATCGACGCTGCCGTCGAGGTCCTGCCCGCCCTCAAGGGCGCGTTCTGCCTGGTGTTCATGGACGAGAACACGCTGTACGCCGCGCGCGACCCGCAAGGTCTGCATCCACTCGTCCTCGGTGAGCTCGACAAGGGATGGGTGGTCGCGAGCGAGAACTCCGCGCTCGACATCGTCGGCGCCAGGTTCGTCCGCGAGATCGAGCCCGGCGAGCTCGTCGCGATCGGCGAGCACGGCGTCGACTCGCGCCGGTTCGCCCAGCCCGAGCGCAAGGGCTGCCTGTTCGAGTACGTCTACCTCGCCCGCCCCGACGCCAAGATCGCCGGCCGCTCGGTGCACGAGAGCCGCGTCGACGTCGGTCGCCGGCTGGCGAAGGACTTCCCGGTCGACGCCGACCTGGTCATGCCGGTGCCGGAGTCCGCGACGCCCGCCGCGATCGGGTACGCGGAGGCGAGCGGCATCCCGTACGGCCACGGTCTGGTGAAGAACAGCTACGTCGGCCGTACGTTCATCCAGCCCAGCCAGACGCTCCGCCAGCTCGGCATCCGGCTGAAGTACAACCCGCTCCGCGAGGTCATCGAGGGCAAGCGGATCGTCATGGTCGACGACTCGATCGTGCGCGGCAACACCCAGCGCGCGCTGGTCCGCATGCTCCGTGAGGCCGGCGCCGAGGAGGTGCACGTACGCATCTCCAGCCCGCCGGTGAAGTGGCCCTGCTTCTACGGCATCGACTTCGCCTCGGCCGGCGAGCTGATCGCCGGCGCGATGACCATCGACGAGATCCGCGAGTCGATCGGCGCCGACTCGCTCGGCTACATCTCGCTCGAGGAGCTCGTCGAGTCCAGTCTGCAGCCGACAGAGCAGCTGTGCCGGGCCTGCTTCGACGGTGTCTACCCGGTCGAGATCCCGGAGTCCTCCCGGAGCGGCAAGCTCCGGTTGGAGCCGCGGACGCCCGACGCACAGCCGGAGGTCAGCCTTGTCAGCCGCTGAGGGTGCGTCGTACGCGGCGGCCGGCGTCGACATCGAGGCCGGTGAACGCGCGGTCGAGCTGATGCGCGAGTGGGTCGAGAAGGCGCGCCGTCCCGAGGTCGTGGGCGGCATCGGCGGCTTCGCGGGCCTGTTCGACGCGTCGGCGCTCAAGAACTACCGGCGCCCGCTGCTCGCCACCTCGACCGACGGCGTCGGTACGAAGGTCGCGATCGCCCAGGCCTTGGACAAACACGACACGATCGGGTTCGACCTGGTCGGCATGGTCGTCGACGACCTCGTGGTCTGCGGCGCCGAGCCGCTGTTCATGACCGACTACATCGCGACCGGCCGGGTCGTTCCGGAACGGATCGCCTCGATCGTCAAGGGCATCGCCGAGGCCTGCGTCGCCGCGGGAACCGCGCTCGTCGGCGGCGAGGTCGCGGAGCACCCCGGGCTGCTGGATCCGGACGAGTACGACGTCGCCGGCGCGACGACCGGCGTGGTCGAGGCCGACGAGATGCTCGGCTCTCACCTGGTCGAGGTGGGTGACCTCGCGGTCGCGATGGCGTCCACCGGACTGCACTCGAACGGCTTCTCGCTCGTCCGCAAGGTGTTCGCCGACGCGGGGTGGACGTTCGAACGGCACGTCGACGACTTCGGTCGCACGCTCGGCGAGGAGCTGCTCGAGCCCACGCGGGTGTACGCCAAGGACTGCCTGGCGCTCGCCCGCGCCGACCTCGGTGTGCACGCGATGGCACACGTCACCGGCGGCGGGATCGCGAACAACCTCGCGCGGGTGCTGCCTACCCAGATCGACGTCGAGCTGGACCGTTCGACCTGGACCCCGCCGCGCGTCGCCACGCTCGTGGGGGAGCTGGGCGGCGTCGACCCGCTCGAGCTCGAGCGGACGCTGAACATGGGCGTAGGCATGATCGCGCTCGTCCCCGAGGAGCACGCCGCCAGGGCGGTCGCGTTCCTCGGGGAACGAGGCATTGATTCTTGGATCGCCGGACGGGCGATCGCTGGTACGGGTGAAGTCCGGCTCGCGAGTGGTTACGCCGAGTCGAGATGAACGCCGTCAGAGACGGCGAGCTATCCGCTCGTCGTCGTCCTGATCAGGCTCGTCGACATCGCTGTCGGAACCTGTGTCCCCGTTGCCGGCTTCTTCTCGCCCAGCGAGCTCCCGTTGCAGCGCGTCGAGGTCGGTCTCGAGGCTGCGGTACTTCAGCTCCCGGGCGACCTTCGTCTGCTTGGCCTTAGCTCGGCCGCGCCCCATAGGGTCGACCCCCTCGCACACATCTACCGGGGCGGCGCGTGCACGGCGCCCTCGGGCTCACGGATTCATCTGATCGTAGGTCTACGGTACCGGCTGCCGCCGACTTCTCGCACCTCGGGTCGGACGAGGGAGGTAGGTTTCTGCACCCCTGGGCGGTCCTTACCCGGCTCTCACCTGGTCAACTGCCGGATTGTGCGGCTTTGACTACGGTACGAAGTTTTTCGTCCAGGCTTGGACACCTGTCCCAACATGCGGTCAGGACTCGAGCTCTTCTTCCTCTTCTTCGAGCTCGCGCTGCACCGGACTGGGCTCCGCGAGCACCCTCGCGGCGGTGTCGGCGGCCTCCCGTTCGAACCGGTCGCCGGGGTCGCTGACCGCGATCCCGCCGCCCGTCGGGGTGCCGGCCACCGGGCCGTTCCGCTGCTGGACGACGTGGGTGAGCTCGTGCGCGATCGTCGTCCTTCCGGCGTCGGAGCCGGGGTCGAACGCGTCGCGCTGGAACACGATGTCGGAGCCGACGGTGTACGCGTGGGCGTTCACGGCCTCGGCGGAGGCGGCCGCCTGGCCGTCGGTGTGGACGCGTACGTCGCCGAAGTCGGCGCCGAGTCTGTCCTCCATGTCGCCGCGGAGGTCCGCGGGGAGGGGGCTGCCGCCGCTGCCGACCGTGTTCAACACGGCCTCGTCGACCATTCCGGACACGCCCTGGTTGCCGGCCAGCCGCTGCAGGTGCCGGACGCCTTCGGGGCCGAGCAGGTCGGGCCGGCCCGCGGCGATCGCCCGCTGCACGACCTCGGGCACCGCCTCCTCCACCTCGGGCGCCCGCCGCCGTGCGGTGGTGGCGAGCTCGTCGTCGTGGGCGTGATCGTGGCGGGCCATGCCTTGCAGGATCCCCTCGCCAGTCCCGCGGCGAAACGCCCACCCGCCCGGCCGTCCGGGCACGACCGGCTGCCCGATCGCGCCATCCCGTCGACTTGTTCCACGGATCTCGCCTTCTAGCCCGACATTCGTGGAACAACTCCGCGCGACCGCTCTCACCCTGCTCGGGCCAGCACAAGTCGGAGCGTGGCGGCGGGATCGGGGGCAGATTCATCAGACCACTTATGGACAGCGGCTCGCGCGCGCGTTCTGGAACGGGTGCGATAGGAAGGTCTCAGCAGTGATCTTCGAAGGAGCCGACGCGCAACATGAGCACGGTGCTGGTGACGGGTGCCGCCGGTCGGGTCGCGCAGCTGGCGATGCCCGGTCTGGTGAGCGCCGGATACGACCTACGGCTCCTCGACCGGATCGAGACCCCCGACCCGCCACAAGGTGCCCAGATCCTGGTCGGTGACATCACCGACCGCACGTTCATGGCCGAGGCCTCCGACGGGGCCGACGTCGTGCTCCACCTGGCGGCGTCGCCGGGCGCGCGGGCGACGTACGAGGACCTCCGCGCCCCCAACCTCGACGGCGTGGACGTCGTCATGCAGGCGGCGTGGGACGCCAAGGCGCGCCGGGTCGTGCTCGCCAGCTCGGTGCACGCCGCGGGCGCGTACGTCGAGATGGGCAACGTCCCCGTCGATCCCGCCTGGCCGAGCTGGCCTTGCTGTACGTACGGCGCCTCGAAGGCGTTCGCCGAAGCCCTCGGCCGCCGCTACGTCTACCGGTCGGCAAAGGAGCTGACCGTCGCGTGCCTGCGCTTCGGCGCGGTGCAGCCGAAGCCGTGGTCGGACGGCATCCGTACCTGCTGGATCGGCCCGCCCGACCTCCAGCAGCTGGTGACGAAGAGCATCGACGCCGACGTCCCGTTCGGCGTCTACCACGGCATCTCCCGCAACCTCAGTGGCCATTGGGATCTCGCCAACGATGTCGGGTACGAGCCCACCGAAGACGCGGAAGCCTTCGAGGACCTCGACCCCAACCCCGCTACCAGCATGTGTCTCGCCGACCACCTGGCGAGCGCGAAGCAACGCGCATGACGAAGGAGCGATTCACAGTGGCAGACAAGATCCGGGTTCTGGTGTGGTCCGAGCACACCGCCCCGCGCGACATGTACCCGAACGACATCAACGGCGCGGTCGCCGACGGGCTGCGCAAGGACGACCGGCTCGAGGTCAGCACCGCGGAGTACGTCGACCCCGACCAGGGCGTGTCCGAGGAGACGCTCGCGCAGACCGACGTGCTCGCCTGGTGGGGTCACATGCTGCACCGCCAGGTGACGGACGAGACCGTCGACCGGATCGAGCGGCACGTCAAGGAGCGCGGCATGGGCTTCCTCGCGCTGCACTCCTCGCACATGGCGAAGCCGTTCACCCGGCTGATCGGTGACGACGGCCGGATCGGTGGCGTCAAGCACGAGGCGGGCCCCGAGCAGATCAAGGTGCTCGAGCCGGACCACCCGATCGCGAAGGGGATCACGGACTTCGCGATCGACGACGAGGAGATGTACGACGAGGAGTTCGGCTGCGGTACTCCGGACGCCGTCGTGTTCCACTCGACGTTCCCTGGCGGGCACGAGTTCCGGTCGGGGTGCGCGTACCAGATCGGCAACGGACGGGTCTTCTACTTCCGTCCGGGCCACGAGGAGAACCCGACGTACTACCGCGACGACGTCCAGCTGATCCTCAACAACGCGGTGCACTGGGCCGCGTCCAAGGGGGAGTAGGACCGCATGCCGATCTTCGACAAGGAGCTGCCCGACCTCGAGGCCTACAAGCCCGAGCGTGAGGAGCAGCCCGACTTCGACTCGTTCTGGTCCGCGACGCTCGATGAGGCGCGGCAGCACCCTGTCGATGCTCGGTTCGAACCTGTGGACGCGTTGCTGTCGACCGTGGACGTCTTCGATGTGACGTACCGCGGCTTCGGTGGCGACGAGATCCGCGGCTGGTTCGTTCTTCCGCGCGGTGCCGACGCGCCGCTGCCGTGCGTGGTGGAGTACATCGGGTACGGCGGCGGCCGCGGCCTGCCGCATCAGTGGCTGTTGCACGCCAGCGCCGGCCGCGCGCATTTCGTCATGGACACGCGCGGCCAGCGGGGCGGCGACACCCCGGACCTCGACCCGTACGCGACGACGCCGTCGTACCCGGGCTTCATGACGATGGGGGTGGAGTCGCCGGAGACTTACTACTACCGGCGACTGATGACGGATGCGGTGCGGGCGATCGACGCCGCCCGTTCGCATCCGCTGGTGGATCCCGCGCGGGTGATCGTGTCCGGTGGCTCGCAGGGCGGCGGCCTCGCGCTGGCGGCTGGCGGGCTGGCCTCGGACGTTTTCGGGGTGATCTCCGACGTACCGTTCCTGACCCACTACCGGCGTGCGGTCGACGTGGCGGACGACGGCCCGTACCCCGAGATCAAGGCGTACCTGCGCGACCGGCGCGGCCGGGTGGAGGAGACGTTCAAGACGCTGTCGTACTTCGACGGCCTGAACTTCGCCGCCCGCTGCACCGGCTCCGGCCTGATCTCGGTCGGACTGCTGGACAACGTCTGCCCACCCTCGACGGTGTACGCGGCCTACCACCACTACGCGGGCCCGAAGGAGCTGCGCGTGTGGGAGTACAACAAGCACGAGGGCGGCGCGAACTACCAGCAGGCGGAGGCACTGAAGTTCCTCACGGGCCTTCTGGCGTAGCTCGGCCGCCCTCGGCGGGTCACTTCCGCGTCATGGTCGAGGCGTATCCGCCGCCGCCCGGGTAGACCCACTCGCCGGTGACGGCGGTGTCGTCGGCGTTGAACGTGCCCTGCGAAGTACGCCGGGCTGCCCTTCGCGCCGGCCCAGATGGTGAGCTGTCGCCGGACAGCTCGTACGACGTAGTCGAAGGTGTTGCCGGCCGTGTCGTAGAACCGCGACACGACGTCCGCGCCGGCCGGCTCGCCGAACGGGTGCAGGTTGCCGATCACCTCCAGGCCGGTGACCGGCTGGCCGAACTGGCTCGAGTTCGACGTGCTGGAGCAGGAAGAACCCGCCGGGCATCCACTCGTACCGCACGGTTCCCTCGGCGCCGCCGGTCACCGCCCAGGTGCCGACCAGGCGGTCGAGGGCCGGCAGCTTCGGCGCTCGGCTGGTCGGGGTCGTCAGACGTCGATGTGTCGGTCATCTCGGTGTCCTCTCGGATCGGTGGCGACTCTTGCGGCCGCGCTCTCACCGCCACCTCGGAGCCCGGTTGCGCATTCTTGACATCCTACGGGTGTGACCTAGATCACATCCGGCCGATGTCGAGATCCGCGGGTGCGGCCCGAGGTAGCGGCGAGAACGGCGGATCGACCGCCGTCCACCCCGCATCGAGGAGACGGCCATGACCGCCCATCCCCGTCACCGCCGCGCCGGCCGCCCGCCGGCTCAGCACTCGCTCCCTGCTCGCCGCCGCCGCGCTGGCCGGGCCGTTGTTCTTCGCCTCGGCGGTCATGCAGATGCTCACCCGCGAGGGCTTCGACATCACGCGGCACCCGATCAGCCAGCTCGCGACCGGCGACCTCGGCTGGATCCAGATCGCACGTTCGTCCTCGCCGGGCTGGGCGTTGTCGCCCTGGCGGTCGGCACCGACGCACGGTCACCGAGGGCGTCGGCCGGCGGCGGTGCCGATCTTCGTCGGGATCTTCGGCGTCGGGCTGATCGCCGCCGGGCTGTTCGCCATGGACCCGGAGAACGGCTTCCCGGTCGGCACCCCCGACGGGCCGGCGCTCGCGATGTCCTGGCACGGCGTCGTCGCACTCGGTCGCGGCCGCCGTCGCCTTCACCGCGCTGGCCGTCGCCGCCGTCGTGCTCGTCGTCCGCTACGTCCGCCGCCGGCGCGCGTCCTGCCGGCGATCGCGAACGGCGCGGTCGCGCTCGTCCTGCTGCTGCCCATGTCGCCCGACCATATGAGCATGCAGATCGCCGTCAACGGCCTGGTCGCGCTTCACCTGGACGACCGTCTCGCCTGTACTGCGGCGCTCCGCCTGATCGCGTACGCGTTCCAGCGCACGATCACAGAGGATCACCATGAAGTATCTGCTGCTCAGCTACACGCCGGCCGCCGCCTGGGACGCCGCGACCGCCGACGTCCCGTCCGAGGAGGCGCTGGCCGCGTTCGCCGCCTACCAGAAGTTCGAGCAGGAGCTGCCGCGCGACCGGCGAGTTCGTCACCAGCGAGGGCCTCGGCCACCCGGCGGTCAGCACCACCGTCCGCAAGACCGCCGACGGCGTGGTCGCGACCGACGGGCCGTTCGCCGAGCTCAAGGAGGTCCTGGCGAGCTTCGCGGTCATCGACGTGCGCGAGCCACGAACGCGCCGTCGAGATCGTCACCCGGATCGTCGACGTGCTGGGCGAGCCGATCGAGATCCGGCCGATCATGGGCGACGACTTCGCGCGACACTCGACCCCGGACGTCGAGCACCTGCTGCGCACCGAGGCGCCGCAGGTGCTCGGCGCGCTGGTGCGGCGGTTCGGCCGCTTCGACGCTCGCCGAGGACGCGGTGCAGGAGGCGCTGCTCGCCGCGAGCCGGCAGTGGCCGGCCGACGGCGTGCCGGGCGAACCCGCGCAGCTGGCTGATCCGGATCGGCGTATCGGCGGATGGTCGACCTGCTCCGCTCCGAGCAGGCGCGGCGCCGCCGCGAGCAGGAGGCCGGGTAGCCGAGCTGGCCATGCGGGAACCGGCCCGCCGGGCGCGCCCGCGCGGCGAGACCGACGACAGCCTCACCCTGCTGCTGCTCTGCTGCCACCCGGCGCTGAGCCCGCACTCCCAGGTGGCGCTCACGCTGCGCGCCGTGGGCGGCCTGACGACCGCCGAGATCGCGCACGCGTACGGGACGCCGAGGCCACGATGGGCGACGCGGATCAGCCGCGCCAAGCAGCAGCTGGCCCGCGGCCGGCGCCCGCTTCACGCCGCCGACCGACGCCGACCGCGACAGCCGGATGGCCGCCGTGATGCAGGTGCTCTACCTGATCTTCAACGAGGGCTACACCGCCACCAGCCGGCGACGAGCTCGCCCGCGTCGACCTGACCCGCGAGGCGATCCGGCTGACCCGCATGCTCCGCGACTGCCCTGCCCGACGACGCCGAGGTCGACCGGGCTGCTCGCGCTGATGCTGCTCACCGAGGCGCGGCGTGCCGCCCGCACCGGCGGCGCGACGAGCTGGTGCCGCTGGACGAGCAGGACCGGACGCTGTGGGATCCCGACCTGATCCGCGAGGGCACCGAGCTGATCGACGCGCGTCTGGAGCGCGGCGCGAGGTCGGCCCGTACCAGCTGCAGGCGGCGATCGCGGCCGTGCACGCCGCGGCCGACGTCGCCGGAGCAGACGGACTGGCCGCAGATCGCGGCGCTGTACCTGTGGCTCGAACGGCTCGCGCCGACCGCGCCGGTGCGGCTGAGCCGGGTGGTCGCCGTCGCCAAGGCGTACGGGGCCGAGCGCGGGCTGGCGCTGTTGGGCGAGGTGGAGCCTTTGCTCGACTCTCTGGTGGCGCAGCGTCGGCACGCCGTACGGGCACACCTGCTGGAGGAGGTCGGCCGGCCCGCCGAGGCGCGGGCCGAGTATCTGCAGGCGGCCGAGCTGACGGCCAACCTCACCGAGCGGCGGTATCTGGTCGCGCGCGCGAAATCCTTGGACCCGTAACCAGCTAAATCGCTATGGTGGTGGCTCCCAAACTCCAGGAGGTGCCACCATGGCTGGTTTGAGCACGCCGCTGTCGCTTGGCGGGGTCGCGCTGGATTGTCCGGACCCGAGGGAGCTGGCCGGGTTCTACAGCCGGTTGCTCGGGTGGAAGATCACGAGTGCGGACGACGACTGGGTTTCGCTGGAGCACCCGGACGGCGGGACGGAGCTGGGGTTCCAGCGCGACCCGGAGTTCGTTCCGCCGACGTGGCCCGAACGTGGGGTGGCGCAGATGCTGCACCTCGAGATCGAGGTGTCCGACCTGGACGAAGGGCGCGAGCATGCGCTGGCGGCCGGGGCGAAGGAGACGGGCAGGCCGGAGTCGCCGACGGCGAACTTCCGGGTCTACCTCGACCCGGCCGGCCATCCGTTCTGCCTCTGCAAGGTCTAGAGAGACCTACCCGAGCCAGAGTCCGCGGAGGCGGCTGATTTCGGCGATCCGACGTTCGGCCAGGCGATCGGCCGCCACCGCGGGTGGGACGCCTTCTTCTTCGGCGAGGGAGAAGACCTTGCCCGTGGTGTCGTAGATCTTCGCCGCGCGCGCCTTGGCGCGGGCGAAGTCGAAGCCTTCGATCTCGTCCGCGACCTGGATCAGCCCGCCGGCGTTCACGCAGTAGTCCGGCGCGTACAGGATGCCGCGGTCCTCGAGCATCTTCTCTATCCCCGCGTGCGCGAGCTGGTTGTTCGCGCCGCCGCAGACGGCCCGCGCGCGCAACGACGAGACAGTCGCGTCGTCGAGCGAGTTCCCCAAAGCGCAGGGCGCGTACACGTCGATGTCGGAGGCCACCAGGGCCTCGACCGAGGAGACCACGTCGACCGACGGATACTCCATGCGCACCGCCGAGATCGCCTCCTCCGACACGTCCGTCACCACGACCGAGGCGCCGTCCTCGAGCAGGTGCCCGACCAGATGCCGGCCGACCTTGCCGACGCCGGCGATGCCGACGCGGCGGCCGTGCAGGGTGGGTGAGCCCCAGAGGCGTTCGGCGCAGGCGCGCATGCCCTGGAAGACGCCGAACGCGGTGAGGATCGACGAGTCGCCCGCGCCGCCGTGCTCGACCGTCCGGCCGGTCACGTACGTGCACTCGCGGGCCACCAGGTCCATGTCGGGGGAGTACGTGCCGACGTCGCACGCGGTGATGTACCTGCCGCCGAGCGACTGGACGAACCGTCCGTACGCTCGCAGCAACGCCTCGGACTTGTCCCGCGTGGGATCGCCGATGATCACGGCCTTGCCGCCGCCGAGGTCGAGGCCGGCGAGCGCACCCTTGTACGCCATGGCCTTCGAGAGGTTGAGCACGTCGGTCAGTGCCGCGTCCTCGGTCGCGTACGGGTAGAACCTCGTACCGCCGAGCGCCGGGCCGAGCGCAGTCGAATAGATCGCGATGATCGCACGCAGTCCGCTCGGCTCATCGGAGCAGAAAACAACCTGCTCGTGGCCGCTACTCCGGCCGAAGACGGCTGAGGCGGTCGCGGATTCGGTCACGGTGGTGACCCTCCTCGTCCATGCCCGCTCAGGGGTGGTGCGGGCTCTCCACCTCCAACGATAGAGGGGCCGGGTGAGCTACACCCGGCCCCTCCACATCCTCGGGGGAACGTGTCCGTCCTCCGCGCTGCTACAAAGCGCTGGCCGACTCGAGGTCGCGCGGCGGCGCCTCATCGGCGGACGGCGCGCCCCGCAGCGGCTCGTTCTTGAGGAACCAGCTGAGCACGAACGCCAGCGCGGCGAACGGGATCGCCCACAGGAACACCCCGTGCGTCGCGTGCACGATCGCCTCGAGGATCGCCGTCTTGGCCTCCGGCGGCACCTGCTCGAGCATCGACGGGTCGATGTTCGTACCGCCGCCGACCGCCGCGCCGCTGGGCAGCGCGTCCGCGAGCCGGGCGGCGAAGATCGCGCCGAACACCGAGACACCGATCGAACCGCCGATCGACCGCGCGAACATCGACGTGCTGCTCGCGACGCCCATGTCCTTCATCTCGACGCTGTTCTGCGCCAGCAGCATGACGACCTGCATGAGCAGGCCCATGCCGATGCCGAGCACGACCATGAACAGCGCCGAGGTGAACTTGCTCGTTCCGACGTCGAGGAACGTGAGCAGCCCGACCCCCGCGACCATGAACGCCGACCCGATGACCGGGAACGAGCGGTAGTGGCCGGTCCGGGTGATGACCTGGCCGACGACCAGCGACATCACCATCGCGCCCAGCATCAGCGGCAGCAGGAGCAGGCCACTGTTCGTGGCCGACGCGCCCTGCACCGTCTGCTGGTACAGCGGCAGGAACGTCACCGCACCGAACATCGCGACGCCGACCAGGAAGCCCATCAGCGTGCTCACGGCGAAGTTGCGGCTCTTGAACACGTGCAGCGGCAGGATCGGCTCGACCGCGCGACGCTCCTGGAAGACGAACGCCACGGCCGAGGCCATGCCGAGGATCGCGAGGCCGATGATCTGGAACGAGCCCCACTCGTACTGCGAGCCGCCCCAGGTCGTGACCAGCACGATCGAGGTCGCGGCGACCGTCAGCAGCGCGGCGCCCAGGTAGTCGATCTGGTGCTTGATCGTGTGCCGCGGCAGCTTCAGCCGGGCGGCGATCACGAACAGCGCGAGGATGCCGAGCGGGATGTTGATATAGAACACCCAGCGCCACGACAGGTTGTCGGTGAGGAACCCGCCGAGTAGCGGGCCGGCGATGGTCGCGGCGGCCATCGTCGCGGCGAAGTAGCCCTGGTACTTGCCACGTTCGCGCGGCGAGACCAGGTCGCCGATGATCGCCATCACGCCGACCATCAGGCCGCCGGCGCCGAGGCCCTGCAGGGCGCGGAACCCGATCAGCTGGATCATCGACTGGGCGATGCCGGACAGTGCCGAGCCGGCCAGGAAGACGATGATCGCGAAGATGAACAGCCGCTTGCGGCCGTACAGGTCGCCGAGCTTCCCGTACAGCGGCGTAGAAACGGTGGAGGTCAGGACGTAGGCGGTCACGACCCAGGACAGATGCTCGACTCCGCCGAGCTCGCCCACGATCGTCGGCATCGCGGTGCCGACGATGAGCTGGTCGAGCATGGCGAGGAGCATCGCCAGGATCAGACCGGGCAACACGAACAGGACTTCCCGTCGCGTCGCGGGGGCCTGCGTGGAGGACATCGGTACGCTCCCGAATTGTTGAGGACTGGCTGACTTGCCGGCAGGCAAGTTATGCTTACTTGTCGTACGGTAAGTGGGTTACTTGCCGGCCGTCAAGTAAATTGCTGGTCAAGTCAGGCGAGGAGGTACGCGAAGATGGGTGCCGGAGCCAGCGAACGCGTTGACACGCGGACGCGCATCCAGGAAGTCGCGTTCGAGCTGTTCGGGGAGCAGGGGTACGAGAAGACCTCGCTGCGCGAGATCGCCGACCGCCTCGGCGTGACGAAGGCGGCGTTGTACTACCACTTCAAGTCCAAGGACGAGATCGTCACGTCCCTGGTCGGGGACTTCATGGCGCACATCGACGAGCTGGTGTCCTGGGCCGACTCGCAGCCCCGAACGCCCGAGATGCGTCGCGAGGTGCTGGAGCGCTACTCGTCCATCGTCCAGAACGGCTGGCAGGCGATGCGCTTCTTCCAGCAGAACCCGGCCGCGGCCAAGGGCGTGAGCGGGGACGACTTCCGCCAGCGGATGAAGAGCATCCACCGCCTGATGGTGCCCGAGAACGCGCCGTTGCAGCATCGGATCCGGGGCATGTTGGCGGTGGTGAGCCTGCACACGGCGCAGGCGATCCTGGCCGACGACCCGACGACGACGCCCGAGTCCCGCCGCGAGGCCGCCCTCGAGGTCAGCCTCGACATCGTCCGCGATCTCTAGGCCGGTCGCTGTCGGATCCGGACCCTCACGTTCGTAGCAGGGGTGAGCGGCTGCCCACGAGGGCGCCATCCGAGCCACAGGAGATGGTCGAGATGCAGTACCTAGTGTCCGTGATCGACGACGAGACCACTGCCGCTTCCCCTGGCGAGTTGGGTGCGGGGGCCGCGTACAACGACCGGCTCGAGGCGGAGGGTCACCTGGTCTTCGTCGGCGGCCTCGCGGCGCCGAGCACGGCCACGGTCATCGACAACCGGGGCGGCGAACCGCTGTTCACCGACGGTCCGTACCTGGAGTCGAAGGAGTTTCTCGGTGGCCTCTGGGTCATCGAGGCGCCCGACCTCGACGCGGCGCTCGAGCTGGCCGCCGAGGGGTCGAAGGCCTGCAACCGGAGGGTCGAGGTCCGTCCGTTCCAGCTTCCGTGACCTAGCCGGCGGGGGCGGAGGTCCAGAGGCCGAACGACACTCCTTGGGGATCGAGCAGGTTTGCGAACCAGAAGTCGTCGGATCCGAGGAACGTCCGTCCGCGTTCGGTTGTGGCGCCCAGGCGAACGGCGGACTCCACGGTCTGCTCGAGGTCGTCGACCTGAACGTAGAGTCGCGCGCCCGCCTGCGGACGCGGCGCCCCCTCCACTCCGGCCTGGAGTCCGCCGAGCGTCTCGCCGTCGGCCTCGATGATCCAGTAGTCGCGCTTCAGGTCCGACCCCTCGAACGCGCGTCGGAACCTCCAGCCGAACAGTGCGCCGTAGAACGCCTGAGCGCCCGCTGGATCCGGCGTCTCGATCTCCCACCAGACGACGCTCGTCACGGCCGTGGCGCCCAGAGGTGGTCGGCTTCGCCGGCTTCGAGGCGGCCGCGGTAGACGTCGATCTTGTGGTCGATCACGCGCAGGTTCTCCTGGATCTCCGCGAGCTTGTCCAGCACCTCGACGCGGTGGGCCTCCATCAGTTCGAGCCGCTCCTTCTCGTTCCCGCGGCCCTCCGACACGAGCTCGGCGTACCGGCGGATGGTCCGGATCGGCATCCCGGTCGCCCGGAGCTTGGTGCAGATCGCGATCCACTCCAGGTCGAGCTTGTGGTACCGCCGCCGGCCGGTGGCCGTACGGTCGATCGTCGTCACGACGAGCCCGGCCCGCTCGTAGTAGCGCAGCGTGTGCACGCTCACGCCGGTCAGGCGAGCCGCCTCGGCGATGCTGACGCCAGCTTCCTTGACTTCGAGCACGCTCTAAATTCTACCGTCGAGGTCATGACTGGAAACGCGACGAAAGTCCTGATCACCGGAGGTACCAGCGGCCTGGGTCTCGCGATGGCGGAGGCCCTCGCCGGCGCCGGCGCGGCCGTGGCGCTGACCGGACGGTCCGGCGAGCGCGCGAACGAGGTGGCCGCGAAGCTGCCGAACGCGATCGGCCTCGAGCAGAACGTACGAGACGAGAAGTCCGTGACGGCCTCGGTCGACGAGGCCTGGGACCGGCTCGGCGGCATCGACCTGCTGGTCAACAACGCGGGCATCGGCATGCGTACGGTCAACCCGAACTTCCTGACCGACCCGATGCCCTTCTGGGAGATGCCGACGGACGGCTTCCGCGCCGTCGTCGACACCAACCTGACCGGCTACTTCCTGGTGGCGCGCGAGGTCGTCCCGCGGATGCTCGACGCCGGCGGCGGCCGCATCGTCAACATCGCGGTCAACGAGCAGAGCATGCGGCGGAGCGGCTTCGTCCCGTACGGCCCGTCGCGCGCCGGCAGCGAGTCGCTGTCCTGGATCATGGCCAACGAGCTGGACCGAAGGGGCATCACCGTCAACCTGCTGATGCCGGGATCCGCGACCGTCACCGGGATGTTCCCCGACGACGTTCCGGCCGGGATGCGCATCCTGCAGCCCGACGTGATGGGGCCGCCGATCGTCTGGCTCGCCTCAGCCGAAGCGGCGGACGCGCACAACGAACGGATCGACGCGTCCGCCTTCGACGACTTTCTGAGCGAGTTCAGGCAACGGCAGCGGCGAAGCGCGGGAGCCTGATCCCGTACCTCGTCAACGCCTTGCTGACCAGGTCCAGACCGGCGAGACCGGGCAGCTTGTCCACCTTCTGGTCCAGCATGAAGATCGTCTTCGGGCCACCGTCGCTGTTGAACAGGTGGTTGAGCATGAAGCGCGTCTCGTACTTGGGCGCGATCGTCGACCCCACCGGAGCCCACAGCTTCGCGAGCGCCCAACGGGTGATGTTCTGCGCCTTCTTGCTCCGCTCCAGCCGCTCCTTGGCCTCGGAGTAGTAGAAGGCCAGGTGGCGCGTCTCCTGGTGCTGGATCCGGCGCAGGATCTTGGTCAGCGTCGGGTGGTTCTCGACCGCGATCAGGCGTGCGTACGCGGCGTGCGCGGACCACTCGTTCACCGCGCCCCAGCTCATGTGTGTCGCGATGAAGTCGTCGCCCACGATGGCGGCGGTGAGGCATTGGGTGATCGGACTGACGACGTTCTTGATGCCCTGCTTGAGACGCACCTTGCGGTGCCGGATCAGGCCGGCCTCCTCCGCGTGCATCGCGAGGATCCGGTCGATCACGTCGCCGTGCCAGAACTCCTCGTAGTTCCACATGGTGAGGAACGTCGTGATGCGGGGGTTCTGGTGCGACGGCGTGACCAGGAGGTCGCGGAGGTAGCAGACCGTGTGGGTCTCGACGTCGGCCATGTAGTGCAGGCAGCGCAACGCTGCCGGCGACAACGGCTGCCGCCGGAAGTCGTCGAAGTCGATGTCATCCACGTTGACGGCTGCGGCTTCTTGTTTGTACGTGTCCAGTTCGAATGCCATTGGCCCATCTCCGGTTGGTGTTCGGACCCCGCTCGTGGCCGGATGGGTCCCGATTCAAGATTGCCGCTGCAATGTGTCTACTCGTCGCACTGCGGGCTACGAGTCGGTGAGAATATAGAACAATCATTCGCCTTTGACTACCATCCAGATAGGCGCCGTCCGCGTGGTGGACGATGGGACTGATGACCACTTCGCGACCGGGCCGCGCCGCGCTGGAGGCTGCCCGAACGAAGCTGCTGCCAGACGTGGTGGCGCCGGGGCTGTCGATCTTGTTCAGCGGAATCAACCCGGGCCTGATGTCTGCCGCAACGGGCTGGCACTTTGCCCGTCCGGGCAATCGCTTCTGGCCGGCGCTGCATCAGTCCGGCCTTACGCCGCGGCTCTTGGAGCCTCGCGAGCAGTCCGAGCTGTTGGCGTACGGGCTGGGGATCACGAACGTCGTGCCTCGCGCTACCGCGCGGGCCGACGAGCTGTCCGCCGAAGAGCTGCGGGCCGGTGGCGTACGGCTCGCTGCCCTGGCTACGCGCTACTCGCCGCGCTGGGTCGCGGTGGTCGGGATCACGGCGTACCGGACGGCGTTCGCGCGACCGAAGGCTGGGTTCGGGGAGCAGCCCGAGCTGCTCGGTCCGTCCCGGCTGTGGGTGCTGCCGAACCCGAGCGGCCTGAACGCGCACTTCACCCCACCGAAGCTGGCCGCGGCCTTCGCCGAGCTCCGCCGGGCGGCAGAGGTCTAGTGACTAAGGTCACGGAGCATGCTGCCCCGACAGATCCTCGACGCGCTCACCGAACCTCGGACTGTCGACGAGCTCGCCAACTCCCTCGAGGTCAACGACGCCCGAGTGCTGTGGCACCTGGAGCGACTGGAGACGACGGGCCACATCGTTGGCGGCTCCGGCGAACGGTGGCAGCGCACCGACACTCCGGCACCTGACGAGGCCGTGCCGGGGCCGGTGACGCTGGTGCCCGAGGCGAGCGTGCACGACTTCGTGCAGGCGTTCGCCGACGCCGAGGCCGGGATGTTCGGCGACGACTTCGTCCAGGCGGGCGAGGAGCATGCCAGCCGGATGTCGACCGAGCAGGCCGCTGAGTTCCGCGACCGGCTGATGGCGTTGATCGCGGAGTACTTCGCGCCGGGAGCCGGTGACCGTCGTGGCACGAAGTACGGCTTCCGCTGGATGCTGACGCCGGTCGACCTGCACCCGTTGCGGGATCAGGACAGTCGGCGGGGCATGGCCACGTAGGTCGAGTTCTCGCGCGGCTCTCCGCCCTCGAGCGCGGTGGTGCCGCGCAGCAGGGCGGGGCGGAGGCCCTCGTTGTACGACAGCTCGACGAAGTCCGTGTCGACTCCCTCCAGCCCGTCGAGCAGGTAGCCGGCGTTGAACGACACCGTTCCCGCCGAGCCCGACAGCCGCGCGGGCAGCCGTTCGCTGCCGCGGGTGTCGACGTCGCCAGTCGCCCCGACCACGAGCTGCGCCTCCTCGACGCCGAGCACGACGCCCGCGTACCGGTCGGCCACGATGCACACCCGTCGCAGTGCGGCCCGCAGATCCTCGACGCCCACCGTCACCGAGCCGACGAACGCGGTCGGGACCTTCGACCGCAGCGGCGGGTAGTTGTCGTCGAGCAACCGCATCGTCGTCACCTGATGCTCGTCGCCAAGACTGACCAGCGACTCGCCGCCACCCACGCGCAGGCCGATCGTCAGAGTTCCCTTGCTGCCAAGGCTCTTCGCCGCGTCGGCGAGCATGCGCGCCGACACGACGGCCCGCGCGGGAGCAGCCGCCCCGGTCGGCTTCCACGGCAGCTCGTGGATCGCGATCCGGTAGCGGTCGGACGAGGTCAGCGTCGCTGTCTCGTCGGTGAGCTCCAGCAACGTCCCGGTCAACACCGGCACGACGTCGTCGCGCATCGCGATCCGCGCCATCCGTACGGCGGCCCGCGTGAACGTCTCGGCGTCGACCGCGCCGACCGCGTCCGGCGGCTTGGGCAGCTCGGGATAGTCGGCGAGCGGCAACGTCGGCAGGGTGAAGTCGATCGTGCTGGTGCGGATCTCGGTGACGCCGTCCACCGTGCGTACGTCGACCGAACCCGACGGCAGCGCGTGCACGATCTCGGCGAACACGCGGCCCGGCAGCAGCACCTCGCCGGGCTCCTCGACCTCGACCGGCAGCAGCACCGTGGAGCTGGCCTCGTAGTCGTACCCGGTCAGCCGTACGGCGCCGTCCTCGGTCGCGATCCGCAGCCCGGTCAGCGCCGGAATCGGAGCGGCGTGCCCCGACGTATGGCGGGCAGAGAAAGTCGCCGCGCGTCCCAGTGCCGTGCTCTCGCTGACGAACCGCATATGTCCTCCCCAGAACCTGGACAACGAACCGTAGCGGACCCCTCCGACAAGTCCGCGATCAGCTCCGGAGAAGGCCCACTAGCCTGCGGGTTTCTCCAGTACCGCAAGGAAGAAGTCCCGGGTCAGGTCGTAGCGAGGAAAGCGCCCGAGGACGTCCTCGAACCGCTGGTAGAACGCCTCGTCGATGGGCGTCGTCGTGAACCGGACCGTTCGGATCTTGAACCCGATCTGCTCGAAGTAATGGTCGTAGTGCCGCCAGCTCAGCCGGTTGACCCAGGCGCTGCCCCGCTCGGTCTTGCCGTGCTTGCGGTCCCACGCCCGGATCACGTCGTCGGGGAACAGCAGGTGCGGCCACGGGAACGCGAAGTCGCCGTAGCGGTGCGACGCGCGAGGGCCGGCGTAGAGGTTCGCGTAGATCCAGGCGAGGCCGCCGGGTTTCAGGACGTTGTACGTCTCCCGCAGCATCCGGAACGGATGGACGACGTGCTCCCAGACCGCGAACGACATCACGCGGTCGAAGTAGTCGTGCTCGTACGGGTTGTCGGCCGCCAGGTCCGCGCAGGCGAAGTGCACGTGGTCACTGGTGAGCGTCGCCCACGGGCCGTACTCCGTGACGTCGACGCCGTGTGCGTCCGCGTCGAAGTGCTCGGCGACGTGCCACACCTCGTACCCGTTGCCGCACCCGATCTCGAGCGTGCGCTTGCCGCGGAGGTCGACCATGTTGTGCACCCACAGCGCTCTCCGGCGGGCGCCCTTCGTCAGCGAGTCGGGGTCGTACTTCGGCGGGTTCGGGACGAGCGGCTTGTCCGCGTACTCGGCGTTGAGCTGCTCGAGCAGGGCGAGGTCGTAGCGGGGCGGTGCCGCTCCGGTGTCGTACAGGCTGCGGATCTTCGTCGCGGTGTTGAGGACGTCGGGTGGTTGCTTCCACTCGACGTCGGCCATGGCGAGCTGTGGAGGGGGTGGCACCGCCGGGCCGATGCGCGGCGGCGGTGGCGGCGTGGGCGGAGGCGGTGGGGCCAGCCGACTCGCCAGCCGGCGAACGGCGGACTTCAACCGGAGCATGTGTGAGGGACACCGCGCACCCTCGTTTCGTTGCTTCGGGCCGCGCATGATCACGGGCATGGTGCTGCGAGTACGGGGCCGTGTCGAACCCGAGCCGACCTGGCAGTCCTCGACCACCCGTCCCGCGTCGTCCTCCGCGGCCGCGTGGCCCGCTTGACGGAGGCGATCCGGTGCAGGTTGTCCTCCACCCACGAACGCAGCGCTGCGGGCCTTCCTCCATCGCGCCGATGGCCAGCGCGGCCCACTTGTTCGCGAGCAGGTCCAGCAAGCCTCGGCACGGGCACTGGGCGGCCTACACGTCGTTCTTGTCGTGCTGGCCTCAGAGGTAGCGTCGAAGCACCTCAATCGGAGCGAAGGGCGACAGGTATGCGTGGGATCAGCCAGGACGAGTTCGGCGGCCCCGAGGTGCTGCGGGAGATCGACGTTCCACGACCGGAACCACTGCCGACGGAAGTGCTCGTGCGGGTGGTCTCGGCGGGGATCAACCCGGTCGACGCCAAGACCCGCGCGGGCGGCGGGATGGCTGGCGTCCTGGGCGAACCGCCGTTCGTCCTGGGTTGGGACGTGTCCGGCGTCGTCGAGGAGGTCGGCTTCGGCGTGCACACCCTGCAGCCGGGCGACGAGGTGTATGGGATGCCATGGTTCCCACGCCAGGCTGGCGGGTTCTCGGAGTACGTGACGGCGCCGTCCCGGCACTTCGCCCGCAAGCCCACCACGGTGGACCACGACGCCGCGGCCGCGGTGCCGTTGGCCGCGCTCACCGCGTGGCAGAGCTTGCACGACGCCGTACACGTCGCCGCGGGACAGCGGGTGCTGATCCACGCCGCGGCAGGTGGGGTCGGACACTTCGCCGTGCAACTCGCCAAGGCCGCGGGTGCGTACGTGACCGGCACAGCCAGTGCGGCGAAGCACGACTGGCTACGCAAGATCGGCGTTGACGAGGTCATCGACTACCGGTCGACCCGGTTCGAGGACGCCACCGGCGATCAGGACCTCGTCCTCGACCTGATCGGCGGCGACCATGCGATCCGTTCGGTCCAGGTCACCAAGCCGGGCGGCATCGTCGTCGCGATTCCCGGCGGCGTCTCCGCCGAACTGGCGGCGGCCGCCGAGCAGCGCGGCGTCCGCGCGATCCCGTTCCTCGTCGAGCCGGACGGCCACGCGCTCACCGAGATCGCCGCCCTGATCGACACGGGCAAGGTGCACGTCGAGGTCGAGCAGGTGTTCCCGCTGAGCCAGATCAGGGCCGCGCACGAGCGCCAGGAGAGCGGTCGCGCCAAGGGCAAGCTGGTGGTTCGCGTCGCTCCTTGACGATGACAACTCTGTACGCCGTAAGGTATCGTCGCTTCGTCGAATACCTTACGGCGTACGGAGAAAGCAGCATGGCGAAGGCAACGCTCCACGACCAGGCCGAGATCGACCTCACCATCGCCGGCGACGGCCCGACGATCCTGCTCGCCACCGACGAGCTCACCAAGGGCCTCGTCGACGGGCTCGCGGACGCGTTCCACGTGGTCGCGTTCGACCTCACCGCGCACGCGATGGCCCACCCGAAGCCCGACACGTTGACCCCCGACACGCTCGCCGCCGACCTGCTCGCGATCGCCGACGCGGCGGGCGCCGACCGGTTCGCCTACTACGGCTACTCCTGGCTGGCCCTCGCCGGGCTGCAGCTCGCGATCCGCACGGACCGCCTCGACGCGCTCGTCATGGGCGGCTACCCGCCGCTCGACGGGCCGTACGCCGAGATGCTCGTGGTCACCGAGGCCACGCACGACCTGGCCGTGAACCCCACGCCTCCCAAGCCGACCGCGCAGACGACGCCGGAGGGCGAGATCGACTGGGACGCTGTCGAGATGACCTTGCCCGAGCCGGTCACTCGGCAGTTCCTCACGCTCTACCAGGGCCTGCGCGGGTTCGACGACCGCGCCGCTCAGGCCACGCTCACGCTGCCGCGGCTGTGCGTCGTCGGCTCGGAGGACCGGATCGTCTACAGCGAACGGTGGGGCGGCGTCACCGTCGACATCGCCGGTCCGGTCGTCCACCACGCCGACGAACTGCGGGCCGGCGGGTGGGACGTCGAGATCCTCGACGGGCTCGACCACCTCACGGCGATGCAGCCGGCCAACGTTCTGCCCGTCCTCCGGCCGTGGCTGACCTCCGTCCTCACAACGCGCTGACGCGCCACCAGGCTCGGTGATCGTCGCCGGGCTTCAACACGACGAGGCCCTTGCCGGAGTTGAACGCGTCGGGCGGGCAGGTCATCGGCTCGAAGGCCAGGCCCGCCCGGTCGAACCGGCGCTCGGGGCGGTCGGCGGTGTGGACCTGGGCCCAGCCGCAGGTCGTCGAGTCCCAGACGACCTCGACACCGGTGCCGTCCGCGGCCTGGAGTTGAGCTGACGCCAGACCCGCGCTGGACCGGGTCAGGTCGGTGAACGCGTGGTCGACGTAGAGCTCGCGCAACGGCCGCCCGGAGCGGAAGTCGTACGGCGTCCCGCCCACGTCGACGAGCCCGACCGGCAGCAGTCGGTCGGGCGTCACCGTGAGGTACGTGCTCGCGCCGAGCGTCAGTGTCCAGTCGTCGACGCGACCCGAGCCGGCGACGAGGTAGGAGTGCGACGCCATGCCGTACGGGGCCTCGAGGTCGCCGCCGTTCGACGCGGTGAGCTGGCAGGTCAGGCCCTTGTCGTCGAGGGAGTACGACATCGCGAGGTCGAGCAGGAACGGGTAGCCGGACTGCGGGAACAGCCGGTGCGTCAGGACGACGCGATCAGCTTCGCGCGTGGCGACCCGCCAGGCCGACCAGCTCACCAGGCCGTGCAGCGCGGTGCGGCGGTCGGGCTCGTTGAGCGGGAGCTGGTACGCGGTGCCGCCGAACTCGTACCGGCCGTCCTCGATGCGGTTCGGCCAGGGCGCGATCACGGCGCCGCGGAACATCGGCATCATCTCGTCGGCCTCGAAGCCGGCGACGAGGTCGCGGTCCTCGTACCGCAGCATCCGCAACGTCGCGCCGACCTCGGTCACCACCGCCGAGTAGCCGCCGGCTGCGATCTCGAACTGCTCCCCGCTCGCTCGCATCCGGCAACCTTATTGGCAGCCGCTGCGACCCGTCAGGATTGTTGAACGGGAAGCAGTCCGCGCTCGGCGAAGACCTTCTTGGCCACTAACGTCGCGTTGAGCGCGCGCGGGAACCCGCAATAGCCGGCCGAGTGCAGCATGGCCTCGACGATCTCGGCGGCGGTGAGGCCGACGTTCAGGGCCGCGTTGACGTGCACCTCGAGCTGCGGCTCGCAGCCGCCGAGAGCGGTGAGCATGCCGATCGTGACGAGCTGGCGGTCGCGCGGCTGCAGTGCGGGCCGCGAGTAGATCTCGCCGAAGCCCCAGGCGACGACCTGGTGTGCGAGCTCGGGGTTGACCTCTTGCAGGGAGTCGACGACCCGTTGCCCGGCCTCGCCGTCGACGCTCTTGAGGACCTCGAGTCCGTGTGCGTAGCGTTCTTCGCGTGTCATGTTTTGGACCCTATGAGCTGGAGTGCGCTCCAGTGCCAGTCCCGCATAGGGTCGGATCATGAGCGTGCTGGAGGGGAAGACCGCGGTCGTCACGGGCGGCTCGCGCGGGATCGGTCGGGCGATCGTGGAGCGGCTCGCTTCCGATGGCGCGCGGGTGTTGTTCAGCTTTCACTCGAACGCCGCCCTGGCCGAGGAGGTCGTCGACGTGGTCGCGTCGAAGGGTGGCGAGGCGTCGGCCGTACGGGTCGACCTCGGGCGGCTCGAGGACGTACGCAACCTCTTCGCCGAGGCCGACGAGGTGCTGGGCGAGCTCGACATCCTCGTGAACAACGCGGCCTCGGGCAGTCCGCTCGCGATGGCCGACGTGACCGAGGAGCAGTTCGACGCCTCGTTCGACGCCAACGCGAAGGGCACGTTCTTCGCGATGCAGGAAGCGGCGAAGCGCCTGCGCGACTTCGGCCGGATCATCAACATCTCGACGATCAACACCGTGTTGCCCGCGCCGGGCAACGCGCTCTACCAAGGCGTGAAGGGCGCGATCGAACAGTTCGCGCTGGTCGCGTCCCGCGAGCTCGGTGCGCGGGGGATCACGGTGAACGTGGTCTCGCCGGGCGCGACGGACACCGACCTGCTCAGGTCCTCCAACCCACCGGAGGCGCTGGAACAGCTGCCCGCGTTCATCCCCCTCGGCAGGTTGGGCCAACCAGCAGACGTAGCGAACGTCGTCGCCTTCCTCGCCGGCCCCGACGGCGCCTGGGTAACCGGCCAAAACCTCCGCGCCGGCGGAGGAATGCCCTAGCGGGAGGAAGTCGCGCGCCGGCTCGGGGTGACGAAGGCCGCGATCTACCACCACGTGTCGTCGCGGGACGAGTTCCTGCGCCTGGCGACCGACCGGGCGCTCGACGGGCTGTTCGAGGTGGCGGGCGAGGCGGACTTGTTCCACAGATCTCGGCTTAGAGCCCGACATCTGTGGAACAACTCACGAGAGTGGGACGTGTGTGGCGGGAGGGGCAGCCGAACGAAAATGGCACATCGCGCCGGACGGATCCGACGCGATGTGCCATTCCGTTCGAGCGGCGAGCGGTCCCTAGACGACCGCGCCTGAGCTGGAGCGCTGGGCCCGCTTTCGAGCCACCGACTCGGGCAGGCGCGACTTCACCCGAGGGGGACGCGAAGGCCACTTGCTCTGCAACGCGATGGCCAACGGAGGCGAGGTCAACCCGGAAGAGTACGTACCCACCACCAGACCGACCAACAACGCCAAGGCGAAGTCGGTCAACGAGTCGCCGCCGAGAATCGTCAACGCTCCAAGGATGAACATCGCACCCAAGCCGGTGTTGATCGTTCGCGGCACAGTCTGCAACACGGCAGTGTTGGCGCTCTCGGCAAAAGGCACCTTCGGATGAGCCGCCCACAGCTCCCGGATCCGGTCGAACACCACGACGACGTCGTTCACCGAACGGCCGATGATCGTCAACGCCGCGGCCAGGAAGACACCGTCGATCGACTTCCCCAGCCAGGCGAACAGGCCGACGACCAACACGATGTCGTGGAGCATCGTCAACATGGCCGCGACGCCGAACATCCATCTGAACCGAATAGCCAGATAGATCATCTGCGCCAACAGCGCCACACCAAGCGCGATCAACGCCTTCAGCCGCAGCTCGTCGCCCAGCGACGGCCCGATCAACTCGTCCCGGATCTCCGACACGTCGCCGCCGACCTTCGACAGCTCCGCGCGGATCCGATCCTCGTCCTCGGGAGTCAGCTGCGACGTACGCACGGAGATGTTGTCGTTGTTCGACGTCTGCACCACGGCCCGCGGGAACCCGGCATCCGCCACGGCGGCACGCGCGTCGTTCACGTCGACCGCCCGAGACATCGAGTACTCGATCAGCCGTCCGCCGGTGAACTCCACGCCGAAGTTGAGGCCGCGGATCGCGATGCCGGCGATCGCCACCACCAACAACGCGGCCGAGATGCCGAGCCAGAGCTTGCTGCGCTTCATCAGGTTCGGGTTGCGCTCGGTGAGCCAGGTACGGACCCGCCCGATGTTCGCCAAGCCGGTAAGGCGCGGCCGCTTGATGATGAACGAACGGCGCACCGCCCACTCGACCAGCACCCGGGAGATGATCAGTGCCGAGACCATCGACGCGAGCACACCCACGGTCAGCGTGACGCCGAACCCTCGCACCGCGCCCGAGGCGAGGAAGAACAGCAGACCGGCCGACAGCAACGTGGTCACGTTCGAGTCGATGATCGCCGACCAGGCGCCCTGGAACCCACGGGGCACGGCAGCAGCCAACCCGCGTTTGGGCGAGGCCGCGTACTCCTCCCGCGCTCGTTCGAACACCAGCACGTTCGCGTCGATCGCCATACCGATCGCGAGCACGAAGCCCGCCAGGCCAGGCAACGTCAACGTCGCGTTCAAGGCGACGAGAACGGCGTACGAGATCAGTGCGTAGCAAGCAAGAGCGACCGTCGCGAGGAAGCCGACGAGCCGGTACACGACGATGATGAACAACCCGGTGAGGAGAAGACCGATGATGCCGGCCTTCGCGCTCGCCTCGATCGCTTCCTCGCCGAGCGTCGGGCCGACGGTCCGCTGCTCGATGACCTCGACGGGAACGGGCAGCGCGCCGCCCTTGATCAGCGTGCCGAGCTCCTGCGCCGACTGCTGGTCGAAGTCGCCGGTGATCTGGGTCTGGCCGCCGGTCATGCCGACGTTGCAGACGACCTCCTGCACGACCTGCGGCGAGGAGATCACGTCGTTGTCGAGCACGATCGCGACGCGGCGAGTCGGGTCACCGGGCTGGGCGCAGGCGGCCTTTGCCGTGAGGTTCTTCCACTTCGTTCCGCCGGGCCCGCTGAAGTCGACGTTGACGAACCAGCTCAAGCCCTGCTGCGGGTCGTACCCACCGGAGGCGTCGGTGACGTCCTCACCGGTCAGCACCGCCGGGCCGATCTTGATCGGCTGCCCGGACTCGTCGTTGATCACCCGTTCCTTGGTCGGGTCCGCGGCCTTCGTCGCCGACGGGGAGGGCGTCGGCGTGGCCGGCGGCGCCTCGGCGCCGAGAACGGGGTGGAACGTGAGCTGCGCGGTCCGGCCGATCACCTCGACCGCTTCGCGCGGGTCCTGGACGCCGGGCAGCTCGATGATGATGCGGCGTTCGCCGGAGCGACTGACGTTGGCCTCGGCGACGCCGAGGGAGTCGACGCGCCGGTTGAGCACGCCGATCGCGCGGTCGGTCGACTCGGCGTTCGCCTTCGTGGTGGGGCTGTCGGATGTTTCGAGGACGATCTGGGTACCGCCGCGCAGGTCGAGGCCGAGCTTGGCGGGCGTACTGACGGCGAAGAACAAGGCCACGCCGAGAATGACGAACGTCAGTAAGGCGCGGATGATGGGTGCACGAGACACAATGCCTCCGATGGGCGCTCGGTGCGTGAGTAGGGTCCGCGTGCGCCCAAGGGACCGAGGGGAAGTGGCAGCTCAGGCGCGGTGTGCGCCCGGCGGCCCTCGTACGTTCTCGCCTCTGTCGTTCGTGCCCGCGGGCCGCGAGACGGCCGCGGCGGGCTCGGGGAGGTAGGCGGTCGGCCGGTCGAGCGTCCAGTCGCTCGCGACCAGGCCGATCGGGACGATGCGGTGCTGCTTGGCCGAGGTCTTGCTCGCGAGCGCGACGGCGATCGGAGCCTTGGACTCGACGAGGGAGCCGCGGCTGCTCTGGCCCGACGAGGCGGAGAACGTCTGCACCCGAACGGTCGACGTCGGCTGCTGAGCGCTGGCCGCCCCGTGGCCGAGGCCGACGATCGCGGCGACGAGCCCGAGGGTCCACGCGAGCGCGGCGCGAACGCGCATCTCGTACCCTCCCCGCTGGTCGGCCTGCCTTCGAGCGGGGCTCAGTCTAAATGGTGGGCGTCTCGGTGTCCTTGGCCGGAAGCCGAACGACCGCCTGCCCCTGGTCGAGATCGATCTTGGTCCGCGGCGGCGCGCCGTCCTCCTTGCGCGGCGGGCATGATCGCCTCGTGCTCGCGCTGTTTGGTCAGGTGCATCCGATTCTGGTTGAAGATCGGGTCGATCTGCTCGAGCCCGAGCGAGATCATCTGCGCACCCTTGCCCTCCGGGCGGTGCTTCTGCAGGGCGTTACTGAGCACCGGGAACAGCGCGACCGCGGACGCCGTACCCACCAGCGACAAGACGACAGGCAGGATCCACCCCAGGCTCATACCTGTAGATACGACTCGGCGGACCGGAAAGGTTGCGTGCCGGCGATACTTCCTCGGTAGCCCATTCCACGGAGGATGCAGAACCGATGCCGACGCCAGGTGTGTCCGAGCTGTTCGACCCGGCCGCGTGGAAGCCGGTCGACGGCTTCGACTTCAGCGAGATCACCTACCACCGCGCGGTCGATCAGGGAACCGTCCGGATCGCGTTCGATCGTCCGGAGGTACGGAACGCGTTCCGCCCGCACACGGTCGACGAGCTGCACCAGGCGCTCGAGCACGCGCGCATCACCTCCGACGTCGGCTGCGTGCTGCTGACCGGGAACGGGCCGTCGCCGAAGGACGGCGGTTGGGCGTTCTGCTCCGGTGGTGACCAGCGCATCCGCGGCAAGGCCGGCTACCAGTACGCCGACGGCGAGACCGCCGAAACGGTGGACAAGGCGAAGCTGGCGCGGCTGCACATTCTCGAATGCCAGCGGCTGATTCGCTTCATGCCGAAGGTCGTCATCTGCGTCGTGCCGGGCTGGGCGGCCGGTGGCGGGCACAGCCTGCACGTGGTCAGCGACCTCACGCTCGCGAGCGCCGAGCACGCCCGCTTCAAGCAGACCGACGCGGACGTCGCCAGCTTCGACGGCGGGTACGGGTCGGCGTACCTTGCCCGCCAGGTCGGGCAGAAGTTCGCGCGCGAGATCTTCTTCCTGGGTGCGGAGTACGACGCCGAGCAGGCACACCGGATGGGCATGGTGAACGCGGTCGTCCCGCATGCCGAGCTGGAACGGGTCGCGCTGGAGTGGGGCCGCAAGATCAACGAGAAGAGCCCGACCGCGATCCGGATGCTGAAGTACGCGTTCAACCTGATCGACGACGGGCTCGTGGGCCAGCAGATGTTCGCCGGTGAGGCGACCCGGTTGGCGTACATGACCGACGAGGCAGCCGAGGGTCGGGACGCGTTCCTCGAGAAGCGCGCGCCCGATTGGTCAGGCTTTCCTCACTACTACTGAAAAGCGCCTATTTGGGCACTCTGAGTAGTACTTTGCCGAATGCCGTCACCTAGCGTACTTAGGCCTTGACGGTCCGATATCGGAGCCTTCATCCTTGCCGGCGAGCCATTTCTGTGACCTCTCGTCAACGGACTGTATCCAACCCAAGGAGTTCTGCCCGATGCGACCGGTTCGTCTGGTCCTCCCTGGTGTGTTGGTCAGCGTCGCGCTCGTCACGGCGACCTTCGCGCCCGGCGCTTCCGCCGCACCGACCCGCGACAACGAGCCGGCCCGATCGGCTTCCTCGACCTCGGAAAGCGCCATCCCGCCAGCCGGGATGCCGCATCGGGTCGTCAAGGACGGCATGACGCAGCCCGTCTTCTCGTTCGCGGAGTCGATCAAGGAGACCGTGTTCATCGAGACCAAGGTCGACAGCGACAACGACGGCAAGCGCGATCGCGTGGCCGCGTACGTCCATCGGCCTCGGGAGACGAACGAGGGCCTGAAGGTCGCGACCATCGTCGAGGGCAGCCCGTACCCGGGCGGCCTGCTCGACGTCCCGTACCACCCCGTCGACGTCACGACCGGACAGCCGACGCTCGCTCCGTGGACGCCGCCAGCGGACATCGAGCCCTCGATCCACTACGAGCCGATCTACTACGACAACTACTTCGTGCCGCGCGGCTACGCGGTGGTCGTCGCCAACACGCTCGGCACGGGTGAGTCCGACGGGTGCCCCACGGCGATCGGGCCGAACGAGACCGCGGGCATGGTGGCGGTGATCGACTGGCTGGCCGGACGGGCGAACGCGTATGGCAAGGACGGTAAGAAGATCAAGGCGTCCTGGTCGACCGGCGCGGTCGCGATGGCGGGCAAGTCCTACGATGGCACGCTCCCGCTCGCGGCGGCGGGCACAGGCGTCAAGGGGCTGAAGACGGTCGTGTCCGTCTCGGGCTTGTCGAGCTGGTACGACTACTACCGGGCAAACGGTGCGGTGATGTCGCCCGATGGCTTCGTTGGCGAGGACGCGGACCTGCATGCCAAGTTCGTCTTGACGCGGCGGCATGCGGAGGTCTGTGCGCCGGTGATGCGCGAGCTCGAACGTGGGATGGATCGAGGCTCGGGCGACTACAACGCCTTCTGGGAACAGCGAAACTTTCTTCGCGTCGTGCCGAAGTTCAACGTCAGCGTGTTGATGACGGCCGGCCTGAACGACTGGAACGTGAAGCCGCAGCAGTTCTCGCAGCTGTGGGCCGCCCTGAAGGCGAACAACATCCCGCGCAAGCTGTGGTTGCACCAGGGTGCGCACGACGACCCGGTCGACGTGCGTCGTCAAGTCTGGCTTGACACGGTGAACAAGTGGTTCGACTACTGGCTCTACGGGGTCCAGAACGGGATCATGAAGCAGCCCAAGGTCGACCTGGAGACGGCGCCGGGTACATGGACGACGCAGTCGGACTGGCCGGCGGCGGCGCCGAAGAAGAGCGGTGCCAAGTCGTTGGCGTTCGCTCCCTCGCGTGCGGCCGAGGCCAAGCGCGGCCGCGCGTCGCTGCTGTGGTTCGACGACGCTCCGGCTCGCCCGGCCGCGGAACTGATCCAGAGCCCCGAGGAGACCGACCCGAACCGCATCCTCTACCTCACCCCGCCGCTGCCGCAGTCGTTCCGGCTGTCGGGGACGCCCAGGGTGAGCGTGAAGGCGGCGATGAAGGGACAGTCGCCGTACCTGACCGCGCTGCTGGTGGACTACGGGATCGACGAGCGGGTGCAGAAGCTCGCGAAGACCGGCGCGACGTGGTGCTTCGCGGAGAGCCTGCCGGACAACCCTGGATGCCGTACGACGAAGGAGTACGTGACCGCGACGACGCCTTTCAAGATCGTCACCCGCGGCTGGATCGACGTACGCAACCGGTCATCGCTGAAGACGAGCGAGCCGATCACGCCCGGCACGATGTACCCGCTGAGCTGGAACCTGCAGCCGGTCGACTACGTGATCAAGCCCAACCACCGCCTCGGCGTCGTCCTGCTGGCGACGGACCACGACTACACGCTGCGGTACCCGGCCGGAACGAGAGTCGGCGTCGAGATCACCGCCAGCTCGGTGCAGCTCCCGATCGTGACCCCTTAGGAGATGCTGGACAAGGTCGGCTAGCCCCGTAGCGCGACGACCGCATCGACCTCGACCAGGAAGCCGGGCCGGAACAGGCCGGCGACCTGGATCAACGTGCTCGCGGGCGTCGGCGCGTCACCGAGGACGGCATCGCGCGCGTCCCGTACGTCCTGGATCCGCGACACGTCGAGCAGGTACCAGTTGAACCGCACCACGTCCGACCAGGTCGCGCCCAGGGCGGTGAGGACGTTGCCGAGGTTGCGTAGCGCCTGCTCGGTCTGTGCGCGCAAATCGCCCTCGCCGACCAGCTGGCCGTCCTCGCTCAGGGCGACCTGCCCGGAGACGAACGCGAGCTGGCCCGTCGTCGTGACGGCGTGGGCGTAGCGAAGACCCGGCGCCACGCCGGGCACGGAGTCAAGGCGATCGACAATCGGCATGAGTTCGATCATGCCCGCCGGGTTCTGGGGTGGACAAACGATAGATTCGCATCGTCCCCATGCCGGACCCACATGGCTAGATCATCGAGGGCGAATGGATCGCTACCAGTACCTGCTGCTGATGGCCGCCTGCGTGGCGATCACCCTGCCGCTCGAGCTCGTCCTCGGCGCGCGCGTCTACCGCCGACCGCGGCGGCTGGTCATCGTGCTGCTCGTCGTCGTCGCGATCTTCCTGGTGTGGGACGCGATCGCGATCGCCCGCGACCATTGGCAGTACAGCGAACGATTCACGACCGGCTGGGTGTTGCCGTTCGGCATCCCGATCGAGGAGCTCGCGTTCTTCGTCGTGATCCCGCTGTGCACCTTGCTGACGTATGAGGCCGTCAACGCCCTGCTGCGCAAGGGGCGTGACCGTGCCTGAGTACACTGTCGCCGCCGCGGGTTCGATTCTCGTCGTCGTCCTGCTCGAGCTCCTGCTGCTCAGGACGAGGCTTTTCACCAAGGCGAGCTACTGGATCACGATCGCGATCGTGTGGTTCTTCCAGATTCTCGTCGACGGCTGGCTGACGAAGCTCGACGCGCCGATCGTCACGTACACACGCGAGCAGTTCAGCGGCATCCGCTTCCCGTGGGACATCCCGATCGAGGACTTCGCGTTCGGTTTCAGCCTCGCGACGCTCACCTTGCTGCTGTGGGAGAAAGCAGCGAACGGGCGGCGACCCACAGCTTCTCCGCGCTCGGCACGCGAGCGCGACGCGTGAACACGTCGTAGTCGTTCGCCTCGATCCGTTCCAGGATGCGCGAGTAGAGGATCCGCGCGGTGGCCACGCACCTCGCCGAACGCCCCGGCAGGAGCGGAATCCCCTTGTCCGCTTCGCGATAGATGGCGCGCGTACGTTCGATCTCGTACCTCATCAGGTCCCGCCACGCGTCGTCGACCTGGCGTGAGTGCGGGTCGGCGCCGAAGCGGTCGAGGTCCTCCTGCGGAAGGTAGACGCGGCCACGGTCGAGGTCCTCGCCGACGTCGCGGAGGAAGTTCGTGAGCTGGAACGCAATGCCCAACTGACGCGAAGGCTCGAACGCTTCGGTCGACAACGGATGCAGGACCGGCAGCATCATTTCGCCAATGACGGCTGCCGATCCGTCCATGTAGGCGACGAGGTCGTCCCAGGTCGCGTAGGTCGTCGTGGTCAGGTCCATCGTCATCGAACGCAGGAACCGGTCGAAGCACTCCGGGTCGATCGCCAGCTCACGGGCGCTGTGAACGACGGCGGCCAGCAGCGGATGCGACGACGTGCCGGCCGCGAGATCGGAACGGAATCGCTCCCCAAAGTCGGCGAGTGCCCTCGCCGCCGGACTGTCCCCGGCCTCGTCCACGATGTCGTCGGCGACCCGGCAGAACGCGTAGATCGCGAACACGTGCTGCCGATCGCTCTGGGGCAGCAGGTAGGCGGCGGTGGAGTACGTTTTCCCATGCCTGCGGGCGATTTTGGCGCACAGAAGGTACGACTCCTGCAGCGAGGTCACAGCGCGTTCACTCGTTCGGCGGCGAGTCTCCCGGACACCAGCACCATCGGTACGCCGACGCCGGGGACGGTTCCCGTGCCGACGAAGACGAGGCCGCGGACGCGCCGGTCGAGGTTGGACGGGCGGAACGGTCCGGACTGGAAGAACCTGTGGGACATGGAGAACGGTGTACCCGCACCCATGCCCTGCCGGGCCCAGTCGTGCGGGTCGACGAGCTCCTCCGCGAGGACCTCGGTGGGGTAGCCCCAGGTCTCGAGGCTGGCGGCGAGACGTTCTCGGGAGGCGTCCCGTTCGCGACTCCAGTCGACCTTGCCCGCCGCGAGGTTGGGGACGGGCTCGAGGACGTACAGCGTCGAGTCGCCCGGCGGCGCGAGGGACGGGTCAGTCCGCGAGGGCACGCTCACCAGCACAGACGGGTCGGGCATCATCCGCCCGTCCCGCAAGAGCGAACGGAACGAGGACTCCCACTCCGCCGCGAAGTGGATGTTGTGATGCGCCGCGTCGTTGGTGGGAAGGCCGCGTACGCCGACGTGCCAGACGAGGGCAGACGGCGAGAACTCGGGTTTCCGTAACTGCCGGGGCAAGGTGAGCTTGGGCAGTAGGTCGTACGCGCCAGGCAAGTCCGCGTTGACAACTACCGCGTCGGCCTCGATCACCTCGCCGTCCGTGAGCTGGACGCCTTTCGCGTTGCTGTCGTGGAGGATTTGGCGTACTGGCGCGTTGTAGCGGAACTCGACGCCGGCCTTCTCGGCCGCGGCGGCCATCGCGTGCGGGACCGCGGCGATGCCGCCGTCCGGGAAGTACACGCCGGCGACCGAGTCCATGTAGGTGATGACGGCGAAGATCGCGAGCGCTTCCTGGGGAGCGAGGCCGGCGTACATGGCCTGGAAGCTGAACAGCCGCCGCAGCCGTTCGTCGCGGAAGTACCGCTTCACCGCGTTCGCGAGCTTGCCGAGGGCACGTAGTCGTAGCAGGGCGAAGGCGGGTTGGATCGGTCGCGCGAGGTCCCACAGGTGGTCGTAGTTGCGCGCGATGAACGACGGCATCTCCAACTGGTAAAGGCGTTCCAGCCAGGCACAGAACCGGTGGAACGCCTCCGCGTCGGCGGCGCCGCACTGCTCGCGGATCTCGGCCGCCATCGCCTCGCGACCGTGGCGGACGAGGATCGTGGAGCCGTCGGCGAAGTTCGCCCGGTACGCGGGATCGAGCGGCCGCAGCCGTACGTACTCGTCCATCTCCGCGCCGACGGCCTGGAACGCCTCCGCCAGCAGGTCGGGCATGGTCAGCACGGTGGGTCCGGTGTCGAAGCTGAAGCCGTCGCGGGTCAGCCGGCCAGCGCGACCGCCGGGGTGTGCGTCGCGTTCGACGACGGTGACCTGATGCCCGGCACCGGCGAGGTGGCATGCCGCCGACAACCCACCGAGGCCGGCGCCGACCACCACGACGCGCTTCATGCGAGCAGCGTGGGGTCGAGGCGCGGAGTGCGCGGGCCGTACGCGTTGGCTCGTGCGCTTCGGCCTCGGAGGAAGGGGAGTCGGGTGAGGAGGCGGAAGGCCGGAGAGGGACGGAACGCCTTGCCTGTTTGAAGAGTGAGCGCCGTACGTTGCTCGACCCGTACCTGCATCCGCTGCACGGCGACGATCGCCGGCTCGCGCTCGAACTGGATGCGTGCGAGGTCGCGGCTGTCGACGGTGCCGCCGTTGCGAAGGCGCGGGACGAGGACGTTCGCGGTGACGATCGCGTCCTGGATGGCCATCAGGATGCCGTTGCCGCCGACGGGCGAGATCACATGCGCGGCGTCGCCGATGAGCAGCAGCCCAGGGCGGTGCCAGGTGTCGACGCGGGCGATCTCGACGGAGAGCAACGTGATCTGTTTCCAGTCCAGGAGGAGGCTGGTGCGGTCGGAGAGCCATGGTACGTACTGATCGACGAATGCGCGGATCGGCTCGACGCCTCGTTGGTGCGTGGCGGCGTACGCGCCCTTCGGGATCGTGTAGCCGACCTGCCAGGTGTCGGAGCGGCCGAGGAGTGCGACGTAGTGGCCGACGCCGAAGTAGATCGAGACGTCGGCGTCGGGTGGGTCGGTGGGGCGCTTCGGGAGCTGGAACCAGAGCAGGTCGGTGCTGGCGCCGAGCGGTCGAGCGGGGAGGTCGGCGAGTCTGCGGAACCGTGAGAACCGTCCGTCCGCGGCGATGACCAGTGCCGCTGGTTGTTCGCGTTCCTGGCCCTGGCCGTCCTGGTAGCGGACGCCGGTGACGACGTTGTCCTCGTTGGTGACGATTCCGGTGGCTCTGGTGCTTTGTCTGAGCGTGAAGTGCTCGAGCTCGCTGCCTTTCGTGGCGAGGAAGGCGAGGAACGTGCTCTGGGCCATGAGGGCGACGTAGTTGAACTTGGTGCGGAGCCGGCCGTAGTCGGTGGTGGTGAAGATGCCGGTAGGGGTGTGGAGGCGGAAGTACCGGGCGCGGTAGTGGTCCTGGGTGAGGAGCTCGTCGGCCAGGCCGAGGTGGTCGAGCAGCTCGAGCGTGCCGGGGTGCAGGGAGTCGCCGCGGAACTCGCGGTCGAAGTCCTTGTGCGTCTCGAGCAGGGCGACGTCGACGCCAGCGCGGGCGAGGAGATAGGCGGTCATGAGCCCGGCAGGACCGCCGCCGACGACGCAACAGGTGACAGCGGCGTCGCGGCGAGGCTGATTCACGTTCGTCCGCCACCTCCGCCTTCACGTCTCGCCCCGCTGAGAAGATCATGCCTGGAACGAGCGACGGGCGCGCGGGAAGCCGCGCGATTCGATGACCATTCGATGACAGAACCGCGCCCCGCCACCCCGCGAGCCCGCGAGGGGATAAGCACTGGCGGTGCCGTGAGGTTACGAGCACCGGCCGCCCGCGAGGTCACGAGGACCCCGGCGTCGAGCTCCGCGTTGGTTGGAGCCTCTCGGCGGCCCGGTGCAGGTCGTTAAGGGCAGGCTGCGCCTGCCCACCTGTGCCCCGGGGCGACCCGACTCTTGGTGTTGTTCTGACGGCCAACTCGCAGTTGGCGACATGGCGCACTCGTCTACTGGTGACTGCTCGGTTGTTCTCCCGGGTGGCGCCGGCGAGCCGTCCTGGCTTCCGAGCTTGCGAGCTGGAGCGAGGTCACGAGCACCGTCATACGTCGCGAGGTCACGAGCACCGGTCACTCCGCGAGGTCACGAGCGCCCCGGCGTCGAGCTCCGCGTTGGTTGGAGCTGTGCGGTGGTCAGCTCGATGGCCAACTGATGGGTCGCCCCGGGAGTTTATGGGCCGCCCTCCATGTCAAGGGCGCTTCGCGTCTCGCCTTCGGCGAGATCAGGTCGCTTCGCGACCTGACCCGTTGACATGGAGCCTCTCGGCGGCCCGACGCAGGTCGTCAAGGGCAGGCTCCGCCTGCCCACCCGTTCCCCGGGGCGACCCGACTCCTGGAGCTGCCCTGACGGCCAGCTCGCCCACTGCGCGTTGCCACACTCGTCCACTGGTGACTCTCCTGTGCCCGCCTGGGGTGGCCGTCGCCCGTGATCATGACCGTGATCATGATCGTGGTCATGAAGACGGACCGGTTCTATACGCCGATCCGCCTTCATCAAACAGATCATGATCACCCGTCCACGCCCACACCGGTCACACTCACATGCGTCAGTGGGGCGGCCGACGCGCCACGGCGGATGGCGCGCCGGCCGGTTTGGGTGGCGGTTAGGCGCAGTGCTCGGTGGTGTACTCCTGGATCTTCACGCCCCACTCCGCGACCTTCGGGGCCTGGGCCTCGAGCTCCGGTGAGGACGTCGCGCCGGACTCCGTGGCCTCGACGACTTTGGCGAACAGGTCGCGGGAGCCTTCCAGCTCGGTCTTGATCTCTCCCGGCGCCACGTCGGCCAGCTCCTCGTAGATGCTGGCCAGCTCCTTCAGCGCCGCCAGGCCGTCCGGGTCGGAACCCGCCGAAGCCAGGACGCCCAGTGGGTCCTTCTCGGCGCCGAGCTCCAGGACCTTGTCGCAGTACTCGCTGCCGTCCCCGTTCCCTTTGACGACGGGGTCGGCCGGCTTGACCGGCGGCTTCGACGACGAGGTCGACGGCTTGTCAGAGTTGTCGTTGGCGGAGTTGCTCCCGCCGCCGCTCCCGCAGGCGGCCGCCATGGCGACGACCAGGCCGATGGCGGCAGCTCGTAGGACGAACCGCATGTGGTGTTCCCCCTTGTACCCGTGGCTGATGCCCTCACGCTAGGCGCGAGCCGCACCCCAACGAATCGGGTAAACCCCCACCGATTAAATCGCACGTCACCGGACCACTTGTTGCCAAGATGAGCCCCATGAACCTCGAAGACATCGACCACCTGCTCACCACGACGCCCTCGGTGCGGAAGAAGCTCGACCTCGACCGTCCGGTCGAGCCAGAGGTCATCGCCGACTGCCTGCGCCTCGCGCTGCAGGCGCCGACGGCGGGCGGTCAGCAGACGTGGCGGTGGCTGGTCGTACGGGACCAGGAGATCAAGAACGGGCTGGGCAAGCTGTTCCGTTCGGTCGGGTCCGCCTATCTCGACAACGTCGAGAAGCAGCTCGGCGACGCCGCCAACTCGCCGGCGGGAAAGCGTTCGCTGGGCTCGGGCCGCTTCCTCATCGAGAACATCGAACGCGTTCCCGTGCTGGTGATTCCGTGCCAGCTCGGCCGGCCGGACGACGGCAACCAGACGCTCTCGGCCTTCTACGGCTCGATCTTCCCGGCGGTCTGGAGCTTCCAGCTCGCGCTGCGTTCGCGCGGACTCGGCAGCACGCTGACGACGTACCACCTCACGTACGAGGCGGAGGCCGCGCAGCTCCTCGGCCTCCCCGAGAACGTCACCCAGGTCGGCCTGCTGCCCGTGGCGTACACGACCGTGACCGACTTCAAGCCCGCGCCGCGCAACCCGCTCGAGCAGGTCGCGTTCGCCGATCGTTGGGGGCAGGCGCTCCATGGCGAGTGAGTTCACGGGGGTCGCTGTCCTCGCCGAGAACGGCGAGGTGGCCCGTACCCAGACCTACGGTGACGTCGACGCGACGATGGCGTTCCAGATCGCGTCCGGCAGCAAGCAGCTCACCGCCTGCGCGGTCCTGGTGCTCGTCGACCGCGGTGAGCTCGCGCTCTCCGACTCGGTGGGCAAGCACCTGGCCGGCGGATGGGACGACGTGACGGTCCACCAGCTGCTCACGCACACGTCGCGGCTCGGGCACTGGGCGGGGATCCCGGGGCTCGACACGTCGTTCAAGGCGAGCCTCGACGAGATCACCTCGCTCATCCTGGCCGCTCCGTTGGGTGAAACGGGCTGGGCCTACAGCAGTCCCGGCTACATCCTGCTCGCGAGGATCGTCGAGGCGGCTGGGGGCCGACCGTACGCGGAGTTCGCCACCGCGGAGGTCCTCGAGCCGCTCGGCCTGCGGGACACGACGATCGCGACGCGTCCGCCGAACGCGGCGAGGGGCCTGCACGACGGCAAGCCCACCGAAGAGTGGAACCTCGCCGTCACGCCGGGAGCGGGGGACGCCTGGTCGACGGCGGCCGACCTGGTCCGGTTCGAGCAAGCGCTGCACGTCGACCGCGCGCTCCTCAGCCAGCAGTCGTACGAGGCGATGCTCGCGCCCCACGCCCCGATCGACGGTTCGTGGCGCTGGGCCGACGGCTGGCTGACCGGCGTGACCTACGGCTACGGCGTGGCTACGGGAACGCTCGGCGGAGAGCGGGCGTACTTCCATCCGGGCGACAACCCGGGCTTCCAGTCGTTCCGCGTGTGGCTCCCCGACACGCGTCGCGCACTCGTGGTCCTGACCAACGACGACACAGCCGACCGCGACCCGATCATCCGCGGACTGCTGGCCTAGCAGAGTCGGCGACGGACTCGCTGCTCCGCTTACCGTGGAGACTTTGGGGCGCTATATGGCCCAGAGTTTCCACAATAACTGGCGATCGGAGTGACCGGGGGCTCGTGACCTCGCGGGGTGGGTGGTGCCTGGCGGGTGAGTTCGAGGCTTGACGCTCCCGGCGGGCGAGGTTTATATAGTTCCTTAACTAACCTTCGGCGGGGGCAGGTTGTGCCATGAAACTGTTGCTTCGAGTCGCTCCGATCGCGTTCGCCGTCGCCCTCGGGCTCGCTGCTATGCGGTGGTGGCACCCCGGAGAGCGCGCCGAGCGACACGGCCTCCGCGAAGCCGAGCAAGGCGGCTGAGCCCAAGCCGGCCGGGTCGAGCACGGCGGCGCCGAAGCGGGCGGACGCGGACCTCGTCATCTGGGCGGATGGCAACCGTGCGCCGGTGTTGGAGAAGTTCGGCAAGCAGTTCGGCGACGAGAACGGGCTGCGCGTCGCGGTCCAGACGCTCGACTTCGCGCAGCTGCGGCCGTCGTTCGTGCAGAGCGCGCCGGTCGGGCAGGGCCCGGACATCATCGTCGGCCCCCATGACGTGCTCGGCGAGTACGTCGAGAACGGCCTCGTCGACACCGTCGACCTCGGCGCCGACGCCGCCAACTACACCGACGTCGCGGTCAAGGCTTTCACCTACCAGGGCAAGATCTACGGCCTCCCGTACGCGGTCGAGGACGTCGCGCTCATCACGAACACGGCGCTCGTCAAGAAGGTCCCCACCACCTTCGAAGACCTCGAGAAGCAAGCGCTCGCACTGAAGAAGCAGGGCAAGGCCGAGATCCCGCTCGCGCTGCCGATGGGCGAGACCGGCAACGCCTATCACCCATATGCGCTCTTCTCCGGCTCCGGCGGCTACGTCTTCGGCGACAACAAGGGCGAGCCGAACGTCGACGACCTCGGCATCGACTCGCCCGGCGGCATCAAGGCCGCGCAGAACTTCGCCAAGTGGGCAAAGGAAGGCCTGATCTCCGTCGACGTCACCGCTGACATCGCGAAGCAGAAGTTCATTGCGGGCAAGGTCCCGTTCCTCATCGACGGCCCGTGGGTCGTCGCGGACCTCGCGAAGGCCAGCTCCAGCTACGAGGTCACCCCGATCCCGAACGTGAACGGCAAGCCGGCAAGACCGTTCGTCGGTGTGCAGGGCTTCTTCCTCTCCCACTTCGCGCAGAACAAGACGCTCGCGAGGACGTTCCTGCTCGACTACCTCAACACCAAGGAAGCTCAGCAGGCACTCTTCGAGGCCGACTTCCGCCCGTCCGCCTACAAGGCGGTGGCCGACGCCGTGACCGACAAGGTGAACGCGGGCTTCCTCGCTTCAGCGCAGCAGGGCGTTCCGACGCCGAGCGTGCCGCAGATGGCCTCAGTTTGGGAGGCATGGAACAAGGCGTACGTGCTTGTTCTCACCCAGGAAGCCGCACCAGACAAGGCGTTCAAGGACGCGGCGGCGACCATCCGCGCCGCGATCAAGACCAGCCGCTGATCGTATGAGCGTCGGCCTCATCGTCAAGGTCGTCCTACTCGGACTCCTCGACGCGCTCGTGATCTCGGCCCTGCCCGGGCTCGTGTCGAACGACCACTGGCCCCTGCTCGCGGCGACCGTCCTCGCCACCGCGGCGATCAACTGTCTCTACCTCAGCCGCCGCCGGATCCCCGCGAGGTTCCTCGTCCCGTCGACGATCGTGCTCGCCGTGTTCCTCGTCTATCCGGTGCTCTACACAGTGTTCGTCGCGTTCACGAACTACAGCACCGGCCACATCCTCAGCAAGGACCAGGCGATCGAGCGCATCGTCGGCGGCGGCGTCACCCCGATCGAGAACGGGCCCACCTACAAGGTCCGCGTGCTCCTGAACGACAAGAACGAGCTCGCCCTCCTGCTCACCGACGACACAGGCAAGCGGCTGGTCGGTACGAACGAGGGGCTCCAGCCGACCGGCACCGAGGACCCGCAAGGCTACAAGCTGCTCAACCTCAAGGAAGCCCAGTCCTACGACGCCGAGGTCAACGCGCTCTCGATCCCCACGGACAAGGGCGAGATCCGCGCCGAGACGTTCACCAGGGCCAAGCTCTACGAACGCACCCGCCAGTACGACAAGGCGAACGACACGATCACCGACACCGCGAACGGCCAGACCTACAAGCCGGTCCGCGGCTCGTTCGTCAACGACAAGGGCGAACGCCTCACCCCCGGCTGGCGAGTCCCCGTCGGTGCGGACAACTTCACCCGCACCTTCACCAACGAGGCGATCCGCGGCCCGTTCCTTCGGATCTTCGCCTGGACCTGCGGCTTCGCGGTCGTCTCGGTCCTGGTCTCGTTCGCCGTCGGCCTGCTGCTCGCTCTCGTCCTCGGCGACAAGCGGATGCGCGGCCAGAAGATCTACCGCGCGTTGCTGATCATCCCGTTCGCCCTTCCCAGCTTCATCACCGCGCTGATCTGGAAGGGCATGTTCAACAACAGCTTCGGGCTGATCAACAACCTCCTGCACGCCGACATCCCGTGGCTTCTCGACCCGACGCTCGCCAAGGTGGCGGTCCTGATCGTCAATGTCTGGTTGGGATTCCCGTACTGGTTCGTGGTCACGACCGGCGCTCTGCAGGCGATCCCGCCCGAGCTCAAGGAGGCGGCGCGCGTCGACGGCGCGTCCGAGGTACGCGTCTTCGGTCGCATCACGTTGCCGTTGCTGCTGGCGATGACCGTGCCGCTGTTCATCCTCTCGTTCGCCTTCAACTTCAACAACTTCAACGTGATCTACCTGATCACCGGCGGCGGTCCACCGATGATTGGCGCGCAAACGCCAGCAGGACATACCGATCTGCTGATCACCTATACGTACCGGCTCGCGTTCGGCGGCGCCGGCACGAGCGACTACGGCCTCGCCTCGGCGATCTCGCTGGTGATCTTCGTGCTGGTCGCGATCGCCTCGTTCGCGGGCTTCCGCTCGGCCCGCCGCAGTGACGGGGCGCTGTCGTGAAGCGCGGCTGGTTCCGCCGAACGGGCTGGCGACATCTCGTCGGCGTCATCGTGGTGGTCCTGGTGTTGTTCCCGGTCGTGTACGTCGTCGGCGCGGCGTTCAGCGCGACCGGCGACCTCACCAGGCTGCTGCCGAGCAAGCTGTCGCTGCAGAACTTCGACACGCTGTGGAACACGCCGCGCTACCCGTACTGGACCTGGTTCCGCAACAGCCTCGTCGTCTGCCTCGGCTCAGCCACCCTGTCGGTGCTGCTCGGCGCGCTGTCGGCGTACGCGTTCAGCCGGCTCCGCTTCAAGGGCCGCGACCTCGGGATGGCGACCCTGCTGCTGTTCCAGATCTTCCCCGGCATGCTGCTGGTCGTCGCGCTGTTCCTCATCATGGTGCAGCTCAAGGACCTCCTGCCCGCGATCGGGCTGGGCACTCACGCCGGGCTGATCCTCGTCTACCTGGGAACCAGCCTCGGCGGGAACATCTGGCTGCTCAAGGGCTTCTTCGACTCGATCCCCAAAGAGCTCGACGAGTCCGCGCTCGTCGACGGCGCCAGCCATACGCAGATCTTCTTCCTCATCCTGTTGCCACTCGCGCGGCCGATGCTCGCCGTCGCCGCGCTGCTCTCCACGATCGCCGCGTTGAACGACTTCGTGCTCGCAAGCGCTCTGCTCTCCGGCGCGGAACGGTGGACGCTGGCGGTCGGGCTGTACCAGTTCGTGAACGCGCAGTACTCGCAGTTCTGGGGACCGTTTGCCGCAGGTGCGCTGATCGCCGCGACACCGGTGGTGGTGATGTTCCTCGTCCTGCAGAAGGCGATCGTCTCCGGCCTCACCCAAGGAAGCCTGAAGGGGTAACCGATGGATCTGCTCGCCGATCTGCGGCGCGTCGTGACCAGCAAGCAACCACTCACCAAGGTTCCGCTGCGCAGTCATCGGCCGGCGGAAGGCGTGCTCAGACTCCGTTCCTCGCTTGGGCAAACCCCGTCGACGCCCCAGCTCGCGATCGAGGATGAGCAACCGGTTGCCACCGGTACGGCGCGGCGTGAGCTCGCGATGCTGGGCATCGACGTCCGCCCGGTCACCGAGGGGATCGGCTGGGCTGTCACCGTGCCGCTCGCACCGGACGCCGAGGTGTACGGCGGTGGCGAGAGCTTCCAGGGGCCGCGGCTGCGCGGTCGTACGAGGCTGTGCCGGAACGCGGAGACGCACGGCATCCTCGGCCGCGACGTCGCCTACCTGAACGTGCCGTTCTTCTGGTCCGACGCGGGCTGGGGCATCTACCTGCACTCCTCCGGTGAGACCGCGGCGGACCTCGGGGCGACGCACACGGACATCGCGGCGTTTCTCGTTCCCACGAACGAGATCGACGTGTTCGTCTACACGGGCACACCCGAGGAGATCCTGCGCCAGCATCTCAGCGTGACCGGATCGTCGCCCGTCCCGCCGGACTGGACGTTCGGCGTCTGGATGAGCCGCTGCTCCTACGTTTCCGCAACCCACGTGGAGAACGTGGTTGCCGAGCTGCGCGAGTCGGACTGCCCGGTCGACGTCATCCACGTGGACGCCTGGGTGTCCGGCAACGTGATCGAGGACCTGTCCTGCAACTGGACGATCGACCGTGACCGCTTCCCGGTGGGATGGACGAAGAGCCTTGCCGACAAGGGCGTTCGCACCAGCCTCTGGCTCAACCCGTACGTCACGGCCGGAACGGACACCGCCGAGCAGCTCGCGAGCCAGGGCTTCCTCGTTCGTACGGACTGCGGCCCGCGGGCGACGACGCCGGACCTCCCGAGCCGCAACCTGATCGACTTCACCAACCCCGGCGCCGTTTCCTGGTGGCAGGAACGCGTTGTCGAGCTCCTGGACGAGGGTGCGACCGCGATCAAGGCGGACTTCGGCGAGGAGGTCCCGCCGGACGCTCGCTTCGCCGATGGCCGGAGCGGCGTCGAGCTGCGGAACGAGTACGCGCTGCTCTACCAGCAGGCGATCCACGCCGTCCTGCCCGTGGACACCGTGATGTTCTGCCGGTCGGGAACCGCCGGTGGGCAACGCAATCCGGTCCACTGGGTAGGCGACTCCCCGGCGACCTGGGCTGGGCTGGCCTCGGCGCTGCGGGCGAGCCTGTCGATGTCGTTGTCGGGCTTCTCCTACGTCGGTCACGACATCGGCGGCTTCTGGACACCGATCGCGGACCCGGTCATGCGCGCGCTCTTCGCCGACCTCGACACCTACGACGGATCGACCGATCCGCTGCCGGCCGACGTCGAGCCGGAGCTGTTCGCGCGGTGGGCCCAGTGGGGTGCGCTGTCGCCGGTCATGCGCTTCCACGGGACGGGCCGCCGCGAGCCCACGGCCTATCCCGAGCCGTGGCGTTCGGTGGCGATAGAGGCCTGCCAGCTGCGCGACCGGCTGCGTCCGTACCTCCGCGAGGCCGCCGAGAACGGCCTGCCGATGATGCGGCCGATGGCATTGGCGTACCCGGAGCTGCGTGAAGGCCGGGACGCAGACCTGCAGTACCTGTTGGGCAACGACATCCTGGTCGCGCCGCTGCTCGAGCCGGGTGGCCGGCGGACGTTCTGGGTCCCACCCGGCCGGTGGCGTCCCCTGCTCGGTAGCGAGCAGGTCGAGGGTCCGGGGTGGACGTCGGTGACGATGGCCGCGACGGAGTTTCCGGCCTACCAGCGGGAGGTTGTGGCATGAGGCGCATCGGTGCGGTTCTCGCAGTCTTGGCCGCTGGGGCGGCCTTGCTGGTCGGCACGCCCGACCAGCCGGCCGTCGCGGCTCCGCCGGACACGATCGACCAGGCGTTGCTGCTGCACGACGGGCACAGCGATGTCTATCGCGTCCCGTTCGGAACGGTCGCGCCCGACCAACGGGTCACGCTGCGGTTCCGGACCGCGGCGAACGACGTCGACGAGGTCTTCCTACGGATGCAGGACGCGGTGGGCAAGGAGCGTCGGCTGCCGATGACGATCGCGGCGGCCGACAGCCGCATGCGAGACCGGCGGCGAGGCTCGCTGCGACTTCTGGCAGGCGACGTACACGCCGCCGAGCCTCGGCACGTACTCGTACCGCTTCCTCGTCCGTGACGGCTCGGCCGTCTCCTACTACGCCGACACGGCGTTCGAGTACGGCGGCGTCGGCGCTGCCGCGGCGCAGCCGGCCGTGACCGGCTACCGCATCCACGTGATCGATCCGAAGCAGCGCGTCGTGCCGTGGCTCCGCGACGGTGTGATGTACCAGATCTTCCCGGACCGGTTCGCCAACGGGGACAGCGGAAACGACCCATCACCGAACGGTCCGCGCTACGACTACCCGGCGCCGCCGAACGCGACGCCGGAGCAGTTGCGCAACGCCGAGCTGTCCCGGATCCAGAACCGCACCTGGACCCAAATGCCGGAGGGCTACTGCCGCACCTACGACCAGCCGGCGACTCCGTGCGCCGAGGACACCCGCGGTCGCGACTACTTCGGCGGCGACCTAAAGGGCGTGACCGCCAAGCTCGACTACCTGAAGAAGCTCGGCGTCAGCATCCTCTACCTGAACCCGATCTTCACCTCCTCGTCCAACCACGCTTACGATGTGCGCGACTTCTACCACGTCGACCCGGCGTTCGGCGGCGACGCGGCGTTTCGTGAGCTGCTGAAGGGCGCGCACCAGCGGGGGATGCGGGTGATCCTCGACGGGCCGTTCGCGCCGGCGTCGAGCGACAGCCCGTACTTCGACCGCTACGGGCATTTCCCCGAGGTCGGCGCTTGTGAGTCGGCGAGCTCGCCGATCCGCGACTGGTTCATCCTCAACGACGCAGGCGCTTCCGGGCCGTGTGTCGGTGAGAAGTCGGCGCGGGCGACGTACGAGAGCTGGGGCGGCTCGTTCGACGCGTTGCCACTATTCCGCAAGAAGGATCCGAACGACCCGAGCAAACCGTACGGACCGGTCGCCGACTACTTCTACCGGGCGAAGGGCAGCGTCGCCCGACACTGGCTCGACCTCGGTGTCGACGGGTGGCGGCTCGACTCCATGCAGGAGCCCTCGTTCCCGTTGAGCTATTGGCAGGAGTTCCGCAAGGTCGTCAAGAAGGACCATCCCGACGCGCCGCTGATCGGCGAAGCGTGGCACTGGTACGACAACTTCCCGTTGACGAACGGCGACACGGCCGACTCGCCGATGGGCTACCGCTTCCGCGCCGCGGTGCTCGGGCTGCTGGGTGGCGTCGGCAGCTCGAAGGGCTTCCCCGGCGACGACGATCCGAACCTTCCGGTGTCGACCTTCGTCGACGGCATCGAGTCGATCCAGCAGGACTACTCGCCGGAGACCGTTGCCACGTTCATGAATCTGGTCTCCTCGCACGACGTCCCGCGGTCGCTGTGGCTGCTGACACCGGGCCGCAACAACGCCGAGGAGAAGGAACAGAACGCGGCGAATCTCGCAGTGGGTAAGGCGAAAGCGACGATCGCGGCCGCTGTCCAGTTCACCTTGCCTGGCACGCCGAGCGTCTACTACGGCGACGAGGTCGGGCTGACCGGCTTCGACGACCCGGACAACCGGCGCACGTTCCCCTGGCAGGCGGATGGCTCGGCGGGCGGCGATGCCGCGATGCGCTCGGCCTACCAGACGTTGGCGAAGGTGCGGCGGGACAATCCGGTGCTGAGCCGCGGTGAGCTGCGGTTCCTCTCGGCCGACAACGAGAGTCGCACGGTGTCGTACGCGATGCGGGACTCGCGCAGTGTCGCGCTGACGGTGGTCAACCGGGACGAGAAGGCCACGCGGACCGTCGAGGCGCCGACGGGCGGCTATCTGCGCGACGGAGTGGCGTTCCGGTCTGCGTTCGGACCCGCCGCAGGCGCGACAACGGTCGGGGGCAAGCTGACGTTGACGCTGCCGCCCCTGACCGCGCAGGTGCTGGTGTCGCGGCCCGGTCAGGATCTGCAAGGTCCCAGTGCCCCGCGGAGTGTCGAGATCAGGGCGAGCGCCGATGAGGTTCGGGTCAGCTGGTCGGCCGACGCACCGCGCTACCAGGTGCTCCGCAGCGAGCTTGCTGGCGGGGGATATCAGCCAGTGGCCACGGTGGAGGGGGAGCGCTTCGCGGATCGCGCGGTCGAGGCCGGGCGGACCTACCACTACATCGTGAAGGCTCTCGATGCGGCGGGGAACCTGGGTGCGTTGTCGAAGGAGGTGACGGTTCGGCCGGCGGTCCGCCTCACCAAGGCGGAGCTGATCGCGCCGACCTCGCTGAGGCGCGAGATCAGTTCTTCCTACGACACCGTCACGGCGCGCGTGCGAGGGCTGGGGGCGGTCACCGCGCTGTCGGTCCGGGGCGAGGTCGGCGTCGGCGGGACCTGGTCGCCGATGAGCCTCGACCAGGGGACGTTCACCGGGCGGGTGCGGGCGGAGACGGTGGGCAGGCACGCGATTCGGGTGCGGTTCAGCGCGGACGGCGGTCGTAGCTGGACGTACGCCGAACCAGGCCGGCTCGAGATCACGCCGAGCGCCGACACCTCGCCACCCTCGGCGCCGGTGACGGCGATCGACTGGGCAGAGACCGCGCTCACCGTGTCGTGGCCGAGCGTCCCTTCCGCCGCGGAGTATCGGGTCTACCGAGCGCGGCCGGGTGGGCCGTTCGCCTTGCTGGCAACGGTGAACGGGACGACCCATGCCGACTACACGGTGGCCGAGGGCGATACGTACCGTTATGTCGTCCGTGCGGTCGACGAGCATCTGAACGTGTCCGCGGCATCGAACGAGGTCGCGCACAAGGTCGAGCGGAAGGTCGTCCACACGACGTTCCGGGTCCGCGTTCCGGACGAGACGCCGGACAGCCAGACCGTCTACCTCGCCGGCGCCACCACCGGGCTCCGTCCGGGCGAGACCGACCCGTTGTGCTTGTGGTGTGGCGGAAACGCGACCACCGCGATGACTCGGGTGGCACCAGGTGTGTGGGAGCTGACGCGCGACTTCCCGGTGGGCGCGTCGATCCAGTACAAGTACACGCGCGGCAACTGGAACACGGTCGAGCGATGGGGCTCGATCGTGGGATTCGTCAACCGAACGGGCACGATCACCCCGTCCGACCCGTCGGCGCCGGAGCTCACGCAGGTGATCGACAACACCGGCTCGACAGGTCCGGACAACGGCCGAGCGGTCGGCAACTGGGGCGATCCGCTGGTCCGGTCGCTCACCGCGGCCTCCGACTCGGTGGCGGTGGGCTTCAACTGGCCGGTCGCCGGCGCGGGGACCGATCCGAACGACATGAGCGCTGTCGTGACGGTGACGCGGGACGGCGCGGCGGTGGCGGGGAGCGCTATCCGTTCCGGCGACTCGGTGACCTGGCGGCCTTCGTCTCCGCTGGCTGCGGGGACGTACCACGTGATGGTGGATCACGTGCTTTCGCTGCCAGACGGCTCGACCGGTGTCACGATGGCCGAACCGTTCGTACGCGACGTGGTGGTGTCCGGTTGAGGGGCGAGTCGAAGACCCAGGGAGCGAGTCCCGGTGTGCTCCGGGAGGTGAACCGCTCCCTGGTGCTCGAGGCGATCAAGTCGGCCGGCCAGATCTCGCGGGCGCGGGTGGCCGACCAGGTCGGGCTGACCAAGCCGACGGTCTCGGCGATCGTCGACGCGTTGCTCCAGGAGGGCGTGATCCGGGAGCTCGGGCCCGGCGCGACCGCTGCCTTGGGCGGGCGGCGGCCGATCCTGTTGGAGTTCGACGACAGCTCGGAGTACGTGGTCGGCGTGGGCGTCGGGGTTCGGCGGACCGCGATCGTCGTGGCGAACGGGCGGGGTGTGGAGGTCGCGCGGACCTCGTTCGCGACACCTCGATCCGCGCCGGCGACGGCGTTGGCGAAGATCGCTTCCCGGGTTGTCTCGACCATCGCGGAGGCCGGCGTCGACGCGGACCTGGTGGTCGGGACGGGCGTGGTCGTCCCGGGGCTCGTCGACGCGGATCAGTCGACCTGCTTGCTGGCACCGAACCTGGGGTGGCGGGACGTTCCGGTGCGCGAGCTGCTGTTGCGCCAGCTGGGTGGGCAGATCTTCGTCCACAACACGTCACAGGCCGCCGCCGTCGCGGAGAGTGTGGAGGGGTCAGCGGTCGGTGTCGGCGATGTCGTTCTGCTCTATGCGTCGCACGGCGTCGGGGCGGGGATCTTGTCGGACCGGCGGGTGTTCCACGGGTTCCGCGGGCTGGCGGGGGAGATCGGGCACTGCGTGGTGCCGGGTGCGTCCGAGCCGTGCCGGTGCGGGAAGCGCGGCTGCGTGGAGACTCTGGCGTCCGGGCCGGCCCTCGCCCGGGCGGGTGCCCGGGCGGTCGAGGTGGGGCTGGCCACGTCGATCCGGCCAGGTGCGCGGGGGAAGGTGACGCCGGAGGCGGTGTCGGCGGCGGCGCATGCCGGTGATCTGGTGGCGTTGCAGATCCTGGCGGACGCCGGGCGGGTGCTGGGGATCGCCGCCTCGTGGCTCGTGAACGTGGTCAACCCGGCCGCCGTGGTGGTGGCCGGCGGCCTCGCCGAGATAGGTCCGCCGCTGATGGATCCGCTCGAAGCGTCGCTGCGTGAACACGTTCTGCCACAGGCCGCTTCTGGCTTGCTGGTAAGGCGATCCTCACTCGGACAGGACGCCGCCGTACGTGGTGCGGTGCTGCTCGCGCGGCAGAATACGGAGTCGTACTACCGCGTTGTCTTCAGAGGCTGATTCGCACCTAGGTACCTAGGCCTACGACTTCCGGACTAGGTAGGTCTGTCCGGGCGAAGATACGCATCTCGCTCCCGATGGCCGGAGCTCTCCTTCGAACCAGAATTGAGTCATCAGAACAAAACTCGAAGGAGAACCACCATGTACGGTCACCCCGACTACTTGATCGACGTAGCCAAGACCCGCCACCAGGAGCTCATCGCCGAGGCCGATCGGCACCGCATCCTCGCGGCCGCCCGCCGGCGTCGTCAGGCTCAGCGTGCCGATCTTGGATCACGCTCTCCGGTCCGAGCCGGCCCGCGCGTACCTTCGCAGCGGACCGAGTCGCCCGCGGAGCAAAAGGTCGCCTGACACGGCCTGACAGATGAGTCGAAGGAGCGTCGCTCGAACCTCGAGCGGCGCTCCTTCACGTGGGGACGAATCGAATGAGGGACGCCCTCTATCGAATAGATCGATAGAGGGCGTCCCTCATGCGAACCCGGTCAGGCCGGGATCGGGAGGGCGCGGGTGCGGAGGCGTTCGCGGGCGAGGTCGGTGGGGCGGATCTCGAAGCCCAGTGGGCCGGCGAGCTCCTGCACCTGTTCGATCGGCAGCGAGCCGTGACGGTCGATCGTCAGCACGGGGCGGCCGTCGACGAAGCCGTCGAGTGCGTGGAACGAGAGCAGGGTCACTGAGCCGGGCGTGTGGTGCGGGTACGCCGCCAGCGAGAGGGCCTCGTCGCGGTGCTCGATCAGCTCGAACTCGCCGACGTGGTGGAGCTCCTCGACGACCTCCGAGGCCCGCCAGGGGACCAGTCCCGAGGAGAGCCGGCTGGCCGCGCCCACGTAAAGCACGTCCGAGCCCAGCGCGTCGACCGCGTGCGCGAACAGCACGTTCGACGGGCACGCGTAACCCGGCGCGATCACCTGCACGGTCCGCACCCCCGCGGACGTCAGCGTCAGATGCGCGGGTACGTGCTCGGCCGCAGGGCCGCGGAATCCGAACGGGCCAAGGGCAAACAGCTCGTCCATCAACGCGCGGACAGCGTGCCCGGACACCCCGCTGGGCAGCTGCGACCAGTCGTACATGGTCGGAAGGAGATCGAACGAGGTGGTGATGCTCCCCACCTGCCCGAGAGGACGCCCCGTCAGCAGGTTGATCCGCTGCACGGTTTCGACGTCCGGTCGGGACACGATCACGTAGAAGTTCGCGAAGGCAGTGGCGACGATCGCCCCGTCCGCGAGGTCTTCGGCGACGTCCTCGACGTCGTGTTGGTCGTCGATCAGCAAGCGCTGTCGAACGATTCGATGGTTCATAAGAAGCTCCCCCTGAAGCTCAATCGGCGCCGGCTGCCCCCCTTGGTGCCCCTCGCCGGGTCGAACACTAGCGCCGTCCGGTTGTCACGTCTGGTGTTTTTCGTCCTTGACGTCACCTGACGGCACATCGGGCGTTTCGGTTACGTCGAGGTGCCCCCGCACCGCCGCGATCACGACCCACGGAACGCCCAGCAGGCAGCCGATTCCGAGCACGGTCAGCCCGGTACGGAGCCCGTACGCCTGACCCAGCAGACCGCCGACCAGGCCACCCACCGGCCCGGGCCCCCACTCGATCAGCCGCATCACCGCACCCACGCGGCCGAGCAGGTGCGGCGCCACCGACTGCTGCAGCATCGTCTGCCGCACGATGATCAGGTACACGACGCCGAGCCCTAGGATGAACTGCCCGAACGCGATGATCGCGATCACCAACCACGTCGGCCCGGCGGCGAACGGGATCAGCAGGTTGCCACCGAGCAGGATCGCGCCGACGACCGACGTCCACGCGGTCCCGAAGCGCCGGCTGACCGGCCCGACGACCAGCCCCGCCACGACCGGTCCGAGCGACGCGACCATGGCGATCAGCCCGATGGTGGCGGGCGACAGGTGCAGCTCGCGGACGGCGTACAACACGTACAGCGCGAGCACGCCCCAGTGGAAGAAGTCGGGAACGCCCTTGGCGACCGTCAGAGCCACGACGCCCTTGTGCCGGGCGAACGCGCGGAACCCCTCGCGCAACGACGCGCCGATCCGCTCGTTGTGCTCCACCGCCGGCTTGGGATCCGAACGCCGCCCGAACAGCTGCAGCACCGCGGCGACGAGGAACGACGCCGCGTCGACGGCCACCGCGATCGGCGCGGTGAGCACCTGCACGAGCACGCCGGCAAGGCCGGGCCCAGCCACCGCCGCGACGGAGTCACTTAGTGCCACGGCGCCGTTCGCCGCGGTGAGCTGGCGGTTGTCGGTGACGAGCACGGGGACGTACGCCGTGTGTGCCAACGCGTACGCGAGCGCGAGCCCGCCGGCGGTGAACATCACGACGCACATCTGCGCCAACGTGAGCACGCCGAACGCCGCGGCGAGGGGAATCGTCCCGATCAGTGCGGCCTGTCCGATGTTGCACCAGAACATCAGCCGCGCGCGCCGCACCCGGTCGACCAGGACACCGAGGAACAAGCCGAGCACCAAGCTCGGAAGCGGCTCCATCGCGGTGAGCAGGCCCATCTCGGCCGGGCTCGCGGACAGCACGATCACCGCGGTGAGCGGGATCGCGAGCTCGCTGACCTGAGTGCCCATGTTCGAGAGCGCCTGGGCGACCCAGAACATGACGAACGGACGGTTGCGCCAGAGTGATTTCGACTTGGCGACTTCGTTCGTTTGTTGATTGGACACGGAGGTTTCCGTTCTCGGCAAGCAGGGGTCCCCGGCGCCCGAAGGTATCGCACCCGCTGGTCAGTAAGCTCTATTTACCAACCTCGGAGGTCGCATGGCAGAGCCGATGGAGATCGTCGAAGTCGACGCCTGGGAGGTGCTCGACTCGCGCGGGCGTCCGACCGTTGCCGCGGCCGTACGGGTCGCCGGCGGGGGGTACGGCGAGGCGGCGGTTCCGTCCGGCGCGTCCGTCGGGAGCCACGAGGCGCACGAGCTGCGCGACGGCGGGACGCGGTACGCCGGGAGAGGCGTGCTCACCGCCGTCGAGAACGTCCGCGGCACGCTCGCCGACGTCGTGAAGGGCCGCGAAGCCACCGACCAGGCGGCCGTCGACGAAGCGCTGCGGGCAGCCGACGGAACGCCCAACCTCGAACGCCTCGGCGCGAACGCCGTCCTCGCGGTCTCGCTCGCGACCGCCAAAGCCGCCGCCGACCAGCACCGCGTGCCGCTCTACCGCTACCTGGCCGGCGACCGGCTGACGATCCCCCTGCCCATGATCAACATCGTGTCCGGCGGCGCCCACGCCGGTGGCGCCGTCGACATCCAGGACGTGCTCGCCGTCCCGGTCGCGGCCGACTCGTTCGCCGACGCGCTCGAGACCGTCGTACGGGTCCGCGCCGCGACCGTCGAGGTCGCCGAATCGGACGGCCACCGCGCCCATCTGGTCGCGGACGAAGGCGGCCTCGGCGTCACTCTGCCGAGCAACCGGGCCGCGATCGAGCTGGTCGTCCGAGGCATCGAGCACGCCGGACTCCAGCCAGGAGACGAGGTCGCCATCGCGATCGACGTCGCCGCGACACAGTTCTACGAGAACGGAAGGTACGTCCTCGCCGCCGAGAACAGGGAGCTCGACCGAGCCGACTGGGTCGCCGAGCTGGCCCAATGGTCAACTGACCTTCCTATCGTCTCGATCGAGGACGCGTGCGCGGACGACGACTGGGACGGCTGGGCGCTCGCGAGCAAGGAGCTGAACGGGATCCAGCTGCTCGGCGACGATCTCTTCGTCACCTCGGCCGAGCGCCTGGCTCGCGGAGTTGACGAAGACATTGCCAACGCGATCCTGGTCAAACCCAACCAGAACGGCACCCTGACCGGAGCGCGCCAAGTCGTACGGCAAGCACACAACGCCAGCTATGCGACCGTGCTCTCAGCAAGATCGGGAGAGACCGAGGACTCCTGGCTCTCCGATCTCGCGGTGGGCTGGGCAACGGGGCAGATCAAGGTCGGCTCGACAACGCGGTCGGAGCGGACGGCGAAGTGGAACAGGCTGCTGCGGATCGCGCGCGAGGTCGGCGCCGAGGCCGCGTACGCCGGCGGTGCGGTACTGCGGAGGGGATGACGAATGCGAGCCGTTCGCTTCTACGGACGACGTGACGTCCGCCTGGACCAGGTAGAAGATCTCGGTAGCCCCAAGCCGGGGTGGGTGCGGCTCAAGGTCGACGCATGCGGGATCTGCGGCACGGACCTCGAGGGGTACGTCAACGGCCCCGAAGACCGGGAGTATGCGGGCAGGGGGATCCTGACCCTCGGCCACGAGGGCGCTGGCACTGTCGTCGAGGCGGGCGAGGGTGTGTCGCTCGCGGTCGGCCAGCGGGTCGCGGTCGAGGGCCATCTGTTCTGCCGCGAGTGCTTCTATTGCCTACGCGGCGACTTCGCGTTGTGCGTCCGGCTCAAGTCGCTGGGCCAGGGAGCCGACGGCGGACTGGCCGAGGAGATGCTCGCGCCGGAGTACATGTGCCTGCCGTACGCGGACTCGCTGGAGCCTCACCACGCGGCGCTCGCCGAGCCCACCTCGGTCGCCGTACGGGCCGTACGCCGCGGCCGGCTGGCGGCCGGCGAGACCGTGGTGGTCGTCGGTGGCGGAACGATTGGCCTTCTCCTGTTGCAGATCGTGCGCCTCCGCGGCGCTGCCCGCGTCGTGGTGGTCGAGCCGGTCGCGTCCCGCCGCGAGCTGGCGCTGAGGCTCGGCGCGGACCTGGCCGTCGCACCCGACGACGCCCAGGCGACGCTGGACGAGCTCACCGGCGGGGTCGGTGCGGACGTCGCGTTCGAGGCAGGTGGCAGTCCAGTGGCGGCGAAGGCCGCGGTCGACCTCGTCCGCAAGGGCGGCCGGACGGTCCTGCTGGGCGTGACCGGCGGCTCACTCGAGCTCCCGCTGCTGCGGTTTCTCCTTGCCGAGAAGGAAGTCATCGCCTCGCTGTCGCACACGTACGACGTGGACTTCCCCGAGGCCCTGCGCCTCTTGGAGTCCGGACAGGTCCTCGCGGAACCGTTGATCACCGATCGAATCGGTCTCGATCAGGTCGTCTCGCACGGCTTCGAGGCGCTGCTCGCAGAGCCGGCTGCCCACCTCAAGGTGCTCGTCGTTCCCTGATGTAGGTACCCCCGGCCGGGAGATGGGCAACCGGCACCGATGTTTGCGCACGTCCGCGGCGCTTCCATCGAGACATGTCCAGTGTCGTGCTCACCGCACCGCCGCGTCCGAACGCGTTGTTCCTCCGCGTCAGCGCGCTCGGTGCCGTCGTCGCGTACGCGGTCGGCGGCGCGGTGCACTATCTCTACCTCGGTGGCAGCTCCCACCTAGGTCACCTCGGCCGGCTTCCCGAACCGAGGTTGGAGAACCTCACCCCCGCGGCCAAGGCCGCCCTGGCCAGCCACGCCGGTCTCGTCTCCCACCACGGGGAAAGCGCGGGAGGTAGCTTCCTCCGCGACGCGACCCTGTCCGTCCCGATCACGCTCGCCGTCATGCTGCTCGCGGTGATGCTCGTACGCAATATCGCCACCCGCAAGGGCATCGCCGCCGACAGCATCCCCGCGCGACTCGGCTTCGCCGCCGCGGCCGCCACGCTCGCCGCCCTCGCGAGCATTCCCTTCGCTCTCGTCCAGAACGGGCTCGACGGCGGGGTCCTCCCCGCCGAGCTCGGTGCCCATCTCGCGGGCGTCGCACTCGCGACCCTCCGCTACACCTTCGCCATCACGCTCGGCGCGACGCTGCTCTTCGGCGTGCCGTGGAAAGGCTTGGAGACACAGCCATGATCAGTAGACGCAACCTCGTCAAGCTCGGCGGCCTTGCTGGCGCGGCGGCGATCCTGCCGGCCGAACGCATCGTCAGCGCGCTCGGCGCGAAGCCCGCTCAGGCCTCACCCGCGGTCGAGCTGTTCGCGCAGAAGCTGCGGATCCCGTCGGTGCTCGAGCGCACGTATCGCAAGTGGGGCGTCGACCACTACGAGGTCTCGATGCGGGAGGGCCTGGCCCAGATCCTGCCGGGCGCCAAGACACCGATCTGGGGCTACAACGGGCAGTTCCCCGGCCCGACGTTCAAGGTCGACAGGTACCGCCCGATCAAGGTCAAGCAGACCAACAAGCTGGACAAGGACCTCGCGGTCCACCTGCATGGCGGGAACGTTCCGTCCAGCTCGGACGGCCTGCCTGGCGACGAGATCGCGCCCGGTGACTCCCGTACGTACTTCTACCCGAACCTGCAGCAGGCGGCGACGCTCTGGTACCACGACCACAAGCACGGCCTGGAGTCGTTCAACAGCTACATGGGCCTGTCCGGCTACTACCTGCTCGACGACGGGACCGAGAAGTGGCTGGATCTCCCCAGCGGCAAGTACGACGTGCCGCTGCTGATCCAGGACCGCTTCTTCAACAACGACAACACGTTCCGGCTGCCCGTCCCCGGTGAGTTCGCCGGCGACGTCACGCTGGTGAATGGCACCGCGCACCCGCGCTTCGAGGTCGAGCGGCGCCCGTACGGGTTCCGCGTCCTGAACGGCTCGTCGATGGACGGCCTCGTCGACCTGAGCCTGGACAACGGAGCCTCGATCCACGTGATCGGCAACGACGGTGGGCTGCTCGAACGGCCCGTGCCCGTTCAGCATCTGCCGGTCGCGCCGTCGGAGCGGTACGACGTGATCATCGACTTCTCCAAGTACGCGGTGGGCACGAAGATCGTGCTGAAGAACGCGATCAACTTCTTCGGCAACCGCGCCGAGGTCATGCGCTTCGACGTGACGAAGAAGGCGCAGGGGCACGTGGACCCGATCCCGAAGAAGCTCGTTCACCTGCACCGGTTGGACCCGAAGCGCGCGAGCAAGCACCGCACGTTCGAGCTGTCGACCAACTTCGAGGCCGGACAGATGCTGATCAACGGGAAGACCTTCGACCCGACCCGCGTCGACGTCAAGCCGAAGCTCGGCGACCACCCCCGCCCACAAACTCCGCACACTCGTCCTGATCGCCATGGCCGCCATCGCCCTACTCGTAGGCGGATTCAGCGCACAGCCGGCCACCGCGTCGAGCGCCCCGCTCGGCAAGCCGGTCAAGGTCGAGCAGCTCCCGACGGCACTCTGGCTGCCCAACACCGCCAAGGCCTACCGGGTCCACTACGTGTCGACCGGCCAGAACGGCAAGCAGACCGTCGTCTCCGGCGCCGTCTTCATCCCGACAGGCAAGGTCCCCAAGAAGGGCTGGCCCGTCGTCAGCTGGGGACACGGAACGGTCGGCATCGCCGACGCCTGCGCGAACTCGACCGCCGGTCGCTCGGCCCGCGACGCCGACTACCTCGGCGCCCTGCTCGGCGCCGGTTACGCCATCGTCAGCAGCGACTACGAAGGCTTCGGCACGCCAGGCACGCATCTCTACCTCTACGGCAAGTCCGAGGGGTACGGCATCATCGACATGGTCCGCGCCGCCCGCAAGGTGGACAGCTCGCTGAGCCGCACCTGGCTCGCAGTCGGGCAGTCGCAGGGTGCCCAGGGCGTGCTGTTCGCGGGCGCGATGGAGCACAAGTACGCACCGGAGCTGGACTTCCGCGGCACGATCGCGACCGCCCCGCCGACCCAGTTCCGGGACACGATCGCCTCCTACACGGTGCTCGCCAAGAGCGCGCCGGTGATCCCGAACTTCTTCCTCGTGTTCCCGGCGATCGAGGTGGCCCACCCGGGCAAGTTCGAGGCCGACGACTACGTGACGCCCGCCGGCAAGGAGCTCATGACCAAGGCCGAGAAGTCCGACTGTTACGCGGCGCTCGCCGTCGCGTCGGCGGGCAAGACGAACGGCGAGTACTTCGACGTCTCGCTGGGCGAGTACCAGAAGATCGCCGAGCTGTTCATGCCGAACGCCGAGATCCCGATCGTCAAGCACCGCAAGCCGTTGCTCATCGCGCAGGGCACCGTCGACACGGTCGTGTCGCCAGAGGCCGCCGAGCTGACCGCGGATCGCCTGCGAGCCAAGGGCAACGACGTCACGTTCATGTCCTACCCGGGCGTCGACCACCTCGGTCTCATGCCCGCCGCGCTCCATGACGTGCTCGCGTTCGCCGACGAACTCGTGCACTGAGAACAAGAATCCACGAAGGATCGGGCCTTGAAGCTCCTAGCGGGGATCAATCATGTCGCCGTGCTCACGCCGGATCTCGACCGGCTGGTGCGGTTCTACCGACGCGTGTTCGAGGCGCGGGTCGAATGGGACCTGCAGGAGGAGAACGTACGGCTCGCGTTGATCAACGTAGGACCGAACGCGATCATCTCCGCCTACGAGCTCGGTTCGGTCGACATGCCCACCACCAGGCCCCGATTCGACCGCGGTCGCCACGATCACATCGGCTACAACGCCGCCAGTGAAGAGGCGTTCCGCGAGCTCCGCACCAGGCTGCGCGCGATCGGCGCGACCGACGGCGTCGTGACCGACGTCGGTCCCGCGCAGCTGTTCTGCTTCACCGACCCGGACGGCTGGGAAGGCGAAGTGCTCTGGATGAAGCCGGGTGTGCCGTGGGAGACGCACAAACGCCCGGCCCATTGGGAAATCGTCGACCTCGACTGAAGGGAATACTCATGCCAAGCCTGCGTCAAGGTGCCCTTGCGATCGCCGCCGCAGTGGGTCTGGTGCTCGCCGGTTTGTTGCCGAGCGGGGCGGTGGCGTCGACCTCCACCGTTCCGAAGCTCGACTGGAAGCCGTGTGCGGAGCGATTCGAATGCGCCAACCTCCCCGTCCCACTCGACTATCGCAAGCCGAACGGCAAGAAGATCACGATCGCGATGATGCGGTCGCCCGCGACCGACCGGGAGAACCGAATCGGCTCGCTGTTCATCCTCCCGGGCGGGCCCGGCCTTCCTGGCAACGACTTCCTGCCCGGCGCGCCGCCCGGAGCACTCGCCGTGCTCGGCCAGTTCGACGTGGTCACGTACGACCCGCGTGGCAACGGTGACAGCCGGCCGCTGTTCGACTGCGGCCAGGGCTTCCAGGTCCCGCCGTCGTTCGAGAGCGCGGCGACGACCGACCGGCGCGCGTACGAGGCGAAGACCCGCGCGTACGTCAAGGCCTGCCAGCAGCGCAACGCGGACCTGATGCCGCACATGAGCTCGGCGAACAACGCCCGCGACCTCGAGCTGATGCGCAAGGCGGTCGGCGACGACAAGCTCAGTGCGCTCGGTGTCTCCTACGGAAGTGTGATCGGGGCGACGTACGCGACGATGTACCCGGGACGCTCGCGGGCGATGGTGATCAGCAACCCGATGGACGTCCAGTCCTACTACGACCGTCCGACCGACTTCTGGCTGGAGCAGGCCGCCGGATACGAGACCGTCCTCGACCGATTCTTCCAAGGCTGCTTGGCTGCTGGGCCGGCGTGTGGCTTCGGTGGTGACGACCCGATGGTCGCATTCGACACCCTGCTCGACGAGCTCGACCGCGCGCCCCTGCGTGGATCCGATCCGGCCGAGACGGTCGTGGACGGCAACTTCGTCCGGCTGGCCGCGATGTCGATGACGTACGCTCTGTCGCTCTGGGACAGCTACGCGTCCGCACTGGCCGGCCTGGAGGCCGGCGATGCCGACCCGATGATCGACTGGTACGAGAGCGCCGTCGGCAGCCTCGGACACGCATATGTCACCGACTCCTACACCGCGGTGACCGCGGTCGACCAGCAGTGGCCACGCGGACCGGTGTCGAGCTACTTCGAACGGCGTCAGCTGAGCGAAGGCCTGTTCGACCACTTCTTCTTCACCAACGGACAGGGCGATCTGGCCGATGCGATCTGGCCGGTGGAGGACCGCGACGCGTTCCGCGGCGAGATCCGCAACCCGAAGTCCGCCGCGCCGATCCTCGTCGTGGGGGCGACGTACGATTCCGCGACGCCGTACGTCTGGAGCGAGCGACTCACCGCTGACCTCGGCAACGCGCGGCTGCTGACGTTCCAGGCCGATGCGCACAACGCCGTACTGACGGGCGACTTCTGCCTGCTCGGGCACGTGCTGACCTTCCTCATCGACGCCAAGACGCTGCCGGCGGCGGGGACCGTCTGTGTCGACCAGCGCGAACCGTTCTCGGCAGGTGCGCGATGACCAGCCGGACCGTGGTCCCGGGAGTCGCGGGACTGCCGGCCTGGGCCTCGCCGGACGCGACGGAGCTGGCCGCGATGGTGCGCGACCAGCTCGACCGCCCGAACGCGACCGTCGTGAACTGGTGGATCGAGGAGGTCGACTACGAGATCGGCACGCCGGTCACGGCCCGGCTGACGCGGGTCCACGGCACGGCGCGGGACGGTGAGATCGTGCTCCGCTGGTCGTTCTTCGTCAAGGAGCTGCAGTCGTTCCGGCACTGGCCGCTGTTCGAACGCCTGTCGGCGGTGGTCAAGGACTTCGAGCGGTTCGACGACCGCTGGCGCTTCGAGCTCGACGTGTACGAGTCGGACCTGCATCACGCGCTGCCGCCGGGTCTCCGGCTGCCGAAGGTCTACGCGAAGTACGAGGGCGACCTGCGGGTCGTCGTCTGGTCGGAGAACGTCGAGATCGCCCGCGTGGACTGGGATGTCCCGCGGTACCAGCGTGCCGCCCGGCTGCTCGGCCAGCTGTCGGCCCGCCTCACGCGGCGTGACCTCTACCCGGCGTCCGCGTCGCGCGTTCCCGGCGAGATGACGCGCCTGTACGTGACGACGCGCCTCGAGGCGGGAGCGTTCGCAGCCCTGTTCGCCGACTCGGTGTGGGAGCACCCGCTGATGTCGGAGACGGGCACGCTTCGGGCCGACCTGGAACGGCTGGCCGCACGCGTACCGGAGCTGCTGAACGTCCTCGACACGCTGCCCCACACGTTCATGCACGGCGACGCGAGCCCGCAGAACCTCCTTGTGCCGAAGGACGATCCGCAAGGCTTCGTGGTCATCGACTGGACCATGGCCGGGCTGGTCGCGGTCGGGTTCGACCTCGGCCAGCTGCTCGTCGGGCACGCCCACGCCGGGCTGCTCGACGCGGCGGAGCTGCCCGCGCTGCACGACGAGATCGCGGTCGCGCACGCGCAGGGACTCGCGATGGACGGCTTCCCGGTGGACCTGGACGAGCTGCGGTACGGCTTCGACGCGCAGCTCGTGATCCGCAGCGCGTTCACGGCACTGCCGCTGGACCGGCTCGGTGAGCCGCCGTCCGATCAGCTCGCCTCGCTCGTCGAGGGGAGGCTCGCGCTCACCCGCTACCTGGTCGACCTCGGCCTCGCCATCCCTGAGCAGCCGAAGGGATTCCAGGACTGGAGTCCGTGACCGCCTCAGCCATCTATCCTTCGAATGTGGCGGACGGAAGTCTCCCGGTCAGATTGTCCAGCTTCGTCGGCCGGGAGAACGAGCTGGGAGAGCTCGAGCGACTCGTCTCCGCCGCACGCCTGGTGACGCTGATCGGGCCGGGTGGGAGTGGCAAGAGCCGGCTCGGGCTCGCGCTCGGCCAGCGCGTCCAGCCGCGGTTCGCCGGCGGCGTCTGGTGGGTGACGCTGGCGCACCTCAGCGACCCGGCCGGCGTGCTGCCGGCGGTGGCCGAGACCCTCCAGATCCGGAGTACGCCCACCTCGCCGCTCCTCCCCGCGCTCGAACGCCGGCTGTCGAGCGGGCCGACGCTGCTGGTGCTCGACAACTGCGAGCACCTCGTCGACGCCATCGCCGACCTCGCCGCCACCTTGCTCGCGAACTGCCCGGACCTGCGCGTCGTGGCGACCAGCCAGGCCGTGTTGAACGCGGAGGGCGAGGTGATGTTCGCCGTTCCGTCGTTGCCGCCGTCGGATGCCGCGCAGCTGTACGCGGACCGCGCGCGGCAGGCGCGGCATGACTTCGTCGTCGACGCTTCGAACGTCGCCGAGGTGGAACGGATCTGCCAACAGCTGGACGGGATTCCGCTCGCGATCGAGCTGGCGGCCTCCTGGTCGGCGTTGATGACGCCCGCCGAGATCGCGACGAAGCTGGCGAACCCGTTGGCCGTTCTCGTCGGTGGCGATCGGCAGTCGTTGCCGCGGCACCGCGCCATGCAGGCCGCGCTCGACTGGAGTGTGAGCCTGCTGTCGGAGCCTGAGCGGCAGCTGTTGCGGCGACTCGCTCCGTTCCCTGGAACGTTCGATCTGGCCGCTGTCGAGGCCGTGTCCGCCGAGTCCGAGGTGCCTTCGGGGGAGGTCCTGCGGCTGCTGTCGTCGCTGGTGAACCGTTCGCTCGTTCTCGTGACGCAGGGATCGACGGCCCGGTATCGGCTGCTGCAGGTGGTGCGCCAGTACGTCGTCAGCGAGCTTGGTTCGGACGAGGCCGCGGCCCGGCTGCACGCCGACTGGTTCCTGACGGTGGCGCTGCGGATCGGCGACGGCGTGGACGGGAGCCGGCAGGAGGCGCTGCTCCGGCTGTTCGACGCGGAGCGCGGCAACCTCCGGGCGGCTCTCACCTGGTGCCAGGTGCACGGGATGGCGCAAGGTGGGTTGAACATCGCGGTCGGCTGCTGGTGGGCGTACTACCTGCAGGGTTGGTTCAGCGAGGGTCGGGACTGGCTGGAGTCGGCGCTCGCGATCGAGGGTCCGGCGCCGACCGAGCTGCGCGCTCGAGCCCTGATGGGTGCCGCTTCGATGGCACACCTGCAGGGCGACGACGACGCCTCGGAGACCTGGCTGCAGGCCGGCTTGGCCGCGTACCAGGCCGAGGGCGACCGGACCGGCGTCGGCATCGAGCTGAACTGGCTGGGTGGGGTCGCGATGCGCCGCGGCGACTACGCGGAGGCGCGGCGTCTCGGCGAGGAAACCGTTGCCCTGTGGGAAGAACTCGGCGACGAGTCTCGAGCGGCACGAGCGGTCGACTACCTGTGCATGCGCGAGCTCTTGGCTGGTGAGCTGTCGCGCGCTTCCGAGCTCGGCTCGCAGGCGTACGAGCTCCATGAGCGCTCGGGCAACGCGGAGGCGCTGGCTTGGACGACCGTGCTTCGCGGTGGAATCGCCTTGTATGCCGGCGATGTACGGCTTGCGTCCGAGTTTCTGGCGGACGGCTTGCGGATGGCGCGGTCGGGCGCGTACCGGAACGTTCTGGCCTGGGCGCTGCAGTTGGGTGGCGTGCTCGCGCTGAGGTCTGGTCGTTTCGACGAGGCGTGGCGGGACTTGTCGGAGGCGTTGCGGCTGCATCTGGAGGCGGGGAACCGGTGGCGGGTGCCGACGGTGCTCGAGACCCTCGCGGGCGTGGCCGTCGAGTCGTCGGACGCGAAGCTCGCGGCGCGGTTGCTCGGGTGTGCGGGTCGGCTCCACGAGTCGTGGGGGTGGCCCGTTCCGGCGGTCGAGCGGCCGGACGTCGAGAGGATCACGGCGTCGGTGCGCTCGGCGCTCGGACCGAGCGTGTTCGCCGGCGAGTGGGAGCTGGGGGAGCTGTGCTCGTTGGACGAACTGGTCGCCGAGCTGCCTGCTTCTCTCGTCCGTCCGGCGCCGGTTGCCGTGGCCGAGCCCTCGCCGCTGGTGCTGCTCGGGTTCGGCGCGAGCGCCGCGCGGCGGGACGGGGTGTTGCTGGGGCCTGCGGACTGGGGCTACGCGAAGCCGCGGGAGCTGCTGTTCTTCCTGCTGGGTGAGGATTCGGCGCACAAGGACGCGATCGGGGCGGCGTTGTGGCCCGAGGCTTCGACGCTCGTGCTGCGGAACAGCTTCCACACCTGCCTGCATCAGCTGCGCAGGGCTCTGGGACGTGCCGATTGGATCTTGTACCGGAAGGGGCGGTACGCGTTCAACCGTTCGCTGGCGTACTCCTTCGATGTGGAGCGCTTCTCGGCGGCGGTCTCTGGGCCGCGTACGTCGTCGGCGTTGGTCGATGCGGTCGAGCTGTATCGCGGCGACTATTGCGTAGATCTGTCCGGTACGTGGGTCGATGCGCGCCGTGCCTCCTTGCAGCAGTCCTTTGAACGGGCACTGCTCGACCTGGCCGCGTTACGTACGTCGGAGGGGTCGCACGCCGCGGCGGCCGAGCTCTATCTGCGGGCGATCGAGCACGATCCGCTGCTGGAGCCGGCGCATCGGGAGCTGATGGCCTCGTACGTACGGATGGGTGACCGGGGTCGGGCGCTCCGGCACTATCAGTCGCTGCTGAGGCTGCTGGCGGACGAGCTCGGGGTGGGTCCGAGCGCCGAGACGGTCGCGTTGCATGCCGCCTTGATCCGGGATCCAGGCGACTGACGACGGAATTGTGGTCCAGAACACCGGTTTGCACCGGGTGTCAGGTGTAACTCGAAGAAATCTCGACGGATTCCGAGTCCCCCACAGCGTTTCCCACAGCATCGACCCGCCAACCTCTTTCGCAGGGGGATCCACCACGCCGCTCGGTCAGGGCGGCGTGGCGACGGCAGGCGTTGCGGGTGAAGTTCCAGGGTTTCACGCTGAGCAACCTCGAGCTGTAGGGCCAGGTGTCCATACAGGCTTTGCTACAGGTGCGGGTGGGGAAACTCCGATGGAAGCACTGTTCGAACGTCATGATCATGTCCAGACCCTCATGGCCGCGGTCGCCGCGGCTACGACACGTCACAGCACCGCCGTCCTTCTGACGGGCGAGGCGGGAATCGGCAAGACCACCCTCGTACGGGAGTTCCTGCGCCGCGTGGGGCGCGGCGTCAAGGTGATGGTCGGCAGCTGCGACGACATGCTCGCGCCGCCGGCTCTGGCGCCTCTGCGCGACGCCGCCCGTGGTACCGGGGGCCCGCTGGAGCGTGCGCTCGCTGAAGGCTCTGCCGACCAGATCTTCGATGCGTTGTGTGCCGAGCTCGACGGCGCGCACCCGACCGTTCTCGTGATCGAGGACGTGCATTGGGCGGACGACGCGACGCTGGACCTGCTGCACTACCTCGCGCGGCGGCTGTACCGGCTGCGCGTGGTTCTGGTGCTGACGTTCCGAGACGACGAGGTCGACTCGCGGCACCCGCTGCGGCCGGTGCTGGGGGCGCTGGCCGACAGCCGGGTGTATCGACTGGCTTTGGAGCCTTTGTCTGTGGAATCCGTGCGTACGTTGGCTTCCGGGTCGGGATGGGACGCTGCCGACCTGCATGCGCTGACGGCTGGCAATCCGTTCTATCTGACCGAGGTCTTGGCTTCCTCTGCTCGCGCTGTCGCTGGGTCTGTGCCGACGAGCGTCGTCGACGCGGTGCTCGCGCGGCTGCGGTCCTTGGATCTGTCTGTGCTGCGGACGCTGGAGCAGCTGTCCATCCTGCCGGGGGCGGTCTCGCTCGAGGTGGTGCGCGAGGTGGTGGGGGACGCGTTCTCCGAGCTTGCCGTGGCCGAACGTTCGGGGCTGATCGAGCTTGGCGAGAACGGTTTGCGGTTCCGGCACGAGATCGCTCGGCGGGCTTTGGTGCAGACGTTGGCGCCTCTTCGTCGCCGTACGATGCATGCCGAGCTGGTGCGGAAGATGCTCGCTCTGGACAGTCCTCCTCCGCTGTCTTGTTTGATCCACCACGCGGTGGCCGCTGGGGACGTTTCGACTGTGCTTAAGTACGCGCCTCTTGCGGCTCGAGAGGCGACGCGGGCCGGGTCGCACCGGCAGGCTCTTGTCTACTTCGAGGCTCTGCTGCCGTACGTGGACTCGCTTCCGAAGGTCGAACGTGCTGCTGTGCTTGATGACTACGCTTGGGAGCTGCACATCGCGCACCGCTTCGCGGAGGCTGTGGTGGTGGGGTCCAACGCCATTGCTTTGCGCGAGGCTTTGGCCTCGCCGGTCGAGCTGGCGGAGACGTTGCTGAAGCAGTCGCGCCACCAGCTGATGGCTGGGGATACCTCGGGAGCCTTGTCGACGATCGATCGGGCAGTGTCTGTTGCTGCTTCGACCTCGTCTGAGTCGGTACGGGCGGCGGCCGCGTACTATCGCGGCGCGGTCCTGGTGTTGACGGGTGACCCGGTGGCGGGGATCGCGGCTCTGACGGAGGCTCGTTCGCTCGGTGCCGTTGCGGGGCGGACGGACTTTGTGGCGCTGTGCTTGAACTATCTCGGCGTGGCGCACGGCGAGCTCGCCTTGCAGGGGGCTCCGGCTCGTGCGTACCTGCGGGAGAGTCTCGACCTGGCGCTCGCCAATGGCGACCACGAGGCCGCTGCGCGGGGGTACACGAACCTGGTGGAACTGCTGTTCATCCAGGGAGAGTGGGAGTCGCTGCCCGCATTGCTCAACGAGGGTTCGGCGTTCACTTCTGAGCGTGGGTTGTGGTTCCACTCGTACTCGCTCGACGCGCATGTGGCGATGCTGCAGCTGCGTCGGGGTGAGTGGGACCTGGCTGAGTCTCTGTTCAGCCGGTTGTCTTCGTCGGTGGAGGATCCGGGTCTCTTGGACCTGTTCAGCACGCCGGCGTACGGTCGGCTGCTGGCGCGGCGCGGGGATCCGCGGGCTTTCGAGCTGTTGTCGTCGGCCTGGTCGCGTGCTCAGAAGCTGCGGTCGATGGCGGGGTTGCGGTACGCGGCGACGGCCTATGTGGAGTGGGCCTTCTTGAACGGGCGGGACGACATCGCCCATGCCGTGCGCGATGGGGTTCTGGCTCAGTTGCCGCACGGGTTCACGCCGGCCTTCGGTGAGTTGCTGCGGTATCTCGATCGTGCTGGGGTCGAGGTCTCGTCGATCCCGGGGCTGGCCGAGGGCTACGCGGCGGGGCTGAGTGGCTCCTGGCGTGCGGCGGCCGCTTCGTGGGAGCGGGTGGGCGACCCGTACGAGCAGGCGCTGGAACTGGCGTCGGCCGGGACCGCCGAAGCGATGCTGCAGGCCTTGTCGATCCTGGACGAGCTCGGCGCGACCGCGACGGCGACCATCGTCCGGCGCCGCTTGAAGGCGATCGGCGTGCAGCGGATCCCGCGCGGGGTGCAGACGAGCACGCGCAACAACCCAGCGGGCTTGACGGATCGTCAGCTCGACGTGCTGACGTTGCTGGCGCGGGGGCTGACGAACGCGGAGATCGCGCAGCAGCTGGTGGTGTCGGTACGAACGGTGGACCACCACGTGTCCGCCATCCTCGGCAAGCTCGGAGCCCGCACCCGCCGCGACGCGGCAGCGGCGGCCTCCACGCTCGGCATCGCGTCGGCCACCGACTCCCCGGAGCGCAGCCTGTTGCTCGCCTGACCGTTGATCGTTTGGAATGAGGGACGCCCTCTATCGAATAGATCGGCCATCACACCGAGTGCCCTCAAACTGTGGGGTTCTGGTAGCGACACGCCAGCGTGTCGCCACCAGAACCCCACAGTTGATCTTCGTGCGATCGGGGCGTCCCTGTTTCGAATGGGGGCAGTCCGGGTGCTGTCGAGGTGGCTCGTGGGCGCGGCGAGGAGAGTGGGCCGGGGGGACTTGTTGGATGAATGTCGGCGTCTAGGCCGACATTCATCCAACAACTCGCGAGAACAACAGGCTCCCGTTGCTTCGTCCGTGAGCTGTTCCAGGGATCTCGGCCTAGAGATCGAGATCCCTGGACCAAGTCCGCGGACTTCATGGCACCCACGTGACAGACCGGCCTCTATTCGATAGAGGGCGTCCCTCATTCCCAACGACTACCCGACGGGGTGGTTGCTGCGGATCACTCCGTTCGGGTCGCGGCGGTGCTTGATGGCGCGCAGCGAGGCGAGGACGTCGGCGGGGAAGAGCTTTTCGACGGGCTTGTTCGAGGACATGTTCAGGTGTGTCTGCCCGGTGTCCCACGGGGCCATCGCTTCGATGATCTCGCCCATCGCCGCCTCGAGGATCGGGGCGAAGTCGGGCGCGGGGAGGAGCCGCCGAAGAACAGCAGGTACGGCTGGGGCAGCGCGCCCGCGGCGCCGTCAGTTGCCAAAGCGCGGGCGAAGGCTCCGTCGAGGTGGCGGACTTCGAAGACCGCCACCGGCGAAGGCTGGCCCGGGTTGGCTGCCGCGAGCAGAGCGTCGACCGCGGACTCGTCGAACCCGCTCAGCAACGTCCCCTGCAGCAGTCCCGGAACGGGATCCACCGGCTCGTCCGCCACCCCGTCGAGCTGGCTCAACGGCACCGTCCCCACGGTGTCGGACAGCAACGGCGCAGCAGCGCGGATCGGCGCCAGCAGCTCGTCTCCAGCAGAGGAAGAGCCCAGGTACACCGCGTCGATCATCACCAGCCAGCGCCCCCGCACGGCCTCGGGGACCATCGGCGCGTCCGGCAGGTTCATCAGCCACGCCCACACCGACAGGTCTTCCGGTGCCGACTTGGTCACGGCGACGAACGAACGGAAGACGTCCCGCGCGTGCTCGGCCGCGAAGGTCATCCGCCCGCCGTAGATGTGCGGCTCGGCGAACAGGCGAAGCTCCAGGGCTGTCACGATGCCGAAGTCGCCACCCCCGCCCCGCACCGCCCAGAACAGCTCGGGATCGGACTCGGCAGTGACCCGGACGTGCTCCCCGTCGGGGGTGACGAGCTCGACAGCGTGCACCTGGTTGGCGGCCTGGCCGTACTTCCGCCCGAACCAGCTGAGACCGCCGCCGAGCGTGTACCCGACAACAGACGTGTCGCCGGAGCTGCCGGGCAGGCCGGTGAGCCCAGTCGGAGCGAGGACCTCGTTCAGCTCACCCCACCGAACCCCGGGCTCGACGCGCGCGATCCGCGCCTGCTCGTCGACCTCGATCGCGGTGAGTCCCAACGTACGAAGAAGAATCGCACCGGTAAGCGCCTCGGTGGCGCCGTGACCGCGGGCCTGCGCGGTGACGGAAAGGCCATGCTGCTTGGCGAAGTTGACAGCGGCGACGACATCGTCGACGCCGGTGACGTGGACGACCGCCGCCGGTTGTTGGTCGTTCGTGAGGTGCCAGGCGAGCCGTTCTTGGTCCCAGGTGACGTCACCGGGAAGAACGACGGCTCCCTTGACCGCGTCGCGGAGTGTGGCAATGGAGTTCATGGTTCCGTTGTAGGCAGCCACGGAGGCCGCACCCATCGGCAGCGGGTGCCCAAGTCGGCGGTGGCGCTGCCTATTTCGTTCGCGCTCGGGTCGCAGTCCCGGCTATACAGGGGCATATGGCGCTGCGCGTGGTTGTGATGACGTTCTTCCATCCCGCCTACCGCATCGTCGCGGACTGGGCCGAACGGCACGGCCATCGGATCGTGCTCGTGGTGACCCCGCCGGCCGGCAGATCCCTCCGGGGTACGAATCCGCTCGTCCTCGACCTGCCACCCGACGCCGACGTCCTCCTGACGGGGAGGCTTCGCCCCATCGCGACCCCGGCGATCACGGCGATCGCTCCCGATCTCGTGATCTCGGCCGCCTACCCGAGGCTGATCCCGCCGGAGATCGTCGCGGTCCCGAAGTACGGGGCGTTCAACGTCCATCCCTCGTGCCTTCCGAAGGGTCGCGGCCCCAACCCGCAGCGCGAGGTGTACGAGGGAGCGACGACGATCGGCGCGACGACCCACCGGATCGCGCCCGAGTTCGACACCGGCGCGATCATGTCGCAGCGCGAGGCCGAGCTGCCGGCCGACCTGACCGCCGAGACGTTCCTCGCCGGATGGTTGGAGCTGATGGCGCAGACGCTCGAGGAGGGCCTTGAACGGGCCCTCGCCGGCGACCCCGGCACGCGGCAGGACCCCAAGCAGGCAACCGAAGCCCGCCCCTTCACGAACGAGGAGAAGCTGCTCGACCTCACCGAGCCGGCGGCGACCCTCGTCCGCAAGACAGCGGCGCTGAACGTGATGGGCCCCGAAGCCCGCGTCCGCATCGACGGCGAGGAACGGACCGTGCTGGAGCTGCGCATCGACCCGACCTCGTCCGTACTGACCGGCACCGACCCGGTGAGGATCGTCACCGGCTGACCACCCGCCGCTCGTAGTCCTCGACGACGACTGCCGTCGAAGCCTCGCGGATCTCCTGTGTTGCCTGCTTGAGGATCGCGTCCCGCCAAGGCAGCTTCGGCAACATCCTCATGTTCAGGTTGCGGAACCAGATCTGCGTCCCCGACGAAGGCGCGAACCACTTCCCGTTGCTCACCGCGAGCTTCTGGTTCAGCTCGATGAAGCGCTCCAGCCGCGCCTCGTACCGCGCGAACGCCGCACCGAAGTCGCCATGCGCACGCATCAGCTCGCCGGCCAGCACGTACGCGCCGACGATCGCCGCGCTGCTGCCCTGACCCGACAACGGCGAGGCGCAGTAGCCCGCGTCGCCCACCAGTGCGATCCGACCAGACGTCCGGCGGGCCATCGACACCTGGCTGGTCGAGTCGAAGAAGAAGTCCGGCGCGGTCCGCATCGCCTTCAGCAGCCGCGGCACCACCCAGCCGTCGCCAGCGAAGCGCGAAGCGATGAGCTCCCGTTGCTCGTCGAGCGATTGGTAGTCGTATGACAGCTGCTCGGACGCGAAGGCCAGCATGACCCGCGCCTGCGTCTTGTCGCGCGTGCTGTAGATGCTCGCGAGCCGCCCCGGCACGTTGTAGTAGAGCCCCCAGCGGTCCAGGTCGAGGAAGTTCGAGGTGCTGAAGATCGCCACGTAGTAGCCGAGGTGCTTCACGTACTCCGACTCCGGCCCGAACGCGAGCTTCCGCACGTTGGAGTGCAGCCCGTCGGCGCCGACGACGAGGTCGAACGTCCGCGGCTCGGCGTGCTCGAAAGTCACCGCCACGCCGTTCGCGGCCTCCGTCAGCCCCGTCACCGAGTCGCCGTAGATGATCTCGATTCCCGGCGAGGCCGAGTGCAGGATCTCGACCAGATCGCCGCGCATGATCTCCGGGTCGTCGGCGGAGACCACGCCGAACGCCTGGTCGAGGCTCGCCGCCACACCGCCGCGGCGGTTGAGGTACGACATGCCGCGAGTCCCGGTCACCGCGGCCGAGATGGCCGGCAACACGCCCATCCGCTCGACGATCTCGGTCGCCGCGCCGCGGATGTCGACGGGCTGGCCGCCCGAGCGGAGCGCCGGGGCGCGTTCGACGATCGTCGGCCGGAATCCGTACCGCCGAAGCCAGTAGGCGAGCGTGAGCCCGGCGACCGAGCCGCCGGAGATGAGGATCTGGTGGGTCGTCATGACCGGATCGTACGCACGTCTCAGACGATTGTGCAAGACAGATGTTTGAGACACCGGCTAAAGTGGCCGCCATGGGGAACCGAGAAGACTTGCTCGAGGGCGCCAAGCGGGTGCTCGCGGAGAAGGGGTACGCCCGGGTCACCGCGCGCGACATCGCGACCGCGGCGGGGACCAGCCTCGCGGCGATCGGGTACCACTTCGGTTCGAAGGACGCCCTGCTCAACGCGGCCCTCGTCGAGCAGAACGGCGCCCAGCTGGGCGATCACCTCGAGGCCGGGCTCAGCGAGCCGGGGCCGGACGCGCCGCTCCTGCGGCGGTTCGAGTCGATGTGGGCGCACGTCCTGGCGGCGTTTCCCGGCCAGCGCGACCTGCTGGCCACCAGCCTGGAGAACCTCGCGCAGGTCGCGCGCGTGGACCAGGTCCGGGCGGTGATGGTGACCGCGTACGACGGCGCGTCCGCCGAGATCGCCAGGCTGATGAGGGTGTATCAGCCGTCCCTGTCGGAGCAGGACGCGGCGGCCGTGGGGCGGCTTTGCTACGTGCTGATGACCGGGCTGATCGCGCAGTGGTTCACCGACCCGGACACGTGCCCCACGGCGGCCGAGCTGGCGCGGGCCGTGGGGACTGTCGCCTCAGTTTCCGCGTAGGTACGTGAGGACGGCCATCACCCGGCGGTGGTCGGAGTCGGACGGAGCCAGGCCGAGCTTGGCGAAGATGTTGCTCACGTGCTTCTCGACCGCGCCTTCGGAGACGACGAGGCGTTGCGAGATCCCGGTGTTCGTACGTCCCTCCGCCATCAGCCCGAGCACCTCGCGCTCGCGCGGGGTGAGGCGGGCGAGCGGGTCGCGGCGAGCGACGAGCAGCTGCGAGACGACCTCCGGGTCGAGCACCGTACCTCCGCCGGCGACCCGGTGGAGGCCGTCCATGAACTCGTCGACGTCGACCACGCGGTCCTTCAGCAGATAGCCCACCGCGCCACCCCGGTCGGCGAGCAGGTCTGCGGCGTACGACTCCTCGACGTACTGCGAGAGCACCAGGATCGGTGCCCCGGGAACGCGTTTGCGGGCCTCGATCGCGGCCCGCAAACCCTCGTCGGTGTGGCTCGGTGGCATCCGTACGTCGACGATGGAGATGTCCGGCCGGTGCTCCTCGATCGCCTCGACGAGCGCGTCCCCGTCGCCGACCGCGGCGACCACCGAGTGGTCGTGCTCCTCGACCAACCTGACCAGACCTTCTCGGAGCAGTACCGAATCCTCGGCGATCACGACCCGCATGGGGTCGAGGGTGTCACATCGGGCAGGGAATCTCTGCCCGGCGGCACAGTGTTGGGCCGCCCGAGGGGCTCAGGTGACGTGAGGTCACATCGGGCAAGGGATCTCTGCCCGGCGGCACAGTGTTGGGCCGCCCGAGGGGCTCAGGTGACGTGAGGTCACATCGGGCAAGGGATCTCTGCCCGGCGGCACAGTGTTGGGCCGCCCGAGGGGCTCAGGTGACGTGAGGTCACATCGGGCAAGGGATCTCTGCCCGGCGGCACAGTGTTGGGCCGCCCGAGGGGCTCAGGTGACGTGAGGTCACATCGGGCAAGGGATCTCTGCCCGGCGGCACAGTGTTGGGCCGCCCGAGGGGCTCAGGTGACGTGAGGTCACATCGGGCAAGGGATCTCTGCCCGGCGGCACAGTGTTGGGCCGCCCGAGGGGCTCAGGTGACGTGAGGTCACATCGGGCAAGGGATCTCTGCCCGGCGGCACAGTGTTGGGCCGCCCGAGGGGCTCAGGTGACGTGAGGTCACATCGGGCAAGGGATCTCTGCCCGGCGGCACAGTGTTGGGCCGCCCGAGGGGCTCAGGTGACGTGAGGTCACATCGGGCAAGGGATCTCTGCCGCGAGGATCGTTGGTCCACCCTCAGGACTTTCCACGTCGAGCTTGCCGCCGGTCGCGCGGACCCGGTCGACCAGACCGGCCAGCCCGTGTCCCTTGGCCGGGTGGGCGCCGCCGACGCCGTTGTCGGTGATGATCACGCGGACCGACTCGGTCGTACGGGAGACGTCGACTCGGCAGTGCGTGGCCTGGCTGTGCTTCGCCACGTTGGTCAGGGCCTCGGCGACGACGAAGTACGCCGCGTTCTCCACCGACTCGGGCAGCCGGCTGCCGCCGGGCATCGCGACCTCGAGGTCGACCGTCACCGTGCTCCGCGCCGCCACCGCCGCCAGTGCCGCGGCCAGACCGCGGTCGGCGAGGATCGGCGGGGCGATGCCGCGGGAGAGGGCGCGCAGCTCGTCGAGGGTCTCGCGGGTCTGCGCGATGGCCTCGGCGATCAGCGGTTGCGCGGAGTCGGGGTCCTTCCGCAGCCGGCGCTGGGCGGTCGACAGGTCCATCGCGAGCCGGACGAGTCGTTGCTGCGGGCCGTCGTGGATGTCCCGTTCGAGCCGCCGCAGCGCCGACGCCTCGGCCGACACCGCCGCATCGCGGCTCTCGGCGAGGTCGGACACCTGCCCGTGCAGGACGGCGACGCGGTCGCTGGTCAGCATGAAGCGGGCCAGGCCGGACAGCATTCCCGAGCTGAACTTGACGATCGCGGGCAGCGTGGCCAGGAAGACCACGCCGATGATCGTGGTGAGGATCGCGTTGTCGACCTTGCCTGCGCCGAAGCCGATGAGCTCGGCGAGGCCCATGTCGTCGTCGCCATCCGGGATCGCCCAGTACCAGAGGAACGCCAGCGTGCCGCCGACGCCCGCGCACCACCAGGTGACGGTGAGGACGAACGCGACGAGTGCGGGGACGAACGCGATGATGCCGTGTCCCCAGTCCGCCCAGCGCTGCGCCTGCGCGAGCATCCCGAACAGCTTCGAGAAGCCCTTGCGGTCGGCGAGCGAACGGTACTGCGGGCGCGGCGCCGGCCAGCCCTGCACGTTGGTCAGCCGGCCTCGGTCGACGTCGGCGAAGACGCGCGAGATGCCCATCGTCCCGGCCAGAATCGGCAGGCCGAGCACGGTGACGAACGTGCCGATGCCGAGCAGGAACATGGGAAGCAGCACGACGAAGCGTGCGATCGCGATCGGGAACTCCGTGATCACGTAGAGGCTGCGGGCCCCGAGGCGGCGCAGAAGGCTCTGCGTCTGCGGGGGGACGGCGGGCGAGGCGCTGGTCATGGCATTCACAGTATGGAGCCGCGAGGAGTCAGGGCATCCGGCGGACAGGCGTCGTGGGGGTGGGGTTTCCCCTACCATCTGGTGGCGATGACTGCGCCCCTGACCTCGGACGATGTGGCCGCCCACCTGCTCGCTCGCGGTGTGCTGTCCGCTCCGCCGACTTCGGTGTCGGTGCTGGCGGGTGGGGTGAGCGGTGCGACCTACCTCGTGACGACCTCTGCCGAACGGCTGGTGGTGAAGCAGCCGCTGCCGTTCCTGTCGGTGGCCGACGAGTGGCCGGCCCGGATGGAACGAGCGGCGGTGGAAGCAGCCGCCTTGTCCTTGGTGGGCACGTTGACGCCGGCTGTCGCGCCGCGGTTGGTGGACTTCGATCCTTCGCGGTTCGTGCTGGTGATGACGGCCGCTCCCGCTTCGTGGGTGGAGTGGCGGGCTCAGCTGCTGGGCGGGACGGTGTCGGTGTGGGCCGGCGCCACGTTGGGCTCGACGCTGGGGCGCTGGCACTCGGCGACGGTCGCCTCGCTGCCCGCGGTGTTCACGTCGCTGGAGGGCTTCTTGGAGCTGCGCGGTGACCCGTACCACCGCACGGTCGCCGTCCGCCGCCCAGACCTCGCGCCGCTCGTGTTGGGTTGTCTGGATGAGCTGTTGTCGGCGCCGACCTGCTTCGTCCATGGGGACTTCTCGCCGAAGAACGTGCTGATCGGGCCGGACTCGTTGTGGACGTTGGACTTCGAGGTAGCGCATCGCGGGAACCCGGTCTTCGACGTGGCGTTCATGCTGCACCACCTGGTGATGAAGGCGATCCACCTGCCAGCGCTGACCCCGGCGTTGTCCGAGTGCGCGTTGGCGTTCTGGGGTGCGTACGCGGCGGCCGGCGGACTCGCCCTCGACGAGTCATCCGTTCTCCGCCACACGGGAGCCCTCTTGCTGGCTCGCGTCCACGGCAAGTCCCCGACCGCCTACCTCACCCCCACCGAAGCCGACCAGGTCTCCGCGCTGGGCGAACGTGCTCTGCGCGGCGAGCTCACCTCGCTTCCTCAGCTCTGGGCGCCGAGTACGTAACACTGCAAGGGTGCGAAGGGCTATCGAGTGGGACGGCGACGCGATCGTGATCGTGGATCAGACGTTGCTGCCGGGGGAGTTCACGAAGCTGCGCATCACCAGCGTGGATGGGCTGATCGAGGCGATCCAGCGGTTGGCGGTACGTGGGGCGCCGGCTCTCGGGGTGGCTGGGGCGCTGGGAGTGGCGCTGGTCGCAGGGCGACCGGATGCCCGCGAGCAGGCCGAGCGGCTCGCGCGGGCCAGGCCTACCGCGGTCAACCTCCGGTGGGGTGTCGAGCAGGCACTGAGCCATCTCGACGACGGGCCGGACAAGGTTCTCGCCGAAGCGCAACGGCTCGCTGCCGCGGACGAGGAGATCAACAAGCGCGCGTCGTTCCGCGCCGCCGAGTACGTCAAGGCCCACACGACCAGGCGACCGCTGAGGCTGCACACCCACTGCAACACCGGCTGGCTGGCCACCGCGGGTTGGGGCACCGCGCTCGGCATCGTCTGGCATCTCGCCAACGAGAACGCCATCGAAGAGGTCCTCGTCGACGAGACCCGCCCGCTCCTGCAGGGCGCGAGGCTCACCGCGTTCGAGCTCGCCGAGGCGAACATCCCGTACCGGATCCTGCCCGACTCCGCCGCGGCGACCGCGCTCGCCGAGGGCAAGAGCGACGCGGTGGTCGTCGGCGCGGACAGGATCGCGGCGAACGGCGACGTCGCCAACAAGATCGGCACCTACCCGCTCGCGCTCGCCGCGAAGTACCACGGCGTGCCGTTCCTGGTCGTCGCGCCGGAGTCCACGATCGACGCGAATACCCTTACCGGCAAGGACATCGCGATCGAGGAACGGGACGCCGCCGAGCTCGGCGACAATGTCCCGTACGGCTCCAAGGCCTTCAACCCCGCGTTCGACGTCACTCCCGCGCTGCTCATCACCGCGATCGTCACCGAGGACCGTGTCTGGGAGCCCGGCTAGGACTCCGCGAGCCGCCGCGTGGTGATCGCCACCTGCGGCGCCGCCCCGCAGGCGACGAACAGCTCGTGCGCCTCCCGCAGCGACTCCCGCGAGTCCGACGCCTGCCCGCGTGCCCGCAGCGAGTCCGCCAACGCCGTCAACGCCCACGCGAGACCGAGGTGGTGCCCGGTCTCCCGATGAATCTGGCAGCCAGCGCGGGCATGGCCTTCCGCCGCGAGCGGTTCCCCAGTCGACAAGGAGATCCACGCCAACGCGACCTGCGCGTCGCCCTCACACACGCGATAGCTGCTCGCCTGCGCGAGCTCGAGCGTCATCCGGGCCTGACGTTCGGCGGCCGCGTGTTCGCCGCGGTCCGAGTGACCCGTCGTCTGACCGAGCAGAGCCTCGACGTACGCGTGGTGGTAGCGCCCGTCCTGGGTCGCCTCCACCGCCTCGGCGTAGTGGGTGGCTGCCGCGTCGAACCGCCCGAGCCGCTGCTCGATCCGAGCCAGAACCTTCAACGCCTGACCGAGATTCTCCGCCGCGCGGATCTGCGACGCGATCTCCAGGCTCCTGCTCACCGAGACCAAGGCCTCGTCGTACCGTCCGATCGAGAACAACACGGCCGCGCGGGTCTTGAGGATGCCGCCCTCGGCTCGCTGGTTGTTCGTCGAGGTCGCGAGCTCAAGTGCCTGGTCGAGAATCTCCAACGCCACAAGGGGTTCTCCGAGGGCGTGGGTGACGTCGGCGAAGACCTCCAGGCAGTCCGCCCCGTAGCGCTGGTCACTCTGCTGCATCGTCGCCGAGGCCTCCGCGAGGTGGTCGCGCGCTACGTGCAGCTGGCCGAGGAGCGACTCGACGACTCCGAGGTTCAGCAACTGCAAGCCGATGGCCGCGCCGGCCTGCCTTCTCATCGCGATGCACTCGGTCAGCAGCTCTCGCGCGACCGGCAGTTCGCCGAGCTGCATGTGCGCGAGCGCGAGGTTGTTGTAGGCGTTGGCGAGCTCCTCCGCATCGCCCGTGGTCCGGGCGAACTCCAAGGACCGCATGATGATCGGCATCCCCGACGGCGAGTCGAGCTTCGCCTTGATCACGCCGAGATTGGCGTACGCGCGGACCTGGAACACCGGGTCGTCGAGTCGGTCGGCGGCGATCACGCTGGCTTCGGCCAGCGCGAGCTCGTCGGCCGAGCTCGTCGTGCTGGCATAGAGCCGCAGCCGGTTGGCGAGTCGGCAGGCCCAGGCGTACGGACCTTGTTCGGCACAGTGCGCGACGGCCGCGAGCAGGACGTGCCGTTCGTTCTCGAGCCAGGCGATCGCGGAGTCCTCGTCGGCGTACATGACCGCCTGGACCTTCGGTGGCGGCAGCTGCGGCGCCTGATGCACGGGCACGAGCCGGGTCACGGCGCCGTCGCCGTGCGCGTAGTACCAGGCGAGGAGGCGGTCGAACGTCTCGGTCGCCTCCGACTCCTCCGACTTCAGCCGCGCACGAGCGAACTCGCGGAGCAGATCGTGGAAGCGGTACCGCTGCGGTGCGTGCTGTTCGAGCAGGTGCGCGGCCACCAGGCGGCGGAGCTGACCGCGTGCGTCCACCGGCGAGACGGAGGCCAAGGCGGCCGCCGTCTCCACGGTGAAGTCCGGCCCGGGGATCACACCGAGCTGCCGGAACAACCGTTGCTCGGCCTCGCCGAGGCGTTGGTAGGACAGCTCGAACGCCCGCTGGACCGCGTCGTCGCCGTCCAGCCTCAGCGCGGCGAGCGGCTCGGAACGCAGCTCGACGAGGTAGTCGGCGATCGCGCGGTGTGGGTCGTCGACAAGCTGCGCGGCCGCGATCCTCAACGCCAGTGGGAGAAACGCGCAGGCGGCGGCGAGGTCGGGCAGCAGCTCGCGTTCCCGCGGACGGATCCGTCCGAGCAGAGAGTCGAGCAGCGCGGTCGCCTCGTCCGGCTTCAACGTGTCGAGCAGGATCCGTCGGGCGCCGTCCCTGGCGACGAGTCCGGACAGCCGATCCCGGCTCGTCACCAGGCAGAGGCTCCGCGAGCTGGCGGGCAGCAGCGGGCGGACCTGTTCGGCGTCGATCGCGTTGTCGAGCAGCACCAGCACGCGCTTGCCCGCGATCGCCGAACGGTAGAGCGCTGTCGCCTCGGTGACCTCGACGGCCACCGCGCGGGAGTCGACGCCGAGCCCGCGGAGCAGCTGGGCGAGCGCCTCGCGTGGAGTCAGCGCGGGCGCCGGCGCGTACCCGCGCAGATCCACGTGCAGCTGGCCGTCGGGGAAGTGGTCGCGGACGCGGTGGCTCCAGTGCACGGCGAGGCTGGTCTTGCCCACGCCGGCAGTGCCCGCGATGACGGCGAGCGCGGAGGACTGCGCGGTGGGTTCGGCGCTGGGGAGCAGCTCGTCGAGGGCGAGCAGGTCGTCCGTACGCCCGGTGAAGGCCGCGACCGCGGGCGGCAGCTCGGCCGGCGCGACGGCGCCGTGCGACTCCGTGCGGGTCTCGACCGTCGCGGTCAGGAGGAGCCTGGGGTCGGCCTGGAGGATCGCCTGTTCGAGGTGGGTGAGCTCGCCGGTGGGCTTGCCGCCGTACTCGCTTGCGAGACGGTCCCGGTACGTCCGTGCGGCCGACAACGCGCGATCGGTCTGGCCGGCGCGGTGGGACGCGAGCATGTGCAGGCGGACCAGACGCTCGCGGGTGGGATGCGACTCGACGAGGTCGGTCAGCTCGCCCAGCAGCCTGGTGTGGCGGCCGAGGCGCAGCTCGGCCTCGATGCGGTCCTCGGTCGCGCCGAGCCTCGCCTCCTCCAGTCCGTGGGTGAGGCGATCGCGCAGCAGCTCGTCGGTGAGGGCGCCGCCGAGGGCCGGGCCGTGCCAGAGGTCGAGCGCTTGGGTCAGCAGGTCGGCGATCTCGGCGTCGTCGGTGGTCTTCCGCGCCTCGCGGACGAGCCTCCGGAACCGGAAGGCATCGACGGCTTCGGGGTCGACGTCGAGGAGGTAGCCATCGCCTGAGCCCGGCACCGTGGCGATTCCGCGGAGGGCGCCGCGGAGCCCGGAGATGCGTACCTGGACCGAGGATCGGGCCGTACGCGGGGGACCATCCGGCCACATCAGATCGACGAACCGCGTGAGCGGCACGATCCGCCCGACCTCCAAGGCCAGAACGGCGAACGCGAGCCGCTGTTGACGGGGGCCCAGGTCGACCACACGGTCGCCGTCCCGCGCCTCGACCGGCCCAAGCAGTCGGATGTCCAAGGTTCTGCCGAGATCCCCCAAGTGTCCGGATCTCGACTCTAGCGCCAGGCGTGCTTTATTGCTGTGCGCTAGCCGGCGCGGAGGAGCTCGCGGCCGAGAGGGGTGAGCGTGTGTCGGACGGATTGGCCGAGGCGGTTCGTCGCCACCAGGCCGGCGCTGCGAAGGACGGAGGTGTGTTGGCTGATGGCGGCGGACGAGACGTTCAGGCGGACGGCCAGGCGGCCGGTGGACGTCGGCACGGTCAGCAGCTCGAGGAGGCGGGCGCGCGTTCCGCCCAGCAGCTTGCCCAGCCGTTCCTCCGACTGCCGCGGCGACGGGACCGCGTCGTCGGCGGCCGCGGGGTAGACGAGAACGGGTGAGCGATGGGCGTCGATGAGCGTCACCGGGCCGCCCCAGCAGAAGTACGCCGGCTGCAGCACGAGCCCTCGGCCGGCCAGGTCGATGTCGTGGTCGAACGGGTAGTCCGTCTCCAGCACCGGCGGCCGCCAGCGGATCGACGGATGCAGAGACGACAGCACCGCGCCGACGCCGGAGTCCATCAGCTGGGTGGCCCGGAGCGCCCGGTCCGCCTCGACGGCCTGGTGGAGCTGCGGCCAGCGCGGCGCGATGGCGCGGTCGTAGTACTGCCGCAGCACCTCGACTGTCCCTCGGGCGGAGCCGCGCGCGTACAGCCCGTTCGCCCAGGTCGGCACCCGCTGCCGGCGGAACGTGCGGGCCAGGTCCTCGCGGAGCGCGCCCTTTCCGTACCCGAGCATCGCCTCCAGGTGCGCCTGCAACGCGGGGTCCTGGAGCTGCGGGGTGAGGAAGTCGGGGAAGTTCGATCCCGGCGGTGCCAGCATCGCCGCCGCCCGGATCGTGCGGGCGTACTCGCGGTCGTCGATGCCGGCGCGCACCACGTCCTGCCGCCAGTCGGAGAACCGGAACGGCAGCCCGGGCGACTGCAGGCTGTTGATCGAGAGCGCGAGCTCCCACGACGGGTGGGCATGCCGGGCCACGCTGACCCGACTGACGTCCTCGAAGCTGAACCTGATGCGCAACATCGCGTCCCCTGCGGCTGCCTGGCTGGTTCGCCCAGCCTGCAGGGGGTCGCCTACAGCCCGCTTACAGCCGACTTATGGCGCGCTCGTCGTACTCCTCGCGAGCCTTGTCGATCTCGTCGGCGTGGTCGTACGACCAGGACATCAACGTGCACACCGTCGCCAGCAGCGTCTGGCCCAGCTCAGTGAGCGCGTAGTCGACCCGCGGCGGGACGACGGGGTAGACCGTCCGGCTGACGATGCCGTCCCGCTCCAGCCCGCGCAGCGTCGCGGTGAGCATCCGCTGGCTGATGCCGGGGATGTCGCGGCGCAGCTCCATGAACCGCACGGTCTCGCGGCCGAGGCTGTGGATCACCGACAACGACCACTTGTCGCCGATGCGGTCCAGGATCTCCCGCGCCTTGCAGGCGCGGCCGTGCTGGTCGGGGTCGGCCAGGAGCTGGGCGAGGTTCGGGGGCCGGTCGTTCAGGGCCATGGGTTATCTCCAGGTAACCGAGGCAGGAAAAAGTGCCGTCTTTCGCGTCTGTCCATAGTTACGCATCATGAGGTTAGTTACTAGTAGGAACCGCCCAGTGAGAAGGGGATCACATCTCATGACCGTCGCGTCACTGACCTTGGACGAGACGTTCGCCCGGCCCGCTCAGGAGGAGCAGCTCCTCCGGGCGGCGGAGGCGTTGAAGGCACACGACTTCTCCCCGCACCTCGTCGACACCGTCGCCGACGCGCGCATCCTGTTGAACGGCCTGCTCCCCAAGGACAAGGAGATCTTCACCGCGAACAGCGAGACCCTGCGGGTCTCGGGGATCGCCGCCGACATCGACGAGTCGGGCACGTTCCGTTCGGTCCGTTCGAAGCTGGTCGGCCTGGAGGGCGACATCCGCGCTCAGATCACCGCCGGCGCGGCGCCGGACGTGGTGGTCGGGAGCGTGCACGCCGTGACCGAGGACGGCCTGATGGTCGCCGCTTCGGCGAGCGGCAGCCAGTTCGCGCCGTACGCGGCGGGGGCGGAGAAGGCGTTCTGGGTCGTCGGAGCGCAGAAGATCGTGCCGGACCTCGAGTCCGCCCTGCGGCGGGTCCGTACGTACAGCCTGCCGAGGGAGCACGACCGGATCTGGGCGGCGACCGAGGGCAAGTTCAGCTCGTTCATCGGCAAGATCCTGATCATGGAGCGCGAGTTCCTCCCGGACCGTTCGACGGTGATCCTCGTTCGGGAGGAGATCGGCTTCTGAGGCACGAAAGAAGCGCTTCATCGTGTCGAACGATCCGACGTCGACCTGGGCTCACCGAGCTGGTGTTCCACGGCCGCTGGTCCTCACCCCGGCCGGGCCCGCGAGTTGTACCAGGGATCTCGGCCTAGAAGCCGACATCCCTGGAACAACTCGCACGCGGGCGTGGGGGTGGATGGTGGCGCGGGAGTTGTTGGACAGATGTCGGGATAGAAGCCGAGATTCCTCCAACAACTCGCGGGTCAGTCCCACCGGTGGGTGGTGGCGTGGAGTTGTTGGACGGATGTCGGGATAGAAGCCGAGATCCGTCCAACAACTCGCGGGTGACGTCCTGCCCAAGCTCCGCGACCGCTGGTCTCACCGAGCCGCCCGCTGCTTCGAGTGATCATGATCGTGATCATGAAGCCGAACCGGTGACATACACCTGTTTGCCTTCACGATCACGTTCATGATCACCGCTCGGTGGTCCGGTCCGGTGGCGCCGTGGAGTTGTTGGACAGATGTCGGGATAGAAGCCGAGATCCGTCCAACAAGTCGCGGGGAGTGCTCGATCGGGCGGGGTGTCGGGCGGAATGCGCGCCGCGCGGCGGGTGCGCTGCCAGGAAGGGCACCTTCGCCAGTGGAAGGTGCCCTTCGTTCCATCAAGACCTAGCGGGCGAGGGCGCCCATCGGGTCCCAGGCTGGCAGGACGATCGGCGGTTCGTCGAGCGCGCCGGCGAGGTCCGGTGGCAGCAGGTTGCGGCGGACGGCGATCTCGAAGACGTACTCGTCGAACCACGAGTCGTTCATCGTGTAGAAGCCCTGGTCCGCGTCCTTGTCGCCCCAGCTGTTCTCCACCCGCCAGCGACCCGGCACGTCGTCGGTCACGTCGACGCCGGTGAACAGCATCGCGTGCGTCATCTGGCTCTCGTGGAACATCAGCCGGTCGGCCTTGCTCAGGTCGAACGACGTGCCGTAGACCGCCTCGTGGTCGTACAGCTTCGCGTCCCAGATGCCCACGTCGCCGCGCATCTGCTTGCCGACGTCGCAGCCGAACCAGATCGGCTCGCCGGACACGATGGTCCGCATCGCGAGCTGTTTCATCAACGTCACTTCGACATTCAGGTACGTCACCGGCGCGCCGCCCACGACGTTGCCCAACCTGTCCACGGTGAACGTACGTCCCGTCGGGCTCGTCGGCCGCGGGTCGTGCACCAGGCAGACGTACTCGTCGAGCGGCAGCTTCACGTACTTCGCCGCGAACTCCTGCGGAGTCAGCTCGCCGTCGCGGTGGAAGACCCGGTCCTTGTCGGTCCACTGCCACACGAACTTCTCCGGCGGCGTGCCCAGGTGGATCGACAGCACGCGGTGGACGACGTCGAGGATCTGCTTCTTCCGATCCCGCAACGACTCCAGCGCATCGGCGCTGTCGCCCAGCTCGCCATGCAGCGCGCGGATGTCGCGCGCGCCCTGGCGGAGCACGCGGCGGATGATCTCGTTCATCCGCTGCGTCGCCGACGAGCTCTGCGTCTCCGGCATCGCCTGCTTCGGAACGAGTCCGTGCTTCTTCACCAGCGCGACGAACATGTTCCACTGCCCGCCGTCGTTGGAGACCTCGTCGAGCAGGTACGCGACCGTACGGTCGTCGCCGTCGCGCGAGGCGGTCTCGATGATCCCCTCGATGAAGTAGTTCGCGCGCTCGAGTTTGTCCCAGAACATGATGTGGTTCTGGGAGAACTCGAAGTCCTTGAGGTTCATCGCCTGCATCGCGCCGACGCGCAGCAGGTTGAGGCCAGCGAACAGCCAACAGCGGCCGCTGCTCTTCTGGTTGGTGACCTTCCAGTCGTCGAGCAGATGCGAGACGGTGTGGTCGGTCCGCACCACGATCTCGCGGTCGAGCGCGATGTCGTCGATCGTGGTCTGCGTGACGGCGTTCTGGACGACCCGGTACGCGGGATCGCGAGCGAACTCCTTCCGCAACGCATCGATGTCCGCTGGCGTAATTGCGCCGTCCATGTCCGCCCCTCCAGGGTTCGTCGCAGTCGTCAGGTGCCCAGCCTTCAGTCTGTAGCGGCACTGACATCGACTGTAACCCTGTGATCGGGCGTGATCATCCTTCGACCGTGCGTGACCGGATCCGGTCGTACGCCGCGGCGATCTCGCGGGCGAGCTGTTCTGGCGCCGTCAGGTTCGCGGCGTGACCTTGCTTCGGGAGCATGACCTTCTCCGCGTGCGGAAGTGCCTCCAGGCAGGCCGCGACCAGCCCGGCGATGTACGCGCCGCTGCGCTCGCCGGTGAGCACGGTGGTTGGAGCGGTGATCCGGGCGTACCGCTCGAGGTGGCCGCCCAGCAGATGGATGGCCCGGGCGTCATAGATCTGGCGCGGCACGAGCCTGCGGTACGCCGGGCGGATCGCGAGGTAGACACCCGAGAGCGCGGCCACGGCCCCGGGCAGCTGGATGACCTCGCGGAGGAAGATCGCCATCGCCCTGCCGATCTTCCCGCGTTCGAGCGCCGCCATCGCGTCGCGGACCGGACCGGCCCACGAGCCCGGCGGAATCTCCAACGCCGCTTCGTAGATCACGGCGCCTGCCAACGGCACCTCGAGCATCGCCTCGAGCGCGACGACGCCGCCGGACGAGTGACCCACCACCAGCGGCGGTTCGTCGAGCTGGTCGACGATCGCCCGGACGTGAGCGACCTCCTCGGCCATCGTCACCGGCGCCGGCAGGTCGAGTCGGTACTGCCGGCGGACCAACCGGATGACTCGATGTCGCGGCGCGAGCTTCGCCGCGACCCGCGCCCATCTGGTGCCGTCGTCCATGCCGGCATGGAGAACGAGGATCGCCGGACCCTCGCCCTCGTCGTACGCCCGGACCTCGCTCCCGTCCGCGGCCTTGGTGATGAGCATCGCCTGCCTCCTTAGCATCGCTAAGGAGAACTTAGCACTGCTAAGGTCGTCTGTCATGCCGAAGGATCTGACGCGGGCGTCCGTGGTCGAGGCCGCGTTGGAGTTGCTCGACGAGGCGGGCCTGGACGCCGTGTCGATGCGCCGGCTCGCGGCGAAGCTGGGCGTGCAGAATCCCGCGCTGTACTGGCACTTCCGCAACAAGCAGGAGCTGCTCGACGAGATGTCGCGCGCGATGCTCGAGCCGAGCCTGGGGCCGCCGCGGGACGGCGAGACGTGGCAGGAGTGGCTCACCCGGCGCGCACAGCTGTACCGGACGATCCTGTTGAGCAGGCGCGACGGCGCGCGGGTCATCGTCGTCGGGAACCCCGGACCGAGCGTCGGACGGAAGTTCGAAGCGGAGCTGCGGATCATGATCGCCTTCGGCTTCGGACCGGCCGCGGCGATGCTGGCGATCGGGGCGATCAGCCACTACACGACGGGATTCGTGCTCGACGAGCAGGCGCGTGAGCACGGCGCCGCCAGTCCGGAACGGGTCGCCTCGCTCGCCGAGGACTACCCGACGGTGGTCGCGGCCGTACGCGAGGGCGGGACACCGACCAGCGACGACGCGTACGCGTTCGGCCTGCGCCTGCTGATCGACGGGATGGAGCGAGGGCAGGATAGGGCTCGTGGCTGACGAATCTCCTTCCGCGGAGCCCGACTACCGCTTCACGTTGGCGAACGAGCGCACGTTCCTCGCCTACCTGCGAACGGCGTTGGCGCTCGACGCGGCAGGGCTCGCGGCGGTGCAGTTCCTCACCTCGTTGCATCAGGAGTGGGCACGTCGCCTGGTCGGCGCCATCCTCGCGACGGCCGGCGTGATCGCGGCGGCCGGCGCGTACTTGCGCTGGCGACAGAACGTCACCGCGATGCGGCAGAGCCGGCCGCTTCCCGCGACGATCATGCCGCTCGGCCTCGCCGTCGCGGTCATGTTGGTGTCGGCCGCCGCGGTCTATCTCGTGGTCGCGGGATGAGCGAGGCCGTCGAGTCGGGGGCGCAGCTCGAGCGCACCGCGCTCGCCTGGAACCGTTCGCTGCTGGCGCTCGCCGTCAACGGAGCGCTGCTGATCCGGGCGGCATCGCAGGCGGGAACCTGGGCCGCCGCGGTAGGTGTCGCGGTGCTCGCCGCGACGGGCGTGCTGTGGTTGGTGACCAGTGGTACGTACCGGAAGCTGCGTGGACAGCAACCAGGCAGCCTGCTCGCGGGCCGTTCGTTCGCGCTCGGGTTCACGGCCTTCATAGCCTTCATCGGACTGGTGGATATCGTCGTAATCTCGACATATCGCTACTGAAATCGCTGAAAACACTGAACCGGAACTGAATTCTCGGCAACCATGGCAAGCGGTTGCCGCCCGAAACTATCCGAGATGGCCGGGTTGGGCGGAGGAGGAGATGACTCGTTCGGGTCATGCCCAAAATCGTCCCCGGTCCTTACGCTTGACGCATTGGGGAGCTCGTACGGCGGGGGTCGGCGCGCTCGGTGGAGAAGGAGGTGCTCGGGTGGTTCAGCACCCCGACGCGCGCGTGCATGATTTGGTCGCGTTGGACGAGATCGAGCTGTGCACCGAGCTGATCATCGCGGCGTCGTCGAGCGACGGGCCGCTGTCCCAGGAACAGATCGACGCCGTCCTGGGCCTGGGCGTAGCGCCCGTCATCTGACGACAGGTCGTAGTCGCGGCCTCGCGCATCGTGAGACGTTGCCGTTCACACGGTGTGACCAGTCACACTTGGCGCGGGAGCCGTCCTAGGTGCGTGCCTTGAACCCCTAGCATGTCTCTGGCCTGTTCATCCCACGTCAGGTGCCGTTTGACAGGAGTTCGCCGTGCGCTTGCGTTTCACCCCGGTGGACACGACGTTCTACGATCTGTTCGCCCAGTCCGCGGGCAACCTGGTCGACGGGTCCCGCCTCCTCGCCGAGATGCTGGTCGCTGGCAACGACCGAGTCGCGACGGCACGGCAGATGAAGGACGCCGAGCACCGCGGCGACGAGGCCACCCACGCGATCATCAGACGCGTCAACTCCACGTTCGTCACACCTTTCGACCGCGAGGACATCTATCGGCTGGCGTCGGGACTCGACGACGTCATGGACTCGATGGAGGCGGCGGTCGACTACGTCCTGCTGTACGAGCTCGACGAGCTGCCCGAGGGCATCGAGGACATGGTCGACGTCCTCCAGCGCCAGGCCGATCTCACCGCGGAGACCATGCCGCGGCTACGGGCGATGCGCGATCTCGAGGAGTACTGGATCGAGATCAACCGCCTGGAGAACGTGGGCGACCAGATCTACCGGCAGATGCTGGCGAAACTGTTCAACGGTTCGTACGACGCGCTCCAGGTCATGAAACTCCGAGACGTCGTCGAGCAGCTCGAGGACGCCGTCGACGCGTTCGAGCACGTCGCGAACATCGTCGAGCAGATCGTCGTCAAGGAGTCGTGAGCTCAGCCGATGGAGCTCGCGCTCGTCATCGCGGTCGTCGTGATCGCGCTGGTGTTCGACTACACGAACGGCTTCCACGACGCGGCCAACGCGATCGCGACGTCGGTGTCGACGCGCGCGCTGACGCCGCGGACGGCGCTGGCGCTGGCCGCGGTGATGAACCTCGCCGGCGCGCTGATCTCTGAGGACGTCGCGGCGACGATCGGCAGCGGCATCATCACGCCCGCCGGGTCGGCGCACGGGATGACGGTTGTCCTGACGGGCTTGCTCGGCGCGATCGCGTGGAACCTCATCACCTGGCGACTCGGCCTCCCCTCGTCGTCGTCGCACGCGCTGATCGGCGGACTGATCGGCGCGGGTGCCGCTTCGGCGACGACCGTGCAGTGGGGCGTGATCCTCGACAAGGTCGTCCTGCCGATGTTCCTTTCGCCGCTGCTGGGATTTCTCCTTGCCTACCTGGTGATGCTGGCGATTCTGTGGATCTTCCGATCCAAGGCGCCGGGTCGGATGAACCGTGGCTTCCGGGCAGGCCAGTCGGTGTCCGCGGCGGCGATGGCGTTCGGGCACGGGTTGCAGGACGCGCAGAAGACGATGGGCGTCATCGTTCTGGCGCTCGTCGTCGGCGGCTACCACTCGGGGTCGGACGTGCCGTTGTGGGTGAAGCTCGCGGCGGCCGGGGCGATCGCGCTGGGTACGTACTCCGGTGGTTGGCGGATCATGCGGACGTTGGGCCGGCGGGTGATCAAGCTCGACCCGGCACGTGGCGTGGCCGCGGAGATCACGGCGTCGGGTGTGCTCTACGTGATGGCGATCGGGCTGCACGCGCCGGTGTCGACCACGCACACCATCAGTGCGGCGATCATGGGCGTGGGAGCGACGCAGCGGTTGTCGGCGGTGCGGTGGGGGATGGCCGGAAACATCTTGATGGCTTGGGTTCTCACGATCCCGATGTCAGCGGCAATGGCCGCTCTGTGCTACTACGTGGCGCGGCTGTTCTTGCCTTAGCGAGGAGTTTCGCCAGCTCCTGTGGCTGTTCGAACATCGATCGGTGTCCTGTGCCTTTGGCGATCACGTGTTCCTTGTGTGGGGCTTGGAGGTTGGCGTACCACTCCCGCATGAGTGCGCTGCGGGACGGCACCTCGTTCGCTCCGTCGAGGAAGTAGGCGTCGACTCTCAGGGCTTTGACGGTGGCGCGCAGGTCGAGGTCGCGGAGGCGCGGGTAGTAGAGGTCGTACGCGTCGACCAGGCCGGCGAGGACGTGCACCTTGTCGAGGAGCGTGTACTCCTTGGCGGCGAGGCTCGACCTCAGTCCGCCCTGGTCGGGTTGGGCGTACCTCTCGGCCTCGGCGAGCAGCAGGGGTTCGTAGCCGTAGAAGTGGTCGTACGGCGGAGGTCCGCTGGCCTTGAGCTGGGCTTCCTCGTACTGCCCTTGGTCGGCCTCGGTGAGGTCGACGGCTTGGCCGACGCCGACGTAGGCGTGGAACAGCTCGGGATGCTGCTGGGTGGCGAGGATCGCGGGGATGGTGCCGCCGGAGTGGGCGAGCAGGTAGATCTTCTGCTGGTGGAAGCGTTGCCTCAGCGCGTTGGTCGCGGCGAGGGTGTTGGCGATCTCGTTCTCGAGCGTGAGCGTGTCGGTGGGCTCGATCGCGGCGTACGAGCTGCCGCCGCCGCGCCGGTCGAGCGTGGCGACGACGAAGTCCCGCTCGAGGTGTTCGAGGTGCTGCCGTACGGCACCGCGCTCGGCGGCGCCGGGGGCTCCAGGGACGAACAGCAGAACGGGATTCGTCGGCTTGGCGCCGCGGATCATCAGGCCGAGGCGGTGATCGCCGCTCTGGATGCTGGTGAGCTCGGCGACGCCTCCTTTGATCGGGGCCGTGCTGGCGGGTTGGGCGATCGCGATTGCCACGAGGACCACCGCGGCGGTGGGGAGGGCGATGACGATGCGGCCGGCGATGGTCCGGGTGACTTTGGCGCCGTATGCCGCTCCGACGGCCAACGGGAGCAGGGCGAGCAGGCCGTGCACGCCGCGGCCGGCGAGGAACGCGACGAGTCCGAACGCGCTGGCGTGCGGCGCGTCGACGGTCGGGCCTTCGGCGCCGAGTCGGGTGAGCTCGGTGGCCGCGGCGAAGACGGCTGGTGCCGCGAGGATCGCCCAGCGGGTCTTGGTCAGCCAGCCCGCTGCCGCGCCGACGAGCAGGCTGATCGCGATGCTCACGAGCGCTTGGGTGGTGGTGAGTGGCCCGCGGGGCATGGTCAGCCCGGTCCCTATGCCCCAGGCGATCGTTGCCGCCCCGGCCAGGATGAGTCGTCGTCTCATCGGCTCGTCCCCTTCTGTAGCAACTGCTACAGGACTGTAGCAGGTGCTACGGTTCGCCGATGGATCGTCGCGAGGCGCTCACCGCCCAGGCGCTGGAGTACGTCCTCGAGCACGGGCTGGTCGACCTCTCGCTGCGGCCCTTGGCGGCGGCGCTCGGGACCAGTGACCGGATGCTGATCTACCACTTCGGCAGCAAGGAACGCCTGGTCAGCGCCGTTCTGGCGCTCGCCCAGTCCCGACTGGGCGCGGCCATCGCGCCGCCGGGGCCCTCCGTGCGGACGCTGGGCGCTCTGGTCCGACACGTGTGGGCGGGCGTGATCGGCCCGGTGGGGCGGCAGGTGACGCGGCTGTACGTGGAGACGTGCGTGCTGGCGGCGCAGGAGCCGGACCGGTGGGGCGCTGCGCCCTCGGCGCTCCGCGGTCCGTGGCGGGAGGGCGTGCGCGCCGGCTTGGTCGCGTTCGGCGTGGCACCCGAGCGCGCCGGCGCGGTGACCGACCTGATCCTCGGCACGTTCGACGGCCTCGCCCTCGACCGCCTCGTAGCGGCCGACCCCGCCCGCGTCGACGCGGCGGCGGCCGAGTTCGCCGACCTGCTCGAGCGTCTCTAGGTGTCCCAGCCGACGGGGGAGTAGTGAGATGGCCGAGCGGACCGTGTTCCACGTGACCCCGAACGGCAAGCAGTGGCAGCTGAAGCAAGTCACCGGCGCAGCCGCGGACGACCCGACGCTGTTCGCGACCAAGACCGAGGCGATCAAGGCAGGCCGCGAGCGGGCCCACGGAACGTTGCCGAGCCAGCTCGTCATCCACGACGAGGAGGCAAGATCCTGGACGAGCACACCTACCGCGCCGACCCCTTCCCACCCCGCGGCTAGCCACAGCTGGGGAACGCTCCGCGGCCCCGGCAGCAGAGGCGTGCGCCAGTCCGCCGACACCAAGTGGCAGCCGCGATGGCACTGCTCGGGCGATGCCGACCGCTAGGTGGCGATGATGACCGCCCCAGGGTGGCGATGCCACCACCTGCCACCCCAGGGTGGCGATGCCACCACCTGCCACCTCCCAAGGTGGCGACGAAACCAAGCGCCCCGCGAACCGCTCTGTTCGCGGGGCGCCGTGCCGTGGGCCGGCCAGGTCAGCCGAAGCGGCCGGTGATGTAGTCCTCGGTGGACTTCTCGCTCGGGTTGCTGAAGATCTTCTGCGTACTGTCCATCTCGATCAGCCGGCCCGGCTTCCCCTGCGCCGCGAGGTTGAAGAAGCCGGTCGCGTCCGAGACGCGGGCCGCCTGCTGCATGTTGTGGGTGACGATGACGATCGTGTACTGCTCCTTGAGCTCCGCGATCAGGTCCTCGATCGCCAGCGTCGAGATCGGGTCCAGCGCGGAGCAGGGCTCGTCCATCAGCAGCACCTGGGGCTCGACCGCGATCGCGCGGGCGATGCAGAGCCGCTGCTGCTGACCACCGGACAGACCCGAGCCCGGCCGTTCGAGGCGGTCCTTGACCTCGTTCCACAGGTTCGCGCCGCGCAGCGACCGTTCGACGATCTCGGTCGAGGCCTTCTTGCCCATGCGCTTGTTGTTCAGGCGCATGCCGGCCAGCACGTTCTCGGCGATCGACATCGTCGGGAACGGGTTGGGCCGCTGGAAAACCATGCCGATCTCGCGGCGCACCTGGACCGGGTCGACGCCCGAGCCGTACAGGTCCTGTCCGTCCATCGCGACCTTGCCCTCGACGCGCGCGCCGGGGAGCACCTCGTGCATCCGGTTCAGCGCGCGGAGGAACGTGGACTTGCCGCACCCGGAGGGGCCGATGAAGGCCGTCACCGATCGCGGTTCGATGGTCATCGAGACGTCCTCGACGGCTTTGAACGAGCCGTAGAAGATGTTCAGTCCGGAGACATCGATGCGCTTGGCCATGGTCGTGATCCTTCTTGAGCTCAGCGGCCGGTCTTCGGGGAGAAGAAGTACGAGATCAGTCGTGCGACGAGGTTGAGCAGCATCACGATGATGATAAGCGTGAGTGCGGCGGCCCAAGCTCGGTCGTAGTTGATGGTGACGACGCCGTTCGGGGCGAGGCCCTGGCTGTACTGGCGGAAGACGTACACCGGCAGCGTCATCATCCGGCCGTCGAACGCGTTGAGGTTGAGTGAGTCGACCACACCGCAGACGATCAACAGGGGAGCGGTTTCGCCGATGATGCGGGCGATCGCGATCGTCACGCCGGTGACGATGCCCGCGAGCGCGGTGGGGATCACGACGTTCACGATCGTGAGCCACTTCGGGACGCCGAGCGCGTACGAGGCCTCGCGGAGCTCGTTCGGAACGAGCTTCAGCATCTCCTCAGACGAACGGACGACGACCGGAATCATCAACACAGAAAGGGCAACCGCGCCGATGATGCCCATCCGGATGCCGGGTCCGAAGAACAGGGCGAACAGCGCGTACGCGAACAGGCCGGCGACGATCGACGGGATGCCGGTCATCACGTCGACGAAGAACGTGATGCCGCGAGCCAACGTGCCCTTGCCGTACTCCACTAGGTAGACCGCGGTCATCAGCCCGATCGGCACCGAGATGAGCGTGGCCAGCGCGGTGATGATCAGCGTGCCGATGATCGCGTGGTACGCGCCGCCGGCGTCCATGCCGCCGAACACGCCGCGCATCGTGTACGTCAGGAAGTACGGGTTGAACCGCTCGAGCCCGTTCGAGACGGCCGTCCAGAGCACTGTGACGAGCGGGATCAGTGCCAGCCCGAACGCGCAGTAGACCACTGTCGTGACGAGGCGGTCGGTCGCCTTGCGGCCGCCCTCGACGATGCGCGACGTCACATAGTTGGCGAGCGCGAACAGCACGATGCCGAGGATGACCCAGACCGGGATGCTGAACGCGCTGAGCAGCGCGAGCGCGGCACCGACCACGGCGAGCGAGCCGGCCAGGATGCCCAGCGTGGTGAACCTCGGCAGCGTGCCCGCGATGAGCGTGCTCGGCGCCGAAGGAGTGGTGGGAGGGGTCGTCATGGTCGTCATCAGTTGGCCCCCGAGAATTCCTTGCGCCGGCTGATGATCCACCGGGCGAGCATGTTGACCGCGAGCGTGATCACGAACAGCACCAGGCCGGTGAAGATCAGAACGCTGACCCCCAACGCGTTCGCCTCCGGGAACTTCAGCGCGATGTTCGCGGCGATCGACTGCTGCTGGCCGGCCTTGAGCAGGAAGAACGAGTACAGGAAGCCGGGCGAGAGGACCATCGCGACGGCCATCGTCTCGCCGAGCGCACGACCGAGGCCGAGCATCGCGGCGCTGATGACGCCGGAGCGGCCGAACGGGATGACCGCCATGCGGATCATCTCCCAGCGGGTCGCGCCGAGCGCGAGCGCCGCTTCCTCGTGCAGCTTGGGCGTCTGCAGGAAGACCTCCCGCGAGACGGCCGTGATGATCGGCAGGATCATCACCGCGAGCACGACGCCGGCGAGCAGGATCGTTCGCGGCGGGCTCGCGGCCGGTCCCGCGAACAACGGGATCCAGCCGAAGTACTTCGCCAGCCACTCGAACAGCGGGAACAGCTGCGGCATCAGCCAGAGGCCACCCCACAGGCCGTACACGACGCTGGGGATGGCGGCGAGCAGGTCGACCACGTAGCCGAGGCCCGAGGCGAGCCGGCGTGGCGCGTAGTGCGAGATGAACAACGCGATGCCCACCGCGATCGGGGTGGCGATCACGAGCGCGATGAGCGCGGCGAGGAGCGTTCCGAAGGCGAGGGGGCCCGCGTACGAAAGGATGTTGTCGTACGTGAAGCCCGGGACTTCCTTGAGCTCCTCGATGGGGGCCGTCATCGCCGGCCAGCCCTGCTGGACCAGGAAGATCGCGACCGCGGCGAGGACCAGGAGGATCAGCGAGCCGGCGGCCCTGGCGCTGAAGGAGAAGACCCGGTCACCGATCCGTACGACCGACCTCTTGCCGCCCGCCGAGGCTATGTCCTGGGGCTTTTGATCTGGAGCTTGCTGACCGGTGGTTGCCGTCACTTCTTCACCTTCCCCATCGGTCTGCCGGGTGTCATCACTATGGGCGGCGGTAGGCGGGGGCTGCTCGGCAGCCCCCGCTCACCTTCTCTTCGACCGTCAGGCGCCTGAGGTGATGGCGTCGACAGCACCCTTGAGGTCTGCCTCGAGCTTGCTGGAGACCGGGGCAGAGCCGGCAGCGTCAGCCGCCGCCTTCTGGCCGTCCGCGCTGGAGATGTAGCCGAGGAACGCCTTGACCAGGTCGCCCTCCTCGGACTTGGGGTAGTTCAGGCAGGCGATCTCGTACGAGACCAGAACGACCGGGTAGGCGCCCGACTGGGTCGTCTTGCGGTCGAGCTCGATCTCGTAGTCGTGCTCGGGCGTGCCCTCGACCTTCGGCGAAGCGTCGACGACGGCCGCGGCACCCTCGGGCGTGGGGCCGACCCACTCCGAGCCGACCTTGACCTTGGCCTTGCCGAGCTGACCGGCCTTGGAGGCGTCCGCGTAGCCGATGGTGCCCTGGCCACCCTGGACCGTCTGCACGACACCGGAGGTGCCCTGCGCCGACTGGCCACCCTGGATCGGCCATTCGCCGTCCGGCTCGTACTTCCAGTCGGCCTCGGCGGTCGCGTGGAGGTAGTCGGTGAAGTTGTCCGTCGTTCCGGACTCGTCCGAACGGTGCACCGGGCTGATCGCCGTGTCCGGCAGCGTCTTGCCGGCGTTGTCGGCAGTGATCGCCGGGTCGTTCCACTTGGTGATCTTGTTGTCGAAGATCTTCGCGATCGTCGACGGCGACAGCTGGAGGTCCTGGACCTCGGGGAGGTTGTAGATCACGGCGATGGGGCTGATGTAGACGGGAAGGTGGATGGCCTCCACGCCGCCGCAGCGCTCCTTCGAGCTCGCCTTCTCCTTGTCGTCCATCGCCGAGTCCGAGCCGGCGAACGCGAACGAGCCCTCGAGGAAGCCAGTACGGCCACCGCCGGAGCCGGTCGGGTCGTAGCTCACCGTGACGTCGGGGTTGGCCGACTGGAAGCCCGCGATCCAGGCCTGCATCGCGGACTCCTGGGACGTGGCGCCGCCGAGCGCCAGCTTGCCCTTGAGGTCACCACCGCCGTTGCCGCCGGTGCTCGAGCTGTCGGGGGAGGCGCTGTCGCCGCTACCCGGACCAGTGGGGTCGTTGCCGCACGCCGCAAGCGCGAGCGCGCCCGCGACGAGGACGGCCGCGACGCGTCCGTACCGCATGAGCTTCACTGGGGTCGTCTCCTGAACGTGTCGAGGTCATGCTGGAGCCGTGCAGGATGCCCAGCCCCACCACGGAACGTAGGCAAGGGAGGTGAAACCGCGTGCGGGGTGGAGTGAACGCGTGGTGAACGTCGGTCGGCATTATTTGAACTGCGACACAACGCAGTGGCATCCGTCACATGAACAACCCCGCGCTGTGCCGGAGCGTCGCGGGTCGACTGCGAGCGGCTAGCGCGTATGGATGCGCGGGCAGACTACTGACCTCGGAGCTCGTGGGTAGGGGCCGGGCCCAGGGTGTACACCGGGCCCAGCCCTGGCCGCCTGCCTGATGGGGGATCAGGACCTAGCGGGCGACACCAGAAGACTGCCGCGCGGATCGTTCCACGACCGTTCCCAGCCGACGGCGTCCCACCGTCTCCGCGACCTCCGCCGTTGTCGCACGGGAGTTCTTGGCAGTCAACGCTTCGAAGGTCGACCACCACGGGGAAGTTCACGGAGTTCTTGGTCGAGGCGAGGTCATCGACCTGGAGCTCGAGGTCGGCAGCCGGAAAGCGAACCGCCAGGCAATCATCTTGAACGATGTGTTCTTCATCGCCGCCCGCGTTGGTTGCGCGGGCTTCGCTCGCTGGCTTGGCTGACCCAGGAGGCGCCGGCATCACAGAATCGCGCGCTGAGGAGGTCGGCCGCGGCGCCGACGACGAATCGCCGCCGCGGGCGCACGGGATTCTTGACAGTCAACATGCCGTAACGGTTATATAGCCGTCATGGAACAGACTATGGGTGTCGTGACCGCGACCGATGGCGGGTACCGGCTGGCGTTCGAGCGCACGTTCAAGCATCCGCCGGCCAAGGTCTGGCGCGCGCTCACCGATCCCGACCAGCTGCGGCAGTGGTTTCCCGCGGTCGTCGACTTCGACCAAACCGTCGGCGCCAAGCTGACGTTCCAACCCACCGACAAGCAGCGGGCGAGGTTCGGGCTGACAGATGCCGACGCGGCTCATGGTGAGCTGATCGCGGCCGATCCGCCCAAGCTGCTCGAGTACACCTGGGGCGACGAACGGCTCCGCTGGGAGCTCCACGAGACCGCCGACCAGGGCTGCCGGCTGACGTTCACCCAGCTCTGCCCCGAGCGCGACTCCGCGATCGTCCAGGGCGCCGGGTGGCACGTCGGGTTCGAGCAGATCGAGGCGCTCCTCGACGGCACCACGCTCACGGACGACCCGTTCGAGCGCGCCACGGAGCTGGCGACCGCGTACGTCCAGGCGCACACGCCATGATGGGCGAGTGCCAGAGCAGCAACCGGCCCGGAGGCGCCAGCGGGCGCTGAGTGCCGACGAGATCGTTCGCGTCGCGATCCGCCTCGCGCGGCAGGAAGGCGTGGAAGCGGTCAGCATGCGCCGCATCGGCGAGGAGCTCGGCGCCTCGCCGATGGCGGTCTACCGGCACGTCGAGGACCGTGAGGACCTCCTGATCCGCATGCTCGACACCCTCGCCGACCGAGTCGACAAACCCGTCACCGAGGGCGCGCCCCGCGAGCGCATCGCGCGGATGATGTGGACGATGCACGACGGGTTCCGCGGCGACCCGTGGATCGTGCGCGTCCTCGCCCACGAAGGCCTGGCCAGCCCGCGCATCCTGCCCATGGTCGAGGCGATCTTCCGGGCCCTCTCCGACGCCGGCTTCGACCCGGCGACCTCGCGAGGGCTCTACAACCTGCTGTTCCAGTTCCTGTACGGCGAGACGCTGATGTCGCACTTCGACCGGCTGAGTACGTACAGCCGCCGGATGGTTGAAGAGGCCGACGCGTCGAAATACCCCACGCTCATAGCCGCGATCGGGACCGAACGCCACGACGCCCCCGAGTACTTCGAGGCGAACCTCGGCCGCGTCCTCGACGGAATTTTCGGCCGCGATGTCGAGAATCTCGCCGAGGCTCCGACCGATCGATGACAGGTCCACCAAGACAGAACGGGATCCAGCCATGAAGTACATGATCATGATCGTGCTCAACCCGGCCGCGATGGAGGGGCTCTCCAAGGCGGAGAACGACGAGCTGATGGCGAAGTTCGAACCGTTCATGGCCTCACTCCGCGAGTCCGGCGAGCTGGTCGGCACGCAGGCGCTCGCCATGCCGAACGAGACCGCCGTCGTCCAGGTGCGCAACGGCTCCGTCGTGCAGACCGACGGCCCGTATCTGGAGTCGAAGGAGTTCCTCGCCGGCTACTACCTCGTCGACACCGCGACGAAGGAACGCGCCATCGAGATCGCGAGCCAGGTGCCGGACGCGCACCTCAACACGCTCGAGGTACGTCCGGTCATCCACTCCTCCGGCGTCGATCTCTAATCGCTTGACCGCAGTCACTTCTTAGGTCACCCTTGTAGAATGTTTACGCTGTACGCATTGGACCCGAGGTGACTGCCGTGACTGCCGCTGTGACCAAGGGCCGCGGCCTGGGCTTCGCGCTCGCCGCGGTCCTCGTCACGTTCTCCGCTCAACAGCTCCTCACCCCGCTGCTCGCCCCGTTGGCGACGGAGTTGGGCCTGAGCGAGTTCCAGCTCGGCCTGGTGGTGACGATCGCCGCCGCCGCGCTGACGGTGATGAGCCCGGTGTGGGGCCGGGCCGTCGACACGATCGGGCCGCGCGCTGTGCTGCTCAGCGGGGTTGGCCTTGCCGCGCTCGGGCTCGCGGGCTTCGCCGCAGCTGTCGAGTGGGGGCTTGGTGGCGAGCACCGCGCGGGGTGGACGTTCGCGGGCATGCTGCTGACGCGGAGCCTGCTGTTCGGCGCCGGGATCGCCGCCGCGCCTGTCGTGGGTGTGGCTCTGGCGGCGTCGTCGACCACGGACGAGGCGAGTCGTACGACATCCGTGAGCATGGTCGGCGCCGCTCAGGGGCTGTCGTTCGTCCTCGGTCCGGCGGCCGGTGGCGCGCTCGCGACGGTGTCTGTCCTGCTGCCGTTGTGGATTTCGCCTTCTGTGCTGGCGATCCTGTTCGTCGTCCTGGTGGTCGCGTGGAAGCCGGCGCCTCTCGCTGCTCCCTTGGAGAAGGCGCCGCGGGCGAAGCTCAGCCCGTTCGACCGCCGGCTGTTGCCGATTCTCGCGGTCGGGTTCGTGGTCTACCTCGGGTTGTCGATGATGATCGTGATCGGCTTCCTGGTCGCGGACCGGCTCGGGCTGGACTCCGAACGGACTGCTGGCGCTGTTGGTGTCGCGTTCTTCGTGACGGGGGTCGTGCTCGTTCTCACGCAGGGCGTCGTGGTCCCGCGGCTCGGTTGGCACGTCCTGCGGCTGCTCCGGGTGGGCATGCCGATCGCGCTCGTCGGGTTCCTCGTGATCGCGCTCGCTGGTCAGCTCTGGTCGATCACCGTCGGCATGGCGCTGCTCGCCGCTGGAGTCGGGCTCGCGATCCCGGCCTATACGACCGCGGCCACGCTGGTCGCGCGGCCGCACGAGCAGGGCGCGGTGTCCGGCCTGGTGTCGGCGAACATCGGCCTGACGTTCATGGTCGGCCCCATCGTGGGGACTGGCCTGTACGAGTTCGTGCCCATCGCACCGTTGCTGGTGGGTGCGGCCCTGAGCGCCTTGGCCGCCGCGTACCTCTTCCTCGCCCCCTCCGCCCGCCGCATCGGCGCCCGCGCCGAGCTCGCGGAGACAGTGGACGCCTAGCGCTTGCCGTTCGGTTCGGCGAAGTCTTCGCGGTGGCGGCGCCAGTAGCCGAAGGCGGCGTCGGCGAGGTGCTGGTCGGTGGGGAGGAGCCCGTTGTACCTGTCGTCGAGCTCTTCGAGGCGCTCCTCCTGCTCCGGATCCGCCTGGAGCTCGACAGCTTCGGCGACGACGTCGGCGACCTCGGTGAGGCCGTACGCACGAAGGGCGGTGATCGCTTGAGGGGCGAGGTCGCCGCCGACAACCGTAGTGGCCACCTTCCGTCCACAGGCCGCCCAATCGGCGACTTCTCCACAGCCGCGGCCTCGAACCCTCGCGACCGCGCTGGATCGGCGAGGCTGATCGCAAGGCGTGCGGCACCAGGCGGTACGCGGACCGAGGAAGGAGACATCGCCGATGGCGCCGATTGTCGTGAGACGGAAGGGCGGTGCAGGAGTTACCGTTACAGATATGGCTGAACTCGTCGCTCTCGAGATATCTCAGCAGACTCGCGATCAGCTTGCCGAGGCTGCGGAGATCCTTGGGATGTCCGTCGACGCACTCGTCGACAGGCTGGCGCTCGACGCGCTTGGTTATGCCAAGGTCGATCAGGCCGCGTCCGAGGTCGCTGCTCAGCTGGAGGCGATGGAGCGCGACGATCCCGAAGGCTGGGCGGACTACGTCCGTGAAGGCGAGGAGATCGAGCGGGGCATGAGCGAGCGGATCGTTGACTGAACGAGGTGAGGTCTGGATCGCCGATCTCGATCCCGTTATGCACAACGAACAAGGCGGAGTCCGACCTGTCGTCATCATGTCGCGGGCGACCTTCAACGGTTGGCGTCCTCGTCTGGCGGTCGTCATGCCGGTGACGACGCGAGAGCGTGGTTTGCGGCATCACGTTCCGGTGCGCGGTGGCGGGCTGGACCGTCCGTCGTTCGCGATGCCGGAGTACGTCCGGTCTCTATCGCAGAAGCGCTTCATCAAGCGACTTGGCGTAGCCGAGCCCGACACCGTCAACCAGGTGCACAAGTGGGTCAGGTGGATGGTGAGCTCAGGGTTCGTGGAGTTCGGTGGCGACGTTGGTGCGGCCGGCTCGGTGCACGACGAGCATCGCCGCGGGGGCCAGCGAGACGGGCTCGATGCCCAGCGTTGAGAACAGCGTTGGCAGGACTGGGCGGTGGCTGCACACCGCGGTGGGGCGGGCGGAGTCGAGGAGGATGGAGGCGCGTTCGCGGGTCACCGCTAGCGGCGCGTCCTCCGAGAACGCCGGCTCGGTCTCGATGGCCAGCCCGAGCGACGACGCGTACGGCCGGACGGTCTCCAGGCAGCGCAACGCGTCCGACGACACCACACGCGACACCCCGTACGACGCGAGGAGGTCGACCAACCGAAGTGCCTGCTCCTCACCCGCGTCGGAAAGCGGCCGGTCGACATCCGCCCCCGGCCACTCCACCCGGGCCGAGGCCTTCGCGTGCCGCACCACCACCAGCGGCACGGTCACCAGAGGCGAAAAGGCGTCCAGCAGAGCCGCGTCGTGCGCGTGGGTGAGCCGCCGGCGCGCAGCGGCCAAGGGCAGGAACTCGCGCCGGTCGACCTCGTCCGTCACCACGAACGTCGACGTGTCACCGACCGGCAATCCCGCCCAGTAGTGCACGACCTTGCGCGTCCCGTTCGACAGCGGGTACGACACGCGAGGCAGCGGGGCGCCGAGGCGGATGGGGATCGTCGTCTCCTCGTGCACCTCGCGCACTGCCGCCGCGGGCAGGGATTCGCCGCTCTTCAGTTTGCCCTTCGGGAACGACCAGTCGTCGTACTTCGGCCGGTGGATGAGCGCGACCTCCACCTCGCCCATCGCGGACCGGCGCCACACCACCGCGCCGGCGGCGAGAAGGTCGTTGGTCACCGGTCAGCCGTGCAGCCAGTCGCGGTGCTTGCCCTTGCTCGCCGACTGCCAGACGTCGTCGAACGACAGGCGCGCCCCCCGTGTCCGGGCCCGCTCCCGCTCGTGCAGCACGCCGAGCCAGTACGCCGTCGCCGACGTCACGCGCCCGGAGGTCGCGAGCCGTTGCAACGTCTCCGCCGCGACGACCGAGTCCTGGTGCTCGCCCAGGGCGTCGGTGACGTTCGACAGCTCGCTGCCGAGCTTCTTCGCCGGTTTCCCCAACGCCGGCTCGCAGCTGTCCGCCGCGTACCGGGCCCGCTTCGCCTTGATCCGCGCCGCGTGCCACACCTCGTCCGGATCGTCCAGCGACAGCTTCCCCACGGCCTTGTTCAGCTTCTTCCACGCGTCCTGAACGAGCGGCGGCAGCACCTTCCGGCACGCACGTTCCGCGTCGTCGGTCGTCTGAGGCGACCGCACGGCCTCCTCCAGCCGCGCGTGCAGCTTGACGTACCGGTCGCCGCCGAGCAGCGACAGCGCCTGCGTCCGCGCCTCCGACAGCTCAGCCCCGAGCTTCCTCCGCAGGAAGCGGCGTACGTCCTCCGCCGCCTCCGACGGCAACGCATCCGCGGCGTGCGACTCCAGCCGCGACAACTGCACCTCGGTGTCCCGTACGGGCCCGAACAGGGACGCGACGAACTTCAGCTCGTCCCGCAGCGGCTCGCTCCAGGAAGTATCGAGCAATGGCCGAAACACCCGCAGCACCGAACGCAGCCGCCGGATAGACACCCGGAACTGGTGCACCGAGTCCGGCAGGTCCAGCCGCACTCGAACGTCCTCCGAGCGCAGCGCCCGAACGTACGTCGCCAACTGGTACTGCAACAAAGACCGCGCCGGCGACTTCTCCGAAACCGGCTCCGGCGCGGGCACCTCCGGCGGCGCGGAAGCGCGACCGCCCAAGGCCCGAGCGGCCTTCGACGTGAACCCGCCAGCGACAGCGCCCTCGTCGACCAGCAGCCGGCAGACCCGGTCGAGCGTCTTCTCGTCGGCGTGCGGCCGCAGCTCCAGCTCCAGCTCGCGGAACTGAGCCGCCACCGCACCCTCCTCGAGCACGTTCACCCGGTCGTCGGTGAGCTCGGCCAGCTCGATGCCGTCGCTGTTCGACAAGACCCGGATCGCCCGCTCGGTCCGCAGCCGCGCCCGCGGCGCGACCGGCAGCCCACCTGTCAAGACACGCACCAGATCCAGCAGCTGATCAGGCGGCGCGGCGCCGCGCTTGCCGGACAGCGGCAGCCGGATCTCGTCCCGTACGCCCGCGCCGGTCTCGTCGGCGACCTTGAGCTTCAGATGCCAGCCCTCGTCAGACCCGCCCGTACGCATCCGCAGACTCGCGCCCTCACGAGCAAGCCGGAGGTCCTCGGTGTCGTAGTACGTCGCGTCCAGCACGACCGTTCCGCCGTCGGAAACTGAGACGAGCGAGGAGAGGTCAGGAAGGTGGTACTGCCCGTGGACGCGGAACTTGTACTCCTTCTCACGCACGATCTCGGGCGAGCCGGTCCGTTTCTGCGCCATGGGCGGTGGCCCTCCTAGCGACGTCGTAGGTTGGCGGTGATCAGGAGCTCTTGCAGATCTCGCAAGGGGTTCCCGTTCTCGTCCAGGTGCCGCCTGGTCCACTCGGCGTCCGGCCCAAGATGCCACGCGGACGTCCTCGCGTCGAAGGCAAGGTCCAGCAGCTTGGTCAGCTCCTCGACGTGATCGGCCTGTTCGAGCCGAGCCAGCGCCTCCACCCGCCGGTCCAGGTTGCGGTGCATCAGGTCGGCCGAGCCGATCCACAGTTCAGGCTCCCCGCCGTTCTCGAAGCCAAACACCCGGGAGTGCTCGAGGAAGCGGCCGAGGATGCTGCGGACGCGGATCGTCTCGGACAGCCCGGGGAGGCCCGGCTGCAGCGCGCAGATGCCGCGAACGAGTAGGTCGATCGGTACGCCGGCGCGCGAGGCGCGATACAGCGCGTCGATGATCGCCTCGTCGACGATCGCGTTCATCTTGAACCGGATGCGCGCCGGGCGGCCGGCCTTGTGGTGCTCGACCTCGCGCTCGATCCGCTCGACCAGACCGGCGCGGATCGAGCGCGGAGCGGTGAGCAGCCGGCGGTACTCGGTCGTCCGCGAGTAGCCCGACAGGTGGTTGAACAGGTCGGTGAAGTCCTCGCCGAGGGCCTGGTCGGAGCTCAGCAGCCCGAAGTCCTCGTACAGGCGGGCGGTCTTCGGGTTGTAGTTGCCGGTGCCGATGTGGGCGTACCGGCGCAGGCCGTCAGGCTCGTCGCGGATGACGAGGCTCAGCTTGCTGTGCGTCTTCAGCCCGATGAACCCGTACACGACGTGGCAGCCGGACTGCTCCAGCTGCCGGGCCCACCGGATGTTGGCCTCCTCGTCGAAGCGGGCCTTGATCTCGACGACCACGAGGACCTGCTTGCCGTCCTCGGCGGCGTCGACCAGCGCGTCGACGATCGGCGACTCGTGGTTCGTGCGGTACAGCGTCTGCTTGATCGCGAGCACGTTCGGGTCGGCCGCGGCCTGCTCGATGAACCGCTGCACGCTCGTGGAGAACGAGTCGTACGGGTGGTGCAGCAGCACCTCCTTCTGCCGCACGGCGGCGAACACGTCCGGCGGATGGGCGCTCTCCACGTCGGCGAGGTCGCGATGGGTCGCGGGAACGAACGCGGGGAACTTCAGCTCCGCGCGGTCCAGGTCGGCGATCGCGTGCACGCCGGACAGGTCGAGCGGGCCGGACAGGCGCACGACCTCGGCCTCGTTCACACCGAGCTCGGAGACCAGGAGCTCGAGCACGTGCGGGTCGATGTCCTCGACGACCTCGAGCCGGACCGGGGGACCGAAGCGGCGGCGGAGCAGCTCGCGTTCCAATGCCTGGAGGAGGTTCTCGGCGTCGTCCTCCTCGACCTCGAGGTCCTCGTTGCGGGTGACGCGGAACGTGTGTTGCTGCAGCACCTGCATGCCCGGGAACAGCTGGTCGAGATGGGCGGCGATCACGTCCTCGAGCGGAACGAAGCGCTGCTCCTCGACGGGAACGAACCGCGGCAGGATCGGCGGCACCTTGACCCGGGCGAAGTGCTCGGTCTGGGTCTGCGGGTTCATCACCACGACCGCGAGGTTGAGGCTCAGGCCCGAGATGTAGGGGAACGGGTGCGCGGGGTCGACCGCCAGCGGCGTGAGCACAGGGAAGACGCGGTCGCTGAACAGCTTGTGCAGCCGTTCCTTGTGGGACTCCTCGAGCTCGTCCCAGCGGAGGATCTCCACGCCCTCCTTGGCGAGCAGCGGCACGACCTGACTGTGGAAGCAGTCGGCGTGCCTGGTCATGAGCTCCTTGGTGCGCGCCCAGATCGCCTCGAGCACCTCGCGCGGGAGCATGCCGGAAGCGGCCCGAACGGCGACGCCGGCGGCCATGCGGCGCTTCAGGCCGGCGACCCGGACCATGAAGAACTCGTCCAGGTTGGTGGCGAAGATCGCGAGGAACCGCACGCGTTCGAGCAGCGGCAGATTGGGGTCCTCGGCCAGCTCGAGCACGCGCGTGTTGAAGCGGAGCCAGGACAGCTCGCGGTCGAGGAAGCGCCCCTCTGGCAGGTCGTCGGCGCGGACGTCGTACGGCGGCTCGACGTCGAACTCCGACGTGCTCGCGTTCACCAGCTGCTCGGTACTCACCACCTCATCGTCGCACTGCCCGGTGAACATCCGGTAACCGTAAGGGGATCGCTGTCCGAGTCGGTCGCCTGGGCTTTTGGCGCTCCCGGCGTGTCCTCAGCGCAGCTTGTACGCCCGGGTCACCTCCTGGGTGAGAACGTTCCCGGACCTGTCCTCGGCCCGGAGCCGGAGGGACACGAACGGGGCTGTCTTCGGGTGCTGAACGGTCACCCGATAGTCGCCCGCCGAGCCCCTCAGCGAGGCTGGGCGCCAGGTCTTGCCGTCGTCGTAGGAGACCTCGAGACCCACCGACTTCAGCCGGGGCGCGGGCGCGTAGGCCTGGCCGGACACCGACAGGTCGAACGAGAACGACCGGCCGGCCGGTGCGCGGTTCAGCGCGTCGAGCGGCATGTCGTACCGCGCGAACAGCAGCGGCAGGTAAGCGCAGTCCCGACCCCGGCCGACGCCGCACTCGTACCAGGACGGCAGCGCCGACGGTCGTGACGGCGCGGCCGAGGAGAACGTCCAGGCCGACTTCGTCTTCCAGCCCCAGCTCCACGGCGCGTCGGAGAAGCTGTCGACCTCCAGCCGGTACGTGGAGGCAGCGGGCACCGCCTCGAGCACCCCGCGTGCGGTACGCCGCGAGATCACCAGCGACCCGTCCCGATAGAGCCGGGTCGCCGAGTTCTCCCACCGGGTGTCGAACGCGCCGTAGTGTCCCGCGGCGGAGTCGCCCAGGTCCTCCAGCCAGAAGAACAGCTCGTCCGCGTCCCGGCAGCCCGCGCACGGCATCTTGATCCGGTCCTGCGCCGTCCGTTCGGCCCGCGGCACTGGCCCGGTCGCCGACCCGTCGAACCAGGTCCCGCGCAGCACGTCCTTTCCGGAGTAGTACCGGAACTGATCGCGCATCGGTCGCCCGAACACGACCTCCGGAGTCTCGTAGCCGTACACGGTCCGCCCCCACAGCAGCCCGGGCCGCGCGGTCACGTACTCGATCCTTTCGCCGGGGATCCGGAAGTACCGGTTCGCGTCGAAGCTCCAGTCCTGCCACGGCGCGAACGACGCGTTCACCTCCGCCGCGTCCCGCGCCAGCGCGTCCGCGTGGTACGTACTCCGCACCGTCGCCAGATCCCGATCGCGCACCTGCCGCGTCAACGAGCCCGACGGGACGTAGCCGTCGTAGTCGAAGCGCAGGTCGTACAGGAACGGACTGTCAGGCGTGCTCTCCAACGTCAGCAGGCGACCCCGTTTCGCCCAAGAAACAAGGGCATCCGCGTCCGATAGTTTCAGCGCGGCGCCGGGGATCGGCAGCCCGCGCTCGACCGAACCAAAGTACGGGTACCCGTTCCGGCTGTACAAGAAGGCGATCCGAGCACCGGCCGCGGCAGCTGCCGTGATCTGCTCGCTCCACTGCCCCTCGACCGCCTCGATCACCGCCACCTTGCCGCGGACGTCGACGGCCGAAAGTTCCGCGGGCGAAGCCTTGCCGACGTCCACGACCCGGAGCCGCAGCCGGCTCTTCGGAAGTTCCGGCGAGTACACCAGGTACTCCGGCTGGAAGTTCCGGAACCCGGGACCGGAAGCCTCCAGGTCCGGCGTGACGAGCGAGTACTGCGTGACCAGATGGAAAGCGCCCTTGGTCACGGGCGCGGTCGGTGCCGCGTACATCTTCGCGAACGGCTCGCCCAGCGTGTAGCGATAGCTGATCGGCTCGCCCTTCACCGGCATCCGCCAGAACTCCAGCTTCGCCGAGATGTCCTCGTTCTCCTTGCCCGCATCGACCTCGAGCGGCACTGAGCGACGAGCGTCGAGGACGACGTTCGCCCCGCCCGGCCCGACGTTGACCTCGGGCGCGCCGACGAACGCGTAGGTGTACTCGCCGCCTTCGATCGTCGTGATCACGGAGAGCACGCTGTAGGTGCCGGTCGGCACCCGCAAGGTCGCCTTGCCCTCCCCGTCGAGGCTCGGCGTCGCGAGGTACTTCGACGAGTCGTCCACGTTGCCCACCTGGACGGTGGCGCCGCGGTTCGGCTCGCCGAAGCGGTCGAGCGCGGTCACCGTGAGGTCGTACGACTCGGGCTCCTTGTTCCAGCCCAGCGGCAGCGAGACGCGAACGCTGCCCGCACCCACCCCGACGAGATAGCCGCTGTAGAGACCGGCACCGCCGAGCGCGGGGTCGACGGTCACGGAGACCGTCGCGGTCCCGTTCGCCGGCACGCTCACCGACGGCTGGCTCACCGTCACCATGCCCGCCGGGGCGGGCCCGCCGTCCGTCGCCGCGGAAGCGGTCAGGTCCAACGTGACCGCGGCAGAGGTGTCGTTGGTAAACGTGACCGCCCGCACGATCGGGTCGAGGTCGGTCTGCGGGAACGCGAGGTAGCCGAAGTTCAGCGGCGTCGGACCCGCGAACACGCCCTGCTTGGTCACCTTCGCGACGTCGACCCGGCCACCGCCCTGCTGGTAGACGTTCAGGTCGGAGCGCGGCTTGGCCGTCGACACGAGCGCCGCCTTCACCTGTGCGGGCGTCCAGTCCGGGTGCTGCTGGTGGACGATCGCGGCAGCGCCCGCGACGTGCGGTGTCGCCATCGAGGTGCCGGTCAGGCTCGTGTAGTTCTCGTCGACCGGCGTACCCAGGCTCGTCCCGGCCGCGCGGGCCGCGACGATGTCGGTGCCCGGCGCGGTGAGATCCGGCTTGATCGCGTGGTCGCCGGAACGTGGCCCACGCCCCGAGCTGAGAGCGAGCTCCTCGGCCTTCGTCACGTTGCCGACGGTCAGCGCGGCGTCCGCGGTGCCCGGGTTGGTGACGCTGTACCCGCCCGGCCCATAGTTGCCGGACGCGATGACGAACAGTGTGCCGGTGCTGGCGGTGAGCTCGTTCACGGCCTGGCTGAGCGGGTCGGTACCGTCCGAGGCGTAGCCGCCGAGGCTCATGCTGACGACGTCGGCGCCGTTGCCGGTCGCCCACTCCATCCCGCCGATGATCCACGAGTCGAGGCCGCTGCCTCCGTCGTCGAGGACCTTGCCGTTCATCAGCATGGCTCCGGGCGCGACGCCCTTGCGCGCACCGCCGGACGCGGCTCCCGTGCCGGCGACGGTCGCGGCGACGTGGGTGCCGTGGCCATGGTGGTCGACGGGGGAGTCGCCGCCGGTGAAGTCCTGCTGCGCGCCGACCTTGCCGGCGAGGTCCGGGTGGGCCGCGTCGACGCCGGTGTCGAGCACGGCGACGGTGGAGCCGGTGCCGTCGAGCCCGTTCGCCCAGGCCTCCGGCGCGCCGATCAACGGGACGCTCACGTCGAGCGAGGCCGTGACCGTACCGTCCAGCCAGATCTTGTCGATGCCCTTGTCCAGTTGGCCGTTCGCGCCGTCGACCGCGGACCAGAAGCCGGCCGCGGCCTTCTTGTCCAGCGCCACGGCGGCGCCGTCGATGCTCGGCAGCGCGAGCGTCGCGTCGCTCGCGGGGAGCGCTTCGGCCTGCGCGAGCAGGCTGGACCGGGATGCCGTGCGGTCGTAGGTGACGATCAGCGGCAGCTGCCTGGCCTTGTCGTCGGTGCGGCCCTGCTCGATCAGCGCGGTGACGTTGAACAGCTGGTCGTCGATCGTTCCGGCGCGGACGTACGGCGCGACACGCTCCGGCAGGACGTACGTGTCGCCGTCCTTGGTGTACGCCTGCACGGCGCCGCCGACGCGGTCCACCGCGACGGACGTCTTGCCGCCGAGCTCGGTAACCGCGACGACGTCGCCGGTGAGCAGCGTGACCCGATGCGTCGCCTCCCCACCGGCCGCCGGCGCCACCGGAGCGGCGGTTGCCGACGAGGCGAGTGGCGAGAGCCCAGCGGCAACGAGAACCGCGACGAGGAGCGTGTTACGGACTGCGGTCATCGGTTCTCCAAGCGATAGGCGCGCTGCACGGTCTGGTCGACGCTGTCGCCCTTGCCGTTCCAGGCGTGAACTCTCAACCAGACATAGCCATTCGTCTGCTCGAGCTTCGGATGCCGCACGATCACCCCGAACTCGCCGCGGCCCTTCTTCCGTACCGACGCCGACGCCCAGGTGGTGCCGTCGTCGGTCGAGTACTGCACCTGCGTCCCGGACACCGGCGTCCGGTCGGCTGCCCCGGAGAGCGGGCCCGCGTGCAGGTCGAAGCGGAACGTCCCGTTCGCCGGCGCGCTGTTGTGCAGGCTGAGCCCGAGGTCGTACCGGAGCTGGATCAGCGGCTCGAACGCGCACGCGTTGGTGTCGCCGGTGAACGGGCAGGCGTACGCCGGCGGCAGCGTGCCAGGCTTCGGTGGCTGCGAGCGGAACACCCACTCGGTCAGGACTTTCGGCGCCAGCGCGGTCGGCGCCGAGCCGGGCTGGGTGTAGTCCATCGTCAGCCGGTACGTGCCCGCACCGGGCGGTAGCTGGAACCACCGCCACGACGAGCCGCTGCGGGGGAACTCGGTGTCGCCGCGGAACAGCCGCACCTCGGGCGGCGCGAACCAGGCGTACTCGTAGTGCTTCCCGCTCGCGTCCAGCCGGTACTTGCCGGTGACGAACCGGTCGCCCTGCCGGCAGAACGTGCAGTCGAGCGTCGTCGGGTACGCGCCGGCGACGTCGACCGCTCCGTACGTCATCGGCGCCTCGCCCCAGGTCTCCGTTCCGCGGCGTTCGCCCTTACCGGCCGGGATGCGGTCCCACGTGCGCAGGTACGTGTCCTCGAGGAAGGTCTGCCGGGTCCACCGCAGCGGCGGGCCGCTGTTCGCGACGAGCTCCGTCCAGGCGGCCGGCGCCCAGAACGGCACGGCGAGCTGGGCGCTGTCCGGCATGTTCGGGCTGAACGCGAACCACGCGATTTCGCCTTGCTGGATGGGCGAATCGCTGTGGTAGCGCGCGGGAATCGTCGTCAACTCGCGCTTGTCGATCGTCGGGTCGCCCTTCGACGGCCAGCCGCCGTTGTGCCCGAGCCGCACGTGATAGACGCGCTCAGGCGACTGGCGCCCGTCGATGGTCAGCTTGGTCGGCCGCCGCTCGATGGCCTTGCGGAGTGCCTCGCCCTCGTCCCGGCTGAGCCCGAGCTGGAGGATCGGCTCGGCGCGGACCTCGTGGGCCTTCGCGCCCGGGAGATCGGCGTACGCGAGCACGCCGGCGACCTCGGCGGCGGCCGCGAGCTCGGTCACGCGTTGCAGCTCGTTGATGAAGTAGGCGTACGGGTACGGCTCTCCCACCGGGATGCCGATGCGGACCAGGGCGAGTTTGCCCTTGGCTGGCTGGAAGTTCTCGCCCGCGTCGGCGAAGACGACCGGCAGCGTACGGCGTCCCGCGAGCGCCGGTCCGGCGGCGTGCGGCCAGTACGCGGGGTGCAGACCAGGTACGCGAACGAGCTGCGAGCCGAGCACCCACTTCGTGTACGACTCCGTCGAACCCGTCTCCGGCCGCGCGCCGGGCGACGTGAACAGCTCCCAGTCCGTCGACTCGTCGAACAGCGCGCCCATCCGGAACGAGCGGCCGTCCGACAGCTGCCGGTTCACGCCGATCTCGCCCATCAGCAGGTCGACGTCCTCACTCACCCGGGGATTGCGGCGCTTCGCCTGCTTGGCGTCGAGCACGATCGACGTCGCGGCGTCGACCGAGCGTTCCGACGCGACCGCGATCGTGGACTCGCGGGCGTCGAGCTGCCAGGTGGTGATCTGCGCGTACACGTCGTATACGCCGGGCGCGACGTCGAACGTGGCGTTGCCCTCGGAGTCGGACCACGCGAAGTGGTACCAGTTGCGGAACGGGTCGTTCGCGACGAAGCCCGGGTTGGTCTTGACGACGTGGATCGGCAGGCCGAGCTCGGCGGGCTTGCCGCGGCGGTCCTTGAGGCTGACGGTCAACTGCTGTGTCTCGCTCGCCTCGTACAGGCTCCACGGCGTACGAACGGTGACACCGCCCGGCGCGGACGCCGCGACGATCCCGCTGTAGACGCCGGCGTCCAGCAGAGCCGGCTCGGCGGTGAGGTCGACGGTGGCCGACGCGTGTGCCGGGACTGTGACGCTCGGAGCGCTGAGGTGGACCGCGGCGGTGGGGACGTCGCGACCGTCCCAACCGTTGCCGGTCACGCCGAGGTCGAGCGTGACCGGTGCGTCGGTGTCGTTGGTGTACGTGAGCGTGCGGGTGACCGGCTCGGTCGCGGGGTCGGGCAGCCGGCCGAAGTCGGCGGTCGCCGGCCCGTACACCCGTTGCGCGAACGCCTTGCCGACGTCGACGCGGCCGGCGCCCTGCTGGTACGCGGTGTAGGCACCGGGCGCGGTGGTCGATACGAGCGCACTCTTCAGCTGCTCCGCTTGCCAGTCCGGATGCGCCTGCGCGAGCAGCGCGGCCGCGCCGGCGACGTGCGGCGTGGCCATCGAGGTGCCGCTCGCGCTGGTGTAGAGGTCGTCGACCGGCGAGCCCAGGCTGGTGCCGGCGGCGCGGGCGGCGACGATGCCGACGCCGGGTGCGGTGAGGTTCGGCTTGACGATCGCGTCGCCGCGGCGCGGTCCCCGGTTGGAGAAGTCGGCGAGCACGTCCTGGTCGTCGACCGCGCCGACGGTGAGCGCCTCGGTGGCGGCTCCCGGCGACCCGATGGCCGCGTCCGCGTAGTCGTTGCCGGCCGCGATCACGAACAGCGTGCCGGTCTCCCTCGTCAGCGCGTCGACCGCGAGGCTGCCCGGGTCGGTGCCGTCGGTGGGCGGCGCCGACAGGCTGAGGTTGACGACGTCGGCGCCGTTGGCGGCGGCCCACTCCATGCCGTCGATCGCCCACGACAGCTGACCGGAGCCGGCGTTAGTGAGCACCTTGCCGACCATGAGGTCGGCGCCCGGCGCGACGCCCTTGTAGGTGCCGCCGTTGCCCGCGACGATCGATGCCACGTGCGTCCCGTGCCCGTTGCCGTCCACGGTGGAGGCGTCGTCGGTGAAGTTCTGCTCGGCGACGACCTTGCCGGCGAGGTCGGGGTGGCCCTTGTCGATGCCGGTGTCGAGGACGGCGACCTTCGCGCCGGTGCCGTCGACGCCCGCATCCCAGACCGAGGGCGCGCCGATCTGCGGGACGCTGACGTCGAGGTCGGCCTCGATCGTGGCGTCCAGCCAGACCTTGCGGATGTCGTTCGCGAGGCGGGCGCCCTCGCTCGTCAGCATCGACCAGACATCCATGGTCTTGGGGTCGAACGCGACCGCGTTGATGCTCTCGAGCGTGGCCGTCGCGCCCGCCGTCATGGCTCGGCGGGAGGCCGCGTACTGGACGATGACCGGAGGCGGTCCCGACTTCAGCGCGGCGACGTCGAACAGTCGCAGGTCGAGCTTGTCGGCGGCGAGGTGCGGCGCGGCGTCGGACGGGATGACGTACAGGTGCTCGCCGTCGGCCGCACTGCTGAACGTGACCGGGACACCGTTCGCCCGACGGGCAGGCCGAACGGTGAACGTACGCTCACCGGCCTGCCCAGCGGCGACCGTGACGACGTCGCCGGTGAGCAGCGTGACCGTGCTCGTGGCCGCCGGCGCGACGACGTTCTGTGGCATCGGTTCCAGCTCGCTGTCCGCGGAGGCGGTGGACAGCGAACCGGCGATCAGGACTGCGATGACAAGGGGGGCGGCAAGTCTCACAGCGCGCTCCTACAACGGAGGGATGCGCTGACAATGACACCCAAAACCGCAACGCTGGAAGACGATTCGGCTGTCCGGTTAGCGTCACTGACGCAATAGTGACAGCCGATTTGTCCGGTATCGAGGCGGTACTGACGTCAACTCAGGCTTGCGCGCCCGGGTGCCGATAGCGGACATCGGTGTCGACGTGGTCGAAGCCGAGCTTCTCGTACAGCTTGATCGCCTTGTCGTTGTCGGACTCGGCGTACAGCATCACGACGGGGAGGCCGCGGTCGCGAAGACTGCGCAGACCCGCGACGAGCAGCGCCTTGCCCAGCCCGCCAGCCTGGGCGGCCGGGTCGAGCCCGAGGACGTACACCTCGCCGGCACTGGTGTCCGGCGCCTCGCCGCGTACGGGCGGCTCGTGCACCTTGGTCCAGTGGTAGCCGACGAACTGGCCGTCCCGGTCGGCGACGAAGAATCCGGCCGGGTCGAACCAGGGCTCGGCGAGCCGTGCGTCCAGCTCGGGTTGGCGCCAGCGGCCCTGTTCGGGGTGCTCGGCGAACGCCTTGGCGTTGACCGCGAGGAAGGCCTCGTCGTCCTCGCCGGGCCGGAACGTTCGGATCGTGATGCCCTCGGGAACGGGGAAGTCGGGTAGTGGCAGGGCGAGTTCGCGCCGCATCCGCCACAGCTCGCGGGCGGCGACGAAGCCGGTGGCGGTGGCGAGCGTGGCGGCGTCGGGGTGCGGGCCGTGCGCCCAGACGGCCAACGGCTGGCCGCCGGCCGCGGCGAGCAGTTCGTCGATGAGCGCGCGCCCTATCCCGTCCCGGCGGTGCTCGGGGTGCACGACGAGGTCGCCGCCCGCGGTGCCGTCGGAGCGATGCAGCCGCGCGTAACCCACGACGGTGTCGTCGACCGACGCCAGCAGGTGAGTGGTGTCGGGCGCGTCCCCGCGCAGGTCGATCGTGGCCTGCTCGTCCAGCGGCCGTACGCCGTCCGCCGAGGCCGCGGCGTCGATCAGCGCGATCACGTCGGCGTACTCGTCGGGGGACAGATGCTCGACCTGGCGCACAGAGATCGTCACCTGGCCCAAGGTACAGCTGCGAAGGATTCGCAACCGCAAGCTGCGCGCGAGGTCAGCGGGTCGAGGACTCCGAACGGCTGTGCACGGGCGACACCTCGTCCTCGTCGTCCTCGGGCAGCGGCTTGGGCTCGTCGCCGGTCGGCGGCGCGACGAAGCGGTAGCCGACGTTGCGTACGGTCCCGATCAGCGACTCGAACTCCGGGCCGAGCTTCGCCCGCAACCGGCGTACGTGCACGTCGACCGTCCGCGTGCCGCCGAAGTAGTCGTACCCCCACACCTCCTGCAGCAGCTGCTGCCGGGTGAAGACGCGGCCCGGGTGCTGGGCCAGGAACTTCAGCAGCTCGAACTCCTTGAACGTGAGGTCGAGCGCGCGCCGGCCGAGCCGAGAGGTGTACGTGTCCTCGTCGATCACCAGGTCGCCGCGGCGGATGACGTGCGGCCGCTCCTCCTCGGTGATGCGCTGCGCGAGCCGTCCCATCGTGAGCCGGAGCCGCGCGTCGACCTCGGCCGGACCGGCCGTGTCGAGCAGCACGTCGTCCATGCCCCAGTCGGCGTTGACCGCGGCCAGCCCGCCCTCGGTCACGATCACGAACAGCGGGACGCCGATGCCGGTGGTCCGGATCACCCGGGTCAGGCTGCGGGCCTGAACGAGCTCACGGCGCGCGTCGACGAGGACCGCGTCGGGCTGCTGGACGTCGAGGAGCGCCGATGCTTCGGCTGGAACGACGCGTACGTGGTGGCCGAGCAGCCCCAGCGCGGGCACGATTTCGGCAGAGGGCTGGAGCGCGTTGGTCAGGAGAAGCAATGTGCTCACCGGCGACTCCTTCTATGGGTCATGCCGGGGCCGACCGCACTGTCGCCCAAGTCCGACTATCCAGGCAGGATATCGAATGGGCGCGGCGCATTGGGCATCGTGCCGAATGCTGGGCGTGACGCGTACCACATCCCGGGAGGCCGCAAACGATGGCGAACGTGACCATTCGCTACTGGGCGGCGGCCAAGGAGGCAGCCGGTCTGACCTCGGAGAACGTCGAGGCATCGACGCTCGCGGACCTCGTTCAGGTGGTCGTCGCGCGGCACTCCGACCGCCCTCGACTGGCCAAGGTGCTCGGTAGCTGTGCGTATCTGATCGACGAGCAACCGGTCGGCAAGCGCGATCCAGCCACGGTCACGCTCGCCGACGGCGCCCAGATCGAGGCGCTCCCACCCTTCGCCGGCGGTTAGGCGGGCTTCTCCGCCACGACGAGCACCGGCCGACGGCGACGCAGCCGCTCGCCGTCCCGAGCCTCCGTGAGCAGCAGCTCGGCGGTGTCCCCGAACGCCGCCCGCAGCTCGTCCTCGTGCGCCAGCCACACCTTGTACAGGCGCTCCCACTGCTCGTGCCAGCCCTCGACGGGCACCCGCGCCACGTACGCCAGCCCCGCCTCGACGACCAGCGGCTCCCAGGACTCGATCGCGTTCGGTCGCTCCGGCGTGATCGTGTCCTCGGCGCAGGTGAACGCGAACCGCCCACCGGGCCGCAGGATCCGCCGCACCTCGGCGAACGCGGCCGCCCGGTCCGGCGCGAACGGCAGCGCGTCCATGCTCACCGCGCCGTCCGCGCACTCGTCCGGCAGCTCGGTGTCGGCGAACGTTCCCACCTGGAACCGAGCCTGCCCGGCCGGCACGAAGTCCGCCGCTCGCCGCGACGAGATCGCCACACCGGCCGGGCTGATGTCCACACCCACGAGCGAGCACGAGAAGGCCCGTGCCAGCCACAGCCCTACGCCGCCACGGCCGCAGCCGAGGTCGGCCAACGTCGACTCCGGCCCGAGCCGCAGCCAGGCGACGTACTGACCGAGCGTCCACCAGGTACAGGAGCTGTACGGGTCGACCTCGGCCGGGAAGTCACGGCCGTAGGCCTCCGCGGTCAGCTGGCCCATAAGCGGGTGGTCCCCAGCCTCGTGCGCCTGGTCGTAGAGAGCCGCGGTCTCCTCGGGTGTCCTTGTCGTCGCCATGCGGAGGATTCTGCCGGCCGCGCGCCTTCACCGCCGCCGCGGAAGCCGGCAGCGGCGGCTGCTTCAGGCCGAACAGCCACGGGTCCCACACGGCCTTCGACAGGTCACGGCCGGCGAGGCGTTCGGACAGCTGGAGGAAGCCGTCCGTGGTCACGTTCCCGTTGGCGTTGCGCTTGGTCCACGTCCGCAGAATCCGGAAGAACGTCGCGTCGCCGACGGTCTTGCGCAGCCGGTGCAGCACCATCGCCCCGCGCTGGTAGATCGGCCAGCCGAACAAGGCATCCGTGCCCGGGTTGGTCATCGGTAGCTTCCAGAACTCGGGGTCGCCGTCGGCGAACTCGTAGTTCAGCTTGAACGTCTCCTCCTCGCTGGCGATGCCGTCGTGCGCGTCCCACATCCACTGCGCGTACGTCGCGAAGCCCTCGTTCAGCCAGATGTCCCGCCAGCGCGTCACCGAGACGCTGTCGCCGAACCACTGGTGCGCCAGCTCGTGCGCGAGCAGCGCGTCCGGACCACCCGGCTCGGAGGCCGCGCTGGCGTCGTAGACCGGCCTGGTCTGGTTCTCCAACGAGAAGCCGAGGCCGAAGTCGTCGACGATGCCGCCGCCGACACGGAACGGGTACGCGCCGACCTTGCTGCCCAGGAAGCCCAGGATCTCCCCGTGGCGAGCGAACGACTGCTGGAAGATCTCGCCCTCGGCGTCCGGAGCCTTCGCCCTCGGTCCGGCGATCCAGTTGTTCTTGTTCTTCGGGCTGCCCGTCGGTGCGCTGGTCGCGCGCCAGCCGTCCATGGGCTTGGTGTCGGGCTCGAACGAGGTCGTGGCGCCGCCGGGACCGACGATGTCGTCCACGAGCACACCGGGACGCCCCACGTCGAACTCGTCGGAGACCACGCTGATCGAGACCTCGACGGTCCGCTTCTTGTACTTGGACAGGTCGACGGCCCACTGCTCGTAGCCGTTCGCGTCGTTCATCCAGTAGTGCCACGCCCCGGTGCTGCCGGTCGGCCTGCAGCCGTCCTCGCCCAGCGGCTTGAAGTAGTGCTTCAGGAACGGATGGAACTCGAGGTAGAACTCGCAGAACCCCGCGTCCTCGCTGGTGGTGTGGCCGTTGAGATCGGGCAACGTCGTCCACTGGTCGGTGCCGGCGGGACGCGCCTCGACGAAGACGAGGCCTTGGCCGCTCATCCAGAACGACAGCTTGCCGCCGTCCGCGGGAACGTCGATCGTGCGCGTCAGCCGCTTGTACGAAGGGGTGGCGAGCTGGGAGATCGCGTACTGCTTGCCCGTTCGCGGACGCGGCGTGTAGAGGTCCGGGTCGATCGCGTCCCAGAACGCGATGCCGTTCTTCCGATAGCTGCGCAGGTCGAACTGACCGATCGTCGCCGTCGCGAGGTACGCCGCCATGGGGTCGCGCGCGTCCCACGTCCAGGTCGTCCAGCCGTTGCGCGTGCGCTGGCCGACGAGCGCGCCGTTCGCGACGGCCTCGGTGCCCTGGGGCACGGTGACCTTGAACGTGAAGGACGCCTTGTCCGTCGGGTGGTCGTTGGCCGGGAACCAGGTCGTGGCGCCGTGCGGCTCGCCGGCGACGAGCGCGCCGTCGTCGGTGGCGACCCACCCGCTGCCGCCGAGCGGGTCGTCGGGCGGCGGGATCGGGACGCCGTCGTACGTGACGACGGTGCTGAACCCGACGCCGCGACGCAGGCCGCGGGACGGGACGACGGTCAGCTCGCCGTTCGCCCGGCCCCACTTCGCTCGCTTGCCGTTCACCGTGACCGAACGGACGGTGAGGCCGTCGAGGTCGAGGTTGAACCTGGACAGGTTCTGCTTGGCGCGAGCGCGGATCGTGGCGACGCCGGCCAGCACGTCGGTCTTCGGCGTGTAGCGCAGGTCGAGCCCGTAGTGCAGGGCGTCATACCCGCCGTTGCCGTCGAGCGGATAGTACGAGTCGCCGACACCTGGGGTGCCGGGAGCGAACGTTCCCGCCTGGGCGCCGGCCGGAAGAGCCAGCAAACAGGCGAGAAACGCGGCCACAGGTAGAGCGCGTCTGGACATCACTACCCCGTGTAGTCGATGGTCGATCAGATCTCTCTGGGTGATCATGCCAATCCGGCGGGGATTGGTCCTACGATCGGCGCGTGCCGGATGAACCGAACAGGCCCAGGGACCGTGAGGAGGGTGTGGGTTCGGCTGCGCTGTCTGGAGCGACCGCAGACGAGGAGTTGATCCGGGAGCTCTATACAGAGCACGCCGGACCGCTGCTCGGCTACGTGCTCCGGCTGGTTCGTGGAGATCGCCAGCGCGCGGAGGACGTCGTCCAGGAGACGTTGCTTCGAGCCTGGCGCCATCCCGAATCCCTCGATCCCGCACGGGGATCGTTGCGAGTGTGGCTCGCGACCGTTGCCCGCAACATCGTCGTCGACGGGGAACGTGCCCGACGCGCCCGACCGCACGAGGTCGGGGAGGACGCGTTGAGCGTGGTGCCCGCCGAGGGCAACGAGATAGACAAGGCGATGCTCGCCTGGGAGGTCATGGAAGTCCTCGCAGAGCTCGCCCCGCACCACAGAGAGGTAGTCGTTGAGGTCTACTACCGCGGCCGGTCGGTCGCGGAGGCGGCGTCGGTGCTCGGCGTCCCGCCCGGCACAGTCAAATCCCGTACGTACTACGCGCTGCGCCAGCTCAAACTGTTGCTGGAAGAGCGCGGTCTGACCCCGGAGGTGGCGCTATGACCTGCGCGGAGGTTCGCGCGGCGCTCGGCGCGTACGTTCTCGGGGCGCTCGATCCGACGGAGGCGGCGGCCGTACGGGAGCACCTCGCCGGACACGCCGAATGTCGTGCTCTGTACGAAGACATCGCTGGCCTGCCCAAGCTGCTGTCCCTCGTGACGCCGGAGGAGGCCGAGCGCGGCCTGCCGGTGCCGAGCGAGACGGGCTTGCGTTCCTTGTTGAAGCAGGCACGTTCGGAGAAGGCGCGGGCTGCTCGCCGATCGCGGTGGATGATCGCCGCCGCATCCGTCGCCGTTCTGGCTCTGGGTCTCGGCGGTCTGGCCGCTGGTCGTGCTCTGACGCCGACGAAGATCGTCACGGTCTCGACGCCGGCACCGACACCGACGCGAAACTTCACCTCGCCGCCGCAGACGTTCCAGGCAGACAACACGACCACCAAGGTCAAGGCGACGTTGACGATGAATCCCGTCGCCTGGGGGACGGAGCTCCGCCTGGAGATGCGCGGCGCAGGCTTGAAGCTGGGCGAGGTCTGCGCGCTCCGGGTGTACGACAACGACGGCAAGCTCTGGGACGCGGGCAGCTACCGCGTCGCGTACCGGGCCGGCGTCCGCTGGACCAGCGGCGTCTGGCTGCCGGTCGACCAGATCGGGCGGATCGAGGTCTTGGCACACGGCTACAAGAAGCTGGTGACGATCGAGACCTAACGCCTACTGTCGTGCGCGTGGGCACACCGATCATCCTCGACTGCGATCCCGGGCACGACGACGCGATCGCGATCCTGTTGGCCGCTTCGCATCCGGCCATCGACCTGCTGGCGCTGACGACGGTCGCGGGCAACCAGACGTTGGAGAAGTGCACGCTCAACGCGCGGCGGGTGTGCACGGTCGCGGGGATCTCGGTGCCGATCGCGGTGGGTGCGGTGGGTCCGCTCGCGGGTGAGCTGCACATCGCGGCGGAGATCCATGGCGAGTCCGGGCTGGACGGGCCGTCGTGGCCTACGCCCACGGTCGACGTGGTTTCCGAGCCGGCCGTTGCCCTGATGCGGCGAGTGCTGTTGTCGCATCCGACGCCGGTGACGCTCGTACCGACGGGGCCGTTGACGAACATCGCCGAGCTGCTGACGACGCACCCAGAGGTCGTACCGCGGATCCGGGAGATCGTGCTGATGGGCGGGTCGACGGGTCGCGGGAACGTGCGGCCGTACGCGGAGTTCAACATCTGGGTCGATCCGGAGGCGGCTTCGATCGTCTTCGCGAGCGGGTTGCCGGTGACGATGGTCGGGCTGAACACGAGCCACCAGGCGTTGGTCACGCCCGCGGTCGTGGCGCGGCTCGAGGCGTTGGGGACGCCGGTGGCGTCGATGTGCGTGCAGCTGATGACGTTCTTCGCCTCGGCGTACTCGGCCGCTGAGGGGATCCCGGCGCCGCCGCTGCACGACCCGATCACGGTGGCCCGGGTGATCTCGCCCTCGCTGGTGCGGTGCGTCCCGGCGTTCGTCTCGGTGGAGACCGCGGGGGAGTTCACGCGGGGCGCGACCGTCGTCGACTTCGGCAACCGGACCGGCGCCGCGCCGAACGCGCAGGTGGCGATGGAGCTGGACGCGGACGGGTTCTTCGACCTGATCGTGGAGTCTGTCGCCTCGTACGGGTGATTTGGTGGGGGTCGTACCCTCGAAAGCGTGACTACCGGCCTGATCGTGCTCGCCGTCGCGCTCGTTCTCGCGACCGCCGCGGGGCTGCTCAAGCGCCGGTACGACGGGTGGTTCCGGGGCGCTGCCAAGGCCGAGGTGCCACAACAAGAGCAAGTGGAGACGCTCTCCGCTCAGGACCTCGGTGGAAAAGCTCTGGGGTCGCGGGCGACGCTGTTGCAGTTCTCCTCGGCGTTCTGCGCGCCTTGCCGTGCGACTCGTCAGACGTTGCAGAGCGTGGCGAAGATCGTTCCCGGTGTCGCCCATGTCGAGATCGACGCCGAGCATCATCTGGACCTCGTCAACCGGCTGAACATCATGCGTACGCCGACTACGCTGGTGCTCAACGCCGCAGGTCAGGTGGTTACCCGGGCCTCTGGAGCCCCGCGCAAGGAGGCCGTTCTCGCTGCCCTCGGCGAGGCCGTCGAGCCGCTGACCTGACGAAAGTCGTACGTAAAGAATCAGGGATCCGGGGGATCCCCGATTTCGTCTGACCTTTGGTCTGGTCCACCATATGCACGCGGACTCGTGCCAGAGTGACGCTCGGAGTTCATAACGGCTCCGGATGGGAATGCATTGAGACAAGGCCGACAGGCGACATAGGGAGCCGGTCCATGGTCATCCGCCCGCTGGAAAGCGCGCGACGGGTGCTACGTCCGCTGAGGGGCGCTCGCAGCACCTCCACCATCCAAGCGTCTGCTGAGGAAGCGGCTCAGGCCCCGCCGACGCTACGCGTCGCCCACTTCTCCGACACTTGGCTGCCCCGCCGCGACGGCATCATCACGGTGCTGCAGACGCTGGCCAGCACGATGGAAGCGCTCGGTCACTCCAGCCTGCTCGTGGTGCCCCGGCACCCCGACCTGCCCAAGGACGACAAGAACCTGCTGCAGATCCCCTCGGTGCCGCTCGGGATCGCGCAGTTCCGGATCGCCTCGTGGCCGCGGAGCAAGCACGTCGAGAAGATCGCCCACTGGCTGCCGAACGTCGTCCACGTGCACACCCCGGGACCGATCGGCCTGCTCGGCATCTTCACCGCTCGGCGGCTCGGGCTGCCGCTCGTTCTGCACTACCACACGGATCTGCCCGCGTACGCCGACGCGTACCGGCTGCCCACGTCGGTCCTCAAGGCCGTGATGGGCTGCTACGCGATGAGGCTGTCGGCGCCGAAGCTGAAGTACGAGAAGCAGCCGAACAAGGCCGACCGCCGCCGTTCGGTGATCGACACCGGCACGGCCCTGCTGTTCGCCGACGCGGACGCTGTGTTGGTCCCGACGCCGGCGATCCTCAACCGCTGTGGCGGTTTGCCGTTGCTGGCCGACCGGATCTACATCGCGCCCGCCGGCGTGGGGTTGCCCGAGGTGCCGGCGGCTTCGCGTTCGGCGTTCCGGCACGAGCATGGTGTGGGGTTGGACGAGCCGATGGTGTTGTTCGTCGGACGGGTCAACCGGGAGAAGGGCATCGACACGCTGACCGAGGCTTTCGGTCGGGTTTTGAAGACCGTGCCGAATGCGCGGCTCGTTCTGGTCGGTGCCGTGTACGAGAAGGGCTGGGTCAAGGGCCTGCTCGACAAGGCCGGGATCACCGCGCGAACGGTGTTGACCGGCCAGCTGCTGCCCGACGAGGTGGCTCGGGCGTACGCGGCGGCCGACGTCTTCGCGTTCCCGTCGATGACGGACACGCAGGGCTTGGTCGTCCAGGAGGCCGCGCTGGCCGGGCTGCCCTCTCTGCTCGCCGACCCGGCTTTGCACGCTTCCAGCACTATCGCCGCCGCTGGGGTGCTGGCGAGCTCGGATCCGGCCGAGTACGGGCAGGCCTTGACCGAGCTGCTGACGGACCCCGGCCGCCGGATGGCGCTGGGCCAGGCCGCCAGGGACGTGGCGCGGACGAACTCGCCAGACGAGTTCGCGGCGCTGATGACCACGGTCTACGGCCGCGCGGTGCGCCGCGCCGCCTCCGCGACGCGCGAAAGCCGTCGCCGTCGCTTCCGCCCCTCGAAGGCCAAGCTCATCGCCTAGCCACCCCGCCGGTACGGAGTTGTTGGACAGATCTCGGCCTCTATCGCGACATCCGTCCAACAAGTCCGAGCTTGCTCGGACGTCCAAGATTCGAGACTGCGTCCCACTCCGCGAGACAGCCGTGACAGGGCTTGGCACTGTCCGTAGCCTGGACAACGTGCTGCGTACGACTTCAGGGCGCCCGGCTTTCCGGACGTTCCTCCTGACCAAGCGGCGTGCGGTCGACAACTGCCGTACGGCCACCTGCCTGTGTCGTCCCTTCTGACGGGACGGCCAGCACCGCTGCGCTAAGCACAAAAGCACCCCCCGCGTTCGGCCGTCTCACGCGCTTCCCACCAGAAAGCGCGCGCTTTCCCCTGCCCGCAGTCGTCAGGAGAGCCATGTCCGAACAATCCACCCAGACCAGCACCAGCCCAGCGGTCACGGCCAAGGGAAAGATCGACCCACGCGGTACGAGGTTCGCCGCCGGGATCACCGTGGCCGTACTCGCGATCGTGCTGATCACCGGCAACCCGATCATCCTCGCCCTGCAGCTGCTGGTGTTCGCCGCAGGTGCGTTCCTCGGCCCCAAGAACTCGCCGTACGGCCTGCTCTTCGCCGGCCTCGTCAGGCCCCGCCTGCAATCTCCACGTGAGCTCGAGGAGGAGGCCCCGCCGAGGTTCGCTCAGGCGCTCGGGTTGACCTTCGCCGTCGTCGGCCTCGTGGCCTACCTGTCCGGAGCGGCCGTTGTCGGAGCGGTCGTCATCGGTCTCGCCCTCGCCGCCGCGTTCCTGCAGGCGGCGTTCGGGTTCTGCCTCGGCTGCGAGATCTACCTGCTCGCCCGCCGCGTTCTGCATTCGTCGCCAAGCAAGGAGGTCTCCGCATGAGCCGTGACGCCACACTCGTCTCCGCCGACTGGGTGGAAGAGCACCTGGACGACCCGAAGGTCGTGCTGGTCGAGGTCGACGAGGACACGACCTCGTACGACAAGGGCCATCTCAAGGGCGCGATCAAGCTCGACTGGAAGAAGGACCTGCAGGACCAGGTCCGCCGCGACTTCGTCAACAAGGAGCAGTTCGAGGCCTTGCTGTCGCAGCGCGGGGTGAGCCCTGACGACACGGTGATCCTGTACGGCGGCAACAACAACTGGTTCGCGGCGTACGCGTACTGGTACTTCAAGCTGTACGGCCACCAGGACGCCAAGCTGCTCGACGGCGGACGCAAGAAGTGGGAGCTCGACAGCCGTGAGCTGGTCGAGGAGATCCCGCAGCGCGCGGCCACGAGCTACGTCGCGCAGGACCCGGACCTCGCGATCCGCGCGTTCCGCGACGAGGTCGTCGACGCGATCGGCCAGCGCAACCTGGTCGACGTCCGTTCGCCCGACGAGTACGCCGGTCGCCTGCTTGCTCCCGCGCACCTCCCGCAGGAGTCGGCGCAGCGCCCGGGTCACATTCCGACCGCGGTGAGCGTGCCGTGGAGCAAGGCGGCGAACGAGGACGGCACGTTCCGTTCCGACGACGACCTCCGCTCGATCTACGGCGGTGCCGGCGTCGACTTCGACAAGGACACGATCGCCTACTGCCGGATCGGCGAGCGGTCGTCGCACACCTGGTTCGTGCTGCACGAGCTGCTCGACCAGCCGAACGTGAAGAACTACGACGGCAGCTGGACCGAGTACGGCTCGCTCGTGGGCGTGCCGGTCGTGCTCGGCGACGAGCCGGGAGCTGCCTCATGAGCGCCGCCGACGGTTGCGCGGCGCCCGTGGGCGGCGCCTCGCTGAAGGGTGTGGATGTGGACAACCAGGCCGTGATCCAGGGCGTCGTACGGCGTGACTCGGCCCCCGTGCCGAACGCGTACGTCCGGCTGCTCGACGGCTCGGGCGAGTTCGCGGCCGAGGTTCCGACGAACGACGGTGGCGAGTTCCGCTTCTTCGCCGCGCCTGGCACGTGGACCGTTCGGGCACTGGCTCCGAAGGCCTCGCCGGCGGACTCCGCCGTGGTCGCGGAGCTCGGCAAGGTGGCGAACGTGGAGCTGGCGATCAGCTAGCCGCAGACAGGGCCACGACGTCCCCGTACCGGTTCGGTGCGGGGACGTCGCCGTTCGCGGGGCCTGTGGATAACCCAGGGGTGCCGTTCGTCGATATGCCCTTTCGGCCCTATGCTGGGCCGCGCTGTTCTGGGCCGTTCAGGGCGACTGTCGGGGTGCCATGTGGTAACGCTGAGGGATCTGGAAGACGACCGGGCTGCCAGCCCGGCCTCACCCATACCCGGAGCGCCCGCCCCGAGGCCGAAGCCGCTCAAGCCCGCGCACGGCATGGCCTGGTTCGCGGGCGGCGTCGCCGTCCTCGACCTCGCGCTGATCGGGATCGCCGTCATCGCCGCTCAGGCGCTGCGGTTCGGCCCCAACGAGAACGAGATCGCCGGTGCCTGGCGTGGCAGCGCGCTCGGCGGTGTGCCGTACTCCGTCGTCGCCGTCGTGCTCGCGATCTTCTGGCTCGGCGTGATCGCCGCTCGTGGCGGCTACTCGCCGCGGATCTTCGGCGCCGGCGCGGACGAGTTCAAGCGCATCGTCAGTGCCAGCGTGCTGGCCGCCGGTCTCGTCGCGATCGTCTGCTACCTCGGCAAGATCGAGCTCGCTCGTGGCTTCGTCGCGGTGGCGTTCCCGCTCGGCACACTGTTGCTGCTGATCGGCCGGTACGTCACGCGCCGCTGGCTGCACCGGCAGCGCAAGCGCGGCCACCTCACCCACAAGGTCCTGCTGGTCGGCATGCCGGCCCAGGTCGGCGAGACGCTCGAGGTCATCCAGCGCGAGCCGGGGATGGGCTTCGACGTCGTCGGCGCCTGCATTCCGCACCTGTCCAAGGAGCCCGGCGACGACCTACGCCAGGGTGGTCTGCCGATCCTCGGCGCGCTCGACGACGTACCGGCCGCGGTTGCCGCGTCCGGTGCCGACACCGTGGTCGTTTCCGGGCTGCCCGGCCGGTCGTCCCGCCTGCTGCGCCGGATCTCCTGGTCGCTCGAGGGCGCGGGGGTCGACCTGGTCGTGTCGCCCGCGTTGACCGACGTCGCCGGGCCGCGCATCCACGTACGCCCGATGGCCGGTCTCCCGCTGCTGCACGTCGAGGAGCCCGACTTCGTCGGCGCCCGCCGGCTCGTGAAGGCGGCGTCGGACTGGGTCGCCGGCTCGATCCTCACGCTGATCGCGCTCCCGCTGCTGATCCTGATCGCGGTCGCGATCAAGGTCGGCGACCGCGGGCCCGTGCTGTTCCGGCAGACGCGTGTGGGCGTGCACGGGAAGGAGTTCCCGTGCTTCAAGTTCCGCTCGATGGTCGTCGACGCCGAGGCGAAGCTCGCCAAGCTGCAGGCGGAGAACGAGCACGACGGCGTGCTGTTCAAGATCAAGGACGACCCGCGGGTGACGCGGGTGGGGAAGATCATCCGCCGGCTGTCCCTGGACGAGCTGCCCCAGCTGTTCAACGTTCTGCGCGGCGAGATGAGCCTGGTGGGCCCGCGGCCCCCGTTGCCCGCGGAGGTCCAGCAGTACGGCGACGACGTCCGCCGCCGGCTGTTGGTGAAGCCGGGGATCACGGGGCTGTGGCAGGTGTCCGGCCGCTCGAACCTCTCCTGGGAGGACTCGGTCCGCCTGGACCTGTACTACGTGGAGAACTGGTCCCTCTCCACCGACGTCGTGATCCTGTTCAAGACCGTCCGCGCCGTGCTGGCTCGCGACGGGGCTTATTAGGCCTACAAACAGATCAACGTCGGTGTCGTCGCGGCCTGCGACACCGACGTTGATCTCCCCCTTCTTGTTGCAACCCCGTTGCGTTCCCCGTGCTTCCCCGTTACCCCCGTTGTCGGAGCCCCGGTCCAGGACGTTCACCGCGCTCTCCCTCTGGCGAAGCCTGAGGGAGGGGATCCTTGTTTTCGTCACCCCCGTTGTCGGAGCCCCGGTCCAGGACGTTCACCGCGCTCTCCCTCTGGCGAAGCCTGAGGAGGGGATCCTTGTCTTCGTCCGCATGCCGAGCGACCAGATGAGCTGCCCGGCGTTGGTCGATCTCCTGATCCACCTCGAGCCGCCGCTTCTCGCTCATCGCTCCCACCGCGATCGGTATGACGATCGCGTAGACCTCGTCACATCGATCGCAGTGGTAGACGTTCATGGCCATCGAAGGGGCAAGAACTAGGCAGGCGGAGCGAGGATCGCCCCGAGCGTGTTCTGGCCGATGTTGTTGATCCAGATCTCCTTGAACGTCGTCGGGTGCGGCCCGTCGAGGTAGGCGAACTTCACCTTGCCGAGCGTCGGCGACGGGCAGAACACCTGCTCGACGTCCTTCTGCCGAACGGTCACCGCGAGCACGTTGTTGGCAAAGAACCGCACCACGAACTGCGCGCCGTCCTTCTGTGCCGCCGGGATCCGCTCGATCTTGCAGCTGAACTGCGGCTTCTTGCTGATGTCGACGCGCGGGATCGTACGGCCGTACGCGTAGACGAGCTTCGGGTCCACCCCGTTGTTGCCGAGGACGAACGGCGCGAAGATCATCGAGTCCTTGTCGTGGCGGTTCGCGTCCTCATCGCCGACGAAGATCTCGCTGCCGTCGCCCGGCGCCCAGATGTTGATGTCGCTGCCCGTGTCGCCGATCATCACGTCGCTGTTCGGCGCGGCGAAGGCCTCCCGGCCGCCGATCAGGATGTCGTGCCCCTCGTTGCCGAGCAGCACGTCGCTGCCGAGCTTGCCGATCAGCAGGTCGTTCCCAGCCCGCCCGAACAGCACGTCGGTGTTCTCCATGTGCTGCTTCGCCACCACGCCGGGCGGCTGGATGAACGTGTTGTTCGCGTTGTCGTTGTCCAGACCCTTGTGAACGTCCGGACCCGGCGTTCCCGGAATCACCGCGGCCTGAGCGCCGCCGATCGTCACCAAGGCGAGCGCGGCTACCGCCGCCGCCCCCACGGCCGGCCGGATAACCCGCCGAAACAGCCCAACCTGAGAAACCACGGTGGTTCCCTCCCCTTCGAGACTTCAAGAGTCGTGTCGCCGGGCGAATCACCCGGCACTCATCAACCTAGGAAGCCGACCCACCGCCCACATGAGGCGTAGTGCCTTAGATCAGGGCGCCATCGCCTTATTCGTAGGCCGCCACCGCGAATCCCAGGCATAATCGACACGTGGCAGTCCCGGAAGGGCCGTCGCCGTTCGTCGGACGACAGGCTCAACTGGAAGTGCTGCGGTGGGCATGCGGGCGGGCTGCAGAAGGTACGCCGTCGACTGTTGTCGTCGCCGGCGAGGCGGGCGTAGGCAAGACCAGGCTTGTCTCCGAGCTGTTGGCTGACCCAGCGAAAGCTGAGGTCCAGGCCCTCGTAGGCGGCTGCCTGCCCTTGGGCGGTGGCGGTGTGCCGTACGCCCCGATCATCCAGGCACTGCGCGGCCTCCATCGCACGTCCGCGGGGGCATGGCCCGCCGACCTCGCGCGGCTGCTCGCCGACGACCAGGACGCCACCGCCGTCATCCCCGGCCTCGAGTCGCGCGTCAGTCCCACGGCCCAGTCACGGCTGTACGAGTCCGTCCTCGCGCTGCTGACCAGGCTCGGCGCCGAGCAGCCCGTCGTCCTGGTCGCCGAGGACCTGCACTGGGCGGACCGGTCGACGCTCGACCTGCTCGGCTACGTCGCCCGCTGCCAGACCGAGGGTCGCGTGCTGCTCGTTCTCACGTACCGCAACGACGAGCTCGGCCGCGCGCACCCGCTGCGCAACTGGCTCGCGGAGATCCGCCGGCTGCCGAGCGTGCAGGAGATCGAGCTGCCACGGTTGTCCCGTACGGAGACCGCCGCCCTCCTCTCCGGCCTGCTCGCGGCGCCGGCCGACGCGGACGTGATCGACGCGGTGTACGAACGGTCCGAGGGCAACCCTCTCTTCAGCGAGACGCTGCTCCCGTTCGCGGGTACGCCGGACGCCGGGTTGCCGCCGACATTGCGCGACCTGCTCGCGAGCCGCCTCAACGCGCTGCCCGAGCACGTCCGCCGGGTCCTCCAGATCGCCGCCGCCGTCGGTCATCAGGTCCAGCACAAGCTGCTCGCGCGCATCGCCGACCTCGACGACCGGGCGCTGATGGACGCGATCCGTACCGCGGTCGACTCGCAGATCCTCACGCCGGTGGGCATGTCGTACGAGTTCCGGCACGCGCTCTATCGCGAGGTCGCGTACGACGACCTGCTCCCGGCCGAGCGGCAGCTGCTGCACGGGAGCCTCGCCCAGCTGCTGACCGACGAACCCTCGCTGAGCGCCGCGGACCAGTGGGCGACGACGGGGGAGATCGCGCGAGCACTGGTACGCCGCGGCCGACCTGGAACGCGCGCTCGGCAGCGCGGTGGAGGCCGGGCTGACGGCGGAGAGCGTGTACGCGTTCGGCAACGCGCTCGACCAGCTCACGCGGGCTCTCGAGCTGTGGGACCGCGTACCCGGCGCCGACGGGATCGTGCCGCTCGACCGGGTGACGGTGCTCGCCCACGCGGCCCAGGCGGCGAACCTGGTCGGCGAGGAGGGCAAGGCGATCGAGCTCTCCCGCGAGGCGATCAACCGCGTCGACGTCCTCGCCGACCCGTACCGCGCAGCCCAGCTGTCCGAGCGGCTCGGCGGGTACCAGCTCTACGCCGGCCACTACGACCAGGCGTACGCCGCGTACGACTGGGCGCTCGACCTGCTGCCGGAGAAGCCGCCGACGGCCGAACGTGCCCGCGTACGGGCCGGTCTGGCGATGCTCGCGATGGCCTGGTCGCGCCTCGACGAGGCGGTCGAGTCCAGCCGCGAGGCGATCACGCTGGCGCGGGCGGTCGGCGCGCGCCGCGACGAGGGCTGGGCGTTGAACGCGCTCGGTGTCGTGACCGTGTACCAGGGCCGGGTCGACGAGGGCGTCGGCTACCTGCAGGACGCGCTGCGGATCGCGCGCGAGATGGACAGCCCGGACGAGCTGATGGCGGCGTCGATCAACCTCGGGCACATCCTCGGCGTCGTCGGGCGGTACGACGAGTCGATCGCGGTGTGCCTCGCCGGGGTCGTGGACGCGCGGCGGGTGGGGCTTGAACGGCAGGACGGCAGCTTCCTGCAGGCGAACGCGGCGGAGTCGATGATCAAGGCCGGGCGCTGGTCCGAGGCCGGGGTGCTGTTGGCCGAGGCCGAGGCTCTGGGGTCGCGCGGGATTCGGGCGTTCCCGGTGCTGCATCAGCGGGCGTTGTTGGCGACCGCTCGGGGCGAGTTCTCGGTCGCCGTCGACCGGCTGGCGCAGCTGCGCCGGCTGTTGCCGCCGCACGGCGGGCCGGACGCGTACCGGCGCGGGCTGCTCGAGGAGGAGGCGTCGCTCGCGGTGTGGCAGGGACGTACCGCTGATGCTGTCGTCGCTGTGGAGGAGGGCTTGGCGCTCGTCGAGGGGTCGGACGAGGAGCGGTTCGCGGGGACGTTGGTCGCTCTGGGGCTGCGGGCGTACGCGGATGCCGCTGACCGGGGTGCCTCTGGGTCCGCTCGGGAGGCTGGGCGTTCTTTGGCGGCTCGGGCCGCGTTGATGCGGCCGGATCCGTTCGCTTCGTCGGGGTCGTTGCCGGAGCCGCTCGCCGTTGCCGCTCTCGCGCGGGCCGAACGGACGCGGGTGTCCGGCTCGCCGGATCCCTTGGTGTGGGCCGAGGCGGCCGCGGCTTGGGCTGCTGCCGGTCACCCGTACCCGGAGGCGTACGCGGCCTGGCGCGAGGCGGAGGCGGTGTTCGCCTCGGGTGGGTCGTCCGATGCCGCGCTCGTGTCGCTCCGCCGCGCCCGCTCGCTGGCACGGCCGCTGGGGGCGGAACCGTTGCTGGAGGAGATCCGGCTGCTGGCCCGCTGGCAGCGCGTCGACCTCGACCGCGCCGAGCCGGCGTCCCCGACGCCCGACGTCGCGGCTCACCTCGGGCTGACGCCGCGCGAGGTCGAAGTGCTGGCCCTGGTGGCGGCTGGGCGGACGAACGCCCAGATCGCGGAGGCGATGTTCATCTCGGCGAAGACGGCGAGCGTCCACGTCTCGAACATCCTGCGCAAGCTAGGCGTCGCCCGCCGCGAGGAAGCAGCCCGCATCGGCCACCACGCCGGCCTCGCCCCCCAGGCGGGCGAGGGCTAGGGGTTCCGTCCTTGTGAGGCAGGGGTACGCGGCCGGTAGGTGGTTGCCGTTCGACTGCGGGTTTTGCTTCAGTTGGCGGCAGAAAGCCGACGGGCCCATACGGGCAACGTGATCGGTATCCGTTGCCTCTATGAGCCCGCGTCAGGTTCGCTGGCGCTACTTGACCTTGTCGCCGAGGACCTCGTCCTTGCCGTGCTCGGAGAGCCAGGTCGCGATGTCGTCGGAGCGCACCGAGCTCCACAGGGCGCGGGCCTTCGCGTCGTCGAGGTAGACGACCGACTGCGAGCCCTCCATGCCGGTGCCGTCGGTCGGCACGGTCATGAACGTCACGCCGCTGCCGCGCAGGCCGCGCATCCCGATCGCCAGGTCACGCATCTGGCCGGTGGTGAACTTGTCGTCGACCGACAGGTTTTGCGTCACCGCGTTCATCGCGTTCGTCAGCTTCACCGGGTTGGTGATCGTCCCGTTCGACAGGGTCTGCTTCATCAACGAGCGAAGGAAGTTCTGCTGCCGCTTGATGCGGTCGAAGTCCCCGCCCGGCAGGTGCTTGCGCTCGCGGACGTAGTCGAGCGCCTCCTCGCCGGTCAGCGTCTCCGTACCCGGCCCGAACGTCGCACCGCTCGCCGCCCGGACCTCCTTGTCGAACGTCATCTGCACGCCGCCGAGTGCGTCCGTCAGCGCCTTGAAGCCGTTCCAGTCGATCACCGCGAGATGGTCGATCCGCAGCCCGGTGACCTTCTCGACGGTCTGGATGAAGAGCTTGGGCCCGCCGAGCGAGTACGCCGCGTTCAGCTTGTTCTTGCCCTCGCCGGGGATGTCGACCCAGCTGTCTCGAGGGATCGAGATGAGGTACGCCGACTTCCGGTTGGCCGAGATGTGCAACACCATCATCGTGTCGCTGCGCTGGCCCTTGGCCTCGAACGCGTCGCCCGCACCCTCGCCGGTGGTCGCGCCCTCGGCGCGGCGGTCACTGCCCGCGAGCAGGATGTTCATCGCACCCGCGCCGGCGCCGGTCGGCTTCTGCGGTCGGTTCGCCTCGGGGATGTCGAACGCGTCCGGGATCCGGTCGACCTGGTTGCCGAGCTTCTCCGAGAACAGGAAGCCGGTGAGCACGAGCCCGCCGCCGAGCAGCAGCACCAGTGAGACGAGGATCACCACGACCGTACGGGTGCCCTTGCGTCGCTTGCGGCGACGAGGCGCCTCCGGCGGCGGCTCTTCGTCCTCGCGGAGCGTGATCGAGCGGAGACCGTACTCCGTCTTGTCGTCGTGGTAGCTCATGTTCCCTTACGTCCTTGGCGGCTGGGATGCGGTGGTCCAGTATGACTGACGCGCTACAAAGCGCGTCGGTTGTCCCCAGTTCTCCACAGGCGGGCAACTAGACTCGCGGGCATGTTCGAAGCCGTGACCGCGGCGTTGCTCATCGTCGCCGTTCTCGCTGTCGGTGGTCTCGCCGTTACCGTCCTGTACCGCCTCGCGAGGGGCAGCAGCTCGTGATGGCACCGTTCCAGCTCCCCGCCGATCTGCATCCGGACTGCGCGCCGATCGCGTTCCTGCTTGGCCGTTGGGAAGGCCGTGGACACGGGGACTATCCGACGATCGAGAAGTTCGAGTACGGCCAGGAGGTCGTGTTCAGCCAGAACGGCAAGCCGTTCTTCTTCTACACCAGCCGCACCTGGCTGCTCGACGCCGAGGGCACGGCGGTCCGCCCGCTCGCGATGGAGAGCGGCTACTGGCGCCCGCGGCCCGGCAACGAGCTCGAGGTCGTGCTCGCGCACCCGACAGGCTTTGCCGAGATTTGGTACGGATCGATCGAGGGCGCCAAGATCGAGATCGACACGGATCTGGTCGCGCGGACGAAGACCGCGAAGGAGTACACGGCCGGCAAGCGCCTGTACGGGCTGGTCGACGGCGCGTTGATGTACGCGTACGACATGGCCGCTGTCGGGCAACCGCTGCAGCCCCACCTGTGGGCGAAGCTCGAACGGGCCGAAGCGCCGTAGGCTGGAGGCCAGGATGAGCGCCCAGAACAGCACCGAGTGGCAGCACGAGCTGCGGGCCCGTGGCTACCGCCTGACGCCGCAGCGCCAGCTGGTGCTGGAGGCGGTCGAGGAGCTGGGGCACGCCACGCCCGAAGAGGTGCTGACCGAGGTCCGCCGCAAGGCACAGGGCGTGAACATCTCGACGGTGTACCGGACGCTCGAGCTGCTCGAGGGGCTGCAGCTCGTCACGCACGCCCACCTCGGACACGGGGCGCCGACGTACCACCCCGGCAGCGCGCCGGACCACGCCCACCTGGTGTGCCGAGCGTGCGACCGGGTGATCGAGGTCGAGCCTTCCGACGTGGCGCCTCTGGTGGAGGTGTTGGCGTCGAAGTACGCGTTCCGAACCGACGTGCGGCATCTCACGGTGTTCGGCGAATGCGACCGTTGCGAGTCCGCGACGTAGAGTCTTTTGTTGTGACGAGTCCGCTGCTGTCCCTGCCCGGTGCCGTTGTCGCCGACCCGCCTGATGTCGGCGTGGCTGGGCACTACGGCGATCCTCTGCGCGAACAGCGTGCTCTGGACGCTGCCCGTGAGGGGTTCGTCGACCTGTCGCACCGCGGGGTCGTGACCGTTTCGGGGCCGGACCGGCTGGACTGGTTGAACAATCTGACGACGCAGCTGGTGCTCGGGCTGGCTCCTGGTGGGTCGACGACGGCGTTGCTGTTGTCGCCGAACGGGCATGTGGAGCAGGCCTACTACGCGGTCGACGACGGGTCGACCTTCTGGATGCACGTGGAGCCGGGGACCTCGGCGGAGGTCGTGGCGTTCCTGGACAAGATGCGCTTCATGGCGCGGGTCGAGGTCGCGGATCGTACGCCTGACTTCGCGGTGGTGTGGACGCCGGGACCTGTCGAGGGCGCGTCCTGGCTGACCCGATCGGGCGCCGACTCCCTCGGTGGGGTCGAGCACTTCGTGCCGCGTGCGTCTCTTTCGTCGTTCTCCGCTGGCGCGCCGGCAGGGATGTGGGCCTATGAGGCCTTGCGGATCGCCGCGCGGGTGCCGCGGCTGGGGTTGGAGACGGACCACCGGACGATCCCGAACGAGGTCGGCTGGCTGGACTCCGCGGTGCATCTGGACAAGGGCTGCTACCGAGGCCAGGAGACCGTGGCCCGCGTACACAACCTGGGGAAGCCGCCGCGTCGGTTGACGTTCCTGCACCTGGACGGATCGGTCGACACCCTCCCGGCCCACGGGGCGCCGGTGGTGATGGACGAGCGCGAGGTGGGCTTCGTCACTTCGTCGGCCCGCCACTACGACCTCGGCCCGATCGCGCTGGCGTTGCTGAAGCGCAACGTGCCGGTCGACGCACACCTGCTCGCCGGCGGAGTGGCTGCGGCCCAGGAGGTCGTGGTCTCCCCCGAAGCCGGCCTGCACGTCCGCGCCCGCCTCTAGGAAGCCGAACGTGGCGTGGTGAGCTCAGCCCTCACCTCGACCACCGTCGACGAGCACCGCCGACTCGGCGAGGTCACGAGCACCTACGACTCGACGAGGTCACGAGCACCGGTCACTCCGCGAGGTCACGAGCTCCCCGGCGTCGAGCTGCGCGTTGGTTGGAGCTGTGCGGTGGTCAGCTCGATGGCCAGCTGATGGGTCGCCCCGGGAGTTTATGGGCCGCCCTCCATGTCAAGGGCGCTTCGCGTCTCGCTCGGCGAGATCAGGTCGCTGCGCGACCTGACCCGTTGACATGGAGCCTCTCGGCGGCCCGACGCAGGTTGTTAAGGGCAGGCTCCGCCTGCCCACCCGTTCCCCGGGGCGACCCGACTCCTGGAGCTACCCTGACGGCCAGCTCGCCCACCGCGCGATGCCACACTCGTCTACCGGTGACTGCCCGACCGCCCGCCTGGGGTGGCCGCCGCCCGTGGCCATCGCCCGTGATCATGACTGTGATCATGACCGTGGTCATGAAGACCGACCGGTTCTATACGCCGATCCGGCTTCATGAAACAGATCATGATCACCCGGTGCGGCTTCACCCGCCGTTGTCGTCAAGTCCGGGCATGCGAAGGGGGCGGCCCCCGAAAGGTGCCGCCCCCGTTCACGAGGTACTACAGGTGGTGCGGTCCTACAGTGCCGGCAGGATGCTGGCGGAGGCGTAGGCGATTTCCACCTTCGAGTTCACCGGCAGACCCGCACGCGGCGACTTGATCACGATCTCGATCTGGGTGACCGTGATGCTGTTCGCCGTCTTGCGCACCTTGTTCAGCGTGATGTCGACACCCAGCACGCTGAGCTTGGTGTTCGGGCCGATGTCGGTGTCGAGCACCGGCTTGCCGGCGATCCGCAGGTTCACGAACTTCGAACCCTTGTCCGACAACTCCACCGGTCCGCCCGCGGACTGCTTCGCCGTGGCGACGGACTTGATGGCGTCTGCCGTGATCAGACCACCGAGCAGGTTCACTCCGGCGATCTCGGCTTCGACCTTCGACTTCGCGGGGTCACTCGCGGAGCCCTCGGCCTTCGCCGAGGCAGCCTTCGCCCTGGCGATGCCGCCCAGGTCACCAGAAGCGACCCGGTTGCTCGACACGCCACCGAGGCAGGGAACTGCCACGAGGGAGGTCGGGCCGGACTTCACGATCCCGTTGAGGGCCGTGACCTTGGTGGCGAAGCCACGCCCACCGAGGTAACCCACGGCCGGCGGGGTCAGCTGCGCGTTCGCGCGGCCGATCAGAACCTCGACGTTGAGCTTGTTCCCCAGCTGGCTGTTGGGGAGGACCTTGACGTGCAGCGCGGTCGTGGTGCTCTCGAACGTGCCGTTCGCCTTGGTACGGGTCTGCTGCTCGTTGAGGATCACCTCGGCGATCTTGCCAACGCCGGGCAGAGCGACCGTGATCTTGGTGTTGGGACCAGGATTCGCGTCGATCTTCTTGCCCAGGATGGTGAGCTCAGCGAGGGTCGAGCTGTTCTCGGCCTTCCAGCCGAACGGCGTCGACTTCACCTTGGTCTCGGCCGTGATGGCCTTGGCCTTGATGATGCCGCCGAGCAGCGAAGCGCCGGCGGTCGTGGACGTCGACTTCGTCGCCCGCATGCCGGCCCACTCGGACGACGCGACCGTCGTGACCGTGGCGCCGGCCTTGCCGACCTTTCCAAGGTCAGCGGCGGCCGTGTTGTTGCTTGCCTTCTTGCCCGGGGCCGTCGTGCAAGCGAGGCTGACATACGCCGTTGGGCCGGACATGACCGACCGGTCGGCGTTGAACACGCTGGTTCCGTAGGCGTACGCCGTGAAACCAATCTCTGGGCCGGCCGCGTGGGCGGCGGCGGGGGTCACCGCAACCAGCGTGCCAGCGCCCACGAGGGTGGATGCCAGAACGCCAGCAAATCGGCGCCCGGCCGTACTTAGATGCATCGAGCCCCCTCAATCAGGGTGTCGGTCCGTTGGGTCCTTAGCTAGCTAACCGTAAGTAATCGCAAACTCACCTACCGTTCGCAAAGCCGGACGGCATGCTAGCCAGATCCAGGTCTCATGTACAACACGTGATCACGCATTCACGTGACGTGTCGCCCTGAGGGGGCATTCTGGCCCAAAATGCAACTAACCCCCTCCGGAGCCGAAAGACTACATCCTGCGAGCGATTCGCTACGCAGGGGGAGGGTTACTGAGGAGTTCGGGCGAGTCGCCCAGGGTAGTGACGATAGAACCAGAATTGGCCGAGATAGGCCATTTGGAGCCGGCGTGTCTGGTGATCAACCGTCGAAGTCGGCGATCCGGAAGCCGGTCCCGAGCAGTTCGGAGATCGCGGCCACGCACCGCGGGGTGGCCTTGCCGTCGCCGTACGGGTTCATCGCCGTCGCCATCCGCGCGTACGCGGCCTCGTCGTCCAGCAGCCGCAGCAGAGCCGTCCGGACCGAGGCCCGCTCGGTCCCCACCAGCCGCACCGTCCCAGCGGTGACGGCCTCGGGCCGCTCGGTGTTCTCCCGCAGCACGAGAACGGGCTTCCCGAGGCTCGGAGCCTCCTCCTGCACGCCGCCCGAATCGGTCAGAACGAGCGAGCTGTCGCTCATCAGCCGCGCGAACTCCGCGTACGGCAGCGACTCGGTCAGCAGCACGTTCGGCAGCCCGCCGAGCGCCGGTTCGACGACCTCGCGCACGACCGGGTTGCGGTGCAACGGCAGCACGACAGAGATCTCCGGGTGGCTGGCGGCGACCTCGGCGATCGCACCGACAGCGGACCGCATCGGCTCGCCCCAGGACTCACGGCGGTGCGTGGTCACCAGCACGATCCGCCGGCCGCTCTCCACCAAAGCACCGAGCGCGGGGTCGGAGTACGGCGTTCGACGCGCGACGACGTCGAACAGCGCGTCGATCACCGTGTTGCCGGTGACGACGATGTCCGACGAGGGGATGCCCTCGGCCAGCAAGTTGGAACGGTTCGTCGCCGTCGGCGCGAGGTGAACCGACGCCAGGCGCCCCGTCAGCCGGCGGTTGACCTCCTCCGGGAAGGGGGAGTAGCGGTCGTCCGTACGCAGACCCGCCTCGACGTGCACAACCGGCACCTTCTCGTAGAACGCGGCGAGAGCGGCCGCGAACGAGGTCGTGGTGTCGCCCTGGACGACCACGGCGTCCGGACGGACCGACTGGATCACCGACGTAGCCCCGGTGAGCACACGGGTGGTGACGTCGGCGAGTGTCTGGCGGGGTGTGATGATGTCCAGATCGTGATCGGGAACGATCTCGAAGAGCTCGTTGACCTGGTCGAGCAGCTGCCGATGCTGGCCGGTGACCACGACGACCGGCTCGAGATCGGGCGCCTGACGGAGGGCGCCGATCAGCGTTGCCACCTTGACGGCTTCGGGACGCGTCCCGTAGACGATCATGACGCGTCGCACTTTCGGTCCCTTTCGGCCAGGCTGCATGCGGGCAAGAGGGTATCCGGTCGGGCCTGAACCCCGGCCGGTCGGCTACCGTGGCGTCGATCGAGCTGGGGATGCAGGGTCCTGCTAGGAACGGGAGGAACCCGGCGTGGCACAGGTAGGCAGGATCGGGGTCATAGCGCTGGCCTCTCTTGTCGTGGTCGACGTCGTCCTCGTCAGCTTCGCGATTCAGCACGTACGCAGCGGCAACGCCGACCCGCGCACGGCTCCTACGCCGCTGCCCTCGATCTCGGCCCCCGTGGCCGAGCCCTCGCGCACGGCCTCGCCGAAGCCCACTGGATCGGCCTCCCCGTCAGCGACCGCGCCGGCGACGCCCGAGGCCGCCGGGCCCGTGCTGATCGACATCGGCTCGGGGGACGCGGTGGCCCGCGCGAAGGTCGGCGAGTGTGGCGACGGCGGCGGATCGGTGGAGCTCTCGACAGACGGCGGCAAGACGTTCTCCGACGCCGGGCTGCCGGACGACGCCGCGGTGATCCTGCGGATCGCCTCGTCCGATACCGACAACGCCTGGGTGGTCGCGGCAGGCTCGGACTGCTCCGAGGCGACGACGTACCGCACGTCCAACGGCGGCGAGTCCTGGGACGACTCGTCAGGCTCGGCCGGCAGCTGGCACAAGGTCGGCGACCCGGCGCCGGAGGTGCACGCACCCGAGGGAACGGTCGACGTGCCCTGCGCGGAGAACGGAACGGTCACCGGCTTGAGCACGTTGTCGCAGGAGCTGGCGTACGCGCTGTGCTCCGACGGTCAGATCCTCCGCTCGCGCGACGCCGGCGCATCGTGGCGTGAGCGCGGCAAGGCCGTGGGCGCGGTCGACCTGGACTTCGTCGACGAGACCACGGGCCTGGTGGCAGCCAAGGGCGACTCGTCGTGTGAGGGCATCGCGGTCATGGCTACGTCCGACGGCGGCGAGAACTGGGAGCAGAGCTCCTGTGTCGAGACCACGGCCACCTCGCCGCCCGACATCTCGGCGGCCGGCGAGCGCGCGTACCTCGCGGTCGGCGACTCCGTCTGGTACTCCACCGACACCGGCGAGACCTGGGACAAGCGCTAAGCGACGGGCTCCGCTCACCGACGTTCGGTCGGTGGGCGGAGCCCGTTGGCATGAGCCAGGGGTCAGGCCGGGCGGAGGCGCATGAGCACGATCCCTTTGCTGAACGTCCGGCTGTCGGCCAGCGTGAACTTCCGCGCTCCGGCGGACTGCGTCCAGGTCGCGCCCTCGCCCATCACGACCGGATAGACCAGCAGCCGGAGCTCGTCGACCAGCCCCGCGTCGAGCATGCTCCGGGTCAGTTCGCCTACCCCGGACTGCACGAACGGCCTGCCGTCCTCCTTCTTCAGCTCCGCGAGGCGCGCGATCGGGTCCGGCCCGAGGAGGTGCGCGTTGTTCCACGCGAGCGGCTCGGTGAGCGTGCGGGAGGCGACGTACTTCGTCATCGCGTTCAGCTCCGCGGCCTGCGGGAAGTCGGCGGTCGGCCAGAACGCCGCCATGCCCTCGTAGGTCTCGCGACCCATCAGCCAGGCGTCCGCCGAGGTGTAGAAGTCGCCGAGGTAGGCCGTCGACTCCTCGTCGTGGTAGTCGAAGGCGAAGTTCTCGGGATGGTCCTGTACGCCGTCGAGGCTCACCTCGACGGTCACGATGATCTCGCGCATGCGCCCGATCCTGGCGACCGCGAGATGCCGCCGTCTTGTACCGAAGCGCGGACCTAGGCGGCCGGCGCCTCGAGCACCAGGTCGAGGTCGAGGAGCTGGTCGGATCGGACGAGCTCGGCCGGCGTGTAGCCGAGCAGCTGGCGCGTCGTCCGGGTCAGGTGCGCCTGGTCGAAGTACCCCTCGCCATGGGTGACCTCGGCGATGGACGCCCCTGCCCGCAGCCGCACCGCCGCCGCGCGAGCCCGCGCAATGTGGAGGGCCGTCCGCCGGGGGATGCCGACCGCGTTGCGGAACCGCTCCTGCGAGGTACGGCGGGCGAGCCGCCCGCTCGGGTCTCGCCACAGGTCGTCGACGACCGGGTCGTACGCCAGCAGCCCGGCGCGTTCGAGCCGGGCGACGAACACGTCCACGTTCTCGGGCGTCGGCAGCTCCCAGGAGCTCCCGAGGAGCTCGAACCGCCCGTTCCGCCCGACCGGCAGCGTCACGTCCTGCTGGTTGGCCAGGGTCGCGGGCCGGAACGGGCGCAGGAACGCCCCCAACCGCAGCTCGACGCCGAAGAACTCCGCTTCGCCGGGCACCTCCATCGGCGTGGCCCGGGTCTCCGGAGCGCGGAAGCTCACCATCGTCTCGCCCTCGAAGCGCGTGAACGCGAAGCCCACGTGGACCGACGCGAGCGACATGAACCCCGTCGGGCTCGTGCACACGCTCGTCCAGACGCGCTCGATCCGCCCCTGTGGACCGAACACGGTCTCGACGCTGATGGCCATCGCACCATCATCGCCGAGCGAGCTCAGAGCGCCGCGATGCCCTCGCCGCCGCGGTGGGCACGACGGCGACCGCCGCCGCCGTTGCCATTGCTGCTTCCGCCGCCGCTCGAGTAACCGTTGTCGCGGCCCTCGTTGGCCTCGACGCCGTACCCGTAGCCGTACCCGTACGTGTAAGCCTCCGGCCCCTTCGCCGGCGCCATGTTCAGCACCGTGCCCAGCAGCCGCGCGTCGACCTTCGCCAGGTTGCCGATCGCCTGCTCCACCTGGTCGCCGGTCGTCTTGCCGTGCCGAACGATCAGCACCGCGCCGTCGGCCTGCCGCGCCAACAGCGCCGCGTCCGTGACCGGCAGCAAAGGCGGAGCGTCGATCAGGATCACGTCGGCGCGCTTGTCCAGCTCCTTCAACAGCAGCTGCATCGCACGAGACTGGAGAAGCTCCGACGGGTTCGGCGGGATGGGCCCAGAAGCCAACACCTCAAGGGGAATGTCGCCCCAAGGCTGAATGGCGTCCTCCGGGTCGATCCGCCCGATCAGCACCGACGTGAGACCCACGGCCGACTCGATCCCGAGGTACTCACCGATCCGCGGCCGCCGTACGTCGCCCTCGACCAGGATCACCCGCTGGCCGGCCTGCGCCAGTGTCAACGCCAGGTTGCACGTGGTCGTCGTCTTGCCCTCGGAAGGAACCGACGACGTCAGCACGATCGTCTTCGGCGACCGGTCGACGTCGATGAACTGCAGGTTGGTCCGCAGCTGCCGGAACGCCTCGGCCCGTGGTGATCGAGGTTCGATCTGCACGACCAACGGATTCGTGGCGGCCTCCTGGTCGTGCGCGATCACCGCCAGCGTCGGGGCACCGGTGCGCTGCGAGAGCACGTCCGCCGTCTTGATCGAGTTGTCCAACGACTCCCGCAGAACGGCGATCGCGACGCCGAACGCCAAGCCGAGCACGAGCCCGAGGGCCAACGTCCGCGTGGGCGTCGGCGCGATCGGCGACGTCGGCACCTCGGGTGCGTCGATCACGGTCGCCTTGATCGGCGACGGGGAGTCCGGCGAGGGCCGTTCGAGCTCGGTCACGAACTTCGCGAACTGCGACGACACCGCCGCGGCCAGAGCCTGCGCGCGGGTCGGGTCGGTGTCGGTCACGGTGATGTCCAGCAGCACCGTGTCCGGGACGACCTTCGCCTTGATCTTCGCGGCCAGCTCCGACGGCTTCATCTGGAGCTTGAGGTCCTGGATGACCGCGGTCGTCACCGACTCGCCGCTCACCAGGTCGGTGTACGACTTGGCTCGCTGTTGGGAGAACAGGCCGCCCTGGTACGCGCTTGCCGCCGAGTCCTCGGTCTGCGTCACGCTCACGAACAACGTCGTTTTCGCCGCGTACACCGGCGTGGTCCGGAGGACCAGGATCGCGGCAGCCGCGACCGCCAGGGCCGCGCAGACGGTCAGGATCAACCACTGCTTGCGGATGGTGCGCAGGTATTCTCGCAGCTCCACGGGGAGCGACCTTCCTGATCGTGAGGGCACGCGTTCGTCCGAAAGAGTGTGGCATGCCCATGGGCTCGTACCACGGTCCGTCCACTACTATGCGGCTTTCGGTTACGCTGTCCAGCTTGCCCGAGCTGAGAGGGATACCAGTCTGATGCACGGGAGTGGCATTGCCCAGTCCCGTCCCTGGTACCGCGTCGCAACCGCGGCCGGCGACGCGCTTACGTGGGTCATCTCCCTCGCGGTGACGACCGTCTTCCGGTACGACGGCCAGCTCGATCGAGTGAACGGGTTCGGCCTCGTCATCACGATCGTCGTCGCGGCGTCGCTGCAGATCATCCTCGGTTTCCTCGCCAAGCTGTATCAGGGCGGCTACCGCCTCGGCAGCTTCGACGAGGCCGTGATGGTCGGCGCGGTGAGCCTGGTGATCGGCGGAACGTTGCTGGTCCTCGACCTCGCGGTCCAGCCGAGCCGGCTGGTTCCGCTCTCGGTTCCGTTCGGCGGCGCGATGGCCGCCGTTCTCGGACAGGTCGTGATCCGCGCGGTCATCCGTCGCTACCGCGAAGGCAGCAGCCGACCGCGAGGCGGCGTACGTACGTTGGTGTTCGGCGCCGGCGACGGCGGCGAGCAGCTGATCCGCTCGATGCTGACCGATTCCGGCAGCCCGTACCTCCCCGTCGGCATGCTCGACGACGACCCCAGCAAGCGGCACCTGCGTCTGTCCGGCGTCCGCATGCTGGGCACGAGGCACGACCTCGAGCACGTCGCGAAGCAGACCGGCGCCGAGGTCCTCGTCGCCGCCGTCCCGAGCGGCTCGGCCGCGATGTTCCGCGACCTGCACCACACCGCGAGCCAGGCCGGTCTCGAGGTCAAGGTGCTGCCCGGTCTCGCCGACCTGCTCGCGCCGAGCCACGTCACGATCCGCGACATCCGTGACATCGACGTCACCGACCTGCTCGGCCGGCACCAGATCGACACCGACATCTCGGCGATCGCCGGTTACCTCACGGGCAAGCGCGTCCTCGTGACCGGCGCCGGCGGCTCGATCGGCGCGGAGCTCTGCCGGCAGATCTACCGGTTCAACCCGGCCGAGCTGATGATGCTCGACCGCGACGAGTCGGCCCTGCACAGCGTGCAGCTCTCCATCCACGGCCGCGCGCTGCTCGACGAGGGCGACGTGATCCTCGCCGACATCCGCGACCGCGAACGGATCTTCTCGATCTTCACCGAGCGCCGCCCGCAGGTCGTCTTCCACGCCGCGGCACTCAAGCACGTGCCGATGCTCGAGCAGTACCCCGACGAGGGCTACAAGACCAACGTCCTCGGTACGGCGAACGTCGTGTCGGCCGCCAAGCACTCCGGCGTCGACCGGTTCGTCAACATCTCCACCGACAAGGCCGCCAACCCGACCAGCGTGCTCGGCAGGACGAAGCGGCTCGCGGAGCGGATCACCGCGTTCTTCGCCCAGGACGGTGCCGGTACGTACCTCAGCGTGCGGTTCGGCAACGTGCTCGGCAGCCGGGGCTCGGTCCTCACCTCGTTCGCCCGCCAGATCGCCCAGGGCGGGCCGGTCACCGTCACCCACCCGGACGTCACGCGCTACTTCATGACGATCCCGGAGGCGGTCCAGCTCGTCATCCAGGCCGGCGCGATCGGCCGCGACGGCGAGGCGCTGGTGCTCGAGATGGGCGAGCCCGTACGCATCGTCGACGTCGCCCGGCAGCTGATCGAGATGGCGCACCGCGACGTCGAGATCGTGTTCACCGGGCTGCGCGACGGCGAGAAGCTGCACGAGGAGCTGCTCGGCACGGGCGAGGTCGACGAGCGGCCGTACCACCCGCGGATCTCGCACGTCACCGTTCCGCCGCTCGCCCCGGATCTGATCGACTTCGCGCACGTTCTGGGCCGGAAGGACAAGCCGGTCACGAGGTTGCGAAGCCAGCGCTCTACCCTCACTACGGGCCAAAGCTAGTCTCCGACCGTCTGTGAAGTGATGACCGAACGAGCCCAGAGTCGCCGCCCGAAGGCGGTGCACGTCAGCATCGTCCACCAAGCCAGCGACGTCCGCGTCTTCGTCCGCGAGTGCCGCTCCGTCGCCGCCGCGGGCTACGACGTGACGCTGTTCGCGCGTTCACCGCACCCGTTCGAGGAGGACGGCGTCCGCGTCGTGCCCGTACCCGAACCGACCCACCGCCTCGCGCGGATGACGGTCGGCACCTGGGGCCTGCTCGGGCCGCTGCTGCGTGAACGAGGCGACGTCTACCACCTGCACGACCCCGAGCTGATCCCGATGGGCATCGTGCTCCGGATGCTCGGCAAGAAGGTCGTGTACGACGCCCACGAGGACCTGCCCGCGCAGGTGCTCGGCAAGGTCTGGATCCCCAAGCCGCTGCGTCCGCTCGTCGCCGCGTTCGCGCGCCTCGTCATCCAGCTCGCCGGGCGCGGCCTGTCCGCGATCGTCGCGGCGACGCCGACGGTCGCCGAGGGGTACGGCAAGGCACGCAAGGTCGTCGTCTGCAACTACCCGCTGATCCTCGACGACCGCGCGCCGATCCCGTACGCCGAACGCACCGGCGGGCTCGTCTACGTCGGCGCGCTGTCCGGCATCCGCGGCTTCCACACGATGCTCGAGGTCGCCCGCATCGTGCACGAGCGGCGCGGCGTCGGCCTCACCCTCGTTGGGCGGCTGCAGCCGGCGACGCTGGAGGCCGAGCTCGTGGGCAAGGAGGCGTACGTCGACTACCGCGGCGTGCTGCCCTCGCCCGAGGCGCGGCGGCTGATGGGTGAGTCCAAGGTCGGGCTCGTCCTGCTGCAGGCGACGAAGGCCATCGTCGACGCGCTGCCGACGAAGATGTTCGAGTACATGGCGGAAGGCCTGCCGGTCGTCTCGTCGGACTTCCCGCTGTGGGCGGAGATCGTCGAGGACTCCGGCGCTGGCGCCGTCGTACCGCCGAACGACCCGGAAGCCGCGGCCGAGGCGGTGCTCGCGATCCTCGACGACCCGGAGGAGGCGGCCGCGATGGCGGACCGAGGCCGCAAGGCAGTGGCGGAGCGGTACAGCTGGGAGCCGGAGCTGCGCAAGCTGCTCGACCTGTACGCGGAGCTCGCGCCGGCGCCGCCTGAGCGATGACGACTCCCGACGTGGTCGAGGAGGAGACCCCCCGGGCGGGCGGCGGCGCCAAGCGCGGTGTGGTCCAGATCGTGCTGGGCACCGTGCTCGGTCAGGGCCTGGTCGTCCTCATCTCGCCGATCCTCTCGCGCCTGTACGGGCCGGCGGACTTCGCCGTTCTGCAGGTTTTCACCGGTGTGGTCTCGGTCATGGCGGTGCTCGTCACGCTGCGGCTGGAGCTGGCGATCCCGCTCGCGAAGGACGACAAGGAAGCGCGTTCGGTCTTCGGCGCCGGACTCGCCGCGACCCTCATCGGCTCGATCGTCCTCGGCCTCGCGGGATGGCTGACCGCGCCGCTGTGGGCGCACGGCCAGACGCTCGACGCCCTGCGTGCGGTGTTCTGGATCGTGCCGCCGACGGGTGCGGCGATCGCCGCGTTCCAGCTGGTCTCGGCGCAGCTGATCCGGGGTGAGCGGTACCGCGACCTCGCCGTACGCAACGCCTCCCAAGGCGTCGGTACGGCGGCCGCCCAGCTCGGCTTCGGCCTGCTCGGCATGCAACATCTCGGCCTGCTGCTCGGCACCGGCCTCGGCCGGTTGTTCGGCCTCGCGTCGATGCGGCCGCGCAAGCGCACCCAATCCCCCGACAAACAGCCGGTCGAGAAGCTGGCGGTCGGCGACCTGACTGCCGCGGTGAGCAGGTTCCGCCGCTTTCCGCTGGTCACGACCTGGTCGGCGTTGCTCAACAACCTCTCGAGGTACGCCGCGTTCCCGCTGTTCGCGGTCACGTTCGGCGTGCTGTCGACCGGCTCGCTCGCGTTCACGACCCGGCTGCTCGCGCTCCCGGTCACGGTCATCGGCCAGGCCGTCGCGCAGGTCTACCTCGGCCGCGGCGCGGCGACGCAACGGACCAACCCGAAGGACCTGCCCCGGCTGACCTGGTACGCGACGGGTCGCCTCGCTCTGCTGGGCATCGTGCCGACGCTGGTCGTGATCCTCGCCGGCCCATGGTTGTTCGGCGTCGTTTTCGGGCAGACCTGGGTACGTGCTGGTGACTACGCGCGGATCCTCGCACTCGCCTTCCTGGCGCAGTTCGTGACCACGCCGGCGACGCACGTGTTCAACATCGTCGAGCGGCAGGGCCTCGCGCTGATCGCGGACTCCGTACGGCTCGTGCTCGTGCTCGGCGGGCCGCTGCTGGTGTGGCAGCTCGGCGGCTCCGACCTCGCCGGCGTCATGGCGTACGCGGCCGCGATCTTCGTCTCCTACCTCGGCGTACTCGGCCTGGTCTGGTGGGCGCTGCGCGATGCCTAGCCAACTCCAGACCCCCACGAGAAGCGGCTCCCGCGCGCACGCCGCGGCGGCGCCGAAGGAGAAGCGCGAGAAGGTCGAACGGATCGGCCTCCGCGGCCTGCTCTGGCTGCTGATCTTCGCCGTCGCGCTCGGCCTCGTCGACTACTACCTGATCGCGCCGAACTTCTCCTACCTCGGCTTCTCCCACGAGGCGCCAAGACCTGGCCCGGTCGCGGTCCTCACGGTGTCGTACCTGTTCGCCGCCAGCCGCCTTCCGGTGTCGTGGGAGCGTCCGTCGACGCTGATCTACTGGATGCTGTTCGCGCTGGTCGTCGCGCCCGTCCACGTGGTGCCGGCGTTCATGCTCGACCGGCCGCTGGCGACGTGGGGGATGGTGTTCTCCATCTCCGGCGCGTTCTTCCTGCTGGGCTTCGTCTACTCCGTACGTCCGCAGGCGATCCCGCGACCCGCGCTGCCGCAGAAGTTCTACTGGTTCTTCGTGGTCGGCATCTGGGCCGCGCTGATGGCCGTCGTCATCACCCAGTACGGCTTCCACTTCCAGCTCGTCTCGCTGGCCGACATCTACGAGGTGCGCAGCGAGTTCCGCGACACCGAGGCCGAGATGACGCGGGTGATGAAGTACGCGTTGCCCTGGCTCGGCTTCGTCGTCGCGCCGCTCGGCATGGCGTACGGATTCCTCAAGAAGAACTACATCTTCGTCGCCGGTGGCATCTTCACCGAGCTGTTCCTCGTGGGCGTGAGCGGCTTCAAGTCGCTGCTGTTCTCGTCGCTGCTCGTGGCGCTGCTGGTCGTGATGGTGCTGATGTTCGAGCTGCGGAAGCTCGGCAAGCTCGTCCCGCCGTTGCTCGCGTGCAGCGCGCTCGGCGTGTTCGCCTTCGACTGGCTGACGAACGGGTATTTCCTGTCGTCGATCTTCATCCGCCGGCTGATGCTGACCGCGGGCGTGAACACGAACTACTACTTCGAGTTCTTCTGGGACCGTCCGAAGGCGCAGCTCGGGCACGGTCTGCTCGCCGGGTTCGTCGACTACCCGTACCCGACGGTGCCCGCGAAGCTGATGGGAATCGTCTTCTACGGCTCGGACAAGACGAACGCGAACGCCAACCTGTGGGCGGACGCGTTCAGCAACTTCGGCATCTGGGGCGTGCTCGGCTTCACCGTTCTGCTCGCCTTGCTGCTGCTCGTGATCGACGCGACGGCGGTCGATCTCCCACGTGCGTTGGCGATGATCGTGCTCGCCATGCCCGCGCTGTCGTTGTCCAACAGTGCGCTGCTCACGACGCTGCTCACCCACGGCGTGCTGCTCGCCGTCGTCCTGCTGTACCTGATGCCGGTCGAGAAAACGCCTATAGGCATGCCCAAACAGCGAAAACCTGGTCACCTGGCCGCCATCCGCCCGCCAGCCGTCCGCCCGTCTGCGAAGGAAGTTCGATGACCGACCGTCCCTACCGCGTGCTCGTGCTCAACCAGTTCGCGCTTCCCCGTACGGAGAGCGGCGGAACGCGGCACGTCGAGCTCTTCGGCCGGCTGCAGGGGTGGGAGCACCTGATCATCGCGGGCAACCGCAACAACTACTCGCGGAAGACGTTCCAGTTCCGTTCGGCGGAGTTCGTGACCGTGCCGACGACGTCGTACTCATCGAACGGGCCGGCGCGGATCGTGAACTGGATGTCGTACGTGGTCGGCTCGTTCTTCGTCGGTTTGCGGCAGCGCGACGTGAAGGTCGTGTACGCGTCGTCGCCGCATCTGCTGACGCCGTTCGGTGGTTGGCTGCTGGCGAAGGTGAAGCGGGCGAAGTTCGTGCTCGAGATCCGGGACCCGCACCCGAAGGTGTTCGTCGATCTCGGCTACCTGCGCGAGGGCTCGTTCGTGCACCGGGTGCTGTCGGGGCTAGAGCGCTTCTACTACAAGAAGGCCGCGCGGATCGTGTCGACCTCGGCCGGCTACTCGGCGGACGTCGCTGCCGCGGGCGGCGATGTGGGCAAGTTCGTTCCGGTGACGAACGGTGCCGAGCCGAGCGACTTCGTTCCCTCGATCACGCGGGCGGAGTCGCGGGAGAAGTTCGGCTTCTCCTCCGACGCGTTCGTGGGGGTCTTCGCCGGCGCGCACGGGCCGAAGGACGGGCTGGACATCGTTCTGGACGCCGCGGCGCTGCTGCCTTCGGTGACGTTCGCGTTGATCGGCGACGGGATGGACAAGCCGAAGCTGGTCGAGCGGGCTCGCGCGGAGGGGTTGTCGAACGTGCGGTTCCTCGAGCCGGTGCCGAAGCGCGAGCTCGCGAACCTGTTCGTCGGCTGCGACTTCGGGCTGCACACGATGGCGGCGCTCGACCTGTTCCGGGCGTTGAGCTCGAACAAGTTCCACGACTACCTCGCGGCCAAGCTGCCCGTGGTGTCCAACGTGCCGGGTGAGGTCGAGGAGATCCTCGCCGAGTCCGGCGGCGGGCTGTCCGGGATCCCCAAGGAGGGGGAGGACGACGGCCAGGCCCTGGCGGACGCGATCTCCGAGCTGCGGTCGCGGTCTCCGGAGGTGCGTGCCGAAATGGGCCGGAATGGGCAAGACTGGGTTCAGCGGAACTCGTCCCGTACGGTGATGTCAGCTCGGCTGCAGTCCACCTTGGACGCGGTGGTGGGCCGGTAGGCCACTTGTCTTTGGGGAGGCGATGACTCGAGGGATCGGCGCGGTCGCCTGTGCGCTCGCTCTGCTCGGGTCGTTGCTGGGCTGTGCGAACGCGGTAGAGGTGCGTCGTTCGTCGTCGCCTTCTCCTTCGGCTTCTTCGGCGGTCTCGGCGGCGCCCAAGCCACCGGCGAAGTCCGAGCTGACGCCCGCGAACGCTGGCTTCGAGGGCTCTGCGGGCAAGTGCCCCGAGGGGTGGTCGTGCTCGGCCGCGGGGTCGGCGTCGGCCGCCCTCGACTCGTCGCAGAAGCACGACGGTACGAAGTCGTTGCGGGTGTCCGCTCCTAAGGCGCGCGATCGGTACGTGCTGTCCAGCGAGCTGTTGCCGGCCGAGCCGCAGCGGCAGTACGTCACTACTGTGTGGCGCCGGTCCGCCTCGCGAGCGGAGGTCGGCAGTGAGTCGATCCGGCTGATCTTCCTCGACGCCGCCCGGAAGTGGGCGGGTGCGTCGAGCCAGCGCGGGACCCGTTCGGTGGCCGACTCGTGGGTCGGGCTGTCGGCGCGCGCGGACGCTCCGGCGAAGGCGGCATACGTGCAGGTCGAGGTGACGATCCAGGGTCCGTCGCCGGGCGTGTGGCTGGACGGGCTGTCCGTTCAGCATCGGCCGATCCTCGACGTGTGGGGCGGTACGGGGCTGCAGCGCGGGTCGGGTGGGGACACGTTGGTGTTGCAGTTCACGACGCCGACGCATGACGGCGTGCATCTCGGCGCGTTGCGGGTGATGGGGACGCGGCTCGTGGTGGAGTCGCGGTCTCGGTTGTCGGGTGGGCTTTCCGGGTTCTCGTACCGGCTGCTGGGGCGGGCGTCGTACGACTCCTCGTCGAAGACGATCGCCGTGCGGCCTGGTGGTGCGGCGAAGATCGTCATCACCGGCGGGCGCTTCGCGGCGTCGTCGGGGACGGGATTCGCGAAGGCGATGATCTGGGACCCGGTGGCGGAGGCGGAGTTCCCGATCTTCGTGGCCCTGCAGAACTTCTCATCGTCGGAGTCGCCCTCGTTGATGGGCTTCGCGAGCACGCTGCTGGCTCGGCGCGCGGTCGATCGGCTGTCGGCGTACCTGGACACGCGGATGACGCCGTCGGGCGGCTGGTCGATCGCGCACAAGCTGTGGCCTTCGACGCCGCGCGAGGATCCGTTGGCGATCGCGGACCTGACCGAGGGGTATCTGTCGCGGGTGCAGGCCTCGTCCGCCGCGTCGTCGCGTGCGCAGGCCGAGTCGAAGGCGCGGCGCGGGTTGGACTGGATGGTCGGGCACCAACGTACGGACGGCGGCTTCGGGCTGCCGTGGCCGTACGGGGCCGCGCAGGGGCACTATCCTGCGCGCTTGCACTATCTGCCGGGGCATCGGCAGCATCCCGCCGGCGAGCCGTACGCGGTGCTGACGGCCAAGGCCGGGCTGGCTTTGCTCAACGGCTACAAGGTGTTGGGCGACAAGAAGTACCTTTCGGCCGCGCAGAAGGCGATCGGCAAGCTGTTGCGGGGTCCTTCCGGCTTCCAGTGGCTGGATGCCGCCCGGACGCGGGGGTCGGTGCCGTACTGCGACCTCCAGCCAATCTTCAACCCCGGCCACGCGGCGGTGGCGGCGCATGACGTCGTTCCCCGCTTGAAGAACACGTCGGTCGAGGTCTACAACATCGACGGCGCGACGCTCTCGTTCATCGCCGCCCTGTACGAGGAGACCGGCGACCAGTCCCTCCTCCGCTACGGCGACGCGCTGGCCTCGAACCTGGCTCATCGGATGAACCCCAACGGGTCTATCCCTTACGTCTGGTACCAAACGTCGTACAAGTCGGGGCCTTACGCGAACATCGTCTTCTCTGGACTGTTGGGCTATGGGGAGCTTCGGCGCCGTCAAGACTGGATTGACAAGGCGCGCACGGGCTACTCCTGGATGGCGAACAAGGACGCGACGGGCTACTTGCCGAACGAGAACTACGCGACGTCCTTCGGCCTCGACGTGTCGTTGGACGTGACGCAATACCTCACCAACGCCGTGGGAACCCAACGCTCGAACGGCTCCTTCAGCGGCGGCACCGCCACCCGCGAAGACGCCGTCATGTTCTCCGTATTGTCAGCCATGCTCCTCGACGTGGGCGGCTAGTGCTTGTGGATCGACATCGCACATTCCGCCCCACCGTGAGATACTCGATCCCAGAAGCCGCCGTTCTTCGGAGCGGTTGGAAGTGAGCTCGGGAAGTTCCCGCCGTTGTGGTGGGGTCCCGAGCTCGCGCATTTCATGGGTCCGCCACGATGTCGACAAGGCCTGCAAGGACTTCGAGGTACCTCGGCTCGCCCATTCGAGCCGCCACGATGGCGCCTGCGATGGCGTCGGCAGCCCACAGGATGGGCTCCTCAGGGCCTCGGATGTGCACATACCTCAGATCGCTGTCGATGACCCCCGCCATACGCAGCCTGTTCAGATGGTCGAGCTCTCGCAGATTGGTCTTCCGCTCTCGGGCCTCGGCGGCGACGTGCGTCACTCGCCGATTTGCCAGTTCGTACACAAGTCGTGCGAGGCACTTTCGGCGGCGACGCTCGCTGGGCTCCACTCTTGAGACGGTCCGCACAACCACGAGATGGAGCGCTGGAAGGCTTGCGATCTCCTTGACGACCGCGAGGCGCGATCGACCTGAGAGGTTGTACCAGTGCAGCTTTCCGGCACCTGCTGGACGGAGCGCGGTCATCGCTTCGCGCACCTCGTCGGCATGCTCCTCCTCCACGAGCGTGGCCGCGAAGATATACGTGCCGGGGTCCAGGTGTTGGTTGGACTCGGATTCGTCGACATATGCACGCCACACGGCGGCAGCCACCTTCCAGCTCGTGGGTAGGCGTGCGCGCCAGATGATGTGCCGCCGTGGGTCGAGGATTGTAGGTTGGGTGACCGTTATGCCCGCGCGGGAAATCCACAGGTGGAGACGAAGCTGATGACCGTTGACCGGTTGGCCATCGAGGGCGGGACACCGGTACGGACCGAGCCGCTCCCGCCGTGGCCGTACGTCGCTGAGGACGAGATCGAGGCCGCCGCCAACGTCCTGCGGTCGGGCAAGATCAACTACTGGACCGGCACCGAAGGCCGCGAGTTCGAGCGCGAGTACGCCAAAGCCGTCAACGCCAGGTACGCCGTCGCGCTCGCGAACGGCACCCTCGCCCTCGAGCTCGCGCTCAGGGCCGCCGGTGTCAAACCAGGCGACGAGGTCATCGTCCCGGCAAGAACGTTCGTCGCCACCGCGAGCGCAGCGGTAGCCGTCGGTGCCACACCACGAGTCGTCGACGTCGACAGGGACTCCGGCGCCATGACCGCCGACACCGTCAAGCCGGCGATCACCGACAGGACCAAGGCGATCATCCCCGTCCACCTCGGCGGCTGGCCCGCCCCCATGGACGAGCTCGTCGCGCTCGCCGACAGCATCCAGGCCAAGGTCATCGAGGACTGCGCCCAAGCCAACGGCGCCACGCTCGACAACAAACCAGTGGGCAGCTTCGGCGACGCAGCGGCCTGGTCGTTCTGCCAGGACAAGATCATCACCACCGCCGGCGAAGGCGCGATGGTCACCACCGACGACGAGGACATCTGGCGCGCAGTCTGGGAGTACAAGGACCACGGCAAGTCCTACGACGCCGTTTACAACAAGGAGCACCAGCCCGGCTTCCGCTGGCTGCACGAGTCCTTCGGCACCAACGCGCGGATGACCGAGGTCCAGGCCGCGATTGGCCGCAAGACCCTTGCCAAGCTCAACGAATGGTCACAAACCAGACAAAGCCACGCGCAAAGACTCGACCAGGGCCTCACCAGCATCCCAGCACTGAGAGTCACCACCCCGCCGGAGAACGTCAGGCACGCCTACTACAAGTACTACGTCTACGTCCGCCCAGAACGCCTCAACGACGGCTGGACGAGAGACAAGATCATGCGGGCCGTCACGGCAGAAGGCATTCCATGCCTCAGCGGCAGCTGCAGCGAGATCTACCTGGAGAAGGCGTTCGACACCACCGGAAGACCACAGCAACGCCTCCCCATCGCGAGGGATCTCGGCGACACGTCACTCCTCGTACACGTCCACCCGACCCTCGAAGTCAAAGACCTCGCCGACACGGTCGAAGCCATCCAGAAGGTCATGGCCGTCGCCGGACACTGACTGTCACTGAGTTAATCTGACCCGCGATGCCCCCCAAGATTGCCGAAAGCGCAGACGTCGACGAGCGCGCCGAGATCGGCGACGGTACGAGCGTCTGGCACCTCGCCCAGGTCCGCGAGAACGCGGTCCTCGGCGAGCGCTGCGTCGTCGGCCGCGGAGCGTACGTCGGGCCGGGCGTGAAGCTCGGCGACGACGTCAAGATCCAGAACCTCGCGCTCGTCTACGAGCCCGCCGTGCTGGAGAAGGGCGTCTTCATCGGCCCCGCCGTCGTCCTGACGAACGACCACTTCCCGAGAAGCATCGACCCCGACGGCAACCAGAAGCGCGGCGGCGACTGGGAGATGGTCGGCGTCACGGTCAGGGAGGGCGCCAGCATCGGCGCGCGGGCCGTCTGCGTCGCGCCGATCACCATTGGAAGATGGGCGATGATCGCCGCCGGTGCCGTGGTCACCAAGGACGTTCCCGACTTCGCCCTCGTCGTCGGCGTCCCAGCCAAGCAACGCGGTTGGGTCGGCAAGGCCGGCGTCCCCCTCAAGTCCGCCGGCGACGACCGCTGGCACTGCCCCCAAACCGGCGCGACCTACCTCGAAGCCGCCGGCATCCTGCGTGAGGAGAACGCATGAGCCAGTCCATCCCGGCAGCAAAGCCGCTGATCGGGGAGGAGGAACGGCAGGCCGTCGACCGCGTCATCGCGAGCGGGATGGTCATCCAGGGCCCTGAGGTCGCCGCGTTCGAGAACGAGTTCAGCAAGCTCGTCGACGGTCGCTACTGCGTCGCGGTCAACTCCGGCACCAGCGCTCTCCACGTCGGTCTGCTCGCCGCGGGCGTCGGCCCCGGCGACGAAGTCATCGTGCCGAGCTTCACGTTCGCCGCCACGGCCAACTCGGTCGCGCTCACCGGCGCCACCCCGGTCTTCGTGGACATCGAGCCCGACCACTTCTGCATCGACCCGGCCGCGGTCGAAGCCGCGATCACCAGCAAGACCGTCGGCGTCATGCCCGTCCACCTGTACGGCCACTCCGCCGACATGGACGCACTCCAGCGCATCGCCGACAAGCACAAGATCGGGATCTTCGAGGACGCCGCCCAGGCGCACGCCGCGAAGTGGAACGGCAAGCCGGTCGGCGCGTTCGGTACGTACGCCGCGTTCTCCTTCTACCCGACCAAGAACATGACCTCGGTCGAGGGCGGCATGGTCGTCACCAACGACGAGAAGTTCGCCCGCCAGATCAGGCTGCTGCGCAACCAGGGCATGGAGCGCAGGTACGAGAACGAGGTCGTCGGCTTCAACTACCGGATGACCGACGTCCACGCCGCCGTCGGCCGCGTCCAGCTCACCAAGCTCCAGGGCTGGACCGAGCAGCGGCAGCGCAACGCCGCGTACCTCGACGAGAACCTCCGCGGCGTCACGATCCCCAAGGTCGCGAACGCCGCCGAGCACGTCTACCACCAGTACACGGTCCGCGCCGAGGACCGCGACGGCATGGTCGCGAAGCTCACCGAGGCGGGTATCGGCACCGGCGTCTACTACCCGATCCCGAACCACGAGCTGCCCTCGTTCGCGCTCACCCTCGACCTCCCGGAGACCGAGCGGGCGTGCCGCGAGGTCTTCTCGCTGCCCGTTCACCCGGCGCTGAGCAGCGACGACCTCGAGCGGATCGTCACCGAGGTCAGCAAGGCGGCCGGACTGTGAGCGCCACGCTGAAGGCAGGGCTCATCGGCCTCGGCATGATGGGCCGCCACCACGCCCGCGTGCTGCGCGGGCTGGACGACGTCGACCTGGTCGCCGTCGCCGACCCGACGGGCGACCCGCACGGTGTCGCCGGCGGGCTCGAGGTGCAGCCGGACGTCGACAAGCTGATCGCCACGGGCATCGACCTGTGCGTGGTCGCCGTCCCGACCCAGTGGCACGAGGAGATCGGCCTCAAGCTGGCCGAAGCCGGCGTCCACACCTTGATCGAGAAGCCGCTGGCCAGCGACACCAAGGGCGCCAGCCGGCTCGCCGACGCGTTCGAGGCGGCCGGCTTGGTCGGCTGCGTCGGCCACATCGAGCGCTACAACCCGTCGCTGCAGAACCTCCGGGTACGGCTGGAGCAGGGCGAGCTCGGCGAGATCTTCCAGGTCATCACCCGCCGGCAGGGCCCGTTCCCGAACCGGATCGCCGACGTCGGCGTCGTCAAGGACCTCGCGACGCACGACATCGACTCGACGGCCTGGGTGACCCAGCAGTCGTACACCTCGGTCTCGGCCCGTACGGCACACAAGAGCGGTCGCCAGCACGAGGACCTGGTCGCTGTCGTCGCCCAGCTCGCCGACGGCACGGTCGTGAATCACCTGGTCAACTGGCTGTCGCCGCTCAAGGAGCGCGTCACGGTCGTCACGGGGGAGAAGGGCGCGTTCGTCGCCGACACCCTCACCGCCGACCTCACGTTCTTCGCCAACGGGGTCCAGCCGACCGCGTGGGACTCGATCGCGTCGTTCCGCGGCGTCTCCGAGGGCGACGTGATCCGGTACGCGATCCCGAAGCCCGAGCCGCTGCGTACGGAGCTGCTCGCGTTCCGGGACGCGGTACTCGGCAAGCAGTCCGACATCGTCGGGATGCGCGAGGGCGTGGCCATCGTGGAGGTCGCCGAGGCGATCATCGCCAGCGCGGCCGAGGGTCGCACCATCGACCTGAGCTAAGGCGTGGAGCGTCTCATAGTTATGGTGACGGAGTGCGACGCGGTGGCGCGTTCACGTACGATCCGGGGCGGCCGACCGATCGTGCCTGACAGTTATCATGCGAACCGATCCCGCGAACTCGACAAGGACCGTTGATGCCTCACCTGATCCACCTCGCCATTGGCTTCCCGCCGGCGGCGAAGAGCTCGACGTACAGGTTGCGCGCGACCGCCAACATGTTCGCCGAGCTCGGTTGGGACGTCACGGTGGTCAACCTGCACGAGGAGGCTTGGCTGCGGGAGAGCGGCATCGACCGAAGCCTGCTCGACGAGGTGCACCCGAACATCGAGATCGTCGAGCTGCCGCACGGCCGCGCTGACCTCGAGCCGAACATCCGGAAGTACAGCCGGTTCCGCGCCCGCCACCCGAACGAGTGGCTGAAGCAGGAACGGCAGCGCGAGCTGAAGGTCTTCCCGGAGCCCGTTTTCGGCACGCTCCGTCCCGCGCTGGAGAAGGCGGTCACGGAGATCCACGCCCGCAAGCCCGCCGACCTGGTGATCGCTTCCTCGACGCCGCACACCGTGCTGGCCGCCGCGTGGAAGCTGTGGCAGGACAGCAAGGTGCCGTACGTCGTGGACTTCCGCGACGGCTGGTCGCTCAGCACGTTCAAGGGCATCGAGGCGTTCCCCATGGACTCCGATGAGGGCAAGTGGGAGAAGCAGCTCGTCGAGAACGCGTTGCAGGTCTGGACGGTCAACCCGCAGATCCAGGAGTGGTACCAGGAGCGGTATCCCGACCACGCGGAGCGGGTCAAGTCCGTACGGAACGGCTTCGACGCGATGCCCGACTTCCCGCCCCGCGCGGCACGGGATCCCGAGGAGGGCCTGACCATCGGCTACCTCGGCACGTCGAGCTTCACCGCCGGCATGGTGAGGTCGCTGCTCCAGGGCTGGCACGCGGCGCGGATGATCGACCCGGTGCTCGCGAAGTCGAAGCTCGTGTTCCGCGGCCACTTCGGCATCAGCGCTGCCCGCGGCGCGCAGCCGATCCTCCGGCTGATCCTCGACCACGAGGAGGACCAGGCGTCGTACGACGGCCCGGTGCCGAAGGCGCAGGTCGGCGAGGTGTACGCGAGCTGGGACGCGCTGATGCTGATCCTGCCGGGTGGAAAGTACGTGACGTCGGGGAAGGTCTACGAGTACATGGCGACCGGGCTGCCGATCATGTCGGTGCACTCGCCGTACCACGCGGCCGACGAGGTGCTCGCGGACTATCCGCTGTGGGTGCCGCCGCCGGAGCGATGGGCGTCGGAGCTCGCGACGGTCTCGTTCATCAAGACCGCGCGGATGGTGCAGGCGGCGACCGACGACGACCGGGAACGCGCGCGGAAGACCGCGGACAAGTTCAGCCGGCGCGACGTGATGATCGACGCCGTACGCGAGGTCGCCGCGGCGACCGGCGGACTTCCCGATCTCGGCTCGGTGGAGTCGCCCGGCGCGGTGGTGAGCGGAGGCCAGCGATGACGAACGTCCTGTTCATCACACTCGATCGGCCGCTGGCCAGTGCGCTGAACGAGGTCGCCGACGAGCTGCACCGCCACTACGGCGCGAAGGTGCGGCTGGCGACGTTCGTCGACCCCGACCAGATCGGCGAGGTGTCCGACCTCGACGAGATCCACAAGGTGAAGCTGCATCTGTCGCACGTGCGCGGCCGGCCGGCGCGGAAGTACTCGCCGCGGTGGGCCTACGTGCTGCTGCGCAACCCGTTCCTGCGTCGGCGGCTCCAGAGGGCCGACAACATCGTCAAGCCGTGGCTGCTCGCGCAGACCGACCCGTGGCTGATGAAGCACGCGCGGGAGGCGGACGTGCTCGTCGCGCTCGACGCGCGCGCGGTCTACACGGTGTGGGAGCTGGCGCAGATCAACACCAAGGCCAAGGCCGTGCGGGGTCTGTACGAGTCGCTCGAGGCCTTGAAGCTGCCGGACGAGCATGTGGCCGACATCGGTGAGCTGGCGAGCCACGGTCCTTCGGGGACTGCCGAGCGATGAGTACGTCGACGCTCGACGCTCTCGCTGTCGTCGCCGGCGTGGGGAAGCGGCTGCAGGTCGCGCCCGCCTCCGCTGCCGAGGTCATGGCCGCCTGGTCCGTCGTACGGGAGGACGAGGGCTCGGTCACCGCGCTGGAGAAGCAGTACCCGGCGATCGTTCGCGCCCTTCGGCACGCGAAGGCCTCCTGCGGACGCCGAGAAGCTCGCGCGCGACGTGCTGCCGCGGCTGTCGGGCGAGGTCCTCGCGCTGGTGCGGTTGGAGCTGAACGCCGCGCAGCTCGCGCAGGGCACTGATGCGGACGACCTGGCCGGCGCGGTACGTGATCTGCTCGTGTACGCGGACGAGCACCTCGCCGCGGCGCGGTTCGCCGACGTCGCGGGCATGGTCGTGCGGATCAACGAGGCCGTCTTCCACCGCGAGCTGCACGGCGAGGTGGGCGACTCGCCGCTCGCGTACGACACCGCCGCCTTCCTCGCGCCGCTGCGCGAGTCTCTGACGTACCAGGCGCTGGTCGGCCCGTCCGGCTCGCTGGCGGACCGGATCGCGCCGCAGACCTCCGAGCCCGAGCCGCTGGTGACGCCGGCTGCTCCCGTGCCGAAGGCTCCCGCTCAGCCGTCGGGCGTGCGCGCACTGCTGCCGCCGGACTCGGCGCGTGGGCGGTTCGTCCGCAAGCTGTTCGGCAAGTCGGTTCCGGAACCGGCTCCCGAGCCCGTGGAGGAAGCGCCGCCGGCCGAGGTGCGTTCGGACGCCAAGCGCGTGCTGTGCCTCAGCGCGGGCAACCTGCACTTCGCCAAGGGCCTGATCGGGGACCTGCGCGACAGCGGCGCGATCGAGACCCGCGTCGTCCAGACGCGCGAGGCCCGGTACCCGCGGCGCGGGCACGCGGAGATGATCGCGGACCGTCTGGCCGACGCGGCGGGGCACAAGCTGCCGGCGCTGCCCGAGAAGGTCGCGGCCGACCTCGAGTGGGCCGACATCGTCTTCGTCGACTGGTTCGACATCGCGGCCCAGTGGGCGACGGTGCACGTACCGGCCGGCAAGCAGCTGATCATCCGCGTGCACTCGATGGAAGCCGTGTCGCCGCAGCCGCACCTCGTCGACTACTCGAAGGTGTCGGACCTGATCTTCGTGGGCGCCCACGTGCGCGACCTGTTCGTTGCCGCGGTACCGGCGGCGAAGTCCGCCGGGCGGATCCACGTGATCCCGAACGAGATGCGGCTGGAGCGCTTCGGGCTGCCGAAGAGCGAGGCGGCCGAGCGGACGATTGCCCTTGTCCAGTGGGGCAAGATGGTCAAGGACCCGATCTGGGCGTTGGAGCTGTTGGCGGAGCTGCGGTCGACCGACCCGTCGTGGCGGTTGCTGATGGCGGGCAACGACTTCCACGAGTCCCTGTTGGCTTCCGCGTACGTCTATCGCGACGCGTTCCGGGCCCGGCTGCGCGAGGACGACGTACGCGACGCGGTGGTGGACGCGGGGTACGTCACGGACCTGCCCACGTTCATGCAGGGCGCGGGCTACGTCCTGTCGTCCAGCCGCCGCGAGGGCAGCCCGGTGTCCGTGATCGAAGGTGCGGCGTCAGGTGCGGTCCCCATCGTTCGCGACTGGCCGCTGTACCAACCCTTCAACGGCGCCCGCCGCCTCTTCCCCGACGACTGGGTGGTGTCCGACGTCGCCGAGGCCGCGGAGCGGATCCGTTCCCTGGACGGCGAAGCCCGCGCCAAGGCCGGCGAAGAAGCCCGCGCCCACGCGTTGGAGACCTTCGACTGGCCCGTCATCGCCCCGCGCTACCGCGAGATCTTCCTCGGCCCCTCGGCCTAATCTACATAGGTCGCCCAAGCTCGGCGCCTAATCTACATAGGTCGATCAGCGGCCGAGCTTAATCTACGTAGATCGGTTTGGGCGGGCTAGAGGTAGCGGAGTTCCAGGGACTTCGCCAGCCAGGTGCGGTCCCACGCACCCGCGGCGATCGCGGCGTGCTCGGCCTCCTCGGCGCGGCCCTTCTCCTCGGCCAGCTTGACGATCTCCTCGACCTGCGCGTACGGCACGACGGCGATGCCGTCCTCGTCCGCGATCACGAGGTCGCCTGCCATGACCGGCAGGCCGCCGATCGACACGGGGCAGCGGATCTCGCCGGGTCCGTCCTTGTACGGGCCCACGTGCGTCACGCCGGTCGCGAACGTCGGCGGCGCGAACGTGGCCAGCTCCGTCAGATCCCGCACGGCCCCGTCGACGACCAGCCCCACGATCCCCTTCGTCGCCGCGTAGTAGCCGAGCAGCCCGCCCAGGATCGACCGGTCGTTCGCGCCGCCAGCCGCCACCACCAACACGTCGCCCGGCGTCGCCACCTCGCACGCCGCGTGGACGACGAGGTTGTCGCCCGGCCGCGTCCGTACGGTCAACGCCGGCCCCGCCACCACCGCACCAGCGGCGAGCCCCGCCACCGGCAGGATCCCCGGCGCCCCCGCCCACCGCCCGAACACGTCCGACACCAACGACGTCGACAACGCACGCACCCGTTCGACCACGCCCTCCGGCAGCGGCGGAGGAACGGGATGAACGACACACACCTGGCTCACGCGAACTCCTCCTCCAGCGGGGACGGCACCCCGAGCTCCACAGCCAACGACGCCAAGTCGGCGGCCACCGCCGCCGATACCGAAACCCCCGACGCCAACGAAGCGGCGAGCGAGGCCTCCTCCACCTCGCCCGGCACCAATACCCGCGAGAACCCGTCCGCGACAGGCAACGCGTGCACAGAGTCGACGAACGCCCGCACCTGCTCCAGGAACGCGGCACGCCCCAAGAACACGTCCGGATCGATCACCACGAACAGATGGCTCACCTGCTGCGGCCGCGTCCAGTCCTCGTACATGTCGCCGATCTGGGCGCCGAACACTCCCGCGAGCAGTGCCCCGGACAGCAGGTCGACCATCATCGCGAGCCCCGAGCCCTTGGCCCCCGCGAACGGCAGCACCGATCCCTCCAACGCGGCCCCGGCGTCGGTCGTCGGCACACCCGCGGCGTCCACCGCCCAGCCTGGGGGGATCGACGTACCGGCCTGATGGGCGAGGATGATCTTGCCGCGGGCGGTGGCACTCGTCGCCATGTCCAGCACGATCGGCGGATCAGACGGATGGGGGATGCCGATCGCCATCGGATTCGTGCCGACCGCCCGCGTTCGCCCGCCGAAGTAGACCATCGTCGGCGGGGCGTTCGAGATCGCCAACGCCACCAGGCCCTGCGCGGTGGCGCGGCGAACGAAGTAGGCCAATGTCCCACAGTGGTTGGAGTTTCGTACGCCTACGGACGCGAGGCCCTGCACGGACGAACGTTGGATCGCGAGATCGATCCCCGCCGCGGCTCCCACGTGTCCGATCGCGTTCCCGGCGTCCAACAGCAACGCCCCCGGCGCGTCCTTGACCACGACCGGCGTCGCCGAAGCGTCCAGAAGTCCAGCCCGCAGCCGCTCGGCATAGATCCGCGTCCGCGCCACCCCGTGCGAACGGATCCCGCGAGCCTCCGCGTCGACGAGAGAATCGGCAACCAGGGAAGCGGATTCCGCCCCCAGACCGGCAGCCGTAAGCAAGCTGTGTACGTACTGCTCGAGCCGTGCGACCGTGAGCCGTACGCCCGCGCTCACGTGTCCGACCTGGCCTTCCGCAGATGCTCGATCATGAGCGCCTCGCCCATGTCGAGGTGATGCAGCAACGCTGCCCGCGCCGCGGTGAAGTCCCGCTCGGCGACGGCGGAGGAGATCGCGAGGTGCTCGTCCAGGTTGGCCTCGACCCGCCCGACCGCGCCGAGCGACAGGAAGTGCCGCCCGCGGTCGATGTGGTTCTCGATCACGCCGTAGAACTGCTCGAGCCGCGCGTTCCCGCTGCAGCCCACGATCAGCTTGTGGAACGCGTGGTCCTGAACGAAGTACTCCTCGTACCGCGACGTCGGCACCGGGTGCTCGAACTCGCCGAAGAACTCACCGATCCGAGCGATCGCCTTGTCGTCGGGCTGCCGCGCGAGGTGGTCGATGCCGAGCGGCTCCAACGCACGCCGCAGCTCGAACAGCTCGCGGATGTCCTGCTCGGTGAACGCCGCGACGACCCAGCCGCCGCGACCGCGGGACTCGACCAGTCCGGCGTGCTCGAGCCGGTGCAGCGCCTCACGGACGGGCGTCCGGCTCACGCCGAGCAGCTCGGCGAGCTGACGGTCCTTGAGCTGCTCGCCCGGCGTCAGCTCGCCGCCGATGATCGCCTGCCGCAGAGAGGAGTACGTACGGTCGCCGAGCTGAACGGCCTCGATCGGCTGCAGTGCGCTCATCTCGCCTCCGTCTCCCTGTGGTGACCTGAGTATGCCCTACAGTATTTGGAATACCAAATACGTTGACCAAAATTCCAAATCTTGTATGCTGCATCACATCTGGACCTGAGGACGGTGGCCATGCGCACGCTTCGGACCACGGGGACACGACTCGCTCTCTTCATCGGCTGCGCCGCGATGGTGGCGCTCGCGGCATGTACGCCGCGCGGCACCGGCACGACCGCCGGCACGGGTGCCGACGGTGGCGCGCCGGCCGCCGGCGGCGACAAGAGCGCGGTCTCTCTGAGCTACTCCTGGTGGGGTGGCGACAACCGCACCAAACTGCAGAACGCGGTCGTCGACCAGTTCGAGGCGAAGAACGCGGGCATCGCGTTCCGCGTCCAGACCGCTGGCGACACTGCTTCGCACATCGAACGACTCGCGGTACAGGCCTCCGGGCGCAACCTGCCCGACCTGTACCAGATGCAGGACCGCTTCATCCGGCAGTTCTCCGACGGCGACTCGATGCTGCCGCTGGACGACCTCGTCGCCGACGGCACCATCGACGTCTCGGACCTGCCGCCGGAGGTGCTGGCGGCCGGCAAGTGGGGCGACAAGCAGCTGATGATCGGCACGTCGTTCTCGTTCCGCGGCCTGTACTACAACGAGAAGGCGTTCACCGCGGCCGGCGTCGAGCCGCCGAACCCGAAGACGACGTGGGACCAGCTGTCGGAGAAGGTGCTGGCGCTCGCCAAGGGCGGCCTCGCCAAGGGGTCGTACGCGGCGCTGAACCTCTGCGGGTCGGACATCGCGTTCTACTCGTTCCTCGGCGGCAACGACATCAAGCCGTACAACGGCGACAAGCTCGGCTTCACCGCGGCGGACGTCGCGTCGTGGTTCGGCTACTGGGACAAGCTCGCGAAGGGCGGCGCCGTTCCACCGGCCGCGCTCCAGGTCGAGCAACAGGGCAACACGACCGAGGACAGCATGTTCGCCAAGAAGATGGTGATGGTCGACATCTTCCCCGCGAACCAGTACGAGACCACGCGGGAGATCAATCCCGACACCCGCGTGACAGGGGTTCCCGCTGGGCCGAAGGGTCCGGGCAACTACCTGATCGTCAGCGGACAGTCGATCTCCGGACGTACGGAGCATCCGAAGGAAGCGGCGAAGTTCATCAACTTCTTCCTCAACGACGTGGAAGCGGCCAAGACCTACAAGGCGGACAACGGCCTGCCGGCGGCGAACAAGACTCGTGAAGCGGTCGCGCAAAGCCTGAAGCTCCGCCAGTTCGAGCTGTACGACGAGATCAAGGACGATCTCACGCAGCAGGAGCCCGCTCCGCCCGGATCCGCGGAAGTGATCTCGGCGCTCGAACGATCCTGCGACGAGCTCGCGTTCGGCCGGCAGAACGTCAGCCAAGCTGCCGAACAGTTCGTCAAAGCAGCCAGCCAGGCAATCGATCGCAAGTGAGTATGGAGGGTGTGACCTGATGGTCGACGTCGAAACCAACGGCCGAGCAGACGTACGCAGCGGACTGGAGCGCTACAACGGGCTCCGCGTCACCGATGTCTGCGATGGCATGGACGCGATCGGCATGATGGACATGGGCATGATGAACCGAGACATCGTGCCGCTGTGGAGAGACCTGGAGAGCTTCAAGCACCGCATCTACGGTGTCGCGCACACGGTCCGGTTCGTGCCCACGCAGCGGCCCGTGCCGGCGCAGTCGCCCGAAGAGTTCTACGACTGGATGCGGGAGTGGTACCAGGAGCTCGCGCAGGGGCCGATCCGTGCCGACATCAAGCCCGGCGACCTGATCGTGATCGACGGCTTCGAGCTGGGGACGACCGGCTTCATCGGGTCGAACAACGCGCTGTCGTGGATCACACTGGGCGCGGTCGGCGTGGTGACGAACGGTGGCGCGCGTGACACCGACGAGCTGATCAAGCAGCAGGTGCCGGTGTACTCGCGCTACATCTCGCGGACGATTCGCCCGGGTCGCATCGAGCTCGATGCCACGCAGGTGAAGGTCAACGTAGGTGGCGCGGTCGTCAACCCCGGCGACGTGGTCGTGGCCGACGGCGACGGTGTGGTGGTCGTTCCGGCCGCGAAGGCCGAGGACGTCGCCGAGCACGCGTGGCGGCACGCGACGCGCGACAAGGAGAAGCGTCGGCAGCTGTACGCCGAGGCTGGCCTGCCAGAGGACTGGACCCTTAGCTGACCATGCCCGCTCTGGCCGTACGACGACACCGCTCCGGCGCGCAGGCGCCGGAGCCGGTGTCGCCTGCCCGTTCGCGGCGGAAGAGCGTGCGGGGACGGCGTGAGCAGCGCGCGGCATACCTGTTTCTGCTGCCCTGGTTCGCGGGTCTGCTGCTGATCACGATCGGGCCGATGCTGGCGTCGCTGTACCTGTCGTTCACGAACTTCAGCATCACGCGGGCGCCGGAGTGGGTCGGCTTCGACAACTACGTACGGATGTTCACCGCGGATCCGCGCTTCTGGCAGTCCGTGCGCGTCACGTCTGTGTACGTCCTCGTGTCGGTCCCGCTGGTGCTGATCTTCGCGCTGGGCTTGGCGGTCGTGCTCAACCGCGGCCTGCGCGGGCTGTCGCTCTACCGTTCGCTGTACTATCTGCCCTCGCTGATGGGCTCGAGCGTCGCGATCGCGATCCTGTGGCGTCAGGTGTTCGGGCAGAGCGGCCTGGTGAACAAGCTGCTCGGCTTCTTCGGCATCGAGGGGCAAAGCTGGATCGGCGATCCGCGGACCTCGCTCTACACGCTGATCGCCTTGAACGTATGGACGTTCGGCTCGGCGATGATCATCTTTCTCGCGGGGCTGCGGCAGATCCCGAACGAGCTGTACGAGTCCGCGCTGATCGACGGCGCCGGCCGCTGGCAGCGGTTCATCCGCATCACGTTGCCGTTGCTCACGCCGATCATCTTGTTCAACGGAATCCTCAACATGATCTCGGCGTTCCAGGCGTTCACGCCCGCGTTCGTCGTCAGTGGGGGATCGGGCGGGCCTGCGGACTCGACGCTGTTCTACACGCTTTACCTGTACCAGCAGGGATTCACGAACTTCCAGATGGGCTACGCGTCCGCGATGGCCTGGGTGCTCCTCGCCGCGATCGCGGCCTGTACGGCGCTGATCTTCGCGACCTCGGGTCGCTGGGTCTTCTACTACGACGGGAAGTGAGCTTCGGTGGCAGTGGTCGCTGAGGTACGCGAACCACAGCTGGGTGGGACGCGGACGCCGCTGTGGCGGCGGACGGTGACGCACGTGCTGCTGATCGTCGGCCTGCTGCTGATGATCTATCCACTGCTGTGGCTGGTGAGCTCGTCGGTACGGCCGACGTCGGAGATCTTCACGGCCACAGGGCTGTGGCCGTCGACGATCAGGTTCGAGAACTTCGTCGACGGCTGGTACGCGTTCAGTGACGTCACGTTCGGAACGTTGTTCGCGAACTCGTTCATCATCGCGATCGGCGCGATCGTCGGCAATCTGCTGTCCTGCTCGCTGGCGGCGTACGCCTTTGCCCGCTTGGAGTTCAGGTTCAAGAACGTGCTGTTCTTCGTGATGCTGTCGACGATGATGCTGCCGTACCACGTGCAGATCATCCCGCAGTACATCGCGTTCCTGAACATCGGTTGGGTGGACACGCTCTACCCGCTGATCGTGCCGAAGTTCCTCGCGACCGACGCGTTCTTCATCTTCCTCATGGTGCAGTTCATCCGCGGGCTGCCGCGCGAGCTGGACGAGTCGGCGGAGATCGACGGCGCCGGGTTCTTCTCGATCTACTGGCGGGTCATCCTGCCGCTGCTGCTGCCGGCGCTCGCCACGACCGCGACGTTCACGTTCATCTTCACCTGGAACGACTTCTTCAGCCCGTTGATCTATCTGACCTCGTCGGAGCACTTCACGGTGCCGCTGGGCTTGCGGGCGTTCCTGGACAGCGAGGGCGAGTCGTCGTACGGGCCGATGTTCGCGATGTCGTTGCTGTCGCTGGGTCCGATCTTCGGGTTCTTCCTTGCCTCACAGCGATTCCTCGTGCACGGCATCGCGACGACGGGACTCAAATGAGCATCGTGCTGGGCTGCATGACGTTCGGCTCGCAGGTGGATCTCGCCGGCGCGCGCGAGATGGTCGCGATGGCGCGCGATGCCGGCGTCACGGCGTTCGACACGTCGAACAACTACAACGACGGCGCGTCGGAGTCGATCCTCGGCGAGGTCGTCCGCCCGTTCCGGTCGGAGGTGATGCTGTCGACGAAGGTCGGCAGCCACATCGACCAGTCCGACCCGACGGTCTCGGGCCTTGCGCGCAAGGCGATCGTGACCGCGGTCGAGAGCAGCCTGCGCCGGCTCGGCACCGACTACGTCGACCTCTACTACTTCCACCGGCCGGACTGGCGTACGCCGATCGAGGAGTCGCTGGCGGCCGCCGAGGAGCTGCTCCGCGCGGGCAAGATCCGCGCGCTCGGGCAGTCGAACTTCGCGGCCTGGCAGGTGACGCAGCAGCACTACCTGGGGCAGCTGCACGGCTGGCCGGCGCCGACCGTGTGCCAGGTCATGTACAACCTGCTCGCGCGCCGGGTCGAGGCGGAGTACGAGGCGTGCTCCCACGCGCTCGGGCTGCACAACGTCGCGTACAACCCGCTGGCCGGCGGCCTGCTGACCGGCAAGCACGCGCCGGGCGAGGTGCCGGAGGGCCGGTTCAGCAAGGAGCTTTACCGGGACCGGTACTGGAACGAGACCCAGTTCGGCGCGGTCTCGCAACTGAGGGGGATCGCCGCCGACGCCGGCCTGACGCTCGTCGAGCTCGCGCTGCGCTGGGTTCGCGACCGCCCGCTGACCGACGACGTCCTCGTCGGCGCCTCGAGCGTGGAGCAGCTGAAGAGCAATCTCGCGGCCCTTTCGGGCCCTGCGCTGGACGAGGCGACCAACGCCGCCGGCGACGAGGTCTGGTCGACGCTGGCGGGTGCGGCTCCGGCCTACAACCGGTGACCGAAACCGCGAAAGGTACCCTTGCGTGGTCATCCAGCCCACACCCAAGGAATAAGTTGATTTCGTTGAAGATCACCGTTGTCGCCCTCGGCAAGATCGGCCTGCCCCTCGCCGTGCAGTTCGCCAGCAAGGGCCACACCGTCATTGGCGTCGACATCAACCAGACGGTCGTCGACCTGGTCAACGCCGGGACGGAGCCGTTCCCCGGTGAGGCCGACCTCGACGTCAAGCTGAAGCAGGTCGTCGCGGACGGGCACCTGACGGCGACCACCGACTACGCGCAGGCGGTCCCGGGCTCGGACGCGGTCGTGATCGTCGTGCCGCTGTTCGTCGACGGCAACGGCGTGCCGGACTTCGGCTGGATGGACTCCGCCACCCGCGACCTCGCCGCGAACCTCACGGCGGGCACCACGGTGATCTACGAGACCACGCTCCCCGTCGGCACCACGCGCAACCGGTGGAAGCCGATGATCGAGGAGGGCTCCGGCCTCGCCGAGGGCAAGGACTTCTGGCTGGTCTTCTCGCCGGAGCGCGTGCTCACCGGCCGCGTGTTCGCCGACCTGCGCAAGTACCCGAAGCTCGTGGGCGGGTTGGACGCGGCCGGTGCGGAGAAGGCGCGGGAGTTCTACGACGCCGTTCTCGACTTCGACGACCGCCCGGATCTGCCGCGGAGCAACGGGGTTTGGGACCTCGGCTCGGCCGAGGCCGCTGAGCTGGCGAAGCTCGCGGAGACCACGTACCGCGATGTCAACATCGCCTTGGCGAACCAGTTCGCGCGCTTCGCGGACCAGAACGGCATCGACGTTCACGCCGTCATCAACGCGTCGAACTCCCAGCCGTACAGCCACATTCACCGTCCCGGCATCGCCGTCGGCGGGCACTGCATCCCGATCTACCCGCAGCTCTACCTGTCGAACGACCCGGACGCGACCGTCGTGCGCACCGCGCGCGCCGCGAACGCGGACATGCCGAAGTACGCGGTGTCGCTGCTCGCTTCGACGCTCGGTGACCTGACCGGCAAGCGCGTCGTCGTGCTCGGCGCCGCGTACCGCGGTGGGGTGAAGGAGACCGCGTTCTCCGGCGTCTTCCCGACTGTCGAGGAGCTGCGCGCCCGCGGCGCCGCGGTGTTCGTGCACGACCCGATGTACGACGACAGCGAGCTCGAGGCATACGGCTTCACCCCGTACCACCTCGGTGAGCCCGTCGACGCCGCCGTGCTGCAGGCCGACCACGCCGAGTACCGCACGATCGGCCCGGCCGACCTGCCTGGTGTCCAGGTCTTCCTCGACGGCCGCAACGTGACCGATCCCGCCCGCTGGGAAGGCGTCACGCGCCGCGTCATCGGCGTCGGCTGACGTTCGCGGGGCTCGGCACACGACTTTCGGCAGTCGTCCATGGCCAGGGCGCGATGGCAGCGTCGTGGCCATGTGGATCCGAGCCCTAGCTTTCACGTTTCTCGTCGCGGGTGCCGTCGCAGTGCCTGCGACGGCGCACGCGGCGCCTCCTCCTGAACCCGTCCTCGCCCTCACCACGTCTGGACCCGTCTCCGGCCTGCGCGAGGGGCCGGTGGACGAGTTCCGCGGCATCCCGTACGCGGCGCCGCCCGTCGGTGACCTCCGCTGGCGGGCACCGCGGCCCGCGCGGCCGTGGGTGCTGCCGCGCGACGCGACGACGTACGCCAGCCCGTGCGCCCAGCGCGCCGGCGAGCAGCCCGTGGCCGGCTCCAGCGAGGACTGCCTCTACCTGAACGTCACGACGCCGCGCTCCAAGAGCGGCCGCAAGCCGGTCATGGTGTGGATCCATGGCGGCGGCAACCTGCAGGGCATGGGCGCGAGCTACGACCCACGCCGGATGGTCGAGCGCGGCGACGTCGTGGTGGTCACGATCAACTACCGCGTCGGGGTGTTCGGGTTCCTCTCCCATCCAGGCTTGGCGGGTTCCGGAACGTTCGGCCTGCAAGACCAGCAGGCCGCGCTGCGCTGGGTGCGCCGGAACGCGGCGTTCTTCGGCGGCGACCCGCGGAACGTCACCGTCTTCGGCGAGTCCGCCGGTGGCGTGGACATCTGCGGCCAGCTGACGTCGCCGGCGTCGAAGGGCCTGTTCGACAAGGCGATCCTGCAGAGCGGCTCGTGCCTCACGCGCGTCCCGACCTACACGACGCCCGCCGACGGTGTCGTCCACCTGGTGAAGGACGACTTCTGGGCGCCGCTCGCCGAACGCGAACCGGTCGGCGTCCGGGTGGCCGAGGAGCTCGACTGCGCCACGGTCTCCTGCCTGCGTCGGCTGCCGACCGCGAAGCTGCTGCCGTACGACAGCTCGTTCGGCATGGCGACCGGAACGCCAACGCTGCCACGCGATCCGGGCGCCGCGCTGCGCGCGGGCGCGTTCCATCGGGTCCCGGTCCTGTCCGGCAACACACGCGACGAGGCGCGCCTCACGACGACGTTCGTGCAGGCCCTCAGCGGTCCGATCACGCGGGAGCGTTACGAGAAGCTGGTGCGGGAGACGTTCGGCGTCGATGCGGAGGCCATCGAACGCCGTTACCCGGCTGACGATTCACCCGACAAGAACGCCTTGACGCTGGCCGCGTTGGATACCGACCGGGTGTTCGCGTGCCCGCAGCAGGAGACGACCCGGCTGCTGGCTCGGCGCACGCCTGCGTACGGGTTCGAGTTCGCCGACCGCACTGCGCCGACGTACGTGCCGTTCTTCACCGGGATGCCGGGAGGTGCCTCGCACGGATCGGAGCTCGCGTACCTGTTCAGGCTGCTGGATGGCGCGCCGTACGGCCCGGACCTCCAGCACGTCGAGCTCGACGCCCAGCAGCGCCGGCTCGGTGACGCGATGATCGACGCCTGGACCCGCTTCGCGCACACCGGCCGACCGGGTTGGCCGAAGGCTCCGTATGTGCAGTCGTTCGGCAAGCGCATCGAACCGATCGACGCGTCACGAGTGCACGAGTGCGATCTGTGGGATCACACTCCGAGTGCGGTCGTTCGGTAGGCAGGGAAGAACGAGCGGCCCGGGTCGAGTCCCTCGGCGCGGGCCGCTTCGTCGTACGCCGCCGGGTCGAGCACGGCGCGGATCGTGCGGAACTCGAAGCGATCCGGACCGAAGCCGCCCTTGTAGCGCAGCAAACTGTCGTCGTCGCCGCCTACCCCGCCGCCGAGGTGCAGCCACCTGTCGCCACGTTCGTGGCCGGTGTCGGCCACGGCTTCGAACAGCGGCCGCGCGGCACCGAGCGCGTAGTCCTCCGAGCGGGTGCCGCCGAGGTGGTACTGCAGGATCCCGTTCGTACGGAAGAAGATCGCGGCGCTCGCGACCACTCCGTCGGGCCTGCGCGCGACCCAGAGCTCGGCGTGTTCGCCCAACGTTTCAAGGATGTTCGCCACTCGCGCCGCGTCGAGGAGGTACGACTCCGTGGCCTCGTGTTTCGCCATCGTCTGGAGATAACACTCGGTGAACGCGGCGATCGCCTCGTCGGAGTGGTCGTGTTCGAACGTCAGCCCGAGCGCGAGCGACTTGCGCAACGCGCGGCGGTGATGCGAGCTCGCCTTGGCCAGCCGTTCCTCACGCGGATGGGTTAAATCGATAGCCACCGTTGGCGAAACCGCTCCAAGAGCGAACGGCTCCGAGGTGAACAGTTGGCTACTGTCGAGCAACGGATGGTTGCGCAGGAACACGGTGAGGATCGAAAGTTCCGCACATACCTTGGCGAACCAGGACGCGAAGTCCTCGCGCCACGCCGTATCCACAGCCGCGGGCGACACGCTTGACAGCGCGCCCGGATACCCGTAAACCGATGTCCCATCATGCTCGTAGCCAGTGATGTGACGGACCGCTTCAGGCAGCGGACGCAGGGTCAGTGGCAGCACCAGCCGATGCGGACCGGACTCGTACGACAACAGAACGCTGTCGTAACCCGCTGGGGTCATGAGTCGTTGGTACGCCGGAAGGTGATAGGTGTCGTATGTGCCGACTGACCCGAGTTGGGTGAGCCAAGCGGATTCGGCAGACAGCTTCGTCGCGTAGGTCATTGGCCAGTTCGTGGGTCAGGGAGAAAGCGGAGGTTTCAGGTGGGACGCGCGGTCAAGCGTAGCTTTGACATCGCGGCGGCTCTTCTCGGGCTGATCGTCCTTTCACCACTGATCCTGGTCATCTGCCTCGTGGTGCGATGGCGGATGGGCGGGCCTGTGCTGTTTCGGCAGCGCCGGACCGGCTATCGCGGCCGTGCGTTCGGTGCGCTGAAGTTCCGCACGATGAATTCACGTAAGGACAAGCACGGCAACCTGTTGCCGGATGCCAAGCGGATCGGCCGGATCGGCCGCCTGCTGCGCAAGACCAGCCTGGACGAGATTCCGCAGCTGCTGAATGTGCTGCGCGGCGAGATGAGCGTCATCGGGCCGCGGCCGCTGCTGCCGAAGTACGACCTCTGGTACACCCGCTCCGAGCTCCGCCGATTCGAGGTGCGGCCGGGGATCACCGGGCTCGCGCAGGTCGCTGGGCGGAACACCGTTCGTTGGAACGAGCGTCTCGCGTTCGACGTGCGGTACGTCGAGCAGTGGTCCCTCTGGCTGGACGTGAAGATCATCGCCCAGACCGTCAAGGTCGTGTTGCGCCGCGAGGGCGTGGCCGAGGACCCGCGCGAGCTGATGCTGGATCTCGACGACGAGCGGGCGACGGCGATGACCGAAGAGCTGGTCTTGCGCTCCGAGGATCTGGCCCTGCTGCGTGGGTGACCGGACGATCTCGGATGTGGCAGCCGCACGGTGGTACGAACCGGCGGCCAGTCTGCTCCGCCTGATCGTCCCCCAGCCCTGCCTCGGGCTGACGCCTTACGACAGTCCCCGGTTCGGGGCGTTCCTCGCTGCCGCCAACGCCGTCCCGACGTCGATGCGCACGCTGCTCCTGCGCGGCGTCACATCGGCGGACCAGGTCGTGGCCGTCGCCGACTGGCGGGTGCTCGGGCGGGTGCTGTTCTTGAACGGGATCGCCGTCTCGCCCGACCACCGCGGCGAGGGCATCGGGTCGAACTTGGTCGCGGACGGTATCCGTCTCGCGAAGGAGCTCGGCTGCAGCGCGGTCGAGCTGGACGTCGCGGTGGGCAACGACCCGGCGGCGGCGCTGTACGAGCGCGCCGAGTTCGAGCCGGTGGGCGTGACGACCTGGGTCGAGCTGTCGGGTGAGGCGCTCGCTCCGCCTTCGGAGCCGGTCGAGCCGGTCGGCGGGCGGCCGGCTGGCGGGTCGGTGCTGGTGGCGCCTGCCCGTACCGCGACGACCTGGCGGGTCCGCAACTGGCCGATGTTCTCGGCGCACTTCACGGCGTACGGCTTCGGCGACGTCGACCTCGCGGGTCCGGGCCAGTCCGCCGCCGTCCGGGTGCTGCCGAGCGGCTGGCGGCTGAGCGGCCTGGACTCCGTCGCGGCGGCGCCAGCGGCGGTGGAGGCGCTGGCGGCGGTGCTGGGGGAGCGCCCGGCGAAGGCGTTCGTGGTGGGATCCACCGAGGAGTCCGGCGTGCCGATCGTCTCGTTCCGCCGCCTGCGTCGCCTCGTCTAGCGCCTGGTGAACTCCATCTCCCAGTTGGTCTCCCACGTCTGACCACCGTCGGTGGAGTAGGCCTGCTGCCAGGTCGCTGAGTCTTCGGTGATGCCGTCCCAGCGGAAGTGGATCTTGACGGGGGTGCCGTCGGGGAGCCGGTCGTCGCCCTCGAACTCGCCGACACCGTTCTCGAACCTGCCGTGCACGGGCGGCTCGAGCGTGCCGAAGCGGGAGTCGACCCAGTAGATGGACCACCGCATGTTGGCGACGTCGTAGGCGCGGAACGCTAGGGCCTTGCGGTCGGCGAACACGTACTCGTCGACCGAGACCTGGCCGGCGTGATGGGTCCGCGACTCCATCGTGCTCTCGTACTCCCGCCACTGTCCGTGCTGGTCGAGGCTGCGGTTGCGGACGGTCCAGCTGCCCTGGAGGAAGTCGAAGCCGTCGGTCAGCTTCGGCAGATGCCCGCTGTCGACCTCGCCGGGCTCCTGAGCGGTGCGACGGAACGACATGTGCCAGTTGGTCTCCCAGGTCTCGCCACCATCCACCGAGAACGCCTGCTGCCAGTGCGCGCTGTCCTCGGTGATGTCGCTCCACTCGTACGTGGCGAGAATCGGCTCGCCCTCGTGCGTGTCGTTGCCCACCAGCCGGCACCGCCCGTCCGCCCAGCGGCCGTGCACTGGCGGCTGGAGAGTGCCGGTCTGGCTGTTGACCCACCAGATCGACCACTCGCCCGTGTCGGCGTTCTGGAGCCGGAGCGAGAGGCCGGAGAACCCCCGATCGGGGAAGGCGATCTCGTCGATGCTGATCGCCCCGTCGTGAGAGGTCCGAGCGACGGTCGTACTCCCGCCGAACTCGTCCCACTCCTCGCTACCGGTCAGAGGCTTGACCAACCGTCGATGTTCGACCTCCCAGCCGCCAACGAAGAAGTCGAAGTCCCGTCCACCGTGTGTGCTCATGCCTCAGATCCTGGACGGCATCCACTCGACACCTCCTGTCAGCAGAGGGCGACGAACACCGCGTGGACGGGTGTCTCGGTGGGCGAGATCCAGGTCCGCGACTTGAACGGGCCGCTACCATCGAAACAACCGTCCGTGTCCCCGTGCCGTCACCGTGGAGTCCCCTTGCCCGTCGACTACAGGTTGTCGCACCTGCAGGCCCTCGAGGCGGAGTCGATCCACATCGTCCGAGAGGTCGCGGCCGAGTTCGAGCGCCCGGCCCTGCTCTTCTCCGGCGGCAAGGACTCCTGCGTCATGCTGCGGCTGGCCGAGAAGGCGTTCTGGCCGGCGAAGATCCCGTTCGCCGTCATGCACGTCGACACCGGCCACAACTTCCAAGAGGTTCTCGACTTCCGCGACCGCACCGTCGAACGCCTCGGCCTGAGGCTGGTCGTCGGTTCGGTCCAGAAGGCGATCGACGAGGGCCGGATCACCGAACGCCCCGGCCAGCTCCGCAACCGGCTCCAGACGCAGGTGCTGCTCGAGACCGCCGAGGAGCACAGCTTCGACGCCCTGCTCGGTGGCGCGCGGCGCGACGAGGAGAAGGCGCGGGCCAAGGAGCGGGTGTTCTCGTTCCGCGACGAGTTCGGCCAGTGGGACCCGAAGAACCAGCGCCCCGAGCTCTGGAACCTCTACAACGGTCGCGTCCACCCCGGCGAGTCGATCCGCGCGTTCCCGCTGTCGAACTGGACCGAGCTCGACATCTGGCACTACATCGCCGAGGACGGCCTCGACCTGCCGCAGATCTACTTCGCCCACCGGCGCAAGGTGTTCGAGCGCGACGGCATGCTGCTCCCCGAGTCCGAGCTGCTGCCTCGCAAGGACGGCGAGGAGTTGTTCGAAGCGCTCGTCCGCTACCGCACTGTCGGCGACCTCACCTGCACCGGCGCGGTTGCCTCGACCGCGGCGACCGTCGAGGAAATCGTCGCCGAGGTCGCCGCGAGCCGCGTCACCGAGCGCGGCGCGACCCGGGCGGACGACCGGTTCAGCGAGGCTGCCATGGAGGATCGCAAGCGGGAGGGCTACTTCTAGATGGACCTGCTGCGCTTCGCCACCGCGGGCAGCGTCGACGACGGCAAGAGTACGTTGATCGGCCGGCTGCTCTACGACTCCAAGGCGATCTTCGAGGACCAGCTCGAAGCCGTCGAACGTACGTCCCGCGACAAGGGCTTCGAGTACACCAACCTCGCGCTGCTCACCGACGGCCTACGCGCCGAACGCGAACAGGGCATCACGATCGACGTCGCCTACCGGTACTTCGCGACGCCGAAGCGGAAGTTCATCATCGCGGACACCCCCGGGCACATCCAGTACACGCGCAACATGGTGACGGGCGCGTCCAACGCCGACCTGGCGCTGGTTTTGGTCGACGCACGGAACGGGCTCGTCGAGCAGACCCGGCGGCACGCTTTTCTCGTGTCCCTGTTGAGGGTTCCGCACCTCGTGCTGTGCGTGAACAAGATGGACCTCGTCGGCTACGACCAGGAAGTCTTCGACCAGATCCGCGAGGAGTTCATCGGCTTCGCGACGAAGCTGACGATCCCCGACCTGCAGGTCGTCCCGATCTCGGCGCTCGAGGGCGACAACGTCGTCGAACGTTCGTCGAACATGCCCTGGTACGACGGGCCCTCGCTGCTGCACCACCTGGAGAACGTCTACGTCGCGAGCGACCGCAACCTCGTCGACGTCCGGCTGCCCGTGCAGTACGTGATCCGCCCGCAGTCGAACGAGTTCCACGACTACCGGGGCTACGCGGGCCAGGTCATCGGCGGCGTGCTCAAGCCGGGCGACGAGGTGATGGTGCTGCCGTCCGGCATGACGTCGCGGGTGTCGTCGATCGAGACGTTCGACGGCCCTGTCGCGCAGGCCTTCCCGCCGATGTCGGTGACCGTACGGCTGGCGGACGACCTGGACGTGTCCCGCGGCGACATGATCTGTCGCCCGTTCAACAAGCCGACCGTGGCGCAGAACCTCTGCGCGATGGTGAGCTGGATGACCGACCAGCCGCTCCGGCCCGGCCAGCGGCTGACCGTGAAGCACACGACCCGCACGGCGCGCGCGATCGTGAAGAAGCTGCACTACCGGCTCGACGTGAACTCCCTGCACCGCGACGAGGGCGCCGACCAGCTCGGACTGAACGAGATCGGCCGCATCGACCTCCGCGTGGCCCAGCCACTGTTCGTCGACGACTACGCGCGCAACCGCCTGACCGGCGGCCTCGTCCTGATCGACGAGGCCACCAACGTCACCGTCGGCGCCGCCATGATCGTCGCCGCCGACTAGCCACCGCCCGCGGCCGGCTGGGCGCGGGCCACCTGTCCACAGGTGTCCCCACTTCACCCACCGGAGCGGTGCTCGCACACCCTCAGCGCAGGCTGTCTGCACCGTTTGGGTGGGCGAAGTGCGGGGCTGATGCCACCTTGCCCACTGAGTGGTGTGCGTCCTGGGCGCGGGCTGTCAGCACCGCTTGGGCGGGTGAAGTCGGGATGGGGCGCGGTGGCAGTGTCCTCGCCATCGGTGGGCCCGTCCCTCGCGACAATCACCTCACCTCACCTCGCCACCCGTCCCGCCCCCGGGCCACCTGGTGGCTCGCCACTTTGCCCACTGTGTGTGGTGTGCCTCCTTGGCGCAGGCTGCCAGCACGATCGTCCACAGGTGTGCCCACTTTGCCCACCGAAGCGGTGCTCGCGCGCCCCCAGCGCGGGCTGTCAGCACCGTTTGGGTGGGTGAAGTCGGGATGGGCGCGGTGGCGGCGTCCACGCCATCGGCGGGGCCGTCCCTTGCGGCAACACCTCACCTAGCCACCCGTCCCGCCCCCGGGCCACCTGGTGGCTCGCCACTTTGCCCACTGTGTGTGGTGTGCCTCCTTGGCGCAGGCTGCCAGCACGATCGTCCACAGGTGTCCGCCACTTTGCCCACTGAAGCGGTGCTCGCACGTCCTCAGCGCAGGCTGTCAGCACCGTTGGGGTGGGTGAAGTCGCGATGGGTGCGGTGGCAGTGTCCTGCCATCGGTGGGCCCGTCCCTTGCGACAATCACCTCACCTAGCCACCCGTCCCGGCCACCTGGCGGCTCGGCGACTTTCCCACCGTGTGTGGTGTGCCTCCCTGGGCGGCTGCCAGCAGTCGTCCACAGGTGTCCCCACTTTGCCCACCGAAGCGGTGCTCGCACGCCCTCAGCGCAGGCTGTCAGCACCGTTTGGGTGGGTGAAGTTGGAGCGGCCTTCCTGTCCACATCCGTTCGTGGACAACCGCTGTTGCTCGGGGCAACCGAGGACTAGAATCGCTAATTGTCAAACATCTGATGACCGGAGGAATGTCCGCCTACTGAGACAGGAGGCTCAGCCCGCGGTGCCATCATCGCCAGCACTATCCGCAGAACCCGCACCCGGACCCACCCGCATCCAGGCAAGACTCGTCATCATCCTCGGCGCCCTCACCGCGACCGCTCCGATGACTCTCGACCTGTACCTTCCCGCCCTCCCGCAGATGCAGGGCGACCTCGGGACCACGGAGTCCCAGCTGCAGCTCACGCTCACCGCGGCGCTCCTCGGCATCGCGCTCGGCCAGGCGATCATCGGCCCGATCTCCGACAGCATCGGCCGGCGCAAGCCGCTGCTCGTCGGCACCGCGATCTACGCGCTCGCCTCCATCGCCGCCGCGCTCGCCCCCAACGTCCAGCTGCTCATCGGAGCCCGCGTCGTCCAGGCGATGGCCGGCGCCGCCGGGATCGTCGTCGCCCGAGCGATCGTCCGCGACACCGTCAGCGGCGCCGAGATCGCGCGCCTGCTGAGCATGCTGATGCTCGTCACCGGCCTCGCGCCGATCCTCGCTCCGGTCGTCGGCGGGCAGCTGCTCCAGTTCACCAACTGGCGTGCGCTGTTCGTCGTCCTCGCCGTCTTCGGCGCGGGCCTGTTCGTCGCCGTCGCCGGCTGGCTCCCCGACAGCCTGCCGACCGAACGCCGCCGCCCGACCGGTCTGAAGGAGATCGTGCGGGGCTATCGCTACGTCGCCAGCAACAAGGCGTTCCTCGGGTACGCCCTCGCGCTCGCGATCGGTTTCGCGTCGATCTTCGCCTACATCTCCGGCAGCCCGTTCGTCTTCCAGGGTGCGTACGAGCTCAGCCCGCAGGCGTACGGTCTGCTGTTCGGCATCAACGGGGTCGGCCTGATGATCGTGTCCCAGATCAGCGGCCGCATCGTCCGCAGGTTCGGCAGCCGCACGCTGCTCACCGCCGGCCAGATCATCGCGCTCGTGAGCGCCGGCGGCCTGCTGTTCGCCGCGGTCACCGGCGTCGGCGGTTTCCTGGGCATCGTGATCCCGCTGTTCGGCTGCGTCGCGGTCATGCCGCTCGTGGGCGCGAACGCCACCGCCCTCGCGCTGCAGCAGTACCCCGACGCCGCCGGTACGGCCTCCGCCCTGCTCGGCACGATGCAGTTCGTCGTCGCCGGGCTCATCGGTCCGCTCGTGACGCTGGTCAACGTGAACAGCGCGGTCCCGATGGCCATCGTGATGTTCGTCTGCTTCGCGCTAGCCCTGGTCGCGCGGTTCGCCCTCACTCGGGAGCCGCGGGTCGTGCCGATTCCCGTCCTCGAGCCGGCCGTGGTTCCCGAGTAGCTCGAGAACCCGTTCGACCGCCGAGGCGATCGGCACCGACGTGGTGTCGATCGCCAGGTCGGCGTCGTCCGGCGCCTCGTACGGGTCCGAGATCCCGGTGAACTCCGTGATCTCGCCCGCCCGCGCCTTCGCGTAGAGGCCCTTCCGGTCGCGGCGTTCGCACTCCTCCAGCGGCGTCGAGACGTGGACCAGCACGAACGTGCCGCCCGCCTCCTCCACCATCGCGCGCACCTCCGCGCGGGTCGCCGCGTACGGCGCGATCGGCGCGCAGATCGCGATTCCGCCGTGCCGCGCGACCTCGGCGGCGACGTACCCGATCCGCCGGATGTTCGCCTCTCGGTCCGCCTTCGAGAACCCCAGCCCAGTGGACAGCATGCGACGCACAACGTCGCCGTCGAGCAGCGTGACCGTACGTCCGCGTTCCAGCAGCGCCTCGCGCAGGCCGCGCGCGATCGTCGACTTGCCCGAACCGGACAAGCCGGTGAAGAACACCACCAGGCCGCCGCGCTGCTCCGCCCGCACGATCGCCTCGACTACGGCGGGAAGCTGCGCGCCGGTGGCGCTCGCGAAGAACGGCTGACCGTACGCCTCGGCCACTCGCACAGGGTCACGGTGCTTGGCCGCCGGAACGGGCACCACCACAGCGCGCAGCTCACCGGCGACAGCCAACGCCGCACGCACCAGCCCGTGCGCCGAGATGCCCCGCGGTGTGCCGGTCCCGATGAGCGGCATCAGCAGGACGTGGCGGTAGGCCTCGACGCGCTTGGCCAGCTCGGTGACGGCGGCCTGGCTCAGCGGTGCGTCGATGGGTATCACCGCGACACGTCCCGGGAAGTCGGCCGGGCTGCGGCGCAGCGACCTGAAGACACCGTCCTCGCGTGGGCGCAGCGGCTCGACCGAACCGGTCAAGCGCACCCGCCCGTCCGGCAGCGGTTCCCTCGACTGAACGGTGAGGCGGGCGATGGGCGTGCCCTCGAGATCGGTGACGTCGAGGGTGTCCACGGACTCGGCGGCCACGATCGTGACGGTCTCGATGATGCCGTCGAGGGCGAGCTCGATGTCGTCGTACTCGGCGGGCGTCACGCTTCGAGCACCAACGTGACGGGCCCGTCGTTGACGAGCGAGACGTCCATGTGCGCGCCGAACGAGCCGGTCTCGACGTGGGCGCCGAGCTTGCGCAGCGCCTCGCAGAAGTGCGTGACGAGCGGTTCCGCGACCTGGCCCGGTGCCGCATCCGACCACGACGGGCGGCGGCCCTTGCGGGTGTCGGCGTAGAGCGTGAACTGGCTGACCACCAGCAACGGCGCCCCGACGTCGGAGCACGACTGCTCGCCGTCCAGGATCCGCAGGCCCCAGATCTTGGCCGCGAGCTTGTCGGCGAGCGCGGCCTCGTCCGCGTGGGTCACGCCCAGCAGAACCAGCAGGCCTGGCTTGTCGATCGCGCCCACGACGTTGCCGTCGACGGTCACGCTGGCCCTCGACACCCTCTGCACCACAGCTCGCACGTGGACATTCTCGCGTCTGCGAGGATGCCGGCCATGGCCACCCTCATCACGGTCGCGCCCACCGGCGCGGAGACCAGTAAGGCGGACTTCCCGGCACTCCCCACCACCCTCGAGGAGCTTGTCGAGACCGCCCAGCACTGCGAGCAAGCCGGCGCGGCGATGATCCACGTGCACATTCGCGACGCCGAGCACCGGCCCACGCTCGACCTCGGCCGGCTCACCGCCACGGTCGACGCGCTGCGCGAACGGACCTCGCTGATCGTCCAGCTCTCCAGCGGCGGCGCGGTCACCGACCCGTTCGAGGACCGTCTCCGCGTGCTCGACGCCGAGCCCGACTCCTGCTCGCTGACGATGGGCACGGTCAACTTCGGCGACGACGTGTTCACCAACCCGTGGCCGTTCGTCACCCAGCTGTACCAGCTCAGCCAGGAACGCGAGATCGTCCCGGAGTTCGAGCTGTTCGACCTCGGCCACGTCGCCGCGCTGCGCCGGCTGCTGGACAAGTACGGGCTCCCGTACGGCGGCCGCGTCCACTGCGACCTGGTCATGGGCGTGCCCGGCGGCATGCCCGGCGACGCCCGCACGCTGGTCGCCGCGGTCGACGCGCTGCCCTCCGCGGTGACGTCGTGGTCGGCGACAGGCATCGGGCGGTCGTCGTTGCCGGTCGCGTTCGCCGCCCTGGCCGCGGGTGGGCATCTCCGGGTCGGCATGGAGGACACGCTCACCTTCGCGCGCCGGCAGCCCGTGACGCACAACGCCGAACTGGTCGAACGGGCCGCTCAGCTCGCCGAACTCGCGCAGAGCCCGGCGATGTCGACCGACGCCGCGCGGGAGCTGTTGCAGGTCAAGCGCCGGTAGGCTCGCCAGCGTGAGGGATCCCGTCGTTCTCGCTGAGGTCGTCCGTTCCGGGTTCGTCGAGTGCCGGCACCGCGGGTCACTCGTGTCCCTCGAGGCGGACGGCTCGGTCGCGTTCGCGCTCGGCGACGTCACCTCGCCGATCTATCCCCGGTCGTCGAACAAGCCCTTGCAGGCAACGGGAATGGTGCGCCACGGCCTCGATCTCGCCGACAAGCTGCTCGCGCTCACGTCGGCAAGCCACTCCGGCGAACCGTTCCACCTCGACGGCGTCCGCCGCATCCTCGCCGACGCCGGCCTCGACGAGTCGGCGCTGCAGTGCCCGAAGTCGTGGCCGATCGACGACGAGGCGAAGGTCAACCTGGTTCGCGCCGGCGAACGGCCGGCTCGCGTGACGATGAACTGTTCCGGCAAGCACGCCGGCATGCTCGCGACCTGTGTGGCGAACGGCTGGCCGCTCGAGACGTACCTCGAGCCCGAACATCCTTTGCAGGTGGGGATTCGCGAGACCATCGAGGACCTCACCGGCGAGAAGGTCGCCCACGTGGGGATCGACGGCTGCGGGGCGCCGCTGCTCGCGTTCAGCCTGACTGGGCTCGCGCGGTCGTTTCGCGCGCTGGTGTTGGAACCTGAGGGCTCGGCCGGACATCGCGTGGCGTCGGCGATCCGTGCGCACCCCGAGTACGTCAGCGGCACGGATCGGGACGAGGTCGATCTGCTGCGCTCGGTGCCGGGGTTGGTCGGCAAGAGCGGCGCCGAAGCCTGCTACGCGGTGGCGCTGCCGGACGCCCGCGTGATCGCGTTGAAGATCGAGGATGGCGGTCAGCGTGCCCGGCCGGTCGTGATGGCGGCGGCGCTGCGGCGATTCGGGATCGACAACGAGGTGATCGCGGACCAGGCGAGCGGCCCGGTGAAGGGCGGCGGAGAGTCGGTCGGCGAGATCCGTTCCGTGGGGGTGTAGATGTACGAGCTGGCGCAGGTCAACATCGGGCGGATCCTGGCGCCCATGGACAGTCCAGAGCTCGCCGACTTCGTCGCCCTGCTCGACCCGGTGAACGCGGTGGCAGATCGTTCGCCCGGGTTCGTGTGGCGGCTGCAGACCGAGGACGGCAACGCGACCGCGATGCGGGTGTTCGACGACAACTGGCTGATCGTGAACATGTCGACCTGGCAGTCTCCCGACGCGTTGCTGGAGTACGTGTACGGGCCGATGCACAAGATGGTCCTGCGCCGGCGTCGCGAGTGGTTCGCGCGAGTGGCGGAGGCCATGACCGCGCTGTGGTGGGTGCCGGCCGGCCACCGGCCGACCGTGCGTGAGGCCGAGGAGCGCCTCGTCATGCTGCGCGCGAACGGCCCCACGCCCGAGGCCTTCACCCTGCGCGACACGTTCCCGCCGCCCGACCAACCGCCCGTACTGGAGCGCCGCGACCTGATCGGCTGCGACGCCGACTGAGGTCGCCGTCAGTCCTCGTGGGCGACCAGCACGACGTACGAGCGCACGACCCCGACGGTCGCCGGCCGGGGCCAGTCCATCGCGAGTAGCGCGTCACTCGCCGCGTCGTGGCGCTGGCCGTTGACGCGCACCTCGGCGACCGACCCGCCGTCGCCCAGCGACCCGAAGAAGATCTTCATGCCGCTGAGCGGGTGGTCCACCCGCAGGATCGCGCGGTGCAGCACGGGGAGCAGTGGACTGCTCAACCACCACGCCTGAAGGACGTCCGAACCATCCTCCACGCCCCAGCCGATGAGCGAACCGTGGATCGCGTGGTAGTCGCCAAATCCGTCCGGGTCGCCCGGCGGGTAGTGATCGGCGAAGCTGCCGTCGTTGGCGAGCAGCTCCCGAACGGCGGGGACCGTCGTCTGAACCCAGATGTGCACCGCGTGCGCGAGCGCGGTCATGCGGTCCTCGCCGGGACCCGTGGTGCAGTCCCACAGCACCGGCGCGTCCGGCCGCTCCCGGTTCAGGACGAACCCCAGGTCGAGGTGGCCGACGCTCTCGCCGTGGGCGGTGGCGTCGCCCAGGACGATCGCAAGGGTCCCGGGGCCCTCGACCCGATCTCCGACCACCTTCCAGTCACCGTGGTCGGTGTCGGCGAGCCGGTCGGCGATCAGGGTCAACACGTCGTCGGTCACGCGGACATTCTGCCGGAGTGACGCGGCTCACTAGCTGCCAGCTTGCGCTTGCTAACTTTTGCAAGCACACTGGTGGCATGAAGGTGCGGGACATCGGGTCGCTCGGCGACTATCTGAAGGAGCAGCGGCGGAACGCTGAGCTGTCGCTTCGGCAGCTCGCCGATCTCACCGGTGTGTCGAACCCGTACCTCAGTCAGATCGAGCGTGGGCTCCGGAAGCCGTCCGCCGAGGTGCTGCAGCAGCTAGCGAAGGCGCTGAGGGTGTCCGCCGAGGTCCTGTACGTACGGGCCGGGCTGCTCGATCCGTCCGAGGAGAACACCGCGGAGCAGGACGACGCCGTGGAGGTGGCGATCCGCGCCGACCGGGTGCTGAACGAACGCCACAAGCGGGTGCTGTTGGACATCTACGAGTCGTTCCGGCGCGAAGCCGCGAGCGATGAGCAGCAGCCCGAACCCAAGAAGAACAAGAAGACGACCACCCAGGAGCGATAACCATGCCCACCGTCGACTACAAGCCTTTCTACGCCGTCGCCGGCGCCGGGGACCTCGCTGTGGAGAAGATCCGGCAGCTGAGCAAGCTCGCGCAGGACCGGCTCGCCGCCATCGACACCGACCAGTCCACGCTCACCACGCGCTTCCAGACCGAGCTGGAGACCCGCGCGGACGAGCTGACCAAGCAGGCCAAGGTCATCTCCGAGCGCGCTCAGGTCGCTTGGCAGGACGCCCTCGGCCAGGCGACCGAGACGTACGTCGCGCTCGCCGGCCGTGGCGAGAGCCTCGTGGGCCGGATCCGCAACCAGGCTTCGACGAAGCAGCTCGAGGACCAGGCGGAGACCACCGTTCGCAGCGCCAAGGCCACGGTGACCTCGGTCAAGAAGACCGCGACGAACGCGCGTACCCGCGCCAAGTCCACCGCGACCAGCGCCCGCAAGACCGCTACGTCCGCTCGCAAGGCCGCCGAGGCCGCCGCCAACAAGGTCGGCGACTGACCCCACGCAATACCTCAACGCAGCAAGGCTTTGAGCTGCTCCGCCGCTGGCGGGTCGAGTTCGCGAAGTATCGCCTCGGCCCGCCGGCGTGCGTCTGCGTCGCCCACCAGCTCGGCGAGCTGCGCGTACGTGCTCGCCTCGCCGAACCGATCGCCCAGCGCCTCGAACACCACCAGCGCCTCCCGGTAGCACGACTCCGCAGCCGCGACCTCGCCGCGCCGGACGTACGTGTCCGCCAAGCAGGACAGCGTGTGCGCTTCGTACGCGCGGTTGCCCACCTGCCGGTGCATCGCCAACGCCCGCTTGCTGTCCGCGAGCGTCGACGCGTCGGCGCCGAGCCGTCCCGAGTACCAAGCCACGTCACTGAGCGCGATCGCCTCGCCGACGACATGCCCGGCTGTCTGGAACAGCGCCTGCGCCTCGCGCGCCGCCTCCAACGCCGACGCCTCCTCGCCCTGCTGGCCGAACGTCAGGTCGCGGTAGTGGTGCGTCCACGCCCGATCGATCGGGTCGACGGCCAACGCCAGCGCGCGATCGAGGTGCAGGTGCGCCTCGTGGAACCGGCCCAGGTCGGCGTACGCGAACCCCAGGTACCGGCACGAGCGTGACTGCGCCGCGGCCGAGCCGAGCTCTCGCGAAGCCGTCACCGCTGCATGCTGGGCGGCCACCCTGTCGTGCCAGAAGCCCTGCCGGTGCAGGTAGACGTGGGTCGCCCACGCCAACTGGCACACGTGCTCCGCCGATCCCAGGCGAAGCAACGCCATCAACGTCTGCCGCTCGGTTCCGAACCAGGCCAACGCCTCGTCCTCGGACGTCAACGCCGACACCGCAGTCCCTGCCGACGGCTCGTCCACCGGGATCGTCTCGCCGTGGCTGAACAGCAGCTGATCCGCCGCCCGTGCCGTATGCACGTAGTGGTCGAGCAGCCGCCCGAAAGCCTCGGCCTCATCGTCGGCCCCGAGCTCGCGGGCGTACGCACGCAACAGGTCGTGGAACGCGTACCGCCCTGGCGCCCGTTCGGTGACGAGGTGCACGCGAGCCAGCTCCTCCAGCTCCCGACGAACGTCACCGCCCGCCAGCGAAGAAGCCGCGTCGAGACCCACCTCCGGTCCGGGATGCAGCGCGAGCAGCCGGAACACCCGTGCCGCCGGCTCCGACAGCGAACGGTACGACCACGAGAACACCGACCGCGCGCTGCTGGCAGCGTCGCCCGCGTCGAACCCGTCCAGCCCCGCTGACGTCAGCTCCTCGGCGAGCGCGGCCAGCGAGAGCCCTGGCCGAAGGACCGCCCGCGCAGCGACAATCGCCAACGCCAGTGGCAATCCGGCGCACCGCTCAGCCAACGAAGCCACGGCGGCAGGCTCGCCCCGAACCCGCTCCGGCCCCAGCCGGGACGACAGCAGCCGTCGCGACGCCGCGTCGTCGAGCAGATCCAGCGCGAGCGGTCGTGCGCCGGCGCTCGTGACCAGCCCGGGCAGCTGGTTCCGGCTGGTCACCACCGCCAGGCATCCAGCGGCGCCCGGCAGCAGCGGTGCGACCTGTCCGGCGTCACGCGCGTTGTCGAGGACCACCAGCGTCCGCGTGTCCGCGAGCAGGCTGCGGTACAGCGCGGCCTGCGCGGACGGACTCGCGGGCAGCTGCCGCGCTGGCACGCGGAGCGCCTCGAGGAACCCGCGCAACGCCTCGCTCGGCGCCAGCGGCGGCTCCGACGGGTCGAAGCCGCGCAGGTCGACGTACAGCTGACCGTCCGGGAACCGGTCCGCGATCGAATGCGCCCAGTGCACGGCCAGTGTGGTCTTGCCCACGCCCGCCGTCCCCGAGATCACCACCGGACTGCGAGCCTGAGCTGGCAGCGCAGCGAGCGCCGCCAGCTCCGCCTCGCGTCCGGAGAACGGCACGGCATCGACGGGCAGCTGCCGAGGCACGACCCGAGGCGGCGAGCCGCCCAACAGTTCGGCGTGCAGCGCCCGCAGCTCCGGGCTCGGATCCGCGCCGAGCTCGTCGGCGAGCCGACGCCGCAGCTGCTCGTACCGCTCCAGCGCCTCCGCGTCGCGACCCGCCTCACGGAGTGCCTCGAGCAGCCGCGCCCACAACGACTCCCGCAGCGGATGCCGTTCGGCGAGCTCGGTCAGCTGGGGGAGAGCGGCCCGACGTTCGACCGCGTCGAGATAGCGCTCCCACAGGCGGACGCCGTACGTCTGGGCGAGCCAGTCCGAACGCAGGCCGTCGAACGGATCGCCTCGCCACAGCTCGAGCGCCTCCGCCAGCCGTTCCCGATCCAGCAGAAGGCCGAACCGCAGCGCGTCCACGGCCTCCGGAGCGACCGCGAGCGCGTACGCCGAGCCACGCGTCTCCACCGCGGAGTCGCCCAACAACCGGCGCAGCCGCCGGATGTTGCTCTGCAGGTTGGTCCGCGCGTCGACCCCGACATCGACACCCCAGACCGCGGTGACGATGCGCTCCGCCGGGACCGGCTGGCCAGCCGACATGGCCAGCACCGCAAGCAGAACGGGCAGCCGTTCGCCTGGCAGCTCGACGACGCCACCGTCGACGACCACCCGCAGGGGACCGAGCAACCCGATCTCGACCGGCGTCACGAGCGCCATCGTAGATCGACCCGTCTCTTCATCTCTGTTGAGTTGTCAAGGTGCGGTGCGGGGGTTCCCCGCGACGTGAGCCAAGCCTCGCTCGAACGCAAGCCAACGGCGAGGGCGAAGAGACGAGCTGTGGACAAGTAGGCGAATCGGCAGCCTGTGGACGGAAACCTGGCCATCAGGCCGGTGGGCGCTGGATCAGAGCGAGCGCGAGGTCCACGCCGACGACGTACTCGTCGACCGGAGCTGCCTCTGGCCGCGAGAGCAGGGCGAGCGAGGTGCCATCGAGGATCGAGGCCAGCATGCGGGCCAACGCGGCGTGGTCGTGTCCGAGCGGGAGCTCGCCCTCCTGTTCGGCCACCGCGAACACCGACACCAGGGTCTGCTGCAGCTCCCGGTCCTGTGCCTGCACGATCGCGGCGACGTCGGGGCGCGTCGCGGCCTTCGCGACGAACGCGTAGTGGACCCGTGCCTCCAGGACGCGTTCGGCGTCGAGCGGGAGCAGTTCGTCGACGATCCGCCGCAACGTACCCAGTACCGGTGCGCGGTACGGGACGCGCCGTAGCCGGTCAGCCATCGCGTCGGCGACGAGCTGCGCGGCGAACAGCAGCAGCTCGTCCTTCGAAGCGAACTGCCGCTGCACCATCCCCAGCGACGTGTCCGCCTCCGTGGCGACCGCGCGCAGGCTCAGCGCGTCGATCCCATCCCGCGCGACGACCCTGAGCAGCGCTTCCCCGATCGCGCGGCGACGCGCATCGGGAACGGACGTGATCGGCACGCAGGCAGTATGCCCGACTCGGATCTGATACGTTCGACTCATGAGCGAGTCAATTGTATCGAAGCACCTCACCCGCCGATCGCTGGTAGCGGGCACCCTCGCCACAGCAGGTCTCTTGACCACCTCCACGGGTCCGGAACACGCCGACGCCGGCGTCGGCGTGTTCCGGAACGTCCGCGTCTTCGACGGCCGCCGTACGCTCGACCGCGCCACCGTAGTCACCGCCCGCGGTCGTATCGCCGCCGTCCTGCCGCACCACCACCGGATCCCGGCCGCCGCGCGGGTCGTCGACGGAACGGGGCGCACCCTCCTCCCCGGCCTCATCGACGCGCATGTCCACGACATCGGCCTGCCGCGCACCGACCCGCCGCGCTTCGGCGTCACCACCGAGCTGGACATGTTCAACTTCGTCGCCCGGCTGCGCCGCGACCTCGGTGACTACGCGTCCGCGCGGCGCTCGTACCGGCCCACAGCAGCCGCCGATTTGTGGACGGCGGGCACGATGATCACCGTTCCGGGCGGCCACGGCTCGCAGCTGCAGCCGCCGTTGCCCGCCGACTTCCCCTGGCTGCGGCCCGGCGACGATCCGGCCCAGCACGTCGACGACCGCCTGGCCGAGGGGTCCGACTACGTGAAGTTCGTCGTCGAGCCGATGCACGTCGCGGACCCGTGGCCGTCGGTCTCCCCGGCGCAGGCGCACGTCATCGTCCGCCGCGCACGGGAACGCGGCGTGCTGAGCCTCGCGCACGTGTCGACGGTCGGGGACGCGCGCTGGCTTTGCGAGACGGGCGTCGACGGGCTGATCCACGTTCCGAACGACAGGACGCTCGACCAGACGACTCTGCGGATCGCCAAGCGGGTAGGCGTCTTCGTGACAAGCACGCTCTCGATCTACCACGCGCTGGAGGACCAGGTGGCGCCACTGCGCGCCGTGTACGACGACCCGCGCGTCGCGCCGTACGTCTCCGCGAAGCAGCGCGCGCTGATCGACGTGCCGTACCCGCCCGACTTCCCCGGCGACCCGATCGACCTCGACGTCGCGGCAGCGAACGTGCGCACCCTTCACCACGCCGGCGTTCCGATCCTTGCCGGCACCGACGGCGCCAACCCTGGAATCCCCAACGGTGTAGGGCTTCTCGCCGAGATCGAGCTGCTCGTGCGTGCCGGCCTCACCCCGAAGGACGCGCTCACGGCCGCGACCGCCAACCCCGCACGCGCCTTCGGGCTTGCCGACCGCGGCAGGATCGCGCCGGGCAAACGCGCCGACCTCGTCCTCGTCGACGGCGACCCCACGCGCGACGTCACCGACCTCCGCTCGATCGCGGGCGTCTGGCGCAACGGAGCGCGCATCGACCGGACGGCCTGAGCGTGCTTTCAGCGCCGTTTCAGCGCCAGCTGGTTCGCTTCCAGCCATGACGAACTACGTGACCTCGACCGACGGAACCTCCATCTCCTACGACCGAAGCGGCGAAGGCCCGAAGGTCATCCTCGTCGGCGGCGCGCTCGACGAGGGCGCGGAGAACGAGCCGCTCGCCGCCTGGCTGGCCGACTCGTTCACCGTCTACAACTACGCGCGCCGCGGCCGGGGCAAGAGCGGCAACACGCCGCCGTACGCGGTCGAGCGCGAGATCGAGGACCTCGAGGCGCTGTTCGCCGAGGCCGGTGGCCGCGCCCACCTCTTCGGTGCCTCGTCGGGTGGTGGGCTCGCGCTCCGGGCCGCGGCGGCTGGCCTGCCGGTCGACCAGATCGCCGTGTACGACGTCCCGTTCTGCATGGACGACGCGTCGTACGAACGCGCGCAGGTCTACGTCGCCAAGGTCGGCCCCGCCGTCGCCGAGGGTCGGCTCGACGACGCGCTCGAGCTGTTCCTGTGGTTCGCCGGCTCCGCGCCCGAGGAGATCGCCGGCATGAAGGCCTCGCCGTACTGGCCCGCGATGCAAGCGGTCGCGCATACCCTCGCGAGCGACGCCGCCTGTATGGCCGACCACCGCCCGCCGAGCGAGTTCGCCAAGATCACCTGCCCCGCGCTGATCATCGACAGCGGCGCGAGCGCTGGGTCGCAGGGGATGAGCGGCCTGCCGAAGGACTTCTTCGCGAGCGCGGCGGATGCCATCGCGGAGCTCGTCCCGCGGGCCGAGCGACGGACGTTCCTCGACCAGGGCCATGTCGGAGTGCCCGAGGTACTCGGTCCGGCGCTCAAGAACTTCTTCCAGCCCTGAGAAGAAATCAGGGTCCGCGCCCCAGGCGGTTGTCGGCGCGAGCAGTTACCCTCGTAGCGTGTTCAACATCCTCGCGATCCCGGGCCAGATCTCCCTGGTGCTCTTCTTCGCGCTCCTCGTGATGAAGATCTGGGCGCTCGCCGACGCCGCCGTCCGGCCGACTGAGGCGTTCCCGGCCGCGGACAAGCAGACGAAGGTGTTCTGGCTGGTCCTGCTCGGCGTCGCGGTGGTGCTCGATCTCGTCTTCCGGGGCAGCCCGCTCAGCATTACGGGCCTGCTCGGCACGGTCGCCGCGGCGGTCTACCTCGCCGGCGTACGTCCTGCGGTCAAGGAGGCCAGCGGGCGCGGCCGGCGCAGCGGCGGCAGCGACGGACCGTACGGACCCTGGTAGTCACCACCGGCTCCGGCCGACCTGTCACGCTCTTCGCCCACGGCCTCGCCGGCTCCATAGCCGAGACGAGGCCGTTCGGCTCTGGCGTACATGGCACGCGGACGTTCTTCGACTTCACCGGCCAGACGTATGCCGAGCTCGAAACCCAGCTCCGCGAGGTCGCGCGCGATGCTGGCGCCACCAGGGCCGTCGGCGTCTCGATGGGTGCCGGCACGATTCTCCGAGCACTCGACCTGTTCGACCGCGTCGTGCTCATCCTCCCCGCGGCCATCGACCGGCCGCGCCGGCAGGCGGACGCGTTCCTCGCACTCGCGCAGGCGATCGACAGTGCGGACGAAACGGCCATAGCGGCAGCCCTCAGACAGACCCAGCCGGAAGCGGTTCGGGACCGCCGCGACGTCCTCGACTGGTCGCGAACCCGCGCCCGCGAACTGATCGGCAGCGACCTCGCCGCCATGGTGCGCGGTATGGCCACACAGCAGCCGGTCGACGACCGCACCTCGCACGCCACCTACGCGGGTGAGGTACTCGTCCTCGCGCAAGAAGGCGACTCCCTGCACCCGGTGGAGGTCGCCGCGGAGCTCGCGGAGACGTTCTCGAAAGGTCGACTCGAGGTCCTCCCGGCGGGCGGCCTCTTGTGGGCACATCGAGCGAGGGTCCGCGAGGTCGTCTCCGGCTTCTTGAACGTGGACTGAGCTGGCGTACCGTTCGCTCATGGACGACACCGCCGCCACCGACCAACACGGGCGGACCACCCGACTCGAACTCGCCGACCAAACCCTGCGCGACTGGAACGCCACTGTCCTGCACTCCTCCGCCGAGGACGGCATCGTGCTCGACCGTTCCGCCTTCTATCCCGGTGGCGGAGGTCAGCCGCCGGACGAGGGCGTGCTGCTGTGGGGCGGGGTACGGACCCGGATCGTCGGTGCCCGCAAGGGCGACGACCTGCACCTGATCCCGCACGACGACGACCCGCTCCCGCCGGTCGGTACGAGCGTCGAGGCCACGCTCGACGACGAACGCCGTACCGCGCTGATGCGTACGCACTCCGGCCTGCACGTGCTGTGTGGCGTGGTGTTCCGCGACTACGGCGCGCTCGTGACCGGCGGCAACATGACGCCGCTCGAGGCGCGGATGGACTTCAACATCGAGGCCGTCCCCGAGGGCTTCAAGGAGAACGTGACCGCCGCGATCAACGCCGAGGTGGCCGCGGACCGGGCGATCGAGGTCCGCAGCCTGCCCCGTGCCGACGCGTTCGCGATTCCCGACATCATCCGGACCGCCACCAACCTGGTGCCGGAGACCGTCGAGGTCGTCCGGCTCGTCGACATCAAGGGCCTCGACGTCCAGGCCGACGGCGGAACCCACGTCGCCTCGACCAAGTGGATCGGCGAGTTGGAGATCGCCAAGATCGAGAACAAGGGACGTGGGTTCCGCCGCGTCCGGCTACGAGTGAAGCCCTGACCGAGCCTGCGTTCCGAACGCCGCTGGCTCCGGCAGGTCGTCCGGGCCGGCCGGCACCGGGATCCCCTCGCAGGTCTTGGCGCCGACCGAACCTGTCTCGAAGAACCGTGCCACCCGAGCGAGGCAGTCCGGGGAGTCCAGCACCGAGCCGTGAACGTCGTCGTCGACGGTGACCACCTTGCCGCCGACGGCGTCGTGCATCTCCCCAGTCCACTCGAAGACCGACGGCGTCTCCCACCGGTGCCCGGACAGGACGAGCGAGCCGCCGCCGTGGTGCAGGCGAATCCGTTCGATCGGAAGAGGCCAGCCGGCGCACGGCGGCAGGTGATTGCTGGTCGGGCCTGTTACCGGATAGCGGCGCAGCCTGTCCTGGTACGCCTTCCACGCCGACTCGAAGTCGCGACGGCCGCCGTCGCCGTTGCAGAAGATCGCCTGCCCAGCGGTCTCGTTGAACAGCTCCGGCAGGCCTGCGGGCGGCTCGCCGCCCGGCCCCGGCCCGCCGATCAGCCGCTTCAGCGACTCCGGCGCGGTCGTGCCGGTCCAGGTGCGCAGATCCGCCAACGCGCGAGCGAACAGCGGCCAGTCGACGGACGGCACGCCCGCGGTCAGTCCGATCTCGAACCCTCCGATGGGGAACGGAAGATCGGTGAACTGTCGAGGGTTCGCCTCGAAGTCCGCGCGCATCGCGGCCACCGTGGCCTCGACCTGCCGACCCGTGCGACCGAGGTGGTACGTGTCGTCGAACCGCGCCATCCACGCCGCGAAACGAGTGAAGCTCCGATTCGTGGCCATCGCGCGTTCGGCCTCGAACCGGTCCACCCGCGGGTCCGGGATGGCGACGCTGTCGACCCACATCCGGCCGGTCTTGTGGGGGAACAGGCTTCGGTAGACCGGCCCGAGCCAGCTGCCCCAGGACACGCCGTAGTAGTTCAGCTTGCGGTCGCCCAGGCCGGCGCGGATCCGGTCGAGGTCGCGGGCGATGTTGCCGGTCGTGACCTGGCCCAGGAACGCCGGATCCTTCGCGGCGCACGCGCGGTTCGCGCGGACGAGCTCGGCGTACTGCTGCTTCGCCTGCTGCTTGGTGATCGGCAGCGTCGGGGGAGCCTCGTTGGATGGCTCGCAGTCGACCTGCGTGCTGTAGCCGACGCCGCGTGGGTCGAAGCCGATCAGGTCGTAACGCTCGTTGAGCTTCGCGGTGCCCGGGCGCAGCCCGAACTGGATCGGCATCAGGTAGCCGGCGCCACCGGGTCCGCCCGGGTTGAGCGCCATGCTGCCGAGCCGGCGCTTCTGGTCGGTCGCCTTCAGCCGGGTGAGCGCGACCGTGATCGTTCGGCCGCGCGGCTTGCGGTAGTCGAGCGGAACGGTGACCGTCCCGCACTCCGCGCGTGCCCACTGCTCATGGAACGCCGGTCTGTCGGCGGGTGGGAGCCCGAGGAACTCCAACACCTCGTCGGAGTACGTCGGGCACTTCGTCCAGGTGACCGCGGCTGGCGGCGCGGTGGCGAACGCGGGTGCCGCGATCACCATCGGGCCGGCGACCGCTATCAAGGCGGCTGCCGCGGCGAGCGAATGTCGTCTCATGCGGCAAGTCTGGGAACGCTGGGGTCGCCGCACATCTACCCGTGGATATGTATCAAGACCTAACCGTGGTCAGATTCGCCAAGCCCACAACCCCACCTAGGCTCGGCCCCGTGAACACCATCGTCGCCCACCTGACCAGCGTGGTCCGCAGGCCGTTCGTCCAGGACGCAGGCCTCGCCGCGCTGCTTCTCGTGGCGTCGATCGTGATGAGCGACACCGATGCAGCACCGACGTTGCTGGACCCGCCGATCGGGCTCCAACGTGTCGGATCCCTGCTGTGGTGGGTGTTGGCGGGCGTGGGCATCGCGTCCGTGCTCGTGCGGCGGCGCTGGCCGGAGCCAGCGCTGGCGTGCGCGACGTTGGCGGCGCTCGTGCAGATGGCGGTCGCGATGGGTCCGATGCCGGCGAATGTGGCCGTGCCGCTGATCCTCTACACGATCGCGGCAGGGAGTTCGCGCACGTTCTCCCTGTGGATACTCGCGGGGATGTTGGTCGTCGTTCTGGCATGGTCGGTGTACGTCACGTTCGACGGGCGAAGGGACGGTTGGCTGATCGTCGAGCCGTTCAGCGACGGTCGGCCAGTGCCAGCGGTGCGGCCCGAGCCGCCGGTGCTTCCGGAACCACCAGAACCACCGGACCTGCCGGAGCCAGACCTGTCGGGCGCGCGCGGACCGACGGACTGGGGCGGGATCCCGATCCTCGCCCCGGTGCTGGTCGCGTCCTGGGCGATCGGCTGGAGCGTGCAGAGCCGCCGTGCGTACCTGGACGAGCTCAGGGCGCGGGCGCGTGACCTGGAACGCGAACGCGACCAACAGGGCGCTCTCGCGGCGGCGGCCGAACGCACGCGGATCACCCGCGAGCTGCACGACGTGGTCGCGCACGGGTTGTCGGTGATCGTGATGCAGGCGCAGGGAGGCCTGGCGGCGTTCGAGAAGCAGCCGCAGGCCACGCTCGCCGCGCTGAACACGATCGTGGAGACCGGACGCGCCTCGCTCGGCGACATGCGCCAGGTGCTCGCCGCGGTCGGGCCGGTGGACGGCTCCCGCCATCCGGTGCCCGGGCTGGCCCAGCTGCCCAAGCTGGTCGAGCAGGTACGGCAGGCAGGCACGCCGGTGGTGCTGCACCTCGAGGGCGAGCCGGACGTCCTCCCGATCACCGTCGACCTGGCGGCGTATCGGATTGTGCAAGAGGCATTGACGAACGCGATGAAGCACGCTGGTCCGGGAGCGCGCGTGCAGGTGACGATCGGGTACGGAAAGGACGCCTTGACGGTGGAGGTGAACGACAACGGCGCCGGAGACGCCGTTGCGGATGGCGCGGGCAACGGCCTGCGGGGGATGCGCGAACGGGTCGAGACCGTGCGCGGAGAGCTGTTTGCCGGACCGATCGCCGGCAACGGGTTCTCGGTGCGGGCTCGGCTCCCGTTGGGAACGGAGGCCGGGCCGTGATCCGCGTGCTGCTCGTCGACGACCAAGCCCTGTTGCGGGGAGGTTTGGCGCTGATCATCAACAGCGCCGACGACATGCGCGTCGTGGGTGAGGCTGGCGACGGCTCGGAGGTGATGGAGCTGGTCGCGAAGACCGCACCGGACGTCGTGCTGATGGACATCCAGATGCCCGACGTCGACGGAGTCGAAGCGACGCGGCTGGTCCGTGCCGCGCGTCATGAGGCGCCGAAGGTCCTCGTGCTCACCACCTTCGACCTGGACGAGTACGTCTACTCGGCCCTGCGCGCGGGGGCGAGCGGGTACGTCCTGAAGGACATCCTGGCGTCGGACCTGCTTGTCGCGATCCGCGCAGTCGCGCGCGGCGACGCGATCGTCGCGCCGACGGTGACCAAGCGGCTGATCGAGCGCCATCTCGGGACGGCAGGCGACGTGGTGCCGAACGTCGACGTGGCGCTGAGTGAGCTGACCGAGCGCGAACGTGAGGTGCTCGAGCTGATCGCGCGTGGGCTGTCCAACTCCGAGATCGCCGGCAAGCTCTGTCTGACCGAAGGGACGGTGAAGGGATATGTGAACAGGATCCTGACCAAGCTCCAGCTGCGCGACCGCGTTCAGGCCGTCGTTCTCGCGTACGAGTGCGGCCTGATCCGCGCTGGGACGACCTAGCCGGCCGCGCGGAGCGTCCGGGCGCTGAGCTCGCGCAGGTAGGCGACCAGCTCGGGTGGTTCGTGCACCTCGAACTCGCAGTCGAGCCGGATCAGCCGGAACGCGAGGAACTCGACGGTGTCCTCGTGGCTGACGTACCGGCAGGTGCTCGAGTCCAGCTCGGTCAGCCCGTCCGTGGAGCCGAATCGCCTAGCCACCTGGGCGATCGGTGCGTGCAGCGTCACGGTCGCGGAGTAGACGGGTGCTCGCGAGTACACCTGCTTCCGCACCTGCTCGGCGACGTCCTTCGCCGGCAGCGCGCGCCGCGGGACGCGGTGGCCGGTCGGGCGCAGGTCACCGAGCCGGTCGACGCGGAACGTCCGCCAGTCCGCCTTGTCGAGGTCGTACGCGAGCAGGTACCACTGCCCGTTCTGCGAGACCAGGCTGCGCGGCTCGACGTTCCGGTCGGTACGTGAGCCGTCGGCCGCGACGTGGTCGAAGCGCAACCGTTCGCTGTTCTCGATCAGCGCCGCGAGCTGAGCCAGGAGCTCGGGGTCGACCGACGGGTCGTTCCGCAGCGAGAACGGGACGGTCGCCGCGCCCAAGGTGGTGACCCGGCGGCGGAGCCGTTTGGGCAACACCTGTTCGAGCTTGGCGAGGGCGCGGACAGAGACCTCGTCGATGCCGGCGATAGCCTGCCCGGCCGCGATCCGGAGGCCGATCGCGATCGCGACCGCCTCGTCGTCGTCCAGCAGGAGCGGCGGCATGGCCGTTCCGGCGACGAGCCGGTAGCCGCCCTCCGGCCCCAGCGCGCCCTCGACCGGGTAGCCGAGCCCGCGCAGCCGGTCGATGTCGCGGCGCACGGTCCGCGTCGTGACCGACAGCCGGCGGGCGAGCTCGCTGCCCGGCCAGTCGCGCGGCGTCTGGAGCAGCGACAGCAGGTTGAGGAGGCGTTCGGAAGGATCGCTCATGTCTTCGAGAATGATAGCCGTGTAGGACAGGATCCGTCCTACACGACTTCTAGAGTCCTCGTCATGACGACAGAGATCAAGCCCTTCCGCATCGAGATTCCGCAAGCAGAGCTGGACGACCTGCACGCCAGGCTGGCGAACGCGCGCTGGCCCGAGCAGCTCCCCGGCGACGGCTGGAGCCGCGGCGTCCCGGTCGCGTACCTCCGCGAGATCGCCGAGTATTGGCGCGACGGCTTCGACTGGCGGGCGCAGGAGGCGCGGCTGAACGCGTTTCCGCAGTTCGTCACGGCGATCGACGGGATCGACGTGCACTTCCTGCACGTCAGGTCCGGCAACCCGGACGCGCTGCCGCTGCTACTCACGCACGGTTGGCCGAACTCCGTGGTGGAGTTCGTCGACCTCATCCCGCAGCTGACCGAGCGTGGGTTCGACGTCGTGGTGCCGCACGTTCCCGGCTTCGGGTTCTCCGGCAAGCCGCCGGCGACCGGGTTCAGCGTCGCGCAGGTCGGCCGGATGTGGGCGGAGCTCATGCGGCGGCTGGGCTACGAGCGGTACGGCGTGCAGGGCGGCGACCTCGGCGTCTACGTCTCGCAGGAGACCGCGACGGCGGACCCCGATCGCGTCGTCGGCGTCCACCTGGACAGCGGCGTCGGCCTGCCGACCGAGGACCTGCTGCCGCAGCTGAACGAGGAAGAGCGCGGGCTGTACGACCAGATGCAGCAGTGGGCCGGCCAAGGCGTCGACCACCACCTGCTGCTCCGGCACTACCCGCAGACGATGGCGTTCGGCTGGAACGACTCACCAGTCGGGCTGCTGGGGTGGCTGCTGCAGAAGTTCCACGAGTTCACCTACGCGGTGCCGGTGCCGGACGACGCGATCGACCGCGACCTGCTGCTGACGAACGTCAGCCTGTACTGGTTCACGCAGAGCGCGGCCTCGTCGTCGTGGTTCATGTACGACAACGTGAAGTTCGTCTGGCCGACCGGGCAGAAGGCCGCGCCGACCGGCCTCTACAGCGGCCCGCCCGGGATCCGCCGGCTGGCCGAGCTGCAGAACGACATCAGCCAGTGGTCGACGGACAACCCCGGCACCGGCCACTTCATCGCGATGGAGAAGCCCGAAGCGCTGGCCGCGGACATCGCGAAGTTCTTCGACTCGCTCACCTGAGCGCCGGTTTGCGACGTGGCATCGCCTTCGAGGAGACTTCGAAGGCGATGCCACGTACCGATCTCGACCTGCACCTCGACGTCCGACGCGGCCCGGGCGTGGGTCGTTCGCTCGAGCAGGCCCTCCGCGACGCGATCCGCGACGGGCGCCTCCAGCCAGGCACGCGACTCCCGGGTACGCGCAGCCTGGCCGCCGAGCTCGGCGTCTCCAGGGGCACCGTCGTCGAGGCGTTCGAGCAGCTGATCGCCGAGGGCTGGCTGAGCAGCGCCCGAGGCTCCGGGACGAGCGTGGCGGGCGCTCCGGCCGAGGACGAGGACCGCGACGTACGAAGCGCCAAGACGCTGATCGATCTCCGCCCGGGACGCCCCGACCTGGGCTCGTTCCCGCGATCCGCCTGGGCGGCGAGCATCCGCCGAGCCCTGGCGAACGCGACGCCGGAGGCGTTCGACCTCCCCGACCCGGCCGGTCTCGACGTACTCCGGCGCGTGCTCGCCTCCTACGTCGCCCGAACCCGCGGCGTCCGGGCCACCGCCGACACGGTGCTGATCACCGCGGGCTTCACGCACGGCCTCGCCGTGCTGGCGCGCGCGTTCAGGCACCAAGGGATCGGCGAGGCCGCCACCGAAAGCCCTTGCCTGTCGATGCATCGACAGCTCCTGGCATCGGCCGGCCTCGACCTCGTCGCGATGCCCGTCGACGAGCAAGGCGCCGATCCGTCGGGCCTGACGGACCGGACGGGAGCGGCTCTGTTGACGCCGTCTCATCAGCATCCGTTCGGCGTGGCGCTCGCGGAGAGCCGGCGGACGGCCTTCCTCGACTGGGCGAGGACCCGCCAGGCGTACGTCGTCGAGGACGACTACGACGGCGAGTTCCGGTACGACCGCAAGCCCGTCGGCGGGCTGCAAGGCGCCGATTCGAACCGCGTGATCTACGCCGGCAGCGTGAGCAAAGCCCTCGCTCCGGCGATGCGTATCGGCTGGCTGGTCGTACCTCCCGCGCTGCGTCAAGCAACGCTTGACAGCCTGGTCGCGGGAGGCGCGTCGGTGTCAGCGATCGACCAACTGGCGTTGGCCGACTTCATCGAACGCGGCGACTACGACCGCCAGGTACGCCGGGCGCGGCGGACGTACCAGCGACGGCGCACCGAGCTCGTCCAGCGCCTCGCCACCCCGCTCCTCGGGATCGACGCCGGACTGCATGCTCTGCTGCCGCTGGAGTCCGTCGACGAGGAACGAGCGTTGGTGAAACGGGCCGCGAACGCCGGCCTTCGGCTGCACGGGCTCAACTGGCGAATGCACTGGCGCGCACCGGACAGTCAGGACGCCGCCGCCCTGCTGATCGGGTACGCCACACCGCCAGCACACGCGTGGCGGCGAGCGCTCGAGCTGCTCGGGCCGCTGATCACCAAGCGCTGAAGCCCTCGCGCCACGAGGAGTACCGCGGCGCCCAGCCCCACGAACGGGCCAGCCGGTTGGACGTACCGCGGGCCCAGCCGTTCCGCTCAGCGCCCGACGGAAGGGGCGCAGGTGCGCCGACGGCGCGGCAGAACGCGGGCACCCACTCCGTTCCCGGAGCCGGTTCGTCGTCACACACGTTGACCGGCCCCGACGGCCACTCGAGCGCGAGCACAGCGGCCGCCGCGGCGTCGTCGACGTGGACGAAGCTCGTCACGTCGGCGTCGGCGACGAGCTTTCCCGCCCGCGCCTCGTCGGCCTTCAACCCACCCGGCGCGTACCAGGTGTCGGGTCCGTAGAACAGCCCGTACCTGAGCAGAACGGCCTCCGGCGCCGCATGTACCGCCCGTTCGAGGTCCGCGATCCCTTGCACCGTTGACCTTCGCGTCGCCACGGAGTCGAGATCGAGCGGCTCGTCCTCGCTCGCCGGGGACGTGCCGGGTGCGTAGATCCACCCGAGGCTCTGCGCGACGACGCGCTGGACACCGGCCGCCAGCGCGGCCGCGACGACGTTAGGGGTGCCCTCCCGGCGCAGCCGCGCGTTGGCGGCGACGTCGTAGACGGTGAGGTCGGTCAGCTGGTCCATCACGACGTCCGGACGAGCCGCCGCGACGGCCGCGAACATCCCGTCGCGGTCGTACGCGTCCACCACCACGGGCGAGGCGCCGAGCTCCCGCAGCAGCCCGGCCTTCTCGGACCGGCGGGTCGTCCCGGTGACCCGATGGCCAGCGGCGACGAGCAGCGGAACGATGCGGCGACCGACGACACCGGTCGCGCCAGCGAGAAACACGTGCACGGTTCAGCCCTTCTTCCAGCGGCGGTCGCGACGCTGCTCGAGCTCGGCGGCGTCCACCAGCGTCAACATCGGTACACCGGGAACGCCGATCATCACCACGAAGAACCGCGCCGGGGCGTCGCCACTGGCGTTCCCGGCCTGGTAGTGGATGAGGTCGCCGCCCGGCTCCCAGAACGACTCGCCCGCAAGCAGGACGCGCTCCGGCTCGCCCTCGAGCTCGTACCGGACCGCGCCGGAGACCACGTACCCGAACACCGGACCGGAGTGCCGATGCGGCGGCGTCCCCTGGTCGCCGGGCGGCAGGTCGACGACCGCGGTCATGACTTCGGGGTCGGGAGGAACGAACGGAGGACGCTCGTCGAGCAACATCGTCAACGTGGACACGTTCTCCACGCTAGGGCGATCACCGGGCCGAGCGCTGGACCGGTGAGGGGCGGATTCGGTGGACCAGTTCAGTCCTCCGACGCGTCGATCGCCTTCCGTTCACCGTCGCCTTTACCCGCCACGGCCTCGGGCTCGCCGGCGAACGCCTTGGACACGTTCGACAACGCCGACGTCACCTCGCTCGGAATCACCCAGAACGTGTTGCCCGGCCCCTTCGCCAGCTCGGGCAGCATCTGCAGGTACTGGTACGCGAGCAGCTTCGGGTCCGGGTCGTTGCGATGGATCGCCTCGAAGACCGTGTCGATCGCCTTCGCCTGACCCTCCGACCGCAGGATCGCCGCCTGCCGTTCGCCTTCCGCGGTGAGGATCGCGCCCTGCTTCTCACCCTCGGCCGTGAGGATCTTGGCCTGTCGCACACCCTCCGCGGTGAGGATCGCGGCCCGCTTCTCCCGGTCGGCCCGCATCTGCTTCTCCATCGAGTCCTTGATCGACGGCGGCGGGTCGATCGCCTTGAGCTCCACGCGATTCACGCGGATGCCCCACTTGCCCGACGCCTCGTCGAGGACGCCGCGCAGCGTGGTGTTGATGTGCTCGCGCGAGGTCAGCGTGCTCTCCAGCGCGATCCCGCCGATCACGTTCCGCAAGGTGGTGACGGTGAGCTGCTCGATGGCCTGGATGTAGTTGGCGATCTCGTACGCCGCGGCACGCGGGTCGGTGACCTGGAAGTACAGAACGGTGTCGATGTGGACGACGAGGTTGTCCTCGGTGATCACCGGCTGCGGCTGGAACGAGACCACCTGCTCGCGAAGGTCGATCAGCGGCCGCACCCGGTCGATGAACGGGATCACGATGTTCAGCCCCGGCTCGAGCGTCCTGGTGTAGCGGCCGAGCCGTTCGACGTTCCCAGCCCTTGCCTGCGGCACGATTCGCACCGAACGCATCACGACGATGATGGCGACGATCGCGATCAGAATGCCGGCTATCAGCGCATCCACGGTTCCTCCTGAGGATGGACGAGCGCGGTCGCCCCTTCGATGGCGAGCACCTCGACGGTGGCGCCGGCCGGGATGACCAGCGACGGGTCGTACGGCCTGGCCGTCCACTCCTCGCCGCCGATCCGGACCCTGCCCGCGCTCCTCGTGACCTCGGTGAGCGCGAGCGCTTCCTTGCCGATCAACGCGCTGATGCCCATCCGCATCACGGGCGGTTTCTGGAGCTGCTTCATCGCGATCGGCCGGACGAAGAGGACCAAAAGGACACCGGTGAGCGCGAACGCGGCGACCTGGAAGCCCAACGGCAGCCCGACCGCGGCGACCAGGGTCGCGACGATGGCCGCGGCGGCGATCAGGGCGAGGTTCAGCGTGAGCGAGAGCAGCTCGGCTATTCCGAGCGCCATCGCCACGATCAGCCAGATCACCCATGCCTGCACAGGGCTCACCCGCCTCAGGGGTCACACCGCCGGTACTCGAAGGTAACCCCATTTGCGCCCAGCCGCGAGGCACAACTTGTTACGGTCCGGGGTTGGCGGCATCGGTGATGATGAGGACATGCGGTTGACGATGATCCAGGGCGACATCACCACCCAGGAAGTCGACGCGATCGTCAATGCGGCGAACTCGCGGATGCGTGGCGGAGGGGGTGTCGACGGCGCGATCCATGCCGCGGGCGGGCGCGCGATCCTCGACGACTGCATGCATCGGTTCCCGCACGGGCTGCCGACCGGGCAGGCCGGCTGGACAACCGCCGGCGAGCTGCCCGCGGACTGGGTGATCCACGTGGTGGGACCCAACTGGAACGCCGGCCAACGCGACCCCTCGCTGCTCGCCTCGTGCTACCGGAACGCGCTCACCGTCGCCGACGAGCTGAGCGCTCAGTCGGTCGCGATCCCGGCGGTGTCGGCGGGGATCTACGGCTGGCCACTGGAGGACGCGGCCCGGATCGCGGTCCAGACCGTACGTTCCACGCCTGCCAAGGTGGAAGAGGCCCGGTTCGTCCTGTTCTCGAAGGAGATCCTCGCGGCCTTCGAGGCGGCGGCCGCGGAATGAGCCGACTGCCTCGCGGGTTGAGGCTTTCAGGGATCTCTGTGACCTGGAGGTAGACGGAGTGCGCTTGCCGAAGCGAGTAGCGATGCTCAGCGTGCACACCTCACCTCTCGACCAGCCCGGTACGGGCGATGCCGGCGGACTGAACGTGTACGTCCTCGAGCTGGCCCGCGAGCTGGCCCAGCGCGACATCGAGATCGAGATCTTCACCCGCGCGACGTCGAGTGACCTGCTGCCGGTGGTCGAGAGCGAGCCGGGGATCCGCGTACGGAACGTCGTCGCCGGCCCGTTCGAGGGGCTGTCGAAGAACGACCTGCCCGCCCAGCTCTGTCCGTTCGCGCGTGATGTGCTGCGGGCCGAGGCGATGCACGAGCACGGTTGGTACGACCTCGTGCACTCCCACTACTGGCTGTCCGGCCACGTCGGCGCGCTCGCGAAGGACCGCTGGGGCGTCCCGCTCGTGCACACCATGCACACGATGGCGAAGGTGAAGAACTCGCTCCTCGCCGACGGCGACGAGCCCGAGCCGCAGGGACGGATCATCGGCGAGGAGCAGGTCGTGGAGTCCGCCGACCGGCTGATCGCGAACACCGACACCGAGGCTCAGCAGCTGATCGACCTGTACGCCGCAGACCCGCAGCGGGTCGCGGTCGTCAACCCAGGCGTCGATCTGGACGTGTTCTCGCCGGGCGACCGGTTGCTGGAGCGCAAGCGGTTGGGGCTGCCGCCGGACGCGATCGTGCTCGCGTTCGTGGGGCGGATCCAGCCGCTGAAGGCGCCGGACGTGCTCGTTCGGGCGGCCGCCGAGCTGGCCGCGCGCGACCCGTCGCTGCGCCCCCGGCTGGTGGTCGCGATCGTCGGCGGGCCTTCCGGGTCGGGTACGGCGAAGCCGGACGCCCTCATCCGGCTGGCGAAGACGCTCGGCGTCGACGACCTGGTGCGCTTCGAGCCGCCGGTGCGCCAGCACGAGCTGGCTTCCTGGTATCGGGCGGCCGACGTGGTGGCGGTGCCGTCGTACAACGAGTCGTTCGGCCTGGTCGCGCTGGAGGCGCAGGCGTGTGGAACGCCGGTGGTCGCGGCGGCGACGGGCGGGCTGCTGACGGCGGTCGCGGATGGGGTTTCGGGCGTTCTCGTCGACTCGCACGCGCCGGACGAGTGGGCGCGCGTGCTGCGTTCGTTGGTCTGCGATCCGCTGCGGCTCCGGGCGTACGGAGCGGCTGGCGTACGGCACGCGCAGCGGTTCGGCTGGTCAGCGACGGCCGAACGAACGTTGGACGTCTATCAGGAAGCGATCGAGTCCCTGGCAGCATTGGGCGCGTGAGCGCCGCAGCTTCAATCATCCGGTCCGCCCTCGACGGGCTCGAGGTCGAGTGGGAGGAGCCGCGCCCGGGCAACTTCGTCGTGACGTTGCCGGGGGAGCGGAAGCTGAAGACGGCCTGCGTCCTGGACGTCGGCGCCCACGCGGTGAGCGTGCACGCGTTCGTCGCGCGGCGGCCGGACGAGAACCACGAAGCGGTGTACCGGTTCCTGCTCGAGAAGAACCTCCGGCTTCACGGCGTCGCGTTCGCGGTCGATCATCTCGGCGACATCCACCTGGCGGGCACGCTGCCGCTGGTCGCGGTGACCGCTGCGGAGGTGGACCAGCTGCTGGGGTCGGTTCTGGAGGCGGCCGACGACTCGTTCAACCAGATCCTCAAGCTGGGCTTCGCGTCGTCGATTCGCCGCGAGTGGGAGTGGCGTACGTCCCGCGGCGAGTCGACGGCGAACCTGGCGGCCTTCCAGGACTGGCTGCGGGCTCGTCGCTAGAGTCGGAGTCATGAGTGCTGCGTACCGGCTGATCCTGCTTCGTCACGGCGAGAGCGAGTGGAACTCGAAGAACCTGTTCACCGGCTGGGTCGACGTCGGCCTGACCGCCGCCGGGGCGGAGGAGGCTCGGCGCGGTGGTGAGCTGATGCGTTCCCGTTCGCTGCTGCCGGACGTTCTGCACACGTCGGTGCTGCGGCGGGCGATCCGTACGGCGGAGATCGCGCTGGACGAGGCCGACCTCGGCTGGCTGCCGGTGCGGCGGTCGTGGCGGTTGAACGAGCGGCACTACGGGGCACTGCAGGGCAAGGACAAGGCGCAGACGCTGGCGGAGTTCGGCGAAGAGCAGTTCATGATCTGGCGCCGGTCGTACTCCACGCCCCCGCCGCCGCTGGACGACTCGTCGGAGTTCTCGCAGGCGGGCGACGCGCGGTACGCCGACCTCCCACCCGAGCTGCTGCCGCGGACCGAGTGCCTGGCGGACGTGGTCGACCGGATGCTGCCGTACTGGTACGACGCGATCGTCCCCGACCTGCGTCGCGGGCTCACTGTCCTGGTGGCCGCTCACGGCAACTCGCTGCGTGCGCTGGTGAAGCACCTGGACGGCATGACGGACGAGGCGGTCGTGGGGCTGAACATCCCGACCGGGATCCCACTGCTGTACGAGCTCGACTCGTCCTTCAAGCCACTGAAGACGGGCGGCGAGTACCTCGACCCGGACGCCGCCGCGGCGGCGATCGAAGCGGTGAAGAACCAGGGCCGGAAGTAGGCCTCACCTTCCGTAGAGGTGGCCGCGGACGAGGGGGTCGTGTTCGAGGACGAAGTCGGACACCGCCCAGAACTCTGGTAGCCGCGGGGGTGGAGGGCGGCTTCACAACAGACCAGAGGCCGAAACAAACTGCCCGTACCCACTCAAGCTGGGATCGATACCACCATGTCCATATTCTGGGATGATCCAGAAACAGGTCGCACTCGTCTGATGACCCAAGTACGGTACTTGATCAGTAGACATCGCAGTCTGCTTCGAAGTCCCAAACCGCCCACCAGCTGCCAGTTAAGGTGCGTGCGCGCTATGCCCGCGTCACATCGAGCGCTCCACAGCGCTCCGGTGATCCGGCCGACTCTCCGCCATATTCCTGCGTTGCCTTCCTACTTCCTGCCGTCCCTCTTCTGACAGGGACCTCCGGCACCGGCAACGCTTAGGACCACCTGAACTAGAGACGACCTCGCCGACGGCGGGGCCGCGCTCGGTGCCTGGACGCGTCCACACACATCACCGCCGTCGGCGGGAAAGACTGATCGTGTTACCCCTAGGGTCCCGCGCCGGGACCCGGACAGCACCTGCCTTCCCGCATCCACGAAAAACCAACGAGCACAGGCGAAACCCCAAGCCCAAGGACGCGAACGCGAACAACGGCTGGCTGCGCTGGCTCGCTCCCTACCTCGGTCGGCACCGCCGTACGCTGATCATCGCGCTGGCCGCGGCGACCGGCTGGACCACCGCCCTCGTCTCCGCGCCGCTGCTGCAGAAGGTCGTGGTCGACGACGCCATCGTCGCCCGCACCAAGCCCCTGCTGCCCTGGGTCGGTGCCCTCATCGTCGCCGTCCTGGTACGCGCGATCATGTCGGCGACCTGGCGTGAGGCCGGCGGACGGCTCAGCCTCCTTGTCCAGAACGATATTCGCGACGACCTCTACGCCCACCTGCAACGCCTCGACGCCGCCGCGCACGAGCGCATGCAGAGCGGTCAGCTCGTCGCGCGGGTGAACTCCGACCTGGTGCTCATCCAGCAAGCGGTCGGCCTGCTCCCACCCGTTCTCGGAACGGTGCTGCAGGTCCTGCTCGCGCTCACGATCATGACGTTCCTCTCGCCGCTCCTCGCGCTCGTCCTGCTCTGCGTGCTGATCGGCCTCGTCGTGATCGCTCGCCGCATGCACATGCGTGTGTACGCGGCATCCTGGGACGCCCAGCAGCGCGAAGCCGACATGACCACGGTCGCCGAGGAAGCCATCACCGGCGTCCGCGTGGTCAAGGGCTTCGGGCAGGAGTCGAACGAGCTCGGCCGCTTCACCGAGTCGCTCGCCGTGCTGTTCCGCAGCCGCGTCCGCGCCATCCGCGAACGCGCACCCCTGCTCGCCACGCTCCAGGCCAGCCCGCTCGCCGGCCAGGTGCTCGTGCTGCTGCTCGGCGGCTGGCTCGCCCTCAACGGTCACGTGACCGTCGGCACGTTCTTCGCGTTCCTCGCCTACCTGGCCGACCTCAACGGTTCGGCCCGGCTGCTCGCGATGGTGCTCACGGTCGCGCCCCGCGCGCGGTCTGGGACGGAACGGATCGCGGAGGTGTTCGCGGTCGAGCCCGAGGTCCGCGACAGCGACGAGACCGTCACCACCGGCGGCCACCAGAGGGACGGCCGCGAGCGTGGGGCGTTCGTCTCCTTCGATGACGTGTCATTCACCTACCCCGACGGTCCGAAGGCGCTGAACGGGTTCAGCCTCGACGTCCTGCCGGGCGAAACGGTCGCCGTCGTCGGTCCCACCGGATCCGGCAAGTCGACCGCGCTGCAGCTCGTTCCCCGTCTGCGCAACGCCACCAGTGGAAGCGTCAGACTGGATGGGATCGATGTCACCCAGCTCTCGCTCGACCAGCTGCGGAGCCGGATCAGCATGGTGTTCGACGAGGCGATGCTGCTCTCCGGCTCGATCCGGGACAACATCGCGTACGGGCGGCACGACGCAACGGCCGAGGACGTCGAACGGGTCGCCAAGATCGCCGCGATCCACGACTTCATCGTGTCGCTGCCCGAGGGCTACGACACCGAGGTCGGCCAGGAGGGCCTCAGTCTCTCCGGCGGCCAGCGGCAACGGATCGCGCTCGCCCGGGCGCTCCTCGCCGATGTCGACGTGCTCGTCCTGGACGACGCCACGTCGGCGGTCGACGTCCACGTCGAGCGCAAGATCCTCGACGCGATGCAGGAGATCGTCGCGGGCCGGACCGTGATCGTGGTCGCCTACCGCGAATCCACTGTCCAGCTTGCCGATCGCGTCGTTCTGATCGACCGCGGAAAGGTTGTCGACCAGGGCACGCACGACGAGCTGCTCGAACGTTCCGCCCTGTATCAAGGGCTGATGTCCGAGCTGCCCGACGCCGAGCCGACGTCGAAGCAGGCTCTCGAGCGGAGGGTAACGCCGGAGACCTGGCAGCCCGCCGAGCGGCCGACCGAGACGATCCGCGCCCGCGTGGGCGACCCCGTCTCGCCGGAGTTGCTCGACGCGTTGTCGAAGCTCAAGCCGGTAGCCGACAAGGTCGGCGTCGACACCGACCACCAGACGTCGAATTCGGAGAAGTTCCGGCTGCGGCAGCTGATTCGCCCAGAACGTTGGGCGATCGCGCTCGGCCTCAGCCTGTTGCTGATCGACACGCTCGCACTGCTGTCCGGCCCGTTGCTCGTCCAGAACGGGTTGGAGAACGCGCTCGACCACAAGTCGTTCGGCATGCTCCTGCTGAGCTGCGCGGTGTTCGGCCTCGTCGCACTGATCGACTGGGGCGACGTGTGGGCGACGCACGTCGTCACGTCGAAGACGACCGAACGCATCCTGTATGCCTTGCGGGTAAGGCTGTTCGCCCACTTGCAGCGGCTCGGGATGGACTACTACGACCGTACGCACGCTGGCCGGATCATGACCCGGCTCACGTCGGACGTGAACGCGGTCGCGGAGCTCATCCAAGCGGGGTTGACGAACGCGCTCGTCGCGATCGTCACCTTCACCGGCATGACCGCGGTCCTGCTCGTGCTCAACCCGATGATGGCGCTCGTCGTCCTGGCGGTGATCCCGCCCGCGACGGTGGCCACGATCTGGTACCGCAGAGTGGTCGGTCCCGCGTACGAACGGGCTCGCGAGCTCAACTCGGTGCTGAACACCTACCTGCACGAGACACTCGCTGTCCTCCCTGTGACGCAGGCGTTCCGGCGGGAGGGCGCGAACCTCGAGCACTTCCGCGGCCTCGCCGACCAGCAGCAGGCCGCGCGCGAGACGAGCAACCGGGCAACGGCGAGGTACGTCGGGTTCATCGAGCTGCTCGCCGGCCTCACCGTGGCGGCGACCCTGCTCGTGGGTTGGCAGCTGATCCAGGCCGGTTCGCTGAACGTGGCGGAGCTGATCCCGTTCCTGCTCTACCTGGCGTTGGCGTTCGCGCCGATCCAGCAGATGGCGACGGTGTTCGACATCTACCAGCGGGCGAAGACCGGCGTGACCCGGATCTCCGCGTTGCTGGCCGAAGAGGTGTCGGTGCCGACGCCGGACGAGCCCGTCGAGGTCGGCGAGCTGTCGGGTGACATCGAGCTCAAGGGCGTGGCACTGCAGTACCAGGGCACTGCCAAGCCAGCCTTGCAGGGCGCCGATCTGTCCATCGGGTCGGGCGAACGGGTCGCGTTCGTCGGCCAAACCGGTGCGGGGAAGTCGACGATCGCCAAGGTGATCACGCGGTTCTACGATACGACCGAGGGGCAAGTCCAGGTTGACGGCGTGCCCGTGACCTCGTTCGACCCGTCTCGGTTCCGGCAGGCGATCGGGTACGTACCGCAGGAGCCGTTCCTGTTCTCGCGGACGATCCGGGACAACATCGCGTACGGGATCGAGGACGCGCCCGACGAGCTGGTGGAGGCGGCGGCGCGTGCGGTGGGGGCGCACGAGTTCATCGCCCAGCTGGACGGCGGCTACCTGCACGAGGTGCAGGAGCGCGGCCGTTCGTTGTCGGCTGGTCAGCGTCAGCTGCTCTGCCTGGCAAGGGCGCTCGTGCTCGACCCGCGCGTGCTCGTGTTGGACGAGGCGACGTCCCACCTCGACCTGCAGAGCGAACGGCGAGTCGAGCAGGCGATGCGGTCGGCGGCGCATGGCCGTACGACGATCGTCATCGCCCACCGGCCGCAGACGCTGCGCTGGGTCGACCGGGTGGTGACGGTGCACCAGGGTCGTGTGGTCGGCGACCAGTCGGCGGACGACTTCCGCCTTTCCTCCCGCCCGCACTAGCCCCGCGCCGTGATCATGAACGCGATCATGAAGCCGGAGCGGTCATATACGCCGTTCCGGCTTCATGATCACCGACATGATCACCAGGCTAGGGAGGGGCGGCCTTCGCCGAGCTTGCGGATCGCCGCCAGGGTGTCCGGCGGCAGGCCGGCGTCGGTGGCGGCGACGTTCTCGCGCAGCTGCTCGATCGACTTCGTTCCCGGGATGACCGTCGACACCTGCGGCTGGGCGAGGACGTGCCTCAGCGCCCCGTGGGCGGTGGACACGCCGGCGGGCAGCAGGGCGGCGAACTCGTCCACCAGGGCGGCTCGTTCGGCGATCTGCTCCGGCGTCCACCGGCTGCGCGGGCCCTCCTCGAACCGGCTGTCCGCGTCGTACTTCCCCGACAGCCACCCGGACTCCAGCGGGACCTTGACGATCAGCCCGACGCCGGCCTCGGCGGCAGCTGCGAACGCCTCAGCGGGCTCCTGGTACAGCGCGTTGAAGCGGATCTCGATCGCTTGGCTGCCCGTCGTCTCGACGATGCGGCGGATCTCCTCGCTGGTGTCGTCGCGGCCGGAGACGCCGTACGCACGGATCATCCCGGCGTCCTTGAGGCGTTCGAGCTCGCGGTAGTGCGGGGCGGTCGTGCCGTCCATGAGCTCGAACGGCGGGCTGTGGACGAGTAGGACGTCGACGTAGTCCGTCCGCAGTCGGGTGAGACTCTTCGTCAGCGACTCCTCGATGCGGCCGGCGGAGTAGTCGGCGGGTTCGTCCGCCCAGTAGCCGAACTTCGTGCAGAGCACGACCTGGTCGCGGCGGCCCTCGAGGGCCCGGCCGAGCGCGGCCTCGCTCTTGCCGCCGGCGTAGCCGGGTGCGGTGTCGATGAACGTGACGCCGAGCGCGAGCGCCTCGTCGACGATGCGGGCGGACTCGTTCTCGTCGGGGCCGCCCCAGCCCTCGTCGGTGAACTGCCAGGCGCCGAGCCCGATTTCGCTGACCTCGATGGTGGAATTGCCGAGTGGTCGTTTCGCTACGGTCACGTTCTCGAAGCTATGGACCCGATCCCAGGCCGGCCAGGCCAATCAGTCGGCGAAATTCCAGACCAATGAGTGAGGGGCCGCGGCGGCGCCGCCGCGACCCCAGCCTTGAGGCGGCTTCGACTGGTCGCCTACCCGCGATGGGCCTGGCTACCCTTTTCACGCGGCTTTGCGTTCATTGGGCAAGCGGGTAGCCATGGGCCGCGCAGGTCGCGAGGACGTCGTCGACCACCTGATCGACGGGCACTTGGGCGCCGATCGGTAGCGCGCCTCGGCCGAGCAGCTCCGCCTCCACCGTTCCCCGCCACCAGCGCGACCAGGCGACGGTGTCGCCGGTCTTGCCGAACACGTTGTCCCCGCTGGGGATCGCGAAGCCGTCGCTCCATCATGGCGTCGTCGAGCTGGAGCACCAGCGCCAGGTCGAAGCGCTCCAGCCGGTCGAACATGTTGAACGCTGTGCCACACAGCAGACCCGTGCGGTCGCGACAGTCGGCCACTGCCTCGTCGAGGCGCTCGTCGATCCACTGCCAGTGATGGCTGGTCAGCCAGGCCAGGTCTGGGTCCGCGGGAAAGCCGATCGGCTGACCTTCCGGAGTCTCGAAGCGGGCATAGCCGTAGTCGAGGTCGACCGCGTGGAGTCGTCTGGCCCGCACGGCGGCCGTGACCGTCGACTTGCCGGTGCCGGGGCCGCCGGCAAGGAGGATCGCCGCCATGGGCAGGGACCCTGCCAGGACGTTCGGGCGACTGGCAAGGCGTTTTGCCCGCCCGACAAGGGAATGCGCCCGTACGTGACCCAAAGCCCTTCGGCGTTGGGTTGGCCGAAGAGCCTCGAGGTCACGGCCTCCGCGGGGGCTACGCGGGGGTCGAGGTGATGTGGTCCGGCATCTCGCCGGTCACGAGGTAGATCACCCGGCGGGCCATGGAGACCGCGTGGTCCGCGATCCGCTCGTAGTACCGGCCCAGCAAGGCGATGTCGACGGCGGCCTCCACGCCGTGGGGCCAGCCCGGGTCGAGCATTCTCTGGAACAGTGAACGGCGCAGGCTGTCCATCTCGTCGTCGGCGCCGACGAGACGTTCCGCTGCCTCGACGTCACGGGCGGCGACGCAGGTGGCGACGTCGTGCACCATCCGCTTGGCCACCTTGCCCATCTCGGCGATGGTGGCCTTCACGTCGTCCGGGATCGCGTGCTCGGGGTAACGCAGCCGGGTGATCTTCGCGACGTGCTCGGCGAGATCGCCCATCCGTTCGAGGTCCGCCGTCATCCGCAGCGCACCGACGAGGATGCGGAGGTCGGTGGCAACGGGCTGCTGGAGGGCCAGCTGCTCGAAGGTCTGCTCCTCCACCAGCGTCTGCAGGCGGTCGATCTCGACGTCGGCGGTGATGACCTGCTCGGCCCGCCGCGCGTCCGCTTCGAGAAGCGCCGCGGTCGCCTCCTCGACGGCTATCTCGACCAGATTCGCCATCTCGACGATCCGGTCGTTGATGCCCTCGAGCTGCTCGTGGAATGCGTCGCGCATGGAAGAGGACGATAGGCCACCCAGATGGCCATGTGCAGATGAGTAGTAAACGAAGAGTGAACATCGCTCTAAGTGGTCATGGCGAGGACCTACGGCGAGGCGACTATCGACTTATTGTCCCCGTACCATCGAACATCGTGGACGCGACATTTGCCGCCGCTATCGGCGGCCTGGTTGGCCTTGCCGTCGGTGCGGTCGCCGTTCTCGCGTTCCGTTTCAGCGAACGTGAGCAGCGCCAGGAGATCAAATCGCCCGCTCCGGCCGTCCCGCCGGACGTGGCGAAGGTGCTTTCCGTGCTCAGATCCACCGCTGTCGTGATCGGTCCGCACGACGAGGTCCTCCAGGCCAGCGCCCCGGCGCGGTCGTTCGGGATCGTCCGCGGCAGCCGCCTGGTGGTCGACGAGCTGCTCGAGCTCGTCCGGGCCGTACGCCGTGACGGCGAGATTCGCCAACAGGACTTCGCGATCCCGCGGGACCGGTTCGGCCGGGACGTGCTGTCGATGTCAGCCCGGGTCGCCCCGGTGGGCAGTCAGATGGTGCTGCTGCTGGTCGAGGACCGTACGAAGGAGCGCCGGCTGGATGCGATCCGGCGGGACTTCGTCGCGAACGTGAGCCACGAGCTCAAGACCCCGATCGGCGCGCTGACGCTGCTTTCGGAGGCCGTTCAGGACGCCGCGGACGACCCTGAGGCCGTCCATCGGTTCGCCGGCCGGATGCAGATCGAGAGCGAACGGCTGAGCCGCCTCGTCCAGCAGATCATCGAGCTGACCCGCGTCCAGGCCGACGATCCGGTCGAGGAGGCGGCGACGGTCGAGGTCGACTCCGTCGTCGAGTCGGCGCTGGACCGCTCCCGGGTGGACGCGAACGCCAAGCAGATCAAGCTGATCCGCGCCGGTCTGCGCGACCTGATCGTGCTGGGCAGCGAGGCGCAGCTGGTGATCGCGCTCGGCAACCTGATCGAGAACGCCGTGCGCTACAGCCCCGATCACACCCGGGTGGTCGTCGACGTTCAGGTCGTGGACGCCGACCAGGCCGACGCCGGTGCGGGGGAGCTGGTCGAGCTCTCGGTGAGCGACCAGGGCGTCGGTATCCCGGAGGAAGAGCTGGACCGGGTGTTCGAGCGCTTCTACCGCGTCGACCGGGCGCGGAGTCGGGCGACGGGCGGTACGGGGCTCGGCCTGTCGATCGTGAAGCACGTCGCCGCCAGCCATGGCGGTGCCGTGACGGTGTGGAGTGTGGAGGGGAAGGGCTCGACGTTCACGTTGCAGCTTCCCCTTCGCGGCGAGGTTTCCGACGCGCACCGCGTCGTCGCCGGCGCGTTGCCGGCGCAGGCCTTGTCTTTGGAGAAGGCAATTCATCAACACAAGGAGGGCCCCTCGTGACCCGTGTGCTCGTCGTAGAGGACGAGGAGAGCTACAGCGATGCGCTCTCTTACATGCTGCGGAAGGAGGGCTTCGAGGTCGCCCTCGCCGCGACCGGGAACGTCGCGCTGGAGGAGTTCGAGCGTGGCGGAGCCGACATCGTTCTGCTGGACCTGATGCTGCCCGGCCTGCCGGGAACGGAGGTCTGCCGGGAGCTGCGGCGTCGCTCGAACGTTCCCGTGATCATGGTGACCGCCAAGGACACCGAGGTCGACAAGGTGGTCGGCCTGGAGCTCGGTGCGGACGACTATGTGACGAAGCCGTTCTCCCCTCGCGAGCTGGTGGCGCGCATCCGCGCCGTGCTGCGGCGTGGGCACGACGGCGCCGAGGTCGTGGCCTCCGCGGTGCTCGAGGGCGGGCCGGTACGGATGGACGTGGACCGGCACGTGGTGACGGTGGCGGGGTTGGACGTACGCCTGCCGCTGAAGGAGTTCGAGCTGCTGGAGATGTTCCTGCGCAACACCGGCCGGGTGCTCACGCGTGGGCAGCTGATCGATCGCGTCTGGGGCGCGGACTACGTGGGTGACACGAAGACGCTGGACGTCCACGTGAAGCGCCTGCGGGCGAAGATCGAGCCCGACCCCTCCAGCCCGCACCACCTGGTGACGGTGCGGGGGCTGGGCTACAAGTTCGAGGCCTGAGCGCGCTCTGACGTACGAACGCCCCACTGCCGGGATGCCGGCGGTGGGGCGTTCGCGTGTGTCCTGAGGACTACGACGCCTCGGGCGAGGCGGTGTCGGTCGGCTCGGGCGACTCGGTGGTGCCCGGCACGGGGGACTCCGAGTGCGGGATGTCCAGGGTGGGCGTCGGCTCCGGCGTGGGGGTGGGGGACGGCGGGACCGGGACGCCGGTGTAGCTGCCCGTGCGCGGCTCGATCAGCACGTCCACGGAGACGCTGGCCGCCCGCTGGAAGTCGAGCGTCACCCGCGTCACCAGGCCGGGCCCGAGGTTCTTGCCGGTCACCTCGACGGTCGACGGCTTGCCCAGCGAGGTCTCCTGACCCAGTACGGCAACGCCGTTGGCCGGAACCGGAATGGCCGACGGCGTCAGCTTCCCGGCCGCCGAGCCGCTGGAGACGGCCACCACGGCGTCGGGTTCCGCACCCTCGTTGAAGATCGTCCCGACCAACGTCGCCTGGCCGGCGCCGGTGACGACCAGCACCAGGTTGCGCAGCTTCAGCGGACCGGTGTCGGCGAACACGCCGTCGGCGGGCGCGTAGGGATCCTGGGTGGCAGCGCCGAAGCTGGCAGCGCACGCGGACAGGACCGGCAACATGGCCGCGGCCAGCGCGAATGCGAGTCCGCGACGGAACCGGGACGGCATCGACACGGCGTTCCTTCCTCGGGTGATTCCACCAGGTCATGCTCTAAGGCGATCGAGCGGACCACAGCGTATCGACCCCGCCAGACGACCCGACGATCAAGGTCGGCATCATGGTCATGCGCCTGACCTGGTTGTTACGGGTTTCGTACGGGTATCACCTAGATCAGCCGCCTGCGGACAACCTCGCGAATGCATGGAAAGCGCTTCTTGTCAAGTCCCGTCGCGGCTCTGACCTGGGGAAACGCCAGGGGAGCGGTCCAGAGACCGTGATAAACTTGAGGCAAGGAAGGGGTACCGTACATATGACTTTCAAGGTCGGCGAGACAGTGGTGTACCCCCATCATGGGGCTGCCGTCATCGATGACATCGAGATCCGAAAAATCAAGGGCGAGGACCGTACCTATCTCGTCCTGCGAATCGTCGCCCAGAGCGATCTCATTGTTCGGGTACCCGCGGACAACGTTGATCTCGTTGGGGTTCGCGACGTCGTAGGCCAAGAAGGCCTGGAGAAGGTCTTCGAGGTGCTGCGCGCGCCGCACACAGAAGAGCCCACGAACTGGTCGCGTCGCTACAAGGCCAACCTGGAGAAGCTCGCCTCCGGCGATGTGATCAAGGTGGCCGAAGTGGTCCGTGACCTCTGGCGCCGCGAGCGCGACCGTGGCCTTTCCGCTGGAGAGAAGCGGATGCTGGCCAAGGCGCGTCAGATCCTCGTCAGCGAGCTCGCGCTCGCTGAGAACACCAACGAGGACAAGGCGGAGGCCCTGCTCGACGAGGTCCTCGCTTCCTAACGAACGGCATATCCATCGACCCCCGGCGAGAGCGCCGGGGGTTCCTTGGCTCTAGAGCAGGTACATGACCACCGCAGCGATCGTCCCTGCCGCAGGACGCGGCGAACGGATGGGCCCCGGCACTCCCAAGGCCCTTCGGCTGCTGGGCGGTGCGCCCGTTCTCGTCCACGCCGTACGGGCCCTCGCCCGGGCCCGCTCCGTCGAGCTGGTCGTCGTGGCCGCGCCGCCGGACGAGGTCGCGAGCGTCGAGCGGCTGCTGGACGACTTCGAGCTGACCGGCGCCGAGGTCGAGGTGGTCGCCGGCGGCGACCACCGCCAGCGCTCGGTCAGCAAGGCCCTCGCCGCGCTCCCCGACGAGGTCGACATCGTGCTCGTGCACGACGCCGCCCGGCCGCTCGTTCCGCCGGAGCTCGTCGACTCGGTCGCCACCGCCGTACGAAACGGCGCCGACGCCTGCATCCCGGTGGTGGCGGTCGCCGACACGATCAAGGAGATCGAGGGCGACATCGTCGCGCGTACGCTCGACCGCTCCCGCCTGCGCGCCGTCCAGACACCGCAGGGCTTCCGCCGCGAGCTGCTCGCCAAGGCGCACGCCTGGGCCGACGCCGCCAGCGCCGAGGAGCTCGCGAGTGTCACCGACGACGCCGGGCTGGTCGAACGACTCGGCGTCCCCGTCACCTGCGTGCCCGGCTCGGAGGAGGCGTTCAAGGTGACGCGCCCGTTCGACCTCGTGCTCGCCGAGGCGATCCTCGCCCGTCGTCGGGCGGACGGCTTCCGGTGAACCTCCCCCGCGTCGGCATCGGCGTCGACGTCCATCCGTACGAAGCCGGCCGTGAGCTCTGGCTCGCCGGCCTGCTCTGGGAGGGCGAGCCCGCCGGCCTGAAGGGCCACTCCGACGGTGACGCGGCCGCGCACGCCGCCTGCGACGCGCTGCTTTCCGCAGCCGGGCTTGGCGATCTCGGCTCGAACTTCGGCACCTCTCGCCCGGAATGGGCTGGCGCGAGCGGCCTCGCGTTCCTTGCCGAGACCGCGCGACTGCTCCGCGAGAACGGTTGGCAGCTCGGCAACGTGGCGATCCAGATCGTCGGCGAACGTCCCCGCCTCGGTCCGCGCCGAGCCGAGGCCGAAAAGGTCCTCAGCGAAGCGATCGACGCACCGGTCAGCATCGCCGCCACCACGACGGACGGGCTCGGCCTCACCGGCCGCGGCGAAGGCGTCGCGGCCCTCGCGACCGCACTGATCATCCGATTGGTGGATGCCGCTCCCGGCTCGACCACCTAGCGTGATCAGCATCAGAGCGCGAGCGTCCTTTCCAACAAAGGAATTCATCCATGTCTCAGGTGTCTCGTCGTGGCCTGCTCGTCGGCGCGGGTGCGGCGGCGGTCGGTAGCGCCGCCGTCGCGGGTAGTGCCACCCCGGCCGCCGCCAGCCCCGCCTCGTACCGCCCGGAGGCGGAGAAGGTCCTGCCGGGAACCGGGCGCTACGAGGACCTGCTGCTGCGCGGACTCGAGCGGCGCTTCCGCGGCAGTCCCGACTACATCCGCGTCCCGTTCACCACCGAGCAGGTCGTCGACGCGGTCCAGGACGCCGTGGACAAGAAGAAGCAGCTCGCGGTCCGGGGCGGCGGGCACTGCTACGAGGACTTCGTGGCGAGCGACGACGTCCGCGTTCTCATCGACCTGTCCCACCTCACCGACGTCGAGTACGACCCGCGGCTGCGGGCGTTCAGCATCGGCGCGGGTGCCACGCTGGACAAGGTCTACAAGGACCTCTACTACGGCTGGGGCGTCACGATCCCCGGCGGCGGTTGCCTGTCGGTCGGCGTCGGCGGGCACTTCGCCGGCGGCGGGTACGGGCCGCTGTCGCGCCTGTTCGGCTCAGTCGTCGACCACCTGTACGGCGTCGAGATCGTCGTCGTCGACAAGCGTGGCCGCGCCCGCGCGATCGTCGCCACCCGGGAGAACCAGCACCGCGACCTGTGGTGGGCACACACCGGCGGCGGTGGCGGCAACTTCGGCGTGGTCACTCGCTACCTCCTGCGCAGCCACGGCGTCTCCGGCGCCGACCCCAGGAAGGCGCTGCCGCGGCCGCCCGAGACGTTGCTCTCGGCCGTCGTCGCCTTCGACTGGAACGCGCTGACGAAGGAGTCGTTCACCAAGACGGTGTCGAACTTCTTCGCCTGGTACGAGAAGTACAGCGCGCCGGGCAACCCGTACGCCTCGCTGTACAGCCCTTTCCTCCTTGGTGCCAAGGCGACCGGCGGCATGCTGCTGTCCAGCCAGCTCGACGCGACTTTGCCGAACGCGGAGCAGAAGCTGCGTGACTTCCACGCCGCGGTGCTCGAGGGTGTGGAGCCCAAGCCGTACGTCGAGGACCCGCACCCCGGCCCGTTCCTCTCGATGACCCGCCAGCGCTCGATCGCCGAGGACACCAGCGCGGGCACGCGCGGCAAGCTGAAGGCCGCGTACTTCCGCAAGGGCTGGAACGCCCGCCAGATCGGCGTCCTCTTCGACGCGCTGCAGGACCCCGCGGCGAACGCCAACACCGTCGCACTGCTCGTCCCGTACGGCGGCCAGGTCAACGCCGTCTCCCCGACGGCGACCGCGACGGCCCAACGGGACTCGATCATGAAGCTCGCGCTGGGTACGAGCTGGACGGACCCGACGGAGGACGTGAAGCACCTGACCTGGTCGCGCGACGTCTACAAGGCGATCTACAGCGATACAGGCGGCGTGCCGGTGTCGAACGAGTTCAACGACGGTTCGTACATCAACTACTGCGACGTCGACCTGATGGACCCGAACCTCAACACCTCGGGAGTTTCCTGGTCCACGCTGTACTACAAGCAGAACTACCCGCGACTGCGCCAACTCAAGGCGAAGTGGGACCCGCGGAACACGTTCCACCACGCGATGTCGATCGAGCTTCCATAACGGATTTGTCGTATTCCCCTTCCGGGCCAGGCCCGAAGCACTACGCTCCCCGACCTGGGAGGGGATATGAAAACTGGGGTTCGTGCTTCTGTCGCGATCGCGATGCTGGTCGGCTTCTACGTCTTCGCGCTGGCGCTGGTGGCCGGGCTGGTCGGCCTGTGCTGGCTGATCTTCGACAGGCTGCCGAGCAACATCCTCGTGGGCAAGCTCATCTTCGTCATCGGCGGCGCCGGCGTGCTGGTGCTGTGGGGGCTGGTCAAGTCGCTGCGCCTGCCGCCGTTCGAGCCGTTCGGCGTGCAGGTCACGCCGGCCGAGCAGCCGGCGCTCTGGGCGCTCGTCCGCGAGCTCGCGGAGCAGGTGCAGACCAAGGCGCCGGACGAGATCTGGCTGGACGGCGACGTCAACGCGAGCGTGACCGAGCGGACCCGGCTGCTCGGGCTGATCGGCGGCCGGCGCTACCTGACGATCGGTACGCCGTTGCTCACCGCGCTCACCGTCGAACAGCTGCGCGCCGTGCTGGCGCACGAGCTCGGGCACTACTCCGAGTCGCACACCAAGCTGCTCGCGCTCAACTACCGCGGCCGCAGCACGGTGATCCGGACCATCGGCCAGCTGCGGAAGGGCAACCTCGTCCGCTGGTTCCTCCTCCAGTACGCCAAGCTCTACTTCCTCGTCGAGAGCGCCGTCAGCCGGCAGCAGGAGCTGGAGGCCGACCAGGCCTCGGCGCGGATCGCCGGGCGCACGGCGGCCCAGACGGCGCTGCGCGAGGTGTCGGTCATCCATGCCGCGTGGAACTTCTACCTCGAGACCTACGTAGGCTGGGCCCTCGACTACGGCGTCGCGCCGAGCGGAGTCGTGCGAGGGTTCGTGCCGTTCCTGGAGGGGCGGGCCGACCAGCTCGCCGAGCTGCGGACCAAGGACGTCGAGGACCAGACGTCCCGCTGGGACAGCCACCCGTCCCACGCGGTACGGATCGCCGCGCTGGAGGACGCTCCCGAGCTCGGCGGCGCGTCCGACTCGCGGCCGGCGACCGCGGTGCTGAGCGCTCCGGACGAGCTGTTCGACCGGGTGGAGCAGCTCGCGTTCGACTTCGGCTCGCGGGAGCGGCTGGACTGGGACGGCTACGTCACCCGCGGCGCGCAGGCCAGTGCACAGACGTACGCCGACGCGCTCTACCGAGGGCTCTCGCGGCTGGGCGGGGAGCCCTCGTTCGACACCGTTCTGTCCTATGCGGCCGAGGGGCGGCTGCCGGAGCTGCGCGAGCAGCTGGCGTCGGTGAACGCGCCGCACGACTTCGGCGCTGTCGTGACCGCCGCAGCGCTGCGGCGGGGCGTCGTGATCGGCAAGCAGCGTTGGGACCAGAGCCTGGAGCTCACGTACGTCAGCGACGGTTCGGCGTACTCGGCGGACGAGTTCGAGGAGCTGCTGGAGGACCGTCAAGCCGGCATTGACGCCTTCCTCAGCGCGCTCGCCGAGCGAGGGATCGAGCTCGGCGACGGTGCCGTCGTCAAGGCCAGCGCTGACGCACAGACGGCGAATGTCCTTGCGGCGTTGGCGAACTTCAAGGTCGACGGCAAGCACAAGGATCTGATCATCACCGACGAGGGGCTGGTGCTCGTTCCCGCGCCGCGAAGGACGGACGACGGCGAGACCCGGCTGCGGAAGCTGCTGGAGAGCGCGCCGATCGCCGAGATCGCCGGACGGTCCACCAGCCTGTGGATCCCGTACGAGGACGTCAGCGGGGCCGAGATCCTGCGCAAGCTGCCGATGAAGGTACGGCTCGACAGGTACGGCCAGGAGTCGGTCGAACTGCGGCAGGTCCTGACGGGTGACGCGCTCGAGGACTCGCAGGAGACGTTCGTCGGCGTGATGGGGGAGCTCGTCCAACGCGGGGCCGCTGTCCCCACGACCTGAGCGCGCGGCGCGTGGCCGGTGGGGTGGTCGGTACCCTGGGTGGGTGAATCTGCGCCTGTACGACACGCACGCGCGTGCTCTTCGTGACTTCGAGCCGTTGGTAGCCGGCAAGGTCACGATGTACGTGTGCGGTGCCACCGTGCAGGGGCCGCCGCACGTGGGGCACGTCCGGTTCGCGGTCAACTTCGACCTGCTCCGGCGCTGGCTCGAGCACCTCGGCAACGAGGTCACGCTGGCCCGCAACGTCACCGACATCGACGACAAGATCCTCGTGAAGGCCGCGGCGGCGGGCGAGCCGTGGTGGCAGCTCGGGTACCGCAACGAGCTCGCGTTCACCGCGGCGTACGACGTTCTCGGCTGCCTCCCGCCGACCGTCGAGCCGCGGGCGACCGGCCACGTGCCGGAGATGATCGCGCTGATCGAACGGCTGATCGCTGCCGGCCACGCGTACGCGAGCGGCGGGGACGTGCTGTTCGACGTCCGTTCGCATCCGTCGTACGGCGAGCTGTCGGGGCAGAAGGTCGACGACCTCGTGACCGCCGGCGACACCGAGAACGCCTCCGCCAAGCGCGACCAGCGTGATTTCGCGCTGTGGAAGGGCGCGAAGCCGGGGGAGCCGTCCTGGTCCACGCCTTGGGGTCCTGGCCGGCCGGGCTGGCACGTGGAGTGCTCGGCGATGGCCACGAAGTACCTGGGCCCTGAGTTCGACATCCATGGTGGTGGCATCGACCTGGTGTTCCCGCACCACGAGAACGAGCTCGCGCAGTCTCGAGCCGCGGGCGACGGCTTCGCGCGGTACTGGCTGCACAACGCGTGGGTGACGATGTCCGGCGAGAAGATGAGCAAGTCGTTGGGGAACGATCTGCTCGTCTCGGAGGTCGTGAAGCACGTTCGACCGGTGGAGCTGCGCTACTTCCTCGCGGCGCCGCACTACCGGTCGACGGTGGAGTACTCGGCCGAGGCTTTGGCCGATGCGGCGACGGCGTACGGGCGGCTGGAGAGCTTTGTCGACCGGGCCACGGAGTTCGTTGGCGCTGTGGAGGAGCTTCCCGCTGTGCCCGCGGGTTTCGCGGCCGCGATGAACGACGACCTGGGCGTGCCGCAGGCGTTGGCAGTCGTGTACGCGGCCGTACGCGAGGGCAACACCGCGCTGGCCTCGGACGACAAGGAGACTGTGCGCGCTCGGTTGGGCGAGGTACGTTCGATGCTGGCGGTCCTGGGGCTCGACCCGCACGACGCTCGTTGGCGTTCCGCCGACGGGTCGTCGGCGGCGCTGCACTCGGCGGTGGACGTGCTGGTGCAGACGTTGCTGCGGCAGCGCGCGTCGGCACGGGAGGCGAAGGACTGGGCAGCGGCGGACGCGATCCGCGACCAGCTGCATGAAGCGGGGATCGACATCACCGACACGGCGCGTGGCGCCAAATGGGGTTTGACCAATGGCAGGTAACAGCAGCCGCAAGGGCGCGGTCCGGCGCCGGACGTCCGGCAACCCGACCGCGGGCTCGGGCGGGCGGGTCCGGCGCGGCCTCACCGGCAAGGGCCCGAAGCCGCCGGCGGTCGAACGTCCCAACCACAAGGCGTACAAGCGGGCACAGGCCGAGAAGCGTGCGGAGAAGCGCGCCCCGTCGCGCGCGCCCCGCGGACGCGGTGCACCGGACCGGCCGGAGTGGATCGTCGGGCGCAACCCGGTCGTCGAGGCCCTGCGCGCCGGCGTACCCGCGTCAGCCCTGCACGTGGCGGAGCGTCTGGAGCGCGACGACCGGGTGCGGGAGGCGTTCCGCCTGGCGGCTGAGCTGGGCGTGCCGCTGATGGAGGTGACGCGGAACGAGCTGGACCGGGTCACGTCCGGTGCGGTGCATCAGGGGCTGGCGGTCCAGATCCCCGCGTATGAGTACGCGGAGGCGGACGACCTGCTCGCGCGGGCGGCCGAGCTTGGCGAGCCCCCGTTGCTGGTCATGCTCGACGGGGTGACCGACCCGCGCAACCTCGGGGCGGTCGTCCGCTCGGCGGCCGCCTTCGGTGCCCACGGGGTGGTCGTGCCCGAGCGGCGGTCCGCCTCGATGACGGCCTCGGCCTGGAAAGCCTCCGCCGGCGCGGCCCTCCGGGTGCCGGTGGCGCGCGTGGTGAACCTGACCCGAACGCTGAAGTCGTACCAAGACGAAGGCCTGCTGGTCGTCGGCCTGGCCGCCGACGCCCCCATCGACGCCGCCGGCCTCGAAGGGCTCGCCGAACCCGTGGTGCTGGTGATCGGGTCCGAGGGTAAAGGCCTCTCTCGGTTGGTCAAGGACACCTGCGACCACTTGGTGAGCATCCCGATGAGATCGGGCACAGAGTCGCTGAACGCCGGAGTAGCCGCCGGCATCGCGCTGTACGAGGTAGCCCGCCAACGCGCATGACCACCCTCTTCACTGGCCGCATCCAGGTGAGCTATGGCCAGTTCTACGTCGAGAGCAGGCCGGACGAGTTCGGCGGCGACCTGTTCTCGAACCTCGCCGGCCAGTCCAACGGCCTCTGCGGCGCGGCCGTGCCGGGCTTCCTGTGGCTGGTGACCGCTCGTCACACCGGACAGGTCGACCTGGCGGTCGAGGCGTTGGACAGCGAGCCCGTTGTCGACGACTTTTGGGAGGAGGTCGTCGAGGCGTCGTTCCGACCGGCATCGAGCTCGATCTGGCTGACCCAGTGGGCCGGCGAGGCGTCCTGGCCCCTCGACCTCGCCGAGGTCGACTACCGCGTTCGCTACTGCGGTCTGGGGATGGACGTGGCGACCGAGTCGAACGAGGACGAGGTCCTCGACCGCTACCTCCTCCAGCTCTGGCCGGCGCCCACCGCTCCCGACGCCGTGCTGAAGCAAACCTCGAAGAACGCCGCGTACTACCACCGCACGGCCCGCGAACAACCACCGTCTTCTACCTAGAGCGCGCGGGCGGCTCTCACGACTTCGGCGGCCACGTGTTGGAGGGCTTCGGCTCGGGTGGAGCTGGTGGCGCCGGTGATGCGGATCTCGGCCCACGTCGTCTCGTCCAGCACGATGCATCCGCGCGCGGCGTCTTCCGTTGTTGCCGACAGGAACGTGTTGCCCTCCACCACGCTCGTGGTCACGGCCGCTGGGTTCGCCGAGCCAGGCCCGCGGGGGGAGGTCAATGCGGCGGTGATGAGGCTGCGGCCGACCCAGGGGCGCACCTCGATCTGCGTACCCATCGGGCCGCCCAGGCGGCACGCGCCGTTCTCGGAGACGCCCGCGGTCACCAGGGCGCAAGGTGGGGTTGACGTGGTCACCCGTACGTCATCCCGCCAACTCACCCCGAGCAGCGAACGCCCAGTACCAGAAGGCGCGAACGGCGGAACGAACGAACCAGACGCCACCCGGCCAGCCACCGCGCCGCTCAGCCGCAACGCCAGCTGCTCCGAGTACGAGGTCAACGCACCGCGAGACCCCACCACGGCAACGCGCAACGTCCGCTGCGGTCCCACGCTCACCAAGGCCTCCGCGCCCGGCTGCGGCCACGGCTGCCCCTGCGACCGCACCACCGTTCCCACCAGCCGAGGCATCCCGTGCACCTCGTCCACCCGCCCGTACAAAGGCTGGTCCAACCCCCGCGACAACCGCCGCGCGGTCTCCTGCACGCCGAACGGGAAGCTCGACACCACGACCCGCACCAGGTTCGGATACCAGACAGCAGTGCCAGAAGAGGAAGGCGAACCCAGCCACACCTCGCACACCGAGTCGGCACCGAAGAGGGACGAAGGATGGTTCGACGCCACCACCGCACCGGCAGACGAGCCGAAGTCGGAAGCGGCAACCACCTGGCACGCATCGCGCGGCACCATCCCGCGATCCTTCATCGCCTCGGGCAGTTCCACAGCCGGCACACCCACCTGCGGGAACGCCTTCAACGGCACCACCCGCACCGACGAGACGAACGACGACGCGCTAGCGGGCGAGTAAGACTCCTTCTGCGTCGCATAGTCCAGCACCACCAGATCGCGTGCCGACGACACAGCGCCGAGAACGTCATGTCGCAACACTGACGAGGGATCCGTCTTCGCCACGGGCGCGGACGCGATGCCAGCAGCGGCCACCACGGGCCGCATCCCCGGCGTCACGCAAGGCGACTCGATTGTCTCCGACAGAGTGAACGGCTCAGCGGCCGGCACCGAGTCAGGGACGTAGCAACCTTGCCGCGCCGAGCCACCGAGAATCGGCAACGCCGACTCCCGCCGCAGCGACCCACTGAGCCGCGACACCGCCACGCTGATCGAAGAGCCGGCCGAGTCGGCGTACGTCACAGCAGCCGCGCTCGACCGCGACACCGAGAATCCGACCGGAAGCGTGAACGAAACCGCGGTCGTGTCGTTCGCCACGACCACCTCGAGCGGTTGCGGCGGTTGTGTCGCAATCGTCAACGGAAGTGAAGCTTGTGGGCCTTCGCTATCGCCCGATTGCTCCTGCAATGGAGCTTCTGGGGAGCATGCGCACAAGAGCACCGCTGTCGCGACGAGCGCGGCCCCGGCTAAGCCTCCACTCGATGCCATGGCCGCACAGTAGTCCACCCGTCAGCGGTTTGGACGCACATACCTCTTTGTTCAACCTGGCAAGGCGAAATCGTCAACGCGCGAGCGGAAGCCGAGTCGTCCGGCTACGGTGCAGCGCGACGACCCCGTTGCGCACCGCTCGAGCATCGCGTTCGCGACCGATCCCGTCCGGTACGGGCTTCAGTCGCGACGTGATGGAAGTGACCTTGTCGTCGTCCTCGACGGTACGGATGAGGCCGGTGCCGATCACCCAGACCATCGACAGCGCGGCGAACATGGTCCGGTTGTCGTTGAGGTCGCCGGACACCATCGCGTTGATGACGAAGAAGATCGCGAGCCCGGACCAGACCGCGCCGTCGGCGGTGTGCGCGGTACGGCGGATCTGTGAGAGCCCGGCGGCGATCAACACGACGAGCGCGATGCCGGCGAGCCAGCCCGCATCGGTGAGAGCCTCGATCAGGATGTTGTGCGGATACTGCCGCCAACCACTGCTGTCGAGCGCGATCCCGAGCGGCAGGTTGTCGTACAGCGCGCCGAAGCCTATGCCCAACGGGTGCTCGCCGATCAGCTGTAACGACGCGAGGATGAGCTGCACGCGTGCGCCGATCGAGGCGTCCGGACCGCCTTGCAGGGTTGCCGTAATGCGTTCCGCACCGAACCCGGCGAACGTCGTCGCCAGCCACCAAGCGGCCACCCCGACCACGGCGATCACGAGTATGCGGCGGACCCTGCTCCGGCGGTCGGCAGCGCCGAGGATCGCGAGCACGCCTACCGCGGCGGTCGCCGCGACCAACGGCCCGCGCGAGCCCGACTGCACCATCGCGGCCGCGGCCAAGGCGGCGCCGGCGAACGCGAACCAACGCCGTCGCCCGTGCGCGAACATGCCCCACGCCACCAGCACCAGCGCGGCAGCGCCGGCGATCCGGCCCATCGAGATCGTGTTCGACCCGAGTGCGGACAGGCGGCCGTACTGGGCCTCGTCCGGTACGAGGAATGCCAACGCCGCCGACACCGCACCCATGCCGACCACCGCCCCAGCCGCGAGCTGGCGGCGCAGCTTGGTCTGCAGCAGGAAGAGAGGAGCGAGAGCGGCGAGCAAAGTGATGGTCCAGAATTTCGCGACCTTTTCGGAGCCGTATTCGTTGCTCGCGACGAAAATGGTCGCAGGGGCGAACATCACCCACGTGGTCGCGACGAGCAAAGCACCCCGCGGAATCCAACCAGGATTTCGCAGCGCGACCGCGGCAATGCCGAGAGTAATGACTACTCCGGCGGCAAGCGTGAGGTCGATGGGCATCCACGCGAGCGCGGATGTGCCTTTCACGTACCCGGCGAAAAGCAACAACACCAGGGCAATGGGCACGCAGACATCACGCCACGACCATTCCCTGGGACTTCCCCGCTTCACCACCCCTCCCCCGGCAACTCGAAAGCTAGCCAACGGGGGAGGTGTTCGCGACCAAGATCAAGAAATACTCACAACGGACGGTACTGGCCCATGCGAGTAGCGTGAGAACATCCCAACTTCGAAACCGTCCGTACTCGAACAGTCAATAAACGTCACCGTGACAAAGAGCGGCCGATCACGAGACGCTGGATCTGGTTCGTGCCTTCGAAGATCTGCAGCACCTTGGCCTCGCGCATGTACCGCTCCACCGGGTAGTCCCGCGTGTAGCCGTACCCGCCGAGCACCTGGACCGCGTCCGTCGTCACCTTCATCGCCGCGTCGGTCGCCACGAGCTTCGCGATCGCCGCCTGGGTGCCGAACGGCAGGCCGGCGTCGCGCCGGCGGGCGGCGTCTATGTACGTCGCGCGGGCCGAGTGCACGGCCGCAGCCATGTCGGCCAGCATGAACGACAGGCCCTGGAACTCCACGAGCGGCTTGCCGAACTGCGTCCGCGTCGAAGCGTACGAGACGGCGGTGTCAAGCGCCGCTTGCGCCAGCCCGACCGCGCACGCCGAGATGCCGAGACGCCCAGAGTCCAAGGCCGCAAGGGCGATCTTCATCCCGTCGCCGTCGGCACCGATCAGCCGCGACGACGGAACACGGACATCGTCGAGGTGGACCTGGGTCGTCGACGAAGCCGTCATGCCCATCTTGTGCTCCGGCGCCCCGAACGACAGCCCGTCCAAGGGCGCGTCGAGCAGGAAGCAGCTGATCCCGCCCGACCGATCGGCAGACGTCCGCGCGAACAGTGTGTAGAAGTCCGCCTCACCGCCATGGGTGATCCAGGCCTTCGTCCCGTTCAGTACGTACGCATCGCCGTCCAGGGAAGCCCGCGTCATCATCGCAGCGACGTCGGACCCGGCCTGCGGCTCGGACAGGCAGTACGCACCGAGCAGGTCACCGTCGAGCAACCGCGAGAGATGCTCCTCCTTCTGCGCGGACGACCCGTACGTATGCAGCGGATAGCAGGACAGCGACTGCACGGAGGTCCCGACGCCGACAGAGAGCCAGCCGTAGGCGATCTCCTCCAGCACCTGCAGGTAGACCTCGTACGGCTGGTCGCCGCCGCCGAACTCCGAGGGGTACGGCAGCGACAGCAGCCCGGACTTGCCGAGCAGACGGAACACCTCTCGGGGAAAGCGTGACTCGGCTTCTGCCTCGGCGGCTCGCGGGGCGAGCTCGGCCGCGACGATCTCGCGAGTCAGGCCAATCAGATCGCGTGCTTCGGGGGTGGGAAGCAACCGGTCGACGGGCATCGGTCCTCCGGCGTATGGGGTGGGCGCCTTCGTCAGTACTCTCCCACGCCCCGCCCGGAACCGAGCCCGGAGGATAATGCCGGAGGTCAGAGGCAACGGAAGCAGGAGGTCAGTGCGTGTCGGTTGTGACGAACGCGATCTACGCCGACGGGGAGCGCGTCGAGCCCGACTCGCTGGACCACACGTTCGAGCTCATCCGGGAGCGCCGCGGTCTGGGCTGGATCGGGCTCTACCGGCCCGACACCGAGGAGCTGATGCAGGTCGCGAACGAGTTCGGCCTGCACGAGCTTGCGGTCGAGGATGCCGTCCACGCCCATCAGCGGCCGAAGCTGGAGCGGTACGGCGACACGCTGTTCGTCGTTCTCAGACCCGCCCGCTACCTGGACTCCAGCGAGATGGTCGAGGTCGGCGAGATCCACGTCTTCCTCGGCAAGGACTTCGTCGTCACGATCCGGCACAGCGAGTCTCCCGGCCTCGGCCCGGTCAGAGAACGCCTCGAGGCCAACCCCAAGCTGCTCGCCCTCGGTCCCGAAGCCGTCCTGTACGCCGTCCTCGACCAGGTCGTGGACGACTACGTCCCTGTCGTCGAAGGGCTGCGGACCGACCTCGACGAGATCGAAGCCCAGGTCTTCGGCGGCGAGCCGGGTGCGGCCGAACGGATCTACTCGCTGTCCCGGGAGGTGATCGAGTTCTCCCGCGCCTGCCAACCGCTGCGGGACGTCCTCGACTCGCTGGTCGCTGGCTTCGACAAGTACGGCGTGGAGGTGGAGCTGCAGCGGCTGCTCCGCGACGTCCAGGACCACGCGACGCGGATCGCCGACCAGGTCGCCGGCTTCCGCGAGCTGATCGCCAACGTCCTCACGCTGAACGCCGCGCTCGTCTCGCAGCGCCAGAACGAGGAGATCACCGCCCTCACCGAGGCGACGTACAAGCAGACCGAGGCGACGTACGCGCAGAGTGAAGAGGTCAAGAAGATCTCCGCCTGGGCTGCGATCCTGTTCGCCCCCACGCTGATCGGCACGATCTACGGCATGAACTTCACGCACATGCCCGAGCTCAGCTGGCCGATCGGCTACCCGCTGGCGATCGTGCTCATGCTGATCGTCGCGGTGATCCTGCACCGGGTGTTCAAGCACCAGAAGTGGATCTGACCCGGTGCGTCGCCCGCGGCAGTAGCGGCCCCTTCGACATCGTGAGCGGGTCGGTCAACGCCTTGGTCGTCGCGACGAGCGCGAAGCTGAGGCAGACGAGCAACGACCACGCGCCGAACTTCGCCGGGTGCACGACCTGCCACACGTTGACCTGGTCGGGGTAGTTCCACGCGTCCAGGAACGTCGCGCCGTTCTCGGCGAGCCAGAGGAAGAAGCCGATCAGCACGAACGAGACCGCGAGCGGCATCTTGTAGCGCCGCGGGCCGACGGTGAAGTGCACCCACGTACGCCGCGTCACGAACAACAGCAGCAGCGCGATCGGGATCCGGAAGTCCGGAAGCCAGTGGTGGGTGAAGAAGTTCGCATAGATCAGCAGCGCGCACGCCGCGGTGAGGAACGGACGATAGCCCGTCACGCCGAGGTCGAATCGCCGCCAGGCCTGACAGATGTAACTGCCGACCGCCGCGTACATGAAGCCGGCGAACAGCGGAACGCCGGCGAACTTGGTGTACGCGTCGCCCGGGTACGACCACGAGCCCACCTTGACCTTGAACAGCTCCAAGCCCAGCCCGAGCAGGTGGAAGCCGGCGATCACCAGCACCTCGCGCCAGGTCTCGAGGCCCACCAGCCAGAACCCGAGCGTGAGGACGACGCAGTAGATCAGCAGCATGTCGTACCGCGGCAACGGCAGCGGCACGACCCGCGACAGGGCGAGCCCGACGAACAGAGCGGCCGGGAAGAGGCAGGACAAGACCTCCATCCACCCGAACCGCAGGAGCTGAGCGACACCGAACCGGAGTCCCCCCACGCCGTCCCCTCCCTTCGTCTGCTCGCCGGGCTCTCCGGGCTCTCCGGAAGTGAGGACGCGATCCCACTCGCTCCGCGACGTGACGCCGAGCTTCACGAACACCTTCCGCAGGTGATATTGCACAGTATGGGCGCTCAGGAACAGCCGCGTCCCGATCTCCGGGTTGGACAACCCGTCGCGCCCGGATCATTCAAGAAGGTCGCGCGGAGCGAACTCCGGGCTGACCACCTCGATGACCAGGCTCACCGTGGGCGGAACACGTTCGATCGCGTCCCGCAACGGACCCGGCGAGGTGGCGGCCGCACGGATCCGCATCCGAGCCTCGTCCACCGACAGGCCGTCGGCGGGTCCCGCCGTCACCCGGATCTCGCCCCGCTTGATATCAGGGTCGGTCAATAGGCCCAGGACGAGGTGGTCCGGCATCGCGTAGTGCACGCGCTCCGCCGCCTTGACGACGGTGCCCTCGTTCCATCCCATCCGGTCCCGAATCTGTACGGGCACGGGAAGTCCGGCCGCGGCCACCCTCGTCGCGACCTCGGGTGGGGCGTCGCCGGTGAACGAGATGCGGCCGAGGCGGTCCTCGAGTCCTGCCTCGGCGAACGAGCCGGGGTACGCGGAGCTCAGCTCGCTGACGACCTGGAGGAACGCGGAGTGCCAGCCCCACTTGGCGACGGCCTCATCGAGGGACATCCCTCTCGACTCGGCGAGCGTGCCGATGTCCTGGAGCTCGGTGGCTGTCGGGGCCACCGTGCTGTCCGTCGCAGCCGGAACGATCGTCGTACGCAGCTCGGACGTATCCGTTGCCCGCTTGACGAAAGCCACCGTCGGCGACGGAGTCGCCGACGCCGCGGTGGCGAACACCAGGACACCGGCCGCCGCGACACCCACCGCGGTCCTCATCGTCCGTCGCATCGGTCCCCCTCGAATGCCACTCAGCCCTTGCGGCTGCCGGTGAGCTGCCAGCTCACCTTCTGGTTCGGGCCCGCTCCGGCGATGGTGAACGTGCCGTTCGCGAGCTCGGTCTGCACATGCAAGCTCGGCGCCGCGGCGCCGAGAGGTGTCAGCTGGTACCGGAAGTTCTCGTTGAGCGCCGGGAACCAGGCCGGCACCTCGACCGTCGCCACACCGGCCGCCGTCGCGGTCGCCACGCCGTCCACAACGCTACGCCGTTCGGGGGCTTCGAGCGCGTGCTGGATGACATACCGGCCGGGGTCCGTCGGGTCGCTCGTACGGGTCGTGAGACTCCAGCAGGTGACGTCGCCCTCGAAGATCGCGTGCCCGGTGGCGTCGATCGCGTAGCCGTTGTAGAACGTCGGCTCCTCGGGATCCTGGACCACCGCGGTCGCGCTCAGCCGGAGGGCGGTCGGTACCTCGGCCGCGTCGAGCGTGAACGCGTTGATCTCGGCGCCGACCGTACGGTCACGCACGTCGATCGAAAGCGCCGTCCCCGAGCCGCGGGCGCGGATGGTGACCTTGCCGTTCGCGTTCAACGCGGTGGCGAGGCCGTTCTCGGCGTCGATGCGGACGGCCTCAGTGAACGGCCCCAGCTCACCAGGCCTGGACGACCGGACGAGCAGCGCGGGCTTGGTGGCGTCGGTGTTGTAGACATACGCGCCGGTGTTCTTGCGCCCGTTCGCGATCAGCGCCGCGCCGGTGCCGGCTGCGCCGTTGTGGGTCGCGAGGACGCCGGACTTGGCGGGCGCGGCGGTCGTTCCCGAGACGGCGTGGTTGCCGGCGGAGGTTGCTGCGAGGCCGTACCCGTCCCGTGCCGAGACGACCAGTCCGTGCGCGGCGCCGGACGTGGCGTGGGTGCTGCTGACCTGCAGCGATGGCACGGGCGCGGTGTTGGCGAGCGCGGTCGTGTTGGACGCCGCGTTCGCCCTGCCCGTGCGGACCGGGTCGCCGTTGGCGGCCTGCGCCGGCGTAGCGCCGAGCAGCACCGCACCCGCCGCTACCCCGCCGCCCACCAGCATCCGCCGTCGCGACCTGACCGGTTCAGCACCCATGTGTGCCACCCACCCTCGAGCGGTCCGTCCGGCTCAGCTCGCCGGGACGCCTGAGCACAGGGTGCCCGAAACCGGCCGCTCGTGCGTCCGTTCGGGCTTGTCACTCGCCGGACCGCGGTGGTACGCAGCCCCTAGGACGTAGATCGCGCGGCACGAGGGAAGGCGAACACCCCATGAGCCAACCGCATCACGAAGGTCTGAGTCGGCGTCGCGTCGTCGGCGTGGCAGCTGCCGCCGTCGTCACGGCTGGGCTGCCCACCGGCGCGGCCGTCGCCGCACCCGCCCACACCTCACCCGAGCTCAAACGGTGGCGGGCGCAGGCGCAGCGGATTCGGATCACCCGCGACGACTGGGGCATCGCGCACGTGGTGGGCCGGACCGACGCCGACGCGGTGTTCGGGATGATCTACGCCCAGGCCGAGGACGACTTCAACCGCATCGAGCGCAACTACCTGATCAGTCTCGGCCGCCTCGCCGAGGCCGAGGGCGAGGCCGAGCTCTGGCGGGACCTGCGCCAGCGGCTGTACATCGATCCCGAGCACCTGAAGCGGAATCTCTACCGCCGCAGCCCGGCCTGGTTGCGCAAGCTGATGAACGCCTGGGCGGACGGCCTGAACTACTTCCTCGCGACGCACCGCGACGTACGTCCGCGCGTCCTCACTCGGTTCGAGCCGTGGATGGCGCTCAGCTTCAGCGAGGGCAGCATCGGTGGGGACATCGAACGGGTGTCGCTCACCCAGCTCAGGGCCTTCTACGACAACGCCACCGTGGCGGCCGCGGAAGAGGAAGCGGACGAAGAGCCGAGGGGCTCCAACGGCATCGCGATCGCGCCGCACTACACGCGGGACGGCAAGGCGCTGCTGCTGATCAACCCGCACACCAGCTTCTTCTTCCGCTCCGAGCTGCACATGACCAGCGACGAGGGCCTCGACGTCTACGGCGCGGCCACCTGGGGACAGTTCTTCATCTACCAGGGCTTCAACGAGGACGCGGGCTGGATGCACACGTCGAGCGGCGTCGACAACGTCGACGAGTTCGCTGAGACGATCGTCGAGGGGGCGAACGGCCGGCTGTTCTACCGGTACGGCGACGGGCGGCGGCCGGTGACGAAGAAGACCATCACGCTGTCCTACCGGGCGGCGGACGGTGGGCGGGCCAAGCGCAGCTTCACCACGTACGCCACGCACCACGGCCCGATCGTGCGCGAGCTGAACGGCAAGTGGATCGCGTTCGCGCTGATGAACAAGCCGATCGAGGCGCTGCAGCAGAGCTTCCTGCGGACCAAGGCGCGCGACTACCGCGCGTACATCAAGGTGGCCGACCTCAAGGCCAACAGCTCCAACAACACGCTGTACGCGGACTCGAGGGGCAACATCGCGTTCCTGATGCCGCAGTTCATGCCGATCCGCGACAACCGTTTCGACTACCTCCAGCCCGTCGACGGCAGCGACCCGGCGACCGACTGGCACGGGCTGCACAGCCTCGCGAGCATGCCGCAGGCGGTGAACCCGGACAGCGGCTGGGCGTTCAACTCCAACAACTGGCCCTGGACCTGCGCCGGCCCGGACAGCCCGGACGCCGCCGACTATCCGCGCTACTTCGACCGGGCCGGTGAGAACGAGCGCGGGCCGCATGTCGTTCAGCTGATGACCGAACGGGACGACTTCAGCCCGAAAGCGCTGCGCGACGCCGCCTTCGACTCCTTCCTCCCCGCCTTCGCCCGGATGGTGCCGGAGCTCGGCGCCGCGTGGGACAAGCTGCCCGACGGCGACCCGCAGAAGGTACGGCTCGCCGGACCGATCGGCCTGCTCCGCGGCTGGGACTTCCGCTGGAGCGCGGACTCGACGGCGACCTCGCTCGCGGTGTTCTGGGGCGCCGGGCCGCGCGGCACCGACGCGGAGCGGCTCGCCTCGCTCGATGCGGCGGTGCAGCGGCTGACCGACGACTTCGGCAGCTGGCAGGTGCCCTGGGGCGAGATCAACCGCTTCCAGCGCAACGACGGCGCGATCGACCAGGTCTTCGACGACGCGAAGCCGAGCTCACCCGTGCCGTTCACTTCCGCGACCTGGGGCTCGATCGCCTCGTTCGGAGCGTCGCGGAAACCGGGAACGAAGCGCTTCTACGGCACCAGCGGCAACACGTTCGTCGCGGTCGTCGAGTTCGGCCGGAAGTTGCGCGCCTGGGCCGTCCGAGAAGGCGGCGAGAGCGGGCATCCCGAGTCGCCGCACTTCAAGGACCAGGTCGAACGGCACGCGAGCGGCAACCTCCGGCCCGTCTACTTCTACCCCGACGACCTGAGGGGACATGTCGAACGGAGCTACCGGCCGGGTGGCTGACCGCCGAGCGGCGTGGTGTCGACGTACTTGACCTCGTCGACGCGTTCGCTGAACTTCCAGCCTTCCTCGGTCCGCCGGTAGCGGTCGACGTAGACGGAGTAGTTCAGGTGCGAGTCGCCGCCGTGGAACTGGCCGAACGTCAGCACGTACGACCGGCCGGTCGCGGTGTCGCCGTCGAGCTCGATCGTGCCGGGATGCGGGGCCTGCAGGAGGTAGTCCCAGACGTTCTCCTTCAGGTGCTCGATCCCGGCGCGGATCTCGGCATGGCCGGTGAACGCGGCGTCGACCGCGGGGACGCGCCACACGGCGTCGGCCGTGAACAGCGACGCCATCCGGTCGTAGTCGCCCATCATCCCGGCGTCGGTGAACTCGCTGCGGAGCGCCTCGATCTCGACGCGGTCGGCAATCTCCTGAAAGGCTTGCATGAAATGTCTCCTCGTCACATCACTCGGAGTTGAGGTGTCACACGTACGACACGCCACGACGGAGGGATGTGACCGATGACCGAGTCAGACCTGCTGACCGAGGGCTTCGAGGAGAACCGCGCCCGCCTGCGGGCGGTGGCGTACCGGATGCTCGGCTCGTTCGCCGAGGCCGACGACGCCGTGCAGGAGACCTGGCTCCGCGCGAGCCGCGCCGGCGCTGACGGCGTCGACAGCCTCGGCGCCTGGCTGACCACGATCGTCGGCCGCGTCTGCCTGAACATGCTGCGCTCCCGCAAGGCACGCCGCGAGAGCCTGATGGGCGTGCACATGCCGGACCCCGTCGTCAGTCGCGTCGAGGGGACGACACCCGAGGAGGAGACGTTGCTGGCCGACTCGGTCGGGCTGGCGTTGCAGGTGGTCCTCGACACGCTGACGCCCGCCGAACGGTTGGCGTTCGTTCTGCACGACATGTTCGACCTGCCGTTCGACGAGATCGCGCCGATGGTCGGGCGGACGCCGGCGACGGCGCGGCAGCTCGCCAGCCGTGCGCGGCGCCGCGTACGAGGTGGGGACGTCCACCTTCCCGAGCCCGACATCGCCCGCCAACGCGAGGTCGTGGACGCGTTCTTCGGCGCGGCGCATCGAGGCGACGTCGAGGGGCTCGTCGCGGTTCTGCATCCCGACGCGATCCTTCGGTCCGACGGCGGTACGGCTCGGCCGGAGGCGACGATGGTCGTCCGGGGCGCGGAGAACGTCGCCGGCCAGGCGATGCTGTTCCACCGGCCAGGCACGGAACTCCAACCGGCGTTGGTGAACGGGGCCGCCGGAGTGGTCGTCACTCAAGAGGAACGGGTGGTCGCGATCATCGGGCTGACCGTCTCGGCCGGCCGGATCATCGAGCTCAACGTGATGGGCGACCCGGAGCGGCTGGCCCGGATCGACCTGTCCGAGCTGTCCGACCAGGCCGACCAGGGCTGACGATGTCGGCGCGGAGGCGGCTGAGGGCGTCTCCGCGCGCGCCGGTGAGGGCAGGCTCCTCGGTGACGCTCGCCGCGCGGAGGGGGACGTGGCGCCGGTGCGCGCCGAACGCGGTGCGGATCGTGTCCAGGAGCGCCGGGCCCCAGTCGCCCCCGACGACGACCAGCTTCGGATCGGCGAGGGCGACGATCGCGGCGAGGACTCCGCTGACGGCCTCGCTGATCGCGCGATGCCAAACCGTCATCCCGATCAGCCGGGTGGGGTCGATCGCCGTGGAACCCGGCCGGCGGAGACCGAGCTGGCCGAACACCTCGATGAACGGGGTCGCGCGCCCGTCTTCGCCCGTGGTGACGACGTGCGCGAGCTCGCCGGCCAGGCCGTTGCCGCCGCGGCGTACCTCGCCGTCGTGGACGATCGCGCAGCCGAGCCCTTCGCCGAGGAACAGGTACGCGAAGTCGTCCCCAGCCTGCTCGGCGCGGGCGGCCCAGTTGACGTCGTTGTCCACGACGACCGGGCCGTCGACGTACGGCCTGAGCACCTCCGCGGGGTCGAGCTCGCCGAGCAGGAACGGGGCGTCGGGGAGCTGGATCAGCCGTCCGGTCGCGCGGTCCACTGGGTCTGCGGCACTGACGACGGCCAGGCGGGGCGCTGCGTCGACCTCTTCGACCGCGGCGCGCACGGCCGCCGCGAGATCCTCCGGCCGGGCCGGTCTCTCGAGCGCCCGGCCGGCCCGCGCGATCGTGTCGCCGTACGCGTCCAGGCACTCCGCGACCACGCCCTCCGGCGCGATGCTCACGGTCAGCGCGACGCCGATGTCGCTGGTCAGCGCGTAGTACGAGCCGACCCGCCCGCGGCCGCGCCCGCCCTGCGTCCGTTCGCCGGTGTCGACCACCAGCCCCCGCTCGGCCAGCCGCCGGACGCTCTCACCCGCCGTCGGCTTCGAGATGCCGATCCGCGCGGCGAGCTCGGCCCGCGTCAGCCGTCGGTGCTCCATCAGCGCGCGCAGGACGCGCTCGTCGGTGAGTGAGCTCACCAGCTCGAGCGACGGCTTGGCGTGGTCCATAGCGCGCATTCTAGACAGGACTCTTGACTAGGAAGCTGCCGGCACCTACCTTCCTAGTAAGGGAGCCTAACTAGAAATGGTGATCGCGATGACCTCCGTACTGCCGACCGCCCTCCCGCACTGGGAGCAGACGCCCGACGACCTGCCCGGCGCGATCCGCGAGGTCAAGGCCGCGCTGCGGGCGCGGATCGCCGCCTCCGGACGCACCGTCGAGGAGGTGTTCGCGGTCGTCGAACGCGGCATCCAGGCCGAGGTCGACGAGATCGTCGCGGCTCGTTCGCGCGGCGAGGTGATCTGGCCGGTCGTGGAGTACGCGGACCTCGAGGCGGGCACCGTTCCCGCCTCGACGCTGGAGCTGTTGCGGCGGCGCGGCTGCCTCGTCGTACGTGGGCACTTCGAGCGCGAGCAGGCGCTGAAGTGGGACCAGGACATCGTCGAGTACGTCGAGAGCAACCAGTTCTTCGAGAACTACCGCGGTCCGGGCGACGACTTCTTCGGCAGTGTCGGATCGAAGCCGGAGATCTATCCGCTCTACTGGTCGTCGACGCAGATGGAGGCTCGGCAGAGTGACCGGATGGCGCGCGTGCAGTCTTTCCTCAACGGGCTATGGAAGTCCTCGTCCGACGGTCAGCGCTGGTTCGACCCGGACCGCGACTCGCTGTACCCCGACCGGATCCGTCGGCGGCCGCCAGGCACGAACTCGAACGGTCTCGGCACGCACCTCGACCCCGGCACGCTCGACCTGTGGATGACCGAGTCGTACCAGCAGGCGTTCCGGCATCTGTTCGACGGCACGGTCGAGCAGTACGACCCGTGGGACGCGGCGCACCGCACGAGTGGGCCGCAGTATCCGGGCAGCACGATGTGCTCGGTGTTCCGTACGTTCCAGGGCTGGACCGCGTTGTCGGACATGGACCACGACCAGGGCGTGCTGCACACCGTGCCGATCGTGGGCGCGATGGCGTACCTGCTGCTGCGTCCGCTGCTCCCCGACGTACCGGACGACGAGATGTGCGGCGTGACGGTGAACCAGGTCTTCCCGGCATCGACTCGCTGGCACGGGCCCTTGTTGGAAGCGCTGTCCGGCATCCCGTCCGTGACTGCCGGCGACTCGGTGTGGTGGCATTGCGACATGATCCACAGCGTCGCTCCGGTGACGAACCAACAGGGCTGGGGCAACGTCATGTACATCCCGGCCGCGCCCTGGTGCCCGCGGAACGAGCGGTACGCGCCGCTGGTGCGGGAGGCGTTCGAGAGCGGGTCGAGTCCGTCGGACTTCCCTTCGGAGCACTACGAGCGCACGTGGCCGAACCGCTTCCAGCCCGCGCAGCTCAACTCCACCGGTCGCCGGGGGCTTGGCCTAGGTCAGATCTCTTAACGCTCGTTGGAGGAAGGCGTCGCGCCGCCTCGTGCCCACTGGGGAGTACAGCTCTGTCGGCGTGTTCAAGGCCGCTGTCGCGTCCCAGTAGGCGACGTCTTCTCCTGGGCGGCCAGCTTCGCGTTCCCAGCCTTCTTGGACGTGTCGTGGCGCTTCTGGGTCGTACGTGAGCGCGACCTGCTTGCGGAGCTCGCCTAGATCGACGCCGGGTTGGCCGACGCCCGCGGTCTTCCAGTCGATCAGTGCGACGCATCGTTCGCCGTCGACCATGACGTTGCCGGGCCAGACGTCGCCGTGCAGGAAGACCGTGGGTCCTTCCGGGGCGCTTGATGCTCCGCACGATCTCGTCTGCCCTTTGTAGTAAGGGCGTTGTCGGCATCCGGCCTTGTCGCCGGTCTCGGGCGAAGTCGTCGACGGCGATGGGGCGAGGCCGGAACGGGAGCTGCGGCCGCGGCTCCCTCGCGATGGCATGGACGCGCGCCAGCGCGGCGCCCGCGTCGCGAAGCAGTTCCGGTGACGTGGCCTGCGGCCAACGCGTCGAGCCTTCGGCCACGGTCTCGAGCGTCGCGTTCTCCTTCTGCGCAAGGAGCCTCGGGGCCGGCAGGCCGTTCTCGGCCGCCACCAGCAGCGCGGCGGCGCCGGTCGCGATCCCCGACGCGTCGATGCGGTCGGTGAGTGATCGGAGGACGGCGTTCCCCGAACGCGTTCGGACCAGCCATGGGCCGGCGCCGTCATGGAGAGCTTGGATGTCATGGACTTCGCCGAGCACCTCGGCGACCCAGCGCAGCAGCGGCGCTGTCGGTTTACCCTTCCCGCACTGGAGGAGGATGGCAGCCAACGGGGGTGGGGTCAACCGCTCTTCGCGCATCGCCGAGAGCTACCGCCACTGGCCGGACGTTCCCGGCTCTCTAGCAGAATGACGTCGTGGAGCAGCTGACGCAGGAAGAGGTCGTGGCGTTCCTGGCCGGACGGCCGGGTCAAGCCGAGGACCTGGAACCACTCTCGGGCGGGGCGTGGTCGTCGGCGTGGGCCTACCGGGCGGACGGCGAGGAGCTGGTGGTCCGCTTCGGTCCGGAGGCGGCCTGGTACGAGACCGACCGGAGGGCGATGGCCTTCGCCGGCCCAGACCTACCTGTGCCGGAAGTCCGGGAGGTGGGCACCACCCCGTCCGGTCGGGCGTATGCCATCTCCGTACGTCACCACGGTCGGTTCCTGGAGGACACTCCCCTGGAGCAGGCCGACGCGATCGCCCCGGCCCTCACGCGCCTGCTCGTCGCCCTCTACCGGGTGCCGGCCCCGCCAAGCGTCCCGGTGGAATGGCATCAGGTGGACGCCACCGCCAGCACCTGGCGGGAGTTCCTCCGCTCTGGCCTGATCGACGATCCGGACAAGGTGGTGCACGGCTGGCAGGCCGCCCTCGCGGCGGACCGGGAGCTGTCCACGCTGTCCGAGGCGGTCGCCGAGCGCGTGTCGGCCCTGGTCGAGGCCTGCCCCGAGCGCCGCGACCTCGTGCACGGCGACCTCTTGCACGGCAACGTGCTGGTCGATCCGGTCACCCACCGGGTCGAAGCGGTGCTGTCGTGGAAGTGTTCGGTACGTGGTGACTTCCTCTTCGACGCCGCCTGGTGCACGTTCTGGGGATCGTTCCACCCGGGGATCGCCGCCGCCGACCCGCTGTCCGGAGTGCTCGAGAACCCGACCGTACGGGCCGATCGCGACGCGCTCGTCGACGCCGCCGCCCGCCACCACTGCTACGAGCTGCACATCGGTTTCACCCATCTGGGCTGGAATGTGTGGACCGGGAACCAGGCCAGCCTCGCCGCGACAGCACGCCGCCTCGCCGAGGTTCTCGAGCGCGGTCCTCTGCCTATCTGATCGTGGCGCGCGGATCGCTCACGCTGATCAGCTGCTGATGGAGCTTCCAGTTGTCGTCGTGCTGGGACGTGATCGACACCAGAACGTCGCCGCAGCGAACGCAGGAGCCGAGACGGATCCGCAGGTGCCGCTCCGGAGCGGCGATCTTCAACGTCGCCTCGTCGTGCGCCGCCTCGGCGTTCCAGTGGTGCCGGCCGCCGTCCGTGCACACATCGGACGCCCTGGTCGCGCCCCGCGCGATACTCCTGCGGTCCTTATCGGCCGTTTTCGTCCGCAAGTTCTCGCCGTACGTGCTCATGTGCATGCCCGCCTCTCGTTCGAAGGCCATGGGCATCATCTTTTGTCACCCACCACCTATGACCGTACGCCTGTATCTCTCGACCCATCGCGAGTAGGGTCGCGAACGCGCGCCACCTTTGGTGAGGAGCTGACGACAGCTTCCCCGACCCCAGACCCCGGTCGAGGTTCGAATGGTGCCGTGGGGAGTCTCGATGAAGCTCCGACGCGTTCACGGTCTGCTGCTTGTCACCGTTCTCGGAATCGGGTCGCTCGTTTCGTCGAATGCAGTGTGAGCCGCGCCCGTCACGATCGCGAAGGCGCCTCGGTACAGTATTGACTTCGCGCCGTGTCCGGGCTCGCCAGTTGCTCAGTGCGGCACCTCGCGGCCGATACCTTCTTCTCGGACGTGCTGCACGCTCGGTTCGACATCGTCAGCGTCGATCCGCGGGGCGTCGGCGCAAGCACCCCCATCCGGTGTGGCGTTCCGCCGTTCACACCCGACTACACGTTCTTCCCGAGGACTCAGCAGCAGTTCGACGCGGTGGTGGCCCACAACCGTGCGCTCGCGAAGAGCTGCCTGCAGCAGACTGGTCCACTGTTCCTGAACGCCGACACCGTCAGCGTTGCCCACGACCACGAGTCCTTCGGCGTACAGCTCGGCGCCCAGTACGCGCAGCTGTACCCGAACCGCACCCGCGCCATGGTTCTCGACGCAGCCCTCGAGCACAACCGCTCAGAGTTGCAACTGACGTCCGAGGAGATCAGGTCCGGCGAAGAGACGTTCAACCGGTTCGCCGAATGGTGTGACACGACCGACGACTGCGTCCTGCGTGGCAAGGGCGTCGCCGCCATCTACGACAAGCTCGTCCAGGACGCGAACCAGAACCCGATCCCCGTCGACGGTGCGCTGCGCCCCGTGACCGGCGACGACATCCGGATCAACACCCCGCGCCTGCTCACCGCGAAATACCCCAACGCCATCGTCGGCGACTTGTCCTGGGCGGCGTTCGCCGAGATCCTCAGGCGAGCCGTAGCAGGGGATGCCCAATACTGCGCCTTCGGCCCACCCGGTGGTCCCACCGACCCGCTCTACGCTCGGCTGGCGAGCCACTGCGGCGACTATGTGGCGTCCATCCGCACCTTCGCCGACATGCAACAACGTATCGAGATGGCGCGACAAATCGCGCCGCACCTGCAGGGCGGGACGGACTTCTGGCTAGGTGGCTTGTGCATCGGGTGGCCCTTCAAGGTCGCCAACCCGCAACGCACCTTGAACGCGACGCACGACCCGTCCCTCCCGTACCAGTGGGCCTTCAGCCTGGCCGGCCAGGCTCGCGGCAGCAGTGTGCTGACCCGCGTCGGCGACGGGCACACGTCGTACTACACGTCCACCTGCGCGCGCGACGCCACCGACCAGTTCCTGCTCACCAAGCAGTCCGCGGCTGCTCCCGTCTGCCCAGCGTGAGGAGCGTCCAGATGTCAGTTTCCTCGCGTGGGTGCGCGTCGGCGACCTCGTCCGCATCGGTGGCATCACGAAGACCTACACGGCCGCCGTGGTCCTGCACCTCGTCGAGGAACGAAAGCTCGCGCTCTCCGACACGGTCGAGCGTTGGGTGCCGGGTGCAGCCCAATGGCTCTCGTCAAGTGGTCCAGCGTCCCAGCTGTCCCGGGGTCATGCAGCGGTCCGACGGCTGCTCGGTAGGTCGCGGAGGTGTTGCAGCGGCGAGGCCACGATGAGGATCGCGAGGGGTAGGAGGGCGACCATGGTGATCCACATTGTGGATCTGACTCCGAGCCAGCTGGCGAGCGTCCCGCTGAGTATCCCGCCGAGAACACCACCGGCGTGCTGCAGTGACCGCGCGACGGATGCGACTCGTCCAAGGAGTTCGGTCGGGCAGATCGAAAGGAGAAAACTGAACGGGATGATGTTGGTCACGGTGAGGCCGGCTCCGAGCGCGGCCGCTCCGACGATGTAGGCCGTCAGGCCCCAGCCCGGCTGGGTCAACGGGATGAGCAGACCGAAAGGGAAGCTGGTCGTCACCGCCAGACGCAGCGTGCGGGCGGGGCCCAGGCGCTGGCTGAGCCGTGGTGCGAGCAGCGCACCGAGGAACCCGCCCGCACCTCCGACGGCGAGGAGCCCTCCGACCACTCCCGGCTGGAGACCCACTGTGCGGACCAGGAAGAGCACGAGCAGGGTCTGATGTGCGGTCATGATCAGTGCGCCGAAGGCGAAGAAGGCGACGAATGCGGCGGCGAGGGGATGCTGGGTGAGGAACCGGAACCCTTCGCCGAGCTCCCTGAGCAGATGGATCCTCGACTGGCGCGGTGGATTGGGCTCCTTGGCTCGGATCGCTGCGAGGCACGCCGCGGAGAGAAGGTAGCTGGCGGCATCTGCCACTAACGCGAGCGCTGCGCTAAGCAGCTGAACGAGGAGCCCGCCTAGCCCTGGTCCTGCGATGCCGATCACGGTATTGGTGGCCTCGAGTTTGCTGTTGCCGTCGACCAGCTGGTCCCGGTTGATCAGGAACGGCAGGTAGGCAGTCCAGCCGAGACCGAACAGCATCGTCAGAACGCCAGTCGCCGCCGCCACTGCGTACAGCGTCCACAAGTGCAGAACGCCGAAAGCCGCAACGAGCGGAACGGCCGCCAAGATGAGTGCCCGACCCACGTCCGCGGCGACCAGCAAGGGCCGGCGTCGTATCCGGTCGACCAGCACACCGGCCGGCAGGCTCAGCGCCAGTTGCGGAAGCCACGTCACCGTGGTCAGCAATCCGACCTCAAACGGCGAAGCGTGGAGGTCATAGATCGCGATCATCGGCAGCGCGATACCGGTGACGGCAGTTCCAGCGAGACTCACGGCGTTGGCCGCCCAGAGCATCCGGAAATCGCGACCCAGCCTGTCACTGCGATCGCGCCGTCCATGAGGCATCTGGTGAGCCTCACGCACCACGCTCACGGCAGTCGACACCTCTCTGCTAACAGCAGAGCGAATCTCGTCGCAGTCGTCAGGCCGCCACCGCATGCCCGACGTCGTATGGCAGTTGGCTGCGGAGCATGGCGTGCAGCACGTTGACCCGACGCCTGGCCAGCGCGATCACCGCTTGTCGATGCGTCTTCCCCTCAGATCGCTTCCGGCTGTAGAACGTCTTGCTGGTCGGTTCGTTGATCAAACGCGCAGATCGCGGACTGGTAGAAGACCCGTTTCAGCCGCCGATTCCCGCCAAGCGGACGACGCAGCCACAGGCTCTTGCCTGACTGGCGAATCGTCGGCGCCATCGCCGATGCGACGCATGTCGCCGACCTCGGCATGGAACTCCGCGGTCAACACCACACCCATCCCCGGAAGAGTGAGCGTGATCAGTGCGGCCGGGTGCTGCTCCAACGCTTCCACGAGCTGCTTGTCGAGCAGTCGGATCCGCTCTCTCGTGGCCAGTAGCTCCGCGGCGACCTCGCGCACCACCTCCGCAACGACCGTTTGTCCGGGCACAACGAGCGGCGCTCGACAGCGGCTGCGTGGGCAGCGTCGGCCAGCGCGCGTGCCTTCTTGTCCCCCGCCACGCGTGCCGCGGCGAGCACGGCTCACCGCCGCGCCCGACACATACACGCACCGGACACCGGCAGCATCGAGCATCGCCAGCAGCAGGGCAGCGATACCGCTCGTCATGTCCACACCCACCGTGACCGAGCCACCTAAGCCCTTCAGCTCCTCGATCAGCGTGCCGATCGCAGTCGGGGTGTTCTCCAGTTTCCGGCTAAGCAGGACCGCCCCGTCCTCACTCAGCACAACCACCCAGTGCAGTTGCTTCGCGACTCGATACCTACCCAGAGCCCCAACGGTCGTCCCTCCCAGTCGTTCCACCAGAGATGACGCACCTCGTTCTCACCGACAAGGCCCTACACAGCGATCAACCGCCTAGCCCAATGAGCAGTCAAGAACGAGTCGACGGGACGGGGGATCTGCACCCGGAGCCATCGACTGGCACCCATTCCGATGAGCCAGCCCGTCCCGCCTGCGCACCGCACGATCTAAGCGACCGCCAGCACGTCGAGAACGGTAGGGCCATTCCGAACGCTCTAGTCAAGTCGTCCGGCGGACATCGCGTGGCCATGTTGACGTGCGCCAGAGCGACCTGGAGGCGTTGGGCGTCGAGCGGCCGCCATCTGCTCTCGCGTGGCCGTCTACCTAGACCCAGCTGTCGAGGGCGGCCATGAACTCGTTCACATGGCCGTACCAAACGCTGTGACCGGCACCGGGGATCGAGCGCACTTCGAAGCCCATCTGGCGGAGCTCCTCGACATGCTCTGGCGACACCCAAGAACTGGGTTCCGGCCGGACCATCAGCGACCTGGCGGTCCCCGCTGGCCGGAAGGGCCTAGGCAGGACTCCTCGACGGGCGCGATCGGCTGCCGCGATCGCCCCCGATATGTCCATCGCGACGGCCGTTGGGACGTCGAACAACCTGGCTGCCTCAGCCTCGACGGCCAGGTCCTCCTCACTCCACCACGGCCGAGTCCGGCGAAGATGGTCGACGGTGCGACCCTCCTTCGCCTGCCGATAACTCGAAGTGAGATCTGCCGTGAGCGCATCGATGTCGACGTCCGCAGACTCCAGTGTCGGCGTCCACGTTGGAGGGTCGAACGGGATGTCGACATAGACGGCACGCTCAGGAGCAAGCAACTTGGCGGCGAGGGCAAGAACGCCGCCGCCCAGTGAATGTCCTATCGCAAGAGCTGGTCTATGCGGGACGGACTCGAGCAGCGAGGTGACGAACATGTCGAGACTGGCGTCCCCGCTGGGCCGGGAGTGACCATGTCCGGGCAGATCCACCGCGATCGCACGGAAACCGCGGGCCGCCAGCGCTGGCCCTACCTGCCACCAACACCTCGATTCACCCATCGCGCCATGAATGAGCACAGCGACGTGCGCACCCGTACCCCACTCGCGCAGGTGCAGCGTCATGACCGCCTCCCAGCCCAGAAGTAGTGCCCCGAAACAGTGAGATCCAGCAGTCGATCCAACCCTGTTCGGCGAGCTCACGTGCAATGACGGCTGCCGCAGGGTCACCGTCACGCTTGGCCAGGTACCAAAGCGCTGGGTCCTATCCCCCAGCGGTCTGCTCGTCTCGTAGGACCTGCGAACGACCCGACGAATCCCCAACAAACCCAGGCCGCATAAAGCGAGCAGCGCGTACTCGCCGTAGATCCGTTTGACGTCCGCGGCCGCTTCAGCGTTGACGGGTCCTGCCATAACGGTTGGCGTAGATGTCGCGCACCATGCAGATCTGCGTGCCGTGGTGGCTCACCTCGTTGAGCATCGCCGCGAGGGCGTGGTCGCCGCGCCGCCAGGGATGTCCCGGGTAGTCCCGCTCGAGCATCTCGTCGGTAGTGTTCTTGAGCGCTTCCTTGAGCGAGGCCCAGCCGTCGTTGAATCGCGCTAGGCCCTCGTCGACGGTGGGGATGATCGTGTGGCCCCACATACGGTTATAGACGTCTTGTGTCGGTGTGGTGGGGCCGCCGACGATCTCGAGCTCGGCGAACAGGCCGGGCGCGGCGCCGAAGTGGTTGAGCAGCCAGTTGATCGTCGTCATCGGCATGACGACGGGCCGACCGTTCATCTCATCCGTCGCAAGGTCCCAGTCGCACTCGACGACCCAGTCGCCGTTGTCCTCTGACCATATGTGCTTCGTACGTTGCTCGCCCCGCGGGCGGATGCCCCACGCACCCGGGTGCGGCTCGAAGTCGAGCTCGTCTTGGATGAGGTCCTTCCGCGCTCGGTCGAGCGTGTAACTGTCGATGAGTCCCATCCAAGTGAGGAACAGGTCGGCACGCTTGTCCGTCATGGCGCCGACCTTGGCATGCCCTTGCTGCGTGCTGCAAGATCCCCAGAGCCGAGCGACATCACGAACCGTGCCCCCGCAGGTCGATGGCGCTTTTGCTGGGCGCTCCTTGGGTGCGCCAGAACCAGACGTTCTGGGCCGCACCGATCGACGGTTCGGCGCGGCTTGGCAAGACGATCGACACCGAGATGACCTACCCGACGTCCTGTTTCAGGCACACGCTGATTGCCTCACGCCGCTGCGACGGAACACCTCACGTCGTAGACGGTTCGACCGCGGAGCATCGCGTGCAGAACGTTCACGCGGCGTCTGGCCAGCGCGATGACGGCTTGTCGGTGGGCCTTGCCTTCCGAGCGCTTCCGGGCGTAGAAAGCCTTGCTGGTCTGGTCGTTGTTCAACGCGCAGATCGCCGATTGGTAGAAGACGCGTTTGAGACGCCGGTTGCCGCCGGTCGCCGGCGCAGCCACCTGCTGTTGCCGGACTGATCACTCGCTCCAGGCCGGGATGGATGCTGCAAAGCAGATCGCGGAGCCGGTTCATCCTTGCCGTCTGCAACTGCCGCAGATCCTCACGTCGGCTGGTCAGAATCTTCAGCTCGATGTCGTGCTCTGGCTGCTGGACAAGTTCCCGCGGGTCATCGCGGATGCGGAGTTGGTCGGCTATTGCCCGCGCGTCGCGGGGATCGGTCTTGTTCTCCCCACCCCGCGTGCCCCGACGAGCTCGGCTCGCCACCGAACCTGACACAAACACGCACCGACCTCAGCTGCCGCCAGCATCGCCAGCAGCAGGCCCGCGATACCGCCCGTCATGTCCACGCCCACGACCGGGCCATCCAGCCCTCGCAGCTCACCCACCAGCTCACCGATCGCCGCCGGCGTGTTCTCCAGCTTCCGATTCATCATCACGGTCCCGTCCTCCTCGAGCGCCACCACCCAGTGCAAATGCTTGGCGACGTCGATGCCGACCTTGACCCCCAACGGACTTCCTCTCCAGCCGATCCCGAATGAGACGACGCCGCCCGTCCTCCCCGACAAGGCCCTACACAGCGATCAACCGCCTAGCCCAATGAGTGGTCGAGAACGAGTCGGCGGGACGGGGGATCTGCACCCGGAGCCATCACTTGGCACCCATTCCCATAAGCCATCCCGTCCCGCCTGCGCACCGGACGATCTAGCCGACCGCCAGCACGTCGGGAACGGTAGGGCCATTCCGAACGGTGCGGCGATCACCGTTCGCCATTTGCTCAACCACACCAGCGGGCTCGTCGACTACGCCAGCGACCCGAGGGTGCTGGGCTCGTACTTCGCGGACTTCCCGACCAGCTTGACGTTGGCATTCGATCCCGCCGAGGCGTACGGATCGCGGCGGAACACGGACCGCTCTACGCGCCGGGCGAGGGCTGGAACTACTCGAACACCAACTACCTCCTGCTCGCGATGATCGTCGAGGCGGCGACCCACAGGTCGTTCGGCTCCCAGCTCAAGGCGCGGGGTACTTCCAGTTCGACGGAACGCTGCTGGACTTCACGCCGCTGAGCCCGACGCTGGCATCATCGGCGGCGGCTGGGGCCTCGGACTGCTGCGGGAGCCGTTCCCCTGGGGCGCCGCGTGGGGACACGACTCGGAGACCCCCGGCTACATGACCGCCGCCTGGAACAGCGCGAACGCCAAGCGCCAAGTCGTCGTGATCGTCAACACCAACGTCAGCCACGACGAACCCATCGCGGCCGCCATGCGCGACGTCCTCTCCAAGGCCTACTGCGGGCCCTCCTGGTCGCCGGCGCCATGGGCGCGCCAGCGCGTTTTGCGAGGATCCATGTCACACGAGGGAAGGGGAATGGCATGAGGTCCTGGGTCAAGAAGATGACCGTGGTGCTGGGCATGTCCGCGACGCTGGTGACGGGAGGCCTCGTGGGCACCGGGCCTGCCCTGGCGCAGCCCGCCGAGACGGCCCCGGCGCCGCTCGCCGTCAACTGTGTGGACGCGGGTCCGCCTTCGCCCAACTTCTACGCGGACAGGAAGTTCCTGAACCCCAACGCCTGCGCGAAGTGCCGCGAACGAGGCGACTACCTGGAGCGCACAGGCAGATGGGACGCCCACTGCCAAAACCTCTACAACCCCGCCGGAACCCTCACCGCAGTCGGCCTCTGGCTCCGCTGCGTAGCTTGCCGCCCCACCACCCCAGCCCTCCAGCCCGCGGAGTCGCTGGCATGGCCGGCCGACGGCTACGTGTTGCAGTAGCGCAGCGGCCCGGTGACCTCCGACGTGATTGTGACGTAGTGGGCGGTCACGAAGCGGCCGTCCCGAATCTGGTGCCAGTCTGGATTGCCGCCCACCTTGGGCCCCTTCACCTTGCAGATGACCTCGATCACCCTGCGGTACTTGGAGGTTCCGACAAGCTTGGACTTGTTCGTCGGGCCTGAGCGCAGGTTGACCGATGGTTGCTTGGTGACCTTGCCGAACGCGCCGTAGTAGCCGTCGCACTCGCCGGGAGCCTTACCGACGTTCTGAACGTAGCGCGCCGGCAACCAGCCATCGGTCGTCCTATACCATCGCCGATTGCCGGCGACGTCGACCGCGTCGATCTTGCACTTGACCCTGACGATCGCGTTCTTCGTATAGGTCTTGAGCATCTTCCCGTACGTCGTCGGGTGCTTCCGCTCCGGAAGCGTCTTGGCAACGACCTTCCCCTTGTACGCCCCTTCGTCCGCCTGGGCGCTGCTAGTCGCAACGAGGCTGACCGCGGGAACAGCGACAGCGACGGCAATCGTCAGCGCGGCAGCCCGGAATCGACGGTGCTTGACCATAGGTGCGCTCCTGTTCATCCAGCCCACTCTTCCCTGGCGAGCCAGTTGCCCCTGGATACGCGGCTGGGTGGGGAAATGTTGGAACGCGCTACTCAGAAAGGAGCCGGTGGCGGGATTCGAACCCGCGACCTACCGCTTACAAGGTGCCGGTGTCGCTTCGACATGTCGTCTACCTGCGACGATGCAGAACCAAACGCTGTCATGTGTGCCTATGTTGTCCTTCGACGCGTGGCGTTCGGGGACAGACCCGGGGACACGGCCAGCGACATAACCAGGCGCTGGTCGATTGAGCTGCGGAGGTTCGGGCGTAGCGGCGGGTGGTTCGTGTGCTCTCGTGGCCTGTGAAGTCTTGGATGTCGCCGAGCGAAACGCCGGCGTCAAGGCGAGGGTGATCGCGGTGTGCCGGAAGGAGCGCACGGAGAGGACGCGCAGCTGGGCACGCCGTCGGCGCCGGGCGAGCTTCCACATCTGGGCTTGGATGAGTCGGCGCGGTAGGTGTCGAACGCGTCGACGGTGGCGAGCGCGAGGACGTGCACCGCGCCGCCGCCGCCCTTGCGTACCAGGCAGACGATGTTGTGGCCACGGTTATCCGTCCCCAGCCGCTCACGGCGCCCGCGCCCTTGGCGGCGCCGCCGCAACCGCGGAGGCCTACGTCCCCGACCGATGCTTCCGGCGCGGGCCACGCGGCCGTAGCTGTCCGCAATTTCCCGATACCGCGCCATCCCGCGACGGTACCGAGTCCTTCGCGGGCGGGCCATGTCCCGCGACGGCCGCACGTCTTATCGCGCCGCTAACGTGGGCACGTTGTCGGCCAGAGTTGTATCAGCCATCGTTCGACGTGGCGAAATTCCGCTTCGTCGCCGCGCTGTGCCGCGTCGTGCCAACCAGCGGCATGAGCGCGCACTGTGTAGACGCCCCCATTGGCAAGCAGGACCTGCAAATTCGAGGGTGTGCCATCGATATCGATGAACTGGAGGGCTGCACCCTCTGGGAGCGTCAACTGGGCCTCGCCGACGGCGTCCCACGCTTCATCGAAGGTTGGTTCCTGCGGAGCCCCGCCCAGCACCTGCACACGGACAGAGACGTAGTGGCGGCGTCCACCGCTTCGAAACGCGACACCGCCACTACTTGATCGAAGGATCTGATCTCCAAATTCCTGGCCGAAGGCGCTCGCTATCATGTCGCCGGGCGGCACCGGGGCCTTCAGCTGAAGGGCGAACGTGTTGAAGTCAACATAGATCTCGCCGTCAGCATCGTGTTGGACGTCGGGCTCGGCTTTGCTCACGATCGCATTCTATTCTTCTTCTTCGGGGCGTCTGCCTCAGTCGGCGAGCGCGAGCCAGAACGGGTCACCATCGATGATGTGGTCCGCTCCGTACCATACGCCTAGCCTACTCCCGAGAGTGGAGTTATCCGATCCAGGGATGACCCGTGCGGACCACCACCAGGCGAGGGTCGGATCCGTATGAGATGCGGACGCCTGATATGTGCTGTTGAATGGAAACTCGTCGCAGTGGTACGCGCCGCCTTGCGAGTACCCGTCGCCCCAAATCTGTTTGCAGGTCGCGACAGCCTTATTGTAACTCGCGGTCCGCAGGGCTCCATTGTGGTAATTCCTCGTCAAAGGAGCGCCGCTCGTATTACAGGTATCCAGACCTCTTCCAGCGATCTTCGCCCCGTTCTTCGCGGGTACGGTGCCGTTCACCACGTCAATCCTGCCATCCGGATACGTAATCTTCTGTCCCGATCCTGGCCCGATGCACGCCAATTCGAAGTGCTTTACCGATTCTGGGTTCAAACTCCTGCTGGCGGTAAAGATCGCCTCGATCTGATCGAAGATGCATGCCGAGTTCACATAGGCGGCCTTGTCGCACCGGAACCCGATCGATGGTCCGATTAGTTCTTTCCAGCCGGTCCCGCTGCCGAATCCTTGGAGTCCATTGCCGATGATCAATTCGTGATAATGGACCTTGTCGACGCCCGTGCCGCCGTAGATGGAAAGGTCGAACATGCCGCCAAATGTCTGATTATTGAACGTCGTCATCCATTGATCTATCGTCCCCATCTTGTAGTACTCAGACGGAGCGCGAGGCGAACACGGGTTCGCGACGGTCCCATTGTGTACACAGGAGAACCTGAATGAGAGCGAGCCCGGGTAATTGGTGTTGGTCGACTGCCAGTCGTCGACACGTGCCCAGAAGGTCACTTTGTCGGACGTTTTCTCGCCCTTGCCGAGTACGATGAACCGGAAGCTGCGCCGCCCTACTTCCCTACATGGTTGTCCCGGGCCGGGGCAGTTCTCGGAAATGACGCTTCGACGAGTGTGGTAGCAAGACGCATAGTGATGCTGTAATAGATGTTCCCAGGTACCGTCGCCCGACATTCGTCAACCGTATAGTAGTCATATGCCTGGGGTGAAATATCTGCGGTCGGCGCTACGCGGTTGGACTTGGTGCGAGCGGCCAGAGTCGCGCGCATCTTGTCCCCCTTACGCTCATCTTGCGTCCGGCCAATTCGCACACTGGTCAGCGCTGGTCCGGCGTCAGTCTCCAGACGAATCCGATGGATACCTTTCTTTGTCGCGTCCTCTTGCAGTGCCGACGCGGGAGCCGCAACAACGCAGGTGGCCGCAACCACGACGGACAGAAAAGCGAACGGTACAAAAAGCCGCATGGATCTCCCCCATCAATTGGCCTGTTTCTCTGCCACTCTCTCGACGACGCGATGACGACACGTCGGTAACCAGTCATGACGCGGTAGCGCTCCAGACGGGATCTAGCGCTCGTACGCGTCGTGGATGTCGCGTTGACGCTCCCCTAGAGTGCGACCCTTCGGGTCGACATTGAAGAGCCTTGGATCGCCATGATCACGAAGCTCGAGTTCGTGGCGCGTTCCGTTGGTCGCATCTCGGCCCTGGGCCGTTGCTACGGCCGCTGCGCCGACAATGAGAGCACCAGCGACTGTCGCCGCTCCGAGCAGCAACGTCCTCCGCTGCATCAAACCCCCCGGTGCCGAATCCCAAGCGATACGGTCGCGGCCAGATTAACATTGATGGCTGGGTGTCGGAAGACGTCACCGGAATCCGATCGGAGGACGCCATGGTCTTGACCGCAGCGTTCGCCGGTGCTTAGGTCCAATCTTTAGCAAGCACAGTCGACGGGCTTCTTGAAATCTCCAAGGCCTTGCGCGGGCTCGGGGGTGTCAGGAGCGTCAGGGACCGAGTACTTGCTCTGCGTGATCCCCGAACTGGTGCCGAAGTAGGTACCGGGTCGGCTCGTCGAGGTCGTAGACCCTCAGGCGGGCCGGAAGGTCCAGGTGCAATGCGCAGTCGATTTCGCCGAGTACGAATGGCCCGCGCAGGCGGATCGGCGGCGCTCGACACGTGAAGGCCCGAGAGTTCCTCCGCCGCCGGCAGACCGGGCGCAAGTCGATCGATTCGCGGGGTTGGCTAGTGGTGTGTGGGGGGGGGGTGACTCCGGCGCTACATCCGGTAGGGCAATCAGTCGGTTGAGACTGCCGGGTGAAGGTGCTTGATTAGTCGACGCACTGTCGTCCGCGGGCAGTCTCGATGACCGGCCTCTGAAACAGCGCTCCACTCATCCGCCCAGGTAGGTCGACTGTTCGCACGTGCTCGAAGCACTGCGAGATGTAGTACTCGTGCAGCTTCGTGTTCGATGTCCAGCAGTTGAGCCGGATCCATCGGTCGCCTCGGTCTCGCGCGAGTTCGGCAACGGCCTCGAGCACGGCAGTGCCGTAGCCCTTTCCGTGGTGGGCGTCGGCAACGAGAAGCCGGTGGATGTAGGTCTGCGGCTCTGCTACCTCAGCTGGGCTCCAGAGGTCTGCGTCGGGTTCACCTAGGGCGATGATCGCGACGATCTCACCGTTGATGCGCCAGCCGTGGAACTCCCCGGTGTCGAGCTGGCGGTCGATTCGTCGAGTGACGGCGTGGTGGTCGATGCCGCGTTGATATTGATCGGTGCCTTTGGTGGTGAGCCATCGCTCGGCGTCGCGGCGGATCTTGTGGACGAGCTGGCGGTCGGAGCTGTCGAGGGGTACCAACATCACGCCTCCAAGTCGTAGGAGACCTCGACGCGATCGGCGGCCATATGGGTCACCATGTAGCGAACGGGGCGGTTCTCGGCATCGAACCCGACGCGTGTGTGAACGAGTAGCGGAGTGCCCGGCGCCATCCTCAGGCGCTGGGCCTCTTCTGCGTTAGGCATCCGCGCGGTCATCGTGTCGTGCCACCGCTTCTGACGATGGCCGGTCGCGGCGAGGAGTCCCCCAGGAACCCCGAGGTCGCCTGGATCCCAGAACAGGTCGTTCCCCTCGGTCACGAACGGCGGGAAGTACGAACTGCTCAACTGATGAGGCTCGCCGTCGACACTCCGCAACCGGAAGCGCGCCTGAATCGGCGTACCCGGCGCGATGTTGAGAGCCTTGGCCACATCCGCTGGCGCCTGGATCGTGACGATCTGCATGTCGTTGTCGGGGTCACCGCCCTGGGCACGGATCGTGTTAGCCCATGCGTCGCCGTCGTTGGAGTGTGCTCGTTCCCACTCACTCATTGGCCAGCACCACAGCTTGGAGCCGCGGACAGTCCGCCTGTTCCCCTGGCTGCTCGTGATCAGACCCTCGGCTTCGAGGGTTGCGAGCGCTTGGCGGACGGTTGCCCGACTCACGCCGAACCGTTCCATGAGCTGAGACTCGCTCGGCAGGACTGAGCCGGGCTCACCAAGCGACTCTCTGAGGAGTCGACTTACCCGCTCGTGCTTGTGCTCGGTCATGGTCAACAGCGCCTCCTAAGTACTTGACAAGCCTATCCGGACTGTCCGAACATGTAAAACGAACTTGTACGAACAAGACGTACAGGATGGACAGTCAGGATGGGTGGTGTCGCGATGTGGGACTACACGGACGTGGCCAGAGAATTTCGCGCGAAGGCAAGCACGACCTGTCTGCCCGATGACCGATGATCGCCGAGCACTTCGGCGTCGCCGACCGCGGCCGCGCCGCCGATTCGTGGCTGCTCGAGACCGTACGTTGGGCCTGGCGGACGCGGATGTTCGTCCACCTCACCGTCGACGTACGGATGCGGCTCCGCGAGGTAACCCCGGGATCTCCAAGCGAAGGAGCCGCCTGCCATGATCGCCGCCCAGCTCACCATCGAGGGAAACGTCGCCGTCAACCCGACCCTGCGGTTCAGCCCATCCGGCGTACCGGTCGCCGAGCTCGTGGTCCTGGTGAACATCCGACGCAAGGTCGCGGGGGAGTGGAAGGACGACGAACCGACCCGTTTCCGGATCACCGCCTGGGAACAGCTCGCCGAGAACGTCGCCGCATCCGTGGCGGTGGGGGATCGGCTGATCGTGATCGGCGGCCTGTACACCGAGAGCTACCTCGACCGCGACACCGACGAGAAGCGCACCGACCAGCGCGTCACTGCCGAGGCGATCGGCTACAGCCTCCGCTTCCACACCGTCAAGAGCGAGAAGAACGCGCGCGAGCGTCGCTGGGACGAAGGCCAAGACCCGGCCGAACCGATTGACGAGGTATCGGACGAAGTCGGCGCCTGACTCGCTAGCTGAGCCCGCCACGCGGAAACCGCGCGGCGGGCCATCCGGAGCACGGCATCAATCGCCGAGTCGAAAGTCGGTGTTTCCGTCGTCACCAGAGGTCGGCGCCCAGCAGATGGCTTCCCCCTGAAGCTTGGAGTCCTCCCGCCTTCTCAGCGAAGCTAGTCCGATGACGCTCGAAGGAGGGATTAGCTTCGCTGGGCAAGTTCTCCTGAGCGAGAGCGCGAGAGGGTAGGACGTCGGCCTCTGGCCGGTACGTGGTTGCGAAGATGCCCGGGCTCGGACGTGAGAAACGGCAGTGGCACCTAGCTGCGAATCCGCATACTCTCCACAACGTTTTTGGCAAGTGTGTCCTGGTCGCTATCTCCAGCGATCCTCGCAGTGATGCGAACCAGGTCACCTCGAGAGGGCCGCAATGTCCACTCCATCGTGCGCTCCGCATGAGTCTGTCGGTCTTCAGCGGTCCACTCACGGCGAACACAAGCCATGTCGGCAATGTCTGCGCACTTCTTATAACCTGGACCACTCGGCAAATCACGAATGCCCAGATTCCCACTGCGGACTACGATCACGCCGACGCCGTTACCGGACAACTTGAACGGCGTATCGGTGCACCCCGAATCCGCACTCGAGCGGCATGGATTATGCACCGAAACACTACCCATCAACCCGACGATTGACTCCTGGGTATTCATCATCTCGCTAACCGAAAGCGACTTCCAAGCCGCCGGCGCTGAGAATTGCAGGTCACTCAACACCACTGTTTGCGACAACGAATTCGATCCGCCGCCAGATCCATTGGTGCATGCGGCGATGCCGGCGAGTAGAAGCGCGCCTGAAACCAGACGCCACGTAACCGCTATACGCTCCATTCTGCGAGCACCCTGCCTTCATCACGCATCAGCCAAACAGTTCCGTCCTCCGTTAGAACGAAGTCCGTGAGCCGTTCTACCTGGGTGACGTCTCCACCCTTTCCGCCGACAGCCAGGCCGGCGGCTGTGTCTAGCCGAAGTTCCTCAATTGGACGTCCAGGAATCTCCCTCGTTAACACGCCAGATTGCTCGTCATACTCGACCCTAAATCCGCTATCAGTTGCCTGTATCCAATTCGGGCGTCGACCGTACCCGACGTCGGCAGGCGTTGCCTTACCGGAACGCAGCGTAGCAACCATTGTAGTCTCCATGAGGACGGTGACATCTGCGCCGTGGGTAGATAACCGAGTACCGTCGAGGCCACCTATCGGCGTTAGCGATCCATCTGGAGATAGCGCTAAAATGGAACCAGCCCTGTCCCATCCTGGCAGCAGGTAGGCCCAGCCGTCCGTTGCACGAACCATGCCTTTACTTCCGGCATGACTATCTGGCAGGGGAAGGTCTTGCGACTGGCCAAGCATGGCATCAACTCGAGTCAGGTATGGAACGTTAACCCGGGCTACGAGGGCCGCATTCCCATCAAAGAGGATGTCGCTGATCCACGTTCCTGGTAGCGGGGCCGAGCGGTCGGTAGCCGCTGGCAGCGCACCTGCGGCCTTCTCGGAAATCTCCAACGACCTGACGGTGCCATCAGCAGGATCAAGGCGAGCTAGTTCATACGGCAGCGAGACCCAAACTGCGCCATCGGGCGATACCTTGATCTGGGTCGTGTAACCGTTGTATTCGACGCTTGGGAGTGGATATTTCGAGATTCGACCAGAATCGACGCCAACGCTCCAAAGGAAATCGTCGCCCGACCGGCTGATCTCCGCGAACCACAGTAGCTTCCTAGGCGCGTCATAGGCTAATTTGTAGGCGCCGGAGGATATACTGACCACCTTAGAGGTCTGCGTCGAAGCGACAGTCGATGGTTGAATTATAGGCTTGACGCTCCCCGGGGTTGCCAATCCACACGCCGCAGTGAGCGTCAAAAGAATGGCGAAGGAAACGCATCCGCGCAGCAGCTTCATCACTTCACGCCTTAGTCGTACGTAAAGAATGCCGACCACTTCTTCGCGGCACTGTAGTGTGGAGGTTGGTCCTCATTGACGAAAGTGCTAATCGATGTACTCCAAAGAATCCAGCTGGTACCCGAGTACAGGTGTAGTCCATAACCGTCGTTTACACCACCTGTATCATTTAACCCGAACTGATCTCGACCTAACGGCGGGAATTCATCACCATCACCCAAGAAGCCAGCTTCAGTGGTGGCTTGCGCGTAATGGAACTGGTAAATAGAGTAGGTGGATCCGACGGGAGGGGATGTCCAGGAACCTATGCGGACATAGATTGGATACATTCGGGCCGGGTTAGCGCACGGATGCGAAACGGCCGTCAACCCAATAGTTATGCAATAGGCCTCATTGAGGTGTGAACGGGTACCCAGGTGTGTCATCTTATATCCACAGTCCGGGATGTTTCGTTCCCAGTATTCTGTAACCGTAGTACTACTGTCTCCCGAGCCATTCCATACTGTGCCTTGCATTTGTCCAGTCTGAACCCATTCGCTCGAATTTGGAGATACGCTGATGAAATTTACGGAACCTTGATCCGCGGTTAGCGGGACTGTGGTCGATTTTCGGATGTATCCGTCGACGCCGTGAGCAAGTTCATTTGCGTGCTGGGCGGCATAGAGATGGAATTCCGCCAAGGGGCGGGCCTGATGGCTGTCCGATGCTTCCGCTGCGCCCACCAGTCCTACGGCCAGGGCAGGGAATACGGCGATCGCGACATATGCCCGAGGTCGAACTCTCAAGCTCCACCCCCATGAATGCGCTTTGATGAACACGCACGTTTCCCAGCCTCTTCGACGCCGCGGGGTGTCAATCCAGCCACTGGCTGCAGATACTCCGCGCGAACAGGCGGCTCTCAAGTATGACATTCGTCTGCCTTAGGATGACACGCCGGGTTGTCAGCCGCAACAGCTGACAGCCGACCAAGGAGCCCGAGAGATACCCACCCCCTCGGCTGAGTCCACGCCACACGGGAAGTGCGGCGCCCGTCACCCTTGGGAGTGCGCCGCGCTTCGCGTTCGATTCAGCTCGCAGCGGCACCTAGAACGCTCAAGCCGGCCGACGGTGGATCAGTCTGACGTCGCTTCGACCCACCGACCGACGATCAAGTGGTGAGTCCGCCAGCTCCGCCAGCTCCCGGCAGCGGAAGAACCGGCACGACAGCCCGTGCTAGCCACCGACATGTCGGACAACGCCCACGAGGTGATCCGCCCTGGACCGGGCTGTGGCGACCGAACTCAGCCTCCGCAGCAGCCCATACCGCACCGAACTCCCCGCGCGACACGTGCAAGTTCTGCGGTGGCACGTTGGCCAGCACCTCAGCAAACACGTCGATGTCACAAGCGTCGCATGGCCCCACCGACACTTTCCATGCCCGCGACTAGCGAGCGCATGCGAAAGACCTTGGGCCGCGGAGGAGCGCGCCGCGAAGTGGTCGGCCCGCTCCTAACGACCACACTCTTCTTGCTCGCGACGATTGGAGGTACTCTTCGAACATGCGTTTGGATGAACCGTGGCCGTGCGACGGTGAGCGTACGGGCGAGACGATCACGCCAAGGATCTCCATTGAGGTAGACGTACGCATCGCGCAGAAGTGGGGCACGAAGGCCGTACTCACTGAGTGGCGCCGGATGCCAGATGGCGTGTGGTACGGGAAGGTACGCCCGTGGCAGTTCGACGCCTGGTACGTGCCGCGGATAGACCTCAGGCCGTATGACGGCCCCAGGCGGCCACCAGGGCGCAGCAGGCGGTAGGTCGCAGTTGTGTGCTGAGCGGCGGGTTGATCAGTGTCCAGGTGCGGCCGCGCCGGAGCACTTCGCCGCCGCCTGCCGCCAGCACGTTGCGGCACCAGTCGGTCTGGCCGTACATCAGCCCGATCACCAGCGTGTCGCCCCGCTGGAACGCCCACAGTGGCGTCCGGTAGGTCGAACCGTTGGACGCCGAACTGGATGCGATCGGACCCGGAACCCTCGGTGGTTCTGGGCGCTGCAGAGCCTCATCACCGTCGATGCGGTCATACGCAACCGACCACCCGATGAGGTGGCGCACCAACTCGGGATCGCGGAGAGCCGCCTCTGACGCCCGGAGTGTGTCGCCTGACTCGCCGGCACACACGGGGCAAGGCGCGCGGGCAACGGCTCCGTCGTCTCAAGCCCTCGACGCGAACGACTAGCGTGCGGACCATGGAACGCACCGGTATCTACCTGGAGATGACAGCCGCCGAGCAGCTCCGCGCGGCTCCCGAGATCGACGAGCTCGTTCTCGACGAGGTCGGCGCCTCGGCTCCGGAGACGATCCGCCAGCTCTACAAGGAGATCTGGGAGGACAGCGGCCGCATCGGGTGGACGGCGGAGCAGTGGGCGGAAGAGCTGAGCCCGGGCCACATCAGGACCTGGATCGCCAGGTTCGGCGACCGGCCGATCGGTTTCGCCGAGGTAGGATGGCAGTCGAACGGGCAGGTCGCGATCGTGGTGATCGGCGTGATTCCCTTGTTCCAAGGTCGTGGCCTCGGCGGCGATGTCGTCACCCGGATCAGCAAGCTGGCTTGGTCGAGCGGGGCTACGCGCGTGTGGTTGTGGACTGTTCCCGACGAGCATCCCCATACCATCCCGAACTACCTCAGCCGCGGCTTCCGCGAGACCGAACACGGCAATGAGGCGGATTGACTCTTCAGTTGCGTGGGGGGCCAAGGCGAATGGCATGACGCCTGTCGGGCGACATACGCGGCGGAAGTGAACTACTGCCCGGCAAGACCGTCTCCACCGTCGACGGGGTCCCCGCTCGATCTCCGTCCAGGTCAACAGCTATCAGCCGACAGCAACCCGTGCTTTTCGGCGACTTGCAACACCGAAGCGTTCGACCGTATGGGCTCGGCATTGATCCAGGACGGTTGGATGATGCGCAGTACGACATCGCTTGTGCACACGAGCGGCGTCTCAACCGGATCCCTGCACTTCAATCCAAGGTAGACTCCACGCGCGAACCGGGATCAGGCGGTCGCCGCCGCAGGCGGCACGCACCTCATGTTCGTCGGGGGCGCGCAACCTTTCCTGCGAGGATTGTGGCCGCCTTCTTGTCCGACTCTGAGACCCATGCGGCGTAGACGCGGAGAGTGGTGGTACCTCCGCCGCCGTGCCCGAGCCGCCCGGCCACCGTTCGTAGGTCGACGCCGGACGACAGTAATTCAGTCGCAGAGTAGTGGCGTAGTGCGTGAAGGTGGCTATTGATGCCTAGCTCGGCGCACATGTCGATGTATCGGTGGGAGACGGCGTCGGGATCGTAGGGAACCTCTCGGTCGGGCTTGTGGGAGAAGAGGAACGCGTCGTCGCGGGCCGGGATCCCAAGCTGACTTGCCAGCTCGAGGTAGCGGTGCCTGTGTTCGGCCAAGATCTCCAGGGTTGTGTCGTCGAGCGCTAGGCGCCGCATCTGATGCGTTTTCGTATCCTTTTCGAAGCTTCGCCCGCCCGCCCGCACGTAATTGCGCCGGACCGAGAGTGTCCCACTCTGGAGGTCGACGTCGGTCCACCTGAGTGCCAGGGCTTCAGCTCTCCGAACGCCGGTCACCATGACGAGCCAGACGAAGGTTCCCCAGTCCTCGTCCCGATCCCACGCTGCATTGATGATCCGTGTCGCTTCGTCGACGCTCGGCGGATCCGGGCGCGGGGTTGGCTGGCGCGGCTTTTTCGCGACGAGCGCCGGATTGGACATGATCCACTCCCATCGAACCGCCGCGGCCAGTGCGCCACTGATTGCGAAATGGATGTGCCGGATGGTCTCGTTCGACAGCGGTTTGCATTCGTGCGGCGAGCACTCGGTCACTTCGCATCGCGCCTGCTCGCAGTCGTGCGGGGGGTAGCCCCCCGCGGGCGGCCGTCCCGGTGGGCGGCGGTGACGCACCCTGCGGCATTCGTGCAGCTCTTCCGTACGGTGGTCGATCCTGGGTGCACCGTCACAACGAGCACGGCAGCGACGGAGCTCGGCGTAGAACTCCTCAAGCACCTTCGCCGAGATCTTGCTTATTGGCACAGCTCCGAGTGCGGAAGCGATGTGGTTCCTGAAGTAGCCCTCGTAGCCGACCCGCGTGTTGACCTCGATCTCATGAACGCGTAGCCATGCCTCGAATGCGCTTCCAAAGGTCGCCCGCGTCCGAGCGTGCTTCTGCGCCTCGACCGCGGCGCGCATCCTGGTCAGGATCCGCTCGGCTTCCTTCGGATCAGTCGTCGACTCGACCAGGCGGAGATCCTTGCCCGTCAGCGGGTCTACGCCTGCATACATCCGCACCTGGAACGAGTCGCCTCGCCGGCGTATTGATCCCTGTGGGCGGACGCCCGCAGCTCTCTTCGGCATGGCCGAAGTCTAGTCGGGGACAGTCTCGGGGACATTGATCAACTTCGAAAGCGGACCGAAGGTCTATAGTGCCTGGTCAGAGGGGAGCCGGTGGCGGGATTCGAACCCGCGACCTACCGCTTACAAGGCGGTTGCGCTGCCAATTGCGCCACACCGGCTGGGACGTGCGGGTCCCAGGATATCCGTCACGGTCGGCCGAGGCGGCAGGCCGGGCATAGGGATGGTTTGCGGCCGGGGACGACGAGGCGCTCGAACGGGGCCGAGCAACGCTGGCAGGCCAGCGTCTCGAACGTCCAGTCCACGCCGCCGTCGCCGCCGGGGTCGCTCGGGTGCGACGAGGCATCCACCGCCGCTACGGCGACGATGCGCGACGATGATGTCGGGCGCGGCGGGGAGGGGGCTTCGAGCTTCGCCAGCCCAAGGGCGCGCCGCTTCAGCAGGTCGTCGACGGCGTCCGATCGCGCCGCCGCCGTGCCGTACAGCGACAAGCCCGCGAGAGGCCCACCACACCACGGCTGGCCAGTCGCGGCGCTTCTGCTGCCGGATCGCCATCTGCCGGTACGTCTCGAGCAGCGGAACCTTCCCCCACTTCTCCAGGAACGCCGCGCAGATCGACTCCATCTCCGCGTCGTGCTGCCCACAAGCCACGTCGTACGCATGCAGCGCGCTCGGGTCGGCCTCGCGCCGCCGATAAAGCCGAGACTCCAACTCCGCGAACTGAAAGTGCCGGTCGATCGGGTCCGGATCAACAGCGAGCAGGTCGCGCAGCAGAGCGATCGCCGCGACATCGTTCTCCGGCAGTTCGTCGAACCACGACAGGTCGTACGAGTCGTCGTCCACGTCGGTCAGCCACGCCTCGCTGAAGCCCGTCCGCAGCTGCGACGGAGCGAACGAACGTGAGCGTACGCCGAAGTGCGAAGGGTTGTGGTCGAGCCACACGCCGAGCAGCCCAGGCCCGGACTCACGGACGCCACCACCGACGATGACGCCGCCGAGCGCGACGTGCTGCCCGGTCGCGCTGACCAGCGCCTGCAGGCCGTCGCCGTACGACAGCGCTGTCTGCCGGTCGAGATAACCCACGCGGTGCGAGTCGATGCGGACCGAGATCGCGTTCTCGTCGAACGGGTTCTCCGGCTCGGCAACGAGCACCGTCACCACCGCATGCCGCACCCGCGAACCACCCGGCACGCCACCGCAGATCGACCACAGCGCGTCCTGGTAGTTGCTCTCGCCGACGACCTCTAGCGACTCTTCGCCCCAGTACAGCTTCGCCGTGCCCAGCGATGATGACTGCTGCTGCGTACGCCAACGCCGCAACCGTTCCAGCAACGCCATACGTGCCCTCCCCAGGACCGTGCCGCACAGTGACGACGTGGTGCCTAAGAGCAACCGTAGGCGCTGGCGGAGCGGCGTGTGAGGCGAACGGGAGAACTCAGCGCGAGGCGGAAGCCGGGCCGGTGGACCCGCGGACGATGAGCTCGGGGCGGAAGACGTACTCGGCGTGCGGCGCGCCCTGACCGTTGATCTCGTCGATCAACGCCCGGACCGCCGCCATACCCATCGCGTGCACCGGCTGCCGCACGGTCGTCAACGGGGGATCGGTGAACGCGATCAACGGGGAGTCGTCGTACCCCACCACCGACACGTCACCAGGCACCGACAACCCACGCTGCCGCACAGCCAACACAGCCCCCAGCGCCATCAGGTCCGACCCACAGACAATTCCCGTCACGCCCTTGGCGAGCAGCCGAACGGCAGCAGCCTGACCGCCCTCGACGGAGAACAACGAGATCTCCACGAACTCGTCAGCCCCAGCTCCCACAGCGGACCGAAAGGCCGCGAGCTTCCGACGCACCGGCGTATACCGATCCGGCCCACAGGCGAAGCCGATCCGCCGATGCCCCAACGACGACAGGTGCCCGACAGCCAGCTCGATCGCCACCGTGTCGTCGTTCGAGACGAACGGAGCCGACACGGCCTCCACATAGCCGTTCACGAAAACGATTGGCAGCCGCCGCCCGGTCAGCTTCTGGTAGCGCGCGACATCGGTGTGAACGTCGGAGTGCAGCCCCGACACGAACACGATCCCCGACACGCCCCGGTCGAGCAGCATCTCGACGTACTCGTCCTCCGACACCCCGCCAGGCGTCTGCGTGCACAGCACCGGCGTGTAGCCGTGCTGCGCGCACCCGGTCTCGATGACCTGCGCGAACGCCGGAAAGATCGGGTTGTCGAGCTCGGGTACGACCAAGCCCACGAGCCCCGCCGAGCGCTGGCGCAGCCGCAGCGGACGCTCGTACCCGAGGACGTCCAACGCGGTCAGCACCGCCTGACCGGTCGCGGCGCTCACGCCGGCGCGCCCGTTCAGCACCCGCGAGACCGTTGCCTCGGAAACTCCGGCCTGAGCCGCGATATCGGCAAGACGCGCCCGCTTCACAACCGCAAGTCTGCCGCAAACCCAGCAAGGTTCGCGCAAAGGACGTCAGAAACACGTCAGGCAACACGCCAACACCAGGCGGCCGGGTCCGGCCCGAGCCGTGACATGGGAGCGATCTCACGACACAATGCGTTAACACTGTGGACCCAGTTGGGTCATACAGAAGAGAGCCCTTTGCTCGGACCGTCCGGCACGTTCCTGCCGGTGAAGGGATGGCTACAGCATGGCAACAGTCACGTTCGACAAGGCGTCGCGGACCTATCCGGGTTCCGACAAGCCGGCCGTCGACAAGCTCGATCTCGAGATCAACGACGGCGAGTTCATGGTGTTGGTGGGCCCCTCCGGATGTGGCAAGTCCACGTCCCTCCGCATGCTCGCGGGCCTGGAGGAGATCAACGACGGGTCGGTTCGGATCGGCGAGCGCGACGTCACGCACCTGCCGCCGAAGGACCGGGACATCGCGATGGTGTTCCAGAACTACGCGCTCTACCCGCACATGAGCGTCGCGGAGAACATGGGCTTCGCGCTCAAGATGCAGGGTGTGGCCAAGGACCAGCGCCTCAAGAAGGTACGTGAGGCCGCCCAGCTGCTCGGCCTGGAAGAGTTCCTCGACCGCAAGCCGAAGGCGCTCTCCGGTGGTCAGCGCCAGCGGGTCGCGATGGGCCGCGCGATCGTCCGGGAGCCGAAGGTCTTCCTCATGGACGAGCCGCTGTCCAACCTGGACGCCAAGCTGCGTGTCTCGACCCGTACGCAGATCGCCGCGCTCCAGCGCCGCCTCGGCATCACCACGGTCTACGTCACGCACGACCAGACCGAGGCCATGACGATGGGCGACCGCGTGGCAGTGCTCAAGGACGGCCTGCTGCAGCAGACCGACACCCCGCTCAACCTGTACGACAAGCCGAACAACGTCTTCGTCGCCGGCTTCATCGGCTCTCCCGCGATGAACCTGCTCGAGGGCAAGATCACCGACACCGGCGCCGACGTGGGCGGCTACACGATCCCGCTCGAGTCCTCGATCCGTGGCAAGATCGGCGGCGACGCGACCGTGACCGTGGGCATCCGGCCCGAGGCGTTCCGGATCGTGGGCTCCGGCGACAACGGCCTGAAGGTCGAGGTCGCGGTGGTCGAGGAGCTGGGCGCTGACGCCTACCTCTACGGCCTGCTCGACAGCACCGGTGGGGTCGAGGACCAGAAGGAGATCATCGCCCGGATCGACGCGCGTCGTCCTCCGGAGAAGGGCGTCTCGGTCAAGCTGGCCGCCGACCCCGAGCGGATCCACCTGTTCTCCACCTCGACCGGCGAGCGCCTCACGGTGTAACACCGGCACGCGACGACAGGCCCGGAGGCAGCTTGCCTCCGGGCCTTCGCGTTGGCAGACTGCGAAGTGTCGCCGATGGGGCGCAACGGCCGGTTCGGGCCGGAGGGGCCATGCCCACCCACGTCCGTCGTGAACGAGAGCGCCCCCATGATCGAGAACCTCAAGAAGCAGGCCAAGCAGCTGTTGCGCTGGCACCGACAGGGCTACCACCCGGTGGCGCAGCGCCTCCGGATCGCCTTGCCGCGGTACGCGAACGCGAGCGACGGCGAGATCCTCGCCGCCCCGTTCACGCTCGCCCAGGCGCAGGAGCTGCTCGCCCGCGAGCACGGGTTCGACAGCTGGGCGGCGCTCGTGGCCGAAAGGAACGCCATGTCCGAGCCCAGCACCTCCCAGGCGACGCCAGAACTCGTCGCCGCCTACCCGCAGCTGTTCGTCCGGGACGTCACCGCGTCCTGCGCGTTCTTCGCCGAGCGCCTCGGCTTCGAGGTCGCGTACAAGTACGGCGACCCGCCGTTCTACGCCCTCGTCCGCCGCGGCGGCGCCGCGCTCAACCTCCGCTTCACCTCGCGGCCGGTGATCGATTCCTCCGTGATCGAGCACGACGACCTGCTCGCGGCCAACATCCCGGTGACCGGCGTGAAGGAGCTCTTCCTCGAGTACCAGGCGGCCGGCGTCGAGCTGGTCCAGCCGCTGCGGCCGCAGCCGTGGGGGACGAGCGACTTCGTCGTCGCCGATCTGGACGGCAACCGGCTGTGCTTCGCCGAGGTGATCGAGGTGACCTAGTCCGAAGGTCGATGCGGGATGCGACCTGCGACGGATTCGGATCGTAGGCGCATCCTCGTATCGTCCGGACGGTGTTCTCCGGGGATGTGATCGCGCTGGCGGCGGGCTTGACGGTATTCCTGTGGTTCGCCCGTCGGTTTCGGCAACGACAGCGGGAGCTCGTGGGGCGGGAACGTGCCCGCATCGCGCAGGACCTGCACGACCAGCTCGGCCACGACCTCAACCTGATCGCCTTGTCCGCGGGCACGTTGAAGCTCACCGTGCCCGACGAGCACCGGCCGGCCGCCCACGAAGTCCGCGCCAGAGCTGCCGCCGCGGTCGAACATCTCGGCGAGGTGGTCGGGGTCCTGCGTACCAACGACACGGCCACCCTCGTCGACGGCGCGCGACGCGCAGGGCTCGAGGTCACGCTCGACGCCGAGCTCGGAGCGGACGGCCCGGTCGCGCGACGCGTCGTTCAGGAGGCGCTGACGAACGCGGTCAAGCACGCTCCAGGCGCGCCTGTCGCCGTACGAGTCCGCCGGCACGCGAACCGCACCGAGGTCAGCGTGACGAACGGCCTTCCAGGCTTGACCGAACGGGTCGAAGCAGCTGGCGGCGCACTCGCGTACGGAGTAGACGGCGGCGGCTTCCACGTCACAGCGCGGGTTCCCGCCGCACCGCCACCGGCGCGGAACGAGCCGCGACTCGGGCGGCTCGCGTGCGCCGCCGTCGCTGTACCCCTCGCGGTCGCCGCGCTGATCGGTGTCGGCACCCGCGCCTGGGAAGCCCACCTGGTCAGCGCGACCGTGCTCGATGCTGCCGCGTACGAGGCCCTCACGGTCGGCCAGGCCAGCGCTCACCAAGACGGCTGCGAGCGCTACGCGATCACCGCCAACCCGCTCGACGACAGCTACGGCGACACGTACCAACTCTGCTTCGCAGCCGGCCGCCTCGTCTCCAAGCAGGTGAGGGCCGCGTGATCCGCGTCCTCGTCGCCGACGACGAGCCGATGGTCCGCCGCGGCGTCGGCTCGGTCCTCGCCACCACGCCCGACCTCGAGGTGGTCGCCGAGGCCGCCGACGGCCGGCAGGCGGTCGAGCTCGCCCACCGGCACCGTCCCGACGTCGCCGTCCTCGACATCCGTATGCCCCGAGTCGACGGACTCCGCGCCGCCGCCGAGATCCGCCGGACCGTCCCGGCGACGGGCGTGGTGATGCTGACGACGTTCGGCGAGGACGACAACATCCTTCGTGCGTTGAACGACGGCGCCGCGGGCTTCCTGATCAAGTCGGGCGAGCCGGAGGAGCTGATCGCCGGCGTACGCGCGGTGGCCGGCGGCGCCGCGTACCTCTCACCGACGATCGCGTCCCGGGTCGTCCACCACCTCACCGCCGGGGGAGCGGGTGGCGTGGCCGCGCGCCGGCGCGTCGCCGCGCTCACGCCTCGGGAACGCGAAGTGCTCGCGTTCCTCGCCGCCGGCCTGACCAACGGCCAGATCGCCCGCCGCCTCGGAGTGGTCGAGGGAACGGTGAAAGCGCACGTCAGCGCGGTCCTGGCCGAGCTCGGCGTCGGCAACCGGGCCGCCGCGGCCGTCGTCGCTCACGAGGCCGGGGTGCGTTCCGAGTAGCAGCACGCCCGAGGCGACCACGGCGGCGCCGAGGGCCGCGCCCGCGAGCACATCGTGCGGATAGTGGACACCGGCGACGACGCGGGCGAGCGCCACGAGCAGGCCGAGCGGCAGCGCGATGGCGGCGAGCCGAGGCCGAAGTATGGCCAACCCGACGGCGATCCCCGCTGCCAGCGTGGCGTGGTTGCTGGGGAACGACCAGTCGCCCACAGGTGGGCAGCCGGCGAGCTCGAGGACGGCTCGACACGGCCGTTCCTCGTCGACGACGAGCTTGAGTGCCTCGCTGAGGCCGTACGCGACCGCGGTTCCCACGCCGACCCACGCGACGCGAACGATCGCGGGCACGTTCCTTCGGACGGACCACCCGGTCCAGGCCAGCAGCAGGCCGAGGAGCACCAGCAGCGCGTCCGCGGCGTGGTCCCAGGCCGTTCCGAGGAGGAGCGCCCGATACAGCTCCACGCTCAGGCCGTCCCGGACGAGCACCGGTCCCGGCGCTCCGAGGCCGCCTGGGGCCAGCAGCGCGATGGAAGCTCCGCCACCGGCCAGGACGGCCACGGCGCCAAGCAGTCGTTTCGTCATGGGCGCGACGCTAGGAACGGCAGCCGCTCCGCACCTGTGCCGAATGGCCAGGTTGGCACCTGGACATTCGTCAGGGTTGACGGCTGTTTGCCATGATGAATCGTGCGCTTCGTCTCCGTACCCGCCGATCCCGGCATCATCCGCCTGCCGTGGAGCACGCCGCTCATGGACTGGCCGGACGAGCACCTCGTCTCGCTGCCCCGAGGCATCTCGCGGCACGTCGTCCGGTTCATCCGGCTCGGCGGCCACGTCTACGCGCTGAAGGAGGCCGAGGAGCGGTACGTCCTCCGTGAGCACCGCCTGCTGCGGGACCTCAACCGGCTCGACGTCCCGTCCGTCGAGGCTGTCGGCGTCGTCCTCGACCGGACCACGCCGGACGGCGAGGACCTCCAACCCATGTTGTTGACACGTCACCTGTCTTTCTCACTGCCGTACCGAGCCGTCTTCTCCCAGCGGCTGAGAGCCGACACCGTCGAACGGCTCATCGACGCGCTCGCCGCTCTCCTCGTCCGGCTGCATCTCGCCGGCTTCTTCTGGGGCGACTGCTCGCTTTCCAACACGCTCTTCCGCCGCGACGCTGGCGCGTTCGCCGCGTACCTCGTCGACGCCGAGACCGGCGAGCTGCACAACGATCTCTCGCCCGGCCAGCGCAGCCACGACCTCGACACCGCGCACACCAACATCTTCGGCGAGCTGCTCGATCTCCAAGCGGGCGGGTTCGTTCCGGAGGATGTCGACCTGTTGGCCCCGGCCGACAGCGTTGTCGATCGGTACGAACGGCTCTGGGCCGAGCTCACCGAGGCGGAGGAGTTCGACACCGGCGAGCTGCACCGCTTGGACTCGCGCATCCGGCGGTTGAACGACCTCGGCTTCGACGTCGCCGAGCTCGACATCAGTACGGATTTCGACGGCCGGCACATCCGCATCCAGCCCAAGGTCGTCGACGCGGGACACCACACCCGAAGGCTGCTCCGCCTTACTGGCTTGGATGTCGAGGAGAACCAGGCGCGCCGACTCCTCAACGACCTGGACGCCTATCGCGCCGGGACCGACCAGCAGGGCGAGGACGAGGAGATCGTCGCGCACCAGTGGCTGACCGAGGTGTTCGAGGCCGTCATCCAGGCCGTTCCGCCGGAGCTGCGCGGCAAGCTGGAGCCGGCCGAGCTGTTCCACGAGGTGCTCGAACATCGCTGGTACCTGTCCGAGGCCGCCGGCTCCGAGATCCCGCTGGCGCGGGCGACCCAGTCGTACATCCAGACCGTTCTGCGCAACCGGCCGGACGAGAAGACGCGGCTGCCGTCCGTCGAAGACCTGCCTTCGCTCGCGGAGATCGATCCCTAGGCCCTAGCGCAACCCGAGGTCCGCGGCACCGGTGTAGCGGGCGACGGCGTCGGGGTCGAGGTGGAGGCCGAGCCCTGGTTCGGCCGGAATCGCCAGCATGCCTTCGCTGTCGAGCTGCCACTTGTCGCTGACGATGTCGTCGACGTACGCGGAACCGCCGATGTACTCGACCAGATCCGTCTCGGGCAGCGCGGCCGCGAGGTGCAGGTCGGCGGCGAGTCCGACCGCGGTGTTCCAGCCGTGCGGGATGAGGCGTACGCCGCGGTCCTGCGCCGCCCAGCCGATCCTTCGCGACTCGCTCAGCCCGCCGACCTTCGTCACGTCCGGCTGCACGATGTCGAACGATCCCGCTTGCAGGAAAGGCAGGAACGACTGCCGCCGCGTCAGCACCTCGCCGCCGGCGATCGGCACGGGTGAGTTGGCTCGTAGCGCGGCGAAGTCCTCGGCGGCGTCCGGCCTCAGCGCTTCCTCGAACCAGGCGACGTCGTAGCCGGCGAGCATGGTGGCGGTGCGTCGGGCCCAGACGAGATCGCCGTTCCAGAACGCGTCGCTGCCGCCGGCGTCGACGGCGAGGAGTGCTTCGTCGCCGATCGCTTCCCTGGCGGCTCTGACGACTCCCTCGTCCGTTCGGCTGTCGTTGCGACCGAACGGTCCCCAGCCGATCTTGAACGCGCGAAAGCCCTGCTCTCGAAGGGAGGTCAGCTGATCGACCATCGCTGCTGGCGGATCGGTCATGAGGAGCGACGCGTACGGGCGCACCCGCTCGCGATGCCGCCCGCCGAGCAGCCGGCCGACGGGCTGGTGGGTGGCTTGGCCGAGGAGGTCCCAGAGGGCGATGTCGATGCCGCTGATCGTGTGCGTGATCGCGCCGCCGCGGCCCTGCCAGAACGTGTGCTGGTGCAGCTTCTCCGAGACGCGTTCCGGCTCGAGTGCGTTCTCGCCGATCGCCAACGGGGTAAGGACTTCCAGCGACCCCCTTACGAGCGTTTCGCTGGTGAACACGCTTCCGACGCCGTACAGATCGTCGTCGGTGTGTACGACGACGAGCGTGTGCACGTTGTCCTCGGGAGTGAGCTCGGTGGACCAGCCGCCGGCGGGGGTCGCGCCGCGCAGTCCCGCGCAACGGATCTCACGAATCCTCACTGGTGGAAATCTCTCCGCTCGGCGATCGGCCACGCACGCCACTCGTCGACGAACTCGACCAGTGCTGCGACGGTGGTCTCGAAGATGAGTTTGCCCTTCTCCGCTGTGGCTTTCGTGGGGTCGCCGTGGACGCCGGTGCTCGTCCAGCGGGACCAGTAGTCGGAGAAGCGGACGGGGAAGTCGTACGTACTGTCGGACGTGACGTACTTGCCTCGTACGTCATCGTCGGCAACGGCCAGGTCCATGCGGACGCGTTCGGGCGCGACGTGGAGGTAGAGCGAGGTCTCGAACTCGTCCGCGTGCGCGACGACGTCGGTCTCTCTGACCTTGTCGAACTCCTTGCGGGCAAGGGCGAAGTAGTTCACCGCGGCGCAGAGCGCGTTGGTCGTCAAGGTGGTCTTGCGGGCAACAAGATCGACGAGCGGGGTGTTCGACCCGTGTCCGTTGACGATCAGGATCTTCGTGAACCCGTGGTGGGCGACGCTCCTGGTGATGTCGGTGCAGAACGCGATGAACGTCTCGGGCTCGATGTGGATCGTGCCGGGGAAGTCGATGTGGTGCTGGTTGAGGCCGTACGGGACCGGCGGCATGACGAGGACCTTGTCGGGTGCGCGCTTGCCGACCTCGAGGCAGACGGAGTGGGCGAGGAACGCGTCGACGTCGAGCGGCAGGTGCGGTCCGTGCTGCTCGGTGGCGCCGGTGGGGAGGAGGACGACCCGTTCGTCGGCGACCGCGGCCTTGACGTCCGGCCAGGTCAGGCGGTCGTACCGGTAGTCGGTCATGGCTTTCACGGTAGGCGGGGCTCGTTGTGATGGTCAATGGTTGACCATATTCCTAGTACGATTCCGGTCATGGCGTTGGACTTCCTGCCGCGGATCTCGGACGACTCGCGGCGACACGTGATCGTCCGGGCGTTGCGGCGCGCGATCGAGCTGGGGGAGCTGGCGCCGGGAGACCGGCTGGTGGAGCGCGACCTCGCGGCGCGGATGGGGATCAGCCGCGGTCCCGTACGGGAGGCGCTGCGGCAGCTGGAGCAGGAGGGGCTGGTCGTCTCGTACCCGTATCGAGGGACGGTGGTGGCGGAGATCTCGGCCGAGGAGGTCGAGCACCTGCTGGTGCCGATCCGGCTGGTGCTGGAACGCTTCGCCGTCCGCCACGCCCTGGCCCGGCTTTCCTCCGCCGACCTGATGACGCTGGCCTCGCTGGCGTCCTCGATGCGCGCCGCCGCCCAGTCGGGCGACCTGGCCACGGTGGTGGAGACGGATGTGGCCTTCCACGAACTGCTGCTGGAACGAGCCGACCAACCCCACGCCCTCCAACTCTGGCGCACCATCGCCCCCCGCGTCCGCGCCTACTTCCACCGCGACACGGGGCGGCACGAGACGCTGGAGGAGATCGCCGACGGCCACGACGAACTGCTCACCGCCCTCCGCGGCGGTGACGTCGACGAGGTGGAAGCGGTACTGGCCCGCCACATCGAAGAAACCCTCGCCCTCGGCGGCCACTAGTCCCACACGCGGGAGTTGTTGGACAGATCCCGGCCTCTATGCCGGGATCTGTCCAACAAGTCGACCACCGCCAGCCGCCGACCACCCGACAACCTTCCGGTCGAGAGGTGAGCGGCCGCGACTTTACCCACGGAGGGGGCGTTCCGGTCGCGATCGGAACGCTGGGAACGCCCCCTTGATGGGTAAAGTCGCAGCGCCACCGACCCGTCCACCGTGCTGGCATTGCGCCACCTGTCGCCGTCACCACCATCGGGCGCGCGGCAGGCCCTCGCCTGGCGCTGTCCCTGTGGCACTCCGCGTCGGCTCAGTCGGTGCGGGGGCGCTGGTTCGAGGTCGCGGCGGTCGTATCACTGCCGGTGAGGTGGGTGACGACCTTGCGGCTGATGCGCTCGAGCGTCGCCAGCTCCTGCTTGGTCAACAGGTCGATCAGGTTCGTCCGTACCGACTCCACATGCCCCGGCGCTGCGGCTTCGAGGGCGCGGCGGCCGGTGGGGGTGAGGGTGACGGTGGAGCCGCGGCCGTCCGACTCGCTGCCCGAACGTTCCACCAACCCACGCTGCTCCATCCGCGTCACCTGGTGTGATACCCGGCTCCGCGACCACAGCAACCGCTCGGCCAGCCGGTTCACCCGGTAGATCTGCCCCGGCGTCTCCGACAAAGTCGACAGCACGTCGTAGTCCGGCTCGGAAAGCCCCGAGTCGTCCGCCAAATCCCGATACACCCGCAGGTTGAGCAGACCGATCATCCGGCGGAACCCACGCCAAGCACGGTCTTCCGCCTCGTCCAGCCACCGCGGCTCCGTCATACGACCGAACGATAGCAACTTTAGTTGACGTGTCACCTAACCCGAGACAATATAGGTGACGTGTCACCTAAATCGAAGCTCGCCCTCAGGATCGCCGCGCTCGGCGGAGGCCTCCTGCTGTTCGGCGTCTCGATCGGCCTGATGGTGCGCGCCAACCTCGGTCTCGGGCCGTGGGACGTGCTCCACCAGGGCCTCGCCGAGCGCACCGGTATCTCGATGGGCTGGATCGTGAACGGCACCGCCGTCCTCGTCCTCCTCGCCTGGATTCCGATCCGCGAACGCCCCGGCATCGGCACGCTCTGCAACGTCCTGCTGATCGGCCCGGTCGTCGACCTGACCCTCGCGGTCCTCCCCGAGCAGACGAATCTCCCACTCCGCATAGCACTTCTCGTCGGCGGAATCGTCGGCCTCGCCGCGGCCACCGGTCTGTACGTCGGCGCGGGCTTCGGCCCCGGCCCACGCGACGGCCTGATGACGGGCCTCGCCAAGCGCGGCTACTCGATCCGTGTCGTCCGCACGGTGATCGAGATCGTCGTGCTCATCATCGGCTGGTTCCTCGGCGGCACCGTCGGCATCGGCACCCTCCTCTTCGCGCTCACGATCGGCCCACTTGTCCACGTCCTGGCACCGAGGCTCGCGATCGTCCCGATCGATTCGCCCAACCCAGTAAGGAAGAAAGCATGATCACGTTCGGCCTCGCGATCCCTCCAGGTGCCGAGGGAGGCAGCGATCCCGTCGGTCTCGCGCAGCGGGCCGAGGAGCTCGGGTTCGACTTCGTCGGCATGTCCGATCACCCGTGCGGGACCGATCCGACGTACGAGACCTGGACCGTCCTGTCCTGGATCGCCGCCGCGACCAGCCGGATCCGCATCGGTCCACGCGTCCTTGGCGTTCCGTACCGATCGCCCGCGCTGGTAGCCAAGATGGCGGAGACGTTCGATCGCCTGTCCGGCGGCCGCCTGATCCTCGGCCTCGGCGGCGGGTCGGCCGACCACGAGTTCCGCGCGTTCGGCCTCGGCGTGCCGACGCCGCGGGAGAAGGTCGACGGCATGGAGGACGCGATCCGGATCGCGCGCGGTCTCTGGAGCGAGCGCGCGTTCACCTACGAGGGCCGCCGCTACCGCACCGAAGAGGCCGACATCGAGCCGAAGCCCGAGCGCCGCATCCCGATCTGGCTCGGCACGTACGGCCCACGCGCGCTGGCGGTCACCGGCCGGCTCGCCGATGGCTGGATCCCGTCGTACGGCTCCGCGCCGCCCGACCAGGTCCCCGCGCTGCGCGACCGGCTCATGCAGGCCGCCACCGACGCCGGCCGCGACCCCTCCGAGCTTACCTGCGCGTACCACGTCCGCGTAGCGGTGAACCCACGAACACCACCCGGCGACGGCGTGGTCAGCGGTACGCCGGACGAGGTCGCCGCCCAGCTCAGGACGTTCACGAAGCTCGGCTTCACCGCCTTCAGCCTGTCACCCGTCGGCGACGACGTCGCAGGTCAGGCGGAACTGCTCGCCCACGAGGTCGTCCCGCGCGTTAACGTCTAGCGCCCGGCAGGTTGGTGCCGTAGCCCTGGTGCGACCTCCGTCGGGCCGGGACAATGCGGACACATGGTGACCAGACGGCAAGTCCTCACGACGGCCGCCGGCGTCGCGGCGGTCTCGGCGTTGCAGATCCGGCCCGCGTACGCCGACTACACGATGAGCGTGAACCCGCAGTCCAACTGGGGCACGTGGGAGGGCTGGGGCACCTCGCTGTGCTGGTGGGCCAACGTGTACGGCACACAGGACCTGCTCGCCGACATCCTGTTCACGCGGAACGCGGTCACGTACAACGGCCAGTCGCTGCCCGGGCTCGGCATGAACATCGCGCGCTACAACGCCGGCGGCTGCACGACCGTCCCGATCAACGGCGACTCCATGGTGGTGTCGCCGAGAATCCCGTCCTGGAAGCAGATTCAGGGATTCTGGCTCAACTGGCTCAGCGCCGACCCGGCGAGCTCCAGCTGGAACTGGACCGTCGACGCGCCGCAGCGGGCGATGCTCGCGAAAGCACGCGACCGCGGCGCGAACCTGCTCGAGCTGTTCTCGAACTCGCCGCTGTGGTGGATGTGCATCAACCACAACCCGTCCGGCGCGGCCAACGGCGGCGACAACTTGCAGTCCTGGAACTACCAGCAGCACGCCGTCTACTTGGCGACCGTAGCCAAATATGCCCACGACCATTGGGGAATCGACTTCGACAGTGTCGACGCGTTCAACGAACCGGCGGCGGACTGGTGGCGGGCGGACGGTACACAGGAAGGGTGTCACGTCAGCCCGTCGATCCAGGCGCAGGTGATCGGACACCTCCGTTCGGAGCTCGACAATCGCGGGTTGACAGAGACCGCGGTGTCGGCATCGGACGAGAGTCTGTACGACCAGGCGCGCTCGACCTGGGCGAGTTTCTCCAGTGCTACAAGGGCAAAGGTCGGGCGGGTCAACGTTCACGGCTACCAGTACGAGGGCGGCAGGCGGGATCTGTTGTTCAACGAGGTGTCGGCAGCCGGCAAGCCGTTGTGGCAGTCGGAGTACGGCGATGGCGACGGCACCGGGATGAAGATGGCGCGCAACCTCACGTACGACCTGCGCTGGCTCCACCCGACGGCGTGGGTGTACTGGCAGGCGTTCGACGGGCTCGAGTGGGGGCTGATCTACTGCGACGAGAACGCGGGGACGTTGGGTGCAGGTCAACCCGAAGTACTTCGTGTTCGCGCAGTACTCCCGGCACATCCGGCCGGGCATGCGGATCCTCGACCCGGGCGACGGCAACACCGTCGCGGCGTACGACGCCACCGCGCGTCGGTTGGTGCTGGTGACGGCGAACTTCGACACAGGCCAGTGGATCAACTACGACCTCTCGCGCTTCGCGTCCGTCGGCGGCGCTGGCGGCGGTGCTGTGCGGCGGTGGGTGACGACGACCGACGCCGGCGGGGAGCGGTACGTGGCGCACCCCACGGACACGGTGCTCGACGGGAAGCGGTTCTGGTCCTGGGTTCCCCGCGCACACGGTGCAGACGTTCGAGATCGACAGCGTGTCGCTCTAGGCGTCGGCGCAAGATCGGAGATGAACGGTGTCCGGCCGGCGGCCTAGCATCGGGGCCATGAGAATCAAGCTGGCCGGGATCTTCGTGGACGATCAGGAACGTGCCCGGGCGTTCTATACAGACAAGTTGGGCTTCCAGCTGAAGACGGACGCCCCGTACAGCGAAACCGCCCGCTGGCTGACCGTCGTCTCGGCGGACGACCCCGAAGGCACCGAGCTCCAACTAGCCCCGCTGGACGAGCCGGCCAGGGCCTTCCAGCAAGCCCTGTACAAAGCGGGCCAACCCGCCACCGCACTGGCATCAGAAGACTGCAAAGCCGACTACGACCGCCTCCTCGCCGCCGGTGTGACCTTCACCCTCGAACCGACAACAATGCCCTACGGCGGCACCGACGCCGTCTTCGACGACACCTGCGGCAACCTGATCTGCATCCACCAGGAGTGACACGTCCGCAGGCCGTCATCTTCGACCTGTACGAGACGCTGATCACCGAGTTCGACCCGTCCTGGCAGGCCAAACCGACGACGGCGGAACGGCTGGGCATCGACACCGAGGTGTTCGATCGCCGCCGGCAGGCCTGGTGGCTCGAACGCATGACTCGGCCGGTCGACTTTCGTGATGTCCTGCGGGACATCTGCCCGGCCGCGGATGGCGTGATGATCGAGGAGCTTCACCAGGAGCGCCTCGTGGCGAAGGCGGCGCCGTTGCTGAACGTCGAGCAACCGATCCTTGACACCATCCGCCAGCTCAGAACCGAGGGACTCGGCGTCGGCCTGATCAGCAACTGCTCGATGGAGGAAGTCGCGGCCTGGGACCGGAGCGCGCTCGCACCGCTCTTCGACGAGGTGGTGTTCTCGTACCAGGTCGGATGCTGCAAGCCGGACCCCGCGATCTATGCGCTCGCCTGCCAGCGGCTTGGCGTCGAGCTCGACAACGCCGCATTCGTGGGAGATGGCGGGAGCGACGAGCTCGCCGGTGCCACGGCTTGCGGGATGTCCGCGTACTGCGCCGGCTGGTTCCTCGATCGCTGGCCGGTCGAGCGGCAGCGGCTCGCCACCGGGTTTCCTCGGCTCGGCAGCCCGGCCGAGTTGCTCGACGTGCTGCTCTGAAGCACTACGATGCCGGCTGACGCAGCGTAGAACGAGGAGCAGCGGAGATGGCCGAGATCGCGCGGCGGTGGCGGAGTCCGATGGTGGCAAGGGATCGGGGGGAGGTGCATCGGGCGGCGACCCCGCTCGAGTTGCTGTTCGACCTCTGCTTCGTCGTCGCGGTCGCCCAGGCCGCCGCCAGTCTGCACCACGAGCTGGCCGCAAACCACGCCGCACAAGGTGTTCTCGCGTTCCTGATGGTCTTCTTCGCCATCTACTGGGCGTGGGTCAACTTCACCTGGTTCGCCTCCGCCTACGACACCGACGACGTCCCGTACCGCCTCCTCACCCTCGTCCAGATCGCCGGCGTCCTCGTCCTCGCCGCCGGTGTGCCCGCCACGTTCGAGCACCACAACTACCTGCTCGTCACCATCGGCTACGTGATCATGCGCACCGCGCTGATCGCCCAGTGGGTGCGCGTCGCGCTCGAGCACCGGGACGGCAGAGCCACCGCCCTTCGGTACGCGATCGGCATCGGGATCGTCCAAGTGGGCTGGCTGGTTCGGCTCGCGCTGCCCGAGTCGCTCGGGGTCGCCGGGTTTGCTGTCCTCGTCGTGCTCGAGCTGCTTGTACCCATCTGGGCCGAACGATTCGGCAGCGGCCCCACCTCCTGGCATCCCGAGCACATCGCCGAACGCCATGGGCTGTTCACGATCATCGTGCTCGGTGAGGTCGTCCTCGCCAGCACGATCGCGATCCAGACCGCCGGCACCGACCACGGCGTCTCGTCCTCGCTGCTGATCCTCGCCGCCGGCGGGCTGCTGCTGATCTTCGGCATGTGGTGGGCGTACTTCAAGCGGCCCGCGATCGGCGGTCTGCGAACGGCCGAGCGCTCGGCGTTCGTCTGGGGGTACGGGCACTACGCGATCTTCGCGGCCGGCGCGGCGCTCGGTGCAGGCCTCGAGATCGCGGCGGAGACGATCGAGCACACGATCCCGGTGACGCCGCGGGCGGCAGCGTTGGTGGTCGCCGTTCCGGTCGCGGTCTACCTGCTCGTGACCGGTGCCCTGCAGACCAGGATGTCGCCCGATCGCCCTGTCCTGTTGAGGTTCTCCGTTACCGCGGTTCTCGTCGTCACCGCTGCCATCGTTCCGTTGCCGCTGGCGACTTCCGTTCTGGTGATGGGTCTGCTGACGACAGTGATGATCAGCATCGACGTTATTCAAGCCCACAAGGAACTTCGGCGCACTAGCGCATCGTCGGCCTAGCCTGCGCGAAGGTCCATCGGTACCCCTCGCGGTCCTCGGCGGAGTACGTACGCGACCCGTGCGAACGGATCTCGGACACGATCTTCGCGCCACGCTCGACCGCGTGCGCGAAGTGGGCCTCGAGGTCGTCGACGTACACCCACGGCATCGCGACGATCGGCATGTCAACCGGACGTTGCCCCTGGATCGGAAGCAACACCACACTGCTGTCGCCGACGTGGAACTCGGTCCAGCCCAGGGTGTCGTCCTCCGCCGGCGGTACGTCGACATCCCACGAGCCGAGCTGGAACACGTCCATCAGCCAGCGCGCCGTCGCCTTCGGATCGTCGTAGTACAAGACGATCGCGAGCCGTCCGACCTCGCGCGGTCGCCGCGGCGACTCGTCGCGGCGTCGGGTCCAGGCCTCGTACGCCATGGCCTTCCCGACCCAAGCGAGACCGCCCTTGCGCGGATCGGCGCCGGGGAGCAGGAACTGCGTGACCTGGACGCGCGTGCCGGTCGCGGTCTTCTCGAACCGTACGTCGGTCTCGGTCTCCTGCATGGTGCCGCGCAGAACGAGCCGTCGGCCGGGCTCCCAGATCGTGATCTCGGCGGTGACGAGAACGTCGCCGGCAGGCTCGTCGTAGACCTCGACCACGCGGCCGCCGACGCCGGGCTCCATGCGGAGCTCGGTGAGCCGCGACGCGTCGTAGAAGTTGATCGGGCCACGTACCCACCACAGGTCGATCTCGCCGGTGAAGACGTCGAACGCGGTCTGCGGGTCGACGTCGACCTCGACACTGGCGGTCGCTTCGGTGTGGGTCACCTCTTCGTGGCCTTGCGTTCGACGTGGCGCTTGAACGAGCCGAGCTGCTCGCTCCAGTGCGCCTGGACCTGGTCGAGCCAGGCTTGTACGGCTTCGACGGGCCGCGGGTTGAGGTGGAACACCCGGTGGCGCGCGTCCTCCTCGACACGCTCGTCGGTGACGAGGCCGGCCTGGAGGAGGACGCGAAGGTGCCTGCTCATGGCCGGGGCAGTGGTGCCGGTCGCTTCGGCGAGCTGGCCCGCGCGGTACGGGCGCTCGCCGAGCAACTGCACCACCTGCCGCCGCGTGGGGTCGGCGAGTGCCGCGAACGCCGTGTCGACCTGTTCCTCGGTCATGGAGGGGATAGTTGCACGAACGGTTAATAGTTCGCAAGCGGGCGGGTCGGTCGTGCTGGCGCACTTTACCCACGGAGGGGGCGTTCCGAGGTGGCGATGGGTGGGTCGGAACGCCCCCTTGGTGGGTGAAGTCACGATGCGGTGGTGGGGATGCGGTGGTGGGGATGCGGTGGTGGGGATGCGGTGGTGGGGATGCGGTGGTGGGGATGCGGTGGTGGGGATGCGGTGGTGGGGGTGCGGTGGTGGGATCGTGGTGGGGATGCGGTGGTGGGGATGCGGTGGTGGGGGTGCGGTGGTGGGGATGCGGTGGTGGGGATGCGGTGGTGGGGATGCGGTGGTGGGGATGCGGGTTGGGTGCCGGGCTGCGGTGCCGGGCTGCGGTGCCCCTCGCGCGGCTGGCGCACTTTACCCACGGAGGGGGCGTTCCGAGGTGGCGATGGGTGGTGGGAACGCCCCCTTGGTGGGTGAAGTCAGGTGGCCGAGAGGCGGCGCACCACGTCCTCGTCCAGCTCGACACCCAGGCCAGGCGCGTTCAGCGCCCGCATGCGGCCCTCCGAGACCAGCACCGGTTCCTTCCAGATCGGGTAGTCGTCTCGCAGCGGATGGGGCTCGATGTTGTACTCCTGCGGATACACGCACCCCGGGGTCGAGATCCACAGGTGGAGGTGGGCGAGCGTGCCGATGGTGGGCTGGGTGTTGTGCACGGTGATCGGCTTGTTGAACGTCGACGCCAAGGCGGCGATGCGGCGGAACTCGGTGATGCCGCCGCACTTGATCACGTCCGGTTGCAGGATGTCCACCTGGCCGCGCAGGATCAGGTCACGGAACTGCCAGCGCGTGTACTCCTGCTCCCCGGCCGCGATCGGAATGTCCACCGCGGCCGCGAGCGCCGCGTAGCCGTCGTAGTCGTGCGCGGCCAGAGGCTCCTCGAAGTGGAACACCCCATAGGACTCCAGCTGCCGGGCGATCTTCACCGCCGTGTGCGGGAAGTACGCGTTGTTCACGTCGACGAGGATGTCGAACGAATCGCCAACGGCAGCGCGCATCTCGCGCACCGTCTCCAGCGTCTGGTCGAAGCCCGAGTCGTACATCCACGGTGTCGCCGAGTGGATCTTGTACGCCCGATAGCCCTGCTCGGCGAAGGAAACCGCCCGCTTCGCCTCCTCGACCGGCGTCATCCCGCGCTGCATCGAGCTCGCGTACACCTCCGGCGCCTCCCGGAAGGAACCACCGAGCAGCGCGTACAGCGGCAGCCCCGCCACCTTGCCGGCCAGGTCCCACAACGCGATGTCCACGCCGGCGATCGCCTCGAGCTGCGCGCCCATCGGCCCCAGCTTGTAGGGCCCGTGGTACATCCGATGCCACAACCGCTCGATGTCCGCCGGGTTCTCTCCCACCAGCAAAGGAGAAAGCGCCTTCTCCACCAGCGCATGGGTCACCGCGACGTTCATCGGGCTCACCTCGCCCACGCCGGTCACGCCCTCGTCGGTATGGACACGTACGAGTTGGTACTTCCCCAGCAAGACGATCGACTCGACCTGCGTAATCCGCATCCTCAGTCCTCTCAGGAACCGCTCGTCAGCGCGGCCTCGACACGTTCCTTGACTTCTCCGAGCGCGTCCGCCGCGGACTTCTGCCCGGTATAGATCAGGTCCAGCTGCGGGCGGTAGATCGCCCGCGCCTGTTGGATGTTCTTGCTGAAGTTCTCGTTCACCCCGTTCTCCGTCGCCGCCACGACCAGCCCCAGGTGCGCCGGCGACTCGCTCGACGGCTTCTCGAAGACGGCGGCTGCCGAACGGTTGGCGGGGATCAGGTCGCCCTTCGCCAACGTCGCGGCGCCCTCCGCGGACGTGAAGTACTTCAGCAGCTCCCACCCGCGATCGGGGTTCTTCGCCTTGGCGGGGATGGCCCACACCGTCAACGTGCTGATCGTCTTGTGCGTCAGCCGCCCTGGCACCGGCGCGATATCCCAGTTGAACTTGGCGTTCTCCCGGATGTACGCCGCGGACCCGAAGTTCCGCGTCATCATCGCGAGCTTGCCGGTCGTGAACAGGTTCAGCGCGAAGTTCGGATTCCCCTCACCACCTTGGATCGTCGACCAGGGCGGCTGCACCTTGTGCTTCAAGGACAGATCGGCGATCCACTGGATGCCTTCGACGCTCCCGGGATCGGCCAGAGTGAAGCGCTTCCCGTCCTTGGAGTAGATCCCGTCGGTGCCGTTGTTCACCGTGAACACCGTCTCCGACGAAGTGTCGTCGTACGTCAGAACCCCGAACCGCTCACCGGGAATCGTCAGCTTCTGCGCCGCCGCGAGGAAGTCCTCCCACTTCCAGCCCTGGTCCGTCCACGTCGTCGGCGGCAGCGGTACGCCCGCCTCCTTGAACGCGTCGACGTTGTAGAACACCATGTTGGGTTGGGTTCCCGCCGCCCACGCGGTGTGCTTGCCGTCCGGCTGCACCGGGAACTTGAACGGGTGGTCGAAGAACGACTCCGGCTTCAGCCCGTCCTTCTCGATGTACGGGTTGAGATCGAGCAACGTGTTCTGCTGCGAGTAGCCGAGCACGAAGTCGTCGTTGATCCGGATCACGTCCGGCACCGAGCCCGACGACATGATCGTGAGCAGCTTGGTGTCATAGTCCGAAGCCGGCGCGGGCTGCACTTTCAGCGTGGTGTCGCCCGCCTTCTGGAAGTCGTCGAGGACGGTCGCCAGCGGCGAACCCTTCTCGATCGGGTCCCAGTTGAGGAACGTCAGCTCGTTGCTCGCCGTCTTCCCACCGCTGCCACCGGAGGAGCAGGACGCGAGGCCAAGCCCGGCGGCCGCGACAACCGAGGCGCGGAGGAGGTCTCTTCTGTTCAGCATAGGAAGCTCCTAGCCTCTGATGCCGGTCATCGTCACGCCCTGGACGAAGTACTTCTGCGCAACGGCAAACAGCACCAGGGGAGGGATGACCGAGATGGTGGCCGAGGCCATCATCAGGTTGGTCTGGGTGAAGTACTCGCCTTGGAACAAGGCCAGCGCGAGCGGCAACGTCTGCAGCTCTTGGGAGTTGACGAAGATCAACGGGCCGAACAGGTCGTTCCACGAGTCCATGAACGTCATCACGCCGACCGCTGCCAACGCGGGCTTGACATTCGGGAGCATGATCCGCCAGTAGATCGTGAAGGCGTTCGCGCCATCGATCTTGGCTGCTTCCTCGAGCTCGCGGGGAATCGACTTGAACGCTTGACGAAGCAGGAACGTACCGAACACCGGGGTGAGGACCCGCGGGATCCACAACGGATAGTGGGTGTCGATCCAGCCGATCTCTCGGTAGAGGATGTACTGCGGGATCAGGTAGATGATGCCGGGGATCATCGCTGTCGCCAGCAGAGCGGCGAACGCGATGCTCTTGCCGCGGAAGTCCAGCCGCGCGAAGCCGTACCCCGCGAGCGATGCGAACAGCAGCAGGAAGACCACGTTGAGGAACGCGAGCTTCGAGCTGTTCCAGAAGAACGGCCACACCGTCTGGAACGCCTCGACGTAGTTCGACCACAGCGGGGTCGACGGGATGAACGTCGGCGGCAGCGACATCACTTCGTTCTCGGGCTTCAACGAAGCGCTGACCATCCAGATCAACGGGATCGCGAACGCCACCGCGAGCGCCGCGAGCACGATGTACAGCACCACCGCGCGACTCAACCGACGGACCTGCCGCGACCGCTTCGACGAGGAGGTCACCCGCCGCGACGGGGTTGGACGAGCTCGGCGTTCCAACGTACTCAGCGTCATCGCGGGCCGCCCTACTCGCCGTAGAAGACCCAGCGCTTCTCCAACCGCCATTGGAGAAACGTCACGAGTCCGACGATGACGAACAGGATCCAGCCCATGGCGGCCGCGTAGCCGAGTCGTCCGAACGAGAACGCGCTTTGGTAGACCTGGTAGATGTACACGTTCGTCGCGTTCGCCGGCCCGCCATGGGTCATCACGAAGATGATCCCGAAGATCTGGAACGACGTGATGAACTGCATGATCGTGAGGAAGAACAGGCTCGGCGTGAGCAACGGCAACGTCACGCGCCAGAACCGCGACCACGCCGAAGCGCCGTCGATCCGCGCGGCCTCGTGCAGCGAGTCCGGGATCGACTGCAGGCCAGCAAGCAGGATCAGCATCGGATAGCCGACGCCCTGCCACACCGCGACGATGATCACCGCGATCATCGCCCAGGTGTTGCTGGTCAGCCAGGTCGGCCCCTGGACGTTTGCCTGCGCGAGGAAACCGTTGATCAGCCCGTTCTCCGGCTGGTAGAGCCAGAACCAGACGAACCCGACCGCGACCGAGTTCGTCACGACCGGCGCGAAGAACGCCGCCTTGAAGATGCTGATGCCGGGCAGTTTCTCGTTCCCCAGCAGGGCAAGGACGAGTCCGAATCCCACGCTCAGCACCACGCTGCCGAGCGTGAAGACCGCCGTGTTCCGCAACGTGAGATAGAACAGCGGATCCTTGGTGAACAGCTCGATGTAGTTGGCGATTCCGGCGAACCGCGGAGCGCTCAGGCCGCTCCAGTCGGTGAGTGACGCGTACACGGACACGAGCACAGGAACGAACTGGAACGCGATGACGCCGGCGATCACCGGCCCGATGAACAGCCAACCGACGAGGGTCCGCCGGCTGGCAACCTGAGCTGCCATTGCCACCATCCGCCCTGCGAGCGCGCGCCTACGCGTTCACATATGTGAGTGGATTTCGTGGAGGTGAGTGATTCTCAATCTAGGTACGTCGCCAAGGGCGGTCAAGCAAACCTCGGATACGTGACCGGTTTCGCCCACCGAGAGGTCGACTCCGCACAGCGAGAGGCGCGACGAGCTCAGTCGAGGTCTTGCAGGAAGCCCTGCGGGTTGACCGGCCACGGCAGCGAGAGCCGTTCGGACAGCATCGTCTGGCCGCGGCGCAACATGATCGCGAGCTCGGCGATGCGGGCCGGCTTGAGCCGGGCGGTCGGGACCGCGAACGAGATCGCGTCCCGCGGCGGCGACCGGTCGGGTACGTGCACCGCGACGCAGCCGAGGCCCTCGTCGCTCTCCTCGGTCTCGGTCGCGTACCCGAGCTTGCGCGCCTTGGCCAGGTCGGTGAGCAGGGCGCCGACCGTTGTCCTCGTACGCGCGGTCAGCCCGACCAGGTCGGTGCCGAGCACGGAGCGGACGGCGTGGTCGGAGTAGCCGGCGAGGATCGCCTTGCCCAGGGCCGCCGCGTGGGCGGGGATCCGCTTGCCGATCGCGGAGTAGATCCGCAGCGAGTGCCGGGACTCGCGTTTGGCCAGGTAGACGACGTGCGCGCCCTCGAGCCGGCCGTAGTGCACGGTCTCGCCGGTCTCGTCGCTGAGCCAGTCGAGAACGGGCTCGGCGCGCGACACGATGTCGTCGGTCCGCGCGTACGCCGAGCCGACCCGCAGCGCCTCGACGCCGATGCCGAACCGCGTGCCGGTCTCGTCGACCTCGAGCCAGCCGCGCCGCTGCATCGTTCGAAGGATCGCGTGCAGGCTGCTCACCGGGATCCCGAGCTCACGCCCGAGGTCGGACAGGCCGCGGCGGGCCGGGCTCGCGGCGAGCACCTCGAGGATCGCGAGGACGCGGTCGGCGGACTTGACCGGCCGGTAGCCGTCGTCGGTGAGCTCCTGGACCATCACGCCCTCCCCTCGATGCCTGCCGGTGGGTGTCCGGTACCAGCCCTTGTCGCCCCACCCCTCCGCGCCTACGCTGACAAGCGATTCGCCTATGCGCAAGTCAATCACATATGTGAAGGACTCGGGATGAGCGACGCACAGCAGCGGCCTATCGCCGTGCCCTGGTACCGCCGCACGTTGCGCTGGGGCCAGACCAACCTCACCGAGCTCGATCCGACCCGCTATGACTCCGCGTTCTGGCGCGAGCATTGGCGAAGGACGCGCGTGCAGGGTGTGATCGTCAACGCCGGTGGGATCGTCGCCTACTACCCGAGCGCCAACCCGCTCCACCATCGCGCCACCGGGCTGGGCGATCGCGACCTGTACGGCGACGTGGTCCGCGACGCGCGCGAAGAGGGTCTCACGGTCGTCGCTCGGATGGACTCCAATCGCGCCTTGGAGGACATCTACCAAGCGCACCCCGACTGGTTCGCGCACGACGCCGACGGCCATCCGTACCGCGCCGGCGAACGGTACGTCGCGTGCGTCAACAGCCCCTACTACGACGAGTACCTGCTGGAGATCCTGCGCGAGATCGTCGACCGCAGCCAGCCGGACGGGTTCGCCGACAACAGCTGGACCGGCCTCGGTGCGGCGCAGATCTGTTACTGCGCGAACTGTTCCCGCTTGTTCGGCGAGCTTCCTCGCGCGGTGGACTACGACGATCCGACGTACCGCGCCTGGTTGCGTTGGAACGAGCAGCGCCGCACCGAGGTCTGGCGACAGAACAACGTGGTCACCTCCGCTGCGGGCGGACCGGACTGCCTGTGGGTGGGCATGATCAGCGGCGACCAGGCCGCGATGGCTGGCCGGTTCGTCAACGTTCGCGAGATCGCCAAGCAGGCAAGGATCTTCTTCGTCGACCACCAGCGACGCAACGATCGCGACGGGTTCGCGCACAACGCCGATGTCGGCGCGCGGCTGCACGGGCTGGTCGGCTGGGACGTGTTGCTGCCGGAGAGTATGGCGATGTACAGCGGCGGCCACGGCTACTTCCGGGCGACCAGCATGCCCGTCGCGGAGGTCGTCACGTGGTCCGCGTCAGGCTTTGCCGGCGGCATCCAGCCCTGGTGGCACCACATCAGCGCGTTCCATGAGGACCGGCGGCAGTACGCGACCGCGGAGCCGATCTTCCGCTGGCACGAGCTCAACACGCGCTACCTCGTCGATCGCACGCCGGTCGCGCAGGTGGCCGTCGCGTGGTCGGAACAGAACGTGCGTTTCCATGGCCTTGCGGACGCGGACAACACCGGCGTCGCGCCGTATCGCGGTGTGCTCGCGGCCCTGCAGCGAGCGCGGATCCCTTACCTGCCAGTGCATGTGGACGATCTCGGCTCGCTACCGGCCGACATCCGCGCGGTCGTCCTACCCGATCTCGCGGTGCTGAGCTACGACCACTGCGCTGCCATCGCCGCGCTGGTCGCACGTGGGACGTCGCTCGTGGCGACCGGATCGACGAGCCTGCGGGACGCCGACGGACAGCCTCGCTCGGAGTTCGGGCTCGCGGACGTCCTCGGCATCTCTCTCGCCGGTCCCGCGACCGGAAGCACGGCTCCGCTGGCGTTCCGGATCGACGACTTCAGCCGGCACGACTATCTGCGTTTCCACGTCGACTCGGCCATCCGAGAGGGTTTCGAGGGAGCCGGCATCCTGCCGTTGGGCGGACGGCTCGAGCGAGTCGCTGTACGCGATGCCGAGGTGGTGGCGACGTACGTCGAGCCGTTCCCCGCGTACCCGCCGGAGCTCGCCTGGCTGCGGCCGGAACCCACCTCGGTGCCTGTGCTGACGACCCGTACGGCGAGCAGCGGCGCGCGGATCGCGTACTCCGCGGCAGACATCGACCGGACAGCCGGCCGAGACGCGCGCAGCGATCACCTGCGGCTGTTGGCGAATCTCGTTCGCTGGGCGGTGAACGCGCCGGCGATGCTCGAGGTCGAAGGCGCCGGACGCCTCGACTGCAGGCTCTACGCACAGGCGGATGGGCTCGTCCTGCACCTGGTGAACGTCGGCAGCTACGACCCGATCCCCGGCACGCACGACGAGTTGGTGCCGGTCGGCCCGTTCGAGCTACGGATCCGCCACGAGCAGCTGACACCCGGCTCGACCGTCATCGCGTTGGTGGGGGAGGAGGTCGCTGCCGAGGCGGGGAAGGGCGAGCTGGCGATCACGGTGCCCAAGATCATCGGGCACGAGGTGCTGGCAATCGCTACGGCCTGATGTGGACACGGTTCCAGGTCTCGTACCCGCGAGCGGCAGAATGAAGGTCGTTCAGCAAAGCTACGAGAGGGAGCATCGTGTCCGAGCTGTGGAGCAACCTGAGCTGCGGGGCGCTCGGCCTGAAGGTGGAGTTCGAGGAAGCGGTCGAGCTCGCCGCGGAGTTCGGGTACGCCGCCGTCGAGGCCGACCTCGGGTACCTCGCTGGCCTGCCGAAGGACCAGCTCGCCTCCGCCGGCAAGCGGCTGGAGGAGCGCGGCCTGCGCTGGGGCCCGGCCGGCCTGCCCGTCGACCTGACCGCTGACGCCGCCAAGTTCGCCAGCCAGCTGGCCGAGCTGCCCGGCAAGGTCGAGATCCTGCAGGCGGCCGGCGTCGACCGTACGGGCACCTGGATCCGACCGATGCACAGCGAGCTCACGTACCGGCGCAACTTCGTCCGCTATACCGAGCGGATCGCGCTCGTCGACGAGATCCTGCGCGGCGGCAACCTGCGGTTCGGCCTCGAGTACGTCGGGCCGAAGACGTTCTGGTCGACCGAGCTCTACCCGTTCGTGCACACGCTGCGCGAGACCCGCGACCTGATCGCCGCCACGGGCAGCAGGAACGTCGGCATCGTGCTCGACACGTACCACTGGTACACCTCCGCCGAGACGCCCGACGACCTGCGCTCGCTGAGCGCCGACGAGGTCGTGGCGGTCGACCTGAACGACGCGCACGCCGACCGTGAGCGCGACGAGCAGATGGACCTCGACCGCTGCCTGCCCGGCACGACCGGCACGATCGACGTCGCCGGCTTCGTCGGCGCGCTGCGCGACATCGGCTACGACGGGCCGGTGAAGGTCGAGCCGTTCAGCAAGGAGCTCAAGGGTCTTCCGGCGCGGGAGGTCGTCGAGAAGACGGCCGCCTCGTTGAAGGCTGTGCTCGGCTAGCGAGTCGGCGCCCAGGTGGCGGCAAGGTCGAAGCCCGCCGACGCCGGGGTGAGGTTGTGCGCGCGGGTGCCGTTGGCGCGCATGATCCAGATGTCGGTGGTGGCCGGATCGTCGACATACCTGCTGAAGGCGATGTAACGGCCGTCCGGTGAGTACGTCGGCTCGAAGTCCTCCAGGCCATCGGGTCCGGACGTGATTTGGCGCATCGAACGGTCGAGACCCACCGTCCAGATCCGCCCGTTCACCTTCTCGATGTTCGTGTTGAACACGATCCGTCGTCCATCCGGCGACCACGACGGGTGACCGGCGTTCATGGCCCTCGGTGTCAGCTTGCGCAGACCAGTTCCGTTGGGACGCACGACGTACAGCGCGGTGCGCTCTACTGGCCCGGACAGGAAGGCGATCCACTTCCCGGTGGGGGACACAGCCGGTTCCTCGGCGCCCGGAAGGAAGTGCGTGATCTGCCGTACGTGCGATCCGTCACGGTTCATGACATGCACCTGCTTGGTGCCGGATCGGTCGCTTTCGAACGCGATGTGCCTGCCGTCAGGTGTCCACGTGGGATGGGAGTCGCCCGCGGGGTCATGGGTCAGCTGTCGGAGCTTCCCGGCCCGTGTTCGCAGGTAGATCTCGGTGTTGCCGCTGCGATCGCTGTCGAACGCGAGGGTCTTCCCGTCCGGCGACCAGTCGCTGTACGCGCTGACGAAACCCTCCGGTGTGTCGACATAGCTCCTCAAGCGTGACCCATCGGGTTTGACGGTGAAGATGTCGACGCCATCCTCGCCAGCACTGGCGAACGCCAGCCGCCCGTTCTCGCCGCCGAAGGTTCCGGCGGACGCGCCTGACGCCACGGCAACCATCCCGGCGAACAGACTCACGCAAGCACCGAGGACAACGATCGTGCGGTTCATGGCAACCCCTTCGAGTCGCGCCCGTGCCAAAACCGCACTATGACAGCCAGTCAAGGTGTCGCCTAGGAGAGCCAGCCAGTCCGTACAAGGTGGTGCTAACACCCGCTAGGCAGGCTCGAACGTCGCGGTGAAGTGGCGCAGCCGCTTGGGCTGCGTCACCATCCGCAGGCCGCCGATCTCCTCGGCGTGCTTGGCGACGTGGGTGACGACCTCGATCGTGTAGTCGATGTGGCTCTGCGTGTACGTACGACGCGGAATCGCCAACCGTACAAGGTCCATCGGCGCGGGACGTTCGACGCCGTCGGGGCCCATGCCGAACATCACCGTGCCGATCTCGCAGGACCGCACGCCGCCCTCGACGTACAGGGCGCAGGCCAACGCGTGGCCGGGGTACTGCAGCGGCGGGATGTGCGGCAGCAGTTCGCGAGCGTCGATGAAGATCGCGTGCCCGCCGAACGGCACCACAACCGGGACGCCGGCCTTCTCCAACGCATCGCCGAGGTACGACGTCGAACGGATCCGGTAGCGCAGGTAGTCCTCGTCGACCGCCTCGCGCAGCCCGACCGCGATCGCGTCGAGGTCGCGGCCGGCGAGCCCGCCGTACGTGGGGAAGCCCTCGGTGAGGATGCCCATCGTCCGGCACTCTTCTGCCAGCGCGTCGTCGTTCATCGCGAGCCAGCCGCCGATGTTCGCCAGCGGGTCCTTCTTCGCGGACATCGTCATGCCGTCGGCCAGTGCGGCCATCTCGCGCACGATGTCGGCGACCGCTTTGTCGGCATAGCCCTCTTCACGCGTCTTGATGAACCAGGCGTTCTCGGCGAACCGGCAAGCGTCCAGGAACAACGGCTTGCCGTACCGGTCGCAGACCTCGCGAACGGCGCGCAGGTTGGCGAGGGAGACGGGCTGCCCGCCGCCGGAGTTGTTGGTGATCGTCACCATGACGAGCGGTATGTCGTCGGCGCGCTGGGCGAGCAGTTTGTCCAGCGCTGGCACATCCAGGTTTCCCTTGAAGGGATGGCGATTCCGCGGCTCGTGGCCCTCCGGGATCACCAGGTCGACGGCCTCCGCACCGCTGAACTCGACGTTCGCCCGTGTGGTGTCGAAGTGGGTGTTGTTCGGCACGACCTTGCCCGGCCCGCCGACCACGCCGAACAGGATCTTCTCCGCCGCGCGGCCCTGGTGGGTCGGCAGCAGGTGCTCGAACGGGAACAGCTCGCGCACGGAGTCGCGGAACCGGTACCACGACGGCGCGCCCGCATACCCCTCGTTGCCGCGCTGGATCGCCGCCCACTGCTCGTTCGACATCGCGCCGGTGCCCGAGTCCGTGAGCAGGTCGATGAGCACATCGTCGACGTGCAGGTTGAAGAGGTTCCGCCCGGCTTCGGCGAGCCGCTCCGCCCGTTCGGAGCGGCTCGTCATCCGCATCGGCTCGACGCTGTGGATCCGGAACGGTTCGATGATCGTCCTGAAAATAAGGATCACCTTCCGAAACAGTCGCCAGAGGGAGAGCGCGGTGAACGCCCTGTACCGGCGAGCGTAACGCTACGCGGCGCTCTCCACCCTTTCCAGTGGTGCGAATCTGGCGCTGAAGTGCCGCAGTCGCTCGGGCTGCTCCACAATCTCCAACCCGGCCAGCTGATCCGCGTGCTTGGCGACGTACGTGACCACCTCGATCACGTAGTCGAGGTGGTTGTGCGTGTACGTACGCCGCGGAATCGCCAACCGCACAAGGTCCATCGGCGCCGGCCGCTCGACCCCATCCGCACCCATGCCGAACATCACGGTGCCGATCTCGCAGGAACGGATGCCGCCCTCGACGTACAACGCGCAGGCCAGGGCGTGGCCTGGGTACTGCAACGCCGGGAGGTGCGGCAGCATCGCCCGGGCGTCGATGAAGATCGCGTGTCCGCCGAACGGCACGACGACGGGGACGCCCGCGCGCGCGAGTCCTTCGCCCAGGTAGGCGGTCGAGGCGATCCGGTAGCGCAGGTAGTCCTCGTCGACGGACTCCCGCAGTCCGACCGCGATGGCGTCCAGGTCGCGGCCGGCGAGCCCGCCGTACGTCGGGAACCCCTCGGTCAGGATCGCGAGGTTGCGGCACTCCTCGGCCAGCCTGTTGTCGTTCATCGCGAGCCAACCGCCGATGTTCGCGAGCGGGTCCTTCTTCGCCGACATCGTCATGCCGTCGGCCAGCGAGGCCAGCTCGCGCACGATGTCCGCGACCGCGACGTTCGCATAGCCGTGCTCGCGCTGCTTGATGAACCAGGCGTTCTCGGCGAACCGGCAAGCGTCCAGGAACAACGGCTTGCCGTACTCGTCGCACAGGTCGCGGACCGCCCGCAGGTTCGCGAGCGACACCGGCTGCCCGCCGCCGGAGTTGTTGGTGATCGTCACCATCACCAGCGGCACGTCGTCCGCCCGTTCGGCGAGCAGGCGCGACAGAGCCGGGATGTCGACGTTCCCCTTGAAGGGATGACGATTGCGCGGGTCGAGGCCCTCCGGGACGACCAGGTCGACGGCCTCGGCGCCGCTGTACTCGACATGCGCACGCGTGGTGTCGAAGTGCGTGTTGTTCGGGATCACCTTGCCCGGCCCGCCGACCACGCCGAAGAGGATCTTCTCCGCGGCGCGACCCTGGTGGGTCGGAATCACGTGCCGGAACGGGAACAACTCCTGTACCGCGTCGCGGAACCGATACCACGAAGGCGATCCCGCGTACCCCTCGTTGCCGCGTTGGATCGCGGCCCACTGCTCGTTCGACATCGCGCCGGTGCCGGAATCGGTCAGCAGATCGATGAGAACATCGTCGCCACGAAGGGCGAAGAGGTTCCATCCTGCCTCGTCAAGGCGTGCTTGACGTTCGCTCCGGCTGATCAGTCGTACTGGCTCGATGCTGTGAATCCTGAACGGTTCGATGACCGTATGAAATCTGCTGTCACGCACGAGGATGACCTTCCATCTTGTGCGACCCCCGACGACGACACTAGCCGCCGGGGAGGTGCCCAGGCATCGGTAGAACCCCTCGTCAATTGCCTATCTTTCGGACTGGCCAGCCGGCTAGCCTCGACGGATGTCTCCGGATCGCACGCTGCCTGCCCCGGTCCTGGCGGAGGTGGCGGAGCTGCTGAGCGCGCACTTCGGTCGTGCCGTCACCGTTGTCGAGCAGGAGTACGTGAAGAGCGGGCGCACCTCGATCTACCGGCTGACCCTCGGTGGCGCGCCGGTCGAGACCGCGATCTGCCGGTACGGGGAGTGCGCGGAGACGGTGTGGAACGAGCTTGCCGGCATGCGTTTCCTCGCCCGGGTTCCGCGGCCGCCGTCGGTCGTTCCCACGGTCTACGCCGGCGGCTCGGTCGGGGACGGTATGGCGTTGGTGCTGTCGGAGGACCTCGGCTCGTCGCCCGATCTCGCCGAAATCCTGCTGACGGGGACGGCCGAGCAGGCGCGGGCCGGGTTGGAGGGATACGTCGACGCGCTGCTCGAGGTGCACCTCGCGACGTTCGGCCACCTGGCCGAGCACGACGAGATCCGGGCCGAGTACGACCCGCCGCGGAGCTTCAGCGAACTGCTCTCCGACGGCGGTTGGCTGCGGCTGGCCGAGAGCCTTGCCAAGCTGGACCTCGGCCCGCTTCCCGCCGGCGTCGCGGAGGCCGTCGCGTGGGTCGACGCCCAGCTCGCGCCGAGCGAGAGGTGGTGGGCGTTCACGGTGGCGGACTGCTGCCCGGACAACAACCAGGTCCGGCCGGACGGGCGCGTGATGCTGTTCGACCTGGAGTTCGCCGGCTGCCGGCACGCGTTGCTCGATCTGTCGTACCTGCGGACGCTCATGCCCACCTGTTGGTGCCTGCGCCGGCTGCCGGACGACCTGTCGGAGCGGCTCGTCGAGCGGTATCGCGACAAGCTGCTCGCGGCTCGGCCGGAGCTCGATGCGGCGGAGTTCGAGGCCGGGCTCGCCGCCAGCCAGGCGTTCTGGGCGATCTCGACGATGAGCTGGCGCCTGGACGAAGCGTTCGGCGGGAACGGCGACAGCCAGGTGGACTACACGTACGTAGGGGTGGACTTCAGCTCCGTGTCGCACCGCGACGTCGTCCGGCTACGGCTCACCGAGCTCGCGCGAGTGGCGGCCGAACGGGTCGAGCTCGCACCCCTCGGCGAGCTGGCAAGGATGATCGCCGGCCAGCTCGACAAGCGCTGGCCGGCGACCACGTTGCTGCCCTTGTATCCCGCCTTCAGCGGCTCGGGACACCCGTTGGTCGAAACTCCTTGAGCAGCTTGCCCGAAGCGTCGTACACCCGGATCAGCTCGATCTTCTTCTCGATCGCGGTCGTTGGGTCGTGCGGCACCCGAAGCTTCTCCGGCCACCAGGCGACGTACCAGCCGTTCTTCGTCGTCGCCTGCAGCTCGGTCCCGTCGTCGAGGACGAGCACGACGCGCCGTACGGACGAGCCGACCTGCCCGACCGGAACGGCGGCACCCCAGTACTCGCCCATCCACCGGCCAACATGCTCGATGCTCACCCCCGTGGCGGGCAGTGTTCCACCGGGGAGGTCGAGCTCGCTCGCCGTCTTCCACAAGGCGTTCAGGCCGTCGATCTCACCATGCGAGATCCCGAGGCCGTGGTAACTGCACAGCGCGAACTGCTTCTGGCCGACGGCGACGACACGCGCGTCGTGTCCACGCAGGTCGATGACCATCGGTTGCCAACGCGTCTCTCCGGGCGCCGGGTGGGTTTCCGCGCCCAGGTCCTTCGTGCAGTGCGCGCCCACCCGCTCGGCGAGCACGCTGTCCACCTTCGGGGTCGCCGACCAGTCCGCGACAGCGTCGTCCACGGCCGGGGGCCAGAACTGGATAGCGGCCAGGGTGAGCGCCGCGACGCCGGCCGCGGCGGCCGCGACCACGACGAAACGCCGGCGCGGTGTGGTCTTCTTGGGCGCCACCAGCGGTCGCAGGTCGTCTCGATGGACGGTCCCGGCCGCGCCGTCGAGGGCGTCGCGCAGCCTGTCTTCGGTCGTGTTCATGCGTTGTCTCCCAAGGTCTTCGCGAGCGCGGCGAGGGCGCGGGCGGCGGTGGACTTGACCGTGCCGCGGCTGATGCGCAGCGTCCGCGCGATGTCCGCCTCGCTGAGGTCGAAGTAGTAGCGCAGCACCAGGACCTGCCGGCGCCGAATCGGCAACTCCGCAAGGGCGCGGAGGACGGCGCGGCGTTCCTCGCCGAGGACGACCTCCGCCTCCGCGGACCACATCGGCGGAGCTGGTTCGCGCCGAACCGACGGATCACCGTCCGTTTGCGTAGCACGGATCGGGAGGCGTTGATCACTGCCGATCGGACGTACGGCAGCGGGTCGTCGCGTCGGGCTATGTGCTGCCATCGCACAAAGACCCGGGCGAAGACGTCCTGCACCACGTCCTCGGCGGTCGCCTTGTCGCCGACGAAGAACAGCGCGAGCCGCACCAGCTCGAGTTGCCTCTCCCGGAACAACGCCGTCAGGCCAGCCTGGTCCAGCACGGCCGCCACTGACGGGTCCGCGACGTTCACTTGTCCAATCTCCACACAGCTGACACGCGCGAGCTCCGGTTAGGTTGCTCGCCGATGCGCCCAGACCGCGAGCTGGCTGCGGTTGCGGAGGTCGAGCTTGGTCATGATGTGGTGGAGGTGGTTCTCGGCGGTCCGCTCGGCGATGTGCAGCTTGGCCGCGATCTCACGATTCGTCAGGCCCTCGGCGACGAGGTCGGCGATCTCGCGCTGCCGGGCGCTGAGGACGTCGGTGTCGCCGAGCCCTGCGAGGGCTTGGCGGGCTCGTTCGGCGAACGGGGGCAAGCCTTCGTTCGACGTCACCGCCGCCTCCAGATGCCTGGCCGCGTCGGCTCGCCGGCCCAGCAGCTCGGCGGCGATGCCCAGGTAGTACTGCACCGAGCCGAGCGTGTACGGAACGCCGGCGCCGTTCGCCGCGTGCAGGTCGGCCCAGGGCAGCAGCCGGTCGTACGCGGCCCGCGCGCCCTCGACGTCGCCCAGCCCGACCGCGAGCGTCGTACGCAGCGCGGTGAACACCGGCTCGGTGTACGGCGCCAACCCGAGCGCCTCGGTCGCGGGCAGTCGTGCGTAGATCGCTCGTGCCTCGGCCGTACGACCGAACGCGAGATGCCAGCAAGCCGGCCACAGTAGGAACACCGGCACCTGCGGATCGTCAACGAGAGCAGGGGATTCGAGATCCTTGCCAGAGGTCGTCGAGATCACCAGCGGCATGATCGTGCGCGCGCCGTACCCCGCCGACGGACCGACCGCGAGCTCCAGGCTGCGCTCGATGAGCCGGCTGGCTTCGGCGAAGTCCCCACGTCCTAAGGCGATTCCGGCGCGCGACCGCAGTAGGTGCCAGCGAACGACAGGGCGATGGAGTCGCTCGACCACCGGCCCGAGTGCGGTCAGCGCGGCATCGGCCGCGTCGATGTCGCCGGCCTGGACGAGGGCGTCGAACCGCCAGAGGTGACCCCAGAACTCGGCGTCCGCGTAGCCGTTTCGCCTGCCCAGCTGGAGCATCTCGGCGCCGAGCGCCAGTCGCTCGGCGTTGCCGTCGGGTGCGGAGCGCGCCAGCTGTCGAGCCCGCAACGCCGCGTACAAGGCCGTATCGTCCGCGAGCCGGCGGGCCATCGCGACCGCCTCGGCGCTCGCCTCCAGCATCCGCTCGCGGTCGTGTTCCAACGACCAGGACAGCGACAGCTGGGCGAGCAGCCGAGCTCGAAGCGATCTGTCGCCGGCGGGAAGTCCCTCGAGCGCCCGGCGACACCAGCCCTCCACGCGCGGCATCCAGCCTGGCTCGGAGACCTCGTGCAGGGCGAGTGCGGCATGGCCGAGGGCCTCCGCGTCGCCCGCCTGCTGGGCCAGATCGGCGGCCTCCGCGCAACGGCGCATGGCAGTTTGGACGTCGTTCGCGAGGTACGCGGCGCGCGCGGCCTCGGTCAGGAGAGTGCAACGCTGGGTTGACGCTACGTCGAGCGCTCGTGCGTACAGCGCTTCCGCACGTTCGAACGCGAGCTGCCGGATCGCGCCGCGCGCCGCGACCGCCGCCGCTTCGGCAGCGAGATTCGGATCGCCGAGGGGGAGTGCAGCGAGCCGATGGTGGGCGATCTCGGCGCGCCGATCGGGCTGGTGCGCCTCGTAGTACTCGGCCGCGGCGAGCTGGATCCGTTTGCGTTCGGCGGCCGGAACGGTGAGCTGGGCGACCTCGCGGTACAGGTCGTGGGCGAAGTCCTTACCCACAAGGAGGTTTGCCGCTTCGGCGCGTTCGAGATCGTCGATGACGTCGGCAAGCTCTCGGTCGGTGATGGACGCCGTCAGGATCGGGTCGATGGTCGCCCCGAGGACCGCCGCGGTGGCGAGCAGCTCGCTCGTCGTGTCCGGAAGCAGACCGAGTCGCTGCTCGACCGTGGTCCGAATGGCAACGGGCATGGGCGAATCGAGGTCGAGCCCGGCGTCGAGCAGGCGGCGCAGCTCGCGAACGAAGAGGGGGTTGCCGCCCGTTCGTTCGTGGACGGCGTTCGCGATCGTCCGGGTGCCGAGAAGCTCGGCGACCTCCGAGACGGCGAGGCCGGACAGGTCGAGGTGGAGGCCGACGGGATGACGACTGACCGCGTGGGCGACGTCGGCGAGCCGACCGCACGGGCGGTGGCTGCCGACCAGCAGGATCCGGGCCGTACGCAGGTGCTTGATCACGTGGGTGAGCTGGACCAGCGTTCCGGCATCGGCCCAGTGCAGGTCGTCCAGCACGATGACGAGCCCGTCCGCGGCAGCGGCCCGAGCGATGAACCGACCGAACGACTCGAACAGCTCGAACCGCTTGGCCGCATCGAGAGACAGCCCGCGGAGCTCGTCCAGCTCCCCGATCTCGCACAGGGCGGGAACGGCGTCAGAGACCTGCTGCCACGGCCAGTACGCGGGCGCACCGTCCTCGTCGGTCGAGCGCCCCCAGGCGACCGGCACGCCTCGAGTGGAAGCGAGCCGGGTGAGCTCCTCGAGCAACCGCGTCTTGCCGATGCCCGCCTCACCCGAGACGAGCGCGACCGTCATTTCGCCGCTGAGGGCGTGCTCGAGCGCCTCGGTCAGGGCGGCAACGGCTTTGTGCCGGCCGATCAGCGGTTCGCGCACGGGTTTGAGTATCGCGGATGAGTGATTTCCACGATGCCGGCGCGAGGGTGGGCCCGTACAACGAAAGACATGACGATCTCGCACCCGAACGAACTGCACCAGGCCTTCATGAAAGCCACCAACGACAAGGACCTCGACGGCGCGCTCGACCTGTACGCCGTCGACGGCCTCGCGATCAACATCGACAGCACCCAGTCGCTCGGCCGGGACGCGATCGAGGTCATGCTCACCGGCCTGTTCGGCGTGATGGAGTCGATCGAAGGCACGACGCGCAAGATCTACGTCAACGGGGACGTCGCGCTGACCTCGGCCGACTGGAAGGGGCAGGTCAGGCAGCCGGACGGGACGGTCCAGACGATGAGCGGGACCACGACCGAGGTGTCGGTACGCCAGCCCGACGGCAGCTGGAAGATCGTGATCGACGACCCGCTGTTCTAGGAGTTGGTCGCCAGCGCCTCGGTGGCGAGGCGGACGACCTCCGCGCGGACCTCGTCGGGACCTTCGAGCTCGACGAGCTTGCCCCAGCCGACGAGGATCTGCGCGATCATCACGGGCGCGGTGGCGGACAGCCGTACTCGGACGTGGCCGTCTTCGAGCGTCTCCGCCAGCTCGTACTGGCGGCCGAACTGGTCCTCGAGGATCCGCGCGCACCACGCCTGCGTACGGACGGTCGCGGTGGTCTGCGAACGTTGCCGCTCCACCCAGTCGACGACCCCGTCCCAGGCCTCGGCGACGTCGAGGTCCGCGGGCCGTTCGAACTCCTCGTCGGTGAGCTCCGCCTGGTTGATCCGGTCCAGTCGGAACGTGCGCTGGCCGTCGTCGGTGCCGGCGATGAGGTACCAGTGCTCGTCCTTGTCGATGAGGCCCCACGGCTCGACGAGGCGTTCGGTCTCTCTGTAGCGGAGGCGGACCTTGCGTCGGCGGACGACCGCTTGCTGAAGCCGTTCGACGAGCTCGGGGCGTTCGCGGGTGTGCTCGCCCCAGCGGGCGGGGTCGATCACGACCGCGCCGGCGGCCGCCTCGGCGTCGGCGCGGAACGTGGCGGGCAGCGCCCTGACGAGCTTGCGCAGGGCCGACTTGACCTCGGGCGCGATCGCCGCGGCGGGGCCAGCGAGGAGGAACAGCGCCTGGGCCTCGTTCGCGGTGAGGCCGGACAGGTCGGTACGCGCGCCGCCGACCAACTCCCAGCCGCCGTTGCGCCCGGGCTGCGGGTAGACGGGGATGCCGGCGGTCGAGAGCGCCTCGAGGTCGCGGCGGGCGGTGGCGACCGAGACCTCGAGCTCCTTCGCGATCTCCGCGGCGGTGACGCGACCCCTCGACTGCATGAGCAGCAGGGTCGCGACGAGGCGGTCGGCACGCATGGCGTTCAGTCTGGCAAACAAACCGTTCACCGGCTGCACACTTTGCGGCCGCGACTACGGTGGAGGCGTGCGGATCGCGACCTGGAACGTGAACTCGGTGAAGCAACGCGTGCCCCGGCTCCTGCCGTGGCTGGACCAGCGGCAGCCGGACGTCGTGTGCTTACAGGAGACGAAGCTCACCGACGAGGCGTTCCTCGACCTGCTCGGCTCGGAGCTGTCGTCGCGCGGGTACGAGATCGCGGTCGCGGGGGAGGCGGCGTGGAACGGGGTGGCGCTGCTGTCTCGGGTCGGTCTCTCGGATCCTGCGGTCTCGCTGGCCGGGGCGCCGGGGTTTCCGCACGTGGAGGCGCGGGCGGTGTCGGGCACGTGTGGCGGCGTTCGGGTGACGTCGGTGTACGTGCCGAACGGTCGGGTACCGGACTCCGATCACTACCACTACAAGCTCGCCTGGCTGGCCGCTCTGCAGGAGGTCGTGTCGTCCGGGCCGGCTGACGCGATGGTGTGTGGGGACATGAACATCGCGCCGACCGACGCTGACGTGTTCGACCCGGAGGCGTACGCCTCGCAGACGCACGTGACGCCGCCGGAGCGCGCTGCTCTCGCCGCGTTGCAGTCCTCGTTCGACCTGCGCGACGTGGTGCGGGACCGGTGGCCGACGGAGCGGGTGTTCACGTACTGGGACTACCGGGCCGGGATGTTCCACAAGGACCTCGGCATGCGGATCGACCTCATGCTCGCCTCGCCGCCGGTCGCCTCGCGGGTCGCGGCGGCCTGGGTGGACCGGCACGCCCGCAAGGGCACCGGGCCGAGCGACCACGCGCCGGTGATCGTGGACCTGGACTCGGCCCCCGACGGTGACATCGGCCCGATGGTCCCGCCCCCGTCGGCGCGGGCCCCGAAGCGAGGGGCACACAAGCTGCCGCAGGCCTAGCGGGAGATGTACTTCAGCGCGGTGTCCGGGTAGCAGTACACCAGCGGTGCCGTCAGGTCATCCTGCGGATCGTCCAGCATCCAGTCGGACTGACGCGGGTGGCCGAGGACTGACCAGCGCAGCGGGATGCGGTCGAGCCACTGCGTGCCGCCGTCGCAGTCGTACTTCCGGATCTCGAGCCACATCGTGATCTGCTCGCCGGACTGCAGGGTCTTCGGGAACGAGCGTCGCGCCAGCCGTCGGCGACCGGCTGCCCGTCGGCGTCGATATGGTGGCTCCACTTTGCGCCGCGCAGCGGCCGGGTGCCGTACTCGAGGTCCTCGACGACGGGTCCGTCGATGCGGATCGGCACCGGGCCCGTGTTCTCCAGCGCGAACCTCACGACACCGATCGTGCCCTCCGGGCCGGTCACGATCACGTTGGTCTGGTGGATGCCGTCAGTAAGCCAGGAGGCGTTCTCCCGCCGCCCGCGGTGTCATGACAGCGACCATTTCCCACCCCGTTCACTTGGCGTCGGCCATCGGGCAGACGTTGATCGGCAACATCCCCGTGTCCGGCTTCTCGGCGTCGAGCCTGTGCGTGCGCTCCCGTCCGAGCCCCGACCAGCGCAGCGGGACTTGCATGATGGTGGCTCCGCCCGCTCCGCCATCGGAGTAGACGCACCCCTCCTTGGTCACCTTGATCACCAAGGTGACCTGCTCGCCCGGTGCGAGCGTGACTGGGAACGGGCGTACCTCGTCCGGATGCCCGCCCATGAGGTTGTCTCGCGGACTCATATCCGGAGCCCAGCTCAGTTCGCGCCGCGGCGGCAGGTCGTCCTCGAAGCCATCGCCCAGCAGGCGAATGGTCAGCGGCCCGTCGTTGGTGAGCCCGATCAGCACCTCACTGGTGCCATCCACCGGCCCGGTCAGACCGAACGCGCCTGTTCCGCGTCGAGCGAACTCGTTGTAGCGGAGCTCCGCCCCACCCCGGCCGCCGCCGAACCCGTTCGGCTCGATCGGCGAGTACAGCGACGTGAACACGACCCAGGTCAGGCCGGCCAACAACACCAGCGCGGCCAGGATCGCTCCCGCGACCATCCCCCAACGGCGCCGTGTGGGCGGCTCCCCGACTGGAGGTGAATCCAGAACGGTCATGCCTACCACCCCCCTTGCCGGGGAGTGTAAGGCCGTTGGCCGCATTCGGCCTAGTCCTCAATCGTGGCACGGCGTTCCATATCGACTACATTCCGATCCATGCGCACCGGATGGAGGCGCTGGGCTCTCAGCGCGAGCGGAATGGTCAGCATGCTGGTCGTCGGCATTCTGGTCGGTACGTCGTTCACGAATTCCCAACCACGACAGGCGAAAGCCGAGCCGCCGCCGCTCAAGGACGGCGCTGCCGGCGATGCGCCGAGTCTGTCCGGCGGGGCCGAGTGGTATCCGTGGGCGCCGGGTCCCGGCGAGCTCGGGGCCGCCCCGATGGCGTTCTCGATCGATCAGGTCATTCAGGGCCGAACGGTCAAGAAGGTCGTCGCCAGCTGGGGTCGCAACGAGGACAGCCCGACCGCGCCGCTGCGCAACACCAGGGCCGTCGCCGAGGAGAACGGTCAGGTCTTCGTCCCGTACGACGCCCTGCCCAGCACGTTCACGATGGTCGCCACCACTCGCCTCCGCAACGGCGACGTACTCAGCGCGAGCTTCGTCCCCACCAGCGCGCCGGCGCCGAACCGGATCGGCCTCCCGATGGCGAAGTCCACCGACGTCGCGAAGACCTGGACGACCTGGACCGCCCCGCTCATCGAGAACAAGTGGAAGCTGAACTGGTACCGCGTCCACCGCGACCTGATCGAGCTCGAGGACGGCACGCTCCTGCTCGGCGCGTACGGCAACGGCACGATCAACGGGGTCGCCAAGGAGTACAGCCTCGTCTTCGAGTCCACCGACGAGGGCAAGACGTTCCGTCAACGCTCAGCCGTCAACGCTGGTTCGGCATTCAGCACGAACGAGCTCGGCCTGGGCCGCACCTCCGATGGCCGGCTGGTCGCGATGATGCGCGGCAGCGAGAACGTCGCTCGCCCACCGGCGATGCCGCTGACCCAGTCGTTCTCCAACGATAACGGGCTCACCTGGGAGGCGCCGAAGCCGTACGTCCCGCCAGCTGGCATGCCGAACAACGGCATCATGCCGAAGTTCGTCCTGCAGCCGAACGGCCAACTCCTCATGAGCTATGGCCGTCCCGACAACAACGTGGTGGTCTCGCTCGACGGCACCGGGCGCACCTGGGACAAGGGCCAGGTTCTCTACTCCCGTTACCCCGGTGAGGATCCGACGCGGCGTTGGATGGGCAGCAGCGGCAACATGGATCTCGTTCCGCTGCACAACGGCTCGTCGCTCGCGTTCGGCGACACGTGCCACAACATCTGGATGTGTCGCGAGTACGGGCACGACAACAAGATCTGGACCAAGAAGGTCGAAGCGGTCGGCGCCGGTGTGGGCAAGCTGGACTTGACGACGAAGGTGAAGGCCGGAACGGTCAAGCTCACCGGTGGTGTCGTCGCGCCCGATCCGAGGTTCGCCGAGCAGCGGATCGAGGGAGCGGTCGACGGCAGCTCGGAGTACCGGGCGGCGGCCAGGTTCGCAAGCGGGCAAGGACTGACAGTCGAGCTGGACCACACGTACACGCTCGACAAGATCGGCCTGATGATGGGCAGGGGCGAGGAGAACGGCGCCCGCATCCAGGTGTCGGAGAACGGGCGCACCTGGAGTCGCGTGCTCGTCAACACCGGTCCCCGCGTCGACTACGCGATGCGCTACCACCAGCTCGAGCCGGTCAAGGCGCGCTATGTACGGATCCTCCCGGGCAACGCGCCGTTGACAGCGGTCACCGAGTTGGAGATCTACGTCAAGGACATGTTGACGTTCGAGAACGACGCGATCAACAGCGTGCCGCGGACGTTGAAGGACACCCGGTACGCGTTCGTCGCCGACACGATCCTGCCGGGAGTCGACAACTCCGCTTCGCACATGGTGCTCGTCGACGCCGACATGACCGCGAAGGCGCAGGCCACGTTCCCGTCGGACGCTCCGGCGGACACGCAGCGGATCTCGTTCGGCTTCGAGGGCTACGGGTACGGCGCCGGCGCGATCTGGGACATCCTCGGCACCAACGCCGAGGGCCAGGAGGTGCCCGCGTACAGGCTGCACTTCGGCGCCGACTGGACCAACAACCGCATGATGGTGCGCGCCTGGGACGGAACCACCTGGACGCAGATCGGCGCGGTCGGACCGGCCATCGCCAACAAGCTCTGGATGAACGTCGAGATCCGGAGCACGAAGGGCGAGACGACGGTCTCACTGAACGGGACGCGGATGGGCAGGACGACGACCAAACTCGCCGAGGTGGAGAAGTTCACCGGCTTCAAGGCGGAGACCGGTCTCGTGCCGGCCGACGTCGGCAACATGGAGCACGCCTACGACGACGTCTCGATCACACCCCTCGACTAGGCTGGCCCGCGAGTTCGAAGCTGGAGGGGACGAGTCGATGGGTGATCTCGAGCGGGCGGTCGCGAACGCCGCGGCGTTGTGGACCGCGCTCGCCGAGTCGCGGGGGCACGAGCACGTACGTACGGACAGCTACCTCGTGGTCGAGGGCGGTCGGCGCGGCCGCCGAGTCATGGTGCTGACGCCGACGCCGTCCGACGCGGACGTGGAGGAGCTGGTGGCGCACGCGACCAGGCCCTCGGCCGGTGGGGTGACCTTCGAGGACGCGTACGACGCCGTCGATCTCACCGAGTACGACCTCGTCAAGCGCCAGTTGGCAGTGATGGTCCGGCAGCCGAGTCCGTTGCCAGAGCTACCCGCGCCGGTGGTCAAGATCGCCTTGACAGACGACCTGGCCGACCTGCCGGCGATCGAGCGGATCGGCGTCGACGCGTTCCCGCTGGAGACGTTCCAGCCTTACGCGCAAGGCGAAGCGTTCCCACGCGCACTGTTCGAACGGGACGAGATCAACTTCTTCGTGGCCACACGCGACGGTGCAACGGTCGGCATCACCATGACGGTGGAAGCCGGCGGTTCGGCCGGGATCTACTGGGTGACGACGGTGCCCGAGCAGCGTTCGCTCGGGATCGGTCGCGCGCTCATGCATGCGGTGTTGGAGCATCACGCCGACCTGCCGGCGACGCTGACCTCCGCGACCGCCGCCCGGCCGCTTTACGAGTCGCTCGGTTTCGAGACGCTCATGATGTCGTCGTGGTGGTTCGGCGCGCCGTCCTGACCACGATGTCCGTCGGCGGTGGATTCGCCGGGTAACTATGCTCTCTTGGAATACCCACTTTCGACGGGCAGTCGAGGGAGCCACCCATGCGTCGAGCCGTTCAGTACGCCGCCTGCGGGCATCGTGGCTGCCTGCGTCCGTCCCATCGGCAGCTGCTGACCGGAGCGACCGTCGTCACGATGGTCCGCACGGTCGCGTCGGTGGGCTTCGGGCTGTACGGCGCGGTCACGTCGTCGCTGACGTTCCTGCTCATCGGGCTCGGCGTCTACTGGGTCGGCGACATGGCGGACGGGGCGCTCGCGCGGCTGACGGACACCGAGACGCGGGCCGGCGCGACGTTCGACATCGTGTGCGACCGGTTCTGCGCGGCGACGTTCTATCTCGGCTTCGCCTGGCTGGATCCGTCGATGGTGTTGCCGGTCGGGGTGTTCCTGTTCGAGTTCATGGTCATCGACATGTTCTTGTCGCTGGCGTTCCTGTCCTGGCCGATCGTGAGCCCGGACTACTTCGGCCTGGTGGATCGAACGATCTGGCGTTGGAACTGGTCCAAGCTCGGCAAGGCGCTGAACTCCTCGGCGGTCGCGCTGCTGATGGTGTTCACCCGTTCCGCCTTGCTGTGCACGATTGTGGCGCTGGGCATCCTCGGGCTGAAGCTGTGGTCCCTGTGGCGGTTGAGCAAACTCGGCATACCTATGCCTGATGGGTGCGCGTCGTCGTCGCAGGCCGCGGTGGCGTGATGCTGATCCTGTCGACGTTCCTGTACTGCATCGCCTCGGCGCTGATCCCCGTGATCAACGCCGAGGCGTACGTAGCGGGCGTCGGCGCGCTGTTCCACGGCGACCAGTGGGAGCTGCTCGGTATCTCCCTCGTCGCGGCGGCGGGTCAGATGGTCGGGAAGGTCGCGTACTTCCTGCTCGGACGCAGCTCGTTGAACTGGTCGTTCATCAAGAAGAAGCTGGAGTCGCCGCGCTGGAAGGCGTCCTTCGAGAAGTGGCAAGGCCGGCTCGGCGGCAACCGGGTGCTCGCCAGCTTCGTCCTCCTCGTTTCTGCCCTGTTCGGCTTTCCCCCGTTCGCGATCCTCTCCGTCCTGGCCGGCCAGATGCGCGTGCCATTGCCGCTCTTCATCGTGACCGGCCTCGTCGGCCGCTTCGGCCGCTTCGCCGCCATCCTCGGCATCGCCGGATTCGTCAGCCTCCAGTTCGGCAAGTGAGGGGCTAGGCCGACACGAGGGTGTGGGCCTCGACGGCTCGGTCGAGGTCCTCCTCCAGGAGGTCGGTGTTGATCGCTACCGCGGCAGCGAAGCCGTCGCCGGCGGCAGTGATGACGGCGGCGCGCTGGTCGGCGACATTGCCGGCTGCCCAGATGCCCCAGGCGGTGGTGCGGCCCGACGCATCCGTACGGACGAAGCCCGTCTCGTCGAACTCGCACTCCAGCGCGTGCAGAAGGGGATCCGCGGGCGAGCCGAACGGCGGCCGCAGGAACACGGCGGAACGGGGGACGACCTCACCCGAGTCGAGACGCACTCCGGTCACCCGGTCGTCCGAGACCTCCACGCCCGCGACCTCGCCAGGCACGAGCCGTACGCCAACCGCCGCCAGCTGGGTGGCCTCCGTAGGCGATGGCTCGAACGACTGCGGGAAGTAGACCACGTCGTCCGACCACCGCTGGATCAGCAGCGCGTGGTGGACGGACATCGCCGACGTCCCGATCACGCCAATGGGCTGGTCGCGCACCTCCCAGCCGTGGCAGTACGGGCACACGTGGACGTCGCGTCCCCACCGCTCCTTGATCCCCGGCAGGTCGGGCAGCTCGTCCCGCAGCCCGGTCGCGAACAGCACCCGCCGCGCCTTCAGGGTCGCCCCGCTGGCAAGGCGAACGTAGAACCCGAAGTCCACGCCCACCACGCTGTCCTCGAGCACCTCGACGCCGTACACCGCGACCTCGGCCCGCCCCACCGACAGCAGCTCCGAGGGCGGCATGCCGTCGCGCGACAGGAACCCGTGCAGGTGCTCCGCCGGCGCGTTCCGCGGCGAACCCGCGTCCACCACCGCGACCGTCCGCCGCGCACGCCCCAGAACGAGCGCCGCGCTCAGCCCGGCCGCGCCTCCACCGACTATCACCACGTCATAGACCATCGTCATCGACCTCCTTCGAGACCGAGCCTTCCCGATCGACCACTGAAATGACAACCGAAGTTGCCGTTTCTGGGAAGGCCGAGGTGAAATGGCAGGCATGAACGCGATCGCGAACGCCCTCGCCCAGGTCGGTCCACGCCTGAAGCGGATCCGCACCCAGCGGAACATCACGCTGGCCGCGCTCGCCGAGAGCACCGGGATCTCCAAGAGCACGCTGTCCAGGCTCGAGGCCGGCCAGCGCAAACCCAGCCTGGAGCTGCTGCTCCCGATCGCCCAGGCCCACCAGGTGCCGCTCGACGAGCTCATCGAGGCGCCGGCCACCGGGGACCCGCGGGTCCGGGTCAAGCCGCTCACGGCGCACGGCCGTACGTACGTCCCGCTCACCCAGCAGCCCGGCGCCATGCAGGCCTACAAGGTGCTGATCCCGGCCGACGCGGAGCAGGCCGAGCCGGAGATGCGGGTGCACGAGGGCTACGAGTGGTTCTACGTTCTCGCGGGCAAGGTGCGTCTCGTTCTCGCCGAGTACGACATCGTGCTGGGGCCGGGCGAGGCAGCCGAGTTCGACACCCGGCTGCCGCACTGGTTCGGGCCGGCGGGCGACCAGCCCGTCGAGATCCTCAGCCTGTTCGGCAGGCAGGGCGAGCGCATCCACGTCCGCGCCGCGCCCCGCTCCCGCAAGGCCGACTAGTCCCGCTGGAACTCGCGCTTCATCGCCCACGAGGCGACCTGGTGGCCGAGCTTGTTGCCGTCGTCCATCGCCCAGCGGAAGTGGATGCCGAGCCAGATGCGCGCGTTCTTCGTCTCCTCGTTCAACGCCCGCGCGCTGTCGTAGTGTCGCGTGATCGTCGTGCCGGGACCGGTCGAGGAGATGTTCAGGTCGAGCGACCGCTTGCCGAACAGCCGCGCGAACACCTCACTGGCCGAGCCGCTCACGCACGCGTGCCCGCTGGCGTACTCCGGGTACGGCGGCGTCGCGATCAACGGCTCCCAGTCCAGATCGCGCTTGGCGGGATCGACCGCCTCGCGGATCGCGGTGACCGGTCGCCAGAACGGGTCGTCGTACTTGGTCCGCCAACACGCGACCAGCGCGTCCGCGTTCGCCGTGCTCAGCATCGCGAACGCCCGAGCGCTGCGGGCGATGTCGAACGGGTGCCGCTTCAACCGGTCGCGCAGCGCGGCCTGGTACTGCTGGACCGGGCTCACGCTCCAGAACAACGCGGTCTCCGTCTGGTGGGCGGAACGTACGGACTCGTCCTTCTCGCCCCACGCGCGCACCTCTTCGACGTCCGCGGCGTAGGCCTTGCTCCGGATGGAGTACGGGCCGCGGACCTTGAACTGCTTGGGTGACTTCAGCGTCAGCGGATCGACGAATCCCAACCAGGGCGTGGACATCGGCGCGAGCGCTGGTGGCGTCGGCCGCCAGACGCCCGGCTTCGGCGTGACGGTCAGCGTGATCGGCGCGTCGCGTCCGTCGTTCGCGCGCTCGTCGATCAGGGCACTCGCGGCACGCGAGCCGACCTTGGCGCCCTCGGTCTTGGCGACACCGTTCGGGACCGCCGCGAGCGACGCCTCGTACGCCAGGTCGAGGTCGGTGGCGGATGCGGGGAAGTAGTGGCGCAACGTCTTGTACGCGGCTGTCGCGGCCGCGATCTGCGACGAGGCTTTGCGATGCGCGCGTGGTTGGCGGAGGTACGGCTCGTACCCGCCCTCGATCGTCACCACCGCGTCGTACGTCGCGAGCGAGACGAAGCCGAAGTACAGGGCGGAGGCCGGAACGGGCACCCCTGCCTTGGCAATCGTTTCTGCCGCGACCTGGTTCCACGTCGTCACCACGGTCGGATCGGCGGGTCGTTCGGCCGAGGCGACCGGGGCGACCAGGCCGACCGAAAGGACGGCGGCCGCGCTGGCGGCCAGGATCGTGCTTCTCATGCCCGGATTGTGGTGGCCGGCGGTGGGAGGACGCTGGGGAACTTCTGGGAAGGTCCAGTCCCAGGTGACGGGAGCGCGGAACGCCGGTGCGCCCGCCGGGAGGCCTGGTTCGCCTCGCGCGGAGGCTGGCCTACGTCCGACGCTGGCTGAGCTCCTGCACCGCCGACTCCACGTCGACCTCGCCGCTCGCGACGGCGTCGAGCAGCTTGCGGCGATCGGTGCGCGGCTCCGTACGTTCGGCCGGACGTACGGGAATCCCCAGCACCGCAAGGAGATCGTCGAGTCGCGCGCGTGCCGTCGGATAGCTGACGCCGAGGTGGCGTTCGAGCTCCTTGGTGTTGCCGCGGGCGGCGAGGAACACGCGGAGCAGGTCGCGTTGGGAGTCGTCCAGGGCACAGAAGTCGCAGTGCCGGAAGTTGCCGCGCACCTCCGTTCCGCAGTCGTCGCAGTGCAGGCCCGAGACCGCAAGCTGGCCCTGACAGGTCGGGCAGGTGCTGGGCGGGTTGTGCCGCTTGGGCATCAGGCGACCGAGATGGAGATCGAGCCCGAGTTGCCGGTGATCTCGAGCGTGGACGTGCCGTTGCCGAACTCCCACTCGCCGCGCCCGACCTTCCGCAGCCGGGGCGAGACGTCGAGGCCAGCGATCGCCTTGACGGTGATGTGGACGTCGGACGTCGGATCGAGGACGAGGTCGAGGTCGCCGACGTTCGCCTTGATCGCGGACTCTCCGCGGGTGAGGGCCGCCTCGCACCGGAACGTGCCGGCGTTGACCTCGGCCTGGAGGGTGCCACGGAGGTTGCGGATCGCCGCCTCGGCGCCGTTGAGCTCCGCGGTGAGGTCGACGTCCGCCGGGATCATCAGAACGGAGTCGTCGCCGAGGCGGCAGTTGACCTCGATCACGTCCCCTTCGTTCGACGTGGTGAGCTCGCTCGGTCCGTACGCGTGGATCTCCTCGATGTCGTCCACGCCGAGGATCTCGAGCATGCTCGGACCGTGGACGTGCGCGTGGACCTTGGGGATGCCGGCGTACTCGCGCAGGACCACGGTCGGCTCGTTGTGCTCCTCTTCCTCCTCCTCGACCTGGTGCCCGTCGAGGGCCCGGAGCCGCTCCTCGGCCTCGGCCGGGGTGAGCTCGCCTTGGGCAAGCTGCTCCAGAATGCTACGCGTCTGCGTCTCGTTCATGTCAGTTAGTAAAGCAGCGGTTTTCAGATTGTCAATCCCGCTGCTTGCTCGGCGGCAGATTGGAAGCGAGTCTTCCAGGCCCGGCCGGGGTTGGTACGACTGAGGACGGCGAGGCCGTGCAGGGTCGCCCACATCGTCTGGGCGCGCTCGTGCGCACCGTCCGGCTCCGCTGGCGCGAGCAGCTTCTGCAGCCGTCGCGTCACCTGGTCGACGAGGGCGCCGCGGGTGGCGGGCTCGAGGCCCATCGCCGGCAGCGGCTGCTCGAAGAGGAACTCGTACAGCCCGGGCTGATCGGTCACCGTCCGCCGGTAGCGCTCGGCGAACTGCGCGGGCGTGCGCGCGCCGTCGAGCTGCTCGAGCAGCTGGTCGCCGGCCCGTTCGTAGACGGCGGCAAGCAAGCTCTGGCGGCTGCCGAACTTCGTGTAGACGCACATCGTCGTCCGCTCGGCCGCCTGCGCGAGCCGGCGAACGCCCAGGTCGGAGGACCCTTCGGAGGCGATCAGGCGGAGCGAGCCGCGGATCAGCTGCTCCCGTACGTCCGGCTGGTCGGCCACGCCGCTCCTTGGTTGCAAGAAGGTCACGGGGCTGTTCGGCGCCCGCGCTAGGTCCTACGATAACGCTCGTTATCCAATAACGATCGTTATCCGGAGGCTGCCATGCCCCACAAGGATCCGGCCAGGCTCTACCGCATCGCCGCCGTCGCGGGTGCCTTGAGCGCCGTCGTCCTGCTCGTCAACGCCGCCAAGCGAGCGGACCTGATCCCCACGACCGCGGTGACGCAGCTCGTCGCCCCGTTCGCCCAGATCCTCGCCCTGGCGCTGGTCAGCGCGCTCTACTTCGGCTTCGGACGCCGCGCGGGCACGTTCGGGCTCGTCGCCTACCTGCTGAACGGGTTCGCGCTGACGGCCCTGGTCGGCGTGGAGTTCGTCGTCAACCTGGTGTTCGCCGAGGTCCCGGCGCAGACCATCGCCGCGCTGCGCGAGGGACCGCTCGGGCTCGCGCTCACCGTGGGCTCGATCCTGTTTCTCCTTGGCACGTTGACGTTCGTCGCCGCGCTGCTGACGTCGCGCGAGGTGCCCGTCGCGCCGCTCGTGTTGTACGCGGTCGGCGCCGTCCCCGTTGCTCTGCGGGCGTTCGTCCCCGAGCTCGTCCTCGACCTCGCCCTGGTCGTGCTCGCCGTCGGTGTCGGGTGGCTGGCGGTCTGGCTGTTCACCCGCTCGAGCCGCATCACCACCTGGACGCTCGCGCCCGCGTAGGCGGGTTTGATGAGTTTTCCGCGCGGGTCCCGTCATATCGGGAAAGGACGACAACCCGAGGAGAGTTCATGCGCACGCTCGCGATCACGCAGAACATCACGTTGGACGGTTCGATCGAGATGCTCGGCGACTGGTTCGACCCGGCGGACCAGGATGCCGAGATCACGGCGGAGGTGCACAGCCAGGACGTGAACGCCGACGCGCTGTTGCTCGGCCGGCAGACGTTCGAGGACATGCGCGGGTACTGGCCGGTGCAGGCCGACGACCAGACCGGCATCACCGACTACCTCAACCGGGTAAGGAAGTACGTCGTGTCCTCGACGATGGAGGACCCGAAGTGGGAGGGTACCGAGATCCTGCGCGGCGACCCGCTCGAGGAGGTGCGCGCACTGAAGGCTCAAGAGGGCAAGGACATCGTGGTCACCGGCAGCATCACGCTGTGCCACGCGCTGATCGAGGCCGGGCTGGTCGACGAGTACAGGCTGTTTATCTACCCCGTCGTCCAGGGCCGTGGTCGCCGGCTCTTCCCGGACGGGTACGAGGTGCCGAGACTGCGCCGCCCGCACTCGAAGGCGTTCGCCAACGGGCTCACCCTCCTCACGTACGCGTCGAGCTAGAAAGCGAGGCCAAACTTTGGCGTGTTGTCGATTTCGACCGGGACCCGTTCGTCGGGACCTGTAGAAAGGTCGATCACTACACACCAAGGAGCACGACATGCCTCAGTACGGAATCTTCGTCTACCAGGCCGCACCGGCTGACCCGATGTCCATCTCGGACGAGTACATGGCGGGCCTGGAGCAGTACGGCGCCGTCATGGAGGAGCTGGGCGGCACGCCCTCGGTCGGGTTCGCGTTCCAGCCGAGCACGGCGGCCAAGTCCGTTCGCGGCACGACCGTGACCGACGGCCCGTTCCTGGAGGCCAAAGAGGTCATCGCCGGCTACTACGTGATCGAGGCGGCCGACCTGGACACCGCGATCCGTGTCGCGGCGGCCAACCCGGTCACCAAGGAGCCCGGCGGCGGCGTCGAGGTCCGCGAGCTCTTCGAGCCCCCGGCGGAGTGAGCGCCCGGCGCTAGAACGGCAGGGGCTCGTAGCTGGCTCCGTACGGCGCGTCCGGCCGCTCGAAGGCACCCATCAGCGCGTGCCGCATCGGCGTGGTGCTGTCGAGGAACTCCTCGTTGTTGTCGAAGCGGTCGGCCGCCCGTACCCACGGCGGGCTGTAGACGTAGTGCGCGGTGTAGCGGTCCTGGTCGCCGTCGTGGCGGTACGTACGGTGCCAGACGCCGTTGTGGAACAGCAGAACAGAGCCGATCGGCGCGCAGATCACGTGACCTATGGGAACGTCACCACGTTCGGACCGGATCTCGGCCGGCAGCGGAACCTGGGCGCGGTGGCTGCCGGGGATCAGCTCCATGTTTCCCGAACCGATGTTGGTCTGGTCGGTCAGCAGGAACGAGGCGCGCAGCTGGATGAGCGGTACCGGGTAGCCGAGCTGCTTGAAGTCGTACGCGCTCGACCCGTCCTGGTGCCAGCCGCCGACGTTGCCGTGGGCGGGCTGCATGGTGTTCCAGCTGGCCTGCAGGATGAATCGGTCGCCGAACAGGCCACGCACCTTGGGCAGGACGGCGGGGTGGTCGATCAGCTTCTCCAGGACCGGCTCGGTCTCGTACCCACGGCCGATCTGTCCGAACGCGCGATCGCGATCGGCATGCAGCCGGCGGGAGGCCTCGTAGCACTCCGTCGCCTCGTCCGCGGACAGCACGCTGGGGATGACGAGATAGCCCCAGGACTCGAAGACGAACTTGTCCAGGTCGGTGAACGGACCCGGCGCAACCTCAGGATTCAACATGATGCGGACGCCCCACCTCTCGCGGCTGTGCCTACTCCTTCACGATCACCCCGGGTGGGCAGGGCGCGCCAGCAAGCTTCCGTGACCGGCCACGACCGTCAGCGGACTCTGCTGGAACTTTCAACGGGGGCGGGAGATTTGCGGCTCCTGGCGAGTGTGGAGGTCCCAGGACAGCACCTTGCCTGGCGGGTGCTCGGTGGCATCCGGGTCGAGGTGCGGGATCTGACCGAGCTTGTCGACCTCCTCGGTGAGAGCGTCCAGTACGGAGCGGAGCTGGACCTGGGCGACGCGAGCGAACGTTCGGACGTACTCGATCTCCGGCATCGCCGCTGCCGGGTTCTTGTCGTCTGGGGTGGCGGCCGCGGTCGTCGCGGCTTGGTGGGCACGTTCGAGGATCTCGCGCTGCTGGGCGCGGGCGTTTGCCATCAGGTCGCGGGCGTGCTGGACGGCCTCGGCGACGAGACGGTCCGCGACCTGCTGCGCCTGGCTGAACAAGGCCACGGCGTGGGCGTTGATCTCGGGCGGCGCGCTGGACTTGGAGGGCTTCGTGGGGGTGGCGGTGCGCTTGAGCCGTTCGATCTCGGCGCGCAGCTTGGCGCGTTCGTCGTTGGAGGCTTCGATCTGTTCGGCGACGGTCTCGAGGAACGTGCGGACCTCGTTCTCGTCGAGTCCCCGCAGACGGTGCGAGAAGTCGGCATCCCTGACCGCACGCGGCGAGTGCCGTTGGGCGGGATGCGGCTTGCGGGCGAGCTCTGTCACTGGTGGTCTCCTGCCCCGAATCCTTGGTGGACCAACTCGTTGCCGTCCGTACGGAGGCGCTCGCCGGCGTCGAACCGTTCGAACCTGATGTCGTCGTGCGACGCGCCGGCGTCCGTGAGCTCCGACACCGTGTGGCTCACCATCGACGGCGAGCCGCAGACCAGCACCACCCGCCCGCGCCAGAGGCCGCTCTCCGCGGCGGTCGTGCCGACCAGGCCGCGGACGCCTGGGTAGGACTTGTCGTCGGACACGACCTCGGTGTAGTCGAACCACGGCTGCTGCTTGGCGAGCTGGGTCATGAGGGGGCGCTCGTAGAGGTTCCACGGCATGCGGGCGCCGTGGAACAGGTGGATGCGCGGCGCCGTGCGCTCGGTGTGCCACTTGCGGTCGACCTGCTCGAGGACCGCGCGCATCGGGGCGAGGCCCGTACCGCCGGCGACCATGACGATGTCGCGGCCGTCGTCGGGCATCGTGAGCTGGTCGCCCACGGGGGCGCCGATGCGTACTCCGTCGCCCGGCCTGGCCTGGCGTACGACCGAGCTGCTGACCTGGCCGCCGTCGATAAGCTGGACCTGCAGGTCGAACGACCCGTCGGCGCGGGGAGCGTTCGCGGGGCTGTAGTAGCGCCACAGCCTGGGGCGTTGGGAGAACTCCATGGCCATCGACTGGCCGGGTCGGTAGTCGAGCTTCTGGTCGGGCTTGATTCTGAGGACCGTGACGTCCATGGTCCTTCTGTCGACCGAGACGACCCGCGCCGTCCACCAGGCGGGGTCCTTGTCGGCGGACTCCTCGGCCGCCTGGACCATGACCTTCGCCACCAGCCCGTACGCCTCCGCCCAGGTCGCGGCCAGGTCGGCGGTCCACTCCGGTCCGAGGAAGTGCTGGAGGGTGGCGAGCAGCGAGCCACCGACGGCCGAGTAGTGGTCGGCGACGACCTCGAACCGCCGGTGGTCCTTGCCGAGCTGCTGGACGAACGGGACGACGTCGGCGAGCTGATCGACGTTGCTGACGACCCTTCCCAGCGCGCTGACGAGTTTGTCGCGCTGGGCGGACATGGAGATGGGAAACATCTCGCGCAATTCGGGATGGCTGAGGAAAAGGTGCGAGTAGAAGAACAACGGCACCTCATCGCCATTAGCGGCGACCACATCCCAGCTCTTCTTCAGTGCTGCGGTATCCATGCGTGTTTGTTTCAGCTCGCCTCGACGATGTCCTTTTCGGCTGCCCCTAACGCTTCGCCGACCCGGCCGATGATGTCCTCGTCGACGCTGTTCTTTCGCAGGACGTCGACGAGGTGGGCGACAACGTGGTGGAAGTCGTCGTTGGTGATGTTCAGGCCTTCATGGGCTTGGCCGAGCTCTCTGCCGGAGTACTCCGCCGGGCCGCCGAGAACCTGCGAGATCAGCAGGACCTGGTGGCGCTTGTAGCCTTGGTAGGTCGGTGTGCGTGAAGAAGTGGTTGAGGGTCGGATCTTCCAACAGTCGTTGGTAGAACTGATCAACAACGGCACTCACCGCTGGCGCGCCACCAATGCGTTCGTAGTCGGTTGGCAGGCTGATCTGATCGGTCGAGGCGTGATTCGCCATCGAAGGTTCCCTCCACGTGGTCCGACATGATCATTTCTGCCCCTGGCCCAACGACAACGCAGTGCTACCAGTGCGTGACAACCTGCCGCAACCCCGTGCGTCCGCTATGCCCTGTGTTGCCTGCCCTTTGCGGTTTCGGCGTCTACTACCCGTTGAGGCCCCTCTAGGTGGGGGATGTTTGGCAAGTCGGCTCTGCGAGGGATGCGATGGGAAACGCGCAGGTGGACTGTTATTTGTCCCACCCTCGTTGGCGTTATTGCAGTGCCTTTGTCGGATATGAGGTGCTTGGCCGTGAGCGGACACGGCACCGTTCTTAGGCGCCTGTCAGGCCTGGGCGGTGCGCGCGCGGTGGGCGGCGGCTTTGACGCGGCTCAGGCACTGGGGTGAGCAGAACCTTCGCTTGCCGTTGCGCGAGGTGTCGACGAACACCCGGTCGCACGCCGTTGCGGCGCAGAGGCCGAGGCGGCCGGCCAGGTCGCTGCCGATGGCGAGGGCGAGCGCGGCGGCGCAGCCGGCCGACCAGCCGTCGACCAGGGTGTCGTCGGCGCCGTGGAAGTGCAGGTGCCAGCCCTCGCCGTCGAAGTAGTCGAGCTGCGGCCTTGCGTTCGTGTCGAGGAGGAGGGCGTTGACCTCTGTTGCCGCTTCCTTCTCGTCGTCCTGCGCCGCTTCGAAGATTCGCCGCAAGCGCTTTGCCAGCTGGGCGAAATGCTCCGCGTCGGCCGCAGGGACAGCGGGATCTCCACCCAGCGCTTCCGCCACCGCTCGAACGCGCTCCTTGCCCGCTGGCTCGGTGAAGACGTTGCCGCGTTGGTGGCCGGCGGTGAGGGCGTTCACGAGGCGCGTGGAGACGGCCAACAGGGTCAAGATGTGACTATCGAATTGCACTTGACTGGTCACCGCCGTTCGCATAGCGTCGTTCGACGTGACCAATGATACCCGTTTCACTAGTCACGTTGGTCTGCCGAGAACGGTCCGCGTCCTCGTCATTGCTCGCGTGGCGAACCGGATCGGCGCCTTCACACTGCCGTTCCTCGCCGTGTATCTGACGGTGAACCACGGCGCGACCGTCGCTCAGGCCGGCTTGGTGTTGGCGTTGTTCGGGGTGGCGAGCATTCCGTCGCGGCTTGTCGGTGGCTACCTCGCCGATCGGATCGGCGCCAAGGCGACGATCGTTCTGGGTCTGGTGGGATGCGCCGTGTGCCTGGCGTGGATCGCCGTGGCGCCCAGCCTGCTTGTCGCGGTGGTCGCCGCCGGGCTGCTCGGGCTGGTCTTCGAGATCTACGAGCCGCCCAGCGGGGCGTTGATCGCCGATGCCATGCCCGCGGAGGAGCGGCCGCACGCGTACCGCATCCTCGGCGCCGCCATGGCGGTAGCCGCCGTGGCCGCCGGCCTTCTTGCCGCCGTCGTCGGGGGCCTGGACCTGCGGTGGCTGTTCGCCGCCGACGCGCTCACCTGCGGGATCGGCGCTCTCCTCGTCGCGCTGGGCTTGCCTAGCCCCCCACGTTCGCGCGTCGCGTCGCCGGACGTACGCGAGGTGCGCGCGTGGCGCGACCCCCGCCTCCTGGCGCTGCTCGTGACGGGAACGGTCTTCGCCACGCTCTACCTGCAGATCCCGATCAGCCTGCCGCTCACCCTCGTCGCCCGGGGGCTGCCCGCGTCGCAAACCGGCCTCCTGCTCGCCGTGTCAGCCGGTGTCGTCGTCCTCGCCCTCCCGCTGCAGCGGCGTCGGCCCCTCCGCGACCTCGACAGCATCCACGCCCTCGCCCTCGGCTACCTCCTGCTCGGCGCCGGCCTCCTGGCGAACGGGTTCGCGACCAACCTGTCGACGTTCGTCATCGCCACCCTCGTCTGGAGCGCCGGCGAAGCCATCCTGCTGGGGCACATCTCCAACGTCGTCATCCAGATAGCCCCCACCCACGCCCGCAGCCGCTACCTCGCCATCCACGGCACCAGCTGGGGAGCAGCCTTCATCCTCGCGCCCCTAGCCGGCACCCAGCTCCTGACAGCTACCGGCCCATCCGGCCTCTGGACAACCTGCGCCGCCACCGGCGCGATCCTGGCCATGATCCAACTCGCCCTACGGCGATGGCTCTCTTCGAACGGGGTGGGCCGCCAGGGGATCGAACCCTGAACCCGCGTAGTCCAGGACTGTCGTCATGGTAATTTGGCAATGGATTGGGTTTCTCCAAGCCCTGTTGATAGAAACCTGCTTGGCCGCGCTGGTCAACTCCGGTTCGTTTCGGGCCATCCGCAGCCGTTTCCCGGGGGTAAGTCGGGGAGTTGATCATGGTCAACGCACTCGGAGACGCTGCTGTACTTACAGAAGAGACATTGGCGACGCCGTGGCCGAACCACCCCTTCAGGACTACAACGGTAAGTCGGCGACCACGTGGAGGAGAAACTATGAAGGACTCCGAGCTTGAGCAGCTCATCGAAGCCGACCACAGAGCGACAGATGCCTTCTGCCAAGGCGATCCGGAGCCCAAGAAGCCCCTGTACTCGAGGCGCGATGACGTCACCCTGGCCAACCCACTCGGTCCACCGGCGCGCGGCTGGGATCAGGTCAGCGCCGTCCTCGACCGCGCGGCGGGCGTTCTGCGAGACGGCGAGCAGGTGACGTTCGAGCGCATCTCCGCCTTCGAGACGCCAGATCTTGCGTGCATCGTTGAGATCGAGCGCAGCAACGTGAAGGTGGGCGGGGCCGAGGAGCGTTCGCGGGTCGAGCTGCGTGCCACGACGGTGTTCCGTCGCGAGGCAGGCTCCTGGCGGATCGTGCATCGTCATGCGGACACGGTCACCCAACACAGGGCGCCCGAGTCGATGATCACGGACTGATGCGCCACTCGGACGGAACGAGCGGAGCCGAGACAAGGGGCAGGTCGCTCGGAGGTGCCGGGGCTTTGGTCGGTGTCCTGGCTGGGGCCGGGAGAGCGGGGGTCCGTAGCCTGTCCGGGCTCGGCGGGCAGCTCGCTGCCTGGCCGCAACTCCCGCCGTGGACCCCCGCTCGTCGGGACCCGAACCCAGCGAGGTGGGTAAAGCCGCGGGACCGGCCCTAGCCACTGACAGCTACGCGTCAAAACGGGGCATCGACGCTGTGAGGGTCGTCAGTTGTCTGGCGGCCCTCGTGGCGCGCCCAGCCACGCCGGCCGACCGGGCGCCCCTAGGCGCGGAGGGAAGGCCGGCGCCGTCAAGGCGGGCGCGGCGGCCCCGTTGGGGCCGCCCTCGACGCGATCGACTTCAACGACGGTGTTGTCGCAGTCCGCGGAACGGTGATCCGCGTCAAGGGAGTCGGACTGATCGTCAAGAAGCCCAAGGGCGACGCTGGCGAGCCCATCGTGGAGCTCGCGGGCTGGACCGTTGACATGATCAAGCGTCGCATGCCGGAGGACGCGGCACCGGATGCCCTGGTTTCCCCGCGCAACTGGGTGGCCTGCGGGATCCGTCCAACACAAGCTCAGACCTCCGGCAGGTCTTCGACGACCTCGGGTACGAGTGGCTCACCTCACACGTGTTCCGCCGCACGGTCGCCACGCTGATGGATAAGGCCGGCCTGTCGGCTCGGGCCGCTGCCGACAGCTCGGACATGCGAAGGTGTCCATGACACAGGACCACTACTTCGGCCGAAAGGTCGCCCGCACGGGTGCCGCGAAAGTGCTTGATCAGCTGGCCGACGAGTCGGAGGGAGAGGACCAATTCGGGGGGTAAACGGGGGATGGCCCGGTCGGCTAGAACGCCTGCAAGTCGCTGACCTGGGGTTTTGGTGGGCCGCCAGGGGATCGAACCCTGAACCCGCGGATTAAAAGTCCGCTGCTCTGCCAGTTGAGCTAACGGCCCGTAGCGATATGAGGGTACCGGGCCGACGATCTAGAGGCTGAACGGTATTCACTCCGGCTCGACGAGGTCCGCCAGCGGGACGTTGTGCAGCGCCTCGAGGGCGCGCAGGAAGACGCGGCGGTCGGCTGCTGGGAGCTGGGCGAGGAGGATCTCCTCCTTCGCCTGGATCGCGGCCTGCGCCGAGTCGCGCACCTTCCGGCCGGCTGGCGTGAGCGACAGGTAGCGGGCGCGGCGGTCGGCGGGGTCGGTGGTGCGTTCGATCAAGCCCCGCTCCTGCAGTTCGTCGAGCACCGGGATGATCCGCGTCTTGTCCGCCCCGATCGCGGTCGCCAGCGCGGCCTGCGTACGTACCGGCGACTCCTCCAGCCCCAGCAGCACCCCGTACCCCCACATCGACAGGTCGTGGGCGCGCAGGATCGGCAGCTCCACCTCCTGGACCAAAGCGCGGCCCAGCGGGTAGAGCATCGCGGCGAGATCGGGACGTCGAGCCATCGATCTAGAACGATACGCGTGGACAGATCCTAAGCGCACGCATATGATGTGCTCATGCTTACTATCGTTCAACTCGACGAACGCGCGGTCCGGGACTCGATCGAGTTCGCCAAGCAGCTCACCGACGCCGATCTCGACCGCCCGAGCACGTGCGAGGGGTGGACGGTCAGTGACCTCCTCGCCCACATGACCGCCCAGCACCGCGGGTTCGCCGCCTCGGCGAACGGCATCGGCCTCGACCTCCAGCACTGGGTGGTCAAGCCCGCCCGCCCCGAGGCGTACGTCCAAGCGGCCGAGGACGTCATCGAGGCGTTCGCCGCCGACGGGGTCGCCGAGCGCTCGTTCCACCTCCCCGAGTTCACGACCTCGCGTGGCTTCCCCGGCGCCCAGGCGGTCGGCTTCCACTTCATCGACTACGTCATCCACAGCTGGGACCTCGCGCGGTCGATCGGCCGCGAGTACGAGCCTGCCGACGACCTCATCGGGCCGGCGTACGACATCACCGCGCCCATCCCCGACGGGCCCGAACGACTCCAGCCCGGCTCCCCGTTCCGACCCGCCCTCCCGGACGCCGGCGACGGCAACCGTTGGCACACGATCCTCCGCATGCTCGGCCGCGACCCGAACTGGCAACCCGAGGCAAATCCGCTGGGATCGTCTGCCTGACCGGTCGTAAGATCGCGAGGGTGACTGGCCCAGACGCAGGTTATGAAGCCGTCAACCTCCACTCTCTCTGCAACGCCGGCGTGAAGGACCTGCCCGGCGACCAGAACGATCCACCGCTCGGGCGCGCGACGCTCCGCGGCCTCCCGTTCCTCATCGGCTCCGAAGACAAGGACAGCGAACGCTGCTTCCTCGTCCCCTCTGAGACCGTCTTGATCGACGTCGGCAAGCAGGCGAAGCACGTCATCTTCGCGCATCGCCTGCTCGCCCCGACCCAGCCGCACAACCACGGCGTCGGGACGAAGGTCGGCGAGTACGTCTTCCACCTCGCCGACGGCAGCCAGCACTCGGCGCCGATCCGCGAGCGGTTCGAGATCATGATCGTCCAGCCGGAGTGGGGTCGCCTCCCGTTCCGTGCAGTGAGCGACAAGTTCGACGGCAAGGCGGACCGGTTCGAGGGCCGCTGGGAGGAGGCCGGCTTCCGGCTCGCCGAGCACTACGTCGGCTGGCCGCAGGCCTTCTTCTTGTGGTGTTGGGAGAATCCGACTCCGGACGTGGCGATCGAGCGCATCGAGATCGTCCCGACCGAGCATCGGTTCCTCGTGGGCGGCATCACGCTCGGGTACGACGACGAGTACCCGTTCGTCCGAACGCCGGGTCGCCACGTTCGCCTCACGGTGACCGACGAGGCGGCCGCCAAGAACGAGGGCGTGCTCGATCTCGACGTCGACCGTGGCGTCGCGACGTACCCGCAGCCGATCGCCGACGGCGAGGCGCGCCCGGGCTGGGGCGCGCCGAACTCGACCACGGCCAGCCCCGCGTACGCGAGCGTCTCCGCGCTGCCCTCGGCCACGCTGAAGGTCAGCCACGACGACACCTCGCTCGGCGAGGTCCGCTGGGGCGACGTCGAGCGCGATGGCCAAGCCAGCAACGACAAAGTGCGCGTCGAACTTGTCGACCCAGGGCGCAACTGGGTGCACGTCACGGTCGTCGACGACGCCACTGGCAAGCCCGTGCCGTGTCGTGTGCACTTCCGTTCACCCGAGGGGATCCCCTACCAGCCCCACGGTCATCATCAGCACGTCAACCAGAACCTCGGCAGCTGGCACTACGACGTCGGTGGCGACGTGCGTCTGGGCGAGACGACGTACGCCTACATTGACGGCACCTGCCAGGGCTGGCTCCCTCGCGGTGACGTCCAGCTCGATATCGCTCGCGGGTTCGAGTACGAGCCGGTGCGGCAAACGGTGCGTGTCGAACCCGGTCAACGCGAGCTTACGGTAAGGCTGCGACGTACCGCGGATCTCGCTTCCACAGGGTGGTTTTCTGGGGATAGCCATGTGCACTTCTTGTCCACAGCCGGTGCGCAGCTCGAGCAGCTCGGCGAGGATCTGCGCGTCGTGAACCTGCTGCAGGCGCAGTGGGGCGCGCTGTTCACGAACACCGAGGACTTCCGCGGCAGGCCGGCGGTGATCGACGACTCGCCGGGCTACTTCACGTATGTGGGGCAGGAGAATCGGCAGCACGTTCTCGGCCACCTGGTGATGTGGGGCATGAAGCGGCCGGTGATGCCGTGGTCGAGCGACGGGCCGGACGAGGCCGACCTCGGTGGGGCGCTCGACACGACGTTGTCGGACTGGGCGGACCGCGTGCACGCCGAGGGCGGAACGGTCGTCGCGGCGCACTTCCCGGCCCCGAACGGCGAGCCCGCCACGTTGATCGCGACCGGCCGTGCGGACGCCGTGGAGATGCTCGCGCAGTCGGGCGACTCGATTGCCGAGTATTACCGATATCTCAACAGTGGTTACCAGTTGCCGCTTGTCGGGGGCACCGACAAGATGTCGAACGGCGTGCCGGTGGGGTTGTATCGGACCTATGCGCGGCTCGATCAGGATGAGGAGCTGACGTACGAGGGCTGGTGTCGCGCGGTGCGGCAGGGACGTACGTTCCTGTCCGGCGGGCCTTTGCTCACGTTCTCCGTCTACGGTCGGCAGGCGGGCGACACTCTCGAGCTGTCCGGTCCGGGGACGGTTCCCGTGTCCGCGACGGCGGACAGCGTGTTCCCGCTCCGCTCGTTGGAGCTCGTCCGCAACGGCGAGGTCATCGCCGCGGTGACCGGCGATGGCGTGCGGCAGCTGTCGTTGAACGAGGAAGTGCGGATCGACGGTCATTCCTGGCTGGCGGTTCGCGCGTTCGGCGTCGACGCCCACCTGGACGAATGGGCCCGCCCAGTCTTCGCCCACACGTCCCCGGTCTACGTAGCCTGCGCCGGCCCGTGGGGCATGGCCGACCCCGAGGGCCTGCGCTACATCCGCACCCTCGTGGAGGGCGGCGCGCGACTACGTCCGCCACACGGCCGTCCACCGCAACGACGCCCTGACCACCCACCACCACGGCGAAGCCAACCACCTGGCTTGGCTGGAACGCCCGTTCAGCGAGGCGCTGGAGGCCTTGGACCGACGTAACAACCGATAGACAACCGGGCCGTTAGCTCAACTGGCAGAGCAGCGGGCTTTTAACCCGCGCGTTCAGGGTTCGACCCCCTGGCGGCCCACTCCGCGTACTTGAGATGCCGTCGGGCACCGTGGAGTTGACGGCGGCTCGTATACGCGAGGAGGGCGGAGGTCAGCCGGAGGGACTCCGGCCGACCTCGGTTGTGGCTGTGGTCAGGTGGCGGTGCCGAACCAGCGCGTGAGGGCGTTGGCCAGCTCCAGCTGGGAGTTGCCGGCCCAGGCGACGTGGCCGTCGGGGCGCAGCAGGGCTGCGGGGTGGGGGAGGTCTTCGCTGACCTCCACCATGTGGTCCACCCGGTCGGTCCAGCCTTCCACTGAGAGCGCGCCGGTTTGGTCGAGGAGCAAGCCTCGGCCGGCGTGCAGGCGGTCGAAGAGGTGGCCGTCCTTCAGCGGGAGGTTCGAGAGGCGGCGGCCGATGAGGTCGTCGTCGGAGCCGAAGTCGTAGCGGATGTTGATGCCGATCAGCTTCTCGATCAGGTACGTGTGCACCTCCTCGAAGTCCATCAGCTCCGACACCAGGCGGCGGGCGGCTTGGGAGTTGAGGTCGGAGGCCATCAGGACGCTTTGGGCTCGGGTGTTGCTCAGCACGTCCGCCGCCACTGGATGGCGCTCGTCGAAGTACGTGTCCAGCAACCCAGACGGAGCCCAGCCGGCAACAGAGGCGGCTAGTTTCCAGCCTAGGTTGAACGCGTCCTGGATCCCGAGGTTCAAGCCCTGCCCACCCAGCGGCGGGTGGACGTGGGCCGCGTCGCCGGCCAAGAGCACGCGGTCCACGCGGTAGGCCTCGGCCAGCCGGGTCGCGTCGCCGAACCGGGACAGCCAGATCGGCGAGTGCACGCCGAAGTCGGTGCCCGAGTACGCCCGTAGCTGCTGCTTCAGCTCGTCGAGCGTCGGCGCCGCCGTACGGTCCTCGGCCACCTCCGCCGCGGGGACGACGACGCGGAAGATCCCCGCTTCCCCGGACGGCGAGGGCCCGACACCGAAGAACAGCTCGGTCTTGCGGATCTCGGTCACCACCGCCGCGATCTCTTCCAGCGGCGCGGTCGCCTGCATCTCGCCCAGCAGCGTCTGGGTCCGAGGCGGCTCACCGGGGAAGTTCACGCCAAGCAGCTTGCGTACGGTGCTGCGGCCGCCGTCGCAGCCCACGAGGTACCGCGCGCTCAGCGACGTTCCGTCGGCCAGCTCGACCGCCACCTCGGAGGCGGTCTGGCTGAAGGAAGCCACCTCAGAGCCACGCCGGATCGGCACCTCGAGCTCGGCAGCCCACTCGGTCAGCAGTCGTACGACGGTCGGCTGCGGAACACTGAGAACGTACGCGTGCTCCGTGTCCAGGCGCACCGGGTTCGGCTTCGCGATACCGGCGAAGTGGTTGCCGACCGGGTACGGCGGACCGTGCGCGAGGAACCGGTCCAGCAGCCCGCGCTGGTCCATCACCTCGACGCTGCGCGCGTGCAGACCGAGGGCACGCACCTCCTTGGTCGGCTCCGCATCCCGTTCCAGTACGAGCACATCCACGCCGTGCAGTCGCAGCTCGCAGGCCAACATCAGCCCGGTCGCTCCGCCGCCAGCAACGATCACGTCGATCATGCGAACAACACCCATCTACACACGATTGATGGCGCCCCAGAAGGCATCGATCGGAGAGTTTGCAACACGGCAGGGGTCTTGCCGCAAGCCCCCGGGTCGGCTATAACGTTAATAGCGGCAGGGAGCGCAACAGCTCCTTGCCCTTCGTCATTTCAGGCACCGTGTAAGCCGATTCCATCGAGCACACACCGCAGTCCGAACTCGAATCGTTGCGCCGGCGCGGCCTCGTTCCCCTCCTGGATCGCGCGCGCCAGCGACGGGTACGTGCCCGACGCGATCACCTGGTTGAGGTACGGCGCCACGCTCGCCTGCCACTGCTCCTCGGTCACGCCGGTACGCCGTCTGCACCTGCAGCTCGGCCAGCTCGGCGGCAACGGAGCCGAACACGTACGCCCGAACGGCCTCGATCACGCTCGAGGCCCGCGAGGCGTCGGGCGTCAGGGAGAGCGCGACCTCCAGCGCGACATCGGTGTGCCGCAACGAGTTCGGCCCCAACGGTGGCCTGCCGGTGACCTCGGTGGCCAGCCACGGGTGGCGCAGCGCTGTGTCGCGAAGCTGGTGCGCGATCGCGGCCAGATCGACCCGCCAGGAGCCGGTGGGCGTCGGGGGCGAAGACTCGCCTCGCACCGCGTCGATCATCAGGTCCAGCAGCTCGTCGCGGTTCGTCACGTACCGGTAGAGCGACGCCGTTCCCGACCGCAGCTCCGACGCGACCCGCCGCATCGTGGCCGCGGCGACGCCCTCCGCGTCGGCGATCGCGACCGCCCGCGCCACGATCTGCTCCACGCTCGGCGCGCGCCGGCGCGGACTCGGCCGCTCGCGCATCCACACCTCGGACATCCGTCCTCCTCGTTGCGAACAGTGTACTCATGTGGCTACGCTGTAGCCATTATGGCAACGATGTATCCACAAGTGCTGATCGCAGGCGGCGGCTCCGTAGGCCTGGCCGCCGCCCTCTTCCTCGCGCACCACGGCGTCGAGACGCTCGTGGTCGAACGACGCGACAGCGTCTCGGTCCACCCACGCGCGACCGGCATCGGTCCGCGCACCCTCGAGTTCTTCCGCGAGGTCGGGATCTTCGACGCCCTCGCCGCCAAGGCCATCGACATGGGCGGCCGCAACCTCGGCAAGGTGTACGGGACGACGCTCGCGGAGACGGATCTGACGGCGACGAGCAGGGCCGCGACGCCGCCGATCACCGCCGAGTTCGCCGACGTCTCCCCGTGCGGGCTCAAGGGAACGCTCGCCCAGGATCGCCTCGACGCGATCCTCCTCGCCGAGGCGACCAGCCGCGGGGCGAACGTCGAGTACGGCGCCACGCTGACCGCGATCGAGCAGGACGACGACGGCGTCACTGCCACCCTGGACGACGGAAGAACGATCCGCGCGCGCTATCTGATCGCCGCCGACGGAGTCCGCAGCGGCGTACGTGAGCAGCTCGGCATCGGCCTCACCGGCCCTGGCGCGCTCGGCAAGCCGATGACCAGCACGCTGTTCCGCGCCGACCTCACCCCGTACACGAAGGGCGCGTGGTTCACGACGCTCAACCTCGACAACGAACGTGTCGACGGGATGTTGGTCACCGTCGACGGCGAGCGTGACTGGATCTTCCACACGACGGACAGCGCCGACCTGACACCCGAGCAGGCGACCGAGCAGATCCGTGCCGCCGTGGGCGACGACGACCTCGAGCTGGACGTGCGCAGCATCCTGCCCTGGCGGCCGCGCGGCCAGCTGGCGGACCGGTTCGCCGTCGGGCGGGTGTTCCTGGTCGGGGACGCGGCACACGCGGTTCCGCCGCTCGGCGGGTTCGGGCTCAACACCGGCATCGCCGATGCGCACAACCTGGCTTGGAAGATCGCGATGGTCCTCCACGGGGAGGCGGGCGAAAGCCTGCTCGACACGTACGAGACCGAACGCCGTCCCGTCGCCGCATGGACGCTCGACCAGTCGCTCAAGCGGGCCGCGCATCCTAATCTGCACTGGATGGCCGGCCCCGCTGGCGACCAAGCCCGAGCCGCTGTGGGGATGGCGCACGGCGTGGTCGTCCACCTGGGCTATCGGTACGACTCGACCGCGATCATCGACTGCGGGCAACGCCCGTCCGACTCCGACGTCAGAGGACCTCGGGCTGAAGGTCCGCCGGGTCGACGGTTTCGCCGACGACGAGGCGCTGCTCGTACGCCCCGACGGGTTCGTCTGCTGGCGCGGCGGCAACGTCGAAGACCTCGAATCCGTACTCGACCAGGTCCTCACTCGGCCCGCGACAGTCGAAGCCGGGTGACGAGGCGACTCGGGTACGCGGCGAGCACCAGCACCAGCAGCAAGGTGACTGGCGCGGCGAGGGCGAGGGCCAACGGAGCCGTCGGCGGGACGTACTGGATCGGCGTCGCCGCGGCGACCGCGTGCCAGACGAGCCGGCCGAGCGCGAGGCCCAGCGGAACGCCCAGGAGCAGGCCGACGCCGGCAAGCACCAAGGCCTGCACCAGAACGACGAGGCGAGACTGTCCGTGCGTCATGCCCAACGCGCGCAGCACGCCGACCTCCTGGCCGCGACGTCGTACGGCGGTGGTGAGCGCATGCCCGACGGCCCCGAGCGCCAACACGGCAAGGAAGCAACCGAGCAGGTACGGCAGCACGGCGATGTCGCGGATCTCGATCACCTCCGGCGGCGGCATCACCGGAGGCCCGACCGTCAGCCCGTCCATGCCGGGCAGCCCACCCAGACGGGCAGCGACGACCGCGGCATCGGCCCCCGGTGCCACGGCGATGTCCACGATGCGCCACATGTACGGCAGCGGCTTCCCGCCGGGGAACAGCGACGCGTACCCATCCGGCGTCACCCACGCGCCCTCGGTGTAGGCGTTCTCCAACCCGGTAGGGAGAAACCCGATCCCCGTGACGGTCATCGGGAAGGCGCCGTTCACCGGGACCTTGTCGCCGACCCCAACGCCCAGAGAAGCGGCGGTGGCCGCCCCAAACGCCATCTCCCCAATGCGCGACGGGAGCCGGCCAGCCGACATGACCACTGGGTACGGCGCACCGACCGGCGCGTAGGTGAAGACGGGGAACGTCGTCGACCGGGCCTGCGCGACCTGGATGCGGGTGTCGTTCACCGCCACGACGTCCGGGTCGCGAGCGATCGAAGGCAGCAGCGTCGTGGGCACGGTGTCGTCTCCGCCGAACCCGGCGTAGATCTCCAGCTGCTGCGTCTGGCCGAACCGTTCCGGATGCGCCGACGCGTCCGCGATCCCCGCCGCGAATGTCAGCGCGGCGAGCACCCCCAGCACGCCTGCCACCGCGCCGGACAGCGCCGACCGTACGGACACCGCACGCGTCGGCTCCAACGCGAACCGCAGGCCGACGAGCACCGGCACCGGCAGCCCCAACCGGGCGGCGAGCCGGGCGACCACGGAGGCGGAGGATCCCGCCGGCGAACGAGAAAGCAGCACGGCCAATCCAGCGCTCGCCGCCGCGCCGCCGACCACCAGGACCGCGACGACCAGCCCGCCGACGAGCAGGACGAGCGGGTCGAAGTCGAACCCCGGCGCCGGCTCGTGCAGTGCCGCGCTGCCCAGCGGCATCGCGAACGAGGCGAAGGCCGCGCCGACCACGCCGACCACGACCCCGACGACACCGGCGAGAGCGGGTGCGAGAGCGGCGAGCGAGGCCTGCTGCCGGCGCGTCATCCCACTCGCGCGCAGCGTCCGCAGCTCCTCCGCCGACGCGCGCACGTACCGGGCGACGGCCTGCCCCACCAGCACGCAGGCCGCGACAGCCGCGACGGCGGCGAAGACGAGCAGTGCCGTCGCCTCGTACCCGTCCACCTGGCGCCGGCGGTCGAGCATGGTCGCCGCGATGTCCTGGATGTCGACGTCGTACCCAGCTACGGCGGTGACCTGCGTACGCAGCTGCGCGACCGTGGCGTCGGGCCGCAGCCGCACCAGGCCTTGGATCGGGATGTGCCGTTGAGGCCCGACGATGTTCGGCCAATAGCGCGCGAACAACGCCGGCGAGGTGATGACGCCGCCCGTTCCGCCCGGGTTCTCCGCGAACCACGACGACCGCACCACGCCGACGACCCGCGCGCGGACGACCGGGCCGGTGGGAGTCGCGCGGTTGCTCATCCGGTCCGTGGCGGCCGCCCGCTCCGGCGACTGCAGGCGGATCGTCACGGTGTCGCCCACGCCCTTGTGCTGGCCGGACCGGAACAGCGACGTCACGACGACCTCGTCCACCCGGTGCGGGTCGGGCAGCCGGCCGTCCAGCAGGACCGGCACCTCGACCGTGCGGAACAGGTCGGTGTCCATGGCCGCCACGCTCAGGCCGCTGCGCCCGTCCGGCAGGTTCTCGACCGCGAACGCGAGGCCGGGAAACGTCGTCACGGCCTCCACCGCGGGCAGCGTGCGCACCTTCGCCCAGAAGGCGGGGTCGGAATCGAACGGGAGCATGACGGCGTCGGCGGCCTTGGTCGCGGCGGTCAGCCGGTCGACCGCGCTCGCCCCGCGCCGTGCGCCCGCGACCGAGGCGAGCAGGACCGTGGTGGCGAACGCGACCAGCAGCGCGAGCAGCAGCAAAGCGCGCCATCGGCGGCGCGTCTCCAGGCTCAGCCAGGACCGGGCCAGGTCGGCCGAGCTCGCGCGATCAACCCCCACGGTGCCGATTAGACCGCGTCCGAAACCTCCCAGACAGAGGGGCTAACACCCGAAGCGGTCAGGTACCAGCACGTGTGAACGCGAGGCGGTCGGGCTCCGGCACCCACTGCCGGGTGGGGTGGAGGGGGACGAAGGCGCTGGTCACGTGATCGACAAGCTGCCGGAGTACGGGGTGGTGGTTCCGCCGGTGGTAGATCAGCGAGCACGGGTACGCCGGGGCCGGATCGACGACCGGCACCTGTACCGACCGCGGATGCCATGGGAGGCGGAGGGTCGAGCCGGCGAAGCCGATCCGTCCGTCACGCACGATCTCGAGGACGAAGTAGTTCCAACCGAAGTCCGGCCCGGTCCGATCTATCCGGACGCCGAACGTCTCACCCAGCACGCGGTAGTAGTCCTCCCACTCGCTGCCGTCCTCGTTGCCGGGCATCCAGACCGTCTCACCGCGCAGCCGTTCCATCGGCACCTCCGACAACGAGGCGAGCGGGTGGTCGCGATCGACCAGGACATGCAGTGGTTCGAGGTACGCGGGGGTCGCTACGAGATCCTCGTCCAACTCGCCGAACACGCGGGCGAAGGCGGCGTCGACGGAGCCGGCGATGAGGGCGCCGCGCATCGAGCGCAGGCCGTTCGAGGCGACGAGGGCGACATCGACGCCGGGCGTGTTGTCGTAGAAGGCGCGCATCAGGTCGACCGTTCCGAGCCGCGTGTCGAGTACGTCGATGCGGAGTGTGCTCCGACGAGCGTGCAGCATGGCTACGGACTGGTCGGCGATGCTGATCAGCGCGTTCGCTTGGTGCAGGAACGCCTGCCCGTCGTCGGTGAGGTCCGCGCCGGTCCTGGTGCGGGTGAACAGCCTGACGCCGAGATCGGACTCGAGCTTCGCGATCCGCTTGGAGATCGCCTGCTGGCTTATGCCCAACCGAGCCGCGGCCTCGCTGAAGTAGCGCTCGTCCGTCACGGCGACGAACGCGCGAACGGCTGCGAGGTCGAGGTCCACAACGGGTGGTTGTGGCAAGCCCGCGTGTCGATTGTTGGACATCCCCGCCCGCTCTCGGATCGAATGCGTCAGTCGATCGGCGAGCTTACAACCAGGGGATGTGCATGCCGGAGCGTTCGTTCGTGCATCTCCACGTGCACACCGAGTACAGCATGCTCGACGGCGCGGCGAAGGTCGGCCGCCTCGTCGGCGAGGTTGCCCGGCTGGAGATGCCGGCGGTCGCGATGAGCGACCACGGCAACGTGCACGGGGCGTACGAGTTCTACCAGTCAGCGCGCAAGGCCGAGGTCAAGCCGATCATCGGCATCGAGGCGTACGTCGCCCCGCGGTCGCGGTACGACAAGCAACCCGTCTACTACAGCGAGAACGTCGCGTTGCGCCGTTCCAACGATACGACCGGCGAGGGTGGCGACGTCTCCGGGCGCGGGCTGTACACGCACCTGACGATGTGGGCGGTCGACGCCGTAGGTCTCCGCAACCTCTTTCGGCTGCAGTCGCGGGCCTGGTTGGAGGGACATGTTCAGAAGTACCCGCGGATGGACGACGAGCTGCTTTCACAGTACAGCAAGGGAATTGTCGCGACCACGGGCTGCCCGTCGGGAGAGGTGCAGACGCGGTTGCGGCTCGGCCAGTACGAGCAGGCTCGCGAGGCCGCCGCGCGCTACCGCGACCTCTTCGGTCCGGAGAACTACTTCCTCGAGCTGATGGACCACGGCCTCCCGATCGAGCGTCGCGTCCGCGCCGAGCTGCTGAAGCTCGGCGACGAACTCGGCCTGCCGCCGTTGGCGACGAACGACTCGCACTATGTCAGCGAGGACCAGGCGGCCGCGCACGACGCGTTGCTGTGCATCGGAACGGGGAAGCGGCTCGCCGACGGCGACCGGTTCCGCTTCAGTGGCAGCGGCTACTACCTCAAGTCCGCAGCGGAGATGCGCGCGCTCTGGGACGGCGAGGTCGGCGATGCGTGCGACAACACGCTGATGATCGCGGAACGGGTGAGCGACTACGGCGACGTCTTCGCCCATCGCGATCTGACGCCGCGATTCCCCGTACCAGAAGGCGAAACCGAGTCCAGCTGGCTGCGGGCCGAGGCCCTGCGCGGGGCTCGCGAGAGGTACGGCGACCCGCCAGCGCGGGAGGTGCTCGACCGGATCGACTACGAGCTGTCGGTCATCGACACGATGGGGTTCCCGGGCTACTTCCTCGTGGTGGCGGACATCTGCGCGTACGCCCGGGAGCGCGGTATCGGTCTCGGTCCGGGCCGCGGCTCGGCGACCGGGTCGATCGTCGCGTACTGCACCGGCATCACCCAGCTCGATCCGATCGAGCACAAGCTGATCTTCGAACGTTTCCTCAACCCCGAGCGCATCTCCATGCCGGACGTCGATCTCGACTTCGACGACCGGCGGCGGGACGAGATGATCGAGTACGTCACGCACAAGTACGGCGACGACCGGGTCTGCCAGATCGTCACGTTCAGCACGATCAAGGCGAAAGCCGCGGTCAAGGACGCGTGCCGGGTGCTGGGACTGCCGTACGCGTTGGGCGATCGCATCACCAAGGCGTTCCCGGCTGCCGTTGGCGGCAAGGAGATTCCGCTCGCGGCGATCCACGAGTCGGGGCACGAACGGCACGGTGAGGCGGCCGGGCTGCGGCAGCTGTACGAGCAGGACGCCGAGGTCAAGCAGGTCCTCGACACCGCGGCCGGTCTGGAAGGCCTCACCCGTGGGACCGGCATCCACGCCGCCGGCGTCATTCTGTCCAGCGAACCGCTGCTGGACGTGCTCCCGTTGGTCAAACCGAAGGCCGACGGGCCGATCGTCACCGGGTTCCCGTTCACGCAGGCCGAGGACATGGGCCTGCTGAAGATGGACTTCCTCGGGCTCCGCAACCTCACGGTGATCGGCGACGCGATCGCGAACGTCCAAGCCAACAAGGGCATCTCGATCGACATCCTGAAGGTGCCGCTGGACGACCCGACCACGTACGAGCTGCTCGCGCGCGGCGACACGCTCGGCGTCTTCCAGCTCGACGGCGGCGGCATGCGGGTGCTGCTCAAGCTGATGCAGCCGACGACGTTCACCGACATCGCGGCGGTGAACGCGCTGTACCGGCCGGGCCCGATGGAGATGAACGCGCACACGAACTACGCGCTGCGCAAGACCGGCAAGCAGACCGTGACGCCGATCCATCCGGAGCTCGAGGAGGCGCTCGAACCCATCCTCGGCGACACCTATCACCTGGTGGTCTTCCAGGAGCAGGTGATGGCGATCGCGCAGCAGCTCGCGGGCTACTCGCTCGGTGCCGCGGACATGCTGCGCCGGGCGATGGGCAAGAAGAAGAAGGAGGTCCTGGACGCGGAGTGGGATCGCTTCTCAAGCGGGATGCGGGAGCGGGGGTTCTCCGAGCCGGCGATCAAGGCTGTGTGGGACGTGCTCGTTCCGTTCAGCGGGTACGGGTTCAACAAGTCGCACACCGCTGGCTATGGCCTCGTGTCGTACTGGACCGCGTACCTCAAGGCGAACCATCCGAGCGAGTATCTCGCTGCCCTGTTGACGTCTGTCGGCGACGACAAGGACAAGATGGCCGTCTATCTGGCCGACTGCCGGCGGGTCGGGATCAAGGTGCTGCCGCCGGATGTCAATGCCAGCCTGCTCGACTTCGCCGCGGTGGGGACGGACATCCGCTTCGGGCTGGGCGCGGTGCGCAACGTCGGCGCTGGTGTGGTGGAGGCGATCGTCGCCGCGCGCTCTTCGTTGGGAGCGTTCACCTCGTTCGACGACTTCCTCGCCAAGGTGCCGGCGGTCGTGTGCAACAAGCGGGTGATCGAGTCGCTGGCGAAGGCGGGTGCGTTCGACGGCTTGGGCCATGCCCGTAGGGGGATTGTGGCGGTACACGAGCAGGCGGTCGACGCGGTGATCGACGTCAAGCGGCACGAGGCGTACGGGCAGGACTCGCTGTTCGGAGCGGTCGGTGGTGAGGACGACGGCTTCGCGATCGCCGTTCCGGACGCCGAGTGGGATCGGTCGACGTTGCTGGCGTTCGAACGGGAGATGCTCGGGCTGTACGTGTCGAGCCATCCTCTCGACGGCGCCGAGGCCGTGCTGAGCGCTCATCGGGACACGTCGATCGTCGAGCTGCTGGCGTCGGGGCGGCAGGACGGCGTGGTGCGGATCAGCGGGATCGTGTCGAGCTTGGACCGCCGGGTCACCAAGCGCGGCGATCCGTGGGCGATCGTGACCGTGGAGGATCTGGACGCGTCGGTGGAGTGTCTGGTCTTCCCGAGCACGTACGTGCTGTTCAGCGAGGTGCTGGCGCAGGATCGCGTGGTGTCGGTGCGCGGGCGGGTCAACGTACGCGACGAGACGCTGAGCCTGTACGGCGAGGACATCGTGCCGCTCGACGTCGCGAGCGCGGCCATCGTCGCGCCGGTGGTGATCTCGGTGCGGTCGACGCAGGTGAACGAGCGGTTCGTCGCGGAGTTCAAGCAGATCCTGGCCAACTATCCGGGACCGGCGCCCGTGCACCTTCGGCTGCTCCGGGCTGATTCGGGGAGCGTGCTGTTGAACCTGCGCCCGTACCAGGTCGCGCCGGACCCGGCGTTCTACAGCGACGTGAAGGCCCTGCTCGGCGCCCAAGCGATCGGGCCGTCATGACCGGGTGCTCGCGGTGCCGGACCGCTGAGATCCTCGGATTCCTGCGTTTGCCGGGAGTGTGGACCAACGCTCTTGGCGCCGAACTGCGAATGGTGTCCGAGGTGCCGCTGTGTGCGGACTGCCTGTGGCGCTGGGGTGATCAACCTCTTCGACCGGACCCCGTCGCCGTGGCCGCCGAGCTCCAAGCCTGGCGTCGCGGCGAGCTGTGAAGACAGTTGTGGGCACGTCGGTCGGAAAGTTCCGAGCGGCCGACGTGCCCTTTGTTATGTCTCCACGATAACCAGCAAGGCATGATCAAGTAGCGCTTTCGGAGAGTCTCGGCGAGCCGCTCCGGCATGACGTTTCGGCCAGCCCCGTAGGTGGATGTGCGGCTTGTTGGACAGCTACCGGCTTAGAGGCCGAGATCTGTCCAACAACTCGTCGCGTGGTGGGCGTGTGGTCCACGGTGCGAGAGGTGTCGGCGGGAGTGCGGAGTTGGTCCAGGGATCTCGACCTAGAAGCCGAGATCCCTGGAACAACTCACGGGTGTGGTCGACGGTGCATGGTGTCCCGATGACTATCGGTCTATTCGATAGAGGGACGCCCTCATTCGAAACGTGAGCCGCTGGCGCCCCTATGGCCGTCGCCATAACGGGTGGTGACCGCGCTGGCCGAGGTCGTGCTCCGTCGACTGACGGACGGAAAGCTCAACGTTGGAGATGGGATGACCCGTTGACATTCGTTTACGGCAGTAGTTCGATGTCTCGAAGATAAGTTTCAGCGTGGTCTGCTCGTGAACGTCTCATCTGTCTGTCCGGCGGAGGGTGAGTGCTATGAGCAAGGTCAGTCGCAGGTACTTCGTCTTGGGTGGCATCGCTGCCGCCGCGGGGGTCGCCGTTCAGGCACCGAGCACGGCCGCGGTGGTGCCGTATCCGTTCAAGTTAGGCATCGCCTCGGGCGAGCCCGCCTCCGACAGCGTGGTGCTGTGGACGCGGCTCGCGACCGCGCCGCTGAACGCGGATGGTCAAGGGGGCATGCCGAACAGCGATGTCACCGTGGAGTGGCAGGTCTCGACGACCGACACGTTCGCGAGCCTCGTCGCCCAGGGTTCGGTGGCGGCGAGGTACGCCGACGCGCACTCGGTGCACGTGGTCGCGGGCGGGCTGAGCGCCGACGCCGACTACTACTACCGGTTCCGCGCGAACGGTCACGTCTCGCCGGTCGGCAGGACGCGGACGACGCCCGCCGCGGGAACGTTCGGACGCGACATCGTCATGAGCTTCGCCTCCTGCGCGCACTACGAGGAGGGCTACTACACCGCGTACCGCCGCATGGCCGAGGACAACCCCGACGTGATCCTCCACCTCGGCGACTACATCTACGAGTACGGCACGGTCGCCGGCCGGACGCGAGCCCACGTCGGCGCCGAGATCGTGACGATCCAGGACTACCGGCGCCGGTACGCGCAGTACCACAGCGACCCGGATCTTCAAGCAGCACACGCGATCGCGCCCTGGCTCGTCGTCAACGACGACCACGAGGTGGAGAACAACCACGCCGGCAACGTCCGCGAGAACAACACCCCCGCGCTCACCGCCGCGCAGTGGACGGCACGTCGTACGGCGGCCTACCGCGCGTACTACGAGAACATGCCGCTCCGCCCGGCCCAAGCCCCCGGTGGCGCCGCCATCCCGCTCTATCGACGGGTGCCGTGGGGCAAGCTCGCGATGTTCCACATGCTCGACACCCGGCAGTACCGCAACGACCAGGCCTGCGGCGACGGCTGGAAGGTTTGCTCCGACGCCGACCTGGCGAACCGTTCGCTCCCCGGCAACGCGCAGGAGACCTGGCTGCTCGACGGGCTCAACCAGCATGCCGCGACCTGGGACGTCATCGGCCAGCAGGTGTTCTTCGCGCGGAGGTTCAACGCCGCCGGCGAGGCGAGCATGGACTCCTGGGACGGCTACCGCGCCGCGCGGGCGAGGATCCAGAACGGCTGGGTGCAACGCGGTACGCGCAACCCCGTCGTCCTCACCGGGGACGTGCACCGGTCCTGGGCGAACAACCTCAAGGCCGACTACGCCAACCCGAGCTCGGCGACGATCGGCACCGAGCTGGTGACGACCTCGGTCACCTCCGGCGCGAACGGATCGGGCTCGACGACGGTCCCGGACCAGGCGAACAACCCGCACCTGCGGTTCTACGTGGACCGCCGCGGCTATGTGAAGACGACGATCACGCAAAGCCAGCTGCGTGCGGACTTCCGGATCCTCTCGTCGGTCTCCGAGCACGGCGCTCCGGCGACCACGTTGCGTTCGTTCGCCATCCAGGATGGCGTTCCCGGCCTGCAAGACATCTAGAGGGGGCGGCACATGAGAGCTGTGGTGACGTTGACGCTTGCCGCGCTCGCGGTGGGCGGGCTGATGGCGGAGCCGGCGCTGGCCGCGCCGACGTGGGTAGCCGCCAACTCGAACTCGACCGGCGACCAGGACGTCGCCGCCGTAGCGACGAACCGGAACGGCGACGTGGCCGTCGTGTGGGAGGACGACCGCGACACGACCGAGCCGGAGAACAACAACCACAGCGAGATCTACCTTCGCCTGTTCAGGAACGGGACGGCGGCGTACGAGGTCAAGCTGTCCGCGGCCGGCACGTCCGGGGTGCAGTGGAAGCACGTCGCGCCGGACGTCGGCCTGGACGACCAGGGCAACGCGGTCGTGGTGTGGGCGGACGACCCGGACGGCAACGCCTTCTACAACATCCCGTATCGCGTGGTCTCTCCGACGGGCGCCATCAGGGCGTCCGGAAGGGCGAACGCGGGCACGGATGGCCAACAACTGTGGCCGAAGGTGGCCGTCGACCCGGACGGTACGGCCGCGACGCCGGGAGCGGTCGCGTTCACCGTCGTCTGGGAGGACACGCAGGGCACGGCGCCGTCGACCGTACGGGCGGCCGGCTACACCAACCTGACGACGAAGGCGTACGAGGTCGCCGCCAGCCAGACCACCGGCAGCCACCGGCGTCCGGACGTCGCGGTGTCCGCGTCGGGTGACGCGCGCGTCGTGTGGGAAGAGGACTCAGACGCCAACGGGGCTTACAACATCGGCCTCGTCGGACTCGCGAAGGCCAACGGCGCCGTCAACCTCACGCGGCGGATCGCCAACGGCACCGCAGGTGGGCAGAACGCGCGGCCGTCGGTCGCCGCGAACTTCAACGGCGACTTCGCCGTCGCGTGGGAGTCCAACAACGCGGCCTGGACGCGCTCGTTCACGCCAGCCGGTGCTCCGCGGCACGGCGACGTGTCCGTCGCTACCGGAGCGAAGGTCCCGGGGATCGGCATCGACGACCAGGCGAACACCGCGGTGGCGTGGACCGTTCAGGCGACCGACCTGGACACGTGGGCGCGTGGCTTCAACCCCGACGGGACCGCCACCGGCAGGCTGGCGTCGCAGGCCGTCATGTCGGTGCCCGCCGGCAAGCAGGACGGCATGGCTATCGCCGTGTCCCCGTGGGGCGAGGTGAACGTGACGTACACCGACGACAACGACGGCAACACCTGGGACCAGGTCTACCTGGGCATGGGATTCGTCAACTCGAGCTGGTGAGTCCCCGCATGTACGCCACGTACTGCGGGAACGCGACCTCCGGCTCGGCCAGGTCCTGGTGCCAGCGCTTCTCCCACTCGAACGTGTGGTAGCCGGCGTACCCGGACTCCCGCAGGAGGCTCGCGATCTTCGGCAACGGCAGGTCGCCTTCGCCCATCGCGACGTAGGTAAACGCTTCCCGAGACCCGGAAGAGTCCTTCCAGTGGGAGTTCTCGATCCACTGGCCGAGGGTGGCGAGGGTGTCCTCGGGCTGCTCGTCGAGCGTGCGCCAAGGGTGGTGGACGTCCCAGAGGACGCCGGCCGCGACGTCACCGGCGGCGGTCATCACGTCGCGTACGTGCGCGCACGCGGTCCAGTCGTCGTGCGTCTCGATCAGCAGCTTGACGCCGTGCCGTTCGGCGATGCCGGCGAGCTCGGCGAGATGGGCGGCCGTACGGTCGATCGCGACCTGCCGGTCCTCGTCGCCGATCTTGCCGCCGAACACGCGGATGTGCTTGGTGCCGAACGTCTCGCACAGCTGTCCGTAGCTCGCGACCTCGGCGCGATTGGCTTCGGCGCGATCAGGATTCGCGACCTGCACCGAGCTGGAGAAGCAGGACACGGCGAGGCCGGCGTCGGCGACGCGCTTCACGGTGGTCGCGGCGTCGGTGGAGAACTCCGGCAGCTTCCAGACCTCCATCTCCTCGCCGAGCCCGCGGAAGTCGACGGCGTCGAAGCCGTACGACGCCCCGCGGCTGATCACCGTGTCGAGATCCCAACCTGGACAACCGAGTGTGGTGAACGAGAGCAGCATGCGGCTCAGTATGGTCGGATCTGTGACGGCTCGTAGCCGCGCGCAGCGACGCGTGGACACCGAATCTCGGCTGAATGCGGACACCGCGCTGTGGCTCGCGACCGGCAGCCAGCACGGCGGTACGCCGCAGTTGCTACCCGTGCCGTTCCTCTGGCACGACTCCGTTGTGGTGCTGAGCGCCGGGGCGTCGACCTTGCATGCGCGGAACCTGGAGACGACGGGGTACGTACGGCTCGCGCTCGCCGACCCGCTCGACGTGGTGATCGTCGACGGCTTCGCCGAGGCGCAGCGCTCCATGCCCGACGAGGCAGCGGCGGCGTTCGTACGGAAGCTGTCCTGGGATCCGCGCGAGGCGGATCCTCAACTGTGGTTCGTGATTCGGCCACAGCGCGTCCTCGCATGGCGGTCACCCGCCGAAGAGGCCGACCGGACGATCTTCCGCGACGGCGAATGGCTCTGATCGGGATTGGTTCGGGCGCCTCGCCGCCGATTGGCCCGGCTCGTTCGCGTCGGACGTTCCTAGGCTGGGCAGCATGAAATACAGGACGATTGGCACTGATCCCGCCACGCGCCGCGAGGTGAGCGTGCTCAGCCTCGGCGCCATGCTGATGGGCACTCGGACCGACGAGGCGACCTCGTTGGCGATTCTCGACCGGTACGTCGAGGCGGGCGGCACGTTCATCGACACGTCCGACAACTACGCGTTCTGGGAGAACGACACGCAGGGCGGCGAGAGCGAGGCGCTGCTCGGCAAGTGGCGGCGGAGCCGGGGCGTCGGGTCCGAGATCGTGATCGCGACCAAGCTCGGCGCGCGGCCGCTGGCGCCCGGGACGTCGTACCTCGACAACGCCGAGGGTCTGTCGGCGAAGATCATCCGCGAGTCTGCCTCGCGCAGCCTCGAGACGCTGGGCATGGACCGGCTCGATGTGCTGTACGCGCACATCGAGGACCCGACGGTGGAGCTGTCGGAGACCGTCGCGGGCTTCGGCGAGCTGGTCGGCGAGGGTCTGGTGGGTCTCCTCGGCGTGAGCAACCACTGGATCTGGCGGGTCGAGCGGGCCCGGGCGATCGCGGCCTCTGCTGGCTTGCCTGGGTATGAGGTGCTGCAGTACAGCCACAGCTACGTCCGCGGGCGCACCGACCTTCCCGGGCTGTCGCCGGACGGCGACCAGGGGCCGGCGAGCGGGGAGCTGCTGTCGTACGTACGCGCCGACCCGTCGCTGGCGCTGGTCGCGTACTCGCCGCTGCTGTCCGGGCGGTACGTACGGTCCGACAAGCCGTGGGAGTCGCGGTACGACCATGGTGGCGTGCCGCCGCGCCTCGCCGCGCTGGCCGAGGTGGCGAAGGAGACCGGCGCGACCGCGAACCAGGTCGTGCTGTCCTGGCTGATCGGCGGCGAGATCCCGGTGATCCCGCTGGTCGGAGCGTCGTCGGTGGAGCAGCTGAACGAGAGCATCGAGGCGGTGGAGCTCGAGCTGACCGCCGACCAGCGGGCGCGGCTCGACGCGGCCGGCACGGACAACTAGGCAGTCCACTATCGGGTCAAGTGGCCATGTCCGCCGGCTTCTGACGTACCTACGATCGGCCGTATGAGCGCCCCTGTCTCCATCCCCGCGGCCATCGACGCCCTGGCCGGGCCGTGGCAGCCCCACGACCTCGCGGTCGCCAACGACGCGGTCGTCCGCGTCGCGCGGCTGCAGGGCGAGTTCCCCTGGCATGAGCACGAGGAGGACGAGCTGTTCCTGTGCTGGGACGGCACGTTCCGCATCGAGCTGGAGGGCGCCGAGCCGGTCGTTCTCGCCCGCGGCGACCTGTTCGTCGTACCTCGCGGAGTCCGCCACCGCCCGGTGGCGGACGCGGTGGCCCATGCGTTGCTGCTGGAGCGGCCCGAGACGAAGCAGTACGGCAACTAAGGCGGCGCCTTAGGCCGTCGGCGCGGATAAGGGGCAGAACCTTAGGCATCTGCCCGATCCGCCGACCCACCCCTTACGAGCAATCTTCTAGATGTCAGCAACAGACGGAAGAACCTCCGAAGGGGACCACGATGTACTCGCAGCTCACCCAGGAACTGGCCCGGACCCGCATCAACGACCGCGTCCAGAGCGCGAAGGCCGAGAACCTCGCCCGCCGGATCCTCGGCTGGCGGCGGGTCACGAACTCGGTCGGTGGCCGACAGCGCATCTCACGCCGCGAACCCCAGCTGGCGTGACCGGGCGGTAACCGCTAGGACTCAACACACGAGCCGGACCCCTTGCCCCCTGCCTCGGCAAGGGGTCCTCTGTCCATGTCCGGGTCCACTCAGCCGGCGTGTGGCCTACGCCACACCGAAACTCGCGTCGCATCTCCGCTGCCTGCGTGTCACAGGTCGCAGGAGGTGTGCGCGATGACTCGGGAGCCCGGACGCTATGGACGCCTGTCGGCGGCGCAGCAGCAGGAGCGCGAGGAGTTCATCGCGGCGCGTGACGCCGCTCTCGCCGAGGGTGACACGAGACCTCTCCGGGAGTGGGTCGCGAAGGTCGAGGCCCGCGAGGAGGCCCGCCACCGCCTGGTCGTCGAGCGCGCTAGCAACCGTCCTGATGGAGGACTACGTCGGCCACCGTCGTCCGGCCCGCCATCAGGCTGACCGACCGAACGTCCGGCACCCAGCCGTCCAGACCGGTGATCATCGTGGCCGGGGCGTTGCGGCTGTCCAGCCACCGCGCGTACGTCCCCGACGCGTCTGTCGGCAGAGTGAAGTCGTCCAAGCGGCCGTCCAGCCAGACCGTCGCCCCCGCCAAGGGACGGGTCGAGCCCTCGCAGGAGACACCGGTCACCGACCCTCGCAGCAGACCCCACTTACGCGGCGGCTCGACCTCGAGGGTCAGCGCGACGGTGCCGGTCGGGTAAGGCGAGTCCTCGCGCACCACCAGCGTCGAGGTGTACGTGCCGGGCTGCGAGACCACCGAGGAGTCGAACCGCATCCGCACCGTCGAACGGTCCCCGGGCGCCAGCTCCACAGCGCCCGGCGTCGCGGACAGCCACGCCGTGTCGCGGTCGGCGCCACAGTCGGAGTGCCCGGCCAGCACCTCCACGAACGGTGACCCGTAGGTGTGCGACGTCCCGCCGCCCACCTTGTACGTCCCGCAGGCCGCCGCGCCTCGGTAGGTCGCGTACGTCGAACGAGGCAACGCCGTCCACGCGTCCGCCAGCGGCGAGTACGCGAACCCCTCGTTCGTGACCGTCTGGGTCCCGTCCGTCACGCCGCCGACCAGCTCGAGCTGCCCGTCCGACACCGACGAAGCGCTCGCCCACAGGTCGAGGGGCAGGTCGGCCCGGCGGGTCCAGGTGTCGGTCCGCGGGTTGTACGCGTACGTCGAGCGCGAGGTCACCGGCCACTGCCAGTTCCGCATCCCGCCAGCACAGTAGATCTGCTCCTCGATCGCGCCGCACGACAGCCAGGACGCCTCCTCGGGGTAGTCCGCGAGCCGCTCCCAGGCCAGGTCAGCCGGGTCGTACCGCCACACCGCGGTCGAGTCGCACTGCTCTGGACCCTGGCAGCCGGCCACCACGTACAGCCGGTCGTCCAGCACCGCGCGACCAGCGGCCGCGGTCGCCGCGGGGATCCGCGGTCCCGTCGACCAGGCGCCGGTCGCCGGGTCGTAGATGTCCAGCTCGGGCACCACGCGCGCGTCGTAGCCCCAGTCGCTCTCGCTCCAGCCGCCCACGACATGCAGGCGGCCGTCGAGGAACGCCGCGGTCGCCGCCTGCCGCCCGCGCGGCAGCGCCGGCAGGTCGGACCAGCCGCCCTCGACCGGGTCGAAGACGTACGCGTCGCTGATCCCGTACCGCAGGTGCTCCTGCCCGCCGACCGAGTAGATCTTGCCCTGGTACGACGCCGCCGCGTTGTCGCTGATCGAGAGCGGGTAGTCCGCCACGCCGCCCCAGCCGTCGGCCGCGCTCACCGCCGCCGGCTGCCCCGCCGAGGCCAGCCGGGCACCGCCGACCCCTGCGGCGAACGGGCTGAACGACCCCTTCTCCCGGCGTAGCGGCGCGCCCTCGGCAGCCGACCGGCGCGCTGTCGCCAGCTCGAACGACCCCGGCCGTTCCGCCAACGTCACCGAGGCGTCGGCCGAGCCACGGTTCCGCAACGTCACCGTCGCCGTGTCCTTCTCGCCAAGCTCCACCTCCGCCTCGACCGACGTCGACGAGCTCGTCACCCGCCCGGCCGCCAGCGAGAAGTCCGACCGCACCGGCTGCACGCCCACCGTGACGCGGCGGACGTGCGACAGGTACTCCGCCGAGCTCGCCACGACCTCCCGCGACCCCGTCACCGGGCTGAACAACGAGTAGAACCCGTCCTCCAACGCGGGATCCGCCGCGGTGGCAACCGAAGCCGCCGACGACCCGGACGGCCCGCGGACCGTCGCGTCGACCAGGCCGAGGCCAGTGTTGCGGTCCCGTACGTACCCGACGACCAGCCCGCCCGGAGCCGGGTCGCAGGACCGGTCACCGACCCAGGCGCTGTCCACCTGCCACCACACGCCGGCGGTGATCTCGGTCTCGTGGTAGCGGAACCGAGCGCGTACGGACGCTTTCCCCGCCGCTTGCGGGATCGGCACGGTCACCTGCTCCGGCCCGCGCCGGGACACGTCCGTGCGCCACACGTTCGACCACGTTGCCCCGCCGTCCAGCGACAGGTCGACGTCCGCGATCCCCGACGGGTCGGGGTAGTCGAACAGGTAGAAGTCGCTGCGGAACCCGATCGTCGGCGCGGCCACGCCGCGCAGATCGACGACCGGCGACACCAGCGCCGAGTCCTGCGCCTTGTCGAACCCGTAGAACTCGCTGTCCAGGATGGCGAAACCGCCCAACCCGCCGGTCAGGTTGCCGTGCTCGGCCGGGTCGTCGAACCGCCACACCTGCTCGGTCCCCAGCGGGTCGGTGACCGTCCAGTCGCCCGGCCCGGAGTCGAACGAGGCGACCGACCCCCGCGACGTGTGCCGGTACCCCGGCGCCTGGCAGGCATCGGCGTCGACCGGAACGGCGAAGTCGACCGTCAGGTCGCGCCGGCCCACCGACACCTCGCGGGTGAGCGCCGGATACCCCACAGCAGAAGGCTGAACGGTCACCGTGTACGTCTTGTTCGGCTGCACCTCGACGTTGTACTTCCCGTGGAACGGTGAGCTGTGCGTCGACGAGCCACCGGTCACGGACACCGAGCTCCACAGCGGCCAGTCCTGTCCGGAGCCGTCGCGGACGACGCCGCTGAGCGTCACGGTCGACGCCGCCGTGGCAGGCATCGCGACCGCGAGCGGCGCGAGCAGGCCGGCAAGCAACGCAGCGCGAATCATCGGGCGTTTCCTCCACTCGGGCAGCCGGTTCTGTTCAACGTGAAGTCCTTCGTGGTCGTCTGGCCGGCACGGATCTGCACGCTCCCCGTCGCGGGGAACCAGCCGTCCTTGGTGACGACCAGCGTGGCCGGGCTGTTCGCGCGGTCCTGCCAGACGGCGTACTTGCCGGCCGCGTCGGTGCGCAACGTACGGTCCGCCAGTGGTCCGTCGTACCGGACAGACGCGCCAGGCAAGGGCGCCTTGACACCCGCGCAGTCCTTGCCATACACGGTTCCGGCGAGCTTGCCCCACGACGAGGGGGCGTCCACCCGCAGCGAGACGGCCACCGACGGCGGCGTGTACGGCGTGGTGTCGCGTGCCTCGAGCGCCGCGACGTACGTTCCCGGCTGGTCGACCGCGGTGCCGTCGAGCGTCACCGTGACGTCGACCGACGCGCCCGGCGCGATCGTCACCGTGGACGGCGAGGAACGCAGCCACCGCACCGGGTCGGCGACGCCGCAGTCGGCGTACCCGGTCAGCAGCTCGCCGTACGGAGAGCCGACGAAGTTGCCGGGAGACCCACCCACCTTGGCGAAACCGCACGCGGAGCCACCGCGGTAGTAGCTGTGCCGCGAGTTCGCCAGCGGCGACCAAGAGTCGGACACCGGGTCGTACGCGAAGCCCTCGTTGGTCAACTCGTTGCCCGTGACGCCGCCGGACAGCAGCAGGGACCCCGCGGACACCGTCGAACCCATGCCCCACAAGGAGATCGGCAGGTCCGCGAGCCGCGTCCAGGTGTTCGCCGCGACGTCATAGCGGTACGTACGCGCCGACGAGCCGCCCTCCGCGGTGCCGCCCGCGCAGTAGACCGCGCCGGCGATCCCGCCGCAGGCCTGCCACGCGACGTCGCGCGGGTAGTCGGCGAGCCGCGTCCACGCGCGGTCCGACGCGTCGAACCGGAAGACCTGACGCTCGCTGCACTCGGTGATGCAGCCGCCGATCACGTACAGCTGGTCGCCGACGACAGCCGTACCCGCCGCGGTCGTCCGACCGGGCATGCTCGGTCCGGCCGCCCAGGTGTTGGCGATCGGGTCGTAGACGTCCACGTCCGCGCGGGCGTCACCGGTCGACGCCCAGCCGCCGGCGAGGTAGATCTTCCCGTTGAGTAAGCCGACTGCGGCCTTCTGCCGGGCGCGCGGCATCGTCGCGATCGCTGTCCACGTTGAGGATTCGGGGTCGTAGCGGTACGCGCGGTTGCTCGCGCCGGCGTCGGTCCGGCCGCCGAACGAGTACAGCTCGCCCTCGTACGCCACGACCGCGTTGTCCATGATCGCGATCGGGTAGTCCGGGAGCGGCGACCATGGCCCGCCGGCGGTGTCGGCCGGGGCGACCTTCGGCACGACACCGCCGGACGGTTTCGCCCCCGTCGAGAACGTGCCCGCCACGCGTCGCACCGGGCCCGGTGCGGACGCGGCCTGGATCGCCACGTCGCCCGGCCGTTCACCGAGGTCGACGCGTGCGGATGCCGTTCCCTCGTTGCGGATCGTCACGTTCGCGGTCGTCTGCCCGCCGAGCGTCGTCCGCCCGGAGAGCGACGCCACGCTGGCCTCGATGACGCCGGCCGTCGGCTCGAGGTCTACCACGTTCGCGGTGTCCGCGGCGACGTCGAACGTTCGCGTCGCCGCCTGGTAGCGCGGCTGCGAGGCGGTGAACGCGCGCGACCCGTTCGGCGCGAAAATCCAGTAGAAGCCGTCGGCCAGCTGGGGATCCGTCGGCGTCGAGACCGTCGTCGCCGAGCCGCCGTCGTGGCGAACGGTCGCGCCGACCAGCGGTTGGTCGGTGTTGGCGTCGCGGACGTGCCCGAGCACCAGCCCGCCGGGAACGGTGTCGCAGACCTGCTCGCCGAGAGTCACGTTGTCGACCATCCACCAGCCGTCGAACGACGCGGTGTAGTGGAATCGCACACGTACGTTGGACTTTCCGACCGCCTGCGGCAGGGCTACGAGCTCGCGGGACTCGGGCACGCTCGGCTGCGTCTGGTGCCACACGTTCGTCCAGGTCGCGCCGCCATCGACGGACACGTCGACGTCCGCGACCGAGCTCGATCCGTCGCTGTAGTCGGTGTTGAACCACAGCGCGGGAGTCGTCGTCCCCGACAGGTCGACCGGCGGCGAGACGAGCGAGGTGTCCTGCTCGGCGTCCGGTCCGTAGTCGGCGGAGAAGACCCAGCCGTACAGCCCCTCGCCGCCGGTCCGGTTGCCGAAGCCCCGGTCGTCGTCGAACCGCCACACCTGGCCGTTGTCCAGCGGGTCGGTGACGGTCCAACCGGCCGGCGTGGTCGGCTCGTCGAACGTCTCGGAGTACATCACCCGCGGCGCGTTCTCCGCGTACCCGGGCGCGGTGCAGTCGTACGGGTCCGAGGTGAGCTCCACGTCGCGAGAGACGTCGGTGGCGCCGACGGCGACGGGGAGCACCTGCTCGCCAAGGCCGGGGTAGAGGGAGCGAATCCTCAACGTGTACGAGGAGTTCGCCGGCACCTCGAAGCGGTAGCGGCCGGTCGCCGGGTCGGTGTAGAACGTGCCGTCCGGTACGTCGTCGGCCGTGATCGTGGCGTACAGCGGCCAGCCGTGCGCCGACCCCTCCTTGACCGTGCCGCTGATCGCGACGCGGGGGAGCACCGGCAGCGCGAAGTCCCGTACGGTCTCGGCGCCCTCGGCGATGCCGAGCTCGGCGGACCGCTCGGCATACCCGAATGCGGTGACCTTGGCGGTGTACGTGCCGGCCGAGAGCAAGGTGGCGAACGTGCCGTCCGGCGCGGTCTGCAGCCGCCGGTTCGCGGTGCCGGTCAGCGTGACGGTGGCGTTCGCGACCGGGTCGCCGGCCTCGGTGCGGACCGTGCCGCGCAGCGTTCCGGTCGGCCCGCGTGGCGACGCCTCGACCGCGCGGAACGCGTCGAGCCGGCCCTCGCCGAAGACGTTGTTGTCCGCGGCCGTGCCGCCGCAGCTGGTGTCGTCCACGTCGATCGCGGTCTCGTCCAACAGGGCTTCGGTCGCGCCGATGTCGCCGACGAGCGCGGGGGCGGCGGACCACATCAGCGCCACGGTCGCCGCGAGGTGCGGGGTCGCCATCGACGTTCCGTCCCAGGTCCCGTACGCGTTCCCCGGCAGGCTGGAGCGCACGGCGACACCCGGTGCCGCGAGGTTGGGCTTCGGGGTGCCGTCGGCGCCCGGTCCGCGCGAGGAGAACGAGCCGATCGAGCCGTCGGCGGCGTACGCCCCGACCGCGTACGCGAGCAGGCTGTCGCCCGGGGTGCCGGCGGTGTCGCAGCCAGGTCCGGAGTTGCCGTTGGCGAACGCGGGGAACATGCCGGCGTCGATCCAGTTCGCGATCGCCTCGTCGTACCAGGGGTCCTCGACCGGCCCGTTGTCCCCGCCCCAGGAGTTGTTGACGACGTTCGGGCGGAGGTCCGGGCGCGGGTTCTCGCCCTGCGCGTCGGTCGGGGCGAGCAGCCACTGGGCGGACGACAGCAGCGCGAAGCTCGAGCAGCCCTCGCCCTCGCAGCCCTTCGCGGCGATCCACTTCACGCCGGGCGCGACGCCGATGCCCTGGTCACCGACCATCGTGCCCATCGTGTGCGTGCCGTGGCCGGCGTTGTCGCATGGGCCTAGACCCACGGGGCAGATCGCGGCCGGGTCGAACCAGTTGTAGTCGTGTCGCACGCTGCCGTCGGGCTGCTTGCCGCGGTACAAGGCCGCGAGCTCGGGGTGGTCGTACTGGACTCCGGAATCGACGTTCGCGACCACGATGCCCTCGCCGCGGGTGCCGAACGTGTTCCACACCTCGTCGGCGCGGATGCTCGCGACGCCCCATTCGAGGCCGTCGACGGCGGCCGCTTTGGCCTTGCTCTTGGCGGGTTCCGGCAGCTTGTACGTCCGGGCCGGTGCGAGACTGGTCACCTCGGCGTGCGCGGAGACCTTCTCCGCCAGCGCGGTCGTGCCGCCGAACACGTAGATCACGTTCGCGACGGAGAACGCGCGGTACTTCACGCCGGCCTTGTCGAGCTCCTTGCGGACGTCGCGCTGGCTCTTCCGGGCGGTGCTTTCGAGCGCGTCGTACACCTGGCGGCCGCGTACGGCCCAGCTGCCGCTCGGCGCGACGTTCGACCGGGCGCCGAACGAGACCAGGAAGTCCGCGGTGCCCGCGGCGGCGAGGCCGCGCTGCAGGCTGCCGTCGATCTTCCGTGCGGCGGGTGGCGGTTCGGCCTGGGCGTGCGGAGCCATCAGCAGCCCCGCTCCGAGCACGACGGCCACCAACGCGCGTACCAGCATGTGCACCCCTCCGCCGGATCAGACCGGATCGCGATCTCCCCCGCGAGGTCTCACTGGACCACCGATCGCGGCCTAATGTGATCCGTAGTCACTACGGATTAATGGCCACGGACCAGCCAGGAGGCCGCCTTGGCGCGGGTGTCGGAACGGCTGGTCGGGCGCGATGCCGAGCTGGCTGAGCTGCTCGAAGCCGTCTCGGCGCCGCCGGCGTTCGTGGTCGTCGAGGGCGAGGCCGGAATAGGCAAGAGCCGGCTCGTGCACGAGCTGGCCGGTCGCGTTCCGCAGCTGCTGCGCGGCTCGTGCGAACCGGTGGCCGAGCCGTTCCCGCTCGCGCCGGTGCTCGAGGCGCTGAAGGACGTGGCGCTGCCGCAACGGTTGAACCCGGTCGTCGGCGCGCTGGCGCCCGTCCTGCCGGAGCTCGCGTCGCGGCTACCCGCGGCACCGCCTCCGTTGGACGACCACCGGGCCGAACGGCATCGGCTGCTGCGGGCAGCGTCCACGTTGCTCGGTGAGCTGGGGCCTTCGGTGCTGGTGGTGGAGGACGTGCAGTGGGCGGACGCGAGCACGGCGGAGTTCCTCGGCTACTTGGCCGCGCGGATGCCGCCGGAGCTGTCGGTCGTGCTCACCGCGCGGGAGACGCCCTTGTGGGAGGCGTTCGCTCGGATGCGGCCGGTGCGGATCGCGCTGTCGCCGTTGCCCTGGGACGCCGTACGCGAGCTGGCCGCGATCCTCCTGGAGACCGCGGAGGTGCCGGAGACGTACGCGCGGTCACTGCACGAGCTGACCGCGGGGATCCCGTTCGTGGTCGAGGAGGTCGTGGCGGCCGGATCCACGTCGGTGCCGAAGGGATTGCGCGACGCGCTGCTGCCGCGGTTCGCCGCGTTGGACGAGCAGACGCGGGAGGTGCTCGGTGCCTCGGCGGTGCTCGGCCTCGTTCCGGACGAGCAGGTCCTCGCGGCGGTGATGGGGCTCGACGTCGCGACCGTGGTGCGTGCGTTGAGTCGTTGCCACGCGGCGGGGCTGCTGTACGAGGGGACGGGCTTCCGGCACGAGCTCGCGCGGCAGGTCGTCTACCAGTCCGTGCCCGCGCCGACGCGGCGGTGGCTGCACCAGCGAGTGGCCGAGGCGTTGCGGGGCGTCGTGCCGTTGCCGGTCGCGCAGATCGCGCACCACTACGAGCAGGCCGGGCGGCTGCTGTCGTTCGTGAAGTACGCCGAGGCCGCGGCGGAGCTCGCCCAGTCGCGGGGCGACGACGCCGCGGCGGCGCGGTATCTCGTGCGCGCGGTGGAGGTACCGGAGCTGGCGGCGTCGGACCGGGTGCGGCTCGCGGCGTGGCTGGCGCGTGCGGCGGTGCACGGGCTCGCGCAGTCGGAGGCGGCGCCCGTTCTCGACCGGGTCCTGGCGTCGGTCGAGCTGGAGCCCAGCGCGGACGGGGAGCTGCGGTTCCTGCTCGGGCGGTTGCTGCGGCAGCAGGGCGAGGCGTCGCGCGGGTACGAGGAGATCGCGCGCGCGACCGGGGATCTCGCTGACCGACCGGACCAGTTGGCGTTGGCGCTGGCGATTCTCGCGGTGCCGGACATCGTGACAGGACGTTCGATCGCCGAGCATCGGGCCCGGTGCGCCGAGGCGGTGGCCGTGGCGGAGGCAAGCGGCGAGGCCTTCGTGGTCGCGGCGGTCGGCGTGGCTCGGGTGTCGTTGCTGATCGAGGTCGCGGACCCGTCAGCTTCCTCGGCGATGGTGGCTTTGCTGGCGACGCCTGCCGTGGCGGACGAGCCGCGCGAGCACGCCCGCGCCTGCCTGAACTGGGCGCAGGCCGCGGTGCACGTCGGCGAGGTCGCGCTGGCGGAACGGATGCTGGCGGAATGCCGAGTCGTCGCCGCGCGGGCCGAGCACTTCCGGGTGAACACGCTGCTCGACCTGGTGTCTGCGTCGGTCGACCTGGTGGCGGGACGGTTCGACGGGCTGCTGGAACGGGTGCGCGCGTTGTCGACGAACGAGTTCTCGGCGGCGAGCCTGGAGACGGAGTACCTGCTCGGCGCCGTACTCGCGATCGCGGGCGATCCGGAGGAGGCGGAACGCCGGCTGCGCGCGGTGGTGCGGACGGCGGAGCGGGTGGGTGCGCTGTGGCCGCTCGTTCCGGCACGTTCCGCACTGGCGCGGTTGTTGCTCGCGTCGGGGCGGTCGGTCGAGGCGGCGGCGCAGGCTTCGGAGGGGCTGAACGTCCTTAGGGCGAAGGGAAACTGGGTCTGGGCGGGGGAGACGGTGTCGTGTCTGGTCGAGGCCTCGTCGCCCTCGGCTCCCGCCGCGGTGGCGGAGTTCGCGGCCGGCTTGGCGGGTGTCTTCGCTCCCGCCGCGCAGGCCCAGCTCGCGTACTGCGAGGGCAGGATGGAGGAGGCGCGGGACTCGTTCGTCCGGCTGCGGCTGCCGTACGAGGCGGCGCGGATCTCCGAGCGGCTCGGGCTGTTGGAGGGTGCGCAGGCGTACGACTCGGTCGGCGCGGTGGCGTCGCTGGCGCGGGTGCTGCGGGAGATGCGGCGGACGGGCGTGCCGGTCCCGTACCCGTGGCGCGGTGGGCGTCGCTCGTACGGCTCGGCGCTGTCGCCGCGCGAACGGGAGGTGGCGCAGCTCGCGGCGTCCGGGCACACGAACGCCGAGATCGCCGCGCGGCTGTACGTGTCGCCGCGGACGGTGGAGAGCCACGTCGCGAGCGCGCTGCGAAAGCTCGGTGGGCAGACGCGGAAGGACCTCGAGACGTTGTTGTCGGTGGGGCACGGTAAGCCTGACGTATGAGATATGGCGTGAACCTGCCGATGATCGGGTCGGCGACGCGACTGATCGAGCTGGCGATCGCGACCGAGGAGGCCGGCTGGGACGGCTTCTTCCTCTGGGACCACCTGCGGCTCGACCCGTCGGCGCCCGACGTGCACGACCCGTGGGTGCTGCTCGGCGCGGTGGCCGCGCGGACGTCGCGCGTACGGCTCGGCACGCTGGTGACCCCGGTCGCGCGGCGGCGGCCGTGGAAGCTGGCCAAGGAGGTCGTCACGCTCGACCACCTGTCCGGCGGACGGGCGGTGCTCGGCGTCGGACTCGGGGTGCCGGTCGACCTGGAGTACGCGGCGTTCGGCGAGTCCGACCAGCCGCGCGTCCACGCCGCCAAGCTGGACGAGGCGCTGCCCGTACTCGACGCGTTCTTCCGGGGCGAGCAGGTCGACCACGACGGCGAGCACTACTCGATCCACGCTCGGCTCGCGCCCGGGTCGGTGCAACAGCCGCGGCCGCCGATCTGGGTGGCGGGCACGGTGCCGAACAAGCGCCCGATGGAGCGCGCGCTCCGCTGGGACGGCTACTTCCCGTTGGACTTCCACGCCGGCGACGCCGGCCTGACCGCTTCGGCGTTGGCCTCGGTGGTGGAGAAGCTGGCGCCGCCGGAGGGCTTCGACATCGTCACGCTCTACACGGGTGCCTCCACGCCTGCCGAGCTGGAACGCGCGGGCGCGACCTGGCTGATCGACGGCCCGGACCCGGACGACAAGGGGATGGCCGAAATGGAACACCGCATCCTCGCCGGCCCCCCGAGCTGACCGCCACCCCGCTCCCCGTTTCGAATGAGGGCGTCCCTGTATCGAATAGATCGATAGAGAGCGTCCCTCATTCGAAAAGTCTCAGCGGCGGTCGGAGTGGCCGAGGTCGCGGTCGGGGGCGATGCGGTCGCGGACGAGCTGCTTCAGCGCTGCCAGCTCCGGGAAGCCGCCCCGTTCCTTCCGCGACCACAGCAGCTCGCCGTCCAGGCGTACGTCGAACACGCCGCCGACGCCCGGGATCAGCGCGACCTCGCCGAGCTCGGTGACGAACGTGGTCAGCAGCTCCTGCGCCGTCCACCCGGCGCGCAGCAGCCAGCGGCACTGCGTGCAGTACTCGATCTCCAACCGGGGCTGCCTGTCCGTCACAAGCCACAGGCTAGCCGCCGACCCCCGGTGATCATGATCGTGATCATGAAGGGAGAACGGCGTATACGCCCGGTTTGGCTTCATGATCACGATCATGATCACGGGGCCTAGCCAGGGGAGACGGTGAGCTTGTCCACGCCGCCCGTGATCACGACCAGGTAGCGGTTGAGGGCGTGCTCGTACCCGGGCGTCGCGTCCTCCAGCCCGTTCCCCACCGCACCCACGCGCCGCGAGTCGAGGCGCACCTCGCGCGCGCCGCGGGACAGCTCGATCCGCACGGGCACGTCCGCCGGCCGCGTCAGCGTCAGGTCGAGCAGTGACGACAGCCGTACGGTGACGTGCCCCTCCGGCCTCCCCAGCGCCACCCGTGCCCGGGCCACGCCCGAGTGGAACGACAGCGACCGCACCCGCAGCCCGGTCAGGTCCGCTGACAGCTGGGTCGCGCCGCCGTGTACGTCCACCGACCACGAGACGGCAGGCGAGAGCCGCACCGAGTTGGAACGCATCCGGCGCAGCAGCCTCGACCCGAGCGGGTACTCGACGTGGACGTTGTGCTGGTCCGCCCACGTCACCGGGTACGGGTCGGCGAACTCGGCCTCCAGCAGCCCGGACAACGTGGGATCCGCGCGCAGCTCGAGACGCTCCAGCCCGTTGTCGAAGCTCAGCCGCGCGGTGTTCGGCCCGAACTCGTCGCGCGCCACGTGCACGTGCGACTCGCGGACGCCGTGGGTGGTCACATCGGTCGTCATCTCGTTCTCCCAAGGTCACTGTGGTTGCCGACCTCGAAAGCGTCGCCGTAAGCAGGCACCTGCCGGATCGGGCCGATGACTTATTCACCTCCTCAGATCCCCGGACGTACGCTGTGCGCCGTGAGCTCCGAGGCGTTCGTCGGCCGACGCGACCAGCTGGTGCTCCTCGACGAAGCAGCCCGGCACGCCGAGACGGGTGAGCCGCGGGTCGTGGTGCTCGTCGGCGAGGCCGGCATCGGCAAGACGCGCCTGATGACGCGGTTCGCCGACCGGATGGCGGAGGCCGGCGCGCGCGTGCTGCGTACGGCCTGCCTCGAGCTCGGTACACAGGGCCTCCCGCTCGCGCCGCTCATCAGCGCACTCCGCCAGCTGCCGCTCCCAGACCTCCTGCCCGGATCGAACGCGCTGCTGAGGCTGCTGCCCGAGCACGACACCGGCGGCGGCCCCGGACCGGAGGACCAGGGCAGGCTGTTCGACCTGTTCGGCGCCGTCCTGCACAAGCTCGGCACCGAGCAGCTCGTCGTCTGGCTGATCGACGACCTGCACTGGGCGGACCGTTCGACTCGTGAGCTGCTCGGCTTCCTCGCCAGGACGCTGCGCGGCACACGCGTACTGATCGTCGCCGCCTACCGCACCGACGACCTCGACCGCAGGCATCCGCTGCGCGCGTTCATGGCCGAGCTCGAACGTCTCCCGATCGTCCGCCGGACCGAGCTCGCGAGGTTCACCAGGACCGAGCTCGCCGAGCTCCTGCACGGCGCTCCGCAGGAGCTGGTCGACAGCGTGTTCACCCGTTCGGGCGGGAACGCCTTCTACGCCACCGAGCTCGCGCTCGCCCCCGACCAGCTCACGCTGCCGGAGTCGTTGCGCGACTTCCTCCTGCACCGCGTCCACCTGCTCGAAGACCAGGCGCGGCACGTGGTCCGGCTCGCCGCGGTCGGCGGCCGCTCGATCTCGCACGGGCTGCTCGCCGCGACCGCGGGCCTGCCCGACGGCGAGCTGTTCGACGCGCTCCGCCAGGCCGCCGACGCCCGCGTCCTGCTGCCGGACGGCGAGCAGTACACGTTCCGGCACTTCCTCGTCCGCGACGCGATCGTCGACGACCTGCTCCCGGCCGAACGCGTACGGCTGCATCGCGCCTGCGCCGAGGCGCTCGCCGCCGACCCCGGGTTGGTCGCTCCCGACCGGCTGGCGGCGCAGCTCGCGTTCCACTGGTACGAAGCCGGCGCGGTCACCGAAGCATTGCCGGCGCTGCTCAAGGCCGCCGAAGCCGCGGCCCAGCTGTCCGCGCACGCCGAGCACGCCCAGATGTTGGACCGCGCGCTCACCATCTGGGAGCGCGTTCCGGACGCCGCCGAGCTGACCGGCACCGACGCGCTCAGCCTGTACGACAAGGCGATCGAGGCGAGTGAGTACGCCGGCGACAGCGTGCGGTCGACCGAGCTCGTCGACCGGGCGCTGGAGACCGCGACCGAGCCGTACCGGGTCGCCTTGTTGCTCACGCATCGGGCCATGGCGCTGCACAACCTCGGTCGAGACGGCGCGGTCACCGCGGTCGAGGAGGCGTTCCGCGTGCTTCCGGCGGAGCCGACCGTCGAACGTGCGCGCATCCTCGACTTCCTCGCGTCGGCGTTGATCCTGCGCGGACGGGCGGAGCAGGGTCGTACGTACGCGGCCGAAGCGCGCAAGATCGCCAACCAGGCAGGCGATATCGGCCTCGAGATCTCGGCACGGTCCACCATCGGATGGTCCCTCGTCCAACTCGGCGCGTTCCACGAGGCGGTCGAGCTGCTGCGCGAGACGTGTGCCCTCGCCGACGGATGGCAGCTCGCACGCACCTCCCTCAACCTCGCGAAGGCGTACGAGGGTCTCGGCGACTACGCGAACGCGATCGACACGGTACGCAGCGGACTGCGCGCCGCGGAAGCGATCGGTGTGGAGCGCACGCTCGGCGCGGTGATGGCGGTGATCTGGGGCGAGTGCCTGGCGTCGACCGGTGACTGGGACGAGGCTCTCGCGCTCACCGACCGATGGCTCGCGACCGATCCACCGCGGACCTGCGCGGGTGGGTTCTACGCGACGCGGTCGGAGATCGCGCTCGCCCGCGGTGATCTCGACGCGGCGCGCGAGGAGCTCGGCCTCGCGGTGTCGATCGCGGGCGACCCGCCCGACTCGGTTCCGTGGACGCTGCAGGTGACGAAGCAACGGGCCGAGGTCGCGCTCGCCTCGGACCAGCTCGAGGAGGCGCGCGCGATCGTCGCCTCCGCCATTCCGGTCGCTCGCGAACGCGGCGCACCCGAGCAGCTGTGGGCGCTCCTCACGGTCGGCGCCGCGGTCGAGACCAAGGCACGGCTGCTTGCCCGGACGTCTTCCCGGCCGTACGACGACGCGACCGGTACGTCGTTGGTGAAGGCGGCGGCCGATGTACGTACGGACTCGCCGGTGTTGGCGGCGTTCGCCCAGCACTTCGCCGCCGAGACCGGCACGGCGTCCTGGACCGACGTCGTCGCGGGTTGGGACGCGGTCGGCCATCCGTACCGCGCCGCCTACGCGCGGCTGCGAGCCGCCGAAGCCGAGATCGCGGACCGTTCGACTTCGCGAGACCTGCTGCTGAAGGCGGCGGAGCAGGCGACCGCCCTCGGTGCGCGGCCGTTGCTCGACGAGATCGAACTGCTCGCCCGCAGTGCGCGCCTGGCCCTCGGCACCGAGCCGGCGGCGAACGGAACCGGTGACCTGCAACGGCTCGGGCTGACCGACCGCGAGGCCGAGGTGCTGCGCCTGGTCGCCGCCGGCCGGAGCAACCGGCAGATCGCCGAGGAGCTGTTCATCTCACCCAAGACCGTCAGCGTGCACGTGTCGAACGTGCTCGCCAAGTTCGGCGTCACCACCCGCGGCGAGGCAGCCGCCGCCGCCCACCGGCTGAGCCTGTTCGATCCTCGCTAGCCGGCGCCGAACGAAGAGTCCGCGAGCAGCCAGAACCTAACCGGGCACCCGGCGCACTGGGCCGCCGTCGACGTTCGCGGGGTCGTCGCGCGCCAGACAGGCGACTGCCGCAGTTCGTCCACAGGGTGCCGAAACCGCGTGGGCGGTAGTGGCCGGGGTCGGTAAGGATGGGGCGCATGGGAGCGAGACCAGCACACTTGACCACTGAGGTTGCCGAGGGATTCCAGGACGAGCAGGTCGTGGCCGTCTATCACCAGCGGCCGCCCTATCCGGCCGAGGCGATCGACCTGCTGCTCGAGCTCGCGGCCGGCGGAGCCGTGCTCGACCTCGGCTGTGGGATCGGCGACATCGCGAGGCGGGTCGCGCCGCACGTCGAACGGGTCGACGCCGTCGACTTCTCCGCGGCGATGGTCGCCCGCGGCAAGCAGCTCGAAGGCGGCGACCGGTCCAACCTGCACTGGCAGGTCGGGCCGGCCGAGGAGGCCGAGCTGCACCAGCCGTACGCGCTCGTGACCGCCGGCGAGAGCCTGCACTGGATGGACTGGGACGTCGTTCTCCCGCGCCTCGGCGCGACGCTCGCGATCGTCGACCGCGACTGGGGCGGCTCGCCCGCCATCGTCGAGGCGATGCTCCCGCTCTGGCAGCGCTACTCCTCCGTCCAGAACTACGCGCGGTACGACCTCATCGAGGAGCTCACCAAGCGGGGCCTGTTCACGCTCGAGGGCCAGCGCGACTGCGCGCCGGAGCCGTGGCGGCCGACGGTCGAGGAGTACCTCGACGCGCGGCACTCCCAGCGCGGCTTCTCTCGTTCGCACATGGGCGAGACCGCCGACGAGTTCGACCGGGCCGTCACCGAGGCACTGGAACGGCTGATCGCCAGCGGTGACATCGCCACCGCTGGCGACCGGCTCGAGCTCGAAGCTGGCGCGAAGGTCAGCTGGGGCAGGCCGTCCGCAGCGCGCTAGCCAACGCCGACGGGTCGGTGCCGCGCCAGGCGACGAAGCCGTCCGGCCGGACCAGCACCGCGCCGGAGGACGGGGCGATCCCGTACGCCGAGCAGACCTCGGGCCCGAACGCGAGCACGGAGACGTCCAGCTCCTTTGCGGCCTCGACCCAGCCGCCGTTCGACGTTCCGGTCACGAGCACGAACGCAGACCCGTACACGTCGAGGATCGAGCCGTCCTCCACGGCAACGTGCGGCGCCCGCGTGCCCGGCTGAGCGGACAGCTCCGTCGGCAGTACCGGCGACGCGTCCGTCACGCCGTCGACCGCGTACCGGTAGCCGATCGTCACCGAGCCGTAGTCGATGATCTCCGCACCCTCGCCCGGCCCCATCCGTGTGCCGAAGCGAGCCATCGACTGGCCCATCGTCATCAGGCCGACCGACCGGCGCTCGGGGTCGTACGAGTCGAGCAACGCCGGCGACGCGATCCCGTGCAGGACGAACGCCAGCTTCCAGGCCAGGTTGTGCGCGTCCTGGATGCCGCAGTTCGCGCCGAGCCCGCCCGTCGGCGGCCACACGTGCGCCGCGTCGCCGGCGAGGAACACCCGGCCGGAGCGGTACGACCGTGCCACGTGCGCGCCGATCGGGAACGACAGCACCTTCAGGTCCGTCCCCGGGATCTGCGGGCGCAAGGTCACCTTGACATCGGGCAGCCCGGCGGCCTCGCGCACGCACTCCGCCACGCGCTCGTCGGTGTAGTCGTCCAGCGACTCGTACCGGCCGTCGTACCCCATCCCGAACACCCAGCGCTGGCCCTCGTCGTCGTGCGCCATCAGGATCGTGAACGGGCGCGGCTTCTGCAGGTACGCGATCGTCGCGGTCCGCCCGTTCAGCGCCGGCGTGAGGTCGGCGTCGACGACCGCGGTCAACGTCGTGAACAACGGTCCCGGCCCGTCGACCTCGATGCCCAGTGCCTGCCGGATCGGGCTGTGGAAACCGTCGGCGCCGACCAGATACTCGGCCTCGATCGTCGACGTCTCTCCCGACGCGCGGTCGAGCAGCGTCGCCGTGACCCCGTTCTCGTCCTGTGTGAACGAGGTCAGCTCGGTGTGGAAGCGCAGGTGCGCACCCAGCTCGGCAGCGCGCTCGCGGACGATCACCTCGAGCTTGTCCTGGTCGATCGGCCCGAAGCCCTCCGGGCTCGCCGACCGACCGTCGTCCTCGTCCGGCTCGTCCGGGGAGGTGTACTCCGAACTCAACGTGTCCGCCTGCACGGGAACCCAGGCGAACCCTTGGCCGCCGTACGCGGCCTCCTTGATCCTGTCGATCAACCCGAGCTGGCGGTAGATCTCCATGGACCGCGGCGACAGGCCGCGCGCTCGAGGATGGATCAGCAGGTCGGGGTGCCGCTCGACGAGAACGCAGGACACACCGTGCTTGGCCAGGAACGCGGCGCTGGTCAGCCCGACCACTCCGCCACCGACGACCAGAACCGAAGTACGCATCGTGAAGACTCCTTCATTCGTAGGTCCTCACAGCGTCGGGCCAAGGCCGGCACCGGGGCTTCGGGCAGATGTCCTATCCCCTGCCTTAGATCTCGCCGGGGCACGACCGTGGTCGTGAGTACGCGGAGACTTCGGTCCCTTGACGTCGTCCAGCGAGATTGATCTAATCACTTGGTCAATCCTTCTGGGAGGTCGGTATGCGGCGGTGGATCGGTGTGGTCGGGATCGTGGGACTGACGGCGGCGCTCTTCACGGCGCCGGCGGCGGAGGCCAAGCCTCGGCAGGGGTGTGACGTGGTCAGCCGCGACTGGACGGCCAGCGCGCAGATCGACCAGGCGAGGACGAAGCGGTTCACCGACTACGGCAACACCGGGGTCGGCTGGACCGGCGCCGACAGTACGTACTCCGTCCCGCTGAGCCATGGCCGCACCGCGTGGCTGTTCTCCGACACGTTCTGGGGCCCGGTGAACTCCGACGGCACCAGGCCGACCGACGTGCCGTTCCTCAACAACTCGTTCGTCGTCGAACGCAACGGCAAGCTCACCACCGTGCCGAAGGAGCCGCACTCACTCGTCGAGCCCGACGAACCCGACACCTGGAACTGGCTCGGTGCCGGCCTCAACCGAGGCCCGACCCTCGACGTGATCTTCCTCGAGTACGGCAAGACCGGCCCGGGCTCGTTCGACTTCGCCTGGCGCGAGAACAAGCTCGTCCGCTTCGACGCCACCACGCTCGAGCGCAAGAGCATCAGCAAGCTCCCGTCGAGCGCCAACATCCAGTGGGCGTCCTGGCTCGAGCGCAACGGCGCCTACACCTACATCTACGGTGTCGAGGACCTCGGTGCCGCCAAGCACATGCACCTCGCGCGCATCACCGGGACCGACCTCGCCAAGCCGTGGCAGTACTGGACCGGCACCGGCTGGTCGAAGAACGAGCAGGACTCCGCGCGCATCATGCAAGGTGTCGCGAACGAGTACAGCGTCTCGAAGTTCAAGGACGGCTACCTGCTCGTCACGCAGGACACCAACGAGCTGTTCAGCCGCAACATCGTCGCCTACACGTCGTGCTCGCCCACGGGCCCGTTCGTGCTCAAGGCCACGCTCTACCAGACGCCCGAGACCGGAGCGCTGGGCTCGTACGGAAACCCCAACATCATCACCTACAACGCGCACGAGCACCCCGACTTCCGCAACGGCAACGAGCTGCTCATCACCTACAACGTCAACAGCCTCGACCCGAACGCCGACCTCTACCGCGACGTGACGATCTACCGTCCACGCTTCGTCAAGGTCACGTTGACGCCGACGCGATGAGCACGGAGGTCCAACGGCGGAAGCTCGCGCACGAGCTCTCCGCCGGGCTGGTCGAGTACATCCAGCACCGTCGCCTGAACGCGGGCGACCAGCTCGAGACCGTTCGTGCGTTGGCCGTTCGCTTCGGCGTCGCCGTGCCCACGCTCCGGGAGGCCCTGCGGCGACTCGAGGCGAACGGCATGATCGAGCTGCGGCACGGTTCGGGCATCTACGTCGGCCCGAACATCAGCCGCCTCGTCCTGCCCAACCCGATGCCCGGTGCCGTTTCTCAACAACGGTTGGCCGACCTGCTCGAAGCAAGGCTCCAGATCGAGCCGCACATCGTCGCCAAGGCAGCGGAAATCCGCGATCCCGGTGGAATCGCCAAGCTCCGTGAGGGAATCGCCGAAGCCCAGCGCTGCATCGAGACCGATGATGAAGGGCTGTGGCTCGTCAACCTCGAGTTGCACCGCAACCTCGCGGCGACCGCGGGCAACCCCGTTCTCACCGAGGTGATCGAGTCCCTGCTGCTCGTGCACTCGATGGAGCAGCGCCAGATTCTCTACCTGTACGGCGACAAGCACCGCGACTTCGCCGAGCACAAGGAGATCGTCGACGCGGTCGCGGGCGGCGACGTCGAGAACGCGCGCCGGCTGGCCCGCGAGCACCTGCGGGACGTGGCCGTTCGAGTACGCACCAACGAAAGCGAAGGGGTGGAATGAGTACGCGGGTCATTGTCGTGACCGGCGGCGGGGCCGGCATGGGCGCGGCGACCGTTGCCCAGCTGGCGGCCGAGGGCTGCCGGGTGGTCGCGGTCGACCGGGACGAGAAGGCTCTCGCCGAGCTGCCTGACGGCGTCGACCCCTTCGTCGCCGACGTCAGCGACGGCGAAGCCCTTGCCGGCTTGGCCGAACACGTCCGCGGAACGTACGGCCGGCTTGACGGACTCGTCTGCGCGGCCGGCATCCAGCGGTACGGCACGGTCGTCGAAACCACCCAAGAGGTGTTCGACGAGGTGATGAACGTCAACGTCCGTGGCACGTTCATGGCCTGCCACCATCTCGTCCCGCTCATGCGCGAGACCGGCAAGGGCTCGATCGTCGTCGTCGCGTCGGTCCAGGCGTACGCCGCGCAACCCGGCGTCGCGGCCTACTCCGCCAGCAAGGGCGCGCTGCTCGCGCTCGTCAAGGCGATGTCCGTCGACCACGCGCCAGAGGGCATCCGCGTCAACGTCGTCTGTCCAGGCTCGGTTGACACCCCGATGCTCCGCGCGTCGGCGGAGCTGTTCAAGGGCGACAAGACCACCGACGAGGTCGTCGCCGACTGGGGCCGCTCGCATCCGCTCGGCCGCGTCGCGCAGCCGAGCGAGGTCGCCGACGTCATCACGTTCCTGCTCAGCGACCGTGCCTCGTTCGTCACCGGTGCCGACGTCAAGGTCGACGGCGGCCTCATGTCGACCATCGCCGTCGCCCTCCCGGAAGCCTGAATCGCATGCGTATCAAGGACATCCGCGCGACAACCGTCACGGTCCCGCTCGAGGCGCCGCTGCGACACAGCAACGGCGCGCACTGGGGTCGGTTCGTTCGTACGCTCATCGAGGTCGAGGCGGACAACGGGCTCGTCGGCCTGGGCGAGATGGGCGGCGGCGGGGAGAGTGCCGAGGCGGCGTTCGGCGCGCTCAAGCCGTACCTGCTCGACCACGATCCGGCGAACACCGAAGCCCTGCGGTTCATGATCGCCAACCCGACCGCGAGCCTCTACAACAACCGCACCCAGCTGCTCGCCGCGCTCGAGTTCGCCTGCCTCGACCTGGTCGGCCAGGACCTCGGCGTGCCGGCGTACGTGCTGCTCGGCGGCAAGGTGCGCGACCGGGTGCCGTTCGCCTCGTACCTCTTCTACCGCTATCCCGACGAGAACGGCGCGGGCGAGATCCGCACGCCGGAGCAGCTCGTCGCGCAGACCGCCGAGCTCAAGGAGCGGTACGGGTTCGGTACCCACAAGCTGAAGGCCGGCGTCTTCCCGCCCGGCTACGAGCTCGACTGCTACCGCGCGCTCGCCGAGGCTTTCCCCGGCGACAGCCTGCGCTACGACCCGAACGGCGCGCAGAGCGTCGAGGAGGCGATCCGCTTCGCGAAGGCGATCGAGCCGCTGAACAACGACTACCTCGAGGACCCGACGTGGGGTCTGAACGGCATGCGCCGCGTCCGCGAGAAGACGCACCTGCCGCTCGCGACGAACACCGTCGTGATCAACTTCGAGCAGCTCGCGACGAACGTCCGCGACCCCGCCGTCGACGTGATCCTGCTCGACACCACGTTCTGGGGCGGGATTCGCCCGTGTATCAAGGCGGCTGGCGTCTGCGAGACGTTCCAGCTGGGGATCGCGGTGCACTCGTCCGGCGAGCTTGGCGTCCAGCTGGCGACCATGCTGCACCTCGGCGCGGTGGTGCCGAACCTCGCGTTCGCCGCCGACGCGCACTACCACCAGCTGCGCGACGACGTGATCGAAGGCGGGAAGCTGCCGTACGTCGACGGCGCGATCGCCGTCCCGCCGGGTCCGGGCCTCGGCGTGCGGTTGGACCGGGCGAAGGTCGAGCAGTACGCGGAGCTGTACCGCGAGCTCGGCGGCTACCCCTACGATCGGGACCCTGGCCGCCCGGGCTGGTATCCGCTGTTGCCGAACACCGACTGGGCGGATCCCGCGATCGAAGGAATGCCGCTTTGAACGACTTCGAGCAGATCTACGCGTCGGTGGGCGACGACCTCTCGCAGGTGCCGTGGGCCGGGTTGACGTCGCACCCGCGGTTCGTCGAGTGGCTCGACTCCCGTACGCCGGCGCGGGATGGTCAGCAGGCGTTGGTGATCGCATGCGGTCTCGGCGACGACGCGGAAGAGCTCTCGCGGCGGGGCTATGCGGTGACGGCGTTCGACTACGCGCCGACCGCGATCGAGTGGTGCCGCAAGCGGTTCCCGTCGTCGACCGTCGACTACAGCGTGGTGGACCTGTTCGCGCTCCCCGACGAGTGGAAGCAGCGCTACGACCTCATCGTGGAGATCAACACGATCCAGTCCATCTCCCTGGAGCAGCGTCCTGCCGCGATCGCCGCCATCGCTTCGACGGTGGCGGAGGGCGGCGAGCTGTTCGTCTACTGCCTGCACCGCGACAACTCCGCTCCGGTGGAGAACCGGCCGTGGCCCGTCAGCCGCGCCGACCTGGCCGCGTTCGGGTCGAACGGGCTGCGTGAGGTCTCGATGGACGAACTGGTCGGACTGAGCGGCCACCCCGTCCTGCGAGGCGTCTACCGCGTTAGCCAGGGATCGTTGATGCCTGGTTAGCTTCTCGTGGTGGGCGCATCGTTCGAGGCATGCGACTGAGTATTGGTCTTGGCTTGTACGAATCCACGCCCGACGGCATCGGTGCGGAGACGCTGCGGATCGCGCGCTTCGCCGACGAGGCCGGCTTCGACACGATCTGGGTGGGCGACCACTTCTTCAATATCCACGGCCCTGTTGACGTTCCCGTTCCCGAGGCCTACACGACGCTCGCGTTCCTGGCGGGCTGCACGCGACGCGTCCGGCTCGGTGCGATGGTCACCGCCGTTCACCACCGGCACCCCGGCGTGCTCCTCAAGATGGTGTCGACGCTCGACGTCCTGTCCGGCGGGCGGGCCTGGCTGGGGCTCGGGGCAGGCTGGAACGAGCGCGAGTCGCGCGGCCTCGGCATCCCGTTCCCGCCGCGGTCCGAGCGGTACGAGATGCTCGAGGAGACGCTGCGGATCGCGCATCACCTGTTCGCGGGGAACGAGGACCCGTTCGACGGCAAGCACTACTCGCTCGCCGAGCCGGTCAACCGGCCCAACGCGCTGCAGCGGCCGCACCCGCCGATCCTCATCGCCGGTGGCGGCGAGCGGAAGACGTTCCGGCTGATCGCGCAGTACGCCGATGCGTGCAACCTCCGGGACTGGCCGGGTTTCGAGACCGACCTGCCCGCGAAGCTCGCCGCGCTTCGGTCGCGCTGCGAGGAGGTGGGCCGGCCGTACGAGGAGATCGAGAAGACCGTGCTGTTCCTGAACGACACCACGGATCCCGCCGCGTTTCTGGAGCGGATGCACCGCTACGCCGAGGCCGGGATCGACCACGCGCTCGTCATCCCCGCGGTCGGCTGGGACCCAGCCTCACTCGACCTGGTCGCCGGCGCACTGCCCGAGACCGAGAAGCTCACCCCGACTCACCGGTGATCATGATCGTGATCATGAAGGGAAACCGGCCTATACGACCGGTCGGCCTTCATGATCACCGACATGATCACGCCGGGGTGAGGGTGCGGCGGCGGAGTTCGGCGAGGGCATCGGCGGTCGGCGTGCCCTCGGGTGCGGTGTAGAGGACGAGCTGCTGGTCTGTGTCCGGTACGAGCACGGTCTCGCAGGTGAGGTCGAGCACGCCGAACTCGGGATGCAGGATGCGCTTCCGTACCGACGGCTCCACGTCGACGTCGTGCCGTTCCCACAGCGAGGCGAACTCCCTGCTCTCGTTGCGTAAACGCGCCACGAGGTCGCTCAGCGCGGTATCGTCAGGGTGCCGAGCGGTCAACCCACGCAGGTACGCGACGTGGTTGCGTCCGATCCCTTCGAAGTCCTCCACCGGGAACCGTTCGACCGCCCGCGGGTCGCAGAAGCGCAGCCAGATCGCGTTCCGGACGGGGAGGTCCTCGTACTCGAAGCCGGCCAGCTCCGCATACAGCCGGTTGCAGGCCAGCAGGTCGAGCAGCCGGTTGACGACGATCGCGGGCGTCTGGTCGAGCTGGTCGAGCAGCCGCCGTACGGCTGGCCGCAGCTCGTCCGAGGCCGGCCGGTCGGACACCGGCCCGTGCCCAGCGAGCCGGTAGAGATGGTCGCGCGAGGCGTCCGAGAGCTGAAGCGCACGCGCGAGCGACTCCAGCACCTGCGGCGATGGCTGTGGCGCGCGGGCCTGCTCGAGCCGGGCGTAGTAGTCGATCGACATCGCGGCGAGCGTCGCGACCTCCTCACGCCGCAGTCCGGGCGTGCGGCGACGGCTCCCGGACGGCAGGCCGACGTCCGCCGAGCGCAGCCGCGTACGCCTGCTGCGGAGGAAATCGGCCAGCTCGGTGCGGTCCATGCCCTCGATTCTGCCTCGCCCGGGAAGGTCCGCGGCGATCCGGCGGTTGAGGGAGGTGTGAACGAGGTGGACGTGGTCGTGATCGGCGCCGGGCAGGGCGGGCTTTCGGCCGCGTACTTCCTCCGCCGGTTCGGACTGTCGTTCGTCGTGCTCGACGCGGCGCCGGAGGCCGGTGGCGCGTGGCAGTTTCGTTCGCCGTCGTTGACGATGCGCAAGGTGCACGGGATCTTCGACCTGCCCGGCGTAAAGTTCTGGCGCGCTCCGGGCGACGAGGCAGAGCCGGCCGCGGACGTGGTGCCGGCGTACTTCGCGGCGTACGAGAGGCAGAACGAGCTCGACGTGCGCCGCCCGGTCGAGGTCACGTCCGTCGAGGACCTGCCCGACGGCCGCCTGCTGGTCTCGGCGGGTGAGACGACCTGGGTGGCGAGAGCGATCGTGAACGCGACCGGTACCTGGTCGCGCCCGTACTGGCCGTTCTACCCGGGCATGGGGGAGTTCCGCGGCGAGCAGCTGCACTCCGCCTCGTACCGAGGGCCGGAGTCGTTCGCGGGCAAGAACGTGATCGTGGTCGGCGGCGGCAACTCGGCGACCCACGTCCTGTCCGAGGTCGCGGACGTCGCGGCCTCGGCGACCTGGGTGACGAGGCGCGAGCCGCAGTTCGTGACGACCGAGTTCACCGAGGACTACGGGCGGATGGTGATCGCGCGGGTCGAGGAGCGGGTGCGGAACGGGCTTCCGCCGCAGAGCGTGGTGTCGGTGACCGGCCTCGGGTACACCGAGGTCGTTCGCGAGGCGCTGGAGAACGGGTCACTGCACCGGCTGCCGATGTTCGCCCGCCTGACCGCCGACGGCGCGGTGTGGCCGGACGGTACGTTCCACCCGGCGGACGCGATCATCTGGGCAACCGGGTTCCGCGCCGCCCTGCAGCACCTGGCGCCGTTGCACCTGCGCGAGTCCGGCGGCGGGATCCGCATGGACGGCACCCGAGCGGCGCTGGACGAGCGCGTCCACCTGGTCGGATACGGGCCCTCGGCCAGCACCGTCGGCGCCAACCGCGCCGGTCGGGCGGCGGCCCGCGAGCTCGCGGACCTGCTCACGAAGGAACGCGAAACCTCAGCCGCTTAAGGCGATCAGCCCCTCGGCGAACGATCCGCGCCAACAGACGTAGTCGTGCCCGCCGTTGAACTCGGCGTACGTCACCTCGGGGTAGCCCTTCGCGTGCAGGACAGTTCGAAGGTGGCGGTTCGACGTCAGCATGCTGGGGCCCACGCGCCCGATAACGGTGTTCTCGAGGAGACCGACCTCGAGCCAGAGGCGCAGGGGAGCGACGGGCTGTTCGGCGTACTGCCTCGCCAGCCACTCCGGTTCGTCGTTCGGCGGCGCCCACCAGAACGAGCCCGACTGCGACAGCACGTTGCCGAAGACGTCCGGCCTCCGCAGCCCGGCGAACGCCGCGGCGAGCCCGCCGTAGCTCTGGCCTGAGACGATCGCGTGCCGCGGATCCGCGCTGAGCCGGAAGCGCTCACGCGCCCACGGCACCAGCTCCTCGGCGAGGAACTCCACGAACGGCTCGTGGCAGGGCAGCTCGCGGTCGCGGTCCGTCGGCGTCAGCGCGTCGACGAGAAGCACGACCGTGGGTGGAATCCGATTGGCTGCTTGCAGATTGTCGAGGATCGTCGCGACCGGGGTGACATCCTGGGAGACGTCGCCGTCGAACTGGACGAGCAGTCGGCCAGGCTCGTTGCCGAGGTCGCGTGGCACGTACGTCCAGATCCGCCGCTCGTTCCCCAGGAGCTCGCTACGGAACGGGTGCACGCTCACTTCGCCCGCGAGCGCGTCACCGCGGACGATCCACGGCTGGGCCGGCGCGTCCGGCAGCTCGATCAGCGAGAACCGGTACTCGTGGCCGTCCGCGCGCGGCGCTGGGACGACGAACGGTTTGTGGTTGAGCGGATCGGGGATCCAGTGCGCCGACCGTTCGAGGAACGGCATCGGGTTGTCCGGCGGGTCGTTCACCGCCAGCCGGTACATCGTCCGCAGGTCCCTGCGCACCCGGTAGGTCCGATGCCACACGTCGGTCGAGCCGAGCCGGCGCAGCTCGTCGCGGCCGAAGCCCGCCGGCCCGCCGTACAGCGCGATGCTCTCGACCGGCGAGGTGGCACGCCACAGGAACGTCAACAGGACGTGGTCGTCATCGCCGGGAATCGGCTCGACGAGCGGCGACCCGACCTCGGCGACCTCCGCCCAGAACGCCTCGATGCCGTCCTCGTTCAGCGCCAGCAGGCGGGGACTGTCCACGGGGGTCAGCATCGCGCAAGATCGGAGACGACGCGAGATCGCGTACTCGGTTAGCGTCGCCGTCATGATCGAGAAGCTGCGCGCCTGGTGGGGGCATCGGCAGGGGTTGGACGGCTCGCTCGCTGGATCGACGGCCGCGGAGGTGCTCGCCCGGTCGGGCTGGGCGCGGTCCGGTGGCGGCTGCGCTCCGTACCTGACGCTGTTCGCCCGCGCTGGCCTGGGCCGCGAAGACGTGGACAAGGCCGTGGCTGGGCTGGCGATCCACGAGCTGCCGTCCGTCCGCGGCTGCGTGTACGTCCTGCCCGCTGAGCACTTCGCGCTCGGGCTCCGCGTCGGCGACAGTGCGCCGCTGGGCGACATCGCCAACGCGGCCAAGCTCGGCGTGAACGAGAACGAGATCGCCGAACTGTCCGACGCTGTCGTCAAGGCCCTCGAGCAGGCGGCGGGGCCGCTCGATCCCAAGCAGCTCAAGGCCGCCACCGGCGACCTCTCGCGCAGTCTCGGCGATCAGGGGCGCAAGCGCGGCCTGTCGTCGACGATGCCGCTCGCGCTTAGGGCTTCTCCAAGCCCAGGGGCGGATTCGCCGCGTACCGGCCAACGGTCGGCTCGACCAGCAGCGCTTCGGCTACGTCCCCTGGGACGTGGACCCGTCGCAGCTCGACAAGGACGCGGCGAGAACGGAGCTCGCCCGCCTCTACTTCCGCTGGGCCGGCCCGGCGTCGATGAAGCACTTCCGCTGGTTCTCCGCGTTCAACGGCCGCGAACGCCAAGCAGGCCGTCGAACCGCTCGGCCTGGACACTGTCGACGGCACCGAGCTGCTGCTGCTCCCCGAGGACAAGCAGGAGTTCGACGCGTACGTGCGCCCGAAGCAGCCGAGCTACGCGCTCGTCGCCGCCATCGACGGCATCCACCTGCTGCACCGCGACCTGCGCCGGCTCGTCGAGCCGCGGCCGCTGCTCGAGGGCGCCGACCCGGAGTCGTTCGTCATCGTCGACCGCGGCGAGATCGTCGGCGTGTGGGAGTACGACGTCGCGCGGAGCGAGATCGTCTACCGAGCGTTCGTTGCCGAGACCGCCAAGCTGAGGAAGGCGATCAAGGAGACCGAGGCGTACGTGCGCGATCAGCTCGGTGACGCGCGCAACTACAGCCTCGACTCACCGGAGAGCCGCCAACCGCGGCTCGACGCCATGCGAACGAGCTAGATCCGCCAGTTGGCGGGCAGATAGTCCAGGCAGATCTTGGAGAGCTCCCATTTACCTTCGACGAGACGCTCGGTCTTGATCGAGTTCGGCTGCCCCGCTACGGGGACATAAGAAATCCAGATCCGCCACTCTCCGTCATCGGCCTTGAGGATGTACTGGCCGTTCGTCGCGATCGTCGGCAGGGCACGGAGCTCGTCGGCGGTATAGCTGCGGCCAAGGTCGCCCATGCCTACCTCCTCGTACGACGAAGGGCCTCAGCGATTGCGCGGCTTTACCCGCTCGGAAGCTGAGGCCGACGTATACGAAGAGTGTCCCTATTTGACCGTACGTCACAAAGCTTAGCTACCGGCGAGTCCGACGAGCGGTACAGAACCGTCGCTCACCGGCCGCGCGAACTAAAGTCGCAGCGTGGTAATTACACGGACAGCTACGACGGGGCATCGGGACGGCTGGGAACGGCCCTGATGGTGGCCGCCGCGTCGTTACTCGCTGTAGCCGTCGGCGGCCTCGCGCTCACCGGCAACCTGAACGTCCGGATGTCCTCCGACGAGTTCGTCGACCCCGTTCCACTGTGGGCACTGCACGTTCCCGTCGCCGTCGCGATCGTGCTCACCCGGCTCGTCCCACCGCGGCTCGCCGCGACCGATCCGCTCGCCGAACTCGACCGCGGTCGCGTACGCCGCGAGCTGTGGATCCTGCTCGCCGCGGCCGTCGGCTTTCCGCTGATCGTCGTCGCGTTGATGGCCGCCGGCGTCGAGCGCGACTACGTCTACCTCCCGGCGAAGGTGCTGCTGTTCCTCGTCGTTCCGTTGATCGTCTTCCGACTCTTCCGCGGCGCTGGGCTCAAGGCCCGCGCGATCCCCGGCCCGGCTGGTCGGATCCGCTGGCTCGCACCGATCCCGGCGGTCGTCGGGTGGATCTACCTCGCCGAGTTCGCCCCGTTCTCCCCGCCGCCGGTCGATGGCGAAGGGCTACCCGACGCGATCACGCTCGCGGTGATCTCGCTGACGACGCTGCTCACCGCGAGCGTGCTCGAGGAGGTCTTCTACCGCGGCTGGCTGCAGACCACGGCCGAGACGCTGCTCGGCCGCTGGCCCGCGATCGCCGTGTCATCGGTGCTGTTCGCCGCGATGCACATCCCTTCGCATGTGCACGCCGGTACGGTCGGCGTCGGACTCGCGACGATCATCGCGGCGCAGGGAACTTTCGGCCTGATGCAGGGCTACTTGTGGAGCCGCTACCGCAACCTTTGGGCCCCGATAGCGATCCACATCGTCGTGAACCTCGTGTACGTCGACTTTCTGGCGGCAGCCCTCCGATAGAGGGCCGTTCGCTGCGTCCAACGGAGCGGTGGGAGATCTGGTCCGACCGCGATGGACGGTCAACGGCTACTCGATCGGCGGCGTCGTGCTGGTCGTGATCGGCCTCGTGCTCGTCGTGGTCGCGCTCGCGGTCCCGGCGGTACGCGTCCTGGCCATCGTCGGCGGGGTCATGCCCCCGTACCGGGTCCGCGTCTACCGCAACCTCGCCGTCGAGCTGCGCCCATGGGCGACCGTCGGTCAGGACCTGGCCGTACGCGTATGCCCAGGGCGGCGGGGCGCCATCGCCATCGACTGGCCCGGGGCCCGCCATGGGAGACCGTCGTCAGGGCTTAGGTACGTATGACGCCGCCAACACGCCGCTGGCCCGTCGGTCGACCGAGACCAGCTCCAACGTGCGTGGCGAGCCGTCGTGGGCGACGACCGGGTGGAACCACACCCTCACCTCGTCGACCAGCCCCGCCTCGAGCAGCGTCTGGGCGAGCTGGCCGTAGCCGTAGACGACGAGGTCACCGTCGCCTTCGGCCTTCAGCTTGGCGACCACCTCGACCGGGTCTTCGTCGAGGAGGGTCGTGTTCGTCCACGTCGCCTCGCGCAGCGTGGACGAGAACACGTACTTGCGGATCGCGTTGACCCGCTCGGCGTACTGTCCGGTCGCGTGCGGCCAGGACGCGGCGAAGTACTCGTACGTCGCCCGCCCCATCAGCATCGCGTCCGCGCGGTTCAGCTGGTCGAGCGACTCCGCAGCCGCGGCGTCGTCGAAATGCGGCCCGGCCCAGGACTGCGGCCGGTCGTGGACACCGTTCAGGGTCAGCAGACTTCCTACTTTGAGCTTGCGCATGGCCATTACGACCATGCGCAAGCCACAAAGGAATCGGTCAGTCGGCTGCCCGCTCGGTGAAGATCGCTACCGCGCTCGCTGGGAGCTTGTACGTCCACGTGGACGAGCCGAGCTGCCGGTCGAACGTCGCCAGCTTCTTGCCCGCGTTGTAGATCGCCAGCAACTTCGTGCCGTCCGACAACGTCGCGGTCTTCTGCTGCAGCCCAGACCCGCCGGACCCGGAGCCAGAAGCCGTACCGGCGCCGGGGGCGCTCACGGACAGCTCGTGGATCGACCACCAGCTCCCCGCGCTGCCCTGGTTGACGATCCGCAGGTAGCGAGCCGACACCGCCGGGAACTGCATCGCCAGCTTCGCCCTGCCGCCGCCGCGCGCGATCAGCTGACCCCATGTCACGCCGTCCGTGGAGGTGAAAAGCTCATACCCACGGGGGAAATCGCCGCCGCTGCCGGTCGCGTCGATGAGGAACTCGCTCACCGTCTGCTCCGATCCCAGGTCCACCTGGAACCAGTCGCCCGGCTCCATGCCGCGCCCCGTACTCCAGCGCGTCGCCGGATCGCCGTCGATCGTCCGTGAGGCCGGCTCGTCGGCCGCCGACGCCGAAGCCGACACCGTCCACCCGTCCCGCGCGAGCGGCACCGCCGGAACGGACGGACCGAACGAAGCCCCACCGGGCAGGGTCGATCCGACCCACGAAGAGCCCACGCGGATCTCGTCGTTCAACGCCAGCAGCCCGGTGTCGTAGCTGACCACCGGCTTCGACCCATCCCCGTTGCGGAAGAACAGATCCACCGACCCGATGGCCGAAGCGTCAGCCGAGCCGCGCTGCGACCCGGACCAGGTGTACGTCGCCGCACCACCAGCCGGAAGCGAAGCGGCGAACCAGCGCGAGCCGAACTGCACGTTGAACGAACGCGCCGTCGTCCCCGCGTTGTAGGCGATCAGCACCTTCGACCCGTCCGGGTTGACGAACGCGACGTCCTGCACGTTCTCGGCGCCAAGCGTGTTCGAGGCGATCCGCTTCGCGCCCACGCGGACGAACTTGCTCGCATGCCCGAGCGCGTAGTAGTCGACGGTCTTCGTGTAGCCCCACTTGCCAGCAGCGTCCGGCGCCACCGTCACGATGCCGCGGCAGGTCGGGCAACCGCCGTTCGTCGGCCCGTTGTTCTGGTCCAGCGCCATGTTCCAGCGCACGACGCCCTTCGCCCAGTCGCGCGTCGCGTTCACGACCAGCCCGATGCCGCCACGGAAGCCGGCCGCCGCGTCGCCTTCCCACTCCCCGCCGGAGCATTCGGTGTGGTACGCGGGCTTGTTCGGGTAGCTGTTGTGCGACATCGACTGCGCGCGCACATCGCCGCCGTAGCAGTGCCACGCGGTCCCGTAGACGTACGGCGACGTCTGCGGGTCGGCGTACAGCGTCTCCGGATAGGTCACGACGTCCCAGTTGTGGTCGTACCCGAGGATCTTCGTCGACGACAGCTGGCCACGCTTCTTCAGTGTCGGACCGAGATAGTCGCGGATGAACACGTTCGCCTGTTCCGCCGACATCCCGAGGCCCGGGTAGCCCGGCGGCTGGTAGAGCGGCTCGTTGTTCACCGAGATGAAGTCGACCGGCACGCCCTCACGCTTGTAAGCCTTGAGGAACTTCGAGAAGTAGTCGGCCAACGGCTGTTGGGCTTCCGGCTTCAGGTTGCCGCCGATCATCGAGTCCGTCGTCTTCATCCACCCCGGCGGGCTCCACGGCGACGCCATCAGCGTGAGCTTCGGGTTCAGCTTCTGGGCCTGCTTGAGGATCGGGATGATGTACGGCTTGTCGTAGTCGATGGAGAAGTTCGCCAACGTCGGATCGGTCTGCCCGGCGGGCATGTCGTCGTAGGAGTAGTTGCCGTTGACCGCGAAGTCGCTCGCGCCCATCGGCTGCCGGACGAACGACAGCCCGATGCCGTCGCGCGGACTGAACAGCTCGCGCATCACCTTGTCGCGCTGCGCCTTGTCGAGCCGCGTTCCGACCAACCAGGCAGAGGAATCGGTGAACGAGGCGCCGAAGCCGATCATGCTCTGGTACGTACGGCGCTCGTCCAGGTGGATCGTCTGCGCCGCGGGCGCCTTGCCGTTCCGCCAGTCAATGCCGGCTTGCTTGCTCAGATAGATCTGGTTGGGTACGTCGGTCAGCCAGACCGAGATGTCGTGGCCGCCGGCCGTACTCGTCGCGCCGAAGGCCGTGGATGCCAACGCCCCTGCGAGCAGGACGCCGGCCAGTCGCCGGATCATGTGCATCCCTTCGTCGAAGGTAGGAACTACTGAGGCCGGTGATCCTTTCTGGGCGCTGGGTGTTCACCGCGCTGACCGTCTGGCCGGTGTGGGGCCCGGTGATCCCTATTTTTGGCAGGACTGCCGCACGACGAGACGTGTCGGCAGCATCACGTTCTGCTGAACCGTCGTGCCGCACTCGATCGCGTCGAGGGCGAGCGACACGGCCGTTTGGCCCATCTCGTAAAGCGGTTGGTGCACGGTGGTCAACTGCGGCCGCGTCAGCTCCGCGGCAGCGATGTCGTCGAAGCCGACCACCGAAACCTCCGTCGGAACGCGGCCGCCGAGCACGTCCATCGCTCCGATCGCCATCAGGTCGTTCATCGCGAACACCGCGTCGACCGACGGATCGCGCGCCAACAGAGTGGCAACGGCAGCCCGACCGCCTGCCATCGTGAAGTTCGCGTCGACGACCAACGACGGGGTCGAACTCCACGCCGGCCTCGTCCAACGCCTCGCGATATCCGGAGAGACGATCCCGGCAACAGCCATAGTCCATCGGTCCAGCGACGACAGCGATCCGCCGCCGACCGAGGCCGAGCAGGTGTCGCGTCGCCAACAACGCGCCCTGAAGGTTCGCGCTCGACACAGAAGGCAACTCGGCCGGATGCCCGCGGTCATCCACCACCACAACGGGCAAACCGTGCGCGGCCAGGTCACGGATCGAAGGGATCAAACCGGGCGGAACGATCAGCAGCAACCCGTCCATCGGTCGCGACGGCAGCACCTTCGTGACGAACTCGCGTTCGGTCTGTTCGCCCTTCGCCGTAGAGAACAACAGCAACGTGTAGCCGGCGTCGGACACCGCATCGGCTACACCTTGCAGAACGTCGACCAACCACGGCCACTGCACCGACGGCAATAGGAGCCCAAGGCAACGAGATCGCCCTGTACGTAAGGCATGTGCGGCCGCCTGCGGTACGTACCCGAGCTCCGAAGCGGTCTGCAGAACGCGCTCGCGCGTCGTCGGATGCACCTCGCCACGACCGTTCAACGCGCGCGACACCGTGGCCTTCGCCAAGCCTGCCGCGCGTGCGATGTCGTCGATCGTCGTTCTACGTAACTGCGATCCAGCTGCCTGCTTGTCCATTGTTGGCCGCCTGACCTAGGACAGTGCCGGAATCGATTCCGGCTTGCCGTAGAACGGAAGCTAAGCCGACGCCAGCACGGTGTCAACCACGTCGGACAGAGCTTGCACGGACCGATACCGGACAAGCCGACGCAGGATTTCTTGCACCAAACGACAGGACACGCCGAAGAGCGTTGTGGACACGTTCCCATCTCTACAAGGAGAACGCTTATCAACGGGCCCTGTTCGCCGTATTGCGGGCGGGTTTCGTGGGTGTTGACTTCCACCAACCGCCAGTCTCTACTTTCCTCCACGGGGAGCGCTCCTATCGTTTTTGAGCTGTCAGCGTTGACGAACCTGGGGAGGTCCTGGACATGGCCGAGTCGATGGGCAAGCGGTACGAGGACGTGCAGGACGTCCTCAGACATCACATGATGGACCGGCGCGGGGCACTCCGCGCCGGGCTTGGTTTCGGTGCGGCGATGGTCTTCGGCGGTGGTGCTCTCAGCGCCTGCTCGAGCGGCGACGGCGGCGGTACGTACTCAGGAAACACCAAGAAGCCCGCACCGGCCGAAGGTGGCGGTGGTGCGCCCATCGGTAAGGCGAACATTCCGACACCGCGCGACAAGACCGTCATCATCGGTCAGGTCGACTTCCAGGTCTTCAACAGCTTCAACCCGATGATTCCGAACGGGAGCCAGGGCGGAAACGGCTTCGACACCATGGTTCGGGAGTACATGTTCTATCTGAACCTCCCGACCGGTGAGCTCATCCCGTGGCTCGCGACCGGCTACGAGTACAACGCCGACTTCACCACGCTGACGTTCAAGTTCGACCCCACCGCCAAGTGGAGCGACGGCAAGCCACTCACGTCCGAGGACTTCAAGTTCTCCGTACTGCTGCGCCGCGACAACCCGGCGCTGCTCGGCGGCGGCGGCAACGCCAAGGACTTCATCGCGAACATCCAGACCCCCGACCCGCAGACCGCCATCCTCGAGCTCAACAAGCCGAACCCGCGGCTGCACTACGACTACATCTGCTCGATCGTCGCGAGCTTCGACATCCTCCCCAAGCACATCTGGGAGAAGGAAGACCCCACGAAGTTCAAGGACAACCCGCCCCTACGGACCGGCCCGTACATGCTGGACAAGGCGATCCCCAACCAGAAGATGTACGTCTACAAGAAGAACCCGAACTACTGGAACAAGGCCAAGCTCGACCCGGCGCCGGAGTTCGTCATCTTCCAGTCGACCGCGACTTCGCAGGACGCCGCGAGCCAGGCGTTCAAGCGCGCGGAGTTCGACGTCGGCTCGCTCGACGAGCAGCACGCGAAGCAGCTGCGCAGCGAGGGCTACGAGAAGCTCATCACGACGCCGTTCAACGACCCGTGCCCGCGGGCCTTGTGGCCGAACCACGATCCGGCGCGCGGCATCATCTCGGATCCGCGCATGCACCACGTGATCTCCTACCTCACCGACCGCGAGAAGATCGGCAAGTCGGTCTGGCCGGTCGAGACGCCGCCGGCGCAGTATCCGTGGGCGAACTACGACGGCAACAAGAAGTGGGAGATCCCCGCGGTCGCGGACAAGTACAAGCTCGAGTTCTCGCCACAGAAGGCCGAAGCGCTGCTCGACGAGATGGGCGCGACGAAGAACGCCCAGGGCAAGCGGATGTGGAAGGGCAAGCCCGCCACGATCGAGATCATCACGCCGGCACCGGTCGACGGTGCGGAGTACATCATCGGCCAGACCGTCGTGACGGAGCTGAAGAAGGTCGGCATCGCCGCGAACGTCCGCAGCTATACCGGCTCGGTGCACAGCGAGAAGTGGGAGCGCGGCGAGTTCGACATCTCGTCCCAGTGGTGCTGCCAGATGTCGCAGGACCCCGGCCAGCTCTACAACTACCTCCAGACCCGCTACGCGAAGAAGGTCGGCGAGAACGCGGTCGGACGTAACCAGGTGCGGCTCCGCGACCCCGAGCTCGACGCGCTGTCCAAGCAGCTCGACAACCTCGACCCGGAGAGCGCCGAGGCCAAGCCGCTGCTCGCCAAGGCGCTGGACGAGTACTACCAGAACCTTCCGGTGATCCCGGTGATCCAGACGAACTACCCCGCGTACTACAACACCACGTTCTGGGAGGGCTGGCCCACCGAGGACGACTTGTACAACGTGCCCAACAACTGGTGGGGACAGTTCATGTTCGTCATTGGGAGGCTCAAGCCAACGGGGCAGAAGTGACGGCGGTAGCTGACAAGCAGCAAGAACCGGCGGCGCGGCTTGGTGGCGTTCGACTTTTTCTCGGGCGCCACCCGCTCGCCGGCTACGCGCTGCGCCGGTTTGGCCTGTATCTGGTGGAGTTGTGGGGAGCGCTCACGGTCGCGTTCTTCTTCTTCCGCCTGATTCCGGGCGACCCGATCCAGACGCTGATCCAGACGCTCGCGCAGAACTACGTCTACAACGCGGCGGCGAGCGCCGAGGTGATCGCGCACTACAAGAAGGAGTTCGGGCTCGACGGCAACATCTTCCACCAGTACCTCGTGTACCTGCAGAAGGTCGTGATCGAGCAGGACTTCGGGCCGTCGCTGGTGAACTATCCGACGCCGGCGCAGGAGGTGATCTTCCGCGCGCTGCCGTGGACGATCGGCCTGCTCGGTTTGTCGGCGATCGTCGCCTGGGTCTTCGGCCTGCTGGCTGGCGCGCTCGCCGGATGGCGGCGCGGCCGGTTCGGCGCTGACCTGATGACGAACCTGTCGATCGCGTTGTCGCACGTGCCGTTCTACTTCCTCGCGCTGATCCTCACTTTCGTCTTCGCCTACCAGCTGGGGTGGTTACCAGCCCGGGGTGCGTACGACGCGCGGATGGACCCGAGCTGGAACCTCGAGTTCGTCGGCAGCGTGCTGAAGTTCGGGTTACTGCCAGCGGTGTCGATCGTCGTGATCGGGATTTTCGGGTGGTTACTGTCCACGCGGATGCTGATGGTGCCCGTTCTCGGCGAGGACTATCTGACGTACGCACAGGCCAAGGGCCTGCGGCCGCGCAAGGTGCTGACGAGGTACGCGCTGCGGAACTGCTACCTGCCGCAGGTGACGGCCTTCGGCATCTCGCTGGGCTTCATCTTCAACGGCAACGTCCTGGTGGAGCAGCTCTTCAACTATCCGGGGATCGGACAGACGCTCGTTCTGGCGATCAGGATCCTCGACTTCAACACGGTGATGGGCGTGACGGCACTCGCGATCTTCGGCGTGCTGACCGCGAACCTGATCCTCGACCTGTTGCTCCCGAGCCTTGACCCGCGGGTCAAGTACTGGCGCTGAGAGGAGGCTTGTTGTGAGGGCAATCCGGGCAATCGTTCGCGCGGTCACGGGGAGTTGGAAGCTCGCCGCCGGCCTCATCACGATCCTCGTCCTCGTGCTGGTCGCGGTGCTGAGTCCGTTGATCGTCGCCTTGATCGGGAAGGGCGACGACCCGATCGCGATCGCGGCGTACGAACGGTGGTTGGTGCCGACCGCGGCGCACTGGCTCGGCACCGACCAGTACGGCCGCGACGTGTTCGCGATGGTGATCGGGGCGCTGTCGACCTCGTTGCAGATCGGGGCGATCGCGGGGATCATCTCGACCGTCGTCGGTGTGATCGTGGCGTTCATCGCCGGCTACAAGGGCGGTCCGGTCGACGGGGTGTTGTCGACGTTCACCGACATGGTGTTGGTGATCCCGAGCTTCCCGTTGCTGATCGCGCTGTCGGCGTACGCGAAGAACATCGGCATCGTCGAGGTCGGCCTGATCCTCGCGATCTTCAGCTGGCCGTTCGCGGCGCGGACGATTCGCGCGCAGGTGTTGAGCCTGCGTTCGCGTCCGTACGTGGAGCTCGCCCGGGTCACGAAGGCGCGGGACCTCGAGATCATCGTGTACGAGCTGCTTCCGAACATGCTGCCGTACATCGGGGTGGGCTTCGCATCCTCTGCTCTGGGGGCGATCTTCGCGCTCGTCGGCCTGGAGGTCATCGGTCTGGGGCCGGGCGAGACGATCGACCTCGGGAAGATCATCTTCACGGCGATCGGGACCGGCGCGATGACGTTGGGCGCGTGGCCGTTGTTCGTGGCGCCGATCTTCCTGCTGACGTTGCTGTTCGCGGCCTTGAACCTGATCAACATCGGGCTCGAAGAGGTCTACAACCCGCGGCTTAGGGGGGTGGCTGGTGCCTGATCAAGCGCACGAGACGTTGTTGGAGATCGAGGATCTGTCCGTTCACTACCGTTCGACGCACGGCGACGTCGCGGCGGTGTCGGGTGTGAACCTGTCGGTCCGGCGGGGCGAGATCCTTGGTATCGCTGGGGAATCGGGCAGTGGCAAGTCGACGTTGGCGGTCGCGTTGCTGCGGCTGCTGCGGCCGCCGGGCTACATCGCGGGCGGGTCGGTCACGTTCCGCCCGAAGGGGTCGCCCGAGGTCGACCTGCTGAACCTGGACGAGCGGCGGCTGCGCGTGCTGCGTTGGCGTTCGCTGTCCTATCTGCCGCAGGGTTCGATGAACTCGATGAATCCGGTCATGCGCGTCGAGGGTCAGTTCCGGGACGTGATCGAGGAGCATTCGTCCTTGTCCCGTTCGCAAATCGACGCGATGATCCCGCGGCTGCTGGCGGAGGTCGGGCTCGAGCCGTCGGTCGCGCGGATGTATCCGCACGAGCTGTCGGGCGGCATGAAGCAGCGTGTGCTGATGGCGATCTCGATCGCGTTGGAGCCGGACCTGGTGGTCGCGGACGAGCCGACGACGGCGCTGGACGTGACGATCCAGCGCGTGATCCTGCAGTCGTTGGCGGACCTGCGTTCTGCCTTCGGGGTCACGTTGGTGGTGATCTCGCACGACATGGGCGTGCACGCGCAGCTGGTGGACCGGGTCGCGGTGATGTACGAGGGCTCGGTCGTCGAGGTGGGCGACGTACGGCAGGTGTTCAAGCGGCCTTCGCACGAGTACACGCGGTCGCTGATCGAGTCGATCCCGAAGATCGGACCTGTCGTTTCTCCTGCTCCCGTTGGTCAATCGGAGGCGTCGTGAGCGAGATCGAGCTGCGGGACGTGGTGCAGCGTTTCCATGCGCGGGGGACGCCGTCGGGGTTCCTGACCGCGGTGCACGAGACGTCGTTCACGCTGCGGTCGGACCCGCCGCACATCGTGTCGCTGGTGGGGCAGAGCGGGTCGGGGAAGTCGACGATCGCGCGGATCATCCTGGGCTTGCAGAGGCCGTCGTCGGGTCTGGTGACGTACGGGGGTCGCGACATCTTCAAGCTGTCGCGGGCGGAGTACGACGACTACCGGAAGAACGTGCAGCCGGTCTTCCAGGATCCGTACGCGATCTTCAACCCGTTCTATCGGGTGGACCGGGTGCTGAAGACGGCGATCAAGAAGTTCTCGCTGGCTTCCACGGCGGCGGCTGCGTCGTCGTTGATGGAGGAGTCGCTGCTCGCGGTGAAGCTGGATCCGGGGCAGGTGCTGGGGCGGTACCCGCATCAGCTGTCTGGGGGCCAGCGGCAGCGGATCATGCTCGCGCGGGTGCACATGCTGCGGCCGTCGTTCATCATCGCCGACGAACCCGTGTCGATGCTGGACGCCCAGGTGCGGAAGCTGTTCCTGGACATCCTGACGGACTTCCGGATGACGTACGGCATGACGACGCTGTTCATCACCCACGACCTGTCGACGGTGTACTACATCGGCGGCGAGGTCATGGTGATCACCCGCGGCCGCATCGTGGAGCAGGGCCCGGTCAGCACGGTGATGCACACCCCGTCCCACCCGTACACCCAACTGCTGCTCGCCTCAGTGCCCCAACCCGACCCCGACGCCCGCTGGACCGACCGCATCGACATCGCCCAAGCCACCGCCGCCGAAGCCGGCCCCGAAGTCCCCCCAGAAGACGAAGCCCTCGAAGCCCGCGTCCCCTAACCCGCGCCGACTTGTTAGACAGATCTCGGCCTAGAGGCCGAGATCTGTCCAACAAGTCAGCGGTTGATGGTGTCGCGTGGAGTTGTTGGACGGATGTCGGGTTAGAGGCCGAGATCTGTCTAACAAGTCAGCGGTTGGTGGTGTCGCGTGGAGTTGTTGGACAGATGTCGGGTTAGAGGCCGAGGTTTGTCCAACAAGTCGGCGGCTGTGGATGATGCGCGCGGGGAGCTGCCGGCAGCGGGCAAGCTTGAGGAATGCCACGCAGACCGCGACTCCGACGAGCGGGCGACGACCGTGAGTTCGGTCGACTCGCCTTCGAGCAGGATGGCGTGCTCGCGCGCGACCAGCTCGCGGCGCTGGGCTGGTCGCACGACCATGTCGCAACGGCGGTCGCCGCCCAACGATGGGCGACCTACGACAACGCCGTCGTGCTCCATCGGGGCCCCTTGTCTTCTCGGCAATGCCGATGGATAGCCGTGCTGAACGCTGGTCCAACCGCCGCGCTGGCCGGGCTGACCGCACTGCAGGAACTCGGTCTGGTCGGCTTCCCGAGCGATGCCATCCACCTCATCGTGGCGGCGGGTAGTTGGCACGGGCCGCAGGTGCCTGGTGTCCGGGTGCATGTGTCGCGTCGATTCTCGCCAGATGACCGGCATCCGGCCCGTCGTCTTCCGGTGGTCCGCTATCCGCGGGCGGCCATCGACGCAGCAGCATGGAGCGCGCGCCCGCGCCGAGCCGCGGCGCTGCTCATCGCGTCCGTCCAACAGCGCCTCGTCACTCCGACTGGGCTTCGCGATGAGCTCGTGTTGGCAGGCATGGTTCGCCATCGTTCGCTGCTGTTTCGTGTGCTCGACGACGTCGAGGGTGGTGTGAGTGCGCTCTCCGAACTCGACTTTGTCAGGCTTGCGCGGCGGTTCAAGCTGCCGAAGCCGGAGCTACAGCGGAAGCGCACAGACTCGACGGGGCGCACCCGCTATCTCGATGTGCGATTCCGCCGTCCCGATGGCCGCGCGGTCAACGTCGAGATCGATGGCTCAGCGCATTTCGGCGTCGTCGAGGCCTGGGCCGATATGAGCCGCGACTTCGCTCTCATGATCGCGGGGGAGCCCCTCGTACGGATCCCGAGCGCGATCGTTCGTTCCGACCCTGCCGACGTTGCCGCCCGCCTTCGGGACGTGCTCGAGCCTCGACTTGTTGGACGGATGTCGGCTTAGAAGCCGACATCCGTCCAACAAGTCGTCGTCGGGGTAGTTATCCACAGGCTGGCGATGTCGGCCTGGTCTTATGTCCGGTTGCCCGGCAGGATCGCTGGGGTGACCAGACGGAGGAGGGCGTGGCATGGCGGGGACTGAAGATCTCAGTATGTCGGCTATCGACCAGATACTGACCGACACGCGACGGGCGCTGGACGATATGCGGTCGCCTCGGCCGACGGCCGCCATCGGGCAGGTCACCGGTGAAGGCGAAGCGGCCGAGGGCAAGGTACGGGTCGTTGCCTCGCTGCCTGGTCAGGTGCAGTCGATCAGCATGGATCCGCGGATGATGCGCACCGGGTCCGAAGCCGTCTGCGAAGCGATCACCGAGGCCGTCAACGCGGCGCTGGACGATCTCCGTACGAAGGCCACGACCGGCGCGGAAGCCCCCGTGGACTTCGAACGGCTCAGCGGCGATCTCGAAGCGATCCAGACCGAGTCGCTGCAGAGCATGCGCACCATGTTCGGCGCGCTCGAGGACGTCATGGGTCGCATCGACCGGAGGACCTGACGATGGTCAAGAAGTTCGATCCGAAGAAGATCGACGCGGCCGCGACCGACATCATGGACGTCGCCGGCGACCTCGACGATCATATCGACGACTTCATCAGCAAGACTCAGGGCATCGGTCCGGCGTTCGGGGACGCGGAGCCGATCGGGATGCTGCTCGGGGTGAGCTACGCGTCCGCCGAGGAACGGCTGATCGAGTCGCTCGAGTCCGTCGTCACGAGCCTCGAGGCGCACGCCGGAAAGCTCCACGTCGCTGCCGCCAACTACGACAACACGGCACAGGACAGCACCGCCACGGTCGAGGCAGTGGAGGTCTGACCAATGGCACAAGGAATCACGCTCCCCGGCCCGCTGATCACATTGCTGTCCGACCTCGGCTACCTGTGGCCGGACGCCGACGAGGTACGCCTCATGGAGCTCGGCCAGGCTTGGGCGGAGGTCTACTCCAAGCTGGACGGCGTCGTCGAGAAGGCGCAGCAGGCCGCCCAGAAGGTCTGGACGGAGAACCAGGACGACGCTATCGACGCGTTCAAGACCTCGTGGGAAGCGAAGGACGACGGCGTCCAGACGCTGACCGACAACGCCACCGGCGTCATCCTCGTCGGTGCCATCATCCTGGTCTGCGCGATCGTGGTCCTGCTGCTCAAGATCTGGGTGATCGTCCAGCTCGTCATGCTGGCGATCGCGATCGCGCAGGCGATCGCGACGGCAGTCCCTACGTTCGGTGCTTCCCTCCTCGAGATCCCCGTCTTCAAGGAGATCTTCGGCCGGATCATCAACCTGTTGATCAGCCGGGCGATGGGGGTGCTCCTTGGGTAAGACACGCGTACTCCGTGGCATGGCGGGCCGCGTCCAGGGCAAGGTGGCCAAGGTCGCGGCGAAGGCACTTCCGAAGGCCAAGGCCGCCAAGAACAAGATCCCGGACATCCCGAAGCGCAAGCCGCCGGTCAAACCGAAGGTCTCGAACTCCAAGCTCCAGCGGCACATCGACAACCTCTGGAAGCACGCGGGGAAGAAGGGCACGGCCGGGGACGGGACGACGTTCGACGCGATCCGCAACGAGCTGCTGACCGGCCGGCCGTCGAACGGCATCTTCCACCTGCAGAAGGGCGTCGAGATCATGAACGGCCTCCGGGCCCTGCTCCGCAAGACGGGCCGCGACGCCCTGTCGCCGGCGGATCGTAGGATCGCGCAGGACCTGTTCAACGAACTCAGAGACGCCTATCGACGAGGAGGCGGGCATCCCCCCAATGTCTAAGCTGGTTGACGCATTGCTGGCCCGGCTCGCAGAGGCGAGCCCGCGCCTGGCGGGCATGCTCGCCGAGCACCGGGAGCGGTACGACGAGCAGGCGCCGAGGGCGTTTCTTCGTACGGCCGCCTTCGTCACCGCGGCGGGCTACCAGTCCGGAGCCCCCGACCACGCCGGCGAGTTCCAGCGGGTGTTGGACGTCCTCGAAGCCGAGGTGGGAGCCGATGACGACCTGGACGGGCTGATCGCGGAGTCGTTCCTCGCGAACGTCCCCCTCGACGACGACCCGCGCGGCTCGGTCCGGTCGCTCCTCGGCCCCAAGCTGCTCGGCCACCTCGACCGGCGCCCCTCCCAGTCCCCCTCGCAGGCGGCCGTCCACCGGCTGGTCACGGCCGAGCCGGCGCTCGCCGACGACCTGAACGAGCACCTGGACACCTACGAGGGGCTGCTTCCCCATCTGTTCATGGGCGAGCTGATCGACCGCCTCCTCGAGTGGCTCGGCGACGGAGACGAGGCGGACGCCGCACGGGTCCGTACGGTCCTCGCCGCTCTGGACGACGAGTACGGCCGGAACTTCGAGGTCGACGAGCTGATCGCCGCCTCGTTCATCGAGGACCTCCCCGAGCCCGGCGAGGACAGCGGCCTCCTCGGGCTCCTCGGTCCGAAGCTCAAGAAGGAGCTCAACCGCCAGCGCGGCTAGGGGACGGAGCGGATGCGGTAGACGAAGATGCAGCCGAGGAGGGCTACGAGGCCGGTCAGTAGATAGAGCGTCGGGTAGCCGCCCAGGTACGTGATCACCGGCGCGGCGATCGCTGGCGCCAGCACCTGCGGGGCGGCGTTGGCGATGTTGATCACGCCGAGGTCCTTCGCGCGGTCCGCCGCGGCCGGCAGCACCTGGGTGATCAGCGCCAGGTCGACGGCTTGGTACGCGCCGTACCCCAGTCCCAGGATCAGGGCCGACGCGATCGCCACCGGCCACGACGGGAAGAACGCGATCAACAGCGCCGAGATCGTCATCACCACGCCCGACCACAGCACGAAGATCTTGCGCCGCCCACCCGACCGGTCCGACAGCACACCGGTCACCATCGCCGCGAGGATCAGCGTCACCACGTAGCAGCCGGTCAGCACGAACACGCCCTGCGACGGATCGGCGTACCCGACCGCGTCCTGCAGGAAGTAGTACAGATAGAGCAGGATGAACGCGTTCGCCAGCTGCACCAGGAACCGCGTCCCCCAAGCCCACGCGAAGTCCGGATACCGCCGTGGCGACACCCAGAACCCCGCCAGGAACGAACGCCACGAGAACGGCGGCCGCGAGGTCAACACCGCGTCCGGCGTGAAGAAGACGAACGGCAGGGTGAAGACCACCAGCACGACAGCGAGCCCCACATACCCCAGCGACGTCGACACCAGGACGAACGAGGCCAGCACCAGTCCCACCAACGGGCCCAGCGGCTGCGCGATCCCCGACCACGCCGACACCACGCCGCGCTGCGCGACCGGCACCCGGTCCGGCAGCGAAGCGGTCAGAGCGGCCAGCACCGCGTTCAACGAAGCCTCGACCAGGATCCAGCCGACGATCACGCCGGCCAGCGTCGTCTGCCCCGACAAGAAGCCCAACGCCAGCGCGCCGAAGACGACCCCGGCCAGAGTCCACGGATGCCGCCGCCCGAACCGGCCCCGCGTACGGTCCGACAAGGCTCCGAACAGCGGGTTCGCCACGATCGCCACAGCGGCACCGACAGCGTGCACCAACCCCAGGTTGGTCACCTTCGAAGCGGCGTCCAAGGCCTCGACCTGCTGCGGCAACAACACCTGCACCGGCGTGAGAATCCCCGCCCACAGGCCCGTCAGCGCCGCGGTCAGCAGCGCGATCCACCGCACCGGCACTCGATCGACAGGCTCCGACAAAGACGCAACCACCGGTGCCGCCATCGCGCGCCCGCCCCCTACTTCCGAGAGATCAGATCCCGATACCACCCGAACGACGTCTTAGGGACCCGATTCTGGCTGTCGAAGTCCACATGTACCAAGCCGAAACGCTTCGAATACCCCTCGGCCCACTCGAAGTTGTCCAAGAGCGACCACACGAAGTACCCGCGCACGTCGACCCCGGCAGCCAAGGCCGACAACACCGCGCGTACGTGCCCGTCGAGATAGGCGACCCGCGCGGGGTCGTCCACCGACCCGTCGGCGGCAACCTCGTCGGCGTACGCGGCACCGTTCTCCGTCACGTACAACGGCGGCAGCGCCTCGCCATAACGCGCGTGCAGAGAAGTCAACGTCTCGTGCAGACCCTCCGGCGCCACCGTCCAGTCGAACGCCGTCGTCGGATACCCCGGCACCGGCGCGATCCCGAACGGCCGCGGATCCCCGCCGCCCGCGGCCGAGATCCCCGCCGGCGCGTAGTAGTTCACGCCCAGGAAGTCCAACGGTGTCGAGATCGTCTCCAGGTCGCCCTCGAGCACGACCGCGAGGTCGACGCCCGGCAGCGCTCGCGTCTCCTCCGGGTAGGCGCCCAAAAGCACCGCGTCGGTGAACAACCGGTTCTGCAGAACGTCATGCACAGCCGCGGCGAAGACGTCCGGCGCCGACGAGGACAGCGGCCACGACGGCGAGTACGAGTTGATCAAACCCACCGGTGCGGACGTACGGGTCCGCAAAGCCTGCGTCGCGAGCCCGTGCGCCAACAGCAGATGGTGTCCCGCCGGGAACGCGCCCAGCAACAGCTCCCGGCCAGGAGCGTGCTCGCCCGTCCCGTACCCGAGCGCCATCACCTCGAACGGCTCGTTCAACGTGCTCCACATCGCGACCCGGTCGCCGAGTGCGGAGCCCACCAGCCCCGCGTAGTACGCGAAGCGATCAGCGGTGTCCCGAGACAGCCAGCCACCAGTATCTTCCAACGCCTGCGGGAGATCCCAGTGGAAGAGGTTCGCGAACGGCTGGATCCCGTTCTCCAGAAGGAGATCCACGAGCCGGTCGTAGAACCCGAGCCCCTCCTTGTTCGCCGGACCACGACCGGTCGGCTGGATCCGCGGCCAGGAGATGGAGAAGCGGTACGCTCCTGCGCCCAACGACGCGAGCAGCTCGACGTCCTCGGCGTACCGGTGGTAGTGGTCGCACGCGACATCCGCGTTGGCGCCGTCGCGGATCTTCCCAGGGATACGGGCGAAAGTGTCCCAGACCGAGTCTCCGCGGCCGTCTTCCTTCGTCGCCCCCTCGATCTGGAAGGCGGACGTCGCCACACCCCAAAGGAACTCGTCGGGGAAGGCGGGCATGGGTGGAGCGGTCATTGCCGAGTCACCTCAGGGGGAAGCCGGGCCGAGGACCCGATCCAAGTACGGGTTGGCGAACAGGCCATCGGGGTCGACGTCCGCGCGGATTCTGGCGAAGTCGCCGAACCTCGGGTAGCGGGCGCTCAACTCCGACGCGTCGAGCCAGTGCAGCTTGCCCCAGTGCGGGCGGCCGCCGACTCCGGCGCAGATGTCCTCGACGGCGTGGAAGTACCGCTCGTACGGGACTTGGTCGTACTGGTGGACGGCGATGTACGCCGTCTCGCGGTCGTAGGCGGTGGAGAGCCAGATGTCGTCCGGCGCAGCCACGCGAACCTCGATCGGGAACGAGATTCGCTCGCCTGTCTTGATGATCCAGGCTTGTACGGCGCGGATGACCTCGCGGATGTGAGCGCGCGGTACGGCGTACTCCATCTCGCGGAACACCACGCGTCGAGGCGAGGTGAAGACGCGGTAGGAAACGTCGACGACCTCGCGGGCCGACCAGGCCCGCGCTGCCACGTTGTTCGCGGCCGGCACGAGGCGCGGGAATCGCCGCACCAGCTTGTTCGTCAGATCGAAGACGGAGTTGCTCATCAGCTCGTCGTCGAACCAGCGGCTGATCGGGCCGACCGGCTTGCGAGGGGTTCCGCGCGGCACCCGGTTGTTGCGTTTGGTGAACGTACGTTGGGTGTGCGGGAACCAGTAGAACTCGAAGTGGTCGTTGTCGTCGGCGAAGTCTTCGAACTTGTCGAGGACCTGCTCGAGCGTCATCGCTCCCTCGACGGCATGCAGGTCGAACACGGGCTCGCACTGCAGCGTGACGTTGGCGATCACGCCGAGTGCCCCCAATCCGATGCGTGCCGCGGCGAACAGGTCGGAGTTTTCCTTGTCGGAGCAGGTGATGAGCTCGCCATTGGCGAGAACGAGCTGCAGGCCGCGGACCTGCGTCGCGATGCCGCCGTACCGGGCGCCGGTGCCGTGCGTTCCAGTGGAGATCGCTCCCGAGATCGTCTGCTGATCGATGTCGCCGAGGTTGGTCATGCCCAGGCCAAGCGACTCGAGCAGGGGGTTGAGGCGATGGAGCGGGATGCCCGCCTCGACCGTCACGAGACCGGCCGTCGCGTCGACGTCAACGACGCCGTCCATACCATCGAGACGGATCTGGACACCTTCGGTTACGGCCACCCCGGTGAACGAGTGCCCGGAGCCAACGGCCTTGACCGTAAGGCCATCCCGGCCCGCGGCGCTGATCGCGGCGGAGAGCTCCTGGACATCACGTGGACGTACGACGCGATTCGGACTCGCGGACTCCGTTCCGGCCCAGTTGCGCCACGTCTCGAACGAGCTCATGGCGCCACTCCGACCTGCGACTTCGCCCACCGAACCCCGGCGTCTCCACAGGAAGCCACGACTTTGCCCACCGAACCGGTGTTGTGCAACGTGGTAGAGGCGTCCAGAACACCGACTCGGTGGGTGAAGTGCGTGCTGAGTGTGGACATCGGCCTGCCTCGAAGTCGTGAGGGGCGGAAGGGATCCAGTGGGTCGGCTCCGTCGCCCTCCCTCGACCCCGCGCCGACAAGGTTGGGGGATCGTGTCGGCGCGCGGACGGCGGAGGGCGAAGGTGCCGGGGATGCTGCTCTTTGCAACTGAAGCGATCTGGCGTTGCACGCCATCATGAGTTGGTCGAGCGTCCAAGTCAAGAGTCCAAGTCATCCGATCTGGTCGATTGTCCAAGACAATCGATCTGGACGCTTGACCAACAGCCGGCGAAGGATCATTCTTGCTGGCATGGTCCGTGTTCCCGCCGATGAGCGGCGCCGCCAACTGGTGGAGGCTGCGTTGGCCGTGGCGTCGCGCGAGGGGGTCGACGCGGCGACGACGAGGCGGATCGCGAAGGAGGCGGGTGTCTCCCTCGGGATCGTCCACTACTGCTTCCGCTCGAAGGACGAGCTGCTGCAGGAGATGATCAAGGCGATCGTGGACGAGATGGGCAGCTCCGTCCAACTCGCCACGCTGCAGAAGGGCGACGTTCGCGACGTTCTGCAGGCCGGGCTCGACAACCTCTTCCAGACCGTCGGCACCGACCCCGAGCGCCACCTCCTGACCTATGAGCTCACCACCTACACGCTCCGGCAGGGCATGACCGACCTCACGGCGTGGCTGTACGAGTGCTACTTCACGACCGCACGGGGCTTCCTCGACTCGGTCGCCGAGGCCGCCGGCATCGAGTGGACGGAGCCGGCCGAGGAGCTCGCGAAGACCGTCATCGCGATCAACGAGGGCATCACGCTGCAGTGGCTCGTCGACCGCGACGACAAGGCGGTGCAGCGGCGATACAGCACGTTCCTCGACTACCTCGCCGGCCAGACCCGGCGAGCCCGCCGCCGCGCCGCGGGCTGACCGCCGCCGCAAACCCCAGGAGCCGCCATGCTCGCGCACCGACGAGCGAGGGTCGCCGTCTCCGCCGCGTTCTGGATCCAGGGCATGGTGCTGGCGACGCTGTTGTCGAAGCTCGCGGTGTTCAAGTCCACCCATGGGCTCTCCGAGACTCAGATCACCCTGGTCGTGCTCTCGATCGCGGTCGTCGCGGGCGGCGGGAGCCTCACTGCCGGCGCGGTCGCGCAGCGGATCGGCAGCGCGTGGACGTTGCGTGGTGGGATGACGCTGGTGTCGGTCGCGGCCGGCGCGGCCGCGTTCGCGCCGAGCCTCTTCTGGGTGTTCGCCGCCTTCGTCGTGTACGGCTTCGGCGTCGGCGCGATCGATGCGGCGATGAACGCCCAGGGCATCGCCGTTCAGGACCTGTACGGGCGCAGCATCATGGCCGGCTTCCACTGTGTGTGGAGCATCGCGAGTGTCGCCGGTGCCCTCTACGCCTCTGCCACCGCGGCGCTCGGGTGGTCGCTCGGCCCGTCCGTGGGTCTGGTGACGCTGGTCGGGATCGCGGCGATGCTGGTCGCGGGCCCGTTCTTCGTTCGCGAGACCCCCGACACCGTGGCGATGCCCACCGCGGGCGAGCGGGTGCCGTGGCGGCCGCTGCTGCTCGTCGGTGTCGCGGTCGTCGTCTTCTACGTCATGGACTCCGGCGGCCTGAACTGGAGCGCGCTCTATCTGCAGGAAGCGCTGCACTCCTCGCTCGCGCTCGCCCCACTGGGGTTGGCCGGCTACCAGGTGGGCTCGATCATCACCCGGGCGTTCGCCGACCGGCTCGCCGGCAGGTTCGGGACGGTACGGATCGTGCAGGCCGGAACGGTCGTCGGCATGCTCGGCCTGCTCGGCATCGTGGTCGCGCCCGGGCCGCTGCTCGCCATCGCCGGGTTCTTCGTCACCGGGCTCGGACTGCCCGTCGTCGCGCCGTTCGCGTTCACCGCGGCAGCGGCGGCGGCACCCGGTCGGCCAGACGTGGCGATCTCGCGGCTGAATCTCTTCAACTACGCCGGCACCATCATCGGCAGCGTCCTCATCGGAACGGTCTACGCGACCGGTCAACTCCGCCTCGCGTTCGCGATCCCGTTGGTGCTGGCCGGCCTGATCTTGTTGGTAGCAAGGGCGTTCGCCCCGCAAACCCCGGCAGTGGCGGCGACGCCGGCACCGGTGACAGGAGAACCAGCGTGACGGACGATCTACGTAAGGCGTACGACTTCGCGACGGCGGACCTGGATCCACCGTTCGCGGTGATCGACGTGGACGCGTTCTTCGCGAACGCCGCGGACCTGGTACATCGTGCGAACGGAACGCCGATTCGCCTTGCCAGTAAGTCTGTCCGTGTGCGGTCGCTGCTCGACGAGGTCTTGGCGCGGCCCGGATTCCGCGGTGTGATGGGCTTCTCGCTCACCGAGGCGATCTGGCTGGTACGACACGGCATCGACGACGTGCTCATCGGCTACCCGACGGTCGACCGCTCCGCGTTGCTGACGCTGGCCGCTGACGAGGAGCTGGCCGGGCGGATCACGTTGATGATCGACGACGTGGCGCACCTCGACTTCGTCGCGTCCGTGCTCGGTCCGGACCATCCGGTGCTGCGGGTGTGCATCGACATCGACACGTCGTGGCAGCCGTTCGGCCTGCACATCGGGGCTCGCCGGTCGCCGATCCGCACGCCCGAGCAGGCCGTCGCGCTGGCGCGCGCCGTCGTGGGCCGGCCGGGCTTCCGGTTGGTCGGGCTGATGACGTACGAGGCGCAGATCGCCGGGCTGCCGGACCTGAACCCGGTCGTGCGATGGATGAAGGGCCGTTCCGCTTCGGAGATCGCCTCGCGGCGGGCCGAGGTGGTGGCGGCTGTCCAGGCGGTCATGCCGCTGGAGTTCGTCAACGCCGGCGGCACCGGGAGCCTGGAGACCAGCGGTGCCGGTCGCGAGGTGACCGAGCTGACGGCGGGCTCAGGTCTCTTCGCGCCGGCGCTTTTCGACGGATATCGGTCTTTCCACCCGCGACCGGCGGCGGCGTTCGCGCTGCCCGTCGTACGGCGGCCGGGGCCGCGCGTGGCGACACTGTTCTCCGGCGGCTACGCGGCGTCCGGCCCGGCCGGTCGGAGCAGGCTGCCGAGCCCGTACCTGCCGGCAGGTTTGGTGACGACGGTCAGCGAGGGCGCGGGCGAGGTGCAGACGCCGGTCCGTGGCGTGGTCGCGGACGAGCTGCGCGTCGGCGACCGGGTCTGGATGCGGCACGCCAAGGCCGGCGAGATGTGTGAGCGTTTCGACGTCGTTCACCTGGTCTCCGGTGATCAACTGGTCGCGACCGTACCGACCTATCGTGGCGAGGGGCATACGTTCGGCTGAGTTTCTTGGCAGGCTCTCTCCCTATGGACGCGGAGAGCCTGCGGGTCGAGCTCGTCTCGAACCTGCGCGAGAACGGCGCGCTGACGGATCCGGTCGTGGCGGCGGCGATGGAGACCGTGCCACGGCACGTGTTCGTGCCCGAGGTGTCGGCCGAACGCGCGTACGCCGACCAGGCCCTGGTGACCAAGCAGAACGCCGACGGCGTCCCGACGAGCTCGGCGTCCCAGCCGGCGATCGTGGCGATCATGCTCGAGCAGCTGTCGCTCTCGCCCGGTCAGCGCGTGCTCGAGATCGGCGCTGGCACGGGCTACAACGCGGCTCTGCTCGCCCAGCTCGTCGGTGCATCCGAGCTGGTGACGACGGTCGACATCGCCGCGGACGTGGTCGAACGAGCGCGGCGCGGCCTGGACGCGGCGGGGTACGCGGCCGTCCGGGTGCTGTGCGGCGACGGCGGACAGGGCGCGCCGAACGGTGCGCCGTACGACCGGATCATCGCGACCGTCGGTGCTTGGGACATCCCACCGGCGTGGGTCGAGCAGCTTGCCCCTGGTGGGATTCTCGTTCTGCCGTTGGGGATTCGTGGGGTGCAGCGGTCGATCGCGTTCGTCAACGACGACGGCGTGCTGCGGTCGAAGAGCGTGGTGCCGTGTGGGTTCATGACGATGCAGGGAGCGTTCGCGGGGCCGGCTCGGACGTACGTCATCGGGGCGGGTCCGCGGCTGACCGTGATCGTGGACGACGGACGGCCGGTCGAGCTGCCGTCGTTGGCCACGCCGCCGGTGCGACTTCCCGTGCGGATGCGGGCGACGGGGCGGGAGCTGTACGAGAGCGTCGACCCGTGGCTGGCGTTGCGGGAGCCCGACTACGGCCGGGTCTACCTGGAGGGCTTCCACGGCACCGGTCTCGGGCTGGTCGCCGACGGCAGCCTCGCGCATCTGGAACCGTTCGACGAGAGTGTCGATCGGCAGAGCGACGCGGTGGAGCTGGCGGTCCTCGCGTACGGACCCGCCGCCGCCACGCTGGCCGAACGTCTCGCGAACTCGTTGCTGGCTTGGGAATCCGCTGGCCGGCCGAGCATGAAGAAGGTGAGGATCGACGCGTACCCGGCCGGCACGCCCGATGCCGAGCTTGCCGGCCGGGTGGTCGTGGACAAGCACCACATCCGCCTCGCGCTCACACTGCCGTCGTAGCTTTCGCCCTGGTGGGCAGCGTGAAGCTGAGCGCGAACCCGAGGGCGAACGCCGCGACCGGGTACCACAGCGAGCGTTGTGCGGCCGCGTCGAAGCCCTGACCGTTGTCGACCGCAGTGGCGAACAGTGCGCCCACCAAGGCGATTCCGATGGCGCTCGCGATCTGGATGGCGGTGTTGGTGACGCCGGAGGCCGCGCCCGCGTCGCGCCCAGGCACGCCGGACAGGACGATGTCGACGAGCACCGGCGCGACGAACCCGAAGCCGACTCCGCCGAGCAGCAGGCCGGGAACGAGGTGCCAGCTGGTGAGGTCTGCGCCGCCTGCCTCGATCGCGAGGATCGTGGCCAGCATCGCGGCGGTGAGGACGGCCGCACCGATCGAGATCAGCTTGCGGCCCATCGTTGCGACCAGTCTGATCGCGATGCCCGAGGTGACGGCCAGGCCGATCGGCCAGGCCATGAACGTGAGGCCGGTGCGCAGCGCGCTGAAACCGTGGCCAGCTTGCAGCTGGACGGTCAGCACCAGGAAGAACGCGGCGATCGAGGAGAACATCACGAGCGCGGCGGCCAGCCCGGTGACGAACGAGCGGGTGCGGAACAGGCTGGTGGGGACGAGCGGGAACTGGCCCGTACGTTCGCGGCTCGCCTGCGTCCTGGCGAAGGAGGCGAACGCCGGGATCGACGCGGCCATCATCAGCCAGCCCCAGAGCGGCCAGTCGTGCTCGGGGCCCTGGATCAGCGGGTAGAGCAGAAGCAACAGCGCGACCGTGATCGCCGCTACGCCCTTGAGGTCGAGGCTGGGGCGGTGTTCGGCGTGCGACTCGCGCATGAGCCTGCTGCCGCCGATCAGGGCGACCAGGCCGACGGGGACGTTGATCCAGAAGACCGAGCGCCACTCGAGCCCGAACACGTTGTTGCCGACGAGCAGGCCGCCGACGATCGGCGCTGACGCCGCGGCGAGCCCGTTCACGGCGCCGTACATGCCGAACGCCTTGGGCCGTTCCTCGCGCGGGAACTCGGTCTGGATCGTGGTGAGCACCTGCGGCACCATCATCGCCGCGGCCGCGCCCTGGATCGTGCGAGCGATGATCAGGACCTCGATGGACGGGGCGAGACCGCAGACCGCGCTGGTGAGCGTGAAGGCCGCGACGCCGATCAGGAACATCCGCTTGCGTCCGAGGATGTCGCCGAGCCGCCCGCCGGTCACGAGCAGCAGGCCGAGCGCGAGGGCGTACGCGGCCATGATCCACTGGATCCCGGCGTAGCTCGCTCCAAGATCACTCTGGATCGCGGGGGCGGCGATCACGACGATCGAGATGTCGATCAGATCCATGAAGACGGCGGCGAGCACGATCCCGAGTGCGGCCCATCGACGAGGGTCGGGCTGAATGTTGGTCATGGGTAGAGAGTCGGCCTGAGGCGGGTGAGGCCGCCTCAGGCCGATGTCCTATTCGCCACCTCAGATCAGGGCAGCACGAGCGGGATGCCCTTGATCAGCATGGTCCGCGGCTCGGGGAGCGCGTTCGGGGCGACATTGTGGAACGTGTCGCCGCGCATGAGGAACGCGTCGCCGGGCTGGCCGGTGAGCTCGACGACCTGGACGGGAACGCCCTCGATCACGGTGCCTCGATCGACGTAGCGCTGCCGGCGGTCGGGGAGCGGTTGCCGACCCCAGAGGTCCGCGAGCCACGGGTGAATCGCGCCGAGGATCCGGCGCTGTGCCCGGTTGTGGACGTCCGACTGGCCGAAGCGCCTGACCAGGCGGTGCGATCCGGTGACGATCAACGTGCCACCGCCGCGAGGCCGCAGCTCGGTCAGCACGGTGAACACCGTGACGGATCGGGACCGGCCAAGTTGGTCGGGCGCGATGTCGACGTGCCACCCGGTCGTGGGGAGCTCCCACTCGTTGTCCGTCGTGTACGTGACCGCCGGGTTGCCCCAGCTCCTCGTTCGCTTCCACCCGTCCGCGCCGAACAGCTCGTCCAGCGCGACCGGCACGTCGCTCTCCCGGACGGCGTCGAACGTTCCGTCCTTCTTGAGCTGCCCCAGCCCGCCCGGTCGGGTACGAAGCCACTCGTTCTCGCTGTTGCGCCGAACGACCTCCTCCGTAGCGAGGCAGGCATGGATCCGCTCGGCCATCCGTTCCGCCTCAGCTCGCGCGACGGCTCCGGGCAGGCGGAGCAGGCCCTCCTCGTCGAACGCCCTGCGCTGCTCGTCGGTCAGCATGTGTCACCTCCTGGTCGTGCCCCCGGAGAAACGAAAAGCACCCGGGACCAGCCGACGTGGTGTCGGCTGGTCCCGGGTGCTGAAGTTTCGAAACGCCCGGGGGCTTATGCGGTTGTTACCAGGGACGCTACGCCCGGGGTGAGGAGAGCGCTACCGAATTACCGCGCCCGGTGCAGCGTTCCCGGATCGTCGTCGGCAGTGAGCGGCAGCAGGCGGTAGGACAGTTCGTACGTCGTTCCCGACGGCACCTGGTAGCGCTCCAACGTGTCCGGCCCGCAGCTCGCACCGCCGAGGCCACGTTGGCGGACGTCGATGGACAGGTACGTCACGTCCTCGCGCACCACGTCGATCGTGTGCCGCGCCGCGTCCAGGTTGGCGTCGGAGTAGTGCGAGGCCTTCGCCTCCACCGGCGTCGGCGCCGAGACGAGCAGGCCGACACCGTCGGCGCGGCGGACCGCGAGCCAGCGGACGTCGGTCTTGTTCCCGTGCTCCTGCGGCAGGATGTACGGCACGTACTGCTCGTCGATCGTGCCCTGCCAACGACCCACCGCCGCGCCGAGCTTCCGGTCGACGTAGCTCTCGTGCGGGCCGCGACCGAACCACTCCACGGTCTCGAAGCCCGCCGGCAGAACAGCCGCGGCACCGATCCGAGGCAGGTCGGGCAGCCCGGCGTCGACCGCGAACGAGTGCGCGACCTCGAGCGCGTCACCCGACACCGCCAGGCGGCACTCGTGCGTGAGCCCGAGCTCCTTGCCTTCTGGCACCAGCCGTTCGCGACGTACGACGACCGCACGTCCCGAATCGTCAGTCTGGACTGAGACTTCCTCGGGATGAGCGACGAGCTGGTCGAGCCCGAACTCGAGCCACTTCGCCAGCACCTGGTGCCGGTGGTGGCCCGCCAGGACGACGAACTGGATGCCGTCGTTGTCGGTCGGGGCACGCCAGATGTTCGCGCTCAGGCCGTTCGCGAGCAGGTCCACGCCATCGACCGACCAGGACACGGCACCCGTACGGCCAACCACCAGCGCCGACCTCGGACCGCGAATCGTCCAGCCTGCTTCGGTTTCCTCCACGCTCGTCGGCCCGGCGCTGGAGGGCGCGGGCTGGACCACGCCGGTGCCGAGCGGGAGCTGAACCCAGCCGATCTCGTGCCCGGTGCCGATCAGCGGGACATCGGTCGAGTCGACGAACCGCAGCGTCGCGTACGCCTCCTGGCCCGGCTCGAGGTCCGGCATCGACCACGGCGCCGACAGCACCTGCTGCCCGCCTGCCGGTGTCGACAACGTGGGCAGCTGTCCGGACGACGCCACGATCCCGTCGACCGTCACCTCCCACGAGATCGCGAGGTGCGACAGGTCGCGGAAGTCGTACTTGTTGTCGATGCGCAAGTCGTCATTGACACAGCTCGCCGCGAACGGCTGGAAGACCCGCTTCGCTTCCCACATGGACGGATGCGGCGTACGGTCCGGCCAGAACAGCCCGTCGCAGACGAAGTTGCCGTCGTTCGGCTCGTCGCCGAAGTCGCCGCCGTACCCCCAGTACTCCCGTCCATCCTCGGCCTGCTTGACGATTCCGTGGTCGAGCATCTCCCAGATGAACCCGCCCTGCAGACCGTGGTGCGACTCGATCGCCTCCCAGTAGTCCGCGAGGTTGCCAACACTGTTGCCCATCGCGTGCGCGTACTCGCACATGATCAACGGGCGATGGTCGTTCGTCGTCTTGGCCCACTCGACGATGCGGTCGATCGACGGGTACATCGGGCAGACCAGGTCTGACGAGGGGTGGCCGGCGCTCCAGTCGGGTGCGATCGCGCCTTCGTAGTGGATCGGCCTGGTCGGATCGACGCGACGCACCCAAGCGGCCGCGGCGTCGTGGTTGGGCCCGTAGCCCGTCTCGTTGCCCAACGACCACGAGATGATGCTCGGGTGGTTGCGGTCGCGCAGGACCATGCGGCTGATGCGATCCACGAACGCGGCTTGGTACCTCGGGTCCGCGCAGATGGTGTTGTAGTTGGCGTGCGCCTCGATGTTCGCCTCGTCGATGACGTAGAAGCCGAACTCGTCGCGCGAGGTCGAGGAAGTAGGGGTCGGGCGGGTAGTGCGAGGTGCGGACCGCGTTGACGTTGAACTGCTTCAGAACGCGGACGTCCTCGAGCACGGTCTCGCGCGGCACCGCGCTGCCGAACCGGTCGTGATGCTCGTGCCGGTTGACGCCCTTGATGTAGACGCGCTTGCCGTTGATGAGGAGCTCACGGTCGCGGATCTCTACCGTGCGGAAGCCGATGCGCGTTCTCGTCGCCTCGTACTCCATGCCATCTGGGTCACGCAGGCTGACGACGAGCGTGTAGAGGTTGGGCTGCTCAGCGGACCAGGGCTGGACCGTGGCGAGCGTGCCGCCGAACCCGGCCGCGCCGATCCCAGGCGCGTCCTCCGACTGCAGCGTCACCTCGCCTTCCAGGCGGTCGAGGGCGACCTCGCCGTCGGGGCCGAGGAGCTTTCCGGTGACCTTCCAGCCGCCGCTGGGGAGCTCGCCGATGGTGGCGAACAGGCCGAGCTCGCCGGAGCCCTTCTCGTGGTCGTAGCTCGCGACGGCGGCGAGGTCGGCGAGGTATGTGGGCGGGGTCGCGTACACGTACACCGAACGCTGGATGCCGGCCTGCCACCACTGGTCCTGGTCCTCGATGTAGCTGGCGTCGGACCACTGGATCACCTGTACGGCAAGGACGTTCTCGCCCTCTCTGGCTGTGGCGGTGATGTCGAACTCGCTCGGCAGGCGGGAGTCCTTGGCGATGCCGACGGGGGTGCCGTTCAGCCAGAGCGAGGCCATCGAGATCGCGGCGCCGAGGTGCAGGACGAGCCGCTGGCCGTGCCACCGCTCGGGGAGTTCGAACGTCGTGCGGTACAGGCCGGTCGGGTTGTCCTGCGGCACTGTCGGCGGCAGGTTGGGGGCGAACGGCATCCGTACGTTGGTGTACTGCGGGCGCCCGTACCCCTGCATGGTCCAGTTGCCCGGCACGGCGACGCGGTCCCAGGCTGTGACGTCGAGGGCCGGGTCGGGGAAGTCGCTCGGCGTCTCGTCGGGATGTCCCACCAGTCGGAACGACCAGTCACCGTCGAGCTCCAACACCCTGGCGTTCTGCTGGGCCAGGGCGTCGTCGGCGGTGGGGTAGGGGAGCAGCGTGGCGCGGGTGCGGAGGCGACCCGTGCCGGTCAGCTCGGGATTCTCCCAGATGGGGAGCGCGGTGGTCGGACCTGTAGCGGTGTAGGCGTCTCGCATAGCCTCACCTCACCACACGGGATCAGCGGCCGTGACACGACTGCCGGTAACGGTCCCACGCAGGACTTGGCCTCGGCGGTGGTGACGCAGAGGACGTTCGCGGGAACGGTGATCGCCGGGAGGTCCCGCGGGGTCGCGGGTGGGCTGGCCTGGTGGGTGGCGAAAACGATCACGCCGACGATCGCGGCGGCTCCGGTGGTGGCGAGGATGGCCGAGCCGAGCCAGCTGGTGCGGCGGGGTGGGGCGTCGATGAGGTCTCGGAGGCGGTTGCGGCCCAGGATCACAGTTTCGCGGGTTGGTGGCTTTGGCGGCTCGTTCTGTGGGTCTTTTGTGGTTTTGGCGAGGTCGTAGAGCCACTGGCGTACGGTGCGCTGGCTCTGGTCGTACCTGTGGCGCTGCTGGAAGGCGCGGCGGAAGACCGCCTGGGCCTGGTCGTCGGCCTTGGCCTGGCCGACCCGGGCGGCGAGGTAGCCGTGCAGGTCACCGATGTGGCGGTCGTAGATCAGCGTGAACGCGTCCGGCGCGTCGATCGACCTGGCCACGACCTCGGCGTCGGTCGGTGGGCGCACGGCGGACATGGTTCGCTCCCTCGGGCTCGGCTCGTTTCTGGTACTTCGCCGTTGGGAGCGAAACGCTTCACGGCCGCCAGTTGTAGGGGGTCGTGGTGGCGACGGGGAGGAGGCCGAGGCGGGCGAGGATGGGGCGGCTGTCCAGGGAAGTGTCGGACTGGAGGTAGCGGAAGCCCCGTTCGACGGCCGCTTGTGCGCGTGCGGCGACGAGGGCTTTGTAGATGCCCTTGCCGCGCCACTCCTCGAGGGTCGAGCCGCCCCACAGGCCTGCGAACTCGGTGCCTTCGTTGGGGCGGAGCCACGCGGCGCTCACAACCTTGCTGCCGTCCTCGGGCTCGGCGGCGAGCACGATGCCGCCGGTCTGGACCTCCTGGGCGAGGTGGTCGATGAGCCAGTCGTGGGCGTAGCCCCAGACCTCGGTCTCCATGGCGGCGATGCGTACGAAGTCTTCCTGCTGGTCGACCTGCCTGATCCTGACGCCTTGCGGTGTTCTCGCGTCCGTGGCGAGATCGGCGGCCTCGCCGATCATGATCATCTCCTCCTCGTCCGGCGTCAATCCCGCCTTGACGAGGCGGTCGGGGAGGTCTTCGGGGAGGTCGTAGCCGTGGTACTTCCACTCGAACTCTTCGTTGCGGGCTTTGAAGAAGTCCCTCTGCTCGTTGACGAGCTTGTCCAGCTCGTCGCCCTCGAGCCCGTTCAAGTGCTTGTAGTCGATGAACCCGGGCCGCCCGTTGCCGTAGCTCCTGGTGACGGGACCGGACCGTTCATACGTCCGCCCATTGTCCGCATTGGTCCGCCCGCGAACCTGCTCCGTGTAAGCATCCCGATACCCCCGGGCCCGCTCCCCGGTATCGACCTCGATCAACCGCGCTCCCTCAAGAAGTGCCAGGCCCATCCGCCCAGCGCCTCGCACTCTACGTCCACGCCGCCCGCCCGGCGATCGACATTCCCGCCTGGCTAGACCAACGGGATCACCGTCGGCCACGCGATCCAGCAGGCTCGACAAGGCCAGCGGCGCGAGGGTCGCCCCGCCGGCGAACATGAGCAGCTCCGAAGCCCGCCGCCGCGAGATCGGCATGGAGGTCGCAATGCGTGGTCTGCGGGACCTGTAATCCCGCCAGTCTTGGTCAGGAGTGGTCGAGCACGAACAGCTCGGGGTAGTACAGGTAGCTGGTCGTCATCACCCACGGGTGGAACGGCTTGCCGGCTTGGAGGGCGGCGATGCGGTTGCGGAGCCAGAACCGTTAGGCCCGCGTGAGCCTCCGGTCCGAAGTGCACCGGCAGCTCACGGAGCAGGGTCTCCAAGACCATCGCAGCGATCTCGGCATCGTCCAACGACGCACCGGCGGCCTCACGCGCACGTGGCGCCGCGATGGCAAGCGGGTTGACCGTGTGCTGCGCGTCCATCGGTGGGCCCGATCCCTCGTCGTAGCGAAGTAGTGGACCCGGGACGCCTCCGGTCGGGCGGCAATGGGGCGGGGGCGTCCCGGGTCCGACAACCCGCTGCCGACCCTGCAGCGGGTTCCCCAGGTTGGTCAGGGCGGCGAGTCACACATCAGTAGCTGGGGATAGCGCTGGTAGCTCGTGGTCATCACCCACGGCTGGTACGGCTTGCCAGCTCGCAGCGCGGCGACGCGGTTGCGGAGCCAGAACGCGTACGCGGAGCGCGCGTCCGGGCCGAAGTGCTCCGGCAGCTCGAGGAGCAGCACCTCCAGGACGGCGCGAGCGATCTCGGCCTCCCCGCCTTCGCATGCCTTACGTACGGCGACAACCAGGCGGTCCGGAGGTGGGTGCGATTCGCACTCCGTCATCGGTCGGCTCCATTCCGTCGGCATACGTGTTAGTATTCGGCAACGAAGCGAATCAAGCAAGTGCACCGAGAATCACGGGGAAGGGTCGAAGAAGAGATGACGAGCAGCGCTCAGTCGAGGGTCCGGAACTCCTCGGCGATCTGGCTGAGCAGCGCCCGAGCCTCGTCGTCCTTGAGGGCGGCCTTGTCCAGGCCGGCGTACAAGCGCCCATGGCGCAGCACATCCTGCGGGTCCTGGAACGTCATCGACACGGTCTCCAAGGTGACCGTCACGAGCTTGTCGTCGAAGATCTCGAAGTTGTGCATCGGCACGACCGCGACCTCGGCCGACCACGGCACGATGCCGATCGACACGTTCGGCAACGTCGACAGCGACGCGATGTGGAGCAGCTGCGTCCGCATGACCTCCGAAGGCCCGAATCGCCACCGCAATGCAGCTTCGGTCAAGATGAAGGAGAGCGACTTGGACTCCCGGTAGAGCACATGCTGCCGCTCCAAGCGGGCATCCAAAGCGCGGGCGAGATCGTTTCCGGTCAGGTCCAGCGCGAACACCCGACGCGCGTACTCCGCGGTCTGGAGCAACGTCGGGATCAGCGAGATCGACAGGTACTGCGCCGTCGAGGCCTCGGCCTCGAGCTGCGCGATCTGGCGCTGTCGCCGAGCCGCCCCGCGGCGCACGATCGTGCGGTTGCTCTCGTACGTCGTGTGCAACACCGCGGCGAGGTCGAGCAGCCCGTCGAACTGCTCCTGCGGTGCCCCGTAGACGTGCAGCAACGTTTCCACGTCGGCCGCACTCGGCAGCAACAACGCGTTCTCGATCTTCGAGATCTTCGGCTGGCTCATCCCCGCGCGCTTGGCCGCCTCGCGCCCGGTCAGCCCGGCCGCGTTGCGCAGCTCGCGGAGTCCAGCCGAGAGCTTCTCGTGATCCCGCTGATAGCGCTCAGGCGTCTCCATGTACCCACGGACTCTAGTGGTGCGCGCCCAGAAGTTGACCATGCCCTCCCCGCCTGAGGGCCGCTCCTGGACAGCCCGGCGATCAGGGGTACGGAATCACCGTCCGGTACTTGCCGCCGGCCGTCTGCTCGGGCCGTTCGGTCGCGCGCTCGAGCGTGACGTGCGTGAACTTGCGGGCGAAGCTGCTGTACCTCACGTTCGACCTCTGGCCGCGGAGATCGGCATGGAGATCGCGATGCGCGGTCTACGAACGTTGTAAACCGGCGGCGCGCGAGGCTGTCTGGCTTGGGCGATGATCAGTTAGGGTGCCCCGGGTGAGGATCACGGTGCTCAGGGAGAGGCGGCCTGGTGAGCGCCGGGTTGCACTGGTGCCGGAGCTGGTTCCCAAGCTCACCGAGGCGGGGTTCGAGGTCGCTGTCGAGCCTGGCGCGGGCGTCCACCTCCACGCGACCGACGATGCCTACCGCGAGGCCGGGGCGTACGTCGGGGACGACGCCGCGGACGACGCGAAGGTCGTGCTCTCCGTCCAGCCCCCGGACCTCGCACACACGCGACACCTGCCGGAAGGCACGGTCACCGTCTCGTTCCTCCCCACCATCCAGGAGCTCCCGCTCGTCCGCATCCTCCGCGACCGCAAGGTCACCGCGTTCTCCATGGACCTCATCCCGCGAACGTCCCGCGCCCAGTCCATGGACGCCCTCTCCAGCCAGGCCCTCGTCGCCGGCTACCGATGCGCGATCGTCGCCGCCGAACGACTGCCGAGGTTCTTCCCGCTGTTCATGACCGCCGCGGGCACCGTCAGGCCGGCCAGCGTGCTCGTCCTCGGCGCCGGCGTCGCGGGACTCCAGGCCATCGCCACCGCCAGAAGGCTCGGTGCGATGGTCGAGGCGTACGACGTCCGCGAAGCCTCCGCGGAGGAGATCCGCAGCCTCGGCGCGAAGTTCGTCGAGCTGCCCCTCGAGGCACTCGGTGGCACCGGCGGGTACGCACGCGAGATGACCGAGGAACGAGCCGCCAGGCAGCGCGAGCTTCTCACCCCGTACGTCGCGAACGCCGACGCCCTCATCACCACCGCGGCGGTGCCCGGCAGGCCAGCCCCACTCCTCGTCACCGCCAACATGGTCAAGGGCATGAAACCCGGCTCCGTCGTCGTCGACCTCGCCGCCGAGCAAGGCAGCAATGTCGAGGGCAGCAAGCCCGGCGAGGAGCTGACAGTCAACGGCATCACGATCTGGGGCGGACGGAACGTTCCCAGTCAGATGCCCTTGCCGGCAAGCAGGTTGTACGCGCAGAACGTTGTCAACTTCCTCTTGCTCATGCTCAAGGAGGGCAACGTCGCCATCGACTTCGACGACGACGTCGTCGCGGGGAGCTGCGTGACGCACGCGGGTGAGGTGCGGCACCACTTGACCCAGGACCAGTTGGGGGAGGTCGGATAGGTCATGGCAGAAGGCATTGTGCTGTTGACGATTTTCGTACTCAGTGCGTTCACCGGGTACGAGGTCATCGCGAAGGTCTCGTCGATTCTCCATACTCCGTTGATGTCTGGCGCGAACGCCATCCACGGCGTCATCCTCGTCGGAGCCATCCTGGTGGCGGGACGAGCGGACAACGCGGTCGAGCTGATCGTCGGTCTGGTCGCGGTCTTCCTCGCCACTCTCAACATGGTCGGCGGATTCGTCGTCACCGACCGCATGCTCGAGATGTTCAAGCCCCGCAAGCAGGTCGAGCGTTCATGACCGAGAGCGTCTGGATCGACGCCGGCTATCTGCTGGCCGCGGTCTGCTTCATCCTTGCGCTGAAGGCGTTGTCGTCGCCGCGCTCGGCGCGATGGGGCAACGCGGTGGGAGCTGTTGGCGCCGTTCTCGCGGTCGCGCTGGTGTTTCTCGCGGAACGCCCGAGCAACCTCGTCGCGATCCTCATCGCCATCCTGCTCGGCGGACTGGTCGGCGCCATCGCCGCGCGCAGGGTCGCGATGACCGCGATGCCGCAGCTCGTCGCGCTCTTCAACGGTGTCGGCGGTGGAGCGGCCGCACTCGTCGCCCTGCTGGAGCTTGGTGAGGTCGGCGGCAACGCGATCATCCCGCTCGTGGCGACAGCGTTCACCGTCCTGATCGGCGCGATCTCCTTCTCCGGCAGCGCGATCACGTTCGCCAAGCTGCAAGAGCTCATGACCAGCCGCCCGATCGTTCCGCCCGGCGCACGCTGGCTGTTCGCCGGCGCGATCCTGGCCGGTCTCGCCCTGTCCGTCTTCGTCGTCACCACCGGCAACACGCTGATCGGTGTCGTCCTCGCCCTTGTGGCATTGGGACTCGGCGTACTCCTCGTCCTCCCAGTCGGCGGCGCGGACGTCCCGATCGTCATCTCGCTCCTGAACGCCTTCACCGGGCTCAGCGTCGCCGCCAGCGGCTACCTGCTCGGCAACACGCTCCTGCTTGTCGCCGGCACGCTCGTCGGCGCCGCCGGTGCGCTGCTCACCAAGTTGATGGCGCAGGCGATGGGCCGTTCCGTCGCCAACATCATGTTCGGCGCGCTCCGAGGCGGCTCTACCCTCGGCGCGAGCGTCGAGAGCCAGCGCCCGGTCAAGTCCGCCCCCGCCGAGGACATCGCCGTCCTCCTCGGGTACGCGCAGCGCGTGATCGTCGTCCCCGGGTACGGGCTCGCCGTCGCGCAAGCCCAACACACGTTGCGAGAACTCGCCGACATCCTCAACGAACGCGGTATCGAGGTCACCTACGCCATCCACCCCGTCGCCGGCAGAATGCCTGGCCACATGAACGTTCTGCTCGCCGAGGCGAACGTTCCGTACGAGCAGCTCGTCGAGATGGATCAGATCAACCCCGAGTTCAAGAGCGCCGACGTCGCGCTCGTCGTCGGCGCGAACGACGTCGTCAACCCGGCCGCGAGGAGCCCGCAAGGATCGCCGATCTCGGGAATGCCCATCCTGGATGCCGATCATGCCAACGCGGTGGTGTTCATGAAGCGCTCGATGCGCCCCGGGTTCGCCGGTATCGAGAACGAGCTGCTCTACGATCCCAAGACCACACTGCTCTTCGGCGACGCCAAGGCGTCGTTGACGAAGCTGGTCAGCGCTGTCAAGGCACTCTAGACACGCCCGTAGTCGCATGGGTGCTCTCCGCAACAATCGCTGAATCGGTTGCGCCTCTCCGACGTGTCTGCTGGACTTTCCCGGGAGAATGGGGGGAAAGGGGCTCACATGAGCGAGTCCTTCGACGTCCGCGAGACCCGTTGGAATCTGGTCGAAGTAGCACAAGACCGAATCAACGCACTCGCAACCGCCGCCGATGGCGTGCAATGCGTCGAAGTCGCAGAACTCCGCGTCCGGAGGGTCGACGGGTTCACACAGAACCCGACCGCCGTGGACGTCGATCCATCTGGTTCGTCGAGCACCGGCGATCTGGCGGGGGACGCGTTCGCTGTGCTCACCGACCGTCAGGTGTCGCGGCTGCTCGGCGCGCCCGAAGGCAGTGCGATCGAGTTCGCGACGGCTCCGGTGATCTCCCTTTTGTCCAGCGGTGCCGCGGTCGTGCACCTCGCCCAGACCTGGCAGCGGCTGCCGATCTTCCAGGCGTCCGCGACCGTACGGTTCAGTCCGCAGGGCCTCCTCCAGAAGATCTCCTCGCGACTCGTCACGGTCGAGAACGAACCCAGCCTCGAGCCGACGATCGACGCCGAAGAGGCGATCGTCAAGGCGGCCGGGTTCGTGAGCGACGAGACGTTTGAGCCGAACGTACGAGCGAGCAAGCCCGACGAGATCCATCGCCCGCACTCGTTCGAGCAAGGTCCGTTCGGCGACGTCGTACGCACCAGGCTGCGTTGGTTCTGGCAGCCCGAAGATCTCCGCCTGGCGTGGGAGTCCTCGTTCCTTCTTCCTGGCAAGGAAGGTCGCTGGCGCGTACTGATCGACGCGCATGACGGCACCCTCCTGTACAGGCAAGAGGTGAGCCGCCGGATCGCCGCGACCGCGCTGGTCTACCCGCTCAGCGCGGACGGCGAACGAGGCCTGCAGCTGATCCCGCGCGCCGTCGACCAGCCCAACTTCCTCCTCGACCTGCGCGGACTCGACCGCGACCCTAGCGTCCCCACGGACTGGGTGGCCGACAACTCGACGAGCGGCCCGACGATCCACGCCGTCGACGCCGAGACCGGCGATCCGGTGAGCGGACGGGCGACTGGTACGACGCTTTCGCTCGCGTTCGAGCCGGCCGATCCGGAGAGTGACGAACAGGCCGTTCTCAACGCGTTCTTCCTCAGCGCGACGGCGTACGACGTCGCGCACATCGTCGGCTTCCGCGAGGGCGACGGCAGCTACATCCGCGGCAACCCGTCGGTGAGCACGGATCGGACGACCGTTCTCGTGCATGCCGACGAGGACAGCAGCTGGTGGGATCCGGGCGACCCGCTGAACGCGCTCGACGGCGGCCCGACCCTGCACCTCGGCGCGCGCGACGTCACCCACGACGCGCTCGACCCGACCGTCGTGCTGCACGAGTACTTCCACGGCGTCACCGGCCAGCTCGTCGGCGGACACGCCAACCCCGCGAGCCTCGAGTGGCCGCAGAGCCGCGGCCTGGCCGAGGGCTGGAGTGACTACGTCGCGTGCGCGTTGACGCGGGCGACCGCGATCGCGCCGCGGTCGACCGGCGATTCGAAGGGCCTGCGCGGCGTGCCGTACGACGAGTCGTACCCCGCGACGCTCGGAGATCTGTCGGACCGCGAGCTCGACGCGTTCGGCATCGGCGAACGGTGGGCGGCGACGCTGCTCGCGCTCGACCGCGCGGTCGTCGTTCCCGAGGTACGCGGGCACCTCCTGCAGGTCGTCGCGGACTCGTGGAAGACGATCGAGAACCCAAGCCTGCAAGACGCTCGGGAGGATCTGCTCGCCTCGCACCGGGACCGGCTGGCCAGCGGACGGGACAATCTCTCGGTCAGCTCGGCCACCCGTGCGGTGCTTCAGCAGGTCCTGGCCGCGCAGGGGCTGAGTGGGTTCGCGCGGGCGTTGTCGCCGAGCGAGTTCGAGCCGGACACGACACCGGCTGGCCCGGAGTACGTCGAGTACCGGCAGTCCACGTTGCGACCTCGACTGTCCAATCTCACGACGTTCCCCACGCTGTCCGGACTGGTCGGCTACGACGAGGCGGGGCGGAATCTCCATACGTACTTGATCAACGACGAGGCACGGCTGATCGAGCAGTGGGGCGTCACGCCCTGGGCCGGCAGCTGCACTGCGCTGGTGCCGTTCCGTAACGGGCTCGACGATCTGCTGCTGACGTACGACGGCGAGACCGGCTTCCTCCGCATCGGCAAGCTGGACTTGCGCTCGGGAACGTACGCGCCGGTCTACGAGGCGACGGGCACGCCGGGCTGGACGCATTTCGCGACGCTGACGCTCGGCGGGCATCCGCACCTCGTCTTCTACAACACCGAGTCGGGGCGGGTGCAGCTCGACCAGGTCAAGGAGGACGTCTCCGGGACCGTGACCGTTCTCGACACTACTTGGGAGCCGGGCTGGACCTCGTTCGTGTCGCTCGAGGTCGACGGTGAGCCGCAGCTCGTGCGCTACAACGAGTCGACCGGTGCTTCGTCGATCATCAAGCCAGGTGAGGATTCGACGTCGTTCGTCGATGTCAAGTCTGCCTTGCTCAGCCCCGGATGGGCCTACCTGCGCAAGTTCGCGCGGCAGGGCGAGACGCGGATCCTGATGGCGTCGGCTGGTCGGCATGGCTTCACGATCTACCGGGTGCTGGACGGCGAGCTGATCCCGACGACGGTGTGCGATCTGCCCTACAAGCGCTCGACGTTGCTCCCGTTCAGCGGCGCGAACGGCGTACCCCACTTCGTCGGCTACGACGCCGACCGCGGCCGCGCCGTCGCCGCGTACATCCAGGGCCTAGCCTGAGGCGCATGGATCTCGCGCAACAGATCAACGAACGCAGCCGCCTGACAGGTCAGTTCACGCTGCGCTCGGGGCTCACGGCGACGCACTACTTCGACAAGTACCTGTTCGAGTCCGACCCCGTCCTGCTGCGCCGCGTCGTCGACGCGATGGCGCCGCTCGTGCCAGCGGGCACGGAGCTGCTCGGCGGTCTCGAGCTCGGCGGCATTCCGATCGCGACCGTGCTCGGCCAGGTCACCGGCCTGCCAGTGCTGTTCATTCGCAAGGAGGCCAAGACGTACGGCACCCGGAAGCTCGTCGAGGGCGTCGACTGCGCTGGCCGGAACGTGCTGCTCGTCGAGGACGTGATCTCGACGGGGGGTGCGGTGATCGACGCCGCGCACGCGATCCGCGAGCTGGGCGCGAACGCCGACACCGTCGTCTGCGCGATCGACCGTCGGGCGCCGGACGCGAACCAGCTTGCCGGCAACGGGATTCAGGTCCACTCCGTACTCACCGGCGACCAGCTCGACGCGCCGTGATCATGATCGTGATCATGAAGGCGTACCGGTCATATACGCCGCTCTGGCTTCATGATCACCGTCATGATCACCGTCATGATCACGAGGTGGTGGTCAGCCGGCGGCGTTGAGTCCGGTCGATGAGGTGGAAGCGTCGTGCAGGATCTCCGCCACCAGGTCGTCGAGCGTGACCTCCTCGGCGGCGCGTTCCAAGGCCGGTGCCCGGCTCCCGACGAGCTTGCGTGCCCGAGCGATCGCGTCCTCGTAGTCCGCGATCTCGTCCGGGCTGAACCGCGGTGACCCGAGCCGGCGCCGCACCTGATCGGCGGCGGCGAGCAACCGCAAGGCGGACAACGCGCGGCCCTCGGCGAGCTCGCACCAGGCCAGGCAGTCGAAGATGTCGGTCTGGCCCTCGGCCAACCCCAGCTCGGTATAGAGTGTCAACGCGTGCAGACTCAGATCCCGCGACCGTTGCACCTCGCCGGAGCGCCGAGCGCAGATCGCCAGGTTGGTCAGCACAGCGGCCTCGCCGCGGCGGTCGGAGAGCTTGCGGAAGCGTTCGAGCGCGTCCTGCAACGACTCCGTCGCCTCCTCCAGTCGACCGGACGCGCGCAGGCTGTTGCCCATGTTGTTGAGCGCCGAGGCCTGACCCCGTTCGTCGCCGGCCGACGCGTACCGCTCCCGCGACTCCGCGAGCAGCCGCAACGAGGCCTCGATCTCGTTCTGGGCTTGCAAAGTGATCGCCAACGAGTTCAGCGCGAACCCGATGCCACGCTCCAACCCGATCGTCCGGTTGACACGCAGGCATTCCTCGCCGAGCCGGTACGCGGCCGCGTAGTCACCGCTGCTCCGCGCCAACGAGGCTGCCGCCCGAAGCGCCGCACCGCGTTGCTGGGAAGGCTCCGAGCTGGACGCCGAGAGCCCGCGCTCGAGCAGGTCGCGCCCTTCCTCCATCAGCCCGCGGGTCCACCAGAACCACCAGACCTGCGAGCTGATCTGCAACGCACGTTGAGGATCCTGCCCATCCCCGAGCGTCCACTCGATCGCCATGCGCACGTTGTCGTGCTCGGCGGTGAGGATGAGCGTCGCGTTCTTGTCGGTCGCCCACGCCTTCTCCGTCGCCTCGGCGAGGTCGCTCACCCACGCGGCATGTCGTACGCGCGTCGCCTGTTCCTCGCGCGACTCCGCCAACCGTTCGGCGGCGTACCCGGCGATCGTCTCGACCATCCGATAACGCGTCCCGACCGAGCCGTTGTCGATCGAGGACTCGGCGACGACGAGCGAACGATCCACCAACTGGGTCAGGGCATCGAACACCTCGGCCGCGTCGTTCGGCGCGAAGCCCTTGGAGTCTGCCGCGACCCGTTCGACCGCGTCGCGCGTGAAGCCGCCCTTGAACACCGACAGCCGCCGGAACGTCGCCTGCTCCCGCGGACTCAGCAGCCGGTGGCTCCAGTCGATCGCGGCGCGCATCGTGCGATGCCGTTCCGGCAACGTCCGCGAACGGGCGTCCTGCAGGTCCAGCCGCTGCCCCAACCGGGACGCGACCTCGTCCAGTGACTGCGTCCGCAGCTGCGCGGCCGCGAGCTCGATCGCGAGCGGCATGCCGTCCAGCCGGCGGCACAGTTCCGACACGGTCGCGAGCGGACCCGGACCGAGCGTGAACGTCGGCGCCGCGGCCTGCGCACGGTCGGTGAACAGGCGTACGGACTCGCTCCGCGCGGCGACCTCGCTGACGTCGCCGGCAACGGGCAGCGCCAGGCCGGACAGCGGCCACACCCGTTCGCCGCCGAGGCCGAGCGGCTCCCGGCTGGTCGCGAGGATCCGCACGCCAGGACACCGCTCGAGCAGCTGACGGCAGACCTTCGCGCAGTCGTCGACGAGGTGCTCGCAGTTGTCGAGGATCAGCAGGACGCGCGAGCGCTGCAGCTCCGTCGCGAGCGTCTCGAGGAGGTCGATGCCCGGCTGCTCGCGGTCGCCGAGCACGCCGGCGATCGTCGCCGCGACCGAGCTGCCGACGGGCGCCGACGACAGGTCGATGAAGCGGACGCCGTCCGGGTGGTCGTGTACGGCCTCGCGCCCGATCTCGAGGGACAGCCGCGTCTTGCCCGCGCCCCCAGGCCCGGTGATCGTGAGCAGCCGGGTCCGCAGCAGCTGTTCACCGAGCTGGAGCAGCTCGCGGCGGCGGCCGACGAACCGGCTGGTCGGCGCCGGGATCCACTCCGGCCACGGAGCGTCGAGCGTCGGGTCGCGGCGGGAGATCGAGCGGGCCAGCGAGCGCGTCTCCTGGCTCGGCTCGACGCCGTACTCGTCGTGCAGTCTCGTCCGCAGCGTCTCGTACGCGCGCATCGCGTCGCCGACGCGGCGGCAGCGGTAGGCGGTGAGCATGTAGAGCGAGACCAGGCGTTCCCGCGTCGGGTGCTGGACGGCGAGGCCGGCGAGCTCGGACAGCAGGTGCGCGTGCTTGCCCAGCTCGAGCTCGGCCTCGGCACGGTCCTCGACGACCGCGAGGCGGAGCTCGTCCAAGCGCGCTTGTTCGGCCTGCAGCGTCGGGCCGCTCGGCAGGTCGGCGTACGCGTCGCCGCGCCAGAGCGCGAGCGCGAAGCCGAGGTCGGCGCTCGTACGGGCGGGGTGCTCGGCTCGGTGGGAGCGGCCGCGCGCGACCAGCTCCTCGAAGCGGTCGGCGTCGAGGTCGTCGCCGCGGAGATCGAGCAGGTAGGTGCCGCGGGAGCTCACCACGCGGTCGCCGAGCACCTTGCGCAGCGCGGAGATGTACACCTGCAGCGCGGTCGCGGCCGTCGGCGGCGGGTCGTCGCCCCACAGCTCGTCGGTCAGGCGCGCGACCGGCACGGCCCGCCCGGCGTGCGCGATCAGGACGCCCAGGACGGCACGCTGCTTGGGCCCGCCGAGCTTGAGCGGGTCACCGTTGTGAAGGACCTCGAGGGGTCCAAGGATGCGGAACTCCATCGGCCGGCTGGGCCTTTAGCCGGTCTTTAGCGAGGTAGCGGAGAGTAGTCCCTGGCACCAGCAGCGAGTCAGGGGGCACGGGGGGCGTGGAATTGTCGGGCCGCACCGACAGGGGGAGGCGGCCCGGCATTTCGCCTGCCCGAAAGTCTGGGCACCCTGCGCACCCGTCATGGCCCACCTCGCGTCTTCGTCCGTCCCAGGACACACGGTAGTCCAGGACACGCCGGAGGACGGCTGAGGTTGCCTGGGCTGGTCAGAGTAGGTCAGTCGACGATCCCGTAGAGCCTGTCTCCGGCGTCGCCGAGCCCCGGAACGATGTACCCCTTCTCGTTCAGCTTCTCGTCCATCGCGGCCGTGACGACCGTGACCGGGACGTTCGTGCCGGCGAGATCCTGCTCCAGCCGGGCGACGCCCTCCGGTGCCGCGAGCAGGCAGATCGCGGTGATGTGGTCGGCGCCCCGTTCGATCAGGAAGTTCGCCGCCGCCGCCAAAGTGCCGCCGGTCGCGAGCATCGGGTCGAGCACGTAGCACTGCCGCCCGGACAGGTCGTCCGGCAGCCGCTGCGCGTACGTCGATGCGGTGAGCGTGTTCTCGTCGCGGACCATGCCGAGGAAGCCGACCTCGGCCGTCGGCAGCAGCCGGACCATGCCCTCGAGCATGCCGAGCCCCGCGCGCAGGATGGGGACGACGAGCGGCTTCGGGCTCGCGAGCTTGACACCCGTCGCCGGACCGACCGGAGTCTGCACGGTGGACGGTTCGATCCGTACGTCCCGCGTCGCCTCGTACGCGAGCAAGGTCACGAGCTCGTCCGCGAGTCTGCGGAAGGTCGGTGAGTCGGTCCGTTCGTCCCGCAGAGCTGTGAGCTTGTGCGCGACGAGAGGGTGGTCGACTACGAGGATCCGCATGGCTGGCCATCATAAGGATCACCGGCCTGTGGTTGCACCAGACGGTGAGCGCGGTGAACGCCCGAGACCGGCGAGCCTTCTGGCCCGAAGTGGCCTAGCGATGTCCCTAAGTGCGACGTTTGCGGTCTGGACGAACGGTGGTATCAGGACGGTAATCTCACCGCAGCAGTCTGGGGTGGCTGACGCAGGGGGAGCAGTTCCGTACCCGTGTCGAGCTGGAGACAGCGCATGGCGAAGCGGCATCGTCAGGCTGGGAGGAATTCCGTGCAGGTAGCGCTGGCCGAGTCACAGTCGGAGCGACTACGCCGGAGAGCGGCGTTCTTGCGCGACCTCGCCGAAGCGAAGGAGCTGAGAGCTCGGGTGAGTCCGCGCCGGGCCCGGGTGGCCCGGCTCCGCGAGGCACTTCGCCGAGCCACGTACCGCAGCGCCTGATCGCACCGCTCGACTCCCGCGCGGAAAGACAGCGCGGACTGGGCGCCGATCTGCGACGATCTCTGGCATGGCCGAGGAAAGCAGCACGGTCGACTTTGCCGTCGTGGCCTACCTCGAGGAAGGCAGCTGGCAAGTCGTGTCGCTGCCTCGACGAGCCGCGCGCGATCTCGAGACCCTCGTTCGTACGCTCCGGCAGCAGCCCGGCGACATCGGTTCGCTCGGGCTCGTGTCGGTCGACGACGACTTCTTCGTGGTCGTTCGGGTGTTCGGTGAAGGCGTACGGCTGCTGCTGTCCGATGTGACGGCGGCGACCGAGTGGCCGCTCGCCCGGTCCGTTCTCGACGAACTGGCGCTGCCCGTCCCGGACGAGGACGAGGAGGACCAGATCCAGCCGGCCGGGGACCTCGGCATCGTCGCCGACCTCGGTATGGGCGCCATGGATCTCGGTGCGCTGTGCGACGACCCCGACTTGTACCCCGATGAGATGCTGAGCGCGGTGGCCGAGCGCCTCGGCTTCGGTCCGGAGTTCCGGCAGGTGGCCGAGATCGGAGTCGGCTAGCTCTCGGTTAGCGCACATCTGCCGGATTGGGCAGACTTCATCCGACAAGAACATCGCGGCACTCTTCGAAGGACTGGTGGACAGTGGCGTACTTCGCGGCGGCGTTCGCGCGGAGCGGTGGCGACTGGACTGGTACCGAGCTGGATCTCGACGAGGTCGAGACGCTCGACGACCTGGCCGACCTCGGGCGGGAGCTCCTGACCGACGACGGCTTGGTCCTGATCTTGCTCGAGGAGGAAGACGACTGGTTCGGCGTGGTCCGGGTCGAGGGCGGCGACGATCCCAGGGTGTACGTCTCGGACGCGGCGGAGACGATGCGTTCGCCGGTCGGGTCCGTCCTCGCCTCAGCGGTCGCCGAACAGCTCAGGGATGGCGACGAGGACGACGGTCCGGTCTCGGTGCTGCCGGCGGGACCGTACGGCGACGCCGACCTGGTGTCCGACCTCGGGCTCACCGGCGACGGCCTGAACGAGCTGGCGCTCGCGACCGGGCTCAGCCCGTCCGAGGCGGTGGCGTCGATGGCCGAACGCCTCGGCTTCGAGCCGGCGCTGGAGTCGGTGCGCTGACTACCTCCGACTGGGAGGGGGCGATGCGCTCCGCGCTGGCCGAGGCCGGCGCCGCACCCGCGACCGGCGACGTGCCGGTCGGCGCCGTCGTTCTCGACCCCTCGGGTGCGGTGATCGGACGCGGCCGGAACGAGCGGGAGCTGACCGGCGACCCCACCGCACATGCCGAGGTGCTGGCCATTCGGGCGGCGGCGGCCACGCTGGGTAGCTGGCGACTGTCCGGATGCACGTTGGTGGTGACGCTCGAACCGTGCTCGATGTGCGCCGGCGCGGTGGTCGCGTCGCGGCTGGAGCGGTTGGTGTTCGGGGCGTACGACGACAAGGCCGGCGCCGTGGGCTCGCTCTGGGATCTGGTCCGTGACAGGCGGCTCAACCATCGGCCGGAGGTCGTGAGCGGGGTGCTCGCGGACGAGTGCGGAGCGGTGCTCCGGGAGTTCTTCGTTACTCAGCGTTCGCGTTCGCGTGACGGGTGTTGACATGCCGCCAGCGGTCTACGCGCGCGCCCACTACACTCACGAAGCGTGATCTTCAAGCGAGTCGGAGACGGAAAGCCGTATCCCGAGCACGACACCGCGCAACGGGACTGGGCGCAGCTGCCTCCACATCCGGTCCGGCTCGACCAGTTGGTCACGACCAAACGCACACTGGACCTCGACACGCTCTTGGCGGAGGATTCGACGTACTACGGCGATTTGTTCGCGCACGTCGTCGAATGGAGACAAGAGCTCTACCTAGAGGACGGGCTGCATCGGGCACTTCGAGCCGCGTTGCATCAGCGCATGGTCCTGCATGCACGGGTGCTGCGGCTCGACGGCTGAGTGGGTTGGGGACAATAGCCTCAAGCTGGTGGGCCGAGAGAGAGGGTCCTGGGAGGGACGATGGCGTGGGACACGGGGGACATCCCGCAGTTCCGCAAGCGGCGGAACATCCGCGGGCCGGTGACGCTCGTTCTGCTCATTGGCTTGCTCGGCGGTGCGGCGTACTACGGGTGGACGAGCGTTCTCGGCCGTAATGAGCCGGCCGCGGTGACCCAGGTGTGCACGACGCCCACGGCCGGGGCGGGGACGCAGCTGGTCTTGTCCAAGGACATCGTCGTGAACGTCTACAACGCGGGCAAGGTCCGCGGCGCGGGCGCCAACCTCGCTGAGCAGCTGACCCAGCGCGGGTTCAAGATCGCCGACCTCGACAACGACCCGCTGAACACCAAGACCGCCAAGGTCGAGATCCGGGGGCGGGCCAAGAACGCGCCCGAGGTGCTGCTCGTCCTCGCCCAGGTCAAGCTGACGGACAAGCCCCTGGTGAAGGGCGACGGGCGTCAGGAGGCGACGGTCGACTTCGTCATCGGGGACCAGTTCGGCCAGCTCAAGGCGAAGGCCCCGAAGCAGCTGAAGGTGAAGAGCCCGCTGCCGGTTTGTACGACGCCAGGCCCCACGCCCGCGGCGTCCAGCGGCTAGTCGTCCCCGTTCGCTCGGGACCAACCGGCGAGTCTGCCGAACCGGCTGACCGCTCTCAGTCGCCGTTCGGTCGCCTCCCTGGTCTTGCGCGGTGCGACCACGAGCAGATCGTCGCCGATGCGGAGCACGCTGGTCAGGCTGGGCACGATCGTCTTCCCGTCCCTCACGATCAGCGACACCGACGCGCCCGCGGGGAGGCGGAGCTCGCCGATCTCGACGCCGCGGAGGCGTGACTTCTCGCCGATCGTGACCTCGAGCAGGTCGGCGTCGATCCGTTCCAAGGGTGCCGCCTCGACGTCCAGGTCGACGACCTGGTCGGTCGCACCGACCCCGAGCCGCTTGGCGACCCAGGGCAACGTCGGACCTTGCATCAGCGTGAACACGATGACCAGCACGAACACCACGTCGAACAGATCCTCGGCGCGCGGGAACTGCTGGGACAGCGGAATCGTGGCGAGCACGATCGGCACCGCCCCGCGCAGGCCGGCCCAGGAGACGAACGCGTGCTCGCGTAAGGGGACGCGGAACGGCAGCAGGCTCAGGCCGACGGACAGTGGACGCGCGATGAACGTGAGCGCGACGCCCGCGACCAGGCCGCCGACGAGCGTGCTCAGGTCGACCCGTGACGGCCAGGCGAGCAATCCGAGCATGACGAACAGTCCGATCTGGCTGAGCCAGGCGAACCCCTCGACGAACGACCGCGTCGCCGCGCGGTGCATGAGCTCGGAGTTGCCGAGGACGAGCGCGCTCACGTACACCGCGGCGAACCCGCTCGCGTGGATCGCGGCGCTCGCCGCGTACGCGAGCACGATCAGCGACAGCGTGGCGAGCGGGTAGAGACCGGAGGCGGGGAGCGCGAGGCGCTTCAGCAGGTGGGAGCCGAGCCAGCCGATCGCGAAGCCGAAGACAGCACCGACGACGAGCTCGAACGCCACGTCGGCGACGAAGCGCAGCGGGGTCGTCTCGCCGAACTCCGCGCTGGACAGCAGCGTGACGAGCAGGACCGCGGGGGCGTCGTTCAGGCCGGACTCGGCTTCGAGCGTTCCGGCGATCCGTCGTGGCAACGGGACGCGCCTGAGCACGGAGAAGATCGCGGCGGCGTCGGTGGGGGAGACGACGGCGCCGAGCAGGAACGACAGCTGCCAGTCGAAGCCCAGCGTGTAGTGGACGATGACGGCGACGATGGTGATGCTGACGGCGACCCCGACCGTGGCGAGGACGACGCCGGCGGGCATCGCGCCCTTGACCTCGCTCCAGCGGGTGGTGAAGCCGCCCTCGGCGAGGATGATCACGAGCGCGCCGAAGCCGAGCGCGTGGGCGAGCTGGACGTCGTCGAACTGGACGCCGAGGCCGGACTCGCCGAGTGCGATGCCCATCGCGAGGTAGATCAGCAGGCTGGGGAACCCGGCGCGGGACGAGAGCCGTACCGCCAGGGCGGCGGCGAGCAGGATCGCTGAGCTGGCCAGCAGGAAGGTGTTCAGGTCGTCGACGGTCAACGGGCTCACCACCCTTTCCTGCGATACGACGAAGGCCCGGGGTCAGCTCCGACCCCGGGCCTCGACGTGTTTGGCGGTGGCGGCGGGATTTGAACCCGCGGAGGGTTGCCCCTCATACGCTTTCGAGGCGTACTCCTTAGGCCGCTCGGACACGCCACCGCCGGATAGGTTACCGAACGATGCTGGCTGACCTCGAAGGAGTTCCTCCTTGGAGGCTCGGAGCGGCGATACGCTGCGGTGCGCAACCGATGTTTTACGCCCACGAGGGGAGTCCGCCATGGCGGCGAAGTCCGGCGCGGATCAGACCGAGGCCGTCAAGCAGGGGTACGCCTTCGAGGGTCCCGCGCTCCAGCTCGGCGCGCTCGTCGCCGACGGCACGCCGGTCCTGGACGCCCAGGTGCGGATCCCCTTGTCGATGCTGAACCGGCACGGGCTGATCGCTGGGGCGACGGGTACGGGGAAGACGAAGACGCTGCAGCTGATCGCCGAGCAGCTCTCGGCGGCCGGGGTCCCGGTCTTCGCTCCGGACATCAAGGGCGACCTTTCCGGGATCGCCTCACCGGGGGAGACGTCGGACAAGCTCTCGGCGCGGGCGACGTCGCTGGGTCAGACCTGGGCTGCCAAGGGTTTTCCCACGGAGTTCTTCGCGCTGGGCGGCGAGGGGAAGGGCATCCCCGTACGGGCGACGATCTCGTCGTTCGGGCCGACTCTGCTGTCGAAGGTGCTGGGGCTGAACGACGTTCAGGAGTCCTCGCTCGGGCTGGTGTTCCACTTCGCCGACAAGGCGGGGTTGGCGCTGCTCGACCTGAAGGATCTGCGCGCTGTCGTGCAGTTCCTGACATCGGACGAGGGCAAGGCGGATCTGAAGGGTCTCGGCGGGCTGTCCGCGGCGACGGCTGGGGTGATCCTGCGTGAGCTGATCGCGTTCTCCGACCAGGGCGCGGACATGTTCTTCGGTGAGCCGGAGTTCGACACCGCGGACCTGCTGCGCACCGCTTCGGACGGGCGTGGAGTGGTGTCGTTGCTCGAGCTGCCCTCGCTGCAGGACCGGCCGGCGCTGTTCTCGACGTTCTTGATGTGGATGCTCGCGGACCTGTTCCACGATCTGCCCGAGGAGGGCGACGTGGAGAAGCCGAAGCTGATGTTCTTCTTCGACGAGGCCCATCTGCTGTTCAACGACGCTTCGAAGTCGTTCCTCGACGCGATCACGCAGACTGTGCGGCTGATCCGGTCGAAGGGCATCGGTGTGTTCTTCGTCACGCAGACGCCGAAAGACGTGCCGGAGGCCGTGCTCGCGCAGCTGGGCTCGCGGGTGCAGCACCAGCTCCGGGCGCACACGCCGAACGACGCCAAGGCGCTGAAGGCGACGGTGGCGACGTTCCCGACGTCTTCCTACGACCTCGGGGAGCTGCTCACCACGCTGTCGATCGGCGAGGCGGTCGTGACCGTGATGAACGAGAACGGCGCGCCGACGCCGGTCGCGTGGACGCGGATGCGGGCGCCGGAGTCGTTGATGGACCCGTCGCCGGCCGCCTTGGTCGACTCGACGATCTCGTCCTCGCCTTTGTCCGCTGAGTACGCGACCGCGGTGGACCGGGAGTCGGCGTACGAGAAGCTCAACGCCAAGCTCGCGGCTGGGTCGGAGAAGGCAGCTGAGGAGGAGAAGGCCGCGCCGGCCCCTGCTCCTTCGGCTCCGGCTGAGAAGAAGGTCCCGTTGCCCAAGGGCGAGTGGGACGAGCAGCCTTCGTCGCGGTCGCGCGGCGGCAAGGCCGAGGACTCGACGGTGGAGAAGGTGCTCGGTTCGAGCGCGTTCAAGCAGTTCGCCCGTTCCGCGGCGACCGTCCTCGGGCGGGAGATCGCGCGCGGCCTGTTCGGCGTCGGGCGGCGCAAGCGCAGCTAGTTCGGCCAACTTTCCTGACGGGGCAGGCTTTCGGTAGTAGGAATGTGCGTGCCCGGCTTTGTGGCGAGATCTCGGCGAGAGGCTGGCAACGATGAAGAAGATCATCAACGACCCCTCGATGGTTGTCGACGAAGCGCTCGCCGGAATGGCGGCGGCGCATGCGGACTTGATCCGGGTTTCGTACGACCCTCACTACATCGCGAGGGTGGACGCACCCCGTTCGGGGAAGGTCGGCATCCTGTCCGGCGGTGGTGCGGGGCACGAACCCATGCACGGCGGCTTCGTCGGCTTCGGCATGCTGGACGCGGCCTGTCCGGGGGCGGTGTTCACGTCGCCGACGCCGGACCAGGTGATCGACGCGACGAAGGCGATCGACGGTGGTGCGGGCGTTCTGCACATCGTGAAGAACTACACCGGGGACGTGCTGAACTTCGAAACGGCGGCCGAACTGGCGCTGGCCGAGGGGATCAACGTCGAAGCGGTCGTGATCGACGACGACGTTGCGGTGAAGGACTCCTTGTTTACGGCCGGTCGGCGCGGCGTTGGCGGCACCGTACTGGCGGAGAAGATCGTGGGCGCGGCCGCTGAAGCTGGCGCGGATCTCGCTGCTGTGAAGGCGTTGTGTGAGCGGGTGAACGCCTCCGTACGTTCGATGGGCATGGCGCTGACGTCTTGCACGGTGCCGCACGCGGGGAAGCCGACGTTCGAACTGGGCGAGTCCGAGATGGAGATCGGAATCGGCATCCACGGAGAGCCCGGACGCGAGAGGATGCCGTTGGAACCGGCGAACGCGATCGTCGAGCGGCTGTTGGCGCCGATCCTCGAGGATCTGCCGTTCGCTTCTGGGGATCAGGTTCTGCTGTTCGTGAACGGCATGGGTGGGACGCCGCTGATCGAGCTGTATCTGGCGTACGGGCACGCTGAGCGCGTGCTCGCCGAGCGGGGGATCACCGTCCAGCGCCGGCTGGTCGGCAACTACATCACGTCGCTGGAGATGCAAGGCATGTCGATCACTTTGCTCAAGCTCGACGACGAGCTCGTCTCGTTGTGGGACGCCCCGGTTCAGACGCCCGCACTTCGTTGGGGACGCTGAACTCGATGCGCGTGACTGGTGCGGGGTTGGTGCAGTTGATCAACCGCTACGCGGAGGTCGTGGCGGAGAACCGTACGTACCTGATCGAGCTCGACTCGGCTATCGGCGACGCCGACCACGGGGAAAACCTCGATCGTGGCTTCAAGGCCGCGGTCGCGAAGCTCGAGGAGGTCGCGCCGACGGCGCCGTCAGATGTGCTGAAGACGGTCGCGACGACGCTGATCTCCAAGGTCGGCGGCGCGGCCGGTCCGCTGTACGGCACGGCCTTCCTGCGCGCGTCGGCGGCCGTGCAGGGGAAGGCCGAGCTGGAGGCGTCCGACATCGTCGCTGCCCTGCGGGCGGCGCAGGACGGGTTGGTGGCGCGCGGGAAGGCCGAGCCGGGCGACAAGACCATGGTCGACGCCTGGGGCCCCGCTCTGACCGCCGCCGAGGGCGCGTTGCTGGACGGCCAGGACACCGTCGGCGTACTGACAGCGGCCGCTGACGCCGCCGAGGCCGGCATGCGCGCGACCGTGCCGTTGGTGGCGCGGAAGGGCCGGGCCAGCTACCTGGGCCCGCGGTCCGCCGGCCACCAAGACCCGGGCGCGACGTCCGCGGCCCTGCTCTTCCGCACAATGGCCGACGTCGCCGCAACCTGCCTGTAGTTCATGCCGGTCGCGCTCGTCCTCGTCTCCCACGTCGCCTCCCTGGCCTCTGGCGTGCGCGAACTGGCGCTCCAGATGGCTGGCTCGGTGCCGATCGTCGCCGCCGGCGGAACCGACGAGGGCGGGGTAGGAACGAGCTTCGACAAGATCCTCACCGCGGTGCTCGAGGTCTCCTCACCCGCCGGCGTAGTGATCCTGTACGACCTCGGCTCAGCCCAGATGACCGCGGAGCTCGTCCTCGAGACCCTGCCGCCAGAAGAAGCCGCACTGATCCACCTGGTCGACGCCCCCTTGGTCGAGGGAGCCCTCGCCGCCGCAACCACCGCCCAGGGCGGGGCCAACTCTCGAAGAGGTCATCGCAGCAGCTCGCGCCGCCGGCACATCCCCTTCGGCGCCCGCCCCGACGGCCGCCACGGCGTCCGCCGTACGCGCCACCCTCACCCTGCGGAACCCCCTGGGCCTCCACGCCCGCCCCGCCGCCCAACTCGCCAGCGCCCTGACGGGCCTCGACGCAACCGTGACGATCGAAACAGCGGACGGCCGCACAGCCAACGCCCGCAGCCTCCTCACCGTCGTAGCCCTCTCCCTCCGCGGCGGCACAGACTTCACAGCAACAGCAACCGGCCCCGATGCCACGGCAGCCTTGCCGCCATCCGCGCCCTGGTCGAATCAGCCTTCGGCGAAGCTGACCCAACGCAACCGCAGCCAACCGCGCCAGCAGCCGGCACGGCCCCAACCAGCACGCGGGCAGGCGCCAGCGCGGCAACGACCGGCTCGCCGGCAGGTGCCGGCACGTCGCCGGCCACCGCGGGGACGGCCGGCGGATCGCCGGGTGCCGCAGTAGCGCCCGACACCACGTCGGCCACCGCGCCGTCTGGCACGGCGCTGATCGCCGCCGCGGACACAGCGCCGATGCCCGGCACGGCGCCGACTCAGGGGCCGACGTCCGGCGGCGCGTCAGTCACCGCGCCGGCGGTCGCTGGCATGGCACCGACCACTCCGGCCGCAGGCACGTCGCCGGGCGCCGTGGTGGCGTCCGGGGTCCTCCGGGGCGTGGCGGGATCGCCGGGCGTCGCTGTCGGCCCGGCCCGCTGGTTGCGGACCGCCGATCCCGACGTACCCGACCAACCCGTCGGCGACCCAGGTGCCGAACGAGCACGACTCGACGCCGCGCTCGCCGTGGTCGACCGCGACCTTGCGGCCACCGCTACCCGTGCGGGCGGCGACGCTGGCGCGGTGGCGGGCGCGCACCGGGTGCTGCTCGGCGACCCCGCCCTGCGCGACCCGGCTTGCGCCCAAATCGACGCAGGGCAGAGCGCTCCGAGTGCCTGGTGGACGGCATCCACTGCCGCCGCGACGGCACTCGCGGGCAGCGACGATCCACTTGTCGCCGAACGCGCGGCCGACGTGCGCGACGTCGCGCTCGCCGTTCTGGACGCACTCGGCGTCAGCACGTCGGGGCCGCTCCCCGACGTCCACGGCGCGGTCGTCGTCGCGACCGACGTCGTACCGTCGCAGGTCGCCGCCCTCGTCCGGGCCGGCGCCGCGGCGCTCGTGGTCGCGGGCGGCGGTACCACCGCCCACGCCACGATCATCGCGCGCGGCCTCGGGTTGCCGGCCGTCGTCGCGCTCGGCCGCGCGACGGACGACATCCACGAGGGCGCACCCGCCATCGTCGACGGCTCCACAGGCACCGTGACCCTGGACCCACCACCACAAGTCGTGGCGGAGGCCCAAGCAGCGGCAGCGGAGGAACAGCAGCGAAAGGCGGAGGAGCGCGCGGCCGCGGCCGCGCCTGTCCTCGACGCAACAGGCCGTCACGTACTCGTAGCGGCAAATGTCGGCAGCCGTCCGGAAGCGGAGGCAGCAGTAGCGAACGGCGCCGATGGCGTGGGCCTGTTGCGCACCGAGCTGCTGTTCCTCGATCGTGCGGAGCTGCCGACCGAGGACGAGCAGACCGCCCAGTTGGTTGACCTCCTCTCTGTCTTGGGCGATCGGCCGGTGGTGGTGAGGACCCTAGACGTTGGCGCCGACAAGTTGCTTCCAGCGCTCGCTCTCGACCCCGTGAGGAACGGTCCGCTGGGCGAACGAGGATTGCGTTTTGGCCTTGCCCACTTGGACATTCTCCGTACTCAACTCCGCGCGATCCTCCGTGCCGCAGCCGGCCGCGAAGACTTGTCGGTGCTTGCCCCTATGGTGACTTTTGCCTGGGAGGCGCGGACGTTCCGACGACTCATAGACGACGTCTCCCGAGAGCTCGATGACGAGGGCGTCGCGTACGGACGCCCGCACGAGATCGGAGTGATGGTCGAGGTGCCGGCGGCGGCACTCGCGGCCGACGAGATCTGCGCCGAGGTCGACTTCCTCTCCGTGGGGAGCAACGACCTCACGCAGTACGTGATGGCGGCGGAGCGGACGAACGAGGCAGTCGCCTCGCTCTACCAGCCAGATCACCCCGCCCTGTGGCGGTTGTACGAGCTGCTCGTGGCGTCGGCACGAGCAGCTGGGCGCCGGGTCGCGGTCTGCGGAGAGATCGCGGGCGACCCGGCGGCAGCGGTACGGCTCGTCGAGCTCGGCATCGACGAGCTGTCGATGGCTCCGGCCTCGATCCCCGCTGTCAAGGCCGCCTTGCGGGTGGCCTTGCGTACGGGCTAACGCGCGGGCGGGGACTGGTAGTAGCCAGGCCCGGACTGCTGCGTCGGCTGGTAGTAGCCGGGCTGTCCCGGCGGCTGCGGCATCGCCTGGGCTCCGGGCGCGCCCGGCGGCAGGACGGCCGGCGGCTGCTGCCATCCGGGAGGCGGCGGCTGGTTCCAGGCCGCGACGAACGCCTTCGGGTACTGCAACACCTGCTGGCGCGCGGCGAGCAGCGACGAGACGACCTCGTCGTGCCACGGGCCCGCATCCGTACCGACGGCGCCGCGCGCCATCCGGTCGCGGAGGAACGCGAGTTCGGTCACCGCCCGCTGGTACGCCTTCAGTGCCTGCGCCGCGACCGGACCCGACTGGCGCTTCACCGCCGCCCGCCAACCACGGCGGCCGGCCAACGTAGAGAGGAGAGGTACCTCGTCCGGCGCGACCCAGCCGGCGTTCACGAACTCCGGCAGATGCCGGCCGACCGTCATACGTTCGCGCCTGCGCTGGAGGCCGACGACCACGATCATCGTGACGAAGATCGGGACCATGATCGCGACGTACACGACGATGAAGCCGGGGCCACCGGCGAACGTCGCCGACCCGTTCCACAGGCCGTGCAGGAGGACGGCGCCGAGGTAGCCGAGGATCGGCAGCAGGATCTTCGCGGCCGTGTTCGAGCTGCGCGACGCCACGCCGACCGCGAGGCCGGTGAGGCTCGTGAACAGCGGGTGCGCGAACGGGGAGACCACGCAGCGCAGGATGAACAGCTGCAGGCCGCCCTCGAGGCCACCGGCGGCGAACGCGTTGCCGAGATAAAGGATGTTCTCGGTGAACGCGAAGCCGATGCCGACCAGGCCGGCGTAGACGATGCCGTCGACGACCCCGTCGAACTCACGGCGCTTGACGAACAGAAGGAGGACGAGCAGCAGACCCTTGAAGAACTCTTCGACCACGGGCGCGGTGATCACCGTGCCGAAGACGTCGCTCGCCTCCGGTCCGACGACAGCCGACCACGCCACGCTCGCGACCAGGCTGACGATCAGCGAGGACACGGTCGCGACGCCGGCGCCCCAGAGGAACGCGGTCAGCAGCATCCGTCCGGGCTCGGGCTCCCAGCGGTCCAGCCAGAGGAACGCGCCGACGACCGGCAGCACGGGAAGCATCGCGAAGAACGTTGCGAGCAGGACGGGGACCGGCCCGGTTCCGATCACGGCCAGACCGATGATCACCAGGATCAAGATGGCCATCAGAACGAGGCCGAGGATCGGGAGAAGCACGCGCTTGCGTTGCTGCGCTGCCCACGGCTGGTGGTAGGTCCACGGTGCCGGCCCGGGTGCCACGCCCGGCGGTGGGGTCGCTGTCATGTCGACACACCCTAGAGATTCCGAGGTCGAGATTGAATATCGGGGCGAAGTGGACCCGCTCGACGTCATCGCCGACGCGTGGATCCTCCATGCATTCGGCGGCTCGTACCCGAACGACTGGGAGCGGACGCCTGCCAAGGAAGCCCGCCGCGACGCTTGGCTGGCTCGGCTCGCTGGTCTGTGAAGATCGCTCGAAGGTGCCGGAGCTCGACGACCTTGGCGGCGATCGTGCGCGCGCCCTGGAGCTGGGCCTTGAGGAGCCGGTGGACGCCGTCGAGGATGGTCAGCCGTTCCTCGCGCTGGAGAACGTGAATCGGATGGGCGAGATCCGCCGCCAGCGTCCGGTCGTACTGCTCGCGATGGCGTACGGGATCCGCTGCCACCTCGCGGGGTGTGACGGCGAAGAACCGCTCGCCATCACGCCAGAACGGCAGGTCGAGCTGCCATTCGAGCTGTCGGACGTCGAGCTCGGTGGGTTCGATCTCCAACGCCCACAGGCGGTCGAGATCCCATTGGAAGTCGAGGAGTACGTCGCGTAGCTCTGCGGGAATCTGCCCGAACAACGGATGCGGTCGCACCTCAACCATCGAGGCTCCTCCACAGACGGACTTCGTCGAACGTGCCGGCCTCCTCGCAGTAGCCGCCGGGGAGGCGGGCCCATTCGGTGAAGCCGAGGCCTACGTACGCTGCCTCGGCGTGCGTGCCGCCCCGACAGCTGAGCTCGAGGATCGTGCAGCCCCACTCGCGCGCGTATCGGCTTGCCTCGTTGACGATTCGCCGAGCCAGGCCTGTTCCTTGGGCTGATGGATCGATGACGAACCCGCCGAGGTCAGCGCGGTGCCGGCACAGCCGATGCGTCAGCCGCGTGACCGTGCACGTCGCCACGGCCTGATCGCCGTCGTCGACAGCGACCAACCAGACCGCGTCGGTCGAGTCGACGAGCGGGGCGATCTCCGCGGCGACTTGTTCGGCGGTCATCGCGCCGAAGCAATTCAGCTGCAGGCTCTCAGCGTCCTCGTACCGCACCGGCCGAATCAGCATGCCGCGAACGCTACCGACGTCGCCGTCGGGTTGCCCAGTGGATTTGTGCCTCTAGGGTGGGTGGTCGTGCCGCGGAAACCGGATGTCGATCTGCCCGCACTGGAGGCTCTGCTCGGTCGAGTCTTCGGGCGCCAATTCACCTATCAGCGAACGGAATCTGGGAGTTCCACGCAGGTCTATCGCGTCGTTGTCGAGGGCGAGACGTTCTACGCCCGGATGGCCGAGGAGGCGGAGGCCAGCTTTGCGCCGGAGGCCGAGCTCCATCGCGTTCTGCGCGCGGCTGGGGCGCGGGTGCCGGACGTGGTGCACTACGAACCGTTCGACGAAGCGCTCGACCGTTCCGTCATGGTGACGACGGAGGTGGCCGGCCGTCCGTTGAGCGCCGCGACGACAGAGCGTGAGGCTGCCGAGATCGGGCAGGCAGCCGGCCGGGACCTGGCGCGGATCCACGAGGTCGCCGTGCAGGGGTTCGGCTGGGTCCAGCGGGAGCACGACCGAGCGGGATGGCCGCTTCGAGGTGAGCACCCGACGTACGCCGCGTTCGTCGACCCACCGTCCGTCGCCGCGCCGTTGGTGGCGATCGGCTTCACCGTCGAGCAGGCGAGCACGGTCGTCGGGCTGTTGGACGAGGCCGTCGAACTGGGACCTCGGGACGGAGTGGGATCGGTCGCGCACGGCGACTTCGACGCGAGCCACATCTACGAGGTCGGCGGAACCTACTGCGGGCTGATCGACTTCGGCGAGATCCGGGGGACCGACTACACGTTCGATCTCGCCACCCTGCACACGAACGCCGAGGAGGCCCCGCCGCTGCTGGCGCCTATCGAACGCGGGTACGCCGAGATCCGCCCGCTCCCCGCCGACCACCGGCGCCGCGTCTACGTCGCCTGCGTCCTCAGCGCGAGCCACCGCCTCGCCACCTGGCACCGCCGCGACGGCGCTCGAGCCGCCGACAGCTGGTTCTTCCGCTGGGTCCGGGACCGCCTCGCCGAGCTGCTGAAGGACGTGGGGGAGGGATCCTGACGTGAGCACCTTGGTGGCCGAGACGATCAGCACGGAGCGGCTGGAGCTGGTGCCGCTGATGGTCGAGCATGCCGAGGAGATGGCCGTGGCCCTGGCTGATCCGGCGCTGCACACGTTCATCGGCGGGAGTCCGGACACCGTGGAGACGCTGCGGGCTCGTTATCGACGCATGCTCGCGGGTTCTCCGGACACCGAGGTCTCGTGGCTGAACTGGGTGATCCGGCTTCGCGACGAGGGCAGCCTGGCGGGCACGGTCCAGGCGACGGTGACGGGGTCGGGGACTGCCGAGATCGCCTGGGTGGTGGGTACTCCTTGGCAGGGCCGGGGAATCGCCCGAGAAGCGGCGCGCGGGCTGGTCGACTGGCTGGATGCGCAGGCGGTGCAGACCGTCATCGCCCACGTTCACCCTGACCACCAGGCCTCCGCCGCCGTGGCTGCTGCCGCGGGTCTCAGCGCTACCGATCAGCTGCAGGACGGCGAGGTCCGGTGGCAGCGGACCCTTCGCGACTGATCGGCCAGAGAACCTCCGTGCAGTAGTCCTGCGGCGCGCGTCCGTCGAGCGGGGTCACGTAGATCTCGCGCGGATTGCCCACCGGCGTGAACCCAGCCGCGGCGATCTGGGTCCACAGGTGGCGGTACGCGAAGGCGATGTCCTCGAACCGGCCCGTGTACAGCGTGCTCATCACGTCGCTGCCGGGCAGGGTGGCGGCTTCGACGCGGCCGTCCGGCTTGCCCGGCCGTTCCACCGGCCAGCCCACCTCGCTCCGCCAGATCCCTTCGGCATCCTGCTCGCTGCAAGTGAAGTACGGCGGTCCCACGGTGGTGAGCTCCTGACGTTCGGCAGCCGCGAGCACTTCCTCGATGTGGCCCTTGTCGGCGACCAGATCGCACGTCGGCAGGACCACACCGACTCCGTCCGCCGTGTCGTGGACGAACGAGTGGTCCCTGACGTCCTCCTCGGTCCACTCGGCTCGGATGCACAGGACCGGTTGGTCCCACAGCGTTCGCCCGACAATCGGCGTCGCGTGCACGGCGGGTTCACCGACCTGTCCGCCCAGCCCCTTCAGCACACGCATCGCTTCGGTGTTGGCGGCAACCCGTTCCAGCAGCCGATCCCGGTGTTCGTCGAGGAGCTGCTTGCGGCGATCGTTCGGGCAATCGAGGAACGTACGGATCTCGTCCAGCGACATCGCCGTACGCCGCAGCCTGGCGATCAGTCCGGCACGCTCGAGCTGGCCTGTCGCGTAGTACCGGTAACCGGAGCGATCGTCGACCTGCTCGGGACGTAGCAGTCCCAGCTCGTCGTAGAACCGAAGCGCCCGGACGGTCAGTTCGGTCAGCTGCGCGAAGCGTCCGATCGGCACGAGCTCTGTCATGCTCACAACCTGACCCCTCACGTAACGGAAGAGTCAAGCGTGGCCCTCGTGTACGTCACCGGTACCTCCGGCGCCGGCAAGACGACGGTTCGAGCCGAGCTCCGCCGTCGCGGCTATGCGGCGTGCGACACCGATGAGGACAGGCTGTCCCGCTGGTTCGAGAACGGCTCGGGGGTCGAGATCGAGCTGCCGGCCGATCCGGCTGGCCGCGGCGATGCCTGGTACGCCAACCACACCCAGCGCATCCCGCCGGCGCAGCTGCGACAGCTTGACCGTGACGGGCTCGTCTTCGTCTGCGGTACGGCGGGGAACGAGGTCGAGATCTGGGACCAGTTCGCCCTCGTGGTCAATCTGAGCGTCGACGCCGAGACGATCCGGCAACGGCTGGCTACACGTGGCGGCAACGCGTTCGGCAGCACCGAGGCGGAGGTCGAGCGCGTCCTTGTCTGGCACGAGAACCGCGACGAGAACTACGACCGGTTCGGCGCCGTACGGATCGACGCGACGCAGCCGGTGGCCGCAGTGGTGGACCAGGTCTTGCGTACGGCTAGGGCCAAGGTGGAAACGGCTTGATCCTCGGCTGGGTGCGTGCGAGGCTCCGTTCCCATGTCTGAGATCCGGAAGCTGCACGACGACGAGGTCGACATCGACGCGTCGCTGGTGGCGCGCCTGTTGGCCGAACAGTTCCCGAAGTGGGCCGAGCTTCCGGTGCAGGTGGTCGCGGCGTCGGGAACGGACAACGTGACGTTCCAAGTGGGCAGCGACCTGGCTGTCCGCCTGCCTCGTACCGCGTGGGCGCAGGGCCAGGTCGAGCGGGACCTGACGTGGGCGCCGCGACTGGCTCCCTCGCTTCCCCTCCCGATTCCGGAGCCGCTGGCCCTAGGTGCGCCAGGCGAGGGCTACCCCTTCACGTGGGGCGTCTATCGGTGGCTGGAGGGCGAGTCGTTCGAGCTGGATCGCCTGGCCGACCCGGTGGCCGCGGCGAAGGACCTCGCCGAGTTCGTACGGCGCCTGCAAACTGTCGACACGACTGGGGCTCCGGTCCCGCCGGACGACGACCCGTTCGCCCGGGGTACGCCGTTGGCGCCGCGCGACCAGCTCTTCCGCGAGGCGCTCGAGGAACTGCGGGACGAGTTCGACACCGGACTCGCCCTTGCCGCCTGGGAGGCGTCGCTGGCAGCGGCGCCTTGGACCGGTCCGCCGAAGTGGATCCACGGCGACCTGATGCCCGGCAACGTGCTGGTGGCCGATGGCCGGCTGTCCGCGGTCATCGACTTCGCCAGCGCACGGGCCGCCGACCCCGCGGGCGACCTGCTGGCCGCCTGGTACTTGTTCGAAGGTGACTCGCGCCGGGCCTTCCGCGACGCGCTGGGTGTCGACCAGGACACCTGGGCCCGTGGCCGCGGCTGGGTCCTCTCCCTGGAGATGATCGCGATCCCGTACTACCGGACCCGCAATCCCGCGGCGGTGTCCGACGGCAACCCCACCATCCACGAGACCCTCGCCGACTTCGCCGCGGAGAACTAGACACCCGCCTCGCGACGAGAACGACGATCGGGCCGGTCCCTGTGCGGGCCGGCCCGATCACATCACGTTGACTCGTCCGGTTCGCGCATCGTCCATTCGTGCGGCAGCGCCGCGAACCACATCACGTCGCAGCGCTCGCCCTGCCACACGCCGTGTGCGCGCATCGTTCCCTCGTGTACGAACCCCGCTCGGCGGGCCACCGTGGCTGAGGCTGCATTGTCCGCCTCGACCGTCAGGAAGGCGCGAGCTGCGCCGAGCTCGAACAACCACCGGGTGAGCAGAACCACCGCCCGAGTCGCGTACCCGCGCCCTCGCGCGCTCGGCCCGAGCCAGTAGCCGAACTGCGCTACGTCTGCCTTCGACCAGTCATCGACGCCGCAGCAGCCGACCAGGTCACCAGAGGCTGCGTCCGTGAGCGCGAATGCGACACCGGATGGTGGCTCCGCCGCGGCGAACGCCCGCCAGCTCGACGCGAACCCGTCGATGATCGCTTCAGCGTCCTCGATCGAGAGCGGCGGATCCGGTCGTCCGAGTCGGTCGTGGCCCCCGTTGTAGCGTCGGACCGCTGGATCGGCGAATGCCTCCGCCATGAACCCGGCGTCGCTTCTCGACCAAGGTCGGAGAGTCACCACGCCATCCGAGAGCGACACGACCGGAACGTCGGCATCCGCTTCACGCACGTCTACCGGCTTCCTTCCGTTCTGGTTTGACACCGCACACGTCGAAACCGACGAGGCAGCGGATCGGGCCGGTCCCTGGTGTGGGCCGGCCCGGTGCTTTCCCTTGCGGGCTTGGGCGGAGGATGGGGGATTCGAACCCCCGAGGGGTTGCCCCCAACACGCTTTCCAAGCGTGCGCCATAGGCCAACTAGGCGAATCCTCCTCGGCTGGAAGAGTGTACGGGACCGGGTCGGGAGGGTTGCGAGGGGATTCACGTACACTGACCGCTGGTCCCCCGCGCGGCGGCATCTTGCCCAACTCCCCCAGGGCCGGAAGGCAGCAAGGGTAAGCGAGCTCTACTGGGTGCGCGGGGGGCCTTCTATGCCCGCCAGCAGCCAGACCGCCACGGCGAGGGCGATGCAGGCGAGGAACGATGGGGTGAGTCCGACCCAGGCGGCCACGATCGGTGCGACCAGGCCGCCGAAGCCCCAGCCGGTGAAGACCAGGCCGTACGCGAAGCCGAACGATGCCTCCGGCACCCGGTCCGCCACGCCGGCCGGGACGATCGCGGACAACGAGCCGTACTGCATGCCGAGCCCGAACAGCGCCACGTACGTCAGCCAGCCGCCGCCGCTGAGAGGCAGCGCCAGCGAGCACAGGGCGAGCAGGACGCAGGACAGCCGCAACGTCAAAGGCGCGCCGATCCGGTCCAGCAACGGACCGCCCACCACCCGGCCGGCCAGGTTGCCGAACGACAGCAGCGCCACTGCCAGCCCGGCCTGTGCCGGCGAGCCGATCAACGGGCCCGCGTGCGCGAATCCGATCAGCCCAGGTGCCGACGCCACGCAGAACACCAGCCACCACCGCGCGACCACGCGCCAGGGCAGCGCGAAGCGGCCCGACGACGCCGGCGCGGGTGGCGTCCCCGGTACGAGGAAGCTCGCCACCGCCAGCGCCACCGAGAGCAGCACGCCGAGCGCGACGAACGTCCACCGCCGCCCGTACGACTCCAACGCGGCCTGAACGAGCGGCGCGAGCACCACCGTCGCGGCGGCGTACGCGCTCACCACGATCGTCAGCGCGAGCCCACGCCGACGCGACGCCGTCACCGCAACTCGCACCGCGACCGCGTACCCCATGCCCGTCGTCACGCCCATCACGAGCGAGAACGCGACGACCAGCGCCACCAACGAGCCGGCGACTCCGCACCACGCCAGCCCGGCCAGCACGCCGACAGCGCCCGCGCGCACGAGCACTCGCGAGGACCAACGGTCGGCAGCCCAACCGCCGGCGAGCACGCCCACGGTGTAGAGCCCAACACCGACCGAGAACACCGCGGCGAGAGACGCTCGAGAGGCTCCGATCTCCCGAGCAAGCCACGGCGTGAAGACGTCCCAGACGAACAGAGCGCTGACCGCGAGGTCGACGAGCACCGCACCTGCAATCGCCCGTCGCGCGCTCACTCGCCGAGACGTTAGTGGTCAAAACCCTACGTCGGGCACGGCCAATCGGCGCGGAAGTGGCATCGGGCTGTGGACAACCCACACGGGCCGCGAACTCGTCGGTGCTCGGGGTTAGGGTTCGACCCGTGGACGCCCCGCTCGCTCTCTACCGCCGCTACCGGCCGGAGACCTTCGCCGAGGTGATCGGCCAAGACCACGTCACCGGTCCGCTGGGGCATGCCCTCCGCAACAACCGGGTCAACCACGCCTACCTCTTCTCCGGCCCGCGCGGCTGCGGCAAGACGACCAGCGCGCGCATCCTGGCTCGCTGCCTCAACTGCGAGAAGGGCCCGACGCCCGAGCCGTGCGGGGAGTGCCAGAGCTGCCGCGACCTCGCCCGCGGCGGGCCCGGCAACATCGACGTGATCGAGATCGACGCGGCCAGCCACGGTGGTGTCGACGATGCACGTGACCTGCGCGAACGAGCGTTCTTCTCGCCCGTCTCGAGCCGCTTCAAGATCTACATCGTCGACGAGGCGCACATGGTCACGACGCAGGGCTTCAACGCCCTGCTGAAGCTCGTCGAGGAGCCGCCGGAGCACCTCAAGTTCATCTTCGCCACAACCGAGCCGGACAAGGTGATCGGGACGATCCGATCCCGTACGCACCACTACCCGTTCCGCCTCGTCCCGCCGAAGACGCTGCAGGACTACCTCGCTGAGCTGGCCGAACGCGAGAAGGTCACGATCGACCACGGTGTGCTCCCGCTCGTCGTCCGCGCGGGCGGTGGGTCGGTACGGGACACGCTCTCCGTGCTCGACCAGCTGATCGGCGGGTCCAGCGACGACGGCGTGACGTACGCGCACGCGGTCGCGCTGCTCGGGTACACGCCGGACTCGCTGCTCGACGAGGTCATCGACGCGTTCGCGGCCCAGGACGCCGGGACTGTGTACGGCGTGATCGACAAGGTCATCGAGTCCGGGCAGGACCCGAAGCGGTTCGCCGAGGACGTGCTGCGGCGGCTGCGCGATCTGCTGATCGTGGCCGCGGTGCCCGACGCCGCGACGCGTGGGCTGCTCGACAGCCCGGCTGACCAGGCCGAACGGTTCGGCGCCCAAGCGGCTCGGTTCGGCTCGGCGGATCTGACCCGGGCGGCCGAGGTGATCAACGCGGGGCTCACGGAGATGCGCGGCGCCACGGCGCCGCGGCTGCACCTGGAGCTGATGTGCGCGCGGGTGCTGCTGCCCGGGCTGGACACAACGGACGTCGGGCTGCATGCCCGTATCGACCGGCTCGAGCGGCGGCTGTCGATCGCGGCGGGACCTTCGGAGCAGGACGCGGCGCCGCCCGCGAACCCGCGGGCGGCTGCTCGCGAGGTGGCGGCAGAGGCGCGGGTGGCGACGCCGGCGCCGGCAGAGCCTGAGCCGGAGGTGGTGAAGCCTCCGGCACCGAAGCCCGCGGCCGAGCCTGAGGCGCCGAAGGCTGAGGAAGCAGTCGAGACCCCGGTGGCCGAGCCGACCCCGCCGCCGTCTCCTCCGGAGCCGACGCCGGCCCCGGCCACCAAGCCGCCGGCCGCACCGGGCGATCTCGGTCTGGCCGATGTGCGGCGGTTGTGGCCGGAGATCCTGGACGCGGTGGCGAAGCGCCGACGGCTCGCTTGGAGCCTGATCAGCCACAACGCGCAGGTCACCGACCTGTTGAACGGTGTTCTCACGGTCGCACTGGTCAATCCGGGCGCGCGGGACTCGTTCGTACGGAGCAAGAGCGACGAGGTGCTCAGGGAGGCCGTCCGCGAGATCCTCGGCGTGGACTGGCGGATCGAGCCGATCGTCGACTCGAGCGCCGGCCCCGCTGGTGGGGCGCGCCGTCCGGCGAGCCCGGAGCCGCAGCAGGAAGCGCCGGCCACCCCGGCGACGACAGGTGGCTGGGACGAGCCGAAAGCGGCGCCGCCAGAGCCCGAGCCCGCACCTGCCGAGCCCGCCGCGCCGGCTCCCCAACGGAGCAGTGCGGCGCGGGAGGCGATGCGGAGCTCGAAGCCCGCTGACACCGAGCCGGAGCCGCCCCGCAACCTGGACGAGGACGTCGACCCGGAGACGGACGCCGCCGTGGCGGACTCCCCGCAAAGCCAGACGGACCTGCTCGCCCGCGAGTTCGGCGCCCAGATCATCGAGGAACGCCCGAACGAGTGACCAGCTCCGGGCGCTGCTGGCTGGGCTGCCCGCGGTGCTCGCAGGGTCGCGCCAAGCCGCGCCGGTGGGTCGGACGCCAGGTGCGGCGGGGCGGAGCGGTGGTCGCTGTGCGTCGAGCGATCGATCGGCTGTGGTGGGTGTGGCCCGCGATGCGTAGCAGGTGAAGGACCGGTGGGGTCATGCGGCGGCGCCGGTAGCTCGCGATGCTCGCTGGGTGGCGGGTGCTCGCGGTGCTCGCTGGGTGGCGGGTGCTCGCGGTGCTCGCTGGGTGGCGGGTGCCCGCGGGCTCGCTGGGTGGCAGGGGTGACCGGTTGGAGGCAGGCAAGGCGCGGCGGTCGGGGAGCGGCCGTGGATGGTGGGCGGGCTGGGGCTGACCGGTCATGGACGTGGGTGCCCGCAGGTCCTTACGTGTATGACACGATCGGTAGTCGTGCCTCCCTCAGAATCACCCGGCGGATCACCTGGCAGTACACCCAGGAAGCGCTTCCAGCTCCGTAGTCCGTTCGGCAACATGCCCCGCGAAGTGCCCGTACTCTCCGCGATCGCCTTCGCGGTCGCGATCGGGTTCGGGGTGATCGCGCCAGCTGTTCCGATCTTCGCGCGCGACTTCGGTGTGGGCCGGACGGCGGCGGCGGCCGTGATCTCCGCGTTCGCGTTCATGCGCTTCGTCTCCGCCCTCAGCAGCGGACGCCTGGTCGACAGGTTCGGCGAGCGTGCCGTCCTCGCCACCGGGCTCGCGCTCGTGGCCGTCACCACCGGGCTCGCAGGCCTGGCGACCTCCTACCTCATGCTCCTCACCCTCCGTGCCCTTGGCGGAATCGGCAGCGCGATGTTCACGGTGGCGGCAGTCTCGCTTCTGCTGCGGGTCGTCGACGCCAGCTATCGAGGCAGGGCGAACGGGTGGTTCCAGGCCGGGTTCCTCGCCGGCGGGCTCGCCGGGCCGGTCTTCGGCGGCATCCTCACCGAGGTCTCCGTCAGGCTCCCGTTCTTCGTCTACGCCGTCTCGGTCTCCATCGCCGGAGGCATCGCGCTCGCGTTCCTGGCCAAGGCCAACCTCAAGCACAAAGAGAAGAACGAGAACGGCAGCGAGGACACCCAGCGCACCACCCTCAGGGAAGCCCTCGGCTTCAAGGCGTTCCGCGCCGCCCTGGCCTCCAACCTGGGCGCCGGCTGGTCGCTCTGGGGCGTACGTACGAGCCTCATCCCGCTCTTCGTCATCGAAGCCATGCGCGTCGGGCCCATCTGGACCGGCATCGGCTTCCTCGTCAGCAGCGTCTTCCAGGCGATCCTGCTCATGCCGGCCGGCAGGTTCGTCGACACCATCGGCCGCAAGCCGGCGATCATCGGCGGCGGGCTCGTGGCGGCCGCGGCGATGGGGACGATCGCGCTGTTCGACACCGTCCCCGCGTACCTCGTCGCGATGGCCCTGTTCGGCGTGGCCGGCGCGTACCTCGGCGTCGCCCCCAGCGCGGTCGTCGGCGACGTCGTCAGGGGCCGCGGCGGGCAGGTCGTAGCGGCCTACCAGATGGCCGGTGACCTGGGAGCCGTCGTCGGGCCGCTCGCGGCCGGCGCGCTGGCAGACGAGGTCAGCTTCGGTGCCGCGTTCGGCATGACGGCGGGCGTCGTCCTGATCGGTCCGCTGCTCGCGTTGCGGATGCCGGAGACCCGATACTCGCGGGCCGACGAGGTCGTGCCAGCTCCTGGGGGAGGGACACCGTAGGCTCGTCACCAAGCGAGTCGACCTCGAGGAGTCCCACGTGTTCCCAGGCGGAACCCCCGACCTGCAGGCAGTGCTTCAGCAGGCCCAGCAGATGCAAGAGCAGATGATGGCCGCGCAGGAGGAGCTGGCGCGCGCGGAGGTCAAGGGCACCGCGGGTGGCGGGCTCGTGACCGCGACGGTCAACGGTACGGGCGAGCTGCAGTCGCTCGAGATCAAGCCCGAGGCCGTCGACCCTGACGACGTCGAGACGCTGGCCGACCTGGTCGTCGCGGCCGTACGGGACGCGAACGCCAACGCTCAGCAGCTCGCCCAGGCCAAGCTCGGCCCGATGACGGAGGCCCTAGGCGGCCTCGGCGGTGGGCTGGGCGGCGGCATTCCCGGGCTTCCCGGCGCGTAGGCGCGTAGGCAAACGGACCAGGGGACAGCGGCACGGCGGTGTACGAAGGGGTCGTCCAGGACCTCATCGCCCGGCGCCTATGAGAACAAAAGACAAGGGGGCACGGCGGTGTACGAAGGGGTCGTCCAGGACCTCATCGACGAGCTCGGGCGGTTGCCCGGGGTCGGGCCCAAGGGTGCCCAGCGCATCGCGTTCCACCTGCTCGCGGCCGATCCGAACGACGTCCGCCGGCTCGCCGAGGTGCTGCTCGAGGTCAAGGAGAAGGTGCGGTTCTGCACGGTGTGCGGGAACGTCGCCGAAGAGGAACAGTGCAGGATCTGCCGCGACACCCGGCGCGACCCCGCGGTCCTGTGCGTGGTCGAGGAGCCGAAGGACGTCGTCGCGATCGAGAAGACGCGAGAGTTCCGCGGTCGTTACCACGTTCTCGGTGGGGCGATCAGCCCGATCGAGGGCGTCGGGCCCGATGATCTACGGGTGCGGGAGCTCATGCAGCGGCTCGCGGACGGATCGGTGCAGGAAGTGATCCTCGCCACCGATCCCAACCTGGAGGGCGAGGCGACCGCCACGTACCTCGCCCGCATGATGAACCCGTTGGGGTTGCGAGTCACCCGACTCGCGAGTGGACTCCCGGTAGGCGGTGACCTCGAGTACGCCGACGAGGTCACGCTGGGCCGGGCTTTCGAAGGAAGGAGGCTGCTCGATGTCTGAGGCCACCAGTGAAGACGAGGACTTCGCTCAGGAGATCACCGACCAGGTCGAGAGCTTTCTGATCGCGCTGCGGGAGATCGCGCGCGCCGAGGACCAGTCGACCGCGGTGCCGATGCTGCTGCTCGAGGTGAGCCAGCTGATGCTCGCCGGCGGCCGGCTCGGCGCGATCACCGACGTCGTGCCGGACGAGAGGTTCGAGCCGGATGCGGGGCCCGACCCGGACCTGGACGAGCTGCGCGAACGGCTGGGTTACCTGCTCGCGGAGATCGACCACTACTCCGAGGTGTTCGACCCGTACGCCGAGCCGCCGGAGCTGCTGAACGGGCGACTGTCCGACGACCTCACCAGCATCGCCGCCGCGCTCGTGCAGGGGCTGAAGCACCACCGCGCGGGGCGGATCGACGAGGCGCTGTGGTGGTGGCAGTTCTCCTACCTGTCGAGCTGGGGCTCCGAGGCGGGCGCGGTGCTTCGCGCCCTGCACTCGGTCATCGCCCACGCGCGGCTGGACTCCCAGGAGCCCGCCAACACCTAAGGGGTACGCGTCGGGCGCGGCCCGCCGTTGCGGAAGACGCCGCCCAGCATGCCCTCGGTCACCGACGAGGCGGCCACGTCGCCGTTGCTGCCCTGCTCGCCTTGAACGACGACGGTGTCGCCCGCCTTCAGGTCCGACAGCGCGCCGTCCGAGCTCACCGTCACGTTCGTCTCGCCGTTCGTCGTCACCTGAACCGAGGATCCGTCGGGTTGGGTGATCGTCAACGTGGAGCCGGACACCTTGGTGACCTCGCCAGAGACGAAGCCGCCACCACCCGGTGCCTGGCGTCCGGCCGCGGGCGGACCACCCGCGGCCGTGGTCGTCGTCGTGGTGGCCGCACCCGTGGACCGCTGGAAGAACACGCCGCCTCCGAACGCCGCCACCGCGACCAGGGCGACCACCAGGGCCAAGGTCAGCTTGGACGTACGCGAGGACGTCGATCCCCGCGCCGCGAGCTCCTGGTCCAGATCACTCATCTCGAATACCTCATTCGTGTCTCAGTGCTTCGATGGGTCGCAGCTTCGCGGCCCGGTTGGCCGGGAAACTGCCGAAAAACAAGCCGATCAGGGCCGAGACGCCGAACGCCAGGAGCACCGACGGCGGCGACACCACAGGCGAGATCCCGGCGATCGTGAACTGGCTGCCGACCACGCCGAACAGCACGCCCAACGCCCCGCCGACCATCGACAAGAGCGTCGCCTCCGTGAGGAACTGGCCGAGGATGGCGCCGTACGGGGCGCCGATCGCCTTGCGGATCCCGATCTCGCGGGTCCGCTCGGTCACGGTCACGAGCATGATGTTCGTGATCCCGATTCCCCCGACCAGCAAGGAGATCGCGGCCACCGCACCCAGCAGGACGGTGAACGTCGCCGCGGTCTCCGAACGCGTTTCCAGCAACGACGCTTGGTTCAGAACGGAGTACGTGCCCTGCGTCGGATCGGTGACGTTGTGCCGCTGCTGCAGGATCGCCAACGTCTCTGCCTCCGCCGCGTCGAGCGCGTCCGCGGCCGTTGCCTGGATGACGAACTGGCTGAACGACCCGTACCCCGTCAACGACTGCTGGACGGCCGAGTACGGCGCGATCGCGAGGTCGTCGGCATCCTGGAACCCGGTCGAGCCGCGGGCGACCAACACGCCGACGACCTGGAACGGAACGCCGTTCAGGTTCACACTCTGCCCGACCGCCGACGCCCCGCCGAACAACGTGTCAGCCACCGTGCTCCCGAGCACCACGACCTTGCGCGCGGCCTCGACGTCGTCGGCCGAAAGCGCAACACCCGTGGCGATCTCACGGCTCTGCGTCGCGAAGTACGACTCGTTCGTCCCGACCATCGAGCCCAGCGAATGCGTGGTCCCCTGGTACGTCGCGCTCACCTGTTGCGCGTTGACGACGGGGGAGACTGTCTTCACGTCCGGCGCGAAGTCCGTGTCCTGCAAGGCCTTCGCGTCGTCGAGGGTCAACGTGAGCTGGCGGGTCTGCGTACTCGTCGACCCGCCGCCACGAGCGCCAGGACCGCCAACGGACACGGTGAGAACGTTCGTCCCCAGCGACTCGATCTGACTCTGGATCGCCTGCGACGAGCCGGTGCCCACCGCGACCAGCAGGATCACCGATCCGACGCCGATCAGCACACCGAGAACGGTCAGTCCCGAGCGCAGCTTGTTCGCCGCGAGCCCGAGCGCCGCGAACCGCAGCACCTCCAACGCCGTCATCGCAACGCCAACGAGTCTTCGACGATCACGCCGTCGAGCAGCCGCACGAAGCGGCGGGCGTGGGCGGCGACGTCGTCCTCGTGCGTGATCAGCACGATCGTCCGGCCCGTCGCGTTCAGCTCGTCGAACATCGCGAGCACCTCCTTGGACGAATGCGAATCGAGGTTGCCGGTGGGCTCGTCGGCGAGCAGGAGCGCGGGCCAGGTCACAAGGGCACGAGCAACGGCGACCCGCTGCTGCTGTCCGCCGGACAGCTGGTTCGGGTGGTGTTTCGCCCGATCGCCGAGGCCGACGAGCTCGAGCGCGTTGCCCGTGCGTTCGCGACGTTCGCGTTTGCCCAAGCCGGCATAGACGAGTGGCAGTTCGACGTTCGCGAACGCGGACGTCCGGGGGATCAGGTTGAACGACTGGAAGACGAAGCCGATCTTCCGGTTGCGTACGAGGGCGAGCTGGTGCTCGTTCAGCTCGGCGACCGGGATGCCGTCGAGCTCGTACTCGCCGGAGGTCGGAACGTCCAAGCAGCCAAGGATGTTTATCAACGTCGACTTGCCCGAGCCGGACGCTCCCATGATCGCGACATAGTCGCCGGTCTCGACCGTCAAGCTGACGTTGCGCAGCGCGTGCACGGTCGCGTCGCCGCTGCCGTATCGCTTGCTGACGTCGCGAAGCGAGATGACGGTGCTCATGGACGGCCCCCGCCTCCTCCGCCTGCGCCGAACTGCCGCCGGCCCCGCCAGCCCACCGGCCCCACCGCCGGGGAAGGCGCCTCCGCCGCCTTGACGGGTGCCGGTCCCCGTACCGGTGCCCGTGGCCCCGACCATCACGACCTGGTCGCCGAGCTCGAGGCCGGACAGGATCTGCGTGGTCTGGTCGCCCCGCAACCCGACCTGGACGGTCGTCGGCGTCTGAACGCCGTCGCGCACGACCGTCACGCGGGTCTGGTCGCCGGTGCCCTGGACGGAGGTGGACGGCAGGTAGAGCGCGTCCTTCGCCTCGGCCACGGTGACGCGAGCGCTGACGGTCTGCCCGGAGCGCAGGACGACGTTCTTGCTGGTGACCTGCAGCGTGACGCCGTACGTCACGACGTTGTTGACCACGGTCGACGTCGGGTCGATCTGGGTGACCTTCGCGGTCAGCTCGGTGTCCGGCGAGGCGTTGGGCACGATCGTCGCGGTCTGGCCGACCTTCACGTCGACGATGTCCGCCTCGGTGTAGGAGGCGCGGACGTTGAACGCTGCGAGGTTGGCGATCACGACGAAGTCGCTGGTGTTCGCGGTGCTCTCCGTCGAAGCACCCGAGGCGGCGCTGGATCCGCTTCCACCGTTGACGTTCTGGCCTGGCGTACCGTTCAGCGTCACGACCGTTCCGGTGACCGGAGCGATCAACGTGCAGTTGTCAACCGCGGCTTGCGCCTGCTCGACCTGCTGCTTCGCGCTCTCGACCTGTGCCTCGGCCTGCGCGATCGCGGCGTCGAGCGACTCTTCGGACTGGGTCTGTCCGCCCTGGTCGCTCGGGGCGGGAGTCGCGGTCTCTGCCCCCTCAGATGACGCAGCCTCCTCGGCGTCCTCCCAGGCCTCCTTGTTGGCGTACGCCTCGGTCCTGCCGGCCTCGGCCGAGTCCAGCTCCGCGTCGGCCAGGTCGAGCCCCTGCTCGGCGTCGGCGGACTTCAACGTGCCGAGAACCGCGCCCTCCGCGATCTTCTGCCCGACCTGGACGTTGACCGTGCCGATCGTGCCGCTGGTCGCGAAGTTGATCGCGGTCTGCTTCGCGGGCTCGAGGTTGCCGGCCGCCGACACGGTCTTGGTGACCGTGCCCTGCTGCACGGCGGTGGTCCGCGGAGCAGCCGCCGTCGCCGGTTGGTCCGAACGGAGGACGAAGAACCAGATCCCGATCCCGCCGGCGACGAGTAACAGCACCAAGCCGACATTGAGCACGACGCGTCTGCGCCCCCACTTTGCCATGCGGAGGAGCGTGACTGGCTTATGTCACCAGACGGTGTGAACGACCTGGAGATTGCCTGGGAATCAGGCGCTAGCCGGGATCCGGTGGGTGGGCTGGGGGTACGAGGGCTGGAACGAGGCGCCGTTGGTCGAACGTACGGTCGCCCCGACCTCGCGGCCGGCGGCGTCGGCTGCACGGCGGACCAGGTCATCCAACACGAGGGGCTCGCAGTTCACCCGCAGGTTGAGCGTCGCGGTCGCGATCAGCGCGTTGCCCGGAGCGGTGAGGTCGGTCTGTACCGGTTCGCCCGCCTCCGTCAAGCTCAGCTTGACAAGGCCGGCCGGCGACTCGACCGACACCTTCGCATGACCGACCAGATAGCCGGAGCGGGCACACTCTGCCGAGACCTCGGCCAGCGCTCGTTCCGCCCACGCCACCGGCGAGAACGGCGCGTCGGAGGCGCCGAGCTCGACCGTGTGGTTGAGCCACGCCAGCGCGGCCTCGGCCGCGGCGTAACGGTCGTAGTCCACCTCGAGGTCGATGTCCGCGCCCGCGGGCTCGTCCCATGCGGCCATCAGCTCGTCGAGGCCTTCCGAGGTCGCGGCGGAGTACGAGAGGACCCGCGCGTGCGGGAACGCGGCACCCAGCTCCCGACCGATCGCCCGCAAGGACGAGCCGTGGACGTCGGCCTTGTTCAGCGCGAGAACGTCGCCCTCGGCGAGCTGCTTGGCGAACAGGTACCCAAGATCGGACTCGTCGCCGACCAAAGCCCGCAGCCGGTCCGGGTCGACGATCGTCGTCACCGGCGCGACCGTCAGCACGTCGCCGTAGAACTTGCGGAGCGGACGTACGACCGTCGCCTGCAGGTCCGTACAGCTACCGACCGCCTCCGCGATGATCACCTCGGCGCGCTCGTCGATCAGCTGCTTGATCACGGCCTCGAGATTCTCGAACCGGCAGCAGAAACAACCGCCCGAGATCTCGGCGACGTCGCCCAGCGCGCTCTTCGCCAATGCGGTGTCGACGAGGTCCGCGGCCTGGTCGTTCGTGATCACCGCGACGTTCTTGCCCTGCGCGGTGAACCGCCGGCCCGCCGCCAGCATCGTCGTGGTCTTGCCCGCTCCCAGGAACCCGCTGAGCAGCACGATCTGGACCATTCGGCACCTCCGGCAGCAGCGGGAATTCGATTTCCCGCGCAGCCTATGAGGATTTCGGCCGCTCCGGAAGCCCCGTGTGCGGGTCGACGGGCGGCAGCTCCGGCGGCAGGAAGACCCACTTCTTGTAGGACCAGAACCGGAACGCCGTACCGAGCCCGAGCCCGATCACGTTCGCCGAGATGTTGTACGCGATCGGCCCGGTCAGCTCGAGGATGTAGGTGGTGAAGCCCACGACGAGCAGCGCGATGAGCAGGCCGACGGCGTTCAGTACGAAGTACATGAAGTACTCCTTGGCCAAGCCTTGGCTGGCCCGGTGCCGGAACGTCCAGAACCGGTTGCCGAGGAAGGCGACCGTCGCGGCGATCGCTACCGAGATGGTCTTCGAGGTGAGTGGGCCGAAGTCGAACACGAGGTACAGGAGGTTCGAGATCCCGACGTCGATGACGAACGCGACGCTCCCCACGGTGCCGAACTTGGCGAACTCCTTCACCAGATGTTCGAACCGATTCCAAAGGTGCCGGATCACTCCCACCAGCGGAACGCTACTCGGGCGTTAAGGGCACCGCTCGGGTAGGTTCGCGGCCCATGACTTGGCAGCCAGGGGAGCACATCGTCCGCCGAGAGGTCTGGAAGGGCCAGGTGTGGGCGGCCATGGACGTGATCGTCGTACGCGACGAGCCCGACCTGCTCGCCGTGTTCACGCCCACCGGAGCGCCGATGGGCTACGCGGCGGGCGACTGGCCGACGGCAGACGGGCTGCATCCGTGGCACGACAAGCCGCGCTGGCACGGACACGGCTGCCTGCAGCTCCTCTGGCCGAACGTCGACTACTCCGTCTGGGTGTTCTGGAGCGGTCCGGATCGCGCGTTCGACAGCTGGTACGTCAACCTGCAAGCACCGTTCGTACGCACAGAAGTGGGCATCGACACCCTCGACCACGAGGTCGACGTGGTCCTCAGGCCGGACGGGAAGGTCGAGCTCAAGGACGTCGACGCGATCGCCGACTGCGTACGCCACGGCCGCTTCACCCAGGAGTTCGCGACCGCGACAGTCGAACGGGGCCAAGCGCTCGCCGACAAGTTCGCGCGCGGAGGCATCGAGTGGGATTCGGACTGGGCCACATGGACGCCTCAGCAGGACTGGAAACCGCTCGAGAAGCTCCCAGCGGGCTGGGACGTTCTCGGCATGCGGGACGCCTCCACGCACGTTGACGTGCGCAGTTAGACTCGAACGGCGGCAACGATGCCGTCGAGTGACGGTTCAGTGACCGTACGCACACAGCAGGCAAGACGTTCCCGTCAGCAGGAGTTTCTCAAGTGAGCCTCGTCGTGCAGAAGTACGGCGGCTCGTCGGTGGCCGACGCGCAGTGCATCAAGCGAGTCGCCCAACGCATCGTCGCGACGAAGAAGGCCGGTCACGAAGTCGTGGTCGTCGTCTCGGCGATGGGTGACACCACCGACGACCTCCGCGATCTTGCCCAGCAGGTGAGCCCGCTCCCGCCGCCCCGCGAGCTCGACATGTTGCTCACCGCGGGCGAACGGATCTCGATGGCCCTGCTCGCCATGGCGATCGCGAACCTCGGCCAGACGGCAAAGTCGTACACCGGCAGCCAGGCCGGCGTGCTCACGACTTCCCAGCACGGCAGGGCGAAGATCATCGACATCACGCCGGGCCGCATCCGCAAGGCGCTCGACGAAGGTGCGATCGCGATCGTCGCCGGTTTCCAGGGCGTCTCGCAGGACACCAAGGAGATCACCACGCTCGGCCGCGGCGCGTCCGACACCACGGCCGTCGCGCTCGCCGCCGCGTTGGACGCGGACGTGTGCGAGATCTACACCGACGTCGACGGCGTCTTCACCGCCGACCCGCGCGTCGTCCCGACCGCGCGCCGGATGCCTCGCATCAGCTACGCCGAGATGCTCGAGATGGCGGCCTGTGGTTCGAAGGTTCTCCACCTGCGTTGCGTCGAGTACGCGCGCCGATACGGGGTACCTATTCACGTACGTTCGTCGTTCAGCAATCAGCCCGGAACTTGGGTCGCCGATGCTGAGACCTACCAGGCAGCCGTCGAGAAGGGGCTCGTCGACGCCGAAGCAGCGGAAGGGGTCGAGATGGAGCAGGCGATCATCTCCGGAGTCGCGCACGACCGAAGCGAGGCCAAGATCACGGTCGTCGCGGTGCCCGACAAGGTCGGTGAGGCAGCGCGCATCTTCACGACCCTCGCGGATGCCGAGATCAACCTGGACATGATCGTGCAGAACGTCTCCGGCGTGGCCACCGGTCGCACCGACATCTCGTTCAGCCTGCCGCGCGCCGACGGCCAGACCGCGATGAACGCCCTCGCGAAGATCAAGGAAGAGGTCGGGTTCGAGCAGCTGCTGTACGACGACCGCATCGGCAAGGTCTCGCTGATCGGCGCCGGCATGCGGACCAACCCCGGTGTCGCCGCGCGCTTCTTCGCCGCTGTCGCCGAGGCCGGCGTCAACATCGAGATGATCTCCACGTCGGAGATCCGGGTGTCGGTCGTGGTCGACGAGGACGATGTCGACAACGCGGTCGCTGCCGCCCATCATGCGTTCGAGCTCGACGCGGACGAGGTCGAGGCCGTCGTCTACGGCGGGACCGGACGGTGACGGGCGCGCAGGGGCGGGCACCAGAGGGGACCAGGCCGACACTCGCGGTCGTCGGAGCCACCGGAGCGGTCGGAACGGTGATGCTCGAGCTGCTCTCGACTCGCCGCGACGTGTGGGGCGAGATCCGGCTGATCGCGTCGCACCGTTCGGCAGGTCGGCGGCTGCGCGTCCGCGGGCAAGAGGTGACGGTGCAGCCGCTCACCGCGGAGAGCTTCGACGGCGTGGACGTCGCGATGTTCGACGTTCCCGACGAGGTGTCGGCCGAGTGGGCCGAGGTCGCGGTCGCGGCGGGTGCCGTGGTGGTCGACAACTCCGGTGCGTTCCGGATGGACCCCGACGTTCCGCTCGTCGTGCCCGAGGTGAACGCATCGGTCGCCCGCCGGCGGCCGAAGGGGATCATCGCGAACCCCAACTGCACAACGCTTTCCATGATCGTCGCGATCGGTGCGCTGCACCGCGCGTATGTCCTCGAGTCGCTCGTCGTCGCGTCGTACCAGGCCGCGTCGGGTGCAGGGCAGGCCGGGATCGAAACGCTGTACGACCAGATCGCCAAGGTCGCCGGGCATCGCGAGCTCGGCACGCGGGCGGGCGACGTACGCCGGATCGTCGACGAGGACCTCGGGCCGTTCGCCGCGCCGCTCGCGATGAACGTGGTGCCGTGGGTCGGCTCGGCGGGCGCCGACGGATGGACCACGGAGGAGCTGAAGGTCCGGAACGAGTCGCGCAAGATCCTCGGGCTGCCGGACCTGCCGGTGTCGGCGACCTGCGTTCGCGTGCCCGTGGTGACCGCGCACTCGTTGGCCGTGCACGCGCGGTTCAAGCGGCCCATCGAGCTGGAGAAGGTGCACGAGCTGCTGCGCGACTCGTCGGGCGTGCTGTTGTTCGACGACCCTTCGCACCTGGAGTTCCCGACGCCGGCGGACGTGGTCGGGACCGATCCGACCTGGGTCGGCCGGCTCCGCGTGGCGCTGGACGACCCGCAGGCGTTGGACCTGTTCGTCTGCGGCGACAACCTCCGGAAGGGCGCGGCGCTGAACACCGCGCAGATCGCCGAGGTCGTGGCCGAAGACCTCATGCAGGCGGCGGTTCCGACCGCCTAGCGGTGAGCAGGACCGTCGGGGTAGGCGTCGCGGGTGTAGCCGACTTCGGTCTCCGCCCGCACGCTCAGTAGGTCGTTGCCGTGCGGTGCCGTGGAACACGTGCCAGAACACGGCGAACGGGCGGGACGCGATCCCAGTGCCGCAGCCGATGTCGAGCAGGTCGCGTCCGGCGCTCGCGGCGACGATCCGCTCGATCAGGGCAATGCTGTGGGTGCTGTCACCGGCATCAACGCGCTCGCGCTCGCGCTCATCGGCGGGCGTACCTGCTCTCCGCCGATCGCGCCGAGAAGCCGGAACGCGCCACCGTCCGCAATGCTGTCACCGCGGTGCTCGCGGGCGTCACTGCTTGAGCCACGGCGCCAGCGCCACGTCGGTGGCCTGGCGCATCGCCGTACGGATGGTCGCCGGGTCGTCCGGCGCCTCGGCCTCGTCCAGTAAGACCTGCAACGCCGCGCTGATCGCGCCGATGAAGGCGCCGACGAGGGCGGCGGCGCGGACCTCGTCGAGCTCGTCCGGGTACGCCGCGGCCAGATGGCGGGCGATCTCGCGCTGGGCGTCCAGCTGCATCTGCAACGCCCGGCCGCGCACGGACGGGACCGTACGGATCAGCCGCAGCCGAAGCGCTCCGAGTCGGCCGGTCATGTCGTCGCTCTCGTCGCCGACCGTGGTCAGCGCGCGGAGCAGCACGCTGGCCGGTCGCTCGCCCGGCCGCCGGGTGGCGATCGCGGCGATCGCGGCCTCGATCCGCCCGTCGCTCTCCGGGAAGAGCAGCTCCTCCTTGCTCGTGAAGTAACTGAAGAACGTCCGGGTGCCGATCTCCGCTGCCGCCGCGATGTCGGCGATCGTCGTCTGTTCGTACCCGTCCCGCTCGAACAGCTCCGCTGCAGCCGTAACGAGCGCCTGCCGGGTCCGGACCCGCTTGCGTTCGCGAAGGCTCACGACCACAGACCATACTGCATCGAACGCGAAACCGCACTCGTTGCATAATTGCACTGAGTGCGCGTATCGTCGTCGCCATGACCACAGTGCTGATTTCCGGAGCCGGCGTCGCCGGCCCCACGCTCGCCTACTGGCTCGCCCGCAACGGCTTCGAGCCAACGGTTGTCGAGCGCTCCGCCGGACTGCGCTCCAGCGGCAACCCGGTCGACATCCGCGCCCAGGCGTTGTCGATCGTCGAGCAGATGGGCGCCGTGCCGGCGCTGCGCGCGGCAGCCACCACCGCGAGCGCGATGAGCGTGATCGACGCGTCCGGACGCGAGGTCGTCCGGATCCCGATGCCGGGCGCGGGCGGCAGGGGTGCGGAGATCGAGATCCCGCGGACCGACCTGGCCGCGATCCTCTACGACGCCGCGAAGGGCGACGCGGAGTGGATCTTCCACGACTCGATCGCCAAGCTCGAGCAGGACGAGAACGGCGTCGACGTGACGTTCGAGCATGCGGCTCCACGCAGGTTCGACCTGGTCATCGGCGCGGACGGCCTGCACTCGAACGTACGGCGGCTGGCCTTCGGACCCGAACGCGACTACGTCGAGCACCTCGGGATGTATATCGCGACGGTCCCGTTCGGCCGTCCCGCCGACTCACCCGAGGTCGTCCACCTCTTCAACACGCCAGGAAGGCTGGCCGCGATCCACCCGTCTCGCGACAACGCGGGTGCCGCGTTCATCTTCCGCCACGACGTCGTGCGCGACCTCGACTACCGCGATCTCGAACAGCACAAGCGGATCGTGACCGCGGCGTACGAGGGTGCGGGCTGGCGCGTACCCGAGCTGCTCGACATCCTGCGCGACGCCGACGACGTCTACTTCGACGGCGTCAGCATGGTCAGGATGGCGACCTGGTCGCGGGGGCGAATCGTTTTGCTCGGCGACGCGGCGTCCTGCGTCTCGTTGTTCGGCGACGGCTCCACGCACGCGATCATCGCCGCGTACGACCTCGCCCACAGACTCGCCGAGACCAGTCACACCGAAGCGTTCCAGCGTTACGAGCTCGAGCACCGCAAGCGCATCGAGCCGAGGCAACGCGCGGTCGGACGTTCCGCGGCGATGCTGGTGCCGAAGACCCGGCTGGGGATCGCCGTACGCAACCTCGCCGCTCGCGCGTTGCCCGTACTCAGCGGGCGGTCCTAGCTCGGATCGCTCACCTCGACGTCGACCTTGCTGTCGTAGAAGGACACATAGCCCTCGATGTCCTCGGCCTCGGGCACCAGGCCGCGGTCTCGTTCGTACGACCAGACCACGTCCGTCACCTCGTGATCGCCGACTCGCGCTGACCAATAACGTGCCTCGCCCTTATAGGGACAGACCGTCGACGTGTCGGTCGGCGTCAGCAGGTCCATGCGAACGTCCTCGCGCGGGAGGTACCAGCGCACCGGCAGCCCCGTCTCGTAGAGGCCACGTGCTTGCTTGCTGTCGGCGAGAACGGTGCCGTCGAGGGTGACGGTCACCCGTTGCGTCGCCGGACGGATGTCGATGCGGTGGTGAGGATCACGGCTCATAGCCATGCAACGTCGGCGGGCCCCTGTGACTTCCCGGTTGTCTACCTGGCCGATTGAGGTCAGTCGGGATTCAAACAAGACGTCACTGGTAACACGGTGGTGATCGCGGGCTAACGCGCGCCGTTGACGATCATCGGACACGCGTGCGAAGGTGACGCGACGCGCAGTGCAAGTGCCACGGGAGGGCGCACGGACTTCGTGCGGGGACCCCAACTCGAGGGGGTAGCGATGAGTCCATCTATGAATAGACGCAGGCTTCTTCAACTCGGTGCGTTGGCGGCCGTCCCGGGCGTTCTGGCTGGCTGCGGGAGTGGTGCCGGACGTTCCGGCTCCGGCGACTCCGGTGCGGTCAAGTTCCAGGGTTGGGACTTCGAGTCGCAGCTTGTCCAGCAGAACGTCGATCGCTTCGTCGACAAGGCCGGCATCAAGGTCGACTACACGCCGATCACCAGCGCGCAGTACGTCCAGAAGGTCACCGCCCAGTTCACCGGCGGCACCGAGCCCGACGCGCTGTACGTGTACGACGACTCGCTCGCGGCCTGGATCGGTGCGGAGTACCTGCAGCCGATCGAGGGCATGCCCGACCTGGACAAGGTCTACGACGCGATCTATCCAGGCAACGCGCAGACGATGACGTACGACGGCAAGCGGTACGGGCTGCCGTACTACACCGACTCGATGGCGCTGACGTACAACGCCGAACTCCTCGCCAAGGCCGGCATCAAGGAGCCGCCGAAGAGCCTCGAGGAATGGGAGGCGCAGGCGAAAACCCTGCAGGACAAGGGGATTCTCGAACACCCGATCGGGCTGTCGGCTCAGCTGTCCGACACCTGGTGGGCTTGGTGGTGGGGGCTGGTGTTCGCGAGCGGCGGCAAGCTGTTCGACGACAAGATGGCACCGATCATGTCGACGACCGACCCGGTCGCGAAGGACGTCTATGCCTGGATGCAGCAGGCGGCCACGAAGTCGAAGGTGATCGACCCGGCCTCGACGACGCTGTTGCCGATCCCGCTCGACAACGCGTTCATGGCCGGCAAGTACGCCTACATCCTGGCCGCGCGGTATGGGTCGCGGAAGTACAACGACCCCAAGGCGTCGAAGGTCGCCGGCAAGGTCAAGATGGCGCTGCCGCCGAGCATCGACGGCGCGACCGAGGGCACGGTCAGCAACACGCGCATGTACTGCCTGTCAAAGAACACCGAGAAGAAGGACGACGCGTACAAGCTCATCTACTACCTCGGTGGCTTCGACGACACGGGCGATCCGTACACGGCTCGGTTCTGGTTCGAGCAACAGGGCTTGGGATTCGCGTTCAAGGATCTGGCGAGCGACGCCAAGATCAAGGAGCAGCTGGCGAAGTGGGCCGATCCCGCTGTGTACGGGCATCTGGCCGAGGTGGCGAAGCCGCGCCGCGTGATCGCCGAGCCTTGGTACACCGAGTACGAGACCGAGACGCAGAAGGTCATCCAGCAGGTCCTCACCGGACAGTCCGATCCCGTCGCCGCGGTGAAGAAGATGGCAGACACCGCGGCCGCCTTGAAGAAGCAGTACTCCTGACTGGCCCCGCGGCATGAGCACGACAACCTCGCAACGACCTGTGCCCGCCAAGCGGCGGGCTGGCAGCGGGATGTACGGGCGGCTCGGCGAGGGTCCGATGGCGTACCTGATGAACGTTCCGGCCCTCGTCGTCATCCTGTCGTTGATCGCGTTTCCGATCGGGTACTCGTTCTGGCTGAGTCTGCAGCGCTACAACCTCAAGCAGCCCGGTTTGCGGCGGTTCCTCGGGTTGTCGAACTACATCGAGCTGTTCGGCGATCCGGCGTTCCGCAACTCGATCACGGTGTCCGCGGCGTTCGCGCTCGTCGTGGTGACGTTGACGATCGTGATGGCGATGACGGCTGCTTTGGTGCTGAACGAGTCGTTCATCGGCCGTGGGTTCCTGCGGAGCCTGATCCTGCTGCCGTGGGCGATGCCGGGTGTCGTGAACGGGCTGATGTGGCGGTGGATCTTCGACGCGAAGGTCGGGGCTCTGAACGGGGCTTTGACGAGTCTCGGCTTCATCGATGGTTATCAAGCCTGGTTGACGTCTCCGGTCGCGGCGTTCTTCATCGCATGTGTCGCGGAGGTGTGGAACATCCTGCCGCTCGCGGTGATCATTTTGCTGGCCGGGCTGTCGACGATCCCGAACGAACTGTACGACGCGGCGCGGGTCGACCGGGCGAACATCGTGCAGCGGTTCCGGCACGTGACGTTGCCGTGGATGCTGCATCCGCTGCTCGTCGTGCTGATCCTGATGACGATGACGTCGTTCCGCGCGTTCGACGTCGTGTACGTGTTGACCGGCGGCGGTCCGGGTGACGCGACGAACGTGATCGCTTTGCAGACAGCGCGAACGGCGTTCACGTTCACCGACTTCGGGCGTGGCAACGCGTACGCGTACATCATCACGCTGGTGACGTTGCTGATCTCGGTGATCTACATCTCGTTCCTGTACCGGCGGGGGAAGGTCGACGTATGAGGCGCCGAGGGTTGCCGTGGCGGAAGATCGTCGTCTACGTGCTCGCCGCGTTCTTCGCGCTGTGGATCATCCTGCCGTTCTACTGGATCATCGCGACGAGCTTCATGACCGAGGCGGACGCGCTGTCGACGCCGCCGGACTGGATCCCGACCAACCCGACGCTGGACAACTACCTGGCGTTCATCGACCCGTCGGGCGCTGGCGCTCTGTTGGGGTCGCGGGCTGCCGAGGCCATCCCGTACGCGTTGCTGAACAGTGCCGTCGTGGCTTCGATGACGGCATTGCTCAACCTGGCTTTGGGAGTCTCGGCCGCGTATGCGTTCGCCCGGATGAAGTTCCGGGGGAGCCAGGTTCTGCTGATGGTCTACCTGGCGACGCGGATGGTGCCTGGGGTCGCGATCATCATCCCGTTCTATTTGGTGATGCGTTCGCTCAATCTGCTCGACACGTATGGCGCTTTGGTGTTGTCGTACACGACGTTCGCGCTGCCGTTCACGATCTGGATCCTGAAGGACTACTTCCGGACGATCCCGTCGGAGATCGAGGACGCGGCCCGGGTGGACGGGTGCTCGTGGTGGCGGATGATGCGGTCGGTGTTCCTGCCGATCGCGGCGCCGGGCTTGGTGGCGGCGGCGATCTTCTCGTTCATGACGGCTTGGAACGAGTTCATGTTCGCGCTGTACCTGACGAGCACGGCGAACGCGCAGACGATCCCGGTGATCGCGGCGAACTTCGCGACCGACCTGAACGTGTCGTTCACCTCGATGGCCGCGGCCGGAGTAGTCGCCGTCATCCCGCCGCTGATCCTGGTACTGATCTTCCAGCGCCTGATCGTCCACGGCCTCGCATCCGGCGCCGTCCGCTAGCCAGCTCGTTGATCTACATAGGTCGATTTGAGGAGCAGCCTAATCTACATAGGTCGGATAATCGGTCGGCCAATCCGACCTATGTAGATTAACGGCGTCAGGTGCTAGGGCTGCGAGTTGGCGGTGGCGGGCTCGCGGGAGTCGCCGGGTGGCTGCGGCGCGGTGGCGCGGCGGGCGGCGACCATGGCGACGATGCCGAGGACCATCGCGGCGATCGGGAGCAGCAGGCTGGCTTTGGCCGCGCTGGTGAACGCGTGGGTGAACACCTCATGTCCCAACGCCTGCAGGCGATCCGCCACTTCGGCGGGCACGCCCGCGGGCACCGGCACGGACGTTCCGCTGCTGAACTGCGCCGACCCCTTGGCCGCCTGCTCGAAGCCGTCAATGAACGGTTGACGGAAGTCCGCCGGCAGCTCGCCAGCCATCGAACGAGCCTGCAAGGGCAGCTCCGCCGACAGCCGCGCCTGCAGCAGTACGCCTACCGCGGCCGCTCCGATCACGCCGCCGACCTGGCGCGCGGTGTTGTAGACGCCCGAGCCGGCGCCGATGAGCCGCGGGTCCAGACTGTGCGTCGTGAGGTTCGTCAGCGGCGAGAACACCAGCCCGATTCCCAACCCGCACACGAGAAGCGCCGGCACCAGCGTCCACGCGTTCGTCGTCGGCTGAGCCTGCGCCGCGACGATCGACGTACCGACAGCCAGCGCCGCGAAGCCGAACGCCACGACCCACTTCGCGTTGACCTTGTCCGACAGCCGTCCGGCGAACGGGGCCACCACGCCCGACACCAGCGACATCGGGGCGGTCAGCAGGCCGGACTCCAAGGCGGAGAAGCCCAGCACCGACTGGATGTAGATCACCAGCGGCAGGAACATCCCGGTGATCGCGAACCCGATCGCCATCGTGCCGAGCGTGCCCATCGAGAAGTTCCAGTTGTCGAAGAGCTTCATCGGCAGCAACGGCTCGTTCCGGTTGCGGAACTGCCACCAGACGAACAGCACGAGCAGGACGACGCCGAGCCCGATCAGCACCGGGATCGAGATCGGCCCGATCGCGCCCCATTCGTACCGCTGCCCTTCCTGCAGGCCGAACACGATCGCGAACAGTCCAGCCCCACTGAGGAAAATCCCGATGGGGTCGAAACTGTGGCTGTGCCCCGGCCGCCAGTCCGGCACCAGCCAGAGGGCGAGAACGAGACCCACCACCCCGATCGGCACGTTCACCCAGAAGATCCACTCCCAGCCGAGCGTCTCGACCAGCACGCCGCCGAGCAGCGGGCCGACGATCGCCGCGATGCCGGCGACGCCACCCCACAGGCCCATCGGCGCGCCGCGCTTGTTCGGCGGGAACAGCCGGGTGATGAACGCCATCGTCTGCGGCGTCATCATCGCGGCGCCGAGGCCCTGCACGGCGCGGGCGGCGATCAGCAACGCCGCGCTGTCGGCTAGGCCGCAGAGCGCCGACGCCGCGGTGAAGATGACCAGGCCGCCGACGAACAGGCGCTTCGGCCCGAACCGGTCACCGAGCCGCCCGGTGAGCAGGAGCGGAACCGCGAACGTCAACAGGTACACGCTGTTGACCCAGATGATGTCGGTGAGCGTGGCGTTGAGGCCGGTCAGCATGGCCGGGATCGCGACGTTCACGATCGTCGTGTCCACCATGATCATGAAGAAGCCGATGCACAGCGCTCCTAACGCTGCCCAAGGGCGGGGAGTGTCGATCACGTTGCTTCCTTCGTGCCCGGTGCGGGCCAGTCGATGCGCTGGGACGCGAGCTCGTCGATGAGCCGGTCGGTCCAGTCGAGCTCGGCCTGCTTCATGGTTTTGAGGTAGTCGACGTCGAGCCAGAACCTTCGCGGCAGTTCCATCCGCTGGAGCTTGTCGTGGGCTTCGTCGAGCTCCGCGATCTGCTCGCTCAGCTCGTCGCGCCGGAGCGTGAGCTCGGCGCGTACGGTCTCGCCCTCGAACGCGTGGGCGAGCGAGATCGCGAGTGGGTACTCGGGAAACTCCTCGGGGACGGTCGCGAGCATGTCGGTGACGTACTCGCGGTAGAGCGCGCGGCCGTCCTGTGTGATGGCGTAGACGCGGCGCTCGGGGCGGCGGCCGGACCGTTCGGTCTCGCTGACCTCGACCAGTCCGAGCCGCTCCAGGCGCTCGACGGTGTGGTAGAGCGAGCCGGCCTTGAGCTTGACCAGCCGGTCGGTGTGCCGGATCCGCATGGCCTGCTGCATGTCGTACGGATGCCGTGGCTTCTCGTGCAGCAGCTCGAGCACGGCGAGCGCGAGCGGCGTGACCTGCGCGCGGGTCGGCATCGGCACTCCTTGCGGATTAGTCCGTACGAATTACTCCACGTGGAGTATAGGCAGCTCGTTCGGCGGTGCCAACCCCTAAATCGGGTGCTTCCGGCTCGGCGCGGGCCGTACCTTGTGCGCATGGACGTAGCTGGGGGGTGGCCGGCGGGAATCGTCGCGCGGCCGATCGACAAGGGCGACGTGGCGGCGTGGGCTGTCTTGTACGCGGCGGTCGAAGAGGCCGAGGACAACGGCGAGAACTACGACGCCGACGACCTGCTCGAGGAGCTGGACGACCCGGACCTGGACCTGGCGACCGACACGCTCGCGCTGTGGTCCGGCGACCAGATCGTGGGCTCGGCCGTCGTCCATTGCCATCCCGGCGCGGTCGAGTCGGACCGGGTGTCGGTCAGCGGGTTCGTGCACCCTTCCTGGCGGCGGCGCGGGCTGGGTCGTCGGCTGGTCTCGTGGGGCGCCTCGCGGGCTCGGGTGTTGCACCGTGAGCGCAACCCGGACGTCGCGGGCGTGCTCCATATCGGCGGGAACGTCGACACGCCGGGGATCGCGGAGCTGGCGGCCGAGTTCGGGATGAAGCCGACGCGGTACTTCTTCAGCATGGAGTGCGATCTCGCCCAGTCGATCCCCGCGGTGTCTCCGCCCGAGGGATTGGTACTCGTACCGTTCGATGCTCGCTGGGACGAGGCGACACGGGTGGCACACAACACGGCGTTCCTGGACCACTGGGGCTCGAACCCGCGCGACGCGGAGTTCTGGAAGCGGCGGGTGACCGGGGCGCGAGCGTTCCGCGGTCCGATGTCCTGGCTGCTGCTGGACGGTGACGCGGTGGTCTCGTACGCGCTCGGGCACGAGTACGTCGCGGACACCGAGGCGACCGGGATCCGGGAGCTGTACGTCGGGCAGGTGGGCACGCTCCGCGAGTACCGCGGCCGGGGGCTGGCCCGCATCGTGCTGGCCAGCGCGTTCGCCGCGGCCAAGGCGGACGGCTTCGAACGCGCGTCGCTCGGCGTCGACGCGGAGAACCCGACCGGCGCGCTGGGGCTGTACGAGAAGCTCGGCTTCGTCGTCAGGCGGAAGTTCGTGTCGTACAACGGGCCGATGGCCTGACCTCGTGCGCTGGCCGGCCGGGATCGCACGCGCAGCCGCTCGCGAAGGCCGACGTCGACGCGTGGCTCGAGCTGCTGGTCGCCGCCGAACGGGTGGACGACGAGGGCGGCCACCAGGAGCGCGGCGACCTGCTCGAGAGCCTGGCCGATCCGAAGCTCGATCCCGCGCGCGACACGTTGTCGTTGTGGGACGGCGAGCGGATGATCGGCTACGGCAAGGTGTCGGTCTGGCCGTCCGTGCGCGACGTCGACCGCGTGTCGATGGAAGGCCGGATCCATCCCGACTGGCGACGTCGTGGACTGGGGCGACGGTTACTGGACTGGGAGTGCGCGCGTGCGCTCGCCGCGCATCACGAGCACCACCCTGGGGTTCCGGGCGAGTACTCCAGCGGCGGCAACGTGGAGAATGTCGGCGAGCAAGCGCTGTTCGCCGAGGCCGGTTTCGCGCCGGTGCGTTACTACCTCAGCATGGAACGCGATCTGTCCGCGCCGATCCCGGAGGCCAGCGAGCTGGACGGACTGCTTGTCGTTCCGTTCGACGTCGCGTGGGAGGAAGCCACGCGGATCGCTCACAACGAGGCGTTCCTCGACCACTGGGGATCGCTCGCGCGCGACGCCGACGACTGGCGCCGGACGGTGTCGGGCTCACCAGCGTTCCGCGCGCCCATGTCGGTGCTCGCCCTCGACGGCAATGAGGTGGCGGCGTACGTGATGGCATACGAGCACGCCGCGGCGACCTCGGCGACCGGCGTGCGAGACCTGTACATCCGCCGCGTCGGGACACGCCGGCCATACCGCGGCCGCGGCGTCGCGCGCACCCTGCTGGCCCACGTGTTGGCGGCAGCCGCCGGGGCGGGCTACGACCGCGCCTCCCTCGGCGTCGACGCCGAGAACCCCACCGGAGCGCTCGGGCTGTACGAGCGGATCGGCTTCGTGACAAGGCGAAAGCGTGCCGCCTACTCGCGGCCGATGTGATGGGCGCCGACTGGCCAGCGGGGATCGTCGCCCGGCCGCTCGACCAGGCCGACGTGGCTGCCTGGGCCGCGCTGCTGGATGCGGTCGAGCGGGTCGACGACGACGGGACGAGGCGACGCGGGTCGCGCACAACGAGGCGTTCCGTGATCACTGGGTCCGCGCCCGCGCGACGCCGAGGAGTGGCGGGCGTGGGTGAGCGGCTCCCGCTCGTTCCGGGCGCAGTTGTCTCGGCTCGCCTACTGACGTTTCGAGTGAGGGCGATCTACCGCTATTAAACCTGGGTACCATGAACGATCCCAAGCCGAAGCCGCGCACCTCACAGAAGCGCGCCGCGAGTTTGGACCGGACGCGGGAGCGCCGCCGCACCGCCAGCGCGCCGGATCCTGAGGACCGTCCGGTGCGGGCTGCGATCTATGTGCGGATCTCGATGGACCGCGAGGGCGCCGGGCTGGGCGTGGCGCGACAAGAGGAAGACTGCCGGGAACTGTGTGCCCGCCGAGGCTGGGACGTGGTGGGGTCTATGACGACAACGACACCTGACCCCGCCACACAGACACACGACGCCGTCAGCGTGATTGGCAGACAGACGCATGTGGTCATTTCGAGTGCAACAGGATGTCGACGATCTTCGCGAGGGTTGCCTCGTCTTCGATCGCGGGTGGCAGGCCCTGAGCACGACGCTGCTCAGCGACGATGCGGCGTAGCTCTTCGCGCTCCTCCGGGCTTGGCACAACGACGTCATGGTCCCCGGGCGGACTGGGCTTGGTCATCGAAGGATCCTCGCTGGAGCGTTTTCGCGTGGAGCGTCGGGGTCACCCGCACTCGGCGGCATGGGGGAGCGGCGTGCCAGGCGTGGTCACGGTGAAGGCTCCCCTCCGTCCCCAGGCGGGAACGGAGGGGAGCCTGTCGTGTCCCGGCGAAGCACTCCCGACGTTGCGGCGGTTGTGGGGCGCGAAACGCCGGGTGGGAAAGCGTGACCGGGACACGACGCCTACACCAGCCGCGCCTTCACCAGAAGAGCGCGCAGAACGCCTCGGCTCACCCGGGACTGGCTGTATCGGATGACGTGCTGCCGGTGCACGTTGCGAATCTCGCGCCCGCCGGCATCGACGCACCAAAACCCGGGAGCCTGACCACAAAAGCCGCACGGTGTACTCAGCAGCCGTTTCCGCTCCAACACGGCTTCTTCATACTCGTCCATTACGACAGTCCCACCTTGGCGGGAACGTCCTCGCTGCGCCCGAACCGGAGTGGGGCCGGCTCGGCGGCGCGGACGCGGTTGAGCCGGTTGTGATGGTGCGGGCGGCGGCCGGGATCGGTCGGGGCATCCGACCGCCGCACCGGCTTGGGTGGGGCGAGTGACGCCATCGCAGCGGCGGCCTCGTGCAGCAACGCGACGACTTGTGCTTTGCCCATGCCCTAAGCCAAGCCGGACACGGCGAGCTGCCGGAAGGCGCGCGGCGCGGGAGGGAGAGTGCACAGGGGGAGTGCGACCGGCCGATCATTCGCCCGCCCGGAACGTCCCGTGTCATAGTGGCCGCGTCCGTCTGTCGCCTTGCCGTCGCAATGGATCGAGGAGGACCCGCCCGGACATGGGTCGCGCCACGAAGCAGCCAAACGTGCAGTTGAGCGCGCTGCTCGACCAGGCCGCCATGTCCAGAAAGGGTTTCGCCCGCCGCGTCGTGCAGCGTGGTTCGGCACTCGGGATCGAGTTGCACTACGACCACAACTCGGTGCGCCGATGGTTGGAAGGCGAACAGCCTCAGGGACCGACACCCGCGCTCGTCGCTGACGTCCTGTCTGAGGCGTTAGGACGCCAGGTGACGCCGCCTGATTGCGGTTTCGGCGGCGACGTGGCGACGTCGGAGGTGGGCCTCGAATTCGCGCTCGACTGGTCCGACGGGGTCCGACAGGCCGCTGCCTTGTGGCAAGGCGATGTCGAACGGCGCCGCTTCCTTCTGGGCGCCTCATATGCGCTGTCGGTCTACCCTGCCGCGTCGATTCGGTGGCTAACCCTTCCCGGCAGCGATCACCCCACCTCAGCGTCGGGCACGCGGCGGGTCGGCACCTCGGAGGTCGAGACGATCCGCTCAATGACTAAGGCGTTCGCCGACCTCGACAATCGGGTCGGCGGCGGCAGGGTCCGGGCCACTGTGGTGCAGTACCTGCACAGCTCTGTCGCGCCACTGCTGCGCGGCTCCTACACCGAAGCAGTGGGCCGCGAACTGTTCTCGGTCGCCGCCGACCTGACCAGGCTCGCCGGCTGGATGGCCTACGACGAAGAAGAACACGGCCTCGCCCAGCGCTACCTCATCCAAGCGCTCCGCCTCGCACGAACTGGCAACGACTATGCCCTCGGCGCGGAAATCCTCGCCGCGATGAGCCACCAAGCCGTCTATATCGGACGACCCGGTGACGCCGTCGACCTCGCCCGCGCCGCCCAGGTCGCCGCTAGGCGGTCCGGCCACGGCGCCCTCGAATCCGAATGCCATGTCGTCGAAGCCCACGGCCATGCCGCGCGGCACGACCCCGCCGCCTGCGCCCGCGGACTATCCGCGGCCGAAGCACGCCTACGAACGCGCCGACCAAGACCGACCAGACTGGCTCCGATATTTCGACGCCGCCTATCTATCCGCCAAGATCGCCCACTGCTTCCGCGACCTCGGCGACCACCAGCGAACCGGCCACTACGCCGGACTGTCGTTGAACATGACCGACGGCTACCTACGCGGGACGTGCCTTCAACCTCAGTCTCCTCGGCTACGGCACGCGCCGCCGAAGACCCCACCGAAGCCGCCCGTATCGGCAACGAGGCCGCCGACCTCGCCGAGAACCTGTCGTCCCGCAGGTCATTCGCTACCTCAACAACCTCGCCCACCAATTGGCGACCACACCAGGCGATGCCCGAAGTCGCGCAGTTCCAGACGTCGGGTCACCGCACTCGCCGGCGAGATCACCGCCGGCTGCTGAGCACCCGATAGATCGCCACGATCGTCGCCGCACCGACGATCTCGCCCCGGTCGATCATCGCCGCCGCCTCCGTCAACGGGAACCAAGCCACATCCTCAGCCTCGTTGACATCCGGAGCGGTGTCGGTGCGATCCGCGCCACGAGCCAGGAATACCAACTGTGGTTGATCAACCGACCCAATCGCCGGCTGGAACGTCACCAGGTGCTCCATCGCACGCGGACGCCAACCGGTCTCTTCCTCCAGCTCACGCGCAGCCGCAGACTCGATATTCTCCACTGCGTCGACGTAGCCGCCCGGAAGCTCCCACACCCACCGATCCACAATGAACCGATGCCGGAACATCAACAACACACAATCCTGCGTCATCCAACACCAGCGTCATCGCGCACGTCGGCATCCGCGCCACGTACTGCGTGAACCGCGTACCGTCCGGCAACTCCACATCCACCGTCGACAACCGAATATGCCGATTCTCGTCAACGAGCCGCTCACCAAGAATCGTCCACCGTGTCCGCGCACCACTCACCGCACGAACCTACCGCCTTGCTCCGCTATCCGAATCCGTGAGGTGCAGTGGCGGGCGGCATGGCATGGCCATTTGAACAGGCCATTGGCCTCGTTTGGTACTACGAGGTCAGTAATTCGCTGGTGAGTCTGTGGGGGCGCCGCACGCACGCTGGATCGCCTACTTCATGAGGGCAGGGAGGTGTAGCGCAGCCCGAGGCACGAAGGCGACTTCAGGAATGCGAAGCACCGTCGATCGCCCCCGCACGACGACACGATGTGAGGCTCGCCCGTCCGACGAACTCGTTGTCCCTCCAGATGATCAGGTAGTCCACCTCGCCCGCCTGCTCCATCGCGCACCGTTCCAGATGGTGACGGCCATCCAGCAGCCGGGTCACTGCCTCTGGCGGGTGAGAAAACCCATATCGCCGCAGACCCCTGACGAAATAGCCTCGCGCTCATGACCGACGGCGACTGGAGGGATGGCGGGTTCAGGCAGCGTCGGCCCTCGGTGGAGACTCTGGCCTGGGTTGCGGCGTCGATGGGTCGGGGCAGTCGCGTCGTTGGCTATCGCCGATTGACCGGTGGCGTCTGCTCCGCCGTGAATCGGGTGACTGTCGAGCGACGTGGAAGGCGAACGTTCGTCGTAGTGCGTCAGTACCCTGGTGGGCTTGGCCTGCAGGAGAGCTTGGAGAGGGAGATCGCCAACCTTGGTCTGGTGGCGGGGAGCGGGCTCCCGGTTCCGAGCATCCTGGCTACTGACGTTGCCGGTGCTTCGACGGGGGGCGCGCCATCGTTGCTGATGACGCGTTTGCCCGGGCATGTTCACCTCGATCCGGCGGAGCCTCGGTCGTGGCTGACGAGGATCGCGGAACTTGCTGTCTTGCTGCATTCCCTCGATCTCCCCGCGAAGATGTTCAGGCCTTGGACGGATTCCTGGATCGCTCCGCTCGACGGCTTTCAGGTGCCCGTCGGCGCACAGAAGCCGGCCGTATGGAAGGCGGCGTTTGGTGCCATGGCGGCGCCGCCGCCCAAGGACACTGCCGTCTTTCTGCACGGCGATTTCCTGCCGGTCAACCTGCTGTGGTCGCGCGGGAGGATCACTGGCCTGACCGACTGGCTCGGCGTCCATCGGGGGTCGCGCGCGATTGACGTTGGGCAATGTCGGCGATATTTGGCGGCGCTCTACTCGCCCGAGTGGTCGGAGCAGCTTCGGTCGCTCTATGAGTCGATCGCCGGGGTTACTCTCGATCCGTGGTGGGATCTGTATGCCCTGCTGCACTATGACGAGAGCGCGCCGAAGTGGATCGGTGAGCAGGTCGCTGGGCGCCGTCCCGTCGATGGGCCCGGCATGACTTCCCGGGTCGAGGTCGCTATCGAGACAGCGCTACGGCGCCTCGGATAACTGCGGGTTCCCTGCTGGTCGCTTTCCGGTTCTGGCATGCCGCACAGACCCCTGCACGAAGGCCGGTCGCACTCGCATCGGCTAGGCCGGCGAGGACGCTTGTTGAATCTTCAAGGTACCCATTGACAATACCGGCCTCTTCGATAGAGGGTCCCTCATTCGAAACTTGGTGGCGGCGCGAGTGTGGCGGAAGGTGGAAACGGCTGTGGTGCGACGCATGGGCTTGAAGCACGCGTCGCACCACTGGTGAGCCATAGAGCCGTCAGACGTCCACTGTCTCCTTGTCGTCGTCCATCGCTGCCGGCGGCGTGGCCTCCATGCCGGGCAGGCGCTTGGGCAGCAGGAGCAGGCCGGCCACCGCGCTGGCGAGGACGAAGATCGCGCCGATCGTCACTGTGACGGACATCGCTCCGGTGAACGCGTCGCGGGCTATCGCGAGCAGTTCCGCTCCCGCTTGGCCACCGAGCCGGGCGGCTTCGCCCATGGTGGCGCCGAGGGACTTCGTCGCCTCCGAGGGCAGGCCGGAGGGCAGTCCGGACGAGTACACCGCGGCCAGCACCGAGCCCAATACCGCCACGCCGAGGGCGTTGCCGACCTCGGTGACCGTGCTGTTCATCGCCGAGCCGATGCCCGCGCGCTCCACCGGGATCGCCGACATCAGCGTCTGCGAGGCCGGCGGGCTGGCGACGCCCGCGCCGAGGCCGAGCAGGCCGAGCGCGATGCCGACCGGGAGGTAGCCGTCGCCCACGCCGGCGGTGGCCAGGACGAACAGTGCGCCCGAGCAGAGCACCAGGCCCAACGCGATCGTGCCGCGGATCCCGAGCTTCTGCATGACCTGCGGCGACACCGTCGAGCCGACCATCAACAGCACGGCCTCCGGCACGATCGCCAGACCAGCCTCGAGCGGCGTGTAGCCGAGGTTCAGCTGCAGGTGCTGGGTCAGGACGAAGATGCTGCCCGCGATCCCGAACATGATCAGCAAGCCCACCGTCACCGACCCGACGAAGCGCCGAACCCTCAACAGGGACAGGTCGATCATCGGCTCCGGGTGCCGCGCCTCCCAGAACGCGAAGGCCACGGCCGCGATCACCGCGATACCCGCGGGGACCAATGTCGGCGCCGTCCACCCGTGATCGGGCAGCTCGATCACCGCGTACACCAACGACGACATCATCACGATCGACAGCAACGAGCCGCCGATGTCCGCACGCCGCTTCACCGGGTCACGCGTCTCCGGCAGCAGCCGAGCGCACGCGACGATGCTGGCCACAGCGATCGGAACATTGATCAGGAACACCGACCCCCACCAGAAGTGCTCGATGAGGAAGCCGCCCAACACCGGGCCGCCGGCGACCCCGAGCGCGGCGATCGCGCTCCACGTCGCGATCGCGCGCGGCATCTCCGCCTGCGGGAAGACCTGCATGAGGATGGACAGCGTCGTTGGCATGATCATCGCGCCGCCCACAGCCATGAAGCCGCGCGCGGCGACGAGCAGCTCCACCGAGCCCGCGTACGCCGCGGCCGCCGACCCCAGACCGAACAGCGCCACGCCGACCAGCAGCCAGCGCTTCCGCCCGAACCGGTCGGACAGCGCGCCGCTGGTGAGCAGCAGGCCGGCGAAGACCAGCGGGTACGCCGAGACGATCCACTGCAGGTCGCTGGTCGAGGCGCCGAGGCCGGTCATCAGGCTGGGGAGCGCGACCGACAGGACGGTGTTGTCGATCACGACGACGAACAGGGTCAGGCAGAGGGCGCCGAGGATCCACCAGCGGCGCGGATGTCCAGCTGCTTCGATGGCCGGGGCCGACATGAGAGACTCCTTCTCACAAGGACTCGAACAGTGTTCTAGTGACTCGAACACCGTACGATAGTCGTACAGTGTTCGGCAAGCGCCTTCTCTGGACCTCGGTACGGAAGGACAGCTCGATGGCCCCTCAGCAGCCGCGGCAGACGATCCTGGAGCAGTGGCGGGATCGCGAACGCCCACGTCAGGCGTCGCAGGTCTCGCTGAGCCAGGAGCAGATCGTCCAGGCGACGCTCGAGCTGGTCCGCCGCGACGGCGCGCGCAACCTGTCCATCCGCAAGCTCGCGGCCCAGCTCGGTTCAGGCGCGGCGTCCATCTATTGGCACGTCCAGAACAAGGACGAGCTGGTGGCGCTCGCGTTCGACGAGGTGCTGCTCGCGGTCGACCTCCCGGAGCCGTCTGGCGACTGGCGGGCCGACTGCCACGAGATCTGCCGGCAGATCCGGGTGGTGATGCTGGAGTTCGGCGACCTGTTCGACATCGCGGCGGGGATGCCGAACGTGGGACCGGGATCGTTGCGGTTCACCGACCGGATCCTCGGGGTGCTGCGGACGAGCGGCTTCCCCGACGACGTGGTGGTCCACGCTCACAACGTGCTCCTGGACACGGTGATCGGGACGGTGATGCTGGAGCGGTCGTTCCAGCACGTGTACGAGCGCGAGGACGTCGACGTGGCGGACCTGCAGCGGCAGTACACCGAATTCTTCAACGCGTTGCCCGAGGACACCTACCCGCATCTGGTGGCGGTACGGGACCAGCTGATCGCGGGGTCGGGCGTGGACAAGGTGAAGCTGCGGTTCGAGTCCGCGGTGAAGGTCCTGCTGGACGGGCTGGAGGTGCTGCGCGGCTAGCGGTGGCCGTACGTCAGCCGCCGGAGCAGCACCTCGAACGGGCCGCGCAGGTCGCGGCGCCGCATCAGCTCGGCCAGCCCGACGGTCAGCAACCAGGTCGCGATCGAGATCACCGCGGTGACGGCCACGCCGAGCTTGGCGCCGAGGCCCAACGTCGACGCGGGGAACAACACGGCCCAGACGATCGACTGGGTGAGGTAGCAGGTCATCGACCGCTGTCCCACCGCCACGACGGCCTGCGTGAACGGCCCGCGGCGTGAGCCGATCCGCAGCGCGAGCAGCGCGATCGCGCTGGCGTACCCGAGCCCGCCGGCGTACCCCGTCGCCGCGTGCAGCGCGCTGGCCCAGTAGCCCGAGCTCGCGCTGGCGGTCACCAGTCCGGTCGTCATGAGCATCATCGGCACGCCACCGAGCGTCGCGATCCCGATGCCGAAGATCGCGGTCCGTCGCAGCAGCGTGAGGTGTCGTTCCGGCTCCTCCAGTACGCGACGTCGCGCCGCCCACACGCCGAGGAGGAACGCGTACACCGTGCTCACCCAAGCGATGACCGCTAGGAAGCCGAAGACCTCCAGTCGCCCGAGCGCCGCCCCGAGCAGGCTTTCGCTCGTGAGGGCCGCCGTCGCCGTGTCCGTCGTGGGCATGCCGGCGAGCCCATAGAACGCCGAGCCGAGGACGAGGAAGACCAACGCCACCGCGAAGATCGTCCGATCCTTCCAGCGGACCGCGGCGACGAAGATGACCGCGACCACACCGTACGCGGCGATGATGTCGCCGTAGAACAGCAAGAACCCGTGCAGGAGGCCGATCACGATCATCCAGAACCCGCGCCGGCGAAGCAGCTTGCGCGCGGTGCGCCAGTCCGAGCCGACGCGCTCCTCGCGCCGGTAGAGCTGCACGAGCCCGTACCCGAACAGCGCGGCGAACAGCGTGTACGAGCGGGCGTCGACGAACAGCGTGAGGGCCCCCGCTACGACAGAGTCGACGACCGACCCGTGCTCGACGGGGTAGCCGCGAACGGTCACCTCGCCTTGCCTGAGCAGGAACGTGTGCGCGTTCGCCAGCGCGATGAACAGCAGCATGATCCCGCGCGCGAGATCGGGTGCGAGCGCACGTTCGCCCAGGGGCGTCGGGCCGTGGCCAGTGATCGTGCTGGTCATACGGTCACCGTAAGCGGTCGAAATGGTCGTTGGGGCTACCGAAAGTTAGAGTCTCAGCATGACCTCGTTCGGTGTCATGCACGACTTCTCCCAACGCCTCCCTCTCACCACTCCGACCGCCGACTACTACGCCGAGTGCCTCGACCTCGTCGTCACCGCGGAACGTGCAGGCTACGACGCCGTCTGGATGTCGGAGCACCACGGCCGGGCCGACGGGTTCGCCCCGTCGCCGCTGGCGGCCGCCGCCGCGATCGCCGCGCGGACCAGCCGGATCCGGATCGGGACGAACGTCGTCCTGCTTCCGCTGCACCACCCGCTCCAGGTCGCGGAGGACGGCGCGGTCGTCCACGCGTTCTCCGGCGGCCGCCTCGTCCTGGGTCTCGGGCAGGGCTAGCCGCATGTGTGTCAGGCCGCTGTGTTGTTCGGCGTTCAGCGCGCCGGGCGGACCGAACGGTTCGAGGAGGGCATCGAGATCATCCGCCGGGCCTGGCGAGACGGCCGTACGGGCTACGACGGACGCCATTTCTCCTTGCCTGACGGGCCGTTCTCGCCGCAGCCGCCGACGGATGCGCCGATCTACGTCGGTGCCGTCGCGGAGAAGGCGGTCGAACGCGCGGTCCGGTTGGCGGACGGGATGCTCACATACGTCACCGCGGAGGAGGACCTCTACGGGCGGTACGACACGTACGCCGCCGCATTGGAGAAAGCGGGACGGAAGGCCGACACGTTCCCGTTCGTCTGGACGAGCGTCGCCCACGTCGCGGGCTCGGCGGACGGGGCCTGGGCCGAGGCCGGGCCCGCGCTCGCGTACCTGGAGGACCAGCTGCGGATCGCCCGCGGCGAGGAGAAGCCCATCACCGTGGACGATCTCGACCGCACCGATTTCCTGGTCGGCGCGCCCGACGAGGTCGCCGGGCGGCTGCGGGCGATCCGCGAACGAGCACCGTTCGACCACTTCGCGTTCTGGGGCCGGCTGCCCGGCCTTTCGGTCGAGCAGGCCGCCAGGGCGACGGAGCTGTTCGCGGCGGAGGTGATTCCCGCCGTCCGCGGCGAGTAGAGCCACCCCTATCGTTGGGTGGTGCTGACGATGCAGGATGCGCTCCTGGCGCTGACGAAGTTCTGGACCGACCGAGGCTGCATGATCGTGCAGCCGTTCAACACCGAGGTCGGAGCCGGTACGAACAACCCGGCGACCATCCTGCGCGTTCTCGGTCCGGAGCCGTGGCACGTCGCCTACGTGGAACCGAGTGTCCGCCCCGACGACGCGCGCTACGGCGAGAACCCCAACCGGCTGCAGATGTTCACGCAGTACCAGGTGATCTTGAAGCCCGACCCGGGCGACCCGCAGGAGGTCTACCTCGAGAGCCTCAAGGCGCTCGGTGTCGACCTCGACGCGCACGACATCCGGTTCGTCGAGGACAACTGGGCCTCGCCCGCGCTCGGTGCCTGGGGTCTGGGCTGGGAGGTCTGGCTCGACGGGCTCGAGATCACCCAGTTCACCTACTTCCAGCAGGCCGGCGGCACGAACCTCGACCCGGTCTCGGTCGAGATCACGTACGGCGTCGAGCGCATCCTGATGGCGCTGCAGAAGGTCGGCCACTTCAAGGACATCGCGTACGCGCCCGGCATCACCTACGGCGAGGTGTTCGGCCAGTCCGAGTACGAGATGAGCCGGTACTACCTCGACGACGCCGACGTCGACATCAACCGCGAGCTCTACGACGGGTACGCGAAGGAGGCGCAGCGCTGCATCGACGAGCGGCTGCCCGTTCCCGCGCACGTCTTCGTGCTGAAGTGCTCGCACACGTTCAACGTGCTCGACTCCCGCGGCGCGATCTCCACGACCGAACGGGCGCGCGCGTTCGCGCAGATGCGGCGGCTCGCGCGCCAGGTCTCCGACCTATGGAGCGAGCGGCGCGAGGAGGTCGGCCACCCGCTGGGCATCGTCCAGCCGCACGCGGCTGCCGAGCTGCCGAGCGAGTTCGCCAGCATCGAGGCGCCGGCCACGCTGCTGTTCGAGATCGGCACCGAGGAGCTGCCGCCCGGCGAGGTCCCACGGACTACGAACTCGGTCCGGGAGAGCCTCACGGCGAAGCTCGCCGACACCCGCCTCGCTCACGGGGAGATCCGTACGTACGGAACCCCGCGCCGTATCGTCGCGATCGTCGAGCAGGTGGAGCCGGGCGAGCCCGACGCCGAGCAGACCGTGCGCGGCCCGCGGGTCAGCGCGGCGTTCGACGCGGAGGGCAAGCCGACGCGCGCCGTCGAGGGATTCGCCCGTGGGCAAGGGGTTTCGGTCGACCAGCTGACGCGGATCACGCAGCAGGACGTGGAGTACGTGGCGGCCATCCGGGCCGACCGGGGACGCGGCGCGGTCGAGGTGCTCAGCAAGGTCCTCGGCGAGGTTGTGTCCGAGCTACGCGCCGAGAAGAACATGAGGTGGAGCGACCCGAAGCTCTCGTTCACCCGGGCGGTCCGCTGGCTGACCGCGCTGCTCGGCTCGACGCCGGTGCCCGTCGCGGTGTCGGCGCTGGCGTCGGACACCACGACCCGCGTACGCCGGACCGCCGAGGCTCCGGTGATCCCGGTCGCGGAGGCTGACGGCTACCTCGAGCTGCTGAAGTCGCACGACATCGTGGCCGACGCTGCTGAACGGCAGGCGGCGATCGTCGAGTCCGCACGGACCCTCGCGGCGTCCGTCGACGGGACCGTCGACTTCGTCGGCGAGGCCGCGTTGCTGGACGAGATCACCAACCTGGTCGAGAAGCCCGAGGCCCTGCTCGGCTCGTTCGAGGCCCGTTACCTCGACCTGCCGGCCGACATCCTCACGACCGTGATGCGCAAGCACCAGCGCTACCTGCCGGTGCGGAACGCTTCCGGGGAGCTGCTCTCGCATTTCGTGGCCGTTGCCGACGGGCCGTGCGACCACGACGTCGTTCGCGCGGGGAACGAGGCCGTGCTGCGCGCCCGGTACGAGGACGCCGCGTTCTTCTGGCGGGCCGACCTGCAGGTCGCTCCGGCGGATCTCAAAGCGGGGTTGGCGAAACTCGCGTTCGAGGAGCGGCTGGGTTCGATGGCCGATCGTGCCGAGCGCATCGCCACCAACGCAAGGGCATTGGGCGAGCTGGTCTCGCTGTCGACCGACGAGACGGCGACGTTGCATCGTGCTGGCGAGCTGGCGAAGTTCGACCTCGGGTCGCAGATGGTCGTCGAGCTGACGTCGCTCGCGGGGGTGATGGCACGCGAGTACGCCGTTCGCGCGGGGGAGACCGCCGAGGTCGCGCAGGCGCTGTTCGACATGGAGCTTCCCCGTACCGCTGGTGGCAAGCTGCCGGAGACCACGCCGGGAGCCCTGCTGGCGTTGGCGGATCGGCTCGACCTGCTCGTCGGGTTGTTCGCGGTCGGTGCGCAGCCGACGGGTTCGTCCGATCCGTTCGCCTTGCGTCGCGCGGCGTTGGGGGTCGTGAGCATCCTTCGCGCGAACCCCGGTCTGGCCGCGATCTCCTTGGAGCGTGGGCTTTCCGTCGCCGCCGAGTCGGTCCGCGGTCAGGGTGTCGAGGTGCCGGAGCAGGCGCTCGTCGACGCGTTGGAGTTCTCCGTACGCCGGTACGAGCAACAGCTGCTCGACACCGGCAACGAGCATGCGTCCGTCACCGCGGTTCTGCCGCTCGCGGGGTCGCCGGCGGCGGCGGACGAGACGCTCGCCGAGCTCGGCCGGCGCGCGGGCGACCCCGGGTTCGCCGAGCTCGTGGCCGCGTTGCAGCGGGTGCGCCGGATCGTTCCGGCCGACACGGCGCCGGTGTACGACCCGACCGTGCTCGCCGAGCCGGAGGAGCTCGCGCTGTCGGAATCCGTAGCCAAGGTGAAGGATTCGCTCAGCAAGTCGCCGACGCTGGCGGAGTTCGCCGACGCCGCGGCCCCGTTGGTGGGTCCGGTGAACGCGTTCTTCGAGGCCGTGCTCGTGATGGCCGAAGACCCGGCGCTCCGTGCGGCCCGCCTCGGCCTGCTCGCGACCATCCGCGACCTCGCCGCCCCCGTCCTCGACTGGGACGCCCTATAGGCGTGGACCAGGCGGCGCGACGGCCGAAGTACGCCCGGATCGGCACGGCTCTGGCGCTGCTCGACGACGAGGCGCTGCTGAGGCTCATGCCGCGATCCGGCCGCCGCGGCAACACGTGCACCGTCGAGGTCGCCGGCGAGTCGGTGTTCGTCAAGCTCATCCCGCTCACCGACCTCGAGCGGGATCGGCCGTACTCGACGAGGAACCACTACCGCCTGCCGACCTACTACCAGTATGGCGTCGGGTCGGCCGGCTTCGGCGCGTGGCGGGAGCTCGTCACCCACGTGACGACGACGAACTGGGTGCTCGAAGAGGCCATCGCCACGTTCCCGCTCACGTACCACTTCCGCGTCGTCCGGCGGCCGCACCTGACCGAACCGTTCATCGAGAAGGGCCTGGACGAGTACGTCCGGTACTGGAACTCGAGCAAGAACATCGGGCGCTACATGGGCGAACGAGCCAGTGGAAGCCATGCCGCGTTGATCTTTCTCGAGCACCTGCCGCACTCCATGTGGGACTCGCGATTCGACCTGACCACGCGCGCGTTTCTCGGGCGGCATACCGACTTCGACTACGGCAGCATCGTCTTCTCGGTCGCGCCGCAACTCGCGCTCTGGTTCGCGGCGCTACCCGAGGCGGAGCAGGCCACGGTCCGCGACCGCCTGGGCATGGTCGATGACCGGGTTCCGGTCCAGCTGGCGCTGGTCCGCGGCGCCGAGCAGCTCGACGGTCTGGCTCCTCCGGAACTGCTCGGAGCGGCCGGAGTAAACGCCTCGTAACCGTATGATTACGCTCCGCGTGTCGACCCTGGGTGCGGGCATATCCGTACGAAAGGGTGGGTACGTACAGTGGCACGCGGTCAGGGGAGAGACGTCACATGTTGAGGCGCACACGGTTGTTCGGCGGTAAGCAGCGGATCACGTTCAGCCTGCCCACTCATCAGCCCGATGGCGCGGTCAGCGTCGTCGGCGACTTCAACGAGTGGCGTCCCGGCAAGCACGAGCTCGTCCGGCGCCGCAACGGTGCCCGCACGGTCTCGGTGATCCTCGGCCCGGGCACGTACCGCTTCCGCTACCTCGCGACCGGCGGGCGCTGGTTCGACGAGGAGACCGCGGACCAGCTCGAGCCGGGCGGCGGCAGCCTCGTTCGGGTGTGACCATCCACCGATCGGTGGATAGCAAGGATCATCCGTAGCCACAGTGGAGTGCAGCCGGCTGGGCGATCCGCCGGACCGGCCTGGAAAGCCATCCTCGATGGAGAGCAAGAACCCATCGAGGAAAGAGCAGCCCATGCCGGTCATCGAGGTCGAATACCTCCACAAGAGCTACGGAGACACCGTCGCGGTCGACGACGTCTCGTTCACCGTCGAGCGCGGCGAGATCTTCGGCATCCTCGGCCCGAACGGCGCCGGCAAGACGACGACCGTCGAGTGCGTCGAGGGCCTTCGCAAGCACGACGCCGGAACGATCCGTGTCCTCGGCCTCGACCCGCACGAGGGCCGTACGGAGCTCCGGCAGCGCGTCGGTGTCCAGCTGCAGGAGAGTGAGCTGCCGGACAAGCTGAAGGTCCGCGAGGCCATCGAGCTGTACGCCTCCTTCTACCAAGGACCCCGCCGACGGCGACAAGCTGCTGCACGAGCTCGGCCTTGCGGACAAGGCGAACAGCGCATACGGCAAGCTCTCCGGCGGCCAGAAGCAGCGCCTCTCGATCGCGCTCGCGCTGATCGGCAACCCCGAGATCGCGGTCCTCGACGAGCTCACCACCGGCCTCGACCCGCAAGCCCGTCGCGACACCTGGGACCTGATCGAGGGGATCCGCGACCGCGGCGTGACGATCGTTCTCGTCACGCACTTCATGGAGGAGGCCGAGCGGCTCTGCGACCGCATCGCCGTGATCGACTCCGGTCGCGTCGTCGCCCTCGACACCCCCGCCGGCCTGGTCTCGCGGGTGAGTGCGGAGCAGCGGATCAGGTTCCGCCCCTCGGCGCCTCTTGACGAGGGCCTGCTCGAAGCACTGCCCGAGGTGACCAGCGTCGTCCGTACGGGAAAGACCGTCGTCGTCACCGGCACCGGGAACGTCCTCGCCGCCGTCACGTCGCTGCTCGCACGCCAGCAGGTGATCGCCAACGACCTGCGGGTGGAGCAAGCCAGCCTTGACGACGCTTTCGTCACCCTCACCGGCCACTCCCTCCACTCCTAAAAGGACGATCATGAAAGAGTTCGCGAACATCCTCCGCGTGGAGGCGAAGCTGTTCCTGCGAGAGCCGGCCACGCTGGCTTTCACGTTGATCCTGCCGCTCGGCCTGATGCTGATCTTCGGGCTCGGCTTCAAGGGCGCTCCGGTGCCGGACAACCCCGGCCAGCACGACCAACCGACGTTCCTTCCCGCGCTGTCGTTGATGATCGCGGTCGGCATGCTCGGGTTCTTCGGACTGCCGAGCGTCCTCGGTACGTACCGCGAGAAGGGCATCCTGCGCCGGCTGTCGACGACCCCCGTTCACCCCGGGCGTTTGCTCGCGGCGCAGCTCGTCGTCCAGCTCGTCACCGGTTTCGTCGCCGTCATCCTGCTCGCGCTGGTCGCGCACTTCGTGATCGGCATGCCGCTGCCGCAGAACGTGGTCGGCTTCATCGCCGCGGTCGTGCTCGGGCTGTCCTCGCTCTTCGCGATCGGTCTCGTCGTCGCTGCGCTTTCGCCGACGGGGCGGATCGCCGGCTCGATCGGGCCGGTGCTGTTCTTCCCGATGCTGTTCCTCGCCGGTGCTTGGCTGCCTCGTACGAACATGCCGGACTGGTTGGCAACGATCGGCGCGTACTCTCCGCTCGGCGCGTTCACCGACACCGTCGGCGCCGCGTGGGCCGGAGCCGCCCCGCACTTGGGCCAGCTCGGGATGATGGCAGCCCTTACAGTGGCCCTTGGCGTCATCGCGGCGCGGGTCTTCCGGTGGGAATGAGTAGGGGCGCGTGATGGTCGAGAGTCAACTCGACACCTGGGAAGGGCGGCTGGAACGGATCTCAGCCGTCATTCCCTACTGCTGCCTCGCCCTTTCGATCCTCATCGCCTGGATCACGGCGGCGGAGACGCCGATCCGCGGATCGCTGCTGTGGACCACGGTGCTGGCGGCCGCCACGGGTGCCTGGATAGTGGTGTGGGTCGGGCTGGATCCGGATCACCCCCGGTGGCCCGGGCTGAGCGGCGTGTTCTTCGCCGGTCTGACGCTCGCCTACGCGGTCCTGCAGTATCGCGCCTCGGTGTTCGGCTTCTTCGCGTTCGCCGGCTACATCTACGCGTTGCAGATGTTGAAGGGGCGTTGGAAATACGTCGGTGTGGCGGCGACGGGACTCATCTCCGGCAACGCGATCTTCGGCGGCGCGCCGCCGAGCCGCTGGGCAGACGTCCCGGTCTACCTCGTCGTTCTCGCCGTGACCGTGGTCATCGCTTGTACGTTCTCGTTCATCGGCCACATCACCGTTCTGCAGAACGAGAAACGCAAGGAGACGGTCGCTCAGCTGGCGGGGTTGAACGCGAAGCTCAAGGAGACCATGGAGGAGAACGCCGGGCTGCATGCGCAGCTGCTCACGCAGGCGCGCGAGGCCGGCATCCTCGACGAGCGGCAACGGATGGCGCGCGAGATCCACGACACGCTGGCGCAGAGCCTGACCGGGATCATCACCCAGGTGCAGGCCGCCGAGGGCGCACGTCCGGCCGATGGTCAACGTCACCTTGACAACGCGGTCCGACTGGCTCGCGACGCGCTGGCCGAGGCACGGCGTACGGTGCATGCCGTTCGGCCGGAGGCGTTGGAGACCGCCCGCCTGCCTGAGGCCTTGGCCGAGGTGGTCGAACGGTGGTCGGCGCTGAACGGAGTCTCGGCGGAGGTCGTGACGACCGGCACGGCGCGGCCGTTGCATCCGGAGGTCGAGGTCACGCTGTTGCGGATTGGTCAAGAGGCGTTGGCGAATGTCGCGAAGCACGCCGGTGCTTCGCGGGTGGGATTGACCTTGTCGTACATGGAAGACGTGGTGACGTTGGATGTTCGGGACAACGGCGTGGGCTTCGACCTCGCCGCTGTGGCAGGGCGCGACTCGTCGACAGCGGGTGGCTTCGGGTTGCTCTCGATGCGGCAACGGGTGCAGCGGCTGACGGGCTCGTTGGCGGTGGAGTCGGCGCCCGGCGAAGGGACCGCCATCTCCGCGAGCGTCCCGGCGATCCTGCCTGGCGGTGAGTCATGAGCCCGATCACATTGCTGATCGTCGACGACCATCCGGTGGTGAGGGACGGGCTGCGCGGGATGTTCGCAGGCGACGAGTCGTTCGACGTCGTCGGCGAGGCCGGAGACGGCGCGGAGGCCTTGGTGCTGGCCGAACGGCTGACGCCGGACGTCGTGTTGATGGATCTGCGGATGCCCACGATGGACGGCGTGAGCGCGATCACGCGGCTGTCCGCGCGCGGGATCTCCTCACGGGTGTTGGTGTTGACGACGTACGACACCGACAGCGACGTGCTGCCGGCGATCGAGGCCGGGGCGACCGGGTACCTGTTGAAGGACGCGCCACGGGAGGAGCTGTTCCGTGCCGTACGGGCGGCCGCTCGGGGTGAGGCGGTGCTGTCGCCTTCCGTCGCCACACGGCTGATGGGGCAGGTGCGTTCGCCCGCGCGGGAGCCGTTGTCGCAACGAGAGCTCGAGGTTCTGACGTTGATCTCGCGCGGCTCGACGAACCGGGACGCGGCGAGCAAGCTGTTCATCTCCGAGGCGACTGTCAAGACGCACTTGCTGCACATCTACGCGAAGCTCGGGGTCAACGATCGCGCGGCCGCTGTTGCCGCCGCTTTCGAGCAGGGGTTGCTCACTCCGGGCGGTCGATGATCGCCGGCCTTTCGGGGTTGTCCCAGCGGACGACGACGTCGGCGGCTTCCTCTGGTTCGACCTCGGCGGCGTAGCGCTCGTAGGCGGGCAGCTTCCACGCTTCGTCGGCGGGCGTTCTTCTTTGGAGGGGGACCTTCGACAGCGTCAGGTGGACCGTGAGCTCGAACGGGAGCCAGCGGCCGAGCAGCAGCGTGCCGTCGACGATGACGACGCCGTTCGGCTTGAGCGTGACGTACTCCGCGCGGGTGGCGCGGTCCGTTTCGGCGTCCCAGAGGCTCGGGAGGACTCGTCCGGTGCCGCCCGGATCGAGGGGGTCGAGGACCTCGCGGGCCAGTGCGTTGGAGTCCAACCAGTCGTCGTAGAACGCTTCCGCGTCCTCCTTGCCCTGCTCGAACCGCAGCGACGCCGGCCGCAGGAAGTCCCTCGTGGCCACGCGAAGGACGTCCCTGCCGTGGACGCGCAGCGGGTCGACGAGCGCGTCGGCCAGCCGTTCCGGCTCGGTGGCCGGTGCGCCGTCGATCGCGACACGTACCCACTGATCGCGCTCGTGGGCGGCGATCCGTTCGACGAGTTCGTCGACCAACGCGGCCGTGGTGACCGCCCGCACCCGCATCGGTCCAGCGTACGGGCGCGGTGAACCCGTCACCGCCGGGCGACGTGGAGGAGAGGTAACGTCCGCTCACTCAAAGGGGAGCCACATGGACGTCAGCACCATGATCGAGGCCGGAACGCTGGACAGCTTGGAATTTCGGGGCAAGCTGGACAATGACCACCTCGTGCCCGACGGGTTGCTCGCGGACCAGGAAGCCATGGACGCGATCAACGTCGGCATCTACGTGATGGAGAAGGACGGCACGCTGATCGCCTGCAACCGTGCGGCGATCGGGGCATGGGGGCGCACACCCGAGTTGGGCTCGAGCGAGAAGTACTGCGGTGCGTTCCGGCTGCGCTATCCCTCCGGGGACGTGATGCCGCACGAGAAGGCGCCTCCGTCGGTGGTGATCAACAACGGTGGAACCGTGCGCAACGCCGACGTGATCTGTGAGCAGCCGGACGGCAACCGGTTGCTCGCGCTCGTCAACGTGTTCCCGATCCGGGACGCGTCGGACGAGGTCGTCGGGGCGGTCAACATCTTCCGGCACAACACCTCGAAGACGGTCCCTGGGATTCTGTAATTCGCTTGCCTGCTTGAGCCTTGTGCTGTGACGATGCCCGGATGGTTCATCCCGTGACCGTCCGGGCAGCGGCGCTGTCCGACGCCGAGGCGATGGGGCGGGTGTTCGTGGACTCGTTCCACGCCGCGCATCGCGGGCAGATTCCGGACTGGTTGCTGGACACGCGTACGTACGAGGTGTCCCGCAACGGCTGGGCGCGGACTCTCTCGGCGCCCTCTCCAGGCGAGTATGTGTATGTCGCGGAGCTCGATGGTGCGATCGCCGGTGTGGGGATGGTGGGCCCGGCGGTGCCGTGGTCTCAGGACGAGCTCGCGCGATCCGCGTCGCTGACGGGGGAGTGCTACGCGCTCTACGTCGCACCTTCCCTGCAGGGCAAGGGTGTTGGCGGTGCCTTGCTGCGCGGGCTCGCCGCTCGGCTGGCCGCGGACGGGGTGGCGCGGCTGGTGCTCGGGGTGCTGTCGGTGAACGCACCGGCGCGTGGGTTCTACGCGGCCCTGGGTGGTCGGCTGCTCGGTGAGCGGGACACGTTCGACGAGGGCGTTCGGCTCGACGAGTCCGTCTACGCCTGGGACGACATCCGTGCGCTGTTCTCCAGCGCCGCGGACGGGTCGAGGTAGGACCGCGCGAGCAGCGCGACCCACTGGTAGACCGCGTCCTCGTTCGGCGCCAGCGGTCCCGCGATGAAGTGCGGTGACTGCAGCCCGCGCTGGACCGACTCGCACGCCGCCCAGTCCTCGCGGTTGGTCACGTCCCAGAACTCCACCGCGTACGTCGGATCGTCAACGTCTGTGGGCATGTACCAGGAACACTCGACGTACGTCTGGTTCGGCGTCTTCGGGACGAGCCGGTGCGTCATGACGTAGTCGGGGTGCGCGGAGACGAGCAGGTTGGGGAACAGGCTGAGGTAGCGGATGGTCCGCTTGTCGATGCCTTCGAGGAACCTGCCGGCGGAGCGGCCGTCCATCGACATCGTCTCGGCGTGGTCGCGCAGGTCCATCGAGCCGCCGACCCAGGCGCCCGGCAGGTCCCAGTTGTCGCCGGAGGTGGGCGGGGAGACCTTGCAGAGCTCGGGATGGATCAGCGGGCAGTGGTAGCACTCGTGGTAGTTCTCGACGATGACCTTCCAGTTGGCCTGGATGTCGTACTCGTGCCGGGCCTTGAGCTCGAGCTCGCCCGGCTTGTACGGGTCGACGAGCTGGGCCATACCGCCGAGGTAGCTGTCGAACGGCGGTGGGTTGCCGTACGCGTTGACGAAAACCCAGCCGTTCCACTCGCTCGCTCCGAGCTCGACGAGGCCGTGGTCCTGCGGGAGCTCGTTCATGCCGGGAGCGGTTCTCAGCTTGCCGTCGAGGTTGTAGGCCCAGCCGTGGTACGGGCAGACGACGGCGCGGCGGTTGCCGACACCGTCCTGGGGGAGCAGCTCGTGGCCGCGGTGGCGGCAGACGTTGGCGAACGCGCGGACCCAGTCGTTCTCGAAGGTCAGCAGGACGGCGACGTCGCCGACGGTGATGGCCTTGTGTGTGCCGTCCGCGAGCTCGGTCTTGCGGCCCAGGCACGTCCATGCCCCGGCGAACAGGTGCCGTCGCTCCCAGGCGAGGACGTCGTCGCTGGTGTAGGCCTCCGCGGGGAGCATGACGGACTCGCCATGCGGTCTGAGCGCGGCGCGGACGGCGTCTTCGTCGAGCGGGGCGGAGATCGTCATGCACCTAGTATGAAGCGCGTGCGAGCGGGTGTGATTCTCATCGAGGACGGGCGGATCGCGGCCATCGAACGTCTCCGCTCCGGCCTGCGGTATCACACGCTGCCCGGAGGCTCGGTCGATCCGGGCGAGTCTCCCGCGGAGGCGGCGAAGCGGGAGGCTCTGGAGGAGCTCGGGCTCGTCGTACGGCTCGAGGGGCTGGTCGCGGTCGTGCATTTCCGGGGGCGTGAGCAGCACTATTTCCTGGCGCGAACGGTGTCGGGGACGTTCGGTACGGGTGACGGGCCGGAAATGGACAGCCCGGCGGACTCCGAGGCCGGGTCGTATCGGGCAGTGTGGCTGGCGACGGACGTCCTGGTGTCCCGCGATCTCAAGCCGCGGCCCCTGGCATCGCGGCTCGAGCGGTCCGCCGCTGTGTCTGCCTGGCGTTCGTTGGTCGATTCGCCGTTGGTGTTGCACGAGGAGAGCGCATGAGTGACCTGCGTCAGCTCGACGTTCCCCCTGCCGGGGTAGGGGAGTCGCCGCGGTGGTCTCCTGCCGAGGGCGTCTTCTACTGGGTGGACCTGCTGGAGGGCGAGGTGCGGCGGTACTCGCCTTCTTCGGGTGCGTACGACGTGATGAACGTGGGGGAGCCGGTCGGCGCCGTCGTCACGCGTGCCTCGGGTGGCTTGGCGTTCGCCGTGCAGTCGGGGTTCGCCGTCGCGCCGTCGTTCGGCGGCCCTGTGTCGCCCTTGGTCGCGGTCGAGGCTGACCTGCCGGGGAACCGGATGAACGACGGGGCTTGTGACTCGTCCGGTCGGTTCTACGCGGGGACGATGTCGTTCACGGAGGATCCTGGGGCGGGGTCTGTGTATCGGCTCGATCCTGACCTCTCGGTGACGCGGGTCGTCGAGGGGGTGTCGATCTCGAACGGGATCGGCTGGAGCCCGGACGAGACGCTGATGTACTACGTGGACTCCCCGACGAATCGGGTGGACGTCTTCAGCTACTCGGCGGCGTCGGGGAAGATCGCGATGCGCCGACTGTTCGTGACGATCCCCTCGTCGGCGGGGATGCCGGACGGCCTGACGGTGGACGCCTCGGGCGCGGTCTGGGTGGCGCTGTGGGGCGGCAGCGCCGTACACCGCTACCTGCCCGACGGCACCCTGGACCGCGTCGTTTCGCTGCCGGTGAAGAACGTGACGGCCTGTGCGTTCGGTGGTGCGGACCTGACCGACCTGTACATCACGACCGCCCGCTCCTCGAACGCACCAGAGTCAGGCGGGTTGTTCGTCCACCGCCCCGGCGTCACCGGCCTCCCGTCACACCCGTTCGGCGGCTAGGCCGGATCCGCCAGGATCTTTGCCACGAAGGCGTCCTTGCCGGCGATGTAGGCGGCGCGGTTGGTGGGGAAGCGTTCGGCCAGGTCCTGCTTCAGGGCTGCGTAGGCGTCGCGGGCTTCGGGGTTGGCGCGGAGGGCGTCGCGGAGGGCCAGGTAGTCGCGCCAGGTGGGGCCTTCGTGCTCGACGACGTGGAGGTTCATCACCCGGACTCGTGGTTCGGACTCCCAGCCGTAGGACGTCCGCGACTCGTCCGAGCCGCGATACAGGAACCCGAGCCTGACAAGCCGCTCGTCGACGTCCGCGGGGTCGCGGCCAGGGGGCAAGCCCACCGCGATGTCGAGGATCGGCTTGGCCGGCAGGCCGGGGACCGCGGTCGAGCCGACGTGCTCGATCGCGACCGCGATCCCGGCCAATGCTCCACGCAGCAAGGGAAGTACGCGTTCGAAGGCCTCAGCCCAAGCGGGGTCGGCGGGTGCCAGGTCGACGGTGCCGCGGCGGACTCCCAGCGACGTTCCCTCGAAGGCCGACCTCATGATCCCGCACGCTACAGCGTTCAGGTCCCGTAGTAGAGGTGCTCGGGCTGGTCGCGGTCGGTGTAGGCGTCCCAGTACAGGCGCGCCACTGTGTCAGGGTCCGTGCCGGGGTCGGCGCCGAGATATACCCCGATCGAGATATGGGCCGCGTGAATCCCCTTGCCCGCAAGGGAAGTGTTCAACGTGGTCACGTAGTACCGCAGTGCCGCGCCGCCGATGCCGAAGTTGGTGAACTGGTCGGTCGGGTGCACGCCCGTGATCGCGCTGGTGAAGAGCAACGTGCCCTCGCCGCGCGCGAGCATCGGCGCCAGGACCTGCCGGACCGACGTCACCGCTCCGTACAGCTGCACGTCGATCTGCTCGCGCAGGTTGTCCACCGTCACGTCGAGCGCCCCGACGACCCGTTCCGACACGGTCTTGCTCACCGCGCTGTACACCAGCACGTCGACCTCGCCGAAGCGCGCACGGATCTCCCCGAACGCCGCCTCCAACGACTCCGGCTTCGTCACGTCGCCGGCGAACCCCGCCGCCTCCACGCCCAGCGACGACAGCTCCGCCACTCGTGCGTCCAGGTTCGCCTGCGTACGGGACACCAGGGCGACCTGGAATCCCTTCTCTCCAAAGAGCTTCGCCACCGAGAGCCCCAGCATCGGGCCGGCTCCGACTATCGCGATCGTAGGCATGCTGATCATCCTTCGTTCGTGGGTACGTGCACATCGAGATCGGCCATCCGCCGTGGTGCACCGGGCAACGGCGGGGCGGTACGGACGCGCAGGCCGTCGAGCAGCAGCTCCAGCATTCGCGACCGCACGTCGTCCTGCACCGAAGCGGGCAGGTCGTGCTGCTCGACGAGCGCGTTGGCGAACAGCGCGAGGTCGCCGCCGCCGACGTCGGTACGCAGCTCGCCGTCGGCCTGGGCGCGCTCCACCAGCTCGTCGACCAGCGCGAAGAACTCCGTACGAGCCTCGCGAAGCCCGCCGTTCGACGCGAGCAGCGCGGGCAGCTCTTCGCAGATGCCGGTGTGCACCAGGCCGAGCCGCACCTCGATCCAGTCGCGCATGAACCGGCTGACCGCCGCCCAAGAGTCGGGCTCCTCGGCGACGGCATCGCGGGCGAGCGCGCGCAGCTGGCGGTAGACATCGAACGCCACCGCCTCGATCAGCAGCTCTCGCCGCGGGAAGCGCCGGTACAGCGTGGCCTTCCCGACGCCCGCCGCCCGAGCTACGTCCTCCATCGGCACGTGCACGCCGTGCGTCGCGAACAAGGCGCGAGCCGCCACCATGATCTGGTCGCGGTTCTGGCGGGCGTCGGCCCGCAGTTGCTCGCTCATCCCTGCTCCCCTGCGGCGTAAGTGGACGTCTTACGTCCGTATATAACGCGAGCCTAGCACTATACGGACGTAAAGCGTCCACTTAGCGATCGACGATTGACAAACAACTGCTTTACGTCAAGCATATGATGCATCATGAAAGAAGTCTTGTACGTCGATCGCTTCGAGCAGGCCGACGCCCTCCTTAAGCCGCAGCGGGTGGACGTCCTCCGCCAGCTCGCGGAGCCCAGGTCTTGCACAGAGGTGGGAGCCGAGCTCCAGCAGTCACCGCAGCGCGTCTACTACCACGTGAAGAAGCTCGTCGACGCCGGTCTGGTCGAGCAGGTCGCCGAGCGCCGGGTTCGCGGCATCGTCGAGGGCATCTACCAGGCGAGCGCCCAGTCGTACTGGCTCTCGCCCAAGCTGGTCGGCACGATCGGCCAACGCCGCATCCGCGACGAGCTGAGCGTCGGATTCCTACTCAACCTCGTCGAGGAGGTGCAGAACGACCTCGCCGAGCTGCGCCTCGGTTCGCGAGAGCTCCCAACGCTGGGCGTCTCCGGCGAAATCCGGGTGCGGCCCGAGGGTCGTCAAGCGTTCCTTGACGATTTGCGGTCGACGTTGCAGGACCTGTTCGCCCGCCACGGCGGGAACGAGGGCGAGGCGATCAAACTGGCCGTCGCCTGCTACCCGAAGGAGGAGAGTACGAATGAGTGACGTGTTGACCATCCACGCCCAGCTCGCCGCACCGCCGGACGCTGTCTACCGCGCCTTGACAGATGCCGCGGCAATGCGCGTGTGGCTCGCGGAGTTCGCCGAGGTGAGCCTGGAGGACAAGCGATACACCTTCTGGGGGCGCCACACACCGCAGGGCGAACGCGAGAACCAGCGGCTGCTCGACGTCGAGCGCGATCGCACGGTCGCGTTCGAGTGGACTTTGGATGACACGTCAACCAAAGTAGAGCTGCAGCTCGTTCCCGACGGCGATGGCCGTACCAAGCTGACGTTCAAGCAGGACGGGCATCCCACGATGGCGGAGCTGATGGCGCCGCCCGGACGGCGTGACGGGTTGCACTCGATGCACACCTTCTGGCCGCTAGCGATCGCGAACCTCGCCGAGTACGTCGAGGGTCGCCCGCTCACGCCGAAGGCGGACTTCACGCCGAAGCGGTCGAACGAGGTCCGGGTGTCTTTCACCGTAGATGCCCAACCAGACAAGGTGTTCCAGTCTCTGATCGACCCGGACGCGATCGAGCGCTGGTTCGGCTGGAAGGCCGAGGTCGAGCCGCGCATCGGCGGCACGATGGCCGTGGGAGTCGACGGCAAGATCTTCGAGTTCGAGCCGAATCGCAAGCTTTCTTACAAGGACGACGAGGGCGCGGTGGTGCGCTGGGAGCTCGAGGGCTCCGATGGCAAGACGCACTTGACGTTCGTACAGAGTGGGTACACGGCCGACGAGTGGGACGACGCGGCGCAGCACGAGGCCGGCTGGCTGGCCAGCTTCGCCGAGCTGAGGCGCATGCACGAGCTCGGCGACGCCTGGACGCCGGTCACGACCGAGTTCCCCGAGGACGGCGAGTGACCCGTTCGCACGAGCCGGACGAGTACGAGTGCCCGTTCTGCCTTCTGTTGCAGGGAAAATCGACCTCGATCAGTACGCCGGACAACCTCGTCTACCGCGACGAAGGGACAGCGGTCCTCGTCTCGCCGCACTGGTGGGAGACCAACCCGGTCAACCTGCTGGTCGTCCCGGTCGAGCACTTCGAGAACCTGTACGCCCTGCCTCCCGCGCTCGGCACGCCACTGCTCGCTACCGCGAGAAGGGCCGCGCTCGCGCTGATCGAGACGTACGCGTGTGAGGGAACGTCGCTGCGCCAGCACAACGAGCCGGCCGGCAACCAGGACGTGTGGCACCTGCACATCCACGTGGTACCGCGCTGGAACGGCGACGCGTTCCAACGCGGCGAGCACGTGATGCGTGCGGTCCCGCTCGCCGAGCAGCACGAGCACGCCGCTCGGCTGCGCGCGGCGACCAGCTGGCAGTCCTAGAGGTCGAGGACGTACTGCCGGCAGGTGTAGACGCGGCTGAAGCGCTCGCGGACTTCGTTCTCCTGCTCGGGCTCCGCGTGCATGAACGCCATGACGATTTTCGTAATCCCTGTTGGCGATTCGAAGGCGCCGTCGCCTTCGTCGTACTTCTTGTAGACGTGCAGGTATCGGTAGCGCTCGACGAAGCCGGCGCTCCGGTACCAGGCGTTGGCGGCCTCGTCGCCGCGCGTCCAGGCGTCGAGGGTGCGGACGCCGCGGTCGCGCAGTCTCACGAGCCCGTTCTCCAACAGGGCATTGGCAATGCCGCGGCGTTGGTGGCGCGGATGGACGGCGAGAACGTCGATCGTCGCCTTGTGCTCAGCCTCGATGAGCTCGAGGTCCATGAGGCCGACGACGGTGTCGTTCTCCACGGCGACCAGGTAGTCGGCGGGATCGAAACGCGGGCGTTCGATGACGACGTCGTCGTAGTAGTCGGTGCGGAAGAAACTCAGCAGCCGGCATTCCAGCCAGCTGGCGGAGTCGGTGTCGCGATAGTCGCGGAGATCATAGGTGTGCACGAAGGTTGCTCCTCGTTCGAAGGCATGACTCGGTAGGGACGCTGGCCAAGTCACTTCGTGCGCATTGCTTTCAGCCTACCGGTACGAGCCGGCTCCGTGCGTCGTTCAGGGCGACGTCGAGGGCGTCGGCGGCGGGGGTCTCGAGATCCGGTGCGACGCCGACGCCCTCCCAGTTCGTCCCCGACACCGGGTTGATCGTGCGCGCGACCGGAATCGAGGCCATCAGGTGCGGGTGGACGCGGAATCCGCGCCGGGGATGGGCTCCGCCGCCAGTGCGTTCGCCGACCACGGTCGCGCGGCCGAGCTGCTGGAGGGAGTACGCCAGGTCCTCGCCGCCGGAGAACGTTCCCGCACCCACCAGCACGTACAGCGGCTTGGTGCCGCCGAACCGCGGACCCGGCACGTACGGAAGCGTCCACGACTGCAGGAGATTGTCGCCGGCGCGCTCGTAGAGGTCGTTCAGGCGGACGGGTTCCTCGCCGAGCAGGTAGGTCGCGGCGAACGCCACCATGTTCGGGTCGCCGCCGGGGCAGTCCCGTACGTCGACGATCAACGCGTCGACCGAGGCGAGCAGGTTCATCGCGGCGGCCATCGCGTCGCCGGCGACGGACGGCGGGAACAGCTGCGGCCGGATGGCGAGCACCCCGATGTTGCCGTCGAGACGCTCGACGCGCGCGATTCCGCCGCCGGTCCGGTGGCACTCCTGGACGATCTTGGCGTAGTCGGCGCTGGCGTTGCCGTCCTCGATGGGCAGCTCGGTCTCGCTGTGGGAGAGCCGGAGGTGCTTGTCGCCGTTGACCGACTGCAGGTCCGCGGTGACGTTGCGCGCCAGCTCCTTGGGGTCGGCGTGCGCGACGTACGTGTCGGCCTTGGTCGCGAGCAGGCCGGCGACCTGCGCGGCGATGTCGGCGAAGACGTAGTGCTGGTCGACGAGGTGGGCCGTTCTGGTGACGACTTCTTGGATTTCGATGGGTTCCATGGTGTCGGAGTACAGCACCTCGCTTGACAAAGCGTCAAGAGTTCTTGATGCTTAATTCTCGTGGACGACGACGACGTTCTCGAGGCGACGAGCCCGGAGCAGTACAAGGCGTTGGGTCATCCGATGCGCCATCGACTGCTGTTCGCGTTGGGCGAGGAGGAGGCGACGATCAGCGGGTTGGCCGTGCGGTTCGACACGCGGAAGGGCAACATCGCGCACCACCTGAAGGTCCTGCGTGACGCCGGGTTGGTGGAGGTCGTCGAGACGCGGACGGTGCGGGGCGGGACCGAGCAGTACTACGGCCGCGTCGGGCGCAAGCTTCGCTACCGCGGCCAGACGTCGGTGGCGATGCAGGCGGTGGCGGCGGAGATCGAGTCGGACCCGGACGACCCGCTGCTGTTGCTGCGCAACGTTCGCCTGACCCGGTCGCAGGCAGCTTCGTTGGCGTCCACGTTGACGTCGTTGGTGGATGCGTTGGAGGACGCGGGTCCGGGTGAGGCTCGCTACGGCGTGCTGGTCGGCGTCTACCGTCCGACGGCCGAGCGTACGGTGGGCCAGTGACGACTCAGGTGATCGTGTTGAACGGTGGTTCGAGCTCGGGCAAGACCTCGCTCTCGCGGCGGCTGCAGGAGGTGCTGCCGGTGCCGTTTCTCGCGCTCGGCGTCGACGATCTGATCGACGCGATGCCGTTGTCCATGCAGTCGTCGGAGGGCGACGGGATCGAGTTCGGCTCCGATGGGTCTGTGAACGTGGGGCCGGCGTTCCGTCTTTTGGAGGCCGCGTGGATGACCGGCGTGGCGGCGATGGCTCGGGCTGGGGCTCCGGTGATCATCGACGAGGTTCTCCTCAGCGGCCCGGCCGGCCAGCAGCGTTGGTCCGCGGCGTTGTCCGGCCTGTCGGTCCTGTGGGTCGGCGTCCACTGCGACCCGGCGGTTGCTTCTGCGCGCGAGACGGCGCGTGGCGACCGCATCCAGGGCATGGCGGCGTACCAGGCGGAGATCGTGCACAAGGGCGTGACGTACGACGTCGAGGTGGACACGTCGTCGACGGACGCGGTGACCTGCGCCCAAACGATCGCGGCCCACGTGTGATGAGCAACTTCGGCCTCGTGAGCACCGGCCGCGGGCCGATCGAGGTCTACTCGAACTGCCTGATGCTGACGTTCCGCGGACTCTTCCGGCCTGGCTCTTCGGTGGCCGATCCGGAGGAGATGCAGCACCTGTTTCGACAGTTGGTGGAGGGAGTCGGTCCGACGTTCTCCGCGTCCAGCGCTTCTCGGAGGCTCCCGCTGGAGACCTCGGGCGGCGGCAGCCACAACACCACGTGGCGGCTGACGTTTCTGGCCGGACCTGTCCCGACCGCGGATCTCCACCTCAGCGCTACCTGGCCAGCGCAGGACGTCGTTGGCTCGGTCGTCGTACCACTCGCCGACCTCCAGGCCGCCCATGCTGCCGTTCAGCGGTTCTTCTGAGACGACCGGCGACGCGGATGTTCAACCTGGGCAAGAGCAGCAAACCGGAGCGATTGGATGTCCCTCGCTACTCGCTTGGGAGCGGCCGGTATTGGCTCAGCATCTCGTTGACCTGCTCCATCGCGACATCTGCGAGCGGTATGCCACGCGCAACGATGCCGACGGCGACCTGCCTGAGGTCCGCCACTGCGACGCGCACCGTCCCGACATCGTGTACCCAGAAGCCGACCGGTTCGCCCGCCACCAACGTCACCTCCTCCGACTGTTGCCAGGCGGGTGCTTCCACGTTGCCGGCGAGCTGGCTCACCTCTGCCAGTGCTTGCGACTTCTCCAACGAGGACTGGTTCGGTGCGCCGGAGGGAAAGGCGAGCGGGATGGCGTCGACGAGCGAGGCGAGAGCTACCGAGTGGATGCCGGTGGGACCGACGAAGTGCCTGCCAGGTCGGTCGTGGGCGACTTCTTCCTGAGGCCGCTTCGCATCGGTGGTGACGATGACGTGGTCGCCGTCAGGATCGCCGTGGCCGAGGCTGACCTGCCACAGGCGATCACCGGGTCGCTGCCACCACTTCCAGACGTTGAGCCAGCGCGGACCGGTGAACGATCGGTCGAGCCCGTAGACGGGAAAGTCCGGGTCAACCGGTACCGGCTCCAGCGACACTGGCGTACTCCTTGCACAAACGACGGGCGTCGTAGTCTCTGTGCTCGCAACGTAAGCAGAATGCACCAAAGCCAAACGGGCGCCATCCGGAGATGGCACCCGCTGAGGTTCGTAGCCTGACGGGGCTACTCGCCCTCCGTGACCTGTTCGGTCACGGTTTCGAGTAAGACCGTCGTGGTCGGGGTGGCGGGATTTGAACCCACGGCCTCTTCGTCCCGAACGAAGCACGCTACCAAGCTGCGCCACACCCCGGTGGTGAACCGTCGGCGAGTCTACCTGGCGTCTCTCACCGAGCGCACATGGGTATCCGCACTGGCTGGGCGGAGGGTCAGGAGGCTGGCTTCCGGGTAGCAGGCGAAGCGGAAGCGGGCGTACGGGGAGGTGCCGAGGCCGGCTGACACGTGTAGCCAGGACTGGGCCCAGCGGGACACCCCCTTGGCTTGGCGGGTGGGGAGGTCGCAGTTGCTCACCAGCGCGCCGTAGCCGGGGAGGCAGACCTGGCCGCCGTGGGTGTGGCCGGCGAGCAGAACGTTGTAGCCGTCGCGGGCCATGGGGTCGAGGACGCGTCGGTACGGGGCGTGCAGCACGCCGACGGTGAGGTCGGCGGTCGGGTCGGCGGGGCCGGCGACGAGGTCGTACCGGTCCCAGCGGATGTGCGGGTCGTCGACGCCGGCGAACGCGAGCCGTTGGCCGCCGATCGTGAGCGTGCCGAGCGCGTTCGACAGGTCGAGCCAGCCCGCGCCGGCGAAGTGCTTACGCAGGTCCTCGGTGGGCAGCCGCGGGGACGTGAGGTGCTTGGGGCCGCCGCGGCTCCAGAAGTAACGCATGGGATTGCGCGGCGTGGGCGCGAAGTAGTCGTTCGAGCCGAAGACGAAGACGCCGGGACGTTCGAGCAACGGTTCTAGCGCCTCGACGACGGTCGGGACAGCGTCGGGATGGGAGAGGTTGTCGCCGGTGTTGACGACGAGGTCGGGCTCCAGGGCCGCGAGGCCGCGTACCCAGTCCACCTCGGCTCGCAGGTTGGGCGTGAGGTGCAGGTCGGAGAGATGGAGAACGCGCAACGGGCGCGAGCCGGGCTTGAGGACCGGGAGGTCGAAGCGGCGCAGCCGGTACGCGCGGACCTCGTACGCCGCCGCGTACGCGAAGCAAGCCGCGCCGAACGCGGCCGCCCCGAGGGTGGTCTTGAGCGCGACGTTCACGGACCGGTGCACAGCAGCCAAGGCTGCCACACGGTTCGGGATAAGGGAGAATTGGGCGCATGGCAGAGCTGAAGGAGCGTCTCCGGGCCGATATGACCGCGGCGATGAAGGCGCGCGACGAGCTGGTGAAGTCGGTCCTGCGGATGACGTTGACCGCGGTGAACGTGGCCGAGGTGGCGGGAGAGACCGCGCGCGAGCTCAGCGACGCCGAGGTTCTCGACATCCTGACGAAGGAATCCAAGAAGCGTCGCGAGTCGGCCGAGGCGTTCAAGGGCGCGGGTCGTACGGAGCTGGCGGAGAAGGAGCTGGCCGAGGCCGAGGTCCTCGCGCGCTACCTGCCCTCGCAGCTTTCGGACGAGGAGATCGCCTCGATCGTGAAGGCGGCGGTGGCGGAGACGGGCGCGGAGTCGCAACGGGACATGGGCAAGGTGATGAAGCTCGTCCAACCCCAGGTCAAGGGCCGCGCGGATGGCGGCCGCGTCGCCGCATTGGTACGGGCAGAGCTCAGCTAGCCGCTCATACGGTCGGGGTGATCATGATTGTGATCGTGAAGGCGGATCGGTCGTATACGCCGGTTTCGCTTCATGATCACGATCATGATCACCGGTACGCGGTCGTTGGCCCGGCTGACTAGCGGTAGGCGGGGAGGCCGGTGAGCTTCTCGCCGAGGACGAGGGTGTGGATTTCGCTCGTGCCCTCGTACGTCAGCACCGACTCGAGGTTGTTGGCGTGACGGAGCACTGGGTACTCCAGCGTCACTCCGTTGGCGCCCAGAATCGTTCTGGCCTCGCGGGCGATGGCGAGGGCGACGCGGACGTTGTCGAGTTTGCCGAAGCTCACCTGCTCGGGCTGTAGCTTGCCGGCGTCCTTCAGGCGGCCGAGGTGGACGGCCAGCAGGAGGCCCTTGTTGTACGCGACGGCCATATCCACCAGCTTCTGCTGGGTCAGCTGGAAACCCGCGATCGGCTTGCCGAACTGCACCCGCGTCTTCGCGTAGTCCAACGCCGTCTCGAGACACGTACGAGCGGCACCCAGCGCGCCGAAGATGATGCCGAAGCGGGCCTCCGACAGGCACGACAGCGGTGCGCGGAGGCCTGAGGCCGACGGCAGTTGTGCGTCCAACGGCAGCTGGCAGTCCTCGAACACCAGCTCCGAAGTCACCGAGGCCCGCAGCGAGAGCTTCCCGTGGATGTCGCGGGTCGAGAAGCCGGGCGTCTCGCGGGGTACGACGAACCCCCGCACGCCCTCCTCGGTCCGGGCCCACACCACGGCGACGGAGGCGAGGCCGCCGTTCGTGATCCACATCTTCGAGCCCGACAGCACCCACCCGGACCCAGAGCGCCGCGCCACCGTACGCATCCCGGACGGGTCCGACCCGTGGTCGGGCTCGGTCAGCCCGAAGCACCCCACCGCCTCGCCCGAAGCCATCAACGGCAGCCAGCGAGACTTCTGCGCCTCCGACCCGTACCGCCACAACGCGAACATCGCCAGCGATCCCTGCACCGACACGAACGAGCGCAGTCCGCTGTCGACGGCCTCGAGCTCCAAGCAGGCAAGGCCATAGCTCGTCGCGTTCGTGCCCGCGCAGCCGTACCCGGTCAGGTGCATCCCGAGCAACCCCAGTTTGCCGAACTCCGGCACCAGCGAGGTCGGGAACGTTCCGGCTTCGTACCAACCAGGTACGTGTGGCGTCACCCGATCCGCGAGGAACGAGCGCACCGTCCGCTGGATGTCGCGCTCCTCGTCGGTGAGGAGTGACGCGACATCCAGCAGGTCAACCGAGGCCATCGATCACCGGCGCGGGCCGCCGGGGCCCGGCGGGAACGGCGGCTTCGGCGGGAACGGATCTCCAGGTCCCGGACCCGGCGGGATCGGCGGCGGCGCGGGACTCGGGCCCTTGGACAGATGGAGCGTGACCGTACTGCCGCGCCCGAACCGGCTGCCGCCCTGAGGCGTCTGCATGCCGACGGTGCCGGGCTCGCGGTTGGAGTACACGTCGTCGCCCATGATCACGGAGAAGCCGGCCTTCTCGAGGATCCGCTTGGCCTTGTTCGGTCCGTAGCCGAGGACGGTCGGCACCTTCACCTTGATGCCCTCGAGCGTCTTCTTGTTCGGGTCGACGAACGGAGCCGCCTTCTTCCCCTGCATCGCGGCCTTCATCGCGCCGAGCCAGATCGGACCGGCGAGCGCGCCACCCCAGACCTCGTCGCCGGTGCGCTTCTCGCCACCGATGCGCTGGTTCATCAGCGTCCTGAGCCTCGGGTGCGCGTCCTGGACGACCGCGTAGCCCGCCATGTTGGTGGTGTAGCCGGCGAACGAGACCGCGTACCGATCGTCGTTCGTACCGGTCTTGCCGGCGACCTGGATGCCGTCCTTGGCCATGCTCATCTTCTTGCCGGAGCGGCTGGGGTTGTCGCCGTCGACGACCCCGCGCAAGGCGTAGTTGACGCCGTCGGCGACGGTCGGCGGGAGGACCTGCTTGCAGTTGGCGCCCGGGATCTCCACCCGGTTGCCCTTGCGGTCGAGCACCTTGGTGACCGCGATCGCGTCGCAGTGCTTACCGCGGGCGGCGAACGTCGCGTACGCCTCGGCCATCGACAGCGGCGTGACCTCGTTGACGCCGAGCGTGAACGAGCCGACCTGCTCCAGCTTCTCGCCGTCGCCACGCTCGATGCCCAGGCTGGCGGCGATCGTCGCGGGATCGCAGAGGCCGGTCCGCCGCTCCAGGTTGATGAAGAACGTGTTGATGGACTGAGCCGCGGCGGTCATCATGTCCGCCTGCTTGAGCTTCCCGCCGGTCGAGTTGCCCGGGTTCCAGTCGTCGGTCGACCAGGGCTTGGTGCAGGTCGGGATCTTGTCCTTGCGGCCGAAGTGCATCTTCGCGGGCGTCGGCAGCGTCACGCTGAGCGGGACACCCTGCTTGATCGCGGCCGCCATGACGAACGTCTTGAACGTCGATCCAGGCTGCACACCGATGCCGCCGTTGTACTTCTGCGGGACGTTGTAGTTGACGTACGTCTTGCCCTTGCCCTCGCCGTACGGGCGAGACTGCGCGATCGCCTTGATATGACCGGTCCCGGGCTGCACCAGCGAGACCGCCGAATAGACGGAGTCGGTGGCGTTGACGGCCTTGCGGATCGAGTTCTCCGCACCCCGCTGCGTCTCCCGGTCGATCGTGGTGAAGATCTGGATGCCGCCCTCGTAGACGAACTTCTCCCGCTCGGCCTTCGTCCGGCCCAGCGCGGGCTCGTTCAGGAGGACCTCGAGCGCGTAGTCACAGAAGAACGGGTAGTTCGAGTTGAAGCAGCCGCGCTTGGTCTCGGTCTTCTTCAGCCCGTTGCCGGCCTTGGAGTACTTGGTGTACGTCGCGGCGTCGATCATGCCCAGATCGTGCATTCGGGACATCACGAGGTTGCGGCGCGACTTCACCGGTTCGAAGTCCTTGAACGGCTCTAGTCCGTTCGGGTCACGGACGAGGGCCGCGAGCATGGCCGCCTGGGTCAGCGTGAGCTTCGCCGCCTTGGTGCTGAAGAAGTGCTTCGCGGCCGCCTCGACGCCGTAGACGTTGTCGCCGAAGTACACGATGTTGAGGTACTTCTCCAGGATCTGGTCCTTGCTGTACTTCTCCTCCAGGCCGACCGCGTACCGGAGCTCCTGCAGCTTGCGCTCGTACGTGTCGTCGATCGCAGCCGCGCGCTTCTCCTTGGTGTCCGCCGACTCGAACAGCACCAGCTTCACGTACTGCTGGGTGATCGACGAGCCACCCTGCTGGATCGAGCCGCCCGCCTGCTGGTTGCGGACGAGGGCGCGGACGGTGCCGCGGAGGTCGAGGGGGCCGTGCTCGTAGAACCGGGAGTCCTCGATCGCGACGATCGCCTTCTGCATGTTCTTGGAGATCTGCGCGAGGGGGACGTTCTTGCGGTTCTCGTCGTAGAACGTCGCCATCCTCCGGCCGGCGGCGTCGTACATCGCGCTCGACTCCGGCAATGGCGGCTCGGGCAGGACGCTCGGCAGGCTCTCGAAGCTGTCGATGGTCATCCGCGTGGTCACGCCGACGGCGCCCGCGAGCGGGATCACCAGACCGGCGACGAGGACGCCCGCGAGCGTGCTCACCACGAGGAACATGAACAGCTGGGTGACGAAGCCACCCTCACGACGCGCGCGAGGTCGACTGGAGGCAGACAGACCCATGGAAGGTAAGAGTAACTGGTACCGGACGGTCACCGCTTTCGCACCGTGTTCGGGTCCTGGCCTGCTTGGGGCCAGTCTAGGTCACGGTTAGTAGTCCGTCCGGGTCATCTCGATACTGGCCAGATTGGGGGTGTTGCGGTGGCGCGGCGACCTCTAGCGTGCTCCTTGACGGTTGGGGGATCGTCACGTGCGGGAGGTTACTTACTGTGACCTCGGTCAGGGGAGGGGACTACAGAGAATGACATGGAACGCCGAGTGGGTGCGTCAGGCCGCGTGTACCGCGGGTGAACCCGACCGGTTGTTCGTCCAAGGGGCGGCGCAGCACGACGCCAAGACCGTATGCATGGGGTGCCCGGTGCGGACCGAGTGCCTAGCGGAGGCTTTGGACAACCGGATGGAGTGGGGTGTTTGGGGAGGGATGACCGAACGGGAACGGCGCGCGATCCTGCGTCGCCGGCCGACGGTCACTTCCTGGCGGGAGCTCTTGGAGACCGCCCGGAACGAGTACGAAGAGCAGGACCCCGCAGTCGTAGTGCGGCTGCGTGCAGCAGAGGCTGGGTAACCAGTAGTTCAGACGGATCAGGGGTGACCGTGGGGGACGGCTTGTCGAGCCGTCCCCTTCGGCTGTCCGAACGGCTGTGAGCGCCTGGACGGCGGTCCGGTTTGGCGGCGACCGGAGGGGAGTCGCTCAGGACCTGGCCGCGGTCCAGGCGCTTATCGCTGCGTCGGGCTGCGTCAGCTGGCGAGGCGGTCGCCGATGGCGCGGAGGCCTGTGAGGTCGTGCACGTCCGACGGCAGGGCGGGTACGCGGGCGACGGGGACGCCGGGGTGGGCTGAGGCGAAGCGGTCGGCGAGGCGGCGCTCGCGCGCGGCCAGGCGCATCCGTTCGCCGTGCAGCCGCAACACCGCGGCGGCCTCTGGGTGCGTGCCCGACTCCTCCAGCGACTCCGCCGCGGACAGGGACCGTTCGGCCGACAGCTTCGGGGCCAGCGGCAGGGCCACCCGGTTCAGCACCAGCCCGGCCAACGGCATCGAGTCACGCCGCAGCCGGTCCACGAAGAACGACGCCTCGCGCAGAGCGTCCGTGCTCCGGCGCGGCCACGACCAGGAAAGCAGAACGGGGACTCCCTGCAGCAGCCGGTACGTCCGCTCAGCCCGCTCCCGGAACCCACCGAAGAGTCGTGTCCAAAAGCCGACATGAACGTCTGCACATCCGTCAGCACCTGCGCGCCCAGCACCTTCGTCAGCGCGGACGTCACGAAGCTCGATCCCCGAGTGGACAGCAGCTTCAAGGGCCCACGCGCCGGCGCGGCCAGGAAAACGGATCAGCCGACCGTCCAAGAAACGACGACAGCCGCTTCGGTGCGTCAAGGAAGTCCAAGGCCGACCGCGAAGGCGGTGTGTCGACCACGATCAGGTCGTACGAGCCCGTCCGCTCGGCCTCGGCGTGCAACTGCCCCAGCTTCTCCATCGCCATGTACTCCTGCGTGCCCGCGAACGAGGACGACAGCGCGGCGTAGAACGGGTTCTCCAGGATCTGCTTCGCCTTGTCCGGCGACGCCGCCGAGATCACGACGTCGTCGAACGTGCGCTTCATGTCCAGCATCATCGCGTCCAGCGACCGCCGTCAGCGCCGACGTCGGCGACTCGGCGAGGCACGTTGTCGAGCTCCGGCAGGCCCATCGCCTGGGCCAGCCGCCGCGCTGGGTCGATGGTCAGCACGACGACCCGGCGCCCCTGCGAAGCCGCCCGGACACCAAGCGCCGCCGCGGTCGTCGTCTTCCCGACACCACCCGAGCCGCAGCAGACGATGATCCGTACGTCCGGGTTCGCCAGCAGGACGTCCACGGCGAGCGCGTCGGTCATGCCATCCCCTGCTCGCGCAGCTCGGCCGCCAGCTCGTACAGCCCGCCGGTGTCGATGCCGTCGGTGAGCCGGCTGAGCTCGTACGTCGGCCGCCCCAACTCCGCGACCCGCTTGCGCTGGATGTCCTCCAGGGCGACCCGCGCCGCGTGCTCAGCGGCCTCGGCCAACAGCCCATCCACCGTCGCGGCATCGCAAGCCAGCCCGGAGGACGTCAGCGCCGCCACCAGCTGGGCGCGCGACAGCTTCCCCGAAGCCGCCCGCCGCAACCCGGCGGGGTCGAGCGGCGGAACGACGAGCCAGATTCACCACGACAGACCCGATCGGAATCCGCGCCTCGCGCAGCTCAGCGATCCCATCCGACGTCTCCTGGACCGGCATCTCCTCGAGCAGGGTGACCAGATGCACTGCGGTCTGCGGCGATCGCATCAGCGCCATGATCGAGTCGGCCTGGTGCCGGATCGGCCCGACGCGGGCGATGTCGGCGACGCCGGCGTTCACGTTCAGGAACCGCGCGATCCGCCCTGTCGGCGGTGCGTCCAGGACCACGACGTCGTAGACGATCCGATCCCGCGCCCGCGGCTTGCCCTGCCGCCCGACCGCCTCGTAGACCTTGCCGGTGAGCAGCACGTCCCGTACGCCCGGCGCGATCGTCGTCGCGAAGTCGATCGCGCCGACCTTCTCGAGCGCGCGCCCCGCTCGCCCAAGCCGGTAGTACAGCTCGAGGTACTCCAGCAGCGCCGCCTCGGCGTCGATCGCCAGCCCGTACACCTCGCCGCCGTCGGCAAGGGTCGCGAGCCGGCTCTCCTGGTACGGCAGCTGCGGCACGTCGAAGAGCCGGGCCAGGCCTTGCCGCCCCTCGACCTCGCAGAGCAGCACCTTGTGCCCGTCGGCGGCCAGCGCCAGCGCGAGGGCCGCGGCGACCGTGGTCTTACCCGTGCCGCCCTTGCCGGAGACGATGTGCAGGCGTACGCCCTCCCAGTCGCTCTCCCGCCCAGTGCTCACCCTTGCGAGCGTATCCGCTGCGGGCGAAAGTCCATGGATGGCTAGGCTCGCCGCCATGACGAAGTGGGAGTACGCGACCGTGCCGCTGCTCGTGCACGCGACCAAGCAGATCCTGGACAACTGGGGCGAGGACGGTTGGGAGCTCGTCCAGGTCGTCCCGGGCCCGAACCCCGAGAACGTTGTCGCCTACCTGAAGCGGGAGAAGCAGGCGTGAGCACCCCCGAGGCCAAGCTGACCGAGCTCGGCATCACCCTTCCCGAGCCGGTGAAGCCGCAGGGCTCGTACATCCCGGCCGTACGCACCGGCAACTACGTCTACTGCAGCGGCCAGGTGCCGCTCAAGGACGGCGAGGTGCTCGCGACCGGCACCGTCGGCGCCGACGTCGACCTCGACCTCGCGATCGAGTGCGCGCGGCAGTGCGCGATCAACCTCATCGCCGCGCTCAAGGGCGAGATCGGCGACCTGTCGAGCGTGGTGCGGATCGTGAAGCTGACGGTGTTCGTCGCGAGCACGCCGGACTTCGCCAAGCAGCCGATCGTCGGCAACGGCGCGTCGGAACTGATGACGGCCGTCTTCGGCGACGCCGGCATCCACGCCCGCGCCGCGATCGGCGTGGCATCGCTGCCGCTCGGTGTGCCCGTGGAGATTGAACTGATCGCAGAAATAAGCTAACCGGCCTGCATCCGCACCAGGGGGAGAGCGCGGTGAACATCCGGGACCGGCGAGCCCTGACCCGAGCAGACGAATCGACGACCTAGGACGCTGGCCACCAATGGAGAGCTCGCGATTCCCCGTTCCGCCCGCCGTGGCGGAGCGGGCGCGCGCGATCGCAGCGGGGACGGTCACACCAGTCGCGCCTCGTCGCGCTTCTACTGTCGTGCTTCTGCGTGATGGACCCGATGGCGTCGAGGTGTACGTGATCCGCCGCCACACCACGATGGCGTTCGCGGCGGGCATGTACGCGTTTCCCGGCGGCTCGCTGGACAAGCGCGACGAGGCCGCCGGGGTGTCTCCCTGGGAGTCCGCGGCGGCGCGGGAGCTGTTCGAGGAGACGGGCGTCCTGCTCGCCGGCCCGTCGCCGAGCGAGGTCGTCGCGGACACGACCGGCGAGGACTTCGAGGCCGACCGGATGGCGCTGGTGGGCCGGGCGATGTCGTTCGCGGAGTTCCTCGCCAAGCGTTCGCTCGTGCTGCGCTCGGACCTGCTCGCGCATGCCGGGCACTGGGTGACGCCGGAGGCCGAGGAACGGCGCTTCGACACCTACTTCTACTTCGCCGAACTGCCGACCGGGCAGCTGACGCGGGACGTCTCGACCGAGGCGGACCGGGTCGCGTGGATCCGCCCGGTCGACGTCGAGGCGTCGGTCGAGCGCGGCGAGATGCGGATGATGCCGCCGACCGCGGTGATGCTGGAGACGCTGGCCAAGCTGCCGACCGTCGCCGCCGCGATGGAGTTCGCCCGTGCGCACGAGGTGGTACGCGTGGCGCCGAGGGTGATCTTCGACGACTCCGGGGAGGCGCGATGGTCGATGGGAGTCGAGTCCGACTCGTCGAAGAAGCTCCCTGGACATCGGTCATGCCGCTGACAGAGGGAAGGTTCGCAATGCACCGCGAAACTGAGCGAGTCGGACTCGACCAATGAAGCTCTGCCTTGCGCCCAATCCCGGATTGATGACGCTCGAAGGCACGAACACCTGGATCCTTCCGGGCGGCGTCGTGATCGATCCCGGGCCGCTCGACGACGGGCATCTCGCCCGCGTACGTGAGGTCGCCGGCGAGGTCACGCTGGTGCTGCTCACCCACGGGCACCATGACCACTCCGAGGCGGCGACCGCGTTCGACTGCCCCGTCCGCGCCTGGGACGACGGGTTCTGCGCCGCCGGCGGGGCGCCGCTGGTCGAGGGGGAGTCGGTCGCGGGGCTGCGGGTGCTGCACGTTCCCGGACACACGTCGGACTCGGTCGCGTTCTGGTACGCCGCGTCGTCGTCGCTGTTCACCGGCGACACGGTGCTCGGGCGCGGGACGTCGGTCGTGGCGCACCCGGACGGTGCGCTCGCGCCGTACCTCACCTCGCTGCGCCGGCTGCGGACGTTCGTGGACGCCGAGGGCGTACGCGAGCTCCTACCCGGCCACGGGCCGCTGGTGACGTCGCCCGCGGAGGTGCTCGACTTCTACCTGGCGCACCGCGAGGAGCGGCTGGCCCAGGTGCGGGCGGCCGTCGTGGCCGGCGCGACGACGGCGCAGGAAGTCGTCGAGCGGGTGTACGCGGACGTGGACCGCTCGCTGTGGCCCGCCGCCGAACGGTCGGTGCGAGCCCAGCTGGACTACTTGGCCCGGTGACGGAGCCGTTCGACGTCGAGGATCACGACCGCGCGCTGCTCGACGCGGATCCAGCCACGGCTGACGAAGTCCGCGAGCGCCTTGTTGACCGTCTCCCGAGAAGCGCCGACCAGCTGGGCGAGCTCCTCCTGGGTGAGGTCGTGGTGCACGTGGATGCCGTCGTCCGCGCTCTTGCCGAAGCGTCGGGCGAGGTCGAGCAGCGCCTTCGAGACGCGGCCGGGGACGTCGGAGAAGACGAGGTCGGCGACGGCCTCGTTCAGGTGCCGTAGGCGGGAGGCGAGCTGCAGCAGCAGGCTCCGGGCGACCTCGGGCCGGCCGCGCAGCCAGTCCATCAGCTGCTCCTGACCGAGCGCCATCAGCGTCGCGTCGGTGACGGCTGACACGGTCGAGGACCGCGGTCCGGGGTCGAAGAGCGAGAGCTCGCCGAACATCTGGCCCGGGCCGAGCACGGAGAGCAGGTTCTCCCGGCCGTCTGACGAGGTGCGGCCCATCTTGAGCTTGCCGTCGACGACGACGTACAGCCGGTCGCCGGCGTCGCCCTCGTGGAACAGCGCCTCGCCGCGGCGGAGGCGTACCTCCTGCATCGCGTCGCGGAGCGCCGAAGCAGCCTCGTCGTCGAGTGCGCTGAACATCGGCGCCTGGCGCAGTACGTCGTCAACCACGCGGTTCACGCGGATCCTCCAGTCAGGGCGGCCATGCTCAGTGTGACGGGTCACATTCTGCCTCGTCATCTGCCGAATGGCTGATTCGGCAGGTCCAAGTCTTCGGGCGAAGAATTGGACCCGGTCGGGTACGGCCCGCCACGACGGGTGTCGGTAGGGCAGCTTAGGCTGGCTCGGTGACTCCTCCCGCGGCGAAGAAAGCGCCCGCGGCCAAGAAGGCCGAGGCTCCCCCGATCAAGAAGCGTGCACGCAAGAACGAGACGCGGATCGGCCTGGTCAGGCGCGCGCGGAAGATCAACGTGCTCCTCGGTGAGCAGTACCCCGACGCGCACTGCGAGCTTGACTTCACCAGCCCGTACGAGCTGCTCGTCGCCACGATCCTGTCCGCGCAGACCACCGACAAGCGCGTCAACCAGATCACGCCGACGCTGTTCGCGAAGTACCCGACGCCCTCCGACCTCGCCGCAGCGAACCCCGAGGAGGTCGAGACGATCATCCAGTCGCTCGGCTTCTTCCGCGCCAAGACCAAGTCGATCATGGGCATGGCGCAGGCCGTCGTGGACAACTTCGGCGGCGCCGTCCCGGGCACCCTGAAGGACCTCGTCACGCTCCCCGGCGTCGGCCGCAAGACCGCGAACGTCGTGCTGGGCAACGCGTTCGGCGTGCCCGGCATCACCGTCGACACGCACTTCCAGCGCCTCGTGCACCGCTTCCACTGGACCGAGGAGAAGGATCCGGTCAAGATCGAGCACGCGGTCGGTGAGCTGATCGAGAAGAAGAACTGGACGGACATGTCGCAGCGGCTGATCTGGCACGGCCGGCGCCGCTGCCACGCGCGCAAGCCGGCGTGCGGCGCGTGCACGCTCGCGGAGCTGTGTCCGTCGTACGGGGAGGGTCCGACCGACCCGAAGACCGCGGCGAAGCTGGTCAAGACCGCGGCGGAGGCCATCGCGGCGCCATGAGCTGGAAGCGGTTGGGGGGACTTGTGGTCGTAGCGGTGGCGGCGGTCGCGTGTACGCCTGCGCCCACCCCGGCACCGCAGCCCGCGCCCACCCAGCAGACTCAGCAGAAGGACCTCGTCGCGCTCAAGCAGGCGGCTGGCATCGCCGACTGCCCGGCCCCCGCGGCGAAGGCCGAGGCGGTGAAGGACGGCCTCCCCGACGTGACGCTCGGCTGCCTCGGCGGCGGACCGGACGTACGCCTGCCCGACCTCACCGCCCAGCTGAAGCGCCCGGTCGTCCTCAACATCTGGGCCCAGTGGTGCCCGCCCTGCCGGACCGAGGCGAAGTTCTTCCAGCAGCTGCACGCCCGCGCCGCGGACAAGGTCGCGGTCGTCGGCATCGACCACGCCGACCCGAGCCCGGACCTGGCGCTCGAGCTCGCCAAGGTGCTCGGCCTGCGCTACCCGCAGCTCGCCGACCCGGACAAGGAGCTGCGCGGCCCGTTCGGCCTCGCTGTCGGCCTGCCCGCGACCGTGTTCGTCGCCCCGAACGGGCAGGTCGAGCACATCGCGCACGTCGCGTACAAGAGCCAGGACGCGCTGGACGCCGACGTCGCGAAGTACCTGGGGGTCCAGCCGTGACGACACCGGACGGGCACCCGGAGGACGGGCCGGACGTTGAGGCCGACATGAACGTCGAGAGCGGGCCGGCCACGCTTCCGAGCTGGCTACGGCCCGTCCTCGAGGTCGCGGAGACGGCCAGTACGGTCGACTTCGCCCGCGGCATCCCGGCCGACGGCGGCGGAATGGCGTCGGCGATCCTGCTGCTGTTCGGCGAGGGTCCGGACGGGCCCGACATCCTGCTGATCGAGCGCTCCCACACGCTGCGCAGCCACGCCGGCCAGCCCGCGTTCCCCGGCGGCCGGATCGATCCCGGCGACGCCGGCCCGGTCGCCGCGGCGCTGCGCGAGGCGGAGGAGGAGACCGGCGTCGATCCCGCGGGCGTCGAGGTGTTCGGGCGGCTGCCCGACCTGTACGTCCCGCCGTCCGGCTACCTGGTCACGCCGGTGCTCGGGTGGTGGCGGAAGCCGTCGGAGGTGGGCGTGGTCGACGAGGCCGAGGTCGCGTCCGTGCACCGGGTACCGCTCTCCGACCTGCTCGACCCGGCCAACCGGCTGCGGGTGCGGCACCCGGCCGGGTTCATCGGCCCGGCGTTCGCGGTCGCCGGCCTGATCGTGTGGGGTTTCACCGGCAACGTGCTGGACAAGCTGTTCTCGCTTACAGGCTGGGAACAACCGTGGGACCGCAGCCGCGTCGAGGACCTTCCGGCGCACCTGGTCGAGCTCGCGGGGCGGACACGGCGGCGGGAGCCGAACGGATGACGGTGCTCGGCTTCAACCTCCTCGACATCATCCTGGTGCTCGTCGCGATCGCGTACGGCATCTCCGGGTTCCGACAGGGCTTCCTGATCGGCGCCCTTGGCGTCGTTGGCTTGGTGGGTGGCGGGCTCGTCGGCGTTCTGCTGACGCCGCTGATCCTGGGCCGGTTCGAGCCGAGCATGACGATTTCCCTTGCCGCGTTGGGGATTGTGGTGGTCGTCGCGCTGGTGGGGCAGGCGATCCTGTCGAGCATCGGGGCGAAGATTCGTTCGAAGGTGACCTGGCGGCTGGCGCACGCGATCGACTCCAGCGCCGGCGCGGTGCTGAGCGTGATCGCGTTGCTGGTGGTGGCGTGGATCCTGGGGTCGGCGATCGCTTCCGCGCAGCTGGGGACGTTGGCGCGGGTCGTCCGTTCCTCGGAGATCCTGACCGCGGTCGACAAGGTGATGCCGCGGGTCGCCGAGCAGGGGTTGCTCGCGTTCAGTCGCGTGGTCGACCCGAACCTGTTCCCGCGCTACCTCGAGCCGTTCGCGGCGGAGAGCATCGCGCCCGCGCAACCGCCGGACGCCGGTGTGCTGAAGGACAAGGAGATCCAGGAAGCTGGCGACTCGGTCGTGCGCGTGCTCGGCGTGGCCTTGCGATGCTCGCGGTCGCTGGAGGGATCCGGCTTCGTGTACGCCAAGGAACGGGTCATGACGAACGCCCATGTGGTGGCGGGTGTCGAGTCGCCGACGATCGAGACGCGTTCGGGGGAGACGTACGAGGCGGAAGTCGTTCTGTACAACCCGGAACGCGACATCGCCGTGCTCGAGGTGCCGGGGCTGGACCTGACCGAGCTGCGGCTCGACCCGAACGGCTCGGCCGGCGACCAGGGCGCGGTGATGGGCTATCCGGGCAACGACCCGTTCTGGGCCGGCCCGGCGCGGATCCGGGCCGAGCAGCGGTTGCGTGGCCCGGACATCTACGGCGAGCGCGAGGTCGTCCGCGAGGTGTTCTCGCTGTACGCGCAGGTGCGACCGGGCAACTCGGGCGGCCCGCTCGTCACCCCGGAAGGCACCGTGTCGGGCGTCGTTTTCGCAGCGTCCGTTGAGGATTCGAACACCGGCTACGCCCTGACCGTCGACGAGATCACGCCGGACGCCCAAGCCGGAGCCCGGGCGACCTCGCGAGTGTCAACCGGCGATTGCTCCTAGACCGAACGCTGGATACAGAACGGGTGGCTGGCCGGGTCGGCGAAGATCTCGGTGTCGGCCAACTGCGGAAGCCTCACCGCGCCGAGCCGCTCCGCGCGCTCGAGGGCGGCGGCCTCGACGCCGTCGGTCCACCGGTAGTCGACGTGCAGCTGGGCCGGGTACGCGGGATCGGGCCAGCGCGCGGCGACGAACTCGGCGTGCTGGAACGCCAGCCGCGGGAGCTCGTCGTCACCGAAGCCGACTTCGACACGGTTCGGTGTGTCGACGGTCCGCTCGCCGAGCTCGAGGAAGCCCTCGTAGAAGGCGGCGAGCGCCCGCGGGCTGAAGCATTCGAACACCAGCCCGCCGACCTTGGGTGCGCTGACACCGGCGTCCGGATAGAGGCAGAACGGGTGGCCGGCGGGATCGGCGTACACGTGGAAGTCGCCGCCGTCGTGAAGATGCGTGGCGCCGAGCTCGGTGACGCGCGTCCCGGCCGCCTCCGGGTCCGGCACCAGGAGGTCGAGGTGAAGCTGCTGTGGGTGCTCGGGATCCCGCCAGCGCGGCGGACGCTGGTCAGACCAACCATCGCCGTCGAGCGCGAGGACGAGCTTGCTCTCCGGCCGTTCGGCGATCAACAGCCAGCCCTCGTTGATGATCCGCATGCCGAGGAGCTCACCGTAGAACGCTGCCAGCTCGTAGCGGCCTTCCTTGCCGTTCAGCTGCTCGGGAGCTCCGACCGTGATGATCAAGCGGCGCAGTGGATGGGTCATGGCGTCCAGCATCCCCCGCATACAGGACGTCCTGTGTCCTGTACGACCGGCTCAGTCGATCCAGTCGATGAGTTCCTTGTTGAACGCCTCGGGGTCTTCCTCGTGCGGGAAGTGGCCGACGCCTTCCAGGAGACGCCAGCGGTAATTGCCGGAAACGTACTCGGCTGAGCCCTCGGCTGTCGTCGGGAGCACCGAGCTGTCGAGGGCGCCGTGGAGTTGCAGCACGGGTTGGCGTACTGGCTCCTTCATGCGGGCGGCGAAGCGGCGGCCGTCGGTTCGGTAGGTCGCGCGGACCAGCCAGCGGTAGTACTCCAGCGCGCAGTGGGGAGCGGGCCAGAGCTGTAGTGCGGCCTTGTACTTCGCCGCTGCCTCGGCGTCCGGGAACGTCGAGCCAGGGGCCGCCCACTTGCGGAGCAGCCGTTCGACCATCGCCGCCCCGTCCGCCATCAGGCGGCGCTCCGGGACGATCGGGAGCTGGAACGAGACCACGTGCCCGGCCTTCTTGAACTGCCGCCGGTCCCGGAACGCCGCGCGCCGCATCCGGAGCGGATGCGGCGCGCCCGCGACGGCGAGCGCTCGTACCTGGGAGGGGTGGTAGACGGCGGTGGCCCAGGCGACGTACCCGCCCCAGCCGTGGCCGACCACGACCGCGTTCGTCTCGCCGAGCGAACGGATCACGCCGGCGACGTCGCCGGACAGCGTGACCGGGTCATAGCCTCGCGGCGTCTTGTCCGAGCCCCCGTACCCGCGCAGGTCCATCGCCACCGCGCGGTAGCCGACGTCGGCGAGGGCTGGGAGCTGGTGCCGCCACGCCCACCAGAACTCGGGAAAGCCGTGCAGGAAGACCACGAGCGGGCCATCGCCCACCTCCGCGACATGGAATCGGGCGCCGTTAGCCGCCACCCAGCGGTGCTTCCAAGGTCCTTCGATGTCGATGATCCCGCCCACAGTCATTCATTCACTCTCGCACAGCATTCCCAAGATCCGGCATGGAGCCTGGTCAGGCTCGGTTTCGTGTCCTTCTGGCCAGGGCGATCGCGGCGAGGCCGGCTAGCGCGGCGAGGCTGAGCCAGGCGAAGGCGTCGCCGATGGTGCCGTAGATCGTCCGGGTGCCCTTGACGGGGACGTTCGCGATCATGGTCTGCTGGTCGGTGCTGAAGTAGTCGGCCTGGGCGATGGTCTTGCCCAGCGGGTCGATCGCGCGGGAGAGGCCGTTGCTGTCCTGTCGGATGAGGGTGTAGCCGTTCTCGACCGCTCTCAGCGTGGCCTTCTCGGTGTGGGTCTGGCCCATCTCCTTCCAGTCGTTGCTGGGAACGAGCATGAGGTCGACGTTCTTGGCCTTGCGCATCAGCGCGGGGAAGTCGGCGTCGAAGCAGATGGCGTTGGCGATGCGTCCGTACCTCGAGTCGTGGGTGGGCATCTTGCCGTCGCCCGGTGCGATCGGGTCGAGGAACGGGACCGGGTGGGCCTTCTCGAACGTCCACTGCGGGCCGGTTGTCGGGGCGACGAGGACGGCTTCGTTGCGGAAGGCGTACTCGCTGTCGGGCTTGTTGATCACCGCCATGGCGACCTCGATGTAGGCGTCTGTTCTGGTGGCCAGCCGGGTGACTGTGTCGAGGAACTCTTGGCGGTCCTCGTCGAGGACCGCGGCTCCGCCCTCGGGCCAGACGACGATCTTCGCGCCGGCGTCGATCTCTCGTTCGGTCGACTCGAGGAGGTCGTCGGTCAGGAGGGCGAACGCCTTGCGGAGCCCTTCGCGATGTGTGTCGACGGCCTCCGCCATGCTGCCGAACTGCTCGCGTTGGGCGTCGGACGCGTCGTCGACGGTGCGCGACACGCTGACGCCGGCGACGCGGACGGTCTCCGCTGTGGGAGCGAAGAACGCGAGCCTTGCGGTGCCGCCGATGACGGTGAGCGCGAGGATGCTGACGTACGTCAGTGCGATGGTTTTGACCGTCGGCCAGTGCAGCTTGTGCTCCCAGAGTTCGTTCGCGACCGAGGCGAACCAGGCGACGAGGAAGCTGACGCCGTACCCGCCGGTGATCGAGGCGAGCTGGAGGAGCGGGAGGTTCTCGTGCTGTGTGCTGGCGATGGAGCTGAGCGCGGTGCCCATGGGGGTGACGGCCACGACGAACTCCGCCGCGACGATCGCCAGCGGGAACACGAGGGAGCGGGCGAGCTTGTTCGTCAGGTGGTTGTGGAGGAGATTGTCGAGGGTGAACGGGAGCACGAAGACGATGCCGAGCGGGATGCTGACGGCTGCCATCGGGCCGACGACTTGCATGCCGTCCTGGAAGAGCAAGTAGAGGACGCCGATCGCGGTGACTCCCCAGACGGCCAGGAAGCCTTTGAGTGCTGTGGTGGTGCGGGTGAATCTCAGCAGGAGGCCGCTGGCGAGCCAGGGCGCGATGGCGAGGTCCCATTGGCCGTGGGTGGCGAGGAGGTAGAGGACGGTGCCGAGGCCGAGGATCGCCCAGCTGTGCTTGGTGGTTTTGTTCTTGAGCGTGGGCTCGGTGAGGGGTGGTGACTTGCGTTCGAGCAGCATGAGCTGCTCTCCTTTCTGTGCGAGGACGAAACCGCGTTGGAGTGGTGCGTTTCTTGCGTGGTGGCCGTCGAGTGGCAGCTCGGCGGCCACGCTTTTGTGTTACTCGGTGGGGATGTCGGGGAACGCGACGAATCTCATGGAGATGGAGCGCGCGCCTGGCTTGGGTGGGCGCTTGGCGTAGCGGTTGAGCAGGGCGAGGTAGTCGTCGAAGAACTGGGCGAGTTCCTCGAGCGTGACGGTGAGCTCGCCGCGGGAGTACGGCAGCGCGTCGCCCCATTCGCCGAGCTCGTCGCGGACCCGTTCGAACCGCGCCATGCCCTCCAGATCCTCCTGGAACCACTGCCTGTTGAGGTCGTCGAAGACGGCGCGCATCTCCTCGTTCTGCTCGCTGTAGCGGGGGAAACGCAGCCCGCGCCCGGCGAACCGCCACCACCGCTCGCGCCCGGTGCTCTTCTCGGGGATCTCCTCGACGAACCCATGCTCGGCGAGGACGCGCAGGTTGTAGGAGGTGCCGCCGGTGGTGACGCCGAGCTCCTTCGCCAACGTGGTGGAAGTGGCCTCCCCCGTACGCCGCAGCGCGCGCAAGATCTGCTGGCGGAGCGGGTTGGCGAGAACCTTCAACGACGCGAGGTCAGCGAGCTCGTCCATGACTGCACGATAAGTCATGCACGAGAACTCGTGCAATCAGGGATCGCCCCGATTCCGCCCACCACCAGCCCCGCGGCGGCGAGCATGGAGGTACGAACGCACAGCGCGCGAGCTTCGGGAGCGCTCGAACGGAGGCACTGTGAGGATCGTCAAGGACATCTGGCGCGACCTGCGTCGCGGCGAGAACATCGACCTCTACCCGATCATCGTCATCAGCCTGACCGCGACCGTCCTCAGCCAACTCGGCGTGGGGAGTCGCGACTGGACACTCTCCCTGCTGCTGGCCCTGGTGGGCCAACGTTCGAGCTCGACGCCGAGAAGGATCAGCTCTGGTTCGCCTACTTCAGGCGGCAGTTCGAGACGGTGTGGGAAGCGGCGGACGTGGCTGGCTAGCGGTCGATGGCGGCGGGGTGGGAGCCGTTGGATTCGGAGCGGTTCATCAGGGCCTTGGCCTCTTCGATCGAACGGATCGTCCGCTCCGGCGGCCCGGCCTTCTTCACGTTCTGGATTCCGACGAACGCCAACAACCCGGCGAGCAGCAGGTACACGCCAGCCACGATCAAGAACCCGAGCGCCGGGTGCAAGCCCAGAGCAGAGATCCCCAGCGCGGCAGCTACGGACAGCAGGATGACCGCGAGGTACACCAGGAAGCCGGCCGCTCCGAACATGCCCGCGCCCTTGCCGGCGGCGACGACGCTTTCTTTCAGTTCGGCCTTGGCGAGGTCGATCTCGCCGCGGACGAGGGCGGACAGGTCGCGGCTCGCGTTGGCCACCAGCTGTCCCAGGCTCTGCTCGTCCTGCTCCGGCATGGCTCACTCCTCACCTCTGGTACGCGCAAGTGTCGTACCCAGGCGATCTTCGACCATGCATCGGGGCCCCGCAACGACGCGCGCCGCCGCCGCCCCAAGACAACAAACACGAACCGGGCCCGCGCAACAAAGCGCGAGCCCGGCCAGTGGTAACAGTGCGTGGTTACTTCTTGTCGTTCGACCCCATCGGCAGCGCCAGGGTGCTGTCGGTGGTGGACCCGACGACGAGCTGGTTCGGAGCGTCACCCTCGAGCTCCAACGTCGCCAACATCTGGCGAACGTTGATCAGCTGCCCGTTGATCGAGTCGCGACGGTGCTTGATCGCCGCGAGTTCGCGCTCGGACTCTGTCCGGATCCGGTCAGCACGGGCCGTCGCCTCGGAGAGGATCTGCTGCGACTTGCGCTGCGACTCGTACACCAGTCGCTCGGTCTTCTGCTTCGCCTCGTTGTGCGCCTGCTCGGCGTCGGCGCGCACCGTCTCGGCGTGCTCCTGTACGGCGGCCAGGTGCTGCTCGGCGGCCGACGTACGCTCCTGCAGGTCCAGCTCGGCCCGCTCGCGACGCTGCGCCAGCTGGGTCTCGAACTCGGTGGCCGCCTGAACGGCCTTCGTACGCTGCTGCTCGAAGATCGCCTCCGCCTCCTTGCGGCGGGCAGCGGCGTCGTTGTCGGCCTCAGCGCGGATGTCGAGCGCCTTGTCACGCGCGTCCTTGATGACCTGCTCGGCCTCGAGGTCCGCGGTGACGCGCTTCTCCTTGCCATACCGGTCGGCCTCGTCGCGGATCCGCCCCGCGACCTCCTTGGCCTCCTTGTGCAAGGTCTCGATGTCCGCATTGGCCCTGGTACGAAGCTCTGCGGCGTCTTCCTCAGCCAGCGTCAAGATCTTGCCGACGCGCTCACCGAAGTCGGCGAAGTTCGGCTCGTTCGAGCCGGGCCGGGACGTCTGGGCGGTTTCCAGGTCCTCGACGCGCTTCGCCAGCTCGACCGACTGCCGCCGCGCGGCTTCAAGTGCCTCGGCCAACTCGCGGACGCGGCTGTCGACCTGGCTTGGTTCGTATCCGCGAATCACGGTGCGGAACGCGGTGGACGTATCGCTCATGACCTCTCTTTTTCCTCGGCGAGAGACGACTGGTGGAAGGTGTGACACATCACAGACAACGAAACACGAATTACACTGCTGTAATACGGAGTTTGGGCACACGAGATGGATCGACGACCCTTTACGGGTCTTTGGCCGGCACTCTCATCGAGCTCCCCGTCAGGGCCCACCCTGCTCCAAGGACGACCGCGCCAGCATACGCGCACCTGTAGATGCGGTCGCTAGCGCGGTGGCCGATGTTACCTATGCCTGGCTTCGACCACCAGTGCCTGTTCCATCACGGCCCGTCACGCATTGCGCGGGCCTACACCCATACGTCCGCGGAGTGGTCACCGTGGCGATGGAGCAGCCTCCAACGACCGTCCTCGAGCCGGTACACATGGGTGACACGGAGCGTCATCGTGGCCGGTCCATCCTGTTCCGGTACGTACGTGGAGTAATGCTCCAGCTGAACGGTGCACGCTAGCTCTCCGCTCCCGTACCGAGCGAGCTCCTCGAACGTGACGTCCCCGCCACCGAACCGGCTCGACGCCCACGAGTATCGCGGCTCGAGCTCCGACCATCCGCGTTCGTGCCCGCCCCATCCGCCGAACAGCGTCGCGTCCGACTCGTGCGAACACAGCGCCAGCCACTTCGTCGTATCGCCGTTGACGAACGCGCGCGTCGCCTCGTGCATCGCGTGGATCGTCTCGTCCAACCCCGTCGTGATCTCCACCCTGCCAGGCTACGGAACGAGACAAAGCAGATAATCAACCGTGCCGAGTGTCCCCAAGGTCAGCGTCCGCAACGCGCGTTTCCAGCAATGGCAAGCGCTGCTCACGAACCGGACGAAGCGCAACCAGCTCGGCCAATTCCTCGTTCAGGGCGTCCGCCCGATCACGCTCGCGGTCGAACACGGATGGCCGATTCTCACCCTGCTGAGATCGGCGAACGGCAAACGTTCCGGCTGGGCCGACCAGATCCTCCGCAGAGTCGACGCCGAGGTCGTCGACGTCGCACCCGAGCTGCTCGCCGAGCTCGGCGACCGGGAGGAGGAGAACGCGCCGGAGCTCATCGCGGTCGCCGAGCTTCCGGAGGACGAGCTGGACCGGATCCTCCCGCTCAACGACGGCTTGCTGGTCGCGTTCGATCGCCCGGGAAGCCCTGGCAACGTGGGGACCTTGATCCGTTCCGCCGACGCGTTCGGCGCGCACGGCGTGATCGTGACAGGGCACGCGGCGGATCCGTACGACCCGAGGGCGGTACGCGCGAGCACCGGCTCGCTGTTCGGTGTTCCGGTCGTACGCGCGCCGTCTCATCGAGAAGTGCTTGCCTGGTTGGACAAACTCCGTTCGCTCGGCACCGAGACCCGCGTCGTCGGGACCGACGAGGCGGGCACCGAGGAGATCGACGCGTACGACTTCACCGGCCCGACGCTGCTGGTGGTCGGGAACGAGACGCGCGGCATGAGCGCGGCCTGGCGGGAGGCGTGCGACGCGGTCGTACGGATCCCGATCGGCGGCGCGGCGAGCTCGTTGAACGCGGCGGTGGCGGCCAGCGTCACGCTGTACGAGGCCGCCCGCCAGCGTCGCCTCAAGCCATAGACGTCGGAGCGGCTGGGAACAGTCCCGTCAACCAGGACTGCCACGCCTTCGTCGCTTCCGCCGCGTCGAGGGAGACGCCGTAGAAGTAGTGCGAGACGGTCACCATGCCGAAGACGTCCGCGCCGAACCCGCCGAACCGGTGCAGGCCCAGGTCTGACCGCACGCCGAGTGAGCCCGGCTCGTGCACGTCGACGACACCCTCGATCGCGGGCATGCCGGACGGTGTCAAGGTGACCTTGTCACCCACCACGACGGAGGGAGAAATTCCAAGCGCGTCGTGGAATCCGGCCCATACCGTCGCGCCGTCGGCCGTGGTGAAGCTCATCCCCACGACGTTGGTCACCGGCTTGCCGCGGAAGTACGTGAAGTACGACGCCAGGTTCTGCAGGAACAGGTCCCAACCGCGCGACGTGCCCTCGTACTGCTGCTCCCAGTCCTCGCCCGAGAAGCCGCTGTGCATCAACCGCAGCACGGTGGATCCCTGCGAACGACCCTCGACGAGGAACTCCAACGCGAAGCCCGCCTGGTCCTGCGCCGAGCCCTCAGGTGCGGCGTAGACGATGCGGTGGCCGGGCTCGAGGTCGGTGACGCGGCCGCCCGCGACCTGGCCGCCGCCGAAGTCCGCCTCGGCCTCGTCGCCCGACTCGTCGTACCTATGCGGGACGAACCAGCTCGACATGCCCGGTCCGGTCGCGACCGCGTCCCACACCTCCTCGGGTGTGGCGTCGAGCAGGATGCTCTTCTCGATGCGGTGTTCGGGCGGGGGCGTGCTCAAGACTCGACCACCTGCATGAGCCCGATCAGGTTGCCGCAGGTGTCGTCGAAGATCGCCATGATGCCGCCCATCGTCTGAGCCGGCTTGCCGCGGAACTCGACGCCCTTCGCGGTGAGCTCCTCGTACTCCTTGGCGATGTCGTCGGTGAACAGCAACGTGTACGGCATGCCGGCGTTGTAGAGAGTCTTCTTCCACACCTGGGCGGCGGGCTCGCCGTTGATCGAGACGGCCGGGTTGCCGTCGGGCTCGAGCAACAGCTCTACGCCGTCGGCGCGGTCGGGCGCGACCACGGTCAGCCAGCTCGCGCCGCCGACCGGGATGTCGCGCTTGGTCTCGAAACCGAGCACGTCGGTGTAGAACTTGTGCGCCTTCTTCTGGTCGTCGACGAGGATGCTCGTGACCTCGACCCTCATGATTTCTCCTTCTGTGGTTGAACCTTGGGATGAATGGCAATCATGATCCGGTGCTCGCGGCCGCCAGGTGCCTTCTCGTGGTGGTACTTCGAGACGAGCTTCGTCACCGCCTCGGTCAGCTCGTCGGCGAACGCCGCGCGGTCCTTCGCGGACGCGAACCTGATGTCGCCGTCCATCCCGAACGTGGGCAGCTGCTTCCGTGCCGCCGCCGCTCCGACGACGAGGTCGCCGAGCTCGCGGACCAGCCGGCTGGCGAGCGCCAGCAACCACTTCGCGGAGAGCTTGTCGAGCGACCGGTCCGGATCCGGCGTGACCGCGCCGAGAACGCTGGGCGAGATCACGTACGACGACGCGACCGCCTGCAGCCAACGCTCGTTGACGTTTCCCTTGCGCCGTTCCTCGACCAGCTCGACCAGGCCATGCTGCTCGAGCGTCCGCAGGTGGTAGTTGACCTTCTGTCGGGGCAGCCCGATCTTCCGCGCCAACGTGGTCGCCGAGCCCGGCTCGGCCAGCTCGGCGAGCAGCCGAGCACGCACCGGATCCAGGGAGACCCCAGCGGCCACCGGGTCCGCGATCACCGCGACTTCGTCCATGCCAGGAGCATTTCACCGACAATCAAAGTTGTCAAGAACTGTGAACTTGTCGGCAAGGGCGGCGCGCCGGACCTGGTGGTGCCGGACGACTTGTTGGACAGATACCGGCTTAGAGGCCGAGATCTGTCCAACAACTCGTAGCGTGGTGCGTGTGTGACCAGCGGTGCGAGGGCCGTCGGCGGGAGTTCGGACTTGTTCCAGGGATTTCGGCCTAGAAGCCGAGATCCCTGGAACAACTCGCCGGGTCTGGTCGACCAGTCTGCTCGTTGGAGGACGCCCGGCACCCGCGACAGTCACCACCGTCAACCTCAGTCCACCACCGTCCGCAGCTCCCGCGACTTCCCTCACCGAACCGGGGTTTCGCGGGCTCTTGCCACGCTGCACAACCCCAGTCCGGTTAGGGACGTGCACGATCCTGTGGAGAACCTGCCCGGAGTTCATCGCACCCAGGCGACATACCGGCCTATCCGACACAGGGACGCCCTTATTCGAAACGTGGCGTCGTCAGCAGGGGCGGCCGAGGGCTTTCAGGAGCTTGTCGGTGCTGCCGACGAACGAGCTGAGCTCGGGGCCGGTGAGCTGGCCGCCCAACGTCTCCTCGAGCAGCTTGACGTACGGGATGCGGGCCTTGGCGAGCGTGCGTTCGCCCTCCTTGGTGAGGACGGCGTAGACCTCGCGGCGGTTGTCGTCCGGCCGATCCCTGCGTACCCAGTCGCGCTCGACCATGCGGTCGATGATGCGGGTCAGGCCGCCGCGGGTGACGTCCATGAGGTCGGCGAGCTCGTTCATCTTCAGCCGGTGCCCCTCGGCGAAGTCGAGCCGGCTGAGCAGGTCGTGCTCGAACAGCGAGCAGTTGGCGTTCGTCGCCAGCTCGGCGTCCAGCAGCCGGCGCATCTCGAGGTAGACGCGGTGCAGGTTCGCCCACGCCTCGAAGGTCTCCGTCTCGGCCACGACCTCACTTTACCAGCGAGGTTGACGAGGCAATAATTGTCGATACGATCGTTGTCATGACAACTATTCGCACGGCAACTCATTCCGGCACCCGCGGCGCCCGGGTGACGTGGGCGCACCTGCTGATCGCACGGCTGCTCCGGAACGCGCTCATCCGCAGTCATCGCAAGAAGGGCGACACGTTCCTTGGCAAGCCGGTGCTGTACCTCACCACGAAGGGCGCGAAGTCCGGCAACGAACGCGTGACGCCGGTCGGCTACGAGCCCGACGGCCCGAACGCCTGGCTGATCGTCGCGTCGCTCGGCGGCGCCGCGCGCAACCCGGCCTGGTACTACAACGTCGTGGCGCATCCCGACGCGCTGTCGATCGAGGTCGCCGGCGAGCGGTACGACGTGAAGGCCGAACAGCTCGACGGCGACCGCCGCGCCGAGGCGTGGAAACGCATCACGGCGGAACGACCGAGCATGGCGGAGTACCAGACCCAGACGGACCGCATCCTGCCCGTCCTCCGCCTCACTGCCACCTGAGCCGCCAGAAGACCAGGCACAGCGCGACCGCGAGGGCGGCGAGAAACGGGCCGATCGCGGCCGGCCCGAATCCGCTGACCAGCAAGCCGATCGCGGCTCCCGGGATCACCGCGCCGGCCACGCCCGAGGTCGCGAACTGCAGCCCGATCACCCGGTCGGCGTGCTCGGCGCCCACCCGGTCCTTCGTCGTCAGCGTGAGCAACGGGAACATCGGCGCGGCGGCGAACCCGATCACCGCGACGCCCATCGACCCCAGCCAGGCCGGCCCCGGAATGGCGAGCAGCACACAGCCGAGCAGCATCCCCGCGACGCCGTACGTGAGGATGCGCCGCGGTCCGATGCGATCAGCCCGCTGGCCCACGACGATCCGGCCGATCAGCATCATCGCCCAGAACGCGGACACGGTGAGCCCGGCTGGTTGGGCCGGCATGCCGCGCCCCTCGGTGAGGTAGACGAACGCCCAGATCCCGGCGCTGTTTTCGACGCCGCACTGCAGCGCGTACGTCGCGAGGCTCGGCCACAGCACGCGCGCCCGGGGCAGCGGACCGGACTTGCGTGGTTCCGGCGCCGCGCTCGCCCATCGCTTCACGGTGAGACCGAACGCGATGGCCAGCAGCCCCTGCATCACGGCGAGGCCCGCGTACGTCCATCGCCACGTCACGCCAGCGCCCAGCAACACGACGAACAAGGCCGGGCCGAGCATCGCGCCCACGCAGAAGAACGCGTGCATCCAGGTGATGTGTCGCGCACTGAATCGCCTTGCGGCGTGGGCGTTCAGGGCAGTGTCGACGGCGCCGGAGGTGATTCCCGAGATGAACGCGCACAGCAGCAGGATCCAGAACTGACCGGCCATGGCGTACACCGCGAGGCCGGCAGCCGACAATGCCGTCATCCAGGTCAGCAGCCAGCCAACGCTCATACGGGCAAGGAGAAACCCCGTCGCCGAGGCGGACAGGACGTACCCACTGACGCCGAACGGGACGAACAGGCCGAGCGCCCCGAGCGGTTGGTCGACATCGAGCCGCACCGACGGCCAGGCCACGCCGCCCACGCTGTCGGGCATGGAAATGGAGATATAAGCCAAGTAGGCAAGGAGAAGCAAGGGTCACAACCCTTCCGGGCTGCGCGATCCACGCAGCACGCGTCAAGTGAACGAGGTGTTCAGTCAGCGCGTGCTGGAGCGGCCGGGTAGTGCCGCACCGGCCACCCCGGTGCTCGTGAGCTTCTCCATGCCCCGGACGTTAGCAGTCGTACAGCGAACTCGGATGCACCTTTTCGCAGTATCGGACGTGCAGGTGGTTGTCGTGGTTGGCCTCGTGCACGCTGAGGCCCTCGCTGATCAGCGTGGGGTCGTTGAAGAAGATCCAGCGGATGTGTCCGGGTGCGGCCGCGCGAATCGCCTGGATCAGCTGCCGAGTCGCGGCGCGGTCGTACGTCGCGGACTGCCAGGTGATCCGTCCGGCGGTGCACTGGCCGTTGTCCGTACGGATCGGCCAGATGTCGATGTCCAGCCCGACCTCGTGGCTGCCGTGGCCGGGGATGTCGCCGCCGTGCTCGAAGCCGGCGTCGCCGTACGGCACGAGGCCCTGGCCGGTCGTTTGGAACGAGCGAATCCCCTGCTCCAGTTGGGCGATCGCGGCGGCCGTGGCCCAGTTCGCCGTACCGTTGCCGTCCGGGTCCTGGTCGCAGGCGCCAGCCCCGAAGTCCGGATAGTCGTAGTGCCAGACCAGGTTGCGCCAGGTGATCGGCCCGGCGATGCCGTCCGCGCCGATGCCGGCGTGCGACTGGAACGTACGAACCGCGCTCGTCACCTCGGCGTCGAACACGCCGTCGACCGCGAGGTTGAGCCGGCGCTTGGCGTTCAGCTCGACCTGCAACGCGCGGACGGCGGCGCCGCTCGCGCCCTCGCGGAGCGTCGGGACGAGCGCACCCCACGTCGCCGGGCCGACGATGCCGTCGACGCTCAGTCCCTTGGCGGACTGGAACGCCCGGACCGCGGTGTCGGTGCCGGGACCGAACACGCCGTCAGTGGCGGTCGTCTGGCCGTGGTGGATGAGCAGGTGCTGGATCGCGAGCACGTCGGCGCCGCGGTTGGCCGTGCTCTGCGTATGGAAGAACGCGTTGGCGTACGCGTTCGACGGCTGAGCCATGGCGAGGAGGACCACGCCGACGAGGAGGAGCGTGAAGACGAGCCGGGACTGACGCATGAGTGGGCCCCCAGGGTGGGCGTGCGTTCGTCTGCTGTCTCCCGCATCTTCTTCGAAGCCCATTGCCGGCGTCAATGGCTGCGCCGTTGGAAAGTTACCTAGCCGGGTCTAGTCGTCGAGCTGGAACCCCGTACGACGGCGGGCGCGTTCCTTCGTCTCCTCGGGCAACGCGTCCGCGGCCAGCAGGTGGGGCAGCAGTTCGGGCTCGAGCGTGAGCGCGCGGAAGACCAGCCCGATCGTGACGTCGTGGTCGGGTCGTTCGACGACGGTGAGCACGTCGCCGGCGCGGACCTTGCCGGGCCGATGCACGCGCAGGTAGGCGCCGGGGATGGCGCTCTTGGTGAACGTCTTGATCCACTGGCGCTCGGCGAGCCAGCCGGCGAACGTCCGGCAGGGGATGCGCGGGACCGCGACCTCGAGCACGAGCTCCTCGCCCACCTGCCAACGCTCCCCGATCCGCGCGCCGGTGACGTCGACGCCTTCGGTCGTGAGGTTCTCGCCGAACTGGCCGTTGCTCAGCTCGCGGCCGAGCGTGCGCTGCCAGTCGTCGAGGTCCTCGCGGGCGTACGCGTACACGGCCTGGTGTTCGCCGCCGTGGTTCGCGGTGTCACCGAGGACGTCGCCGACCAGCCCGCTGCCGAGCCCGCCTTGCTTCGGCCCGGGCGCACGCACCTCGACCGGATCGGCGGTCGGCCGCTTGTCGATGCCGGTGACCTGCAACCCCTTGTCCGGATTGGGACGCGGGTGCGCGAGGTTGACAGTGAGGACCTTCGCCATACCTCGAAGGTACGGCCCGTTCGACCTCCGCGACCACCCAAAATCCGGCGATCAGACGGTCGTGCGTTCCGCCCACCCTGGATCCGATGGCGATCTGGAACGACTCGTCCCTACGGAGCGCTCGACCGGCTCGCGGGCGAACCCTGCCGGCTCGGGGTTGGCCGCCCCTGCTGACGATGCCAGAAACAAACGAACCGCCCGGACGCGTGTCCGGGCGGTGCGGTCGAACGTGGCGAGGTGGTCAGTCCTCGTCGGACTTGCCGGAGTCGAGGCCGGTCTTGATCAGGTCCATCACGGTCGAGTCGGTCAGCGTGGTCACGTCGCCGAGCTCGCGGTCCTCGGCTACGTCGCGGAGGAGGCGGCGCATGATCTTGCCGGAGCGGGTCTTCGGCAGCTCCTCGACCACCAGGATCTTGCGGGGCTTGGCGATCGGGCCGATCTCCTTCGCCACGTGGTCGCGCAGCATCGAGCCGACCTCATCCGGGTCGCCGCCGGCGGAGGCGGCGCGGAGGATGACGAACGCCACCACGGCCTGGCCGGTCGTCGCGTCCGTCGCGCCGACGACCGCGGCCTCGGCGACCGACGGGTGCGAGACCAGTGCGGACTCGATCTCGGTGGTCGACAGCCGGTGGCCGGACACGTTCATCACGTCGTCCACCCGACCGAGCAGCCAGATGTCGCCGTCCTCGTCCTTCTTCGCGCCGTCGCCGGCGAAGTAGCGGCCGGGAAAGCGCGACCAGTACGTCTCCTTGAACCGCTCGTCGTCGCCCCACAGCGTCCTGAGCATCGCCGGCCACGGCTCGGTCAGCACGAGGTAGCCGCCGGAGCCGTCCGGCACGGGGTTGCCGGCGTCGTCGACGACGTCCGCCGAGATGCCCGGCAGCGCCTTCATCGCCGCACCCGGCTTGCCGTGGGTCACGCCGGGCAGCGGGCTGATCATCAGCGCACCGGTCTCGGTCTGCCACCACGTGTCGACGACCGGAGTGCGCTCGCCGCCGATGTGGGTGCGGTACCACACGTACGCCTCGGGGTTGATCGGCTCGCCCACGCTGCCGAGCAGCCGCAGCGACGACAGGTCGTGCTTGGCGGGGATGTCGTCGCCCCACTTCATGAACGAACGGATCGCGGTCGGCGCGCAGTAGAGGATCGTCACGCCGTACTTGGCGATCAGCTCCCACCAACGGCCGCGGTGCGGGGTGTCCGGCGTGCCCTCGTACATCACGCTCGTGACGCCGTTCGCCAACGGGCCATAGACGATGTAGCTGTGCCCGGTGACCCAGCCGATGTCGGCCGCGGTCCAGAAGATGTCGGTGTCGGTCTTGATGTCGAAGACCGCCCAGTGCGTGTACGCGACCTGGGTGAGGTAGCCGCCGGTCGTGTGCAGGATGCCCTTCGGCTTGCCGGTCGTGCCGGACGTGTACATCACGTACAGCGGCTGCTCGGCGTCGAAGAACTCCGGCGTGTGCTCGGCGCTCTGCTTGTCGACGACCTCGTGCCACCACACGTCGCGGCCCTCGGTCCAGGCGACGTCCTGCTCGGTCCGGCGAACGACGAGCACGCTGCGTACGTCGGGGCAGTCCTCGAGCGCCTCGTCGACCGCCGGCTTGAGCGCGGCCGGGGCACCGCGGCGGTAGCCGCCGTCGGAGGTGATCACGACGCGGGCGTCACAGTCCTGGATCCGGTCGCGCAGCGCCGTTGCCGAGAAGCCGCCGAACACCACCGTGTGCGGGGCGCCGAGCCGCGCGCAGGCGAGCATCGCGACGACGGTCTCCGGGATCATCGGCATGTAGATCGCGACCCGGTCGCCGGCCTTCACACCGAGCTCGACGAGCGCGTTCGCGGCCTTGGAGACCTCGTCCTTCAGCTCGGCGTAGGTGATCGTGCGGGTGTCGCCCGGCTCACCTTCCCAGTGGTACGCGACCTTCTCGCCGTTGCCGGCCTCGACGTGCCGGTCGACGCAGTTGTACGCGGCGTTGATCTTGCCCCCGACGAACCACTTCGCGAACGGTGCCTTGCTCCAGTCGAGCGCCTGGTCCCATTCCGTCGCCCACGAGAGCCGGCGTGCCTGCTTCTCCCAGAACGCGATCCGGTCGGCGTCGGCCTCGGCGTACTCCGCCTCGGTGACGTTGGCGGCTGCGGCAAGATCCGCGGGTGGCGGGAACCGCCGGTCCTCATGCAACAGGTTCGACAGCGCTTCGCTGCTCACGGGTGCCTGCCCCTCTCATGCTGGCGTCAGTTCTGCTCACTGCTGACCTTAGTAGAGCCCGGATAGGAAACCACCCGGCCGGAGGATGGAGGGTGCGGATTCCGGCCGGGTGGTTTCTTCAGGGGGAGGAGGAAGGTCTCTAGTGCTGCGTGGCCCCCTCCGCGCCGGATCCGGTCAAGGCGCGGACCTCGAGCTCGTCGTAGCCGGCCTCGGCCTGCGGCTCCTTCGAGGTGATCGTTCCTATCCAACCGAGCAGGAAGCCGATCGGGATCGAGATCAGGCCGGGGTTCTCCAGCGGGAACCAGCTGAAGTCGACGCCGAGCGGGAACAGCGAGGCGCTGGCGCCGGTCGGCCCGACCTTGCCGGACACCACCGGCGAGAAGATCACCAGCAGGATGCAGGAGATCAGACCGCCGTAGATGCTCCACACCGCACCGCGGGTGTTGAACCTCCGCCAGAACAGGTTGTAGATGATCGCGGGGAGGTTCGCCGACGCCGCGACCGCGAACGCGAGCGCCACGAGGAACGCGATGTTGAGCTTCTGTGCCGGGATGGCGAGGGCGATCGCGATCGCGCCGATGATGAACGCCGCGATGCGGGCCGTCCGCAGCTCGTCCTTCTCCGACGCCTCGCCCTTCTTCATCACGTGGGCGTAGATGTCGTGCGCGAAGCTCGACGCGGAGGTCAGTGTTAATCCCGCGACCACGGCGAGGATCGTCGCGAACGCAACCGCGGCGATCAGCGCCAGCAGAATGGCCCCTCCAGTCGATCCGGCGCCGCCGCCGGCTGCTTCGGCGAGCAGGGGCGACGCTACGTTGCCCGCCGACTTGGCGACCTGAGAGTCGGGGCCAGTGTCCAGCAGGGCGGCGGCGCCGAAGCCGAGCACCAACGTCATCAGGTAGAACGCACCGATCAATCCGATGGCCCACGTGACCGACGTTCGTGCCGTCTTCGAGGTGGGCACGGTGTAGAAGCGGATCAGGATGTGCGGGAGCCCGGCCGTACCTAGGACGAGCGCGAGGCCGAGCGACAGGAAGTCGATCTTCGAGGTCAGCGTCTTGCCGTACCTCAAGCCTGGCTCGAGGAACGCCGATCCCTTGCCGGTCTTGTCGGCAGCCGCGCCGAGCAGCTCGGAGAGGTTGAAGCGGAACTGCCAGAGCACGATGATCGTGATGACGACGGTTCCGGTCATGAGCAGGACGGCCTTGACGATCTGGACCCAGGTCGTGCCCTTCATGCCGCCGACCGTGACGTAGAAGATCATCAGCACGCCGACGAGGACGATCGTGATGTTCTTCGCCGCGTCGCCGGTGACGCCGAGCAGCAGGGACACGAGCGCGCCCGCGCCGACCATCTGGGCGAGCAGGTAGAAGATCGAGACGCCGAGCGTGGAGACGGCAGCGGCCGTACGTACCGGACGCTGGCGCATCCGGAACGCGAGCTGGTCGGCGAGGGTGAACCTGCCGGAGTTCCGCAGCAGCTCGGCGACGAGCAGGAGTGCGACCAGCCAGGCGACCAGGAACCCAATGGAGTAAAGGAATCCGTCGTACCCGGACAGCGCGATCGCACCGGAGATGCCGAGGAAGCTCGCGGCCGACATGTAGTCGCCGGAGATCGCGAGGCCGTTCTGCACGCCCGAGAAACTGCGGCCGGCGGCGTAGTAGTCGGCAGCGGTCTTGTTCTGCCGGCTCGCCCACAGCGTCACGTACAGCGTGATCGCGACGACGATCAGGAACAGCACAATCGTCAACGGGCGATGCGATGTCGAGGTCGCCGCGAGCAGCTGAGTGCCGGCGCTCATGCGCTGATTCCCTTCCGGTATTCGGCGTTCAGCCGGTCAGCGATGGGGTCGAGCTCCCGGTTGGCGTGCCGGCTGTAGAGGAAGGCGATCAGGAACGTCGAGAGGAACTGCAGCAGCCCGAACACGAGGGCCACGTTGATGTTGCCGAGGACCTTGGCTGACATGAAGCCGGGCGCCCAGTTGGCGCACACGACGTACAGCAGGTACCACGCCATGAACGCGATGGTCCATGGGAACGCGAAGTTGCGATATCGCTTACGTAGTTCGCGAAAGTCGTCGCTCTTCGCGATCGAGTCGTAGGCCTGCTGCTTTTGTTGGACAGTCGGTTCGGGCACCGCGACCTCCGTGCACGACGGTGTGACGCGTGTCACTGGACGCTCGTCACGCTAAGCAACCAAGGGGGGTAGTGGAAGAAGACGTTTCGGACGTCGCGGCGAGTGGTTTCGGACCAGCGCCTAGCGGGCGCCCACACCTCGCCGAACGGTTGTTGCCACGCGATGAACGGCGAGCATAGCCGCGACGCGAATCGCATGTAGTTGATCATGCACCCACGGTCACTGTCCCGTCCAGGACATACCGGGTCATGATCGTTACGGCGTCAGCGCGGCGGGATGCCGCCGATCTCGCGGAGCGCCCGCACGGCGGCGTCGACCCCGGCCTGGGCCTGCCGAACCAGCTCGTCGAGCTGCCGGCTGGTGGTCTCGTCGGACGCGGCGGCGTACGCGGTGAGCAGCGACTCGTCGATCTCCTCGCGGCGCAGCACGGCGTCCCGTACGGCGAGCGTCTGGTCGACCTCGTGCACCGACGCGGCGAACCGGAGGACCTCGCCGACCCGCTGCTCGATCGCGGCGGCCGTGGCGTCGACCGTCCGCGCCTGCTCCGGCAGCCCCGCGGCGCCCAGGCCGAGGATCCGGCGCGCCTTCGCCAGGTCCGCCGACGCCTTCGCGATGCGCCACCGTTGGTCTTCGAGCAGGCCTTCCCAACCCGGGAGGTGCCCTTCCCGAGCGGCTCGGGATCGGCCGACCCGACCGATGGCGTGGTTCACCCAGGCGAGCATGGCTTGGCCGAACTGGTCCAGGTCGACCTCCGGACGGAGCACGTCCTTGCGGAACGGCCGAGCCTCGTCGAGGCCGTGCTGGCGCCTCAGCTGGGTCGCGGCCGCGATCACCCCCACGGTGAGACCCGTCGCGCAGATGGCGAAGATCGGTGTGACCATCAGGGCCAGCACACACGCCACGGCCGTAAGCGCCGCGATCAGGAACACCTGCCTGCGCAGCTCGTCCGACGGGTAGATGCACCACTCGTCGAGGGCGTCGGGCGGGGTGAGCGTCGCGCGCACCTTGATCGGAACGTGTGGTGCGAAGACCGGGGGCGGGCGGTACACGTACCCCGGAGGCGGGATCTCCTCGATCGATGCGATCCAGTCCACCGACCCCTCCCAGGTCCGGAATCCAGTGAACGCCGACAGGCTCCCGGGCACACCTCGACATCAAGATACGCCGGTCGGGGCGTTACCGCTTTCGCGAAGAAATCTCGGGAGGGCGGCAACCCTTTGGGTGGGCTCGTGCATCACCACATCGGGTCCCCCGAATGTTTCGGCGGCCGGGCGGACCCACCAGACTTCTCCTCACCTGGCGGGAGGTGGGTTCGGTGCGGCGAGTGCTCGGGCTCAGCGCCGTACTCCTCGTGGTGGCGGTCGCCACTGTGGGGCAGACGGGTGCGCAGGCGGCAAAGCCGGAGACCAGGCAGATCGCGGAGGCCGAGGCGAACGACTTCCGCGCGACCATCACCGCGACGCAGGTCGCCTCGGCCGAGCAGGGCGCACCGCCCAGCGCGACCGCCACGGTGGAGGGATTCCAGCGGGCCGGCGACACCTGGACCTCGGTCGGGAAGCTGCCGATCGGCGACGAGCCGTGGTTCTGGTTCGTGCTCACCGACCTCGGTGCCGTGTGCGATATCGCCGTCTCCGACACTCCGCGGCCGGCGGTCTCGGTCAAGCTGCTCGTCACGCCATCCGTCGAGTGCGCCGAGGTGGCGAGCTACCACGTCGAGAACGGCCAGCTGGTCGAGGGCTGACGCCGATGACCGCGCCGGAGGAGAAGACGACGACGCTGGAGGCGTTGTTCGCCGAACGGTACGCGGAGCTGACCCGGCTCGCGTACCTGCTCACCGGCGACCGGGACCAGGCCGAGGATCTCGCGCAGGACGCGTTCCTCCGGGCGTGGCCGCGACTCGACCGTCTGCGCAACGCGGAGGCGGCGCCCGCGTATCTGCGCGCCACCGTCGTCAACCTGGTCAAGCAGGGCTTCCGGCGGAAGCTGGTCGAACGTAAGCACGCGCCCGTTCCGATGGATCCGGAGCCGGCGCCGGACGAGCACAGCAGCGCGAGTCTCGACCTGGCACGGATCATCCGCGAGCTGCCGATCCGCAAGCGGGCTTGCGTTGTGCTGCGTTACTACGCGGACCTGTCCGAGGAAGAGACTGCGGAGGTCCTGGGTGTCTCGGTGGGAACGGTGAAGAGCCAGACGCACCGCGCGCTGAGGCAGCTGGCCAAGCGGCTGGATGAGACCCCCGGGCGCGTGGAGAGCGGTGGCGACCCGCTCTCCACGCGCTCGGGAGGCACGGCGGAACTGGAGGGGGAGCGATGAGCGACAACGACCTCGAGCAACGGATCCGTACGGTGTTGCGCGCCGACGCGGAGAACGCGCGGGTCTCGCCCCACGCGTGGACGCGGGTCAGCGCACGACTCACAGACGCCCGGCCGCGTTCCCACCGCGGCCGGTCGATCGGCCTCGCGGTCGCGGGGGTGGCCGCCCTCGCGACCGTGGGAGCCATCCTCGGCCCCCAGCTGCTCGGGTCGAACGAGCCCGAAGCCGGCCGCGTGCCGGCCGCCGGCGGCGGTCCGTCCGTCCTGTCGGCGGAGACGCCAGGGCGGGTCACGAACAGTCCCTATCCAGGTCCTCAATCGGGGACGGGGACCATCGGTAAGGTCCGGGTCGGCTACGAGGTGGATATCAGGCTGATCCAGTCGCCCGGTGATGACGGGACGACCAGGGTCGAGCTGGCCGCGTACAGCATCACTCCGCATCCGGTGGGGCGACCGCCCTACGCAAGAGCCGAGGTCGCGACGGTCGCGGACCCAACCGACGAGGTCGGCGTCTGCCAGCTCCGCGTCGTCAACGGCCACCCCAAGACCGTGACCGTCAGCGTCGCCCCGGCGGGCCAGGCTTGCGGCAAGCCGGTGACTTACGCGATCAGCGACACCAAGCTCACCAAGACGGGTTGAGCTACTTCGTCGGCGGCATGTCGCCGCGGTCGAGGTCGATCTGCTCGGGCGCGTGCAGACGGACCATCGTGCGCGCGACGTCCGACGCCATCCGGCGCGGCGTCAGCAGGGAGACGACGATCATCACGCCGAACGCGATCGGTACCGTCCACGCCGCGGGCTGAGCGAGCAGCGTTCCGACCCAGCCCGGATGATCCCCCGCGAGCGTGGCGATGACCGCACCACCGGCGAGCCCGCCGCCCGCGATCAGGCCGGCGATCGCACCCACGTCGGTGAGCCGGCGCCACCAGATCCCCAGCACCAGTAGCGGGCAGAACGTCGAAGCGGCCACGGCGAACGCCAGGCCGACGATGCTCGCGACCGTCAACCGTTCGGCGATCAGCGCCAACAACACCGGCACGATCACGGCCGCGACGGCGGCGAGCCGGAACTGCGTCACCGCCCAAGCCCGCCGACGCCCACCCCATCGGAACAACGGCTGGCTGCCCTGCGACCGCGTCAGGTCCTGCGACAGCACACCGGTCACGGAGACCGTCAGGCCCGAGGACGTCGAGACGAACGCCGCGAAAGCCCCCGCGGTGACGAGCGCCCCGAGCAGCTCGCCGCCCAACCCGGGCAGCAGCCGTCCCGGTAACTCCAGCACGACGGCGTCGGTCCGCCCGGTGAGCAACAGGTCCGGCGCGTAGATCCGCCCCAACGCGCCGTACACCGCCGGGAACAGATAGAACGCGCCGAGCAGCCCGATCACCGCGAGCGCCGTCCGGCGAGCGGCCCGGCCGTCCGGGTTGGTGTAGAAGCGGACGAGCACGTGCGGCAGGCCCATCGTGCCGAGGAACGTGGCGAGGATCAGCGAGTACGTCGCGTACAGCGGGTGCTCCTGGTCCTTGCCCAGCGGCGCGAGCCAGCTGTCGTTGTCCAACGAGCGCAGGTCTTTCTCGCCCGGGACAGCGGCACCTTTGGGGAACGTCATCGCCGTGCCGGCCGCGAACTCGTGCTCCCCGGCGGTCAACCGCCGAGGAGTTCCGTCGATCGTGACGGTGATCGGCTGCTGGACGCGGATCGCGACGTCGGTCTCGACCCGTACCGTCGTCGTCTCCGGGAACACCGGAGTCTCGTGCGCGGAGTTGCCCGGCGCGCCATCGGCTCGCCAAGCCAGGAAGAGGAAAACGACCGGCAGGGCGATCGCGGTGAGCTTGAGCCAGTACTGGAACGCCTGCACGAACGTGATGCTGCGCATGCCGCCGGACGCGACGCTGACGAGCACTATGATCGCGACGACCACCCCGCCGGACCAGATCGGGGCGCCGGTCGCGGTGTGCAGCGTGAGGCCGGCGCCGCGGAACTGCGGCAGCAGATAGAGCCAGCCGATCAGCACGACGAGAACGCTCGCGACCCGTCGTCCCGTCCGCGACTGCAGCCGCGCCTCGGCGAAGTCCGGCAGCGTGTACGCGCCCGATCGGCGGAGCGGACCGGCAACGAGCACGAGCAGAACGAGGTAGCCCGCGGTCCAGCCGACGGGATACCAGAGCATGTCGGCGCCGTACGCGAGGATCAGGCCAGCCGCACCGAGGAACGAGGCGGCGGAGAGGTACTCGCCGCCGATCGCCGACGCGTTCCAGGTGGGGGAGACCGATCGAGACGCGACGTAGAAATCGGAGGTGGTTCTGGACAACCGAAGACCGAAGACACCGATGCCGAGCGTGAGCACGGTGACGGCGATGATCGCGATCAGACCCGCGGTGGTGTTCACGACCGCTCGACCAGGTCGGTGAAGTCGCGCTCGTTGCGTTCGGCTTGGCGTACGTAGAACCAGGCGGCCCCGATCAGCGCGGGGTGAGCGAGGACGCCGAGCAGCAGCCAGGGGAGCGGCAGGCCGAGCGCGCGAACGCTGGTGAGGTCCGGTGCGAGGGCGAACAGCGCGGGCAGCCCGAGCAGCAGGACGCCGATCACCGCGAGCACGAGCATGCCCAGCCGGAACTGCGCGCGGATCAGCGTCCGCATGTAGACCTCGCCGAGCCGCGTCTGCGCGTCGATCTCGCGACTGACGCGCTGCCGCTGCCGCCGCGAGGCGTGCATGCGCGGGCTGGTCACGACGACCCGCTTCGGCGGCGGCTCGGGCCGTTGCTGGCTCACTTGTCCAGTGACCTCGGGTCACCGGCGCCGGCGCGGCCGGGACGGGCGCGCCGAACGAGGATGTCGCGCAGCTCGGGCGTGTGGCGACGGCTCACCTGCAGCTCGGTGCCGTCGACGCGAACGGTGCAGCGGCCGCCCTCGGTCCGTACCTCGGTGACGTGCGCCAGCGAGACCAGCAGCCGGCGGTGGATGCGGACGAAGCCGGCGGCCTTCCAGCGCTCCTCGAGCGTGGCGAGCGGCACGCGGACGAGGTGGCTGGTCGTGCCGGTGTGCAGCCGGGCGTAGTCGCCGTGCGCCTCGACGTACCGGACCTCGCTGCGCTGCACGAACCTGGTGATGCCGCCGAGCTCCACGGAGATCGTCTCGTCGTCGCTCTCGCGCGGTGTGACCGGCGTGGCCCGAGCCTTCTCCTCGACCCGCCGCACGGCCTCGGCGAGGCGTTCGGGGCGGACCGGCTTGAGCAGGTAGTCGAGCACGTCGAGCTCGAACGCGTCGACGGCGTGGTCGTCGTGCGCGGTGACGAAAACGATCGGCGGCGCCTGGGCGAACCGGGCGAGCACCTTCGCGAGGTCGAGGCCAGTCAGGCCGGGCATCCGGATGTCGAGGAAGATCGCGTCGAGCTGTTCTTGTTCGAGCGCCCTCAGCGCGTCCGCGCCGCTGCCGGCCGTACGGATCGTCCCGACTCGCGGATCTTGCCCCAGTTGGTAGACGAGATCCGCCAGAGCGGGGACCTCGTCATCGACGACGAGCACGCGCAGCATGTGCGAAACATAGTCGACAGGTGCCTTGATCTTTAGTCGAACTGCGCCTGCCTGCCCGGATCGCGGGACATGTCCAGCATCAGGCGCAGCTGGTCGGCGTTGCTGCGCGTCCACGACAGCTCGGGCAGGTCGTCCAGGTCGAAGAAGCCGACGTCGGTGGTCTCGCCGTCGAGCCCCGCTTGCGGTTCGGCGTCGTCCAGCCGTTCGACCAGGAAGAACAGCTTGTACGTGTGCCACGGACTGGCCGCGTGCCCGTTGTGCGTGCTCGCGTCGTGCACCGCCGCGAGCCGCGTCGCGCGGACGTGCAGTCCTGCTTCTTCGTAGAACTCGCGAACCGTCGCCTCGGCCGGCGTGTCGAGCGCGTCCGCCCAGCCGCCGGGCAGCGTCCACTTCCCGTCGCGGCTCTCCTTGACCAGCAGGACGCGGTCGCCTTCGAACAGCGCGCCACGGACGTCGACCTTCGGCGTCGCGTGTCCCGACTCCGCGGCGAGCGCACGCCGGAACGGTCCGGGGTCGTCGTCGGCGAGCATCCCGAGCAGTTCGGCGGACATCTCCCGGATCCGCTCGTACCGCGCGAGGTCGTACTTGTCGCTGCCGTAGGTCAGCCCGTTCTGCGCCATCGCGGCCAGTTCGACGGCGTACGCGTGGATCCGCTGGGCATCGTCCGGAGTGTCCTCGAGAGCGCTCATGATCGAGAAGTCTTTCAGGTCGCCCTGACGCCGGGGTGGTACTTGGGCACCCGCATGCTGACCTTCGTTCCCGCGCCCTCCGCGGTCTCCACCACCAGCCCGTACTGGTCGCCGAAGACGGTCCGGAGCCGCTCGTCGACGTTCCCGAGGCCGATCGACTCCGACGACGGATCGCCAGCCAGCGCACGCCGAACGCGTTCCGGGTCCATGCCGACGCCGTCGTCCTCGACCGCGATCAGCGTCTCGTTGCCCATGTCCGAGGCGGCGATCGAGATCCGGCCCGTTCCCGGCTTGTTCTCCAGGCCGTGCCGAACGGCGTTCTCCACCAGCGGCTGCAGGCAGAGGAACGGGATCGCGACCGGCAACACCTCCGGCGCGACCCGCAACGTCACGTGCAGCCGGTCGCCGAAGCGTGCCTTCTCCAGCAGCAGATACCGGTCGATCGACCGCAGCTCTTCCGCGAGCGTCGTGAACTCGCCGTGCCGGCGGAACGAGTAGCGCGTGAAGTCCGCGAACTCCAGCAGCAGCTCCCGCGCTCGTTCGGGATCGGTCCGGATGAACGAGCCGATCGCCGTCAGCGAGTTGTAGATGAAGTGCGGCGAGATCTGCGCCCGCAGCGCCCGGACCTCGGCCTCCATCGCCCGCGTACGGGACTGGTCCAGCTCCGCCAGCTCGAGCTGCCCGGACACCCAGCGCGCCACCTCGGTCGCCGCCCGGACGAGGCCGGCCGACGTCTCCCGCCCGTACGCCTGCAGCGTCCCGACGACGCGTTCTTCCACGGTCAGCGGCGTGATCACCGCGTGCCGGATCGGGCAGTCCGGCTCGCCACAGCGCACCTGGTCCGGCCCGAGGACCTCTGTCTGCCCCTGCGAGATCGCCCCCGACGCCAGCGGCACGGCCTGCCCGTCGTGGTGGTGGTTGCCCGCGCCGTCCCAGGCCAGCAGGCGTGCGGTGTCGGTCAACGCGACCGCCGACGTGCCGAGCAGGGCGCGCAGGTGCCGGACCGCCTTCTCCGCGGACGCGTCGTTCAGCCCGGTCCGCAGCGGCGGCGAGGCGAGCGAGGCGGTGTGCAACGTACGGAACGTCGCCAGGTCCGCGGGTGTACCGAAGTGCCGCCGCCGGACCGTCCGCGCGAGCACCACGGCGATGACGACGGCGACGAGCCCGATCGCGAGAGCGGGGAGGAGGTCCCTCACGGCCTCAACGCACTTCGGCGCGGTAACACATGGTCTTGTACGGCATGACCAGCCCGTCCGGCTGCCGCGCGGTCACGTCGTACAGCCGCCCGACCTTGGCGAGGATCTCCTGCCGGTCGCCCGGCGACAGGGTCGCGACGTACGAACGAGACGACGCCAACGCCAGCAGCGAGTCCTTGTCCAGCTGCTGCCAGAGCCGGAACTCCGCGACCTCGATGTCCCGGAACAGCCGGCTGTCGTCGACGGCCTCGACCAGGCCCTCGGAGTTGTCGCCGCCCGCGGACAGGATGTTGGACAGCCGGCGCACCCAGGGAACCGACTCGTCGCGGATGTTCCACACCAGCCCGAACATGCCGCCCGTCTTGACCACCCGCGCGATCTCGTGCAGCGCCGGGCCGGTGTCGAACCAGTGGAACGCCTGACCCACGACGAGCGCGTCCGCCCTCGCGGTCCGCAGCGGGATGGCCTCGGCGTTCGCCTGGACTGCCGCGATGCCACGGCGGATCTTGCGGGTCAGCTTGTCGACCATCTGCGCGGACGGCTCGACGGCGATCACGAAATGCCCGAGTCCGACGAGCTGTTCGGTGAGCCGGCCGGTGCCTGCGCCGAGGTCGACGACCCGCGCGGGACTGCCGGATCCGACCAGCCAACGCACGGCCGCTTCCGGGTAGCCCGGGCGGCTGCGCTCGTAGACGTCCGCCACTGAGCCGAAAGACCGGCCCTGCCGCCGTCGTACCGACTCGTCCATGGTTCGGGTGATCGTACGCGACGCAGAGGTCGGACCATCGGACATTCCCCTTGGCGTCGAATCTCGGCCGTTCGGGCGACCGAGCGCGAGCGTGTCCTGGGTCACGTCGGCCCTTCGGCTGATCCGGCGATCGGTCCCTGGCCTCGACGATCGGGACATGACGACCTCGCAGGCTTCACCTGCCCTCGAACGCGCCACCTGGCGGGCCCGTTGGCCTTCCTGGGTGGGCTATGCCGCCGCGATCTGGTCGCTGGCGTACGGCATCGTCGGAACGTACTGGGCGCTCGGCGGCGCCGCGTACCCGTTCGGCCTGCACTGGGATCCGTCCGGCAAGCCGATCTCGATCCTCGACCCCGTTCCGCAGGAGACGTTCGCGCCCATCCTGGCCGCGGTCGGCTTCGCCGGCGCCGTTCTGGGTGTCGCCATGGCCCGGCTCCGGCGGGGCGCGCCGCTCGTCGGCTTCGCGGCGACCCTCGGGGTGGCGCTCGCGGTCGTCGTCCCCGACTACCGTCCGTTGATGGCGGTGGCGCGCACGCCGATCATGCTGGTGGGCCTGCCCTTCGGGTTCCCGAAGGGCGTCACGGTGGCGACGTTCGTCGAGTCGATGTACACGTGGCCGGTCGTCAACCAGCTGCTGTTCATCCTCGGCGGTGCGCTGTGGCTGGCGACCGGCGCCGCGTTCTGGCGGCGCACGCGGTCGGCCTGTGAGAACTGCGGTCGTACGACCCCGCCGACGCACTGGACGTCGCCGGCCGCGGCGGCCCGGTGGGGCCGGTGGGCGGTCGGCGTCGCCGTGGCCGTGCCCGTCTTCTACGCGGCGACTAGGTGGTCGTGGGCGCTGGGGATCCCGCTCGGCGTGGCACCGCGGTTCCTCCGCGCCGAGGCGGCCGAGACGCCGCAGATCTGGCTCGCCGGCGCCATGCTGGCGACGCTCGCGGTCGGCGGCGCCGTCCTCACCCTCGGCCTGGTGCAACGCTGGGGCGAGATCTACCCGCGCTGGATCCCGTTCCTGCGTGGCAAGCGGGTCCGGCCGCGGACCGCGATCATCCCCGCGACGCTCGTGGCGTGTCTGATCCCGGGCGCGGGGTTGATGGAGGTCCGCAGAAACCTTCCCGCCGTCGTCGCCGGCGGGCTCGGCGACACCTGGGGGGTCGTCGTGCCGGGGATGCTCTGGCCGATCTGGGTGCGGCGCTCGCGGCGGCAACGCTGGCGTACTACTACCGCCGCCGGTCCGCGTGCACCGCATGTGGAAAGTTGTAGAGCCTGTGGCAGGTCGTAGAGTGGGGGCTCGTGCCCGCCTCCGATCCGTTCGCCGCCGTTGCCCGGCTGGAAGGCGTACCGGCCGCGGCGGCCGCCGCCCGCGACGCCGTCGACGCTGTGCTCCGCGATCGCGGGATGCGTGCGCTCACCCCTGACTACACCGCCGAGGCGTTGCTGCGCGGGGCGTGGGCAAGCGCTGTCCTCGAGGGCGTCGAGGTCGAGCTGGACGACGTACGTACCGGCTCGGCCGAGCCGGTCGTGCAGGGCGCGGTACGACTCTCCACCGAGCTGTTGTCGCTCGCGCCCGTGGTCGAACGCGCGCCGCTGCAGGCGTTCGCGCGGATGCATGCCCTTGCTGGCAAGGGATTCCTGCCCGCTCCACAGCTCGGCCTGGTCTCCGGTGGCGAGGCGGCGGACCGGCTGCAGGAGCTCAGCCGGCTGCTGGCGGGGCCGACCGACGCGCCGGCCGTCGTGGTGGCGGCGATCGTCCATGCGGAGCTGGCGGTGCTCCGCCCGTTCGGTTGGGGTGACGGCCTGGTGGCCCGCGCGGCCGGTCGGCTGCTGCTGTCGGTGCGCGGCCTCGACCCGCGGTCGGTGACGGTGCCGGAGGACGGCCACCTGCGGACGCGGACCTCGTACGCCGACGCGCTCGCGGGCTACGCCGCCGGCTCGCCGTCAGGCGTGGCCGCCTGGCTGATCCACTGCGCCGACGCCGCCGCCCTGGGTGCCGCGGTCGTCGTCGGCGACCACCGATGACGGTCCCCGCCTCGGAGGCGGCCGCCGTTGCCGCGCGGCTCGGCAGGCCCGCGGCGGTGCTGTCGGTCGACACGCTGTACGAGCCGGTGGCGAGCGCGACCGCCGGCGTGTGGCGGGTACGCGGCGAGGGTTGGTCCTCGGTGCTCAAGCTGGTCGCGCACTCCGACCGCGCTCGCCGGCGATGGCAGTCGGGCGAGGAGCCGTCGCACTGGTACTACTGGCGGCGCGAGGCCTCGCTGTTCGAGTCGGGCTTCTTCGACGCGTTCGTCGACGGGCTGCGCGCGCCCGAGTGCTACGGGGTCTTCGAACGACCGGACGGCTCTGTCGCGCTGTGGTTGGAGGATCTGTCCGGCGCCGGCTCGCAGTGGCCGGTCGAACGGTACGAGGCGACCGCCCGGCAGCTCGGCCTCCTGCAGCGCCGGTTCGTTGGTGCGTTGCCGTCGCAGCCTTGGCTTTCGCGTACGTTTCCGAGCGACTACCTGGACTTGCGCGGTGAGGACGGCGACGTTCTCCGCGACGACTCGGCCTGGGCGGCGGTCGCTGACAAGCTGGGATTGACGGATGCGGATCGTCAACGGTACTTGGCGTTCTGGGACGCCCGCGTCGGCCGCACCCAGGCGCTCGCCGAGCTACCGCAGACGCTGTGCCACTTCGACTTCCATCCGCTGAACCTGTTCGACGCCGCCGGTGACACGGTCGCGATCGACTGGTCGTTCGCCGGCATCGGCCCGATCGGCGCGGACGCCACCACGCTCGTCTTCGACGCGTTGTACGACTACTTCGTCCCGCCCGAGCAAGCGGCGGAGCTGTTCGACGTCGTGGCCCGCGGCTACGCGGCCGGGCTCGGACTGCCCGCGGCGGACGTCCGGCGGGCGATGGTCACGTACGCCGCCGGTCACTACGCCTGGACCGTTCCGGGCGTGCTCGGCCTGGTCGCGGCCGGGCGCGAGACCTGCAACGGGCGCCCGATGGCCGAGGGGCTTCCGGTGTGGCGGGCGGTCGGAGAGTTCCTGCTGTCGTTGGCGGAGAGCTAGCAGGCGGCGTCGACGAGGCGGACCAGCTGGTGCACCAGGACACGGTCGCCCTCGGCCATCGGTTGGGCGGCCTTCTCGCCGCCCGGCGTGAAGGTGGCCGTCACGACGAGGTCGCTCGACTCGAATACTCGAGCTCGGGCGCAGTCGCGCACGGACAAGAACGCCTCGACGTGCACGTCCGGTGGCGCCGCGCCCTGGGCCAGCGCGCTGATGTCGAGTGGCAGCCGGGGCGGATGGAGCGTGGAACGCCTTGCTGTCCCGTAGGCCGATCGACGCGAGCTTGGTGCCCTGGACACCCGAACTGAAGACGAGCGTGATCGACAGCCGAGCGTTCGGTCCCATACCCGTCGGGCCTGTGGTCGGCGGTGCCCGGAACCAGACGGGATCCCCGCCGCGGCACAGCCAGTCCAGGTCGAGCGGCGGCATGGCGACAGGTCCGGAGACGGGTACGGACGCCGGACCCATCACCGCCGCGAACGTAGGCTCGGTCAGCTCGTCCGCGCACCGGAAGCCCATGGTCGCGCGGATCGTTCGCGACGTCCGCGGCTCGATCGTGACGTTCCCGACCTCGGGCCGGCAGGTCAACGAGTCGCGTGCTGTCACGCTGGCCCGCAGCCGCGCCACGTCGACCGGCTGGTCGCCCGCGTTGTAGATGTCGACGGGAACGACGAAGCAGCTGTCGAGGAGGATCTGCCCGTACCAGTCGTCGCCCGCGGTCGCCACGAGGCGGGCGTCCTGGGCGTCGGGTTCGGTGGGGCGGTCCAGCCACCAGTCGATGCCGGCCACCCCGACGACCGCGCCGACGGCGAGCGCGAGCGCGGCGACCGCGAGCCGGCGGGTCATGGCACGTTCCCGCAGGTCCGGTCGACGAGCCGGATCAGGCGCGCGGTGATCTCCGGGCGGTCGCCGTCCAAGGCGCTGACAGTGCCCACCGAGGACCCGGTGTTGAGCAAGAGCTCGAAGTTCGTGTTCGGCAGGTCCGCCGCGAGCGAGCAGTCGGAGACGACGACCTCGAGGTGGGCGCGCTGCGGGTACGGGCCGATCTCGCTGGGCAGCTCGCTTCCGACGATCGTGAACGCCGAGTCCGGCGGTGTCTCGATCGTGCGCAACGTCAGCCGACGGATGGCAACTGTTAACGACCCGTACAGGCGCAGTGACGGTTTCCCCTTGTAACTAAGGAGATCGGCATCGGTGGCCGCCCACTCGACGTGCATGCTTTCGCAGCTGGACAGGTCCTGGAAGTAGGAGCCGACCGCTACGGACTCGGTGTGACGCGAGCCGTCCTCGGTCCGGATCGTCGCCCGGAACGCCTGGGCGCCGGACCTGCGGTCGCAATCGACCTGCACGGGGACGGTCCACTTCACGGCACCGAGCGGCGCGACCCGGACCGGCTTCGTGGTCCGCGGCTTGTCGCAGCTGGGCGACGACCGGAGCCGGGCGAGGTCGACCTCGACGGACTCGAGCGTGACCGGGCGGTGGCCGGCGTTGATCACCTGCAGCGTGACCGCGGTGCAGAGCTCGTTCGACAGCTCGACGTTCTCCGTCGGGATGACCTGTCCGACGACGTGTGCCTCGCTGGCCCCGGCTCGTTCGACCTCGCGCTGCTGCCACCACCAGGTCGCCCCCGCGCCGGCGACGATCCCGATCGAGACCAGGACGGCGAGCGCGACCAGTTCCCGCGGCCTGAGCCGGCGCCACTCGAACCGCGGCCGGTCGTCGCCGACGTCGAGGACCTCGAAGTCCTCGTTCTGCCGTTCCAGCATCGGGCCCTCACATGCCGCAGGCCGTGTCGACGAGCCGGACGAGCGAACGGGTGACGTTGCGCGGCTCGTCGAACGGGAGCAAGGCGCGGGCGCGCCCGAGCTGGGTCCGCACCCGAAGGTCGATCATGGTGTCCGGGAGCTGCTGGGCCACCGCGCAGTCCAGCACGCGCACCCGGACGCGGAACGGTCGCGGGTCGGTGGTGACGGAGATCGACTCGTACGGGTCGAGCTGCAGGTCCAGACCGCTGCCGTCCTCGAGCCGCATCGCGAGCAGTTCGAGTCGCGCCGTCAACGAGCGGACCGTGCCGCCGATCGTCACCGTGGCGTCCGATCCGCTGCCGACGACGGGACTCGCGACGTCGTCCCACAGGAGGTCGGGATCGCCGTCACAGGAGTAGGTCGCGGGCGCGGGTTCCTGGCGTTCGATCGGCGCCGACACCTCACGGCGGTCCCCGGACACCGTCGTGACCGTGGCGCGGTAGGTCGGCGTTCCCCAGGCCTGCTCGCACTCCATGCGGAACACGATCGTCCACGCCTGCGAGGCCTTCGGCTCGATGCTGGTCGGATGGGGGGTCGACTCCTGCAGCTGGCAGGCCGGGACGCTCTGGTCCGAGCCGCGGCCGGTGAGATCGGCGTAGACGCGTTCGACCGTGACCGGGTGCGTGCCGACGTTCCGCAGCCGGATCGTCGCGGTCGCGCACAGGTTGGTGGGGTCGACGAGCGCGATGCCGCCGTCCTCCTGGGCGATCAGCTCGATGGCCTGCCGTGCCTCGCGGTCGGCCCGGTCGGTGAGGTACCAGTACGTGCCGCCCGCGCCGGCCGTGATCCCGAGGACGAGCGCGACGCTCAGCGCGACGAGGCGTTGCCAGGTCAGGCGTCGTACCCGCTCGGTGCCGACCTCGAGCACCTCGGCGTTCTCGCGTTCGAGCACCGGCCCCGCCTCCTCCCGTCGCCCTATGGTCGCACCTGGGGAAGAACATTCGCTGGGGTCGTGTTGGCGACTGACATGACGAAGCTCGAGCTGGGTCGGTACGGCGTGGCACTCGGACCGCAGGAGGGCAGCGCGTTCGTCGACGCGGTCCTCGAGATCGAGTCGCTCGGGTACTCGACGCTGTGGCTGTCCGGCGGATCGATCGAGCGGCTTGCGCAGATCGGCGACCTGGTGCGGGCGACGTCGACGATCAAGGTCGTGCCGGGGATTCTGTCGGTGAGCAAGTTCGCCGCCGACGAGGTCGCGGGTCTGTACGCCGACCTGGAGTCGTCGCACCCGGGCCGGTTCGTGGTCGGGCTCGGCGGGCACTACGGGCCGAAGCCGGTCGAGGCGATCGGCGCGTACCTCGACCGGCTGGACTCCTCGTCGCCGGGCGTTCCCTCGTCTGGGCGGGTGCTCGCTGCCCTCGGGCCGCGGATGCTGCGCTTGGCGCGCGATCGTTCGGCGGGCGCGTACCCGTTCCTCGTCGACACCTCGTACACGGCCTCGGCGCGTGAGCTGCTCGGGCCGGACTCGTTCCTCGCGGTGCTGCAGATGGTGACGCTGGAGCCGGACGCTTCGAAGGCGCGGTCGATCGTTCGCGAGCCGCTGGGGTTCTTGTCGAAGCTGCCCGGCTATCACGCGAACCTGCTCCGGCTGGGCTACTCCGCCGAGGAGATCGACGGGGTGACCGACCGGCTCGTGGACGCCGTGGGGGCGTGGGGTGCGGCCGACGCCGTTGCCGGGCGGCTGCGCGAGCACCTGGCCGCCGGTGCGGACCAGGTCGTGCTGAACCCGATCACGGGCTCGTACGACCTGCCGCTTCCGTACCTGCGCGAGTACGCGGCCGCGCTAGCCGACTGAGCGGATCTCGACCTCCGGGCGCGCGTAGCCCGGCTCGCCGACGTGGATCTCGGGCAGCCGCGCCCAGCTGTACATGCGGATCTCGATGCCGTCCGGGTCGTGGCACGACACGATCCAGCCGATGCTCGCCTCGATGATCGGCGAGTGCTCGACGCCGAGCCGGTCGAGCTTGGCGACCCACGCCTCGGCGGCCGCCTTGTCCTTGATGGCGAACGCGAACGCGTCGTAGCCGGCCAGATCGCGGGCGACCTCGGGGTTCTCGCGCAGCGCGAGGCCGGTCTCACCGAGGCCGGGGAGCTGACCGGCCACGCCTCGGACGACGCCGTCCTCGGCGTCGGGGAACTCGAACTGGACGTGGAAGCCGAGCACCCGCTCGTACCAGGCCCGGCTGCGGACGAGATCCGTCACCGGGATCTTGATGTGGTGCAGGCCGGCGAAGATCGCCAGTTCTTCTAGGGACACTTCTTCGTCGGACATCGTTGGGGTCCCCCTGAGATGAGTGCAGTGCGACTGCAATGAATGATGCTAGGATGCATCGTGTGAGCGAGACGGTCAAGCGATATCGGTCTCCGGTGCGCGAAGAGGCAGCTCGGAGGACGCGGGCGCTGATTCGCGAGGCGGCCGTGTGGTTGTTCGTCTCGCAGGGGATCGCCGGGACCACGATGAAGCAGATCGCCGCGTCGGCGGGGGTGGCCGAGCGGACGGTCTACACGGTGTTCCCGACGAAGGCGGACCTGTTCAAGGAGGCCTTGGACGTCGCGACCGTCGGCGACGAGGATGCCGTCGCGGTGGCGGACCGGCCGGAGTTCGCGCAGCTGCTGTCCGAGCGGGACCCACTGGTCGCCGTACGCCTGCACGTGGACTACGGCGTCGAGCTGCTCGAACGGGCGGGGGACCTGCTGATGACCGCGGCCGAGTCGGCCGGCGCGGACCCGGCGATGCGCGCGATCGTCGAGGCTGGCTCGACAGCGATGACGGCGAACATGGGCACGCTCGCCGAGGCCTGGTCGCGGAACGGTCTGCTCCGGCCGGGCCTGTCGGCCGCGGAAGCGGGAGCGGTGCTCTACACGCTGAGCAGCGTGTACGTGCACCAGCTGCTGCGCCGGCGGCAGGGGTGGTCGGTGGAGCGGTACCGGGAGTGGATGGCCGACACCTTGCTGCGTACGGTCGTCGCCTCTGCTGGCTGATGGGCCCCGCACGTGCGGACGGCGCTCCACATGATGTGGGAGCGCCGCCGCTGGCACGTCAGTCTCGGCTAACAAGCGTGCACCCGTCATGTCGTCCCAGGTAAACCTGAGATCGACTGCCCTCGAGGATGGGCTGGTCGCCGCGTGGGTACCGAGCTGCCGTGCACGTCTCGATCGGTCAAGGGCGGGCCTCTCGGCCTGGTCCTTGATCGCTCGGGGCGTACTGCATTTCTACGACGTTTGGGCCGGTCAGGGGAAGAGTTGGCCCAAGATCTTTACCTTTGGATCCGTCGTTTCGAGGCGACCCAGACCAGCCCGGCGGCCGCCGCGCCGCTCGCGACCGCGGCCGCGCCGAGCGATCGCCAGCTGACGCCGAGCGCCGTTCTGCGCCGGAGTGCGGTGGCTTGGGTCCAGCTGAGGACCGGCCAGTGGCAGACGCTGGCGAGTCGCCTGAGCGCGCGGTCGGGGTTGACGACGAACGAGTGGCCGACGACCTCGAGCATCGGGGCGTCGGTGATCGAGTCGGAGTACGCGTAGCTGTGGTCGAGGTCGTAGCCCTGCTCCTCGGCCAGCTCGCGCATCGCGTGGGCCTTGTCGTCGCCATACGCGTAGAACGTGATCTCGCCGGTGTACTTGCCGTGCTCGACGCCGAGCTGGGTGGCGATCACGCGGTCGGCGCCGAGCAGCTCGCCGATCGGTCCGACCACGTCGGCGCCCGCGGTGGAGACGATGATGACGTCGCGGCCGGCCCTGTGGTGCTCGTCGATGAGCTCGACCGCTTCGGCGTACACCAGCGGCTGGACGATGTGCTCGAGGGTGTCGGCGACGATCTCGCGGACGGTTTTGACGTCCCAGCCGGCGACCATGAGCGACATGTACTCGCGGACCTTCTGCATCTGCCGGTGGTCGGCGCCGCCGAGCCGGTAGACGAGCTGGCCGTACGCGCTCCGGAGTACCGCGCGCCGGTTGATCAGGCCGCCCCGATAGAGCGGGCGGCTGAACGCGAGCGTGCTCGATTTCGCCACGATTGTCTTGTCGAGATCAAAGAATGCGGCGGTCCGAGGCACTCCGGGACGAATCACCCGGCGGAGCCTAGCGCGTGGCTCCGGCTACCGCGATGCCAACATTCGGTGACCGGTCGGCGCACTCACTCAGCCGCTCGTCGAACAGTTTCGGTAACTCTTCGCAGTCTTAGGTGGCGTCGAAGCATATGGTGCGTCACACTGGATGTGCCGTTCCCGATTGGTGTTTCGAACGAGCGCCAGGGGGGAACGGGCATCTCAGCGGCAACCCCCCCGCCGCTGGTGCCGGTCCGACCCGTTCGCGGGTCGTGGCCAGGGCAGCCCCCGCTCTCCCCCCCGGCGGGGGCTGCCACTTTTCCAGAGCAATTCGGTTTGCACCTGGCAGCCCATTTAAGGCGGCTGTTTCTTCCTGGCGGAAACCAGACGGTCCGGCGCGGGCTCGTCCTCGAACTGTGATCGAAGTGCCCAGCAGTCGGCCCGTTCTGGCTCGCACCACTATCTCCACTGTCAGGTTGGCTGTCTGACAGGTCTCGAGCTCAGCGGCATTGGCGGCGGCGACCGCGCGGGCCTTCGCGCAGGCTTCCTCCTCGCCCTCGACGAGCAGCCGCGCGGCCGACAGTGCGGCGAGGTCGGCGGCGGCGTCGGCGCGATGGGTCGCGGCGATGACCGTGGCCAGGGCCGTACCGACCAGCCCGCCGACGATGAGGACAGCGCCGACGCCGATCGCGAGGAGGGTTCCGCTTCCGCGTTCTCTCATTCGTCCACTCCTGGCTCGGTCGAGACGACTGCCTCGCTGTGCACCAGGACGCCCGGCAGCCGCGAGAGCACCGGCGCGGTCGGCTTGACTCGGACACTGATGCGTACGGTCGCGCTGCCTTCGCCCACCTGGACGGCGAACCGCGCGCCGTCGGGTGCCGAACGTTCGCCCTCGGTCTTGGCGTCCGCCACGTTCTCCCCGCGAGCCAGCGCGCGAGCGGTGTCGCGGGCGGCGTCGACGCAACGGATCTGAGCGCCGACGACGCCGAACACCCAGAGCAGGCCGAGCAGGACGATCACCAACCCCGTCAGCGAAACCGCGATCTCGGCGGTCACCATGCCTCGTTCGCGCATAGCGAGTTTCTCCTTCCGTACAAGGCCGGGGCCGGCCGGCGGGGGCAGTGGAGGCCGGCCGACCCCGGGCCGATCAGGACGCGAGACTGAGCGCGGCCTTGACCAGCTTCATCAACAGGCCCTGGACTTCAGGGCTGCTCAGCAGCTTGATGAGCAGCCCCGCGAAGCTCGCCGCGGCGACAGTGCCGATCGCGTACTCCGCGGTCGACATGCCGCGCTCACCGCGAAGCCTTGCGTAGAACTTGCGCATGGGAACCTCCGAACAACTCCGGCGCCCGGCCGGTTGCGGATCGCCAACGGGCGTTGGCGATACGTCGATCCTGCGTGCTGTCCGGGTGTTGTGCTGGCTCGTTCGGCGATCTGTTGATGAACGCGGAAATCCTTGTGTTGTGGACGAAAACCCGGTCAGAGCACTCGCGAGACTGCGGCGATGACGACGGGGACGATGCCGATCAGGAGGAACGCCGGCAGGAAGCAGAGGCCCAGTGGTGCGGCTGCTTTGACGCCTACCGACCTCGCGCGTTCGGTGGCTGCGGCGCGGAGGTCTTGGCGGCACTCGTTCGCCAGCGAGTCCAACGTGTCGGACAGCGGTGCGCCGGAGTCCCAGCTGCGGACCATCGCTCGTCCGAACGGTGCGAGGACGGGCTCGTCGAGGAACGCGGCCCACGCGACCTTGGGCTCGGCGCCGAGCCTGAGCGCGGCGGCGACGAGCGCGAGCTCGACGCCGAGCGGTCCGCCGCAGGCTCTGGCGACCGCGTCGACGCAGGCACCGGGCGGCCTGCCCGCGCGCAGACAGGCGGCGAGCAGGTCGGCGGCGAACGGGAGGTCGGCGGTGAGCTTCGTACGGCGTTCGCGTACTGCTCGGGGCTCCATCCGGACCAGCGCTCGGTCCACGCCGACGGCGACACCGAGGCCGACGATCGGGCCGAACCAGCCGCCGAGGACCAGGCAGACCGCCAGGCCGGCGAACCCGGCGACGATCCGTCGCCCACGTTTGCTGGACCAGAGCTCTGTCTTGTGGCTCGTCTGGGTTTTCTCTTGTTTGGTGGGGAGAACGGCATTGAGTCTGCGGCGGGCGCGGTCTGACCGCGGCCAGGCGATGACGGCCGCCGTGGCGAGGGCGATGGCGAGGAGGGTCACGGTGGGCGCTCCGCTCGTCTTGCCAGCCGTTCGACCCACAGCAGGCCGGCGGCGGTGAGGGCGGCGCCGACGAGCAGGCAGGCGATGCCGTAGCCGGTGCCGAACAGGACCTGGAACGGGTTCGAGCCGACGCCCGCGCCGAGGGCGAGGCCGAACACCGGCAAGCCGGCGAGCAGCTTCGCGGTGGCGCGTGGCGCGGCGAGCTGGGCGGCGACCTCGCGGCGTTGGAGTTCGTCGGCGCCCAGCCCGTTCGCGACCTTGGCGACGACCCCGGCGAGGCCGGCGCCGGAGTGCTCGGCGACGGCCCAGGCGGCGGCGATCTGCTGGAGCGCTTCGGTGCCTGGCCCGTCGATGGCGCGGAGTGCGGTGGGGATGTCGCCGCCCATCCGCCCGGTGGCGGCGATCGCCGCGAGCTCGGGCAGGACGTCGGCCGCTGCCTGGAGGGCGTTCTCCGGCGGGCGGCCGGCGGCGAGCTCGGTGGCGAGGATGCCGCAGGCCTCCCGTACTCGTGCCTGCTGCGCTCTGCGTGCCTGGTTTGCCTTTCTGGCGTTGACGATTCGTTGGGCGACGACGGCGGCGGCTGCCGCGAGCAGGGCGAGGAGGATACCTGGTGGGCCGCCGATGACGGTGGCCACCGTTGCGCCGGCGACGACCGCGGCGGCGATCATCGCGCGGCTCGGTCCGTTCCTTGCCGGTGGTGGGCGGCCTCGTCCGAGGCGTCGTCTGAGGAGCGCTTGCGGCGACGAGCGGATCGCCGTCGCGGCGGCGAGTCCGGCTAGGCCCGCGGCCAGCCAGGTAGCGCCGGTCATGTGTCCTCCCGGCGGGCGAGGAGTTCGCTGAGGCGGTCCATGCCGGGGCCTTCGTGCACGTTGCCGGAACGGTCGAACCGCAACGCTTCTTGGGCAACGACGAGTCCGTCGGTCGTTCTGGTGAACACGCACAGCTCGGCAATGCGACGGCGTCCGTCGCGCGCTCTGAGCACGTGGATGACGGCGTCGACGGCAGCGGCGAGCTGGCTATGGACGGCGGCCCGGTCGAGCCCTGCGGCGACGCCGAGTGCTTCGAGCCTGGCGGGAACCTCGGCGGCCGAGTTGGCGTGCAACGTTCCGCAGCCGCCTTCATGCCCGGTGTTGAGCGCGGCGAGGAGATCGACCACCTCGGCGCCGCGTACCTCGCCGACGACGAGCCGGTCGGGGCGCATCCTTAGCGCTTGCCGGACGAGGGTGCGGAGGGTGATCTCGCCGGCGCCTTCGACGTTGGGCGGTCTTGCCTCGAGGTGGACGACGTGTGGGTGGTTGGGGTCGAGCTCGGCCGAATCCTCAACCAGGACTATGCGTTCGGCCGGTGGGACGAGAGAGAGCATGGCGGAGAGGAGGGTGGTTTTGCCTGTGCCGGTGCCACCCGAGATGAGGAACGCGAGGCGAGCCTGGACCATACGGCGGAGCAGCCTTGCGCCGTTGTCGGGGATCGAGCCAGCCTGGGTGAGCTGCGCGAGCGTGAAGGTGCGTCTTGCGGGGACGCGGAGGGAGATGCAGGTGCCGTTCGCTGAGATGGGGGAGAGCACGGCGTGAAGCCGGCTGCCATTGGGGAGCCGCGCATCGACGTACGGAGTGGAGTCGTCAAGGCGCCGACCCGCGGCGGCCGCGAGCCGTTGAGCCAGCCTCCGCACCGCGGAGTCGTCCTCCATCGTGATGACGGCCCGCTCCAACCCCCGCCCCTTGTCGACCCAGACCTCCCGCGGCCCATGCACGAGCACATCGGTCACGCCCGGCTCGGCCAGAAGCGGATCAAGAGCCCCCGCCCCCGCGATCTCCCGCCGCAGCGCATCGACTACCCCCAACACCGCGGTATCGCCGAGCAACCGCCCCTCCTTGCGCAGGACAGCAGCGACGCGAGAAGCAGTGGGCTCGGAGTTGTCCGAGGCAAGAGCAGTGCGCACCCGTTCGAGCAACACCTGGTCGGCGGCGCGGATTGTGGTCATCGGGGGGAGAGGAGGTCGGTGAGGAAGTGGCGGGTGAAGGTGGCTAGGGGGCCTTTGCCGGAGCGGGCTGGGGCTACTGCCTTGTTCGAGGAGGTCTTCTAGGCCTGGTTCGGGGGCTAGTTGGGCTGCTAGTGGGAGGCCGAGGCTGGCTGCGATGAGGTCGCCGTCCAGGCCGGCGGGGCCTGGGCCGCGGACGACCAACCTGACGTCGGGGGCTCGAGGGGTGAGGACTGCTGCCACACGCGATGCTGCGGCGGTGGCGCGGACTTCGGCCGGCACGACCAGGAGGGCGGTGGTGCAGCTGGCCAACGCCACCGCGGCTGCTTCGTCCAGGTGGCGGGGGAGGTCGACCACCACGAGGTCGCTGGCTCGGCGGGCTGCTGCCAGGACCGCCTTCATCGCCTCGGCTGAGGCCGCCACGACGTCGCCGCGGTCCCATGACAGCACGACCAGCTCGTCGACCTGGGGGAGCGCTGCCCGGAGCGCCGCGGCACTGACTCGGCCCTCGGTGCTGACGAGGTCCGGCCAGCGCAGCCCCTTGATGTGCTCGCCGCCGAGCATGAGGTCGATGCCGCCGCTCATGACGTCGCCGTCGATGAGCATGACGTTCAACCGTTCGGACGTGGCCGTCACGGCGAGCGCTGTGGCCAACGTCGTGGCACCGGCTCCGCCGCGGCCGCCGATGACGCAGATGGTGGCGGCCTCGCGGCTGATGCCCTCCGACGCGTCCGCCAGCCGGTCGACGAGGTCGGCCTCTTGCTCGGGCAGGGAGACGACGAGGTCCGCGCCCAGCTCGACCGCGTGGCGCCAGTGCGAGATCTGCAAGGACCGTCCCACCATCACAACGCCCGGCCGGTGCAGGGGCGCGGCGCGGGCCAAGGCGGCAGAAGCGTCCACGCCGACGAGGACGAGCGAGGCCGTCGACCACGTACGCCGGACTCCGGCGGGCTCGGTCACGACATCCAGCACGACACCGGCAGCGGCCGCGAGCCGGACCAGGTCGTCGAGCAGCTCCTCGTCAGCGGTCACAGCGAGGGGACGGTCGGCGGAAGCGACAGCGGTGGTGGACATCGGCGGAACTCCTCGGTCTGGCTTGGGAGTTCCCACCTTGCGGGTCCGAACGGGTGTTCGGGTGTGCCGAGGGTGAAGCTGTGGACGAAGCGGAGAATCGAGCGACTGTGGACAGAAACCCGGCCACGCCGGGAGAAGCCGACGTGGCCGGGTCGGGGTGCCGGTCCTTACCGGGGAGCTAGGTGGTCGGCTTGGCCGAGTCGCGATGCGCCCCCGCGGCAGTCTCGCTGCCCGCCTGAGCAGGCACCGCGGGCTCCACCGTGGTCTCGGTCACCGGCTCCTTGGCCCGAGCCGGAGCCGGTGCGGCGGCCGGAGCAGCAGCCGGTGCGGGCTCCGCGGCAGGAGCGGACGCCGGTTCGGCCTCGGCCCGACGCCGGAGCCGCTTCAGCTCCCGACGCCGCTTCGCCGACCGTCCAGCACCGGCGGCGAACATCCACACCCCGAGGACGAAGGCGAGCATGACGCCCAGGCCCATGAAGAAGAACGAAGCCGCCGAACCCACGATCTGGTAGTCGAATACCTCGATAGAGGTCTGGTCACCGCCGCCGCCCATGGCCGCCACGACGGCGGCCGCGGCTCCGGCGAGTATGAGAAGTAGCCCGATGACGATCATGGCGTGCCGCCATCTCCTTCGTCCGTGCGGTCCGCCGGCGCGCCGCTCAGGAGAGCGTCGAGCAGTCGTACCGCGCCCGATTTGTCGAGTGGACTATTCCCATTCCCGCATTTCGGGGACTGTACGCATGAGGGGCACCCGTCAGTGCATTCACAGGCGGCAATCGCGTCCCGCGTAGCCGACAACCAACGCGAAGCGGCCGAATATCCGCGCTCGGCGAACCCGGCGCCTCCGACATGTCCGTCATAGACGAACACCGTCACCCGCCCGGTGTCGGCGTGCCGCGCGGTCGAGACGCCGCCGATGTCCCACCGGTCGCACGTCGCGAACAGCGGCATCAGCCCGATCGACGCGTGCTCGGCCGCGTGCGCCGCGCCAGGCAGCGCGGCACGCGTGATCCCAGCCGCGCGCACCGCCGCGTCCGACAGCGTCCACCAGACGGCCTTCGTGGTCACCGAACGTTCCGGCAGGTCGAGCGACGTCTCGCCGAGCACCTCGCCGGAGGCGAACGAGCGACGCAGGTACGAGACCACCTGGCTCGTCACCTCGACCGTCCCGAACGCCAGCGCGGCCGAGCCCCACTCACACGAGCGATCGGTCGAGAGCACCCGGATCGACGTCTTCTCCCGCGCCGTCGTCGTGTAGTCCGGGTTGGCCCGTTTGACCAGAGAGACATGAGCCTCCAGGTCGAGCTTCTCGACGACGAACGACTGCCCCTGATGGAGATAGACGGCGCCGTCGTGCACCGACAGATGCGAGGCGCCGGCGTCGATCGTGCCGAGCAGTCGCCCGGTCGCGGCCTCGACGAGGCGTACGGGCGAACCGCCCATCGACCGGATGTCGGCGAGGTCGCTGGCCCGGCCGCGCCGCGTCCAGAACCAGCCGTACTTGCGCTGCCGCAGCGTCCCCTCGTCCTGCAGCTCCCGCACGGCAGCAGGCGCCGTAGGCCCGAACCGTTCCAGATCGTCCAGAGTCAGCGGCAGCTCGGCGGCCGCGGCGGCGAGGTGGGGCTTCACGATGTACGGATTGTCCGGATCCAAGACGGTCGCCTCGACCGGCGGCCCGAACAGAGCCTCGGGATGCCGCACCAGGTACGTGTCCAACGGATCGTCCCGCGCGACCAGCACCGCCAAGGCCCCGGTCTGGTCCCGCCCGGCCCGTCCAGCCTGCTGCCACAACGACGCCCGCGTCCCCGGATAGCCGGCGAGCAGAACGGCGTCCAGCCCGACGATGTCCATCCCCAGCTCAAGCGCGTTCGTCGCCGCGACGCCGAGCAGCGTGCGGTCCTGCAGCGCCTGCTCGAGCGCGCGGCGTTCCTCGGGGAGGTAGCCCGAGCGGTACGCGGCGACCTGGTCCGCCAGCTCCTCCGAGACCGCCGCGAGGTTGTCCTTCGCCTGCAGGGCGACGATCTCGGCCCCGCGCCGGGAGCGGATGAACGCGACGGTCCGGACGCCATCGGCGACCAGATCGGACAGCAGATCGGCCGTCTCCGCGGTCGCGCTCCGGCGTACCGGCGCCCCGTTCTCCCCGGTCAACCGCGTCAAGGGCGGCTCCCACAAGGCGAACGAGAGCCCGCCGTGCGGCGACCCGTCCTCGGTCACCGCGACGACGTTCTGCCCGGTCAGCCGTCGCGCCGACGACTCCGGGTCGGACACCGTCGCCGACGCGAGCACGAACCGTGGCGTCGCGCCGTAGTGCAGCGCGATCCGCCACAGCCGACGCAGCGACCTGAGCGACGTGCGAGCCGAAGACGCCCCGGTACTGGTGGCACTCGTCGACGACCACGTACCGCAGCGACCCGAGGAACCGCGTCCACCGCCGATGGGTCGGCAGCAGAGAGCGGTGCAGCATGTCCGGGTTGGTGAGCAGGTACGAGGCGTTGTCCCGCGCCCAGTCGCGTTCCTCCCACGAGGCGTCCCCGTCGTAGGTCGCCGCCCGGAGATCCGGCCCGCCGATGTTCTGCAGGACCCGGTACTGGTCGTAGGCCAGAGCCTTGGTCGGCGAGAGATACAGAACGGTCGGCCCCGTACGCCGCGCGGGCCCGCCCTCCGCGATCTCGGTCAACGCCGGCAGGAGGTAGCCGAGCGACTTTCCGGAAGCGGTCCCCGTGGCGAGGATCACATGCTCGCCGCGACGAGCGAGCTCGGCGGCGGCCGCCTGGTGCGTCCATGGCCGGTCGATCCCACGTTTACGCAGCCGCTCGACCAGGGAAGGAAGCGCCCACGAAGGCCAGTCGGTCGTCGTGCTCGAACGAGGAGGCACCTCCTCGACGTGCGTGACCCGGCTGGCGCGACGTCTCGTCCGAGTCAAGCTCGCCAGGAGTTCGGAAGCCTTCGAGGGCCCGGCCGCGGCTGACGAAGGCAGACGAGCGGGCACGGAGGTCAGTGTCACACCTCCACCTCTTCTGATTGAATGCCGATGCCGGTGAGTTTGTCCGTAGAAGTGGGTAGGAGGCGCTCGTGGACCTGTCGCTCTCGAACCGTGCCGTCGGCGACTGCATGGTGATCGAGGTCGGCGGCGAGATCGACGTCTACACCGCGCCTCGCCTCCGGGAGAAGCTGGTGGACCTCGTCGGCGAAGGCCACTACCACCTGATCATCGACATGGAGCACGTCGACTTCCTGGACTCGACCGGCCTGGGCGTTCTCGTCGGCGGGCTCAAGCGCGTACGGACGAACGACGGCTCGCTGCGCATCGTGTGTACTCAGGAACGCCTCCTCAAGATCTTCCGGATCACCGGACTCACCAAGGTCTTCCCGATCCACGACACCGTGGACGAAGCAGCCGCGGCAGCGCTGAGCAGCTAAGCAGCCACCACCGACATCCCGGCCACATCCTGGGGGCGAGGTGGGCCGAAAACGTGGGCCGGAAGCGCCGAAAGTGCACGTCAAGGGGCCGGTAAGCGTCCTGCCGGAGGGTGCACGCTAGACTCGCCGCCCGCCAGAGGTTCTGTCGTGAGCCTCGTGGCGTTTCCGCTGTCCACGCACTCCTGGCCCGGCGCCATGCGCCGATTCGTAGGGAGTGCTCCAAGAGGCCGAACGAAGGCGTCGGCCTTTCCAAGGAGGACGAATGTCCGGGTCGAACCTGACCTACGTCGGGGTCGTCGCGATCATCGGTGTCGTCGCGCTGATCATGGCGTGGGTGTTCCGGCGCGAGGTGCTCAGGGCGGGTGAGGGCACCGAGAAGATGCAAGAGATCGCGGCTGCCGTGCAAGAAGGCGCCTCCGCGTATCTCAGTCGCCAGTTCAAGACGCTGGCCATCTTCGCCGTGCTGGTGTTCGGTGTGTTGTTCCTGCTCCCAGGAACCGCCGAGATCCGCATCGGGCGTTCGATTTTCTTCGTCGTCGGAGCGTTGTTCTCCGCGCTGATCGGCTACCTGGGTATGTGGCTGGCCGTACGCGCGAACGTGCGCGTCGCCGCCGCGGCCCGCGACACCGGCCGTGACCCGGCCATGCGCGTCGCGTTCCGTACCGGTGGAACGGTCGGCATGGCGACCGTCGGCCTCGGCCTCGTCGGTGCCGGCATCGTGGTGCTCGTCTACCGCGACCAGGCGCCCAGCGTGCTCGAGGGCTTCGGCTTCGGTGCCGCGCTGCTCGCGATGTTCATGCGGGTCGGCGGCGGCATCTTCACCAAGGCCGCCGACGTCGGCGCCGACCTGGTCGGCAAGGTCGAGCAGGGCATCCCCGAGGACGACCCGCGCAACGCCGCGACGATCGCCGACAACGTGGGCGACAACGTGGGCGACTGTGCCGGCATGGCGGCCGACCTGTTCGAGTCGTACGCCGTCACGCTCGTCGCCGCGCTGATCCTGGGCAAGGCCGCCTTCGGCGAGCACGGCCTGGTCTTCCCGCTGATCGTCCCGGCGATCGGCGCGCTCACCGCCGTCCTCGGCGTCTACATCACCCGGCCGCGCGCCAACGAGGGCGGGCTGCGGACGATCAACCGCAGCTTCTACATCTCAGCGGCCGTGTCGGCAGTGCTCTGTGTGATCGCCGCGTTCGCCTATCTGCCGTCGTCGTTCGCCGGCCTGGTCGGCGCCAACGAAGCGGTCGCCGCGCTGAACGGCGACCCGCGCCTCGTCGCGTCCGCCGCGGTGATCATCGGCATCGTGCTCGCCGGCATCATCCTGAGCCTCACCGGCTACTTCACCGGCACCGAGCACCGTCCCGTCAAGGACGTCGGCAAGACCTCGCTCACCGGTGCCGCGACCGTGATCCTGTCCGGCTTCGCGCTCGGCCTGGAGTCGGCCGTCTACACCGCGGTCGTCATCGCGGGCGCCGTGTACGCGGCGTTCCTGCTCGGCGGTGGCGTCACGATCCTCTCGCTGTTCGCGGTCGCGCTCGCCGGCTGTGGTCTGCTCACGACCGTCGGCGTGATCGTCGCGATGGACACGTTCGGCCCGGTCAGCGACAACGCGCAGGGCATCGCGGAGATGTCCGGCGACGTCGACGAGAAGGGCGCGGCGATCCTCACCGAGCTCGACGCGGTCGGCAACACCACCAAGGCCATCACCAAGGGCATCGCGATCGCGACGGCGGTGCTCGCCGCGACCGCGCTGTTCGGCTCGTACACCGACGCGATCGAGAAGGCGGTCGCCGAGGTCGGGGGCCAAGTCGCGAACGTCGCCAGCTTCGGCTACCAGATCGTCAGCCCGAACACGTTGGTCGGCCTGATCATCGGTGCGGCTTCGGTCTTCCTGTTCAGCGGCCTGCTGGTCAGTGCCGTGGGCCGGGCCGCGGGCGCGGTCGTGTTCGAGGTCCGCCGCCAGTTCCGCGAGATCCCCGGGATCATGGAGGGGACCGGCAAGCCGGAGTACGGCAAGGTCGTCGACATCTGCACCAAGGACTCGCTGGCCGAGCTCGCGACGCCCGGTCTGCTGGCCGCGCTCGCCCCGATCGCGGTCGGCTTCGGTCTCGGTGTCGGTGCGCTCGCCGGCTTCCTGGCGGGTGCGATCGCGACGGGCACGCTGATGGCGATCTTCCTCGCCAACTCCGGTGGTTCGTGGGACAACGCGAAGAAGCTGGTCGAGGACGGCAACCACGGTGGCAAGGGCTCCGACGCCCACGAGGCGACGGTGATCGGCGACACGGTCGGCGACCCGTTCAAGGACACCGCCGGCCCGGCGATCAACCCGCTGATCAAGGTGATGAACCTGGTCTCCGTGCTGATCGCTCCGGCGATCGTGCAGCTGTCGGTCGGCGAGGGCGCCAGCCCGGCGCTGCGCATCGGCATCGCGGTCGCGGCCGCACTGGTGGTCGTCGCCGCGGTGACGTACTCGAAGCGCAAGCCCATCGCGATCGAGGCCTCGGACAACGACAAGGCGGAGCCGGCCAAGGTCGGCTGAGCATCGTCCTCCGTAAGAGCCCCTCCCGTTCCTGGGAGGGGCTCTTCACGTACTGACGCCCCTCGTGCGAGCCGCTCGCCAGCACGGGCGGGGCCACGCCGAGGTCGGACAGCCGGTCCAGCACGGCCGAGGGCGTTCCACGAGCTTCACCGCCACCGCGTCGGCGCCGCGGCGGGCGAGGCGCAGGACCAAGGCGAAGCGGTCGACCGAATATCCGGCAGGATGGCCGGGTGTTCGACCTCACTGACGACGATCTGCACAGCTTCCGTGAACGGTTGCGGGAGGTCGACTACACCGTGGACGGGGTCCGCGATCTGCTCGGGCCGGTCGCCCATGGCGCGCTGCATCGCAACGAGACCACGCCTGGCCTCAGGGAGACCCGCGGGCACGATCCGCTGAGCACGCTGACCCGCCTCTGGCTGCTGCAGGCCAGCGTGACGCACGACGACGCCCAGCGCGCGCTGCCCGAGCTCGTCGACAAGCTCCGGGCGGCAGGCATCCTGCACAAGCACGGCGGCCAGGTGAGCGCGTTGCTCGACGTTCGCCCGTACGGCACCGACGAGGACGACTGGTGGGTGGTCGCCGACCTCACGCCCGGCATGGACGGTGCCCGTCCGGCCGTCACGCCCGACCACGTGCTCGGTGTCAACAGCTCCGCGACGACGCTCGCCCAGCTCACCCCGAGAACCAAGGTGGACAGCGCGCTCGACCTCGGTACGGGCTGCGGCGTCCAGGCGCTGCACCTCGCCGGCCACGCGGCCACCGTCGTCGGCACCGACGTCAACGAACGCGCGCTCGCCGTCGCCAGGCTGAACGCCCGCCTCGCCGGAATCGACGCCGACTTCCGCAGCGGCAGCCTGTTCGAGCCGGTGGACGGCGAACGGTACGACCTCGTCGTCAGCAACCCGCCGTTCGTGATCTCACCCGGCGGCGACCTCGTCTACCGCGACAGCGGCCTCGCCGGCGACGAGCTCTGCCGGCAGCTCGTCAACCAGCTGCCGAAGTACCTCACCGACCGGGGCGTCGGCCAGGTGCTCGCGAACTGGCTGCACGTGCGCGGCGAGGACTGGACCGACCGTCTCACCGGCTGGGTCGCGCGTACCGGCTGCGATGCCTGGGTCGTGCAACGCGAGGCGAGCGACCCCGCCGCGTACGTCGAGCTCTGGCTGCGCGACGCCGGCCTCTACGGGACGCCGGAGTACCAACGCAGGTACGACGAATGGCTCGGCTGGTTCGAGGACCAGAACGTCGAGGCGATCGGGTTCGGCTGGCTGACGCTGCGACGGACGAACGCCAAGCCGGTGCTGCGGGTCGAGGACTGGCCGCACGCCATCCAGCAGCCGCTCGGCCCCACTGTTCAACGCTGGTTGGAGAACGTCGACCTGCTGCGCGGCTGGGACGACAAGCGCCTGCTCGACGAACGACTCACGCTCAGACCGGAGATCGACCAGGAGCAGCTCGGCCGCCCCGGCGCGAACGACCCGGAACATCTCGTCCTCCGCCAGCGCGGCGGCATGTGCCGGGCGATCCGCGTCGACACCGCGGAGGCCGGGTTCGTCGGCGCCTGCGACGGCAGCATGACGGTCGGCCAGATCAGCGACGCGCTGGCGGAGCTGCTGTGGGAGGACGTCGACCCGCTGCGGCACCGCCTGGCCGGGCGGGCGCGTGAGCTGATCCTCGACGGCTTCCTCGACCCGGTCAGCTCGGCAACGCGCTGACCGCGTCCTTCGCCGCCCGGGTGACCCAGTCGAGCGTCGCTCCGTCGGGCGCGTTCGTCGCCGTCACCTCTATCAGCACGAGGACCGGTCCGCGAGCTACCCACGCCTGGCCGGTGCCCTTCGACGCGACGATGGCGGCCTCGTCGCCGAGGCCGTCGACAGGCGGAGCCGACCAGCCGTAAGCGAACTGCCGCACCGCCATCGCGGCCCAGTCGGCCGCGCGCTGACCCTCGCGGTCCACCTGCGGCGAGGCCAGAACGCGGAGCTGTCGCAGCACGGAGTCGTCGCGCACCTTCCACTCGCAGGCGTACGACCCGGCGGTCGGATCCGCCTTCCCGTCGATGCCGGCCGCCTTCAACGTGGCCGCGCCGACCAGCGTGCACGCGTCCACCGCCGCGGGCGCCGCGGTGGCCTCAGGAAGCGTCGTCCCAGGGACTCGAGCGGCCGTTTCCCAACGACCCTTGACGTCCTTCTCGACGCGGTCCAACCCGTCCTCGACCCGCGCCGCGTCGAACGGGACCGCCTTGGCGTCCTGCCAGTCGCTTCCCTCCCAGCGAACGGTGGCCGCGCCGCCGTCGACGCAGACCGAGCGCTCGCCAGCAGGCGACGCGGTCGGGCACTGCGTGGAGGTACGGACGATCAGCTCGCGCGAGTGCGGCCTGGCCTTGTCGTCCATCGCCGAGGCCGTGTCCGCCTGGAGCCGCCACGCGCACGCATCGGGGCTGCGCGCGGGCAGGCTCGGCCCGACGAGCTCCCCGATGGTCGCCGGCGTGACCAGGTCGCACGGGTCGGGCGGCTGCGCCGGTGTCGGCGTCGTCGGCTCGGCGGTCGGCTGACCGGAGGAGCAGCCCACGGCGACCGCAGCCAGCAGGGCGAGGGCGACGGCGTACCTCACCGCGGCATCGCCTGCATCACGTCGGCCGCGATGAGGCGCGTCCACTCCGTCAGCTTCTCGTCCGACGGACGGGGGCTCTTCTCGGTCCATCCGCCGTCTCGCGCGCGCAGCGTGACCGCGATCGTGAACGCCCGGTACGCGGCCACACCCTGGCCCTCGTGGTCGTCGACGAGGACGGCGCCCCCACCGAGCGTCGAGTCCGCCGCGACCTGCCAGCCGTGGCTGAACTGCCGGGCGGTGGTGCTCGCCCGTTCCGCTCCCTTGAACCCCCACTCGCCGCCGTACGACTGGACGGCGACCGAGAGGTAGCGCGAGTACTTCTCGCCGGGCTTGTGGCCGACGTTGTACAGGCCGAGCTCCCAGGTGCACTGGGTGCTGCCGAACGACGGAGTCCCGAGCGGCTTCGCGGTCTCCGGGTCGACGCCGACGGTCGCGAGCGTCTCGCCGGTCACCAGCTCGCAGGCGTCGGGCGGCGGCGGACCCTCGCTGCGCTTGGGCAGGTACTGGTTGATCGTGACCGGTCGCGCTTCGTCCCAGCGGTCCAGGACCTCGCGTCCGAGCCGGACCAGGGTGTCCTCGTACGCCGAGTCCGGGACCGTTGTCGCCTTACCTGCTTGCCAGTCCACGGCCCACCAGGTGAGCTTCGCGAGCTGGTGACCGCGGCAGAACCTCAGCACGCCACCCTTCACCGACAGGTCGAGGACCGCCTTGTCGCCGAGGCCGCTGACCGCTGTCGCCCGCTTGCCTGACTTGACCTCCGTGCAGGGGTCGCCCTTCCAGGTCTCCGCGTCGACGTGCAGCTGCCGTTCCCGCGGCCGGCGTACGTCGTCGGTCGCCTTGGTGTCCAGGCCGAACGACCAGCTGCAGCTCCCCGTCGTCTTGTCCGGCAGCCCGTACCCGCCGACCGTCAGCGGCAGGCTCGGCCCGACGACGTCGTCGATCGTCGTCGGCGCGACGAGGTCGCACGGGTTCGGACTCGCCGGCGGGGTCGCGGCGTCCTTCGCGGCCTGCCTGTCGGCACCGCACGCCGCGAGGGCGAGGACTGCGACCACCAGCAGGCTGGCGGACTTCCACGGACTCATTGCTGTGCCTTCCTAGTGTGGGAGCGCCTTCGCGGCGTCCCGTAGGACGCTGGCCGCGTACTCCTGGAGCCGTGGCTCTGTCCCGTTCAGATCGGTGATGGAGACGTCGAGCTGGAACGCGCCGACCGCCGCCCTGCCGTCGGCGTGGAGCGAGTCGCCGAAGAACGCGCCGTCCTTCGTCGGCTGCACCTGCCAGACGTACGCGAACTGCTCCACCGCGACCTTCGCGAACGCGCTGCCTTGCAGGCCGGCGGCGTTGCCGTGCGGGGTGACGACGAGCGCGAGCGACCGGTCGCCGCTGTCGTCCCAGACGCACTTGGTGGAGACGCCGACGTCGACCGGTCCTCGGGACCTTGGGACGCCGGCGGCGCGGAGGGTCGGTGCGCTGACCAGGTCGCAGACGTTCTTGACCGGCTTGGGCGTCGCGGTCTGCGTCCGGGCCGGGTCCGGCGCGAGGCGCTTGGCCGTCGTCCGGTGCTGGTCGATCTCGCGGATGACGCGCTGCAAGATCAGGTCGACCTGGGCCTTGTCGGGCGCGGCGTCCTTGCCGCCGAGGTTGTCGGTGGCCTCGTACGTGACGTCGGCAGTGCCGTCCGACCAGCAGAACCGGAGCGTCGACCCGTTCTGGCTCGGCAGTGGCGTGCTGGTCGCCTCGCCGCAGTCGTTGGTGGCCGTGGTGCGGATCTGCAGCAGACGGCGGGTGGGGCGGCGTACGACGTCGCCGACCTCGCCGATGTCGAGATCCAGGCGCCAGGAACAGGTACCGGTCGTGAGGTCGCCGGTCAGGCCGTCCCACGGCGCGGGGAGCGCGGGGCCGACGACGCCCGCGACCGTCTCGGCGGAGACGAGGGTGCAGGGATCGAGGGCCGCCGGCTCTGCTGACGGCGTGTCGTCGGGGCTCGGATTGCCGGGGGTGCAGGCGACGGCAACGGCGAGAACGAGCGCGGCCGTCCAGGCCCAGCGATCGGTGCGCACAGTGGTCCCCAAACCCAAATGTCTCACTGCCCCGTTTGTCCCCCTGCGGAAGATCACCTTAGCCGGTCCCTTTCTTGGGCTTTTCGGCTCGGCGGGTTAGACCTGGGACATGCGCCGTCGGGAGTTCGCCGTGGGGCTGGCCGCGCTCGGCGTGGCCGGGTGCACGGCGCCCGAGGAGAACGAGCCGGCGGAGCCGTCGCCGAGCCCGACGCCCAGTCGTACGCCGGCTGCCTCGCCGACCCCTTCCGTCACGCCGACGCCCACGCCGACAGCCACGCCCACCCCTTCGCCGGTGGCCCGGCCCGCGCGGTTCGAGGTCGCGACCGCGGTCGCCGTCATCACCGCGCTCGCGGGCCGGATCGGGCCGCGCGAGGCGACGTCGGCCGGCTATCGCGCGGCGGCGACGTACGTCGAGAGCCGGTTCACCGCGGCGGGGCTCGAGGTCGAGCGGCAGGCCGTACGCGTGCCCGCCGGCACCTCGTGGGGCGTCCGCGTCCCGAGCGGGCAGGCGGACAACGTGATCGCGACGCCGCCCGGCTTCGATGGCACCCGGCCGCACCTCGTCGTGGGCGCGCACCTCGACACCGTTCCGCAGGCGCCCGGAGCCGAGGACAACGCGTCCGGCGTCGCGATCGTGCTCGAGCTCGCCCGGATGGCTGTCCTGCGACCGCCTCGGGTGCCGGTCGTGTTCGTGGCGTTCGCGGCCGAGGAGCCACGTGGCGACGGTGACCTGCGGCACCACTTCGGTTCGCGGCACTACCTTGCCCAGCTCCCTGCCGAGGAGCGGCGCGCGATCCGCGGCATGGTGTCGCTGGACCGCGTCGGAACCGGCCCGAACGTACGCGTCCGCACGGGCGGCCGCGCCGCGATGACCGTCGCGGACGCGCTCGTCGCGACGGGCCGCCGGGTGCGGATCGCGACGTCGCGCGGGACCAACCGGGGCAGCGACCACTGGTCGTTCGAGAAGGCCGGCATCGCGGCGGCCCGCGTCGGCGGGCACGGGTACGCGGGCTATCACAACGCGAACGACAAGCCGAACCTGATCAGCCGTCCCCAGCTGGTGCGCACGGCAGCACTGGTCTGGGCCTATCTTCAGTAGTCGTGTCGACCAAGCCGCGCCCCTTCTTCGCCCGGCAGTACCAGCGCGTCAGTGCCGCCATGGACCGCGCCGGCGTCCTCGAACACCGCCGCGCGCTGGTGGCCGGCCTGAGTGGGCGGGTGATCGAGATCGGCGCCGGCCACGGCCTGAACTTCGCGCACTACCCGCCCGAGGTCACCGAGCTCGTCGCGGTCGAACCCGAACCGAACCTGCACGCCGCCGCGCTCTCCGCTGCTCGGACCGCGCCCGTGCCGGTGAGCGTCGTCGACGGCGTGGCGGACGAGCTGCCGTACGGCGACGGCGAGTTCGACGCCGCGGTCACCTCGCTCGTGCTGTGCAGCGTGCCGGACCAGGCGGCCGCGCTGGCCGAGATCCGCCGCGTGCTGCGTCCAGGTGGCCAGCTGCGGTTCTACGAGCACGTCGCCGCACCCGACGGCAGCCTGCTCCGCGGGGTGCAGCGGTTCTTCGACGCCACGATCTGGCCGTACGTCGCGGGCGGCTGCCACACCGGCCGCGACACCGCGGCCGCCATCGAGGCGGCCGGCTTCGTTCTCGACGAGGTGCACCGGTTCCGGTTCCCCGAGCGCGGCCCGAACCCCGCATCGCCGCACGTCAGGGGCAGCGCGACGAGGGTCAGCGCCTGAACGGTGGGCCGCTGGTCGACCACAGGTCGGAGAGGATCTCCGCGCCGCCGTTGTCCCAGGTGACGAAGCGTGGGGCGAAGTCGGTGTTGGTGGCGATCCGGTACGGCACGAAGCGCATCGCCTTCAGCGCCGAGCCCCAGTACGTCAGCTCCAGCACCACGCCCTCGCGGACCTCGTCCTCCCAGTCCATGTCGAAGACGAAGTTCCCGAGCGAGTGCACGATGAACTTGCCGTGGTAGACCTCGACCCCCTGCACCCAGTGCGGGTGCCCGCCGACGACCAGGTCCGCGCCGGCGTCGATGGCGGCTCGGGCGACCGTGCGCTGGTCGGGCACCGGTTGGTGCGTGTACTGCGTGCCCCAGTGCGGCACCACCAGCACGACGTCGACCGTGGGCCGCAGTGACGCGATCGTCGTACGCAGCCGCGCCACGTCCGACGCGTTCAACGGTCCCGTCCGTGGTTCCATCCGCACCGAGGCCGCACCAGGCCGCGAAGCCGTCGGCCGAGGCGTCTCCCCGATCGCGTTGAAAGCCACGATCCCGAACCGCACCCCGTCCCGCGCGATCACCGCCGGCTTCCAGGCGTCGTCCAACGAGGCGCCGGCGCCCACCGTCGCGAACCCACCCCGCCGCAGCAGCCGCTGCGTCACCGTCAACGACTCCAGCCCGAAGTCGCCCACGTGGTTGTTGCCGAGCGACAGGACGTCGAACCCGGCCAGCTTCAGCCCCGCCAGCACCCGCGGGTCCGCGCCGAACGAGTCGTCCCCCTGCGTACGTGGCCCCAGCCGGGACAGCGTGCTCTCCAGGTTCCCGATCGTCAGATCGGCCGAGGCAAGCCGCGGAGCCGTGGGACGAAGCGGCCGGGCGAAGTCGCCGCGCAACGACGTTCCGACCCGCCGCGCCAACATGATGTCGCCCACCACCGACACCGTCGTCACCTGCGCGGGCTGCCCCGACCCCGACACGCGCAACGGATACCGAGCGGGGTCGCGAAGTGGATCGACCCCGTCCACGGACACCACGGACACCCCCGGACCGACCCGAGTCGCCGGCGCGACCGCGAGCACGAACGGGTCCTTCTGCGCGGCACTCAAAGCTGACGGAGACCGATCGAGACGCAGCCGGCCTGCCGGCTCGCCGAGCGCCGTCCAATTGTCGGTCTGACCTGCGAGAACAGCCTCGGCAACAGCAAGAGAAACAGACAACGGCCGCCGCGTCGCGTGCGTCGCCAGCACCAGCGGAACGGTCGACGTGGGCGTCCGCCGAGGTGTCGCCGACGGCGACGCGGGAAGGGTCGAGGGAGTGCCCGACGGGGTACGCGGCGAGGCGGACACAGACGGTGACGGGGACCCGGAGTCGACCGGCGTGGAACAAGCTGACAGGACCACGGAGAGGACACCGAGTGTGAGAACGGCGGCGGTTCGACGTACCCTCACCTCTCGGATGCTAATGAGCGACCCCCGAAAGGCAGCCGAAGGGAATTCCGCGCCAAGGAGGGCGGGTACCCGCGAATTCGCCGTGCTGCCCGTACGGTTACGGTCTAGCGGGCCTCGACCGCATGGAGTGAGGCCAAACAGCTCGTTAAGGAGAGTGGAGAAGCGTGCCCGCCAACGACAGGTCGACCGAGGGTGGTCCGCGCCTGGTGATCGTCGAGTCGCCAGCCAAGGCGCGAACGATCGCCGGCTACCTCGGCAACGACTACGTCGTGGAGTCCAGCGTGGGCCACATCCGCGACCTCCCCGGCGGCGCCTCCGAGGTGCCGGCCAAGTACAAGAAGGAGCCCTGGGCCCGCCTCGGCGTGAACGTCGACGACGGCTTCCAGCCGCTCTACGTGGTCCCCGCGCGGCAGCGCCCGACGTTGAAGAAGCTGAAGGACGTCCTCGCCGACGCCGGCAGTGTCTACCTCGCGACAGATGAGGACCGCGAGGGCGAGGCCATCGCGTGGCACCTGCTCGACGAGCTCAAGCCCAAGGTCCCCGTCCACCGGATGGTCTTCCACGAGATCACGCCCGAGGCGATCGAGGCGGCCGTCGCCAACCCGCGGTCGATCGACGACCACCTGGTCGACGCGCAGGAGACCCGCCGCATCCTCGACCGGCTGTACGGCTACGAGGTCAGCCCGGTCCTGTGGAAGAAGGTCATGCCGCGGCTGTCCGCCGGCCGCGTGCAGAGTGTCGCGACCCGCATGGTCGTCGACCGCGAGCGCGAACGGATGGCGTTCCGCGCCGCCACGTACTGGGACGTCGTCGCCGAGCTCGACTCCGGCGCCGGCCGCGAGCCCGCCGCGTTCATGACCCGGCTGGCCAACGTCGACGGCAAGCGCGTCGCCGCCGGCCGCGACTTCGCCTCCGACGGCACGCTGAAGCCCGCGAGCCAGGGCAACGTCGTCCACCTCGACGAGGGCGCCGCGACGGCGCTCGCCGCGGGACTCCGCAGCCAGACCTTCGAGGTCCGCGGCGTCGAGTCGAAGCCGTACAAGCGGTCGCCGTACGCGCCGTTCCGCACCACGACCATGCAGCAGGAGGCGTCCCGCAAGCTCGGTTACGGCGCCGCCCGCACCATGCAGATCGCGCAGCGGCTGTACGAGAACGGCTACATCACCTATATGCGTACGGACTCGATCACGCTGTCGGAGACCGCGATCAACGCGGCCCGCGCGCAGGTCCGTCAGCTGTTCGGCAACGACTATCTGCCGGACAAGCCGCGCGTCTACACGAGCAAGGTCAAGAACGCGCAGGAGGCGCACGAGGCGATCCGCCCGTCCGGCGACGTCTTCCGGACGCCTGCCGAGACCGGCCTGACCGGCGACGAGTTCCGGCTGTACGAGCTGATCTGGATGCGTACGGTCGCCTCCCAGATGCGCGACGCCGAGGGTCGCAGCGTCACGATCCGCGTCGGCGCGCGTTCCACCGAGGGCCAGGACGCGGAGTTCACCGCGAGCGGCAAGGTCATCACGTTCCACGGCTTCCTCAAGGCGTACGTCGAGGGCGTCGACGACGCGTCGACCGAGTCCGACTCCGCCGAGCGCCGGCTGCCGGACGTCGCCGAGGGCGACCAGCTCAGCGCCAACCGCGTCGACCACGAGGGCCACGAGACCCGTCCGCCCGCGCGCTTCACCGAGGCCACGCTGATCCGCGAGCTGGAAGAGCGCGAGATCGGCCGGCCGTCGACGTACGCGACGATCATCGGCACGATCACCGGCCGCGACTACGTCTACAAGAAGGGCCAGGCGCTCGTCCCGACCTGGCTCGCGTTCGCGGTCGTGCGGCTGCTCGAGCAGCACTTCGCGCACCTCGTCGACTACAACTTCACCGCCGGCATGGAAGACGCGCTCGACGAGATCGCGAGCGGCCGCGACGACATGCAGACCTGGCTCGCCCGGTTCTACTTCGGCAACGGCGAGGACGGCCTCAAGCAACTCGTCACCGACCTCGGCGACATCGACGCCCGGGAGATCTCGACGTTCCGGCTGCACAACGCCGACGGCTCCGAGGACGGCGTGGTCGTGCGCGTGGGCCGGTACGGCCCGTACGTCGAGGACGACGAGGGCAACCGCGCCAATGTGCCGGAGGACCTGCCGCCGGACGAGCTGACGCCGGAACGCGCGGCCGAGCTGCTCAGCCAGCCCGCCGGGGCGGAGGTCGCGCTCGGCGCCGACCCGGAGAGCGGCCGCGAGGTCGTCGCGAAGGCCGGGCGGTTCGGTCCGTACGTGACCGAGGTGCTGCCCGAGGACTCGCCGAAGGACCTGAAGCCGCGCACCGGCTCGCTGTTCAAGTCGATGGCGCTCGACACGGTGACGCTGGACGAGGCGCTGAAGCTGCTGTCGCTGCCGCGGTCGCTGGGCAAGGACCCCGACAACGGCGAGGAGATCACCGCGCAGAACGGGCGGTACGGCCCGTACGTCAAGCGCGGCACGGACTCCCGCTCGCTGGGTGCCGAGGAAGAGCTGTTCACGGTCACGATCGAGCAGGCGCTGGAGCTGTTCAAGCAGCCCAAGGCCCGCGGCCGCCGTTCCGGCGCGTCGGCCCCGCCGCTGCGCGAGTTCGCCGCCGACCCGGTGTCGGGCAAGCCGGTGGTCGTGAAGGACGGTCGCTTCGGTCCGTACGTGACCGATGGGGACACCAACGCGACGCTGCGCAAGGACGACGACGTCGAGAAGATCACGTTCGAGCGCGCGATCGAGCTGCTCGCCGAAAAGCGCGCCCGCGGCCCGGTGAAGCGCCCGGCCAAGAAGGCGCCGGCGAAGAAGACCGCCAAGAAGACGGCGAAGAAGACCACGAAGAAGGCCGCTGCCAAGCGTTCTTGAGCCGGTCTCGGCCTGATCCGGACGTTTCTGCAACATCCGCGTCGTTCCATCCCATCGTGTCAGGCGTAGGGGAGCTCGCTCCCACGTCTGAGCACGGGGGTGGTCACGCACGTGTCCAAGAGACGTTGGCTCGGAGTCGCCGTCGCGGCAGTCCTGATCGGCCTGGGCCTGGCGGTCCCTGGCCAGGCGGGCGAACCGCCCGCGAGGCCACTGGCGAACGCGAAGACCGTCACACTCCTCACCGGCGACAAGGTCCGGATCGCCCCGCGCGGGAACACCTGGGACCTTCGGGTCGAGCCGCGCTGGGGCGAGCCGGTCGCCTTCACCCAGCGGGTCGAGAAGGACCACGCGTACGTGATCCCCAGCGACGCCGCGAAGCTGATCGCCAAGGGCACGCTGGACGAGCGGCTGTTCGACGTCGCCGGTCTCGTCGCGCAGGGCTACGACGACGCGTCCCGTACGTCGTTGCCGCTCCTCACCACGCGGCCTCCGGCCGGCGCGACGATCACGCGAAAGCTCAGCAGGACCGGCCTCACCGCGATGGTCGCGCCGAAGAAGGACACCGCGACGCTCTGGCAGCGCCTCAAGGCGGGCAAGGCGCACGTCTGGCTCGACGCCAAGGTCCGGCCGCTGCTCGACCAGAGCGTGCCCAAGATCGGGGCGCCGACCGCCTGGGCCGCCGGCTTCACCGGCAAGGGCGTGAACGTGGCGGTGCTCGACACGGGCCTCGACGCTGACCACCCCGACCTCGCGGGCAAGGTGGCCGGCAGCCGCGACTTCACCGGCGAGGGCACGAACGACACCATCGGCCACGGCACGCACGTCGCCTCGACCATCGTCGGCAGCGGCGCGGCCTCGAACGGCAGGTACAAGGGAGTCGCGCCCGACGCGAAGCTGCTCGTCGGCAAGGTCCTCGGCCAGGAAGGCGGCCTGGAGTCCTGGGTGATCGCCGGCATGGAGTGGGCCGCCGCGGAGGGTGCGCGGGTCGCGAACCTCAGCCTCGGCACGTACTTCCCCGCTGACCAGTCCGACCCGGTCGCGCAGGCCGTCAACCGGCTCAGCGCCGATACCAAGACGCTGTACGTGATCGCGGCAGGCAACCTCGGAGACGGCGACCAGACGATCGCCTCGCCCGGAAGCGCGGCGGCCGCGCTCACGGTCGGCAGCGCAAGCAAGACCGACGTGCTGTCGGTCTTCTCCAGCCGTGGTCCGGTCGTCAACGACTACCGCGTCAAGCCCGACCTCGTCGCGCCCGGCGAGTCGATCGTCGCGGCGCGCGCGAAGGGCACGCTGGACGAGTACGCGGTCGACGAGCACTACGCCCGCCTCGACGGCACGTCGATGGCGACGCCGCACGCGTCCGGTGCGGCGGCGATCCTCGTCCAGCAGCACCCCGACTGGGACGGTGAGGATGTCAAGGCGGCATTGACAGGCAGTGCGGAGCCGATCGCCGACGCCACGGTCTACGGCCAGGGCGCCGGCAGGCTCGACGTCGGCCGCGCCAGCAGACAGAACGTCCGGACGGACGCCGCGGCGGTCGACCTCGGCATCCTCCGCTGGCCGCACGACGGCGGCGCCGGAACGAAGCAGGTGAGTTACCGGAACGACGGCGACACTCCGGTGACGTTGAGCCTCGCGCTCACCGCGACCGGTGCCGACGGCGAGCCCGTACCGGCCGGAACTCTCGGCCTGGCAGCCGAAACTCTCACCGTCCCCGCACACGGCACCGCGCAGGCGACAGTCACGTACGACCTGAAGAAGGCACGCCTCGGCCAGCTCGGCGGCTGGCTCACGGCAACGTCCGCGGACGGCGTACGGCTGCGCACCTCCGTCGGCGGCTACCTCGAGCCGGAGATGTACGACGTCAAGCTCGGGCTGACCAACCGCGACGGCCAACCCGCACGCAGCGAGTTCGACGTCCTCGCGCTCTACGGCAAGGGCGGGTTCGAGGCGTATGGCGTGGACGGCGACACCGTACGACTCGCTCCGGGCCGCTATGTCGCCCACGCGCAGGTCGTGACACCCCGACCCCGGAAGGCCGAGGAGTCCGTGACGTTCCTCGCCCAACCGGCGTTCGAGGTGAAGGCGAACGGCTCGATCACGCTCGACGCGCGGCAGGCGAAGCGCCTGCGGATCGAGACGCAGAAGCGCGACGCGAGGCACACCCACCTCACCCTGGGCGGCAGTGTCGAGGGGTTCTTCACGTTCTACGTCGCCGTGCCCGAGAACTACGACGAGACGTATGTCGGCCGGTCGGGCGCGCCGGCGAGCGACTACCGCTTCTACGCCCGCACCCTGCTGTCGGCGCCCGAGGTGACGCTGCGGGTCACCCGTCCCGAACGGCTCGACGTCGAAACCTGGTGGGTCCCCGATTCGCCTGTCCTGGCAGGGCGGAACCAGCTGCCGCTCGTCGACGGTGGCCGCGGCAAGGCCGCGGACATCGAGCGGATCGACGTCCGGGGCAAGCTCGTGGTCGTCGCACCGGAGGAGGGCGACGAGTTGGGCGAGACCACGGCGGCGGTCCGGGCAGGTGGCGGCAAGGCGGTCCTGGTGTGGCTCCGGGACACGATCTACGTGCCGGAGGACCGGACGGTGCCGATCGCGTACTCGAGCCGGGCCGAGATGGAACGGCTCATCCAGCTGGCGGGTACGGGCAAGGCGACCGTGGACCTGCGGGGGATCCGGTATAGCCCCTACCGGTACGACCTGACGTTCCCGTCGACCGGACAGCCGCCGGCCACGACCACGTTCAAGGTCCGAGACCGGCAGCTGGCCGCCGTGACGGCCCGCTACCTGCCCAGCTGGGACGGTCCCGTCTCCGGGTACCAGTTCGCCGACAACCTGGACCAGGACGCGCCGATCGCCGGCTGGTGCTGCGGCAGCATCGAGCTGCCGGCACAGCGGACCGAGTACTACCAGCCTGGCACCTGGGGCATGGAGTGGAACTGGATCGCGTGGGACGGCACCGAGGCGGGCACCTCCGGGCACCGAGGCAGTGCGGACCCGGTGCGGCTCCGGGCCGGCCAGCGCGTCGCGGTCACCTGGGGTGGCCCCGTGCACGGCCCCGCTTTCCCCCAGTCGGAGCCCGCGTACGTGACCTCACGATCCGGCGACCAGGTCAGGGTCGACCTGCCGCTCCTCGCCGACGGCGAGGGCCATGCCGACTGGCCGGAGATCGACCAACACCGGGACGGCGACGTGAGTACGACTCGCCTCTACCGCGACGGCAAGCTGGTCGGATCGTCGGAGATCGCGGGCTTCGGCTCGTTCACCGTTCCGGTCGGGCCGGCCGAGCTCCGGTTGGAGACCGACTTCGCGCGGGTTGCCGAGTACTGGCAGACGTCGACCCGCGTGCAGGCGCGCTGGACGGTGCGTTCGGAGGGCGACGGCGTCCTGCCGTTGCTGGCGGTGCGGTACCGGCCGGCCGCAGTGCTGTCCGGTCGGGTCCGTGGTGGCACCCCGTACCTGCTGCCCGTCTCGGTGCAGAGGCAGGTCGGCGCGCCGGCGGCCAAGGTGTCGAAGCTCGCGGTCCAGGCGTCGTACGACGACGGCAGGACGTGGCGGAAGGCGGCGCTCGTCCGTCATGGCGAGGGCTGGCTCGCGGTGCTGCGGCACCCGGCCCACGGCTTCGTCTCGCTGCGGGCGCAGGCCACGGACGCGAACGGCAACACGGTCGACCAGACGATCATGCGCGCGTATCGCCTGAAGTAGACCGAAGGGTGCGGCTTTGGGTGTGATGCCCATATAGTGCTGGAACGTGACGGTTGCATCGCGCTTGGTAGTCGCTCTCACGGTCGGCAGCATCGTCGTCGGCGCTGGGGTGAGCCATGCCGCTCCAGCGCCGACGCACGCGGTGAAGGTCAAGCTCGTCGACCGGACGGGCAACCTGGCGAAGACAGGCTCGGCGACGTTCCAGAGCACGAACGGCGCGTACGTCGTCGCGCAGGCAGGCGAGACCGTCCAGCTGACCGGCGGCAGGTACTTCGTCGTCGCGACGGTCGAGTCCCCGAGCCCCGGCAAGCTCGAGCCGTCGGTCACGATGCTCGCCCAGGCCAACCTCGACGTCCGCCGCAACCAGACCCTGACGCTCGACGCGCGCCGGGCGAACCGCGTGCGCATCGGCGTCGACCGCCCCGACGCACGGATCTTCCGCGCGGCGATGGTCAGCCGCAAGGCCGGGATCCAGGGCGAGGAGGGCATCGAGCTCGCCGGCACGTTCGAGGACCTCTACGCGGGCAACGTCGGCCCCGTGACGGCCGGCTTCGAGTTCTACGTACGCGCCCAGCTCACGGCGACCGATGTCACCGTCGCGGCGCCGGGGCTGGACCTCGACGTCTGGTGGCTTCCCTACCAGCCGCACCTCGTCGGCAAGGAGGAGCTGAAGCTCGTCGATGTCGGCGCCGGAGCGCCCGCGGACATCGCCAACCGCGGCGTGAAGGGCAAGGCGGTCGTCGTCACGCCGACCGCGGACTCCGACGTCAGCGCGACCGTCCGCGCGATCGCCAGGAACGGCGGGCGACTGGCGATCCTCTGGTTCCGTCCGGGGACGATCAGCGGCGCCGACGGACGGATCCTTCCGACGCTCTACACGACCCGAGCCGGCGGGGCGAAGCTCGTGCAGATCGCCAAGCAGGGCGGGAAGATCGAGGTCTCCGGGCAACCGGCGAGCCCGTACCGCTACGACGTCGTCGCTCCCACGCAGGGAACGGTGCCCGCGGCACCTGGCGGAACGTTCCACGACGCGGACCTCGCCCGGGTCGACGCGAGGTACGTGAACGCGTCGCCGCTCGAGGCGATCGGCTACACCTACGACAACCTCAACGTCGGCGGACGCCAGTACACCTTCCCCGCGGGGGATCTGGCCTCCGAGGAGTTCGCGCTGCCGCTGGAGCGGACCGAGTACTCGACGCAGGGAACGTGGTACGCCCGCTCCTCCTGGGAGTCGGTCGGCGGGCCGGCGTCCGACGACCTGACCGGCAGCGGGTCCGAGGGGATTCGCGGTCTCCAGAAGGGGAAACCGAAGTCGGTCACCGTCGGAGCGCCGGTCATCGGACCTGGCTTCGGGGCACCGTTCGACAAGCTCGTCCATCCCCACTGGGTCTCCCGCGACGGTACCGACGTCGAGGCCGTGATCCCCTTGCTGGCTGACGGATCCGGGCAGGTCGACGACCCCGATCTGGACCAGACGCTGACGGTCGACAAGGGCTTCACGAAGCTGTTCCGCAACGGCAAGCTGGTCAAGACCATCAACCAGGCCGGGCGCGGCGGCTTCACGATCCCGAACGGCGCGGCCAAGCTCCGCATCGACACCGAGTTCGCCCGGAAGGCTCCATGGTGGCCGACTTCGACGAAGATCACGTCGAGCTGGTCGGTGTCGTCGCCGGGCTCGGGCGTGCTGCCGTTGATGGCCGTACGTTTCCACCCCGAGACCGACCTGCGCGGCGAGGTCGCGGCGAAGGACGCGTACGAGCTGCCGATCTGGATCCAGCGCGAGCGCGGCGCTCCGACCGCCGAGGTCACCAAGCTCGCGGTGCAGATCTCGTACGACGACGGCACGACCTGGACCGAAGCGCCGATCACCAGGCATCCGTCCTCGTGGACCGCGCGCGTCGCGACGAAGTCGCGTTCGTACGTGACGCTTCGCGCCCAGGCGACCGACGCCGCCGGCAACACCGTGGACCAGCGGATCTACCGCGCGTTTCGCGTTCGGGCAGCCGATCCGTCCCCGAGTCCTTCCCCCAAGCCTCCTTCTCCGAGCCCGAGCCCAACCCCTTCGCCTACGGGGACCTCCATGGCGCCATAATCACTCGGGGGATCTCGAACGCTGGAGGTCATGGTGTCGCGAGTGAGTCGGGTCTGGGCCGCTGCCATGGTTGTCGCTCTGGCGACGGTCGCGGCGGCGTGCGGGAACGGTGGCAGTGGCGGCGGCGGTACGGGCGGCGGTGGCTCGAAGACCCTGGTGGTCGACACCTCGTTCGTATTGAAGAGCGCCGACCCCGCGCGGTCGTTCGAGACGACCGGAAGCGTGATCGACCACGTCATGTACGACACGCTGCTGACCTTCGAGGGCAGTGACGCGACGTCGCCGAAGCCGTGGGTAGCCAAGTCCTTCGAGGCTTCGCCCGATGGCAAGACGTACACGTTCACGCTGCGGGACGACGTCACGTTCTCCGACGGGACGAAGCTGACCGCGAAGGACGTCGTCTACTCGTACAACCGTGTGAAGAACATCAAGGGCAATCCGTCGTTCCTGCTCGAGGGCGTGACGCCTTCCGCGCCGAACGATACGACCGTCGTTCTCACCTGTGAGAAGCCCAATCCTGCCTTGCCGTTCGTCATTCCGAACCCGGCGCTCGGCATCGTCAACTCCGCGGCCGTCGCCAAGGCGGGCGGCAACGCGGTCGAGGGCGCGGACAAGAACGACAAGGCCGAGGCGAGCCTGAACAAGGAGTCGATGGGCTCCGGGCCGTACCAGCTCGAGAGCTACGACGTACAGAGCGAGGTCGCGCTCGAGGCGAACCCGAAGTACTGGGGCACCAAGCCCGCGTACGACCGGATCGTCATCCGCAACACCGAGGCCGCGGTACAGAAGGTGAACGTCCAGAAGGGCGACAGCCAACTGGCGTTGGACATCTCCGCCGACCAGGCCGAGGGCCTCGCGTCCGATCGCGTGAAGGTGGACGAGACGGCTTCGGCGACGCTGTTCTACCTGGTGATGAACGTCAACCGAGCCGTGTCGTCGGTGACGTCGAACGTGGACGTGCAGGAGGCGGTGCGGTACGGCGTCGACTACGCCGGCCTCGTCGAGCTCGCCGGCAAGGGTTCCGCCCAGGCTCCTGGCGTGGTGCCGCAGGGGTTTCTTGGGGCGCTGGACGCCGGCGCGGGTGTCAAGCGCGACCTGACGCGTGCCAAGGCCGCCTTGACGCGGTCCGGCCTCAGCAACCCGACGATCGAGCTGTCGTACCCGAGCGACATCCAGGTCGCCGGCATCTCGCTCGGCGACCTCGCGACGAGGGTGCAGGCGAACCTGAAGGAAGTCGGCATCACGGTGAAGCTGGCGCCAGCGCCGGTGCAGACCGCGCTGGATGCCTTCCGCGGGGCGAAGAGCCAGATGGGCTTGTGGTTCTGGTATCCGGACTACCCGGACCCGAGCGACTACCTGGTGTTCCTGCCCGGTGGGAACCTTGGACTGCGGGCGAGCTGGGGGTCGGGTGGGGATCCTTCGTTGAGCTCGCTTGGATCCAAGGCGGCCGCGGAGATGGACAACGACGCGCGGGCGAAGACGTACCAGGAGATCCAGCAGGCGTTGAACACCAAGAGCCCGTTCGTTCCGTTGGTGCAGCCGTCGCAGGTGTTCGCGTACTCCTCCTCGTTGAAGGGTGTCGCGTACCACTCCAGCTGGCTGATCGACCTCGCTGACATCAGCTGATGTCGGGCCACCGGCGACTGCGGCGCTTCCTGCTGCGCCGCGTCGCCGCGGGCGTGCTGCTGTGTCTGGGCGTCACGCTCGTGTCGTTCCTGCTGACGCAGGCCGTGCCGGGCGACCCGGTGACGGCGAACCTCGGGCAGCAGGCGGCGGAGGACCCAGCCGCGGTGGCGGCGTTTCGGGCGGAGCACGGGTTGGACAAGCCGTTGCCGCAGCAGTACCTGATCTACCTCGGCAACCTGGTGACGGGTGATCTGGGGGAGTCGCAGCAGACGCACCAGCCGGTGGCCGCCGACTTGTCGTCGAAGGTGCCGGCGACGCTCGAGCTGGCCTTCGCCGCCGGTGTGATCGCGCTGGTGCTGGGCGTCGGGTTGGGGATGGTCGCGGCGCTGTACCGGGACCGGTGGCCGGACCAGGTGCTGCGGGTGCTGAGCTTGTCGGGCGTGTCGATGCCGACGTTCTGGCTGGCGTTGGTGGCCTACTACTTCATCTCGTTTCGCTTCGCGTTGCTGCCGGCGGGCGGTCGGCTGCCGCCGGGGATGGCCGACCCCGCGCATCTCACGGGCGTCTTCACGTTGGACGCTCTGCTGACGGGGAACTGGGCCGCGTTCTTCGGCGCTCTCAGCCGGCTGGTCCTGCCGGCGCTGGTGTTGGCGGCGTACACGGTGGGCGTGCTGCTCCGGTACACGCGGACGGCGGTGCTCGAGGTGATGGGCAACGACTACATCCGCGCGGCGCAGGCGAAGGGCCTGTCCCAGTGGACCATCGTCCGTCGCCACCTGTTGCGCCCGGCCTTGGTGTCGGTGATCACGGTCGCGGGCCTGGCGTTCGCGAACCTGCTGTCCGGCACCGTGCTGGTCGAGAAGATCTTCAGCTGGAGGGGAATCGGCGAGTACGCCTTCACGTCGGCTCTGGCTTTGGACCTGCCCGCGATCATGGGCGTGAGTCTGGTGGTCGCGATCGTGTACGTCGTGATCAACCTGGTCGTCGACCTCCTGTACGGCGTGATCGACCCGCGGATCAGGCAGTCATGAGCGCCGTCGACGTTCCGGACCGCGCGACGCGGCTGCTGGTGCGGTCGCCGTGGCGGCAGCCGTTGGCGATCATCGGCATCGCGATTATCGTGATGTGGTTGCTCGTTGCCCTCCTCGCTCCGCTGATCGCGCCGGCGGATCCGCTCGGCCAGTCGTTCGGCAAGCTGTCCCCGCCGTCGGGGGAGCACTGGTTCGGCACCGACAATCTGAATCGGGACGTGTTCTCGCGGGTGTTGTACGGTGCGCGGATCTCGATTCCCCTTGCCCTGTTGCTCGTCGTGCTCGCGGCAGTGGTCGGAGCGATCCTGGGTGGCATCGCCGGGTACTTCGGCGGCTGGGTCGACGCGGTGATCATGCGCCTCACAGACCTCGTCTTCGCGTTCCCCGCGATCATCCTCGCGATGGCGATCTCGGCGGCGCTGGGTCCCGGGTTGTCGAATGCCGTGCTGGCGTTGACGATCGTCATCTGGCCCTCGTACGCGAGGGTCGTCCGTGGCCTGGTGATCCAGGCCGGGCAACAGGAGTACGTGCAGGCCGCTCGCCTGCTCGGGTCGTCGGCGTTGCGCACGTTGGTCGTGGATATCGGCCCCTCCGTCGCCGGCCCGGTGCTGGTCCTCGCCGCCCTGGACGTCGGCTACTCGATCCTCCTGCTCGCCGGCCTGTCGTTCCTCGGCCTCGGTGCCCAACCACCTGCCGCTGAGTGGGGTGCGATGGTGTCGTCGGGTGTCGCCGTGTTCGACAGCTGGTGGGTCGGTCTCTTTCCAGGGTTGGCGATCCTCACGATCGTGCTCGGCTTCAACTTCCTCGGCGACACGATCCGCGACGCGCTGGATCCCCGTACGGCAAGGGCGATCCGCGGATGAGCCTGCTCGAGGTCGCCGACCTGCGGGTGCAGCTCCCGCAACGTGCCGGCCTGCTCGCCGCCGTCGACGGCGTGAGCTTCTCGGTGGCGCCGGGTGAGGTGCTGGGCATCGCCGGCGAGTCGGGCAGCGGCAAGACGATGACTGCCCTTGCCCTGTTGGGACTGCTGCCGCACGGCGCGAGGGTCGGCGGCTCGGCGCGGTTCGACGGCACCGAGCTCGTCGGCCTCCCTGACGCGGCGCTGCGGCGCCTGCGGGGTCGCGAGCTCGCGATGGTGTTCCAAGACCCGATGACCTCGTTGCATCCGATGCTGACGATCGAGACGTTGCTGACCGAGCACGTACGCCAGCACCTGAGGCTCGATCGGGCGGCAGCTCGGACGCGGGCGCTCGAGCTGCTGGCTCAGGTACGGATCCCCGATCCCGAGCAGGCTCTGCGTGCCCACCCGCACGAGTTCTCCGGCGGGATGCGGCAGCGGCTGGCGATCGCGATCGCTCTTGCCTGCAAGCCGAAACTGCTGCTCGCGGACGAGCCGACGACGGCGCTGGACGTGACCGTTCAGGCGGGGATCCTGCGGCTGCTCGACCAGCTGCGGCGCGAGGTCGGGCTGTCCATCGTGCTGATCACCCACGACCTGGGCGTGATCTCGGCGGTCGCGGATCGGGTCCTGGTCATGCGGACGGGGAAGATCGTGGAGGCCGGGGCGACGCGTTCGGTGTTGACGGCACCGGAGCACGCGTACACGCGGTCCTTGCTGGAGGCTCTGCCGGGCGCGCATCGGAGCGGAACATGACGGCGGCGTTGGAGATCCGCGACGCGGAGGTCACGTACGTACGCGAAGGCCGCCAGGTCCGCGCGGTGGCCGGGGTGACTCTGTCGGTCGCACCGGGAGAAGTCGTAGGTCTGGTTGGCGAAAGCGGCTGCGGCAAGTCCAGCCTGGCACGGGCGGCGGTCGGGTTGGTGCGGCCGAGCGGAGGCTCGTTCCTCCTGTCCGGGACGCAGGTGGCGACGCTCGGCCGGCGCGCTCGACCTGCGGCATTGCGTCCGCTGCAGTTGGTGTTCCAGGACCCGTACGCGTCGCTGAACCCGCGGCGACGCGTCGGCCAGCAGATCGCCTCGGCGGTACGGATCGCGACAGCGGCGGCGGGCGACAAGGCGCGGGTGGCGGAGCTGCTCTCGTTGGTGGGTCTGGACCCGGCGTTAGCGGAACGCTTCCCGCACGAGCTCTCCGGCGGCCAGCGGCAGCGGGCCGCGATCGCCCGAGCGCTGGCGGCGGAACCGTCCGTGCTGGTGGCGGACGAGCCGATCTCCGCTCTGGACGCGTCGGCGCAGGCCCAGGTGGCGGGGTTGTTCGTACGGCTGGCGCGGGAGCTGTCGATCGGCGTGCTGTTCATCTCGCACGACCTGGCGGTGGTGCGCGAGATCGCGGACCGGATCGCGGTGATGTACCTCGGCACGCTGGTCGAGGTCGGTCCGGCGGCCTCGGTCTGGTCGTCGCCGCAACACCCGTACACCCGCGCGCTGATCGGCGCCGTCCCGTTGGCGGATGGCGCGGGCCGCCTGCCGGTCGACCTGCCCGGCGACGTCCCTGACCCCGCGTCACCCCCGTCGGGCTGCCGCTTCCACCCCAGGTGCCCGGTAGCCGAGGAGCGCTGCTCGACCGAGGTCCCCGAGCTGCTCCCGCTGGCCGCCGACCCCGACCGCGTTGCCGCCTGCCTGCTTCTCAGGGTGTCCCGGAACGTTCCCTGACTCGGGAGCCCACACCCCGAACGGGACGTTGAGGTAGGCATGCACGAGACCGACCTGCACCTCCAGCCCAACGAGGCCTCCGACCTGTCCCGCGTCTTCAGCCAAGCGATCCTCGACGAGCACGGCTGGGACCGCGCGTTCGTCACGGTCCTCGACGAGGCCGCGGCGGAGGACGCGCTCGCCCTGCTCGTGCACACCAAGGGCGCAGAGCTCGACGACGGGTGGCGGGCGATCCGCGTACACGCCGACCCCGAGCCACCCGAGGAACTCGGACGTACCTCGGACGCCGAGGCGTGCGCTCGACGCGACGGCGTGCTTTACGTGCTCGGCTCGCAGTTCGGCAAGAAGGCCGGCCCGCTCTCCGCCAAGCGCTCCTGGATCGCGCGTGTCAGCGAGGACGAGCTCTCGCACGCGGCAACGGGTGGGCGCGCCAGGCTGGAGATCGCCAGGCTGAGGTTCGGCATCCATCGCGCCGTCAACGACGCCATCGCTCGCCTCGACCTCCTCCCGCTCGGCGCCGGCGCCAAGCAGGCGTACGTCGACGCCACCATCGCCAAGGGCGAACGCGAGGCCAAGCGCTGGGCCGGCCGCCTCCTCCCCACCGACCACCCGATCAACGTCGAGGCCGCCGAGTTCCGCGCCAACGGCAATCTGCTGCTCGGCCTCCGCTATCCCACCACCGCGGACGGCCACCCGATCCTCGTCGAGCTCCACGACATCGACGCGCTCTTCACCGACCCGTCCGCTACCCCCACTTCTGGCAACGTCTGGGTCCTCACCGACGTAGGCAGCCCGGAAGCGCCCGCCGGCGTGCGGGGACTCGACAGCGCCGGCAACGACACGTTCGAGGCCGTGATCGGCGACCTGGACGCCTCCGGCAAGTCCGCCACCGTGCTCGACGACCACCCCCACGGCGCCAACGCCGCGTCGGAGCACGTCCGCTTCACCCTCCCCGCAACCGACGGCGGAGGAGTGAGCACCAAGGCCCTCCACCACTTCGGCCCCCTCCGCCGCGTCGAGGGCGTCGCCCTCGACGATGAAGGCCACGCCCACTACGTGATCGACGAAGAAGGCCGCGTCGCCCTGCGCACCTTGATCTTCGACTAGGCCGTGCAGGTACCGGCGCGCTGGACGGCACGGGCCTTGCCGTCTCCTGCCACGCGTTCTACGGTCCACGAAGCAGGCGCAAATCGATTTCACGCCCTCGTCGTCGATCAGGAAGAGTCAACTGTGAGAACGCTCTCCACCGGCATCGTCGGCGCAGGTGAAGTCGCCCAGGTGATTCACCTGCCCGTTCTGCAGAACCTCCCGGAGCTCTTCGAAGTCCGCGCGCTCTGCGATCTCTCGCCCGGTCTGCTCGGCGCCGTCGGTGACCGGTACGGCGTCAAGGCGCGGTACCAGAGCGTCGACGAGCTGCTGGCCGGCGAGGATCTCGACTGTGTGCTGGTGCTGAACAGCGACGAGTACCACACCGACGCGGTCGTCGCGGCGCTCCAGCACGATGTGCACGTCCTGGTGGAGAAGCCGATGTGCCTGAGCCCGCGGGAGGCCGAACGCGTCATCGCGGCCAGGGACGCGAGCGGCGCGACAGTGATGGTCGGGTACATGCGGCGGTTCGCACCGGCGTTCGTCGCGGCGAAGGAGAAGCTCCCCGACCTCGGCGAGATCCGGTACGCGCGGGTGCGCGACATCATCGGCAGCAACGGGCTCTTCATCGGCCAGACCGCCCGGGTCGATCGTCCTACGGACCTCCCGCAAGCCGTGCTCGACGAGCGCACCTCTCGCGGCCGTGCGCTCGTCGCCGACGCTCTCGGTTCGGTGCCCGACGAGCTGATCCGGGCCTATCGCATGCTCTGTGGCCTCGGCAGCCACGACCTCTCGGCGATGCGGGAGCTGATCGGCCCACCGCACGGCGTCGTGGCGGCGCGGGGGTGGCGGGGAGGGACGTACCTCACGGCCTTGTTGGACTACGGCTCGTTCGTGGCGACGTACGAGACCGGCGTCGACGACCAGCGGCGCTTCGACGCGCACCTCGAGGTGTACGGCGCCGCCGCGTCGCTTCGCGTGCAGTACGACACCCCCTACGTCCGGCATCTCCCGACCACGTTGACGATCGAGGAGACGAACGGCGACGCCTTCACCCGTACGGTCACGCGGCCCCATCTGAAGGACCCCTACACGCACGAGCTGGAGTACTTCCACCGCGCGATCACCGAGGGCTTCGCGCCGAAGACCAGCCCGGAGGACTTCGTCGCGGACCTCGACCTGTTCGCCGAGCTCATCCGGGCGCTGGGACGCTAGGCCGAGGCGCGTTCGATCAACGGGCAGGGCAGTTCGACCGTACGCGCGGGGCCCAGGTGCTCGCCGTTCATCCGGCTGAGTAGCAGCTCGCCGGCGCTGGAACCGATCTCGTACGCCGGGTTGCGGACCGTCGTGAGCGACGGTAGGACCATCGTCGCCGCGTCGATGTCGTCGAAGCCGACCAACGCGATGTCGCCCGGGACCGTCAGTCCGGCGGCGCGGATGACGTCGATGGCGCCGATCGCGGACAGATCGTTGGCGCAGAAGACCGCGTCCGGCCTTTCGGCTCGCTCGAGCAGGGCGCGCATGGCGGCCTGGCCGCCGGCGCGGGTCCAGTCGCCCTGCTGCAGCAGGCTGTCGTCGACCGCGCGGCCGGCGTCCCGCATCGCGTCGTGGTAGCCCTCGGTGCGCGGCGTCCCCGTACCCGGCGGGCCTTGGATCATCCCGATCCGCTTCCGCCCTCTGCTGAGGAGGAGCGCGGTCGCGTCGCGGGCTCCGGAGCGGTCGTCGGTCGAGACCCAGTCGACGCCGAGCTCGTCCTTCGGCGTACCGACGCACACGATCGGGGTGGCGAGTCGCGCGTGGGCGAGGTCGGGCTCGATCGCGGCGTTGACCGCGGCCATCACGATGCCGTCGACGCCGCGGTCGAGCACGTCGTGGAGGAACTTGTGCTCCCGGTCCGCCGAACCGTCGGTGTTGCAGACGTACGTGCCGTACTCCTGCCCGCCGATGTGGTCGGCGAGACCGCGGGTCAGGACGCCGTAGAAGGAGTTGGTCAGGTCGGGGACGATCACCGCGACCATGCGGGAAAGGTTGGTGCGGAGCTGTCTTGCCGCCTGGTTGGGGCGGTAGCCGAGCTCGCGGATGGCGTCCTCGACCCGATCCCGGGTCGCGGCGTTGACCAAGCGCTTTCCGGAGAGGACGTGCGAGACCGTCGTCGGGCTGACCGCTGCCCGCCTGGCGACGTCCGCTAGGCGTACGCGTTCCCCCGGCCTGTTCGCCACCATCGTTGGATCCTCCGACTTCCCCTCACCCGGCGGCCACCGTATCAGCGGTGACGCGGCCCTAGTATCGCGAAGCCTGCTTTACGATTCGTCATCGAACGGTTGCGGAGAGTGGCCTGCCGCAGGCAATAGCGAGGGGTTTCCCCGATTCAGTGCGGTCCGCGCTCGGCCAGAGTTGGCGTACGTCGCGGGCCGTCTGCCCGCGGTCGTACGGACATCTCGTGCACGTCAGGGGGGTGCACGAGCTGTCACCGTCCTTCGGAGGGGAACCACAGGGATGCAACGCAACGTGGTGCGGGCGGTAGCACTCGTCCTGATCACCGTCTATCTCAACGCGGTCGCCGTCGTCTCGGCCGGGGGCGCCAGCGCGGCGGCCGTCGGAACCGTCGCGGAGACCGCCAAGGCGGCCACGGTCGCCGCCGAGTACGTCGTCAACCTCAAGCCCACGGGAACGAGCGGAAACTCCAACTCGGGTGGGCTGATCGCGCACTGCGACGACTGCGTGCCGGACGCGCTGTTCGACTGCGGCGGCTGCGAGGTCACCGCCGGCCTGAAGGTCAGCGCGATCTCCCGCGTCGAGTGGGCCGGGGAATCCCCTGTCCACACGGTCGATCCGAGCTCGCTGCGACAGGGCGCGAACTCGACGGTCTTCAACAAGATGGGCCGAGGTGGAGGCGAGGGCCTCAAGCTGAACTTCGACGTCCCGGTCACGTACGGGCTGTTCGTCTGCGGCGGCGACTTCAAGCCGTGCGGCGACAAAAGGCCCGACGACTGGCAGGAGACGAACGAGTACACGCACACCGACACCAAGCACATGACGGCGCAGACCGCCTGCACCCCGCAGCCTGGCGCGGTCGTCTGTGACTTCAGCACGAAGATCGACGGCCTGATCCCGGAGACCTGCTTCCTGCCGGGCTGCCCGGTCGACCTCACGGTCAACCTGCACGCCGACGGCCAGGTGCAGGCGACCAAGGAAGGCATCGTCGTCGCGCGGACCGCGACCTTCGACACCAGCGCGGGAAACGTCGAGTCGAAGAAGTCCACCTGGGCGAAGGCCGACAACACCGCCGATGAGTTCACCGTTCCCTGCGACGCGACCGTCGGCTCGAAGGTGCGGTACAAGGTCGGCGCTCCCGCGCTCTACGCGCCGGACGTGGCAGCCACCGGATCGCTGAAGTTCTACCTCGACATCGACGGTCCCGGGCCGCTGAACTCGCATACCTGGCACACGATTCGCGAGGGCACGCTGTTCCAGGGCAGCATGAACCTGTTCGACCACGCGACCGCGGCGACGTACGAGCTCGGCACCGTGCTGCCGGACGAGGTGAAGCCGCGGATCACCGGCCTCGACCAGTCCGGCGAGTTCGTCGAGGGCTCGCCCGTCACGTTCACCACCGGCGCTGAGGACAACTGTGCGGACGGGCTGACGTACGACTGGACGTTCTCCGACGGTACGACGGCGTCCGGCAAGACCGTGGAGCACACGTTCGCCGACAACGGCTCCTACAACGGCACGATCACCGTCCGCGACCCCGCCGGGAACGTCGCGGAGCAGCCGTTCGACCTGAGGCAGCCGATCCAGAACGCGGCACCGGTGCTCGCGAAGCCGGCGGACGTCAAGCAGGAGTGGGGCCTTCCGTCGAGCTTCCACGCCGAGGCGACCGACCCGGGTACGGCCGACCAGGCAACGCTGAAGTACCACTGGGAGTTCGGCGACGGCACTCAGGCGGACGGCGCTGACGCGACGCACGCCTACGCCAAGCCCGGCACGTACTCCGCGAAGGTCACCGTGACCGACAAGGACGGTGCCTCGGCGTCGTCCGAGGTGGTCGCGACCGTCACCGCGCGGGCGACGAAGACCACGTACACCGGGCCGCGGCACAGCCTCCCGCTGCTGCCGATCCCGCTGTCCGCGACCGTGTTCGACTCGCAGGGCAAGCCCGTGGCCAACGCGGAGGTGACGTTCAAGATCGGCGGCATCGACGTGAAGGACAAGACGGACTCGCGCGGCAAGGCGTCGGCGATCCTGATCGCTCCGCTGCTGCTGGGCAACACGACCGTCGCGGCCGTCACCGCGGGCGGCAACCTGTACGCGGCGTCGACGGACGGACCGTACCCGTACCGGGTCGGTCTGACCCCGCCGGCTCTGGCCGCGCCGTAGCGTGCCGGTGGCCATCGGGTGAGGGGTCCGATGGCCGCCGGTGTTGATAGCGAGGGGTTTCCCGGATTTGTCCGCGGGGCGAGTACGGGATGGTAGGCAGGCGGGCCAGCTGGGGGCTGGTTCGCGCAGGTCAGGGGACGAAACAACAGAGGGGCACCTGATGGGTACGAGGGGTGGATCGTTCGCGGCCGGCCTGGCCGCGTTGGCGCTTGGACTCACGGTCCTGGGAACGGGAACGGGAACGGCGTTCGCCGCCGAGACCCCGTGCGACGACTCGTTGCCGGGTTCGAACTGCGCGCCGAGCTCGCTGCCGGGCTCGGATCTCCCGCCGGCCGCGCCGGTGATCAAGGACATCGCGCAGACCGGGTTCTTCTTCGAGGGGTCGCCGATCCGCTTCGCCGCGACGGTCGAGGACGACCGCGACTCGCAGGCGCAGCTCAAGGTCACGTGGACGTTCTCCGACGGCGGCACCGGGGCCGGGATGGTCACGCGGCATGTGTTCGCCGACCCTGGCCTCTACACGGTGCGGGTGACGGTCACGGATACGAACGGGAACGTATCGCTCCTCGAGGCTCCGCTCCGGCACCCGATCTCGACGCGCCACCGCTGACCGGTTCCACTAGCTGGCGGCTCGTGCCGCGAGCGCGGCGTTCATCGCCTGGAATCCGGGCAGGGTCTCGTTCTTCAGCATGCTGGCGAGGAACGGGACCAGCGCGCCCTTGAACGTCTCCTCCTGGACGAGCCGCACGCGGCCGGGCGCCAGTTCCTCGATCACGAACGAGTGCTCGCCGTCGAACAGGCCCGGGATGTAGAGCCGGCCGATCCAGCGCAGCTCGCGGCCCGGCGAGACGGCGAGCAGCGTGGGTGTGAACGTACGGTCCGATCCGCCGCTGCGCATGACGTTCGTGATCGTGCCGCCGACGGCGAGCTCGCCTTCGGACTTGACGATGAACGGGTTCCACTCCGGGTAGGCGGGGCGATCGGCGAGAACGTTCCAGACCTGGTCAGCCGAGGCGTCGATCTCGGTTTCCACCCGTAGGACAAGGGGATTCGCGCGCTGCCAGGCGATCGCGCCGGCGAGGACGACGACGACGGCGCCGATGACGATGAGTACCCGAGGCATGGCTGTCCTTACTGATCGCTGAGGTGGGGACCGAGCACACTGTCGACGAGCCGATGCGCGTAGTCCTGGTTGATCGGGTCGCCGGTGATGAGCAGGCGGTAGTAGAGCGGTCCGGCCAGCTGGTCGACGAGGATCTCCGGATCGGAGTCGCCGCGGACCTCGCCGCGCTCCTGGGCGGCGCGCAGGAGGGCGATGGCGGCCTGGCGCCGGGACGTGAAGAGCTGCTGGATGCCCTTGGCCGCCTCCGGGTCGCGGTGGAGCGAGCTGACGAGGTCCGCGACGAGGGCCGGGCCAGTGGCGCGGAGGGCCGCGGCGATGCCGCGGACGAGCGTGACGAGGTCGTGGCGGATGTCTCCGGTCGCCTCGACGTCGACCCGGCGCTGCAGGTCCGCGACGAGGTCGATGACGAGATGCGCCTTGCTCGGCCAGCGCCGGTACAGCGTGGTCTTGGCGACGCCCGCCAGCTCGGCGAGGCCGTCGACACTGAGTGCCTCGTACCCGTCGCGCTCGAGGACCTGCCGGGCCGCGCTGAGGATGCGGCCCCTGGTCTCCTGGTCGCGGGGACGGCCGCGCTGGGCGGGTTGCTCGGGCATCGGCGGCGGCTCTCCATTTCGCTACTGCGGTTTCGTAAATGGAGGCTAGCTGGCGCCGGGGAATTACGCAACTCCGGTAGCGGAAGTCGGCCGGGCGCGCCGTTCCCCGACTCGCCAGGCTTTCGGGGGAGGGCGTCGTTACGCTGGCAGGGTGTCCGAGCAGGTCCACTCCGAACCCGACGGTGGCGACAGCGGCAACGGTGCCCGTACCGCCCCGCCGCCGGCACACGCGCTCGGCGCGGTGCTGAAGATCGCCCCGTTCCGCAAGCTCTGGATCGCGCTCGGTCTCTCCAGCCTCGGTGACTGGCTCGGCCTGCTCGCGCTCACCGCGATGGCGAGCGAGCTGGCCCAGGGCGACTACCGCGCGCAGAACTTCGCGATCGCCGGCGTGCTCCTGCTCCGCCTGCTTCCCGCCGTGGTCGTCGGCCCGCTCGGCGGCTACATCGCCGACCGGCTGGACCGGCGATGGACGCTGGTGATCGGCGACGTGCTGAGGTTCGGCCTGTTCGTCTCGATCCCGATCGTCGGCAACCTGTTCTGGCTGCTGACCGCGACCGTCCTCATCGAGTGCGTGAGCCTGGTCTGGCTCCCCGCCAAGGACGCCGCGGTCCCCAACCTCGTCCCGCGCGAACGCCTCGCCGTCGCCAACCAGCTGAGCCTCGTCACGACCTACGGCTCCGCGCTGCCCGCCGCGCTGCTGTTCACCCTGCTCGCGCTGCTGAACAAGTCGCTGTCGGCGACGCTGAACTGGTTCGCCAGCCCCGTCGACCTCGCGCTCTACTTCAACTCCGCCACATTCCTCGTCGGCGCGATCGTCGCGAGCCGGCTGCACGAGCTGTCCGGGCAGGGCGCCGGCAACGGTTCGGAGGAACGCCAGGGCGTGCTCCGCGCGATCCTCGTCGGCTGGAAGTTCGTCGCCCGCAACAAGCTGGTCAGAGGGCTCGTCATCGGTGTGGTCGGCGCGTTCGGCGTCGGCGGCGTGGTGATCGGGCTGGGCCGTACATACGTCGCCGACCTCGGCGGCGGCGAGGCCGGCTACGGCGTGCTGTTCGGCGCGGTGTTCCTCGGACTCGCGGGCGGCATGGCGTTCGGACCGCGGCTGCTGACCGGCTTCTCCCGCAAGCGCATGTTCGGCCTCGCGCTCACCGGCGCGGGCGGGTCGCTGGTGATGATGGCGCTCGTCCAGAACATCGTGCTGGTCTCCGGATTCACTGTCCTGCTTGGCTTCTGCGCCGGCATCGCGTGGATCACCGGCTACACGATGCTCGGCATGGAGGTCGACGACGCGATCCGCGGCCGGACGTTCGCGTTCGTCCAGTCGCTCACCCGCGTCACGCTCGCCGCCGTGTTGGCGGCCGCGCCGGGCATCGCGGGTGCGATCGGCGCGCACCAGATCTCCTTGCTGGGCAAGGGAACGATCACGTACAACGGCGCCTCGATCACGTTCCTCATCGCTGGCTTGGCGGCCACGCTGCTGGGCATCTTCAGCTACCGGCAGATGGACGACCGGCGCCGCGTCTCGCTGATCCGCGACCTGCGCGGCGCGTTCAGCGGGCACGAGCGCGGGGTGTTCTCCGACACCGGGTTGTTCATCGCGCTGGAAGGCGGCGAGGGCTCAGGCAAGTCGACGCAGGTGCGCCGGTTGGAGGCGTGGCTGGTCGAACGTGGCCTGCGCGTCGTCGCCACGCACGAGCCCGGGGCGACGCCGGTCGGCCAGACGATCCGTACGATCGTGCTGGGCAACGCGACCGGCAAGCTGTCGCCGCGGACCGAGGCGTTGCTGTACGCCGCGGACAAGGCCGAGCACGTCGACACCATGGTGCGCCCGGAGCTCGAAGACGGCGCGGTCGTGATCACCGACCGGTACATCGACTCGACGCTCGCCTACCAGGGTGGTGGCCGCGACCTCGCGCAGCGCGAGGTGCTGCGGCTGTCGCGCTGGGCGACGAGCGGGCTGCGGCCACATCTCACGGTCCTGCTCGACATTCCGCCCGAGGTCGGGCTCGCGCGCGGTGCGGCGAACGGGCCCGCCGACCGGATGGAGAGCGAGTCCTTGGAGTTCCACCAGCGCGTACGGCAGGGGTTCCTCGACCTCGCGCTGCTGGATCCGGACCGCTACCTGGTGCTCGACGCGACGGCCACGCCCGCCGAGATCGCGGACCAGATCCGGGCCCGGGTCGAGCCGCTGCTGGAGCCCGTTGCCGGCGAGTCCGACGTTCCCGTTCCGGTGGAGTCCCCTGAGGAGGCGCGGCGATGACAGCGTCGGCGGAGTTGATGGCTGGCGTCTGGGCGGACCTCACCGGGCAGGAGCCGACGGTGGAGATCCTGGCCAACGCGGCACACGCGGCGGCGGCGCGGTTGGCCGGCGTCGAGGGGATCTCGGGCATGACCCACGCGTGGTTGATCACCGGCCCGCCGGGGTCGGGGCGGTCGAACGCGGCGCGTGCGTTCGCGGCGGCGTTGGAGTGCGAGAACGAGGGGTGCGGTGAGTGCAACCCGTGCCGTACGGCGTTGAGCGGGACACACCCGGACGTGACGTTGGTGCGGACCGAGCAGCTGTCGTTGCGGGTGGACGAGATTCGCGAGCTGGTGTTGAAGTCCGCGATGTCGCCGGTGGGCTCGCGCTGGCAGGTGCTCGTGGTCGAGGACGCGGACCGGTTGACGGAGCAGGCCGCGGACGCGCTGCTGAAGAGCCTGGAGGAACCGGCCGCCCGTACGGTCTGGCTGCTGTGCGCGCCGACCGTCGAGGACGTGGTGCCGACGATCCGGTCGCGGTGCCGGCTGTTGGTCTTGCGTACGCCGTCGACCGAGGCTGTCGCGTCGTTGCTCGAGCGGCGCGGGATCGAGCGCTCGATGGCGTTGTTCGCCGCGCGGGCGTCGCAGGGGCACATCGGCCGAGCGCGGGCCCTTGCTCTGAAGGAAGAAGTGCGCGACCGGCGTTCTGAGGTCTTGTCGATTCCCTCGCAGGTGGGCACGTTGTCGGGTTGCGTCCACGCCGCCGCCGCCCTGGTCGAGCGGGCCGCGGAGGAGGCGAAGGCGGCGACGACCGAGCTGGACACGCGGGAACGTACGGAGCTCGAGAACGCTTTGGGCGTTAGCGGAAAGGGCGCGAAGCCGCGTTCCTTGCAAGCAGCGTTGAAGGATCTGGACGACCAGCAGAAGGTGCGCGCGAAGCGGCTCCAGCGCGACGCGTTGGACCGGGCCCTGTTGGACCTGATGTCGTACTACCGCGACGTTCTGGCGGTCGCTCTGGGGACCGGCGCGGAGCTTGTCAACCTGGAGTTGCGCCCCGACATCATCCGCGCCGCCGCGTCCACCCCGCCGGAAGCCGTACTGGCCAAGGTCGACGCCATCCTCGCCTGCCGCGAAGCCATCGCCGCCAACGTCGCCCCCCTGCTCGCCGTCGAGGCGATGACCATCAACCTGCGCTGACCTGCGCCTTGTGAGGATTCCCGCACGTGATGCGGTCCTGGCCCTTACCATGCTTGTGCGACATGGGGGTGGGCCGTGCGAGTCGGAACAGCGTGCCTGCTGGCGGCGGCTTTCGCGCTGCTGGCGGGTTGTGGGCTGCCGAGCGCTCAGGACGGGATCCGGTACAGCGCCGACCTGCGGTCCCCTTCGCCGTCCGCGCTCGCTGCGCCTCCTTCGGAGAGCCCCACCGGACTGCAGGCCTACTACCAGCAGGAGCTGGAGTGGCAGGACTGCGACGACGGCGTGGAGTGCGCGGACCTGACGGTCCCGTTCAGCTACGTCGATCTCGAGGCGGGCGGGGACCTGGAGCTGCAGGTCTATCGCGTACCCGCCGAGAACGAGCGCGAACGGCAGGGGTCGCTCGTCGTGCACAACGCGGGGTACGGCAACTCTGCTCTGGAGGCCTCGGACCTTTATGGCGAGGCATTGCTCGAGTCCTTCGACATCGTCGGCATGGATCCGCGCGGGACCAGCGGCGGCTCCGCGCAGGACTGCCTGCCGGGCTACAGGTACGACGAGTTCCTCGGTCTGGACGACTCGCCCGACTCCGCCGCCGAGTGGGCCGCACTCCGGGCCGGGGCCAAGTCGCTCGCGGACGCCTGCGGCCACTCCGGTGGGACCCAGTTCCTGGCCAGCCTGTCTACGGAGAACTCCGCGCGCGACCTGGACGTGCTGCGGAGCGCGTTGGACGAGGAGCGCCTGACGCTGTTCGCGCAGTCGACGAGCACGACGCTGGGTGTCACCTACCTGACGCTGTTCCCCGAACGGGTCGGCCGGATCGTGCTCGACTCGCCGGAGCTTCCGGGTTTGGCGCTGCGCCCGTACGCGCTCGAGCAGGCGGCGGCGTTCGAGGAGGGGGTGGACGACTTCCTGTCGTACTGCGTCGAGGTCCTGGACGACTGCCCTCTCGGCAGCTCGGTCGAGTCGGCGCGGGCGAAGCTGGAGGCCTTCGTTTCTGGCCTGGAAGCGAAGCCTCTCACCGGCTCGCGGGCGCTGACTCCCACGCTGGCGATGGCGGCGATCCGGTGGGAGATCGGGTTCGGGTGGTACGACCGCGTCGCCGAGGAGCTCGCCGCCGCATTCGAAGGTCGCGGGGACGCGCTGCTGCGACGGGCGGACGAGGCGATCGGGCGGAAGGAGGACGGCGCGTACTACACCAACGAGGTCGCGTCCCTGGTGACGCGCTGCCTCGGCCGCACGGCTGTCCCTCCCGGGGAAGTGGTCGCGCTCTCCGCCGCGCTGCGCAAGGCCTCGCCGCTGCTGGGCCCGCTGCTGCTGCGCGAGGCACTGCCCTGCACGACCTGGCCCGTTCGACCTTCTCGGCCGGTGACGTACCCGCCGACCGAACCGACCTCACCCGTCACTGGTCGTGAGCAGCCGCATCGACCCCCTCGCGCCGTTGGCCTGGGCCGAGAAGCTGACCTCGGACCTCCCCGACGCGACCCTGCTCGTCGGCCCAGGCTCGGGCCACCTCGCCTACCGCGCCGGCGACGAGTGCGTGGACGAGGCGATCGAGACGTACCTCCTCGACGGTTCCCTCCCCAGGCCGTCCCAGTGCAGCTCTGAATCCGACGGAGTGACGATCTGACCGCTCGCTACCAGAGCTCGCCGTCGCGCCAGTCGCAGATGAGGTCGCCGGTGAGGTCGAGGGGAGCGCTGCCGGGGAGGACGTAGATGCCGCCGTCTTCGTCGGCCGTCCGTTGCACGCCGGCGGGGGTGAGGGCGAAGGTCGCGCCCTCCCAGTTGCGCCACCCGCGGCGGGCGTAGAAGTCGAGCGCCTCCTCGGACGAGCTGAGCGCGCCGAGAACGTACGCGCCGGCGATGACGCGCTCGAGCTCCGTCATCACCGCGGCGCCCACCCCGTTCCGCCGGTGGCTGGAGCGGACGCCGACGCCTTCGATGTAGCCGGTCCGCAGCGCCTGCTCGTCGTGGATCAGCCTTCGTTGCACGACGGAGCCATGCCCGACCAGTTCGTCGCCCTCGTCGAACGCGAGCACATGCACACCGCCGAGCGAGTGCTCCCAGTCCTGGGCCGTCCAGTCGCCCTCGAACACGTCGACAAGCAGCTGGTTCGCGCGTTCGAGCAGCCCACCATCGAGCTCAGAGGTGTGGGCGACCCGGATCTTCGATCCCATGACCAGAGCCTAGGCTCAGAACCCATGATCGCGGTCCCAGATTCGTTCGCGAACGGTGTGATCTCCCGCGAGGGCGAGCCCGGCCGAGACTGGGTATCTGCCCTTCCCGGTCTGGTGTCGGAGCTCCTCGAGAGGTGGCGGTGTACGCCGACGGACCTCGACCACGAGTGGCGGAGTCGGGATCATCCTGCCGGTGCGGCGCGAGGACGGCTCGCCGGCGGTGCTGAAGGTCTCGTTCCCGCATCCGGGCAACCGGTACGAGGCGCACGCCTTCGAGGTCTGGCGTGGTCGAGGCGCCGTGCTGCTGTACGAACGAGACGACGCGTCCTTCGCCATGCTGCTGGAGCAGGGCGAGTGGCAGACCCTGGACTCGCTCGGCGACGTCGACGACGCGACGGCGATCTGCGGCGAGCTGGCTCGGCGCCTCGCCGTGCTCGCTCCTCCGGGGCTGCCCGACTCTCTGATCGCGCGCGCGAATGGGAGACCGCGCTGCGCGACGACGCGTCCATGCTCGGCAACTGCTCTCGCGACGTGCGCTGGATGCTGCCGTCGCCACCGTCCAGGAGCTCGGCCGCGAACAGCCGGACACCATGGTCCACGGCGACCTGCACTACGGGAACATCGTCAAGGCCCAGCGCGAACCCTGGTTGGCGGTCGACCCGAAGGGCGCCACCGACCGACTCGCAGTGTCGGGTACTACTACGGCCACAAGGTGGGGGAGCCGGCCGCGATCGTCCGGGCCTACGAGCAGGTGGCCGAGGTGCTGGCCGGCTAGGGGCGCACCTTGATCAGGCCGAGGACGGCTTCCGTCCGCTTGTCGGGGTGGCGGAAGCGGGAGGCGGAGAAGGGTGGGTTCTCTTCGCCGTGGAAGGGGATCTGGATGCCCTCCAGCTGCGCGAGGTCGTAGGCCGTGATCAGCGGTCCCGTTCGTGACGAGTCGTACCGATCCGTGCCCGTCGTCAGGGTCACCTCCGCCAGCGGGTCGTGCGTGTGCGACGGATGGTCGAGCAGGCTGACGCACCGGAGCCCCACCGCGCGCCCGCCGGCAACGCCGAACGTCGCGCACACCACGGCGTCCAACGCCGAGCCCACCGCCTCGCAGTCGGGTGGCGACGCGACGGAGTACAGAGGTAGCGAGATCTCAATGACCAAGCCCATGGCACGACCATAGTCGCGCGCTCTGAGGAGCTATGAAAGGACCTTGCGTAATGGGGATAGCGCTTGCCCATTCCCCGTTGTACAGTGCGCGGTAAGCGGTTGCCGGGACCCCGGGAGGGGTGATCGAACCATGACTCTGAACCTGGGGGATCATCAATCGACGCGCCGTGACGTACTCAGAACGTTGATGCTCGGCGGCGGCACGCTCCTGGCTGCCGCCGCGTGCGGCAAGGGCCCAGAGCAAGCGGTTTCTCAGGGCAGCGGCAAGCCCGTCGCCGCCGACGCGACCGGCACCTTGAACGTCTGGCACTATTCGACATCGAACAACCTCAAAGCGGTAGAGGATTACACCGCCGTCTTTACCAAGAAATATCCAAGGTCGACGTCAAGCTGACGTTCGTCGAATTCAGCGAGATGCCCAAGCGCGCGATCGCCGCGGCCGGTGCGCGCAGTGGACCGGACGTGTTCATCTACGGAGGCAACGAGGTCCTCCCCGATGTACAAAGCGGGCGTCTTCCGCGAGATCGACACCTGGTGGTCGAAGTTCCCGACCGGACAAAGTTCCCCGACGGCGTCCAGACGAAGTTCACGGCAAGCTCTTCGGTGTCAAGGGCTACGTCAACCTCACCGGCCTTTGGTACAACAAGGACATCATCGAGAAGGTCGCGTCGAGCCGCCGACCACGTTCGAGGACACCACGCCGGCCTTCGAGAAGGTCGCCGCGTACAACAAGGCCAACAACACCAAGTACATCCGCTGTCCTCACCGGCCAAGCGAGCAACCAGGGCGACTGGACCGCCTGGCCGTGGCCTCTCCGGGTACGGCTTCAGCGACGATACCCCGACGAAGAGGGGCGCTGCGAAGACGTTCACGCTCGTCAACACCTGGGCGCGGAACGGCTACCTGCCCAAGGACGTGCTCAACGGGCGAGGCCGAGACGTTCACCCGCTTCGCCGTCTTCGGCGACGTCGCGTCCATGGAGAACGAAGAACTGGAACATCGGCCCGGCGAAGCGCGAGGCCAAGTTCGCGTTCGGCACGGCCCAGCTCCCGAAGGGCCGAACGGCGGCGGCGTGTTCCTCGGCGGCGAGGCGCTGTGGATGGGCAAGTCCACCGAGTCCGCCCGACCTCGCGTGGACCTACATGAGCAACACCCTGTTCAGCAAGGAAGGTCTGCTGATCGCCTTCCGCGAGTCGGGAACGGTGCCGGCCCGCTCGGACATGACCGGCCTGCCCGAGGTCACCAAGGATCCGTTGCTCCAGCCGTACCTCGCGATGGTGTCCGAACGAGGCAGCGAGTATCCGCCGGCGGGAGGGAAGGTCCTGGCGGCTCAGGCCGTCATCGCGCAGAACTGGAGTGCCGTCATCGCCGGCCAGAAGCCCCCTGAGCAAGCGGCGAAGGACGCCGCGGCGGGTGTGAAGGCGAACTCCCAGTAATGCGAACGGCGTCCGTCCGGCTCTCGTCGCGAGCGCGTGCCCAGGCGCGAGCCGGGTACGGCAACGAGGCGCAGACGGCGGTGGCCGAGGGCGGACTGGCTGTTCGCCCTGCCCGCCGCGCTGTTCCTCGGCGCCGTGACGTTCTACCCGTTCCTCCAGCTCGTCAGGATGGCCTTCAGCCAGGTGACCGCAGAGAACATCTTCGGCGCCTGGCCGTTCACCGGCATCCAGGGATTCGTCGCGATGGCGGGCGAGCCGGCCTTCCGCGAGGCGTCGGTCAACACCGTCATCTACGTCACGATCGTCGTCGGCCTCGGCCTGGTCGGCGGCCTCGCGGCGGCGCTCGCGCTCTGGCGAGGCGGAAGGCTCGGCGGGTTCGTGCTCGGACTGATGGTCTTCGGCTGGGCCCTGCCGCCGTTGATCAACGGCACCATCTGGCGCTTCCTGCTCGACCGCCAGGGCCTCGTCGACCATCTGCTCGGCCTGGTAGGCCTCCCGCAGCCCTCCTGGCTCGTCGACGGAAGGCTTCCCCTCGTCTCGGTGGCGTTGGTGAACGCCTGGGTCGCCGTCCCGTTCGCGACCCTCGTCTACCGCGCCGCGCTCCTCGACATCTCGCCCGAGACCCTGTCCGCCGCCGAGGTCGACGGAGCGAGGCGCGGGCAGATCATCCGGTACGTCGTCCTCCCACTGCTCCGCCCCACCACGCTCGTGCTCGCCGTCGTCAGCCTCATCTACGCGTTCAAGAGCTTCGACTTCATCTACATCATGACGTCCGGCGGCCCGGGCACGGTGAGCACGACTTTGCCCTACTACAGCTACCGGTTGGCGTTCGAGCTGTTCGAGTACAGCAAGGGCGCGGTCGCGGCGCTGTTCACCGTCCTCGTCGTGATCGGGTTGGCGTTCGTCTATCTCCGCCAGGTACGGCGGGAGGAACGCCCATGAGGCGGGCCGGTCCGCTCGCGTACGCGGGGATGGTGGTGATCGCCGCGATCTACGGCATCCCGTTCCTGTCGCTGGTCACGACCTCGCTCAAGACCAACACGCAGATCTTCGCCGGCGGGCTGCTTTTCACGCCGACGATCGAGGCGTACCGGAACGTCGTCAACGGCGACTTGCTCCAAGCCTGCTCGAACTCCGCGATCATCGGCCTCGGCACCACGGTCCTCACGATCGCCCTCGCGACCCCGGCCGCGTACGCGCTCGCGAGATTCCGCGGCAGCCTCGTCAACGCGGGTCTCGCGATCGTCATCATCCTGCAGATGATGCCGCAGCCCGCGACGCTGATCCCGCTCTACCGCGTGCTCGCCGGCTGGTACCTGCTCGACACCCCGGTCGGCGTCATCCTCGCCGACACCGCGCTGCTGTTGCCGTTCTGCATCCTCATCCTGCGACCGTTCTTCCTCGCCGTGCCACGCGAGATCGAGGAACAGGGCCGGATGGACGGCGCGAACGGTTGGCGCATCTTCTCGCGCCTCGTCGTGCCGGTCACGCTGAACGGCGTCCTGACCGGCGGCACCATCATCTTCTTCATCGCGTGGGGCGAGTTCCTGTACGCGATCACGTTCCTGCCCGACGCGTCGAAGTACCCGATCAGCGTCCTGATCGCCTCCCAGGTAAGCCAGTACGGCATCGAGTGGTCGCAGATGATGGCGATCGCGGTCGTTGCTTCCCTGCCCATCCTGGCGATCTACGCCTTCACCTATCGCAGACTCCGCGACGGCCTGTCTCTGGGTTCGGTGCGGTGAGAGAGGAGACCTCGATGAATTGGGACGGAAAGCTCTTCGTCGCAGGCGAATGGCGGACGTCGGCTGGCGGGAAGACCCTTGCCTCGTTGGAGAAAGCGACCGGCAATGAGCTGGGCACGCAGGCATTGGCGACGGCGGAGGACGTCAATGCGGCGGTCGAGGCAGCGGTCGCCGCCCAGCCGGGATGGGCCGCCCAGGGGTACGACGTTCGCGCCGGTGTGCTGCGGAATGCCGCTGCCCTGTTGAAGGAACGGGCGGAACGCTACGCCGACCTGATCGTGCGCGAGACGGGCTCGATCCGCGGCAAGGCCGACTACGAGGTCGGCGCCGCGCTGAACGAGCTGTACGAGGCCGCGGCCCTTGCGAGCGCACCGCTCGCCGAGGTGCTCCCGTCCCACAACACGACGAAGATGAGCATCGCCCAGCGAGTGCCGCTCGGCGTCGTCGGCGTGATCACACCGTGGAACTTCCCACTGGTGCTGGGCATGCGAGCGGTCGCGCCGGCCCTTGCGCTCGGCAACGCCGTGATCCTCAAGCCCGCCGAGCTGACGCCGATCACCGGTGGCTACCTGTTCGCCGAGCTGCTGGTCGAGGCCGGCGTACCCGAAGGCGTCTTCCAGGTCCTCACCGGACTCGGCGAGGAGACCGGCGCGGCACTCGTCGAGCACGACGGCGTCGCGATGATCCATTTCACCGGCTCGAGCGAGGTCGGACGGCACATCGCGAGCACCGCTTCGCAAACGCTGACGAAGGTCTCGCTCGAGCTCGGCGGCAACAACGCGTTCGTCGTCCTCGACGACGCCGACGTCGACCTCGCGAGCAACGTCGGTGCCTGGTCGTCGTACCACTACCAAGGCCAGACCTGCATCACCGCGAGCCGGCATATCGTCATGCGCCCGGTCGCCGAGGCGTACGTGGCGGCGTTGGCCGCCCGCGCCAAGGCGATCACGGTCGGCGATCCCACGTCCGACGCGGTGGGCCTCGGCCCGATGATCAATGAGGAGCAACGCGACCGCGCGCTCCGCATCGTCGAGAAGTCGGTCGAACTCGGCGCGACGATGGTGGAGGGCGGTACGCACGACGGCCTGTTCGTTCGCCCGATGGTGCTGACGAACGTGACGCCGGACATGCCCGTCTATACCGAGGAGATCTTCGGGCCGGTCGCGCCGATCGTGGTCGTCGACTCCGAGGACGAGGCGCTCCGGTTGACGAACGCGACACCGTACGGGCTGGTGAACGCCGTGTTCACCGGCGATCCGCTGCGTGGGTTGGCGTTCGCCGAACGCGTCCGTTCCGGCATGGTGCACGTCAACGACACGACCTGCCTGGACGAGGCGCACGTTCCCTTTGGCGGCATGGGGCTGTCAGGCTATGGCGGGAGGTCCGGCGGGCATTCGAACCTCGACGAGTTCACCGAACGCAGGTGGGTGACGGTCCAACGCGGTCCGGTCGCCTACCCGTACTGAGGGGAAGCCCGCATGGTTCACGGGGAACGCTTCGACGTCTGCGTCGTCGGCGCCGGCCCGTCCGGCGCGGTCACCGCCGCCCGCCTCGCGCAGAGCGGGTTCCGGGTGGCCGTGCTCGAGCAGGGTGACTGGCCGGACTACAGCAAGGCGCGGGCGGCGCATCCCGACTTCGAGATCAACACCGGCCCTCAGTGGGCTTGGGATCCGAACGTCCGAGGGCTGGACTGCGACTACCCGATCAACGTCGACGACTCCGACATCGACGTGCTGCTGTACAACGCGGTCGGTGGCGGGTCGGTGATCTATGCCGCGCAGTGGCATCGGAACCTGCCGTCGGACTTCTGCGTACGGACGCTCGACGGTGTCGCGGACGACTGGCCGTTCGGGTACGACGCGCTGGTGCCGTTCTACGAACGGGTCGAGAAGGTCTTCGGGATCTCCGGCCTGGGCGGGGATCCGGCGTTCCCGCCCGGCGAGGGGCCGCCGCTGCCGCCGTCGCCACTCGGCCGCATCGGGCGGCGGGTCGCCGCCGCGCACAACGAGCTCGGCTGGCACTGGTGGCCTGGGCCGAACGCGATCGCGACGCGCGACTATGGGCCGCTGAAGGCGTGTGTGCAGCGGGCGGCTTGCCTGTGGACTTGCGCGGACGGTGCCAAGTCGAGCGTCGACCTGACGTACTGGCCGTCCGCGACCGCCGCCGGCGTGCACCTGGTCACCGAGACCGGCATCGGCCAGGTCCGCGTCGGGATCCAGCTCCTCGACGCCGCGTCGCGCCTGATCGGTCCCGACTTCGCGCGCTGCGAGCTGGACGAGGATGTTCGACCTGGCGAATCATGCAGGGTGCTGACGACGTTCGTGACGCCGCCCGAGCCCGGCGAGTACGGACTGAAGTTGAATCTCGTCGCCGAGGGAATCACCTGGTTCGGCCCGCGGGGGACGAAGGTCGCGGTTCGTCCCTTGAAAATTACCTCGCCTTAAGAGATGACCCGAAGCTCTACGATGCTCCACCCGCGGGCGTCATTCCCTGTCTGGCGCAAGCGCAGGAACCGGATTCCGTCCCGGAGCACCGGCAGCGTGACCGGCACCTCGTGCGGCGCGCGAACCGCCGCATCGTAGGTTTCGGCGCCGTGCCCCCGTTCGAAACAAGGGACCAGACGACGCCATCGACGGAGCTCTCGACCATGAGCACGCGCGGGTACTGTCCCGGATACGCACCGAGACACAACTCGACCGCGGCTACAGCTTGCAGCCCCCCAGATCAATCGTGATCGTCTCATCGCCGCGTTGGGACGAGGAATGCCATCGCGTCTCGAGGTCGCCGTCGAGGACGGCGTTGATATCCGGGACGTTCGTCGTCGTCGCGATAGCGGACACCGCGAGGCGCCTGCCGGTCGCCGGCTGAGGCGCCAGCTCGCCGGTCCGCGGCAACAGATAGCTGGTCCACTCCGCCGTCACGTCGACGCGGCGCGCGCCGGGTTGTGCGGCGACGTAGGCGGACCATGCGCCATCGCCATCCTCACTGGATTCGATCACCACTTCGATCGGATCGCTGGCGGCAAGGCGCGCGAGGATCCGCGGGTCGTGGCGCTCGAGCAGATCGCGCATCGCCGCGTGCTGCGGAGCCGTGTAACCGCTGTAGCCGTTGAAGACTGGCCGCGCTTGAGCGATGGCGCCGTACATCGTTTCCGTTTCGTTCCGCTGGACCGGCAGACCGAGCCGCGCGCGCGCGGCGATGGTCGTGACGCGCATGGATGGCGCGGCGACGATCGGAAACGCCCGAGGCCAGCCGTCCAGGAGCAGGCCGGCGACCGAGGCCAGAACCACCAGCCGCCTGATGCGCCGCGATTCGATCCGGGAGATCACGAGCGCCGCCACGACGCCGAGGCAGAGGACCGCCACCATCCACAACCGCGCCGGCACGCGCATGCCGTTGAATCCGGGAGGTTCATCAACACCGCGTACGGTCCGTAGATGCCGAGCGGCCGCGCGAAGAGGGTGGTCGGGGTCCCAGCGACAGCACCCACATCACGCCGGCCGTCAGCGCGTAGAACCCAAGAAACCGGGTCGCTTCCGCCTTCAGGCGGAAGGACCTCCTGCGGAGGAACATCACCGCGCCCGACACGAGCAAGATCAGGACAGTGATCCCCGGAAATTGCTCGGACTCCGAACTGACCCCGGCGTGCAGCCAGCGCCAGGCCAGCGAGTCGGATGACGCAGACCACAGCCCCGCGATGTCCGCGCTGTAGTTCACCACTTCCACCGGGCTCCGCTTGAATCCGTACAACGCGTGGATGGCGCGGTAGCCGAGTAGTACGGGAGCGATCGCCACGCAGGCGACGCCCCATGCCGCCGCGAGCCGCACGGCATCTCGCCGTCCGAGCCGGCGAGGCGCGAAATACGCGAGCCACAGCAGCACCAGGATCGTGAGAAAGAAGAGGTAATAGCCGCAGGCAAGCGCCTGGAGCAGCCAGCTGGCCGCGAACAGTGCCGCCCAGCGCCACTTCGGGCTCGCGAGATACAGGTGCAGGGCCGCGATGGCAACGGGCATCCAATAGGAGGAGAGCAGCTGCAGGTGCTGTGTGTGCGACAGGCGATAGGGCGCGAAAGCGAACGCCACTCCCGCGACAAACGATGCGTCATGACGCCGGGTGAGCACGAATGCCAGCAGGTACGCGCCCAGTCCACTGAAGACATAGCTCAGGAGGAAGGCCGCGTTGTACCGAGCAGCGGCGCGTTCGTCAGCAGGATGATCGGCGCCGTGAGCGGCGCCAGACCGAGGAGGTTCTCGGAGAACGCCAGCACGCCCTGCGACGGATAGAACGCCGGCGCGTTCCACCACGCATCGGTGAGCGGCACGGCGTGGGTGCTCCACCAGAGAATCCAGGTCACCAGCAGCGGGTCGCCGCGATCGTGCGCGATCGCGGAACCAACGTGGGCGGTGAGCGGCCAGGTATAGGCGACGGTCAACGCCGCGAGCGCGGCTGCCGCCATGAGGACGGGGCGCATCAGGTTGTGAGCACAACCTTGCCGATGTTCGAGCGACTCTGGATGTAGCGATGGGCGTCGGCGACGCGGTCGAGCGGGAAGGTGCGGGCGACGACCGGGTCCAGCCGGCCGGCGCCGAGCTCGGTCATCATCAGGTCCATGAGCGGCTGCAGCTGGCGGCGCTCTTCCCATAGATGGCCGACGTGCAGGCCGAAGACACCGCGGTTTCGGTTGATGCAGCGACAGCGGGTCGAACGGCTTCATGGCCCACCACGACGCAGCACCCGCCACGGCTGCCGCTTCTCGCCGGACATCGACGAGAGGCCGAGCATCACCAGGCGTCCGAGCGGCGCCAGCATCCGGTAGCTGGCGTTGAAGCTGCGTGCCGCCGATCGGATCGAGGATCACGTCGACGCCGCGCCCTCGCGTCAGCCGCCTAACCTCCGCCTCCACATCGCCGTGGCGGTAGTCGATGGCGTGATCGACGCCGAAGCTGCGCAGCGCGTCGTGCTTGACGCCGAGGCCGTGCCGATAACCGTGGCGCGGCGCAGCCGCGCAAGCTGCGTCGCGGCGATGCCCAGCCCGCCGCCGGCGTTGTGCACCAGCACCGTCTCGCCGGCCGTCAGCGCCGCCATGCGATAAGCGCGATCGCCGCGGTCAGGTAGGTGACCGGGCACCGCCGCCGCCTCCGCGTCGCTGAGGCGGTCGGGGAAGTGGAACGCCTGCGCCGCCGGCACGACGACGGCGTCGGAGTAGCCGCCGAATCGCGTCAGCGCGACAACGCGATCGCCTTCGTGGGGCCGGTGACACCGCTGCCGACGCGCGTCGACGACGCCGGCGACCTCGTAGCCGACCACCACCGGCGGTTGGGCGCGTCAGGATAGAGCCCGATGCGCGCGAGGACGTCGGCGAAGTTGATCCCCGGCGGCGCGGACGCGGATGCGGATCTGCCCGTCGCCCGGCAACGGGTCGGGCGACTCGCGCAGTCTCGAACACGTCGGCGTCCGCCGTGTCCGGGGGATGACGGCCTGGCGCATTCCCGCGCAGGCTACCACGGTGTGGGCGGTTCGCGAACCGCCCCTCCGGTCGATAGGGCGGTCGCTAAGGGCGGTCGCCGGGGCGGTAGGGCGGACGGTCCGGCCGGTCACCGCGCGGCGGGCGGTCGCCGCGATCCCCGTAGGACGGGCGCTCGCCGCGGTCCCCATCGGGACGTCCACGCCGGTCCGCCCCGACCGGGCGGGCGCGGCGGGCCCGCCACTAAGACAAGCGCGCTCTTGTAGATCATCTGAATGGGACCGCCGTCGTTCGGTTGGAGCAGCAGCACGTAGGGATCGAAGTCGAGGATGCGCCCATGGAGCGCCATGCGGTTGTTCAGATAGAGCGTCGCCGAGGCCCGGCGGTCGCGCAGTTGCGCCAATACGTTGTCCTGAAAGTTCTGCCCCGGACTGGTCCGCGTCTGTGTCATCCTCGTTCCTCCCTCGACGCCATCGTGCGCTATTATCCCCCGGTTTGGCTGCTTCTGTCAAGAGGGGAGCGCACGGAGTGCCGTGGCCCTTCCGTGCGCAGCCGGCCCGGAGGGGTCGGAGGACTAACACCCAAGAGGTGGCCCTGCTACCGCTTGTTCGGGAACCGCGCCCGATACGAGCGGCAACCTCAGTTTGGTGAAACTGTCAGCTCTTCCGGTTGTCGAAGACCAAACGTGGAAAACGGTCCCGATACCTGTACCAGGGCGCGTTCGTGGAATCGTCGCCAGGGGAACCGTGGCTTCGCGATCGTCGTAACTACAGGTTGAACGGGAACCGAAATCGCGGACGCGCGGGACGGGACGGCCGGGTGCCGGAAGTCGCGGCGGCGGGTGGGTCTAAGGAAGAGCGGATGCGAAAAGAGGCGGTTAGGCTGGCGCTGGGAATCTGGCTGCTGTTCGGGCTGCTCGTGGTGCTGTCGTTTGCCCGGAGCGGGGTGACGAAGGCGCCCGCGAAGCGGACAGCGGCCGTCGCGAGTTTACCGGTGGAAAAGGCGCGCCGGGCGAGGAGCCGCGCGGGCTGTCCGAGGAGGACACGCGGAAGTTCGGTGACCGCTTCCAGCGCGAGATACCGGCCGCTGCTCACCCGCCAGCAAAGCAACTGTGTCACCTGCCACGGCGAGCAGAACCCCTCCCAGCTTCGGTTCGTTCCCCGATCCGCAAGAGAGCTTCCGGCGACTGCTCAGGTGAAATCCTACTTCGATCCGGCGAGCGGCGCCTCGCTGCTGGCGCGGGTGACCAGGCCGAATCCAGGATTTGCGCATGCCGCCGGAGGGGATGAGCCCATGGGCGACCAAGGATGTGGCCCTCCTGCGCACCTTCGCGAACGACCTGTTCCGCGGCATGGTTCGTGCCGTGGGGCACGCCGATGAGACATTCCCTGCGACGCTGGAGACGCCCTATACCGGGGAGATCGCGTCCGCTGGGGCGGACAACACGTTCCTGACCTACACCCAGCTCCGCGGTAAGATCGCGGCGATCTTCGGTGATGATTGGGTGCGCAGCGGAAAGGACCTCTTCAGGAGAACGTGCACCTGTTTGGTGGCGCGGATTTCCAGACGCGCTACGACGAGACCAACAAGCCGGCGGCGACGTTCCTGGCAGGGCTGGAGATGATGTCGAAGAGGACGTGGCCTCGCAGGCATGTCGCTGCGGCGGGACCGTTCGCGGGCCGATCCGGAGCGACTGCCGTCGCCGCTGGAGATGCGGGCGCCGGATGCGGCCTATCGTGCCGAGCTCACGCGCCTCTATCGCCGGATGCTCTTCCGGGCTCCCGCGGAGGAGATCCGCAAGTCGTTCCAGTTCTTGCAGGGGGTCTACCGCTCAAAGGCGGGGATCGCGAGCCAGAGCCACGATCTGACCTTCGAGGTGACGCTGACCGGCGTCGACGGGCAGAGCACGACGCGCGGTCTGGCGGTCCGGGTCAGTAACGATCCGCGCGGCCTCTACCAAGCTGGTGGACGAGACCGTCGTGAGCGAAGAGAAGCTGATCAGGAAGACGCTCGCGCAACCCTTCACGGTTCAAACTGGCGGATGCCGAGCAGAAGGTTCTGGTCTCGAACGAAAACACGAACGGCAACGTCTCGGTGGCGGCCATTGAGCTCAAGGGGCCCTTGCCGGGGACCGAGACGCAGTCGCTCCCCATCACGCATGTTCCCGGCCGTTCATGCAGAGGGCGCGTGGCGGCTGAACCAGGGGGATCCGTCGAGCTATGACGACGGCGATACCAACAAGGGAAAGAGCTGGATCACCTTCCCCATCGCGGTCAAGCAGCCGGGACGGTACGAAGTGACGCTGGTGTCTGGCTGACGAACCCGAAGAGCGGGGATGGGGGAGGAGCGGGACGCGGGCGGCGGCGTCGCCGAAGTTGATCCGGCCGATATGGCCAAGAACGTGCTCGTGGAAGTGGTCTCGCATGATCATCGCTCGCGGCTGGCGGTGGCGCCGCCGACTGCCGTTCCTCCCGGCGGTGAAGCGCATTTCAGTGTCGATCAGTCCATCGACAACATCGCCTTCTGGGATCTGGAGACGCCGTTCCAGTTCACGGACGAGAAGGCGGGCGTGGAAATCCACAACGGCGGAACGCGCCGGCGGGTGGTGGCGGACGCGGTGAAGTTTGTCCCGGTCGCGGGCGGCGCCGAGATCCTCATCGACAACGCCGATGCGGACGGCGCCGACAAGTGGTCGGTCTTCGATGACCAAAGCTCCGGCCGTCTAATGTGAACGGCGCCCGGACTCCATCAGCGATGGCAGCTCCCGCAAGGGTGAGATGCGGCTCCTCTACCGGCCTTCAAAGCAGAAGGCGGCTTGGAACCCGAAGGGGTGGTATCGCGTGCTGGCGGGTTTTCCCGGCAAAAAGCGACAATGAGACGCGTGCTCCCGTCGTGGTCCACGCTTCAGGCGTCGGCCCCATCGTGAAGCTGAACTACCCGGTGCATGCCCACGTTGGCGCGCCCATCGAGATCAGCCTGGAGAGTGTCAACGTCCAGCATTCTCCCTTGCGAATGACCTGGCGGCAGGTCGGCGGTCCGTACATTGGCGCTCAAGGATACCCACGCGGCGAAGATCGCCTTTGCGGCCCCCGCGCTGACGCCGCAGCAGGCGGCGTGGGAGGGGCTCTGCCGGGCGCTGATGCAGCACCCCGATTTCCTGTTCACCCGCCACGCTCGATGCCGCTCGTCAAGAATGCCCCGGACCGGAAGCGGCTGCAGCTCGTCAAGGTGGCGCAAGATCTGGTAGGGCGGACGCCGACCGAGACGGAAATCCGTAAGCTGGAGGCGGGAGCCGCTGGGGGCGCTCGTGGATGAGTATCTGAAGGGGCAAGAATTCCGGGACTTCTACTTCCGCCGCGTGCGGCTCTACCTGGAGAGCCACGGCTCGGAGATTGAGGACGAACCGGCCCGGCTGTGGAGCTATCTCGCCTTAAACAATAGTTAGTTCAAGGAGCTGCTCACGGCGGACTATAGTGTGGACACGCAGTTCGAGGCCCAGCCACGGCACCCGCCTACCATGGCAAGACGGCCTACTCGCCATGAAAGGCTTCGTCCGCGGCAAGCCGGGTCTGCCCCCCACTTTAACTATGCCGCCCAGGTCGCGGAGAAATTCCTGGGCTACGTCTTTGTGGTGCCGCCGGAGGTGGTCGCGGCGCGGGAGGGGTATCACCGCGATCTCGACGACGAGCGCGGGCTCCGTTTGCTACTCCTGCCACAAGGTGCTGACGCCGCTGGCCTACCAGCGGGAGCGGTGGACCGACGAAGGGGAATTCCGCGAGCACGACGACACCGGGCTGCGGATCAATGACACGGACCGTGATCTGGTGCCTTCCTATCCCTACCCCGGCGCGGGGATGGAGGCGTTCGCGCTGCAGGCGCAGAACAAAGAGCGCTTCATCCGCACCATCATCCAGACGCATTTCGTCTGGTATTTCGGCCGCGAGATGCGCTATGAGCAGGATGAGCGCGGGCTCTACCGCCGGCTCTGGGATACGGCTCAGGAACCACCGCTTCGCCATTCGCCCGCTGATCCGCGCCATGGTCACCAGTCCCGAATACCTGGAGGGACAGCCCAATGGCGCGACTTCTCCCGGCAGCCCGTCCAGGCGTCATCCGGGCGAAGACACCCGCGTCGACACGCACGGGCGTGCAGCGCGCGGCGCGTCCTACCGCAACCGTTCCCCCCGCACCGTTTCGCACGGTGAAACGAGCGCAATGAAGCGATGCCCGCAACGGAGCTCGAGGCGGGGTAACTACCCCGCGTCGTGTTGGATCGAATAGTCGGGAAGCAGGAGATCGACCATGGCCGAACGGACCTGTGAGTTTGAAGAGCAGACGACCTTTGCGGAGTACCCGTCGCTGTGGAGCCCGCGGATCGACAGCATCGCGGCGCCACCGCCGCCTTCGGCAGGGCACCAGGTGGGGCGCAGCGGTGGGACGATGGGTCGGCGCGGGTTCCTCCAGCGCGCGGCCGTGGCCACCGGGGCGCTGACCGCCGCTGATTTCCTGCGCTACTTCATCCGCAGAACGGGATGCCCGAATAAATGCGCCGCGCTCCTCGCGGTGGCGGAGGCCGGGCGCTGAGGCGGCGGCGGAGCCGCGCTATCCTGATCTACTGGTTCGTCGAGGGGGGCTGGATGGGGTATGACATGTTCAGCCCGGTCGATGACGCCCAACAACGTCTTCCAGCGACTGGACGACATCACAAGGAGCGATACCGCGTTCTGAACTTCGGCAAGCCGGGCTACGGCATCTAGCAGGCAGGAAACATCCGCTACGGCTACCTCGCCGAGGCGCGGCAAGCGACCTGTTCCCCGACATGGCGGTCCTCAGCTCGATGCACACCGGCTCGTTCCACTCCGGCGAGCGGCTGAAGGCGCACATGGGCAGCTACAACTGCCGCCTGCCAGGCCGACCGCGAGGAGGACGAGCGATCGTGATGCAGGCGTTCGCGGAGGTGTACGGGCAGCCGTACGTGCTGCCGAACCTCTCCTGGCACTGGTGGCTCTCCGACGGCGAGCTGAACGAGGTGCAGTACACCGGGCGCAAGGGCTACTACCACGCGCTGGGGCCCGCCCACGCGCACACGATCTATGCCGGGCACGCCCGCCAACCTGCGCCAGTTCCTGCTGCGGATGCAGCCAGAACGTCCAGCGACTCGGTCAACCGCGAGATCCAGAAGTTCCTGGACGACGCCCACACCTAGCTCGACAGTGACCGGCACCTGGAGGTGGTCAAGAGCTACAACTCGGCCCGCGCAGATCTACCATGAACCTCGTCGTCGCGCGGCCTGAAGCTGGACGAGAGCATGCTGGCCGCGCTCTTCACCGACCGGAGCTGCGGGAGCGGTTCAAGGTCAAGCCGGAGGACGAGCTGATCACCTATCGCAGCGTCAACGGCAACAAGGCCCGCACCAAGTTCTGCCCGAACGCCAACGTTCAGGCGATGATGACCTACGAGCTGCTGCGCGCCGGCCTCACTTGCGCCTTCTGGATCGAGACGCGGGACATCCGCCGCTTCGACTAGCCATCGCAACCGCGAAGGGGCTCTGGGGGGCGGACGGCCGCACGCCGCGCGGCCAGCCGGACCAGACGGAGATGATGAGCGAGGACCTCTGGAATCCGCTCAACACGCTGGTCGGACCTGCTGAAGAGCGACGCCCGCACCGGAAGCACGGGCAAGAGCCTCTTCGATCTCACGACCATCGTGCTGACCTCGGAGTTCGGGCGCACGATCCACGGCGACGTGGACGCGATCCAGAAGATGAAGATCCCCGAGGCGGAGAAGCAGAAGATGATCGACGGCCAGGACATCTGCCAGCACTGGAAGGTGACCTCGGCGGCGTTCCTGGGCGGCAAGGTGAAGGGCGACACGCAGTATCGGCGGCGATCGGCGAGAACACGCTGCTGGCGATTCCCATGCTGCCGGACGGAGCTGGACCCCGCCTACGATCCGATCACGGGCGAGCTGACTCGGAGGCCGCACGCCCAGCGACAAGTCCTTCATCCCCAACCACGGCGACGTCTACTCCACGGCGCTGCTCCTGGCGGACATCGACCCAAAGGGCCACGGCCGCAACGACCGCCCGCCGATGAAGTATATCAAGAAGGCGTGGACAGGAGCGGGCTCGGACGCGCGCTTCGACTTCTTAACAAGGATAGACAGGATGGACAGGATAGCGGACGACTTCGTTCTTGGTTGTGCAGCGGATTTGGGGAGGTCGGCGGCGCTCGCCCTTCACCCACGAGCCAGCGACCCTCAATAGCGACCTGTCGGCCGTCGTCCGGTACATCCTGTCAATCCTTGTTCCAGCCGCCTCCTGACGGTTCGTCCTTTTTTCCGCTGCTGTCCTCCTGGGTGCGTGACGCCGCGGGCCCGGACGGCGCCGGCGGAGAAGCCGGCCGCGGCGTCGGCGCAGGCAGTGGACCTGGGCGGCTTGTCGGATTTCGCGGAGGTGACGCTGGACGGGATCGTTTTTGTGAAGATCCCACCGCGGGGCAGTTTCTGATGGGGACGTCCGACGCGGACCGCGCGGCGTTGAAGGCGGCGGGCGTCTGGCTCCCCGCCCAGGAGGATGAGCGACCGGCCCGCCGGGTCACCATCACCCGGCCTTTCCTGCTCGGCAAATACGAGGTGACCCAGGCGCCGCAATGGACGGCCGTGATTACCAAAGATCCTCCGGGCGCCACGCGCCGTGAGAAGGAGGCGATCAAGGCGCCGTCCGCCTTCAAGGGTAGAGACCTGCCGGTGGAGACGGTGAGCTGGCGCGATGTTCAGGCTTATCTGGAAAGGTTAAACCGGATCAGCAGTGGCAAATACCGGCTGCCGACCGAGGCAGAGTGGGAGTACGCGGCGCGGGCCGGCGGGGACGGCCTCTATGGGATGGGGGCCGGTGGCGCGGTGGTCACTGACAAAACAGTGGGCGAGGACCGGGGTGGTTCCGGTCGAATCCGGCAACAAGACGCAGCCGGTCGGCCGCCGCAAGCCGAATGCCTGGGGGCTGCACGACATGCTCGGTAGCGTCTGGGAATGGTGTCAGGACTTCTACAACCCGAAGGCGTATACCAGTGCTCCGGCGACCGATCCGCTCCAGACCA